>NZ_JACFOY010000003.1 GCF_016102285.1 Bartonella sp. M0177 | reverse complement strand
TGCGGGGGCAGGATTTGAACCTGCGGCCTTCAGGTTATGAGCCTGACGAGCTACCGGGCTGCTCCACCCCGCGCCAAGGATAAGGTTTTTACGAGAAGCTGTAAGGGGCGAAGAGAGCCCGGAGAACAGAAACCGCAAAACCGACCGCTATAAGGAGAAAGACGCTATAGCGGAATATTACAAAAGCCGGTTGGCTAAATTCAATATAACAATTCAGACAGACCATTCAAGAGTGGCCTGCCCGTTATATAACAATTGAAGAGGAAGCACGAGGCTAAATATCGTAAAGATCAGAGAAGCTA
>NZ_JACFOY010000002.1 GCF_016102285.1 Bartonella sp. M0177 | reverse complement strand
GCGTACCGCCCTCGTTGTGGCGCTCATATAGACCTCTCTTTCCCCCAGAGTCAACAGCCTTCTCTAAAAAAAATGAACTTTTTTTGTCGATTCAATCTTGGCGTGTGTCAACTCACAATTGCACCGTAAAAATTCGCCCAGAGGAACCGAATTTTAGCTGCGGGTTATAATGAAAATGAAGTTCAAATGTTCCAAAAGGGCATTTTCAAGGACGAAAATTCCCGAAAATTTTAGTTTTTTAGAAAAATAGGGAGTTTTTGGCAGAATCAATGTGTGATTCTCAAGAATCACCGATTGTCATTCAAGAATCAGTCCGACGGAAATGAAATCCCTTCAGTTTTCGGATGCGAATAAAGGCAGAGCTTTTATATAGGCTATAGTCTTTCCGGTATTGATTTCGAAAATCCTGCCGCCGAAACACAGCATCAATACGCTGTCATCGTTTTCTATCCCGATTGATATCGGTTCGAAATTCGAAACTGTCGTAAAACGTGCTGACCAACCTATTTAAACTGCAACCAGCGTTGTTCGGGCAATTGATAGGTAAGATATGAATGCGGTGAGCTTATTTATCTGCCCTTTAATAACGAATAAACCGGCTGGCCAAATCTGCCGCTCCGATTAATCGTGCAAAACATCGATTCTCTGGTCAACCCACATCATTATTATTTGCGTGTGAGGCATTTGACCAGATTGTCAGCGAGGTTTGCAATCAACTCGGGATAAAGCCCTGCCCCCTCAGGCAAAGACTGACCAAGAGGATCAAGCATGCCGACTTTGGCGGGCGTATTTTCGATGACAATATCGACCAGTTTATTTGGATATTGTGGTTCGGCGAAAACACACACCGCTTTTTGTTGCAAAATGGTGTTCTTGATTGCGCTTATCCGTTGCGCACCTGGTTGGCGTTCTGGATCAAGAGCGACCGAACCTATGGCATGAAGACCGAAGCGATGTTCAAAATATTGATAGGCGTCATGAAAGACGATAAAGTTCTCGTCACTAACCGGTGCAACAGACTGTTTTATGTTCTGCTCGGTTTCGACAATCACTTTATCATATGCATTTGCATTATTATGGTAGATCTCTGCGTGATCGGGATCTTTCTTTGCCAAAACATCGGCCACATAAGCGACGACCTTTCGGGCATTTTCAGGATCAAGCCAGAAATGAAAATCCATGGCATGAGCCGTATCACCCCCATGATTATGGTCATCACCATGGTCTTCAAACAAGCCACCCTCTCTGATCGGGAGGAGTTCAACTCCAGGAGCTGCCGAGAGCGCAATCATCCGGTCTTTGACACCAAGATTTTCGATCGGTTTGGTAAGAAAAAGCTCCATATCCGGATTTGCTATGAAGATAATATCGGCTTCCGACAATATTTTTGCATCTGACGGTTTAAGTGCATAGCCATGCTCGGAACCGGCCTGTTTTACAATCAAAGCTGGCGTGCCGAGTTTGCCCATAACCGCTGCGACCAAAGAATGGAGCGGCTTGATGGAAACCACCACTTGCGGCACCGACGACGCTTGCGCGCTAACTCCTGACAAAAAAATCAGCGAACAAGCAAATAGCGCATAAAAAAGAGACCGAAACAATTTCATCCTGCAAATGTTACTTTATTACATTTGTTACTTTATTACATTACAATTTTGTATTAAGCCTGATGTTGAGAAAATTCAAGGATTTTGCCTATCAACCTTTGGTGTATATCGGGTCAAATGACAGCCTTGAAGAGGGCAAATTTTGCATCGGAACGTGATCCGGACCTCGAGAGGTCAGAACTGAACGTGCCAAAGTGGCAGCGAAGGATAAAATAATGGATAAAGAATGGCTGCTGTCGCTCACCAAGGCAGGCATTGAACGCAATGGTCACTGGCTTGTCCATGATATTGATCTTGATATTTATCGTGGTGAAATTGTTACATTGATTGGTCCTAACGGTTCGGGAAAATCGACCACAGCGAAAATGGCACTGGGGATTTTAAAACCATCCGCGGGCACTGTGACCAGAAAAGCAGGCTTGCGCATTGGCTATGTGCCGCAAAGATTGGTGATCGACCCCTCTCTACCACTGACTGTGCGCCGTTTCATGACATTGACAGCCAGGCTTGATGCCAACGGGTTAAAATCGGTCTTATCCGAAACCGGCGTTGACGATCTGATCAATGCCAATGTCGCCGATCTGTCGGGAGGAGAATTGCAGCGCGTTCTGCTTGCCCGCTCGATTGCGAGAAAGCCTGATCTTCTCGTTCTCGACGAACCTTTGCAAGGGGTTGACTATAATGGAGAAACCGAACTTTACGGGTTGATTGCGAGCCTGCGTACCAAACTTGATTGCGGCATTCTCCTCATTTCCCATGATCTACATATTGTCATGGCTGCAACCGATCGCGTGATTTGCTTGAACGGCCATATATGCTGCAGCGGGGCACCGACCGAGGTAGCCCAAAGCGAAGCTTACGGGCGTCTGATCGGTGCTATACCGGAAAATGGTCTGGCACTTTACGAGCATCATCATAACCACCGGCATAATATTCATGGTGCTGTTATCAGCACTTCGGACAACAAGCCGACAAGAAATATCGGAGCCAACGACAATGGTTGACGACTATCTTGTAAGAGCATTTTTGGCAGGAATCGGCGTGGCATTGATGGCAGGCCCACTCGGCTGTTTTATCGTCTGGCAGAAGCTTGCCTATTTTGGCGACACCATGGCCCATTCAGCTTTGCTCGGTGTGGCTTTTGCATTGCTTTTCAATATTGATACGGTGCTTGGTGTTTTTCTTGTTGCGGTCATTGTTTCCATTGCACTCTTTATTCTTCAGGCAAAGGAAAAACTTTCGGGCGATTCGCTTCTCGGCATTCTTGCCCATGCAACGCTCGCCATCGGTCTTATCCTGATCGGCTTCATGACCTGGACCAATATTGATATCAATAGCTATTTGTTCGGAGATATTCTGGCCGTATCCCGAACCGATGTGTTGACAGTATGGATTGGATGCGCGGTCATTCTTATCGCTCTTTGTCTTTTATGGCGGCCGCTTCTCGCACTGACCATCAATATCGACATGGCAAAGGCAGAAAATATGAAACCGGAACGCGCCCGCTTCATCTTCATGCTGCTTATGGCCATTGTCATTGCGGTTGCCATCAATATTATCGGCATACTTTTAATTACCGCACTCCTTATTATTCCTGCCGCCACTGCCCGGCGTTTTTCATCCACACCCGAACAAATGGCCGTTTTTGCCTCTTTGATCGGTATGGTCGGAACGGTTCTCGGACTTTACGCCTCGATCAGGTTTGACAGCCGTTCGGGGCCGAGTGTTGTTGTTGCACTGTTTATCCTGTTCATTGGAAGTCGCCTCATTACCGCTTTAATCAGGGAATTTTCCCATGACCGGTAAGCTCACCCGCAACCAGACACTGGTACTTTCGGTTCTGGAAAAAGAGCGGGCTCCGTTAAGTGCCTATACGATACTCGACCGGCTACGTGGCGAAGGCTTTCGCGCGCCTTTGCAAGTCTATCGCGCACTTCAAAAACTCATTTCGGAAAAACGGGTTCACAAACTTGAAAGTGTCAATGCCTTTATGGCCTGCTCGCACCCTGAACATCAAAAACACGGGCTTACGGTTTTTATCATCTGTGAAAAATGTAATAGGGTAACCGAGATCGAAAGTCCGGTTCTTGCGGGTGACATTCTAAAAATGACACAAAAAGAAGGCTTTTCTCCCCGTACAACAACCATTGAAATTCAGGGATTATGCACCAAGTGCAACCTCGAACGGGGGTAATGCGTTTTCGCTTCATCCATTTGATTGACGGTTTTGACCGTTTTCGATAAACACCGCATTCCTTCATCATATCTGGAAACTTGTACCATGCCAGAATTCTCGAACAGCACGTCCAAGACAATGCCGACCAAACAACGTCCGCATAAAAAAATTGCCATCGTTATCGCCATTATCGTTGCCATTGTAGTTTTGTGGCTAGGGTTTAAGTGGCTTACCGAATGGCGTTTCCTCGTCACAACAGATGACGCCTATGTTCAGGGTGATATTGCCTCGATTGCCCCGAAAGTTAACGGCTATATCAATGACATTCCGGTTGAAACCAACCATTATGTCAAAAAAGGCGATGTGTTGTTTCGTCTTGATGATGGCGATTATAAAATTGCCTATGACGAAGCAGAAGCAAAACTTCAAACACAAAGCCGCACACTCGCGCGTATCGAAGCGCAGATTGCCGCTTCGAAAACCTCGCTTGACGAAGCCAATGCACAAAAGGACGCGGCCAATGCAGTCGCTATCAATGCCGATATTACATTAAAACGCGCAAAAGAACTGAATGTCGGGAGTTTTGTTGCAAAATCGGCTGTCGATAACGCCCAGTCGGCATATGATCAGGCCGTTGCCAATGTTACGCGCGCCAATGCACAAATTGCTGCGGCGGCTGCCAATATTACGGTTCTCGAAGCGCAGCATGACGAGGCGGTCAGCGAAACGAGAAGCCTTGAACTCGCACGCGACAAAGCCCGTCGCGACCTCGATTTTACCGTTTTGCGCGCGCCTTTTGATGGCGTTTTGGGAAATCTTGCCGGTAAAAAAGGTGATTATGTTGTCAATGGACAGCGTTTGGCTGCGCTCGTTCCTGTCAATGCGCTTTATATTGACGCCAATTATAAAGAAACCCAGCTTCCTTCGATCTATGGCGGTGAAAAAGTGCGCATCTCTGTCGACGGGCTTGATGGTGAAAGCTTTGAAGGCACGGTCGTTTCATTGTCGCCTGCATCTGGCGCTGTTTTTTCACTTTTGCCACCACAAAATGCCACCGGCAATTTTACCAAAATTGTCCAGCGTGTTCCGGTCAGAATTTCGATACCTGAAAATATTCTGGCAACGGGACGCATTCGTGCCGGCATGAGTGTGGTTGTCAGTGTCGACATGCGCACAAAACCGGAAGGTGCGAAATCATTGGCGACAAAGTGAGGTTTTGATGACCGCTGCCAGTCTCCCCCACATGGAAGAGCATATTGAACCGAAAAAAATCGTGGCCTTCGTGGCCATGGTTTTCGGCATGTTCATGGCAATCCTCGACATCCAGATTGTTTCTGCCTCCTTGTCGGAAATACAGGCAGGGCTTTCGGCAAGCTCGGATGAAATAGCCTGGGTGCAGACATCCTATCTCATTGCCGAGGTTATCATGATCCCGCTATCGGGATTTTTGGGGCGGCTTTTGTCGACGCGGGTGCTTTTTACAATTTCGGCCGCCGGTTTCACCATTGCTTCGGCTCTTTGTGCAACGGCCGGCTCGATTGAACAGATGATTGCCTACCGTGCCCTTCAGGGCTTTATCGGTGGTGGCATGATTCCGAGTGTGTTCGCGGCAGCCTTCACCATTTTCCCGCCTTCAAAACAGCCGATTGTTTCTCCCATTATCGGACTGGTGGCAACACTTGCCCCCACGATTGGACCGACAGTCGGCGGTTATCTGAGCCATGCTTTTTCATGGCATTGGCTGTTTCTTGTCAATGTACCCTTCGGTATTCTCGTAACCATTGCCTCATGGAAGCTTATCGACTTTGATAAAGGTGACAGCTCGCTTTTCCAATCCTTCGACTGGTTCGGTCTGATTACCATGGCGACCTTTCTCGGCTCCCTTGAATATGTGCTTGAAGAAGGTCCGCGCAATGACTGGATGGAAGACGAAATGATCTTCCGTTTTACAATTGTTATGGGCGTTTCTGCTGTTCTGTTTTTCTGGCGTGTACTCACAGCGAAAAACCCGATTGTCGATCTCAAAGCCTTTGTAAATCTGAATTTTGCACTCGGTTCGATTTTTTCTTTCGTTATGGGGATCGGGCTTTACGGGCTTACCTATCTTTATCCGCTCTATCTTGGGGAAATTCGCGGCTATGACGCCTTGATGATCGGCGAAACAATGTTTGTTTCCGGTTTGATGATGTTTTTTTCCGCTCCTCTTGCCGGTTTTCTTTCGACCAAGCTTGACCCGCGTCTAATGATGGGGCTCGGTTTTGCCGGTTTCGGCTGGGGCACATGGCTTGTGACGGGAATGACAGCCGACTGGGATTTCTGGGAACTGTTCTGGCCGCAAATTTTGAGAGGCGGCTCGCTCATTTTGTGTATGGTGCCAATCAACAATATCGCACTTGGTACACTTTCCGCCGAAAAGCTTAAAAACGCATCCGGTCTTTTCAACCTCACCCGTAATCTCGGTGGTGCGGTGGGGCTTGCAATTATCAACACCATTATCATGCGGCGTACCGATTTTCACTACGAACGACTATCCGAAAGCGTGCAATGGGGAAACCAGCAGGCAGTCAACCTGTTGAACTCTTTGGCGAGCCGACTTGATATGGCAGGCTTGAACCCTAAAGATTCGGCTTTGATGCAGCTTTATAATATTGTTCGCCAACAAGCGACGGTCATGGCCTTTATTGACGCCTTCTTTATTCTAACCCTCCTCTTCGCAATTTTGACACTTCTGGTCTTTGCAGTGAAAAAGCCGAAGACATTAAATGGCGCAGTCGGCGGCCATTAGCGCAGGAAACATTGGAAAAAAGGCAAAACCCGATCTAGAGTTTTGCTTTTTTTATTCTTCTCGCGTAAATATAATTTATGACAATTACCGCTGAATGGACATTTCCGACCGATATTCTGCTGGCGCCCAAAAGTCTTGCAGCACTTGGCACTGTTTTCGAGAAAACCGGCGTTGAAGCCATAATGGTTTTGACAGATCGTGGCCTTAGCCAATCACCGGCATTGAAAAAACTGCTCAAACGTATCGATAAACTGAAATTGCCATTCGGTGTATTTTCTTCACTTGATGGAACAGCATCCCGAGAAACATTGGAATTGACGGTGCGCCTTTATTTGAGTGGCGGTTTTAATGCGATCCTCGCCTTTGGCGGTGGCGCTACAATGGATCTTGCCAAAACGACCCGCCTCTTTTGTGCTCAAGGCGCCAATGTCAAAACACTTGAAGTTCCCTCCATTTACACAGCGCTTCCGCCACTGATCGCACTGCCGACTCTTGCCGGAAGCGGAGCAGAAATCAGTGATAATGCCTATTTGATAGATAATGCAAAGAATACCGGTTTTACGTTTTATGACAAACGTTTAACACCGACATTTGTTGTTGCCGATCCGGCTTTGACAGGAACTGCTCCGGCAAGCTTCATTTCGGGCGCCGGCATGAATGCGCTGACAAATGCGATTGATAGCTGGTGCATCCCGACATTCAATCCTGTTTCGGATGCTCTGGCGCTCGAAACAGTCCGTTTGATCTTTAATCACTTACCGAAAGCAGTGAGCGACCCTTCAAATCATGAAGCGCAAATTGCCCTGCTGTCAGCCTCGCTTACCGGTGCGCTTGCAGCAAAAAAAGGTTCAGGCATTACCAGTGCTCTCGCGCGGTCGATAGGGAACCGTTATCAGACCCATTTTGGCATGACAGCAGGTGTGCTTTTGCCCTATGTCATGGCCTATAACCAATCGGCCATCGGCAATAGAATTGCAACACTTGCCGAGCGCCTCAATATAAAAGGTGGTTTTAACGGCTTTATCCGCCATTTGTTGAATTTACGGAAAGCCGCCAATGTCCCGACAAAATTGGCAGGCCTGACGAAAGACCAGAAAATCAAGGCAAAAGACAAGGCATTGATTGAAAATGTCGCGGTCGAAGACCAAGGTTCCGACGAAACTGCTGTTCGACTCACCAAAAAAACGGCGCTTGCCATTTTGAATGCGGCAATTGCCGGAAAAATGAACCGCAAAAAATAGATAATCCGTTTTTTCGCAATCGGAACTTGAATCAGAAAATTCTTTTTGAATTTTTGACCTTTTCATTTGCCACATATGCGGACACAAAAAATCTGTCATTAAAAAAATAGCGCAGCATGTTGCACTTGTCTGCGATTGCCTCCCCCAAAAACTGTCATCCTCTCGCACGACTATTATCGCTTTTCGACAGCTCAAGCTGAAGCCCTGCTCCGGAAACTTGTTCAACTTTAAAAACCGGATGGACAAGAAAATAGAAGGGCTTTTTTCGATTTTAAACAAAGATTGGAAAAGTTTGTAATCATTCGCTTGATGTTCATCATCAAGATCTTTTCTCTAAAATGACATCCTACTTTCAAACATCTTACATGAGCAGGAATAAAGCCGAATGATAAAAAAAACGCCCGCAGAAAACTACGGGCGTAAATTGCTGCTTAAATCGGGTTTTGACCTATCAGATGACATAAGACCGGATCGGCTCGAAACCGTTAAAAGCTACAGAAGCATAGGTTGTCGTATAAGCACCGGTTCCTTCAATCAGGATTTCATCACCGACGGTGAGCGAAATCGGCAAAGGATAAGGTGTTTTTTCATACATGACATCGGCGGAATCACAGGTTGGTCCGGCAAGCACACAAGGTACCTTTTCGTCACTATCTTTGGCTGTTTCAATCGGATAACGGATAGCTTCATCCATTGTTTCGGCAAGGCCGTTGAATTTGCCGACATCAAGATAAACCCAGCGCAACTTGTCATTGTCCGATTTTTTGGAAACCAGTACAACTTCCGAACGGATAACACCGGCATTGCCGACCATACCGCGACCCGGTTCGATGATTGTTTCAGGAATACGATTGCCGAAATGTTTTGAAAGGCTATCAAAAATTGCCAAGCCATAAGCCTGTGCTGATGGCACGTCTTTCAAATAGCGTGTCGGGAAACCACCGCCCATATTGACAAGTTTCAATACAATGCCTTCCTTGGCCAGTGTTCTGAAAACTTTGGAAGCATCTGCCAAAGCACGATCCCAAGCCTTCAGATTTGTCTGCTGTGAACCGACGTGGAAAGAAACGCCATAGGCATTCAATCCCAATTCATGGGCACGGCGCAAAACCGAAACAGCCATTTCCGGAACACAACCGAATTTGCGTGAAAGCGGCCATTCGGCACCTTCACCATCTGTCAAAACGCGACAGAAAACACGTGCACCGGGAGCAGCACGGGCAACTTTTTCAACTTCCTCGACACAGTCGACTGCATAAAGTGAAACACCCAATTCATAAGCGCGGGCAATATCGCGCTCTTTCTTGATGGTGTTGCCGAAAGAAATACGATCCGGTGTTGCACCGGCATCAAGCACCATTTCGATTTCGGCGACAGTGGCTGTATCGAAAGACGAACCAAGCGACACCAACAAACGTAGAATTTCCGGTGCCGGATTAGCTTTTACTGCATAAAAAATGCGTGATTGGGGAAGTGCTTTGACAAAGCCTTCATAGTTTTCACGCACAACATCAAGATCCAGAATCATGCACGGGCCTTCAGGGCGTCGTGTTGCGAGGAAATCACGAATACGTTGAGTTGCCATTTCGGTTCTCCTTAGGAAACCTTTCGGGTTTCCTACATCTTGCTTCTCGTGGCATCAGTCACGATCAGCCCATGGACAAAGTGCAAGGTCTATATTCGTTTCAACCGGTTATTGGAGGTACCGGAAAAAACTCCATAAAACTTGCGGCGATGGAACAGCGCGCTAACGCATTGCTCCGCTTTGTCTGCCTTTTGATTGGAATAACGAAAACCGCATCCGCACGGAAGGCAATGAGGTGTGCCTCTTCAGTAATTTCGACTTTTGGACAGCCGAAAGACACCAGAAAGGCCCGCACCGTCGTTGCTTCAAGATGTCCCCATTCTTCCGGTTGGCCGTAAGAATGACTGGAGCGGTTAGGTCCAGGTACCGTACCGGTTTTTCTCACCATTCGAGGACCGGCGGACACCCACAGGCACGTGCGACTTTGGGCAAAGATGCATATAAGCGCAACCGAGTCCCCTTTCAATATTTTTTTTCGCTTTTCACGCAATTTTATTCAAGTCGTTGCAATATTGACCATTCTGTTATTTGCAACACAAAACCGGTGGCGTTGACAAAGAAAACAGGGCTCGGAAAAACAAGGCTTATGTTTCCAAGAAACCGGCCGTTGTTAAAAGCCAAATGTTTCTGTTATTGAAAGAGCGCCTCCAAGTTTTTTAAAAAGGAAACAGCTTTTAGGCGAACCTTTCGGAAAGGGGTAAAACTCTTGGGACTATTAACGAGAATACGGGGTTTTATAGAAGTGGTCGAAGCCGGCGGTTTTTCGGCTGCCGCACGCAAGACACACAAATCGAAAGCGCTCCTTTCAAAACATGTTCATGAACTTGAAGACGAATTGGGCGCTGTCCTTTTGAACCGGACGACCCGCCAATTATCTTTAACAGAAGCGGGCCATGCTTATTATCTTCGTGCTTTAGAGATCATCAAGGAACTTGACGATCTCAATGACACAATTACCGATTCCAGCAAGACCCGACGCGGGCGCATAAAAATCGGTACATCGCGCACCTTTGCCGATGCGCCGATTGGTCAATCACTCATCGATTTTCTGTCAGCTTATCCGGATATTTACCTTGATATCAGCCTTGATGACCGGTTCGTCGATTTGGTCAATGAAGGTTTTGATCTCGCAATCCGCATTACCGACATGCCGGACTCCTCCCTCATTCAACGAAAACTCATGGATATCCGTTCGGTTGTTGTCGCCTCTCCCAAACTTCTGGAAAACACTTTTGTTCCGGAAACACCGCGCGATTTGAAATCGCTTCCCTGTCTTGTCGACCGGAACAGCCTCAATTCCGACCACTGGGTGTTCAAGGATAAAAAAGGCAGCACCTTCTCGGTTGCCGTTTCCGGACGCATGGCGGCAAACGGTCCGGTTATTACAAAGCGCGCTGCCATTGCCGGTATAGGCTTTGCCAAAATTCCGCGTTTTATAGCCGAAGAAGAATTGAGTAATGGCCTTATCAAAACTGTTCTTGATGATTTTATGACAGACGGCGCAGGCCTTTACATTGTCTATCCGCAAAAGCGCTATTTACCGGCAAAAGTGCGCATGTTCATCGACTATCTGGTCGAATGGTTCAAAACCTATGAACTGAAAGGAAAAACAAAAACCGGCACTTCCAACTTGTGAAACACGCCCGCCTCTTCAATAAAACCGGCCCCTTCAATAAAGAAAATGCCGACATGTAACCGCAAGTTTCAAGGAAAAACCGGACAAATCGAAACGAAATGCCCGATCAAACCTCTACTTTAAAAAACAGTTCCGATTTTTCAGCCCCGAAATTCTTTAACCCTCGGATAAGCATTCGTGCCCTTACAGCGAAAATCGTTAAGTTTATTTCCGGCCATTCAAAAGGAGTAAGTAAAAGGGAGCCTGTAAAGCCGACGAAGCCATTTACGTGCATTCTGCTTCATAAGCAGAATGCAATATTTTTGACGGCAATATTTTTAGCCGCGCCTTTGCTTTAAAGTTTTTTGCTCACGGCAACCGATAATGAGAAGGACAAGAAAACTAGCGTAAAAAGCTTACAATCGCTTGTTCAATATGTTGTTCAAGATCTTTTGGAAGTCCGAGTTTATCCATAAGATTATCAAGATATTGGCGATTATCCGGCTTTTCCGGATCAAGTGTCATGCGAGAAGCCACATAAAGTTCGGTCTTTTGTTCGTCACTATTCACATTGCTGACAAGATTGTCAAGATCAACCGGCTTGTTCAATTCATCCATCAAAAAGGAAGCCGTTTTCTGGTCAATTCCCGAACTCGCAATCTTGTTTTGTATCAGCGCGCGCTCTTTGTTATCAACATGACCGTCGGCTTTGGCAGCCGTAATCATCGCACGAACCAATGTCAGGGCAAAATCGCCATTATGATCAGCACCGGTTTGGCCGATTTCTGTCATATCCACTTTGGAATTGGCATTGGAGTCATGTTTCTCGAAGTTTTTCAATGCATTGAAGGCAACACTGGCAATTGCTGCCAAGCCGCCTCCTTTTATCAAACCTTCAAGAATATTGCCTTTTTCGTTGCCACCAAAAAGTCCGCCCAAGAGATCAATGACCGAGAAGGTTGAAGATGGTGTCGAGGAGGCCGGTTTGTTTGCATTGTCTTTGGAAGCGGTATTATCAGGTGAAGCGGAATTGTCGGGGTTCAGCAAATCTTTAAAAATCTGTTTAGGGTCAATCATCGTCGTCTCCGTTTTGTGAAACTCCCGCTTCTTTGAAAAAGTTAGATAGCGCCCTATCCCCTCATTACAAGCATCACTCAAAGAGAAAACGGGTGCCGACAATTTCTGCGCCCTCTTTTAAGCGAAGGGTGATATTTCATATTGTGGTTTCGGGATAAATGGCCGTTTGCAGAAAGCTGATATATTGGCACTTGTCCTACTTTTCAGGAAATCGATCATTTCAATCCGTACTTTTTATGTGTTCATCCGGTTTCACGTGTTTTATCCGGTATCGCTTTAACTTTAAGTATTTTTGTCAAAGCCGACAGGAAACTTGTCTGAACACTCTTTTCTAAAGCTTGCCTTACGCTTATAAGAATTAAAAAAGCTTTTTGGAGAACGATAATGTCTCAGAAGACCGAACGTCTTTTACCTATTCTGCTTGGACAAAGTGTTATTCCGGTTCTTGTTATTGAACGGTTGGGAGATGCAGTGCCGGTTGCACGCGCCCTTGTCGAAGGGGGACTGAAAGCGATCGAAATCACATTGCGCACTCCCGCAGCGCTTGATGCCATCCATGCAGTCTCGGAAGATGTGCCTGATGCCATTGTCGGTGCTGGTACGATTTTGAACAGCGATCAATATGTATCCGCTGAAAGTGCGGGGGCAAAATTTATTGTGAGCCCGGGACTAACCGGCGAACTCATCGACGCTGCCGAGGATAGCGATATTCCGCTCCTTCCCGGAGCAGTCACACCGAGCGAATTAATGGGCGCACTCGAAGAAGGCTACCAATGTTTGAAATTTTTCCCTGCAACGGCGGCCGGCAGCATTGATTTCGTCAAATCGCTGGCTTCCCCCTTTGCCGAGGTCAAATTTTGCCCGACAGGCGGTATTTCGCAAAATAACGCCGCAGATTGGCTGAAACTACCCAATGTCGTTTGTATTGGCGGTTCGTGGGTTGCACCGAAAAAACTGATTGATGCCGGTGATTTTAAAGCCATTACCGAACTTGCGAAAAACGCATCAAAGTTGGCTGCCTGAAAAACCGGTCAAGCCCCTTGAAATATAAGGGCTTGGCAAAAAAATATAAAAGCCTTGCAAAAACCAACCGGAATTGCCAATAACGGAAAGCCTTCGAGCCTTCGAGCCTTCGAGCCTTCGAGCCTTCGAGCCTTCGAGCCTTCGAGCCTTCGAGCCTTCGAGCCTTCGAGCCTGTCCAAAAACAGTTTTATTCTTTTGTCAATCGACAAAAGCGCGTTCAACCACATAGGTAGCGGGGGCGTTATTTGCGCCTTCGACAAGGCCGAAATCACGACACATAGCAGCACAATCTTTGAGCATTGCCATCGAGCCGCAAATCATCGCGCGGTCGGTTTCCGGATCAAGCTTTTTCAAACCGGTACGCTTGAAAAACTCGCCACTGCGCATTGTGTCGGTAATTCTCCCCATATGCTCGGATTGTTCGCGTGTGGTCATCGGATAGAATTTCAACTGACTGGAAAATTCGCCAATGAGAGGATCATTTCTTAAGTCCGCAACAAGTTCGCGCGCATAATCGAGTTCGGCAACAAGCCGTGTTGTCTGGATAAGAATAACTTCTTCGAATTTTTCATAAGTTTCCGGATCACGAATAAGGCTTGCAAAAGGTGCAACACCTGTTCCTGTCGAAAAGAGATAAAGCCGCTTACCCGGTAAAAGCGCGTCCAGCACCAGAGTGCCAGTGGCTTTTTTGCGCATCAGCACGGTGTCGCCCACTTTGATTTTTTGCAAATGCTCGGTCAACGGGCCATTCGGAACCTTGATAGAAAAAAACTCCAATTGCTCGCTCCAGAACGGGCTTGCAATAGAATAGGCGCGGAAGACCGGTTTTTCGGCATTGGGTAAGCCGATCATCACAAACTCGCCCGACCGGAAACGGAAACTATCCGGCCGGTTCAGGCGGAAACGGAAAAGCCTATCAGTATAATGTTTGACATCCTGCACAGTCAAAGCAAAAACATTTGCCGGTATCGGAAATGAAGACGGCGTGGCAGTCGCATTCGAGGCTGCATTGTCGACAGGCGTAGTCATCGGAATTCTTCCTTAATAAACTTTAGCAGATAAACTTGACAAATTCAGGCATGATATAATGCCAAACGGTTGATCTGCCAACATCATAAAGCGAAGTTTCTTTATAATAACAAATTTGTTTTCGTCAAATGACAGTTGTAGATAGTCTGTTGGTTATGCAAAATAATTGCTTCAAAACCGATAGACAAAACGGCTATTGTGACCACATATAGAAAATCGGAAGGCCGTTCGGGAACAAAACCATATTATGACAGAACAACTCAAATTCGGAACAAGCGGCTTGCGCGGTCTGGTGAGCGATTTAACCGATGATATTATCATGCGCTACACTTGCGCCTTCTTGCGACATTTGGAAAAAATCGGCAAGATCAATAAAGAAGCAAGTGTGATTGTCGGCTATGATCTGCGCTCGTCAAGCCCGCATATCAAAAACGTTGTCGTTAAAACAATCGAAGATCAGGGTTATTCTGTTGTCAATGCCGGTGAAGTGCCAACCCCTGCCCTTGCGCTTTATTCACTCAACTTTCGCTATCCGGCAATTATGGTTACAGGAAGTCACATTCCCGACGACCGCAACGGGTTGAAATTCTATCGTCCCGATGGAGAAATAACCAAGCAAGACGAGTGTGCTATTGTCGGCGAACTTGATAAAGCTGGCAAAGACGGACTTTCAGGAAATGACACGCCCTATCACCTTGCCGCAAACTATCAATCCCCTCCTGTTGTTCCGGATGTTCTTGAACTTTACCGGAAACGCTGCCTTTCCATTTTGCCGAAATCGGCACTTCAGGATATGAAAATCGGTGTCTATCAGCACAGTTCCATTGTTCGCGATTTTCTCGTTGAAGTTTTATCAGCTCTCGGCGCCAAGACTGTCGCAATCGGTCGGGCCGACCATTTTGTTCCTGTCGATACTGAAGCATTACGCGATTTCGACCGCAAGCTCGCTCTTGATGCAGTTCGCCAATACGGGCTTGATGCACTGGTGTCGACCGATGGCGACGCAGACCGGCCGTTAATTGCCGGTTCTGACGGGATATTTCTAAAAGGTGATGTGGTCGGAATGCTCACCGCAAAATATCTTTTTGCCGATGCTGTGGTCACCCCCGTCACCTCCACCTCGGCCGTCGAGACAAGCCATTTTTTCGAACATGTCTACCGCACCTCTGTCGGCTCGCCCTATGTTATTGCCGGCATGAAACAGGCGTTAAACGACGGTTATCATACGATTGTCGGTTTTGAAGCCAATGGCGGCGTTCTTCTGGGAAGCGATATTTCAAGCGAAACCTGCGAATTGAAGAAATTGGCAACACGCGATGCAATGCTGCCTATTCTCGCTTTGTTGGGGTTTGCGCAATTGCGCGGCTCATCCGTTCAGGCACTTTCGAGCGGACTTCCCAAACGTTTTACTGCCAGCAACCGGCTTTCCAATATCGACACGGAGAAAGCCAAAGAAATTCTGCATGATCTTGAAGATGCTGCAACACGCATACATTTTTTCCATCCGCTCGGAACAATCAAACATTGGGATATGATTGACGGTTTACGTGTCATTATGGACAATGGTGATATTGTGCATTTCCGCCTTTCCGGCAACGCGCCGGAATTGCGGTGTTACAGCGAAGCGGCCTCGCAAAAACAGGCCGACAAGCTTCTCGAATGGGGGCTTGAAAACATTGCTCGAACCTTGGAGAAAACATCATGATAAAGGTTATTGCACATTTCTATATCAAGCCCGAATTTGTTGAAAAGACGGAAAGTCTGTTCAAAGAACTCGTCGAAAAATCCCGTAAAGAAAAAGGCTGTATTTCCTACGAACTGTTTGAAGTTCAAGGCGATACCGGTCACATGGTTTTCATCGAAACATGGAAAGACAAAAACGCTCTTGATGCGCATAGCAAAACCGAACATTTTGTCCGTATTATCGATGAATTGACAACGATGAGCTATAAGGAAGCGCTCGTTACTGTCATGACCCAGAAGCTGTGACAATCAAACTAGCTTTTTCAAAGACAAAAGCAGCATTTGCAAATCTCATGTTGATGCTGCTTTTTCTTTGTTCACGAGCTTTGATTTAAGTCGTACTTTGACGCGCATCGGGAATGATTATTTTCTGCTTTTACGCGGATATTGAGCCGCGGAAATTATTGTCGCTTCAAAACTATTCTCGTTTCAAATTGTCTTTTCACATATCAGTTTATTGAAAGATAAGTCTATTCGTCGTCGATCTGTTGCTGTTCAGGCAAAAGCAGATTGAGGATGATTGCCGTAATACCACCGGCAGCAAGGCCGGATTTCATAATATCGGCGATAAATGCCGGAAGATGGCTCACAAAAGCCGGTACTTGTGGCACACCAACGCCAACGCTCAAGGCAATTGCAATGATGAGAAGTGCCCGCCGGTCAAGCTTGATTGACGAAAGGATGTTGATTCCGGAAGCCGCAACCGAGCCGAACATGATCATGGCAGCTCCTCCAAGAACCGGTTCGGGCATTGCTTGTATGAGGGCGGCAATCTTCGGAAAAAGACCAAGAACAACAAGAATGACAGCAATCCACAAGCCGACATAGCGGCTTGCAACGCCGGTCAACTGGATAATGCCGTTATTTTGCGCAAAGACCGAACTTGGAAATGTATTGAAGAAACCGGCAAGAAGAGAATTCGCACCATTGACAAGCACACCGCCCTTTATCCTCTTCATCCATAATGGCCCCGAAACAGGTTCGCTTGAAATTTTGCTTGTTGCTGTAATGTCGCCAACCGCTTCAAGAGAGGTAACAAGATAGATCATGATGAGCGGAATAAAAAGCGACCACGAAAAAGACAGTCCGAAATGGAGCGGCCTTGGCAAAGCAAAAAGTGCGGAATGTTCAAAACCGGAAAAATCGAGCCTGCCCATAAAACCCGCCATGACATAACCGACAGCAAGGGCAAGAATAATAGCACTGGAGCGCACCCACGTGATCGTCACACGGTTTAAAAGAATAATCAGCGCAAAGACTGTGCATGACAAAGCGAGATTTTGTAAACTGGCAAAACTTCCCTTTTCGCCCAGTGACGCATAACCGCCCCCCATACTGATAAGCCCTTCTTTAATAAGAGTAAGGCCGATCAATAAAACCACAATGCCGGTGACAAGCGGCGTAATCATACGGCTGATAAAGGGGAGAATGCGCGAAACCGACATTTCGATAAAAGAACCGGCAATCACCACACCGAAGACGGCCGACATGACCTCGTTTGCCGGAATACCGCTTGCAACCATGGCCGCAGAACCGGCCGAAAGCGGCCCGACAAAATTGAAACTTGTCCCCTGCACAATCAGCAAACCGGCACCGAAGGGGCCGATTTTTTTGCATTGTACAAAGGTCGCAACGCCGGAAATGATCAGCGACATGGATAAAACCATGGCTGTATCTTCAGGCGATACACCGGCAGCACTACAAATAATAAATCCCGGCGTAATGATCGGCACAATAATTGCCAATAAATGTTGGAGAGCGGCCAAAAACGCGACAGGTGCGTGCGGATGGTCATTCATCTCGAAAACGAGATCACCCGATTTTTTATGCGTTTTATAGGTCTCCATCGGCTTTCTCCATCAGCACAACATGATACGTGAAAATTGAAGGGAAATTTTCAAGTTAACGTTCTAGTTGAGGATTGATAAAGAAAGGTCAAGCCTATTTGACGGTGAGAAGCATTTATCCACCAGCAACCAAGGCCATTTCAATATATAACTCTTATAACAATCCCGCGATGATACGAATCTCTCTCAAGATTTAAGCGCACGCTTCTTGCAAGAAGACATCTTGTTGGCTTTAAAACAACAATTATATGCAATAACGGCATTGAACAAAAAACCGGAAACGCGTTTCTATAAAATCCGGATTGGACGAGAAAAATGAATATTGGTGAAGCAGCAAAACAATCGGGTCTTAGTGCAAAAATGATCCGTCATTATGAGGAAACAGGACTTATTTCACCAGCCCATCGTAGCGAAAACGGCTATCGCGTTTATACCGATGACGATATTCAAACCTTGCGCTTCATCCGCCGCTCGCGACTGCTCGGTTTTTCTTCCGAAGATATCCGCGTGCTCCTCGGATTATGGAAAGATCATAGCCGTGCTTCAAGCGAGGTTAAAAAACTCGCACTTTCCCATATCAAGGCTTTGCAGGAAAAAATGGATTCTCTTCAGGTGATGATTAATACACTCGACCACCTTGTCCATCACTGCCATGGTGATGACAGGCCGGACTGTCCGATTCTGGAAGATCTTGCAGGGTGCAGTCATTGCCACTGATGAAACCCGCTGTTATATTTTTAAAAAAAGTTCACTTTTGGCAAATCGGTTCATGCTATTTTGAGCGCGGAAAATCTTGCGAAGCTTAAAAAAATACCATGCTTGTTTGTCACAATTTAGCGATTTTAAAGAAAACACTTTTTATTGTGGCTGAAGAATACTACACATAACACAATAAGAATAAACGGAATTTGAAATGCGTAAAATACTTGAGATCAACGATCTTAAAAAACTTGCCAAACGTCGCGTACCCAAGATGTTTTTTGACTATGCCGATTCCGGAGCATGGACAGAAAGCACTTATCGCGCCAATGAAGAAGACTTCAAAAAAATAAAGCTGCGCCAGCGTGTTCTGGTCGATATGACCAATCGTTCGCTTGAAAGCGAAATGATCGGCCAGAAAGTATCTATGCCGGTTGCTTTGTCACCCACCGGTTTGACCGGAATGCAACACGCCAATGGAGAAATGTTGGCAGCGCAGGCTGCCGAAGAATTCGGCGTGCCTTTTACATTGTCGACAATGAGCATTTGCTCGATTGAAGATGTCGCATCGGTGACCAAAAAACCGTTCTGGTTCCAGCTTTATGTGATGAAAGATCGCGACTTTATCGCCGACCTTATCAATCGTGCAAAAGCAGCCAAATGCGGAGCATTGGTTCTGACGCTGGATTTGCAGATTTTAGGACAGCGCCATAAGGATTTGCGCAACAACCTGTCTGCCCCGCCAAAATTCACTTTGAAAAATCTCTGGCAAATGATGACATGCCCGAAATGGTGTATGGAGATGTTGCAGACCAATAGAAGAACATTCCGCAATATCGCAGGACACGCCAAAAACGTAACGGATTTGTCTTCGTTGAGTTTGTGGACGGCCTCGCAATTCGACCCGAAGCTCAACTGGAACGATGTCGAATGGATCAAGAAAATTTGGGGTGGCAAGCTCATTCTGAAAGGTATTCTTGATGTCGAAGACGCCAAAATGGCTGTCAAAACCGGTGCCGATGCCATTCTGGTTTCAAACCACGGTGGCCGCCAGCTTGACGGTGCTCCTTCAACCATTTCTGTTTTGCCTGAAATTGTTGATGCTGTCGGAGATATGATAGAAATCCATGTTGATGGTGGTATCCGTTCCGGTCAGGATGTTTTGAAGGCTTTGGCGCTTGGCGCCAAAGGCACATTTATCGGCCGTCCGTTCCTCTACGGGCTTGGTGCTTTGGGTAAACCCGGCGTCACCAAAGCCTTGGAAATTATCCGTAACGAGCTTGATATTTCGATGGCACTTTGCGGCAAGAAGAAAATTGCCGACCTCACCCATGAGGTCCTTTATGATTTCAGGCCGTCAAAACCGAAACTTTAAAAAAGCAATATAATGGACTATTCGATAAGCCGGGCAAAATGCCCGGCTTTTTCAATGCTTTTGCTTTGTTAAAAACAGATGATCTACCGGTGTTGGTGGCAAGCGGATTTCAAAAGATATAAAACATCGCGCCCCTATTGCAGAACGTCTTTTATGATATTTTGTGCCAGATTTTTGTCCAAGACCCACAAGGTCAATTCAGGCAAAACAGGCTGATTTTTAACGTATTAAAAAAAGTGCGACGGCCAATACTTATCTTCATCGAACAAATGCTTTTATTTGTCAAAAAGCCAATAAACCTAAACAAACGGCAGCCCCCCTCACCGCTGCATCAGAACAGAGCGGATGGAAAAAGCCGAATGGATGCGCGCGACACCGGGAAGACGTGATAATATTTCCTTGTGAATGGTTTCATAAGCGGCGGCATTTTCTGCTTCCGCGCGCAGCCAATAATCAGCATCCCCCGTCATCAAATAGCATTCCTTGATTTCCGGATGGCGGCGCACGGCTGCCTCGAAGCGGTTCAAATATTCTTCCGTCTGTTTTTCAAGTGTAATCTGGATAATGGCAATAAGCCGGTCTTCTCCTTCAACACTTCCCAATATGGCGGTAAACCCGCGAATAACACCGCTTTCTTCCAATAATTTTACACGCCTCAAACATGCCGAGGGGGAAAGCCCGACTTCGGCTGCAAGATTTGCATTGCTCATGCGCCCGTCACGGCGCAACAGGCGGATGATATTACGATCTATTGCATCAAGGTTTTGCATAATATTTCAATTTGTCGGATTTACGCTCAATATTCAACGATAAATATCTATAATATTTCAAAAATAGATACAACATTCGAATGCTCTTCACATATGATACACAACCTGAAATGGCAAAAAGCCATGGGAACAATGACGGGGAAACAATGCGGACATCCGGATTTGCGAACGGATTTATCTGGGAAATAACGAAATGGGTGAAATTCAAAACAACAATAAAATTCCAACATTAGCCTATGGGGCAATTCTCACAATCGATCTTGATGCCATTGTCGAAAATTACAACACGATAAAAAAAATGGTTGCTCCGGCACAAAGTGCTGCCGTTGTCAAAGCCGACTCCTATGGCCTTGGTGCAAAAAAAATAGCGCCTCTACTTTATGAAGCCGGATGCAGGTTTTTCTTTGTAGCCGAACTTGTCGAGGCATTCCGGCTCAAAGATCAATTGCCGGCAGATGCTTCCATTGCTGTTTTGAATGGCATTTTACCGGGGGCTGAAAAATTAACGGCAGAGGCCGGAATCATTCCGGTACTGAATTCATGGGACGCTATTCTTGACTGGCAAAGATTATGCGCGAGTAAAGCAAAGCGTTTACCCGCAATTATCCAGATTGACACCGGCATGTGCCGCTTGGGGCTTGATAATAGCGAGCTTTACCGCCTTGTCGCCGACCCGTCGATTTTTAACGACGCGGATATAAAATTAGTCATCAGCCATTTGGCGAAAAGCGATGAGGAAAATAGCCCTGCCAATCCTGCCCAGCTTGAAGCAATGAAGAAGGCACTTGAGAAACTTCCCGCTTCAAAAGTTGCCCTTGCTGCTTCGGGTGGAATTTTCTTGAACACCGGTTATCATTTCAACATGGTGCGCCCCGGAATTGCTCTTTACGGTGTAGACCCGCTCGGCAAAAGCCCGACGGCAATCAAACCGGTTGTGAGCCTTGATGCCCATGTCATCCAGACACGCCATGTTCCCGCTGGTTCGGCAATCGGCTACGGCGGAACATTTATAACCGAACGGCCAAGCACGATCACAACAATATCGGTGGGCTATGCGGATGGTTGGCTAAGGTCACTTGGCAATAAAGGTTCGGTTTATTTCAAAGGAGAGCGCGTGCCGATTATTGGCCGCGTTTCAATGGATTCAATTACACTCGACACCACCCATCTTGGTGAAAATGCACCAAAAGCCGGTGATCTTGTCGAATTGATCGGCAAACACCAATCGCTTGACGATGTTGCACGCGATGCCGGCACAATTCCTTATGAAATTCTAACATCGCTCGGTCATCGTTACGAGCGCATCTATGTGAAAAACCGCGAGGGAAACAAAAAATGAAAGTGCTTGTTCTGGGAAGTGGTGTCGTTGGTGTAACCTCGGCTTGGTATCTCAACAAAGCAGGCCATGAAGTCACGGTCATTGATCGCGAAGAAGGGCCTGCATTGGAAACAAGCTTTGCCAATGCAGGTCAGGTTTCGTTCGGATATACAACCCCGTGGGCACAGCCGGGGCTCACCCTCAAAGCATTGAAAATGATGCGGCAAGCCAATCCGCCACTTATTATTCGCCCGACTTTCAGCCTCGACCAGATGAAGTGGCTCTTTGCAATGTTTATCAATTGCAATGAAAACCGGTACAAGAAAAACAAATCCCTGATGGTGCGCGTCTCCGACTATGCCGCCAAATGCCTTCAGGATTTACGCGAAGAAACATCTATCCATTATGACGAACGCATGAAGGGCACGATACAGCTTTTCCGCGATCCTCACCAGCTTGAAGCGGCAAACAAGGATGTCGAAGTTCTCAAAGCAGATGGCATTGCCTATAAGATGCTCGATAGTGCCGGTTGCGTTGCTGCCGAACCCGGATTGGCGCCGTTAAAAGATAAAATCGTTGGTGGATTACAAACCCCTGAAGATGAAACCGGCGATTGCCAGATGTTTACAACCAAGCTTGCAAAGCTCGCGGCCGATAAAGGGGTTGAATTTTCCTATAATACAGTAATCAATAAACTTCATGTTGAAGGCGGTAAAATTACCGGCGTTGAAACGTCACGCGGCGTGATGAGTGCCGATGCCTATCTTGTTTCAATGGGGTCTTTTACGCCTTTTCTTATTCGCGATCTCGGACTTCATGCGCCAATCTATCCGGTGAAAGGCTATTCCATTACAGTGCCGATTACCGACGAGGCGAAAGCACCGGTTTCAACTGTTATTGACGATATTTACAAAGTTGCTGTTACAAGATTAGGTAAGCGTATCCGCGTCGGCGGCATGGCAGAAGTTTCAGGCTATGAAATTAAGCTCAGTGAACCGCGTTTGAAAACCTTGCAAGAAGCTTTGGAAATGATGTTTTCCGGCTCCTATGATAAAGACTTCAAGCCTCAGCTCTGGTCAGGGTTACGGCCGGTGACGCCCGATAGCGTACCCATTATCGGTAAAACAAAATATGAAAACCTGTTTATCAATTCCGGACATGGTACTTTGGGTTGGACAATGTCGACCGGAAGCGGCCATTTGATTGCCGATATTATCAGCGGCAACAAACCCGAAATTGACCCGACAGGACTGGACATCAGCCGGTATCAATAATTTTTCGATCAACTAAAAGACAATTGAAAAGCTTATACGCTGCAACAGCTCTCCTTCCCCCCGAAAAAGGAGCCTGTTGCAGCCTTTCATGTGTGCTCTATCAGGTTTGCCTTTTCTCGCTCATGAATTGCATTTTGCGGATTATGTATTTCCTCTTTAGGGGCTTTTCGTTCTTCGGGTTTAATATTACGGCCGGTTATCCAGTTTTTCCGTTTCGGACTTTCGTTTGTTCTTTTGTTCCCAGTCCTCACTCTTTTCAGTGCTCGACATACCCTTCGTTTTTTAAAAATATTCTCTTCATCGCTTCCGGAACGTCCGGAAATTTTATGAAAAATAAACAAAGATAGACGAGCCGAAAAGATGACTGTTTTCGTCTTCCCGATTTGGCCATTTCACCGATAACCAATTATCATTGCGGTAATGCCGAAGATGGCGCCCCAAAACCAAAAAGAATAAAAATCCGAATAGAAAACCAAATAAAAAACCGGCCGAAGCCGGTTTTTTTAACGATAATTGGAAAGTGGCGGACAGGAACAAATAAGGTGCCTGTCACCGGCCACATTATCAATGCGTGAAACCGGCGGCCAATATTTATCTGCCGGATCCTGAGCAGGATCGGGAAGTGCCGCAATTTTGCGCGAATAAGCATGTGACCAGTTGTCATCAATGGTATCGGCCAGGACATGCGGCGCATTGACGAGCGGATTATCATCCTTCGGCCAGACACCCTCACCCACTTTTTTGGCTTCTTCGGAAATGGCAAGAAGGGCGTTGCACAGCCTGTCAATTTCCGATTTCGGTTCGGATTCTGTGGGTTCGATCATCAATGTTCCGGGAACCGGAAACGACATCGTCGGAGCATGAAAACCATAATCAATCAGACGTTTGGCGACATCGTCGACGGTGATGCCGTAATTATCCTTGAGGACACGCGTATCGACAATACATTCATGCGCAACACGCCCTCTTTTTCCTTTGTAAAGGATCGGATAGGCCGCAGAAAGCTGTTCTGCAATGTAGTTTGCATTCAAAATTGCGTTTTCGGTCGCAAGTTTCAGCCCTTCGGCGCCCATCATACGGATATACATCCATGTGATTGTGAGAATTGAAGCGCTGCCGAAAGGTGCTGCCGAAACGGCATGGCTTGTCGAAAACAGTGCGTGACCGGGAACGAAAGGTTGAAGATGTTTTGAAACACCGATCGGTCCGACACCCGGACCACCGCCGCCATGAGGAATGGCAAAAGTTTTATGCAAATTCATGTGGCAAACATCCGCGCCGACATCAGCCGGACGGGCGAGAGCAACCAACGCATTGAGATTTGCACCGTCAAAATAGACTTGCCCGCCATTCTCATGGATAATCTTGCAAATCTCTTTGATACTTTCTTCATAAACCCCGTGGGTTGACGGATAGGTAATCATCAAAGCAGCAAGATTGTCTTTGTGTTCGACGGCTTTTTTGCGCAAATCCTCGACATCAACGTCACCGTCACCCAGACAATCGACCACAACCACTTCCATACCGGCCATATGTGCCGAAGCCGGATTTGTGCCATGGGCAGAAGCCGGAATAAGACAGATATTGCGATTATGTTCGCCGTTTTTGTCATGATAACGGCGAATGGCAAGAAGACCGGTATATTCACCTTGTGCGCCGGAATTGGGCTGGAATGAAATGGCGCTGAAGCCGGTAATTTCACACAACCATTTTTCAAGTTCGGAAATAAGCTGCTGATAGCCGCGACTATCGGTCTTCGGGGCAAAGGGATGAAGATTTGCAACCTTCGGCCAGCTTAAAGGCATCATCTCGGCGGCAGCATTCAATTTCATGGTGCAGGAACCGAGCGGAATCATAGCGCGGTCAAGTGCCAGATCTTTATCGGCAAGGCGGCGCAAAAAGCGCATCATTTCGGTTTCCGATTGCACAGCATGGAAAAACGGCTGGCTTAAAAAGGAACCATCGCGTTTTTTGCCCAAGAGTTTCGACGGAGCTTTATCACTGAGCGTTGCACCGAAAAGCTTGGCAAGTGCTTTTGCGTCTTCTTCATCGGATAGTTCATCAAAATTGATGGAAACCGTATCCTTGTCGATAACGCGTATGAGACGGCCATCACTTTCCGCCTTTTGTTGCAGTTCATCCGCTTTGCCGGAAACATTGACGGTTACACAATCGAAATAATGCTCACCGGCAAGAGAAAAGCCCGCATCTTTGACACTGTCACCGAACCGGCTTGCAAGATCATGAACGCGGTTGGCAATCGCCTGCAAACCTTCCGGACCATGCCAGACAGCAAAAGCTGTTGCCATATTGGCAAGGAGTGCCTGAGCGGTACAAATATTCGACGTTGCTTTGTCGCGGCGGATATGTTGTTCACGTGTCTGCAAAGCAAGACGGTAGGCAACCCGCCCTTTTGTATCAATCGACTGTCCGACAATGCGCCCCGGAATCATACGTGTCAGGGCTTCGGATACCGCCAGATAACCGGCATGTGGACCGCCAAATCCCATTGGCACGCCGAAACGTTGCATCGAGCCCACAACCATATCGGCTCCCCAAAGGGCAGGCGCTTCCATGATTGTCAAAGCCAGAGGATCAGCCACAACGATAACCAATGCACCTTTGGCTTTGGCCTTTTTGATGACATCGCTATGATCGATAAAACGCCCCTTTGTGTCGGGCCATGGCAAAACGATTGCCGCTGTCTTGTCGGTAATCTCGCTCTCTAACCCGATCTCGTAACCTTGCGTTTCAGCCCTTGTCTGGGCTACTGCCAAAGTTTGCGGGTGAAGTTCGCCAAATACAGAAATCGCGGTTTTTTTATTGCGCGAAAAGCGCACGGCAACGGCGTTTGCTTCGGCAAGTGATGTCGCCTCATCAAGAAGCGAGGCTGCCGCAATCGGCAAGCCTGTCAATTCGCAGACAAGAGTCTGGAAATTGAACAACATTTCAAGCCGCCCCTGACTGATTTCTGCCTGATAGGGCGTATAGGCAGTGTACCAGGCCGGATTTTCAAAAAGATTGCGTAAAATAACAGAGGGAACAAAAGTGCCATAATAGCCTTGCCCGATAAAGCTTTTATGGAGACGGTTCTGTTCCATCATAGCGTGAAGCTCGTGAAGAGCTGCCCCTTCACTTACAGCTTTTGGCAATTGAAGCGGGTGTTGAAGCCTGATTGCGTTCGGCACTGCCTGCTCGACCAGTTCCTCAAGAGAACCGAGCCCCAATTTATGCAGCATTGCCTTTGCCTCTTCGGGCCGCGGCCCGATATGGCGTGATGAAAATGGAAGTTCCTGCATTTTATTATCCAATCATTGCGATATAGCCGGCTTCATCCATCAGGTTATCAAGCTGGCTTGCGTCGGAAATTTTCATCTTCCACAACCAGCCTTCTTTTTCTGCCTTCTGGTTAACGAGTGCCGGATCATCGCTCAAAGCTTCGTTGACTTCGCTGATCGTGCCATCAACCGGTGAAAAAACGTCGGATGCAGCCTTGACCGATTCGACAACGGCAACAGAGTCGCCCTTTTTGACAGTGCTACCGACTTCCGGCAATTCGACGAAAACCAGGTCGCCAAGCTGCTCCTGAGCATGGTTTGTGATACCGACCGTTGCAAGATCACCATCAAGACTGATCCATTCATGATCTTCGGTGAAATACAGTTTAACCATGTGTTTTATCCTTTAAAATAACGATGTTCGACAAAGGGAAGTGTGTGGACAACAAGCGGTATTTTCTTACCGCGAACTTCTGTTTCAAGCTCGGTTCCGGCTTTTGCTAGGTCGATTGCAACATAACCCATTGCAACCGGACCATTGAATGACGGGCCGAAGCCACCTGATGTAACGTGACCGACAAGTTTGCCCGACTTGTCAAAAATTTCTGCACCGGCGCGCACCGGCTGGCGTGTTTCCGGCATCAAACCGACGCGGCGGCGTGTTGCACCATTTTTCAACGCTTCAAGAAAAGCCTTGGCACCGAAAAATTCACCCTTCTCACGCACCGGTTTGGTAACCGCCCAGGTAATTGCCGCTTCAACCGGATTGGTTTTTGCGGTAATGTCATTGCCATGGAGACACAAGCCCGCTTCAAGTCGCAGACTGTCGCGTGCGGCAAGGCCGATCCATGTCACGCGCGGGTCGTTCAACAGTTTTTCGGCAAGTGTTTCAGCTTCATTAACCGGCAGGCCGATTTCAAATCCATCTTCGCCGGTATAGCCCGAACGAGTCATAAACCAGTTTTTCTTTGGCTCAAAACCATGCATGAACTGAAGTTCGTTACCGGGTAAACCGGCTTTTTTGATGACATCGGCAGCTTCTGGCCCTTGTAACGCCAGAAACACGCGTTCAAGCGGTTCGATAGTGCAGTCAAACCCGTGGGAACGTTTTTGAAGTTCGGCGATGTCGGCGTTCGCATTACCGGCATTGGCAACAACCATAAAACGTTTTTCGCCAAGGCGGGTGACAATGAGATCGTCAAGGATGCCGGCCTCTTCATTCAAAAGGTAGTTATAACGCGACTGGCCGATTTGCAGTGCTTCGGCATCAAGCGGCAGGGCTTTTGACAGAAAGTCGGCTGCACCATTTCCTTCAACCAGTATCAGTTTCATATGAGAAATATCGAACAGACCCGCATGGGCACGCGTATGCAAATGCTCTTTCATAACACCGAGCGGGTAAGTGAGCGGCATGTTCCATCCGGCAAAATTGCCGAATTTGGCTCCGGCTTTTTCATGCATATGAAAAAGCGGCAAAGTTTTAAGGTCTTCTTGAGAGTTGCCCATAAATTGCTCCGAGGTTGCGCCAATAGATACACAATGTATCTATTTCACACCCCTCTGTCTTGAGCCTGAGAGACTTGTGGAAAGCTCTCCCCTCCACTTACACCTTCGGCGCGGGATAAACCCGACTTTCCAGAGCTGTCTTGATCTTTTTACGGTTCCTTGTGCCTGAGAGATTACGGGCTGTTTTCCCCTTCGGCGGCCAAAACACGGTTGACTGTATTTTTACACTCTCCCGCAAAAAGATGGGAAAGGTTAATTTACCCCTCCCTGACATGGCACCGGTTCTAGCCGATCTTCAAAGTGAAGTCATCCTCAAAAAATCATTTCCCCCGACTAAGTCGGAATATTTAGCCCATATGTTCATGACAATTAATTGTGATAATCACTGTAAAGCCGTTTTGTTTTTGTAATTTTCTAATGATTGATCTTGCTGCCAAGATAAAATCCCAAAGCTGTCGCGAAAAGACAAAAGACGACAGAAACAATAATATTGAAAAAGGCCTCACCGACTGCGCCTTTTTTCAAAAGTTCGAAGCTTTGCAAGCTGAAGGAAGAAAAGGTTGTAAAGCCGCCGCAAATCCCCACCATGACAAAGAGCCGGATGTTCTCGCTCACCGGCCATTTTGCCTCTGCAAGAGTGATAACGCCAAAAAATGCGATCACAAAAGACCCGACAATATTGATAAGAATTGTTCCCCATGGCAGATTTTTGCTGACCGGAACCATGAGAAGCGATAACCAGTAACGTAAAACTGTGCCCAGTGCACCGCCAAAAGCCACCCATAATGTTGCAGTCATCGGATAATCCCCTTAAAGGAAGGAAAACTATTTCAATTCGAGCATCAAATAAAATGCCGACATAAAAATTTCATGCCATAAATTAACATGGCGATTTAAAACAGAATGCCCAAAAAAACAAAATAAAGGACTAAAAATGCCAGCAGGAAAACAGGAATTATTGGATTTTCTAAAAACACTTGGCATTCATGTCAAAACAACAACCCATCCGGCGGTCTTTACCGTTAAAGAAGGCGAAAATATTAAACAAAATATTCCCGGCGCCCATACCAAGAATCTGTTTCTGAAAGATAAGAAGGGGCATTATTTTCTGGTGACACTCGGCGCACATTCGGTTGTCGACCTTAAGCATCTTCATGATAAAATCGGTGCATCGGGGCGCCTTTCCTTTGGCAGCCCTGAAAAACTTTCCGAATATCTCGGCCTTTATCCGGGGGCTGTCAGCGTTTTCGGCCTGATAAATGACAAGGAAAATCATGTGACATTTATTCTTGATGAGGCCCTTTATGATCAGCCCGTTATCAATTGCCACCCGATGACCAACGAGGCGACCACATCGATTGCGCGAGAAGATCTTGTAAAATTTGTTCGCGCCACAAATCACGAACCGCTTATTATTCAGGTTTCAGAGGAAGAGGGTTGAAATTCGTATCCAAAGGCACGATTTTGAGAATAGAAACGAATAGACATTTCGTAAGAAACAGGACTTGATAATGAGTGACAATCCTTTTGCGCCACAAGGCGGGCAAATGAATGCAAATGTAAATTTGGCCAATCAAACAGGCGGGGCAGATAATTCTGTCATCAAGGATACAACAACGGCCGATTTTTCAAAGGATGTCCTTGTCGAATCAAAAAAACAACCTGTTATCGTTGATTTTTGGGCAACATGGTGCAACCCGTGCAAACAATTGGGGCCTGTTCTTGAAAAAGTCGTCAGGGGAGCAAAAGGCGCTGTCAAACTCGTCAAACTTGACATTGATAAACATCCGGCCATTCCCGGACAGATGGGAATACGCTCGGTGCCTGCCGTCATTGCTTTTGTTGACGGCCACCCTGTTGACGGTTTTATGGGGGCAGTGCCGGAAAGCGAAGTCAAGAAATTTGTTGCAAAACTAACGGGTAACGAAAAAGAAGCAGCAATTGACGAAGCTTTGGAGACAGCCAATGAATTGCGCAAAAGTGGCGATGTGACGGGGGCTGCTACTTTTTATGCGCAAATTCTGAAACAGTCACCTGATAACGTCACGGTTATTGCCGCTTTTGCCGATATGCTTGTCGAACATGGCGAACTTGATCAGGCAAAAGGCATTCTCAAAGCTGTGCCGGATGCCAAAAAGTCCGACCCTGCCATTCGCGCTGTCGAAGCGAAAATTGCTCTTAAAGAAGAAACCGCCAAATTGGGCGACCCGACGGCATTGAAAAAACGTATTGCCGAAAATCCGAAAGATTATCAGGCGGCCTATGACCTTGCTCTTGTTTATAATGCTGAAAACAAACGGGATGATGCGGCCGATTTGCTACTCGGTATCATGAAAGCGGATAGAACGTGGAATGATGACGGCGCAAGAAAGCAATTATTGCAGTTTTTTGAAGCCTGGGGTGCAATGGATCCGGCGACATTGACCGCGCGTAGAAAACTGTCATCATTATTGTTTTCTTGATGATGTGCTTTTATGCTCCCCTCAAGTTTTCACCACCATCGGGACGATAGAAATACATCTCCTCAAGATTTTGTAACCTGTTATGGCTCTGGACGATAAAAAACAATGAAAGCTGGAAATGCCCACTATATTCAGGTGAAAGACCTGCCCGACGAAATCGGTCTGTTTCCGCTCGAAGGGGTTCTGCTTTTACCGAATGGCTATTTGCCGCTTAATGTTTTCGAGCCGCGTTATCTTGAACTTGTTGAAGATGCAATAAAAGGTAACCGGTTGATCGGCATTATCCAGCCGGAACCGGAACCAAAGAATGCCGAAAAGCCGGAGCTTTATAAAACCGGCTGTATCGGGCGCATCACAAGTTTTGCCGAAACGGGAGATGGCCGGCTGATGATCGGCTTACAAGGTGTTTGTCGTTTCAAACTTGAAAAAGAAATTGCAAGTGACAAACCTTACCGGATTGCCAAAATTACGATTGATGAAAATGACCTCGTCGAGCAACCGGATGCAGGCGATAAAATCAATCGGGAAGAGCTTCTTGATACTTTTGAAAAATTTCTTGATGCCCACCAAATGGAAGCCGATTGGGATTCGATCATGCAGGCACCGACAGAATCGCTTGTCAATGCGCTTGCTATCATGGCGCCTTTCGGCACTGCCGAAAAGCAGGCACTTCTTGAAGCACCCGATATTGTTGCCCGTGCTGCGACCCTCGTTGCTTTGACAGAACGCTCGCTCATGGAACACAATGGTGATGATAAACCGCTCAATTGAACGTCGTTAGCCGTTAGCGGTTCGAAGGATTGGACGTGGATTGATGGTCAAATATACTACCGACCCGAAAATGCTCGAACTTCTGGTCTGTCCGGTAACGGGCGGAGAGCTCCACTTTGACAAAGAAAGGCAGGAACTCGTTTCCAAAAAGGCGCGGCTCGCTTTTCCTATTCGTGACGGTATACCGATTATGCTCGCCTCTGAAGCGCGCCCGTTGGAAGAAAACGAAATATAATTTTTCCAAAACCTTGTTTCGCTTTCGAAAGACCATGCTATAACGGAAATAATGGTCACATTATTCCAATTCATGCGGGTGAACCTTTATATTGTTATAAAGAACCTTTGGAATTTTGTTGTCCGATTGTTTTGATTATTTGAGAGGGCACAATCATCATGGCTTCCAGAAAACTCTTTCTTCTTCCCGGAGATGGAATCGGCGTTGAGTCGATGGCCGAAGTTAAAAAAATCATTGCTTATATGGATAAAGAACTCGGGCTTGATTTCGAGTGTGAAGAAGGGCTTGTTGGCGGATCGGCTTATGATGCTTATGGCACGGCCATTTCGGAAGAAGATATGAAACGGGCTTTGGCAGCCGATGCTGTGCTTTTTGGTGCTGTTGGTGGCCCGAAATGGGCAAAGGTTCCTTATGAGGTAAGACCCGAAGCGGGGTTGTTGCGGTTGCGTAAAGATCTCGGTCTGTTTGCCAATTTGCGACCGGCCATTTGCTACCCCTCGCTTGCGTCTGCCTCCTCGCTCAAACGTGAGCTTGTTGACGGGCTTGATATATTGATTGTACGAGAACTCACTGGCGGCGTCTATTTTGGCGAACCGAAAGAAATTATCGACCTCGGCCATGGGCAAAAACGCGCAATCGATACCCAGATTTACGATACTTACGAGATCGACCGCATTGCAAGAGTTGCTTTCGACCTTGCCCGCACCCGCAAAAACAAAGTGACTTCTCTTGAAAAACACAATGTCATGAAAACCGGCATTCTCTGGAACGAAGTCGTTACAGAGGTTCATGACAAAGACTATAAGGATGTAACGCTTGAACACATGCTGGCCGATTCCGGCGGCATGCAATTGGTGCGCGCGCCCAAGCAGTTCGATGTTATTGTAACCGATAATCTATTCGGCGATATTTTCTCCGATATTGCCGCCATGCTTACGGGGTCGCTCGGCATGTTGCCTTCTGCCTCTCTTGGCGAAGAAGACAAGAAAACCGGTAAACGCCATGCGCTTTACGAACCGGTTCATGGCTCTGCTCCCGACATTGCCGGAAAAGGCATTGCCAATCCTATCGCAATGATAGCGTCACTTGCTATGTGCCTGCGCTATTCTTTCCTCATGGGTGCGGAAGCCGACCGGTTGGAAAAAGCGATTTCTGCCGTTCTTGATGATGGTGTACGCACAGCCGACATTTATTCGGAAGGCATGAAAAAAGTTTCCACCAGTGAAATGGGTGATGCCATTTTGCAAAAGTTCAAAACGATGGTTGCTTGAAACCGGCTTTCCTGACAGGATTAATGAATAGACTTTCGTGAATAAAACTTGACCGGATTAAAACCGGTCAAGCTCGAATGCTGCCAAAAACATTTATCAATTTGTTCTTTGAATGAAGATCAGTCCCGAAAAGCGGTGGGAAAACACCGCTTTTTGTGCATTTCTAAAGGGCTCTATTGCAATTGGATATTGAACACCCGATTTTATAGGCATTGAAAATGCCGAAAGTTTTTGCTGCTCAAAACTTCCTCTTTCAATTGCGTGAAATTCAAGCTTTGTTGAGGAGAAAAATTTTGTCCTTAATTCTGATAAAATGACCTATTTTTCTTATGGAACTTGTCGAGCCCAAAAAAATTCAACATGAAAAAATAACCGATTATTATTGTGTTTCTTGACAGAGGTTGAAAATAAGCTAAAACCAATGCGATCAAGGAGTTTAACAATGGACTTTTCTCGGTTCCATATCGATCGGTTTTCGAGCTACAATTGCGGCTTTGATGACTGCTGCGCATCCTTGACAATTATTGGCCACAAAAAAACGACAAAGAAAATTATCTGACGTCCCTTGGCCAACCTGCTCTCTCCCGGGTGCGGCCCGGGGGGTAAGCCTGACGGCCGCCGGGCTTCTTCACAAAACACGGAGAGAGACAGGAGTTCTGATTAAATGGGTTTTAAGGTTGCTGTTGTAGGTGCCACGGGAAATGTTGGACGAGAAATGCTCAATATTCTCGAAGAGCGCGGTTTTCCGGCTGATGAAGTTGTACCACTCGCCTCGCATCGGTCATTGGGAACAGAAGTTTCCTTCGGTGACAAAACACTGAAGGTCAAAGTTCTTGATAATTACGATTTTTCCGACACAGATATTTGCCTGATGTCGGCCGGTGGCAATGTTTCCAAAGAATGGGCACCGAAAATCGGCGCGGCCGGCGCTGTCGTTATCGATAATTCTTCGGCCTGGCGTTACGATATTGATGTTCCGCTCATTGTTCCGGAAGTCAATCCGGATGCAATCGACGGCTTCAAAACACATAATATTATTGCCAATCCGAACTGTTCGACAGCCCAGCTTCTGGTTGCTCTAAAGCCGTTGCACGATGCCGCAACCATCAAGCGTGTTGTGGTTGCAACCTATCAATCGGTTTCGGGTGCCGGAAAGGCCGGAATGGACGAGCTTTTCGAGCAATCGCGCGCGGTTTTTGTGGCAGACCCTATTACGGTGCGCAAATTCACCAAGCGTATTGCTTTCAACGTTATTCCCCATATCGACGTATTCATGGAAGACGGCTACACCAAAGAAGAATGGAAAATGGTTGCCGAAACCAAGAAAATGCTCGACCCGAAAATCAAGCTTACGGCAACTGCCGTTCGTGTTCCGGTTTTCATCGGCCATGGCGAGGCAGTCAATGTCGAGTTTGAAAAACCCATCAGTGCCGATGAAGCACGCGAAATCCTGCGCAATGCTCCAGGCTGTCAGGTTGTCGACAAGCATGAGGATGGCGGCTATATGACACCTTATGAATCAGCCGGAGAAGATGACACCTTTGTCAGCCGTATCCGCGAGGATATTACCGTTGAAAATGGCCTGTCTTTCTGGGTTGTTGCCGATAATTTGCGCAAAGGTGCAGCGCTTAATGCGGTGCAGATTGCCGAACTTCTGATCGCCCGCAATCTGATTACACCTAAAAAAGCCAAAGCATAAACGCTTGTCAGCTAAAGCAATATTTTGACTTTGCGAGCTTTAAAGCCGTTTTGAAAAGGAAAATGCCCCTGTCGAGACTTCTCGCAGGGGTGTTTTTTAAGACTAAATTATCATTCGATAATGAGAGCTATTTACTTCGGTTTCAAACATAAAACAGGAATGAGCACCGTCATGAATCCTGCAGAAGCTAAAAGCCTAAAAAACTAATAAAGCACTTGGCCGCAATTTTTTCGGCTTCTATGGAAGCGTTTTTAAGCACACATACGGTCTCGTGATTGAATGGCAGATTTCGGACAGGAACACATATCGCAAGATTCCAGCGACTCATGAAAACTGACGAAGATGGAGAAAAAATTGCAGTGAAACTACGTTTTCAGGAATGAATTGCATTTGAAAGATAATCTAAAACCATTTTAAATAACAAAAAGGCGGCGAATCGGCCTTTTTTACCAAAAGATAGTTTTTTATCTTTGCAACATTCATGATTGTATATAAAACAAAATAAAGAAAACCATGCAGAAATACCGGTCTATCTTCCGGTAATATGTGGAGGCAAAAATGATACGTGCTGTTGCACAGGCTATACTAGATTGTGCCGGTTATATCACCGCACTTTTTATTCCTGAAGACGCAACGAATTTTGACTTCATCCGCATGGGCGTCGCATTAATGATGTTGATTTTCTTCTCGATTTTGTGCTGGCTGCTACCCCAACTTTTCCATAAAGGCAAGCGCTCTCGCTGATATACGAAAAAATTATTTCCATTTATTTGGCTTTTTATAAAAAAATCATCCTGCTACATAACTGATATCTATTGAAAATGTTGCTTGGTTTTTATACCACTTCCGGTAAAACTGATCGGCATATTGGTTAGAAAATCTTGGGCCCTGTTAGAACCGGCATTCAGAATTTTTAAAACCAATGAATGAACGGAAATTTTTCAGCCTATGTTTTGAGATGAAACATTCTGAAAATTAACATGAAGGGTTTCAATAATGTTTCTTGATAAAATCAAAAGACGTACAGTTCTCGGGCTCGCTTTTTCTTTTGCCACTTTTGCAAGTGTCTCAGCTTTTGCACCGGTTCTCGCTCATGCCGAAGATAAAACAAGTATTAAGCTCGGAACAATGGAAGGTGAAGAATCGGAAGTCTGGAAGGTTGCCGCTCAGGAAGCCAAAAAACAGGGCCTAAACATTGATCTTGTTTTTTTCTCCGATTATGCCTTGCCAAATGAAGCGGTCAATGCCGGTGATATTGACGCAAATTCATTCCAGCATAAGCCCTATCTCGACGCACAAGTCGAACAGCGCGGATACAAGCTTTCGGTCGTAGGCTATACAGTGCTTTTCCCGATGGGTGTCTATTCCCACAAAATCAAAGACTTGAAAGACCTTCGTGACGGTGCTGTCGTCGGCGTTCCCAATGACCCGTCAAATGGCGGTCGCGCCTTGCGGCTTTTGAACGATATGGGTTTTATCAAGCTCAAAGACCCGAAGAATGTTCTTGCCTCCAAACTTGATATTGTCGAAAACCCCAAAAAACTCGAAATTCGCGAGCTTGATGCCGGTATGCTCGGTCGTGCCATTGATGATTTCGACATTGCCATTGTCAATACCAACTGGGCTTTGACCACTGGCCTCAAACCCGATAAAGATGCGATTGCCTGGGAAAAGTCCGAAAACAACCCCTATAACAATATTATTGTCGTACGTACCGCCGATAAAGACGAGCCATGGGTGAAAAAACTCGTTGCTGCCTATAATTCGGAACCGGTTCGCGCAAAAATCAAGGAAGTGTTTGGCGTAACTGCCCAGCCATTATGGTAAATTCAAACATGGGTTCAGCATCCGAACCAATCATATCACTTAAAAATATCAGCCGCCGTTTTTCCCAAACGGCGGCCGTTGACCATTTGTCACTCGATATTGAAAAAGGCGAAATTCTTGGAATTATCGGGCGCAGCGGCGCCGGTAAATCCACGCTTATCCGCTGTCTCAATGGTCTTGAACGTATTGATGAAGGACAAATCTTCTTTGAAGGCCATGACGTTTCGCATTTGAGCGAAAGCGAATGGGCGCCCTATCGTCAACGCATCAGCATGATTTTCCAGCATTTCAACCTGTTGTCATCGAAACGTGTGATCGACAATATCGCATTGCCGCTAAAGCTTGCCGGTGTTCCGAAGGAAAAACGCCGCGAACGGGCGATGGAACTTATCGAGCTTGTGAGCCTCAAAGGTAAAGAGCTGCATTTTCCGGCCGAGCTTTCCGGTGGGCAAAAACAGCGCGTCGGCATTGCCAGAGCATTGGCGGCAAATCCGAAAGTGCTCCTATCCGACGAGGCAACCTCGGCACTCGATCCGGAAACAACCCAATCCATTCTTGAATTGATTGCCGATATCAATAAAAGGCTCAACCTCACCGTCGTTCTGATTACCCACGAAATGGAAGTTGTAAGCTCCATTGCCAACAGGGTTGTTGTGCTGAACAAGGGAAAAATTGTCGAAGAAGGTCGGGTAAGAGATATTTTTGCCTCTCCGCAAGATGACACCACCATTGCGATGCTTCGCATTGTTACTCCGCAATTACCGGCCGAATTTGCCAAAAGGTTAAAGCCTGAAGGGGATGAAGCCGTTATCGAACTTAATATTGCAGGTGACGTGGCAAGAGAGCCATTCCTGCACCTCATCGAATATGAAAGCGGATTGATCCCGCGTATTCTTCACGGCGGCATTGATACGATTCAGGGTGAACCGGTCGGCCGTTTCTTTCTAGGCCTTCCGGCAAAAGACAAAGACAAACTTGACAAGGCGGTTTCCTGGCTTATCAAGCATGGCCGCTATTGCGAGGTTCTCGGTTATGTATGATGTACTTTCAAAAGAATTGCCAAAAGCAATTATAGACACCATCATCATGACGGTGAGTTCTTCTCTTATGGCGCTCATTCTGGGGCTGCCGATCGGCCTTATCCTTTACATGACGGCAAAGGGAAGCCTGTTTCCAAAGGAAAATCTCAACAGGTTACTGAGCTTCCTTGTCAATTGTGTGCGCGCCATTCCGTTTATCATTTTTGCTTTCTATCTTCTTCCCGTGACGCGCGTTGTTGTCGGAACCGGTGTCGGCATCAGATCTGTTATCTTTGTGCTGATATTATCGGCGACACCGCTTTATGCGCGTTTGGCAGAACTGTCATTTCGTGGAGTTGACAAGGGACTTGTCGAAGCTATCCGCTCGATGGGTGCTTCACGGATACAAATTGTTACCAATGTCATTGTACCGGAATCATTTTCAAGCCTTGTGACCGGCTTTACTGTGATGGTTATTTCAATTATCAGTGCAACGTCGCTTGCCGGTTTTCTGGGAGGTGGCGGCCTTGGTGATATGGCTATCCGCTATGGCTACCAACGCTATAATCCGGAGATTATGAACATCGTTATCGGTGTTCTGATTATCATGAATCTGGTCGTGCAATCTTGTGGTGACCGGTTGGCCCGCAAGCTTGACCACTCGAAACGTTAGCCATTTCACTTGGAAAAGGGGAGGAAGAATGATGAAAGATACTAAAAGCCGGATAACAAAATTTGTGTCTGTGGCTCCAATTGCCACTTTAATTGCCGTTTCCATGCTGCTTTCGGGCTGTGGCGGACGCGACCCGCATCCGGTTGCTTTGACCAATCCGAACGATAGTGTCATGGATTGTGCGGGTATTTCGCGTGAATTCCACGCCAATGAGCGCCAGATTAAAGCAGTCATCCATGAGCGTACAAATGCACAAGGAAAGAATGTTGCATTGGGGGCAGCCGGTATTTTCTTCTTTCCTGCGTGGTTTTTTATGGACCCGAAATCGCCGGAAAGAGTGGAAATTGATGCATTGCGCAACCGTAACGGCGTGTTACAGGAAATCGCACGCACCAAAAACTGTGCTCCCATGCAATCGGAATTGACGGAAGCCTATAAACAGCTTGACAGCCAAAAAGCGTCCAAACCCCAAAAGAAATAAACGGAAAACAAATTGTTGATAATAAAAGGCCGGTTAAACCGGCTTTTTGTTTTTATTGCACTCGTATTTGTTCACGATTGCCCATAATGTTTTGCTATCGGAATGCAACAAAACGGGCAAAAGAACAGACACCAGCTTTATAAATAGAAATTCGTTTTTCTTGAAACGATATCAATTTTCATCATGGTCTGGAAAGTTTCGGGACGCATACAAGCGCGCCCGAAGACACGTTTAAGCGCGTGCCTATCCGCCTTTCCGGTTTCTTTAGTGTTTATCCCGATTGCAGCTTTCAAATCTTTAACATGAAAACGATTTCATTAACCTGTCTCTTCACAAGCTCTGATAAACAAGACAAATGCCTTTCGGTATAAAAGCCAGAAAGCCAGCCTTTCCCGATGATGATTCAGGCCTTGCCCGATATTGTTATATTGCCGTTTCCAAAGCAGGTAATTTCTATCAAGTCAGGTTTATTCAACGTTCGGCAAAGAGAGCATCTTGCAAACTTCCGCATTTGCTCCCTTCACACCTCAACATTTGATAGCATTTGCGCAATTTTAATTGCGTTTGCGCAATGCTTCAGCAAGAGCCGAACCGAAACTACCCTCTTCGGAAACCGGCTTTTTATTTTTCATCTGATGCGGATGATTGCGTCCCGAATTTTCCGAAGAAGCGGCTTTTGCGCGACTATCCGGATTGTCGGGATGTTTTTTCATACTTAGCGAGATGCGTTTGCGTGCTGGATCGACATCAAGCACTGTCACAGAAACAATATCTCCGGCTTTCACCACTTTATGCGGATCGCTCACATAAGTGTCGGCAAGTTGCGAAATATGGACAAGCCCGTCCTGATGCACACCTATATCGACAAATGCACCAAAATTCGCGACATTGGTCACTGTTCCTTCAAGCTTCATCCCCGGTTTGAGATCCGAAATCTCGTCGACACCTTCGGCAAAAGTTGCTGTTTTGAATTCCGGCCGCGGGTCACGGCCGGGTTTTTCCAATTCGCTCAAAATATCTTTAACAGTCGGCAGGCCGAACCGCTCGTCAATAAATGTTTTCGGGTCGAGTTTTTTCAAAGCAGCACTATCGCCCATCAATGAACGCAAGTCACGCCCACATGCAGCAACAATCTTGCGTGCAACGCTATAGGCTTCCGGATGCACTGCCGAAGCATCAAGCGGTTCATCGCCATTCTGGATACGCAGGAAACCTGCACATTGCTCGAATGTTTTTGCACCGAGCCGCGGTACCGACTTCAACCCGTTACGATTTTTGAAAGGGCCATTTTCATCGCGATAAGCAACAATTGCATCGGCCAATGATGCCCCCACCCCCGAAACACGGGCAAGCAGAGATGGCGAAGCGGTGTTAAGGTCAACGCCAACAGCATTCACCGCATCTTCGACAACACCATCCAAAGCCCGCATGAGCTCGAACTGGTCGACATCATGCTGATATTGCCCGACACCGATAGATTTCGGTTCGATTTTAACCAATTCGGCAAGCGGATCCTGCAAGCGCCGTGCAATCGACACGGCACCGCGCAATGACACATCAAGATCGGGAAATTCGTTTGCGGCAAGCTCGGACGCCGAATAGACAGAAGCACCGGCTTCTGAAACAATGACCTTTGTCGGACGCGGCGCTGGCATATGTTTCAACAAATCGCCAACAAGTTTTTCCGTCTCGCGGCTTGCTGTGCCGTTACCGATAGCGATGAGATCAACCTGATGTTTTTTAATGAGGGCGGCAAGCACCGCCTCTGCACCGCGAACATCATTTTTCGGCGGGAACGGATAAATGGTTGCGGTTTCCTTGAGCTTTCCGGTTTTATCGACCACTGCAACCTTGACACCGGTGCGGATACCCGGATCAAGCCCCATTGTTGCTCTTTCACCCGCCGGTGCAGCCAATAAAAGCGCTTTGAGATTACGGGCAAAAACAGAAATTGCTTCTTCATCGGCGCGCTCATGCAAATCGCGCATGAGATCAAGCGAAAGATGTAAAGATAGCTTTACCCGCCATGCCCATAAGGCGACACTCACAAGAAAAATATCTCCGGGAAGCTGATCGCCGATTTGATAGGCCTGTTTGATCAGCTTTATAACCGGTTTTTCGCCATTTGGAATATCTTCGTCGACTTCAATATCGACATTCAGAATTTCTTCATTACGCCCACGAAACATTGCCAATGCGCGATGGCTTGGCACGGTTGACCATTTTTCTCTATGGTCGAAATAATCGGAAAATTTCGCACCTTCCTGCTCTTTACCGGCAACAACTTTGGCATGGATAAAAGCATGTGATTGCATATAGTGACGTAAATTCCCGACCAGTTCGGCATTTTCCGCCATGTTTTCCGAAATAATATCGCGAACACCGTCAAGAGCAGCTTTGACATCGGCAATTTTGTCATTGATATAATCTTTGGCAAGAAGTTCCGGCTCTTCGTTCCGGTTTTTTAGAATTTCCTCGGCAAGCGGCAATAAGCCGTTTTCTTTGGCAATTTCGGCACGGGTGCGCCGCTTTGGTTTGAACGGCAGATAAAGGTCTTCCAATTCTGCCTTCGAGCTTGCTTTTCTTAAAGATTCTTCCAGTTCCGGAGTAAGCTTGTTCTGTTCGCGGATTGCTTGAATAATCGCTTCGCGACGCGCTTCCATTTCACGAAGATAAATGAGCCGTTCCGACAACAGGCGCAATTGGCCATCATCAAGGCCACCGGTTACTTCCTTGCGATAGCGGGCAATGAAGGGAATGGTTGCCCCCTCGTCAATGAGGCCGATGGCGGCAGCAACCTGAGATTGACTTGCCTTGATATCACCAGCAATTGTTTGGCAGATTGATTGCGCAATTGTCGTCATTCTATTTACCAGATTCTTTCAATTTTGAGGAGAGATTACGGATCACAAACCAGAACGCAACCGTAATTCTTCCCCTCATAAAAATTAATCAAGCCCTTTTTAAACGGCCGCCTTCACCTTATGTTTAAATTTGCAGCCAATATGAAAGGGACTTTTCATGACATCACTTTTTGACCCGATCAAGGCAGGAGACCTTGTTCTAAAAAACCGCATTGCCATGGCGCCGCTGACACGCGCTCGCTCGCCCAATGCAACACCCAATGATTTGAATGTTATCTATTATCGCCAACGCTCGACCGCCGGCCTTATCGTCTCTGAAGGTACGGCCATTTCACAACAGGGACAAGGCAATATCGACGTTCCGGGACTTTACGAAAAAGCCCAGCTTGCCGGCTGGAAAAAAGTAACCGATGCTGTTCATGAAGAAGGCGGCAAAATTGTTGCCCAGCTTTGGCACACGGGACGTATTTCCCACAGTTCACTGCAACCTGGAGGTAAACCGCCTGTTGCCCCCTCTGCCCTTCAGGCAAAAGCCCGAACCTATATCAAAGACAAGAATGGTCAGGGCGAATTTGTACAAACATCGACACCACGTGCATTGGACGCATCGGAAATTCCCGGCATTATCGACGATTATCGCAAAGCCGCACGCAATGCTGTCGATATTGCAGGTTTTGACGGCGTGGAAATTCACTCGGCCAATGGCTATTTGCTCGATCAGTTCTTGCGCTCCGAATCGAACCATCGCACCGATGAATTCGGCGGTTCGATTGAAAACCGTTGCCGTTTTCCGCTCCTTGTTGCCGAAGCCGTTGCAAAAGAAATCGGCGGTGGCAGAACAGGTATCCGCATTTCTCCGGTAACCCCCGCCAATGATGCCCATGATCCGGACCCGCAGCCGCTTTTTGATTTTTATGTCGATGCTTTGGCAGCCTATGAGCTTGCTTTCATTCACCTCATTGAAGGCGCAACCGGAGGCGACCGCAATTATACGGAAGCTGATTATGCATTCGACTATAAACGTTTGAAACACGTCTATCGCGATGCCGGTGGCAATGGTGCGTGGATGGTTAATAATGGCTATACCGCCGAAATGGCTGAAAAAGCTGTCGGGTCCGGCTATGCCGATATTGTATCTTTCGGCCGTCCGTTTATTGCCAATCCCGATCTTGTCCGTCGTATCAAAGAGCATGCTCCATGGAATGAGGTTGACCAGACAACGCTCTATGGCGGCAATGAAAAAGGCTATACCGATTACCCGACTTTGGGCTGATTGGTTCAAGCCTTTCAATCAAAAAACCACCTGCACAAAGCAGGTGGTTTTATTTTTATTCAGAAAAATTATGTTCCGGCTCTCAGGCAGAAATATCGATAATGCCTGCTTCACCACTTTCCGAACCGAATGCCAGCCGATACCCCTTATCATCCCAGGCCATGGTTGAAATGGCACCTTTTCCGGGACGGCGCAAAAGCACTTCCTTTGCATCGGCAAAACGGATGAACAAAATCATGCCGTCATTAAAACCGGCAGCAACAATGTCTTCTTCCGGATGACAGCACACACATGTCACCATGGCATCGGCACGGGTGCCAAGTTCAAGGGGTGCTTTTCCCATCGGGCCATCTTTCGCTTGAAACGGCCAGACAATAGCAGCCGGAGCGCCGGAAGTGGCAAGCCACTTACCTTTGGCACTCCATGACCAACTTTTGACCTTTGCCGGATAGCCGCTCATGCGCAAATGCTGTTCGTCACTCAACCGCCAGCCATGCAAGGCATTTTCCTGCATTGACGAAATGACATAACGGCCATCGGGCGAAAATGTAACGGCAAAATGTGCGCCTTTCCATGTAAGGTCGGTAGGCTTGGTGTCGGCACCAAGCCAATGCAATGTCACGCCATTATATCGTGCCACCGCAAATCTTAGGCCTTTTGGTGCAAAAGCAAGATCTTCAACACTGCGCTCGTGATCAAACTCCTGAAGCCCTTTACCGTCATCAGCCCATGCCGTACGTGAAAAGGCAAAGGCGTAAGAATTGTCAGGACCGGCTGCAACCGAGGTGATCCACTTTTTTTCATGGCGGGCAAGCTCGCTACACTGAAGAGCACTGGTTGTTCGGCAAATCCGGCCGTCTTCACCGCCGGTAATCACCGATTTCTTGTCTCTCGATAAAGCAACAGAAGCAATTCCTTCATGCGCTTCGACCACTTTTTGTTTTTCGCCAAGCAGGGTGATTTCACCATTTGCTGTCACAAAGACCGGCTGGTCATCCAAAAACCCCGCCAACAGGCAATAGCTGTCGAGGTCACAATGTGCAATTGTCGGCATAGGTTCCTCTCAAAACTCAGGCACACTTCTCGAAGCCGGCTTTGAGCTTTTCGGCATCAAGTTTACGGCCGATAAAGACCAGACGGCTTTCATGCTTTTCGCCTTCTTTCCAAGGTCTCTGGCTGTCGCCTTCCAAAATCATATGGACACCTTGTACGACATAACGGTCTTTATCGCCTTTGAAAGCAATAATGCCTTTCAGTCTTAAAATATCCGGCCCCTGTGTCTGGGTAATCTGCTGGATCCACGGGAAAAACTTGCCCGGATCAAGCTCGCCAGCGCGTAACGAAACGGATTTCACCGTCACATCATGGAGGGCTGCCCCATGGACATGCTCCTCCCCGTCATGGTGGTGATGATCGTGGTCATGGTCATGATGATGATGGTGGTGGTGATCATGATCGTGGTCGTGGTCGCATTCCGGCCCGCAAACATGTTCTTCCTCTTCCTCGTCATGATCAAGGAAATGCGGATCATTTTCCAGCGCACGGCTCAAATCGAATGCACCGCGATCAAGCACTTCGTTCAAATCGACATTGGAACGTTGGGTGCGAAAGATAACAGCAGAAGGATTGATCGCGCGTATTGTTGCTTCGACATCGGCAAGTTCCTGCGGGCTGACAAGATCGGTCTTGTTCAAAAGGACAACATCGGCGAAAGCAATCTGGTCTTCTGCTTCGCGGCTGTCCTTCAACTCTAGCGGCAAATGTTTTGCGTCAACCAGCGCCACAACAGCATCGAGTTGCGATTTTGCTCTCACATCATCATCCATGAAAAATGTCTGTGCAACAGGAACCGGATCGGCAAGACCGGTGGTTTCGATAATGATGCCGTCAAACCGGCCGGGACGTCGCATCAAACCGTCGACAACACGGACAAGATCGCCGCGCACTGTGCAGCAGATACAACCATTATTCATCTCGTAAATTTCTTCGTCGGATTCGACAATCAGATCATTGTCGATGCCGATCTCGCCGAATTCATTGACAATAACAGCGTAATGTTTGCCGTGATTTTCTGTCAAAATCCGGTTGAGAAGTGTGGTCTTTCCTGCCCCCAGATAGCCGGTCAGAACAGTTACCGGAATTTTGCGGGGAGTGTTTTCAGTCTCGCTCATAGCATGACCTTTCAAATGACGGGAATTTTTACTGTTGTCGATATAAGCAATGTCGCTAACAATTTCTAGCTTTGGAAAAAGGCTTTCTAGGAGAGTTCGTCAATATCAAAAGCGAACATATCCTCAACAAGGCCGCGAAAACCTTCAATTGCATGATCGAATATCGCTTTTCCTGCCTCTCTATTTGCGGCAAGTGCATTTCCTGCGGCACCCAGTCTATTGATATCCGCCATTTTCCAGCCGAAGGGAAATGGCCCGTAAGCCCGGAGATATTTGAATTTTTCTTGTAATTCTTTTTGCCAGTTGGAAAAATTTTGTGCTTTTTCCATTTCCACCTTTTCAGGCGCAAAATAAAGCATGAGTGACGTTTCGATAAAGCCCGCATGAATATCCAGTTGTTTGTCTTTCGGAGTAATCAAACCTTCCGGCAAACCAAAGCGTCCCCAACTGGTCGCAACGGCAAGCATTTTGAAACGACAACGCAATTCGGTGATAACAATATTCATCAATGGCGAGTTGCCGCCATGAGCGTTGAGAACGAGAATTTTTTTTATTCCCTTTTTATAACAATCGGCACCAATCGAAATCCAACGTTCAATTGCTTCTGAATATCCTAATGTTTTTGTAAACGGCCGACCTTTATGTTCGATTGAGTAGCCGACAGATTCGACCTCCAGTGGAGTCAAACGTTTCGGGGTAGTTGGAAACAAAGATGCAAGACGTTCAGCAAAAGCCCCAGCAATGACAGCATCAGTCGTTGGCGACAAATGAGGACCATGATATTCATGGGCACCCAAAGGCAAAATTGCTATTATTTGATCTTCTTTTTTCACTATTTTAATCCTTATCGAATTATTTTTATTTGGCTATACACAGATTTTGTTGCCTTTACATGTTATAGATAAATTCACCATTTTGTGAAAATTAACGAATCAGGTTGATATACTAGACAAGTGAATAGTTATTTCTTCCAAAAACGTCTTCGGGGAGACAAAGATATAATGCCAGACAAAACTCGGATACCCGCGTTGGAGATCGTCCAATCAACAGCAAGAATGATGAAGACTTTATTGGCCCGTCGTCTTTATGAATTTGGTTTATATGCCGGTCAAGATAGAATAATTTTGTTGTTGGCAATGAAAGACGGGCAATCACCCGGAAGTATGGCCAAACGCTTGGGCGTAAAACTTCCCACAGTCACAAAAACTATAGCGCGTCTTCAGGAACAAGGTTTTGTTACCAAACGTGGATCACACAAAGACCAGCGCAAACTTCATGTTTTTCTTACGAAAGACGGCCATAACATTGTTGACCTCATCGAAAGGGCGCTTGAAGAGACCGAGCGGGAAGTGACCGGTGTTCTTGATGAACAAGAGCAATTTACTTTGCTCACACTCATGGACAGAATCCATAAAAATCTTGAGCAGCAGCAATCGCTTTTAACCGATACATACCGATGAATACGCCTGCATTATTCAAGAACCGGCATTAGTTAAGAACCACTTGGCACAAAAACTAATAGTCGAATTTCACACGATTATAGGGAGGTGGAAGAACAAAATTTCCCACCTCTTTCAAATGATCGATTTTTAAATAATCGATAAAATGGCGAAGCGAATTTTTAAAAAATACACCGTTTTTCCTTATTCCAATGAATTGTTCATTGAACTAAACAGTTTAAAATGACTATAGTTTTCTTTAAAATAGACGTTTATCAATCACTCCTGAAGCTTGGCCTTTTCTCGAACCAATCGGGGAAATTCCCATTCTTCCGATCTGACGGTTTAAACTCTAAAATTTAATTCATTTTCAAGGAATAATGAGCATTGGCGCAAAAAATTAAACTTTCCACGATTGCTGATGCGTTAAATGTTTCGACAGCCACAGTTTCGTTGGCACTGCGTGACAGCCCGCTGGTAGCAGATGATACACGTGAAAAAATCAAGGATTACGCTCGTAATATCGGCTATATCTATAACCGCCGTGCAGCAAGCTTGCGCACATCGCGCTCCGGCATTGTGGGTGTTGTTGTCCACGACATTATGAATCCGTTTTTTGCCGAAATATTGCGCTCGATCGAAACGGAACTCGACCGGTCACGGCAAACTTTTATCCTTTCCAACCATTATGACCAGTTGGACAAGCAACGCAATTTTCTGGAAACGCTTCTCCAGCTCGGAGCTGATGGCGTTATCATGTCACCGGCAATCGGAACCCCTGCAAAAGACATTGAAATGGCACAAAATAACGGTTTGCCTGTTGTCTTTGTTGCCCGCCATGTTGAAGGAGTGGACGTACCGGTTTTCCGCGGTGACGATACTTACGGTATTTCTCTTGCCACAAACCATCTTATTTCGCTCGGGCATAAATGCATCGCTATGGTTGGCGGTACCGACTATACCTCGACCGGACATGACCGTTATGAAGGCTATCGCCATGCCATGCAACTTGCCGGACTTGAGGTCAAACCGGAATGGCGCCTTGAAGGACCGCGGACAAAACAGGCAGGCTTCGAGATTGCACCGCAATTTCTGGCTCTCAAAGATAAACCGACTGCTGCCGTCTGTTTCAATGACCTTGCCGCAATCGGTTTGATGAACGGAATTGCTCGTGCCGGCCTTGTTGCAGGACGGGATATTTCTGTGACCGGCTATGACGATCTTGAGGAAGCCGAAATTGCCACCCCCTCGCTCACGACAGTCTGGAACGGTCAGAGGGAAGTGGGAAGGCGTGCAGCGCGTGCACTCATTGACCTTTTAAACGGCATAGAAGTCAAAAATGGTCATGATCTCATTAAACCGGAATTGCGCATTCGCCAGTCAACCGGTCGTATGGTACCGCGAAAAATCTGAAAACTTTTAATTTATGATATCCTGTCATTCCGGCATCATAAGACGGGTTTCGTTTTTTAACTGTTTTCTCTTTTTTCCAAAACGCTTTTTTCAAAATACCCGTTTTTGAGGGAGCTGTTTTTTCACGGCACCGTTTTTTCAAGGCGCTGATCTTTATGATGATGCACTGCCGCGCCGAATGCTTTGAATATTTTGTTTGATGGTATATCGCTTGTTGCCCAATATTCGGGATGCCATTGGACGCCGAGGGCAAAGCCTTTTGCATCTTTCACGCTGACAGCTTCAATTGTGCCATCGGGAGCTGTTGCTTCGGCAACAAGACGCGGCGCAAGCTTGTTGATTCCCTGTTGGTGAACAGAATTCACCATGATTTCGCCAGTCCCTACAATTTTTGAAAGCAACGTATTCTCGCTCACATGAACAGGTTGTCTGATGGCAAATTTTTTGTCACTGTCACTTTTATCATTGGCTCTATGGTCAAGCTTTCCGGGTATTTTTTGTAAGGCCGGTGAGAGTGTTCCTCCAAGAGCGACATTAAGTTCCTGTATGCCGCGACAAATGGCAAGAAGCGGCAAACCTTGCCTGATGGCAGCATGGATAAGAAAAAAAGATGTTTCATCGCGGGCAAAATCGAACGGTTCATGGTCGGCCGTTGCTTTTTCACCATAACGTGCGGGATTTACGTTGGATTTTGCGCCGGTAATGAGAACACCGTCAACCACCGCAAGGATAGACTGGACATCGGCTTCGGCCCCAAGCGAGGGCACAATAAGGGGGGCAACATCGGCCACTTTTGAGGCGGCCTCAAGATATTGTTGAGGCGCACCATGCCAGACATAACCGTCAAAAGCAGGACAATCGGCAGGTACCGCAATAAGCGGTTTTAAATGTTCAGCCATTTGTGTTCCCTTTTTATATTATCGGGTCAATATTTAAGGAAAACAGGCTTTTGTCAAATGACCGGTTTTCATTAAAACGGCCACATTTGAAAAAGTTTTTTCTGAACTATCCACGGTCAGACGTGTGAAAAACGAAATTTTAGGCAAAACCACTGGAAATAATGTGCTTTTACCGTTACTACTAAATCGTTTCGATTTTTCTGAAATAATCCGGCATTGTGAATAAGCGGGGAGAAGAGACTGTCGATAGGCAGCCTGTCTTCCCTGAAACTCAAGGAGATAACATTTGGGTCAAACAGTTTTTGTTGCCAAAGAAACAGCCGAAGGGGAAACGCGCGTTGCCGCGTCTCCGGAAACTGTCAAAAAGCTTATCAATCTCGGCTATGATGTGTCGGTCGAGAAAGGTGCCGGTCTCCAGTCCTTAATAAGTGACGAGGACTATAAGGAAGCCGGTGCAAAAATCGTTGGTGAGAACGAGGCAAATAAAGCCGACATCATTTTGAAATTGCGCCGTCCAAGTGCCAAGGAAATATCCCTCTATAAAAAGGGTGCGAATCTCATCGGCATTCTTGATCCATTCGGCCACGAGGATGATGTCAAAGCCATGGCCAAAGCCGGATTGAATGCTTTTTCAATGGAATTCATGCCGCGCATTACGCGTGCGCAAGTCATGGATGTCCTGTCATCACAGGCAAATCTTGCCGGTTATCAGGCAGTGATTGATGCAGCCGAATATTATGACCGCGCCCTTCCCATGATGATGACCGCTGCCGGAACCGTTCCGGCTTCCAAGGTTTTCGTTATGGGCGCCGGTGTTGCCGGTCTTCAGGCCATTGCCACCGCGCGGCGTCTCGGTGCATCGGTTACGGCAAATGATGTACGTCCTGCGGCAAAAGAGCAGGTCGCTTCCCTTGGTGCAAAATTTATCGCCGTCGAGGATGATGAATTCAAAGCTGCTGAAACGGCTGGCGGCTATGCCAAGGAAATGTCGAAGGAATACCAGCAAAAGCAGGCGGCTTTGACTGCCGAGCATATTGCCAAACAGGATATTGTCATTACAACCGCGTTGATTCCCGGTCGTCCGGCACCACGCCTTATCACAAAAGCGATGCTCAAAACCATGCGTCAAGGTTCGGTCGTGGTTGATCTTGCCGTTGAAAGAGGTGGCAATGTCGAAGGTGCCGTTGCCAATAAGGTTGTTGAAGTCGAAGGGGTGAAGATTATCGGCTTTACCAATGTCCCGGGCCGCATTGCCGCTACCGCTTCCCAGCTTTATGCGCGCAATCTTTATGCCTTTGTCGATATCATGACAAACAAGGAGACGAAGGCGTTTACCATCGACCGGAATGACGAGCTCGTCAAAGCAACTTTGCTCACTTTCGACGGTCAAGTTGTTCATCCCCGCTTTGCAGAAGAAACTGTAAAAAAAGAAGCCGATAAAAAACCGGCTCCGGCAAAAAAAGCCGATGAAAAGGCTGAAAAACCGGCAAAGCGTACATCCTCGAAATCTAAAGAACCAGCCGCAAAAGCGGATAAGAAAACAGATGAAAAAGGAGCCAAATAATGTCTAACGAGGCTCTCGACAAAGCCCTTCAAGGTCTCGATCAGGCCATTGCCGCTGTGCGCGAAGCTGGCGGCCAAATTTCCAATAATGCGGTTGAAGCCGTCCACAATGCGACAGGCGGTGTTATTGACCCGTTCATTTTCCAGTTTGCGATCTTCGTACTGGCAATTTTTGTCGGCTATTATGTTGTCTGGGCCGTCACACCGGCTCTTCACACACCGCTGATGGCTGTTACCAATGCGATTTCTTCGGTTATCGTCGTTGGTGCGCTGCTTGCTGTCGGCCTTTCGGCTTCAGGTCTGGCAAGCACTTTCGGTTTCATCGCTTTGGTACTTGCAAGCGTCAATATTTTTGGCGGCTTTCTCGTTACCCAGCGCATGCTTGCCATGTACAAGAAAAAAGATAAGTGAGGCTTGAACCTATGAGTGTTAATTTTGCAGCCTTTCTTTATCTCGTCTCCGGTGTCCTGTTCATCATGGCACTGCGCGGACTTTCCCATCCGACAACAAGCCGCAAAGGCAATGCCTATGGCATGGTCGGCATGGCTGTTGCCATCATCACAACATTGCTGCTTGCCCGTCCAAGCTTTGGCGGCCTTGTCCTAATTATTATCGGTCTTGCCATTGGTGGTGCGATCGGCGCAGTCATTGCCCGCCGTATTGCCATGACAGCAATGCCGCAACTTGTTGCCTCTTTCCATTCACTTGTCGGTCTTGCTGCCGTTATGGTGGCCGCCGGTGCACTTTATTCGCCGCATTCCTTCGGTATCGGCGAAATCGGCTCTATCCACGGGCGGGCACTTGTTGAAATGGCAATCGGTGTCGCAATCGGTGCGATAACCTTTACCGGTTCTATCATTGCGTTCCTGAAACTTGATGGGCGCATGTCCGGCAAACCGATTATTTTGCCGAACCGTCACTTGATCAATATTGTTCTTGCAGTGGCAATCGTTGTTCTCATCGCCGCACTTGTCGGAACCGAAAGCCATCTGGTTTTCTGGCTCATTGTGCTTTTGTCGCTCGTTATCGGTGTCACACTGATTGTTCCGATTGGTGGCGCGGATATGCCGGTTGTTGTTTCTATGCTCAATTCCTATTCGGGATGGGCTGCCGCCGGTATCGGCTTTACGCTCGGAAATATGGCTTTGATCATCACCGGTGCGCTGGTTGGTTCATCGGGCGCTATTCTTTCCTACATTATGTGTAAAGGCATGAACCGCTCGTTCATTTCCGTGATCCTTGGCGGATTCGGTGGTGAAAGTGCCGGCCCTGCCGGACATAACGAAGTCGAGCGCCGTCCTGTCAAACAGGGGTCGGCTGACGATGCGGCGTTCATTATGAAAAATGCCAACAAGGTCATTATCGTACCGGGATATGGCATGGCTGTTGCACAGGCTCAGCATGCACTCCGTGAAATGGCCGACAAGCTCAAGGAAAACGGCGTCGAAGTCAAATATGCCATTCATCCGGTTGCCGGTCGTATGCCCGGTCACATGAATGTGCTGCTTGCCGAAGCCAATGTGCCCTATGACGAAGTCTTCGAGCTTGATGATATCAATTCCGAATTTGCCGAAGCAGATGTTGCTTTTGTCATTGGTGCCAATGACGTGACCAACCCTGCTGCCAAATCGGATCCATCTTCGCCGATTTATGGCATGCCGATTCTTGACGTATCTAAGGCGGGAACAGTTCTGTTCCTGAAACGTGGCATGGGAACAGGCTATTCGGGCGTTGAAAACGAGCTGTTTTTCCGTGACAACACCATGATGCTTTTTGGCGATGCCAAAAAAATGGTCGAAAGCATTGTCAAAGCCATGGAATAAACCTTAAGATGCCGCCATCAAGGCGGCATTTTTTTAGAGGAATAATCATGGCAAGTTCGGCCGAACAGATGAGAGCATGGCAAGGCCCGGCACTTTTGAGTTATGGTTACCGGCCATTTTTTTTGTTCGCAAGTATCTGGGCTGTATTCAGTCTGTTTATCTGGATTTTCCTTTTTTCCGGCAAAGATGTGCTGGCAATCGGGATTGACCCGTTTTCCTGGCATGCCCACAGCTTTCTCTTCGGTTATTTATGGGCTGTCATTGCCGGTTTTTTAATGACTGCCGTTCCCAATTGGACCGGTCGTTTGCCCATTGTCGGCTGGCCGCTTTTGGGCCTCGTATCCATCTGGGTTATCGGGCGCATTGCCATGGTGCTTTCATCCGATTTGCCGGCGACTGTAACAGTCAGCCTTGATTTGCTGTTTCCGCTTCTTTTCACCATCGCAATCGGGCGCGAAATTATATATGGAAAAAACTGGCGCAATCTCAAAGTGCTTATTCTGCTTGTTCTGCTTTTTTGCGCCAATCTGATTTTTGATTGGGAAGCCTTTAATAATGGTTATGCTGCCGATGGTTATGGAGCACGTCTTGCCCTTGCCATTGCGGTTTTCCTTATTGCCATTATCGGTGGACGGATTGTCCCGAGCTTTACACGCAATTGGCTTGCCAAACGCGGGGAAACAAAACTGCCTGCTCCACACGGGCGCGTCGACCAAACCATTATGATCTTTACGGCTATTTGCCTTGTTCTGTGGATAGTTTTTCCCGATACAAAATTGACCGCCCTATTATGCGGGCTTTGCGGCATTGCCAATCTTTATCGGCTTCAACGTTGGCGCGGTTTGGCAACTTTGAAAGAACCGCTGGTTTTTGTGCTTCATGTCGGCTTTCTGTTTATTCCGCTAGGGTTTATCGCTTTGGCGCTCGGCACATTCGGAATTATTCCGGGGGCCCGCGCACCTGTGCAGCATTTATGGATGGCCGGTGGCATCGGGATGATGACAATGGCCGTTATGACACGCGCAAGCCTTGGTCACGCCGGTCGCCCGCTTACGGTTTCCTGGCCTGTTGTGCTGGTTTATCTTGCACTTTTTCTATCGGTCTGGCTGCGGCTTTTTGCCGGCATCGCCAATAACAATCTGCCGACACTTCACCTTGCCGGAACTTTATGGATTCTGGCTTTTTTGGGTTTCGTCGTTCTCTACTGGAATGTCCTTACCAAACCGCGCAAACCCCGCGTTCCGAATTGACATTGATGATAGGAAAATACCCGTCGCAATCATCTTTTTGCAACGGGCAACTTTTGCAAAACTGGCAATTTCAAAACTTTCGATCAATAAAGATTGCAATTGGAACGGTTATGAATGACCGATTTTTTAAAAATCCCGATCAGCCGTAAATGAGCTTATCCTGTTTTTTACGCAAGCGGGCAATCCACTGGTCTTCATTGATTGCAGCATTTTTTGCAGTGATGAGTTCATTTTTCTTGATCGGTGCGGTGACTGTTGCCCCTTCAAGCAGACCACAGGGAATTGCTTCGTGCTTCCGTGCATCCTCGACTGTCATATTCCATGCGCGATAAGTATAAAGTCCGATAAAATCGAGCTTGTCACCAGGTTTCAAATCTTTTTTGGCAACGGCACACACTTCTGCAACCGGCCGATCAAGCGGTACCATATCGGCCTTTCCATAGAGCATGACCCGTGCGCAAGTGAGCGGCACTTCCATAGCTGTGAGATGATAAGGACGATGGAAAGTAAAATAAGGCCCTTCACCAATTTTCAGGTCTTCCATACGTTCCCAAACGCGGGGGTGGCGCATTTCTGCAACCACGAAAACTCCCGGTGAAACACCCCGCCCGATCGAATAGTCGACAACACCGGATTTTGACAAAACGCCACCATCTTTTTCCGGAATAAGCACTTTGTTCAAGCGGTCTATGTCGGCTTTCGGGCCATGCATGCCGGGACAATCGGGAACAAGTCCGGTTGCATTGGCAATGGCTGTCATTTCGACCATGGTTTTTGAGCCGTCGATGAATTCGACAAGCATACGCACATTCATATTGCGCTTACGTGCCTCTTCTTCATAATGATCGGGAATTGCATCAAAATCGAGCGGGTTGTTTTTGCCCTTTCCGGCAGCAACAACATTGTGCCCGAGTGCCGAAACAAATTCGATAAGCTCCATGCAGGAAGACGGCTCGTCTCCGGCTCCAAGTGTGTAGATAAGGCCGCGTTTTTCGGCTTCATGTTTAAGATAAGGGCCAATTGTGACATCGGCCTCGACATTCATCATAACGACGTGCTTGTTGTTTTGTAGTGTTTTATAGCCGATTTCCGCGCCTGCCTCGGGATAGCCTGTTGCATCGACAATAACATCGACGAGCTCGTTTTTTAGCAACATATCAAGATCGTCAGTGGCGGCAATTTTTCCCTCTTCAATTGCTGCTGTCATTTCCGACGCGTTGGAAACTTCCTTTGCATGCCCCGTTTCGTCATAGGCAATTTTTGCAGCATCAAGTACCCGTTCGGGTGTGCGTGTTGAAACCGCTGCAACCTCGATACCATCCATATGGGCGACGCCTGTTAAAAGGTCGGTTCCCATTTCCCCGCAACCTACCAGCCCTATGCGGATAGGCTTGCCACTGTCTTCGCGTTTTTTAAGGTCGCGGGCCAAACCGATAAGGGCTACATTGCTTGTCATTTCAAAAAATTCTCCGGTAAAAAACGATCATTCATCAACCCGACAAAATATTTCTATCATCGGGTTTTGCCAGTCGTTCAGCGCATAATCCTTTCTTCAAAGGTCTAATAACAACGCTAAAGAATTGCAAGGCTCGTCATTGATTGAAGACAGAGAGCCAAGAGCCGAATACAAAACTCAACGTTTTCCAAACAAAAATTTGCGTGAAAATTATTTGACCTGTATAAGCAGCTTGAATTCATGACATAAGCGTTCTTTCGCCAATAAGAGGCGACCGCAAAAATATTGATAAGGAAAAACACTCATGCCCGGCAAAGTGACTGTTGACGATATTCCCGCTTCAATCGGCAAAGAAGTAGGTGTTTCGAATTGGCGTATTGTCACGCAGGAAATGATTAACCAGTTTGCCGATGCAACCGATGACCATCAATGGATTCATGTTGACGAAAAACGTGCCAAAGAAACTCCCTTTGGCGGAACAATTGCCCATGGTTTTCTAACCCTTTCACTGCTGTCGACTTTGGCTTATGAAGCCCTCCCCGAGCTTGAGGGGACAACGATGGGTATCAATTACGGTTTTGACAAAGTACGTTTGATGAGCCCCGTCAAAACCGGTGCAAAAGTTCGCGCCCATTTTGTGTTAAGCGATGCCGAAATTCGCCCATCGGGAAGAATTGTTTTTCATTACGCTGTCACTCTTGAAATCGAAAATGTGAAAAAACCGGCTTTGACTGCCGACTGGATTACAATTGCCATGGTTCCGCCAAAGGCTTCGTAATTTTTAAGCGGCATAGATTGATAGCGACCTATTTATAACCTTAAGCAGCGCATATGTGCGGACTTGTTTTTATTTTGAACGGGGCATCTTTGTTCGCCGGAAACAATAGCCGGTGCCGTTTGAACAACAGGTCTTTTCCGGACTTGCAAAGGTGAAGCACTGCTGTCTCGACATGTTAAAATGGCTTGCCATCTTGCAAGATCATTGACGAAAAGGGTTTTGATCAATCCCGTGGCACGGGGTATTTGCCGATATTTTCCTTCTCCTTTTTACGGCCCCTCTTGCCGTTTTTCCCGTTTTCCGCTTCAACTCTTTTGGACCGGATATAGTATGGTCGGTTCTATTGCGGCCGGATAAATTTTTTACGGATGCGATTATTTTTCATCGCCTCATCCCGCGCAAAAAAACTCACCAAAGCGAGTCGTTTTTTATTCTTTTCAATCGGGATATGGTCAGCCCCACCACAATTTTTATTTACATATCTGTTATGGGGAGAATTATTATAGCAATGCCGCCAATTTTAACGTCATTTTCGCGTTGTTTTGCCAGTTTTTTATCGAAAAACGTGAATAGAAAAATAAAAAAACAGCTATTTTTTTAAAAAACACAGCTTTTGGAAAACCAATATAGACAAGCGAACCTTTTTTATGGTATTGGCACCACAATCATTTAAAACCTTGCCTGAGAAGGTTTGGTCATTTTTGGGATATTCCCATTTAACAGAGATAGTAAAAACAAAGCAGGATTAAACGTGCAAGTACTCGTTCGCGATAATAATGTTGACCAGGCGCTCCGTGCGCTCAAAAAGAAAATGCAACGTGAAGGCATCTTCCGTGAAATGAAGATGCGCGGCCATTATGAAAAGCCGTCGGAAAAGCGTGCCCGTGAAAAGGCCGAGGCTGTTCGGCGTGCCCGTAAGTTGGCACGCAAGCGTGCACAACGTGAAGGCTTGGTGAGCGGGCGCGGTTCTGCTCATTGATATTCGCAACTTTGCTGAAATTTTTTGCCAGATTTGTAGAGTTTACTCTCGTATGGTTTGATTTGTTTCAGGAAAGACCAATTTATGCGAAACTGAATTTCGCCTGGCTTCAAGTGGAGATGCGCCGTGCATTTCCACTTTTTTGTTATATCTAAGTCGTCAGACATGACGCATTTGACCCCGTGGAATTGTCTGTATCAGGATCGTGCCCCATGAAAAAATTGAACCTATCCGCTTTCTTTCTTTTAGGTGCTGTTGTTTTGGCGGGGTGCAGCACGACCAATAGTGTGCTTGATCCTGAAGATGTTGCCCAAGGCTCGCATGAGAATATCTCTTCTCTGACGGCCGTTATTAAAGCCAATCCGCGCGACCCTGACGGTTACAATGTACGCGGCTCGGCTTATGGGCGCGCCGGACGCAGCAAGGAAGCAATTGCCGATTTTACTTCCGCTATAGCGCTCGACCCCAATTTCTATAAAGCCTATGCCAATCGTGCTTTGATCTATCGCAATACGGGAAATATGTCGGCTGCTATTGCCGATTACAATCGCGCTTTGGCAATCAATCCGAATTATGATGTTGCATTGATCGGGCGCGGCAATGTCTATCGTTTGAGTGGCAAACTTGATCTTGCCTATAATGATTTTAACAGTGCCATTCAGGCTGGCACAACCGACGGACGTGCCTGGCATAATCGCGCACTGATCGAACAGGCGCGTGGTGACCAGCAACAGGCCATTGCCGATTTCGGTGCAGCCATGTCGCGTCAACCCAATGCCCCTGCCCCCTATAATGGACGTGGTCTCTCCTACGCAGCGCTTGGCGACTGGGATAATGCTTTTGACGATTTCAACGCTGCCATACGATTGGATGGCAGTAATGCTGAAAGCTGGTCAAATCAGGCAATGGTTTATGAACATCGTGGCGACAAGAAAAAAGCTTATGCTTCTTATACAAAAGCCGTCAGTCTTGACCCGAGTTTCAAACCGGCAAGGGAAGGCCAAAGCCGCACACGCGGCTAACCATTGCCCGCTTTTCATATCGAATAGGCCTATGGTTACATAAAATTCGAATAGGTCTGTGGTTACAAAAAAACGCAAGTTTTAAAAAACAAAAGCCCGAACAATATTTGTTGCGGGCTTTCGTTTAATATTTATTGCCAAAATCTTCGCTTTTTTTAAATGATGCCACTCGTTTTAAAAGTGGCATCAACAAAACGAAGCTTTCCTACATTCTGAAACGGAATATAGCAGCGAGAGACTGATGGTTAGGAATGTCGCTCTTGCGAACGGCCAGCACATGTCCACCATTGGCAAGAACGCGGCTTGCAATCTCGTCGACCACATTATAGGTATCCGGCCCCTCTTTACCGAAAGTGACGGCTCCGGTTGTTTCATCAACAGTCCCGTGAACGATTTCGTCCATATCGGCAAGCAATGTATCAATCTGACCGATCGTAGCTGCACGGGCTGCAAGCGCAATATCTGTTGTGGTACGCCCTTCAGCTGTCAGATGTTCGAAACGCGACCGGATATCGGCCACTTGCCGTTCATAATAACGATCAAGAACAGGACGAGCGAGGTCCCCGATTTCTGTCGGGTTTGCCCGATCGAGTCCTGCATTGACAATTTCTCCGATAAGGTTGTTGCCGCCATAGACCGAACGGAACGCATTGATCATTGCTTCATTTCCGCCAATAATCAAAGGAACATCCGGCCTCGTCAGATAACGACGCAAAGCTGAATCAATCAGACGGCAATATTGGGTCAACCGCACTGCACTATTGGAACTGATTTTCTCATTACTGGTGCCGACAGCGCTATTGATGTCCTTGGGCATATCCGGCACTTTGACTTCGAATGGCTCGATATCACTTGCAATTTCGATGAGCCGGACTTTTGATTCTGCAATAACCACCACATGAGCCGTATGGGCAAAGGTAATCGAACGAAGAAGCGGGCTCAACATGAACCGGTCTGCAATTTCAACAAATGATTTCAAACGGTTTGCAAGCCGGAAAGTCCACATACGATCCGGGGTAGCAAGAACGGCAAGACTACGTGCCTGTTTCAACCAGAACTCTTCGTAATCGGAAAGTCCGGTTAAAAGCGTTTCCAGATTTGCCAGACGCCGTTTATCTGTAAGGGATTGGGATTGTGCCAATGCCTCCTTCACTTGATTGGCATACTCAATTTTACTGGCACCAATTTCGGATGTAATCGGTGTCGTTGGCAAGTATATTGATACACATGCATCGGCGCGCACCTCTCGTAATTTGTTAAAATCCGACATTGATGGAATATCGACATGCTGCATTGAGAAATCCCTTTCCTCTTTTGTTTACTCATTACTGATATGGGCACTCGATATGTCCAAAAACAAGACAATCAGGATTTTAATTTTACTTTTATTGAAAATTACACAACTTTTCCGGAGCCAAAGTCTATTCGACACGGAATTGGACAATAGAATTTTCTTGATGAAGCTTTTTTAAAGGAGCCTCGTATTTTGAAAAGCTTGATAAGCCATAGGAAAATAGTTCCGGATTTTTCAAAATCAAAAACGGAGCTTTTTGAACCCGCTATTTTTTTAAGCAGGTGTTGCCTGCCCGCGCGTTGTGATCAAGAGGAGCACCAATCCGGCCTGTTGGAAACAAGCCGTTTTACCTTGCCTCTCATAGTGTTGCGCAAAGGCTAAGTGTCGAGAAAAAGGCTAATAGGCGTATTCCAAAAAAACCGGATCGACAGAACCACCCCAAACCGAATGGAATTTCGATAATAGCCGTTCCGAATCACATTTGCCTGTCATTGCAACTTCGAAAAGCGGATCCAGAAAACGCGTTTCATCATCGCCATCGACATTGAGTTTTTTCCGGTTCGCGAGACCTTTGCGCGAAATTTCCAGAGCCTGACGGGCAATTTCAAGAATGGTCGTATTCCGGAAAGGCGTCTTCAATCCTTTGACCGGAACAAGATTGCGCATAGCAAGAACTTCTTCATAGCCCCAATCTTTTGTCATCTCATAGGCGCTATCAAGCGCTTCTTTATCATAAAGGAGGCCGACCCAGAAAGCCGGCAATGCACAAATACGCCGCCATGGACCGCCATCGGCACCGCGCATTTCCAGAAAACGTTTCAATCTCACTTCGGGAAATAATGTTGAAAGGTGATTAACCCAATCGCCCATATTGGCACGATAATCGTCAATTTTTCCCTTGAGCGCACCGTCCATGAACTGGCGGAATGTTATGTTGGTGCAATCATGGTAATGCCCGTCGCGGACAATGAAATACATCGGAACATCGAGCGCCCATTTTGCATAATCGGCAAAGCCGAAATTTTCATTGAATACAAAGGGAAGAACACCCGAACGCCGGTTATCGGTGTCGCGCCATATTTCGGAACGCCATGACATAAAACCGTTGGGTTTTTCTTCGGTGAAAGGCGAGGTCGCAAAAAGTGCGGTAGCAATGGACTGCAACTTCATCGAAACCTGCATTTTGCGGCGCATATCGGTTTCCGATGAAAAGTCGAGATTGACCTGAATTGTGCAGGTCCGATACATCATATCAAGACCGTGCTTGCCCACTTTGGGCATATAGTTGGTCATAATATGGTAACGTGATTTCGGCATTTGCGGGGTTTCATCAAGACGCCATTTGGGGCTGCCACCAAGGCCTAAAAAACCGATGCCGAGTGGGGCTGCAATTTCCTTGACCTGTGCAAGATGGGCATTTACCTCACGGCAAGTCTGATGAATTGTTTTGAGTGGTGCGCCTGAAAGTTCGAATTGTCCGCCAGGCTCCAGTGAAATGGCACCAGCGCCTGTCGGCTCAAGCAAACCGATAATTTTTCCTTCATCCAATATGGGTTCCCACCCGAGCATCGCTTGCATTCCCTCAAGCAAGGCACGGATACTTCTCTTCCCTTCATAAGGAACAGGGCGGTTACCCTCGACAAAAAACGGAAATTTTTCGTGTTCGGTGCCGATTCGCCATTTGTCGGGTTCTTTCGAGCCCGCAGCAAGATAATTTACCAGATCTTCAAAACCGTTGATTGTTGTTTCATCTTCAATATCGCGCGCCATAACTCACAATTTCCAATTTGTCTTGATTTAACTCATCATTGAACTGTTTTCATTGCTCTTTCAAGTACCGCCTGCCTCACATTCGGTTTTGCCAGTCGTCACGCCAATCTCCCAATGTCGCATTGATAACCGCAAGGGCAGCAACCGCCGCAGTATCTGCACGCAAAATTCTGGGCCCCAATGGAATAGCGTGAACAAAAGAACAATGTTTGAGTTGCGAGCGTTCCTCGTCGCTAAAACCGCCCTCCGGACCAATAAGAACAGCAAGAGGAGCCGGTGGTAAGCTTCTCAGAATTTCAAGCGGATTTTGTGTTTCTGCTGCCTCATCACAAAAGATGAGATAGCGCTCCTTTTGCCAGTTATCGAGAAGTGCCGGTAACGTAACCGGTGAACGACAAGAACTTATCGACAAAATGCCGCATTGTTCGCACGCTTCAATAATATTGGCTCGAATGCGGTCTTCATTTAGGCGGGTCACTTGTGTGAAATGGGTCATCACCGGCTGTAAAACAGAAGCCCCCATTTCTACCGCCTTTTGTATCATATAGTCGAGGCGGGCATGTTTGAGCGGCGCAAAACAATAGACGAGATCGGCAGGTTCCGTCTGCTCGCGCTCTTTAAGAACAAGTTCGAGCACCACAATTTTCTTTTTGATTTCATGAATTTTGGCACGCCATTCCCCATCGTTCCCGTTGAACAGGAGAACTTCGCTTCCCTCTCTCATCCGCAATACATTTTTGAGATAATGCGACCGGGTTTCATCAAGATCCAGTTTCATACCGGCTGACAACGGTTGTTCGACAAAAAGTCTTTGTAATTTGTAATTGGCGCGCATCACTTCTAACTTTCCTGGCAGTTTTTTTCAAATTCTGTTCAAATTCGGGAATGGCCTGACAATGTCCTATTTATCCACGCTTTATATTCTTCATGAAATATCGGCCCGATTTGAACATTCAAGCCGGTTTTCTAGCCATTTTGAAAAATCAAGATCAAAAAATAAAGCATGAACATCAAAATTCGTAGTCACTTTTTACAGAAAGGTGACTAGAACTTTTCTAAAAATAAAACTAAATATGAGAAGAAACTACCTTCTCTCAACGCTGTCAAATTGGTGATCTCGTAGGAAAGCAGCTTTACTGTGTTATTCCGGACAAAGGAGAATTATCTTTTTGCCCGCTTATTGTGCTTGTTTGAAAATATATGACTGTTAGCGTTAAACAACCGACTGGCTGGGATGTCGTCTTCTCGTTAAAAACTTTCGCAGCAGCGGCACTGGCTCTTTATATCGCTTTTTTATGCGACCTGCCTAATCCTTATTGGACGATGACAGCCGTCTATATTGTTGCCAACCCGCTATCGGGGGCTTTGACATCTAAAGCATTTTATCGACTTCTTGGGACGGTAATCGGCGGCATGGCAACAGTCATTATGTTACCGCAGCTTATTCCTTCGCCGGAACTCACAACTTTAGGGCTTGCCCTCTGGCTTGGCGGCTGTTTGTTTGTCAGTGTATTGGATCGCAGCCCGCGCGCTTATGTTTCCATGCTTGCCGGCTATAGCGTCGGCATTATCGGATTTATGGTTGTCGACGCTCCGGAAACCGTTTTTGATTATTCGGCAAGTCGTGTTGAAGAAATCAGCGTCGGCATTATTTCTGCCGCGCTTGTCGGGCGCCTTATTTTCCCCCGCCATGCAGGGCCGGTTCTTGCCGATCGTATTGATAAATGGCTGAAAAACAGTGCCGATCTTGCAATTATTTACATTAAAGGACAGGGCAAAAGCGAAGACGCATTGCACAGACGGCAAAAGCTCGCAATTGATGCCGTCGATTTGCGCGCCTTTACCACACATGTCACTTATGACTCCTCGACATTGCCGTCCACTGTTAATGCCATGCGTGTTTTACAAAGCCGCATGGTTTCACTATTGCCAATGGTTGCAAGCTGTAACGACCTTATCAACCGGCGCAACAAATTGATTGCAGATGAATTTGGCGGCAAGAGCAACAACACCAAACTAGACGAACTTATTGACGAAACATCTGCATGGTTACAAACCCATGAACCGATGAAGCCGGAAGGCATTGCCCGCGTCAAAGCTTTGAAACAAGCCATATTGGATGACATTGGCCATTCGAAAGTATGGCTTGATCTTGTTTCGCGCAATCTGACATTGCGTCTTGTCGATATTATGGAAATCTATTCCGACTGTCTGCATTTGCGCAATGACATCGTCAACGGTACCCAACACAAATTGCGTTGGCACCGTTTTGATTTTTTAGGGGAAGCAAGGTCAATTCACTACGATTTCGGCATTGCGTTTCTTTCCGCTTTTTCTGCAATTCTTGCCATTTTTATTATTGTCACTTTGTGGCGTATGACCGAATGGACACAAGGCGCTACCGCTGCCATGATGACCGGTATTTTTAGCAGCCTCTTTGCTACGAAAGACGACCCCGTTCCGGCAATTCGCGGAATGCTCAAGCAAATTCTTCTTGTTCTTGTCATCGCCTTTGTTCTTCAATTCGGTATTTTACCGCTTGTCGACGGCTATTTGCCGCTGATGCTTAGTCTGGCACTTGTGCTGATACCTGCCGGTGTCATGATGGCTATTCCGTCAAAATTTGCCATGGGCATGACAATGGCGGTGAACCTGCCTAATCTGTTATTGCTGCAATCCCGCTTGAGTGGCGATTTTTATAATTTCATCAATATCAACACGGCAATGATTCTAGGAATTATTGTCGCTGCTGCAACAGCTTCCATTGTGCGTTCTGTTGGTGCCGAATGGAGTGCTTTTCGTCTTATCCGTGCAAGCTGGATTGACATTATTGAAGTTGCCGAACGGCCGACAAATACCAAAGCCTATAACGAACTTTTACACCGTATGCTTTATCGCTATGGCTTGATTGCTCCCCGTTATGCCTTGATACCAATTCATTCAGTTGTTCGTCAGACCGACATTCTCAAAGATGTCCGTGTCGGACTTGATACAATTGAACTCCAACATTTAAAAGACTCGCAAGGACCGACCAATCGCCAAAATCTTGCCAATGTTCTGGAGGAATTGGCATTCTATTACCGGGTAAGAGTAAACAGCACCGATGTGCCCGACGGCAAAGAATTGCTGGAAGCAATTGACACAACACTCGATTGGACACTGGCACTTCCTGATTCGGAAGACCATCAGAAGATCTCGTTTGCATTAACCGGTTTGCGGCAAAATTTGTTTGGTGATGCCGAACCTTACAAAGCAGTCTTGCCTCCAATCTTCAAAGGACATGACTCATGAACCCCGAGGTCGATATTTATGGTGTCTATATTCCGACAATCGGAATTCTGGCACTCGTCAGCTACTTTTTGAATGTTGCCCTCCAACGTTTCATCTTACGAAAAGGGCTGCAACGCTTCATCTGGCACCACGCGCTTTTTGCGGCGGCAAGCTATTTCATCATTTTGAGTATTCTTTCTTTCATTGTAACGCGGATCTAACGGATATGAACAAGCTTATAGCCAATTCCGGTCGTATATTTTTCACCCTTGTCATGGCTCTGGTAGCCGGACTTCTTCTCTGGCAGTTATGGAACTACTACATGAACGACCCATGGACGAGAGATGGCAAAATCAGTGCCGATGTTGTTCGTGTCGCACCTGATGTTTCCGGTTTTGTAACCGAAGTCCATGTGGTTGATAACCAGCTTGTCAAACAGGGCGATGTTCTTTTTACGATCGATCAGGCGCGTTTTTCTTTGGCTCTGGAAGATGCTCAAGCGATGGTTGACAATGCCAAAGCGGCTCACGATCAGGCAAAACGCGATCTTGAACGCGACGAAAAACTTGATGACAAAACCATCACCCGCCAACAATTGGAAACTGCCGCTATGCAGGAATTACAAACTGCCGCCACTTTGCGTAAGGCAATTGTCCAGCTTGATACAGCAAAACTTGATCTTGAACGTTCGACAGTTCGTGCTGCTGTGAATGGCAAACTGACCAATTTCTCACTTCAACCCGGAGAATATGTCACGCAAGGTAAACCGGTTACAGCGCTTGTTGACACCGATTCGTTTTATGCTTCCGGATATTTTGAAGAAAATAAACTTGACCGTATCCACATCGGCAGTCGTGCAACGATCCACATTATGGGTTCAAGCACTGTTTTGACCGGTGTTGTTGAAGGTTTTGCGGCCGGTATCGAAGACCGTGAGCGCACACAGACGACAAGCCTTCTTGCCAATGTTGCACCAACTTTCAACTGGGTTCGCCTTGCCCAACGTATACCGGTCCGTATCAAGCTTGATCCGGTCCCTGACAGTGTCCATTTGGTATCGGGGCGTACGATCAGTGTCGCTATTGAAGAAAAGAAGCAATAACCGGTTGATTTTCGTCAAGATTTTTCGTCACTTAACTGCAACAGATTTAACTTTTTTTTACTTTAATCATGGAAAAGGTTTGTCAAAGTGCTGTTCTTTCATTGTCGAGTAATAAACTTCGCTATATGAAAACACACAATTTGATATTTACTAATCACATTTGATCGGAGAGATAAAATGTCAGCCAAGAGAGCCACTCTGGTGACTGTTGCAGCTCTTTTCACATTTATTGTTGTCGCTGCAGGTATTGGTTCGGTAGGTGCCGGAAATAACGAATTTATGACCAAAGACGGCTATGGTGTTCATAGCACCATGCACCAATGACGAAATGAATTTCCGGAATGAACTCTATCCGGATGAAGAGAATTTGAAAAAGGGGCCTTCTGGCCCCTTCTTTTTCATATATCGCGCTTGATCTTCGTATTTGTCTTTTCGTTTTGAGAAAATCCTGATGAAAACGGTCTTCAATCCCCATCCAGAATAATAAATTCCCCTCGATAAGGAGATCTAAGCCACGACCGCTCAAACTTGAACGTGCAGGCAGGCAAGCTTGAATGAACGGGAAGAATGATTCCGGATTGTGTGGCTGAATGTTCAGATAACGCTATCTATGTTTATGAGACGTTTTTTTCAAAACCGCAGATAGAAGGCTCCCGCTTCCCACATTTCCGGTTAAATTTTTTCATCACAACGTTATGCTGTCTCGTTAGAACCCTATCATGGTTTTGAAATAGCCTTTTTAATTTATGCCATTTTCCAAAGCCGTTTCAGGCTCGTCCGTACTTGCTTCAAGTTAATTTCCGTGTCACCGGAGCCAATCCGGTAACAGTGTGGAAAAGCCCCCGCAAGAGAGAAAACGCTTACAGATATTCAGCCCGAACAGCAAGATAGTGCTTAAGATTTCCGGCTTTTCTGTTCGTTCCTTCTCCTAATCGGGAAAAGCGAAATAGGAAAGAGCATTCATAAGCAGGAAGAACCTATTCAAATAAATTTTTTGGTAAAAAACACCACGGATACGGATAACGTCAAAACAGTAGAAACAACGATATTTAAGCCCGTTAAACCCCGTTTAACAAAGCGGCGCCACAAAAGGCGCCACTTCTATCATGTCAACAAGGTGAAAATTTCAACCTTGAAACTCAGCCGGATTTGGTCCCAATCGGCCATCGACTTTATCAAGGCCTGCAATTGCGTCATGATTGGCAGCAGTTAGCGCAAAATCGAAAATATTGAAATTCTCGGCCATACGTTCCGGTGATTGCGATTTCGGAATAGCGATTGTGCCCATTTCCATATGCCAGCGCAAAATAATTTGTGCGACAGTCTTGTGATGTTCTGCCGCAATCTTTTTCAACACCGGATCATCAAAAAATTGTCCCCGACCGAGTGGCGCCCATGCTTCTGTCAAAATATTATTCTTGTCGTGAAATATGCGTAATTGCTTTTGTTGAAAATGCGGGTGCAGTTCCACCTGATTGACCGCAGGAGCAACGCCGGTTTCCTTGATGAGGCGCTCAAGATCGACAATACGGAAATTGCAAACGCCGATTGAACGTACGCGGTTTTCCTGTTTGAGTCTGATTAAAGCTTTCCACGTTTCTACAAAAAGATCACGTGCTGGCAACGGCCAATGAATAAGATAAAGATCAATTGCATTCATATGCAGGCGTTTGGCGCTTTCTTCAAAAGCCCGCATCGTATTGTCATAGCCTTGGTCGCTATTCCACACTTTGGTGGTAATAAAAATATTTTTCCGGTCGATACCTGAATCAGCAACACCAAGCCCGACACCTTCTTCATTGTCATAAGCTTTGGCCGTATCAACGTGCCGGTAGCCTGTCTTTATTGCCTGTTTAACAGCGTCTCTGGTATCTTGTTCGGGAATTTTAAAAACCCCGAAGCCCAATTGTGGAATGGACAAGCCATCATTCATCTTAAGCAAGGGAACCGATATTTTTTGTGATAATTCTGGCATCTATTCTCCTTGGTAATCCATTAAAAATAAATTGTTTCTTCTCCGGTTTTAACGGACAAGCTTATTACCCGACATATTATCAAAATATCATGTATAAAGATGATATTCTAAATCAAGTTCAATTTTTTCTATGATGCGCTTCAACGTGATTGAATGTCAATCAACTACATGGTGTCCGGTGTGTCAAAAAAAGTTTAAACTGGATTTTTTCAAGTAATAGATCGCATTTCAATCGTTTAATTTTATTTATAAAAGGAATTTTTTGGTTTTAAATTATTTTTTTTAAAAAAACCGGAAAGATTGATAAAGCCAAATCTTTCCGGTTTCGGTGAATTATTTTTCAGGGTGTGACTGTAAAATGTTGTTCAATCGCGAAATAACCAGACATCTTCCGGTTTGACAATAATATAAACTTCACCTGTTTCGAGTTTTTCCGGACCACTCGCCTTTAATTCCAATGTCCCGTAATGAAGACGGTATTCCCAACGGTCGCCAAGATAAAGGCTGGCATCCAGATGCATCGGTATTGCTTCGGGAACCGGTTGTTGGCTGACCTTGATATGTTCAAGGCGAATAACAGCTTTGACAGGCTCTCCTATCTTCGCATCCTCGCCTTCCCGCAACATTCCGGTCAAAGACCAGTTTTCAGCGCCGAAAGTGATAAACGCACCGTTTTTTTGCAATATTTGTCCGTGAGCTATGTTGTTGGCGCCAAGAAATTCTGCAGCATAAAAGCAATTCGGATTGGAATAAATTTCAATCGGGCTACCATGTTGGACAATCCGTCCATTTTGTAACAAAAGAATATGGTCAGCCGCCGCAAGAGCTTCTGTCTGGTCATGGGTTACCAGAATTGCACATATATCAAGTTCAAGAATGAGCTTTCTTATCCAATAGCGCGCTTCTTCACGCAATTTCGCGTCAAGATTGGATAGTGGTTCATCAAGCAACAAGACACGCGGTTCATAGACCACTGCCCTGCAAATTGAAACACGTTGTTGTTGGCCTCCGGAAAGCTCGCTCGGATAACGGTCGGCGAGATGGGAAAGCCCCATTGTTTCAAGGATCCGGTCAACGCGTTTTTTTATTTCGGCGGTGTCAACATGACGTAATTTCAAACCATAGGCTACATTTTCACGCACTGTCCGATGCGGCCATAAAGCGTAGGACTGGAAAACAAGCCCGATATCGCGTTGTTCGGGAGGAAGCTGGATATTGGTTTCGCTGTCACGGGCAATTTTATCGCCAATTCTGATGCGTCCGACTTCCGGATTTTCCAGTCCTGCTATCGAGCGCAGAAGTGTTGTTTTTCCGGAACCGGAACCGCCAAGCAGAGCCACGATCGAGCCACGTTCAGCGGTAAAATTGACCCCTTTCAAAATTTGCAAACCACCAAGCCACTTTTCGAGGTTTTCGACAACGAGTTCGACATTATGTTCATTATTCATTGATTTTCGCTCCCAATTTCAGGGCTAGAGCCAAAGCAGAGGCAGTCAGGATGACACTGACAAAGGCCAGTGCAGCAATTGTATCCATGGCGCCGGTTTCAAATTGTTGGACAATGAGCGAACCGATCACACCTGTATTCGAGCTCATCAGATAAACACCGGTTGCATAATCGCGCAAAAACAGGATCATGATGAGCGCCCATGCACCGGTTAGTCCGGGGCGCACCAATGGCACAACGATATCGCGCCATGTTTTGCCGATGGTCGCACCACTTACTCGGGCGGCTTCTTCGAGTTCCGGAGAAACTTGTAAGAGTGTGCCTTGTAACAAGCGCAAACCATAAGCAAGTCCCACAACAATATAAGCAATGAGAAGCGAGAAAAGCGTCGGCCTTAACGGCGTCAAAAAGGGTACAAAAAGGAAAACCCAATAAACGGCAAGACCAATAATAAGGCCGGGTAAAGCACGTGGTAGCAACACAATATAGTCAAGCAACCAACCGCTGAAGCCATAATTGCGATGTCCTGCCAATCCGATAAGCAGATAGATAAAGACTGCAACGAGTGCACCGAATACACCCAGAATAACCGTATTGATGATACCGGTAGAAAGATTGCGCACCTCGATCAGACGGGAAAAATTCGACAGGGTTAAATGGTCGAATACGTTGACACCTTGTCCCCACGCAGTGACAAAAGCACGCAATGCAATGCCACCGATAGGAATGATAACGGCAACCAACAACCAGAGTGCTATAATCGTCAAAGCAATAATCTGGCCTTTGGTTCCCAATTTCAAGGGCGTCGCTCTTGCACCTTTACCACCCAAAGCGGCATAACGGCGACTGGCTTTGAGAATTTTGCGTTGCGCAAAAATGAGTGGAAGGATCAAGACAATAAGCACCATGGCAACGACAGCCATAAGTTGATAGGTCGGCGCGCCGAACAATGTTGTCAACTTGTAGATATATGTTGTCAGCACCAGAATACCGCTCGGATCTCCGAGCACAAGCGGAATGCCGAATTGTTCAAATCCCAGTAACAGATTGAGCGCTGCCGAAAAGACCAGAGCCGGTAACACCATAGGAAGTGTAACATCACGAGAAACGCGGAAAATAGTTGCGCCCGTGGTTCTTGCCGCCTCTTCCAGATCCGACGGCAAATTATGCATGGAAGCACTCACATAAAGATAAACATAAGGCACATGACTTAAGGCCGTCACCAGAATGATTCCGCCGACCGAATTCATGTTCCAGGGAACGAAGCCGAATATTTTTGCCATTAATATGCTGATAAATCCGGACGGCCCGAGTGCCACTGTGTAGCCGAAAGCCAGCACGATCGAGGAAATAAACATTGGTACCAGAACAAGGATTTCCAATGTCTTGCGGAATTTCAAATCGGTGCGCGCCAGAAGAAAAGCAAGAATTCCCCCTGTCGGTACCGAAATAACAACCATACCAAGCGAAATGATAATTGTTGTTATCAATGCACGGTAAAAATCATAGTCTGTCAGGACAAAACGATAGGCATCCAGACTGAATGCAACATTCGCGGTGAAAAAGGCATCGTCGAGAAAACTCTGATAGACAATAAGCCCGACCGGAGAGAGAACCATGATTGCAAGAAGGAAAATGACCGTTGTGCGGTAAATCACCGCATCGGCACGCAATCTTTGCCAGGAAAATCTCCTCGGTGGAGGAGCACTATTCTGTTCCATTTTTATTTTCCGATAATCATTATTCAAAAAAAGAGTGAAATGTGTTGAAGCCGCTAAATGCAGGGTGCAAATCCTGTCTCTCCGGCGTGGATAAGCCGGAGCACTTTTGCACTGCCATTAACGGCAATGGATTGCTTGAAATTGCGACGGAGCGGAAGAAGTCATACCGGTCGGTTGAACCGTTCAATGAGGACCGTCCGTCGCCAGATTTTCAAGAAAGCTCATTATTTCGTGTATTGATTCCACTCGCGAAAAAACTTGATGCGGTTTTGTGGCTTGAGGTTGGATAAAAGCTGGTCATCAAGTGCAATAGGTTTGAGGTTTCCTCCCACCATTGCCGTCAATGAATCAAGATCAAGCCCGCCTTCAATATCGGTTCTAACCGAGGGTAATCCGTGTTTGGACAATGCTGTCTGCCCTTCTTTGGATAACATAAAATCCATGAAGAGGCGTGCAGCATTGGGGTGAGGCGCACCACGCGGTATGACCGCCGGACGCGAGAACGCAGCCGTATAATCCTGACCGAAAGCAACGCCGAGATTGGGCGTAGTCTTTACCCAATCGAGCGCATAAGAACCGATGACATTGATTGCTATGACATTTTCGCCGGAGACAACAGTCTCACGCATTGTTCCTGTTGCTGTGTAGGATTTGACTTTGACAGCCCCCATAGCCTTCGCCAATTCCCAAAAATTATCGCTGGAAGCCGCATCATTGGTTTGCATTAAAAAACCGATGCCGCTTTTTTCCGGATCGAATGTAGCAACTTTACCTTTTAATTCTTCGACATGCGATTTCATATAGTCAATAAGGCCAGCGCGCGTCTTGGGAAATGACCCGTCGGGAAATGCCTTGGTATTGTAAATGACACCGATTGGCTCGACTGTTGTCGCATAGACGCTATCCTTGTAGCTTGCCCAATCGGGAATGTTTTTCTTTTCGGGAGATTGATAGGTTTCGACATATCCTTCGGATGCAAGCTTCAACTGCAAATCCATAGCCGAGCTCCAGACAATGTCGGCTCCCATCTGTTTGGCTTCCGCTTCGGCGACTGTACGACTATAGGCATTATTGGTTCCCATGTCGGTAAAATCGACTTCTATCGAATATTTCTTTTTGAAATCGTCGATAAGCTCTTTCGCCAATTCCTCATCAGTGGTCGAATAAAGTGAAAGACGACCTTCGCTCTTGGCCTTGGTTATGATGTCGGAATAGTTTGATGGATATCCTTGTGGCAAATCTTCACTTGCTGCCGGTAATGTATCAACGATTACCAGCCCTAAAAAACCGAATAGAATAGATTTGAATTTCATGCGTTTCCTCCTCCACGAGATAAAACACCGGCGCAAAACGGATGTTTTATTTTTCCGGTCAACCATGATTTCCTCATAAAATGGACGACCGTTTTTTTAGCATGGCACAGAAAGCTGACAGGAAGCTGTCAAGAAAACTATTTTTGACATAACCTGTTGCTTATGGCTCTATAGATAAATAGAGGAGAAATAGAATAAAACGGTCTTCCTTATCATATGGAGGGGGGAAGAATGATGAATATTCTTCTTGTCGAAGACAATCAAGACTTGGGCGAAGCCGTTGCTGCGAGGCTCAAACAGCTTGGCCATAGCGTGATATGGTTACAAGACGGTGATGATGTTGTTGCAACAATGCCGCTTTATCATTTCGATGCATTGGTACTCGACCTCATGCTCCCCAACAAAAGCGGTCTTGAAATTATCCGACACTTGCGTGGCCATGGATCGTCCCTTCCAATTGTTGTTATCACAGCCCGTTCGGAAATTGACGATAAGGTGAGCCTTTTCGATTTGGGAGCAGATGATTATCTGGTGAAACCTTTCGACGTACGCGAACTTGTTGCGCGTTTGACCGCAACAATCCGCCGGACAAACGGCATTGCCAGCAATACCGTTCATATCGGCAATGCCAGTATCGATATGGCCGCCCATAAGCTTGTTATTGGCGGTGAAATTGTTGAATGTAACAGGCGCGAATTCAGTTTGTTGCAAATCCTTGTCAATCATCTTGATAAAGCAGTTGCCAAAGAAATATTGATGAACCGCCTTTTCGATATTGATGATGAAGTCTCTTTCAATGCTCTTGAAGTCTATATTTCACGGTTAAGGCGAAAACTTCGCAAAGCCGATATTGAAATCTCCACTTTGCGGGGCTTCGGTTATCGGGTGCAGACAAAAAATGCCCCGTCTAACTAGCCGACTTATATTTTTGGTTGTGATTATAGTTTTGGTCGTTTTGGCGAGAAACGCAACAATCAATCATTATGCTGCACCAAAAAGAACCGGAACGGCAGAAACCTTCAATATTTACGGGACAACGGATGCCCTGTTGTTTCAGGAGTTCATCAAGGAATTCAAAAAACTCCACCCCGATATTCCGGTTCGATATAAAGAACTGGAAAGCGGTGAAATTTTTCAAGGTGTCGTCCATGACAGTTTGACACCACCGCCTGATCTTATCATTTCCTCGGCTGTCGATTTGCAAATAAAACTCGCCAATGACGGTTATGCAGCCGATTATTTTTCACCTTATCTTCAACAATTGCCGGATTGGGCGCAGTGGCATAACGAGGTTATCGGTTTTACCTTTGAACCGGCTGTTATTGCCTATAACCGGAAACTTATCGGTTCAATTGATGTTCCCACGACCCATCTCGGCCTTGCCAAATTGATAGAAGAAAACAAACAACAGCTTTATGGAAAAATCGGAACCTATAATATTGCGACATCGGGTGTCGGTTATGTATTGGCAACGCAGGACGAATTCATTTCGTCAAACTTCTGGCGGCTGACAAATGCTTTAGCAAGTGGAAAGGCAAAACTGAGCGCTTCATCTCCCGAAGTTCTTGATTCTCTCGAAAAGGGAGACATCATCATCGCCTATAATCTTCTGGGATCCTATGCTTTTGCCCGCGCTTTGACAAATCCCGATATAGTGGTTGTTATTCCAAGTGATTATGCTTTGGTTATAGCGCGGTCTGCGCTTATCCCGCGCCATTCGACAGAACCCGAAATTGCCAAAGAATTTATCGACTTCCTTTTGTCCCCCGATGGTCAGAAAATAGCCGCCGGAAATACCGGTTTCGGAGCGATAATGCCGGGCATAGAGGGGCAATTCAGCATTTCTTCAATTATGAAAAACACACGCGGAACAGTGCAGCCCATAGCCATGACACCTGCCTTATTGGTCAATTACGACGGGCAGAAACGCGGGCAGTTTTTACGTGTCTGGCTCGACATTATCAATGGCAATAGAACCACTGGCGATATTTTAAACAGCCATGAAACAAAATCCGACGGGGGAAAGAAGTGAAATCACATTTTTCCTTACGCCGAAGGATTTTTCTGATTGCATTGTCGCTGATGTTGTTAACCGGCGGCATTATTCTTTATTTCACGCAAAACAGTATCGAACACGCAACCGAGAGCGCCTATGACCGGTTGCTCCTTGCATCCGCCCGCACAATTGCCAATGCTGTACAGACCGAAAAAGGCAAAGTCGCCGTGGAAATTCCCGGAGCGGCATTTTCCATGTTTCCGGGTGAAGACCGTATATTTTACGTCATTCGCGACGCCGACGGACATTATGTAACCGGTTATGAAAACTTCGACACCGGTATGGCGCTTGCGGAGAAGACCGGTGGCACTTTCCAAACCACATTCTTTAATAATGAACCGGTCAGGCTGGTCACTGTTGGCCGCCTGATTGCCGCCGGAAATAAAACCGGATGGGTAACAATTCGCGTCGGACAAACCCGACGCGAACAACAATCATTGAAAAACAGTATTTTATATCACGAAACGATAGCCGTTGTGGCACTCATGTTTGTTGCATTGTGTACAATTTGGCTTGCAATCGGCTTGACCTTTTTTCCTCTCAAAAAGCTTGAAAATGAATTGCAAAACCGTTCTTTTTCCGACCTTTCACCCTTGGAAAGCCCCTCGCCGAATGAAGTCAATGCACTGGTCATTGCGCTCAATGTGTTTATGGAAAGATTGAAACTTGCTTCCGAACGTATGCGCACATTGGTTGCCGATGCCGCCCATCAAATCCGCACACCGTTAGCCTCGCTTTTGTCGCAAATCGAGGTCGCCATTCATGAGCGCAATGAATTGAAACGCCATGAACAACTGCTCAAGGTTGAAAGAAGTGCTATTCAGGCAAGCCGGCTTGTAAACCAGTTATTGATGGACGCCACAATTGCCCATCGTCTTGAACAAAAATCGGATAGCACGATCAATATCGAAAACCTGCTTGATGATGTTATAAACCGGATCCAATCGGCGGAACAGGAGCGTATTCACATCAAGGCCGACGCTTCGATAAAATCTGCAATCATGATTGGCGACCGTATTGCCTTGAGAGAAATGTTACATAATCTCGTCGACAATGCGCTCAGATATTCGGATGGTGATGTCACCATAGCCCCGACTGTTAATTCTAGCCGCCTATCAATCAGAATTATCGATTCCGGCCCCGGTATCAAGAAAAGCGAGCGGGAAATCGTTTTTCAGCGTTTCCAGCGTGGCAGTACCGCCGGAAAATCCATCGGTTCGGGCTTGGGGCTTGCCATTGCACTTCAGGTTGTCAAAGCCCATGGCGGCACGATAAAGTTTGAAGACATCGATCATCCTGCCGGTTTTTGTGTCGAAATCGAATTTCCACTTGCTTGCCCTTGACTTCTGAAGGGCTTCAAAGCCTGATTTCAAAAAGCTCTAACAATCAATTCAAATTCGAAAAATCGCACCAATCCGTTTATTTTCTGCCGGAGCTACTTTACCGGCAAAATCATTTATCCGGTTGCGACAACGGGTCGATAACAAAGCTGATATAAACGCCCTTTCAAAATGGCACGCGCCAATATTTCTGAAAGGAACTTATTTCTGGAAGGATATTTATGGCAATTATCAAATTGCACATATTGCCGGTGACCATCGATAGTTTTTATCAATACCGGAATTCTTGGACCTATTTGCAGTGACAGCCATTAAAGCCTGACACAAACAATCATAAAACCGGGAATTTTTGGAAAACTGCCTAGAAGACTTAACCGAGCTTCGTCAAAAGCCGGAATGAGCTTCTCATGCTGCTCCGGTCAATCTTTTCGTCCAGTCTTCTATCTCATGGCTATCCAACCGCTTTTGTGCAAGAGATCGCCAGCTCGGCGATAATTCTTCAAGGGACGCAATTTGTGATAATTCATCATAATCATTGCGGGTCACGTAAAAAGCTTTCCATAGCCGGTAAATAGTCCAATCTTCGTGACGTCGTTCGAGGAGTTCAAGCTCGTCTTGCAGCGTGACTTCACCCTCCTCTAAAACCCGATAATACCAGCCTGTTCGCCCGCTCTTTTGTGTGCGCAGTGACATATCCGGAACGCCGAACCTTACATTGAGCCGAAAACACGGTTGTCTCCCTTGAGAAACCTCGATAATCGCATTTCCGAGACGATAAATATCACCGACGGCAATATTTTTTTCACTCAAGCCTGACGTTGAAAGGTTTTCTCCAAAGGCAGTCGGCGTGTCAAACACCGCTTTATGCCCCAATTCCTTCTTCCAATATGCATAATGGTCGAAATCATAATGATGGACTGCCTTTTCCGGACCACCATGATGTTTCTTGTCTGCCTGCTCATCACCGACAAAACCGGTTTTGGTGAGCAAAAGCGGCCTGTCGATCGGTTTTTTGTCAATTCCGCTTTGTAAATTGTCCGGCCCGATAGACTTGATTGGGCCGACAGAGAGTGCCAAAAGTTTTACCATTTTTTAACCCCGCCAATTCCGTAAAAAGGCCTTTTAACAAGCCCGATAGTGCGGTTTATCGATCTTCATCGATTTCGTTATCTTTTTTAAGATCAATCCCGTTATCAGGAAAATCATTTCCCGATAACACAAAATTCAGAGGTTTAACCAAGCTATTTGCAACGCAGGTGACATCCTGACATGCGGCGTCGGAACGGGGAACTTTTTCAAGTACCGAATAAAGCTTGACCTGATAGCCCTTTTTATTACCGTCATCATGTTGCAGATCGGCTTTTCCTTTTGCCAGAAGTCGCCAGTTGCCGATAGACATAGAAGATTTGTCGATAAGCAGATTTTCATCGGTAATTTCTGACTCGATATCCCAGCGGTCGAAACCGGTGGAAACATTATCGGATTTTTCTATGTGGGTTTTATCGTCAGAGCTTATGGCTGTGCGGATCGAATGAATGTCATAACCTTTAAGAGTTCCCGATGACATATTCAACGTCAAATGCCCCTGCATTTTGGAGAGTACGTCCGGCCAACGGGTGAATGGCGCATGCATTGTCAATATGAAACCGGTTTTGGCATTGACCGGAAAGGGGCGTTGAAATGCTTGGGCTATTGACTGGAGATCAAGCGAGTTTCCCGATATGCGCCCTTCAATACTGGCTTTGTCATTTTCGTGACTGATCTGGATATTTGATTGTATGGCTCCGCCAAAAGCGTTGGCATTACCAAGATCGAATATGCCTTTTCCATTTCTGATCTGGATAGCGGCAGCAAGATTATTGAGAGTGACATTGCCGAGTTTTGCTTCCGGTGCCGACATGCGTATATCAAGGCCGATGCGGTCAAGAACCGAAAGATCAAGAAATTCGTTTTTCTCTTCATCGGGAAAAAACGTCGCAATCAATGTATCAAGATTGAGCCTATCGAAAGCAAGAGAACCGCTTACAAGCGGCAAGTCGTCCTGATAGCCGGTGGCCAAAGCGCCACGCGCATTGTCCTTGTCAAAACTGAAAATGACATTGTTGAATTGCATGTGTCCGGGTTGGGCAGAAAAATCCGATTCCCAAACCAGCGGAGCCTTCAAGCCCTGTCCCAATAACTGGTGATAGCCCAACCAATCCAGAGTTTTATTCCAGCCTGGCGAACGGGCGGAAAGCCTGCCGTCGAAAATATAATTGTCCGAAAGCCGCCCCTTCCCTTCAAACGTAATACCGCCACTTAAAGAATTGAGACTGGCTCTGAGATTACTCGTACCGCCGGACAACAATATCAGCGCCTGCATGGCATCGATACGTAAATCGGTCGCCTGCCCGTGCCAGATTGCATTGGCGCGAAAACTTGCCGCCCTTGTTGATTCCGGCCATTCGACAACGGCATTAAGAGCAGTGATTTTTTCAGCCATCCCGCCAAGACTTTCGCGATAAAGAAGTTCGCCATTTTCGATAACAATCCTGCCGAAAGGCTGGTTGAGAAGGCGTGTCGTATCCGGATGATCGGGATTTTTTCCCACAATTTCGCGTGCTTCACGAACCGCTGATCCGAAGCTGCCTTGCGAACGGGAAAGAGTGTCGAAAAAATCCGCAACTGTTTTGACCGGTTCTTCCATAACAAAATGCGGATTGATAATGCGGGTCTGCGAAAACGAAATATGCCCGAGTAACGCATCAAAGAGTGATAAATCGACCTCGATACGCTCTGCCTCCATAAGTGGAGCGGCTTCATCGTTCATCGGTGTGAGCGTAACACCGGAAAGCGACGCTTTGGGATAGGGAAAAAGATCAAGATGCGGTGCTTCACGCAATTGCACATTATAGCCGGTCCAGGCACTCAGATCCTGCGCCAGACGAATGCGGATAGCATCGGTCGAGACAACAAGCGGCAATAACAGGAAAATTGCCACGCCGACAATAACCAGCAAAAAAATCAGAGCGCCGACATATTTTGCGATTTTTTTGTGCACCTCGTCCCTTTACTCTCTATTAACCATAAAAGTATAAAACCGAATTACATTTCGGCTTCCAGTGAAAAGCTTGTTTCTGAAATGCCCTTGTTTAAATTTTTGCCGGGTCTTTTTGCCCGGCATTTTTTTAGATGAATTTTGACCGTACGACAATAACAATGGTTAAAAACCCGCCTTTATGCCCCGATTAGCGCAAGAAACATCTGATTAGCGCAATAGACATTTGGCTAAAAAATGCAAAATTGTGTCATTGCGGCGAATGCTGTGTCTTGGCAGTTCGTAATCCCCTTCATTTCCACGAGCTCGTGATTTAATGGTTGTTACAGCAAAATGATAACCGGCATCTCGCACTATTTTGCGTATCGCTTCATTTTCATCACCAAATGGATAGGCAAAAGAGACAAGTGGCGCCCCGAGCTCTTCCTCAAGCTTTTGCTTGTTTTCGACGATCTGACGTTTTGCTTCTTGAAGCGGAATATCTTTCAAATGCAGGTGGTCATTCGTGTGGCCCCCCACTTCATGTCCATGGGCGGCCCAGTCTCTCATTTCGTCAAATGTCATGATTTTATTGCGTTCGGAACGCTCGTTATCCCATGAATTATCAAGTCCCATATGGGAGGAGACAAAAAAATTCGTGGCACTGAACCCCAATTCGTCGAGAATAGGCATAGCGTCCTGATAGACAGATAAAAAACCGTCGTCGAAAGTAATAGCTGCAACTCTGTCTTTTTTCTCACCACGAATATAGGGCATTGCCTCTCTGAGAGACAAACCTTTAAAGCCAAGCCGTTTCAGAACGCGCATCTGTTTGGCAAAATTTTTAACAGTTACATAATTCGAGCGCCCCGGAATTCCTGCCTTGGGTGGCATTCCAATGTGATGATAGAGAAGAATGGGGACAGCCATCTCAACCTTCCTGACGTTTTGATAAAGCCCTGATACGATGCCGATAAAGCGGACGTGCTATTTCACGGTAAAGGCGGGCAAAAAATGAATGTTTACTTTTTATTGTCGAGCCGCCCAGCTTTGCAGAAATTTCGCGAACCACTGGCGGTAGAATAACCTCCGGATGAACACCGGTTTTCCAATAAAGTTGCTCGCTTGTGTCAACCGGCCGATCGAATATTCCGGTTGCATCAAGAAGTTTTTTGGCGGCATTCCGGCCCACTAGCTGGGCAACCTGCCCCAAACCGGTTTCTGTTGGCCTGATCAGTTTGATGTCGCCTTTTTCGGCAATTATTTTACCGGTCTCGCGCAACCGGAAAGGAAAACGGATGAAACTGTCGCAATTACCGTTATCAACTGCGAAACGGAAAACTTCATCAAATCGCTCGTCGAGGGCAACATCGTCTTCAACAACAAAACCGGCATCCAACCTCTCATCAATTATTTTTTGCCAGGCGAGCCTGTGAGATAGAAAACATGCAATTTCATTTTTTGATAATGTGAAAGGATAATAAGGACGATAGAGCTTTTTTTGATAAAAGTGATGAATTGTTTGATCATCAAGAGAAAGACTATCTATCGCGTTTAAAATAATTGTCGGACATGGGAGACATTTCTTCAGAAGCGCTACCTGACTTTCCCGCTCATTTGCCCGTTCAAGATGAATAACAAGTGCTTTAATGGTTTTTAATGAGCCGTTCATAGTTATCCTGAAAATCCGACAGCGGAACCGACAAGTTTTTTGTCATAATACGGATTGCATGAAAAGAAAACAACGGCGATCAATCACGCTTGTTACAAGAAATGGCAAGTTCCCTCGGCTATTCGCTCACGCACCCATTTTTCTTCTGTTGACCAGGCATGGTGCTTCCACCCCTGCCAGGTAAAACCGCAGATGAAAATTTCCCATTCCGACAAATCGAACTGTTTCAAACAATCCCAAATGCCGAGATAGCCGGTCGATGGAAACCATTCCTTGAGTTTATGGCCTTCAATGCCGATTTCAGCACAAGCTTCAAGATAGAACTGCGCGGATTTTATAACCACATCCTTGCTCGCCCCGCCAAAAATTTTGATTGCCTTGTCGGTCCAGTCGAGCCTTCGGTGTTTTAATAATTGCGAACTTAAGCGGGGACGGGCGAAATAAGTCTTCATAATATAGGGATGATAGACCAGTGTAATGAGCTCGGCCTGTTTAAAAAATTTGTATTCCAGAAAAGAATGATCTTCAAGTTTCTGCTGCATTGGCTTGCCGGAGTTACACATCATCAGACAACTGGTCTTTGAACCACTCCAGCCGTCAAGAAGTCTAGGACGATTGAAGCGTAAAACATAGTCTGCGCTATCTATCTCTTCCGACAAATCTCTCGGTAAATCGGCATTTCCAACAACGATGAGTCGTCTTTTTTGAGTACCCATAAAACCATTCCCAAGTTTGACGCTTCACGTCCCCGCTTTTAAATGACCGCACACAAGCGGTAATTTACTGTTTCAAATGGCAGAATAATAGAAATTTAATTGTCGGACGCAAGAACTAATCGCCAATATTTCAAGAGAATTTTACACTATGTTGCTTCTGCACCTTTTTTTCTTGGGGCCCGAAAAAAACGGATCATGATTTTACGCTGTTATTTACTTTCAATGTTTCATCATGGTATTCTCCCGACAGCCGCAACCATTCGCGAGCCGCATAGGAAAGGTGACTATTGCTACGCCAAATCAATGCCATATGCCATTCAATGATTGTGTCGGTCATTTCAACCATTTTGACATTTTTGACATTCCGTTTTTCGGCAATCATACGGGGTAAAAAGCCAACCCCCATTCCCGCTGCCACCAAACCAAATAAAAAGTCGATCTGACTCGAGCGCGCCGAAACGACGGGTGACAGTCCTTTTTTATGAAATGTTTCAATAACAAGCGGTGTCAGAGCAAATTGACTGGCAAAAAGCACAAACGGATATTCAACAAGCTCTTTGGCTGTGATTGTGGTTCGCTCTCCGGCAAGACTGGCCGGCATGAGCGCAACAACAGGATCATTACGAACATCCTGATAATCGAAGCCGCTCGCAATCGGTACCAGAGAACCGGCAAGTTCGATTTCTCCCTGCCGCACCAGCTCCTCCAGTTTTTTGCTCCCGTGTTCAACAATATTGATATCGATCTGCGGGTGGGCGGACGTATAGCGGGCAAGAACCGGAGCAAAAAGCTCCGAACTGCCAATAGGCGGAAGTCCTATTTTCAGAATACCGCGTTTTAGTCCCTTCAATTCGGCGATTTCGCGCTCCATTGCCGATTCTTCGGCAAGAATGCGTTGGGCATGGCGAAAGACATATTCGCCTGCCGCTGTAAGCTGCATTTTTTCTTTGTTTCGATTGATTAATTTGGTTCCATACTGGCTTTCGAGCTGGGCCAGAGATTTACTGACCGTCGATTGCGTCGAGTTCAGAACTTTCGCGGCCGAGGAAAAGCCGTTCTGGCGTATAATTTCGACAAAGGCTTCAAGCGTTCTTATTTGCATAACTATTCTATATAGGAATAGTCTACATGAATTCAATTCATTTTACGAATGACACAGCATCACTTATCTAACGTTTTGTCAGGAGTAAATTAAATGATACATCGTCTTACTATTCAAACACGCCGGCTTTTCCATCGCAACATATTTGCACAGATGGGACTTTTGTGCGCATTCTGGATTATTGGCGAGGTCATTAGCCGGGCACTGAACCTACCGATTCCGGGCGCAATTATCGGTATGGTTCTGGCACTTCTTGCGCTTGCCAGCCACAAACTCAGCATATTAAGCATGAAACGCGGTGCCGATTGGCTCATTGCCGAAATGCTCCTGTTTTTTGTTCCGGCAGTTCTTGCCCTGCTCAATCACAAAGAATTTATCGGCTTGTTGGGTATTAAAATTCTGGTTGTTATTCTTGGCGGCACCTTTGTTGTTATGAGTATCACCGCTTTGACAATAGATCTTTGTTACCGCTGGATGTTAATGCGCCATGTCAAACATTGAAGCAAATCTTGAACAATATCTTGCCGATATCGAGCTTTATACCAATCCGGTTTTCAAAACGGTTTTCTGGTCGCTTGTTACCATCCTTCTCTATATGGCGGCTAAAGCATTTTACCGCCGTTTTTCTTATTGGTGGCTGACACCATTGGCGGTGACACCGCTTCTTTTGATGATTGTTGTCGTCTTGCTTAAAGGTGACTACGCCCATTACATCAAGGCCACCCATTGGCTGGTTGCCATTCTGGGACCGGTCACCGTTGCCTTTGCCGTACCAATCTGGCAGCAACGCCGCATCATCGTTAAAAACTGGTTTATTCTGACAATCGGTATCATCGTCGGTTCTTTTGCCTCGATGTTGTCGGCTTGGGGGCTTGCAACGCTTATGCAACTTGATCCGACTTTGCGGCTCAGTCTTATGCCGCGTTCGATCAGCACACCTTTTGCGATGGAGGTTTCGGGCGATATTGGCGGCATTCCGGATTTGACAGCCATTTTTGTTGTTCTGACGGGTGTTATGGGCGCTGCACTCGGTGAAGTGATTGTCAAATATCTGCCGCTACGCTCGTCCCTTGCTCGTGGTGCGCTTTTCGGTATGGGTGCACATGGAGCAGGCGTTGCCCGTGCCCACCAGATGGGGCGCCAGGAAGGGTCGATTGCCGGCCTCGTTATGGTGATGGTTGGCATTGTCAATGTTCTGCTTGCCCCGATTTTGGGGTGGCTTCTGAAATAGAACAGACTATATGCGGTTCTTGATTAAAACCGCATATAATCTTTTTGCCCCGCATTTTTATCCGGTCACACAGTTTTTCATTATTGCAAGACACCTTGATAAGGGGATTGGCTGTTCCGGTGACGCGCCTCCTTTGTGCCCCCCCCGCTTATTCCGCAATTTTTTTGATAAAAAAGCTTTCCGTCAGCTCAAAATACGCGAAAATCTCCATTCGAATTTCCACCGTCGAAGAGCATCGTTTGAATATTTTGCGGCTTTAACAGACAAAAGCCTATTTTCTCTTGCTCTTGCAGCTCAACTCGCTATTTTCCAACTCCTCTGTGTCAAATGCGTACAATCTTGACACAATGACCTGTTTTATTTCAGGAAAATGCTTTAAAGCAGAACAAAAAGCCGAGTGAAAGGATTCCTCTATGGCCAATGTGATCGACGGGAAAAAACTTTCTGAAGACATCCTTGCCAAGGTAAAACAGGGAACTGCTGTTTTACGTGAACAACACGATATTCAACCGGGTATTGCGGTGATTATTGTCGGAGAGGATTCTGCCAGCAAGGTTTATGTTGCATCCAAGGAAAAACGCGCCGAAGAATGCGGTTTTCTATCCAACAAATATGAACTGGATGAGAAAACCAGCGAGTCGGATTTGCTTGCCCTTGTCAAGGAACTGAATGAAGACAAAAATATCCACGGCATTCTGGTGCAATTGCCATTACCTGCACATATCAATGCCGATCATGTCATCCAGACAATTTCACCGGATAAAGATGTTGACGGCTTCCACTATATCAATGCCGGAAAACTTATGACCGGTGCAATTGAAGACGCATTTATTCCCTGCACGCCCGCCGGTATCATGTACATGATCAAACATGGTTTGGGTAAAGATCTTTCCGGCCTTGATGCAGTGGTTGTCGGCCGTTCGAATATCGTTGGAAAACCGGTTGCAGCGCTCCTTCTTGCGGCCAATGCAACAGTCACGATTGCCCATAGCCGCACCCGCGAAATTGATGATGTCTGCCGTAGTGCCGATATTCTTGTAGCGGCTGTCGGTAAACCCGAAATGATCAAAGGTGACTGGATAAAACCCGGTGCCACCGTCATTGATGTCGGCATCAACCGCATTCCCGCTCCTGAAAAAGGTCAGGGGAAAACCCGTCTTGTCGGTGATGTCGAATATAAAACCGCAGAAAAAGTGGCAGGCTTCATCACCCCTGTTCCGGGTGGTGTCGGGCCTATGACAATTGCCATGTTAATGGCAAATACTTTGAAAGCGGCTTGCAAGGCAAATAATTTGCCATTGCCAAAATTCTGATAGGGATGCGATATTTCCTTCAAAACATTTACTGATTGAATGTCATTTCAGAAAATCAATAAAAAACGCTCCAGAACAATCAAATCCGGAGCGTTTTTGTGACTCTAAAAAGCTTTAAAACAGCTATTTGCGTAAAGGACCAACAACAACGCTTGCTCCTTGATCAGCCCGCCCGACAAATTCGCGGAAAACACGGAAAAGCTCGCGTCCGGTACCGAATTCATGGGCTGAAAGATCAGGATGTTCAATCGGTCTGTTGTTGAACTCCTGTTCGTCGACAAGAATTGTCAATGTTCCCTCATTGGCATCAAGCCGGATCATATCGCCGTCTTTCAACCGTGCAATCGGCCCATTATCAAGTGCCTCCGGTGTGACATGGATTGCAGCCGGAATTTTGCCGGATGCGCCGGACATACGGCCATCGGTGACAAGGGCAATCTTCTGCCCGCGATCCTGCAACACGCCAAGAACTGTCGTCAGTTTATGCAATTCCGGCATACCATTGGCTTTTGGCCCCTGATAGCGCACAACGGCAACAAAATCCTTGCCATCAAGTTTGCCTGCTTTGAAAGCATCTTGAAGCTCCAGTTGGTCATTGAAAACCAGAGCCGGTGCTTCGATCAACCAGCGTTCGGGTTTGACTGCCGACACTTTGATAATGGCAGCGCCCATATTGCCGGAAAGCACACGAATGCCACCATCCGGTTGGAAGGGTTTCCGCCAGCCGGTGAGCACCTTTTCATCGCCACTTTTTTCCGGTGCCGGTTCACGCACAACTTGCCCGTCACTTCCAAGTTTCGGTTCGGTTGCATAAGCATCCAAGCCCTCGCCGACGACTGTGCGGACATCTTCATGAACGAGACCCGCTTCAATCAATTGTTTAATCACAAAGCCCATACCGCCAGCGGCATGGAAATAGTTCACATCGGCAAGACCGTTGGGATAAACCCTCGCAATAAGCGGAACGACCGACGAAATTTCGGCAATATCTGCCCAGTTGAGATCAATACCTGCGGCATGAGCCATAGCGATCAAATGGATTGTATGGTTCGTTGAACCACCAGTCGCATTCAATCCGACAATGGCGTTAACAAACGACCTTTCGTCGATCATCGCACCGACCGGCGTATATTCATTGCCAAGGGCGGTAATCTTGAGGGCGCGTCTGGTGGCTTCGCGCGTTAATGCATCGCGTAACGGAGTATTAGGGTTGATGAATGCGGCTCCTGGCATATGAAGCCCCATCATTTCCATCATCATCTGGTTGGAATTGGCCGTTCCATAGAAAGTGCACGTTCCCGGTGCATGATAGGATGTCGCTTCCGATTGCAGCAACGCTTTGCGGTCGACCTTGCCTTCGGCATAAAGCTGGCGGATTTCCGCTTTCTTGTCGTTGCCCTGACCGGTTGTCATCGGGCCCGACGGCACAAAAATTGCGGGGATATGCCCGAACGTCAACGCGGCTATCAAAAGTCCCGGGACAATCTTGTCGCAGATGCCGAGATAAAGTGCAGCATCAAACACATCATGCGAAAGACCGACAGCTGCTGCCATAGCAATCACATCACGTGAAAAAAGCGACAGTTCCATGCCGGTATAACCTTGGGTAATACCATCGCACATCGCCGGAACACCGCTTGCAACTTCGGCTACACCGCCAGCTTCACGTGCTGCTTCCCTGATAATTTTCGGAAAAGCTTCAAAGGGCTGATGCGCAGACAACATGTCATTATAGGCTGTAATAATGCCGATATTACCGACGACATCTTCTTTCAACCGTTCTTTATCAAGCGGTGCGCAGGCGGCAAAGCTGTGCGCCTGATTGGCACAGGCAAAAAAGCTGCGACGCGGGCGATTTCGTGCTGCATGGGTGATGCGGTCAAGATAGATTTCGCGACTTTTTTTGGACCGTTCACGAATCCGGTCTGTCACGGCAGCAATTGTGCCTGAAAGAGACATGTTCTCTATTTCTCCTAAACTGAAACTGTATCAAATAACGAATGGGTTCCATCCGTTATCTGCTTTTCCTCTTCATTCGGCGACCAGTAGACCTGAACCGGATGGCGTGTATTTTTCAACACTGCACGAATAGGCAATTCTTCAACCGGTCCGTCTTGTAAAGCCCGTTCGAAAACATCCAGTTTTGTCTGACCTTCAATATGAAGAGCGATAAAGCGTGCTTCGACAATAACGGGCAATGTAAGCGTTAAACGGGCTTCCTTCAAGCCACGTGCATGAATCGGTAAAACCAGCGCACGCGATTCCGGGTCAATAGCCTGTTTCAAACGATCACCACCGGGGAAGAACGAAGCTGTATGCCCGTCGGTTCCCATGCCAAGAACGATCACATCAAAAGGCCGTGGCAGGCCGTTAATGCGACTTGCCGCGGAAAAGGCCGCAAGTTCCGCGGTAATCGACGGGTTATAAAGGCCATAAAAGCGGGCTTTTGAAGCAAAATTCTGTAAGAGGCTTGAACGCACCAGACGTTCGTTGGAACGATCATCTGTCACGGGCACAAAACGTTCATCGACCAGAGTGACAAGAATGTTTTTCCAATCAATATCCGCCTTGGCGAGATAATGGAAAAAAAGTTCTGGCGTTTTACCACCTGATACTGCGAGCACTGCCTGTTTGCGTTCAACAATAGCAACGCTCAATTCCGCTGCAACCCGATCAGCCAAAGCTGAAGCCAATGCCGAAGGCGTGTCGAAATTCAGCCGGTTTGTATCCATCAAGCTCATAGCAAATACCCTAAACTGTGTCGTTCCATGTACGACCATCCCGCTCGATCAGGGCAATCGATTTTGATGGCCCCCATGTTCCTGCCGTATAACCTTGAACCGGCATATTTGTTGCTTCCCAACCTTCTTCGATCGGGTCAACAAAGCTCCACGCAGCTTCGACTTCATCACGCCGCATGAACAATGTCTGGTTGCCACGTACGGCATCCATCAACAAACGTTCATAAGCGTCGGGATTGCGAACCTGAAATGAATCGGCAAATGTCATATCAAGTGGCACATGATGAAGCCGCATTCCACCTGGCCCCGGATCCTTGATCATCAGCCATTGTTTGACACCCTCGTCAGGCTGCAAACGGATAACCAGCCGGTTCGGTACAATCTCGCCAGCCTCGCTGCCGAAAATGTTATAAGGAATGGGTTTGAACGTCACCACAATTTCCGACATGCGGGTCGCCAGTCGTTTGCCGGTGCGTAAATAAAAGGGTGCACCTGCCCAACGCCAATTGTTAATGTCAACTTTCAAAGCAACAAATGTTTCGGTATTGCTTTTGTCTTTTTTAAGATCATCAAGATAGGAACCGACAGGCCCGCTTGTCGAAGCACCGGCTTTATATTGGCCGCGTACGGTGCGGGTTGTTACATTATGGCTATCAATGCGGGAAAGTGAATGAAGAACTTTAAGCTTCTCGTCACGGACAACATCGGCCGTATTGGCTGAAGGCGGTTCCATCGCAACCAGACACAAAAGTTGCAACATATGGTTTTGCACCATGTCGCGAAGAGCGCCTGCATTGTCATAATAACCGGCACGTCCCTCAAGCCCGACTGATTCGGCCACTGTTATCTGGACATGGTCAATGTGGGCAGAATTCCATAATGGTTCATAAAGCGCATTGGCAAAGCGCAATGCCATCAAATTCTGGACAGTCTCTTTGCCCAAATAATGGTCGATTCTGAAAATCTGCTTCTCGTGAAAAACCCGTGCCAATGTATCATTAAGCTTGGTTGCAGTTTCACGATCCCGTCCGATCGGTTTTTCAACGATGATACGGGTTTCATCGGTGACCAGCCCATTTTTTCCCAAATGTTCGGCAATACTGCCGAAAAGTGCCGGACTGACCGCCAGATAAAAGGCTCTGATCGTGTTCTTCGAAGAAATCTCGATTGCTTTTTTCAATTTGTCCCAACCGTCATCGCTTGTAGCGTCAACGGGAACGTAACTCAGCCTTTCGAGAAAACGGTCAACTTCACCTTTGTCTATATCGGCGGACGAAACATGTTTCTCGATCGCCTGGCGCGCAAAATTGCGATATTCTTCATCCGTCAGTTTCGAGCGTGATGTACCGATAATGCGAGTCGGTTCACTGAATTGTCCTGTGCATTGGCGGTGATAGAGTGCAGGTAAGAGCTTTCTTTCGGCAAGATCGCCCGCACCGCCAAAAACAATGCAATCAAACGGGGGAATAGGAATTATTTTACTTACCATAGAAATACCAAAGTCCTCAGACGCTTTACCTCTAGTCTTAAATCTTATTTATATCACGATATATATGCCTTGAGGTGCTGAATAAGCTGTTAATTTGCCGGTTACTTCACCATTAAATTTATTGTACGGGCAATCAAAAACAAGCAATCCGGCGTTTCCCCTTTGGAGAAACACAATTTTCCCGTCAATTCCGGTGCTTCCAAGAGGCGTTTCCAATGGAAGACAATGCGCATCCGATGCGTTCAAGCGCAAATATTGTCATTCATCAATTTTGCGCTAGCCGCTTCATTCTTCAAGGCGACGAATTAACAATCACTATTTTTAGAATCGATCCATCAAGGCAAAAAACCGCATTGCCATCCAAAGAAGTGGCGCCTTCAATGCTGTTCCACCCGGAAAAGAAGAAATTTTCAATTCTTTGAAGAGAGAAAGCCGGTCGCCCTTTCCAAGAAGAGATTCTGCATAAAGCTTACCCATAAAAGGCGCCAGCATCACACCATGACCGGAATAACCGCCGCAATACGTAACATTTTGCATAATGTCACGGATATAAGGCATGCGTTCGACGGTAATGCCAACTGTCCCTCCCCAGCAATGGGTGAGTTCGATTTGACCCAATTTCGGGAAAATCTCTACAATCTGGGCACGAATACGTTCGGCAAGATGGTCAATAACCGAACGGTCATAGCTTTCAACCCCTCCGAATAATAAACGGTTATCGGCACTTTTTCTGAAATAGCGCACAACAAAACGCGAATCATCAACAGCTTCGCCGCCACGCAAAATTTCGCTATCGATTGGTAAAGGGGCGGTTGCTCCGATATAGGAACGTATCGGCACAATATATTTTTCGACGAAACGTTGCAAACCCAGATCATAACCATTGGTAGCAAGCAAAACCTGCTTGGCTACGATATATCCCTCGTTCGTCGTAACAATACATTTATCGCCTTCGGTGCGAACTGCCGTAGCACGGGTTTTTTCATAAAGTTGCACACCTGCTTTCGAAGCAAGATTGGCAAGCCCGACAACAAGTTTTAGCGGATTGATGTGGCCGGTACCGGTATCGCGAATTCCTCCATAATAAAAATCCGCCCCCAAACGCTCATGTGTCTCCTTGCTGTCCATAAAAGACAATTTGTCATAGCCATAACGGAGCATATTGGCGACATGCTCCTGATAGGCGCCAATCTCGCGTTTTTTATAAGCAAGAGACAGTTGTCCGGGAACATAATCGAGATCGATTATGCCTTTCTCTTGAAAGTCCAATATATCTTTCTTGGCTTCTTCAGCGAGATCGAACAGAGCTTTTGTCCGTTCGAACCCCAGTGTTTTTTCAAGCTTTTCCACCCATTGACGCTGACCTGTTCCAAGTTGTCCACCATTGCGGCCGGACGCTCCGTCACCAAACCGCGCCGCGTCGACGAGCACAACACTCAAGCCCGCTTTTGCCAGATGATAGCTTGCGGAAAGTCCGGTGAAGCCGCCACCGATTATCGCGACATCACAATCTTTTTTTTCATGGAGAGAAGGATAGGTCGGGCGTTCGGCTACACTGAATTCATACCAGGATAGCCCCGGTGATATATTGTTTTCGTGAAACATAAATTGATATCCTACACATTGAGCAGCAAATATTCCCGCTCCCAAGGACTGATAACTTCCATAAACGTTTCGAATTCTTGCCGTTTTATAGCCGCATAAGTGTTAACGAATGTGTCCCCCAGCACCGAACGTAACCGTTTATTCTCGTCAAACAACGCCACCGCCTCGACAAGACCACGGGGCAAATCTACATGATCAGCATTAACAGTCTTTGACGATGGCTCGTCAGGCTTAAGTTTGTCGACAAGACCGATAAGGCCGCAGGCGAGTGATGCTGCAAGTGCAAGATAGGGATTGGCATCGGATGATGGAAGGCGATTTTCAACACGTCGCGCTTGAGGTGCCGAACGGGGAACACGGAAGGCCGTGGTCCGGTTGTCATAGCCCCAATGGAGGTTGACCGGTGCCGAAAGATCCGGCACCAACCGGCGATAGGAATTGACATATGGGGCAAGCATAACCATTGCACTTGCCATATGCTTTTGTAAGCCACCCAGAAAATGCCGGAAGGCCTCGCTTTCACTCCCGTCGGAACGCGTAAAAATATTGTTGCCGGTCTTCACGTCGACAATAGATTGATGGATATGCATGGCTGAACCGGGCTGCCCCTCTATGGGTTTTGCCATAAAGGTGGCATACATATCATGCTTGAATGCCGCTTCTCGTATGGTGCGTTTGAACAGAAAAACCTGATCGGCAAGTTCGATCGGATCGCCGTGACGCAAATTGATTTCGAGCTGGCCTGCCCCTTCTTCATGAATCAATGTGTCGATTTCCAAGCCTTGCGCCTCGGAAAAATGGTACATATCGTCGATCAGTTCGTCAAATTCGTTAACACCGGCAATAGAATAGCCCTGCCCGCCACCAATAGCGCGACCGGAGCGGCCGACAGGAGGTGTTAAAGGATAATCGGGATCAGGATTTTTCTGGACAAGATAAAATTCTATTTCCGGTGCCACCACCGGTTTCAACCCCAGTTTTGTGTATTCTTCCACAACATTGCGCAAAACATTGCGCGGCGTAAATTCAACCCTTTTACCGCTCTGGTAAACAATATCGCAAATAACTTGTGCGGTCGGATCATCTTCCCACGGGACAACGCTTAAAGTTGCAAGATCGGGTTCCAATCGTAAATCACCATCATCGGCCGGATAATGGAAACCGTTGCCATCTTCGGGATAATCGCCGGAAATTGTTGCCATAAACACAGCCGAAGGCAGAGCAAGCGACGTATCGGACGTAAATTTGTTCGACGGCATCATTTTGCCGCGAGCGACACCGGCCTGATCGGGGGTAATACATTCAATGTCTTCAATACCGCGAAAAGCCAGCCACTCCGAGGCTTCGTGCCAATTTTTTACGCCATAAATATTCTTGAGATAAGCATGTTGCAGCTTTGTGCTCTTATCTTTTGTCTTTTTTGTTTTTTTTAACGTCATAAAACACCAAATTGAAGTTTCTATGGTCTATAGATATCGGCTATCGAGTTTCAAAAATTGTGACGACCACCGTCTTTTGTCAACCGGACGTTTGTCGCTCCCGTCAGATTATCAATTTATCGAAACCGGATATAATCTATTCGTCCCGTCTTGCCCCAAGCTGATCTTGATCTTCTTATTTTATTTCCCCCTGCCCGTCTTAAGCCTTGGCCGCATGAGTTCATATTACCTCATGGAATAAAGACCTTGCAAAGCTTTTATTACGTCAATCTTTAGCCGATATTCCGATTTGCAAATCGGACGGGTTTTAAGAATTTGGCAGCAAAATGTTATTTCAAGCCATTAGCCGATCTTGCCATTTGGCTTGCCGGTTGCCGAATAAAAAGCCCGTCGGACATAAAAATCATCGGTTCATAACGCAAATTATTCAAGACTCCGGTTTCCAACAAAAATCACCGGAAATTCGAAGCCGTTTCTTTGTCCGAACATGGTACTTCAGGCTCTTTTTTAAGCTGTCAGCGCGTCTCTATTCGAATTTTTTTAAACCGCGCAAAGCCGGTCATCTTTCTTCTGCTTTTACGTAGATGAAAGCGCTTATGCAAAAGTGCACACTTTTTAAAACAACCGAAAAGCTTGAGGGAAAATGGTACGGTTGGTGGGAGTTGAACCTACGACCTCTGGTGCCACAAACCAGCGCTCTAACCAACTGAGCTACAACCGCATCGCCAGAATGAAACATTCTGACGGGTGACATACGGAAGATCGAACAATTTTGCAAGTGCCTTAGCGCATTTAAACTCTATTTATTGGCATTTTCATTGGATTTTTGTCTGCGATAGACTGCAAAATCACTGAAACTTTTATTCCGCCCGCATAATGGAGCTTATTAAATTGGCAATCGATGCGAGATAAAACACGCCAGAAAAAGCCTTTCCTTTCCTGTCCCCCAAAACGCGCAATCAACAGTTTTTGAAAATCAGACTTTCTCTCTATTGCGATGTTTTTTTAAGAAAACCGCGTCGTACTTTTCAGGCGCTGCTTGGGTACTTTTGGGGAACCAAGTTTTTAGTAAACGCGCTTAATCAGGAATTTTGCGGTTTGCCCATTCATCCAAAGACAGGTCGCGATACTCCTCTATCTTTTTCACACCATCTTTTTTCATGGTTTCAAGCACATTTTCCAGAATGTGTCTCGCAAGCCCAGCACCCTCATAAACCATCGCGCTATAAAGTTCGACAAGATCGGCACCGGCTTTGATTTTTTCCAGCGCTGTTTTCGCGTCATAAACACCGCCGACCCCGATAATCGGTTTTTGTTGCTGCAATCTCTTGCGCATTTTCGCAAGAATGATTGTCGAGCGTTCAAATAGCGGCTTGCCGGAAAGCCCGCCCGATTCGCCACTGAAGCTTTTATTTTCAAGACCTGTTCTGGAAAGTGTCGTATTGGAAACAATAAGCCCGTCAACATCCGAGGCGAGAAGCTCGGCGGCGACATCATCAAGCCCTTCTTCGGTCAAATCAGGTGCTATCTTTAAAAAGACCGGAACATGCACACCCGTCTTTTGCTTTTCTTCCGTTCTTGCCCCGCTCACCGAGAGGAGCAATTCCTTCAAACTGTCACGGGCTTGCAAATTCCGTAAGCCCGGTGTGTTCGGTGATGAAATATTGATGGTGAAAAAGCTTGCAACATCATAAAAACAATGGATGCCGCGCGAATAGTCGAGAATACGATCATCCGAATCCTTGTTCGCGCCGATATTGACCCCGACAATGCCCTGCTTTTTACGCTTGGCGAGCCGTTTATGGGCAGCTTCATGCCCCTCATTGTTAAACCCCATGCGATTGATAACAGCTTCGTCTTCACGAAGACGAAAGAGACGGGGTTGAGGGTTACCCGCTTGCGGACGCGGCGTGATTGTACCAACTTCGCTAAAGCCGAAGCCCAAACGCAATATTTGATCGGGAACTTCGGCATTTTTATCAAAACCGGCAGCCAAGCCTAAAAAATTCGGAAATTCCAGTCCGGCTATGTTCACGCTCAAACGTTGGTCATGGATTACCGCCCCCGAACCGAAGCCCGCTTTCAATGCTAGGATAGAAAGCTTGTGGGCTTTTTCCGGCGACAGGCAGAAAACCAACGGGCGTAAAAAAGAACGATAAAAGTTCATGGCAGAACCTCGCTGAACTCGAATAGGCCGTTTTCGTCAGCCTCGAAAGGACTGACACCGACAACAGCGTCAAGCGATAAGTCACCATAAAGATGAGGGAAAAATGCGTCCCCGCGAGACACTTCATAACGCAGTAGCTCTTCATCAAGTTGATCTTCGTCAACAGCGACAAGCAAGAGACCGGTTTGGCCTTTAAAATGCTTGTTTGCCGTCTCTGCCACCTGTTCGGCGGTTGAAAAATGGATAAAACCGTCGGCAATATCGACCGCAGCACCAGAAAAAACACCTGAATCTTCGGCTTTTTTCCATTCGTCTTTCGACACAATCTTATAAATCAAGGCCATAACTTTCGAGCCAATATGCTATTTCGCTGGAAATCGGAATCCATTGAATGGGAAATATTTTCATTCATCCCTATATAATGAATAGGAGAGTTTCAACCAAGGAATAAAAATGTCGACTTTTCTTAAAACACTTGTTCTCGCATCCTGCTGTGCCATCGGTTTGACAACAATCGGTTCTGCATCCGATCATCGTTTTGAATTTCAAAAAGTCGATGACGGTTATTTGCGTCTTGATACCGATACCGGCAGTATCGACAAATGTCTTGATAAGGACGGGAAAATAACCTGCGCTATTTCCGGTGACGAACGCGCGCGTTACGAGCAGGAAATCAAGACGTTGAAAGATAAAATTGCCGAGCTTCAGCAAAATAAAGCCACAACAGGTCTGCCTAGCAAACAGGATATGGATCAGGCTTATGACACAATGAAATATTTCTTCGACAAGTTTAAAAACGACTTTAAAGATAATCAGACTTCGCCGGATAATGGCGCCGATAAACTTTAATTCCTGAAAATTCTGCACGATGTTTTTTAGCTTCTTGCAGGAAATAATAATAAAAGCCTTTTCTTCCCGTTATAGTGCCATATTTTAGGGTCGTAGCATAATCAGCATTGATTATTGTGAGAATTGAAAACGACCATGAAGAGGCGAGGAAAAGGCTAATGCTCAAAGAATTTCGGGAATTTGCATTAAAGGGCAATATGATTGATCTGGCCATCGGTGTTATTATCGGCGGTGCCTTTGGCGGCCTTGTCAATTCTATTGTCAACGATTTGCTCATGCCGGTTATCGGGCTCATCACCGGTGGCATAGACTTTTCCAACATGTTCATCCAGCTTGCCGGTCAAAAACAGACAACTCTTGCAGCCGCGCGCGAAGCCGGAGCAACGATCGCCTATGGCCATTTTATTACCTTGCTCATCAATTTTCTTATTATTGCATGGGTGCTCTTCATTGTCGTTAAAGCAATCAATGCAATGCACCGTAAAGAGCAACAAGCCCCTGAACCAAAGCCGGTTCCCCGTGACGAGGTATTGCTGACAGAAATACGTGATCTGCTGGCTGCCAAAAAATAATATTTGTAAATGCGCATTTTGATAAAGCGCAATTTCCAATAAAACTCAAAAGCTCATTAGAGCGATCATTCAGGCATCAGAACTGCCTGAGAAATTATACAAAGCGCTGGCCATTCCAGAAACCGGAGTGTGCCAGCCCGCTTGAAAACACTTGAAATTCCGGCTTTATTTCACGAACGGCGAACGGGAAAAAATACTTCTACTGTTGTTCCCTGCCCCGGTTTTGATAGCAGGATGAGCCTTCCGCCAATTTTTTCGGCAAGACCTTTTGTCGTCGGCAGGCCAAGACCGGTACCGGTAAAGACTGCATCTCCGATACGACCGTCTTTTCTTGCAACCTGTCCATAAGGTTGAAGGGCGCGCGCCATTTCTTCCTCGTTCATACCGATACCATTATCGCTCACCGATAATTTTACATAATTCTTGTCTGTGGTTGAAAGATGCACCACAATTTGCCCGCCACTTTGAGTAAAACGGATAGCATTTGACAGAAGATTGAAAATAATTTGCCTGAATTCCTGCGCATCAATTCCGATTGCCGGTATTTTTGGCGGCATGGTAATGCGAATGATAATGCCGTTCTCGTTTGCCTGATTTTCAAACAATGCAACCGATTTCCTCAATTGCTGGATAACGTCAAAACTCGGCACTAAAGATTGGCGGTTGTCTATTGCCTTTTCGCCATTTGCTTCTCCAGAGCGCGTTTTTTCCTCGTAACGCGATTTTGCCTTTTCAAGAAAGGAGTTAACGAGGGTCAATATATGTTTTCCGGAAGAAACAATGTCGCGCAAATAGCCACGATAACGTTCGTTTTCGATACGGCCGAACCGTTCTTCCCGCATAATATCGGCAAAACCGATCATGGCATTAAGCGGTGTTCTGATCTCGTGGATGGTTTGTGCAAAAACTTCGTTATCATAAATCGGCTGGCTTGGAGCCGACACATTCGTCATATCGCGCAAGAGACCGGCATATCCTTTTTGATTGGTAAGCGGTACGAGTGTGACAAAAACCCGAATGTCATCACCACTTTTTGTTTGAATATCGGCCGATTGACCACGATTGAATAACCGGTTTGCGCCACCGCTTTTAAGTGCTGCAAGATAATTATTGATCGCTTCTTCGGAGGTCGGCCGGAACAAGCTTTTAAAAGGACGACCTGCTACATCCTCTTTATCATAGCCGGTAAGTGCCGATGCGGCTGCACTAAAACCTTCTATAAGCCCGTCATTATTGAGAAAAACAAAGCCGTCTGTTGCTGTATCCAGCAAATTGAGAAGGGAAGACTTTTCGGGGGTAAACTTGCTTTCTCCGGACAACTGTTCATCATAAGCTGTTTTATCGGTTTTTGAAGCTTTTGAAAGCGGCCGCTCCACGGCGGGCAATTGTAATTCACTGCGCAAACGTTCGGCAATTTCACGAAAAGCCGAGCGTTCCGAACTGTTCAAAGCCGAGCCGGTATCTTGCTCTCGCGGAGACTGTCCAGCTTGTTTTTCTTGCCCCCCAAGAGCCGTTTTGCCTGCATCATCCGGTGCAATATGATCAGGCAATACTCGCGTTTGAACTATTTCGTTTTCGACCGGCTTTTCCGGTACTGGTGCTAACTTCTTTTCGACAGTTGTAACAGCAGCAACATTCTGATTTTCATTCTTTGGATTTGGCTGCCTGTCGACCGGAGCTTTCATCGTGCCAAAGCCGCGAAACCCGTCCAGTTTTCCATCAAGCGACAAAACGGGAAGGCCTGACAAAGAGACTTCCAAATTCGCCTGCTCCCTTTTTGTTGGGAAACGAACAATTTCGTCTTGAAAGGCTGTGCATTGCGAAATTTTTTCTTCAAGTTTTAAAAAACCGGCATTCTTATATTCATTATCAAGATCGGCAAGCGAACGGCCAAGCAATTTTTCAGCGTCACCATCAAGATCATAAAACGCGCCGGAAAAATTGCTGAACTTGCCGTTTTTGTCCATTTGCCATGTAAAATGGGCTGGCCTTTCATTTGTCTTCTGATTGTTCTGATCGGCCACGTTTTCATCTATAGACGCGATATTGAAGCAAAGAACGAGAAAGCTTTGCGGCATTTCACTTAAGTGAATAGCATTGACCTGTACTTTTCCTTCGCCATTTTTCATCAAAGTTTTAACGGTTGAAAAACCGTCAATAGAGGAAAGGAAAATTTGCAGCGCATCGCCAAGAGGCTGAAAATTTCCTGTCTGTACAAGGATTTTGTTCCCGTCACCAAAAATAGCAGCCGAAATATTCTTGTCTTCCAGTCCTTCAAGAAGTGCTTCCGGATGAGTGACCAAAAGATTCCGATTTATATCATTTGCCGCTTTGCGCGACCTGTTTGTTTTTCCGGTCGAATTGACTTCCGAGGCAAAAATAAACTGTTTCTGTTCGTCTGGCGCATTTTCCCCCTTCGTTTCATTTGATTCATGAGCCTCGCCGGATATGAGTGACAGATTGAAAGAACGTGCCGTTCCGCTTTTTCCGCGCAAATGAACCGGACGGCCGCTTTTGATGCCATTTTCGATCTGGCGTTTGACTGCACTATCGAAAATCTCTTCCCGATCAAGCGCATCGGTAAGTGATGAAAAGCCGAAAAACCTGAGAGCAGCACCATCTAGCCACAATAAAACCGATGCGTTGCGGTCAAGCACGAAAGAACACTTGCCGCTCAAAAAAGCGTTTCTGATTGTACTTTCAGATAGAAAATCCAGAAATGCCAAGGATTGCTCCACCGGTTAAAGAAATGTTAATTCGATCTTTTACAGGAAAGAGCAAAAAGTTTCAAAAGGAATCGGGAAATATCGTTATCGGCGTTTATAAATTTTTGGCCTCTCACTCCAGTTATCTTTCAAACATACGCCGAATTCCGTCGTTTTTTTGGGGAGTTTATCAATCATCCCTAATATCTGAAACGGTGCTATCCGTTTTTTAAAAACGAAGCAATTTGAACTCTAAAAAGCAAAAAGGTGCAGACATTACTGTCTACACCTTCTCTTGGGTTGGTTGGTTCAACCGATTATCAAAATTCATGGCCATGGTTTAATAGAATTTCACGTTTTCCCACATGGTTGGCCGGACCGACAATGCCTTCAGCCTCCATGCGTTCAACCAGTGTTGCTGCCTTGTTATAGCCGATACTCAAACGGCGCTGGATATAGGATGTTGAGCATTTTTTGTCGCGCATGACAACTTTGACCGCTTGCAAATAGAGTTCTTCGACATTTTCTCCCGCACTGCCTGCGGCCACAATATCGGCAATGGAATCGGCATCCTCGATGGTTTCTTCTTCGTCTTCGCCATCCGTCACCGTTGCAAGATAATCGGGTGTGCCTTGAGTCTTCAGATGTGCCACAACATGTTCGACTTCTTCATCCGAAACAAAGGGGCCATGAACACGAACAATCCGGCCGCCGCCTACCATGTGGAGCATATCGCCCTGCCCCAGCAATGTTTCTGCACCTTGTTCGCCGAGAATCGTACGGCTATCAATCTTGGAGGTAACCTGAAATGAAATACGGGTCGGGAAATTCGCTTTGATTGTGCCAGTAATAACATCAACCGAGGGGCGTTGCGTTGCCATGATAAGGTGAATTCCCGCAGCACGTGCCATTTGTGCCAAACGCTGAATTGCACTTTCGATTTCTTTACCAGCAACCATCATCAGGTCGGCCATTTCATCAACAATAATGACGATATACGGAAGGCGCGAAAGATCCATTGCCTCTTCATGATAAAGCATTTCGCCGGTTTCCTTGTCGAAGCCGGACTGGACACGACAGGTAATGGTTTCGCCTTTTTCGGCTGCCGCACTGACACGCTGGTTGAAGCCGTCAATATTGCGCACACCGAGTTTTGCCATTTTGCGATAGCGGTCTTCCATTTCGCGCACCGCCCATTTCAACGCCGTTACAGCCTTTTTAGGGTCGGTAACAACTGGGGTTAGAAGATGCGGTATGCCGTCATAGATAGACAGTTCAAGCATTTTCGGATCAACCATGATGAGGCGGCATTGCTCCGGTTTCAAACGATAAAGCAGAGACAAAATCATGGCGTTGATTGCCACCGATTTACCCGAACCCGTGGTACCGGCAACAAGCAGATGCGGCATTTTTGCAAGTTCTACAATGACCGGTTCACCGCCGATATTTTTACCCAGAGCAAGCGGAAGCTTGTAATTGCTATCCTGAAATGTCTTGGACTGGATAATCTCGCGTAAATAAACGGTCTCGCGCACTTTATTCGGCAATTCTATGCCGATAACATTACGCCCCGGAATAACCGCAACACGTGCGGAAATGGCCGACATCGAACGGGCAATATCATCAGAAAGACTGATAACGCGCGATGATTTGACACCGGCTGCCGGCTCGAATTCATACATGGTGACAACCGGCCCCGGACGGACATGGATAATTTCGCCTTTTATACCGAAATCTTCCAGCACACTTTCAAGAAGTCCGGCGCTGCGTTCGAGTGTTTCCTGAGAAATCACCGCACCATCTTTATGTTCCGGTTCCTGCAAAAGGTCGATTGAAGGGAAAATATAAGAATCATCACTTTGCGATTTCGGGCTCGGAATAAAAGCCGGATTGAGCGTGCGGAACGGCGCAGAAATCGTCGCTTTAGTTGCGACCGGCGCAGGTGTTGCATTTTGCGTAGTTATGGCATTTTGCGCAACAGCTTGCGATTTTTCCTTTTGTTCGGGAGCCTTTTCTTCTCCGCTCTGTTGAGGTGTTACAGCCTGTGACAGCGATTGACCGGAGGGAAGATTGGCGGTTTTTACCGGTTCGATATCCTCGATAATTCCGGCAGATGGAGCAACCGGCTTTTGCTGCCCCGATGGGGAAACATTAACCGGATTTTGAGGTGCCTCTTGGGATAGAGGGACGCCAACAGATTTACCCGTTTGTGCGTCACCCGCCGTATTCTCGGTATTTTTCTCAATACCCGCATTTTCGATAACCACCTGCCCCTGATTATTGAAACTGGTGACAACAGAATTGTCGGGCAATGGTGTTACGACTTGTAGAACAGGTGTTTCAGTCAGTCGGGGAGTGATTGCCGGACTAACACGTGATAAGGATACACTTTCCGTTACCGCCGTCTGATTGATGATTGATTGCGGTGCCGCGTCAAAGATAACTGTATTTGTATTTTCTACAACGGCTCTCGCCAACATTTCAGGCGCTCGAACCGCTTCGTCATGTGCAGCCGAAGTTGCAGCCGCTGGTTCAGTACTACTTGTCGGCTGAGTGACAACGGGCGTTACCACCTGTTGTTCTATTGATTCTTCCGCTTTTTCTGTCGGTTTTTCGGAAACATTTGCACCTTTTTGAGGGAAACGGCATTCCAGCACCCGATAAAGGTCGGCAATGGATTTTTCCTCAATTTTGGCAGTGCTTTTTTCTTCGCTTGCATTATCCGCCAACAAACTCGAAGCCACAGGCGGCAATTGCGACGCACCCGACATTGGCGCGCCATCAAGCGACATTTTTTGTACAGTTACAACGGGCTTTTTTTCAACGGCAACAGGAGTTGTATCCATTTCCGGCGCTATAATGTTCGCGCTTGTTTCCGGAGCGATAGCGTTTTCACTTGCAAGCGGCGTTTCAACCGGCTGCGGCTTGCTTTCATTTTGCGGCATGAGTGTTGCAAGATTTTCCAGAATATCCGGCCCGCATTCAAAAAAGGCCGAATCGGAAAGATAAAACGGCTTGATATCGGTAGGCTTATTGATTTCGGGAACCTGTTTTTCTACCTCGCTCACCACTTCTTGTGTAGATGTTTCGTTCCGGATTTGAGCGGCACTATTATTTTGAGGGCGCATATAAACAGATTTGACGCTGTAATTCTGTTCGATATTTTTGCGCTGGACAGAAGCAATCACCTCGTCTTGCAACGAGCGAACTTGTGTCTTTCCCTGCTCCAAGGGCGTGGTTCCTGCAAGTGTCACCGGTTCTTTATTTTCTGAAAGATCCTCTTTCAAGGCCACGTTTTCACGCTTTTGCCTTTGCTCCTCTTCGAAAGCTTTCAGCTTTTCGGCAAAATCCGGATCACTTTCAACCCGTTTGCGGACGATTTCGACTTCCGGTGTGCGTGTGAAACGTACATTCTGTCCGAGAGCGAAGGCTTTCTTCCATATGGTTGGATATTGCGTTTGTGATGATGCGCCAGCAACCGTTTCGTCTGGCTTTGCATTTGCACCAGAAACGGGCTTGGCATCAGGATTTAAAGAGACCGGATTTGTTTTCAGATTACGCATGGCACTCAAACTAGATTGCGGCAATTTTTTAAAGATTGCCTCTTAACAAAACTCATTTTTTCAACGTTAAAGTGCGAAAGTTAATAACCTTTTGCCAAAGTCGCTTTATCAACAAAAAAACCACCGGAAAAAAAATTCCGGTGGTCATCAATATATCTGTAACGAGCGGCAATAATTGCCGGTCTTCAGCCGATTGTCATCAGGCTTGCATTGCCTCCGGCTGCGGCGGTATTCACCGAAGTCGAGACTTCTTCGCTAAGATAACCGAGATTATAGGGGAGTTCACCAGATGTAAGCTCCTCGCTTGTAGCTGCTTGGGTGAGAATTATAGGACCCGAAAGGGCTGCTATAATCTTTTGTTTTTCGAGAATGCTATTTTCATCGCCTTCAATGAGCGCACCCGCATAAGGACCGTCGGCATTCAAATTTTCTGACCATTTGACGTTGCGGGCAACCGGTTCCGGCAAATCCGAAAGCGATTGTTGCAATTTGCAAGCTGCGTCAATCACGGCAATATTGCCGGTTGCAAATGTCGCTGCAAGCTGCCGGTAAAGCCCGCTTTTTGTTTGCGGAAACAAGAGAATTTTTCCGCGACTATGAAGGGAATAGACATTGCTTTCCCCCACCGGCCCCGGCAAATTGACGGAGACGCCAAGCGGTGACTTGCCGTTTAATGATTTTGCAAAGGCTGCATCCGATGAGTCTCCATGTTGTTGAAGCCAATCGACAAAACTGTCGATGAGTTCATTTTTTCTTGCCCCGACAGAAAATTGTGGGGCTGGAGCCTGTTTGACGAGGCGGCCGATATATAAGGGCCCACCGGCTTTCGGACCGGTTCCGGATAATCCCCTTCCGCCGAATGGTTGCGAGCCGACAACCGCGCCGATAATATTGCGGTTGATATAGATATTGCCTACCCGAATATGGCTTGAAACATAATCGACAAAATCATCCAGTCTTGTATGAAGCCCGAATGTCAGACCATATCCTGTCGAATTGATTTCGTTGATAAGCTTTTCAATATCTTTGCGTTTATAACGTACAACATGCAAGACCGGCCCGAAGACTTCGCGCTTCAATTCGCCGATCGAATCGATCTCGATAAGCGTGGGGCTTACATATGTTCCCTCTTTCGCAATATCGGGAAGGGGAGTTTGCGTTACTTTATGCCCCATAGCGCGCATTGTTTCGATATGCGTTTCGATATTATCTTTGGCTTCTGCGGTAATAACCGCACCAATATCGGTACCGATAAAATCGGTGCGTCCGATACGCAATTCCTGCATTGCGCCTTTGAGCATGTCCAGAATGCGGTCGGCCACCTCTTCCTGTAAACACAAAACCCGCAAAGCCGAACAACGCTGGCCTGCACTGTCAAAAGCCGAGGCAATAACATCGCCCACAACCTGTTCGGCAAGTGCTGACGAATCGACAATCATGGCATTCTGCCCGCCGGTTTCGGCAATAAGCGGAATGGGTTTCTGATCTTTGCTCAAGCGGGTTGAAAGCTCTTTCTGGATGAGCCGCGCCACTTCTGTCGAACCGGTAAACATAACCCCCGAAGTCGCTTTCTCGCCAATAAGTGCCGCGCCGATTTTTCCGTCTCCCGGACAGAATTGTAAGACGTCCTTCGGGATTCCCGCTTCATGCAATATGCGCACGCCTTCAGCAGCAATAAGCGGTGTTTCTTCGGCAGGCTTTGCCAAAACGGTATTGCCCGCCGCCAATGCAGCCGATATTTGACCGATAAAAATCGACAACGGGAAATTCCACGGGCTGATACAAACAATCGGCCCCAAAGGTTGTTCATTGCCTTTAAAAGTCGTGCGCAACTGTCCGGCATAAAAGCGCAAGAAATCGATTGCTTCTCTCACTTCGGCAATAGAATTCGGAATCGATTTTCCGGCTTCCCGCGCCGCAAGCGCTAGAAGTGAAGGCATACGCGCCTGCATAAGATCAGCCGCTTTTTCAAGAATCTCCGCACGCGATTGATGGGAAGTCTTTGCCCATGATGAAAACGCTTTTTCAGCATGAGAGACCATCTTCCTGGCTTCACTTTCATCAATCTCGATAACCTCGCCCACTTTGTCGCGATGGTCGCCGGGATTGGCGATTGGGCGTGATTTTGCGCCCTTTTCGACATTTTCCGGTGCTGCTTGCCAGTCTGTTGCCGAACTTTTCTCAAATTCTTTCGTCAGTTCTGCAAGCACTATTTCATTCGATAAATCATAGCCGTCGGAATTGCGGCGGTCTTTTCCGAAAAGATCGGCAGGTGAAGCAATCTTGTCATGCTGGGCACCGGGAACGGGCATATTACGCACCACATCAACCGGATCAACAACAAGTTCATCAACCGAGATAGACTTGTCGGTAATGCGATTGACAAAAGAAGAATTGGCACCATTTTCCAACAACCGCCGCACCAGATAAGCGAGCAAGGTTTCATGGGTTCCGACCGGTGCATAAAGGCGCGCCGGACGCTGCATTTTATCTTTGCCTACGACCTCGTCATAAAGCGGTTCGCCCATGCCGTGGAGGCACTGGAACTCGAATTGCTCAATAGTATATTTATCAGGCCCCGCCAGATGATAGATTGTTGCCATGGTTTGCGCATTATGCGTTGCAAATTGCGGGAAAACGGCATCGGGAGCCGAAAGAAGTTTTCGGGCATTGGCAACATAGGAAACATCTGTATAAACTTTACGGGTATAGACGGGAAAACTCTCAAGTCCGTCAACCTGCGCGCGTTTGATTTCAGCATCCCAATAGGCGCCTTTGACAAGGCGCACCATCAAACGATGATGACTGCGGCGGGCAAGATCAATGAGATAATCAAGTACAAACGGGCAGCGACGACCGTAAGCTTGCACAACAAAGCCGATACCGTTCCACCCGTCAAGATCAGTGTCAAAACAAAGACTGTCCATAATATCGAGTGAAAGTTCGAGCCGGTCGGCCTCCTCGGCATCTATATTGAGGCCAATATTGTAATTTTTGCACAGCAAAGCCAATTGTTTGACGCGTGGCATGAGTTCGCTCATGACACGGTCGGCTTGCGAGCGAAAATAACGAGGATGAAGTGCCGACAGTTTAATGGAAATACCCGGTCCCTCATAGACGCCACGCCCGTTCGAGGCTTTACCAATAGCATGAATTGCCATCTCGTAATCGCGATAATAGCGATCGGCATCGTCAGCCGTTGTGGCGGCCTCCCCCAACATGTCATAGGAATAACGAAATCCGCGTGCTTCCAGCGGTTTCGAGCGCTCCAGCGCTTCATCAATGGTTTCGCCGCGCACAAATTGCTCGCCCATCATGCGCATGGCCATATCCATTCCTTTGCGGATAACCGGCTCGCCACAACGTGCGATAAGACCTGTCAAAGAGGAAGACAGTTCCCCTTCCCTGACACTCGACGATAGTTTGCCGGTCACTACAAGTCCCCAGGTTGCAGCATTGACAAAAAGCGATTTTCCGCCACCCAAATGCGCTTTCCAGTCACCACCTGCTACCTTGTCGCGAATAAGGGCATCACGGGTTGCTTTGTCGGGAATGCGCAACAGCGCTTCTGCCAGACACATAAGCGCCACACCTTCCTGCGACGACAAGGAATATTCGTGAACCAGACCTTCAACACCATTGCCCTTATATTTTGCCCGCATCGTTTCGATAAGGTGACGGGCTGTAGCAGCAATGTCTTTTTTGGTTTTCTCGTCAATTGTTGCGGCCTCGAGAAGCGGTTTCAGACATTCGGTTTCCGCACGGCGATAGGCTGCGGTGATTTTTTTGCGAAGTTCGCTCTGCTTGGAAATCGGAGGTGCAAATTCGGCAAAAGGCTTTTGTGTTCTGGTCATGATTTCATTCCACTCTGGATAAAAATTCTTGAATTCGATAAAAATTGGAAAAGATGCGTCTATAGCTTATTATCGGGTGATAATATCACCGGCTATAGTTTACTTCTCGCAAAAAAAACGGTATTTTTTAGCGATTTTTCTTGTTTTCTACCTTAAAATTAGGTTTTTTTACATTAATGGAAGAAAAAAATAGTGAAATTGACCGCATCGATAATCGTATTATTGATGCGCTTGTTGAAAATGGCCGTATTTCTATTACCGAACTTTCCGAGAAAGTCGGCCTTTCCAAAACGCCTTGCCAATTGCGTTTGAAAAGGCTCATGAATGAAGGCTATATTACCGGCTTTCGCGCGGTGCTCAATCCTGCAAAAATGGGACTTGAACACATCGCTTTTGCAGAAGTGAAACTTTCCGACACACGAGAAGAAGCTTTACGGGCTTTCAATGCTGCCGTTAAAAAAATACGGGAAGTGGAAGAATGTCACATGATTGCAAGCTCCTTCGATTATCTGTTGAAAGTGCGAACCAGTGATATCAAGCGCTACCGCATTGTCCTTGGCGAAAAAATTTCAGCCTTGCCCTATGTTGCGAGTACATCGACCTTTGTGGTTATGCAAAATGTTGTAGATTCCGGTTTCAGACGCTAACCAATATGCCGGAAACCTCCGGCACCTGCCCTTTATTTGTCAGACCCACCAATGGGCTTTAAAAGGCAAAAAACCGGTCAGTCACCGACAAAGTGCAACAGCCAAATTTCTCAATCAATTGAGTTTCGGATGCTGGTCGACGAGATTTTGTCTCTGTTCCTCAAGGTCGGAAATTTTGTTTTCAATTTCGTTGACCTGATCTTCGATATAATCGAAATGTTCCTGCAAAACTTCTTTTGCCTCGGTTTTCGAAGAGGCGACAGGTGTTGCATCCTTGAGCGGACGATTGGCTGTTTCCGGCATTTTGACGGCTGCAATAAAGCCGAAAACCGCAACCACCATAAGATAATAGGCCGGCATATAAAGGGATTGTAAAGTTTCAACAAGCCAGGCTGCGATAGGTGGCGTAAGACCTGCAATCAGCACCGCAATATTAAAACAGATGGCAAGCGTTCTGAAGCGAACATCGGTCGGGAAAAGTGCCGGAAGGATTGAGGCCATAACGCCGATGAAACAACAAAGAAGAACCGCAAGAATGGCAATTCCCCCCGCGATCATAAACACATTGTGATGCATCACCATATAAAAAGCGGGAATTGCCAGAAAGAACTGTCCCACCGAGCCAAGAAACAGGAAAGGTTTGCGACCGATTTTATCGCTTAAAAAACCGACAAGCGGTTGCACCAGAAGCATGAAGGCCATGACAACAATGATAATGAGAACACCATGGTCATAGCTGTAACCGAGATTGACGGATAAAAAGTTCGGCATATAGGTGAGCAACATATAATAGGTCGAATTTACGGCAATCACCAGCAGACAACTGATAACAATGCCGTTAAGGTTTTCCTTGATGATGGTACCGACAGATGTTGTCTCGACCTTTTCCTGTTCTTCTGCCTCGGCCGAATTGTTATTCTGTGCTTCATAAGTGGGTGATTCATCGAGTGATTTTCTTAAATAAAGGCCGATCAATCCCAGTGGCAATGAAATAAAGAAGGGAATACGCCAGCCCCAATCCCCCATTGCATCCTGCCCGATCGCAATAGAAATTGTCGACACGACCAAGGCCCCCACAAGAAAACCGGCAATGGAGCCGAAATCGAGCCAGCTTGCCATAAAGCCGCGTTTTCTATCCGGTGAATATTCGCTCACGAAAACCACCGCACCGGCATATTCGCCACCAACGGAAAGGCCTTGAATGATTTTCGCGAGAAGCAGCAAAAGCGGCGCAAATACCCCGATTGTCGCATAAGAGGGAATGAGGCCGATGGCAAATGTGCTTGCCGACATCAAAATGATTGTAAAGGACAGAATGTTTTTACGACCATATTTATCGCCAAGATAACCGAAAATGGCGCCGCCCATCGGCCTGAACAGAAACGGAATGGAAAAAGTGGCAAGAGAAGCGATCAACTGAACCGATTGGGGAGCGGAAGCAAAAAACGTGTGTCCGATAATGACTGCCAGAAAACCGTAGACACTGAAATCGAACCACTCAATGGCATTTCCAAGACCGGCGGCGCATATAACTTTTCGCAGCTCTTTATTTCCGACAATTGGAATATCTTTGACAGTAAGTGGTTGCGGTGTCGTTTCTGACATATGTTCTTCCTTATTCCTGATACGTCTTTGCCAAAAGCCTCCGCCTCTTTGAGACAAAAGACATATCTCTTCGATAAGCGCAAAATACTACGCAAATGAAGACTGTTTCATTACCAAATCTCACGATGTCGCGGTTTGCCCTTCCCCCGTTTAAAAAAGTCAATTAACGACTTGCTTCCATCAGTTCTGCGGTTAAAAATAAACGAAAAACTGATAAAGGGCTAAAGACGGTTGAACATTTGCCCACAACAACGATAATGACCATTTTGAAATTAGGGCCAGATCAATAACCGTCAACCAAAATCACATATGAGGGGTACAGTATAGTGAGAAAAATCGAAAATAACAACCCGCATTGCGCTGTGGAACTTTTGATGTGGATATATCTTTTGAGTTCAACCGATGAAAGCGGATGCCGTTAAAGGCGTCATCTTTTGATTAACACATATGTTTTATAATTTAGTCTGGTGATTGTTAAACTGATTGAGCCATGGAAGAACTGATCTACATATTACCATTTGATCTGCACGGTATCGAGATTGTCGTTACAATTCTTATAGTAGGACTGGTCTTGTTCTCTATTGTCATGCGGCTTTTGAAAGTGCCCCAGAAACTTATGGTCATTGCGACCGGCGCTCTTGCTATGAGCATCTATATGACTTTCCAGACTGACGGCCCCAGTCCGATACAACCTTTGATAAACCTCGCCCAAAGGCAAAAGCAGCTCGATCAACAATTCGAAAAAAATCCATTAAAATTCGAAACTGTGACATTCACCCGTGTCAAAGTGCGCGCCCATTCGCTTACACTCACTTTAAAAAACAACACGCCGTTGCCCGAAGGATCCACAAAAGACGATCTTGAGGCCTATGCCAATTCTTATCTGAATAAGAAGCTCGCCGATTATTGTGAAATACTCAATGCAGAACAAGAGCTACCATATCGAAAGACCAATCAGCGATATTTCGATTTGACGATCAAATCCTATTACGTCAAGTTTATTGATGGGGATAAAAGCGCCAAGATGGAAATTCCGGTATCAAGCTGCACGGATAAAGCGGCTACAAGCTCGGAACCGGATAAATCCGAAAATCCCGAAACAGATAAATCTCAAAATCCCGAAACGGATAAATAAAGAGCTTTTGGAAAACAATGGCCGAAAAAGCTCGAAAAACTTACTGTTCAAAATGCGGCTTTTTAAACGCGCCCTTTTATAAAACCGTTTGGCTTATAAAACCGTTCGGGTAGGACTGGTCGGGGCTGCCAGATTTTTATTGCGGCAACATTGCTTTCATTGGTCTTGTCTTCCGCCAGTTTCAAGAAACCGAACAATGCCGGTTTTAACAAGTATGATCGTATTTTAAATAATCAGTGCGATCGTGTTTCTAAACACCTGTTGCACTCGCTTTTTCCTTGGCTATTTTGCCCCGTCCATTCCCCCATCAGTTTTCCCCCGTCGGTTTTTTCCCCGTAAATTTTCCAATGACAAAAAGTTTTGGCAATCTATACGTCTTATTGCTTTGGATAGAATGAAAAGAGGTATAAAATCACATGACGAGGACTTAAAGGGATAGATTATGTTAGAGAAACGCAAATTTTATATAAATGGCGCCTGGGTCGAGCCTGTCGAAGCGCACGACCTCGAGGTGATTAATCCTTCAACCGAAGAAGTTTGTGCTGTCATCAGCAATGGCACATCAAAAGATGTTGATCGTGCAGTTGCAGCTGCAAAAGCCGCCTTTGACGGATGGAAGCACACCGACCCGCAAAAGCGTTTAACCTTTGTTGAAAAAATATTGGCTATCTATAACCAGCGCCAAGGCGAAATGGCAAAAGCCATTTCAACCGAAATGGGTGCGCCTATTGATATGGCTATTGAACAACAGGTTGGAGCCGGTGCTCGCCATATCGAAACTTTCATTGATAGCTTTTTGCATTTTTCTTTTCAGACCGATCTCGTCAAAGGTCATAAGGATAGTGCGCTACAATATGAACCGGTCGGCGTCGTCGGTCTCATTACGCCATGGAACTGGCCAATGAACCAGATTACTTTGAAGGTCATTCCGGCAATGCTCGCCGGTTGTACCATGGTTTTGAAGCCATCGGAAATTGCCCCGCTTTCCGCTTTATTATTTGCCGATATTATCGATCAGGCCGGGGTTCCGAAGGGTGTGTTCAATCTCGTCAATGGTGATGGTGCCGGTGTTGGAACATGTATTTCCGGCCATCCGGACATTGCCATGATAAGCTTTACCGGTTCCACCCGCGCAGGTAAGGCAATTTCCAAAAATGCAGCCGATACACTGAAACGTGTAGGACTGGAACTTGGCGGCAAGGGGGCCAATCTGGTTTTCGCCGATGCCCGTGAAGATGCTGTCAAATGGAGCGTTTTAAGGTGTTTCAATAATAGCGGTCAGAGCTGCAATGCACCGACGCGTATGTTTGTCGAGCGTTCCATTTATGAAAAAGCCAAAAAAACAGCAAAAGAAGTAGCAAATAATGTCAAACTTGCTGTGGCAAGCGAACACGGAAACCATTTGGGACCGGTTGTATCGAAAGCACAATTTGACAAGATTGAAGGCCTTATCCAATCGGGTATCGACGAAGGTGCAACGCTTATCGCCGGTGGAACGGGTCTGCCCGAAGGTATCAATCATGGCTATTTTGTCCGCCCGACTGTTTTTGCCGATGTCAAACCGAATATGAGAATTTTCCGTGAAGAAATTTTCGGGCCGGTTCTGTCGATGATACCTTTTGATACAGAAGAAGAAGCCTTGGCTATGGCGAGTGATACCGATTATGGCTTAACGAACTATGTCCAATCCGAAGACAAGGAAAAATGTCACCGTATTGCAACGGCATTGCGGTCCGGCATGGTTGAAGTCAACGGTTTGAGCTTGCCGAAAGGAAGCTATTTCGGCGGCGTCAAATATTCCGGCCATGCCCGTGAAGGTGGCATCTGGGGAATCAAGGAATTTCTTGACACCAAAGCCATTTCCGAGTGGTAAAACAAGATTACTCTTTCCGGCAAAAAGCCGTTTCCTTTTTGCCGGAAATGCAAATTTATGACTTTTGCATGTGAGCAGAATAAAATTTGATCAGACCGGTAAGTGATGACACGACCGAGGGTCAACATATCGGCCAATGGCTGACGAAAAATTGTCAGAAGCTAAAATTGTTGGAAATGTCGCGCGCGTCTTTAAACGCTCATCCGTGAAGGGCCGTTGAAAATCAATCAAAATTTGATTTTAGGACCAAAAACCCGATTGAAAATCGGAGATTCGATTGAGGTTTCTTTGCCATAACCCGTTACTGCACACTTGCAACGAGAAGCAATAAACCGTGATATTTTTCTATGAAGATGATGATCTTTTAGTTATCAACAAACCGGCAGGCCTTGTTATCCATCCCGACAACGGGAACGAGACCGGAACAATGGTCAATGCCGTGGTCTACTCGTCCGGTTTTTCGCTTTCCGATATTGGCTCTCTTTAAAAGATCGTTCGGCTTATAAGAGCGTTCAAAACTTATTGGATTTATAGTGTTTCAACAGGGCTTTCTTGAGTCTTGTCTTCTCGCGACTTTTTAAAAAAATAAATGACAACACTTTAATAGCTACGATCGCATTTTAAATAATAGGGGCAATCGTATTTTTAAAAAGCCGTTTGCACGGAAATGCCGGCTCTTCCATTTTTCGAACGACAGACGTTTTTCCAATATGGACATCTTGGGGCTTCGGGAAAAAGAAGAGCCGATAAAAATTGCCCTGCGTGGGCTTTAAAAGGATAAATATGTTAGATAAACGCAAATTTTATATAAATGGCGCCTGGGTTGAACCTGTCGAGGCACATGACCTCAAAGTAATTGACCCGTCCACGGAAGAAGCTTGTGCTGTCATCAGCAATGGCACGTCAAAGGATGTCGATCGTGCAGTTGCAGCTGCAAAAGCAGCCTTTGAGGGATGGAAGCACACCGACCCGCAAAAGCGTTTAGCTTTTGTTGAAAAAATATTGGCCATCTATAACCGGCGCAGAGGTGAAATGGCAAAAGCCATTTCAACCGAAATGGGTGCCCCCATCGATATGGCCTTGGAACAACAAGTGGGAGGCGGCGCTTACTTTATCGAAGGCTTTATTGATAGTTTCAAGCATTTTTCTTTTAAGACCGATCTTGTAAAAGGTCATAAAGATAGTGCGCTTCAATATGAACCGGTCGGTGTCGTCGGTCTCATTACGCCATGGAACTGGCCAATGAACCTGATCAACCTGAAGGTTATTCCGGCATTGCTTGCCGGTTGTACGATGGTCTTGAAGCCTTCTGAAATTGCTCCGCTTTCCGGCCTATTATATGCCGATATTATTGATGAGGCGGGTCTTCCCAAGGGTGTGTTCAACCTTGTCAATGGTGATGGTGCGGGTGTTGGAACATGTCTTTCCGGCCATCCGGACATTGCTATGATAAGCTTTACCGGTTCTACCCGCGTTGGCAAAGCAATTTCCAAAAATGCTTCCGACACATTAAAACATGTTGATCTGGAGCTTGGTGGTAAAGGAGCCAATCTGGTTTTTGCCGATGCCCGTGAAGATGCTATCAAATGGAGCGTTCTGGCCTGCTTCAACAATAGCGGCCAGAGCTGCAATGCACCAACCCGTATGTTTGTCGAGCGTTCCATTTATGAAAAAGCCAAGAAAATTGCTAAAGAAGTAGCAAATAATGTCAAACTTGCTGTTGCAAGCGAGCGCGGAGACCATTTGGGACCGGTCGTATCAAAAGCCCAGTTTGACAAAATCCAAGGCCTTATCCAATCGGGTATCGACGAGGGTGCAACGCTTATTGCCGGTGGAACGGGCTTGGCTGACGGTTTCAAGCGCGGCTATTTTGTCCGCCCGACCGTTTTTGCCGATGTCAAACCGGCTATGAGAATTTTCCGTCAGGAAATTTTCGGGCCGGTTCTGTCGATGATTCCTTTTGACAGTGAAGAAGAAGCGATAGCAATGGCCAATGACACGGATTATGGGCTGACGAACTATGTCCAATCCGGCGACAAGGAAAAATGCCACCGCGTTGCAACGGCCTTGCGTTCCGGCATGGTTGAAGTTAACGGTAAGAGCTTGCCGAAGGAAAGCTTCTTCGGTGGTGTCAAATATTCCGGCCATGCCCGTGAAGGTAGTATCTGGGGAATCAAGCAATTTCTTGATACAAAAGCCATCTCTGAATGGTAATATAATGATGATCTGTCCCGGCAAAGGGAACATTTCCTCTTGCCGGAGCGGCTCAATTTCGTAAACTTTAAACGTCGATAGGGCTTCATTTGATCAGACTGGTAAGTGATGGCACGGCCGAAGGTCAACGCGTCGATCAATGGCTGGCAAAGAATTGTCCTGAAATGTCGCGTTCGCGTCTTCAAGCTCTCATTCGTGAAGGACAGTTGAAAATAAATCAACTTGTTATACGCGAACCGAAAACGCGGTTAAAAACCGGCGATTCGATTGAAGTTTCTTTGCCGGAACCCGTTGCCGCACAACCACGGGGAGAAGCAATAGACCTTGATATTCTCTATGAAGATGATGATCTTATAGTTATCAACAAACCGGCAGGCCTTGTTGTCCATCCCGGCAATGGCAACGAGACAGGAACACTGGTTAACGCCCTGATCTACCACTGCGGTTCATCGCTTTCGGGCATCGGGGGCGTCAAACGTCCAGGAATCGTGCACCGCCTCGACAAGGATACAAGCGGTGTTATGGTTGTTGCCAAAAATGACCATGCTCATAATGTTTTAAGCCGCCAGTTTGCTGATCATGGCCGGCAAGGCCCTCTCGAACGCAGCTATCAGGCTGTTGTGTGGGGCGCTTTGTCACAAAAGGCCGGTGTCGTTGACACCTATCTCGGGCGTTCCTCACGGGATCGTATAAAAAGAGCCGTTGTTTCGCCCACCCAGATGGATGCCCGTCACGCAATAACACATTATCAATTATTGGAGTCTTTCGGGAAAACAAATGAAAAGGAAGCGATTGCAAGTCTGATTGAATGCCGATTGGAAACAGGACGTACACACCAGATCCGTGTGCATATGGCTCACATTGGCCACCCGCTTGTCGGCGATCAGGTTTATGGCAGTGCTTTCAAGACAAAAGCCAATATGTTGCCCGATGACTTGAAAACAATCGTCGCTCTTTTCCCGCGTCAAGCGCTCCATGCTGCGACACTTGTCTTCGAACATCCCTCTACCGGAAAAATCATGCGCTTTACGAGCAGCCTGCCAACTGATATGCTCGAACTTATCGGGGCATTTCGGAAATTTAGGTGAAACTATTCTGGCTTTGGCGGGTTTGTTTGATTGAACGTCAACCGGACATCCGCATATTTCTTAAAAAGGCCATATAGAAGGTGTAATGTGCTTGTTACATCCTGATCGGAAAAGGATATTTTTCGTTTTCGCCTATAATGGGAGAACGCGCTAAAGGAGGGTGCTTTATGGCCCAGACAAATTTACCATCAGTTGCTAACGGTGATGGGGGACTTACCCGCTATCTGGAAGAGATACGCCGGTTTCCTATGCTGGAGCCACAGGAAGAATATATGCTTGCGAAACGTTACCGCGAGCATAACGACCCGAAGGCAGCTCATAAACTCGTTACCAGTCATTTAAGACTCGTTGCAAAAATTGCAATGGGTTATCGTGGCTATGGTCTGCCAATCGGTGAAGTTATTTCCGAAGGCAATGTCGGACTGATGCAGGCCGTCAAACGGTTTGAACCGGAACGTGGCTTCAGGCTTGCCACTTATGCTATGTGGTGGATCAAAGCCTCTATTCAGGAATATGTTTTGCGTTCGTGGAGCCTTGTAAAAATGGGCACCACGGCCAATCAGAAGCGCCTGTTTTTCAATTTGAGAAAAGTCAAAAGCAAGATTCAGGCTTTGGATGATGGCGACCTTAACCCCGAACAGGTCAAGGAAATTGCAACCCGTCTTAATGTCAGCGAAGATGATGTCATTTCGATGAACCGGCGCTTGTCAGGCGACACGTCACTTAATGCGCCAATCCGTGCGAGTGAAGGTGAAAGCGGAGAATGGCAGGATTGGCTCGTTGATGATTCAAGCAGTCAGGAGCAATTGCTGATTGAAGAAGACGAGCTTGAAAATCGCCGTGCCATGCTTGAAAAAGCAATGGAAGGTCTCAATGATCGTGAGAAACGGATTTTTAAAGCCCGCCGTTTGTCGGACGATCCGGTCACTCTTGAAGAACTTTCGACAGAATTTGGCATTAGCCGCGAACGTGTTCGTCAAATTGAAGTACGCGCTTTCGAGAAAGTGCAAAACGCTGTGAGAGCTGAAGCCATTGCGCAGAAACATGCTCTGCTGCCAACCACGCCCAAAAAACTTGCACCTGCGGCAAACAAATAAACATAACCGGAAAGCATTCCGGTTATTGTCGACAGTTGATTGCATAACGTGAAATTTTGCTGGTGGAACAGCAAGAATTTTGGACGAAACAAAAAAATCAATTCTTGCGAAACCTCAAAAAAATAAAATCAAAAGGCTCGAAAGAGCCTTTTTCTCATTTTCCTATTCCTTTTTTGGCTTTTAAAAATTTCGTGACAGAAAGCGGCTTGATAGGAATGTCCGGTTCTTTTACGAAGTTTTCGAAAAACTTGAACATATCGGTTTCTATTCAACGCGTTCGGCTCAGCGATATTTTGATCTCCCGCATATCGGCAAGGTTTTTCTGCCAATCTTCTTTTTAATGAGGTATCAGGAGTTTGATCGACGCCCGTTCCGGCATTCGATTATTTTTTGTTAGACCGCGAGCAAAAATTTTGGTCAGCCAGCTTTTTAACTGCTACCGTTTTTCCTGCACATATTTTTGCTCCTCCCCCCCCGAGAAGACTATGAAAAGGCAATCGCCGATGAGCTTTATTACACGGTTGTTCTTGCGAGATACCGCACTTCACGACCCCGCTCTTTTCCCGAAGCATTGGTAACCAATGCAAACAAGTCCAACGGCATTACTTCGCATTCGGCAAGCCGTTTTCAAGTGATCAAACGGCTATTCGGTGTCTTCTTCACCGGCATCGCCGGATTGATCGTCATTGGTAGAATTTTGCCCGCCGCTCTCTGGTGCTTGCGTTGCATTTGTGGGGCTTGCAGAATTTACGTCCGCATTATCGCCACTTTGTCCGTCGTTTTCCGGATTGTCTTGTGGCAAGGCATTATTATTTTCCGCATTATCACCAGATGGAGCAGATGAATTTTCTTTGTCCGAAGTCTGCTTCTGATCATATAGAGTGGGTTTATTGTTCTGGTTCAGCCAGCTATCAATAACCTGATTAAAAACAGCTTCCCCGTTTGGCCCTTTTGAAAAAGTCAGTTCCGAAACCCGTTTGTTTTTATCGGTAATGACAAGCCGGATCCATCCCAATTGTTTCATAAGTTGTAAATTGCGATCACGGAACGGATTTGCCCCGCTTAACGCAAAGAGAAAGAAATCATCGTCGATTTTTGCTTCGACAGTACCGGTTAGCTGTTGGCCGGGCGCCTGTTCACTGTCCTTGAATGTCAATTCATGCACATTATCAATCGCCTTGCCTTCAAAATCATCCGGAACGATAAATATCGCCTCGATGAGATAGGCAGCAGGCAAAGATGGATCGGTGTTGCGCCTAAGAGTCAACCTCAAAGAAAGCTTCTCGTCGGGAATTGTCACATTGCCGCGCACCGCAATTTCTTCCGGACCTTGCGAATTGGCTTTGTCTTTGACAATCGACCATTGAACTTTACCGGTCTCTACTTTTTCATCCTGTTGATCGGTACGCGCTTGATAAAAAGTTGCTTCGCCGGGTTGTTCTTGCGGCGTTGTTGCGTCTAATGTTCCGGCCGATGTTGATGTTCCCTCGCCGGGCTTCATCGGGCTTTGCGCCGGCCCTTCGTCAACCTCACTACCGTCAGCCAGCAAACGCTGGGTGAATTTTTCTTTCGGCAACTCGTTTGCGTTCGTATTTCCGGCGACATGTTGTTCCGCGTCATGTGACTTGTTCCGGCCTGAAAGAAATGACCAGGCTGTCAAAAGAACACCAACAACAACAATAATCACCACAGCACTTGATAAGCCGATGACAATTGCCTTCTTTCGTGCGGCGCGCCTCTCTGTACGGCGAGCGGCCTGTACAAATATATCGGAAACAATATCATAATCACCGTTTTGCTGATTATTGCCCAAGGCCTTTGCTGACTGGAGTTCTTGTTCAGCCTTTTCCTTTTCAGCCTCTTTTTCGGCAGCTATAATATCTTCCATATTGACCGGTTCGGCATCCGGTACTTGTTGATGGAAACTGGAATGAGCTGCCTCACCCTCTTGGAGCTTTTGTTCCCTTTCATAATCGGTTGAAAGCGGTGTTTTGTCGTGCTCAAAAACCGACTTTCGAGAAAAAGCAGGTGCTCCTTCACGGACATCACCATTATTATCTTCGTTTCCGACCGGATGACCGGAAGTGTGATGATTATTCCTTTCAAAATTCTGTGTCCGCCCGATTTCAACGGCGGCGGATGAGCCTGTTTCCGGCTCTAAAGCAGTTTGTTCACCAGTCTTATTCGAAGCTTCGCCACCAAGCCTGCCAGGATTATCAGCATTGTTTCCGGCAGGAAATATTGGAGCGGTTGATGGGGCAGTCTTTTCGGGCGCTTTTAAACCGGATTCCCCGAATTCCGATTTTCCCATTCCGGATTCCTGTATTTCCGGTTCCGGCTCATGTCTTGAAAGTTTGTCAGATGGTGAAACCGGATTGAGCGGAATTGAAGATTGCTCCTCCGGTTTTTTGACCAGAATATTTGAAAGAAGCTCCTGTTCGACAGCGACATAATCGGCTTCAACACTTTTGATCGCGTCATCAAGTGCCTGAAGTTGTGCTTCGGCGACACTTGGAGAAACATTAGTTTCGGCAAGTTTCCGCACGACAGTTTCACGAGCACGGGCATAAACCCGCGCCCGCAATTCCGGTGTCGGATTTTCCTGAGCATCAATCGTTTTTTTTAACAAACCTGCGAAATTCGCCATCGGCTTTTGCTTTCTCACATCCTTAACAACCAGTAAGCAAGTTGTTTTCCAAGTTGCTTCGGATTGTTGACCGATATTGTTTGTAACAACGCTATCCGGTAAATTTATTCTCCAAGCCTAGAATAAATATAGTCTTGGAAAACAATCGTCAAATCCGGACTAAACTTCAGACCTTGGAAGCATTGCCCAAACTTTTACCTGTCTTCAAACGGATCGGTAACAAGAATTGTGTCCTGACGTTCCGGACTTGTTGATAAAAGCGCAACCGGTGCGCCGATCAATTCTTCAATATGTCGGACATATTTGACCGCTTTGGCAGGCAACTCCGCCCAGCTCCTTGCGCCGGCAGTGGTTTCTTTCCAGCCTTCCATGGTTTCATAAATCGGCTTCAAACGCGCCTGTGCTCCCATTGAAGATGGCATATAATCAATCTTTTTGCCATCAAGCTCATAGGCGACACAAATCTTGATTTCATCCAGTCCGTCAAGAACATCAAGCTTGGTAAGTGCAATACCGTTAATGCCACAGACAGCAATCATCTGACGCAACAATACCGCATCAAGCCAGCCACAACGGCGCTTGCGTCCGGTGACGACACCATATTCATGTCCGTGTGTTCCAAGATATTCACCCGCTTCATTTTTCTGTTCGGTCGGAAACGGTCCTTCGCCAACGCGCGTGGTATAGGCCTTGGCAATACCGAGGACATAGTTGATTGCCCCCGGCCCCATGCCCGAACCCGTTGCGGCCTGACCTGCAATTGTATTGGATGAGGTCACATAAGGATATGTACCGAAATCATTATCGAGAAGCGCACCTTGCGCACCTTCAAAAAGAATGCGTGAACCGGCACGGCGTTGTTCATCAAGCAATTTCCATGTGCGGTCCATAAAGGGAAGAATATCGCCTGCTACTTCCATCAGCTCGTCATAAAGCGTTTTTGGATCGATCTCCGGTTTTCCCATGCCGCGACGGAGCGGATTGTGGTGGGCAAGTAACCGTTCGATCTTTTTCATCAAAGTATCGGGTTCGGCGAGATCCATCACGCGAATTGAACGACGGCCGACTTTGTCTTCATAAGCCGGCCCTATGCCGCGCTTGGTTGTACCGATTTTAAGACTTGATGTGGCATCTTCCCGTGCGGCATCAAGATCACGGTGAAGAGAAAGAATAAGCGGTGCATTTTCTGCAATACGCAGATTTTCCGGAGTAATTTTAATCCCCTGCCCGCGGAGTTTTTTCAGCTCTTCCACAAAGTGATGCGGGTCAACAACAACACCATTGCCGATAATTGACAATTTGCCACGAACAACCCCTGAGGGAAACAGCGACAATTTATAACTTGTTCCATCTATAACCAATGTATGACCGGCATTATGCCCGCCCTGATAACGCACCACTACATCTGCACGTTCGGATAACCAGTCAACAATCTTGCCTTTTCCCTCGTCACCCCACTGTGCACCGACAACCACTACATTGGCCATAATATTCTCCGTCCAATTTGAAGGTTTTCCAGCCTTCTTTCAGCAATAAACGAGTTTCTTATACCGGACTCTCCTGTCGAGTGCGACTCCTCTTTTGCGCTTTTACGCCAAAAAAATTTTGAATTTTCCCGATCAAAGTCAATTTCGCGCCCCACCATAAACCACCAAAACCGATTAAAGGATAAAAGACCAAAACCGTTTGAAATCCAGAACCTTGTTTTGAATGAAAGTATTGTTGAAAAATTCTTTTGGTCATTCGCTGCATTTTAAAAGCAATCGGCACTGCTCCTTCAATCCGACTATATCCCTATCAAAGAGTATCACCATCCCCACCAGAAGGTGTCATTATCTCTATGGAAAGGTGTCTTTGGTTTCCGGCTTTCCTTCTATCCGGTTCATTTTTGCAGACGAGAACGTCAAGGCAAAAGGCCAAGTCTATCAATTAACCAAATCAAGACCATCAAACCGCTTTTATTATTAAAATTCTGGGATAATCTTTATGTTTTTTAAATCGATTTAATTAAATACCGGATATAAACGCAAGTGATTCTCCAATCAATGGATCAAAAGAGGTCAACCGGTTTCCAAACTTGCACTTTATTGTTCGAAAACACATTCTCCGGACTGCACAAAGCCTTTAATCACGTAAAATTTTTAAATTGTTCAACAATTTTTATGGTTTTGTAAAAGGACCGGATTTGCAGCTTATCCTATTGATAATAAACGTTATTTTTCTTTTCAGGAATTAACATAAAAGCGATCACAAAAATTTTTTCGGGATTGAGTTTTTTCTAACGAAGATGTGAAAAAACAAATTTTTAAAAATTTTATCTTTTCAATTTAATTTTTATATCGAAAAACACCTTAAAAAACAACATGTTATTAAATTTCTATGATTTTTTTGGTTTTGTTTTAAAGCCCGATTATAGTCGTTAGCGGCTAATCAGTATTGTGTTTTCCGTATTAACCATTTATTCGAGAACAATTGTGGATTGTTCAATAATCATCTTCATTGGACTCACAATAAAAATATAACGTGTTACTGATCACTAATCGGATCACATTGTCATTGGAATGTAACATCTGTGCAACGTTTTCCTGTCCATCTGTTGGGGGCTTCGACTGCTTGAACATGAGACGCTTTGGTTTTTCAGGTTGCGTTCTGTCGATATCTATGGGAGGCAGTTCATGCTAAACATTTTTAAACACGCGCCAAACAAGCCGCGTGTCCCTGAAGCGGAAATCGACCCGCTTTATCGTCGTCTGCGTTGGCAGATTTTTTTCGGGATATTCTTCGGTTACGCAGCTTATTATCTCGTACGGAAAAACTTTACTCTGGCTATGCCTTCTCTGGTCGAACAAGGATTTACCCGTGGTGATTTGGGTTTTGCCTTATCGGCTGTCTCTATCGCCTACGGTTTTTCAAAATTCATTATGGGGGCGGTATCCGACCGTTCCAATCCGCGTGTTTTCCTGCCTGTCGGTTTGATTCTTGCGGCAGTTGTCATGCTGATTATGGGCTTTGTTCCGTGGGCAACATCAAGCATTGCCGTCATGTTCGTGTTGCTGTTCATTTGCGGCTGGTTCCAGGGAATGGGTTGGCCTCCATGCGGGCGCACAATGGTGCACTGGTGGTCACAAAAAGAACGTGGCAGTATCGTTTCTTTGTGGAACTGCGCCCACAATGTCGGTGGTGGTCTTCCTCCGATCCTCTTCATGCTTGGTATGGCATGGTTCAATGATTGGCATGCAGCCTTTTATATGCCGGCTTTTGCCGCCATTCTGGTTGCCATTTTCGCCTTTGCAATGATGCGCGATACACCGCAATCTTGCGGCTTGCCGCCAATTGAAGAATACAAAAACGATTATCCTGAAAACTATTCGGAAAAGAACGAGGTTGAACTCACAACCAAGCAGATCTTTACCCAATATGTTTTGCCGAACAAGCTGCTCTGGTATATCGCTTTTGCCAATGTTTTTGTTTATCTCTTGCGCTATGGCGTTCTTGATTGGTCACCGACTTACTTGAAAGAAGTCAAGCACTTTGCAGTCGACCAATCGTCCTGGGCTTATTTCTTCTATGAATATGCAGGTATCCCCGGCACACTTCTGTGCGGCTGGATGTCCGATAAAGTATTCAAGGGCAATCGTGGTGCAACCGGCGTTTTCTTCATGACATTGGTGACCATTGCCACTGTTATTTACTGGCTTAACCCGCAAGGCCACCCCAATATCGACATGATCTGCATGATCGTTATCGGCTTTTTGATTTACGGCCCTGTTATGCTGATTGGCCTTCACGCACTTGAATTGGCGCCGAAGAAAGCTGCCGGTACTGCTGCCGGTTTCACCGGTCTTTTCGGTTACCTTGGTGGTTCGGTTGCTGCTAGCGCGATCGTTGGCTACACCGTCGACTATTTCGGCTGGAACGGTGGTTTCCTTCTCATGATCGGTGGTGGTGTCGTAGCTGTCATCCTTCTTGCTATCGAAATGATTGGCGAACGCAAGCAGCATGCTAAAGAGCAGGCACACTGATCGGCGTTAACTTGATAAAGTGACGTCAGTCACAGAAAGAAAGTGCATTTTGAAAACACTATTAGGCATGTTGATGGCCGGGCTGGTGCTGATGGGGGCAACCTTCAGCACCACCGCCAATGCTGATGACAAAGTTGTTATTGCACACCGTGGTGCCAGCGGTTACCTGCCCGAACATACGCTTCCGGCAAAAGCAATGGCTTTTGCACAAGGAGCAGATTATCTCGAGCAGGATCTGGTCATGACAAAGGATGACCAGTTGGTGGTCTTGCATGACCATTACCTTGATCGCGTAACAGACGTTGCAGAACGTTTTCCCGACCGCGCCCGAAAGGATGGACGTTATTATGCGATCGATTTCACATTGGCCGAAATCAAATCACTGAAATTCAGCGAAGGTTTCACGGTCGAAAACGGCAAGAAAGTGCAAACTTTTCCGGGCCGTTTCCCGATGGGAAAATCCGATTTTCGGGTTCACACTTTCGAGGAAGAAATCGAATTCATTCAGGGACTTAATCATTCTACCGGAAAAAATATCGGGCTCTATCCTGAAATCAAAGCGCCCTGGTTTCATCATCAGGAAGGCAAGGATATAGCCACGCGGGTTTTGGAAGTTTTGAAAAAATATGGTTATACCAGCAAAACTGACAAAATTTATCTTCAATGTTTTGATGCCAACGAGTTGAAGCGTATTCGCAACGAACTCGAGCCCAAAATGGGTATGAATTTAAAGCTGGTGCAGCTCATCGCCTATACAAAATGGAATGAGACCGAGGAGCAACAGCCCGATGGCAAATGGGTAAACTACAGCTATGACTGGATGTTGGAACCCGGTGCCATGGAAAAAATTGCGCAATATGCTGATGGAATTGGTCCCGATTATCATATGTTGATAGCCGATAGTTCTACCATTGGACATATAATCATAAACGGAATGGTCAAGGAAGCACACGAGCATCAACTGGAAGTCCATCCTTTCACAGTAAGAGCCGACCAGTTGCCACCTTACGCTAAAGATGTGAACGAGCTTTACGATGCTTTGTATCATCAGGCCGATGTCGACGGATTGTTCACAGACTTTCCTGATAAAGCGGTTAGCTATCTCCACTCACATCCGTGATGTTTATAAAAGAAAGGATTTCCCATCAAACTATGGGAAATCTCCTCGCTTAATCAAATATCTTTTTGTTATGATTATCAAAAGATTTGAAACGCTCATCCCATCTGTTCCTGATTTTGAATTCTCTTACACGCGTTTCATCTGGCTCCACTCTTCCCGATAACGGTTGTTGCATAACCGTTGGAGCGTTTGTTAAATCTATCACACTTTTCTTAACACCAATCCTTAAATGGATGGTCGTGCGGGTACATACGCTTTTGTCATTTCAAAGCGTTTCATAAACAATAACCTTTCCCGCTGCTGCAATTTCGTTTCGAGATTTCTTACTTCAACCGGATAGCTTCCGATAAACGACGCTTTGAAAGCGCAATTTTCTTTTATTTTTTCTCTATCAAGAATTTAGATTATCTTACTCTTTAAAAAAACAAATATTTTATCGAAAATGCGGCCAATGCATACCGTCTCCAAGTGTTAAAGCATCATTTTTCTTTGTTATGGAGCGAGACCGCTATTTGTACCCACTAATCATTTTCCGCATTGAGAAAACTCAGTGAACAAATAAAGTAACTCTATGGAATTTTTAAAATTTCGGATAATTAAATAGTTTCATTTTAAAATATAATCAGGATTTTAAATTTAAAAATAGAAAATAAAACTTGAAAAATGGACTTGGATCATCGCGGGGCCGGACAGTGCTGCTAAAGCTGAAAATAGGTCTTACCCACAATTTCAGCGGTGGTACATCATATAACGGGCATCTTCGCTATAAGTCAGCAATTTCTGTTGCAACATTTCTGAAACTTCCACCAGTTTAAAACCGTTCTTCTGCCAAAAGGGTTGTGACCCATGAACCGCAACAAGGGAAAGTGTTTCAAATTTTTCCCGCTCTGCGACCGAGAACAGAAGTTCAACCGCTTTTTTGCCATTTCCCCCGCCTTGCGCTTCAGGCAGTAAAGCAAGATCGTGAATATAGAGCGTATCACATTTTTCCGGAAGTTTATGAAGCAGGCAATCAAGAGCAGGAATGGAATTCATTTTGTACGGATGGGCAAGGCAATAGCCATAAACGCTCCCCGAGCTTGATTCATTATCGGATAATATAAAGCAGGACAAAGGAGAAAGATTAAACTTTTCTTCAAGCACTGCATCCTCTTCCGGAAAATCCGGATGACAAACTGAAGCGATCTGGCAGACATCTGCCAGATCGCTTTCTTTCATTGGACGCCAATATTTCACGGTTCAATCAACCGTTTGCAACATCGAATTCCAGAGGTTGAGTGTGTTTGATACCCTTTATCTTGCGCAATTCATCAAGCACTTTATCGGGAATGCGTGCATCAAGGTAAAGAAGCGCAATCGCGTCACCACCCGGTTCATTGCGTCCCAAAGCGAAGTTTGCGATATTAACGCCGGATTTTCCGCAAATTGTCCCGATTGTACCGATAATTCCCGGTGTATCGGTGTTGGTGATATAAAGCATATGCGGGCCGACCTCGGCATCAAGATTGATACCCTTGATCTGGATAAAGCGCGGCTTGCCGTCAACAAAGCAGGTTCCGGCAATGGAGCGTGTGCGCTTCGATGTTTTGACAGTCAGCTTGATATAGCCGTCAAAAATACCGGATTTATCGCGCTTGACCTCGGAAAGAATAATACCGCGCTCCTTAACGAGAACCGGTGCCGATACCATGTTGACATCGGCAAGTTGCGGACGAATGAGACCGGCCAATGCAGCACTGATAAGCGCACGCGTATTCATGGCAGCGGTTGAACCGTCAAACAGAATTTCGACTTCCTTGATGTCTTCCTCTGTCGATTGGCCAACAAAGGCTCCAAGAACTTCGGCAAGTTTGACAAACGGCTTCAAGCGTGGTGCTTCTTCTGCCGTAATTGAAGGCATATTGATCGCATTGCTGACAGCACCGTTGATGAGATAATCCGACATTTGTTCGGCAACCTGAATGGCCACGTTTTCCTGCGCCTCGGTTGTCGACGCGCCAAGGTGCGGTGTGCAAACAACATTATCAAGGCTGAAAAGTGGATCATCGGCAGCCGGTGGCTCGACTTCATAAACGTCAACCGCAGCCCCTGCAATTTTGCCCGATTTCAAAGCGTCGACGAGGTCTTTTTCAACAACCAGCGCACCACGTGCACAATTGATAAGTCTTACGCCTTTCTTCATCTTGGCGATGGTTTCGGCATTGATGATATGGCGGGTCTTATCGGTAAGCGGTGTGTGTAAAGTGATAAAATCGGCGCGCTTCAACAAATCGTCCAATTCGACCTTTTCAACACCGAGTTCCTTGGCACGGGCATCCGAAAGGAACGGGTCATAGGCAATGACTTTCATCTTCAATCCGACACCGCGGGTTGCGACAATCGAACCGATATTGCCACAGCCGATAATACCAAGAGTTTTGCCGGTAATTTCAACACCCATAAAGCGGCTTTTTTCCCATTTGCCTGCCTTGGTTGATTTATCAGCGGCAGGCAATTCACGGGCAACAGCAAACATCAATGCAATGGCATGTTCTGCTGTTGTGATCGAATTGCCAAACGGCGTATTCATAACGATAATACCGCGCCGTGAAGCGGCCGGAATATCAACATTGTCAACACCGATACCGGCACGACCGACAACTTTCAGATTTTTCGCGGCAGCAATCAGTTTCTCCGTTACCTTGGTTGCCGAGCGGATAGCCAGACCATCATATTGATCAATAACTTCGAGAAGCTTTTCTTTGTCTTTACCGAGTTCCGGTTTGTAATCGACCTCAACGCCGCGATCTTTGAAAATCTGGACAGCAGTCGGGGATAGTTTATCAGATACGAGTACACGAGGTGCCATTATGGCCTCCAAAAATTTTGTAAAATGGGGGAACGAGCGGCCTTGAAACAAGCCGCTACAGGGGAATTTTTAAAGAGCTGCTTTTTCAGCCTTGAAAGCCCAGTCAAGCCATTCCGTCAATGCCTGAAGATCGCGAGCTTCAATCGTGGCACCGGCCCAGATGCGCAAACCTGACGGTGCATCACGATAAGCACCTATGTCATGGGCAACACCGGCTTTTTCCAGACGGTTGACAATAGCCTTGGCAAATGCTGCCTGCTTGTCGGCATCAAGTTTAACCACGGCAGGATCGACAATTTTGAAGCACACGGAAGTGTTCGAGCGGGTCGCCGGATCCGTGGCCAGAAATTCGATCCACGGAGTTTTTGCAACGAATTTGTCAAGAACAGCAAAGTTCTCGTCAGCCCGTTTCATGAGTGTTTTCAAGCCGCCAATCGACTTTGCCCATTTCAATGCATCAAGGTAATCCTCAACACAAAGCATAGACGGCGTATTGATTGTTGCGCCTTCGAAAATACCTTCAATGAGTTTTCCGCCTTTTCTCATGCGGAAAATTTTTGGAAGCGGCCATGCCGGCGTATAGGTTTCAAGACGCTCGACCGCGCGTGGCCCCAGAATAAGCACACCGTGGGCACCCTCACCACCCAGCACTTTCTGCCAGGAGAATGTGACAACATCAAGTTTCGAGAAATCGAGATTTTGTGCAAATGCGGCAGACGTTGCGTCGCAAATCGTAAGCCCCTTACGATCAGCCGGAATAAAATCGGCATTGGGAACGCGCACGCCGGAGGTTGTTCCATTCCATGTGAAAACAACATCGCGATCAAAATCGACTTTGGTCAAATCCGGTAATTCACCGTAAGGCGCTTCCAACTTGCGCACATCGGTCAATTTCAATTGTTTGACAACATCTGTTACCCAGCCGGAACCGAAGCTTTCCCATGCCAGCATGTCAACGCCGCGTGCTCCAAGGAGCGACCACAGTGCCATTTCAACAGCACCGGTATCGGATGCGGGAACAATGCCGATACGATAATTTGCAGGAACTTCCAGCACTTCGCGGGTGAGGTTGATTGCATCTGCCAGCTTGGCTTTACCAATTTTTGCACGATGTGAACGGCCAACCGGCGCATTAGCAAGCGCTTCAACCGTCCAACCGGGACGCTTTGCACAGGGACCAGAAGAGAAATTGGGATTGTTCGGGCGCACGCCCGGCTCGTTTAGATTTGTCATAATATTCTACCCTTTCAGATAGCTCGCCTCTCGTTGGGAAGAGGTGGCCCGCTGACGTGATTATCCGAAAGGCGCTTTCAGTACAAGTAAAAAAATAGATTATCACAAATTATTTAACCGGAACCACTTTTAGACAGAGTTTTTCGATGTATTGTTGAAGTGTTATTTTTCCTCTCTCTATTTTATTCAATGGCGGCCAATCACCACTTATTGTCTTGAATGCCATCGCAGCGAATGACATTGCACTTGATTTTGAGAAAGTAAGAGAAAGATAATAATTTTCAATATCTTCCCGCTTTACTTCTACAAGTTTTACCGGTTTTCCAAGCGCCGTTTGAAAGGCGGATGCGACATCTTGAACCGTGTAACGTTGCGGCCCTTCAACATAATGAATGCCAGCCTTTCCATATTCGACAAGCCCTGTCAGATAATCGGCAATATCGCGGGGAGCGACCATCGGAATGATAGAATGAGAGGGATAAATAGTGGTCAAACATCCTTTTTCGACAATATCATTCAGTGCAAAATCCCAATTGGACATATAAAAAGCTGCCCGAACAATCATTGCTTCCTGATAAATCTCTTTAACCTTTTTCTCCAATAGATAAAGGCTGCCTAAATCTCCTATATGGTCACCTTCTTGAGCTCCATAAGTCGACTGCACAATGACTTTTTCAAGATTCGTGTTTTCGAGTGCATGCGTAATCGCTGCAATTGTTTTGCGCTCTTCAACATCGACATCATAAACAGGATTAGCGGGAGGATTAAGGATATAAACACCGCTTGCCTGTTTCAAAACCTCATGGAGCAAATGGTAGTCAAAAATATCGATTTCTGCGAGTCTGGCGCCAAGATTGACGAGATTTTCAGCGCGTTTTTTAGAACGGGTTATCACCGTCACATCCCTCCCCGAACGCAGCAGATTTTTTGTGAGCTCCGAACCGATATGGCCGGTTGCACCCATCACGACAAACATAAGTCACCTCTCTTTCAAAAACCGTTAGCCATCAGATAACGATAATCATTCTTGTCGGAAAGGACTAATGAAACTATGATGAGCTTTAAAACGGGACGGGTGAAGGATGAAACAATTGCATTGGAAAAAAAGCTTGAGCCTTATGATCATTCCGCTTTTGTTTTTAAGCGGTTGCCAATCAGTTCCCAAGCTCAAATCACCCGATAATGTTTACGAGTTCAACACTCGCCCGACAAATGAAGTTGGCATTCCGGCCGATGTCCTGAGGCGTGCCGCTTTTACGGCAGAACGTCGCGGCTATCGTTATTTTACAATCAGTGATACATCTGAAGGTGCCCAGACTTCAAAAATGCCGACGATCGGCATCAATTACGGACGCGATCCTTACGGCTTTTCCGATCCCGGTGCCGACAGTACAGGGGGCGGAATTTCGATGAATTTACCGTTGAATACGCGGCGCATCCATTGGGTTGTCACCATGATGCATACGCCCGAAGCACAATCGACCAAAGTTTATGATGTGACCGAGGTTATTTCCAAATAGTTGTTTTCAACAAGTTGGTCGCTTCAAGTTCAAGATAAAAATTGCGTTTTATAGAAAAACTGCTGTCATATAGCGGTTAGAGAAACCATTAGTTTTATCAAAACTAGGGGGCGGAAATAATTTGCAAAATTCGTCTTTAAAAAAAGCCGTGATGCAGCGCATGGAAGGCTGCGCTTCGTTAAGCACGGTCTATAAAGATCAACGGTCATCTTTAGAAAAGCTTTATCAATCCGGCTCGTTGAAATTACGTTTTCCGCTTTATTCCGACAACCATTTCGAGGCCGTCCAGATCAATACGGCAGGCGGCGTGACCGGTGGCGACAAGCTTTTCTGGAAATGCGAGCTCGGCGAAAAAACCAAAGCAACAATCACCACACAAGCGGCTGAAAAAATATATCGCTCGCTTGATGGCCTGCCGGCCGGGATCGATGTTTCACTAACGTTAAGAAAAAACTCTACATTGTTCTGGCTCCCTCAGGAGACAATTTTTTTCAATCGTGGCGCTCTAAAACGCAAAATTACCGTCGAAATGGAAGAAGGTGCATCCCTGCTTCTGGTAGAAGCTTTTGTTTTCGGAAGAAAACTAATGGGAGAGAAAGTTGCCAACGGCTTTATTGATGACGAGTGGCAAGTGCGTCTTGAAAACAAGCTTGTCCATTTTGAAGCCTTTAAAATCAATGGCGATATTTTAAAGCAATCAATCCGCCCTGCAATTTTCAACGGCAATCAGGCCATTGCCACAATTCTTTACATTGCCGATGATTATCAAAGCCACGAAACGGCCGCGAGAGAGATTATCGGACAATCCGGAGGGGTCTCTGCGTGGAATGGCAAGCTTCTTGCAAGGATAATTGAAAAGGACTCCTATTCTTTGAGGGAAAAACTTGTTCCTTTGATAAAACTGCTAACAAAAGGGGCAGACGTGCCGAAATTTTGGTCAATTTAGGTGAAGGTGAACAATGATACTTACCGAAAGAGAGAAAGACAAATTGTTGATCTCGATGGCTGCCATGGTTGCTCGCAAACGACTCGAACGGGGAGTGAAGCTCAACCATCCGGAAGCTGTTGCACTGATTAGCGATTTTGTCGTGGAAGGTGCGCGCGATGGTCGCACTGTTGCCGATCTCATGGAACAAGGGGCTTACGTATTGCGCCGCGATCAAGTCATGGAAGGCATTCCTGAAATGATTGAAGAAATTCAGGTCGAAGCAACATTTCCCGACGGCACAAAACTTGTCACTGTCCACCATCCGATCCGTTAAGCCCGACAATTGAAAAATATAAAACTGAGGGGAACTCTCATGAAATTCTTGTCAAAATCGACAACCATAACTGCTTTGATGATTTTCACATCCACACCGGCTTTTGCCCACCTTACCGGCGTTCCACATGACCATAGCTCTTTTACAAGCGGTTTTTTACACCCGTTAACCGGATTCGATCATATTCTTGTCATGGTTGCAGTCGGCCTATGGGCAGCTCAACTCGGCGGAAAATCGATCCTCGCGGTTCCGACAAGTTTTGTTGTGTGTATGGCAATCGGTTTTTGGCTTGCCACAAAAGGCATTGCCTTACCTTATGTTGAACCGGTCATTCTTGCTTCCGTGATTGCGATGGGGCTCTTTGCAGCAATGGCTATTCATCTTCCCATTATGCCCGCCATGCTCGTCGTCGGTGCTTTTGCACTTTTTCATGGTTATGCTCATGGTCTCGAGCTCGAAAATTCCGAAGCCTATGCTTACGGAATTGGTTTTTCTATTGCCACAGCATTGCTTCACGGTGTCGGTATTACAATCGGCTTGGGAGCAGGCAAAATTTTCGGACAGTCAAATGGCGCAACCGCAATCAGAATCGGCGGTGTTGCGACCACTCTTGCAGGTCTCTATCTGGCATTTGCTGTCGCATGAAATCGAATTCCCGCCACTTGTTCTAACAATCGGAAAGAAATATGATGGTTCCCGGAGAAATTATTACAGAGGCAGGCAATATTGAAATGAATGTCGGCCGTAGTGCGATAAAACTCAAAGTCGGCAATAGCGGCGACCGCCCTATTCAAGTGGGGTCGCATTATCATTTTTATGAAGCCAATCCTGCCCTTCAATTCGACCGTGAAAAAGCCCGTGGAATGCGCCTCGATATTCCGGCCGGTACCGCAGTCCGGTTTGAACCGGGGCAGGAAAAAGATGTTTTTCTCATACCATTAGCGGGAAAACGTCGCATTTTCGGTTTTCGTGCAAAAATTCAGGGGGATCTTTGATGAGCCACAAAATTTCGCGTGCTGCTTATGCGCAAATGTTCGGGCCTACAAAAGGTGACCATATCCGCCTTGCCGATACAGACCTTTTCGTAACTGTCGAAGATGACAAGACAACTTATGGCGAAGAAGTCAAATTCGGCGGCGGTAAAGTTATCCGCGACGGGATGGGGCAAAGCCAGTATTCACGTGAACAAGGGGCTATGGATACAGTTATCACCAATGCTCTTATTGTCGATTATACCGGCATCTACAAAGCCGATATCGGTTTGAAAGACGGGCTTATCGAAAAAATCGGTAAAGCCGGCAATCCCGATATTCAACCGAATGTCGATATCATCATTGGTCCTGCAACCGAAATTATTGCCGCGGAAGGGAAAATTGTAACTGCTGGCGGAATTGATTCGCATATCCATTTCATTTGCCCCCAGCAGGTCAATGAAGCACTCTATTCCGGCGTCACAACAATGTTTGGCGGTGGCACAGGGCCAGCGCACGGAACGCTTGCGACCACCTGCACACCGGGACCCTGGCACTTGGCGCGCATGATACAGGCGGTAGACAGCTTGCCAATGAATATTGGTCTTGCCGGTAAAGGCAATTCATCCTCACCGGAAGCGTTGATCGAAATGGTCAATGCCGGTGCTTCTTCGCTCAAACTTCATGAAGATTGGGGGTCCACTCCTGCGGCAATCGACAATTGTTTGAGTGTTGCCGATGATTATGACGTGCAAGTTATGATCCACACCGATACATTGAATGAAGCGGGGTTTGTCGAAGATACAATCGCGGCATTCAAAGGCCGAACAATCCACGCCTTTCATACAGAAGGTGCCGGCGGTGGCCATGCTCCCGATATTATCCGTGTTTGCGGGTTTGAAAATGTATTGCCTGCCTCCACCAACCCCACACGCCCCTATACGAAAAACACCATTGCCGAACATCTTGATATGCTCATGGTCTGTCACCACTTGTCGGCAAAAATACCCGAAGATGTTGCTTTTGCCGAAAGCCGTATACGCAAGGAAACAATTGCGGCAGAAGATATTCTGCATGACCTCGGCGCTTTTTCTATCATCTCGTCGGATAGTCAGGCGATGGGACGAGTTGGCGAAGTCATTATCCGCACATGGCAGACTGCCGATAAAATGAAAAAACAACGTGGTTATTTGGGGAAAGATAGCGGGTTCAACGATAATGAACGAGTGAAACGCTATATTGCAAAATACACAATCAATCCGGCCATTGCACAAGGAATCGGTCATGTCACCGGTTCGATAGAAACCGGTAAACGTGCCGATATTGTTATCTGGTCGCCAGCCTTTTTCGGTGTAAAACCGGATATGATTTTGCTTGGCGGAATGATCGCGGCGGCTCCAATGGGCGACCCCAATGCATCGATTGCAACACCGCAACCGGTTCACTTCCGGCCAATGTTCGGCGCTCTCGGAAAGGCTGTCAAACACACATCTCTCACCTTTACCAGCAAAGCCGCCATTGATAATGGGCTAGCTGAAAAGCTAGGACTTGAAAAGGAACTCGTTGCTGTCAAAAACACCCGCACTATTTCCAAAAAATCCATGAAACTCAATTCGGCAACGCCGCATATCGACGTTGACCCTGAAACCTACGAAGTGCGCGCAGATGGTGAATTATTGACCTGCGAACCGGCGAAGATACTTCCGATGGCACAACGCTATTTCCTTTATTGAGGTTTAAATGTCCTATAAAACTTTTCGATCAACAAAATATATACCGGCGTCCGATGCCAAAGGGGTTGAAACTTCAGGTGCGCTTTCACTTTCCCATGACGAGCGCCATATCCGCCGGAAATTACTTCATTTTGTGAATGGCGACATGATTATGGTGGATTTGAAAGAACCCGTCCATCTCAAAGAAGGGGATGTTCTTGAAGCTGAAAACGGTGAATATTTTCTCATCCACGCAGCCAATGAACCACTTTATTCTGTCAAAGCGGCAACTCCCCTTGAGCTTACCCAACTTGCCTGGCATTTGGGCAACCGTCATCAAACAGTCGAAATTAAAGAAAATACGATTCTTGTCTCTCGCGACCCGGTTATTCGCGCTATGCTTGAAGGTTTAGGAGCAACCATAGAAGAGATCGAAGCTCCTTTCCAACCTCTCCACGGAGCTTATCACGACCATGCGGGGCACCATCATTAATGTTGCAGGGTGATGCCTCTTTACTGCGTTTGATGACGCTTTTTTCGCCGGTCTTTCCGGTCGGAGGCTTTGCCTATAGCCATGGTCTCGAACAGGCAGTCCATGAAAATTTTATCACAAATGCCGAAGATTTGTTTGATTGGCTTGATGCTCTTGCCAATCACGGATCTCTCCATAATGACGCGGTTTTGATTGCCGAAGCGTGGAGATCAACCGATCAAGGGCAATCCATTATTGCGCTTGTCGAAATAGCCAATTCAAACGCTGCCTCGAAAGAACGCTTTCTGGAAATTGATTTACAAGGCCGTGCTTTTTGTACCTCAGTTGCCCAAACCGGTTTTTCAAAAGAAATTTATAAGGCTCTTCCCTATCCGGTTGCTGTGGGCGTTCTCGGACATCAAATGGAAATTTCATTGCCATCTGTCCTGACGGCCTATCTCCACACATTCCTGTCAAATCTGGTGCAGGCAGCAATAAGACTCGTTCCACTTGGCCAAAGCGACGGGGTCAAACTAATGGCAAAGCTCGAAAATACAATTCTTGCTATCACCAAGAATAGCGATAAGCTTACACTTGATAATCTTGGTTCTTGCTGTTTTCTATCCGACATCATGGCAATGCGCCACGAAACACTTTATTCAAGGATTTTCCGTTCATGACATCTTCTTATTCACCAAACGGCCCGTTACGTATCGGTATCGGAGGCCCTGTCGGGTCCGGAAAAACAACTTTGACGGAAATGCTATGCAAGGCCTTGCGCGATCATTATTCGGTCGCCGTTGTTACTAATGATATTTACACAAAAGAAGATGCGCTGATTCTCAATCGAGTTCAGGCACTGCCAGAAGACCGCATCATCGGCGTGGAAACAGGTGGTTGCCCGCACACCGCTATTCGCGAGGATGCAACTGTCAACTTGCAAGCTATTGACGAGCTTTTAATCCGGCATCCCGACCTTGATATGATATTTATCGAATCAGGCGGAGACAATCTTGCGGCAACATTTTCCCCCGACCTTGCCGATTTGACACTTTACGTTATTTCGGTAGCAGAAGGTGAAAAAATACCGCGCAAAGGCGGTCCGGCGATTACGCGCTCTGATTTGCTTATCATCAACAAGAAAGATCTTGCTCCATATGTTCATGCCGATCTTGATGTGATGAAACATGATGCCAAAATCCAGCGTGGCGACAAACCTTTCGTTTTCACGGATATGCTACGCCGCGAAGGGCTTCAGGATATTATTCGATTTATCGAACAGGCAGGCGGTTTTAGCAGATAAATAAGCAAACGCCGATATGAAAAACGGTTTTCACGGCTTAAAAATTTTGATTGCCGCATAAACAAAGCTGTTGACTTCGAAGGGCTTATCCGAAGGCAAAACACTATTTGCCAGAATTTTTCTATAAAGTTTCCACGAGAGATATAGTCGAAAAAATTGGTACGCCTAAGGGGAATTGAACCCCTGTTTCCGCCGTGAGAGGGCGGCGTCCTAACCGCTAGACGATAGGCGCACGGTGTAGAGCCGCTAATAAGCCTTGTTTACTCAAAGAGCAATGCCAAATCCCCAAAAAAATGAACTTATCAGGGCAAATTTTGATTATTTTTGTTTTGGAGGCTAGACACTCGGAATTTTAATGTTATAAACCCAACCGCTCCGGTTAAAAAATCGGATTTGCCCAGATAGCTCAGTTGGTAGAGCAGCGGACTGAAAATCCGCGTGTCCGTGGTTCGATTCCGCGTCTGGGCACCATCACACTCTATTATTGTCAATAAAATAAATGAATTAGCCTTTTAAGTTCAGCTCTAATCCACCAGCTAATCCCCTAAATATTTTGCGCTTAGATGATATTGATTGAAACAACCTTAATAAAGCTATTACGGTTCTTTGCTTTGTTATCGGTGGCATTCTTCGTATTAAAAAGTTTTTTGATTCAAGCTACTGTTTTTCAAGTGCGCTGGTTGCAAAAAACTAAATTTAAAAAATATTGTTCTTGTTAGCAGCCGCTTTTATAACCATTTAATTTTAATCTTATTCCTATAGCTATGATGGTTATCACTGCAACATGCTTAAAAGCCATTGCAGTGATTATCATTAGCACGTTTTCGTTATGATAATTGTTTCTCAAGAAAATGGCTTTTAATAGCAGTGCGACAAAAACATTACGGTTCTTGTATATTGCTTCAAGCTTTATTTTATTTTCCGTTTTGTCTTTTTATCATTAGCCAAAAGTGGATCTGTTAATTTTTCATATAAAGCAAAAAGATGTTCCACCCGCTCGCGCTCATTGTTAAAAGTTGTTGGCCGATATAATTTATCGACTGCTTTATCAAGCGCATTATGTGCCTTGCGCAATATAGGGGGCATTAAATCGGGGTCATAAAGATCTGCTAGCGTTGCATCTGGATAAGCTGCTCGCGCATCTAGTACAGCTTGCGCTAACTTTTCCAATCGTAACCTTGCTTTATGATCCAATTGCGGCCAAGGAAACGGATTGTAAACCACCCCAACTGAATACATATAATCACTTTTCATGCGTCCGGTAACGGCTCGCATCCAAGCCATATGCATTGCAGATGTTAAAACAGCAAATTCTGAAAGACTGGCATTAGGTAATATTCTCAACTTCTGATTTGCTATAACATCAGGTGTCAGCCACCCGATAGGGATATATTCTCTACGTTCTGAACTCGTATTAGGAATAACTAAAAAATCTTCACTTAATCTTTCATCGACTCCTAATATAGTAGGCTGTAATGCCATTTTTTTGGTAGTAACCCTCTTGCTTGAGGAACGATAATCTTTGACTTTTCTGACCAAATCAAGCACGTATGGAAGAGATTTCAGTCGCCCCGGATCCACGTCCCGCAAATATAGTATCCAACGATAATAACCATTTATATATTCGTCCCCGCCAATAAATTTTCTAAATAAATCATGCGCACTGGGCTCATTATCTAAAAATTCAATTTTTTCTAATTTAGAAAAAGTATATAAACCATTGTCAATCATTTGGACACCCGTTTTCAAACGCCTTGCTCCATTGATGGTGTCTTTTCTCTCATTTATAACAAGATGATGATTTGCCAAATTGCTACCATCGAATAGATAAGCAGTTAGTTTCGCGTGCTTTGTCTCAGTTGGGTCTCCTTTTATATCATGATAGGAAAAGAGCCTTTTTTGTGCTGGTTCAAAATCCTGTTTAACAAGACCAATAATAACTACATGAACATGTGCCATACCCCGTGCATCTGATCCCCATGCAAAGGTGCGATGGGCAAAAGTAATTTCCAGGTGATAGCGTTCAAATAAAAGCGGCCATAATTGAGCTACTTGTTCACCCTGCGTAATAGAATTGGTGGAAACAAATGCAATCTCGGCCTTGCCTCGTTGGACATAATCACCAGCTTTTAAAAACCACGCGCAGACGTAGTCAAGTGTACCGCCATTACCTGGCAGTTTTGCAATATTTCGCAACTGCCGGCGTTGATGTGAGGATTGCATCTTAGCACCAATAAAGGGGGGGTTTCCTAAAACATAGCTACACTCACTAGAGGGTAAAACTGTTTGCCAATCAAGCTCTAGCGCATCGCCATGATGGATATGGGGTGATGCTTTTAATGGAATACGGGTAAATACAATACCCAATGCCTGCCCTAACTCCACATTCATGATATGATCCATCATCCATAAGGCAACTTCGGCTATGCGAGCGGGAAACTCCCCAATTTCGATGCCATAAAATTGGTTAACATTAATTTTTGACAAGGATGCCACATCAAGTACCGGCGCGTCGCGATCAAAAAGTTCTAATAAGATTTGTGTTTCAAGTTTACGCAATTCACGATAGGCAATAATCAAAAAGTTGCCGCAGCCACAAGCAGGGTCAAAAAAGCGTAATTGTGTCAACCGATGGTGAAAAGCTTGCAATTCTCGTTTTTTTACCGCTCCATTTTTTTTATTTATCACTTCAAACTGGTTACGCAATTCATCTAAAAAAAGCGGTTCAATCACTTTCATGATATTTTTTTCAGTTGTATAATGAGCTCCTACTTTGCGCCGTTCATCTGGTTTCATCACCGATTGAAATAAAGAGCCAAAAATCGCCGGTGATATTGCGCCCCAATCAAATTCACAAGCCTCAATTAAGGCTTGTCGCATTTTTGTATTAAAAGCTGGGGTTGGAAGATAACCAGCAAATAATTCACCATTAATGTAATCAAAAGCATTCAATTGTTCATCAAGTGTTTTTTGACGCTTTTCTTTTGCTGTATTCAATACGCCAAAAAGCTCGATCAATAAACGCCCTAGATCTGCTCCATCCTCGGATGAACGCTGATTGATAAGATCCAAGAAGATGCCGCGTTCAAAAATACCTGTATCATCGGCAAAAAGACAAAAAACTAACCGGACCAAAAGGCGCTCCAGGTCATCCCCCTCATACCCCGATTCCTTTAACTTATCATGCAACTTGCCCATAAGTTCTGAGGCTTTGATATTAACAGGGTCTTGATCTGTAAATACTCGTTTTTCAAGTCCTAGAATAAAACCAAAATGCTCGATATTTTTGGATAATTCATGAAGTGGAAACTTAATTTCAGTGTCTTCGTCCAAATCATAAAGTTCAAACGTCTGAAAATCTGATAAAAGAATATAACGCGGTAGTTCCACATCTTTTAAGCCGGGAAAATAATCAAAAGCTTGCTCCTTAGCTTTTGTTAAATCGCGTCCTCCGCTCTTTTGTTCAACTAGCAAAACGCCTTTCCAGAATAAATCAATAAAGCCCCGCTTATCGCCTAACTTTTTTACGGGTTCTTCAAAGCTGGCAACCTTGCGCCGCTTAACCCCAAAAATATTAAAAAAATCATTATAAAAACTTTGCGATTCTCCACGCTCATAGGTTGCATCCGACCATTCATTCGAAAAGTTAGCAGCCCTGCTACGTATTTCATTCCAACTTAGCCGCATGTCGAATAGTACCTCCAATAATTGAGCATTTAATTTAACCGAAATTCTAAATGCTCATACTATCAGGCATGTCTTTTAACGATTATTTTCTATGATGTTTTTTGGCTTTACACAAGATAAGTGATTTAAAAGCCAACGACTACCGCAATATAGCTTTATAATGTCTCTAATTTTTTTAAAAAACTACAATTCATTAGCTAAATAAAAATTAAAGCAATTTTTAAAAATCTGCATATGAAGCTCCTGTCGGTTTAGCTATTCCTTTGGTGTTTAAACTTTTGACGCCCCACGTCGCCTGATAGCCCTACAATGTCCTATAAGTGGATATATTCAAGCAATGGCATCAATCATTAGTTATTCGTTCCTTGTACGCTGCGGGGCTGTAAATGACTTTGTTCTGTTTAACTGCAATACTAATAATTGCTAATATGGCGAGGGTGTTTAACGTCACCCTTAAACAATAACATTTGATAGCAACGTAGCCGACGATAGCCGCCCTAGAGCTTAGTATTTCTTAGCGTCTATAAGTGGCGGTAATTAACAATTCTTAACCAATACCGCGCGCCAAAAATGGTTAAATGTTGTTCGTTTAACTTCATGCAATCAATCTCTTACATTGGCGACTTTAGTCGCACCTCATTTCAAAACTTGCATCATCATGCCAATAATGTTTGACGCGAAAGAAGCGCCTCTTCATTCCATGCCTATCTTTTTCTCATTGACGCACAGTGGCACACTTTGAACGAGTGAGGTCGCAATTATCTACTGTCTATTCTATTTTCATTACGCCTAAATTCATTCTTTCTAATGACTTTATTCAACTCAATGTAAACTTGAAGCAAAGAGACTAACCTCCACGAAAGAGCTTTCACTTGATTTGAGGTGACAGCATAAAGGCCATTATCAATCACAATGGGTCGCAAGATTTCCAATGAGCGACCAGCAAGGGATGACTGGGTCAATGAACAGCCAATTGCCGGCTTGGATATTTGAAGCCACTATTTGAAAGCAGTTAATTTAATTAACACATAATCGGGTGAAGGTTTTAGCAGGACATTTTTGACGTGCGTTTCGATAGCAAGTAACAAAGTAGCTTTAAGAGCAGATGGAGGACTAATCGGTTAAGGGAAGGCGATGTGGGGGTGAGAGGTGAGACCAAGCACGCATAAATTTCGTTGTTGAAGATCTATGATAGAGAAGCTTTATTTCCGCTTTGCATTACCCGCGCGCCACACGGCGGTTACTCAAACGTTATCATAACCGCAGGCTTCATGAAGTGCAGAGGTTATCAAATGCGGATATGAATCTGGAAGGAGTAGTGGTTATTGGTTGCGGGGGCAGGATTTGAACCTGCGGCCTTCAGGTTATGAGCCTGACGAGCTACCGGGCTGCTCCACCCCGCGCCA
>NZ_JACFOY010000001.1:2172500-2484016 GCF_016102285.1 Bartonella sp. M0177 | reverse complement strand
TCATTTCTATGTAACAGCGAGATGAGCTTGGGAGCCGGCATCTGTGCTGCTGGAACAGGTTCATCATTTCTATGTAACAGCGAGATGAGCTTAGGAGCCGGCATCTGTGCTGCTGGAACAGGTTCATCATTTCTATGTAACAGCGAGATGAGCTTGGGAGCCGGCATCTGTGCTGCTGGAACAGGTTCATCATTGCGATGTAACAGCCAGATGAGCTTAGGCGAAGCTATTTGCATTTCAGGGGGGAGAGCCAGCTACGACTGTACCGGAATAGGAGATAACGGCTTAGGCATAGGTATATGCTTAGCTTTAGGTGGTAATCGAAACCAATGCGCCAATGTTAGTGTTTCTGAAGCCATATGCAGTTTTACAGGAAACTGCACCGGATATGATGCAGCAGCTATAGTCGTATCAATGGTCAAAATATGCGGCACCCAAGTTTTAAGTTATGGAATTAAATAATACGATTATATAAATCCATTAAATGCATTTTACTCTTCGCTTTTATTAGTTTTGATCCTGCCATTAATTGCGATTTGAGAAAAATTTCCTCTCATATCAACTTCCTTACAACGGATGTAAGTGGTCGCTGTGTTTGTATAATAGGCCCGAAGAAAAAAAACCGCCACAATCACAACGCTTGGTGCATGTTTGACATTCAATCGCAAATTCATTTTTCCAGTCACTAATGGATTGGCGGCAAAACGGCCAAACATTTTCGTTCACAACACATAGTTGATGGTTGTATATAGAGGCATTTAGACCATACGATTTTAAAATGGATGTCGCTTGGCTTAATTTATCTTTATAATCAAACGGGTCTATCCATAACTCTTGTAAATTCGCTCGAGTAAAACCCATTATTTCAAGCCCCATAAGAGCCACATGGTCCACGAAAAGCAAATTTCTACCTATAAATTCGCATAACTGAATTAAACGTTTTACAGATAACCGGTGAAGTACGATTCTAATTTCAACCTTTTGGTTTAACCTTTTTAAATTTATTATGCCCTGTACAGTTTCATCAAAAGCATTATCTGACTGCACAATATAATTGTGCAAACTCGGGTCATCAGAATAAAGAGGAATACCCACCATACTATCAGTAAGCTCTAGATCTGCATAACTTTGTGCAAAATGGAAATCCCGAAAACTCCTGCCGTTTGATAATATGTGAATACTCGTTTCTGGTAGATAGCTTTTAGTTAGACGGAGTATTTTCAAAAATCGATCACGATTTGTAGTAGGTTCTCCTCCCGTAAACCCGATTTCCTTTGTATACCTTGGTATCAAAGGTATTAAATTTTCGATTTCGTCCAGAAGATATGAATCGTCTTTCGGCTTCGGCGGTTGGGAGCACATTAAACAATAATGATTACATTGTTCTGTGACTAATATACTATTAAAATTTGAATGCGATCTAAAAAGAACTCTTATTTTGTTCTGATTCGGATTAATACTTACGATATCATCGTTAGATAAATATTTAAAATCGTCGGGAATTATAGAGTAACTTTTTGTCTCTAAAACTTCTTTATTTTTTTCAAAAAAATCATTAAAAACTATATAATGAAAAAACCCCTCGCTGTAATTATTATCATTAATTAAATAGGCATATTTATTTTTTAAAACGTTTGGTAAATTCGCGTTAGTCGAAATTTTAATTGGATTCACAAACAAATTGTCATCAAAAATATGATTCTTTATATTTCCAAATAACTTTAACATTGAGTTGCCCATCTAAGAAATATACTTTTCGTTTCTTCGTCGTTCTCCATCAGTGTTATTAAGTGCTTATAAATCGACATATTTTTTTTACAAAAAGCAGATTCTGGTTTTCGTCCAACCATGTCTTTATAGACGGCATAATGAAAGACAGGTTCAGCACCGCAATATGGTTCAAAGGCACAATCAGAGCACATAGGAACACTGAGCGTAAATGAGTCTTCCAAAGCATCTAGAAGTTGATCCGAAAAGATAATATCTTCATAAGATTGCGTTAATATATTCCCTAATCTAAATTTAAAATCGCCCATCTCGGCTAACATGCGACTTTCATCTGAGGCATAGACATAACCATCATAGTTAAAAACAATCGCGGCTATACCTGCTCCAGCAGGATTCATTAAATCGACAAAGCCTGGATCGTCAGATGTTAGCATCTTTTTTAATATCAATGCCGAATAAACCTCGACAAAAGGAATGCCTGACTTATTCAAAAATATAATATAATCCAAACCCTCTTTAAAAAATTTTAGCCAGCGATCTACGTCATACATCATGTAACGTTTTGTTTTGATCGCAAAACCATAAGGCGAGAGTGCGCGTAAAAAAACGCTGTTAAATCCAAGTCTAACGTATTCATCTATTATATCACGAACACGGGATAGGCTCTTGTCTGTTGTTGTCATTAACGCTGACACTTGGTCATAACCCAAAACTGCTCTCGCTTTATTTAATCCGTCCTCAAATAGCTGATGGCTATTTTTTGAGGGTCTTGGACGATTTGCATTATGCAAATTTTGAGGGCCATCTAGAGATGAGGACAACATAACTGAGTGGTCACGACAAAATTCAAGGATTTCATCCGTTAATAACGAAAGTGTAGTAGCAATAACAAACTGTAAATTACGGTTTTCCGATTTATTCCGAAATTCTGCCTGTTCAACAATATATTGAACCATTGGGAAATTTAATAACGGTTCGCCGCCCTGAAATTCAATTTTAATGGCTGGATTTGGCGATTTAAAAACAAAATCTAATGCTTTGTCAGCCATCTCATACGTCATATCAAATTGATTTTTATCTTCTGATTGCCGTGATACTTGACAATAAGGACAACTATGATCACACCGTAATGTGACTACAAAAACATGTAAATTAGTAAAGTTAACCAGCTTAGAAAGCCTAGTCCTATATTTTAAAGCTAAAAGTTCTAAAGGTGAATTTTCACCTTCATAACGAATAAAGTGCTTACTACGTAATGAAGAAAATATAGAACTATCAGACGAAATTTTTTTATTTATTAGCCTATATAAATCATTATTATTTAATAATAGATATTCACCTACCATATTTGTAATGATACAACGCTTATCGTCAAAATGATCAAATTTAAATGGTAAAAGTTCATATTCTTTTTTTGGAGTATAGGAATCAATACTTTTAAATTTACTCACTTCCCGCACCTGTTCTTGAAAAAGCAATACCTAATATTAAATTCCGTATCGGAGTAGTTTCATCTCGAATTTTTTCACGTAAGCTATAGTCCAATACGTCTTTTTTAAATTCTTGTATTGCTTTCTCGAATTGGTCATTATCCGTTTCAGATGTAGGCTCACAAATGCAAATAATTTTCTCTTCATTTAGATCAATGTGCACGAGCATAAAATTCATAGCTCTGTATGCAGCCTTTTGAATTGCAGTGGAACTATAAATTACACAATCAAACTCTAATATCACTCTGTTAGACATATTATTAATAACCTGGTTATTAATAACCTGAATAATGTGAACTATGAGAGGCGTGAGAACTATGTGAGCTATGTGAGCTATGTGACATATGATAATCCATAGCATTTGCCGGAGCTGAAGTTTTCAGAATAAAAGAAAAAGGATCATTTCCGTTAGAAATCATCATGGTTTTAGATGTAAGACTATTGTTAATTCCAGTCTCTGAAGCAGATTCTACTTTGGTATTGATATTCGTAGAAGCTGTCGCATCCCCGCCGGTCAGGCCAGCAGTTAAAGCAGCTATAGAAGCAAAAAAAAGCCTTTTTTTCATGAGAGCCCTCTCACAAACATCTTTATTTTTTTGAGTTATTCTAAATATGAGATATTGTCAATTTATTTATTAATGTTGCCAGCGCAACAAGGCTTGACCAACTTTATAGCCTCGTCAAAGCAACAATGATAAATTTGAGTAAAGAGGATATTGACGCTCTTAATGAGGCAAGCAGCTATTAAAGCTCTGCCAAATATCAAACCGGAAAGGACGGGGAAAACAATCCGGTAACTTCCCCGTTCTTTTAATCAGGGTTAATTTTCTTACTTTTCCGAATTTTGTAGAAAAAATTTTTATTATAATCGTCTGTAAAGTATATAATCGCTATATCATTCTAGGAATTGGTTCTATCCTGATATTTATCAAGACAAGTATTTATTAAAACAAGGGCTATCGCAATTCGGAGCCTAGCTGATTAATCCGGATAATTTCACCAGGGAGACCGGTCATGACTGATAAAAATTCATCTCGCAAAGGACGCGGCTTTATTTATAGCTCTGTTTTGGAGACAATTGGCAACACACCACTCGTCCGGATTGACAAATTCGCCAAAAAGAAAGGTGTTAAGGCCAATCTTCTTGCAAAGCTTGAATTTTTTAATCCTTTGGCCAGTGTCAAGGACCGTATTGGTCTTGCTCTGATCGAAGCCCTTGAAAAACAAGGAAAAGCAAAGCCGGGAAAAACCGTATTGATTGAACCGACATCGGGCAATACCGGAATTGCACTCGCATTTGTGGCAGCAGCAAAAGGTTATAAGCTGATTTTGACAATGCCGGAAACCATGTCCGTCGAGCGCCGCAAATTATTGAAGTTTCTCGGAGCCGAACTGGTATTGACCGAAGGTGCAAAGGGCATGAAAGGCGCTATCGCCAAAGCCGAAGAACTGGCCGCCAATAATCCGGATGCAGTTATTCCGCAACAGTTTGAAAATCCGGCAAATCCTGAAATCCATCGCCAGACAACGGCCGAGGAAATCTGGAACGATACAAATGGCAATGTCGATTTTCTCGTAGCCGGATTTGGTACAGGTGGTACTATCACCGGTATCGGAGAAGTCATCAAGCAACGCAAACCCGATTTCAAAGTTGTGGCGGTAGAGCCTAAAGACTCGCCGGTGTTGTCGGGTGGGCAACCGGGGCCCCATAAAATTCAGGGCATCGGTGCAGGATTTGTTCCAAAGATACTGAATACAAAGATTATCGATGAAATTGTTACCGTTTCAAGCGATGATGCTTTTCAAAATTCCCGCGATCTATCGCATATTGAAGGTATTCCTGTCGGAATTTCAGCCGGTGCGGCGTTAACAGCAGCAATCGAAATAGGAAAGCGCCCCGAAAATGCCGGAAAAAATATAGTGATCATTATTCCGGATTTTGCCGAGCGCTATCTTTCAACCCAATTATTTGAAGGACTCGATTAAAACTTTGCCGGTCAAACTTCACGGGCGGATTTCAACCGCTTACGCCCATTGATCCGCCCTGCTTGACCAACAAAAGACTTTACCGAAATAGATGACCCGATACGGTTTGTCGTCAGCGAACGCCTCGGGCGGAAGTGCCTTGCATTTCCCCTCGAGAAAGTGATGAGGTTCGGGCGTAGCACTTGTTCGTCGGAGTATAATTGTGAGGAGCGTGTTTTATTATCCATGAAACATGGCCTTTCATAACTGGAGAAGTTCGACGTTTTGTCATTTTAAAAAGCCTCCCCAGCATGTAGGCTTGTTCAGGAAAACTACTTCTTTTCGTTCGCCTTCAACCAATCCTGCATTTGGGCAATTTCTTTTTGTTGAGCTGCAATAATCGTCTCGGCGAGCTTTCTGGCTTCAGGATCTTTGCCATATTTCAACTCAACCTCTGCCATATCGACGGCACCTTGGTGATGAGCCAACATCATCTTTATAAAATCAACATCAGCATTACCGCTCATCTTGATCGACATGTTTTTCATCATCGTTTTATTGACTTTATCCAAAGCCGACGAGGAAGCCGATAAAGCCTGAGATGCTGTCGAAGCTGCACTTTTTGCCTTGTCCATCATGTTACTGTTCTCACTTTGCGCTGCTGCATAGCTGACTGAGGCACAACAAATGCATAAGGCTGCGATAAATTTTTTCATTTCCAAATCCTCTTTTCAGTTAAACACGTTGAACAGAATATAGTTCCATATTTAGAGCAAAATAATGCAATTTATTTGTCCATTCATATTCATTTCAGATTTGTATTAAAATTTTCGGCGAAATCGAATTGAAGATCAATTTTAGAAAAATGCCCTTTTTCTTGTGCTTTCTTAGGTTGTTTTCAAGCGCGTCCACATTCGAAACCGCCTAAACTTTCTCTCACGCAGTAGCCAACAATGAATCCGCGGTTTCAACAGGTCAGCTATTTTTCGTAAGATCGGCTTCCATTGGGTTTCTAAAAAATCATAACGATTTTACCGGAAATGCCACACGAATTTTATAATGACATTTTTTAACAGTCATTATCGCGCGACTTCTATGGGTACGTGCGTCTCGAAACCTAGTAAAAATCACTGTCGAATGACATTATTCATATATAAGCAAAACTGCCGGAATATAGGTTTTAATATACTGTTTAGCCGTTCTATCTATTTATCAATGCGAATAATTCTACGTGATTTAAAAACATTCACTTAAATAAAATTCTTGAAAATTTTATGTAATTTTATTTTTCTTAATTTGAATTACGGATAACAGATAACAAAGTAGCCTGCTATTACGCTCATGCAAACATATCTATTCTTAAAGCAATTTATCCAATATATCGGAACCGGATTGAAATTGCCGCTTGAATTTTTGTTCCGTTTTTGTCGCTTGATGAAAAAAGCGCGGCTCCCCTCTTCAAGAAAACTGAAATTACGATAAGAAGCCGAACGGCGAGAGTAGACAAAAGCCTGTTTTAAACGAACATGTCGTGTCGACAGGCGGTCAAAAGCTCAATAAAATTTCAGTAATCTTTCAAGATAGTCTTTTTCGCTATCAGGCAGCGCGGATTGCCCCAATTTTTTCCGGATTTCATCGAGAATGCGTCTTGCCCGTTGCATTTCACTTTCTTGAGAAAGTCCATCTTTTTCCGACTGGTGTCCGGCAGAGCCAAGTTTTCGTCCGAGTGGATCTTTGGACGAGCCGTCCCCGTCTTTTCCTGTTTCGCCATTTTTTTTCATGGCTTCCTGCATTTCTTGCATCAGTTCTTTCGCGCCATCGCGCATCGCATCCAAAGCCTGCGATTGCTGACCTTCGGATCCGGCAGCATCTCCCTGTTGAAGAGCCTCACCGGATTTGTCCATCTTTTTTTCAGCCTCTTTTAATCCCTCGCCCGACTTGAACCCTTTATCGGATAAATCCTTGCCGAATTTTTTCAATTCCTGCTGCAGTTCATCTTGTCTCTTTTTCAGGTCATCAAGATCTTTGCGATATTCCTCCGGAGTTTTTTCGCCGCGTTCACGATCAGCTTCAAGCTTATGCGTATCATTGAGGGTTTCTTGTTGTTTCCTCATCAAATTACCAAGCTCGTCAAGCTGCTTTTGCATTTCGCCTGTTTGGCTTCCCCCTTCTCCCGATCCGCCACGACTTACCTGAAGATTATCCATGAGTTGTTCTAGCTCGGACAAAAGCTGCTCGGCACCAGCGCGGTTACCCAGTTTGGCCATATCTTCAAGTTGTTTCAGTTTCTCGGCGAGTTCATTAGTTGAAAGATTTTGTGCCTGTTGAGAAGGCTTTTGGCCAAGACCGCCGTTTTGTTGTTGTTCGGCAAGGGCGGCAATATAGTCATTCATCGCCTGACGCAAAGCGTCTGTCAGACGTTCAATTTCCTCTGGCGAAGCACCATTTCTCAAAGCATCACGCAAGGCTGCTTGAGCCGCTTTCAAGTTTTTTTCAGCCTGATTGACATTGTCGCCCTCGATACCGATGGCTGTCTGCCACATAAAATCGGCAACATTTTTCAGATCTTCGTCGGTTTCTGCGAGATGGAGCCGCGTCCATATGCTCCGCAATGCCAGATAATGGGTAAAATTATCGATCGTTTCTTCCGGCCGTAACGTTAAAGCCGACAACATATCAAGAACCCGATTACGAGAAAGTGTATCAAGAGCCAGAAGTCGACGTTGTTCAACCACCGCACGGGCAAGCGGATTGCCGAAATTTCTTTGCGGCAATGTCATGGTTCGGGTTTCACTTCTTCCCTGATGACCGGCGCCATCTTCTGCAACCAGTGTCAAACGCACTTCCGAACCTGCCCAAGGATGGATACTGACATCCTGCACGGTACGCGCATCCCCTTTACCACCACGCGGAATCATCAATTTGATTTCCGGTGCATCATAAAGCGGATGGCCGGTTTCCTTGATAGTGGATGTGGGCGTTATTTCGACGTAAGCTTTCTCGACACCATAATCATCATCAAGAACATAATTGAGTTCCAGCGACCCATTGAGAATACGCCCCGGTTCCTTGGTCAATTTGATTGTGGGGGCACGGTCGGCAACAACATCAAAATGCCAATTTCTGTCATAATGGCGCGTTCTCAATGTCACATTGCTCGACTTTGCGAGCACAGTCTCGAATGTTTTGCTATTCTGTTTTAAAGTGTCAGAGCTACCTTGTGCAGCAATATTGGCAGTCTTGCCCGATTGGCTTTCAGTCGACTTCAATGTCGCATCGCCGCCATCGACCACACGAATAGTCAGTTTGCTGCCTTCCGGCACTTTGGCGTTCCGGATATTGGCTTCGGTCAAATAAACAGGGGCTTCACCGGTATAGGTGGGAGGAGTGACCCAAGCATCCACGCGCATTTTTGATAAATCGACCGGTTGCGAAAAATCCAAGAGATCACCCATTTGCCCGCCGGACGGACCAAATGAAAAGGCAAAAGCTGTAACAGCAAAAAGGACAACCAATGAACGCAGTGCCAAAGGGTCGACACGGGCAATTCCGGTGTCGGGCACACCTGCTTCCAGATTTTTGAGTTCGGCAGCCATACGCCGCTGATGTTCTTTCCATAGAACTTTTACAAAATCATTCGCATCGCTATTTGCCGGTGCATCATAAAGCGCTTCGAGTGGCTGATTTTGCAGTCCGCTCGCTTTTTCTATCCGCCGATCGATTTCGCTTAAAGCGGGAAAATGGAAACCGGAAACAAAGAATAGAGAACCGACAGCGATAAAAAGCAAAATCCATAACAGGATAACATGCGGCCAATAGGAGAGGCGATCGAAAATGCCGAGCCATGCCAAAGAAAACAAAATCAACAAAGCAAGAATGCTTGGAAGAATGCGTGGCCACAACCGTTCGAATGTCAGGATACACCACGCCGATGCCCTTGCTCTTACAAGCGCTGTCATAGTTCCATGAAAAGGGCCTTTATCATTCCGCACGATATATGTTCTTCCCTTCGCACCGGTTTTGCCACATCATAGCAATGAAACAAGCAAAAGCGAGACCCTTTGCAAATATTTTATATCACCTTCACTCGAAAATATTTGTTTCAAACCTCAAGAGTTTTTCACCCATTCCGGTACATGGTCAAACCCTATCAGCTCTTCATATGAAATACGCGGACGAACAATGTCAAAACACTTATCACTCACCAACACTTCCGGTACCAATAGACGTGTATTATAGGTACTTGCCATAACCGCACCATATGCTCCCCCACTCCAAACAGCCAATAAATCTCCGGCTTTTGGAGAAGGAAGATAGCGGGCAAGCCCCATATAGTCACCCGTCTCGCAAACGGGACCGACAATATCGGCCATCATCGGTTCATCATTTGGATTCGGTTCTTTAATCGGTACGATGTCATGCCAGGCATCATATAAAGTCGGACGAATAAGATCATTCATTGCTGCATCGACAATAACGAAATTTTTTCCGGCTCCATGTTTTATATAGATGATGGATGTGACCAGAATGCCGGCATTACCGATGATATTACGCCCCGGTTCCATGATGATCTGGACATTAAGAGGCGCGAAATGTTTTTTGACAACATTTGCATATTCGGCCGGCGAGGGCGGGGGCAAGTTATCCTTGCGATAAACAATACCAAGTCCCCCACCGACATCAACATGGCGAATATCGTGCCCCTCGCCCCGCAGAACATGGACAAAGTCTGCAACGAGTGAAAAAGCATCCTCGAACGGCTGCAATTCGCAAATCTGGCTGCCGATATGAACATCAACGCCATGAACATCAAGACCGGGGAGTTTTGCTGCCTGTTCATAAACCTCGCGTGCGACCGCAATAGGAATACCAAACTTGTTTTCGGATTTGCCGGTGGCAATTTTCTTATGTGTTTTTGCGTCAACATTCGGATTTATGCGCAAAGAAACACGTGCTTTTTTCCCCATCGCTACGGCGCGTGCAGACAATTGTTGTAATTCCGGTTCCGATTCGGCATTGAAGCAGTGGATATCGTGACCAAGGGCAAAGTCGATTTCTTCAACGGTTTTGCCAACGCCGGAATAAACTATCTTGTCGGCAGGAATACCGGCTTCAAGCGCCCGACGCATTTCTCCGCCAGACACAACATCTGCACCGGCGCCTTGTTTTGCAAGAAGGGTCAGAACAGCCTGATTGGAATTGGCTTTCAGCGCAAAAGCGACAAGCGCATTGGTGTCGGCAAAGGCCTGACGATACTGTTCAAATTGTTGCCGAATGGCTGTAGCCGAATAACAATAAAACGGCGTTCCCACCTTTTTTGCCAAATCAGCGACAGCAATTTTTTCGGCATAAAGATGACCGTTAGAATATTGAAAAGCCTGCAATTAGTGCCTCTGCTTAATCAATGGATCAAGAATAAACGGTTTTTCTACTTTCGGTTTTTGAACCATTTTGCCGTTAGAGTCCTCAATCATCGTGGACGGCGGCGGTTCGAGCGGACCTTTACGTCCGCAACCGGCCAAAGCCACGCCACAGATTGTGACAACCACCAAACCGGTCAGAGTTTTTTTCATGATCGCGTCTCTTTCAAAAATAGCAAGCTTTACGCTCTATCTGATCTATTCTCTATTTAATCTACTCTTTGTGTAATGGTCAAATTCAAGCTTTGGCAAGGCGTTTTTTCCAATAGTCGATTTGGCGACGTACTTCCTGAGGGGCTGTACCGCCATAACTCTTGCGGCTCTGAACCGATTTTTCAACGCTCAGAACGTCAAACACATCTGCCGTAATATCGGGATTAATTGTCTTCAGATCTTCAAGGGTGAGGTCAGCAAGATCGCACTTCTTCTTTTCTGCCAAAGCCACAGCGTGACCGGTTATATGATGAGCCTCTCTGAAGGGTATTCCCAATTTTCTAACAAGCCAATCAGCAAGATCGGTTGCCGTCGAATAACCGGTACCGGCCGCCTTTTTCATTACGTTTTTGTTGATTTCTATATCAGCAATCATACCGGCCATTGCAGCAAGCGACAATTCAAGCGATTGGGCTGCATCGAAAACCTGTTCTTTATCTTCTTGCATATCTTTCGAATAGGCAAGCGGAAGGCCTTTCATAATGGTCAATAAAGCAATCAGTGACCCATTGATCCGTCCGGTTTTCGCACGAACCAGCTCTGCCGCATCGGGATTTTTCTTTTGCGGCATAATGGACGAACCGGTCGAAAAAGAATCAGGCAAATGGATGAAATTGAACTGTGCTGTCGACCAGATGACAATTTCCTCGGCGAGGCGGGAAAGATGAACCGCGCAAATTGCCGATGCACTCAGAAATTCCAATGCGAAATCGCGGTCGGAAACACTGTCGATCGAATTTCTGGTAGGTTCCCTGAAACCAAGTGCTTTAGCGGTCATAAAACGGTCTGTCGGGAAACTGGTACCCGCCAAAGCTGCCGCACCCAAAGGTGATTCGTTCATTCTTTCGCGTGCGTCATACATGCGGGATAAATCCCGCCCGAACATTTCGACATAGGCCATTAAATGGTGACCCAGAGTTATCGGTTGAGCAACCTGCAAATGGGTAAATCCCGGCATAATCGTTTCAACTTCCTGTTCGGCTCGCTGCAACAGGGTCTCGATTAAATGCCTGATGGATTGAATGGTTTTGTCTGTTTCATTTCTCACCCAAAGGCGAAAATCCAACGCGACCTGATCGTTTCGCGACCGGGCTGTATGGAGCCTTCCGGCGGCAGAACCGATAAGTTCGGCAAGGCGGGCTTCGATATTCATATGAATATCTTCAAGCTTTCGGGAAAAAGCAAATTTGCCGCTTTCAATTTCGGAAAGGATCGTTTTCAGACCTTTTTCTATCTCGTCATAATCGGCTGCCGATATAATGCCTTGTGCGGCCAACATAGCCGCATGAGCCGATGAACCTTTTATGTCTTCTTTATAAAGCTTTTTATCGAAATCGATCGAAGCGTTGATCTCTTCCATAATGGCTGCCGGACCCGAGGCAAAACGTCCACCCCACATCTGGTTGCTTGATCCACTGTTATTCATATATGTTAGCCCCCATCGAAAGGACGAAAAAATGGTTGCAAGAATTCCCGAAAACCTGAAATTTTCTAGAAAATTCCGGAAAATAATTTCCAAGATTGCACTTGGCACACTGAGCATATACGCGATAATGACGGCCTCTGACAACCAAGTTTACTCTTTTCCATCACTGATTTCTGTGGCCCAAGCCGAAACCGGTTCGGGGTGCGCAGCAAATTCCGGAAAAATCGATAAACTGAAGCAATCGGCAGACGGCTTTTTCAAGAATATGCGTTTTGCCGAAGAGCCTTATGATGCAACCAAACTCACCTTCAAAGATGAAACGGGTAAAGATCATAGATTGGCAGAATTTTCCGGCAAAACCTTACTTGTGAACTTATGGGCAAGCTGGTGTATACCCTGCCGCACCGAAATGCCGGAACTTGCCAATCTCAAACGTTCTCTTGGTAATGACACATTCGATGTCATGGCGATCAATATTGATAAAACAGCAAGCGATGAAAAAGTGAAAGACTTTTTAAAGAGCATAAAAGCCGACAATATTGTTTTCTATCGCGACCAGTCGATGGATGTTTTTAATGAAGTGCGCAAACAGGGGCTCGCTATGGGACTTCCTGTCACCATGTTGATTGACAAAAATGGCTGCCTGCTCGGTTCCTATAACGGTTCGGCACCATGGAGCAATGCCGATTCGGAAAAACTGATGAAAGCTGCCATAGAAGCCGATAAAAAAGACTGATCATCGGCTTTTTATCCAGAACAGCACTTTTAAATTAATCAAAATGTAAAATTGACCGGTCAAAAACCGGTCAAAGCCGGTTTTTGCTAAAATCAGACTCAAAACCTTGACGTTTTTTGCGTTGCACAGCCAAATCGAGTGCGCCCAGAAATGCCGAGCAGTCACGGCCGGAAAACGGGCGCGGTCCACCGGTTACAACACCGCTTTCCCGTAGATTTTCAAAAAGATTGCGTGTGGCCAATGCCGCGCCGATTGTGGCTGCATCAAAAAGCCGGCCGGAGGGGGAAATCGCTACTCCACCCTTTTTAACCACACGATCGGCCAATGGTACATCATTGGTAACAACAATACTCGCCTCATCAGCCTTTTCTGCAATCCAGTCGTCTGCTTTGTTCAACCCTTGATCGACAATGACAGCTTCAAGAAAATCCTCGTTCGGTATCCTCATGAAACTGTTCGAGACGATGAAAGTCTTGATATGATAACGTTCGGCTACCCGATAGGCTTCAGTTTTGACGGGACAGGCATCACCATCAAGAAACAACTTTATGATCATTTTCTCCGTCATCGTTTTGCTGTTTGAGACCTTCTTCTTTTTCCTCTTTTTGTTCAATGGCGCGCACCAATTGGCCAGGCTGTTGCTGGCGGTTGCGATAAAACATAATGGCTGCGTTGATTTCTCCACCAAGAATAAAAATGGCACTCAACATATAAAGGAAAATGATTGCCACCATGATTGAGGCAAGCCCTGCATAAGTGGAAACATAATTGGCAAATGTCGCCAGATATTGTGCAAAGAGCATCGAAGCCAAAACCCAAACCACCATGGTTACACCGATACCGGGCAAAATATCGGCCAATTTCCGCTTTCCGGCAGGAAGCCATTTATGGGCAATCAACAGACTGATTAACAGAACAACAACGGCAATGGCATAACGCCAGAAGCGGATTGTGCCGACATATTGGCCGATAACCGGATAATCATGTTGAAGAATATTGATAACAAGCGGTGCGAGCACCAGAAGAAAGCTGATAACCATCAACCCTATCGTGCCGACGATCACGAAAAACAGACTTTGAAACCGGCAGAAAAACAGGCTGCGCCGATCGACCACGCGATAGGCACGATTGAGTGCGGTTCGTAATGCTTCCACGCCGTTTGAAGCAAAATAGGCTGTTCCGATAACCGAAATGGTCAACAGACCACCGCGCTGAATGGTCATGACATTGACGACTTCCTTGACAATCGGACCGGCAATTGCATCGGGAAGCATTTTCAAAAGCGCATTGACACTTTGCTGGGTATAGGCACGTGCACCGATAAAACTTGCAAGTGATGTTGCAAAAATCAGGAAAGGAAAAAGCGCCATCAAACCCGACAAAGCTATATGACTGGCAAAAGCACTGCCAGAATCACGGAAATAATGGCTGACAGCGTTATATAAAATGCGCCAACAAAAGCGTAAGGGTCTCAGCGTCAAATCAATGTCTTTCCCGTTAATCAACCCGTACTAACGGGCTAAACGCACAGACTACCGTAATAAAATTATTTTAATTGAGAACGCAATCTATACAAGCGTTACAATAGCGATTTCAATGTTTTCCCGTCATTTGATCACATCACACTGCTTTAATGGACTTTGCCACAGGCAAATCTATCTATATTTTTAACTGAGACAGATGATTTCCCGAGGAGTCCAAAATGGTCAAAATCAATAAAATCTACACGCGTACAGGTGATGATGGTACAACCGGCCTCGTTAATGGCCCCAGACGCTCGAAAGCCGATTTGCGCGTTGATGCTTATGGCCTGATTGATGAAACCAATGCAACAATCGGACTTGCCCGTCTCGAAACGGTTAGCGAGCTCGACAAAATGCTCGAAGAAATACAAAATGACCTGTTCGATCTCGGGGCCGATCTGGCAACCCCTGAACAGAGCGAAAATAAAACCGATTTGCGTGTTTTATCCACCCAGACAAAACGGCTTGAAGATGAAATTGACAGGTTGAATGAAAAACTCTCGCCCTTGAAATCCTTTGTTTTACCCGGCGGGTCCAAAGCTTCCGCCTTTCTACACCTTGCCCGCACTGTTGCAAGACGTACCGAACGCACCATTGTTGCATTGAGTAAACAGGAAAATGTCAGCAAGGATGTTCTGGGCTATATCAACCGGCTTTCGGATTTTCTGTTTGTTGCTGCCCGTTATGCTAATGATTGTGGTAAAAATGATGTATTATGGATACCGGGAAAGAATCGCTAGAGGAGGAATCAGCACATGATAAAGACGGTCGTTATTGTCGGAGCAGGACAAATGGGGGGAGGAATTGCCCAAGCTGTTGCGACTGCCGGTTTCGAGGTTCTTCTTTACGATATTTCGTCCGAACAGATTGAACATGCCATTTCGACGATAAAATCAAACCTTGCCCATCTCGTCAAAGCCGGAAAAATGGGCGAGCAAAGCCGCCTTGATACAATCAAAAGGCTTTCGACCCGACTGACTTTGGATGAGTTGAAAAATGCCGACCTTATCATTGAAGCGGCAAGCGAAGACGAGAATATCAAAAGAGATATTTTCATCAGTCTATGCGAAAATCTTGCCCCTGCAACCATTCTGGCCACCAATACATCAACCATTTCAATTACCCGTCTTGCTGCAACCACAAACCGTCCGGAAAAATTCATTGGCACACATTTTATGAATCCGGTGCCCCAAATGAAGCTCGTTGAAGTGGTGCGCGGCATCGCAACCAGCGAAGAGACCTACTCGACAATTTGCGATTTCGTCACTTCAATCGGAAAAACTTTTACTGTTACCGAAGATTTTCCGGCCTTTATCGTCAATCGTGTCTTGGTACCGATGATTAACGAGGCGATCTACGCCCTTTATGAGGGTGTGGGGGATGTCAATGCAATTGATACAGCTTTGAAACTCGGTGCCAATCATCCGATGGGGCCATTGGAACTTGCCGATTTTATCGGGCTTGATGTCTGCCTTGCTATTATGCATGTTTTGCATCAGGGATTGTCAGACTCGAAATATCGTCCTTGCCCGTTATTGATAAAATATGTCGAAGCCGGCTGGTTGGGGCGCAAAAGTGGCCGCGGTTTTTACGATTATAGCGGTGAAACACCTGTCCCCACGCGTTGAGTTTTCTTGAAAAGCGAGAGAGCATAAAGCCCAATCAAAAACCAAAGACGCTAAAATAACGGTTTTGGACTTCAGAAATCTCACGACTCATAATGAAATAAACCGTTGCACCTTGGAAAAGAGTTAAAGCGGCTCTTTTCCGATTTCCGGACAAAATCTCTCAATGAGCCGTTCGCGAAAAACAACAAGACTCGCCGAAAAAGCCTTTTTTAAAGAGTCTTTCAATCCTGCATTTCTTTGAAATTCGAAGATAGTCCACTTCGGGAATTTGATGACATGTAAAGCTGATGACTTTGGCGCTGTTCAACTTAACGGCCAAAACAAAACATCGGTCACTTTTAAAACCGGCTGGCAACAAAACATAGGTCACTAAACTCAAGCGTTTTCAAGTCATAAAGTTTGGCAAGATGCGTTAAACCGTGTGCCGTAATTGGCATCCAAACCGCTTTTTACAAAGGTCGAAGACTCGGTAAAAAACGAATCAGTAACGCAATTTTTCAGGGATAATGCGATCGGGTGGACGATGGTGGTCGATAAAAGCTCTGATATTGATGATGACTTTTTCCCCCATATTGATCCGGCTTTCGACCGTCGCCGATGCCATATGTGGCAAAAGCACCACCTTGCCTTGCTTTGCCAATTTGGCAAGCGACGGACTGAAATTCGGTTCTTTTTCGAAGACATCAAGACCTGCGCCGGCAAGTTTGCCATTTTCTATCTGTCGGGCAAGGGCATTTTCATCAATAATTTCACCACGAGCCGTGTTAACGACGTAGGCTGTTTCCTGCATCAAAGCGAGACGTTCGGCTGAAAGGAGATGATAGGTGTTCTCGGTAAGCGGGCAATTGATTGAAAGAATATCAATCGTCTTCAACATTTCATCAAGATCGGCCCAATAGGTCGCTTCAAGCTGTTCTTCAATTTTTTCGCTGACACGCGTGCGATTATGATAGTGGATCGAAAGACCGAATGCTTTGGCGCGGCGCGCAACCGCTGTACCGATGCGCCCGAGACCGATAATGCCGAGTTTCCTTCCGTAGATACGCCGTCCCAACATCCAGTCCGGCGACCACCCCGGCCAGATACCGCTTTCATTCAATACATTGGCACCCTCGACAAGGCGACGCGGCACCGCCAGTATCAGTGCCATTGCCATATCGGCGGTATCTTCTGTTTGAACATTCGGGGTGTTGGTCACAAGGATACTACGACCGGTCGCCGCGTTAATGTCGATATTATCGGTACCATTGCCGAAATTGGCAATCATCCTGAGATTATCTCCCGCTTGATCAATAAGATCCTTGTCGATGATATCGGAAATTGTCGGCACCAGAACATCTGCACGTTTTACAGCATCAACCAGTTCCTGTCGTGACATCGGCCGATCTTGTTTGACAACCTCGGTATTGAAAAGCTCGCACATGCGTCTTTCAACCTGTTCCGGAAGCTTGCGTGTCAAAATGACCAACGGTAATTTTTTCCCCTGCATAGAAAACCTCGAAATATTTCCAATATTTTTCGCGATTATTGAGACCTCTTTAACCAGCACTATGGCATAGGATCAACAGGCTGTCATGAGTCTGGTCTGCTTATAGCAGAAAAGAATTGATTGAACACAAGAGAAGAGAGGCACATACGGTGGACAGTTTCAGCAAATTCCGTTTTTCAAACCTCGGAAGAATGTTTTGCCTGGCAAGCATTTGTTCGGTTTTGACGGGTTTGTGTTTATTATTTTTTTCCGCTTCCGGCTTTGCAGAAGATGAAGCGGCGCAAGAAGCTTCCCAAAATGTGGGTCCTAGCGGTTTGCCATTGCCGCGTTTTGTTTCTATCAAACCGGCGCGTGTCAATGTACGCGTTGGTCCCGGACGTAATTATACGGTTGTGTTCTCTTATCAAAAACAGGGATTGCCTGTGGAAATTACACAGGAATATGACCAATGGCGCAAAATTCGCGACTCGGATGGTGATGAAGGTTGGGTTTACCAGTCCCTTTTATCAGGCCATCGCACAGCAATGATAACGCCTTGGCAAAAAGACAAATCCAAGCTTGCCCCCATGCGTCGGGAACCAAGCGAAAATGCACCGCTTGCTGCCGAACTTGAGCCCGGTGTCATCGCCACAATTCATAAATGTGACGGTAAATGGTGCGAACTTGATGTCAACCATACACGCGGTTATGTAGCCCAAGATCAACTTTGGGGTGCCTATCCCGGCGAGACCGTCAAGAACTGATTTTTCTACTTTTGATAGCGGCTTTCAAATTGCTACCGACAGAATTATCCGGTTTTGATGTCCATCCGCAGTCATATTGTTTCAGGATATCGGTTTAACACCTACAATTTTCACAAAAAATCATACCGGCTTTTCGGAATGTAGTTTTTAAGACATATGCACATCTTATCCAAAAACGTTTCACACTTTTTGGGATGTGGCTTTTTAAGTGCACGCACATCTGGTCCAAAAACCGTTCACACTTTTTGGGATGTGCGTGTGATACCCCCACCCCTCAATTCACTTTCACGACCAGATCATCCAGCCCGTCAATATGGCCTACCAATTCGTCACCTTTTTGCACCGGTCCCACGCCAGCCGGCGTTCCCGTCATGATAATGTCCCCCGCCTGCAACACAAATAATTGCGACAAATAGGCTATCATTTCAGGAATTTTCCAGATCATCTCGTTCAAATTGCCCGATTGGCGACTTTTACCATTCACCGAAAGGGTAATCGAACCTTCGTTCATGTCTTTGGTTTCAGATTTTTCAGTCAAAGGAGAACAGGGAGCCGAATGTTCAAAAGCTTTTGCCGTTTCCCATGAACGCCCCGCTTTTTTAAGTTCGGCCTGCAAATCACGTCGCGTCATATCAAGGCCGACAGCAAAACCGAACACACAATCTTCTGCCTCTTTCGTTGTCAGGTTTTGTCCGCCTTTTTGAAGAGCAACAACAAGCTCTATTTCATGTTCAACATCATGACTTTTCGGCGGATAAGGGAAAACACCGTCAAATACCAGATTATCCGGATTTTTCTGGAAAAAGAACGGAGCTTCTTTTGACGGGTCATGCCCCATTTCTATTGCATGATTTGCATAATTACGACCAACGCAATAAATCCTGTGAACCGGAAAAACTTTACTGCTCCCTTTGATCGGGATGCCGACAGTTGCAGGTGGCGTAAATATGAAATCACTCATTTCTTTATCCTCTCGTTTAAAAGAAATTTTCGAGGCCGGAAAAACCGGATGACCGGCTTCAATGGAAGATCAAACTTTATAAAGTTTTTAGCCGTTTTTCCGAATACACATGTTTGCAATTTTCAAATTTATAGCCATTTTCCCCGACGAGATGAAGCCGATATTTATTTAACTTCGGTCACGATCAGCCGGACTGCAAAGGCTGTAAAAATTCCGGCCATTAAAAAATCAAGTATTCTTACAAAATGCGGGTTTTCTTTTAAGGCTCTCGCAAATTTGTCGGCAGCTAAAACCATCGAAACCGTGAAGGGAAGGGATATCGGAATGAAAGAAGCTCCGAGAAAAAATATCTTTTCAGGCGCATGCGGGTCGAGTGCATCCACAAATTGCGGTAAAAAGGTCAAATTGAAGAGAAGAACTTTCGGATTTAACAAATTGATCGCAAGACCGGTAAGGTAATTCCGTTTTACACTGAGTTTCTTCTGCTTTTTTCCGTCGACCAAAAAATTCGACCGGTTCAAAAGCGCTTGTAGAGCAAGCCATAGAAGATAGACCGAGCCCGCCACTTTGAGAATAAAAAACGCCATTGGCGAAGCTATTATCAATGCCGAGAGGCCGACAGAGACCGCAAAAACCTGAATGATAATGCCGGTTGTACAACCGGCAATACAGGCAAGGCCAGCCGCTTTTCCCTGCGATATGGCGCGGCCAACAAAAAGCGCCATATCGGGACCAGGAATGAGTGTCAAAATGATTGCTGCACCGGCAAATTCCAAAAACACATGGGCGTCTGGCAAGAAAGACATGATCATGATCTCTCGTTAATCATCTTTGTCTTATTGTTTTATCAAACCATTTCAATCTGTTTTTATAAGTTTTATGTAAGAAAAAATTTTTGATTGCTTGCATGGTTGCTATCTCCTGATAAAACAGCTCATATCAATTCAATCGGGTCAATCAATTGGGGCCATTAATTATCGGACAGAAAAAATGGAAAAGTGGAAAGACGTTAAAAAAGTTGTACTGGCCTATTCAGGCGGCCTTGATACTTCAATCATATTGAAATGGTTGCAAACCGAACTCGGTGCTGAAGTTATCACATTCACAGCCGATCTGGGGCAGGGCGAAGAGCTTGAGCCGGCACGCCGCAAAGCCGAAATGCTCGGTGCCAAACAGATTTTTATGGAAGATCTGCGCGAAGAATTTGTTCGCGATTTCGTATTTCCGATGTTTCGCGCCAACGCAGTTTATGAAGGTGTCTACCTTCTTGGAACATCAATTGCCCGCCCGCTCATTTCAAAACATCTGATCGAGATTGCCAAAAAAACCGGTGCAGATGCGATTGCTCATGGCGCCACCGGTAAAGGCAATGATCAGGTTCGTTTCGAACTCTCAGCTTATGCTTTGAACCCCGATATCAAGATCATTGCGCCATGGCGTGACTGGAATTTCAAGAGCCGTACAGAACTTCTGGATTTTGCCCAGAAACACCAGATTCCAGTGACGAAAGATAAACAGGGCGAAGCACCGTTTTCGGTCGACGCGAATTTGCTTCACTCGTCTTCAGAGGGCAAAGTGTTGGAAGACCCGTCACTTCCGGCTCCAGAATATGTGCATTTGCGCACTGTCTCGCCTGAAAATGCACCCGATAAACCGACAATTATCACCATCGGCTTCAAAAAAGGCGACGCTGTTTCAATCAATGGCAAACAAATGTCGCCGGCAACATTGCTGACCGAACTCAATAAATATGGTCATGATAATGGAATCGGTCGTGTCGATCTGGTTGAAAACCGCTTTGTCGGCATGAAATCACGTGGTGTCTATGAAACTCCGGGTGGTACAATTTTACTTGCAGCTCACCGCGCAATTGAATCGATCACGCTTGATCGCGGTGCCGCTCATCTGAAAGACGAGTTGATGCCGCGTTATGCCGAGTTGATTTACAACGGTTTCTGGTTCTCTCCGGAACGCAAAATGTTGCAGGCAGCAATAGATCTGTCGCAAGAAAATGTTGAAGGGGAAGTCAAGCTGAAACTCTATAAGGGCAATGTCATTATTGAAGGTCGCAAGAGTGACAAATCGCTTTATTCGAGTTCGCTTGTTACATTTGAAGATGACCACGGTGCCTATAACCAGAAAGATGCTGCCGGCTTCATCAAATTGAATGCTTTGCGTCTTCGCACTCTTGCTGCGCGCGACCGCAAATAAGCATTTTTATTTATGATTTTACCAAAGCTCCGGAATGAATTTTCCGGAGCTTTTTATTGTCTTAGCTTTTTATTGCCTTTTTATCGTCTCCGAATCCGGCAAGTTACGTCGTTAACACATTCCTGCAAAACAAAAAAATACCGATAACGATCACCAAGCGCATTTCATCCCAAGTGCCAAGGTGAAAGGCTCCGAATTACCGGCTGAAGGATTGTTTTTTCCAATCCGCAAGCCTAAATCTACAAGAGAACTAAATTGGAAAGGCTTCTCGGATGACACAAAATCTTGGTAGCGTTGATCGCATTATCCGTATCATTATCGGTATTGTTCTACTTTCTCTTATTTTCTTTCTTGATAGTGGTGCGCGCTGGTTTGGCTTGATCGGCCTTATACCACTTATCACCGCAATTATCGGTTTTTGCCCGCTTTATAAAATATTCGGCCTGTCAAGCTGCCCTTTGAAACACTGATAAAACGATTCTGCCCTTTGCTATATTGACCCAAAAACTTCAGTCCGTTAGCGGGTTCCCATATACAGTAGTTCCGGAATTCGGTAGATGCTCGGATAAGTCACCAACATCATTCCGCCAGTGAAACTCAATGTGAAAAGAATTGTTGCGGCGATAACACCGGTTGCACCATTCATAAAAGCCGGTGTTTCAATCGGGTTCCGGTTGATCGGCTTTTCTTCCTTATCTTCCGGATCATCATCAAGCGTGACAATGAATAAGCCAAGATTGAGAAGTGGTATGACCAGAAGCCAGGCAGCGCCTTTTTTACCGAATCCATCCCGCGCACGGGAAACAGAAAGATACATGGCGATATAACCGAACAAAAATGGCGGGATAGCTGCGAGCAAAGTCAGAAATGTCAGTGGCAATGTGCCAATTAATCTGAACACTAGCAAATTGATTGCATAAGTTAATAAAACATAGCCCAAAAACGCAACGGCAAGCATGAACATATAGGGAATGCGATAAAGCGTCTTCAAACTGATATTGGTAAAATAGGCGAGCACAGCACCAACCAGGAACGAAAGTAGAAGTCCATCCAGTGAAAGAACAAAACCTTTAATAGAAAAAATGTAACTTAACATTTCTATTACTTCTTCCCTAAATTGCTGTTCGAGTCATTACCAAATTTCTGTGAATAATCCCGCCTTTTCAAAAAGCTTTTTTAGATACCATACTCCTCTTTTTTTGAGAATAGTATCGTTAACCCGATTGAACTATATTATATCCCGATCGGGATTATATCTTGACCGGATCGGGACGTGAACAACGATGCAAATATAAGATTAATGACGATTGAAAAACACGTCACCTTTAGCTGTTATCATTCTCTAAATATTGTTTTATCGGAACACTAGTGACGGTCGACCGAAACACCATTTTTATCGATTGTCATTTCGATGCCTGAGGGTTTTTGCTGTTGTTTCTGTTGGTAAAATTTATAACCCAAACCTGCAACAACAACGATAAGAACGCCAATAATAAGAAAAAGGAAATTCCGGTTCATCAAATTGCTCCCTACTCAAAGTAATAGGGAGCAATATGGAGCATTATTTTCTATTTCAAGTGCAGCATCAGCCGGTTTTCAAGTCACAATAAGCAGAATAATACTTTCAATATGGCTCTTTTTAATGGGCTTCATCCCAATTTTTAGCAGCGCGCGCATCGACTTTAAGTGGCACAGATAAGGATAGTGCCGGCATTGTCGCATTCTCCATCACATTTTTTACAAGAGCGGTGGTTTTTTCAACTTCGTTTTCAGGCAATTCAAAAATCAGTTCATCATGAACCTGCAACAACATTTTGGCCGATAAGCCGGCTTCCTTCAGCGCGTCATCCATTTTTATCATGGCACGGCGGATAATATCGGCAGCGGCCCCCTGAATTGGTGCGTTGATTGCCGCTCTCTCGTTGAAAGCCCGCACTTGTGCGCTTTTGGAATTGATATCCGGATAATGTGCACGACGTCCGAAAATTGTCTCGACAAAACCATGCTCATGCGCAAAAGCTTTGGTCTTTTCCATATAGTCTTTAATGCCGGGAAAACGTTCGAAATAGGTACGGATATATTGGGCTGCTTCCTCGCGCGGAATCGACAATTGATTGGCAAGTCCGAAAGCGGAAATGCCATAAATAATGCCGAAATTGATCGCTTTGGCACGGCGACGAACTTCCGGTGGCATACCCTCGATCGGCACACCGAACATTTCCGATGCTGTCATTGCATGAATATCAAGGCCGTCTGCAAATGCTTTTTTCAAAGCTTTGATGTCGGCGACATGGGCAAGAACACGCAGTTCAATCTGGCTGTAATCGGCAGACAGTAGCAAATTTCCGGGACCGGCTATAAAAGCGGCACGGATTTTTCTTCCCTCCGGTGTGCGAACCGGAATATTTTGCAAATTCGGGTCTGACGAGGCAAGCCGTCCGGTTGACGTTGCCGCCATTGAATAATTCGTATGAACGCGCCCTGTTTCAGGTAAAATATAATTCGGGAGTGCATCGGTATAAGTCGACTTCAATTTTGTGAGCTGGCGCCAATCAACAATCTTGCGGGGTAATTCATGCCCCTCTGCTGCCAGATCTTCAAGAACCTGAGCCGATGTTGACCATTGGCCGGTCTTTGTTTTCGAGCCGCCGGGCAAGCCCATTTTGCCGAATAAAATTTCTCCCAATTGCTTGGGCGAGCCGATATTGAATTTTTCTCCCGCCAGTTGATAGATTTCATCTTCCAAAGCGGCCGCCGACTGGGCAAGCTCACCGGATAATCGTGACAATAATTGCCGGTCAACCAGAACTCCGCGTTCTTCCATGCGGGCAAGAACTGTCACCAATGGCCGCTCCAGACGCTCATAAACGCGGGTAACACCGCGGGCGACAATTTGGGGTTTTAAAACCCGCCAAAGTCGCAACGTAACATCGGCATCTTCGGCCGCATATTGTGTTGCCCGTTTCAAATCGACAGCAGCAAAACCGGTTGCCGTTTTTCCACTTCCGGCAACCTCTTTGAATGTAATCGGCTTATGCCCCAACCAGCGCTCGGAAAGTGCATCCATTCCATGGGTTAAATTTCCTGCATCGAGAACATAGGAAAGCAACATGGTATCGTCGAAAGACCGGATTGTGACATGATATTGCCGCATCACCAGCCAATCATATTTCATATTTTGCGCAATTTTTAAAATTGCAGGATTTTCCAATACCGGCTTCAGTAAAGCGACGGCTTTTTGGGTATCAATTTGTCCCTTCAGACGTCCGCCGCCCAGCAAATCATTGCTACCATCGACATGGTTAAGTGGCACATAAGCCGCTTCACCGGGCTTAAGACCTATAGAAAAGCCGACAAGTTCCGCTTGCATAGGGTCAAGCGAAGTCGTTTCGGTATCGAATGCAAAAAACCCCTGATCCAGCGCCCGATCAAGCCATTGTTTCAATTCGGCTTCGTCGGTTATGGTGTGATAAGCGGTCGTATCTATTTTTTCTGTAAGTGCTTCTTTTTTTCGTTTTTCTGCAAGAAGCTGCGGGGTGTTTTCTTGTACTTCGTCAGAGCCGCTTTTTTGTTCTTGTTGACCATTGTTATTCACGTCCGGCGCTCCGCCGACATCCGAACCTTCCTCAAGATCTGGCCCATGGGCACTCTTGCCCCATTCGACATCAAGCTCCACCGGCTCGATCAAAGCCGCATCACAATTGGTCGCTTCTGCAACACGACGCGTCAAAGAATTGAATTCCATTGCTTTCAAAAAGCCGATAAGGCGCGGCCCGTCGGTTGGCTCCAACAGGAGGCCGTCAAGACCGGTTTCAAGCGGAACATCGGTTTTTAATGTTACAAGCTGACGCGCCAATCTTGCCTGATCGGCAAATTCGATAATATTTTCGCGACGTTTTTGTTGTTTGATGTCACCGGCATGAGCCAAAAGCGTATCGAGATCGCCGAATTCGTCAAGAAGTTGGGCTGCTGTTTTCGGTCCAATACCCGGCACACCTGGAACATTATCGGTCGAATCACCGGTAAGCGATTGCAAATCAATCATCTTTTCAGGCGGAACGCCCCATTTTTCGATCACTTCTTTAATGCCGATCGGTCGGTCTTTCATGCCGTCATACATCCCGACCTGTTGATTGACGAGTTGCATGAGGTCTTTGTCGGAAGAAATGATTGTCGTTTTCGCACCACTTCGGGTGGCCTCGGACGCATAAGTTGCAATAATGTCGTCTGCCTCATAACCTTCTTTTTCAATGCATGGCAGGTTGAAAGCGCGGGTCGCCTGTCTGATAAGGCTGAATTGGGGAATAAGATCGTCGGGTGGAGTAGGGCGGTTCGCTTTATATTCGGGATATATCTTTTTACGGAATGTTTCCGACGAATAATCAAAAATGACCGCAAAATGCGTTGGCACGACGCCAACTGCAGTATCACGCGCATCGCACAGCAATTTCCAGAGCATATTGCAAAAACCGGCCAGCGCGCCAACCGGCAAACCGTCTTTTTTCCGTGTTAATGGCGGCAAGGCATGATAGGCGCGAAAGATATAACTTGAACCGTCAACGAGAAAAAGGTGATCATTTTTTTGCATCGTCAATCCTGACATTGAATTTTGAAAACATTACATAAGTTTAAAAGCACATTGAACCCGAAAAGCCCATTAGCAAACGATAGAAAATGTGGTGCAGGCAAAATTTATCATTAGCCTTTTCGGACATTTTTCACGCATTTGTTACAAAATGTTAATATAGTTGCCCTTGAAAAGCCATTTTTAAATTCTTTTATATGACCTATCGACACTGCGTCGATATGTCCGGTTGTCCGGCTTTGTCCCCCGCCGTTTACCGGATACAACAGTCTACTTTCCCTCTCCGGACTGTTGAGTGAGTGCAGTAAAAAAGACCGTTGTGGTTCCCCCTCTCCGCAACGGTCTATTTTTATCAAAAGACCGCCTGAAAACAGGTTCTAACAAGATCGAACAGATCCAACTGCAATAAAATCGATTTCAAAAACATATATAAAATCATTCGTTAGAGCACACGCCGCTCAATTGTAAATTCCCTTTTGAGCAGAGTTTCAAAGGTGTTAGTCGGTTTTTATAAAATTCAAATCGCTTCTGTCAGATATTGATTTAATCTTCTTTGAAGATTTTACAAAAAACCAATCCCCGCGTCAGGATATTTCGGCTTTTTCCGACGCTTCAATTTTTTATGTGGCTCCACATGGCTTTTTCGCCGATTTTTGCAAGCAATGCGTCGTGGGCCGCTTTATCCTCTTCGCTCAAACGGCTTGGCAATGGCTCAGGGCGGGCTTTGAGAACAATTTTATTCTGATCATCATTTTCGTTTGATTTGCTGTCGGCATTTGCTCCATCAAATCCCAAAGCCCCCTGTTTGCCGCCAATAAGTTCGATATAAACATCGGCAAGGATTTCAGAGTCGAGCAAAGCACCGTGTAGCGTCCGGCGTGAATTATCGATACCGAAACGTTTGCACAAAGCATCCAGAGAATTCGGCCCCATCGGAAATTTCCGTCGCGCCATCGCCAATGTATCAATGATACGATCAACACTGATAAGCGGTTTATGGATACGCTCCAATTCGGCATTCAAAAATCCAAGGTCGAAATTCGCATTATGGGCAATCAATGTCGCGCCTTCGATAAAGGAAAGAAAATCATCGGCTATTTCTTCAAATTTCGGCTCATCCTTGAGGCGCTCATTGGTAAGACCGTGGACTGCTACAACCTCGTCAGGAATAATCACACCTTGCGGATTGAGATAGACGTGAAATGTTTTATCAGTGAGATAACGATCAACCATCTCCACACAGCCGATTTCGACAATACGGTCTGTTTCTTTGTGAAGACCTGTTGTTTCAGTATCAAAAATAATTTCTCTCATAAAAACCTGCTCTCATCAGCCCTTTAAATTGCACCGGCATTTTTGCACGAATTGCACCTTCATAATGGATTATTTCCCATCTTTCTTGCGTTTTGAAGATGCAATAAACAACAAATCCCGTTTCCGGTCTCTATATTCGTGCGAACTTACCCCGAAGGGAGGCTATTAAATTAATCGACGGAAAGACATGTTGATAATTTTTACATCGATATGTTTTTGAAAGAAACTATGGATAATCAGGATATAACATCGCCGAAATCTGCGATTAAGTCGTCATTTCAATTTTACAAAAACTGTCACCCAAAACTATCCTTATTTTTTATGGGTAGGCGTTTCATTTCAATGTCAAACGGGAAATCAGATGTTTTACCTGTTCTCTGGCGTCATCAAGGCTCTTGCCGGTATCAATAACAAAATCGGCACGCCTTCGCTTTTCTTCGTCCGATATCTGACGCGATAAAATACGGTCGAGTTTCTCGTCATCCCAGCCGCTGCGGGCAAGTACACGTTGCCGCTGAACTTCATGCGGTGCCGAAACAACCGCTATTTTGTCAACCCGCCCTTTTGGCCCTGTTTCAAATAATAAAGGAATATCGAGAACCACAAGCGGGTCACCCCGATCGCGGTGCATTTTTACAAAGTCTTTTTCCTTTTTTCGCACCAGCGGATGAATAAACTTTTCCAAAATGGCAAGCTTTGACGGATCCTTGACAATTGTTTTCGATAATTTTGACCGGTCTATGTGTCCATCTGTCAGACAATCGGGGAAAATACGGCTTAAATTTTCGATAACCTCCTTACTTTCGTAAAGTTCATGGACAGCCCTGTCAGCATTATAAACCGGAACACCGGCTTCTTCGAAAAAGCCGGCAGTCGTCGTTTTTCCCATGCCGATAGAACCAGTAAGCCCGAGGATAATCATTTATTGGCCCATTTTACCCAGTATTTCTTGTCGTAATTCATTATCAACAACAGGTCTTACTCCAAACCACCGTTCAAACCCCGGTACAGCCTGATGAAGCAACATTCCGATTCCATCAACATAATTGAGATTTCTTGCTTTGGCTTCCAAGAGAATTGGCGTCATCAAAGGAGTATAAACAATATCTGTCACGAGAACCGACGGCTTTGCCTGATCAAGGTGAATAAACGGTTCGCTGTCTTTCACTACAAGATTTGTCATCCCCAAAGATGTTGTATTAACGATTAGATCCGCCAGAGGGACGAGATCATCTATTTCGCTCCAATTGTGTGATTTTACCTGATTGCCAAAATAACCGGCAAGCTTGTCGGCACGTGATCTCGTCCGGTTTACAAGATAAATGTTCTCAAAACCGCGTTGTTCAAGCGTATAGATAATTGCGCGCGCCGCACCTCCTGCGCCGATGACAAGTGCGGCACTACCGCCCCAACCTGGAGCAAAATCGTTAAGATTGGCTTCAAAACCATACCCATCGGTATTGCTTGCACAAAGTATGTTATTTTCGAACCATAATGTGTTGGCAGCACCTATCCTTGTTGCAGCCTGATCTTTTTTTTCAGAAAGGCGGAAGGCTTCTTCTTTATGAGGAAGGGTAACATTGCCGCCGCAAAAACCCTTTTTTTGCAGCGAATTGATAAATGTTTCAAAATTTTCCGGCTTTACCTCGACTGCATCATAAGTTCCGGCCAAATTATATTTTTTGAGCCAAAAGCGATGAATTTGCGGTGAAAGCGAATGTCCGACCGGATAACCGGTTACAAAAGCATGGGGTATTTCTGGTATTATATTTGTCATCTTATCGAATGATGATTCCTGTCTCGCGTAATTTCTGCAACAATAATAAAAGGGGTAAACCGATAATGGTAAAATAATCACCCTCTATTTTATCAAATAGCTGGATACCCAAGCCTTCAACCTGATAGGCACCGACGCTTGATTGAACGTCATCTCCGGCTTTATCGATATAATAATCAATAAATTCGGGCGATAATGAACGGACAGTCATTTTTGCCGTTGAAAGCCCGACCCAATCGGCTTTACCAGCTTTTGCCAAAGCGATGCCGCTATGAAGATAATGTGTTTTACCTGATAAGGCGACAAGACGCTGACGCACTTCCTCAAGATTTGGCACTTTATGAAGTGCATTTCCTTCAAGCTCGAGTGTTTGGTCGCATCCGATAACAAGCGCATCGGGAAACCGGCTGGAAACATCTTCTGCCTTTTTTATTGCCAGTTTTTTGGCAAGTTCCTCCGGTGTAATTTTACCTAAAGTTTTTTCGAGCTCGCGCTCATCTATTTTTGCTCCTTCAACATCGAATTCGAGACCGGCATTTTCCAAAATCGATTTTCTGAACGGGCTTAAAGAAGCGAGAATAAGCGGTTTCTGAGGCATAATTTTTCTTTTTATTAAAATTCAGATTTGATGATCGCGCAAATAGAGCTCGAGAATCGCGGTTGCCGTTTCTTCGATAGAACGGCGTGTAACATCAATAATCGGCCAATTGTTGCGGATACAAATCTGTTTGGCATTATTGAGTTCCTGCACGATACTTGCTCTGTCAATATAGCTTTCGGTGGAAAGCCCGCCACCAATGTTACGACTTTGCCGCACCTGACTGATCCGGTCGGCAGAAGCAATAAGACCGACGATCATAGGCTTTTTTGACAAAAAGAGCTGATTGGGTGGTTCAACACCCGGAACCAGCGGAACATTGGCTGTTTTGATACCGCGATTGGCAAGATAGATACTTGTCGGCGTTTTTGACGTTCTCGAAATTCCTACAAGAATCACATCGGCATTTTGTAAACCGTCCGGCAATTGCCCGTCATCATGATCCATTGTGTAATCAAGCGCCTCGATTCGTTTGAAATAATTTGCGTTAAGCTCGTGCTGGGCACTGGCGCGCCTGTTTGCCGGTAACCGCAAATAGGAATGGAATGCTTTGAAAACCGGATCAAGAACAGAAACCGAGGGCACACCCATTTTTTCACATGCCGAATGCAGTAAATGCGCAATTTTTTCATCCACAATCGTATAAAGCACAATTCCAGGGTTCTGGTTGATCTGGCCGATTACTTCCTGCAACTGGGCTTCATTGCGAATAAGCGGATAAACATGTTCGATAGCGTTCGCTTCTACATATTGGGAGGCCACTGCACGACCTGCCGAGAGGAGAGTCTCTCCGGTCGCATCAGAAATCATATATAAATGAAAGTCCAATTTTTCTTTTGTCACAGGATTCACAAGCCCTTGTTGATAGATGTGCAAAGAAACAATCGTTTTGTGCACACCAAAAAAATGTGAGGATAACTCCATGATGTTATACACAAGCCAGGCCATTGTGGGAAATTCAAAAGCGGGCAATTGAATTACGGGGAAAACCTTATGTTTTAGAATTTCAACGGCTTTGCGATTTTTATTTCATAATTTGACGAAAGCTGTTGTTTTTATATATCAAATTAAAATTAATCGGGTAAATATAAGGTTGCTGTGAGCAGGTTTTTCCGGCTTGCAAAAATCTTGCCAATTCTGTGGATAAAAAAAGGTTAATAAATAATTAACAGAAAACACAGACTCTAAGAATCAGAATCCCAGATTCAAAATAATTTCTTTATTGAACCCCTCCTTTGGAAAAGCCAACATAAGCCATGACAAAAAAAGTTCTCGAAGTCCTAAGTGGTAAAACATTATCTCCCCCACCAATTTGGTTGATGAGGCAAGCTGGAAGGTTCCTGCCGGAATACCGTGAAGTAAGGGAAAAAGCAGGGAGCTTTCTTGATCTTTGCTATAACCCCGAACTTGCTTTTGAAGTTACAATGCAGCCGATCAGACGATTCGGTTTTGATGCAGCAATTCTCTTTTCGGATATACTCGTTGTTCCTCATGCTTTAGGAAGGAATTTACGTTTTGAAGAAAAGAAGGGACCAATTCTCGATCCTCTATCGGTAAACGAAATTGAAAATTTAAATGTCGAAAAGGCTCAGGAAAAACTGGTTCCGAGTTTTGAAACTCTCTCTCTTCTCAAAAATGCTTTACCTCATGACACAACACTGATCGGATTTTGTGGAGCGCCTTGGACAGTTGCGACCTATATGATTGCCGGACATGGCACTCCGGATCAGGCCCCTGCCAGATTGTTCGGCTTCAATCATCAGGAAGCAATGAAAACTCTTCTTGAACTTCTTGCCGATGTTTCGGCTGACTATCTTGTCAATCAGGTCAAATCCGGAGCTGACGTTTTACAGATTTTTGATTCCTGGGCAGGTGTTCTGGATGAACAGAGTTTTGATGAGTATGTCATTTATCCGATAAACCGGATGGTTGAGCGTATTAGAAAAGTTTTTCCCGAAGTTCCGATAATCGGTTTTCCAAAAGGTGCCGGTGCACTTTATGAAAATTTTGCTCGAAAAACAGGGGTAACAGCCATCGGACTTGATTGGTCCGTACCGCTTTCCTTTGCCAAAAAACTACAAAAAATAACACCCGTACAAGGAAATCTTGATCCATTGCGGCTGGTTTCGGGTGGTGCTGCTCTTGAAAAAGGAATAGAGACTATTCTGGAAAACTTGGGAAATGGACCCTTGGTTTTTAATTTGGGGCATGGAATAACACCACAAACGCCTATCAAAAACGTCGAAAGACTGGTCAAACTGGTGAGGAATTTTAACAAATGACGAATTCTAAAACGCATATGACAACGGGGACAATCTGGCTTCGCGCTATCGTTTCACTATTGATTGTCGTGGTTGTTTTATGGGGATTGTTTCACGTGAATCCTGATAAATATCCGGAATCGACGTTGTGGATTAAATCTTTTCATGTGATTTCTATCATCTGCTGGATGGCCGGTATGTTTTATCTGCCGCGCTTGTTTGTCTACCATTGTCAGGCAGAAGTAGGTTCCAAACAATCCGAAACATTCAAAGTTATGGAAAGACGGTTGTTGCGGGCAATTATCAATCCTGCGATGATTGCGTCGTGGGTTACGGGGCTTTGGTTGGCGTGGGAAGTTTATGCGCTTCAGGGTGGTTGGCTGCATCTGAAACTTCTCGTTGTGGTTATTCTTTCCGGCTATCACGGATTGTTATCCCGCGGAGTTCGCCATTTTGCCGAAGATAGAAATAACTTTTCTGAAAAGACATGGCGGATTTTGAATGAAGTGCCCACAGTGCTCATGATCATCGCTGTGATTGATGTCATTGTAAAACCGTTCTGAATGAAAATTGCTTGATTTCTTAAGACAAGGGGGGTAGATGAAATTCACCCTCCTTTTTTATTTTCCAAAGTTTCTCAATAAGGCACTTTTTCAAGGAAAATATTTTCCCATAATTACAAGAGTTTATATTGGATGCAGAATATTCAACAGATGAAACTACAAGAGCTGAAAAGCAAAACGCCGGTTGAACTTGTAGCTTTTGCCGAAACACTGGAAGTCGAAAATGCTTCGTTAATGCGCAAACAGGAATTGATGTTTGCCATTTTGAAGAAGCTTGCCCTTCAGGATGTTGAAATTATCGGTGAAGGTGTTCTGGAAGTTTTGCTGGACGGCTTCGGATTTTTACGTTCGGCCGATGCCAATTATCTTCCGGGCCCCGATGACATTTATCTGTCGCCTTCACAAATCCGGCGGTTTTCACTAAAAACCGGCGATACGGTAGAAGGACCGATACGCAGTCCTAAAGAAGGCGAGCGTTATTTTGCACTGTTAAAAATCAATACGATCAATTTTGAAGATCCGGAAAAAATCCGTCATAAAATCCACTTTGATAATTTGACACCTCTCTATCCGAACGAGAGGTTGAAGATGGAGTTGAGTGACCCCACAAACAAGGATATGTCGGCAAGGGTCATTGACCTCATTTCGCCTTTGGGTAAAGGACAACGTGCACTGATTGTTGCACCGCCAAGAACCGGTAAGACAGTTCTTCTTCAAAACATTGCCCATTCAATTACGGCCAATCATCCGGAATGTTTTCTGATTGTGTTGCTTATCGATGAACGTCCGGAAGAAGTGACCGATATGCAACGTTCGGTTAAAGGCGAAGTTGTTTCGTCAACATTCGACGAGCCGGCTTCCCGCCACGTTCAGGTCGCTGAAATGGTCATTGAAAAGGCAAAGCGCCTTGTTGAACAGGGACGCGATGTTGTCATTCTTCTCGATTCGATCACCCGTCTCGGTCGCGCTTATAATACTGTCGTTCCTTCATCAGGTAAGGTGTTGACCGGTGGTGTTGACGCCAACGCTCTGCAAAGACCCAAGCGCTTTTTCGGTGCAGCCCGCAATATTGAAGAAGGCGGTTCGCTCACGATTATCGCTACGGCACTGATTGATACAGGAAGCCGTATGGATGAAGTCATTTTCGAAGAGTTCAAGGGAACAGGTAACTCTGAAATTGTGCTCGACCGGAAAGTGGCCGATAAGCGAATTTTCCCGGCAATGGATATTTTGAAATCCGGAACCCGTAAGGAAGATTTGTTGGTTTCCCGTCAGGATTTGCAGAAAATATTTGTTTTGCGTCGTATTTTGGCTCCGATGGGCACAACCGACGCAATCGAATTTTTGATCGACAAATTAAAACAGACAAAAACCAATGCCGAATTTTTCGACTCAATGAATACCTGATCTCGAATAACCCGATCGGGAATGTTTCCCGTCGGATCCTGTCTGACAGGTGTTTTTAAAATAGATGTGTAGCTTTTTCCGTCCGGAAATTTTTTCGGGCGGTTTTTATTTTTAATGGCCAAACAACGATTTAAAGCGAAGCTGAAAGAAGTTTTTCTAAAAAATGAATGGTCGCTTCTATTTCAAATGGCTTATAGAACATTTGTCGAATTATAGAACGCGAACTTTTGTCCATTCAAAATGAAGCGGTGGAGACTGTAAGGCTCATTCCATAACGAGGTTACGACTATGGATACTATTTTTGCTTTATCAAGCGGAAAACTTCCCTCCGGGGTCGCGGTCATCCGCGTTTCGGGAGATATGACGAAAGAGATCGTCAAGACATTGCTCGGTAAAGTTCCGGCACCGCGTTTAATGACATATGGCAAACTTACGTCTCGTGAAGGCGAATTTCTGGACAATGCATTAACAGTGTTTTTTCCTTCACCACATAGTTTTACCGGTGACGATAGCGTGGAATTTCATCTTCATGGCGGCAAAGCCGTTGTGGACCGGTTTTTGAATGAACTTGCAAAGTTCGATTCATGTCGGTTGGCCGAACCGGGTGAATTTTCAAGGTGGGCATTTATCAATGGCAAGCTCGATTTGACAGAAGCAGAAGGACTGGCTGATTTAATCGAAGCGGAAACCGAAAGCCAAAGAAGACTGGCTATAATGGGAGCGACCGGGAAACTTGCGGCACTTTATAGAGAATGGCGAAACGATCTTATAAAGGCCCGCGCTATGATCGAGGCAGAGCTTGATTTCTCCGATGAAGAAGATGTTCCGGGTTCGGTGAGCGAGATTGTTTGGGATAATTTACGAGATTTAAGCCGGTCGATTTCCGAATTTGTCGAAAAAAGCGAACGTGTAGCCTCCATGCGCGACGGTATAAAAATTGTCATTGCAGGCGCACCGAACGCAGGAAAATCAAGTATTATCAATAAGTTATCAGGTTTTGACGTTGCTATTGTTACCGACGAGGCAGGAACAACGCGGGACGCTTTGGAAACGCGTATTGTGATTGACGGATATCAAATTCTATTGACCGACACTGCCGGATTGCGAGAGACAGAGAACAAGGTTGAAAAACTTGGTATCGAGGTTGCCTATAATCGGCTGAAAGATGCCGATCTTGTTTTGCTGGTTGATGACTTATCAAACCCAGTTGCGATCGAGCTTCCGGAAACAAGCTCGGAAATTTGGCATATTGGAAATAAAGTTGATTTGGCAAAAGGGTCATTAGAAAAATGGCCAATCCAGTTTTCGACCAAAACCGGCGAAGGATTTGATGCTTTTGTAAAAGCAATTGCGTCGTTCTGTTCTTGCTTTTCTTATGATGTCGGGGAAGTGGTCACTGCCCGCAAAAGACAATTAACGCTTTTGAAAACGGCTATCTCCGAAATTGATCACGCGATTCGATATGAAGACCGTGATTTAACGCTAAGAGCGGAACATTTACGACTTGCTGCAGACTCACTTGGTCGTATTACCGGCGATATTGATGTGGAAGATATTCTGGATGTAATTTTTTCGCAATTTTGCATTGGTAAATGAGTCGCTCAAAAAAATCGGATCCTATTTTTTTTTAAGCAAAATTGATTCACGTGAAACAGTAAATTGATGATTCACGTGAAACATTTTAGAAATTAGATGTTCAATCTTCAAAAATAATGATTCACGTGAAACATCTCATATGTTAGAGAACTATTAATTGGTTAGAAGTTCTCCGAAAAAAGGTGTTTCTTCTATTGTTTCACGTGAAACGTGATGATGATAACGGTGTTGATAATAAATTGACTGATAAATTTGATGTGATTGTTGTTGGGGGCGGACATGCCGGATGCGAAGCAGCTTCTGCAGCGGCTCGTACGGGTGCAAAAACGGCACTCGTTACCCACCATTTTGCTTCAATTGGAACAATGTCTTGTAATCCCGCAATTGGTGGCCTCGGAAAAGGACATCTTGTGAGAGAAATTGATGCGCTCGACGGGCTGATGGGCCGTGCTGCAGATGAAGCCGGAATCCAGTTTCGTTTGCTTAACCGGAGAAAAGGACCAGCCGTTAGGGGACCGCGTACACAGGCAGACCGAAAATTATACAAAAAAGCTATGCAGAGATTGATTTCGGAACAACCCAATCTCACAGTGGTAGAAGACGAAGTCATTGATATTATTGTAAAAAATAACGCTGTCTCGGGTGTTATCTGTAAGACACATGGACAGCTTGAAGCCGGTGCTGTGGTCTTGACAACGGGTACATTTTTGCGCGGGCTTATTCATATTGGTGAAAAAACATGGCCTGCGGGGAGAATGGGCGAAGAACCGAGCAATCTCCTTGGAGAACGGCTTGGACAATATGGTATCCGGTTAGGACGGTTGAAAACCGGTACCCCTTCAAGGTTAAGTAAAAAGACAATTGATTGGGACAATCTTCCAAAGCAGACTGCGGATGAAGATCCTGTACCATTTTCATTTTTAACCGAAACAATTACCCAACCTCAAATTGACTGTGCGGTTACACGGACAAATCACAAAACCCATCAGATCATAAAAGATAATATTCATCGTTCGGCAATGTATTCCGGCGCTATTAAAGGTATAGGTCCGAGATATTGTCCTTCGATTGAAGATAAAATTGTAAAATTCGGAGAGCGTGACGGACATCAGATATTTCTGGAACCGGAAGGACTGGATGACGATACGGTCTATCCGAACGGTATATCGACTTCTCTTCCGGAAGAAGTCCAGCTCGACTTTATCAAAACCATTGAAGGGTTGGAACATGCAAAAGTTTTACAACCCGGTTATGCAATCGAATATGACTTTGTCGACCCGCGCCAGCTCTATGCAACATTGGAATTGAAAGCGGTTTCAGGTCTGTTTCTCGCCGGTCAGATAAACGGAACAACCGGTTATGAAGAGGCGGGGGCACAAGGTTTGCTTGCCGGACTTAACGCTGCCAACAAAGCTTCCGGCAAAAATCAAATCACTATCAGCCGTTCGACCGCTTATATTGGTGTTATGGTGGATGATTTGATTACGCGCGGTGTCAGTGAACCTTATCGCATGTTTACTTCACGTGCCGAATTCCGCTTGTCTTTAAGGGCGGATAATGCCGATGAAAGGTTGACACCATTGGGATTGGAATGGGGTATTGTCGGCTCGCTACGTCATCAGAATTTTGAGCATAAGCAAGACTTGTTGACTAAAGCGCGTAACCTCTGTCAATCGGTAGCGATCACGCCGAACGAGGCTACGGAAAAAGGGTTGCAGATAAAACATGATGGAATTCGCCGCAGTGCTTATGATTTGCTGGCTTATCCGGAAATGTCACTGTCCCGCTTAAGCGATATTTGGCCCATTCTTGGCGAGATTGATAAAAAAACGGCGGAAACATTGGAAATCGAAGCTCAATACGCAGTTTATCTCGATCGACAAGCTCAGGATATTGCTAATCTTCGACGGGATGAACGGTTGCGTATTCCGGCGGAACTGGACATTGATGTGATTTCCGGCCTTTCCAATGAACTCAAAGGAAAAATCCGTCAACGTGCACCTCAATCCATCGCAGAAGCTCAAAAAATTGACGGAATGACTCCGGCAGCTTTGTCTCTCATCATTACCCATATCCAGCGCTTGAACCGCGAAAACCGGAGAAGCGCCTGATGACAGAATGGGTTGAAGAAAAATATCTGACGTTGAAGGAAATTGTGCCTTCTGTTTCACGTGAAACAGCGGCCAGTTTGATGGCTTTCGAGGAAGCTGTCAAAAAGTGGCAATCGCATATCAACTTGATTGCGAATGCAACTTTGCCCGAGCTTTGGACCAGACATATATTGGATAGTGCACAAATAGCAACGCTTCAACCACATGCAAAAAACTGGTGTGATATTGGTTCGGGTGGCGGTTTTCCCGGGATAGTAACGGCAATTCTTTTGAAAGAACAAAGTGGTTTCCACATTGATCTCGTCGAAAGTAACAGCAAAAAGGCTGCATTTTTAAGAAGCGTCAGCGCAGAATTCAATTTGCCTGCCATAGTTCATACATGTCGCATTGAAACCAGTTACATTCATATTAAAAAACCGGAAATTATCACGTCACGCGCTTTGGCATCGCTCGGAAAGCTCTTTGAACTAACGCTTCCATGGTTTGAACAAGGTGCAACGGCCCTATTCCAGAAAGGGCGTGATTATAAAAAAGAAATGGCCGAAGCCGAACAAAGCTGGACATTCAATTCGGTAATTCATCAAAGTAAAATTGATAGTCAATCTGTTATTCTTGAAATTAGCAAGATCAATCCACGTAAGGGGTGAGAAAAATGAGCGAAACACGCATTATCGCCATTGCAAATCAGAAAGGTGGTGTTGGTAAAACAACGACAGCCATTAACCTCGCTACAGCGCTTGCGGCAATTGGAGAAACTGTTCTGGTGATGGATATTGATCCTCAGGGAAATGCCAGTACAGGTCTTGGGATCGATCGTGATCAACGTCTCCTTTCTTCCTATGATGTTATTGTTTCGGGCACATCGGTTAATGACGCTGCATTGGAAACGGAAGTTCCCAATCTTTATGTCGTCCCCTCGACCCTTGATCTTCTCGGAATAGAAATGGAAATTGCACCGGCAAATGACCGTATTCAGAGGCTACAAAATGCCTTGCGAAAAAATCCGAGAGTAACCGAGAAATTTTCATATATATTGATTGATTGCCCCCCTTCCCTCAATCTTTTAACACTTAATGCAATGGGGGCGGCCGATTCTGTTCTGGTACCTTTGCAATGCGAGTTTCTGGCACTTGAAGGCCTAAGTCAATTGTTGGAAACGGTGAAACAGGTCCGTGGCTCCCTCAATCCGTCACTGGAAATACAAGGTATTGTGCTTACCATGTATGATGGCCGTAATAATCTTTCCAATCAGGTTGTAGAGGATGTGCGATCATTTATGGGTGATAAAGTTTACCAAACCGTCATACCGCGCAATGTTCGTGTATCGGAAGCGCCGTCATTCGGTAAACCGGCTCTTCTTTACGATTTGAAATGTGCCGGAAGTCAAGCCTATTTGCAACTTGCTTCGGAAGTCATTCAACGCGAACGCCAATTACGTGCAGCTTAAGATATTAATTTAGAAAAAAACGAGGAAATAGACGAGGAAATAGATATGAGTGACGATCAATCGAAAAAACGGCTTGGACGTGGTCTTGCTGCTCTTATTGGCGATATTGATCTTGGTCTTGATAAGCCGCTCGCAGCTCCAAATACCTCGTCGGAACGGCAGGTTCCAATTGAATTTATTTCTCGTAATCCGCAAAATCCCAGACGTAATTTTACGGAAACCGAGCTAGATGATCTTGCCCAGTCTATTCGTGAACATGGGGTTGTGCAGCCGGTCGTCGTTCGTCCTTCGCCTGACCATCCGAACCGCTTCGAGTTGATTGCAGGGGAACGTCGTTGGCGTGCTGCACAGCGTGCCAACCTCACCGAAATACCCGTCATTATCCGGGATGTTGATGATCGTACCGCTCTAGAACTTGCTATTATTGAAAATGTTCAAAGAAGCGATCTTAATCCTCTGGAAGAGGGGATGGGTTACCAACAACTCATTGACGAGCATGATTATACGCAGGCTGACCTCGCTCAGGTGATCGGAAAGAGCCGCAGCCACGTTGCTAACACATTGAGATTATTGAAACTTCCGGCAAAAGTTCAGCAATTCATCAATGAAGGGCAATTGTCAGCCGGTCATGCCCGTTGCCTGATAACAGTCGAAGACCCCTTGGCACTCGCAGAAAAAATTATCCGTGACGGCTTGTCTGTTCGTCAGGCTGAAGCATTGGCAAATGGTCAATCAAATGCGAAATCAAAAAGACGCACGCCGACAGAAAAAGATGCCGATACCAAGTCACTGGAAAAACTTCTTGCCGATGTTATCGGTATGAAAGTAGCCATCAAACACGGGAAAAAAGGCGGGGATGTAAAAATTCACTATTCTTCGCTGGAACAGCTCGACGATATTTGCCGACGTTTGCAGAACTAGGAATTTTCCGAGGTTTCACGAATGAATAAACCGGTTTTGCTTCGGGTTCGCTAAAGGAATCCGATCAACGACTTGGCGTCGCATTGCTAAAATGGTTCTTCGGGAAAAAACAGAATGTTTTTCCATAAAATATTTTTGCCAAACGGGCGTTTTTATCAAACAATTCAGGCATTGACTGCTTGAGGTAAGTTATTCCGAGATATTTCCGGAAGACTTTGCTTTGTCGGAATTTTGTTATGGCGTCGCCATGGGCATTGTTTTAGTTGCAAATGGCGTATTCATTAGAAAATAGCGGAAAATGACTCCGCCTTTTGCTATTTTTCTCTCCGGATCCGATTACTCCTCAAAGTGTGACGAGACGTTAGCCGCAATTGTCTCTATCCGGTTATGCCGTAAAACATCTGGTATTCTATCGAAAATTACTTAACCTATTGTTTTCAATATATCTTTATTGATCAAGTAGTTTGCGGATGCGGTCGGCAAATTGTTTTCCGAATTCAAGATTCTCTTTTGAAACTGTGGCGCTGTCGTCAAAAAGTGCATCCTGATCATCGAGAGACGACGCCGCAGCAAGAGAAGCTTGCAAAGCTAAGTAACCGAGGACGTAATCTTTCGGTTCAAGTGTATTTTTTTTCAAAATGTTCATTATGCGTTCATTTTTGGAAATTGTTTTAACAAGGCCATCAACACTCGCGTCATTACCGGTTTCGGACTCAGAAAGTTTGATGGATGCATCCGACAGTTCTTTTTGTACATTTTCCATTTTCGCCAGAAATTCCTCGTTGAGAGGATATTCGGCAACAACCTTGGGATTACCGGTTGGTGAAAGATAGAATTCGTTCTGCTTATTATCCTGTTTCGAGGCATCTTCGCCAAAAGCGGCGACCGGAAAAACAATCAAACAAAGGGCAATGACAAATCGCTTGATAAACATTCAGAAATGATCCTTGCGTTTTCTTAATTCGGCAAAAACAGCGACATCCGAGCCATTTTCCATCTTTAATGTGCGGCGTATATCAGGGTCATTACAACGCAAAAAGGGATTTGCCGCTTTCTCGCTTTTGATCGAGCTCGGGAGCGAGGTTTCACCGACTGCAATAAGCCGGTCGACAGCAGCAGCCCGATTGATAAGCGCGACATTGTCAGGATCGACCGAGCGTGCAAACCGAGCATTTTCTTTGGTATATTCATGACCGCAATAAAGCTTTGTATCGTCAGGAAGAGCTTTCAGTTTTTCGAGTGAAGAAAACATCATCTCGGCTGTTCCTTCAAACAGCCTCCCGCAGCCCAGAGAAAACAATGTATCACCGGTAAAAACCAGTTTCTCTTCAGGAAAATAATAGCAGACGGATCCAAGAGTATGACCGGGGGTTTCAAGCACTTTGACATCGAATTTTGCGAATTTACAGCCTGATTGTTCATCGACCCCTTCATCAAGTCCACCAATTTTGTCGGCTTCACGTTCCGGCCCGATGATTTTCGTGCCATAAACGGCTTTAAGTGTCGCAATTCCCTCAATGTGGTCCATGTGATGATGGGTTACGAAAAGAACATCGAGCTTATAACCTTTTTGGTCAAGCTTTTCACGGATTGCCTTTGCGTCCGGCGCATCAATAGCCGCAGTCAGTCCGCTTGCCTCGTCATGAAGCAGCACTCCGAAATTATCACTGCGGCAAATGAACTGTGTAATTTCCATTGTTTCAATCCCATCGGTTTTTAAAATTCTCGACTTATTCGTCGAGCTTTGTCTGTTTCACGCCTATCGGCGAGGTTGCGTGTTTCATCACAATCGGCATTTGTGCAATCATAAAGATAATGGTGATCGGCATGACACCGAAGACCTTGAATGTCGTCCAGAAATCATTGCTGAAATTGCGCCATACCAATTCGTTCAACACGGCAAGAAAAATAAAAAACCATGCCCAGCGACGGGTTAAAATTTTCCACCCCTCATCATCAAGTTGAAAGGCAGAATCAAGCACATAACCGAGAAGCGATTTATTGAAAGCGAGACCGCCAAACAGGATAAGACCGAAGAGTGTGTTGATAATTGTCGGTTTCATCTTGATGAACGTATCATTATGCAGCCAAAGCGTTAAAGCCCCGAAAATCAAAACAAAGACACCGGAAATAAGCGGCATGATCGGGAGTTTTCGTGCAATAACCCATGAGGCAACGAGTGCAATAACAATAGCAACCATGAAAATTGCTGTGGCGGGAAAAATCGGCTTTTCAAATCCCTGAAACAGGCCGACATGTTTGATAAGCCATTCGCCCTTGTAATTGGCAAAGAAAAACACCACCAGTGGCCCCATTTCCAGAATGAGTTTGAGCGCCGGTGACATATGGAGCTCTTTTACCGCTTTGGTATCTTCCGGATCGGGTTCAAAAAGTGAATTGGTCATTCGTGTTTTCCTGCTATTGCTTCGGCAAAGTCCGAAGCTGCAAAGGGTTCGAGGTCATCAATGCCCTCTCCTACCCCGATAAAATATACCGGCAATTTGTATTTTGCCGCAATGGCAACAAGAATGCCACCGCGTGCTGTTCCATCAAGTTTTGTCATGACAAGGCCGTTCACTCCGGCAATGTTGCGGAATATTTCCACCTGGTTAAGCGCATTCTGGCCGGTTGTGGCATCCAGTGTTTGCAAAACAGTGTGTGGGGCATCCGGATCATGCTTGCTTAAAACACGCACAATTTTGGCAAGCTCGTCCATAAGTTCGGTTTTATTCTGCAACCGTCCTGCCGTGTCAATGATAAGAACATCACTTCCGGCAGCTTTGGCTTTTTCATAAGCATCATAGGCAAGGCTTGCTGCATCGGCACCGAGTTTTGTCGAAACAACCGGTGCATTGACTCTGTCTCCCCAGATATGGAGCTGTTCGATAGCCGCCGCACGAAAAGTATCACCGGCCGCCAGCATCACCTTTAATCCGCCGGCGGTAAGCTTGGCCGCCAATTTTCCGATTGTTGTGGTTTTTCCCGTTCCATTCACACCGACAACCAATATGACATGCGGCTTACGGCTCAAGTCGAGTTCAAGCGGGCGGGCAACCGGTTCAAGTACTTTTTTGATCTCGTCACTCATGATCGTGCGTACTTCGTCGGTAGATATATCCTTGCCATAGCGGCTTGATGCTAGGGTATCGGTGATGCGGATAGCGGTTTCAAGACCAAGATCGGCCTGAATGAGTACATCTTCCAGATCTTGCAATGTCGCTTCGTCAAGCTTGCGCTTGGTAAAAATGGAACTGATCGAATCGCCAAGTTGGCGGGAGGAACGGGCCAAGCCCGATTTCAACCGTTCAAACCACGACATTTTTTTGGGTTCATGGAGCGGCAAATCCGGTTTTACAACCTTGTTTTCGTTCCTCGTTACCTTGTCGGTAATTGTTACGGTTTTTTCGGCCTTGCGGTTACTTCCGGTCTCTGTTGCCTCTACAGTTTGTGAATCGACGAATTCCGCTTCCGGAACTGTCGGTTTTTTTGCAGGTTGATTTTCAGCCTTTTTCTTTTCGACTAAAGCAGGTTCTTTAGCTTCCGACGGAGTATTTAGCCGCTCTTCTTTCGTTTCGACAGGCTTTTCAGTACTAGCGGTTTTGTTTTGTTCTTTTGCCTGAGCTGCCTTATAGGCTTCAAAGGGTGACAAAGCGGGCGTTGCGGTGTCTTTTGTCCCTTCGGGTTCAGAATCCGTTTTCGGGTTCGAGCCAAAAGAAAAAACTTTTTTAAATAAACCTTTAGCCATAAAAATCCCCGGTCAGGCAGCGTTACGTTCGGTGAGCTTGGCAATAAGCTTGTCGCCATCCTGGCCGACAATATGGCCTTTAACGATGGTTCCGGCAATTGCACCGTCGATTTTAGTCAGTGTGAAATCTTCCGTGCGGCCGATTCCATCATGTTCGACAAGAATCATGTGTTCGGTGTTTTGTAAATGCTCGAGATGCTTCTTATAGGCTTTTTGTCCCTTTTGCCGCAGTTTTTCCGCTCTCAGTTTGACAATGTGGCGATCAACCTGTGGCATACGGGCAGCCGGTGTGCCTTCCCGCGGGCTATAGGGAAAGACATGAAGATGGGTCAGTTTACAATCATCAACAAGTGCCAATGTGTTTTCGAACATCTTGTCGGTTTCTGTCGGAAAACCGGCAATAAGATCGGCGCCATAAACCATTTCGGGACGTTTTTCGCGTAAATCACTGCAAAACCGGATAGATTGATCGCGTAAATGGCGCCGCTTCATGCGTTTCAAAATCATATTGTCGCCAGCTTGAAGTGAAAGGTGCAAATGCGGCATCAACCGTGGTTCATAAGCCAGTAATTCCATCAATTCATCATCGACTTCTACCGAATCTATTGAAGAGAGGCGCAAACGCGCAAGATCGGGAACGTTTCTCAAAATTGAACCGACAAGTTTTCCGAGCGTTGCCTTTCCGGGCAAATCCGGCCCATAGCTGGTAAGATCGACACCGGTGAGGACAACTTCCTGATAGCCGTTTCCGTTAAGGCGTTTTATCTGTTCGACAACCGCACCCATTGGAACCGAGCGCGACGGTCCCCGTCCATAGGGGATAATGCAGAATGTGCAGCGATGGTCGCAACCGTTTTGCACTTGCACAAAAGCTCGCGAATGACCTTCGATCGAGTCAACCATATGGGGCGCATTTTCTTTCACGTCCATAATGTCGTTGACTTTGAGTTTTTCGTAATTGTTGACACCGAAATCCGGAAGTTGACGATAGGAATGGGCATGCAGTTTTTCTTCATTCCCCAAAACCAGATCAACTTCATCCATATCGGCAAAATCCTGCCCCAGAGTTTGGGCGGCACAGCCGGTCACAATGATACGTGCAAGCGGGTTTTCGCGCCTTGCTTTGCGAATTGCCTGTTTTGCCTGACGAACGGCTTCGGCCGTGACAGCACATGTATTGAAGATGACAGCGCCGTTTTCCAATTTATCAAGGCCGGCTGCAGCACTTTCTTTGCGCATGACCTCCGATTCAAATGCATTAAGCCGACAGCCGAAGGTGACAATTTCAGTTGCCATTACGAAATCCTTTGATGTTCACCCGAAACCGGATCGAACTCACCGCTAAATTCGAATTCCGTCGGTCCCGTCATGATGATATGGTTGTCTTTATCCCATAAAATATCGAGTTTTCCACCGGGTAGGGTTACAGTCACATGCCGTTTTGTGAGCTCGCGTCTGGATGCGGCAACAGTTGCGGCACAGGAAGCCGTACCACAAGCGCGTGTAAGTCCTGCACCTCTTTCCCATGTTCGCAAAGTCAAGGATGTGGGCGATGTGACATGGGCAATCGAAATATTGCAGCGCTCGGGGAAAAACGGGTCATGTTCAAGTTCGGGACCATATTTATCAAGAGCTATTTTCTGAATATCATCGCCAACGAAAAATATTGCGTGCGGATTTCCCATGGAAACCAGCGAGGCATCACGAAGCGGCCCGCGACCGATATCGGCATGGTTTGTGTCGGCAATAGCATGTGACACAGGTATTTCCTGCCATTCAAGATGGGGAATCCCCATATCGACCGACACCAAACCGTTTTCACGGCGCGTTGCCCTGACAATACCGGCAGCCGTATCCAGTTTGAAATTGTCGCCGAGATTTTGTTTATAGAGCCATTCAACGACGCAACGTGTACCGTTTCCACAGGCCTGAGCCTTGGACCCATCCGAGTTCCATATGACGATGTGGTAATCACTACCGGATTTTGTCGGCTTGTGGACCGCCATTATCTGGTCGAACGCCGTATCGCTTTTCTTTGCCAGAGCGATAGCAGCTTCCGGTGTTATATCGGTTTTGGCCTCGCGCATATCGGCAACAATTATTTCATTGCCGAGGCCATTCATTTTTTCAAAAGGGATCATATTTTGCCATCTACCTGATCTTTATTGCGATAATATGACTAAAACTTTAAAAAAATTCCAGCACAAGCACCTTAACGGTCGGAATAGACCAGAGATATATATAACCCGGAAATGTCTAAAATATTGTCCGGATTTTGTAAATGATTGCAGTTCCCGTTGTTCAAAGCCGGTTTCCGGTCATATTTTATTGCGCTTTCTGATAATTTCTCGATTTAAGGTAAACAGCATTGCAGAATAGATTGGTTTTAAAAAACATTAATAAAAACAATATGTTATAAAAAATATATCAATAATATTAATTTTTCCGGTCGCAACAATGTCCCGTTCATTGTCCAGTTTCTTTGTGAATCATGAAGAGAAGCGGAGGTTTTTCTTTTTTTCTGACACTTTTTTGCTATGTATAGTCTTTAAATAAAATTTAACCATCGTGCCTTTCCTTTGTACGGATTTTTACTGCACAATCATGCGATGAAGAAAGTAGGAATATGACAGTCTCGAAGAATTCACTTCTGGTATTGACCGTTATGGCAACAATGCTTGCCGGTTGTGCGAATTCACGATTCGGCAACAATGGCGGTGGTGAGCCACCGCAAGTGGTTATGCCGGGTCCGGCAAGTTCGGGTGGTGTCAGCCAATCCGAGTTGCCGCCGCCGGATAATTTTCCGTCAGCGCCCAATAATAGCGTAAGTAGCAGTGTCCCGCAGTCGCAAACAGATGTCGCCAGCCTTCAGCCACCTTCAAACGCTTCCGACTTGACACCTGGAGCAATTGCCGGTGTATGGAAAGCCTCGGTTGGCGGACTGAATTGTCAGATTGCGACACCGCAAACAAAATATGGCCAAGGCTATCGCGCCGGTCCTTTGCATTGTCCGGAAGCCTTCTCGAAAGTTGCTTCATGGGCAGTGAGCGGCAAGCAACTGAATTTCTATGATGGTTCAGGAAGTCCGGTTGCCACGCTTTATTCAGCTAGCCCAAGCCGATTCGAGGGCAATACAATAAACGGTCAATCTGTTATACTGAGTCGTTAAACAAACTTTTTTGTAGAGGCCGTCAACGTCCGGCCTCTTCGTTTTTTGATACAAGGAGGGGCTTGTTGATGGGATTAATGCGCGAGCGCTATGATGCTCTGGTTGAAAACGGCGAAATTAGCCGTGATGAAGCGCAAATTGCGTTGATTTCCCATTTTGACCGCCTTCTTGAAGAACTATCGGTAAAACGGATATCCCAGAAAAGTTCGCCGCTCGGCTGGCTTTTCGGTAAAAATAAAGATAACCACAGTGGTGTCCGTGGTCTTTATATTTATGGGGAAGTCGGGCGTGGAAAAACCATGCTCATGGATCTGTTTTTTTCATGTCTGCCGGATGGCGACAAAAGACGCGCCCATTTCAATGATTTTATGGCAGATGTCCATGACCGGATCAACCGTCATCGTCAGGCATTGACACGTGGCGAAACCAAACAGAACGACCCTATTCCTCCGGTTGCAGCAAGCCTTGCCAAAGAAGCAAAAGTCCTTTGTTTTGACGAGTTTACGGTTACTGATATTGCCGATGCCATGGTGCTTTCGAGACTTTTTACCGCTCTTTTCAAAGAAGGTGTGACGCTTATTGCTACTTCCAATGTGGCGCCTGATAATCTTTATAAAAACGGCCTCAATCGGCAGCTATTCTTGCCTTTTATCAAAATTCTCGAAGACAATGTCGAGGTTTTCAATCTGGATGCCGATACCGATTACCGGTTGGAAAAGGCTGACCGTAAACCTGTCTATATCACACCTCTCGGCCATGTCGCGCAGGAAAAGATGGATGCTGCTTGGGCATTGATCGAACAGGGAAAAACCGCAAAATCCGAAATTGTCGAAGTTCGCGGACATCCGGTACATGTACCGCGCGTTGTAAATGATGCTGCCCGTTTCGACTATATTGATCTGTGTGCCATCCCGTTGGCAGCGTCCGACTATCTCGCTTTGTCAGAACGCTATCATACATTTTTCATCGACAATGTCCCGATTATGGACGATGAACACCGAAACGAGACAAAACGCTTCATTCTGCTTATTGATACGCTTTACGATCGGCATATCAGATTGTTTATTTCGGCGGCTGCTACCCCTGACAAACTTTATCAGGGAAAGAACCAGACGACCGAGACATTCGAGTTCGAACGCACTGCATCACGTCTTTTTGAAATGCAAAGTCAGGAATATTTGGCCAATTGGACCGAAAAAGAAGGCCAATAAAGCTCAAAAACCGGTAAACACGTTTAAATTGTGTCAATTTGACGCATAAAAGTGAAGAAAAATTGACGTTTACGTAAAGTGAAGCCAATATAACCAATTGATTTTATTAGCTTTAGATAAATCTATTGTAATTTTCGGCGATTCAGCCTATCGACGTAAGAGGTGTAGGTTCTACGGCTGTGCTTTTTGTCGCAGGTCGAATCTATACGGGAGTATTAACAAACCCGATTTTTTATTTGCGCTTTCAAGCCGGATAAAAATGAGGGGAGTTTTGATCATGTCGGCGAGGAGCAAATCTGCTTTATTTTTCCGACAGTATTTTTAGGGAAGAAACCAGAATGGCACGCAATAAAATAGCTCTCATCGGTTCAGGGATGATTGGGGGCACATTAGCACACTTGATCGGATTAAAAGAACTTGGCGACGTTGTCTTGTTCGATATTGCCGAGGGTGTGCCGCAGGGTAAAGGTCTTGATATTGCCGAATCTTCACCGGTTGAAGGTTTCGACGCCAAATATACCGGCGCCAATAGCTATGCGGCTATCGAGGGCGCCGACGTTATAATCGTCACCGCAGGTGTTCCTCGTAAACCCGGAATGAGCCGTGATGATCTTCTCGGGATCAACCTCAAAGTTATGGAACAGGTTGGCGCCGGAATTAAGAAATACGCTCCCGACGCATTTGTTATCTGCATCACCAATCCGCTTGATGCAATGGTCTGGGCTTTGCAGAAATTTTCAGGCTTGCCGGCCAATAAGGTTGTTGGCATGGCTGGCGTTCTCGACTCTGCACGGTTCCGTTATTTCCTCGCCGAAGAATTCAAGGTTTCGGTTGATGATGTGACGGCTTTTGTTCTGGGTGGCCACGGTGACTCGATGGTGCCGCTTGCCCGTTATTCGACAGTTGCCGGTATTCCTTTACCTGATCTTGTTAAAATGGGTTGGACAACCGAGGCAAAGCTCGAAAAAATTATTCAGCGTACCCGCGATGGCGGTGCAGAAATCGTTGGTTTGTTGAAAACCGGTTCGGCTTATTATGCTCCGGCAGCATCGGCCATTTCGATGGCAGAAGCTTATCTGAAAGATAAAAAGCGTGTTGTACCGGTTGCTGCGCATCTTTCTGGCCAGTACGGCGTTAAAGACACATATGTCGGTGTTCCTGTTGTTTTGGGCGCTGGTGGTGTTGAACGCGTTATCGAAATTGAACTTGATAAGAAAGAAAAGGAAGCTTTCGATAAATCTGTTCATGCTGTTCATGGCCTTTGTGAAGCTTGCTTAAAACTAGCACCAAACTTGAAATAAGTGGGGGTGGGCCCCACTTTTTCATTCACTTAAGTCGGATACACCGATTTTCCGGGACCGGACTTTCGGCCCATAATAGAAAAGGAAAAATGAATGAATATCCATGAATATCAGGCCAAGCGTCTGCTTCATGAATATGGCGCACCGATTGCAAACGGTGTTGCTGTTTATTCTGTAGAGCAGGCAGAGGAATGGGCAAAAAAATTGCCTGGACCTCTTTATGTCGTTAAAAGCCAGATTCACGCTGGTGGTCGCGGCAAGGGTAAGTTTAAAGAACTTGGTCCCGATGCTAAAGGTGGGGTCCGTCTTGCAAAATCGGTTGAAGAAGTTGTTGCCAATGTCAAAGAAATGCTTGGCAAAACACTCGTCACCAAGCAGACAGGTCCGGCCGGAAAACAGGTAAATCGTCTTTATATCGAAGATGGTGCCGATATTGAACGCGAACTTTATCTGTCGATCCTTGTTGACCGTACGGTCGGACAGATCGCCTTTGTCGTTTCGACAGAAGGCGGTATGGATATCGAAACCGTTGCTCATGACACACCGGAAAAAATTCTCACCCTTCCGATTGATCCGGACAAGGGCGTTACCGCTGAAGACAGCGCAAAACTTTGCGATGCTCTGAAGCTTGACGGTGTTGCTCGTGAAGACGGATTGAAACTCTTCCCGATTCTTTACAAAGCTTTTGTCGAAAAAGACATGAGCCTTCTCGAAATCAACCCGCTGATCGTCATGAAAAACGGTCATTTGCGGTTGCTCGACTCGAAGGTATCATTCGACAATAATGCACTTTTCCGTCACCCCGACATTGTCGAGTTGCGGGATACTTCAGAGGAAGATCCGAAGGAAATCGAAGCTTCCAAACACGATCTTGCCTATATTGCTCTTGATGGCAATATCGGTTGCATGGTCAACGGCGCAGGCCTTGCCATGGCGACGATGGATATCATCAAGCTTTATGGTGGCGAGCCGGCAAACTTTCTTGATGTTGGTGGTGGTGCTTCCAAGGAACGCGTAACTGCCGCTTTCAAAATTATTACAGCCGACCCGCACGTTCAGGGCATATTGGTGAATATTTTCGGTGGTATTATGCGTTGCGATGTTATCGCCGAAGGTGTTCTGGCTGCGGTCAAGGAAGTCGGTTTGAAAGTGCCTCTGGTTATTCGTCTTGAAGGTACGAATGTTGATAAGGGCAAAGCTCTTATTAATGAAAGTGGTCTGAATGTAATCTCGGCGGATGATCTTGACGATGCCGCCAAGAAAATTGTCGCAGCCGTGAAGGGAGCTTGAAGTCATGTCGATTCTTATCAACAAGGATACCAAAGTTCTCGTACAGGGTTTGACTGGCAAAACAGGTACCTTCCATACCGAGCAGGCACTTGCCTATCACGGAACCAAAATGGTCGGTGGCGTTAACCCGAAAAAAGGTGGTGAGACCTGGCATGGTGCCAATGGTGAAGAGCTGCCTATTTTCGCAACTGTTGCCGAAGGTAAGGACAAGACCGGTGCCGACGCATCGGTGATCTATGTTCCGCCTGCAGGTGCTGCTGCTGCAATTATGGAAGCAATTGATGCCGAAATTGGCCTTATTGTCTGTATCACGGAAGGTATTCCGGTTCTCGATATGGTCAAGGTCAAGGCAAAATTGAGAAAATCGAAGTCGCGCCTTATCGGCCCGAACTGCCCTGGTGTTCTGACACCTGATGAATGCAAAATCGGCATTATGCCGGGATCGATCTTCAAGAAAGGTTCGGTCGGTGTTGTATCGCGCTCGGGAACTTTGACCTATGAAGCTGTTTATCAGACAACGGTCGAAGGTTTGGGTCAGACAACAGCCGTCGGCATTGGTGGCGATCCGGTCAAGGGTACCGAATTTATCGACGTACTCGAGATGTTCCTTGCAGATGACGAAACCAAGTCGATCGTTATGATCGGTGAAATTGGCGGTTCTGCCGAGGAAGACGCTTCCCAATTCCTGATTGATGAAGCCAAGAAAGGGCGCAAAAAACCGGTTGTCGGTTTTATCGCCGGTCGTACAGCGCCCAAGGGCCGTACAATGGGCCATGCCGGTGCCGTGATTTCCGGTGGCAAAGGTGGAGCAGAAGACAAGATCGCTGCTATGGAAGCAGCCGGTATTCGTGTTTCTCCCTCTCCTGCACAAATCGGCAAGACCCTCGTCGAGCTTCTCAAAGATTGATAGTAAAAGCCACCCGGGCGACTGGTTCGGGTGGCTTGATTTTTTTAACAGAAGCGAATGCTTCTTCAACACCAATTCGTAGGGTGTTCCCGCGGATATTAAGGAGACGGAACAGGTGTTCCGGCAGAATATATGGCAAGGCAGGACCAGACAAACGATCTTTTTGAACAAACTTCGTTTTTATATGGTGGCAATGCTGACTATATAGATCAGCTTTATGCCGAATATGAGAAAAATCCCGCTGGCGTAGATCCGCAATGGCGTGAATTTTTCGATAATTTGAAAGATAACAAGGAAGATGTGCTGAAAAATGCTGAAGGCGCATCCTGGCAGCGTGACAATTGGCCGGTGAAACCGGTTGGCGAGCTGGTATCGGCTCTGGACGGTGATTGGTCGGCTGTTGAAAAACATATGGGCGACAAGCTCAAAGGCAAAGCAGCAGAAGCGGCCAAAAAAGGCGGCTCGGCTGTAAGCGATGCCGATATTATTCAGGCTACACGCGATTCAGTGCGCGCAATTATGATGATCCGCGCTTATCGTATACGCGGCCATCTTCATGCGAAACTTGACCCGTTACAATTGCGTGAAGCACCGGAAGATTATAACGAATTGTCGCCTGAGACCTATGGTTTCACAACGGCTGACTATGATCGTAAGATATTTATCGACAATGTTCTCGGGCTTGAATATGCAACAATCCCGCAAATGTTGGAAATATTGAAAAACACCTATTGCAACACAATCGGTGTCGAGTTCATGCATATTTCCGATCCGGCAGAAAAAAGCTGGATTCAGGAACGTATCGAGGGCCCGAATAATTGGGTATCGTTCACGCCTGAAGGTAAAAAGGCTATTGTCCATAAGCTCGTCGAAGCCGAGGGTTTCGAAAAGTTTCTTGATACGAAATATAAGGGCACAAAGCGTTTCGGCCTTGATGGCGGTGAATCGCTTATTCCGGCTCTTGAACAGATCATCAAGCGCGGTGGTGCTCTCGGTGTTGAAGAAATCGTTTTCGGCATGGCTCACCGCGGACGTCTTAACGTTCTTTCTCAGGTGCTCTCCAAGCCCCATCGCGCAATCTTCCATGAATTCAAGGGTGGTTCTTATAAGCCTGATGATGTCGAAGGTTCGGGCGATGTGAAATACCATCTGGGTACTTCTTCCGATCGTGAGTTCGATGGCAACAAGGTGCATTTGTCACTTCTTGCCAACCCGTCCCACCTCGAAATTGTCGACCCTGTTGTTATCGGTAAAACCCGTGCAAAACAGGATTTGCTTGCCGGTCCGAGCCGCAGTGATCTTGTTCCGCTCAGCGAGCGGGCAAAAGTTATGCCGGTTCTTATCCACGGTGATGCAGCTTTTGCAGGCCAAGGTGTTATTCAGGAAACATTGGGTCTTTCGGGGCTGAAAGGTTTCCGTGTTGCCGGCTCGATCCACTTCATCATCAACAACCAGATCGGCTTTACAACCAATCCGCGTTTCGGTCGCTCGACGCCTTATCCGTCAGATATTGCCAAGATGATCGACGCGCCGATTTTCCACGTCAATGGCGATGATCCGGAAGCGGTTGTTTATGTTGCCAAGGTTGCAACAGAATTCCGCATGATTTTCCATAAACCGGTTGTTATCGACATGTTCTGCTATCGCCGGTTTGGTCACAATGAAGGTGATGAACCGTCCTTCACGCAGCCATTGATGTATAAAGCCATTCGTGGTCATAAAACCACTTTGGAACTTTATGGCGAGAAGCTTGAAAAAGAAGGTCTTATCAAGGCCGAAGAACTCGACCAGCAAAAGCGCGAGTGGCACGACAAACTTGAAAAAGAATTTGAAGCAGCCACTTCCTATAAGCCCAACAAGGCCGATTGGCTTGACGGGACATGGACAGGCTTGAAAGCCGCCGACAATGCCGACGATCAACGTCGTGGTGCAACCGGCGTGCCGATCAAGACACTGAAAGAAATTGGTGAACGTCTGGTTGACATTCCGGCCGATTTCCATGTTCACAAGACCATCAAGCGCTTCCTTGATAACCGTGCAAAAATGTTTGAAACAGGTGAAGGAATCGATTGGGCAACCGGTGAAGCTTTGGCTTTCGGTTCACTTGTTATCGAAGGTGCACCGGTTCGTCTTTCCGGTGAAGATGTCGAACGTGGTACATTCAGCCAGCGTCATTCTGTTCTTTATGATCAGGAAAACGAAAACCGCTATATCCCGTTGAATAATCTCAAAAAGGGTCAGGCCATTTACGAGCCTGTCAACTCGATGCTTTCGGAAGAAGGTGTATTGGGATTTGAATATGGATATTCACTGGCACAACCGCTCGGCTTGAACTTGTGGGAAGCCCAATTCGGTGACTTTGCTAATGGTGCACAGGTTCTTTTCGACCAGTTCATTTCCTCTGGCGAACGCAAATGGTTGCGTATGAGCGGCCTTGTCTGCCTGTTGCCACACGGATTTGAAGGTCAGGGACCTGAACACTCTTCAGCCCGCCTTGAACGTTATCTGCAACTATGTGCAGAAGATAATATGCAGGTTGCCAATTGTACGACACCGGCAAATTACTTCCACATTTTGCGCCGTCAGATCAAACGCGATTTCCGCAAACCGCTGATCTTGATGACACCGAAATCCTTGTTGCGTCACAAACGCGCCATTTCTTCGTTGAGCGATATGGGAGCCGATACAACGTTCCATCGCTTGTTGCTCGATGACGCCCAACAGCTCAAGGATCAGGCAATCAAGTTGCAGAAAGACAACAAGATCCGTCGCGTTGTTCTCTGCTCCGGCAAGGTCTATTATGACCTTTACGAAGAGCGTGAAAAACGCGGAATCGATGATGTCTATCTGTTGCGTGTTGAACAGCTTTACCCGTTCCCGGCAAAAGCCTTGATCACCGTTCTTTCCCGCTTCTTGCAGGCGGAAATCGTCTGGTGTCAGGAAGAGCCGAAAAATATGGGTGCCTGGTCATTTATCGAACCGTATCTTGAATGGGTACTGGCTCATATCGGTGCGAAATATCCTCGCGCCCGTTATGCCGGTCGTCCTGCAAGTGCTTCGCCTGCAACCGGGCTTATGTCGCAACATCTTCAACAGCTTGCCGCGTTCCTTGAAGACGCGTTGGCTTAATTCTCAAATCACTCTGACGTATGGAAAAAAATTATGGCTAATGAAATCCGTGTTCCTACTCTGGGCGAGTCCGTTACTGAAGCAACCATTGGGAAATGGTTCAAAAAAGTTGGCGATGCTGTCGCTATGGACGAGCCCTTGGTTGAACTTGAAACTGATAAAGTAACAGTCGAAGTTCCCTCGCCTGTTGCAGGAAAATTGACAGAAATTGTTGCCAAAGAAGGTGACAATGTCGAAGTTGGCGCGCTTCTCGGTTCGATCGAGGCGGGAGCTGCCGGCAATGTTGCTCCGCAGCCAAAACCTGCCCAACCGGCACCGAGCGCTCCTGCACCGCAACCGGCAGCAAGTGCACCTGCAGCCGCTTCCGGCTCGATGCAGCCTGCTCCTTCTGCTGCCAAGCTCATGGCTGAAAACAATTTGTCAGCCGGTCAGGTTGATGGTTCGGGCAAGCGTGGACAGGTCCTCAAAGGCGATGTTCTTGATGCTCTTGCAAAAGGCATTTCGGCCGCAGCTCCGGTTGCTGCACCGCGCGCGGCTTCCCAGCCGCAAGATGCTGCACGTGAAGAACGCGTCCGCATGACAAAATTGCGTCAAACAATCGCCCGTCGTTTGAAAGACGCACAAAACACCATGGCAATGCTCACCACTTTCAACGAAGTGGACATGTCGGCTGTTATGGACTTGCGTAAACGCTACAAGGAAATGTTCGAGAAGAAACATGGCGTCAAGCTCGGCTTCATGGGCTTCTTCACCAAGGCTGTTTGCCACGCTTTGAAAGAAGTTCCTGCTGTTAATGCCGAAATCGACGGCACCGACATTATTTACAAAAATTATGTCAATGCCGGTATTGCTGTTGGTACAGCCAAAGGCCTTGTTGTTCCGGTTGTTCGTGACGCAGACCAGCTTTCAATTGCTGGGATCGAAAAAGAAATCGGTCGCCTCGGTCGTCTCGCACGTGATGGCAAGCTTGCTGTCGCCGATATGCAGGGTGGCACATTCACCATCACCAATGGTGGTGTTTATGGTTCATTGATGTCGACACCTATCCTTAATGCTCCTCAATCGGGTATTCTGGGTATGCATGCCATCAAGGAACGTGCTGTCGTTGTCAATGGCGAGGTTGTTGCCCGTCCGATGATGTATCTGGCTCTCTCTTATGACCACCGTATCGTTGATGGTCAGGAAGCTGTTACATTCCTCGTTCGCGTTAAAGAATGCCTTGAAGATCCGGAACGTCTCGTTATCGATCTTTAAAATAGGATAGTCGTAAATGAATGCACCAGCAGCATTATTGGCCATAAGCGTCATATTGTTGTTGGTGCATATTTTTTTGCAGGCTTATCTCGCAACACGTGAGTTGGGACGAAGCTGGAACGCCGGTCCAAGAGATGGCGGAGAAACACCGAAATCTGTTTATGCCGGTCGGGCAATGCGAGCGAGTGCCAATTTTCGCGAAACTTATCCGGCATTTCTGGCATTGATGTTGCTTGGTGATTTTGCACCCAATAACATCATGTTGACCGTGGCCGGTGGTTCCATATGGGTCATAGCAAGAATTATCTATATTCCGCTTTACCTCTTGGGTATCCCCTATATTCGCAGCATTGTCTGGCTGGTTTCCATCTTGGGATTGGTCATCATGCTTTTTGCTGCTTTCTGGAGATAATTGATGGCTCCTTATTTTGTCGAATGGTCAACATTGATGGCAGTATTCGCAATTGCGGCGGTAACGCCTGGAGCCGATTTCGCATTGATTTTACGCCAATCTCTGGTTCATGGGCGTGAGGCCGCTTTTGCGACAGCTTTCGGCATCGGCGCGGCTTTGCTCTTTCACGTGAGTTACACAATTCTGGGACTTGGGTTGCTCATCTCGAAATCCCTTATTCTGTTTAATGTCGTTAAGTGGCTGGGTGTTCTCTATCTTCTCTATATCGGCATTAAAAGCATTACCTCGCGTGGTATTGCGGGTGAAAAAAACGAAAATATGAAAAGTAAAAAAACACGGCAGAGTTTGAAAAAAGCATTTTTTGCCGGATTTACCGTCAATGCTCTTAATCCCAAAGCGGTGTTTTTCTTTCTTTCGATTTTCTCGACATTTGTCGCACCGATAACGCCTATGGCAGTCAAGTTTTGCTATGGCCTGTCGATGTCGGCACTTCTTATTGGATGGTTTGTTCTGGTTGGCATTTTTATGACAACCCCTGCCATTCGCTCATTATATCAACGCGCCGCCAAATGGATTGATCGCCTTTGCGGAGCCGTTTTCATCGCATTCAGTATCAGGCTTATGTTTCAGAAAGCCTCTTAAGTTTTAGAATTTTCAGGTCTCAGCGGCCGTAACGAAAGGAAAAAGAATGTCTTATGATGTTGTGGTAATTGGAGCAGGTCCCGGTGGATATGTTGCGGCAATCAAGGCAGCGCAACTCGGGCTAAAAACAGCAATCGTGGAAAAGCGCGATACATTGGGTGGTACATGTCTTAATGTCGGCTGTATTCCTTCCAAAGCGCTGCTCTATGCTTCGGAAATTTTTGCCGAAGCGCAACACGGTTTCGAGGCTTTGGGTGTTTCGGTTTCCAAACCCAAACTCGACCTTGCCGGCATGATGGCCCACAAGCAGAAAACCGTTGATGGTAACACAAGCGGTGTCGCTTTTTTGATGAAGAAAAACAAGATTGACACTGTTTACGGCACGGCCAGAATTCTTGGTGCAGGCAAAGTCGAAGTTGCCGCCAAAGATGGCTCGAAACAGACTCTTGAGACCAAAAATATCATCATCGCAACAGGTTCCGACGTTGCCGGTATTCCGGGAATGAAGATCGATATTGATGAAAAAGTTATTGTTTCCTCAACCGGTGCTTTGTCGCTTTCCAAAGTACCTCATCACATGGTTGTTGTCGGCGCCGGTGTGATCGGTTCCGAGCTTGGTTCGGTCTGGAGCCGCCTTGGTGCAAAGGTAACAGTCGTCGAATTCCTCGACAAAGTTCTGGGGCCAATGGACGGTGAAGTTTCCAAACAGTTCCAGAAACTCATGGAAAAACAGGGCATTGAATATAAGCTCGGCGCAAAAGTAACCGGCGTTGAAAAAACTGCATCTGGTGCAAAAGTTACTTTCGAACCTGTCAAGGGTGGTTCGGCTGAAACTCTTGAAGCCGATATTGTTCTCGTTGCTACCGGTCGTCGTCCTTACACGGAAGGGCTTGGTCTCAAAGAGGCCGGTGTAGCACTGGATGAACGTGGTCGGGTGAATATCGATTCACATTGGCAAACAAATATTGCCGGAATTTACGCAATTGGCGATGTTGTAAAAGGTCCGATGCTTGCCCATAAAGCGGAAGATGAAGGCGTTGCTCTCGCCGAAATTCTTGCTGGCCAGAAAGGTCATGTCAATTATGATGTGATCCCGAGTGTCGTTTATACAGAGCCGGAAGTCGCTTCTGTCGGCAAAACCGAAGAAGAGCTTAAAGCCGCCGGAATCGAATATCGCGTTGGCAAGTTCCCCTTCTCTGCCAATGGTCGTGCCCGTGCTATGTTGAAGACTGACGGATTTGTAAAAATCCTTGCTTGTGCGAAGACCGACAAGGTTTTGGGCGGCCATATTCTCGGCTTCGGTGCCGGCGAAATGATCCACGAAATTGCTGTTTTGATGGAATTTGGCGGTTCATCGGAAGATCTGGCACGGACCTGCCATGCTCACCCGACAATGTCGGAAGCTGTAAAAGAGGCTGCATTGGCCGCTTTTTCAAAACCGATCAATATGTAAGTGAATTGACATATCATTCAAAAAGGCTGCCTTCGGGTGGCCTTTTTATTTAAATCAAACCGGATTGATAAGGTCACTCCGGAATTCCGGCGTCGGCTTGGAATAGGAGTGGCTTATATTCAGTGCTTCCCGCTTTTAATTTAAGGAAAATACAACGATAATAATCGTATCGACAAAAGCCGTGATAGGGATTCTCTTCAAGCTTTCCCATTCAAAGAAACCATTATTGATTGAAGAGAAAATGACCGGACTGAAAAACGAAAAAAACATTTATCCGGTACCGGTCGCAATCGGGCGCGTGAGGTCGCAATTTCCCGCCTTCATGAGCCTTAAATATTGGAAGCAAAAGAAAACCTTCGGCTGTCTTGTTGCTTTTAAAATTGTCAGAATTTGATGGGGCTGACATGATAGCCATGTTTGCGTAATTGTTCGACAAGCCCGCTATCGCCAACCATATGCGCCGCACCGACCGCTATAAAGCTGTTTCCTTGTTCAATCAAAGGAAGTGCGCGTTCAGACATGCGTAAGTTGCGTTTTGTCACCAAAATATCTTTAAAAATTTTCTGGTCTTTTTTGCTGATCGTTGTTTTGAACAGAGTATCAAGAACCAGAATTTCTCCAATGCGACTTTGTTTATAAAGTTGCGTTTCGGTATAAAACATATTGACGTAAAATTTGGGGTTTTCGAGGTAGTCTTCAATTGATCTTGCCTGAAAACTTAAAGGCAGTTTTTCAATTGCAGAGAGTTGTTCATCAAATGTTTCAAGACCAATAACCGGTTTTCCGAGTTTTTTGGCGTTTTGCCCTATTTCTACATCAAGTGCACGGTATCCATAGGCTTCCCGACGTGCCTCGCAGGCCGGTAGGCTCAATGTCATCCAGACGAACCATGGTTTGTTGTTGGAGATAAGATCAAAAGGCAAGTTATGGTTTTCAAATGTAGCTTTGAGTTTATTGAATTCCTGCCGTGAAAGTCCATCCTTGAAACTCTCGCCTTTTTGGGCAGTCAGAAAATCAGGTGAGGCAGCAAGTTTTGCAGCCATGGCTTTACCGTTATCATCCGCCGCCTCGCTCAATTCGAGGGCGACACGATCTGCATTTTCAAGTGCTGTTTTGACTTTAGGAGCGAGATTGACGATTTCCGGATCGGTCACGTGCATTGTACCGAAAAGATAGGATGGTTTGGTTCCTTTCTTTTCAACCTTCCAGAATCGCGCATTGCCATTTTTTATTTTCCTGGCACGCTCCATAAATTTCCGGTTTTCTTCTTTTGAAAATTTTTTAGTTAAATCCTCACCCGAACAGACAGGCGGCTCCGCCTGTTTTTTTTGTTCAAGCAGCGCCTTCGGTAAAAATTTTTCAAAAAATTTTGGCTGTGGTGCTATCTCGTCTTCACTCGATGCTGGTGAAGAAAAGCAAAAAGTGCCGGCAAAAACAGCAAAAACAAAAGCAAAACGTTTCAACGGTCTCGAGATCGTCCTGAAATTTATTCGGCTTTTCTTTTGCATCACCACCTCCCCGTTTGCCAGCACTTGTCAGTCAATAAAGTTATAAATCGAGCTTTTTGTCTTCTTTCCCTTCGCGAATTCGGGTGGGCAGCCCCATTTCATCAAGCTTCTTCAGAAATGGTTCCGGTGGCAATTCTTCCACATTGGCCATGGTTTTTACATCCCAATCACCAAGCGCCACCAATATAGCCGCCGCGACAGCCGGAACACCGGCTGTGTAGGAAATTGCTTGTGAACCTGTTTCAAGATAAGCCTCTTTGTGGTCGGCGATATTATAGATAAACACCTCGCGGTGTTTTCCATCTTTTTCACCTTTGATAAGGTCGCCGATACAGGTCTTGCCGGTATAATCCGGTGCAAGCGAAGATGGGTCAGGTAAAACGGCTTTGACCACTTTGAGCGGTACAACTTCCAGACCTTCAGCGGTTTTTATGGGCTGTTCGGATAGAAGTCCAAGATTTTTCAACACATTGAACACGGTGATGTAACGTTCACCAAACCCCATCCAGAAGCGGATATTCGGTACATCAAGATTCTTTGACAAAGAATGGATTTCGTCGTGACCGGTCATGTAGGTGTTGCGCCGACCGACAACCGGCAAATCCCATTCATGACCGATTTCAAACATTTTGTTTGAAACCCACTTGCTGTCTTGCCACGACCAGACCTGACCGGTAAATTCGCGGAAGTTGATTTCCGGATCGAAATTGGTGGCAAACCAGCGCCCGTGACTACCGGCATTGATATCAATAATATCAATATCGCTAATTTTGTCGAAATAGTCCTGATGGGCGAGTGCTGCATAAGCATTGACTACACCGGGGTCAAATCCTGCTCCGAGAATGGCCGTTACTTTATGGGCTTCACATTCTTCGCGGCGTGGCCATTCATAATTTCCATACCAGGGGGGGGTCTCGCATATTTTTAACGGGTCCTCATGAATGGCGGTATCAATATAGGCTGCACCCGTCTCGATACAGGCCGACAGAACCGACATATTGAGAAAAGCCGAGCCGACATTGATAACAATCCGGCTTTTTGTTTTGCGAATAAGATCTGCCGTCGATTTTACATCCATCGCATCAAGATGGTGCGTTTCGAACACACCCTTTACCTTCATGGATTTTTTCTCTTTGACGGATGCAATGATCGATTCGCATTTTTGCAATGTTCGTGATGCGATATGAAGATCACCGAGAATATCGTTATGTTGGGCGCATTTATGAGCAACCACCTGAGCCACCCCACCTGCGCCAATAATCAGGATATTCTTTTTCATTCCCGGTTTGTCTCCTAAATTCTGCTTTCAAAATTTTTGTTAAACTTGGAGCCTTTTTCAAGAAAGGCTTTCACAATAGTCTTTATACCCGAATTCACGTTGAACACGAATGGTTCCATCCAATTCTTTTATCGCAATAGCGGGCATATTAAGACCATTAAACCAATTTTTTTTCACCATTGTATAGCCGGCGGCATCTTCGATCGATAAATGGTCGCCTATTTTCAACTTTTCAGGAAAATGGAAGGTTCCGAAAATATCGCCCGCAAGGCATGATTTGCCGCAAATCATAATTTCATGCGCCCCCTGATTTGGCGAAATTTTTGCTTTTTCCCGATAAACAAGAAGGTCAAGCATATGGGCTTCAATGGAACTGTCAACAATCGCGAGATCCTTGCCATTATGCATTGTGTCAAGAACCGTAACTTCAAGTGTTGCGCTATTGGTAATCGAAGCTTCACCCGGTTCAAGATAAACCGTAACGCCATATTTATCCGAAAAACGCTTGAGTCTGTCGGCAAAAGCTTCAAGCGGATAATCTTTACCGGTAAAATAGATACCGCCGCCAAGGCTGATCCATTCTACATGGTGAAAAAGTTGGCCGAATTTTTGTTCTATATCGGAAAGCATCCGGTCAAACAAAGCAAAGTCGCCATTCTCGCAGTTATAATGAATCATAAAACCGTTCAAGAGCGGCAAAACCGCTTCGATCTTTTCATAACTTGTTTCGCCAAGACGGCTGAAAGGGCGGGCAGGATCGGCAAGGTCGAAGCCTGAACAACTGACCCCCGGATTTAATCGTAAACCTCTCCCGATATGTTCGGATTTTTTTTCAAATCGGTGAAGCTGGTTGATGGAATTGAATATGATTGTATCGGCATAAGTGATTGCCTCATCAATTTCGTAATCGGCCCAGGCAACCGAATAGGCGTGGGTTTCTTTGCCGAATTTTTCTTTTCCCAGACGCAGTTCATAAAGCGACGACGATGTGGTGCCATCCATATAGCGCGCCATAAAATCGAAAACGCCCCATGTTGCAAAACATTTCAATGCCAAAAGCGATTTGGCGCCCGACAGTTCACGAAGACGTGCAATTTTTTCCATATTGTGCAGCAACTTCGATTTGTCGACAAGGTAATAGGGCGTTTGAAGCATTTTTAAATCCTGCAATATCCGGTTTTTTCCGATGGCTCTTAAAGCCTCGACCACATATAGAAACACATTTCTATAAGCGCAAATATGTTCTTCATTAACTATAGCAAAAAAGAGTGCAGTTTTCTCGATTTGATGTCTGCTATAGTTCTCATGTCTCGTTCCGGGAAGGATTCTTAATGCGTAAATTCAATAAATCTTTTTGCTTGTTTGTCGGACTGCCGGTGATCGGTTTGGTTGCGACTTTTTCGTCACTTGCTGCCGATCTCGATGAAAATCTCGTGATTGCGCAAAACGCAAAAACAACAGAATCCTCTGCCATTACAAGCACGAGTCGTGGCGAATTGAACGGTTTCAAAGGCTATCGTCATCACCGTACCGGTTATAGAAAGCATACAGATGGCTGGTGGTATCCGGAAGCAGCATTTCAACCGGGAGCACATGCCGATAGCACCAATGTGAAACCTAAAAAAGCGTCACAAAAATCCAGAAAAGAAGACGACAAGCCATGGCTTATCAAAAACCATGTCGATTTTTGTTCATCAAAATATAAGTCCTATACAAGTTCCGATAACAGCTATCAGCCTTTTGACGGTCCGCGAAAACAATGTGTATCGCGTTATTATAGTCCGAAATGAAAATCGTCCGATTGATGACAATCGGACTTCATAAACGCCCCATTCCGGTGAAATGAGAAAAATTTGGAAAAAACGGCAAATTTTTCTTTATTAAGCTTTTGAAAAGGCTTGCGTTATATGCTTGAAACCATCCAATATGGAATTAAGGTAATACCGATTCATTTCCGGTGACCTATATAGAAACGAGGCCCCGAAAAACAGGATGGTGTACAGATAATGACAACACGGGAAGCAATCTTGATATTGCTGGTAATACTTCCCTTTGTCGGTAGTGCCATTATCGGTTTTTTTCGTTCCACAGCAAAAAATAATGAGGCATGGTTTGTCGGTGCGATTGCGCTTATGGCGCTGTTTTGCACCATTATGCTCTATCCGGCCATTTCAGCCGACAATGTTATAAGACTTGATATTTCATGGTTGCCGCAATGGGGATTGAATTTCACCTTGCGGATAGATGGTTTTTCCTGGTTGTTTGCACTTCTGATAACGGGTATCGGCCTGCTCGTTGTTGTCTATGCCCGTTATTATATGAATCCGGCGGATCCGGTTCCGCGTTTTTTTTCATTCCTGCTTGCCTTTATGGGCTCGATGCTCGGAATGGTGTTGTCGGGCAACATTGTTCTCCTCGTTATCTTCTGGGAACTCACCAGTATTTTCTCTTTTCTTTTGATCGGCTACTGGTACCATAATGCGAGTGCACGTGATGGTGCGCGTATGGCTCTGACAGTGACAGGGTTCGGCGGCTTTGCGCTTCTTGTCGGCATGTTGATTATCGGCCATATTGTCGGCAGCTATGATCTCGATGTAGTGTTGAATTCGGGTTCACTCATCAAAAGAAGTCCGCTTTATATTCCGGCTCTCGTCTGTGTGCTTCTCGGAGCATTGACAAAAAGCGCACAATTTCCGTTCCATTTCTGGCTCCCTAACGCAATGGCCGCGCCAACGCCGGTTTCTGCCTATCTTCATTCGGCAACAATGGTCAAAGCCGGAGTTTTTCTTATGGTGCGGTTCTGGCCGGTATTGTCGGGAACAGAAGAATGGTTCTGGATTATCGGGCTTTGCGGCTTGATCACGCTTTTGATCGGCGCCTATTTTGCCATGTTCCAACAGGACCTTAAAGGTCTGCTTGCCTATTCGACAATAAGCCATCTCGGGTTGATAACCACGCTCTTAAGTCTTGCAAGCCCGCTTGCTTGCGTTGCAGCGATTTTTCATACCGTCAATCATGCCATCTTCAAGGCATCATTATTTATGGCAGCAGGCATTATCGACCATGAAACGGGAACCCGCGATATGCGCAAATTATCGGGGCTTTTCCGCTATATGCCGTTTACCGGAACGCTGGCGCTGGTTGCTAGCGCTGCTATGGCAGGTGTGCCGCTTCTCAACGGCTTCATATCGAAGGAAATGTTTTTTGCCGAAGCTGTTGAAGTCCATCTGGAATCCTGGCTCGACAAGAGCACACCCTATCTTGCAACGCTCGCGGGATTGTTGAGTGTTACTTATTCAGTGCGTTTTATCCACGGGGTATTTTTTGGCGGAAAACCGCATGATTTGCCAAAAACTCCGCACGAACCACCGCATTTCATGCGTTTTCCAATCGAGCTATTGGTGTTTTTGTGTCTTCTCATCGGCATATTTCCGAAATTTGCAATCGGTGGCATTTTGGGAACAGCCGTCCATTCGGTATTGGGGGCTGAAACACCGCATTATGATCTCGCCTTGTGGCATGGCTTCAATACGCCGCTTGTCATGAGCCTCATTGCTTTGATAGGCGGGCTTATACTTTATATTCTCACGCGCAAATATCTGAAATCATGTGAAGGTGGCCCGCCATTTTTCAGACATTTGAAAGGGCAGCGTATTTTTGAACGTGTATTGGTGACAATATCGTGGAAATGGGCGCGTTCGGCCGAGGCTTTTCTTTCTACCCGTCGTCTGCAAGTTGAAGCGCGCTGGATTGTGCTTGCACCAATTGTTGCACTCATGTTGTTAATTGCCGGCAATCAATGGATTGATGCGGGTGCATTGCCGCTTTTTCCGCTTGATCTACCATTTTTAATTATCTGGTTGATTGGTGGTGTTTGCGCGATATTGGTTGCATGGCAGGCAAAATTCCATCGCTTCGCTTCTTTGATACTTCTGGGTGTTACGGGGCTTATGACCTGTGCCACATTCTTGTGGCTTTCCGCCCCCGATCTTGCATTGACACAATTGGTTGTGGAAGTTGTTACAACAGTTCTTTTGCTTTTGGGATTGAGGTGGCTGCCCAAACGCCTGCAAGCACCCGCCCCACTGCCAAGCGGTTTTACGCCATGGTTGCGAAGAGGCCGCGATTTGCTCATTGCTATAGCCGGCGGGGGCGGTTTGGCATGGCTCTCCTATTGTGTGATGACCCGTCCGCAAGGCGCAACAATTTCAGACTTTTTCCTGACCCATTCCTATTCCGATGCCGGTGGTCGTAATGTCGTCAATGTACTTCTCGTGGATTTCCGTGGCTTTGACACGATGGGTGAAATAACGGTGCTTGGCATTGTCGCGCTCACCGTTTTTGCCCTGCTGCGGCGTTTCCGTCCGGCAGTTGAAAGTATCGAGGCACCGACACAACAACGGGTTCAGTCGGCTTTTGACGAAGCAAGGCCCGATCGCGAGGTTGGTGACACAGTTTCCGACTATCTTGTTATTCCGCGTATTATCATGCATTGGCTCTTTCCGGTTATTATGGCCTTTGCAGTCTATTTGTTCATGCGCGGACATGATTTGCCGGGTGGCGGTTTTGCCGGCGGTGTCACTATGGCTATCGGATTTATTCTGCAATATGTGGCATCGGGAACGCGGTGGGTGGAAAGTCATCTGACAGTTTTACCGCTGCGCTGGATCGGATTCGGTATTCTTCTGGCATTGGTAACCGGTATCGGTTCGTGGTTTTTCGGCTACCCCTTTCTTACCTCCTATTTTCAATATACGAAGATTCCGTTTATCGGAAAAATGCCGACAGCCACGGCTATGGCCTTCGACCTCGGTGTTTTTTCGCTCGTTGTCGGCGCAACCGTGCTGATGCTCATTGCGATAGCCCACCAATCAATCCGGCATTATCGCGTTGGTAAAAGAACTGCTAAAAAAGAGGAGGGACGCTGATGGAAATTGTTCTTTCTCTCGGTATCGGTGTGCTTGCCGGTTCAGGAATCTGGCTTATTCTGCGTCCAAGAACCTATCAGGTCATTCTGGGGCTTTCGCTTATTTCCTATGCGGTCAATCTGTTTATTTTTTCAATGGCGCGTCCCCGTTCGAATGCAGCACCGATTGTTGACCCCTCCAATCCTGTCAATCCGGCAAATTATGCCGATCCGATACCGCAAGCGCTGGTTCTCACAGCCATTGTCATCGGTTTTGCGACAACCGCATTATTCCTTGTTATTCTGCTTGTTTCACGCGGCCTAACCGGTTCGGACCATGTCGATGGAAGGGAAAATAAATGATTGATTATTTTCTTCACCATCTCGTTATTCTGCCCATTCTCCTTCCTATTGCGACTGCGGCACTTCTGCTTTTTTACGATGAGAGACGCCGCAAACTCAAATTATGGATAAGCCTTTCTTCGATAGGGCTACTCGTTCTTGTTTCTATCGGATTGATCGGGCGGGCTATTGATGTCTCACCCCATGCAGAGGTTTATAACCTCGGAAATTGGCAAGCGCCTTTCGGAATAGTTCTGGTGCTTGACCGGTTAAGTGCGGCCATGGTTTTTCTGGCAAGCATTCTTGCGGTGGCTTCATTGGTATTTTCGGCTGCCCATTGGCATAAAGCCGGTCCGCACTTCCATTCTCTCATGCAATTCATGATTGCCGGTGTAAACGGTGCTTTCCTGACCGGAGATCTGTTCAATCTCTTTGTGTTTTTTGAAGTTATGTTGACAGCATCTTACGGGCTTGCCCTCCACGGTAGCGGGCAGGCAAGGGTGCGCGCCGGTGTGCATTATGTGGTAATCAATCTGATTGCCTCTTCGTTTTTTCTGATTGGTGCAGCGCTCATTTACGGTGTTTGCGGAACATTGAATATGGCCGATCTTGCCTTGAAGCTCCAAACTCTCAAATCGGCCGATCGTATTATTTTTGAATCCGGCGCGGCAATTCTTGGAATTGCCTTTCTGGTCAAAGCCGGCATGTGGCCACTCAACTTCTGGCTAACACCGACTTATAGTGCTGTGGCTGCACCGGTTGGAGCAACATTTGCTATTTTAAGCAAGGTCGGCATTTATGTTGTTTTGCGCCTTACATTACTGGTTTTCGGGACTAATAGCGGAACTTTAACCGGTTTTGGCAATGACATATTGTTTTATGGCGGGCTCGCAACCTTGATATTCGGTTTTATCGGAGTGCTTGCAAGTCAGGCTCTGGGACGGCTTGCTTCTTATAGTGTTCTGGTGTCATCGGGAACGCTGCTTGCCGCTATCGGAACCGGCAATGCTTCGCTCACCGCTGGCACGCTTTTTTATATTGTCTCCTCCACTCTGTCGCTAGCGGCTTTTTTTCTCCTCGTCGAACTTGTCGAACGCAGTCAGGACACAGCCGCCAATGTTCTTGCGGTAACAATGGAAGTTTATGGCGAGGACGAGGAAGATGAAGAGGATGAAGTCGGCACCTATATTCCGGCAACGCTTGCAATTCTTGGAGCATGTTTCGGAATAGCCGCTATTCTTATTATCGGTATGCCGCCATTTTCGGGTTTTGTCGCAAAATTCATGATAATTACCGGTGTTTTCAATCCGGACGGGCTGAATGGCGATGGCTACCAACCAAGCGCGCGGGATTGGACTTTTGTCGCTCTTCTCATCTTTTCCGGTTTTGCCGCACTTATCGCTATGACAAGAACCGGCATCCGCACTTTCTGGGCATCGATTGAAGGGAAAGTGCCGCGCGTACAAGTGATAGAATTTGCTCCCGTTGCAGGCTTGCTCGGCTTGTGTCTTCTATTGACCATTGCCGCCGGTCCAGTTGCAGGCTATCTGGGAAAAGCCGCAGAAGAACTTCATCATCCGCAAAATTATATTGGCAGTGTTTTGCCGCAGGAAACAGTCACGGTGAGCCCCAACCCGTCACAAGAAATAACTGCGGGACTTATTGATAATGTTGACGTTGAAAGGGGTATGAAATGAAACGCATCATCCCCTATCCATTGTTGACCTTGTCGCTTCTTGTCATGTGGATGATTTTGAACGGCTTTACCTTGGGGCAGGGTCTCATCGGCATTGTCGTCGGAATTGCGGGCGGGTTTTTAATGCGGCTATTAAAACCGCAGAAGGTACATATCCATAATTGGGGCTCGGTTATAAAGCTGTTTTTCCGCGTAACGATCGATATCGTCAAGTCGAATTATGATGTTGCCCTCTATGTGCTTTTTAGCGGTGCAAAACGGAAACAATCCGGCTTCATCACGGTTCCGCTTGAACTTAAAAACCATACGGGACTTGCTGTATTATCCTGTATTATGACCGCAACACCCGGGACTGCCTGGATTGCCTATCATAGCAAGGATAGCAGCCTTCTTGTCCATGTTCTCGATTTTGATATGGATAATGAAAATTATTGGAGAGACTTCATTAAAAACCGTTATGAAAGTCTGCTTCTGGAGATATTCCAATGAGTATTGTTATTCTTTATTGGGGCATTAATATTGCGCAATTGTTTCTGGGACTTGCGATGATTTTGTCGTTCATACGACTTGTGCGCGGTCCTCGCGCACAGGACAGAATTCTGGGCCTTGATGCACTTTATACGGCTACTTTAATGTTGTTTGTCACTTTCGGTATGCGCACCGGCACAACCGTTTATTTCGATTCCGCGTTGGTGATCGGCCTTTTGGGCTTTGTCTCAAGTTCGGCTTTGGCCAAATTTCTTATGCGCGGGGAAGTGATCGAATGATTGAAGACTTTCCTCTCTGGCTTTCTATCGTCATTGTGTTTTTCCTGCTTTTAGGCTCGGGGCTGACATTGATCGGCGCCATCGGTCTTAATCGTGCAAAAAGCTTTTATGAACGGTTACACATGCCAACGCTTGGAACAAGCTGGGGTGTCAGTGGCATTATCATTGCCTCGATCATCTATTCAACGGTAAGCGGTCACAAACTCATTTCCCATTCTATATTGCTTGCCATATTTATTATCGTAACAACACCTGTCACACTTATGTTGTTATCGCGGGCAGCCATGCAGCGCGATCAATCTTCCAATTCAACCGAATTGCCAGAAAAAATGCGCTATCAAAAGATCGACGATTCTTTGCCGACGCCGCAAGAGCTTCTTGAAAAAACGCCGAGCCTTGATGATTTCAAGTAAATTGTAAAAAGTGCAGTCATATATTGTTCGGAAAAATACCGAAGCAATTATCCGGCATGATTGATAATGTGACTACCTGATTGTGGCTGTATAAAAACCGGCGAATAGTTCACGCCTTATGCCTTCAATTTCATCGCCCGAAAGCCGCAATCCTATATCCGGACAATAGAAAATCGAATTATAGAAAAGAATGCAAAGAAGCGCATCTGGTCTTGATCAAATGCGCTCCCTTTTCAAAATGGATTATTTTTTCAGATCTTCGGGGTGTTTGCGAGCAACCTGACGACCGAAATCCGGTGCATCGACTTCTTGTCCCGCTTCAATAATGCCGCGTCTTACGGCACGTGTACGCGTGAAGAGGTCAAACAGAGCCTGCCCATCTCCCCAGCGGATTGCGCGTTGGAGCGAAGCGAGGTCTTCACTGAAACGTCCGAGCATTTCAATGATAGCGTCTTTATTGTTCAGGCAAATGTCGCGCCACATGGTCGGGTCGGAAGAGGCAAGGCGGGTAAAATCGCGAAAACCGGAAGCCGAATAGGCAATGACTTCGGAATTGGTGACTTTTTCAAGGTCGCTTGCCGTGCCGACAATGTTATAGGCAATAAGATGTGGCAAATGCGATGTGATTGCCAGAACCAGATCGTGATGTTCGGGATCCATTCTGTCAACTTTTGCACCACAGGCTTCCCAGAATTGGGTCAATTTGGCGATTGCTTTTTCATCCGTATCAGGAAGCGGTGTCAAAATGCACCAGCGATTGATGAAAAGGTCGGCAAAACCGGCATCGGGACCGGAAAATTCCGTACCGGCAATCGGGTGACCGGGGATAAAGATGACATTATCGGGCAATTCCGGTTTCATCTGGCGGATAACCGATGCTTTGGTAGAACCGACATCGGTAACAATGGCACCGGGTTTCAAATGCGGGGCAATTTCCTTTGCAACCTGACCGGATGAACCGACCGGCACCGAAACAATAACGAGATCGGCATCTTCAACCGCTTTGCCATTGTCGGTGGTATAGCTGTCTCCCAGTTTAAGTTCGCGTGCCCGTTCAAGCGTTGTGCCTGTGCGGGTGGAGATAGCAATATGATCGGCCAATTTTTTTTCCCGAATAACGCGGGCAAGAGAAGAGCCGATAAGACCGATACCGATAAGGGCGATTTTTTTAAATTTCACTTCAGACATTTTTCTACTTCAAAAAATTTTTCAATGTGGCGATAACGCCGCGATTTGCTTCTTCGGATCCAATGGAAAGGCGCAACGCGTTCGGAAATCCGTATCCCGTAACGCGGCGCAAAATATACCCGTTGGCTTTCAGATAATCATCAGCCAGAGCAGCCGATTTTTCCTTGTCTGCCGGAAAATGGATGAGCAGAAAATTGGTGACAGAAGGCGTAACCTTGAGCCCCAATGCCTCGATTTCATGTGTGAGCCAGGAACGCCATTTTGAATTATAGGCTATCGCATTCTGGATATAGGCACGGTCGCGAAAAGCAACACTTGCAGCAGCCTGTGCCGGTACACTGACGTTGAAAGCTCCGCGAATACGGTTGACCGCATCAATGACATGTAGAGGCGCATACATCCACCCCACACGCAAACCGGCAAGTCCGTAAATTTTGGAAAATGTACGTGTCATGACAACATTTTCGTTTGCCGAAACAAGTTCGACGCCGGTATCGTAATCATCCTCGGTAACAAATTCGGCATAGGCACCGTCGAGGACTAAAAGTACATTTTTAGGCAGCCCTGCATGAAGTTTTTTGACCTCTGTTGCTGTCAGATAAGTGCCGGTCGGATTACCGGGATTGGCAATGAAAACGATTTTTGTTCTTTCTGTTACTGCGGCAAGAATGGCATCAATATCGATGCGGCAGTCTTTTTCTTTCACAATAACAGGTTTTGCGCCGGTTCCTCTGATTTGTATTTCGTAAACGCTGAAGCCGTGTTCGGTCATGATTCCTTCATCACCGGCTGTCAGATAGGTATTGGATAAAAGACCTAACAAATCATCCGAACCGTTTCCCGCCATCAGATTGCTTCTTGCAAGCCCTGTCACTTCGGAAATGGCTTCAAGAAGGGGTGTGGCCGAACCATCCGGATAAAGTTCAAGATGTGCTGCAGCCTGCCGATAAGCATCAATCGCTGCAGGACAGGGGCCAAGCGGCGACTCGTTCGAAGAAAGTTTGAAAACTTTCCCTGTATTTTTGGACTCGCTTGATCCGGGAACGTAAGCTGCAATATCCAGAATACCTTTTCTAGGCTGTGGACGGTCAACAAGAACATCTTTTTTCATCGATATTTATCCGGTCTGGTAGTTTAATATTTTAGGAAATACCCTTGCTTTCATCCGAAGTCGAGAGAAATTCTTGACATTTGTCAGAGGAGGCGACTAGCTATTCTTTTTCTTTCAAGACGGTGCAACCGACATGACACAAATAAAATCGTCCGGAAAATCTTCCGGCGCGAAAAATTCCCAAGCTGATTTTCCAGACAGTAAAGTAGCGCTGTTCGGACAAGACGAGCCGCTACAGCTTGATAGCGGTGTTGTTTTATCGCCTTTCCAGATTGCCTATCAGGACTATGGCACATTGAATGAAGACAAAAGCAACGCCATTTTAATATGCCACGCTCTGACTGGCGACCAGCATGTCGCCAATACCCATCCGGTCACCGGAAAACCCGGTTGGTGGGATATATTGGTAGGGCCCGGTAAAATTATTGATACCGAACGCTATTATGTGATCTGTTCCAATGTTTTAGGAGGGTGTCTCGGCTCGACCGGTCCGGCGTCGAAAAATCCGAAAACGGGAAAACCCTATGCACTCGATTTTCCTGTTATTACGATAGGAGATATGGTGCGCGCACAGGCAATGCTTATCGAAAAACTGGGAATCAAGACATTGTTTTGTGTGGTTGGTGGTTCCATGGGCGGAATGCAGGCATTGCAATGGGCCGCAGCCTATAAGGAAAAAGTGTTTTCATCTGTCATTCTTGCGACCGGTGCGCGCCACTCGGCGCAAAATATCGCTTTTGATGAAATTGGCAGACAAGCCGTTATGGCCGACCCGAACTGGTTGGGCGGGCGGTATCTCGAAGCAGGAAAACGCCCGACAAAAGGTTTGGCTGTTGCCAGAATGACAGCCCATGTTACCTATCTTTCGGAAGCGGCACTCCATCGAAAATTCGGTCGGAATTTACAAAATCGCGACCAGATAACATTCGGTTTTGATGCCGATTTCCAGATTGAAAGCTATTTGCGTCATCAGGGTATGACATTTGTCGAGCGCTTTGATGCCAATAGCTATCTTTATTTGACGCGTGCGATGGATTATTTCGATCTTGAAGCCGAATATGGTGGCCAACTGGCAGATGCTTTCAAGGGCTCGCGCGGGCGGTTTTTTGTCGCTTCGTTTTCCAGTGACTGGCTGTTTACCACCGCACAATGTCGTACCTTTGTCCACGCACTCAACGCTGCCGGAGCGCGGGTTTCTTTTGTTGAAATCAAAACCGATAAAGGGCATGACGCTTTTCTGCTTGATGAACCGGTGATGTTTTCTGCCATTCACAGTTTCCTGACAGCGGCTGCAGAACAGAGGGGATTGACGGCATGAACGAAGATGAAGAATTATTGTCGGCACTAAAATCCCGTACCGATTTTGAAGTGATTGCCAATTTTATCAGGCCGGGCGCCCGTGTTCTCGATGTCGGTTGTGGCGATGGCAGTTTGCTTTATCTGTTGCAAACGCGGCGCAATGTTGATGGGCGCGGTGTGGAATTGTCGCAACAGGGTGTTGACCAATGTTTGCTTAAAGGACTCTCGGTCATTCAGGGAGATGCCGATAGCGATCTTATCTATTATCCTGATTCCGGCTTCGACTATGTTGTCCTGTCACAAACCTTGCAGGCAACGCGCAATCCGAAAGCTGTGCTTGAACAACTTTTGCGCATCGGCGAGAGGGCCGTTGTCTCGATTCCGAATTTCGGTTATTGGCGCGCCCGCGCACATCTGCTTTTTCTTGGTCGTATGCCGGTTACCAAAGAGCTTCCTTATAGCTGGTATGATACGCCGAATATCCATTTTTGTACGATTGAGGATTTTATCGATCTGGTCAACGAAATAGGGGCAAAAATAGAAGAAGCGGTGGTGTTGAACCGGCAGGGAAAACCCGTCAAAGGCAAATTGCCTTTGGGAGCCTGGAATTTGTTCGGGCAGCAGGCAGTGTTTCTGTTACATCGATGATGATAAAAGCCGAAAACGATTTTCCGACTTTGGTAAGGGATCATCTTGCTTGTTGGGATATTCCCGACAACGCCCGCATCGACCTTCTTACCATATCGGAAAATGCGACTTTTCGGGTGACTTTCGGGAACGAGACAAGAATTATACGGGTTTATCGGCCTTCCTATCATCAAAATGATGAAATTTTATCCGAACTCCTTTGGCTTCAGGCAATCGAGCAATCCGGCATTGTAACAGTGCCACATCTTTTTATTTCCCGTTCCGGTCAATTGTTTGTCGAAGCGGGCATTTTCAGGCTTGCCTGTTTTTCTTTTATAAGCGGGCATGAACCGCAGGCAGATGACAGACTTGTGCGCCGGTTTTTCGAGCTTGGCAAAATTTCCGCCAAATTGCATCGGCAATCCATGAATTGGGTAAGGCCGGAAAGATTCAATCGTAAACATTGGACTTATGAAACAATGATCGGCCCGAATGCGATCTGGGGAGATTGGCGAAAGGCCGAAAATCTTCAACCCGCTGATCGTGAAATTCTCGAAAACTGCGATAAAACGCTTGAATATTTTTCATCAACTTTCCCGAAAGATAAGGCCCATTACGGTCTTATCCATGGCGATTTGCGGCTTGCAAATTTGTTGATTGATGGCGAAAACCTTGCGGCGATCGATTTTGATGATTGCGGCTTTTCTTGGTTCGGACTGGATCTTGCCAATTCATTGAGTTTTATTGAAGATAATCCATTTGTTCCAAGCTATATCAATGCATGGCTTGAAGGTTATGGCGACGTTATGCCGGTAAAACGGGAAATGGCAGATATGATTGTCCATCTTATCATGATGCGGCGCTTGCAATTGACAGCATGGCTTGAAACGCACAATCAAACGCCAACAGCCGAAAAGCTTCGCAAAACTTTTTTGAAAGGCACGGTCGAACTTGCGAGGGCTTATCTTGAAAAAGTTAGCCCTCTTGCTGGTCGATCAGGGCAACGCCTTTAATCTGGGCATAAACGTCCATTCCTTCTCTAAGCCCTAATATTTGCCATGAATGGCGTGTGAGGCGTGAAAGAAAATGCGCTCCCTCTCCATTGCCACCCAATTCCAGTTTGACCAGAACTTCAAAATGCCCCTGTTCCCGCATTGTCAGAATGCGCGCCGGCATCACATTGAGTATCGAGCTTTTTAGCGGTTTTTCGACAGCAAGGCTCACATCATTGGCAGCAATGCGAATGCGCATTTTTTTGCCCCCTAACAAAGGTGCAGACGGGGCAATGAACGTGCCACCCGGTACATCCACTTCGACAAGGCCGGTATGTTCGTTATAGGATTTGACATAGCCGTCAAGGTTGACAGCAGCTTCGCGAGTATTGGCAAGCGGCAGATCAGGATTTGCTTCGATTTCTCTCAAACTGCCGGAGGCAATAACTTTGCCACTATCCATCAAAACCAATGTGTCGGCCAAGCGTTCGACTTCGTAAATATCATGGGTGATATAAATGATCGGCATTGAAAGACGGTCACGCAGACCAATCAGAAAGGGAAGGATTTCATCTCTCGACCGTTTGTCGAGTGCCGATAGCGGTTCATCCATAAGGAGAATCTTGGGATGCGACAGGAGAGCACGGCCAATCGCCACACGTTGACGTTCACCGCCAGAGAGATTGTGCGGCGCGCGATCAATAAGGTGGGCAATATTCAAAAATTCCACCACTTCGTCGAATGTCGGCGAGAGATTGTTTTCGCCTTTTGCCATAGCAAAAGTGAGGTTCTTTCTGACAGACAAATGCGGAAACAAACTGGCTTCCTGAAAAACATAGCCGAGGGGACGTTTATAAACAGGAACGAAACCCGTTTCGTTTTGCCAGCATTCATTGCCGATTTCGACTTTTCCCGAAAAACGGTTAAGTCCGGCAATACCGCGCAAGACTGAAGTTTTTCCGCATCCGGAAGGGCCGTAAAGCGCAATGACACCGCGAAGCGGTGCGTGAAACGTGCAATTGAGCGTAAAATTGCCCAGAGTCCCTTTAAGATCAACAGAAATGGTTTCACTCATAATGTTCGTGCCTGCATGAATTTCTGCAAGAGTGAAACAGTCAGAATGATGCAAAATGAAAAGATAACCATAATGATTGATAGAACATTGGCTTCATGCATCTGACCGGCTTCGACATAACTCATAATGGTGGTCGAGATCACAGCCGTCTTGCCGGGCAGGTTTCCACCAATCATTTGCACAACACCGAATTCGCCCACCGTATGGGCAAAACCCAAAACAGCGGCAGTCATAAAACCGGGGCTAGAAATCGGAAGGGCTACTTTCCAGAATGCTTTCCATGGCGAAGCACGCAAGGTTGCCGCCACTTCCATTGGCCGCTTACCCATAGCCTCGAATGAATTGCGAATAGGTTGAACAACAAAGGGCATGGAATAAATGACCGAGCCGATGACCAGCCCTTCAAAGGTGAAGGCAAATTTATCCATGCCGAACCATGGTGCAATAAAGCCACCTGGTCCATTAGGCCCCAGAAATACCAGAAGATAAAAGCCCAGAACTGTTGGTGGCAAAACCAGAGGTATGGAGATAATGGATGCGACGATTTCTTTTCCATAAGTTTTGGATCGCGACAGCCACAAAGCAATCGGCGTTCCGATAGCCATCAGAAAAAATGTGGTTACCGTCGCCAATTCGGCCGTAAGCTTGATCGCGGTCCATGTCTCATTGGAAAGAAGCATCATGCTTTCTACTTTGTTTCCGGCAGGGCGTAGCCATATTTTTTGATAATGGTTGCTGCTTCCGGACCTTTAAGGAAGCTCACAAAAGCCTTTGCCGCTTCGTTATTTTCACCGGTTTTCAAAAGCACGGCATCCTGACGGATCGGGTTATAGTCGGTTTGAGGAACAACCCATTTCGAGCCGCCTTTTTCATTGATAATCTGAGAAAGAGCGACAAAGCCGATTTCGGCATTTCCGGTTTTTACAAACTGGTAGGCTTGCGAAATGTTTTGCCCTTCGACAAGTTTGTCCTTGATTTTATCGTGAACTTTGAGCGCATCCATGGTTTCGACAGCCGCCTTGCCATAAGGGGCAGCATCGGGATTACAGAAGGAAATATGGGTAATTTTGCTATCCGTCAAAGTTTCCGGACCCTTTACAAGGTCATCTTTTGCACTCCACAATACCAATGTGCCAATAGCATAGGTAAATTCTGTTCCTTTGACACCATAGCCTTCTTCAACGGCCTTGGTTGGTCTTTCCGTGTCGGCTGCAAGAAATACTTCGAAAGGAGCACCATTCTTTATTTGTGTATAGAAATTACCGGTAGCACCGAATGAAAGTGTGGCCGTGTGGCCGGTCTTTTCTTTGAATTGTTCGGCAATTTCCTTGACGGGTTCGGTAAAATTGGCGGCCACCGCAACAACGGTTTCACCGGCATGGGCAAAGGTTACACTTGCCAGCAACAGACCTATCGATAAAGCGAGTTTGGATTTCATTGCCTTCTCCTAACATGTTGCAATAATGATGTTTTCAGCCTTGATAAGCGCAAGAACAGGTTGATTGGCCGTAAGTCCTTCAAGTGCGGGGTCGTCCGGTCGGGTTGTTGCGATGAGTGTTTTGTCTTCACCAATTTCAATGCCAAGCTCGACGCTTTTCGTGCCAATCGTTATCGATTCTAAGATTCCCGGAATCCGGTTTTGTTCAGAAAAATTGTCTTCGTTTTCAAAAGGAACGACCCTCACAAAGGGCGCTTTGATAAGAGCCGCGACCTGCCGCCCATCGACAAGTCCAAGCCGTTCAACACTTTTTTCGGTAATTTCGGCTTTGATTTCGATTTTTCGGGAAATACCGATGGTTACAAATGCGGCTGGCGGCGCACTTTTGATGGATAAAATATGACCCGATAAAACATTGCGTGCCGAGGTTCTCATCATGAAACCTTGTAAAAGCCCTGTCGGACTCAAACCGATTTCCGACAAATTATCGGAGGCTTGCTTCATCATTGTGGCAAGTCCGGTTTCAAGATGGTGAAAAGTTTCAATGAGTTTTAACGCTTCCGGCGTCAGGGTGGCGCCACCGCCATTTTTCCCGCCGATGTTCTTGTTCAAGAGCGGTTTTGCAACAAGATTTTGCATGGCGCCAATGCCATCCCATGCCGCCTTATAGCTAAGCCCGACAGAACGGGCAGCGGCAGAAATCGAACCTTCACGGCCGACAGCCTCAAGAAGCTTGATGCGCTCGCGCCCGACCGAGCCGATATGATCTTCTGTGAAAGATAAGGTTGCTTTGACCGACATAGATATACCATTCTGCTATATAGATTAACTATATAACGATTATGACGAAAGCAAGGTTTCCGCACCAATTTTTCTAAAGCCGGTTTTGGTGGTTTTTCCGGTGTTTTATCGAACAACTATTCGAGTGGCCGTTTAATAGCCGCGCATCCGGTTGACTAGGGGCGGCAATTTTCCGGTTTTTCGCCAATTCGCTATATTTTTTGCCACTATTTTTGCAGCACTTTCTTTGTTTGTTGGCGCCGAAATATGGGGGAGCACGGTTATATTTTTATTCTGCCATAAGGGCGAATCGGGCGGCAAAGGTTCCTGATCAAAAACGTCAAGAACCGCATGATCGAGCTTACGTTTATCAAGAGCGTCAACAAGAGCATCTGTGTCAATAACAGGCCCTCTGGAAAAATTGATCAGGCTTGCTCCTTTTTTCATATGGGCAAATTCGTTCTTTCCAAGAAGCCCTGTTGTTTCATTGGTGAGCGGTATAAGGAGAACGACAATATCGCTTGTTTCAATCAGCCGCATAAAACCGGCTCTTCCACTCGAACATGTGACATTATCGAGCGTCTTTTGGCTCTTTGACCAACCGTTTACTTGAAATCCGGTAAGTGTTAGCAATTTCGCCGCAGCTCTTCCCAATTCACCTAAACCGAGAAGGCCGATTTTCCATTGTGAGGCAGACTTATAGTTATGCGGTTGCCAGAGGCGTTCCTGTTGCTGGCGATGATAGCGCGGCATATCGCGGGTTAAATAAAGCGTCCATGCAAGAACAGCTTCGGCCATGGCTTCGGTCAATGCGGGATCAACGAGCCGGACAATCGGTGGCGCATTTTCGGGTAATTCCTTCACCATCCGTTCGACACCTGCCCAAAGGCTTTGTATCCATTTCAGATTTGTGAGTTTTTTCAATTGGTCGGGATCGGGGTTTGCAACAATGGCAAGTTCGATTGCACCATAATCTTCCGGTTTCAAATCGTTGAAATCAACAATCTTTTCATCGCCCAAATTTTCGGAAAGGACTTTTAACCAGTTATACCTTTCGGTTTGTGCGCTACGGCTGACAAAAGCAATCGGTTCTGCCATCGGATATTTTTCCTTATGAAAAAAGCGGCACGAAATGATCGGCCGCGACATCTCGGCTATTGCTGCTCTGCCAAATCTGCCTTAAGTTTAGCCAAAATTCCATAGTGATTTTAAAACGCGGAAAATGATCGTCCGGAAAATTGGAAGGCTCCCGTTTTCTAAAACCGGAATATCCGGATTCTCTCCGGCATGATAAATGTTTTCCGCCGGTGAATGATGTTGAAGAGGTTAAAATACAATGACACGCACCGTTTATGTCAACGGCGATTGGTTTGATGAAACAAATGCCCGGATTTCGATTTTTGACAGGTCTGTCATGTTTGCCGATTCCGTTTATGAAGTCACCTCTTTTCTTGACGGAAAGTTTCTCGACTTTGACGGACATATCAAAAGGCTGAAAAATTCTCTGAAAGCGCTGGAAATAGAATTCAACGTGGATAGAGATGAATTTCTCGATATTCATCGCGAGCTTATCAAGCGAAATGGCCTTGATAACGGTACTGTCTATCTTCAGGTTTCACGCGGTGCGGGGGATCGTAATTTTGTTTACGACAATAGCGAATTGAAGCCCTGCCTTTTCATGTTCACCCAGACCGGCATTGTCAAAAATCTTCATCAAATGCCGCAGTTGAAAATGATATCGGTGAAAGAAGGCCGCTGGTGCCGCCGCGACATCAAGACGACGCAGCTTCTTTATTCGTCTCTGACCAAGACTCATGCCCATGCCGAGGGCGTCGACGATGCTGTCTATGTCGAAGATGGCTATCTGACCGAAGCAACCTCGTCCAATTTCTTCATTGTCGATGGTCAGGGAACACTCATCACCCGCCAGTTGGATCACTCCATTTTGCCCGGTATTACCCGCGGTACCATTCTGGAACTTGCCCGTAAAAACGGTATTAATGTCGAAGAACGGCTTTTTACATTGGAAGAAACCTATGCCGCCAGTGAAGCGCTGATTACCTCGACAACCAATTTTGCCGCTCCTGTTTTGAGCGTAGACGGGCGTAAAATTGGTGATGGTAAGCCCGGAAAAGTAACATTGCGCTTACGCGAACTTTATATCGAACACGTCAAGCGCAGTTAAGATCACTGTTTAAAATGGGGTTTAGTTCTGGCGCCTTGATTGAACAGCAAGCGCCAGAAGTGCCTGCCGGATAATCGGTTCGGCAAGGGCCGTATTTTCTCTGCTTTCAAGAACAGCTTTTTGTAGCCGTTCCATCGCTTCCGCAATCCGCTTCAATGTCCAACGGGTGAGTGCCTGTTCCATAACTTTTTGCCGGCGAAAGAAAATAGGCGGACGCGCCGAAGAAATGGCCGAGGAGGGCGTTTTCCCCTCGACTTCCACTTGCTGGCGCAAAAGTTGCAATTGTTGGAATTGTCGCTCGGCAGCGCTTAATATTAAAAAAAGCGCATTGCCGGTTGCAACCTGTCGGTCGAAACGGTTGTTGAAGCCGACAAGATCACCAATGAGCACAGCATCAATAATTTCATCATAAGTAAGGCCGCTTACATCACTCACAGCAGCTTTTACATCATCAAGAGTAATCTCGTCTTTGCCCATCGCATAAAGGCAAAGCTTGTCCAATTCACTGCGCGAAATAAGCCGGTCTCCTCCCAGACTCTCTTTGAGCCATTTTCTTGCTTCAAGCGAAATGGCAAGGTGATATTCACCAAGAACCTGATCAATCAGCCCTTCAAGCGAGCGTGCATCGTCGGCATAACAGGGAAGTGCCATGGCTGATGCTGCAGTTTCCACAGCCGAACGTAAGCCCGCACCTTTTTTAAGGTCTCCGGCCTCTATCATCAGATAGACATTTTCAAGGCCGGTTTTTGCAAGTTTTTTGACGACTTCGGTGAGATTTCGTCCATTGCCGGCGTTTTTTATCGAGATAAGCCGTTTTCCGCCAAACAGCGAAACAGTATGGGCTTCGTCAAGAAGGCGCGTCGGGTCACGTTCAAGATCGGCCGCTTCAAGCCTGATATTGGAAAACGGGTCATCAAGTTTGACACCGGTGAGCTTGGCAAATTTCGACGCCCGTTCGGAAACGAGCCCCTTGTCGGGACCGTAAATCAGAACAATGGGGTATTGCACTTGTAAACGTGAAAGAAAACCGTCGACCTCATGTGCTTTTTTCTGCGCCATGTTAATCCATCAGCAGCTTGTCATCGTCGAGCGCTTCACCTCTGACCTTCTGGAACATGCCGACAAGGTCGCTCACATCAAGACCTTTACGTTCTTCTTCGTGTACATCAAGTATCACCTTTCCACCATGCAGCATAAAGGTACGATCACCATAATCAAGTGCCTGCCGCATAGAGTGGGTAACCATCAAAGTGGTCAGATTGTTTTCCTTGATAACTTTTTCAGTCAGTTTCATGACAAATTCGGCCATTCCCGGATCAAGTGCGGCCGTATGTTCGTCAAGCAGCAAAACATCGGCATCCGACAGGGTGGCCATAATCAAAGCCAAAGCCTGACGTTGCCCGCCCGAAAGACTGTCCATCCGGTTCTGGATACGGTCTTCAAGGCCAAGACCGAGAGCGGCAATGCGGGCGCGGAATATTTCGCGGTTTTCTTTGGTCAAAGCTGATCGCAACCCCCGCCTTTTCCCGCGACGGGCGGCAAGAGCGAGATTTTCTTCAATGGTGAGTGACCCGCAGCTTCCCGCTAACGGATCCTGAAAAACCCGTGCGATCATACCCGCCCGTTCTGCTGTCGATTTTCTCGAAACATCAATATTGTTGATAATGACTTTACCTTCATTGGGCAAAATATCTCCGGCGAGAACCCCAAGCATGGTCGATTTGCCAGCACCATTCGAGCCGATAATGGTTACAAAGCTGCCACGCTCAATTTTTAGGTTTAGATCAATAAGCGCCTGTTTTTCCAATGGGGTTCCGGCTTTGAATGTTACGCCGATATGTTGCAGTTCAATCATGCTTTTTTGCCCCCAGATAATGCGGCAAAACAAGAGTCAATACCACAATCAAAGCGGTAATAAGCTGCAAGTCTGTCGATGTATCAATGCCAAGACTACTGCCTTCAAATGCGAATTGCACAGCAACACGATAAAGGACAGAACCGACAATGCAGCTTATGATAATCAGTAAAAGATTTCGGGTTCTGAACAATGTCTCGCCGATAATAACGGCAGCAAGCCCGAACACAATGGTTCCGGCACCTCCCGTAATATCGGTCGCAATGGCGGTCTGGATATAAAGCGATCCGCCAAGAGCAACCAGACCATTTGATAATCCCATACCGGCATAGATGAGAAGCGCGGTTTTGATTCCCTGAGCTTTCGCCATACGCTGATTCGTTCCGGTTGCCCGCATGGCAAGGCCGATTTCACTTTCCAGAAAACGCCAGACGAGAAAAGCAACAATGATAACGAGAATACCGACGAAAAGCGGGCGGATAATCATATCCGGCAATCCGAACAGATTATAAAACGGAGTGAGGGCAGTATCAGCCAACCCCAGATTGACATTCGATACCCCCATAATTCCCATAATGCGAAGATTGATGGTGTAGAGCGCCGACATTGTCAAAATGGATGCAAGGAGGTTCAGAATGCCGAATTTCAAATTCAAAAGTGCGGTAACAAGTCCGGCAATCATTCCTGCAATCAAAGCCGAAAACATGCCAAACCACGGATTGAAACCGCATAGAATCATAACACCGCAGACGGTCGAGCCTAACAGAAACGAACCGTCCACCGTCAAATCCGGAAAATCGAGAATCCTGAACGATAAATAGACTCCGATAGCGACAAATGCATAAACAAGCCCGAGCTCGACAGCACCGGTAAAGGCAAACATACTCATGAGGCAATTGCCCCGCTTGCAATTAGGTCAGTATCGAAAAATTCCACCGTCAGGATACCTTATTTATTGATAATTTTTGCCGCCCGATCAAGGACCGGTTGGGGAATCGTAATTCCCATTTTTTCCGCAGCTTGAAGGTCAACCGCCACATTTTTCCCTTCCGGTGTGACAACAGCGATGTCTGCGGGCTTTTCACCTTTTAAAATACGGACAACGAGTTTGCCGGTCTCAAGCCCCGAATCATAATAATCGATTCCCTGGGCTGCAAAGGCACCATGCCCGATCGAACTCGGATCAGCCGTAAAAAGCGGTGTTTTTGATTCGGCTGCTACTTTCGTTGCACCTTCAAGCACCGAGATAATTGTATTGTCTGTCGGTACATAAATCATATCCACCTTGCCAATAAGGGCGCGGGTTGCTGCCTGTACGTCGGATGATTTCGGTGCAGCAGAGGGAATAACCTCGATTCCTTCTTTTTCTGCGAGCTTTTTCAAAACATTCAAGGTCGAAACCGAATTGGCTTCGGCAGCATTATAAAGATAGCCGAGCTTTTTCAGATCAGGTTTGATTTCTTTCAAGAGCTTTATATGTTCTTCAACCGGCGAGCGGTCGGATACGCCGGTAATATTTCCACCGGGTTTCTTCATATCCGGTACGAGTTTTGCTTCTACAGGGTCTGAAACAGCCGAAAAAACAATAGGTATGTTTTTGGTTGCTGCAAGCATGGTCTGTGCCGAAGGCGTTGCAATGGAAACGATTACATCCGGCTTGTCACCGACAAATTGGCGGGCAATCTGCGTTGCTGTGGAAATGTTTCCCTGCGCCGACTGGAAGTTGAGAATAAGATTCTCGCCATTCTTGTAGCCCTCTTTTGCAAGGACATCCTCTACGCCTTTGCGCACGGCATCTAAAGCCGGATGGGCAACAATCTGCGTAATATCGACTTTCACTTTATCGGCTGCAAACGAAAAATTTCCCAATGCCAAAATTGCTGCGGCTGCCAGAACCAAACGTCGCATAATCACTTCTCCCTCTAAAACCTCTTAAAAGCTTTATTGGAGCCTTGGCCGGAAATCAACATTTTCAACGATTTTTAAAGCATGAAAAACGAATATTGAAAGAATTTTATTTTTTATGTTGCAATCGTCGCAAGGTTGGGCCATATAGGCACGACCGAAGCGAAGCGCTTCCGGTTTGTGAGCGGGTGTAGCTCAGGGGTAGAGCACAACCTTGCCAAGGTTGGGGTCGTGGGTTCGAATCCCATCGCCCGCTCCAATTTTTCCCCAATCATGATTGTGAAAATTTTATTGTCGCTGGTTTTTTAGCGACCTCCTAGCCATTGTGCTGCGAGCCGTGCTTATTTTCGTTTGTTTTGTTTCTTTGTATTTTCATGCCACGCATTCGTCTTCTTTCTGTCTGTGAAGGAGCGGTAAATGCTTAGGCGATGTTCCTTGATTATGATTGTCCTTAAATGGAGCATCTATCATCCGACTTAATCCAAATAGACGAATTAAGCTTTGCTTTGTTCATATCGTCGTTTTTCAAATTATAGAATATTTTTACATGTATTTGGTGTTCGGGTAGATCGGATCGAAGTCGGGTCGGAGACTTGAAGTAAATAAATTTAATATGATAAATAAATTCGATCGGAAAAATCGGGAATTCTTTTGGAACTACCGGTTTTCATTTTCCCAATTGTTATAACCATTGACACAACCTGTTATTGAACTTTTACAAGTTATGGCTATCTACAACATAGTTCGTTTCAAAAGACGAAAATTGCCATGTGTTATGCTGTCATCAAATAGGAAAATACATAATGACCAAAAAAATTACCCAGTTTTCAGGCGTGAATGCCCTCATGGGAGGTGTTTTTGAAGGTTTATTTCCCATATCGGAGATAAAAAAGCACGGTAATTTCGGTTTGGGTTGTTCGGAAGGTCTGACCGGAGAAGTCATTATTGATTGTTGCCATTTTTGGGACGCCAAAGGTAACAAACCGTTACGAATAATGGATGACACCGAAAAAATGCCTTTCGCGCAGATTACAACATTTGCTCCCGAGGCGAGTTTTGCAATTTCACATGTTTCAAAATCAACTCTCTATGAGGAATTGTCGAAACATCTGAAATTCGACAATGTGTTTCTTGCGCTGAAATTGGAAGGCAAATTCGACCATTTGAAAGTGAGAAGGCCAAGGGAACTTCACCAAAGTTTCAAGAATGCTTTGGAAGTGGCGGAACATCAAATTATAGAAGATGTCGAGAATGTCGAAGGAGAACTTATCGGATTCTGGACTCCTGAATTCTTCCAGAATATCTCGGTTGCCGGTTTTCATCTTCATTTCATTGATAAAAGCAAGAAATCGGGTGGCCATGTCATTGATTTTTCAATCGCCCACGGCACTTTGTCTTACGAGGTAAAATACGGGTTGGATATCAAGCTATCAGACAAGAAAGCCTATCTCGACCATGATCTGAAAATTGCAGATATGGATAAAATTATCAAAAAAGTTGAAAATTGAGGCTTGTGCTCTTCGTTTTGTCAGAATGATCGGAGAGCCTTAAATTCTGCACATATTTTTAAGATGGGGTGACTAAGCTCAAAGAAATTTTTTACCCGAACTTTTATCGAAGTTTTCCCCTTCTGTTTAAAATGATCTTCTGTTTTTCTTTGTCTCCAGTCACGACATACTGATAACGACGTTGCCGAAAGACCGGTCAAGATTGCTTGGCAACTATCAGCATTGCATTCGGGAAAAATAGTTACACGCTGCCGGTAATTTGACACGAACCGGATATGATTTTGAATATGGCAACCGTTCATTTGAAGACAAAGGCACTATGCGAAGCAGATTTTTTTGAAACACCTCTTTTTAATAGACGGCTTGGTGAACTTTAAGAATGGACAGAAAAAACAATTATAGTGCGGGCGAAAAAACTTGCCGATCAGGTGTTTATACAAAATGGCATTATATGAGAATTGTTCGGGGCCTTCCGAAAAGAGATTTCCGGTCTAAAGGACAATGTGCGAGAGGAATTCTTGAAGCACGAAATTGCCTATAAAGCGGAAACCAAGTTTGTCGGTTATATGAAAAACGGCGAAAAAAGCTTTATTCAAGCGAAAATCTCGGACAACGCTATTTCTATCAATATGAAATTTCATCCTTTTTCGTTTCAAACTTGGATAATGTGGCGGGGGATATCATATTCTTGCCAGTTTTACTCGAAGTGATATGAAGAAGTGGCCGTTTCATGGCAGTGAGAGTGCTTTTGACTGGTCTATAAACTGAAACCTTCTATATAACACCCTTACTGGAGAAGCCTTCACAAAGGATTATATTGATGCAATCCCTAAGCAAACTAAACCAGAAACTATCGGAATACGTACCTTTTCGTATTATCCCTGGTATTATTTGTGTGCTCATTTATTGGGCTTTATATATGACTCCGAAGCCGGCCGGTCTAACAGCCGAAGCCTGGCATTTTGTAGCCATTTTTGTGGCAGCGATTCTCGGAATTATTCTTAAAGTTATGCCTCTTGGTGTTATGTCGATGATCACGATTGCAGTGGTCATGTTGTCCAAGGTAACATCACCGACATCACCGAAAGCTGTCGCCGATGCGCTCGGCTCCATGGATAATGCACTGATCTGGCTGATTGTTATTTCGGTCATTGTTTCACGCGGCCTGATTAAAACAGGTTTGGGCGCGCGAATTGGCTATTATTTCATCCGTCTTCTCGGTAAACGGACGATCGGTATCGGATACGGGCTCGCACTTTGCGAATTATTGCTTGCGCCTTTTACCCCCAGCAACACAGCACGCTGCGGTGGTATTATTCACCCGATCATGCGCTCGATTGCCCTTGCCTATGATTCTGTTCCCCAGAAAGGAACGCAAGGCAAAGTCGGTACTTATCTTGCACTTGTCAATTATCACGCAAATCCGATCAGCTCGGCCATGTTTATTACAGCGACAGCTCCGAATCCGCTGGTTGTGAATTATATTGCCGAAGCAACCCATCAAGGTTTCACGCTTTCGTGGAGTACCTGGGCACTGTGCATGTTGGTGCCGGGCATTGTTGCCATGTTGCTCATGCCGTTTGTCATTTATCTGATTTCTCCGCCAGAACTTAAAATCACTCCGAATGCTGTCACTTTTGCTCATGACGAATTGCAGAAACTGGGTAAAATCAAAGCCCCGGAAATCATTATGTTGCTCACATTCGTTATTATGCTTTTGTTGTGGGCAGGTCTTCCGGCAGCATTGTTCGGACCGTCTTTTTCGGTTGATCCGACAGCAGTCGCATTCGTTGGTCTGGTTATTCTGTTGTTATGCGGAACATTAACCTGGGATGATGTGCTCAAGGAAAAAAGTGCTTGGGATACGCTCATCTGGTTCGGAGCACTGGTTATGCTGGCCGGTCAGCTCAATAAGCTTGGTGTTATTGCCTGGTTCTCTGACGGTCTGCGCTTGGCTATCGAATCAAGTGGCATGAGCTGGCCGGCAGCGATGGCTATATTGATCCTGACATTCATGTATACCCACTATGTATTTGCAAGTACGACAGCTCACATTAGTGCCATGATGTTGGCCTTCCTGATGGTTGGCGTTCACCTCATTCCTGCTGATTACACTAACCTGTTCATGTTGCTGATGGCTGCTGCCTCTGCAATCATGATGTGCTTGACCCATTATGCCACCGGTACGTCACCGATCATCTTCGGTTCGGGTTATGTCACTCTGGGCCGCTGGTGGGGCGTGGGCTTCGTGATGAGCGTCGTCAATCTTCTGGTCTTCGCAATTATTGGCGGAATCTGGTGGAAAATATTGGGCTATTGGTAAGCCTATGAAACCATCATTTATCGATGGTTTCTCCGATCTGTTATAAAACAGCGGAAAGTTTCAACTGAGCTTGAAATGCCGGTTTATACCGGCATTTTTTTTGAGAAACTTTATCATTTTGAAAATCAAGACGCGCAACAGCTCATCAGGAGCCGTGTTTTTCTTGCCATTTCCGGATGATTTTTTTCCGTTCGTCAGTACTATTTTGCTGTTGAAGTTGCTCTACCAGTGCCTTCGGGGCTTTCTCAGGTGTTCCACAATCAAATGGCGGTTCGGGATCATATTGCATGAGCAATTGCGTTTTTTCGGCCGTTTCCTGACCAAGAAGTTTTGCGATAATGACCAAGCCGAAATCCATACCTGCAGTGATACCGCCGGCCGTTATAATATTACCGTCAACAACCACACGTTCTTCAACAGGAGTTGCTCCGAAAACCGAGAGAAATTCCATGGCGCTCCAATGGGTTGTGGCTTTGCGACGTTTAAGAAGGCCGCTTGCACCCAGTATGAGCGAACCGGTGCAAACCGATGTGACAAAGCGGGTGTTATTTGCTTCTTTACGGATAAAATCGAGTACCGGCTCGTTATCGAGAAATTGATTGACGCCATTTCCTCCGGGAATGCACAGAACATCAAGCGGAAGGATTGTGCTGATGTCATGATCGGGCGCAAAGGATAATCCGCTTGTCGTTGTAATCGGCTTCAAAGTTTCACTGAAGAGAGAAACTTCTATTGCAGGAGTTGAACAAAATTCATCATAGGGTGCGGCAAAATCCAGGAGTTGCATTTCATCAAAAATAAAAAATCCGGCTTTTATGGTCATTGATCATCCCTTTTTAAAAATGTGTTTCAAAAAACTATAGAGCACGCTAAATTGGCAGTTATGACAAAGACCCCACAATTTAAGCCAAGTAAGAAATGTGCGATCGATTTTTCGGCACCTATTGCACTGGCAAGCATTGTGCCAAAAACTATTGCACCAAAAACTATTGCGATTGTCTGCTTTGATGATGCGCAATTGCTCGACATTACCGGCCCAATGCAGGTTTTTTCCAGCGCCAATGACCTTTATGCCAGTGCCAATGACCTTTATGAAAGTGACGTGAAGCCCTACCAACTTTTGACAATAGCCGAAAATGACAAAATCAGAACGACAAGCGGGCTGGAATTGGCGGTTGAACCTTTGTCATTGACTCCTGATCAATTCGATACGCTTATTATCAGCGGTGGTCGCGGCATCAATCGCTTTGCCGGAAACAAAGCCATGCTTCAATGGATTGATATGATGAACCGGAAAACGCGGCGTACAGCATCGGTCTGTAGCGGTTCTCTGGCTCTGGCAAAGCTCGGACTACTCAATGGAAAAAAAGCGACAACGCATTGGAGCAGGATAGGCGAATTCGAAAAAGATTATCCGGATGTTTTATGGACAAACGAAGCAATCTTTATCCGCAATGGTAAGATCTGGACATCTGCCGGAATCACCTCCGGTATCGATATGGCTTTGGCAATGGTGGAAGAAGATTTGGGGTTCAATCTTGCAAAATCCGTTGCCCGTCAATTGGTTGTCTATCTGCGTCGTCCGGGTGGTCAAAGCCAGTTCAGCGAACTTCTCGATTTTTATTGTGAGGACGAGAGATTCAATCTCCTCAATCAATGGGTTATGAAAAATCTCTCCCGTCCCTTGTCGGTTGCAATGCTTGCCGAAAAATGCGGTATGAGTGAACGGAATTTTTCCCGCCTTTATACGCGTGATACCGGATCATCACCGGCCAAAGCCATCGAGCTTTTCCGGCTTGAGGCTGCACGACAATATCTTGAACAGAACTGGTCGATAAAAAAGACAGCCCGCCAATGTGGTTTTGGCAGCGAAGAAACTTTAAGACGGGTTTTCCAACGTCACTTTCATGTTTCGCCGCAAAATTACCGCGACCGGTTTTCAAGACTTCCGGACGAATGACAGTTTAATCGCCGATCATCCCGTCTTGCCATAATTCATAAAAATGGTGAACAGGCCCATGCCCGTGTCCGACTTCGAGTTTATTCGAAGCGGCAAGTGCACCGGTGAGATAACGTTTGGCAAAACGTACCGAATCAACAAGTGGCGTTGTCGGTAATAAAGCGGCAATGGCTGCCGAAATCGTGCAACCTGTGCCATGATCATTTTTCGTTGCAATGCGTGGCGCTTCAAGTTCTATAACACCGTGGCGGTCACAAAAAATATCAGGGCTTGTCGGGGTTTTAAGATGCCCACCTTTCAAGAGCACAGAACGACATTTGAGCTCCAGAATATCGGGTGCGCATTTTCGCATTTCTTCGAGTGACCATTCAGGTTTTGTTTTAAGAAGGACCGCTGCTTCCGGAAGATTGGGAGTGATAATGGCAGCCATTGGAACAAGTATGTTGCGAATAATTTCTATGGCATCGTTTTCAAGCAATAAATCGCCGCTTTTGGCCACCATGACCGGATCAAGAACAATATTGCTTGCGCCATAATGGATAAGCTTATCGGCAATAACTTCGGCAATTGCGGCATTGGCCACCATACCGATTTTCACCGCATCGACTTTGATGTCCTCGAAAACAGCATCAATCTGGTCAGCAACAAAATGGGCATCCATGGCTTTGAATGCCCGGACACCTTGCGTATTTTGGGCGACAACGGCTGTAACAACACTCATGGCGTAGGTTTTCATGGCCGAAAAGGTTTTGATATCGGCATGCATTCCCGCACCGCCGGAAGGGTCGGTTCCGGCAATTGAAAGAATGCGGGGAATTACAGTTCCGTTTTTCTTAACTGGTGACGTCATTGCAGCGTTTTCCTGTCCAAGTATATTGGGGAATGTTCATACCTGTTCCCCAAAGGCCATCAAATTCATCAAATTTTTCATTAAATTTCCAGATGGCAAGTCCGGAACCATATTTATCTTTCCATTCGACCGATCGTTCACGCCCCTGTTTTTTTACAAGTTCTTCGACCGTCCCCTTGGTGACATCGTCCCCATCCCGATAAGTCATGGTGCCGATCAGGCGACCGTCTTCGGTCTTGCCGAGCACAATTTCGAAACGAACCAGATAACCGGCATTATAGACAAAACCGCAATAGCGACCGTCGGGTCCAAAGGACGGGGTTTCGGCAGAAGAAAAGGCAAGCGGGCATGCCATGCATAAAAGGGCGAGCACGAAAATTTTCAAGTGATTCCGTTTCACGAGAATATCTCCCCCTTTTTCCAACTTTTAGAGAACCATAAACGAAAACATAAAAATAGAAAATGAATAAAGATATCAATGCTTAAAATGTGACAATCACCTGAAGGTTTATCACTTTTTCGGAGCTCACGGTCTTGTTGCTTAAATCTCGCCATAATTCGTGTAACGAGGGCAGAGTATTTCGATCGTGGAGGTATTTATGACACGAAAAAATTTGAACGCAACCAACCTGTCCATTACGCGGCGGGGCCTTCTCCTTGGGGCAGCAGCATGTGCAGCTGTCGCATTATCGGCCCGTCACGTTATGGCACAGCCACAAGGGCCGGTTCCTTTACAAAACTATCAGCGGTCTTTCTTTAACGCTGAAGAGTGGGCTTTTGTGATGGCCGCTACTGCCCGAATCATCCCTTCAGACGGAAAAGGACCCGGTGCTTTGGAAGCACGTGTTCCGGTTTTCATTGACAAGCAAATGGCTGATCCATGGGGGCAAGGGGACCACTGGTACAGGCAGGCACCTTTCAATCGTGATGCACCGCGTTACACAGGTTATCAGGCAGAACCTTCACCTGCCGAAGCCTATCGCATTGCTATTCCGAAGATCAATGAATGGTGCAAAGCCCAATATGGTGCGATTTTTGCCGAGCTTCCCGCTGAAAAACAGGATGAAGCTTTGAAGCGTATTGAAAAGGATGAAGTCGAAATTGCTGAATTGCGTTCTGGCGATTTCTTCTCGTTCCTTTTGCAAAACACCAAGGAAGGTTATTTCGCAGATCCTCAATATGGTGGCAATTATGACATGGCTGCATGGGTTTACATCGGGTTCCCCGGTGCACGTGCAAGCTTCCTCGAATGGGTCGAAAAGGACAATGTTCCTTATAAACTCGGGCCCGTTTCACTCTCAGGTCAAAGGGCTTAAATCATGACACAAACAATGAAGAAGAAAGACGTTGTCATCATCGGCCTCGGATGGACCGGCGCAATCAGTGGCATCGAACTTGCAAAAGAAGGTTTGGAAATTGTCGCACTCGAACGTGGTGAAGACCGCGATACAGTTCCGAGTTTTGCTTATCCGAAGCCTGCTGACGAATTGAAATACGGTGTCCGTCTCGGTACCGCTGTTCGGCCGCGCGATCATACGTTAACGATTCGTAGAGGCCTCGATCAGGTTGCTCTCCCCTATCGCCAATTGGGTTCTTTTCTGCCCGGCATCGGCGTTGGCGGAGCCGGTATCCACTGGAACGGCATGACATGGCGTGCACAGCCGGAAGAGCTCAGAGCCCGTTCCTATATCGAAGAAACTTTCGGCAATATTATTCCGGAAGATATGACAATTCAGGACTGGGGCGTTACCTATGACGAACTGGAAAAACATTTTGATATGTTTGAAAAGGTCGCAGGCGTCTCGGGTACTGCCGGCAATCTGAACGGTAAAATTCAGGAAGGTGGCGATCCTTTTGAAGGACCACGCAAGAACCCCTATCCTATGCCGGCTTTGCCCTATACCTATAATGGGCGGCTCTTTGCAGCAGGTGCAAAGAAGATCGGCCTCCATCCGTTCCCGTGTCCGTCGGCTATTGCTTCCGAGGCTTATACAAATCCTTACGGCATGCAAATGGGACCTTGTAACTATTGCGGTTTCTGTGAACGCTATGGTTGCCTCAATTATTCGAAAGCTTCACCGCAAGTCAGTGTTTTGGCTGCTTTGAAGCGTTATAAGAATTTTGAATATCGGGTTAAGTCGGAAGTCTTGCGTATTGAAAAATCCAAAGACGGCAAGACTGTAACCGGTGTTACCTATGTCAACGAAAAGAATGAAGAAATCTTCCAGCCGGCAGATCTCGTTATTCTCGGCGGTTTCATGATCAACAACGTTCACCTGTTGTTGCTTTCCGGTCTTGGTCAACCCTATGACCCGATCACCGGTGAAGGTGTTATCGGCCGGAACTACGCCTACCAGACTGCTATTGGCGGTGGCACATTGTTCTTCAAGGACAAAGTGTTCAATCCATTTGTCGGTACCGGTTGTAACGGTTCTTATCTTGATGATTACAGCTTCAACCAGATTGATATGGCAAAAGAAGGCTTTATCGGTGGCAGCCGTATTTCGTCAGGCCAGACCAACGGCCAGCCAATTCGCAATATGCCGTTGCCAGCTGGCACACCGGCATGGGGTGCGGAATGGAAGAAGGCGGTTGGCGATTGGTATGGACATGCGATGTCAATCGGCCAGCACGGTTCGGTTATGTCCTATCGTGATGCCTATCTTGATCTTGACCCGACTTATAAAGATAAATTCGGCCGTCCGTTGATGCGTATGACGTTCAACTGGCACAATAATGAAATCAAAATGTCGCAATTCATCACAGACAAGATCAACAAGATTGCCGAGGCAATCGGTCCTGATGAATATCGCCAGAAACCGGCGATGAAAGAGGGCCAGCAATATGATACCCGCATTTATCAAACAACCCACACTGTGGGTGGTGCGATTATGGGTACAGACCCCAAACGTTCGGCATTGAACCGTTATCTCCAACACTGGGATTACCACAATCTGTTTATTCCGGGTGCCAATGCATTCCCGCAGAACATCCAGCATAATCCTACAGGAACGCTCGGCGCTTTGACCTATTGGATGCTTGAAAATATCAAGTCCGATTACCTCAAAAACCCGCGGCCTTTGGCATAGGAGAAACATCCGATGAAACGTTTAGTACAAATTATTATTGGATTGGTAATCCTTGCAATTATTGTCATTCTGGCAATCATGTTTGTGCCAATCAAACGAACCGGCCCGACAGAAGCTCTTTCTCCGGACTTCAAACCGGAACAGGGACGGGGTGAATATCTTGCCAGAATGGCTGATTGTGCAGCCTGCCATACTGCACCCGGCGGTCAACCTTATGCGGGTGGTCGTGAAGTCAAAAGTCCGTTCGGTATTATCTATTCATCCAACATCACACCGGATGAAAACGGTATAAAGAATATGACACTTGACCAATTCCGTGATGCTTTGCGTGACGGTATCGGCAAGAATGGCGAGCTTCTTTATCCGGCAATGCCTTATGAAAACTATCGCAAGATCAGCGAGCCCGACATTGTTGCGCTTTATGATTATTTCATGCATGGCGTAAAACCGGTTAGTGCCAAGGTTAAGGAAACCAATCTGTCATTTCCGTTCAACCAGCGTTGGGGAATCCGTCTTTGGAACTTCTTTGCGATTTCCGGCAAAGGTGGTTTCGAGCCGCGCTTCAACGATGCGAAACTTGATCGCGGTGCCTATCTTATCGAAAGCTTGGGCCACTGTGGTGCTTGCCATACACCGCGTGATTTCATGTTCCGTCAATCGGGAACGAATAGCGACAGCAACAAATTCCTGACCGGTGAAACAATTGACGGTTTCTATGGACCGAATTTGCGCAGCCCGAGTTCATCCGTTGCAAATTGGACTGCAGATGATTTGAAGAACTATTTGCAAACAGGTCGTAACAGTCATTCGGCTGTTGTCGGTCCGATGAAGCTCGTTGTCGAAGAATCAATGCAATTTGCAACCGAAGACGATCTTGATTCAATCGTTGCATATCTCAAACATATTGCTCTTCAAGGTGACGCACCAAAACAGGTACGCGATCCGAAAAAGACAACAGATATGTTGACTGAAGCAAAACCGGATATGGCACTTGGCGCCCGCCTTTACATGGACAATTGTAATGCTTGTCACTTTGTAAATGGTAAAGGTGCGAAAGGCGTCTTCCCTGAGCTTGATGGTGCAAAAATCGTCAATGCGAAGGATGCAAGTGGATTGCTAAGCGTGATCGTTAACGGTTCACGTATGCCGTCAACCGAAAAACGCCCTGCCGATCTTGCAATGCCGGGCTTCGGCTGGCGCATGAATGACGACGAAGTTGCAGCACTTGCTACCTTCTTGCGTTCGAGCTGGACCAATGATGCTCCGGCTGTCACTGCGGCAGATGTCGCCAAGGTTCGCACGAAATAATAAAGTGTGAAAATTGCAAACAAATTTGAAAACGGCCTACGGGCCGTTTTTTATTGAGGTGTTTTCTCGAAAGATTTTGCTCTATAAGCAAGATTGATTTGAATAGCTTGAAATGGAAACATTATGGTTCTTGCAATCCGGTCAATCCTGTTTACGGCAGCATTCTATGTGACAACCTTTGTCCAGATGATTTTGTATGCGCCGTTCTATTTTTTCCTCCCGCGCAAAAAAGCATGGATTGTTCCCAAAACATGGGCGCGGGTAAATTTATTTCTGCAAAAACATATTGCCGGAACGGATTTTGAAATCGAAGGGCTCGAGAACCTGCCAAAGGGTGCCTATATCATTGCGCCAAAACACCAATCGGCATGGGAAACGTTCGGTCTTGTTCCTTTTCTTGACGACCCCTCGCTCATTATGAAGCGCGAATTGACGTGGATACCGATCTTCGGCTGGTACATGCTGAAAACCGGCATTATTCCTATCGATCGCGGTTCGCCTTTGAAAGCCATGAAGGCGGTTCTGACAGGAGCGAAAGAAAAAGCGGCAGAAGGTCGCCAAATTCTGATTTTTCCGGAAGGTACGCGCCGTCAACCGGGAGCAGAACCCGCTTATAAACCGGGCATTGTTGCCATTTATAATGAACTCGGTTTGCCGGTTGTGCCCATTGCCCACAATGCCGGACTTTATTGGCCACGTGGCAATTTCCGCCGTTATCCGGGTAAAATTCGTGTCCGCGTGCTGCCACCTATTGAAGCAAACCTCAATAAACGCGAATTTTTACCGCGCCTGATAAAAGATACAGAAACTGCTTGTGACGAACTGCTCGTGAAAGCCGCGCTTGATCCAAACCCGCCGGCTATGCCACCAACAGCAGTCAAAAGACTGAAAGAGTTGGGCGTTGATTGGTCAGGACCAACCCGAGATTAGGCTTTGTATTACCGGTGGTTCCGGTCCAATCAGTCGGAAAAAATCCTTTATAGTCGGGAATTCATTTGCAATGATTGAGCTTAAAAATGTTTGTGTCGAGGCGGGCGACCATAAGATACTCGATAATTTGAATTTGAAACTTTCCGAAAAACGGATTGCTATTATTGGTGCCAATGGTTCAGGCAAAAGTACTTTTGTGCGATTGCTCAACGGTTTGCGATTGCCGACATCGGGTGAAGTGCTGGTGGATTCGCTCGACAGTCGCAAATATGGCAAAGAAATCCGTCGCAAAGTGGGGTTTGTCTTTCAAAATCCCGATAACCAGATTGTCATGCCGGTTGTTGAAGAAGACCTTGCTTTCGGTTTGAAAAATATCGGGGTGGAAAAAGCCGAAATCGCGCGACGGATCGATTATGTGCTTGACCGCTTCAACCTTCAAGCGGCGCGGCTCCAATCTGTGCAAAGTTTGAGTGGCGGCCAAAGGCAGCTTGTCGCGCTTTGCGGTGTTATTGTCATGGAGCCGGAAGTCATCGTTTTTGATGAACCTACTACGCAGCTTGATCTATTAAACAAGCGTAAAATGACAGAAACAATTTTCGGACTTTCCCAACAGGCTATTGTGGTTTCTCACGATCTTGAAATGCTTGAAAATTTCGATCGGGCTATTGTCATTGATCATGGTAAAGTCGTCTTTGACGATATACCGCAAAAATCGATCAGCTATTATGTGGAGAAGATGGCATGACCGATCCGAGCTACGGAAAAACATTCATTCATCGGCTTCCGGCAGGCTTAAAGCTTTTGATTGTTTTTTTCGTGAGCATCGGGCTCTTTTATTTTGCGTCGCTTCCATTGGCAATTGTTTCTCTCATTGTCGTCTGGTGTCTTTTTTTTCTTGCCGGATTTCCATTTTTCAAACCCGTTTTAGAACTTAAGAAAATTTCGTGGCTTCTCGCCGCTCTATTCATCGTCCAGTATTTTTCGGTGAATTTTGAAAGTGCCGCCCTTATTGTCATAAGGTTATCAAGTCTTCTTCTTCTTGCAACGCTGGTAACCTTGACGACGCCATTTTCCGGAATGATGGCCTGTTTTGAAAAACTGTTTTCATTTATGCGGGTTTTCGGAGTCAATCCGGCAAAAATATCGCTAGGGCTTTCGCTGACTTTACGATTTATTGCAGTGTTTTCCGATATTTCTCAAGAAGTGCGTGAGGCACAAAAAGCGCGGGGGTTGGAGAATAGTGTATTTGCAGTCATTATGCCGGTTCTGATAAGAAGTCTTAAAGTTCAGGCCGATGTTGCAGCCGCAATCGAGGCACGTTGTTTTGATGAAGACGTGAACAATAAAAACGGGAAAAATTGAACGGGGGAGAAAATGTCTGTTCGTGATATTGTAGCAGTGGCACTTTTGGCGGCTTTTATAGCTGTTTTGGGATTATTTCCGGCCATTCCGGTGCCTGTCATACCGGTGCCTATAACAGCCCAACTTTTGGGAATTATCCTGTCCGGTGCAATTCTGGGCGCAAAAAGGGGGTTTGCCGCCTGTCTTCTGTTTCTGATACTGGTTGCAGCGGGGCTCCCGCTTTTATCCGGCGGGCGTGGCGGCATATCGGTATTTTTTGCGCCCACAAGCGGCTATCTTTTCAGCTTTCCTTTTACAGCAGGCTTTATCGGCTATTTCTTTTCGCTCTTTCGCAACAGTCTGACACCGGCAAAAGAAATACTGATCATGATGGTCGGCGTTTTTTGTATTAATCACCTCTTCGGCATTATCGGGCTCGTATTTATTGGCGGAATTGATTTTTCCAAAGCTTTTTTAGGGGATCTTATTTTTATTCCCGGAGATATGGTGAAAATCGTTCTCGCCTATTTGATTGCGAGCAGGCTACGCAAAGCTTTGCCGGATTTGATGACCGATAATCAATAAAAAGCAAATTGGATAGAAAATTATGTGTTTCATAAAAAAAGCGGACGTAAAGTCCGCTTTTAATAGCACGTTGAATGAAATGATTATTTGATCACCATAACCGGACGTTCACTCATTGCCAGAACTTCCGAAGCCTGACTGCCGAGAATGAGCCGGTTAACACCGCGACGCCCATGCGAGGCAATAATAATAAGATCGGCATTATGTTCATTTGCCGCGTCGACAATGCCGGCAGCAGCAAGTTGATTTTCTGCATGAACGCCTTTGGCTTTAACCCCTTGCTTTTCTGCTTTGTTGAGCGCTCCCTCAAGAATTTTGCGGGCACCGTCTTCCATTTCTTTACGGAATTCGTCAAAGGCTCCCGGGCTTGAAGCCCATTCGGCACCAACAACAATGCCGTAAGATGGCATTAAACTTGTGACGGTTACAACGAAAAGCTCGCCACCGGTTTTTTTCGCAAGCTCGACGGCTGCATCAACGCCACGGTCAGCAAGTTCTGAACCATCCGTTGCTACAAGAATACGTTCATACATATCTGTTTCCTTCCCTCTTCAATTCGGACTTATGCCCTGACACGCAGATAAGAACTAACCTACTCCGCTTCAATATTCTTGGAGCTGTAGTTTGACCAATATATACTATATTTCTACACATCATGCATCATGATCGGCAAAAAAACATTTGTTCACAGGCAAATCGTTTTTTAAATCCAATTAGGGTAGGGTTTTTCGTATCAACTTATATGTTATCGGTCATATTTTTATGCGATTTTGAATTTTTTAAGCTATAGAGTTAGTAAACTTTATCGCTCATTTGGTAAGAGACAGGTTCTAAAAGAACCTCAAACAAAAAGACAAGTCCGATTTGGATCATTTGATATGCATAAGATATTGGGTATATCCACCCTTTTTGTAATGTTTTTTATAAGTCTGACGTCTGCTCAGGCCAACCCTTATATATCCGTTGATGTTGCAACCGGCCGTATCCTTGCTCAAAATGATGCATTCGACCGATGGTATCCTGCTTCACTCACAAAGATGATGACTGCCTATGTCACTTTCCGCGCTCTTCACAATGGTGACGTTACGCCGCAAACAAGAGTAACCGTGAGTGCTGCGGCTGCAAAACTTCCCCCCAGCCATTCGGGATATAAGCCCGGTTCCGTCCTTGATCTCGACACAGCCTTGTCGATCACTCTGGTAAAATCCACCAATGATCTTGCAACGGCAATTGCCGAAACAGTGGGTGGCTCGGAACAAGCTTTTGTTGTTCGTATGAATGCAGAGGCACAGCGTCTTGGTATGTTCGGAACACATTTTGCCAATGCCAATGGCCTTCCCAATCCTGATAATTATTCAACGGCCCGTGACCTTGCCGTTCTGGCGGTACAAATTCGTCGGGAGTTTCCTGAATATGCTCATTATTTTTCTATTCCCGCGATCGATTTCGGAGGCGGGCGCAAAGTCGAACAAAATTCGAATAATCTGATTGGTCGTTTTTCCGGCGCCGATGGCATGAAAACCGGTTTCATCTGTGCATCCGGATTTAATCTTGTTGCATCGGCGACCCGCAACAAGCGCACTATCATAGCCGTTGTTCTCGGTGCCGATCGGATTGACCAACGTGAGGCTCTTGCCGCCAAACTTTTGAATGACGGTTTTGCCAATCAAGGCTCGTCACAAAAGACACTTGCAACTTTGCAGCCTTATGGAACGAAACTCACACAGGTAAGCGATATCAAAGACAGAATATGCAATGATGACGCATGGAAAGCACGTATGCAACATCGCGACGAAAAAGGAAAAGTGGTTTTTGACTCACCTTATATTTCGGCTCAACCGCTTGATGTAACGCCGTTGCAAGTGCGGCTGATTTCGGCACCGGCACCTGCAAAACCGGGTGAAATACCGGCTTGGAAAATTCCGGTTCCCACACCCCGTCCCCAATCAATGGATGCGCAATGACGAATTCGATGAACCGTATCGCTGTTACGATTTTTACCGGTTTTCTGGGGTCGGGAAAAACCACGTTGCTTAATCGGGTTCTCAAAGACCCGATGCTCACCGATACAGCCGTTATTGTCAACGAATTCGGCGAGGTAGGAATTGATAATCTTCTCGTTGAACAAGCCGATGATGGCGTTATCGAACTATCCAATGGCTGCCTTTGCTGTACGATGCGCGGGCAGCTTGTCGATAGTCTCGCAAGTCTCGTCGACCGGCTTCAAACAGGTCGTATCAAAAGTTTGAAGCATGTGGTTATTGAAACAACCGGTCTTGCCGATCCGGCACCCATTCTGCAAGCTTTGTTAGGCCATCCGGCAATGGTTCAATCTTTTGTCATAGACGGGGTTATTACCACTGTCGACGCGGTCAATGGACTGGAAACTCTGGCACGGCATAAAGAAGCACGCAATCAGGTTGCATTTGCTGACCGGATTGTTCTCACCAAAACCGATCTTATAAAAGATAAAAAAACGCTCGAACCATTGATGAGCGAGCTTGGCAAACTTAATCCCACAGCCGAAATTCTTTATTCCGATGCTGCCCACTGTCCACCATCAGCGCTCGTCAATATCGGCGTTTTCGATTTGAGCAACAAAGCTCCGGATATCAGAAACTGGCTTGGTAAAGAAGACGATCACGAGCATCATCACCACCATCATGATGTCAATCGTCATTCCGATACGATTCATGCTTTTTCTCTCACGCACGACAAACCTATTCCCTATTTTGCGCTGGAAGCGTTTATAGATCTTTTGCGTGCCAATCACGGGGCAAAAATGCTGCGCATGAAAGGCATTGTCGAGCTTGAGGAAGATCCGTCACGTCCGGTAGTTATCCACGGTGTCCAGACTTTGTTCCATCCGCCGGTTCGCCTGTCCAAATGGCCGGAAGGCCGTCATGAAACGCGGCTTGTTATGATTACCGACGGGATAGATGAAACGACAGTGCGTGAAATGTTCGACGCTTTTTTGGGAAAACCTGTGCTTGATAAGGCTGATCGCGCTGCAATGACAGATAATCCGCTCGCAATACCGGGGTTTAAATTCTAGTCTGGCGTTTTTCGCGGAAGATTTCTGCTCCCATTCAACTGGCTCTCCGGTTTTTGGCCGGTCTATCTTTTTATTTTGCTTTTCATGAAACGGGGCGTCACGAAACGCGGCGTCATAAATGGGCTTTGTGTGGTTACCCCTGTTTAAAAGCTGACAATGAAAATAGCGTGGCTGATCTTGTTATCGGCATTGCCAATTTTTGGCCGGAAGCTCTCCAAGCAAACGAAACATTGCCCGTTCCGGAAAGATTGGACGTGAAGTAAAGAGCTGAAAAATCAAAGGGACGCTGTCCGCAATTCCGATAGAAGCGCGTAGCGTCATGTGCACATAACCGGAATTTCAGGGCGCAGCACTAAAGAAAAATTACTTGCCACGGGATAAAACTGCATTTCAGCAAGGCTGTCGGATTGGAATGACCGGAAGAGCACGCCTTCGGGAAGCGGGCAAGGAAATTACTCTTTTTCGCTTTTGGATATGTTCCGGTTTTCAGGACTGTCCGTTTGGTATGATGGCAAGGTGATGAATGCCGTTTACAAGGCTTTTTTCAAAGCCGTAATTTTGCTGGCGGCAATAATTGGCAATATCCAGAGGTGCCAGAGGGTCATCGCTCAATATAACGAGCGTCATATTATCCGGTAGCACGGATAGCTTTTTTCTCGTCTTTAAAAGAACAAGCGGGCATTTAAGCCCGCGCAAGTCATAGATAAAACTTTTTTCAGCCACCAAATAATTTCCAGAGAGTTTTCTTTTCCTGTGGCTCATTGGCTGCCGGAGTGACCGGTGCTCCGGAATTTTGCGCCTCTTCTTCGGCAAGCGATTGACCACCGGTTTCCGGTTTCGGAGTGGGGATAACGGTGCTTGCCGTTTTCTCTGTCGGGTTGGCAGATTTTGATGCAACCGCATTTTCTTTTGCTATATCCGGCGCATCAGGCGTTTCTTTGGATGCCGGTGTCAATGACGGTGGTTCACGGGAAACTTGAACGCCTGCAGCACGTTTGCGGCTCCAATCGGCAACAAGAGAAGCCTCTTCCACGCCTTGAATTGTTGGTGCTGGTGCTTTCATTTTCTTTTCACGGGCAGATGAAAAGGCATCATCATATTTCTTTTGGTATGACGCAAAAGCGGTTTGCAACGATGAATCGGGCGCCGCAGCAGGGCACACGCCGGCCGGTGTCAAAGCTTTCCCGTCGGTATTGCGGTTGAAGACGTAGCGTTTTTCACAAACGTCGACCTTCGGCGGACGTTTTGTTACTTCAAAAATATCATAGCCTTCTTTGAGCATTGTCCAGAATTTATAGTTCGGGTCATTGCGATAACGAGCCATATTTTCGGCTGTCATGCGGAACGGAAAGGCCTCAAGCTGGAATTCGCGCTGACCACCTTTGAAAGAATCCCGCCCGAAAGCGTAGATCTGCGCAATGTTTTCGTCGCTCATCGAATAGCAGCCGGATGAAGAACAGGCTCCATGCACCATCAAATGTTGACCGGTGCGGCCGTTTACCTGATCATAGGCATTGGGAAAGCCGATATTGAAAGCGAGATAATAGTTCGAATTCGGATTCATCTGGCTTGGACGAATTGTGTAGAAGCCTTCCGGTGCCTGCCTGTCACCTTCCATATATTTTGGTCCGAGTTTTCCTGACCATTTGCATATATTATAAGTGGAAATGAGGTCATATTTTCCGGTGCGTGTCTGCTTCCAAATCTCGACGACACTTTCTTCCTTGAAAACTCTAACAAGAATAGGCGAATATTTTTCCATATTCTTGGCGGCCATCTTGTCTTGCAGTTTTTTGGGCAATTCCTGTGTTGCTTTGCCGATCTGCGGCAAATTGGATGATTCCTGGCAACCACTTAAAAAAGTTGCTGTAAGGAAAAAAGAAGCAAGAAGTGCGGTTCCAATTTTCATTCACTAAGCTCCGGATGAGCAGGCACTCACCAAATCCCTATTGTTTACTTGGTCGAATTTCATTTTGAGAGAAGTTGAACTCCGACCAATCCCATTTACCATATCATAATATTAAAAAAATTAAACTTCCCCTAAAAATCTCGGGTTTTCTTATATCGAACAAAAGCAGGGTCTTTGCTGCTATTCATAAGTCCGGATGATGATATCAGCCCTTGAATGCGTGTTATTTTTTATTTCCGCGATTGTTCTTCCGGTCGTGCACCAAAAAGCAAACTGGAGTCGTTTCGCATTTCCTGTCTATGGCCTGTCATTAACTTTCCCCGTTATAATTTTTTAAAGACAGGAACTTTGAAGAACCGCAGGACAAACCGGCGATAGTGCATTCAAGCTTTGGCTGTTAGCATTGTTAATCACAACAATAATAACGCCCAATGTAATTGCGAGCGAAAGAACAGCCCGGATAATGCGCATCAACCACATTCTGTTCATACCTCTTCATTTCCGTCTTACGTTTATTTACCCATCCCTTTTGTTCTCCCCGACAGGTCATTATCAAAAAGGATGAAACCAAAATGATGACGGATAGCACCTATAATATAGTGATTAGGTGGATGGGTTCTAAGGGGTAAGCGGTAAATGCAGCATTAAATAAATTCAAAAAATTAATTATAGAACCGGTTTTTTGAGTGAAATTCGCAAAAAATAGCGCAAAAACCCGCCGAAAACCGGCCAAGACCCGATATGACTGCCCGAACAGTTATTTGCCGGAATGGCACTTTGTGATTTGCCAGATTGTCACTTGCTTGCAGTCATTATCTTCGACTGCTTTGGAAACACGAAGCTTGAACGTTGCTTTTCTTTCCAGCAATTTTACCGGAAGATAAGCGCGTGCAGGATCACCGACAAGTATAACAGTTTTTGACCGGTCGAAATGTCGAAACCAGTCAATGACAGTTTCACTCATTATTTTGTCATAGAAGACATCACCGGCAAGAATAACATCGAAAGCGTTTTGTAACGCCTCGCCTTTATTGACAAGATTGTCATTTTCGATCGTGAGTGACACATTATTGAGGCGGGCATTAAGCCGGATTGCTTCACATGCAAAAGCATCAATATCATTGGAAAGAACCGATAAAGCGCCCGCCTGTTTTGCAGCAATACCAACCAGTCCCGAACCGGAGGCGAAATCGAGCACTTTTTTGCCCGTCACTATATCAGGGTTTTCCAGAATATAGAGCGCCAATGCCTCGCCACCTGCCCATGGAAAAGCCCAAAACGGTGGAGGAAGATCTATTTTGCCCATCTCGGCTTCGGTCATGTGCCAGAGTTTGTGGACTTCATCAGCCTGATAAAGTTTTATCGACGGAATGTTGAGACAGGCAAGCGGAGAGGTGTTTTCGAGAATGAATGTTTTTTTATCCATCGTGGTGGCGAATTAAATATTTTGCCGAAATTATCACACCCTGCCAAAATTTTCAGGGAGCCGGTGAAAGTCCGCCCATCCGGCAGACTTCTTGCCATTCATCTTCGCGCACCGGCTGCACCGAAAGGCGCATGGAGGTCACCAAAGACATATTGGCAAGCTTCGGATTGGCTTTGACGGCTTTCAAAGTAACAGGCTTCGGCATATCGCAAACAGCGCGGATATCGACACATTCCCAACGTGGGTCATCGGTTGTCGAATCGTGGTGCGCAGTTTTGCAAACTTCAACGATTCCGACGATTTCCAGTCCTTCATTCGAGTGATAAAAGAAACCCTTGTCACCAATTTTCATAGCCCGCATATTGTTGCGAGCCTGATAATTGCGCACACCGTCCCACTGTTCGCCTTCGGCACCTTTGTTTTTTTGCATCTCCCACGACCATTTGAATGGCTCGGATTTGAATAACCAATAAGCCATTTCAAGCTTCCTCGGGATTATTGACACTCCAGCGCCACGGTCGGATTTTCATATCGCTGAAGAGTCCGGCTTTTGCATAAGGGTCGTTTTCGGCAAAACTCTTGGCTTCTTCCAGTGATTTTGCTTCCACAACGATCAAAGTGCCGTTAGGCTTGTCATTATCATCAAGAAAGGGGCCTGCAAATTTAAGGGTTTTGCCAAGGCTTTTCAGATAGTCGAGATGTTTCGGGCGTATGTCGAGACGAACATGCAAATGGTCTTTTTTATCATTGCAGATAACGGCATAAAGCATTGTCTAATCCTCCGATTTCAAAGGGCGGGTAATAAGCGCAGTGACAGCTTCGTCAATGGTGATGCGTCTGTCAAGCAAATCGGCAACGGCATCAATAACCGGTGCAACGATATTTTTTTTGTGGCAGAGCTCGGCTGCACCTGGCGCGGTGGCAACACCTTCCGCCAATTTCAAACCATCGGTCGATTTTTCTTGGCCCAGCGCAAAACCATAAGTGAAATTGCGCGATTTTGCCGATGAACAGGTGAGTATAAGATCGCCCAATACCGAAAGGCCGGTCATGGTTTCTGCTTTCGCCCCCATGGCCCGTCCAATGCGGCGTAATTCGGCAAAACCACGGGTTACAAGAGCGGCTTGTGCACTGGCACCAAGGCCACGTCCGGCAGCAGCACCGGCAGCAATAGCAAGAACATTTTTTAGCGAGCCGCCAATTTCTACGCCGACAATATCATCACTCGCATAACAACGGAAAACCGGTCCTGAAAACAGATTGGCGATTTCTTTGGAGAGTTCGATGTCTTTTGCCGCAATTGTTACGGCTGTTGGCAGACCACGGGCGACATCTTCGGCAAAACTCGGGCCGGAAAGTGTTGCCATATGATGATTTGGTAAAATATCCGAAACAATGTCGGACATGAAGCGTCCGGTTTTCTGTTCTATGCCTTTGGCACAAAGAATAATCGGGGCTTTTTCAGGAATGAAGCGGGCAAAACTATTCAAGGCAGAGGCAAAAACCTGAGCCGGAATGACAGCAAGAACGAAATCGGCACCGCCGAGTGCATAAGCCGCATCGGTTGTGGCTGAAAGTCCCGAAGGCAAAACGACATCCGGCAGATAATACGGGTTGATATGATTTTTATTGATTTGGTCGACGGTTTCAGGATTGCGCCCGTAAAGTGCGACATCATGCCCGAGATTATGAGAAAGAACAGCAAGTGCACTGCCCCACGCACCGCTTCCCATGACAGCAATTTTTTTACCCGTTTTGTTCAAGCTTTGGCTCCCCGTCGTCCGGCACCGATCAATGGTGATGACTGCTCATCAAGTGGCCAGCGCGAACGCGGCGCAATATCGAAGGATGAACGGTCACCGTGAATAAAATGTTGAAGTCCGGCATAAGCAATCATGGCGGCATTGTCGGTGCAAAGACCGATAGGCGGTGCAATAAATTTAAAGCCATGTGCATCGCACAATTTCTGCAATGAATTGCGAATGGCTTTGTTTGATGCAACACCGCCCGCAACGACAAGGCAGGCCTCTTTATCAGGATATTCGTTTTTGAAAACAGCAAGCGAACGTTCGACGCGGTCGCTCAATGTGTCGGTCACGGCAAGTTCGAAAGAGGCTGCAATATCGGCAATATCCTTGTCGCTCAAAGGTGCCATTTCCATAGCGACTTGCCGCACGGCAGTTTTGAGGCCGGAAAACGAGAAATCGAGCCGTTTTTCACCCTTCAACGGTCTTGGCAGTTCAATTCTTTGATTATCACCTTGAGCGGCCAGTTTTTCGATAATCGGACCGCCGGGATAGGGAAGGCCAAGAAGCTTTGCCGTTTTGTCAAAAGCTTCGCCCAGAGCATCGTCAATTGTTGTGCCAAGGCGTTTGTAATCCCCCAATCCTTTGACCAGAATGACTTGCGTGTGACCACCTGAAACAAGAAGCAGAAGATAGGGATAGTCAAGATTATTGGTGAGTTTTGCCGTCAGTGCATGGCCTTCCAGATGATTGATGGCAATAAAGGGCTTGTTTGCGGCAAGCGCCAGTGCTTTTGCCGTCATCAAGCCGACAATCAATCCGCCGATCAGTCCGGGGCCACCTGTTGCGGCAATGGCATCAATATCCTCGAGTTCCAGTTTTGCTTCTTCAAGGGCGCGTTTGACGAGCCCGTCCAGAATTTCGACATGGGCACGTGCGGCAATTTCAGGAACGACACCACCATAAGGAACGTGGTCTTCAATCTGGCTCCAAACGATATTGCTGACAATATGGGCTTTATCACCCTCGTCGCGTTCGACGATAGCGGCAGCCGTTTCATCACAACTCGTTTCAATTCCCAAAACACGCATTTTGCGCCTCAAGTTCCTTTCTATAAGCCATTTCAGGCAAGGTTCGATCTGTTGCCAAGAGCCTTTACGCTTATTGTCGGCAAGGCCTTTTATTGTCAGTTTTAACTTTTTTCGCTATTATTGAAAGAGCAACTTTAAAACCGGTTTTACCAAATAGCCAGTTCTATCAAATAGAATCTGTGAAGTCTTGAAGAAAAGCGATAAAGCTTGGGTTCAACCGTTCGTTTTAAAGAGAGGGAGTTTTCCTTTATGGTTATTCTGGTGACGCGCCCTGAACCCGGAGCAACGCGAACCGCGGAGCATTTGCGTCATTTGAAGTTATCTCCGTATATTTTGTCTTTGTCGAAAACCGTTCAATTACCGGTTCTCCGGCAGGATTTTTCCTGTGATGCCGTTATTGCAACAAGTGAATCGGCATTTTTATATGGAAACCCACACCTTATTGAAAAATTGCGTGGGAAGCCGCTCTATGTCGTTGGAAAACATACAGCAGAGGCAGCAAAAAAAGCCGGTTTTTCCGAAATTGTCCTTGCCGCACCCGATGCGAAAACACTTGCACACAAAATCGAAAGAGCGCCAAGCGATCGCATTCTTTATCTGGCCGGTCATGTGCGCCGGCCCGATCTTGAAGACCATTTGCGAAAGCAATACAAATATTTCGAGACAATTGAACTATATGACACAATACCGATAAAGCTTGACGACGAACAAAAACTGAAGATTCCGCAAAAAATCGATATCGTTATGCTCTATTCAGCTATGGCTGCCGCTGGTCTTGCGCAAATTAGCAGCTATATTAAACACTCGACAGTATTTTTATGTCTTTCGACGCGCATAGCAAATGCTGTTCCAAAAACATTTTTGAATGCAATAGTTATAGCATATGAACCGAATGAAGATGCGATGTTGGATGGGGTGAAGGCAATATTGGCTTGAAACTGTTTTTACCCTTTTCGAATGATATAAACCATTCTTTCATTTCACGCCGGTATTCTGGTCACGGATTAAACAAGGAAAGCGAGGAGCTATGGCAGAGCCTCAAAAACCAAAGGCGAAATCTCAACATTCAGGGAAAGCCCGTAAGCCCCCATTGGTCGATCTTCATGCAGAAAAGACACTTCACGCAGAAAAGACTGGCATTCCGGAAGCCGAACCTGTGGTTATTGGCACAGATGAGAAAAGTTCCGTGACAGAAGCGCAAGGGCAGAGTGACAAAACCTCCGGTGCTAAAATCTTTTCCGAGGTAAAGGCTGAAAACAAAAACTCTGCCAATAAGGACGCAGGATTAAAACCTGCCGATACGAAAACTGCCCAAGCAACTGACAGAGAAAAAAGTGGGATAAAAATGGCAAGTGACCAGACCTCTCATAGAAATGAAAAAAATAAAAATGGTTCACCATTGTCCGCACAAGAAAACGTGGGCAGAACAAAAGGCGGGAGCCGCTTCAGCCACTTTGCTTCCGGTGTTGCCGGAGGTGTCATCGCTCTTATTCTCGGAGCAGGCTTACAATGGAGCGGTTTGTTACCCGGTTTTTCAGAACAGGATCGTTCCACGCAAAGCAAATTGGCAAATCTTGAAAACGAAATTGCGAGCCTCAAACAGAATGCGGTGGATGGCGCAACTGTAACAGCAGAACTTTCGTCTGCCGATCGGCAGGCGCTTGATAACGTTGTGGCTCATGTCAGTGAACTTGACACTAAAACAAATTCTATGAGCGACCAGTTGTCGGGTGTTATTGATAATGTTGAAACATTGAACAATGTTGTCAATTCTTCCGTCCGCGATAACGCCAATCCGCAGGCAGCCGAAATTCTGACAAACAAATTTACCGACATTCAAAACCGGTTGCAAACGCTTCCCGCAATTTCGGAAAAATCGGTTAAGGCTCTCGATGTGGCTCAAGGGAATGCTCAAAATATAGATCAATTGAAGAAGCAGGTAGAAGAGATAGAAACTGCGCTCAAAACGCCCGTTCAAGGCAAGGATGTTGCAGCAATAACAGCGGCGAATGCGCTTAAAAATGCTATTGATCGCGGTGGTTCCTTCGCAAACGAACTTGGCCTCCTTCAAAATATTGCACCCGATTTGACAGTCCTTGATAATCTCAAGCAATATGCCGACAAAGGTGTCCCCAATCAGGCCGAACTTTCAGACGATTTCGCCCGTGTTGCCGATCAGATTTCGAAAACAGACAATCAACCGGCAGATGATGCAGGTTTTGGTGAAAAATTATGGGCTAGCGCAAAAGGTCTCGTCACCTCCCGCCCTGTTGGCAATGTCGAGGGAAATAGCGCTGGCGCAATTGCTGCGAGGATGGAAGTAGCAATCAAGAAAGGTGACAATGAACGTGCCTTGAGCGAATGGCAAAACTTGCCACAAAGTGCCAAGGATGTTTCATCTGGTTTTATCGCGAAGTTGAAAATAAGGCGTGATGCCGATGCGGTTTTATCGGAGATATTAAATAGCCTTATGTCTCCCTCCACGCCACAAGACTTGAATTAGAGGAGTATGAAGAAAAATGGTTCGCGTACTCTTTTACGTTCTTGTGATAGCAATTCTTGGAGCCGGTTTTGCCTGGCTTGCCAATAATCCCGGCGATCTGGTTATGGACTTCGGCTCAAGCCGGGTCACTGTTTCTGTTTTGACAGCAGTGATTGCTTTTGTCCTTCTTGTTGTCGTCGTTTTGCTTTTGCTTTTTGTCCTGAAATCGGTTTTTTCAGCGCCGCGCAAACTTTCCCGCCACTTCGAAGAACAACGGCAGAAAAAAGGTCGTGATGCATTGTCGAGCGGACTTCTGGCAGTTCTCTCCGGCGATGTCGATACGGCCAAACGCATGAACAAACGTGTTGCACGTTATCTTGATAGCGAAAATGAACCTCTCGCCAAATTTCTTGAAGCAAAAACATTGCTTATTGAAAATGATGTTCCCAATGCACTTCGCGTTTATGAAGAGATGAGCAAATCTCCGAAAACACAATTGGCGGGGCTCCACGGGCTTTATCGCGAAGCGATGAAATCGGGTGCTTATGAAGCGGCCGGTCAATATGCTGAAAAAGCAAGTTTGATAGCGCCATCTGTAACTTGGGCCAATCAGGCAATGCTTGACCGGTTATGCGCCGAAGGCTCATGGGACAAAGCGCTCGAGCTTTTTGATCGGGAAGTTAAATCTTTGCCACGCGCCGAACGGGCCAGCAAGAAACTCACACATAAGCGGGTGGTTCTTTTGACAGGTCAGGCGAGAGATATGTTCGAATATTACCCTGATGACGCGCGCAAAACCGCACTGAAAGCCCAAAAGCTCGAACCCTCATTTGTGCCTGCGACACTTGTGGCAGCCGATATTCTCTATCGTCAGCACGAAACCGGTAAAGCTGACAGGCTCATTGAAAATTTATGGAAAAAGTCACCCCATGCCGATCTCGCAAGCCTTTATCTCGATGGCGAAGAGCGTGCTGTTGACCGCTTGAAAAAAGCAAAAGTTCTGGCGCAAAAAAATCCGCAAAGCTTTGAATCATGCTTCATTGTTGCGCGCTCGGCTTTCGATGCAGGTGAACTTCAGCTTGCGCGCGATCAGGCAGAAAAAGCGGTGAAGATTGCGCCCCGCGAAAGTGCCTATCTTTTGCTTGCCGATATAGAAGAAGCGCAAAGCGGTGATCAGGGGCGGGTCCGTCAATGGTTGTCACTGGCGGTACGAGCCGATCGTGATCCGGTTTGGATGGCAGATGGCAAAACTTTTGACAAATGGCAACCGGTCTCGCCGATCAGCGGCAAATTGGATGCTGTGCATTGGCAGGCTCCCTCACGCACTCCCGGATTGACTTTGAATCCTGATGAAGTCATTCCCGCTACGATCGAACAAATGCCGGTCAAAATAAAGAAAACTGCCAGCACAGATCATGGCAACGCAATGAAAACCGGCAGCACGTCAACAATGATAAAAGACAGAGAAGACAATAGTGAAGCAACACAAATCTTCCATACCAAACCGGTTGTTGTTGTTGATGCCGTTGACCCTTCAAAACCGGATGTTCCTGTTGATGTCACAAGGATTAATGTTGATGATCCGGGTGTACGCAAGAAATAATGTTTAAAAAACATTGGAAATTGGGCAATAGTTTGTAAATTTATTGCGGTTAATTGGCTGTTAAGGGGTTTATCAGGACTATAGGGTCAGGCTTTTTTAAAGCCCGATGAAAAGACGGGCCAAACACTTAATATGTGTTCACGATAGTCTGTGATTTCGAACGTCTAACTTAATCTGAATGGCGAGGACAGAGATTGATATTACAGAAATTTGCAGACTTTTTACAATCACTCGGACAAACCGGTCCCGAGTTTGGCGAAGATGATCCTCGCGTGGCGGCGATCGCCTTGGCTTTTCACATTGTTGACGCTGACGGTCAGGAACAGGGGGTCGAGAAAAAAGTCCTCTATGACATTGTCTCCCACGAATTCGAACTTGCCGGACCGGAGGTAAAAGCTCTGATTGAAGCTGGCAAAGCGGCCAACCGTGACAGTCTTGATATTTTCAAATTTACCTCGACATTAAAACGCCATCTTACAAAAGAAGAATGTATCAACTTTATTGGATTATTGTGGGAAATTGCTTATGCGGATGGTTATATTTACGAATTGGAAGATACGCTGATCTGGCGAATAGCCGAAATGATCGGTGTTGATCGTAAGAATCGTTTGGAATTGAAGGAAATGGCGGCGCAGAGAAAACAGGTTTCGGAAATGCCGAAAAGCTCGCCATTGAATAAGTAGGTCGTTGAAATAAAATGTCATTGGCGGACGAAAAAATTTCCACGGAAGAGAAAAAGCAAAAAATAGCGGTTGTCTTGCATCAGGCATCTTCAAGTACCGGACGCATCGGCCAAATCTTGCAAAAGAACGGGTTTGAACTCAGCATTTATCGACCGGTATTGGGGGATTGTCTTCCGACAACATTGAAAGATTATGCAGGTGCGATCATTTTCGGTGGCCCGATGAGCGCTAATGACAATGAACCCTTTATCAATTGCGAGATGGACTGGATATCGGTTGCGCTTAAAGAAAATAAACCGTTTCTCGGTATTTGTCTTGGAGCGCAATTGCTGGCCAGAAACCTTGGCGGGGTGGTCAAACCGCGTAGCGATGGTGAAGTCGAAATCGGCTGGTATCCGATCGAAGCGACCGGAAGCGGCAAGCGTGTTATGGATTGGCCGAAAATGGTTTATCATTTCCATAGCGAAGGCATTTACGATTTGCCGGAAACGGCAGAAGTTCTCGCTAAAGGCAAAACCTATCCTACACAAGCCTTCCGTTATGGTGACAATGCGTGGGGTTTGCAGTTCCATTCAGAATTGACGCGTGCAATGATGCAGCGTTGGGTGGTGCATGGTGCCGAACGTTTGGAGTTGAAGGGCGCCCAATGTGCGAAATCGCAACTCGAAGGGCGCTTTGTCTATGATCCGGCGTTGCGCCGCTGGATCGAACAGGCACTTGTCAAAATGTTCGGCAAGCCGAAGCAAAACATTCAATCCTGACCGGTAATATCCTAATCGGTTTTAAAGCTTGTTTATTGTTGGAAGCCTTCAGTCTTGAAGAAGTTTTGCAAGCTTTTCGAGAGACTTGTCGGGAATGCCCATTTTTCTTAAACTTGCTGCAGTATTGACAACGTAATCAATGTTGGAACCGGCAAGCCCATGACTTTGACGGATAATCATCGCCATATTTTCCGGGTCCATTTTTTTGGCATATTGTTCGTGTGATTGATCGGCAACAAAAAATAGTCCGTTGACGATGCGTCCGTCTTTCAGGTGGATGGGCTTCAGTTTTTCGATATAGACACTGTTTACCTGTTCACGTTCTATCAGATAATCGTAGGTTTTTTTAGTGTCCGCTACCGGAACATGAAAAGCCAGCCCGTCACAACACCCACCGCGGTCCAACCCCAGAACAAGGCCGGGATTTTCGACGGTTCCGCGATAGTGGTTGGAATAGATACATAAGGAACGATGATAGCCGTAGAGTCGGGCGGGCGACATAAAATCATAGTGAAAGCCGGGATTCCACATCAACGAGCCATAGCCGAATACCCAAAAATCGTGCATTTATCGCTCATCCTCATTTCATGCACTTTCCATGGATTTGATATATGCACTAAAAAAAGCGTAAATGTCTATGGAGATATAAAGCTTTATTCTCTATGATCAGTGCACCGGTCTTTGTGGAAATTGCGAGAAAACCGAAAGATGACCTCATCCGACTTTGTGTCTCACTCCAAATCAGTCAATCATAAATGTCTCAAATGGAGTATTTTTATAGTTGTTCTGATCATTATCCTTTATTCGGTCATCTGGTATTATTTGGCGCAAAAAGTCGAAAGACGCGTCTTCGAGCAATTGGCAGCCTATAATGAAAACGGGTTCGTCGCATCATGTGAAAACATGCATAAAATAGGCTATCCGCTCAGAATTGGTGTTTCCTGTGATAAGGTCAATTTACAACAATTGATGAAAGGCTTTGCGTTTTCGAGTGAAAAAATAATCGCCGGTGCGCCCATTTATGCACCACACTGGCTTGAACTATCACTCGCTGCGCCCGTTTCTCTCGAATTGCCGGGTTTTGTCCCGATTGGCGCAAGGTGGAGCGATATGAAGCTCGAAACGGATGTCAGCCGGACCATTCCCGATGCCTTGAGTTTGCGAACGGAAAATATCGAACTCGGTGTCGACCCCCGTGGCATGTTTGACAAAGCGACAGCAAAATTCTTGCGACTTGACGCCCATGGACTGAACAGTAATCTCGATGGAAGACTGACTTTCGAAGAACTTAATCTGCCATTGAAAATTCCGCATGAAAATACACCAATGCCGGAAATGAGCGGAGATATCAAATGGTCACTCGAGGAGGCTTTTTCACTTTTCGAGGCGGGTGAAAGAGCAAATAATCTTATCGAACGGTTGCGCGGACATAAAGGCAATTTGAAGCCGTCGACCGTGCAATTTGCATCAGGTGGGGCGATGACCGTTACGGGACCATTTTCGTTTGACACTGACGGTTATCTCAATGCAAAATTGGATATCACGATCATTGATCAGAACAAGCTTTTACAAACAGCACGGAATGCATTTCCTTCTCAGGCCGACAATCTCAAAACAATCTTTTTTGCGTTAAGCGCCATGCCCAAAAACGACAAAGGAGACCCCGTGCTTCAGCTATCAGTGAAAAATGGAGAAGTCCGTTTGGGCTTTTTCAAAATCGGTCACGTCAATCCGATTTGAATTTTAAAATTTTTGACGGGCGCGTTTAAGCCGCAGAAATTCGTTTTTATTGAAGACGGGTTTTCTTCGCACCTTTCGCGCTTTAAACCGGAATTATTCCTTTAAAAACGAGCTTGAAAATTTTATTTAAAATTATTTTTTAATTAAAAAACAATACGTTGTGAAAAAAACAACGGATAAATTTGTTAACATCCGACTAATGCTATTTAAGGCGTGCATTTAACTCGCCCAAGAATTTCACTCCGGTTCTATCGGGCAGAATATTCTTGGCATCAGTCATCACTTTCGCACTTGTGAGGAGGGGCAACAGGTTTTAAATAATAATTTGTTTTATTGAAAAGGCATTGTTGATGAGCAATTCTGGAAAATCTGTTCTTGTTATTTCAAGCCACGTTATTCGCGGTTCGGTTGGAACGCGCGTGAGTGTCAATGCTCTTGAACAAATGGGATATGCTGTATGGGATATGCTGACGGTCAGCATGACATGGCAACCACGCCATGGACCTTCCCACCGTCTCATTGTTCCGGTTGCGGATTTCAAGGCCTGGGCTGATGATATTATCCGCTCGAAATGGGTGGGAGAGATTGCAGCCGTTATGACCGGTTATTTCGGAAGTGCCGAACAGATCAAAATTACCGCCGATCTCATCAAAACGCTCAAGCAGAAAAACCCGCATCTTATCTATTTTTGCGATCCGGTTCTGGGGGACGAAGGCGGGCTTTATGTCGGGGAAGACATTGCAAAAGAAACAGTCGAACAACTGTTGCCGCTTGCCGATATTCTGAAACCTAACCGGTCGGAACTTGAATGGATTGTGTCGAAAAAACTTGAGACCAATCACGAGATTATTGAAGCCGCACGAAAAACGGGCTGCAAGACAACTCTTGTCACTTCTGCATGGCCGCTTTTAAAAAATGCTACCGGCAATCTGCTGGTGACAGATAAATCCATTTTGCTTGCCGAACACCCTTTGGTGAAAGATCCGGTCAATGGTCTGGGCGATCTCACAGCTGCACTTTTCCTTGCCCGTATTCTTGATGGTGACAATGAAGAAGATGCTCTCCGTTTTGCCACTGCATCGGTTTACACCATGCTCATGGAAACAACGCGGCACAATGGTTATGAACTGATGCTTGAAAGCGGGCTTCATCGCCTTGGCACACTCGACGAGCGCGTTACGTTGCGTTATCTCAAAGATAAAGCGGACGTGGCAAAAAACAAATAAAAGGCGTGGAACAGCGAAAGCTTTCCAAGTGATTGTCGAGTGAGGTGATAGTCAAGTGATTGCCAAGTTGATTGATTGATTGATAGATGATGGATTTTCCCGAAAAGCTTTTAAAAGGCTATCATGTGTTCATGAACACCCGGCTTGTTCAGGAACGCGAGCGCTATAAACAATTGGCTTATGAAGGCCAAAAACCGGAAACTATGGTCATAGCCTGCTGCGATTCACGCACTGTTCCTGAAACGATATTCGATACGGATCCGGGCGAAATATTTGTTATGCGCAATGTGGCCAATCTTGTTCCGCCATTTCATCCCGATAAAGAATATCATGCAACATCGGCAGCGTTGGAGTTTGCTGTCCAGTCATTAAAAGTCAAAAACATTGTTGTACTCGGTCATGCCCGTTGCGGAGGAATCAGGAGTGCACTTGATCTTGATGGCAAGCCGCTTTCTTCTGTCGATTTTATCGGTAAGTGGATGGGACTTCTGACGCCGGCTGCCGAAGCTGTTGCAACCAATACATTGATGACGTCAAGTGAACGTCAAACAGCACTGGAGCGCATTTCCATCCGCTATTCCATCAATAATTTGCGTACGTTCCCATGGATAAAACGGCGGGAAGATCAGGGAAAGCTTGCTCTTCATGGAGCGTGGTTCGATATTGCGACAGGAGAATTATGGATTATGGACCGCCGCACCGGCGACTTTATTCGGGCTGAAGATTAATCGGTCGAAATATTATTTATCATCCAACAAAAATTCTCATATAAAAAAGCCTGTCGATCAGACAGGCTTTTCCGTTTTTTTTAAATATTGAAACAATAACGGGTGAATAACGTCTACCGGTTATCGGCAGGGAAAAATTCCGGCCGCAATTTCACGGCCGGTTATTTTATCAATTACCGTCTATCTGTTTGCCCATAATGGCAATCGACTGTTGGTAAACGCTTGCGTCATTCCAACCTTGAATGGCCGCAAAATTGGGCTCTCCGGGTTGATAACCCTGTCCCGGTTTCCAACCATGGGCGCGCAAGAAGTTGAATGTCGAAGCAAGCGCGTCGGCCTTCGAATTGATCATGTCGATATGACCGTTCCCATCACCATCGGCGCCATAAAGCAGAACGTTTTTCGGCAAGAATTGGGTTTGCCCGATTTCGCCATGCATGGCACCGATAGAATTCGGGTCAAAATCTCCGCGGTCAATCAGCTTTAAAGCTGCATAGAGCTGGTCGGTAAAAAATGCGCTACGGCGACAATCATAAGCAAGGGTTGCGACGGCCGATAAGGTATGTTGTTTACCCATATAGGAACCGAAACTTGTTTCCATTCCCCAAATGGCAATGACCGGACCGGATGCAACACCGTATTTTTTCTCGAGCCGGTCAAATAGTGCCGCATTTTGCTTTTTCATCACTCTGCCACGGGCGACAATGGTTGATGAACCGCGTTTCTTCATGAATTGGTCAAGGCTCAGTTTGAAACTTTTCTGACCACGGTCTGCATTGATGGTTGCTTGGGCATAATGCACATTGTTCAAAGCGGCTATACCACGCTTGCCAATTCCGTTTGCTGCTGCTTCCTGCTTGGTTGCCTCTACCCAGTTTTCAAAACCGGCTGAAGTCGTGCCGCATTTTGGAGCTGCAAGGGCAACTCCGGTGGTTGCGGCAAATGCCAAGCCGATAAAACCGGCCTTTATCGCGCTTTTACAAAACATTCGAGCTGTTCCTTCTTAAAAACCTGACCTTTATGCAGGTAAAATGTTGTTTATCGCTTATAACAAGTTGGTTCTGAAACCAAGTAGGATTACACTTTATCAAATACATTATGCATAAACCTTGACAAGATGCTTCTTTTGCTGTTTTAAGACGCTTTAAATCTGCGACAAGCTTATCAGACTTGGAGCCACCGACCGGGACCCGTAACGGTATAAAGAGATCCCGGAGGTCAACATCCGACAGCGCGATGCGCCCTCGGGTGGGTGTTTCGTTTGGTTCGGTTTTGTTGGCTTATTAAAGAGGTAGACAATGTTTGATTCCTTACAGGAACGTCTGGGCACTATTCTGAACAATCTGACAGGGCGGGGAAGCCTGTCGGAGCAGGATGTTGCAACCGCTCTGCGTGAGGTCCGTCGTGCGCTGATTGAAGCCGATGTTGCACTTGATGTTGTGCGCTCCTTTACCGACCGTGTTCGTGAAAAGGCGGTTGGTGCCAATCTCTTGAAATCAATCAAACCGGGGCAAATGGTTGTCAAACTCGTTCATGACGAGTTGGTGGAAATGCTTGGCACAGAAGGCATTTCCATAGACCTCAATGCACCTTCACCGGTTGTTATTATGATGGTCGGCCTGCAAGGTTCAGGTAAAACGACAACTTCGGCAAAAATTGCCAAACGTCTCACTGAAAAACAGAACAAAAAAGTTCTGATGGCTTCTCTTGATACGCGTCGTCCGGCAGCTCAGGAACAATTGCGACAGCTCGGTGAACAGATTCATGTGCCGACATTGCCGATCATCGCCGGCCAGACACCGGTTGAAATAGCTGCCCGTGCTGTTCAGGCTGCCAAACTTGGCGGTCAGGATGTTGTTATTCTCGATACCGCCGGTCGTACCCATATCGATGAGCCGCTTATGGTCGAAATGGCCGACATCAAGGCCAAATCCGCACCACATGAAATCTTGCTTGTTGCCGATAGTCTGACCGGTCAGGATGCTGTCAACCTTGCCCGTTCATTTGACGAGCGTGTGGGCATTACCGGTATCATATTGACACGTATGGATGGTGACGGGCGCGGTGGTGCTGCTCTTTCCATGCGCGCTGTAACAGGCAAGCCGATCAAGGCCATTGCAACCGGCGAAAAAATGGAAGCGCTGGAAGAATTCCATCCGCGCCGCATTGCCGATCGTATTCTGGGCATGGGCGACATTGTTTCGCTGGTTGAAAAAGCTGCCGAAACGATAGATCAGGAAAAAGCCGCCGCACTTGCCAAAAAAATGCAGAAGGGCAAATTCGACCTGAGCGATTTGGCCGAACAGCTCAAGCAAATGAAAAAATTGGGCGGTATGGGCGGCATTCTCGGCATGATGCCGGGTATCGGAAAAATGAAAGACCAGATTGCGGCTGCCGGTCTTGACGACAATCTCTTTAACCGGCAATTGGCCATTATTTCTTCCATGACCAAAGAAGAACGTGCCAATCCCGATCTTTTGAAACATAGCCGCAAACAGCGCATTGCCAAAGGTTCGGGTACCAATGCGGCCGACATCAACAAACTTCTCAAAATGCATCGCCAAATGGCCGACATGATGAAAATGATGGGCGGCAAAGGCAAAGGTGGTCTGATGCAGAAGATGATGGGTGGCATTGGCGCCAAATTGGGATTTGGTGGTTTGGGCGGTGGTCTTCCCGATCTTTCGTCAATGGATCCCAAACAATTGGAAAAAATTCAGAAACAGGCTGAAAGTGCAGGCCTTGGAAACAAGCTTCCCGGTCTTGGTGGCGGGGCATTACCCGGACTGCCTTCGAGTGGAACCAAATTTCCGGGCCTTCCCGGTCTGCCGAAGAAGCATTGAAAAACGAAGAAACGTTGAAGATTATGAGCGATACAAAAATTCCTGAAGAGCTTTTGCAACTTCGTGAATCCATCGACAATTTTGATGCTGCACTTGTGCATATTCTTGCCGAACGGTTCCGGTGCACCAAAGCTGTGGGAGTGTTAAAGGCAAAATATGGCCTTCCGCCCGCCGATCCATCACGCGAAAAACGGCAGGTCGAACGTTTGCGCAAGCTTGCGGAAGAAAGCCATCTTGATCCCGATTTTGCGGAAAAATTTTTAAATTTCATCGTCAAGGAAGTCATTCGTCACCACGAAGCGACGGCTTTGAAACTTCATTCGAAATAAGGAAACAATTCTGCCGGAACACGAAAAGACCGGCGGCAACCCGATTGGTAAAAAGCCAAAACCGACAATAGGAGATAAAACATGTCGTTGAAAATTCGTCTGTCACGCGCAGGTTCAAAAAAGCGTCCTTACTATCATATCGTTATCGCCGATATCCGCAGCCCGCGTGATGGCCGGTTTATCGAACGTGTCGGTTTCTGGAACCCGATGCTTGCCGACGAGAATGATCGCGTAAAGATGGATAACGAGCGCATTCAATATTGGCTCGGTCATGGTGCTTTGCCAACAGATCGTGTTGCACGTTTCCTTGATGCTGCCGGTCTTTTCAAGCGCAAACCCCGCAACAATCCGAATAAAGCGCAGCCCGGCAAAAAAGCTCAGGAACGTATTGCTGCTGCCAAACAGGCCGAAGAAGAAGCCAAAGCTGCCGCTGCTGCTCCTGCTGAAGAAGCAGCCCAGCCGACAGAATAAGCTTTTAAAATTGAAGCTTTCGAGACTTCCGGCAAGTCTTTAAAAAAGTCAAAAAAACGGGCAGTTGATGCCCGTTTTTTGTTGGAATTTTTGCGTGACGCTTAAACGTCGAATAGACTAATTTTTCCGCATTCGCTTTTTTATCGTAGGGGATAAGTTTAAAACCGGAATTCAATGCAGCAACGGTTTTAATCCGGCAAGCGACCGGTTTAGGATCAACCATTTGCGGCAAGCAATTCGTGAAGTGTTTTTTAAAAAAGTACGGAAACCTATCCGATCAAACCGGAAAGGCGGAAACGTATTTTATGCTTTACGCTATGGAATGGAAATAATGACAGGGAAACCATTACGGGAAATGTTTTTCGGATAAATTCAAGCTTGAAATAAAAATTAATGCCCCCCGAAACAACAGGCGGCAAAAGCCCGTCTTGAAAATTCGTTTAACATATTATTGCGACCCATATTAAAAGAGCAGTCTTGTTAAAAGGGTAATATCGCGCAAAGCAAATCCATCTCATGCAAGACAAGCTTTTTAGTTTAATAAACTCAGGCTCATTTGAACGCTCTTTCAAAAATCAGAAGTCGATTGCCCGCCCCTTTATTTCCCAGTCGCCATAGCGTGAAGGATCGTTACCACCACGGCCACCAATTTCCTTGGGCGCATCGGTTTTTTTTGCTTTTTTACGCCGTTCTTCAGCTTCTTTCAGTGCTCTTTGTGCTGCAGGGGGAAGTTCTTTTTTTTCGGAATTTTTATTCTCTGTATTTTGTTCTTGTTGTTTGTCAGTCATTTTTCATAGGTCTTCCATTGAAGAAAACGGAAATATTCACCATCATATAAGGACAAATATGCGTTATATCGGAGTTGTTGACAATGAATTTTATGCGTACCGCCATGCTTCTTGCTTTCATGACGGCACTATTAATGGGCGTCGGTTACCTGATTGGCGGCAGTAATGGCGCAGTGATCGCATTTCTCATTTCAGCCGGAATGAATCTGTTTTCCTATTGGAATTCGGATAAAATGGTTTTGAGTATGTATGGCGCGCATCAGGTCGACGAGAGGAGCGCCCCCCAATATTACCGGATTGTCAGCGACCTTGCCAAAAAAGCCGGTCTTCCCCAACCGAAAGTCTTTGTGATTGACGATGCCCAGCCCAATGCTTTTGCAACAGGGCGCAACCCCGAACATGCTTCTGTTGCTGCCACAACCGGCCTGTTGAATGCACTTAGTCCGGAAGAACTGGCCGGTGTTATGGCGCACGAGCTGTCACATGTGCAAAACCATGATACGCTGACAATGACCATTACCGCATCCATCGCCGGTGCCATTTCGATGCTTGGCAATTTCGCGTTGTTTTTCGGCAGTAGCAACCGCGATTCCAATGGTAATTCCAATTCATCGGGTATTATCGGTACGATTATCGCTATGTTTGTGGCGCCATTTGCTGCCATGCTTGTGCAAATGGCAATCAGCAGAACACGTGAATATGCGGCCGATAAACGCGGTGGGCAGATATGTGGAAATCCGTTATGGCTTGCTTCGGCTTTGAACAAAATTGCCCGCGGTGTTGAAACTATCCCCAATGAGGAAGCAGAGCATAATCCGGCAACGGCACATTTGTTTATCATCAATCCCCTGAATGGCAGCGGAGCGGATAATCTTTTTTCGACCCACCCCTCGACAGAAAATCGTATTGCAGCTTTGCGCAAACAGGCCGAGGAAATGAATATTACGACAACAAGCGGTTCGCCATGGGAAAATATGCGCCGCACTGTTGAACGTCCGTCATGGATGCGCAATAACACGCCGAAAGGTCCATGGTCATAACGAGTCGATATTGGCAAATAAACGTAAAATAGATCAATCCGGTTTGTCAGAAAAAAAATCTGCAGTGCCTGTTCCGGGACTTCCGGCAAGACAGGCAGCAGCCCGTCTGCTTTCTGCCGTGGTTGACAAAAAGACATCGCTTGATGGCCTCACTGATAATGAGCACGGGCATCCCCAATATTTGGCACTTGAAATGCGCGATCGTATGCTGGTGCGCGCTATTTTGGGGGCTGCACTTCGCCATCGTGCCGATATTGAAAGAATCCTTAAGTCTTATCTTGATCGGCCTTTGCCGCAAAATGCCCTGTCCTTAAGGCACCTTCTCCATGTAGCGGCGGCACAAGTGCTCTATCTTGACGTTCCTGACCATGCGGCAATTGATCTTGCTGTCACGGCCGCCAAAAGCGATCCGCGCAATCAGCGCTTTTCCGGTCTTGTCAATGCGATTTTGCGAAAACTTGCCCGCAATGCCGACAAAGAACGAGAGCAAAGCTCGACCACGGAAAATATTCCGGCATGGTTTTCGAAAATGCTTATTGAAAACTACGGTCGTGAAAAGGCAGCAAAAATTATAGCTGCACAGGCAATTGAACCACCAATCGATATTTCAGTCAAAAGCAACCCTGAAATGTGGGCGGAAAAACTCGGTGGGCATGTTCTCTTCAATGGCACAGTGCGGCTTAAACATGTCGAAGGGGCGGTAAGCGATCTTGAAGGTTATCAGCAAGGGGAATGGTGGGTGCAAGATGTCGCCGCCTCTCTTCCCGCCCGTTTGCTGGGCAATATTAAAGATAAAGCAGTTGCAGATTTATGTGCAGCACCCGGCGGAAAAACGGCAGAACTTGCCGTTCAGGGAGCCCGTGTAACGGCAATCGATCTTTCGGCAAACCGCCTGAAGCGTTTACAACATAATATGGAACGGCTCGATTTGAAGGTTGCAACATGGGCTGGCAACCTTAAAGACTTCAAACCGGAAGAGCTTTTTGATGCTGTTTTACTTGATGCTCCCTGTTCGTCGACTGGAACAATCAGAAGGCATCCTGATATTTTATGGACAAAAGATATTAGCGATGTTGAAAAACTTGCAAAATTACAGCTTGAACTTCTTGTCGCTTCCATTTCGCTTGTCAAAATTGGCGGTTTGATTGTCTTTGCAAATTGTTCAATTGCAAGACAGGAAGGTGAAGAGCTCGTCAATAATGTTCTCTCAAGCCGCAATGACATCAAGCTCGTGCCAATCCGTGGCGAGGAAGTGGGAGGAAGAAAAGAGCTTTTATCAAACGGAGTTTTGCGGACAACTCCTGCCGATCTTGAAGGACAAACACCATCATTATCGGGTATGGACGGCTTTTTTGCTGCGAGATTAAAACGTATTGCTTAAGCTTTTTGCAACCTCGTTGTTTTTCAACTTCGCCGGTTTATTCTGACAAAAGAGAAATCGGGCACTGAAATCTTCAGTTTTTTGAAAGTTTGTTTTGTGAATTTAAATTAGCTGATAGGCAGGATAGGCAATTTTTAACGCCGATATTTCAAGGCTGAGTGCTTGAAACGGTGAGGGTATTTCAGCTTTTTTCCAAAAATAGGTGATAATAATTTCATTTGATCGCGATGGTCTATTGCGAGTTTTTTACCAAAATTAACCAATCATTCACCTTAATCAAAGAAAATACACTCAAGTTTGTTTTCTTGGAGTTCCGATCGTGTCCACTACAGTTGATCAGCAATATAAAACATCGCCGGCGCTTTATGCTGCGATGCGTGTGTTGCGGCGCCTGTGTGTGGGGCCGTTGTTCCGCTGGCGTTTTTCCGGCTTTCGTCCGCAGCGCATTCTGGCCGAACCGGTCGATCTTCATTTGGCCGATCCTGAAATGGCGCATGAATTCTATCATGGTCGGTTCGCACTTGCCGGACGGATTGTCCAAACGGGGTCAATCTCGCCTTTTGCGATCGAACCGCCGACACCGGCTTGGGAAGCAGCACTTAACGATTTTAGCTGGCTTCGGCATCTTGATGCGGCACGTACCCCGCTTGCCAATGCCCATGCCCGTTCTTTGCTCAACGACTGGATTGAACAATCAGGAAAACATGTCAAAGGGCCCGCTTGGTATCCCGATGTTGCAGCACGTAGACTGATTTCCTGGCTTTGCCATGCACGGATGTTGCTTGATGGCGCAAATGAAAATTTCGAACGTCGCTTCATGCGAGCATTGGGTTTTCATGCACGGTTTTTAAGAACGGCTATCCGCAATATGGATGAGGATGAAAACCGTCTTCAGGCGGCAGCGGCGTTGTGCTTTGCGTCCATTTGTTTGCCGGTGTCCCCTTCGATGAAGAAGGCAGCACAGGCACAGCTTACCCGCTCTTTGACCCGACAAATATTGCCGGATGGCGGGCATATTTCACGCAATCCCGCAACATTGCTTTCGCTTTTGACCGATCTCATCGCACTGCGCCACCTTTATGCACATAGCAAAGAGACTGCACCGAGAATATTGGTTGATTCGGTTGAACGCATGTTACCGGCTCTGCGGTTTTTTGTTCATCAGGATCAGACACTTGCCCATTTTAACGGTGTCGGACCGATTTTGCCGGAACGGCTGGCAGTTGTTTTGAAACTCGACGAGACAGCCGGTATGCCGTTTTCACATGCCCCCTATTCCGGCTATCAGAGACTTTATGCCAATAACACAACCATCATTGCCGATACGGGAACCATACCGCCGCGTCAGGTTTCCTATCAGGCGGCCGCAGGCTGTCTTTCATTCGAAATGTCCTCGGGTGCTGACCGGTTTATTATCAATGCGGGAATCGACCCTTATGGTCCGGCCGATTATGCTTTGATGGCGCGGGCAACCGCAGCCCATTCGACGGCGACACTGAATGATACCTCTTCCGGTAAATTCTATAAGCGGAAAGGCAAAACCCGCGCGGCACTCATAAGCGGCCCGACAATTGTCAATATAAAGCGGGTTGAAGAACCGGATCGTATCGGTTTTGTTGCAAGTCACAATGGCTATGTCGGATCGTTCAATATGATTCATGAACGTGGATTGCTGCTTACATCCAACGGCAATATTATTGACGGTTACGATTCCTTCTATGCGCCTGCCGGAAAATCCATCAAAAGCGATGGTCGTGACAATGTCGCGGTGCGGTTCCATCTTCATCCGCATGTCGAAGTAAGCCATGACGGGAACAGCTTGCGTCTGGAAGTTTTGAAGGGAGACGTGTGGAATTTTATTTCTCCCGATGCCGATATCCAGCTTGAAGATTCAATCGACTTTGCAGATGCAAGCGGCCCCAAAAGGACACGGCAGATTGTCTTGAATTTTCGGCCGGTTCTCACCGAAAAAATCCGTTGGCGTTTTACACGTATTACCGGAGCAAGCTAAGTATTTGACCTGAAAATGAAGGTATTTTGAAAAGAGCTTATCTAAAAGTTTCAAGTTAAAACCGTTCACTTTTCTATTCACAGAGTGTTTTTTCCAACTTCCTGTGCTATGGCAGTTAAGGTTATTTCTTCTGCGTAAATTTCAGGAACAATACTATGACTGTGACATCGAAACACATTCCCGCGCCCGATTTGCTTCGGGTGCGTCGGGCTCTTATTTCCGTATCGGATAAAACCGGCCTTATCGACTTTGCGACGCGACTTCATGAATATGGCGTCGAGCTTATTTCGACAGGCGGTACTGCAAAGGCTCTGGCTGAAGCCGGTTTGCCTGTCAAAGATGTTTCCGAAGTAACCGGTTTTCCGGAGATCATGGATGGTCGGGTCAAAACTCTGCATCCGGCAATTCACGGAGGCATACTTGCAATCCGTGATGATCCCGAACATCAGGCTGCAATGAAAAAACACGGAATTGTCGGCATTGATCTTGTTGCTGTCAATCTTTATCCGTTCGAGGAAACAAGACTTTCCGGTGCCGATAATGAAACCATTGTCGAAAACATCGACATTGGCGGACCGGCAATGATTCGTGCCGCTGCAAAAAACCATGCCTATGTTACGGTTGTGACAGATTCCGATGATTATAATCTGGTATTGGCCGAACTTGATAAAAATGAAGGCAGTCTGAAGCTTTCTTTCCGTCGTATGTTGGCTGCCCGTGCTTTTGCCCGTACAGCGTCATATGATGCAGCAATATCGAACTGGTTTGCAGAGACACTCGAAATTGATACGCCGAAATGGCGCGCAATTGGCGGCGAGCTTGAAACAATCATGCGCTATGGCGAAAATCCGCATCAAAAGGCCGGTTTTTATCTGACCGGTGAAAAGCGTTTCGGTGTATCAACCGCACAGGTTTTACAGGGAAAACAGCTTTCCTATAATAATATCAATGATACGGACGCAGCCTTTGAAACCGTTGCCGAATTCGATCCGGAAAAGAGTGCAGCGGTCGCCATTATCAAACATGCAAATCCTTGCGGGGTTGCCAAAGGCAAAACCTTGAAAGAAGCTTATCTCAAAGCTTTGGCTTGCGATTCTGTTTCGGCTTTCGGTGGAATTATCGCGCTGAACCGTCCGCTTGACGAAGATTGCGCGACCGAGATTACCAAAATTTTTACCGAAGTTATTATCGCACCGGACGCGACAGAAACGGCTCGCGAAATCATTGCCAAGAAGAAGAATCTGCGTCTTCTGATTACCGGTGGTCTGCCTGACCCGCGCGCTCCCGGTTTGACAATGAGAACCGTATCGGGCGGCATGTTGGTTCAGACACGCGACAATGGTGTGATTGACGATCTTGATTTGAAAGTGGTTACAAAACGCCAACCGACCGAAGCGGAAATGCGCGATCTGAAATTTGCGTTCCAGGTTGCCAAACACGTCAAATCGAATGCCATCGTCTATGTGAAGGATAATGCAACAGTCGGCATTGGTGCCGGCCAGATGAGCCGTGTGGATTCAGCCCGTATTGCCGCTCATAAAGCGCTCGATGCAGCTAAAATTGCCGGTAGAAGCGAGCCTTTGACCAAAGGTTCGGTTGTCGCATCCGATGCTTTCTTCCCGTTTGCCGATGGATTGTTGTCAGCAGTTGAAGCCGGTGCAACAGCGGTCATCCAGCCTGGCGGTTCTATCCGCGATGACGAGGTGATTGCAGCCGCCGACGAAAATAATATCGCTATGGTCTTTACCGGCATGCGGCATTTCCGTCACTGAATAAGTGGCTAAAAAACAAAAAGTACAATTTAATCAAAAGCTGCCGGATGAATTCCGGCAGTTTTTTTGCTTTCTTTGTTTCCGATATTTTCCGGAATTGATCAAAAACCACTTTGACCAAGCTTCAAAGCGGAAGCATTAGGAGCAAATAGCGATTGTTTGAGCGAAAAAATTTTTAAAACCGGCTGAGCGCTGTTTTGAACGCTTTACTGAAGATTCTTACGAAACTGTCCACTTTTCTCGAACAGCATTATGTCTATGACGCGTATCACACAGCAAATTCTTGTTTGACAATTGCAATAGATACGCTGTGATTGATTGAAACAGATTAGGGTTTTCTTGGCCGAGACAGTTTCAAGACCGCAGACGATAACGGGAATAAACAATAGCGTTCGTCAAAAAATTATTTGCTTACGTCGACAATATATTTCAAGTTCGTGATAGGAATTACTCTAAACGAAAAATTAACCATGATTTATGAGAATTTGTAGAAAATATCGTTAACTTACAAGTTATTTTGCAAAGGTGAATAGAATTTCGTTCTTTCAAATTTGTAATTTGGCTTAATTTAACACAATTTCCATGAAATTTTTGGCAGGAATTATGGCAAAAAACGAAGATTTATTTCGTAAATAAGGCGAAATGTCATGGAATGAGGCAAAAGACGGACAATTCTTAATGAATTGTGACTAAAAAATACGCAAAATGCTTAAGCGTTGCACAGCAGCTATGCAATCTTGTCACTCCTCAATCAATAAAGTCAGGCTTATATATGCCTCAACAAATTCCAACATAATAATATAAATCAGGTGAGTGTCATGAATCTTCTTCGTAGTTTTAATAAATGGCGCCGTTATCGTACAACTTATAATGAATTAAGCCGTCTTTCTGCTCATGAGCTGAACGATCTTGGCATTACCCGTTCAGAGATTGCGGCGATTGCTCGCCGTACAGCACGCTAAAAGCTCACAGGGCCTTCCCCCTCGGGCTCTGTGTGGAAAGCCTTTCCTTCCCTTGAGGCTTTCCCTTTGTAACGTCTGCTGCTTCCTCCCGCAGCAGGCGTTTTTTATTTCCTCCTTGTGTAACGTCTGCTGCCCGCTCCCGTGAGCCAAGCGTTTTTAGTTTTGTCCTGAATGGTTACGGAAGTGGTGTTTTATAGATTTCTTCTATTAAAACTAGCATTTCGGCATTTTCAACTTGAGCCGTTCTTTTCAAGCGAAGAATTCTTAAAACAGATGAGGTAAGAATTTTATTATTTTTGTGGCGTGGCTTTTAGTTACGTGGCTTTTTGCGGCGTAGTTTGAGTGCTGTGATGTTTTTCACGCATGAAAGTTAACAGACTTGAAGCCATGATGAGGATAATGCCAATGATCATGGGAAGATCGAGATGATCGTTGAAAATGAAGTAGCCGAATAGGATAGCCCAGATCATCTGGCTATATTGCGGGGTAGCAATTGCAATGGCGGGAACGCGGCGAGCCGCAGCCATGAGGAAAAGTGCACCAAGGGCCGCAAATAATCCATAACCGGCAAGATAAAGCCATTCAAAGCCATGTGGTTCAATATAACTTGGTAAACTCAATAAACCGCAGATAAAAATCGAACCGATAATTCCGCTGGAATAAAGAGTGATGCGTTTTTCACGTCCTCCCATATGGCGGACAATAATGATGGAAATAGCACCGCTCAAACCGGCAAAAACAGCTCCCAGATGCCCGATATTGAGCTCGCGAAAACCCGGTCGCAAAACGACGAGCACACCGATAAAGCCGATAATGATTGCAGACCAACGCCGCCACCCGATGGCTTCTTTCAAAAATATCATAGAAAGTATACTGACAAACAAAGGCTGTAAAAATATGAGTGTAAATGCCTCTGCCATTGATAAATGTGTAAAGGCCGTAACACTGCCAATAACGCCAAATGCACCCGATATTGTGCGCAAAAACCACATTGGCCAGTTCTGCGAGCGGATAATGTCTATCCATTTATTGTCACGGTTTTTCAAAAACGGAATGACAATAATGCTGATTAAAGCTCCGAAAAAAGCCGTTTCGTAAGGTGGTAGTGCACCATCGATAAATTTGACACATGCATCACTGATCGCATAGGCGGCATAAGATGCAAAGGAAAGGAAAACTCCATAAAACATGTTTGTTCCTTCCGTTTGCTTTTACCCGTTTTATCTGCTTGTTCGTATTTGCACCACCGCATCCGCTTGATCGAATTCGCCTCACTGAATTCAAGTGCCCGAAAACGATTGCCAGAAAACAATTGCGCACATAAAATTGTTAGCACCCGTTCATCGGCTTCAATTCAGTAATTTCGCGAAGTGGCCGTGTTTCAATTCAAAAATATCAATATGATAAAAGATCAAAAAAAGAAAAGGGGCGAAAGACAGTTTCTTCAAGAAATATATTTATAAATTTTAATATAAAATATTAAAGCCAAAACCGGTTTTACGGCGTTAAAAATGCTGTTTATAATTTTGTGTATGTAAATTTGTAAGGCATTATTACGAAACGATTTTTTCGATTATATTGCTCTAATGGAAATTGTTTTCAACGATCTTTACAGGGTGGTAGATTTTGATCGCATGCTGGATTTTATTCGAGCAATATAAAATTTGATTTCGACAATAGTGAAATGATCTCCTCAAAAGAGGAATGACGATGATAGATGAAGATCGTTTTCTTCTATTCGGAAACCGGTTGCAGTTTCGGTTTGAAAATCAGATTTTTTGAAGCAAGGACAGCACCCCCGGTAATCAATAGACATGCTGCCAACAAACGCCATGACGGCTCTGCAAGTCCTGTCGCCACCATGATAAGCGTGGAAAGCAAAGGCGCGCTATAACTTGCAACGCCTAAAAGCTGGATATTGCCCCTTTTGACACCAAAATCCCAACAGTAAAAAGCCAGTCCGACAGGAAAGAGACCTAATAACAGAACAGATAGCCATTGTCCGCCGGTCTCCGGTAAAATAAAGGGTTCTGAAAAAATGAAGTGGCAAAGAAATGCCAAAATAGATGTTACGAGGCAAAAGGCTGCCACAACCGTTGTAGGAACTTTTGACAATCGACGGGAAAGAAGTGAATAGGCCGCCCATGCAAAAGCACTTCCCAATGCAACGAGATAGCCATAGATGTTTTTTTCATCAATAACAAATCCGCCTTTTCCGGCGATGACCAGAACCATGCCGGAAAAGCCCAATAATGCACCGAGAACATGGAACCAGCGCAATTTTTCACCCGGCATAAGTGCAGAACCGAGCACAATCAACAAAGGCCATAAATAATTGATCAATGCTGCATCAACAGGCGGCGCATTTCTTAACGCGGTGAAATAAAGGAAGTGGTAACCGAACAGGCCGCCAATGCCCACCACCCAGACGACGAGGGGTTGTTTTAAATCTTTCAATGTTTGAGGATGTTTGATCCAGATCATCACCCCCGGTATTGTGCCGATGAGAAATGTCATGGATGTCAACAGGAGAGACGGAACCTTTCCGGAAAAAGCGGTCAAGGTCGCAAGAAGCGACCACATGAGGATTGCCAGAAAACCGATTCCTGTTGCTTTATTCATAAACGATACCGCGCCGCCGCCGCTTTTCAGAAATAATTAAAAATATTGATGCTGCAAATACACCGGCGGCCAAAGTAAACCAAGTAATAGCATAGCTCAAGTGATTATTCGGAAAGCTGACAACAGTTAAACCACCAATTGGTAAACCGCCTTTATTGGGTGTTCTGTCGGCATCTATGAAATAGGGGGCAACGTCATCAAGTCCGACTTTTTTTGCCATAGCGGGCAATTGCCTCGTATACCACAAATTACTATCCGGATTATTCTTGCGCGGGAAAAAACCGCCACCTTCACTCATGCGCAAAAGACCTGTTACAGTCGTCTCCCCGTCAATTATGCCGGCTTTACGCGATTGTTGATCGTGTTTATCCATGGGTATAAAACCCCGATTGATGAAAGTGATTGCCCCATCTTCTGTTTCCATGGGTGTCAGCACCCAATAGCCGGTTGTTTCATCGGCAACAGCCGTTACCAGAACTTCTTTGTCATTCAAAAAGCGGCCGGTGAGTGTGACGGGGCGGTATTCGTCATTATCATATGTTACCTTTCCCCATTCACTTTTTGTCGGTGCCGCAATTGGCGCAAGGTGGATGCGTTCATTGGCATTTTTAATCAGATTCTCTTTCCAGCCGAGTCTCTCGACCTGCCAAACGCCCAATGCTGAAAAGGCACAAAAAAAGAATAGACACAGGAAGCCGAAAATGCCCAGAAATATCGGGGAACGGCCACGGGAACGGGGAGTATCGGTTTTTATATCACTCATCATGGTATTGCTTTTAGCATATCCCGATTAAAAAAACAGATTTCTTACGTTTTAACTTTCGTCTATCACATGAAAACCCTTGACCTTTTCATCCAAGCCCCCTATAGAAACGCAACTTACCAATTTTTGGGAAGCCAATCTATGCGCGTGTTCATTGGAAATTTAACATGCTTGTCGGTTGCTTCTATTAGAATTTAAAGGTGAAACCTATGTCCCGCGCCTGCGAATTGACTGGAAAAACAGTCCAATATGGCAATAATGTCAGCCACGCAAATAACAAATCGCGTCGCCGTTTTTTGCCAAATCTCTGCAATGTTACATTGATCTCGGATGCTCTCGAACAAAGCTATCGTTTGCGCATTTCGGCAAATGCTTTGCGTTCGGTTGAACATCGCGGTGGTCTTGATGCTTTTCTTTTGAAGTCCGGTGACAAGGAATTGTCGCAACGGGCCCGCTTGTTGAAGCGTCAGATTGAAAAGAAGCTCGCTGAAACAGCAGCCTGATTTTTTTCAATAAACGATTCGTCTTGAGGGCCGATTTTCGGCCCTTTTTTCTGGTTCCATCACCCAGGGTAAAAAAAATGAAACAGACCCAGCATCTTATTTTTGCAGTTTTTGCAATGTGCCTCGCGGTGACGGCATCCAACGTTCTGGTGCAATATCCGTTTCACTGGTTCGGATTAGAACATCTTCTAACCTATGGTGCATTTACTTATCCATTTGCTTTTCTCATCAACGATCTGACGAATCGTCGTTACGGCCCCCATGCTGCGAGACGTATTGTTTATGCCGGTTTTATTGCCGGTCTTGCTGTTTCATGGATTCTTGCAAGCCCCCGATTGGCAATTGCTTCGGGAACGGCTTTTCTTTTTGCACAATTGCTGGATATTCTGGTGTTCAATCCATTGCGGCGCAAAACTTGGTGGATTGCGCCACTTGCGGCTGCAATTACCGGCTCGGCACTTGATACTGTGTGGTTCTTCGCTGTCGCCTTTTCCAGCCATTTTTCGTTTATCGACAAATTGACCGGTTACAGCGATAGCTCGATCCCGACTATGACAAATCTGATGGGGCTCGAGGTGCCTGTCTGGCTTTCATTGTCATGCGGCGATTTTTGCGTGAAACTGTTTATGGGCGTGTTTATGCTTTTGCCATACGGTGCTATTCTGGCAATTTTCATGCCGGACATCTATCATGGAAAAGTTCACGAAAATAGCGATCAAGCCATTTGACTAAGAATGGTTCGGGCGGCTTCGTCAATCATTGCTTTGTCATTGCTCAATGTCATGAACTGGTAACCGAGTGACTGATAACGTTTGGCAAATGTGCTGTTCGGGCAATAAACGCCGGCAATCAAATGCGCATCACGGGCTTTGCGGGCAATCGTTGTCAATGGCTCTATTATTTCAGGACTTGACGGATTAGCTGCTTTTCCTCCACTCCAGCCGACCGAAAAATCAAAAGGACCAACGAAAACGCCATCCAATCCCTGAACGGCCATGATTTCGTCGAGATTTGCGAAAGCCTCACGCGTTTCGATCATGGCGAAAATTGTGACATGTTGATTACAGCCGCTGAGATAATTGCTACTGCCAACAGCACCAAAACTGGTATTTGGTAGTAACACTCCGAACGAACGTTGACCAAGAGGTGGATATTTTACAAATTCGATCAATTTACGCGCTTGTTCGGCTGAGTTTATCATTGGTGCAATAATTGCATCGGCGCCGAAGTCCAAGGCACGGCTTGCCGTATCGAAACGATTGACGGGAATGCGCACAATTGTCGTTTTATCCCGGGATTTTGCGTAAGCAATAGCTGTAATGATGCTTGTTTCATCATGTGCGCCATGCTGCATATCAAAAACAATGGCATCAAAATCCGTTTCGGCCAATGTGGATATTGCAACAGGATCGGTAAAATTACTCCACGCCGAAAAAACATGGCCTTTTTCTTTAACAATCGTTTTAATACTTTTTGTCATCTTATTGTCCTCCCCATGAATCAGCTATCGCTTCTTTTGATACTACAGTGATATACCAGTAAAATTGTTTCATAAATAGAATATCCCGGTTAATTCCCTGAAAAATAATATTTCTGTACGAGATTCGATTTCAAATAAGCGAAATCGTTTGAAAACAAATAATTCCGGACCGAATAAAGACAAATTGGCATTATTCGATCAACCGGTCAGTGTTTGCGCCCGATATCGTCCTCCGTCAAAGCGGTTTTTGGCAGGAAAAAAAGGTAGATCATGGCTGACACAATACCTATGCATGAACCAACCAAAAGCGCCGGAATAAAACTTCCTGTAAATTGTGCAATATAACCGGTCACAGTAGGTGCCAGTGCACCCCCCACATAACCGAAGGCACTCATTATGCCGCCTAGCGAACCGGTGACGCTTCGGGCTGCCAAAACAGAGACCATAGCCCAGGCCATTGCCGTTGCCGAACCCACTCCGAACATAACAATGCAAATAAAAATAACGGCTAAAACATTGCTCGCTGTTAATGCACATAAAAAGGTGAAAACCGACATTATGACAAGACTGAATGATACAATATACCGGCGTGCTTCAACGGGAGTTATGCCTTTCGAGGAAGCCCAATCAACAATATAACCTGTTCCAATGCTGCCGATTATGCCGAAAGCATAGGGAATGGCCGCGACCCAACCGGTTTTTTGCAAGCTCATGCCGCGTTCCATTTCGAGATAACTCGGAAGCCATGTCATAAATAACCACATGAGGTAGATGGTGCCGAAATACCCCAACATCAGCCCCCATGTTACACGAAAGCGGAATAGACCTATCCATTCGGCAAAATCGGTGGTGCTTTCAGGTTCATTTTCTTCGCCCGCTACAAGGTAGTTTCTTTCTTCTTCTATGAGATCCGTGTGGTGAGGATCCCGATAAATGATGAACCAGATTATTGAAACAACAATACCGACAATGCCCATGATGATGAACATCCAACGCCAGCCGAAGTTCAACATCAATGCAGTTAATAGAGGCGGTGCCACAGTCGGTCCCAATGTTGAAACACAATTATAGATACCTGTCGGTTTTCCCCGCTGGCTGAGAGGAAACCAGTCACGTACAGCGCGTGCATTTGAAACAAACATTGGCGATTCACCCATGCCCAGACATACTCTGGCAATGATGAATTGGAAGAAGTTGAAAACCATACCACACAATGCCTGGGCAAGTGACCAGACAAACAGGCCTATTCCTAATACGCGGCGCGCTCCGAATCTGTCGACGAGAAGTCCACAAGGTAATTGTGAAATCGCATAAGCCCATAAAAACGCGGAAAGCAGCCATCCCATTTGGGTCAGGGATAAGCCAAGGTCCTGACGGATCAATGTGTTACCTATTGAAAGCGTCGAACGGTCGATATAGTTGATGGTTCCGATCAGAACCAGCATTAGAAGCGTCGTATTTTGTCTTCTGCGGACTTTAGGTGTGGCGCGTAATTCCGTCATAGGTCTTCTCCCCGTTCATTCTTCTTCCCCTCGAAAAACTTCCCCGACAAAATCGGATTGATTGATAAATGAAAGACAGATATTCACGTTGGAAATTGGTCGATTATTGATATATCTCATGTGAAAATCAATAAAATTATTTGGCGGGAACGGGAAGATAACAGGTTTTTTAAATTGTAAAAAATCTATCTGTTGCGGATTTTTTCAGTTTTGGCGCACTTTGGCCGGAAAACCGGTGATAACGCATATTTCGGAAGGTTAGATTTTCTGGGGCAGAATTTGTGCAAGTACTGCGGCAAAATACTGATAAAGCCTGCTGTTAAGGGATAGCGTAATCACCTCCAGAAAGTCCGGCTGATAGTGAAACGTAATGGGGCGTCAAAACAGGGTGACCTGATAAGACAACTTAATCCGGTACTACGGGGTTGGGCAAATTATCATCGTCATATTGTTGCCAAAGAGACGTTTGGCTATATCGACTATCGCGTCTGTAAGTTGTGCTCTGGCGCTAGTCGTGCCGATGGCACGGTAATCGCAACAAATACTGGGTGAAGCAGAAGTATTTTCACTCAATAGGTGCTAAGAACTGGGTATTCCAGAGTGTCGATGCGGAAAACGGCCTGCAAAAGTTGGTATCCTGCAAAGATATTCCTATAAAACGTCACATTAAAATCAGGTCTGAGGCTAATCTATATCCGGTTGACGAGTTGTACTTCGAACAGCGGCAGGTTAAGCGTTGGACAGAAGGTAAAATGCAGCGAGGAAAGCTAAGTTTAATTTGGTAGCGACAGAGCCATCGATGTTCGATCTGCCACCAGGTCTTCAGAGATAATGATGATTGCGATGTCCATCACATTATCAGATGAGTAGATGGAGATGGTGATGAAATCGATAATTTAGTGATGCTGCATCCTAACGGCCCTCGGTTGATCCAAAACCATGAAGTGGATTAGGTACTACATGTGGTGTTTTTACATAAAATAAAGATCAATATGTTGACATTGAAATGAATGCCATGGTAATATTATACAACACCACTAAAATTGTTAATAGGTCCCCCATGGCAGGTAAAAATCAACACGTAGTTAAAAGAAATGATGGTTGGGCTGTGCTTGGTGAAAAGAACTCCAGAGATACTTCACATCATCGCACGCAGCAGGAAGCTTTCGAAGCTGCGCGTGATATAGCAAAGAGTCAAAGGAGTGAGGTTTTTATTCATGGTGAAAATGGGAAAATCCGTCAGCGGAATACTTACGGTAATGATCCTTTTCCACCAAAAGGCTAACCCAACAGTTAAAATGTTGCTGGCCCAAACAGTAGTGCGGGCTTATAAAGGCTTGAGCCATATGCGGGGAAACTTGCGTGTACGGTTCTTGGGGGGGTGGCACAGTAATGTGCTGCTGCTAACCGACATAGAACGGGTTTCCGATTTTTAAAGAATGTCGATTTGATGATTGCATCATCGGTTAAAGAAACGCATGCATAAACAGCATGGTCGGGTTTCACTGCGGGATTGGTGTTCTTATGCTGTTGTTCGGGAGCCAAAAAGAATCTTCAGGACGAAAGCCTCAAGAATATTGCATCGCTTCCGCTAGAAAATGTCATGGCCTGATAGAGTGGAAGTGCAAATCTCGATGGCATTTTCGTCTAGATAATTTTCCTGTTAGTGAGTGAGAATAACGTCGGAAGTCGTTTGTCTTCCGCCGGTTACCAGATTGTTTTTTAAAATCCAGAAAATAAAGAAGACAATGGACTGGATAACCGGAACACCGGCGTTTAGGAAAATACGGAATGAATGCAAATTTCCGAAAACTCGGTTACGTTTAAACAAAGATATTCAAAGACGCTGTGATTGCGTGATTGTTTGTCGCAAAATTCTGATTGAAGAATGAAAATTGCAAAACCGCAGCGGGTAGAAGATAAGCCTAATGGGCTTTACGCGATTCATCCTCGTCAAACAGGCTTGCAAGTTGTTCAGTCATGGCGCCGGCAAGTTCTTCCGCATCGACAATTGTTACAGCACGCTGATAATAGCGGGTGACATCATGACCGATACCAATTGCAATCAGCTCGACCGGAGAGTGTGCTTCTATTTCTTCAATAACAGCGCGCAAATGCTTTTCCAGATAATTGCCCGGATTGACAGAAAGTGTGGAATCATCAACCGGAGCACCGTCAGAAATCATCATCAGAATGCGCCGGTATTCGCGCCGACCAAGTAACCGTTGGTGAGCCCATATCAAAGCTTCCCCGTCGATATTTTCTTTAAGGAGCCCTTCGCGCATCATCAGGCCAAGATTGCGCTTTGCGCGCCGCCAAGGTGTGTCGGCACTTTTATAAATAATATGGCGCAAATCGTTAAGTCGTCCGGGATTGGCAGGTTTACCGTTGGCAAGCCACTTTTCGCGTGATTGGCCACCTTTCCATGCTTTTGTGGTAAAGCCCAGAATTTCAACCTTCACGCCGCAGCGTTCGAGCGTCCTTGCCAGAATATCGACACAGGTTGCAGCAACAGTAATGGGGCGCCCTCTCATGGAGCCGGAATTATCAATGACCAGCGAGACAACGGTATCACGAAAATCGGTATCGCGCTCCTGTTTGAAAGAAAGTGGCTGTGTCGGGTCAATCACGACACGCGGCAGCCTTGCCGAATCGAGATAGCCTTCTTCAAGGTCGAAGTTCCATGACCTGTTCTGCTGAGCCATCAAGCGCCGTTGCAAGCGGTTGGCGAGCTTGCCAACAGCGCCTTGCAAATTGGTAAGCTGCTTATCAAGAAACGCACGTAATTTTGTGAGTTCTTCAATGTCGCAAAGTTCGGATGCTTCAACTTCCTCGTCAAATTCGCGCGTATAAACTTTGTAATCGCCAAGCTCGTCCATATCGGAAAATGGTGGTTGCGGGCGTTTTGTTTGACCAGGGGTCTGTTCGGTGTCTATCTCTTCGGAATCGCTGCCATCATCATCTGCCGAATCAGAGGCTTCCATGTCTCCGTCTTCGGCATTTTCATCAACATCATCAGATGGTTCGCTTTCGGTTTTATCAGAACCTTCCTGTTCTTTTGAATCGCCGTCCTCGTTTTCCTGAGGTTCGTTGTTTTCATCCTCGTTTTCGCCCTCGCTATCGGTCTCGTTATCTTCGAGGCTGTCAGCAAGTTGCATGGATGCCAACATATTACGCACAATGCGGGCAAACTTGTCCTGATCATTGACATTTTTTGCCAGATGATCGAGATCTGTTCCGGCTTTTTCCTCAATCCAGTCACGCCATAAATCAACGACGGGACCAGCTTCTTCAGGTGGTTTACGGCCGGTAATCTTTTCACGCACCATCAGTGCCAAAGCTTCTTCAAGCGGCGCTTCTTCCTTTGTGGTGATAGCCTGATAATTTGCCCGCTTGTATTTATCGGCAAGCATCGCATCAAGGTTTTCTGCCATGCCTTCCATGGCAAGTGTGCCGATAGCTTCCACGCGCGCCTGTTCGACGGCATCATAGACAGCACGTGCTTCGGGCACTTGTGGAGCAAGATTGGAATGGATTTCACTATCATGCCAGGCCTGACGCAAAGCCATGGAATCAGCAAGTCCACGGGTAACAGCAAAATCATTATATGTCGGGTGACGCGGTATTTCAGGAAGTCTTGCATGTCCTCCTACTATTGAGGGACGGTCTTCACCGAAGACCACATCCAGCTCATGATCACCCGAGACTGCACGCATGCATACAGTTGTCGCCCGTTTGAACGGTTCACTGTCAATCAGTCCCGAAGGACGTTCGCGTGAATTGTCTCCTGATTGTGCTGCCAAAGCTGCTTTCCTTATGACAAAACCGAGTTGGCAAGGGATTCAGGCAATTCTTTGCCAAAAGCCCGTTGATAGAATTCGGCAACGATCGGGCGTTCCAATTCGTCGCACTTGTTTAAAAATGTAAGGCGGAATGCAAATCCCAGATCCTTGAAAATTTCGGTGTTCTCGGCCCAGGTAATCACAGTACGCGGGCTCATAACCGTTGACAGATCGCCATTGATGAACGCCTGTCTCGTCATATCGGCAACATGAACCATTTGTGATACAGTTTCGCGGCCTTCCTTGGTGCGGAAGGATTTTGCCTTTGCCAGAACAATATTGACTTCATTGTCATGCGGCAAATAATTCAAGGTTGTCACAATCGACCAGCGGTCCATTTGCGCCTGGTTGATTTGCTGTGTGCCGTGATAAAGGCCGGTTGTGTCACCCAGACCGATCGTGTTCGCTGTAGCAAACAGACGAAAAGCAGGATGCGGTGAAATAACACGACTCTGATCAAGCAAGGTCAAACGTCCAGACGATTCCAATACACGCTGGATAACAAACATGACATCAGGACGACCGGCATCATATTCATCAAAAACCAGTGCAACATTTCTTTGATAGGCCCATGGCAGAATACCATCCTGAAATTCTGTCACCTGCATACCGTCTTTGATAACAATCGCATCCTTTCCGACAAGGTCGATACGACTGACGTGGCTATCAAGATTAACGCGGATACAAGGCCAGTTCAAACGCGCTGCAATCTGCTCGATATGGGTGGATTTACCGGTACCGTGATAGCCTGAAACCATCACACGACGATTGAAGGCAAAACCGGCAAGGATGGCCAAAGTTGTTTCCCGATCGAATAGATAATCCGGATCAAGCTCGGGCACATTGGGATCTGTTTCGCTGAACGCTGGAACCTGCATATCGGTATCAATACCGAAAAGTTTGCGTGCCGAAACCGTTATATCCGGCACATTATCAATACCCAGATCGTCCTTTGTCATCATGCCTCCATACGGATAAAACCGCTGTCCGAATTAAATATGAACACACCATATAGCTATAATGTGTTTTAAATTGAAGAGCTACAAGCTCTCGATCTGTTATCAGACAGTCAGACAAGAATTTCAATGTTCCATTGAAAAGAATTGTCTTTTGGTCTTCAATTTGACGTTAGCAAAAGCCGGCATTTTTCAGCAGGTTATATGCCTGTAATACTTCACGCAAGCGATCTTCGGAAGACCGGTCACCCCCATTTGCATCAGGGTGATGAAGTTTTACCAGAGCCTTATATTTCGCCTTTATGTCACGGCTGGTTGCATTGGCGTCAAGACCTAATGTCATGAAAGCCCGCGCTTCCAGTGTTTTCAATTTCCGCGGTGCGTTGGTTGCCCGGCTTTGTTGATTGAACATATGAAGCGGATCGTTCACCCGGTTCTGATAAGCGGCTGAACCGGAACGGATTCTCGAAAAATCGGCTGCAGGTTTGGCAGCAGTGGCATTGACACCCGATTTCCAGGTCGGGCGATGGCCGGTCAGTGCATCTTTCTGGAATTTCGCGATTTCTTCATCTTTCAAACCGGTGAAATAATTGAAATTCTTGTTATATTCGCGCACATGTTCGAGGCAGAAATGAAGATATTCTCCCTCATGATCGCGCCCCGCCGGAGCCCGATGAGTGCCGGGTTTGGTGCATCCTTCCCATTGACATTGGGGAACCTGAGGTTCCACCTTCTTTTTTCTGTTGGAACTGATGCGGATTGAGTCAAATAATTTCGATGTGGTCGTCATGTTTCCGACTTAAAACACAATATACATGTTTGGCAAGAATTGACTTTCGGGATTTTTGTTCCCACATGTGAGTTGCCGATTTCCTGAATATCAAGAATCGGGTGAAACTTACCGCTCACATATGGGGTTAAAAGAAGAAAATGTCCAGCACAGTTGCGGAAACAATCGAGAAAAAGCTACAAGCTGCGTTTTCTCCGTCCGCTATTGAAATTATTAATGAAAGCCATCTTCACGCCGGTCACCAACACGATGACGGCCGTAGTTTCGATGGTAAAGGCGAAACGCATTTTCGGGTAAAAATTACTGCAAAGGCTTTTAAAGGTATGAAACGGGTGGATATCCATCGCGCAATAAATCATGTTCTCAAGCATGAACTTGAAAGCGGTATCCATGCTTTGGCCATTGAAGCCAAGGCCGAATAACCGGATGTAAGATCATCCGGTTTCATTTTACAAAATAATTAAGCTTATTAAACCACACCGGATCAATCTTGTGCTTCAGGAAGATTGTCGAACAAAATTCCGGATTTCCAATATTCCCGAATTTTAAATAGTAAAGTCAATGACCGTTTATCAACGGTAATTCGGCAAGCATGTTTTTAAACAAGAGGTGACCCTCAGCGTGGATGGGCTTTTTTATAAACTTCCATGAGACGGTTGGTATCGACACCGGTGTAGATTTGTGTTGTCGAAAGACTTGCGTGACCGAGCAATTCCTGAATAGTGCGAAGATCTCCCCCGCGCGATAATAAATGTGTTGCAAAAGAATGCCTGAGGGCATGCGGAGTAACACTATCGGGAAGGCCGAGGCTCGAGCGCAATTGTTGAACAGCGCGTTCGACAATTGCCCTTTGCAATTTTCCACCACGCACACCACGGAATAAAGGTTGATCGGGTGGTAGAATGAACGGGCAACAGGAAAGATAATCATCTATTGCCTCGTGGACAGCCGGAATAACCGGAACGAGACGGGTTTTCCCTCCCTTACCGGTCACATAAATGCTGGTGGTGCTTTTGTCACCGAAATCTGCAGGCGTTAGTGATAAAGCTTCCGATATTCTCAGGCCGCATCCATAACAGAGAGTGAGAATGGCAGCGTTTCTGGAAGCAACCCAAGGCTCGTCATCAAGCTGGGTTTTCTTGTCAACAATATGTAGTGCATCGGCGATATTGAGCGGTTTTGGCAAAGATTTCGGCTGTTTCGGTGTGCGCACAACACGCGCCGCCGGCACATCGGCAAGTCCGGCACGTGTTAAAAATCTGAAAAACGAGCGTATACCGGCAAGACCGCGCCCGAGTGAACGCGAGCCAACGCCTTCATTGCGTCTATAGGCAAGAAATGATCTTATATCGGCAACGCGAAGTTCGGAAATGTCGGAAATGTCGGGACGATGTCCGAGATGCCCACAAAGAAAACTTAGAAATTGTCGGCTATCCCGTTCATAAGCTTCAACTGTGAGTTTAGCAACACGGCGCGTTTTTTCAAGCTGCTCGAGCCAGTCTTTGCGCGCGGACAAAAGCTTTGGCGTTGCTTCCAATAATGGAAGATCGGAGGTAGAGATCTCTGTCATGGCATCAATCTACCATGACAGAGTTTAACATCGGGTTTCTCTGTTCGAGAGACCTTAATTGATTTTTGTCGAGACAGGTTTATTTTTTTTAGTGGCTTCGCCGGTTTTATCGGATATGGCCGACTTTGGTGCAGTTATTGCATTTTTCATATGGGCAAGGTGGAGATTCATCAAGCCAGGCAAGTTGTTCATCGACATTAATTGGGCAAAGATCCAGCCAAGAAAACCTTGTTTGTGGAGTTTTGCCAGTTGGTCGCCGGAAAGCTTGTTGAATTTCTCGGTGTCGATAATCCAGAAATTTTCGAGCCTTGCGGTTTGTCCGCTTTGCGAGCGTATGTCGATCGACTGTTTTTTGAACAGACCCATTTTGGCAATAGTTTCCAGAAATTTGCTTGTCTGTTCCATGCTGTTTTTGAAAGCGTTCAGGAAATTGATACGATCTTCCATAAAAGGTGAAACACTGCCATCGCTGTTAAAGAGATCAATTCCTTCAACTTCGTTGAACATGCCTGATTCGGAATCAAAACAAACAGTCAATTCTTTCTGGTCAGGTGCACCTGCCAACACAAATGGATAACGGCGGACGAACGCCGGAATATATGTGTCGGGGCGCCATTTTTTATCCTTGTCAAGATAATCGTTTTCATCATTTGCCAAACCGAGCATGGCAACCGCAGTATAGGTAATTTTACCTTCTTTATCTTCGGCACCCATAAACAAAATCGGGTAGTTCAAAGCGGCCTGATAGAATTCTTCACCTGCCAATGGAACCCAGTGGGTATTGGCTGCAAAATCAAGATTTTTCGGAGCACTGAATTTCAGTTTTTTGTGCGTTTCGCGTGAAATGGGGACGATGTTTTTATAAAAAAGCATAACTGTTGGCATAGAAACCCTCCTGAAGTGTTTTTAAAATGGCTACGTTTTGCAATATTTTGACCCCAAAGCCGCCATTGTTGCTTGTCAATCGGGATAGAACGATTTTCTCTCGATCCCTATTGAATATAGTAAATGAACCATATTAAAGCGAACGGCTTGAATTTTGAGCGGGTATTATTAAAAAAGTCTCAAGCTTGAAGTAAATTTTTAAGAAAAGCCGATTTTTAAGAGCCGAAAGCCGCAAATTGGAGCAAAAGTGGAACCATATGGGAAAAAGCAAAGATAATTTTGTGCGCCTTGCAACCATCGCGGCAGCCCACGGTATTAAAGGCGATGTAAAACTTGTGGTATTTACCGCCGATCCTTTCGGACTCTCGTCTTATGGTAAGCTATTCGACGAAAATGGCCGCTCTTTCGAGATTGACCATATCAGAAAAACGGGCAACGCCGTCATTGCGCATTTTTCTGGTATTGATGATCGCAATAGCGCCGAGGCGCTCAATGGAATAGCGCTTTATGTCGATCGGCAACGATTGCCGGATGATCTCGAAGAGGACGAGTTTTATCAGACCGATCTTATCGGTTTGCTTGTCAGAGACGAAACCGGTCAAGTGATCGGCAAGGTCAATGCCGTCTTTGATTTCGGTGGTGGTGATATTCTTGAACTCAAGATTGAAGGCGAGGGGCTCAAACTCATTCCCTTTTCAAAAGCTGCCGTTCCGGAAATCGATATCGGTGAGGGATTTATCTCCATTGATCGGCTCGCAGCAGGTCTTGTTGACGATGATCTGAATTCGGCTCACGAGGAAGAACAATGAGTTTCAAAGCGTCTGTACTTACTCTTTATCCGGAAATGTTTCCGGGGTTTCTCGGCCACTCAATGGCGGGTCGCGCATTGGAAAACGGCATCTGGTCGCTTGATAAAGTCCAGATAAGAGATTTCGCATCTGACCGTCATCATAGTGTGGATGACACACCCTCCGGCGGTGGTGCCGGAATGGTCATGAAGCCCGATGTGCTCGCAAAAGCCATTGATAGTGTTGACAATCATTATCCCCGTTTGTTGATGAGCCCGCGCGGGCGCAGTTTCAACCAGAAAATGGCTCATGAATTGAAAGATGGCGGGGGCGTAACGCTCGTCTGCGGACGTTTCGAAGGTGTGGACGAAAGGGTGATCGAAGCCAGAAATCTTATCGAGGTCTCGATTGGCGATTACGTTCTTTCCGGTGGCGAGGGGGCGGCCCTCATTATACTTGATTCGATTGTGCGGCTTTTACCCGGTGTGATGGGGAACAATCAATCGGGCGAACAGGAAAGTTTCGAAGCCGGACTTCTTGAATATCCGCAATATACAAGGCCACAAATATTTGAAGGCAGATCAATTCCCGACGTTTTGACATCGGGAAACCATCAGGAAATTGAAAAATGGCGCAAAAGCCGGTCGGAAGAAATAACCAGAGCAAGACGGCCGGATCTTTATTCGATTTACGAGAAAAATAACAGGAAAGCTTGATTCAGTTTGCGCGATAGTGTAATGGGCAAACCACGTTTTCAGATGGTACGTCATCTGCATCCGGAAATTAATGGATGGTGAACCCGCTCCTGCCGCAAGGCATAGCCGAAGGAACAAGGTTTCGAGGGCAAGAGTCGAGCGCTCTGACTGTTCGAGAAGAACATGAAGGATTGATGAGATGAATATTATACAACAGCTCGACGCCGAGCAGCGCGCAAAAATTGAAGAAAAGCGCAAACTCCCAGCCTTTCAGGCCGGTGACACACTTCGCGTTTCGGTTCGTGTGACTGAAGGTACACGTACCCGTGTTCAAGCTTATGAAGGTGTTTGCATTGCCCGTTCGGGTGGTGGTCTTAACGAGACATTCACCGTTCGTAAAATTTCTTATGGCGAGGGTGTAGAACGCGTATTTCCGGTATATTCACCACTTGTCGAGGGCGTTGAAGTCGTTCGTCGTGGTAATGTGCGTCGTGCTAAACTCTATTATTTGCGTGGCCTTACCGGTAAAGCTGCCCGCATTTCCGAGAAAAGAGATTACCGCAAGAAGGCGGTTGATGTTCCAAGCACCGGTGTGGCTGAAACTGTCACTGTTGAAACAGTGGCTGCACCGCTACCGGAAGCTGAACAGAAATCAGAATAAAAGCCGATTGGTTTTATTTGAGATAAAAGCGGCTTTTAAGCCGCTTTTTTTATAATATTATCTTTTATTGAACTTCATCGGAATTTGTAAAATCGACAGGTTGTTCTTATCTCATATCAAGTGAATTGACTTTTAGAATGATCGTCGAATAATGACCGGTCTAAAAGATAAAAACACCTAGATTATAATATTCAAGGACAAAAAAATGAGTGCCCCGCGTACACTTTATGACAAGATTTTTGAAGATCATATTGTAGACCGTCAGGAAGACGGAACTTGCCTACTCTATATTGATCGTCATCTTGTTCATGAAGTAACCAGCCCTCAAGCTTTTGAAGGTTTGCGTATCGCCCATCGTCCTGTGCGCCATCCGGAAAAAACATTGGCAGTTGTCGATCATAATATTCCGACATCTCCCGATCGTGCAAAAGGTATCAAGAACGAGCAAAGCCGCACGCAGGTCGAGGCTTTGGCAAAAAATACCTCCGAATTCGGCATAGAATATTTTAACCAGAACGATAAACGTCAGGGTATTGTCCATATCATAGGCCCCGAGCAAGGCTTTACTCTGCCCGGCATGACGATTGTGTGCGGTGATAGCCATACCTCGACGCATGGAGCTTTCGGTGCTCTTGCCCATGGTATCGGAACATCCGAGGTCGAGCATGTTCTGGCAACCCAGACACTGATCCAGAAAAAATCGAAAAATATGCTGGTTCAGGTCAATGGTAGTCTGCCAAAAGGCGTGACTGCAAAAGATCTTGTGCTGGCCATTATTGGAAAAATCGGCACAGCCGGTGGAACCGGTCATGTGATCGAATTTGCCGGTGAAGCAATTCGTGGCCTTTCTATGGAAGGTCGCATGACTGTCTGCAATATGTCGATTGAAGCCGGTGCACGAGCCGGAATGATCGCACCGGATGAAACCACTTTTGATTATATCCGGAGTCGTCCGCGCGCGCCAAAAGGTGAAATGCTGGAAAAAGCAATTGCCTATTGGAAAACACTGAAATCGGATGAAGGGGCGCATTACGACACCGTTGTTACGCTTGATGCATCCGAGCTTGTTCCATCGGTTACGTGGGGATCATCGCCGGAAGATGTCGTGCCGGTTACCGGTGTTGTACCGGATCCGGAAGAAATTGACGATGAAACCAAACGCGCATCAAAAATGCGGGCGCTCGAATATATGGGTCTGAAAGCCGGAACCAGAATTACCGATATCAAGATTGATCGGGTCTTTATCGGTTCTTGCACCAATGGGCGCATTGAAGATATGAGAGCCGCCGCCGCAATGGTTAAAGGAAAAAAGGTTTCACCTACCGTTTCGGCAATGGTCGTACCAGGCTCGGGTCTCGTTAAAGAACAGGCAGAAAAAGAAGGACTTGATAAAATCTTCAAGGAAGCCGGTTTTGATTGGCGGGAGCCCGGATGCTCCATGTGTCTTGCTATGAACGATGACAGGCTGGAACCGGGAGAACGCTGCGCTTCAACGTCCAATCGTAATTTCGAAAGCAGGCAGGGCTATAAAGGGCGCACGCATCTGGTGTCACCCGCTATGGCTGCTGCGGCTGCAATTGCCGGTCATTTTGTCGATATCAGAGACTGGAAATAGAAACTGCGGCAAATTGTATTTCCTGAAGCAAGAACTCTTTACGTTTTGATCCGGTCACTTTAAACATAGATTAAGTGAAAAACCCACCAAAGGGAGTTCGGGTATGATGACTAGTAATAAAGAAGACCGGCATGATGTAGCAATCAGCCTTTTACATTTGAAGGACGCACGTTTACTTGCTCCTCTTCTTGCAAGTTATACCCAGGCGTTAAAACGCGGTGCACCACGTCGGCCCGACGAGTATTATGCCGAACAACTGCTACAGGATCGTACAGCCGAAGTACTTGGCGCTCATGTCAACGGTGAACTCGTCGGATTTGTCATTTTTTATGATCATCCCGAACCGGTTTCCGGATTGCGTGCAGGACAAGTCGATCATATTCATGTGCATCATGAATATCAGGGTAAGGGCATCGCCAAAGCTATGATCGACCTTCTTTGTGATAAAGCCGAGGAGCGCGGCTGGACAAAGTTGATTTTGAATGCTCCCCGTATCCCCGAGGACGGGCGCAAGCTTTATGAGCAAATTGCCGTTAAAGGGGATTGGACCGGCTATATTATACGGTTTGATTAAAATCGCTGAAGCTCCTTTGCTTCTAGAGCTTGATGATTCAAAATAAAATCAGGAAAACCGTTTTGTTTGAAAACGCAAAACGGTTTTCTGCTATTCAAGCAATCTTTGAGTAAATAGGGGTGGTAACCGAGAATCAGTTCACGTAGCTACTGTCGCTTCTAAGGCCTCACAAGAGGCTAAATATGATTAAATTTATCATATTTTTAAACGATTAAAACCGGATTTGTAATAAAAACTATACTCAATCCCAATGATTTGATGACAAGAATATGCTTTACTGCTTTGACGTGGAGCGAAATCCGCATTAGAAGAATAATGTTCTTTAGTTTTGACTATGGAGCATTCGGTTGTTTTTGGGTGTGACCTTTAATCCGCCAACTGAAATGGCCGGCCTGTAGCATTGGATGAAAAATATTGTTCCGGTGCATTGAAAGTTATTTCCAACCTGTTTGCAAAGCAAAACAGACGGGAGGAATGGCGGGGGTGGTTATTCCATAACCGCAGTCAAAACCAGGTCAGGAAAGCCTATGACAGATACGACAACAACAAAAACGCGTCCTCTTTCACCACATGTCAGCATTTATCGCTGGCCGATTACGATGGCGATGTCTATCGCCCACCGTATTACGGGAGGTGCTCTCTATGTCGGAACCTTGTTCCTTGCAGCATGGTTGATGGCAGTAGCTTCCGGTGGTGGGGCATTTGAAGCAGTGAACGGTTTGTTCAATTCATTTATCGGCCGTTGCATTCTGTTTCTTTATACATTGGCTCTTGTTCATCACCTTGTTGGCGGTGTGCGGCATTTTTTCTGGGATACAAGAACGTATCTCCTTGAAAAACATTGCGCGACCAAAACGGCTTGGGCAACAGTCTTTATTTCCATTATCGTGACGCTTCTTATCTGGATCGTCGGTTATTGCGTTCGTTAATGGCAGGGAGAAGATATTCATGAAAAAAGATTTCAGAACAGAACTTGGAAAAGTTCGGGGCTGGGGAGCTGCCCATACAGGAACGAGCCATTTTTGGGCCCAACGTATGACAGCGCTTGCCAATGTCCCGTTATTTATCTTTTTCATCGTGCTTGTTGTCTCCCTTGTTGGCAAGGATTATGCGACGGTGCATGCAACATTGGCAAATCCGATTGTAGCCGTTGTGATGGCTTTGATGGTTCTTTCCGGTGTCTATCACATGAAACTCGGGATGCAGGTCATTTTGGAAGATTATCTTCCGAATGAAGCAACACGCATCTTGATGTTGGCACTCAATACGTTCTTTTGTTACATTATTGGTGCGGGTCTGCTTCTTGCCCTTTTAAAAATTACATTGGGAGGTTGATCTCTATGGTCACCACTTCTTCAACTAGTTCCACAACAAAAAGTGGAAAAGCCTACCATTTTGTCGATCACAAATTTGACGTCGTTATTATTGGTGCCGGTGGTTCGGGGCTACGTGCAACGTTGGGAATGGCCGAACAGGGGTTAAAAACCGCCTGTATTACCAAAGTTTTCCCGACACGTTCCCATACCGTGGCAGCACAAGGTGGTATTGCAGCGTCTCTATCCAATATGGGGCCGGATAATTGGCAGTGGCATATGTATGACACGATCAAAGGGTCCGACTGGCTAGGCGATATGGATGCCATGGAATATCTGGTGCGCAATGCACCGGCGGCCGTCTATGAGCTCGAACATTATGGTGTTCCGTTTTCACGTACCGAAGACGGTAAAATCTATCAGCGCCCGTTTGGCGGACATACGACAGATTTCGGAGCCGGTCCGCCCGTTCAGCGTACATGTGCTGCTGCAGACCGTACCGGTCACGCTATTTTGCACACACTTTATGGCCAAAGCCTGAAGCACAATGCGCAATTCTTTGTTGAATATTACGCGCTTGACCTCATCATGACCGATGGTGTTTGCACAGGTGTTGTAGCCTGGAATCTTGATGATGGTAGCATTCACCGTTTTTCGGCAAAAATGGTTGTGCTGGCGACAGGTGGTTATGGCCGTGCCTATTTCTCGGCAACATCTGCCCACACCTGTACAGGTGATGGCGGTGGTATGATTTCCCGTGCCGGTCTACCGTTGCAGGATATGGAATTTGTCCAATTCCATCCAACCGGCATCTATGGTTCGGGATGTTTGATCACCGAAGGTGCACGTGGCGAAGGTGGCTATCTCATCAATTCGGAAGGCGAGCGTTTCATGGAACGCTATGCTCCTTCGTTCAAGGATCTTGCTTCGCGTGACGTTGTTTCGCGTTGTATGACGATTGAAATCAGGGAAGGACGCGGTGTTGGTCCTAAAAAAGATCACATCTATCTGGTTTTGAGCCATATTGATCCGGCCATTTTGCATGAGCGTCTACCGGGTATTTCCGAATCAGCCCGCATTTTTGCCGGTGTTGATGTTACGAAAGATCCGATACCGGTTATTCCGACGGTTCACTATAATATGGGCGGTATACCGACCAATTATTTTGGCGAGGTATTAAACCCGACAGAAGATGAACCCGATCGTGTTCAACCAGGCTTGATGGCCGTCGGTGAAGCAGGGTGCGCATCTGTGCACGGTGCTAACCGTCTGGGTTCGAACTCGTTGATCGATCTTGTGGTGTTTGGTCGCGCGGCGGCTATTCGGGCTGGCGAAGTTATTGATCGCAAGTCGGAAATTCCGCCAATAAACGAACAGGCGGTCGATAAGATCATGGATCGGTTCGATCGTATCCGTTATGCCAATGGAGCCAAACCGACAGCCGAGTTGCGTGAAAAGATGCAGCGCGCCATGCAGGAAGATGCAGCCGTTTTCCGTACGGAAGAAACACTGCAGCAAGGTTGCAGACGCATTTCGGAAATCTGGAATGAATTACCGGATGTGAAGGTAACCGATCGCTCCCTCATATGGAATTCCGATCTGATGGAAACATTGGAATTGGAAAACCTGATGGCTAATGCGATTTCGACAGTTTATTCGGCTGAAGCCCGTCATGAAAGCCGTGGTGCTCATGCACGTGAGGACTACCCTGAGCGTGACGACAAAAACTGGCGTAAGCATACGGTTTCGCGCTTGTCTGAAGATGGGAAAGTTTCGCTATCCTATCGTGGTGTCCACCTCAACCCGTTAACCAAAGAGGAAGACGGTGGCATTTCGCTCAAGAAAATTGCGCCGAAGAAGCGCGTTTACTAAGGGGAGATACTGATAATGGTTCATATGACGCTTCCCAAGAATTCGCAAATCAAGCCGGGTAAGGTTTGGCCGAAGCCGGCTGACACGTCGAAATTGACCGAATTCCACATCTACCGCTGGTCGCCGGATGACGACCAGAACCCGCGTCTCGACACCTATTATGTCGATCGTAATTCTTGCGGACCTATGATTCTTGATGGCCTTTTATACATCAAGAATCATGTTGATCCGACTTTGACATTGCGGCGTTCCTGTCGTGAAGGTATTTGTGGCTCATGTGCCATGAATATTGACGGGTCGAATACCCTTGCCTGTATTACAGGCATGGACGAGGTCAAACACCCGATCAAGATTTATCCTTTGCCATCTATGCCGGTGGTAAAAGATCTGGTTCCTGATCTCAACCGGTTCTATGCTCAACACCGCTCGATCGAGCCTTGGTTGCATACAGTTTCGCCGGTGCCCGAGAAAGAATGGTTGCAAAGCCATGAAGACCGCCAGAAACTGGATGGGCTTTATGAATGCATTCTTTGCGCATGTTGCCAAACATCCTGCCCGAGCTATTGGTGGAATGGTGATCGCTATCTCGGACCGGCTGTATTGTTGCAGGCCTATCGCTGGATTGCTGATTCGCGTGATGAAGCAAAGGGTGAACGCCTTGATAATCTGGAAGATCCGTTCCGGCTCTATCGTTGCCACACAATCATGAATTGTGCGCAAACATGCCCGAAGGGGTTGAACCCTGCAAAGGCTATCGCCGAAATCAAGAAATTGATGATCGAGCGGCGCGTTTAACAGCAAGGTTCAAGTCTATTTCATTTTAAAAGCCGCGTGAATTCTCACGCGGCTTTTTTAATTTGTCCCAGACATTTTCGAGTGACTTTGAAACATGACAAGGTCATAAAATAGGCGGGTTCACAAAAATACGCAGGGTGCGACTTAAAAAACAGTTGTGTGTTGAGGTAAAAGGTAAAAACCTGCGAAAGGTTGTTATAGGGATTGCCTGACCGTTAAGAGAGTATGTTTTTCAGGCTGCCAGTGATATTCGCTCAACACTTTATATTGGCTAAACGCTTTGGGAGCTTTGTCACATCGTGACTATCGGTAAATTGCCGCGCTTCCACCAATTTTTTCAGATCCCACTCAAATTGTTTTCTTTCAAAAAGAAAATGTGAGCGGCGCAATCCCTTTGATAGAGCATAATTTTTATTTCAATTCCTGCGGCTTCATTTAACTCATTCAGAATGATTTTTATTGAACGGTTGAGAGTGATTTTTGTTTGTCATTTTGTTGACCGGCTAACTGCAACTTTTCCTTTGGATGCAGTGGTGCACATCTTTATCCAACCCGCTTCAAGGCTTTTTCTCCGGATGCAATCTCCAAGTAGTCCACGGGCTGACGTTATTATGCCGGATTATGCCGGAATTTTACGTCCGGTTTTTCAACTATAAAAGACTCGAATTAATATGAGGGGCCCGAATTTTTCATTTGGTTATCAGACCCGATTCGAGGGACACTCGCTTGGTACGGGCCTGATTGTTGGAGTGAACATCTCTTTCAAGGAATTTCTCTCCCTTGATCAAGTTCTTTCTCAGAGTGCTTCACCTAAAAGAAGTTTGGGAGAACCGTCAGTAATTCCGGCTGCCTCCTGAATGAAATAATTTTTCATTTTCGGCATCCGTTCAACGAGACCGAGACCGACATCGCGCAACAAGCGGATTGGCGAAATGTCATTGGAAAACAGTCTGTTGAGCACATCTGTTGTTATCCCCATACGAACTGTCTCGAATCTGCGCCAAGCCTGATAGCGTTCGAGCCCGACAATGGAACCGATATCAAGGCCAAGGCGAGCCGTTTCGACAATAATTTGGGCAAGTGCCGCAACATCCCTAAACCCGAGATTCAATCCCTGTCCGGAAATCGGATGGATACCATGGGCAGCGTCACCAGCAAGTGCGAAACGCGGTTTGACAAAACTTCTCGCCAAAGTGAGGCCGAAGGGGAATGCACGCCTGTCGCCAACGACTTTCAACGCACCAAGATGATGTCCGAAACGGAGCTCGAGTTCGGATTCAAAAACAATATCATCGGCAGCCATCAGGCGTTCGGCGTCTTTATTGCGTTCGTTCCAGACAAGCGATGAACGGTTGCCTTTAAGTGGCAAAATGGCAAAAGGTCCCGCGGGCAGAAAATGTTCTTCTGCACGTCCATTATGCGGGCGTTCATGCTCGACAGTACAAACAATACCCATTTGCCCGTAAGGCCAATAAATTGTTTTGATATCGGCAATGTCACGAAGCTTCGAGCGTACACCATCGGCAGCGACAAGAAGTCGGGCCTGCAATGTTTCACCATTGCTCAATTCGATATGCATCTCGTTACCGTTATTGGTAAAATTATTGACACTCAAAGCCTCTAAAACAGGTATCTCCAATTCTTCCGCGCGACGGTGAAGCGAGGCGTTCAGATATTTGTTTTCCACCATATAGGCAAAAGGTTCTCCGGGAGCGACGTCGCCATCAAAGGTCAGGAAAACCGGTCTTACCGGATCACTATTACGTGAGTCGGTAATGATCATGTCATTGATCGGTTGTGAGAGCGGCTCGATTTCATCCCAACATTGAAGTTGTCTCAGCATACGAATGGCAGCCGCTGCAATTGCCGATGCACGCGGATCGGTTTTCCAACTATCCTTCGGGGCTGCATCAATTACAGCAATTTTGAGGGACGGCACAGCCTGTTTAATCGCAACGGCGAGTGAAAGACCGACATAGGCACCTCCCGCAATGACGAGATCCAGAACTTTATGGGGGTGGATTGCCGAAGAAGACATAGAGCTTCCTTTCGTAAGTATTGATTGGGCGGGATGGTTGTTGACAATCATCTGCTTTCCTGTTTCACCTAATCGGTTTCGTACAACTATCCAAGTGAATATGGCTCATGACCGATCGACTTCAACATCTATTATCCATACTGGATTTAGAAAAAATAGACCAGAATTTGTTTCGTGGTCAAAGCGGAAATTCGCATTGGCAGCGTGTTTTTGGCGGTCACGTTATTGCGCAAGCCTTGGTTGCTGCCCATCGTAGTGTTGCACCGGACAGATTTATCCATTCCCTCCATGCTTATTTTATCCGTCCCGGGGATCCTGATCATCCGATTATTTACGAAGTCGAACCACTTCGCGACGGAAGAAGCTTTTCTGTGCGGCGGGTGGTTGCCAAGCAAAACGGTGTTGCCATTCTGTCTTTTTCATCATCCTTTCAGGTTGATGAACCGGGGCTTGATTACCAGCGCCCGATGCCGAAAAATTTGCCCGAGCCCGAGACATTGTCCAGTGAACAGGCAATAGACAAAGCGATTCTCGAATCTGCGCCTGAAAATATTCGTGATTACTGGAACGAACAGCGTCCGTTTTTGATTCGCCCTGTTGATCTTGATGATTATCTCAATCGTGACAAACATCGGCCGGTACAACGCTGCTGGTTCAAGCTGAATGGCAAAGTCGCTCCTACCAGAAGTCTGAATTCTGCTCTTCTTGCCTATCTTTCCGACATGACTTTGCTTGACACATCGCTGGTCGTCCATGGGTTATCGGTTTTGACTCCCGGTCTCATTCCCGCGAGCCTCGATCATTCTATGTGGTTTCATCGTCCGTTCAGTCTCGACGACTGGATGCTCTACGACATTGAAAGCCCCAACACCCACGGCGCACGTGGATTTAGTCAGGGATATATCTACACGCGCGACGGAACATTGATTGCAAGTGTGGCTCAGGAAGGGCTCATCAGGCTTGTCAGCCCGAAACCATGAATATCGGGAAGAAAAAGCAATGATTGGATAGAATATATTTATCAAATCAAAGCGCTTTTAGTTAATTTTTGTATAATAAAAAACAAGCGTATTTCAGTATAAAATTACGTTTATAAAAAATATATTTTAATCTAAAATGTTTATATAAATAAAATAATTTATATAATAAATAATAATATACATATAAATTTATTATTACACGAATAGAAATCATAAAGACGATGGATATACCGGAAGCGGTATCTATAACTTTATCAATTCAAACCGATTTATTATCAAGATAGCGACCGGCAGACTTTTTGCAGACTTCTTGTCCGCTTTATTCCTCTTCCAGAAATGAAATTTTTTCAATGTTTGGAGTCAATTGGCATGAAGCTTGAATGGCTTTTTGTGTTGTTGAAATTTTTGAACCCATTTTTTGTCAACATAATCGAGGAGTTGTAGGAGACATGAAGTTTATTTCCGCAATTATAAAGCCATTCAAATTGGATGATGTGAAAGATGCTCTTTTAAATATCGGCATTGATGGCCTTACCATTACCGAAGTTAAAGGATATGGCCGTCAGAAAGGGCATACCGAAATCTATCGCGGTGCAGAATATGCCATCAGTTTCTTGCCTAAAATAAAAATCGAAGTCGCAGTTCCTACCGATCAACTTGACCGCGTACTGGAAGTCGTGACCGAGGCCGCGCGCACCGGACAAATTGGCGATGGTAAAATATTCGTTTGGTCTCTTGATAGAACCTTGCGGATAAGAACCGGTGAAACCGACGAAAATGCGCTTTAGAAGATCTTCTGCCAAAGGCAAAATGCTCAAAAAATAGGCAAATAGTAAAAATGGTTATCATATAAGCGTTTTTTGTTGAGCTATATCGCGGGGCAGAGCAATTGGCATGAAACTTGTTAGATAAGCAAATGAGTGAACGTAAAGCGCGTTCTTTTCCAAATGGAGAGGTTTGATGGCGAGTTTGAAAAAATTGATTCCTGTGGCTATCGGGGCGTTTGCATTAATGGGGACGACTGCAGGCTATGCGCAGGAGGTGGAAACAATCACCGAAGTTGTTAGCGAAATTCCGGCTAAAATAGATTCCGGTGATACGGCATGGATGCTGGTCTCGACGGCATTTGTTCTGCTTATGACCATACCGGGGCTTGCCCTTTTTTATGGTGGCATGGTGCGTAAGAAAAATGTTCTGGCAACAATGATGCAGAGCTTTGCAATTTGCTGTCTTATCAGCGTTATCTGGTTTGTTGTGGGCTATTCTTTCGCTTTTTCCGGAAAAAATCCGTATTATGGCGATTTTTCACTGTTGTTTTTAAAAGGCATATCTATTGATGACCTGAATGGTACATTTCCTACCTATCTTTGGGTCACGTTCCAGATGGCCTTTGCCATTATTACACCGGCATTGATTACCGGTGCATTTGCCGAACGTATGAAGTTTTCGGCAATGTTGTGGTTTATGGGATTGTGGTCGCTTCTTGTCTATGCGCCTATTTGTCATTGGGTCTGGGGCGGCGGCTTTCTCGGACAAGATGGTGTCCTCGACTTCGCTGGCGGAACGGTCATTCACGTTAACGCCGGTGTCGCCGGTTTGATTACTGCTCTTGTTCTTGGCAAAAGGCAGGGGTATCGCACCGTTAATATGGCGCCGCATAATCTTACTCTTTCGATGATCGGTGCTTCGCTGTTGTGGATCGGCTGGTTCGGTTTCAATGCCGGTTCTGCCGGTGCTGCGAACAAAGTTGCAGCCGTTGCAATGTTGAACACGCAAATTGCCACTGCTGCCGGTGCTTTGTGCTGGATGATTGCCGAATGGGCTGTATCCAAAAAGCCGTCGGTTCTCGGCATTATTTCGGGTGCTGTCGCCGGACTTGTGGCTATTACTCCGGCTGCAGGTTTCGTTGAGCCATCCGGTGCAATCATAATAGGCATCATTGCCGGACCGGTTTGCTATTTTGCCGCGGTTTTTGTCAAACGTGCATTGGGGTACGATGATTCGCTTGATGCTTTCGGCGTGCATGGCGTAGGCGGTATTATTGGTGCACTTTTGACCGGTTATTTTGCTTCCGATATTTTCTTTACCGATCCGGAAGCTTATGCGAAAGTTTCGGTACTCAATCAGGGCTTTGGCCTCGTTGTCGCCATGATATACACTGCGGTTGTCACAACCATCATTCTTTATGTTGTGAAGGCCGTCATTGGTTTACGCCCGACAAAACAGCAAGAAATCGAAGGACTCGACATTTCCTTGCATGGAGAAACAGTCCAATAGATTTTCAGTTGCATAAAAAAGAAAGCCCGTTTTCCACAAAACGGGCTTTTTATTTTTCAGGCTTTTTTTATTGGTTAATAACCCGTTAACTCTCTCGCTTTATAGTCGATCATAAAAAATATCTTTCGGCTATTATCGGGTTTTCAGGTTAGGTTATGCGTCAGGATTCATCCCCTTATGATTTGACAACAGATGGTGCTTATCAAAGCCCGCATCTGGTGGAGATGTTTTCCCGACAACTCGGCTCGTTCGTCGGTATCGGCATATTGGTATTGATAGGCCTTGCAGCCGCCGCTTTGGCAACATGGAATGTCGCGGATCCGTGTCTGAGTTATGCCAATAATAATCCGGTTACAAATATCATGGGGTGGCCGGGCGCCGTCTTTGCAGATATTGCCATGCAATTTTTCGGGCTTGCCAGTGTTGCGGCTCTTCTTCCTCCTTTCTTTTGGTCGGTTCTTTTGATTGCCCAAAAAGATATAGGAAGACCGTTCCACCGGCTTTTTTTCTGGTTAATATCGGCATTTTGTTTTTCCGGTCTTATTGCGCTGGTGCCGCCTTTCGCGCATTGGCCCATGCCAATCGGACTTGGCGGTGTCTTTGGCGATAAAATCCTCAATTTTGCCAATCTTTTTCTCGGAGCCGTGCCTGCGGTGGTTTCAACATCAATTATTGCTGCCATTTTAGGGCCCTTGGCATTTTGGACCGCTGCCATAGCGGGGGGCGTTGTCGGGCGCCGTAGTCCCAAGAAAAAAGCAAAATCGAGACGTAAAGCGGAAAACCGCATGGGGACAGAGGAAGATGATGGTCCAGCACGCGCATCTTTGATGGTCACTGTTCTTGGCGGAACAATGCATCTTTTCTATTTGTTGAGAGCAGAAATCGGCCGCCTTTTTCATCGCAAGGAACCGATGTTTCCTCCTGTCCCGAATTTTGAAGGGACGAATGGGCTGCGTCATGAACGGGTAGAACCCGAATTTTCAACCCCCTCCGACACCGCACCGGATGAAATGCCATGGACTGAACCGGAAGAGGAAATCGTCCTTCCAAGAGAAACGGCAACCAAAACGAAGTCGCGGCTCGCCGATGGATTCGAATTGCCCAGTGTCGACTTTCTGGCCGAACCGAAGCCTATCGAAAAAAGCGATCTTCTCACTCCCGAAGCTTTGAAAGAAAGAGCCGGCCAGTTAGAGAGCGTTTTGGAAGATTTCGGTGTCAAAGGGCAGATTATCAATGCACGTTCGGGACCGGTTGTAACGCTTTACGAATTCGAACCTGCACCGGGTATAAAATCCTCGCGTGTTATCGGATTGGCAGATGATATTGCCCGTTCGATGAGCGCTATTTCATCTCGTGTTGCTGTTGTTCCGGGGCGTAATGTTATCGGTATTGAACTGCCGAACCCGAAACGCCAGATTGTCTATCTTCGTGAAATCATTGCTACGCAGGACTTTTATAAGAATAAAGCCAAACTCGGTCTTGCTCTCGGCAAGACAATAGGTGGCGAGGCTGTCATTGCCGATCTTGCGAAAATGCCGCATCTGCTTGTCGCAGGTACGACAGGTTCGGGTAAATCGGTGGCAATCAATACCATGATTCTTTCACTCCTCTACCGGATGACACCGGAACAATGCCGGATGATCATGGTTGACCCGAAAATGCTGGAATTGTCTGTTTATGATGGAATTCCCCATCTTTTAACACCGGTTGTTACCGACCCGAAAAAAGCTGTTGTTGCGTTGAAATGGGCGGTGCGCGAAATGGAAGAACGCTACCGCAAGATGGCAAAAGTCGGCGTCAGGAATATTGACGGTTTTAACGAACGGGTAAAAGAAGCCGAGCGTAAAGGTGAACAGCTTTCAAGAACGGTTCAAACCGGTTTTGATCATGAAACCGGCGAGCCGATCTACGAGACCGAAACTCTCGATCTGACAACGATGCCTTATATTGTCGTCATTATTGATGAAATGGCGGATTTGATGATGGTTGCCGGAAAAGATATCGAAGGAGCCGTCCAACGTTTGGCACAAATGGCTCGTGCTGCCGGTATCCATGTGATTATGGCAACACAACGTCCGTCTGTCGATGTGATTACCGGTACAATCAAAGCGAATTTCCCGACACGTATTTCGTTTCAGGTAACCTCCAAAATTGATAGCCGTACCATTCTCGGAGAGCAGGGTGCCGAACATTTGTTGGGGCAGGGCGACATGCTTTTCATGATGGGGGGCGGCCGTATCCAGCGTGTTCACGGACCGTTTGTCGGAGATGAAGAGGTTGAACAGATTGTCCAGCATCTCAAGAGTCAGGGTGTTCCGGACTATCTTGATGCCGTTACACAAGAAAATGACGATGATGGCGATAATGACATTTCAGGCGGCTCCAGCCATTTTGAAGATTCGCAAGACCCTTATGATCAGGCTGTTGCCGTTGTCTTGCGCGATCGCCGCGTTTCAACCTCTTACATTCAACGTCGGCTCGGTATCGGCTATAATCGTGCTGCAACGATTATCGAGCGGATGGAAGAAGAAGGTTTGATAAGCCCTGCCAATCACGCCGGAAAGCGTGAAATTCTTGTTCCCGAAGAAGGCGAAAATTTTTAAAGACTGAATTTCATGTCATTGTCGGAATGTTGCTTTCGGGGCGTTCTGTCACAGTGATGCCACAGGTTACTGCAAAGATGAATGCAGGAGATTATGAATGACAAAGAAATGTGCACCCGCTTTCAGAATTATGTTGGCCGCTTTTGCTTTTGCAACCTCCGGTGTGACAGCGTCCACAATGCTATTTCCTCCGGCTTTTGCCCAAAATACCAATTTGGCAGCCCATGCACAGGATATTGCCAATCATTTTGCTGCAATACAGACAATGACGGGTGATTTCATCCAGTTCAGCCCGAAAGGCGAAATGACCGAAGGAACGTTTTACCTTGAAAGACCGGGTAAAATCCGCTTCAGTTATAAAAATTCACCGGTGCGTGTGATTACCGATGGCAAATCGGTTGCGATCAACAATCGCAAACTTGACACTTGGGATCTATACCAATTGTCGCAGACACCCATGAAAATGTTGCTTGATACAAAAATTGATCTTTCGGACGGTAAGCTTCTAAACGTCAGTCAGGATCAAGGGTCAACGACAATTGTTCTTGCCGATAAGACATTGGGTAAAGGTCAAATTCGTATGATTTTTGATTCCAAGACTTATGAACTTTTACAATGGACCATTGTCGACAAACAAAATCTCGAGACGACTGTGCAGATTACCAATGTTCGCACTGGTGTGAGGTTTGCAAAAGGAATGTTCGATATTCCCTACCAGCGTATTTCGATGAAACGGAATGGCAATTGATGTTTGCAAAATTATTCCGATATTGAATAGAGTTCCGTTTTCTTGTCTATTCAAGACGGAAATATTTTATTTATCGGATTGTTAAAGTTTTATTTCCTTTTATATAAAATTTATCATGTAAAATTTAAAATAGATTGATAATATTCGTTTTTTAAAAAAGATTTTTTCGTATGGTTATACGAATTTTTCGATTTTAATATCGGGTTGTATTGCTATTTTCTCTCATTAAGAGTGCATTTTTACTTTTGATAAAAGACACGATCGGTTTTGATAAACATTCGGAAACAATAAAACTGTTTTTCGGGATTGATATTTGTCGCCGACAGTTCAAAAGGAAAACGGATGCTTTTTTAACAGATCGGGTTTTGTGAAACTTTGCGTTTTGTTGATCTCATTCCTGATTGAGATGATGACATCAGTGTACCGGTGTTGCTAAAACTGGATTTTCTCGATTTTTGCGCTTAAAGAACCGGTAACCGCATATTTTCAATCAAGGTTAAAGTTTGATGAGTTTTTCAGTTGCAACGTGGAATATCAATTCGGTTCGTTTACGTTTACCCCTTATTCTCGAAGTTATAGAAAAAGAAAAACCGGATATTTTGTGTTTGCAGGAAACCAAATGTCCTGATGACAAATTTCCATACAAAGCTTTGCGTGCGGCAGGTTATGAACATATCGCTGTTCACGGGCAAAAAGGTTATCACGGTGTGGCAACCTTATCGTTAAGGCCTTTTGAAAACGTTGAAAAAAAGGAATTTTGCAACAAGCATGATTGCAGACATATTGCTGTAACAATCAAAGCTGGCGATAAACATATCCGTATTCACAATTTCTATGTTCCGGCTGGCGGTGATGAACCGGATCCCGAAATCAATCCGAAATTTCGTCACAAACTGGATTTTCTGGAAGAAATGAAAGCCGTTAAAGCCGATATGGGCGACGGGCTTTCAAGCATTCTCGTAGGTGACCTCAATATTGCCCCTTATGAAAATGATGTTTGGTCACATAAGCAGCTTTTGAAAATTGTCAGCCATACGCCGATAGAAACAAAAACATTGATTGATCTTTGTTCTCAAGGCGGTTGGGTTGACTTGATGCGCAAGAAAATTCCTGAACCGGAAAAAATTTTCACATGGTGGAGCTATCGGGCCAAAGATTGGGCCTCGTCCAATCGTGGACGCAGGCTCGATCATATCTGGTCATCGCCGGATCTTGTACCACATATGCAGGAAATGGAAATTTTGACAGAGGCAAGAGGAATGGAAAAACCGTCCGATCATGTTCCCGTCATCATGCATTTTGACCTTGCATAACAAAAAGTGAAATTCTTTGTAATTGACCTATTGCTTTTGACAAAACATGAACAAAATTTCACGAGATTTTCGCCTCTGTTTGTGAAATAAGAAGCGAAATTAAAACCTTTGCAGTTTTATAATTTTTGATCGGAGCAGGAAAATAATGCAGAAAGGCTGTTTCAAAACTGTCGGCCGATCAACGTTTTCCTTGATTGCACTGACTTCAGTTTTGATGCTTTCGGGCTGCCTTGTCGGCCCCGATTATCAAAAGCCGATTTTCAAGCTCGATTCCAAATGGAGCGGTGATTCACATGAAACGCCGTCAACACCGCCGGAACTTGCAAACTGGTGGCAAAGACTGAATGATCCCTTGCTTGATAAACTGGTCTCTGATGCAATTGCCGGTAACAATGATGTCCAGTCGGCAAAAGCAAGGGTGCGTGAAGCAAGAGCGACTTTGTGGCAGACAACGGGAACATTATTGCCAAGCATTGACGGCTCGGCTTCGGCCAACCGGAATAAATCGGCAGGCGGACCCGAGCGCAGCCAGTATCGTGGTGGACTTGATTCAAGTTGGGAGATTGATCTTTTCGGTGCCAACCGGCGGGCTGTTGAAGCGGCAAAATACGGGCTAGATGGTGCCAAAGAAGATATGCGCGCAACAATGCTTACTCTCATTGGAGATGTTGCAACCAATTACGCGGAAATACGCGGGCTACAACAACAAATAGCACTGGCTCAAAGAACGGCGATTGCGCAACGGCGCACGGCACAATTGACCAAAGACAAATTTGCCGCCGGAGCGGTTTCCCAGCTTGATGTATCCAATGCCGAAGGTCAGGCTGCCACCACCGAAGCCGGCATTCCGCAAATGCAGGCTAATCTTGCAACAACAATTCATCGTTTGTCTGTTTTAACCGGCCAAAGCCCGACAGCTCTTAATGATATCATGGCAAAAACAGGTAAAATTCCTGAACCGAAATGGCCAATACCGGCGGGCGTTCCTGCCGATATTCTGCTGACACGTCCGGATGTTCGTCTGGCCGAGCGCCAGTATGCGCAAGCCACCGCCCGCATCGGCCAGAAGGAAGCCGACCGTTATCCGTCTTTGACGCTAACCGGCAATATTTCAACAGCGGCAACCCAGCCGGGTGAACTTGGAAAAAGTTCTTCAATCAGTTGGTCGGCCGGTCCGGGTGTCAGCATACCGATTTTTGAAGGGGGCCAGAGAATAGCTGCTGTAGAGGTAGCCCGTGCACAACGCGACCAATCTTTTATCAATTATCGAAGTAGCGTATTGACGGCATTGGAAGATGTCGAGAATGCACTTGTGTCGATGAGCAAAGAAAGACAACGCTCTGCAAAACTTGCCATTGCTGCCAATTCCTATGCCAAAGCATTGAGCCTGTCGCGTTCGCTTTATCAAAGTGGCAATACCAGTTTTCTTGAACTGTTGAATGCCGAGCGGTCGCATTATTCATCCGAACAGTCACTGATTGAAAGTCAGGTTTCGATTACCAAGGATTATATCTCGCTCATGAAAGCTTTAGGTGGCGGTTGGAATGGCGCGGTAGACGACACAAAACCGGAAATTGTCGACGGCTATACAGGGCCGCACATTAGAAAAGTTGAAACAGAGAGCAAAACGCGATGAAAGCAAAAAAAACAGTCGTTATCATCATTGCTGTGATTGCACTGATCGTGCTTTTGATATTCGTCCACTCGGCGTTTTTTTCCACGACTGCGCCAACCTATATGACGTCGAAAGTCAAAAAAGGGGATATTGAAGTCAGCGTTCTTGCAAACGGCACGATTAAACCGCACCGGCTGGTTGCTGTTGGTGCTCGCGCAACGGGTCGTATCGTTTCGATGAAAGTCAAGCCCGGAAGCATTGTCAAACAAGGTGATTTGCTTGCCGAAATCGATCCGACGACCCAGACAAACGATTTGAAAAGCAAAGAAGCAGCTCTTGCCAATTATCGTGGGAAACTTGCCGAGCAGGAAGCGCAACTTGTTCTTGCCAAACAGAATATGACCCGCCAGCAAACGATGATCTCTTCGCATGCTGTTTCCAAAGCCGATTTCGATGATGCCGATGCGCAAGTCAAAATCCGTGCGGCACAGATCGACCAGTTAAAAGCGCAGATTGTACAGGCGGAAGTCGATGTCGAGACCGCCAAAGTCAATCTCGGTTATACGCGTGTAACGGCGCCGTCCGATGGTACAGTTCTTGCCACGGTTGTTCAGGAAGGTCAGAACGTCAACGCCGTACAGTCGGCACCGACGATTGTTATTCTTGGTGATTTGTCGGTCATGACGGTTCGTGCAGAAATATCCGAAGCGGATGTTATCAATGTCAAACCCGGTCAGGACCTTTATTTCAATGTTTTAGGCAATCGTACGCGGCGCTATGAAAGCCGCTTGGAAAAAATCGAACCGGCGCCTGAATCCATCCGCAATGATATCAGTTTCAATTCATCCTCGACGGCTTCTTCGAGCTCGTCGACTTCGCAGGCCATTTATTATAATGGCACGTTCAATGTGCCGAATGATGATGGCGTTTTGCGCACTTATATGACCGCGGAAGTTCATATCATTCTGGGACGCGCTCAAAAAGTGCTGCTTATACCGAGTGATGCATTGAACGATGTTTCCGGCACACGAGCGGTGGTCAATGTTCTTGATAAAAACGGCAAGCTTGAAGCCCGCGACATTGAAACCGGATTGAATAATAAAGTTATGGTCGAAGTTGTTTCCGGACTTAAAGAAGGCGAAACCGTTGTAACCGGTGTCAGCAACGGCACCATGCCTTCGACTTCCGGAAGCCGTCATCGTGTGGGGCCGTTCTGATCGATGGAAAACACTCACAAAGATGCGGTCATTGTTCTTGAAGATGTCGTACGTGAATTTCCGGCAGGTGAAAGCAAAGTACGCGTCTTGAAGGGTATCAATCTGACTATCCGACGCGGAGAAATGGTGGCCATTGTCGGCGCATCGGGGTCGGGAAAATCGACATTGATGAATATTCTTGGCTGTCTCGACCGGCCGAGTTCGGGAAGCTACAAAGTTTCCGGTAAAGAAACCTCGCAACTTTCCGCTGATGAACTTTCGTCTCTTCGGCGCGATCATTTCGGCTTTATTTTTCAGCGCTATCATTTGCTAGGTGAATTGACAGCACTTGATAATGTTGAAATTCCGGCAATTTATGCGGGACGTTCTCCACACGAAAGAGAAAAGCGTGCAGCCGCGCTTTTACAACGTCTCGGTATGGGCGAGCGCATCACCCATCGGCCGGGACAACTTTCCGGTGGTCAACAGCAACGTGTTTCGATTGCCCGCGCATTGATGAATAATGGCGAGGTTATCCTTGCCGACGAACCGACGGGAGCACTTGATAGCCATAGCGGTGAAGAAGTCTTGCGCATTCTGGAGGAAATCCACGCAGAAGGGCGCACGATCATTATCGTAACACACGATATGTCGGTCGCAAAAAAAGCCGAACGCATTATTGAAATCAGTGACGGGGAAATTTTGTCGGATAAACCCAACCGCCCGACAGAAGTAGCCACCGGACACGCCGACGAAGTTGCAACCGAAGTTGTGAGCAACAAAAAAATCGGCATGTTGAGATCCTTTCTTGACCGTTTCCATGAAGCTTTCCGCATGGCTTTGTTGTCAATGAATGCACATCGTATGCGGACTTTTTTGACGATGCTCGGGGTTATTATCGGTATTGCCGCCGTGGTATCCATGGTTGCTTTAGGAAATGGTACGCAAAAACAGATTCTTGAAAATATCAATAGTCTGGGAAGCAATACATTGAATATTTTTGCCGGAAAGAGCTTTGCCGATATGCGATCGGGCAAGGTGACGACATTGGTCGATTCCGATGCAATAGCCCTTTCCGAACAACCTTATGCCGATGCTGTAACACCGACTGTCACAACATCATCTACTGTCCGCTACGGGTCAATTGAATCCAATGTGACGGTTTATGGCGTGAGCGACCAATATTTCAAAGCACAAGGCGCAAAACTCGTTGAAGGGCGGTTGTTCGATTCCGAAAGTGTGCTTTCACGTGCAACCGATCTTGTGGTTGAAAAACAGGCCGTGCCAACGCTTTTTCCCGATAGCCATGAAAGCCCGATCGGCAAGGTTGTTCTGGTTGGAAAAGTTCCGACCCGCATTGTCGGTGTTATAGAGCTGCAACAAATGGGGCCGCCATCCGATACTTTGCAACTTTATTTGCCCTATACCACTGTGCAGACACGTTTTCTTGGCAATAAGACCGTTCGTTCGATTACTCTTAAAGTTGCCGATAATGTTGATTCTCGTTTGGCCGAGGCTGCAGTTAAACGTTTTCTCATTATGCGGCATGGAACAGAAGATTTTTTCATTCGCAATTCCGAAGAATTTCGAGAACAAGTCATTGCAAGTACGCAAGTTCTGACTTTGCTGGTTGCCTCTATTGCGTTGATTTCGCTTCTGGTGGGGGGCATAGGTGTGATGAATATCATGTTGGTTACGGTATCCGAGCGAATCAATGAAATTGGCGTGCGGATGGCAGTGGGCGCGCGACAGAGCGATATTCTTCAACAATTCCTGATCGAATCTGTCCTTGTTTGTTTGATCGGCGGTGCCTTGGGTATTTTGCTCGGTCTTTCTGTCGGATGGATTTTTGCCGTGAGTGGCGCACCGTTTAAACTTGTTTACTCGATGGGTTCAATTATTATAGCTTTTGTTTTTTCCACGCTTATCGGCATCGGCTTCGGTTTTCTGCCTGCACGCAATGCCTCTAAACTTGACCCTGTTGCCGCTTTATCGCGCGACTAGCCGCATCGATTCGAATAGACGCGTTGATAGATATTGAATTTGAAGGAAGTCTAAAGTGTCAAAAACCACTCCGGCAACCGCCTTTCTTGATCATAATCATATTGAATACGAGTTTATCACCTATCAATATGACCCGCATGCCGATCGTGTCGGCCTGCAGGCAGCAGAAGCTGTAGGGGCCGATCCGGAAACCGTTTTCAAAACACTGATGGTCAGCGTTGACGGCAAACCCCATGTTGCGGTTTTACCATCCGATCAGGAAGCTAATATGAAAAAACTCGCCGCCGCTTTTGGTGGAAAACATGCCGAAATGTTGAGCGTCGAGGAAGCCGAAAAACTTACCGGCTACAAGGTGGGTGGAATCTCGCCTTTCGGACAAAGACGACATTTACCAACAGTTTTCGAAAAAACAGCCGAATTGTTCGATAAAATCTATATCAATGGCGGCGGACGCGGTTTTCAGGTCAAGATGCATTCGAAAGATGCAATTGCTGTTCTTTCGGCTAAAGTTGCCGATTTCAAGCGCTGAACAATCACAACGGATTGTCATTCCATTGTCACTTTGCCAATTGTCGACCATGTGGATTCAAAAAAATCGCGCCTTTATCAGAAATAGGCTCTAAGCTCCGCACCGATGAATTTGACATATTCGCTTGCGAGCAATCTCAATTCGCCTAATTGACGGAGCAGGCTTTGTTCTCCTGTTCCGTCGCTGATCGGATAGGCGATGAAGTCTATCTCCGGCATCAAGCGGTTCAATTCGCGTAACGAACGCGGCATATGATAATCGTTGGTGACGATATAGACCTTCTGATAGTGATTTTTTCTTATCCAGTCGGTCGCCTCTTCGGCGTTTCCGATTGTATTGACAGCTTCATGACCGAGATCCACACAACACTCGAATAATTGCGGGTCACTATGGGTCACACGTATTAAGGCCTGACTATTGGTGGATGGATTGACACCGCTGATCAACAGTCTTTTGCCAAGGCCTTTGCCAAGAAGATCAAGACCGGCTTCCATCCGGCTTTCACCGCCAGTCAGCACAATAATTGCATCAGCAACCGGAAGCGGATCCGGTGGGGCAAGGCGGGATATTTTTTCACTGAAATAGAAAAAACCGCTGCCGAACAGAATAATGCAGACGAGAATAAAAATACTGACCGGCGGCAGATGTTTGAAAAAACGCCTTTTCCAACGCAGCAATCTGATCTGGCGAAGCTTTTTCCGCTTCTGCACAGGATCTGCCAATTGCGCATATAAGGTGTATTCGCTCATCGTTAAAACAACTCGCTTTCGCTACGGTCAATAGATTTTAACTGGCTTAAAATGGTGAGGCGGCTCGTCATCATCGTCAGTAAAGAGACGAAGCTCACAAGAATAAATATCTTGATATAACTTGATAGGCCAAGACTGAAATGGCCGAATAAGGCCGATGTCTGGTCACCTCCCGGTGTGCCGGAAACAAAGCCTGACCAGAACGAAAAAGCAATAAAGACGATAATGCCGGAGAGGCCGCCGTAACAGGCTCCTTTGAGACCGGTCTTGAAAAAATGCAAGTCGAACTGACGGGCGATAAAGCTTGATTCCGCGCCAATGAAATGCAGCACTTCGACAATATGCGCATTGGCTGAAAGGGCGCTGCGTGTTGCAAATATAATCGTAAGGGTCAAAGCCGAAATGACAAGAGCCAATATGACCAGTCCGATAATAATCGTCGCATGTGCCATTGTGACGAGCCGGCTGATTGCGTTGCGATGATCGTCGAAACTTCCACCGGGTATTTGTGTTGCAATGGCATCGCTTATCATACCGAAATCAACCGGAACGGAATCATCAAGTGTCACGACAACAAGACGCGGAATGGGAAGGTCGTTCAATTCCAGTCCGGTTCCAAGCCACGGTTCGAGAAGGCGTTCTGTTTGAGCGCGATCGACAATTTCGGCAGATTTTACACCCCGAAAGCTTTTGGCGAGTTCTACGGCATATTTTAAAGTTTTCTCTATATCGAGGCCATCAGTCGGACGGATTTGAATAGTGGCTTCCCTTGAAACCTGATTTTCCCAATTATGCGCCGAATGACCGATAAGATCCACGCCGCCAATAGCAAGGGATGCGAGAAACGTCATGATAGCAATCACAACGACCAAGGCTTGTCCCGACACATCACCCGCCGGAACAATCGATGTTTGAGCCGTCGGGCTTTTCCGGAACCAGAATTTTCTTGGGGGTATCGACGGGGAAAGCTCAGTCATAAAGTTCCAGCCTTCCATCGTTAAGAATCATGCGACGCGCATCAACCTGCTCCATCAGATTGACATCGTGGGTTGCAATAATCACAGCAGTTCCCGAACGGTTAAGCTCGATAAAAAGCCGCAATAGTCTGCGTGCAAGGACAGGGTCGACATTACCGGTCGGTTCATCTGCCAATAAAATTTCGGGCTGATCAATCAAAGCACGTGCTATCGCAGCGCGTTGTTTTTCTCCGCCGGATAGAACAGGTGGTAATACGTCCATGCGTTCACCAAGTCCCACCCATTGCAGAAGCTCTTCGACTTCGGCGCGGTAGGTTGCTTCTTCACGCCCTCTCACACGTAAGGGAAGTGAAACATTTTCGTATGTTGTCATGTGATCAAGCAGGCGGAAATCCTGAAAAACAATACCAATTCTCTGGCGCAATTTCGGCATATCCTGCCGTTTCAAAAGGGCAGTATCATGGCCGAATATATTGATAAGGCCGCGCGTCGGTTTTAATGCCAGAAACATCAACCGCAACAATGTTGTTTTGCCGGCACCCGAAGGACCAGTCAAAAACTGGAATGATCCGTGCGGAATATAAAAGCTTATATCACGGAGCACTTCCGGCCCCATGCCATAACGCAAGCCTACATTTTCAAAACGAATCACTGTTAATTTACCTATTCTAACCGCAGAAATTTTATACGGTTTTGCCCTGTGAGCCGCTATTGTCTTTCAGAGGCATTCATTGCCAACTCTTGAAAGGTCCTTGACCAGAGGACCCAATTTTTCCTATCCTTGATGAATATGGTTAAGTCGCGGTTAAAATTTGGCGGTGACAATTGCTTTCTTAACGCGATTGTCTGTGTTAGGCCACGGCCATAAAAATTTATATGGATAATAACATGCCCTTGATAGATGGAAAGTCGATTGATGTTCTGTTTTCGGAACAGGACATTGCCAAACGCAATCGTATAATAGCAACTGAAATTGCAGCTAAAAGGCCGCAAAATTTGCTGGTTTTACCGATTTTGAAAGGGTCTTTTATCTTTGCAGCAGATCTTATCAGAGAACTTCATCGCGCCGGTGTCAGCTCGACTGTCGAGTTCATAACAATTTCAAGCTATGGCGCTGGTCAGGAAAGCGGAGAGATCAAACTTCTTCATGATTTTGATAGTGATATTACCGGGCGCGACATTCTTTTAATCGACGATATTCTGGAATCGGGAAAGACACTGAAATTTGTTCGCGATCTTTTGAAAACGCGTGGTGCAGGACGCATTTTTATTGCAGCCCTTCTTGATAAGGCGATGCGCCGTCAGGCCGATATTGAAGCAGATTTCGTCGGTTTTCCCTGTCCTGATCAATTTGTTGTCGGCTACGGAATGGATGCGGGCCACGCATTCCGGCAGCTTCCTTTTGTCGGTGTCATCCACAAATAAATGCATAAAATTTCATAACGTCGAATAATCTTTCCGGTGATCATCGTCATGAAATGTCCGATAGCGTCTCACAAATATCTTTGATAGAGGCTCTGGCGCGAGATCGACATTGTCGCCACCAAATCCGTTTTTGTGTTTATCTGATCGTTGAAATCGCCGGATAGGCAGGAATATCTGATGACCGGTCAGTTTTTCAGCAATGACAAAATGCGTGTCCGGAGTTTTTGAAGTGCATTGCCAAAATCGGCTGTCCTATGAGCCAAGCTCCGGAAATAGAAAATGTTGGCCGATTTGCGTTTCCCGTCCATTCAACTGGATATTCGAGGTCAGAAAATAGTGTTGAAAACCTTTACCCCACAATGAATATGGTGCACTTTTTCCTAAGGTTACTCGGATTTTTCAGCCGGGAAAATTCTCTGCTGTTCGAGGTGCTGTAAGTTCAAAGGAGAAACCTTCCGGCGCATAATCCAATTCGGCATGTCCGTTAAAACGGGCAGGTAAAAGACGCTTTATCAATTTGCTGCCGAAACTGAGCTTTGTTGGCTGAGAAACCGTCGGACCGCCTTTTTCACGCCATGAAAAATGGAATTCATCCTTATCGATAGTCCAGTTGATCTCGACGATACCGTTTTTGGAGGACAAAGCACCATATTTGACAGCATTGGTGCTCAATTCGTGAAGTGCCAAAGCCATGGACAATGCTGTTGGCGGCGAGAGCGATACGGGGGGACCCGATATGATGAACCTTTTTTTGGTTTTGTCATGAATATCAAGACTGCTTTCGACTATTTGTTTGAGGTCGGCACTGCTGGTTGCCCCTTGTGTCAAAATATCCTGCGCATGGGCAAGTGCATTCAGCCGTACCGAAAAATCCTGTAATGCTTTTGTCACGGATGTCGATTCGGTAAGAGTTTGGTTGGCAATGCTTTGAACAATTGCCAGAATATTTTTGACACGATGAGCAAGTTCACCCGAAAGGAGTGCCTGTTTTTCCTGTGCGTCGCGCCGCTCGGTAATATCCTGTAAAACGCCGAGGATTCGATGTTTCATCGACTTGCCAACGTCTTTTGGAGCGGCTTCCGCCCAATAACCGATCCAGCGTAATTGTTTGGTGTCAGCCCTTTTGATCTGGAATTCCAAATGTGTAATCAGACTTTCGTCCTGTCTGGTCTGCAACATTTGTTTTGCAATCTGTTTCGGATTATCGACGATGACGGAATAAAAGTCATTCAAGGGAAGTTCAGGGCTTTCCTCGAACCCCAGAAGTTTTAAAAATTGCGGTGTCGCTTCAATCATTTTGCGATCACGGTCAATTTCGAAAGCACCGATGCCGGCAGCCTGCTGGGCGAGCCGCAACCGTTCTTCACTCAGCCTTAATGTTTCGGAATGACGTTGTTCGTCCGTTCGATCGCGGACAATTTTCAAGAATCCCTGCTGCTTTCCATCATCGCTATAGAGCGCTTGAAGATCTCCCGATGCCCAGAAAGTCGTACCATCTTTTCTTTGGTGAAACCGCTCGACAACGTCTATCCGGTGCAAACTTGCCATTTGTTGGCGCGTTTCCGGAAGCCTGTTCATCCTGTCTTCTTCGGTGAAAAGAACATCAAGCGGCTGACCGATTATTTCTTCTGGTTTCCAGCCGAACAATTTTTCGGCTCCGGAACTCCAGCTGACAATAAGCCCGTTCATGTCAGCCGTTAATATTGCATAATCCAGGGCATTATCGAGAATAAGCTGGTTACGCCACTCCTGTTTTTCAACACGTTTCATCGTGGTTATACAGACTCCGTATCAATAACCCATAAATACTTTCATGTACAAATAGGCTTCTAGCGTCATCCCGCATTTCCCACGGAGACTTATATCATTTAATAACCACCTTGTTAACAGTTTATCATGTCGGTTTATTGTAAAATCACCGCATAAAATTATATTATTTAACTTATCGAGGATTTTACCGGATGAGTTATGAAAAATCTCAGTCAATCTTTCCCGACAAGACCGCTCAAAATAAAACGCTGTGATTACTCCTATCTTAAGCGCGGACTCATCTATTTTTTATTGTTCAATGTTATTTTTTTAGGATTTTGTTTTTTCTGGAAGCCACATTTCATTGAAGATTTCAAAATTATGGATAAGCCGGAATATGTCCAGAATTTTACTTTGGAAAATAATCTTTGCCATGCAACACTACTTGTCTTTCGAGAATGCCGGACAGACGCAAAAATAACGCTCGGAAATCAGAGTTTTATAAAACATTTTTCAGTGCGCTTTTTCGGAGTAACAAGGAATTCTTATCCGGTATATATTATTTATGAGCGAAACAATCCGGACAAAATGGTACTTAACCTTGAAATAGAGCACATATGGCAAAGGTTTTTGGTGTTCTTGATTGTTTCGATTATTGCATTTCTAATTGCGATAAAAAGTTTTGCCGATTTTTTACAGCACTATAGGCAATGGCGGGTTGTCGGAAGCCAACGCAAAATGATGCCGACGATCGTTGCTTTGACAAAATTATTTTTCGGTTATTGTTTTTACCGAATTCATTTGCCTGATGGAAAAATTCAAAAACGTTTGCTCAAAGTAAAACGCAAAGATCCGTTAGTTTTTGTCGATCAATCAAGAGGATATGTTCTTGGCGCTATACCCGAAGGATGCAATTTCGCTATTGTATTTGATCAAAAACTCGATCATGTTGATTTAACCGAGGCCGAAAAGAAAGAATTGATAGGTACAGTCGCCCGTCTCGCAGAATCAGGCGAAAAAATAATGCGGCCAATGTTCTAGTTAAAATTGTTGTTGGAAGGAAATGACGATGGCAGCAAAAAAACACGGACGTTATGATGCTTATCTCGAACAAGCGCGCAATCTTCCTCCCATCAAAACGGCAATTGTCCATCCCTGTTCAAAAGAAGCCATGGTGGCGGCTATTGAAGCCTGGCAAGAAAAGTTTTTGCAACCGGTTCTGGTCGGGCCGGAATTAAAAATCAGAAAAGCTGCAAAAGAAGCAGGCGTCAAAATAGATGATCTCGAAATCATACCGACAGAACATAGTCATGCGGCTGCCCAGACAGCGGTCGAAATGGCAGCAAGTGGAAAAGTTCAGGCGTTAATGAAAGGATCGCTCCATACCGACGAGCTTCTGAGCGCAGTAGTGAGCTCACAATCGGGGTTGCGAACAGAACGACGTATCAGCCACGTTTATGCAATGGATATTCCGGCCTATTCAAAGCCGCTATTGATTACCGATGCGGCAATCAATATCCGTCCCGATCTTGATGACAAGCGCGATATTGTTCAAAACGCTGTCGATCTTATGCGCATTCTGGGGCGTGAAAAACCACTTGTTGCGGTACTTGCTGCGGTAGAAACCGTTAATTCGAAAATGCCGGCCACCCTTGATGCAGCAGCTTTGACGGTTATGTCGATGCGCGGGCAAATTACCGGTGCTGTTGTGGATGGACCATTGGCTTTTGATAATGCGATCAATTTGAAGGCGGCTGAAATAAAAGGCATTGTTTCACCGGTCGCAGGTAAAGCCGATATTCTTCTGGTGCCGGATCTCGAAGCGGGCAATATGCTTGCCAAGCAATTGATGTATTTTGCCGATGCCGGCGCTGCCGGACTGGTTCTCGGGGCGCGTGTCCCGATTATTCTCACCAGTCGATCTGATAAAGTGTCAGTGCGTCTTGCCTCTGCAGCGCTTGCAAAAATCATGGTCGAGCGGCAGTTCAAACTGGAGAAGGCACATCATGCATAACCGGATTGTAACGTTCAATTCCGGCTCTTCATCATTAAAGGTCGGACTTTACGAAATAAATGGCTCCCGTGCAGAGCGTCTCGGGAAAGGCTCGATTGATCTGAGGCGTAATTGTTTTTCTTTCCGGATTGAACAAACCGGCGAGCAGATAGCGGCTTCACCGCTCCCTGAAAAAGCCGATGACAAAGAAATGCTCAAGCAGGTGTTTGGCTGGCTTGTTAAGCGAATGGATATCGGAGAAATCAAAGCGGTTGGTCATAGAATAGTACACGGCGCTGATATCTTCAGAAATGCGTGCATCGTCAATGATAAGACATTGGATTATATGGAATCGCTGATACCGCTTGCACCACTCCATCAACCGGCCAATCTCCGATTGATTTATCTTGTCAAAAAACTTTATCCGACACTCATGCAAACAGCCTCTTTTGACACAGCTTTTCATCAAGGCCAGAGCGATAGAGTGAGACGTTTCGCCATTCCCCGCATTTTGCACAACCGCGGTATCAAAAAATACGGGTTCCATGGGCTTTCCTATCACTATATTTCGGAACAATTACCCAAATTGCCGAAAGATGTTCGTATCAAGAATGTCGTTGTTGCCCATCTTGGCAGCGGCGCCAGTCTTTGCGCATTGAAAGATCAGCAGAGTGCTGAAACAACCATGAGCTTTACCACACTCGATGGTGTGCCTATGGCAACGCGTTGCGGGTCACTTGATGCGGGAGTTCTCATCCATCTGTTGCGTAACAAGCGCCATAGTGTCAGCGACATGGAATATATGCTTTATCATTCGAGCGGCCTCCTTGGTATGTCCGGCATCAGCGCGGATTGTCGTGATCTGGTGGCGTCAAAATTGGAACAGGCAAAACAGGCTCTTGATGTTTTTACTCTTCGTATTGCTCAGGAAATTGCCCGTTTGGCTGTCACTCTGGAAGGGCTTGATACCATTATTTTCACGGCCGGTATCGGCGAACACCAACCGGAGATTCGCGAAGCGGTTTTGGAACAATTGCGTTGGATGGGCATCGAGATTGATTATAAAGCCAATAATGCCAATCAATCACGGCTGACAACGCTTAATAGTCCTATTGCCGCATTCATAATTCCGACGGACGAAGAACAACGTATTGCTGATGACGCGGCCCTTCTCTTGACCGAAAACGAAAAAACAGCTCATTGAATTTTTGAAATAACAGGTTGCAGGGCATAAGTTCCTTAATTGCATCGCGGGGATAAGCTTATTGTTCAAATATCGCTGAAACAGTTGAAATAGCTGAATAAATAAACAGGACTATGCAATTCCACCTGCTATATCGAAATGAAGCTTTAGAAAACAGACACCGGTATCGGCACTGCAACAATTAGTCCAGACTATAATGTCCTCATCGCCCCTTTAGTCGACAGAGCATTGAATGCCGAATTTTAATGCTCGAATCTGTTCTTCAAAATCCGTTCTCTATGAGAGATTTTTATTTCCCCCTCAGGAATTTTTCATAAGCTTTGTAAGCACAATTTTTAAATCAATGAAGTATCTCTGCCGTTTTACATATTTACCTCAGTAAAGCCTGTCCGATTTTATATTTCGACTAACGAAGTGAACGGTCAGGTTGATTCCACCCATCGCTTCTTCTTGCAAGTGAGATATATCTTCGCAAGATTATGTATTTCCAAGGCAGGACGTAAAGTTTGCTGCGCAAAATATTGGCAGGTGCCCCCATATATTGGCAGATGCACCTATAACGAAGGCATTCGACGTGCCAGAAACTCAGGCTAACAGAAAGCCAACAATAAGTCGCAGCAATATCGGCGGAATGTTCCGCCGATATTATTTTGGTGCTTAACGTTTGTTCAAACGGTTAGCAATCAGGTCTTCAACAACCTGCGGTTCTGCAAGTGTCGATATATCGCCCAGATTTTCAAATTCGTCTTCGGCAATTTTACGCAAAATTCGCCGCATAATTTTGCCCGAACGTGTTTTCGGCAGACTCGGAGCAAACTGGATCTTGTCGGGTGTGGCAATCGGTCCAATCTCGTTTCTGACATGTTTGATAAGGTGTTGACGCAATTCTTCTGTCGGTTCGATACCTTCCATCAATGTCACATAACAATAGATACCCTGTCCCTTGATCGGATGCGGGTAACCGACAACCGCTGCCTCGGACACATTGTGATCGGAGACGAGCGCCGATTCAACTTCTGCCGTGCCAAGACGATGGCCTGAAACATTCAAGACGTCATCGACGCGGCCGGTAATCCAGTAATATCCGTCGTGATCACGACGACAGCCATCACCGGTGAAATATTTGCCCTTATAGGTCGAGAAATAGGTTTCTACAAAGCGGTTATGGTCGCCATAAATTGTGCGCATTTGCCCTGGCCACGAGTCGGTAATGCACAAATTGCCATCATTTTCACCAACGAGGACTTCTCCTTCAGTGTCGACAAGCTCGGGCTTGATGCCAAAGAAGGGAAGTGTTGCCGAACCGGGTTTCAGATCGGTTGCACCGGGTAGCGGGGTGATCATATGGCCGCCGGTTTCAGTTTGCCACCATGTATCGACAATCGGGCAGCGATCATCACCGACTTTATGATAAAACCAGTTCCACGCTTCCGGATTGATCGGCTCGCCAACCGAACCGAGAATGCGCAATGATGTCCGTTTCGAGCGTTCGACATATTCGTCACCGGCTCCCATCAGTGCCCGAATAGCTGTCGGTGCGGTATAAAGAATATTGACCTTATGCTTGTCGACAACTTCCCAAAAGCGCGCCTGATCGGGAAAGTTCGGAACACCTTCAAACATAAGCGTTGTGGCACCGTTACATAAAGGTCCATAAACCAGATAGGAATGTCCGGTAACCCAGCCGACATCGGCGGTACACCAATAAACGTCGCCGACATGATAATCGAATACATATTCATGCGTCATGGAAGCATAAACAAGATAGCCGCCGGTTGTATGAAGGACGCCTTTCGGTTTACCCGTAGAACCTGACGTATAAAGAATGAAAAGCGGGTCTTCGGCTTTCATGCGCGCTGGCGGGCACTCGGTTTTCGCATTGGCCATTTCTTCATGATACCAGAAGTCACGGCCGGGAGCCCAACCGATTTTACCGCCGGTTCTGCGTACAACCATCACCTGATTGACGAGCACATATTGGCGTGCGGCAATGTCGATTGCATGATCGACATTTTCTTTTAACGGAATGGGCTTGCCACCACGTACACCTTGGTCGGCCGTAATGATAAAGGTCGATTCGCAGTCGACAATACGCCCTGCAAGGGCTTCCGGCGAAAAGCCTGCAAAAACCACTGAATGGACTGCGCCGATGCGTGCACAGGCGAGCATTGCATAAGCGGCTTCCAGAATCATGGGAAGATAAATGGTAACCCGATCGCCTTTTTTGACGCCCCGTTTTTTTAGGATATTGGCAAACCGGCAAACGTTTTCGTAAAGTTCCTTATAGGTGACTTTTTTATCAATATAGGGGTTGTCACCTTCCCAGATCATCGCGACCTGATCACCGCGACTTTTCAAATGTCTGTCGATGCAATTATAGGTTACATTTGTGATTCCGTCTTCATACCATTTGATGGATACACGGCCTCGAAAGCTGGTATTTTTAACTTTTGTAAATGGTTTGAACCAATCAATGCGCCGGCCATGTTTCGACCAGAATGCATCCGGATCGCTTATACTTTCATCATACCATTGAAGATATGTTTCACGATCAATCAGGGCATTTTTCTTGATATTACTAGACACAGGATAGACTTTATCCGACATCTTCTCCTCCTTTGTGTGTTGCTATTCTCCTCACGCAACACGTTCTTTATAAAATATCCTTTTGTGATGGATATTTGATATTTACATTAAATGGTATCATCGGTTTCTTGGAAGTCTTAAAATGATATTTTTAAAAAACTTATCGTGAATGACTAGAAAAAATCGAAGTAAAATAATTAGAAATTGTCAATTTTCGTTTCTTTTTTACTGAAAAACGCCGCCGGGGCATCGATTTTAAAACAGCGAGCAGTAGTTAAAATACCGAAGTAATACCACTTCGTATAGTGTCCGGTATTTGAAAGGAAAATGCTATGTTGGATGAAAAGCTGATAGTCTCGCGTGAAGAAGCGTTAAAAAGTGGGTCTGATGTGACGTCAAAGAAGTCAGGTCACCGGATGGCGACAGCTTCGTTGAAAAATCCGGTAGATGCTTATCCGAAGCCTCCCTATTCGACAGAAAAACAACAGGCTCCCGGACTTGCATCGAAGTTGACGCCAAAGGCCGATCACGGAGAAAAAAGCTACAAAGGTTCCGGTAAACTTTTAGGCAGAAAAGCGTTGATTACCGGCGGTGACAGCGGCATCGGGCGCGCCGTGGCAATAGCCTTTGCACGCGAAGGTGCCGATGTTGCAATCAACTACTTAAAGGAAGAAGAGTCAGACGCGCAAGAGGTTATCAAGCTTATCGAACAGGCAGGGCGCAAAGGATTTGCCATTCCCGGTGATTTGACCGATCGGCATTTTTGCGAAAAATTGGTCGAGGAAGCAGTCAAAAAATTGGGCGGACTTGATATTCTGGTGAATAATGCCGGTCGTCAACAGGCGGTGGAAGCTCTTTCTGATCTCACAGACGAATCTTTTGACCAGACAATGAAAACTAATATTTATGCACCTTTCCGTGTTACAAAAGCTGCATTGCCACACATTCCTGCGGGTGGTTCCATCATTATTACGTCTTCTATACAGGCATTTGACCCGTCTGCAACTCTGTTTGACTATGCTCAAACCAAGGCTGCCAATGTTGCTTTTGCCAAATCACTGGCAAAACAACTGGCTCCGAAAGGCATTCGCGTCAATGCCGTTGCCCCCGGTCCCTTCTGGACACCACTGCAACCCGCCGGTGGCCAGCTCATGAAAGCCTTGCCGCAATTCGGCTCCGAAACACCTTTGAAGCGTGCCGGACAGCCGGTTGAAATTGCGCCCCTTTATGTTTTGCTGGCATCGGAAGAAGCAAGCTATTGTTCGGGCCAGGTCTTTGGTGCGGCTGGCGGAATTGGCATGGATAGCTGATTATTGATGACTAATCGGCGGACGATGACCGAATATTGCCGAACCGACGCGCACACTTGTGGTACCAAAGGCAATGGCTGTTTCATAATCCGCCGACATTCCCATTGACAGTTTTTCCACTCCCGCCTCTTTTGCCAATTTTGCAAGAAGAGCAAAATAGGGGCCGGGATTTTCACCGACTGGCGGAATACACATCAAACCGACAATATCGAGATGATGGTCGTTTTGGCAATGTTTGACAAACTCGACTGCCTCGTTCGGAGCTATACCGGCTTTTTGTGGCTCTTCTCCGATATTGACTTGCACATAGCAGGCGAGCTTGCGGTTTTGTTTCGACATTTCTTCTTGAAGAAATTTTGCAATTTTTTCTCTGTCAACCGTTTCGATCACATCAAAAAGCTGGACTGCTTCTTTTGTTTTATTTGATTGCAATGGCCCGATGAGATGGAGCTTGAGATCAGGAAATTCTTCGCGCAATTGCGGCCATTTGCTTTCGGCTTCCTGAACACGGTTTTCACCGAAAACACGTTGTCCTGCTTCAAGAAGCGGGTGAATATCTTCAACTCCGAAAGTTTTCGACACAGCGATAAGCTGAACGTCATCAGCTCTACGTTTTGCATCATTGCACGCTTTGACGATATTCTCTTTGACTTTTTGCCATTGTGCAATAACCGCATCCATAGTCATTTTCCCTTCTTCATCAATTTTAATGAATAAAAGCGCTAGAAATGGTTGACGCTTTCCTTAATCCGTGGTGAAGCACGTATTGAGTTTTTTGACCACATTTTGCAAGAGTATAATTGTAATGGCAACCGAACGCTATAATCCACGCGCGACAGAACAGAAATGGCAGTCAATCTGGGGCGAAAAAGAAGTTTTCAAAACCGATAATAATGACCCGCGTGAGAAATATTATGTGTTGGAAATGTTTCCCTATCCTTCGGGGCGCATTCACATGGGGCATGTGCGCAATTATGCGATGGGGGATGTGGTAGCCCGTTATAAACGCGCCCGCGGATTTAATGTCTTGCATCCGATGGGGTGGGACGCTTTCGGCATGCCGGCAGAAAATGCCGCTATGCAACACAAAGTTCACCCGAAAGACTGGACCTATCAGAATATCGCTTCTATGAAAAAGCAGTTGAAGTCCATGGGACTTTCTCTTGATTGGTCACGCGAATTCGCAACCTGCGATGTCGAATATTATCATCGCCAGCAGATGCTTTTTCTCGATATGTATGAAAAAGGGCTTGTTGATCGTAAAACATCAAAAGTCAATTGGGATCCGGTCGATCATACAGTGCTTGCCAACGAGCAAGTCATTGACGGTCGTGGCTGGCGTTCGGGTGCGCTGGTTGAACAGCGGGAGCTTACGCAGTGGTTTTTCAAAATCACCAAATTCAGTCAGGAACTTCTCGATGGTTTGAACAGTCTTGATGAATGGCCGGAAAAAGTGCGCGTTATGCAGCGCAACTGGATTGGCAAATCCGAAGGTGCGCTGTTGCGCTGGGAAATCGCCAAGGATACGCCGATAGACGGTTTCAGCGAAATCGAGTGTTTTTCAACCCGCCCCGATACAATATTCGGCGCTTCGTTTATTGCTATTGCTGCCGATCATCCGGTTGCCCGCAAACTTGCCGAAAAAAATGCGAAACTGAAAGATTTTATCGACGAATGCCACCGCAAAGGAACGTCGACAGCCGAGATTGAAACAGCCGAGAAAAAAGGCTTCGACACCGGCTTGAAAGTCGTTCATCCCTTTGATGATAAATGGGAAATACCTGTTTATGTCGCCAATTTCGTATTGATGGAATATGGTACGGGTGCAGTTTTCGGCTGTCCTGCCCACGATCAACGCGATCTTGATTTTGCCAACAAATATGAATTGCCGGTGCGTCCGGTTGTTTTGCCCGAAGGTGCGGATCCTGACAGTTTTGTTGTGACCGAAGAAGCCCACACCGAAGACGGTATTATGATCAATTCCGGCTTTCTTGACGGCTTGAAGCCGAAAGCCGCATTTGAAGAAGTTCTCAAACACTTGTCCGGCCAGATGTTGAACGGTCGCCCGCAAGCCGAGCGCAAAGTTCAATTCCGCCTGCGCGACTGGGGTATTTCGCGGCAACGCTATTGGGGGTGCCCGATTCCGATTATCCATTGTGATGATTGCGGGGATGTACCGGTTCCACGTGCCGATTTGCCGGTAAAATTGCCTGATGATGTTACATTCGACAAACCCGGCAACCCGCTTGACCGCCACCCGACATGGAAATTTGTCAAATGCCCGCGTTGTGGCAAGCCCGCACGGCGGGAAACCGATACGATGGATACCTTTGTCGATTCCTCGTGGTATTATGCCCGCTTCACCGCACCACGGGAAAACGAACCGACAAACAAGGACGCGATCAGGAAATGGTTGCCGGTCGACCAATATATTGGTGGCATCGAACACGCGATTCTGCATTTGTTGTATTCGCGCTTTTTCATGCGTGCTATGAAAATGACCGGCCACGTCAATGTCGACGAACCGTTCAAAGGGCTCTTCACTCAAGGTATGGTGGTTCACGAAACCTATCACAACAAGGAAGGTTGGGTAGCACCTGCCGATATCCGGATCGTAGAAAAGGATGGCGTGCGTCGTGCGACACTCCTTTCCGATGGCAGTCCGGTAGAAATCGGTTCAATCGAAAAAATGTCGAAGTCGAAGAAAAATGTCGTCGACCCTGATGATATTATTTCTTCCTATGGCGCTGATACCGCACGGCTTTTCATGCTTTCCGATTCACCGCCCGAACGTGATGTTATCTGGACCGAAGCAGGTGCGGAAGGTGCTCACCGTTTTGTACAACGCGTCTGGCGGTTGATTTCGGCAAGTGCCGAAATATTGGCGCATGTCAAACCGCAAGCCGGAACAAAGGGTGCAGCACTCGATATTTCCAAAGCGGCTCACCGCACACTTGCGAAAGTGGCAGATGATATTGAAAAGCTTGCTTTCAACCGCGCTGTGGCGCGCCTTTATGAACTTGTCAACAAGCTCGCTCCGGAATTGCAGAATCTGGAACAAGCCGATGACGAAATGAAAGCTGCTTTGAGACAGGCACTAGATTTCTTTATCGTCATGATTTCGCCAATGACTCCACATCTCGCGGAAGAATGTCATGCTGCTTTGGGCGGGACAAATTTGGTTGCGCAAATGTCTTGGCCACATTATGATCCTGCTTTAATTGTGGATAACGAGATTACTATCCCTATCCAGATTAACGGGAAAAAGCGTGGTGATTTGACAATTGCCCGCAATGCGGATCAATCTACCATCGAAAAGGCTGTTCTTGCGCTCGATTTTGTGCAATCAAATCTGGCAGGCAAGAAGCCGAAGAAAATTATCGTAGTTCCACAGAGGATCGTCAATGTTGTTGCCTGACCATATTCTGAATAGCATCAGACCCATAACAACTGCTGTACTATTGGGGACAACGCTCGCCATATCGGCCTGCACTGTTCAGCCTCTCTATCATGGAGACTCGAACGGGACGGCGCAAATGAATGTTTCACCGTCCATCCGCTCGAAATTGTCAGGTGTTGTGATTGACGCGCCGACCGACCGGTTTAACCAGTTGGTTCGTAACCGGTTGATTTTCTTGTTGAATGGTGGTGCTGGAGAGCCTTCTGCTCCAACCTATCAACTATCACTTGGAACAAGCTATAACATCCGGACTGCGGTCCAGATGGATATTGGCGATTCGACCGATCGTACAGGCCGTGCATCTGCCGGTGCTGTTGATGGTCATTCGACCTATGTTTTGAAAGATATGAAAAATAATCCTCTCGCCCGGCGGACACGGACTGTCAGTGCTTCGTTTGACCGTCCTCGTCAGGAATATGCAAACTTGCAAGCTGAAGAGGATGCCAAGAAACGTGCGGCAGAAGAATTGGCCGAGCAGATCTTCCTGTCTTTGGCTCAGGATATGTCGAAATTGAAATGATTCGTTTTGGTCAGGCGATTAAATCGCCTGACCAGCTTTTAATTTTATGACGGTTCTGCCAATTATTTGTTCAAATCCCGTCGTGACAATATTGGGTGCAATACCTCTTTCTTATTCCGATGAGGATTTCTTATCCGGTGCATGGCACGGTGAGTGATTATGCGCTTTATCGACGAAATATTGCTCGGAATATAGATTTAAACTTGGTTCGCCATATTTGTTTTGGCCTTTTTGGCTTCTCATCGGGCAAAGTATCAGAGCGAAAAGAATATAGATTGTGGCCGGTACACCCAAGAGCAGGTAAAACATCGGCTCTCCGGTTTTCAGATGGAAAAGTTGTATCGGCAGTAATCCGACCAAAAATATCCATATGATGAGGCCGAACAGGCCGGTTAAATGATAAAAAATTGAAAAAACCAGCCATAAAATTATGAGTGGTAAAAGAAAAATTATCCCGATGAATGGAAAAATCAGCCATAAGCCATGCCATTCTATGTCGTGGAACCGGCGGATGATGAGCGAGACACTCGGGATAAACAAAACAATACCAAGTGCGGTTATGGGAAAGTTGAGGATTTGACTAAAAACACTGTTATTGTCAAAAAAAGCGATAAGAAACAAAACAGTAAAAGCGAAGACATCAAATATCAAAAACAGGCTGAATTCTTTCCGATTTGCCCGTCCGCCGAAAACTGTCATATTTGAAAATGCCGATTTTACAGCTTCCCAAATAACTAGCACTCTTTACCCCCCTCTGTCAGAATGACCCTCTTTCGATCCTTTGGTCGTTTTAAAACAGCAAAGCCATGGTAAAGAATGGCTAATGCTGATCTTGATATATTACCCGCTCGTCTTCAAATCATGAACTGCTGCTTTTCAATTAGGGCTGTTATTTTTTTAGCCAATAGTTTGTCCCGTCTTTGCCCAATCTTTCATGAATACATCCAGACCTTTGTCGGTGAGAGGATGTTTTATCAACAATTTCAAAACGGCAGGCGGGATTGTCGCGACATCGGCACCAATAAGGGCAGCTTCCTTGACATGGTTGACTGTGCGGATAGACGCTGCGAGAATTTGTGTTTTAAAGTCGTAATTGTCAAAAATTGTCCGGATTTCACCGATGAGATCCATGCCATTCAATCCGATATCATCAAGCCGTCCGATGAATGGGGAAACGAATGTTGCACCGGCTTTTGCCGCAAGCAATGCCTGATTGGCCGAAAAACATAAGGTCATATTGGTTTTTAAGCCCTTTGAGGAAAGTGCTTTACAAGCCTTCAATCCGTCAAATGTCATAGGAAGTTTAATACAGATATTATTGGCAATTTTTGCCAATATCTGGGCCTGTTTCATCATCCCGTCGAAGTCTGCTGCGGTCACTTCTGCTGATACAGGGCCGTCTATCAGTGCGCAAATCTCTTTCGTTACTTCGATGATATCCCGTCCGGATTTCAAGATCAGTGAAGGATTGGTCGTAACACCATCAACAAGGCCGAGATTATTGAGCTCCGAAATTTCTTCAATAATGGCCGTATCAACAAAAAATTTCATATTTCAGCTCCTGAGTGCTTTTACTCTGTCCGATATCCGGTGATCTTTTACGATTTGCTTGTTATGATCCATTGTTTTATGCAAAAGCAAGACCAACATGACACCGATAATGACAAATATCGAATCAAAACCTCAAAAAACTGTTTCAATTCTGGTGCCTATGCCGGCGGAAACGGCTTATAGCTATTCTGTGCCGGACGATATGAATGTCAAAGTCGGTTCGATTGTGCGCGTGCCTTTGGGGCCAAGACAAGTGGCTGGCCTCGTTACCAATGAGTCAAACAGCGATAACAAAGTGGCGGCAAAAAAATTGCGGCCGATTTCCGAAGTGTTCGATTGTCCGCCATTGCCGGCTGATATGATGCGTTTTATCCATTTTGTGTCCGATTATACTCTTTCCCCGCCGGGAATGGTGGCACGTATGGCTTTGCGGGTTCCTGCGGCATTTGATCCGGAACCGGCAATTGCCGGATTGCGCTATTGTGGTGGCAAAGTCGAGAAAATGACCGCTGCACGAAAACGCGTTCTCGAGCTTGCACAAAATGGCCTCGCCTGGACAAAATCGGGGCTTGCCCATGCGGCCGGAACATCGACAAGCGTTGTCGAAGGATTGAAAAATTCAGGCGTATTCGAAGAAATCGAAATGCCGCCACCTCCGGTTGTGGCGCTCCCTGAGCCCGACTATTCAAGCCCGACACTTGAAAAAGCGCAAAAACTTGCCGCCGATACTCTGATAGAGGCCGTTGACGGCGATTGTTTTAAAGTCTTGCTGCTTGACGGTGTTACAGGGTCGGGCAAAACAGAAGTCTATTTTGAAGCTGTTGCGCAGGCGCTTAAAAAAGGCAAACAGATTTTGATTCTTTTGCCGGAAATAGCATTAACACAACAATTTCTCGATCGATTTGAAAGCCGTTTCGGTGCGCCGCCTGCCGAATGGCATTCCGATCTCACCCCCAAACAGCGCGAACGGGTCTGGCGGCAGGTCATTGAAGGGCGGATAAGAGTCGTTGCCGGAGCCCGTTCCGCACTTTTTCTACCTTTCGAAAATCTTGGACTGATTATCGTCGACGAAGAACATGATACTGCCTATAAACAGGAAGACCGTGTTTTTTATAATGCGCGTGATATGGCTGTGGCGCGTGGCTCTTTTGGCGGTTTTCCGGTCATTTTATCTTCTGCTACCCCGTCGGTAGAAAGCAAGGTTAATGCCCTTCAGGGACGCTATCAGGCGGTTCATCTTCCTTCCCGTTTCAGAAAAGCGGCACTGCCGGATTTGCGCGCTATCGACATGCGCAAAAATGCTCCTCCATCGGGCCGGTTTTTGTCACCGCCACTTGAACTTGCCATGCGCGAGGTGCTTGATCGCAAAGAACAGGCGCTCATATTCCTCAATCGTCGCGGCTATGCACCTTTGACGTTATGCCGCGTTTGCGGCCATCGTTTCCAATGTCCGAATTGTTCGAGCTGGCTCGTTGAACACCGCTTTCGCGGGCAACTTATGTGCCATCATTGTGGCTATCACGAACCGATCCCTGAAGCTTGTCCGGAATGCGGAACACTTGATCATCTCGTTGCCTGTGGGCCGGGTGTCGAAAGGATAGCCGAGGAAACATTGAAGCTGTTTCCTGAAGCACGCATCCTCGTATTGTCGACCGACTTGATAGGGGGCGTCAAAAGATTGAGGCTGGAGCTTGAAGCCATTTCAAAAGGCGAGGTCGATATTGTCATCGGAACACAACTCGTTGCCAAAGGCCACCATTTTCCGGGTATTTCACTCGTCGGTGTTGTCGATGCGGATCTGGGACTTTCCAATGGGGACCCGCGCGCAGCTGAACGCACGTTCCAGTTGTTGTCTCAGGTTACCGGTCGCGCTGGTCGCACAGGGCTAAAAAGTCAGGGGTTGATACAGACTTATCAGCCGGAACATCCGGTCATGCAGGCTATTATCTCGGGCGACAGCGAAGCTTTTTATAAAAGAGAAATTGACGAGCGGGCACGCCACAATCTCCCGCCATTCGGGCGTCTGGCAGCGCTTATTGTTTCATCTGAAAGCCGCAGTGACGCGGAAGCACATGCGCGCGGTTTGCGTCAGGCGGCGCCATCGGCAAATGAAATATCGGTATTGGGACCGGCCGAAGCGCCATTGGCATTGGTGCGCGGAAGATATCGGTTCAGACTGCTTTTGCAGGGGAGCCGTCGTGCCGATATGCAATCTTTTATTCGTGCAATGATTGCACGGGGGCCAAAAATTCGTGGTACAATACGGGTGCAGGTTGACATTGATCCGCAAAGTTTCATTTAATGTCCGTGCTTCTCGCTGAACGGGACAAACAGTAACAATGTGGCAGGTGTCTGTTTGGCATAGATCAAACGTTTCAGAGGTTTGGAATGATGCGTTTTTTATTGATATTGTCGACGTTACTGTTTTCCATAAGTCCGGTTTTTTCCCAATCTGTTTCCGATGTCATCGGGCACGATAGCCAGAACAATAAGAAAAGTGCCGATGTTACTGTTTTTGTCTTTGCTTATAGTATGCTCAAAGAATCGGACAAAGTATTTATGCCAATGATTGACGAACCGGCAAACAGCATGATGAAATCATGTAAAAAGCCTTCGTCCAAAGCCAGACAATGGGTCTATATGAATATTGTCCAGCAATATGATCACATTCTCAAAGAAGTTTATCAACTCGAAAAAGGATTGAGTATTAACGGAAAGGTTGAACCGGGGCCGGTGGCGACACGTATGATAACTACCTTAAGCCAGCGTCGCGATATGATAGAAACGGCACGTGCACTCGATCTTTCTGCTGAAGTTGTCGAGGTGCGTATGGAAAACAATGATGCTTTGTTGGATAAAGCATTGATCGAGACAGGTGACACGGTAGCCTCATCAGCCTTTGATACATTCAAGGAAACAAATACAGCAAAGATCAAATCGGTACCTCAGGACATTGAAAAAATATTGCAAGAAAATTGCCTGAAAGATCCGACCGGAGAAGAAAATTTTATTTCGGGGCCAGCACAATAATATTGCTACCCGTTTTCTTTTTAAAAAAAGCGTGCATATAGAACTTATAGCATAAAAGGTTGAAAAATTCGGTCTCGAGAGGATTTGAAGGTAGGTAACGATGATTGAACTTTACTTTCCCCAAACTTGCGGAGAGTGGCTTGCATGGTTCGTAGCGTGGGGTTTTGTTCTGGTAGGTCTGTTCTATTTAATCTGGCCGAAAATTGCGATGCGGATGTTCTGGACTTATCCGCAACAAGAATCAGCTTCACTTCTTGCTGCAGTGCGCGGCAATATGGGCGGATTACCGCTCGGCTTGGGAATTAGCTATTTATTGTTTGCACAACCTTTTTTAGCGGTTGCACTATTTTTGGCGGTATTTTTCTGCATTGTCGGACGGCTTGTCTCATTTATAATTGACAAAAGCTTTTCTGGCTTTAATGTCATAGCGCTATTGATCGAAATAGTGTTTGCAATAGCGAGTTTTGTTTATGCTTTCGGTTTTGTAGCTTAAATATTAAAAAAAATAAGGCATAGTTTTAAAAAGCAGCCTGTTGCGGTGTTGCGAGTCTCAATTGTGTATGCTAGATGCCTATCAACTTTTAATATTTGAATAGCGGTCACATACCGACAACGGGAAAAGTTATCTGGCATTACCGAGTTGGCAATTATTAAAGTCAACTCTCTGCTAAGGGGAAAGACAGGATAGAGTGTCAAAGTCGTCTTCGCTAACATCTGCAGTAGCCGAGCGTTATGCTGCATCACTTTTTGATCTCGCGCGAGAAGCCAAATGCGTCGATGCTGTAGAAAAAGAACTATCTTCATGCCTTTCATTGATCGAATCAAATAGTGATTTAAAACGTCTGGTCTTCAGTCCGGTTTTTTCATCGGTTGAACAGGAAAAGGCGGTTGCTTCTCTTTGTAAAGAAGCCGGCATGGATAAAAACACTGCCAGTCGTTATGTTGCCAATTTTTTATGTGTCGTCGCATCCAATAGACGGCTTTTTGTTTTGCCTGCCATTGTTTCTGCCTTCCATAATCTGGCTGCGAATTTCCGCGGGGAAATTTCGGCAGAAGTTGTTTCGGCACAGGAATTGACTTCAGCTCAGGAAAAAGAGTTGAAAGCAACGTTAAAAACCGTAGCAGGTAAAGATGTGAACCTGCATAAAACCGTAAATCCGGATATATTGGGTGGTCTTATCGTCCGACTCGGTTCGCGTCAGATTGATACGTCACTGTCATCGAAATTGTTTTCGCTTAAGCTTGCACTGAAAGAGGTCGGCTGATGGATATTAAACCGTCGGAAATATCTAAAATCCTGAAAAGTCAAATCGAAAATTTCGGTAAAGAAGCCGAAGTTTCCGAGGTTGGTCAGGTTCTGTCTGTGGGTGACGGTATCGCCCGTGTTTATGGCTTGGATAATGTTCAGGCCGGTGAAATGGTCGAGTTTCCCGGTGGCATACGTGGTATGGCGCTTAACCTCGAAAGTGATAATGTCGGTGTTGTTATTTTCGGTTCGGACCGTGACATTTGTGAAGGTGATACGGTCAAGCGCACGAAAACCATTGTTGATGTTCCTGTTGGTCCGGAGCTTCTTGGACGCGTTGTGGACGCTTTGGGAAATCCGATTGACGGTAAAGGCCCGATCAATGCCAAAGAACGTCGTCGTGTTGATGTCAAGGCTCCCGGAATCATCCCGCGTAAATCGGTTCACGAGCCGATGTCGACCGGTCTTAAAGCGATTGATGCACTTATTCCGATTGGACGTGGTCAGCGCGAGTTGGTGATCGGTGACCGTCAAACCGGTAAAACAGCAATTTTGCTTGATACATTTCTTAACCAGAAGCCGGCACATGACAAGAATATCGAAAAAGATAAACTTTATTGTGTCTATGTTGCTGTCGGTCAGAAACGTTCAACTGTTGCCCGTTTTGTGAAAGCACTGGAAGAACGTGGCGCACTGGAATATTCGATCATTGTTGCTGCAACTGCTTCCGAACCGGCTCCGATGCAATTTATTGCGCCGTTTGCCGGTTGTGCGATTGGTGAATATTTCCGTGATAATGGCAAGCATGCTTTGATCGGTTACGACGATTTGTCAAAACAGGCTGTGGCTTATCGCCAGATGTCTTTGTTGCTGCGTCGCCCGCCGGGGCGTGAAGCTTATCCTGGCGATGTTTTTTACTTGCACTCTCGTTTGCTTGAACGTGCAGCCAAGATGAATGATGCTCATGGTGCCGGTTCGCTGACAGCACTTCCTGTTATTGAAACGCAGGCAAATGACGTGTCAGCCTATATTCCGACCAATGTGATTTCGATTACCGATGGTCAGATTTTCCTTGAAACGAACCTGTTCTATCAAGGTATCCGTCCGGCGGTGAACGTTGGACTATCGGTTTCGCGTGTTGGTTCTGCTGCGCAAATTAAAGCAATGAAGCAGGTAGCCGGTTCGATCAAGGGTGAACTTGCCCAATATCGTGAAATGGCCGCCTTTGCCCAATTCGGCTCTGATCTTGATGCATCGACCCAGCGTCTGCTTAATCGCGGTGCGCGGTTGACCGAGTTGTTGAAGCAGCCACAATTTTCACCGTTAAAGACAGAGGAACAGGTTGTTGTTATCTTTGCCGGTGTAAATGGTTATCTCGACAAGATTGCTGTTAATCAGGTTAGCAAATTCGAACAAGGATTTCTGGCGCTGATGCGCACCGACCATACGGATATTCTTGATGGTATCCGCAACGAACAGAAGTTGACAGATGAGCTGAAGAACAAGTTGACGACAGTTCTTCAAACTTATTCCAAGAACTTTTCTTGATCTGATGATGGGACGGTTTAATGGCTTCGCTAAAAGATCTTAGAGATCGTATCGCCTCGGTTAAGGCGACGCAGAAAATTACCCGTGCGATGCAAATGGTCGCTGCGGCAAAGCTGCGTCGCGCAGAAGAGGCAGCAGAAGCAGCGCGTCCGTATGCGCAACGTATGGCCGCGGTGCTTACCGATCTGGCTTCTCATATCGGTACAGAAGATGCACCGAAATTGATGGTCGGCAACGGGAAAGATGATGTGCATCTTCTCGTGGTCTGTACAGCAGAGCGTGGACTGTGTGGCGGTTTCAATTCGCAAATTGCCCGCCATGCAATCGAGCATATCAAGGTACTGCTCGGGCAGGGCAAACGTGTAAAAATACTCACTGTGGGTAAAAAAGGCTTCGATATTTTGCATCGTGATTTCGGTCAATATATCATTGACCATGTCAGCCTGCGGGAAGCCAAGCACCTCAATTATTCGCACGCTAAAAACATTGCGGATAAAATAATTGAATTGTTCAAAAAAGACGAATTTGATGTCTGCACATTGTTTTATTCCGACTTCGTGTCAGTCATCAATCAGCAACCGACTTCCCTGCAACTTATCCCCGCTCCGAAAGAAGATGAGACCGAAGATACACAGGAGAAAGCAGTTGTTCCTGCCGTTTATTCGTATGAACCTGACGCCGCAACAATCCTGAATACGCTTATCCCGCGCAATATTGGTGTACAAGTTTTTCGGGCACTACTGGAAAACGGTGCCGGAGAAATGGGTGCCAAGATGAGTGCGATGGATAATGCAACACGTAATGCGGGTGAGATGATCAATAAACTGTCGGTCACTTATAACCGTCAACGTCAGGCTCAGATCACGACAGAACTGATTGAAATTATTGCGGGCGCAGAAGCGCTCTAATATGGAAGGTAAGGATCGATGGCAAAAGCGGCGACCCCAAAGACGGCAACCACAAAGGCTGCGGAAAAGAAAGTAACAGCAAAAGCTGCTGCCAAACCGGCAGCTTCTAAAGCTTCAGTCAAAGCGGAAGCTCAAGAGCAATCTGGCAAGGCCAAGAAAGCATCGGCATCTGTTACCGAAACCAAAGGTAATTACAAGCTTGATAAGACTAAAGGTGTTTTAGGCCATATAACACAGATTATCGGTGCTGTTGTCGATGTGCAATTTGACGGACATCTGCCTAAGATTTTGAATGCTTTGGAAACCGAAAATCTCGGCCATAGGCTGGTTCTTGAAGTTGCACAGCACCTCGGCGAGAATACAGTTCGCACAATTGCGATGGATACAACCGACGGTCTGGTTCGCGGTCAGGAAGTTGTCGATACAGGTGCTCCTATTTCGGTTCCCGTTGGCGAAGCAACACTCGGTCGTATCATGAATGTTATCGGCGAGCCTGTTGATGAAGTCGGGCCGATAAAATCCGACAAGATTCGTGCGATCCACCAGCCTGCTCCGGCCTATGTCGATCAATCGACAGAATCGGAAATTCTGGTTACCGGCATCAAGGTGGTTGACCTGCTTGCGCCATATTCCAAAGGCGGCAAGGTCGGTTTGTTCGGCGGTGCCGGTGTTGGCAAAACAGTTCTGATTATGGAGCTCATCAACAACATCGCCAAGGCACATGGTGGCTATTCGGTCTTTGCCGGTGTCGGCGAGCGTACCCGTGAAGGTAATGACCTTTATCACGAAATGATCGAAAGCCATGTGAATGTTGATCCGAAAGAACATAACGGTTCTGCAAAAGGTTCAAAATGTGCTTTGGTTTACGGCCAGATGAACGAATCACCGGGTGCTCGCGCCCGTGTAGCGCTGTCAGGTCTTACGGTTGCTGAAAGCTTCCGTGATGACGGTCAGGATGTTCTGTTTTTCGTGGATAATATTTTCCGCTTCACCCAGGCCGGTTCGGAAGTTTCGGCTCTGCTCGGTCGTATTCCTTCGGCTGTGGGCTATCAACCGACTTTGGCCACCGATATGGGTGCTCTACAGGAACGTATTACAACCACCAACAAAGGTTCTATCACGTCTGTTCAGGCAATTTACGTTCCTGCCGACGACTTGACCGACCCGGCTCCGGCAACATCGTTTGCCCACCTTGATGCAACAACGGTTTTGTCACGTTCCATTGCTGAAAAAGGTATTTATCCGGCTGTGGATCCGCTTGACTCTTCATCGCGTATGCTTGATCCGCTTGTTGTTGGCGAAGAACATTATAACGTTGCCCGTCAGGTGCAAACAATTCTTCAACGCTATAAGTCGTTGCAGGATATCATCGCCATTCTCGGTATGGACGAGCTTTCGGAAGAAGATAAACTTGTTGTCGCTCGCGCCCGCAAGATCGAACGTTTCTTGTCGCAGCCTTTCCATGTTGCGGAAGTTTTCACGGGTTCTCCGGGAAAATTGGTTGCTTTGGAAGATACGATCAAAGGCTTTAAAGGACTTTGCGCCGGTGAATACGACTATCTGCCAGAATCAGCCTTCTATATGGTAGGCTCGATCGAAGAAGCTGTTGAAAAAGCACAGCGTCTTGCCGAACAAGTCTCATAATTGAAAGGGTTCTGTCGCCTTTTATATTGGCGACAGAGCCATTTGCAGTGCCTTGCCCGTTAGGGAAAAATCTATTTTTGCACTGCAAAGAGTTTGAAATCTTCAGGTCTCTTTAGACTTTTGCGGATTTTACTGATTGTCTTTAGGGTAAGGTGACGAAAGATATGGCTAAATCATTTTTATTTGAGCTGGTTTCTCCAGAACAATTGCTACTTTCGGAAAAAGCAACAGAAGTTGTCTTGCCGGGAAGTGAAGGCTATATGACCATTCTTCCTGATCACTCTCCTGTTATGACCGCGGTTACCCCCGGAATTATCACAGTAAAATCGGCAACCGGCCAAATGTCATTTGTTGTTTATGGCGGCTTCGCCGATATTAACCGTCATGGTTGTTCTTTATTAGCTGAATCAGCCGTTTCCGTTGAAAAATTCGATGAAAGCGATTTGGAGCGCCGCATTAGTGAAGCGCGCGATGTCTTTGAAGGTGCCGAGAATGATGAAGCTCGCAACAAGGCAGAAGATTTTATTCATCAACTGACATCTATACAGAACGTTATCTCGACAATCTGATCACTGGCGTTTCTTTATTATTTTCCGCCTTTTCCTTTTTGCTTTTTGTTCGGGCGACATTGAAAAGGTGAAGGATTTTAGCGGTGTTTTACCGTAACGGGCATTCATCAAAGTCGATGTGCTATAGAATTTCATAATGCAGAACGCAGACGAGCCGAAGGCCATTCATTCGTCAAACAAGAAATCCGCCTCAACCCGTTAGTTTTCAGTATTTTTCACCACTCAAAAAACTGGTATTCATTATTGAATAAATTGTAACAGTGAAACAATTCTGTCGTCTTTGAAGTTATTCAGTTTTACATGATTTTATGTATTCGTTTTCTAATCATATCGCTCGGAAATAAATAGAAAAACAGTTATTTATATCGATAATATAGTAAAACATAAAAAGTATTTTTAATAAAAACTTTTTTAATATCATTAGAACCAATCTTATAGTCCGGTTTTTTTCGAAAACAGGTTATTTAAAACAAAACATTATATTGCACGCGAAATAATATTTCACCGATTATTGGCCAAAACATTCGGGAATTTTCCTGCGATTATCCTCTCGCGAAACGTCGGTAATCAAACATCACGTATGATAATGCTTGCCCAAAATTCCGATTATTTCGAATGCGAATCCGGGATCGGAAATATTCAAGGAATTTGAAAAAGTAAATTCGGTCGCGAATATTTATAGGTTTGTTGGTTATGATTGCCTCATAAACGTCACAATCATAGATTGAAGCATAAGAACAGTTTTATGCGTTTCTCATGCCGAGAAACATCCTGATTGATAACTATTCCCGCCAAAAGAAATCCGGATAACTATACGCTTGTGTTCGTTGGAACTGGTAACCGGTTCAACCCTTTGTGAGAAGTAAGGAAGTGAATTGCGAATAAATTTCTATGCTTATATATGTCGCATCATAATCATTAGCATACTACATAAATTCTCTGGACGAGTTCATGAAAAACGCCACTCAATCAGTGCTGTTTATCGATTTGTTATTCAAAGTCAGCCGTAAATTGCGAAATTTGCTGGACGCGCGTATTCGCCAGCACGGTCTGACCTTGGCTCGCGCACTTACCTTGTCGGCCCTGAAAGATCAGGACGATTTTTTCCAGAAAAATTTGGCTGAAGAATTAGGCATTGAACATGCAACTCTGGTCAGGCTTATCGATGCACTGGAAGAACAGGGGCTGGTTATACGAAATGTTGCAGAAGATGACCGGCGTGCCAAGCGCGTTACTTTAACGCCCGAGGGAAGGAAAATAGTCGAGGAAATAGAAACTTATGCCGCTCATCTCAGTCATGAGGTGATGTCCGGCATTGATGATAAAAATATCACAAATGCCATGGGGGTTCTTCAACATATCGCCAATGCGGTTGAAAGAGAGGGCCGCTCATGAGCGCAGGCGTTCTCCCACTGCCCGATGATGAACGGGAACCGCCGTTTCCCAATCCCGGCAAAATATTTGCCGGTCCCATCCATCGCTGTCTGATTTATATTTTTGCGGCAAGTCTTTTACAATGGGTCTATGGCCTCGGGGCCAATATGGTGCAATCCAACATTACCCAACTCACAGGTTTTTTTCATGCAACTGTTGAGGAAACGACATGGCTTGTCGGGGCTTATATGGCGCCCAATGTCAGCCTGTCTATTTTTCTTATCAAGATAAGAAACCAATATGGTCTGAGACTTTTTGCCGAATTGTCGATTATCGGCTTTTTGTTGACATGTATATTGCATTTGTTTGTCACAAGCTTGCAGTCGGCAATTATTATCCGGTTTTTCGCAGGTATTGCGGCGGCCCCCATGTCGTCCCTTGCTTTTTTCTATATGATCGAAGCATTCGCACCAGCCAAAAAGCGCACTGTGGGCTTGAGCCTCAATTTGATGAATATTGCTCTTGCTGTTCCTTTATCAAGGCTGGTTTCGCCAGCATTGATTGATCATGCGGGCTTTCACGCATTGTTTGCTCTGGAAATGGGGCTTGCACTTATCGGCTTTGCTTGCATTTTCTATTTGCCGCTAACGCCAATCAAACGGGCAAAAGTTATCGAGAAGTTGGACTATGTGAGCTACGCACTTATCGCTGTCGGTCTTGGAATTAACGCGGCAATTATGCCGGTCGGTAAACTTTATTGGTGGCGTGACGTATCGTGGATGGGGTGGTGGCTCGCTATTGCGGTTTTCTGCCTTATGGTCGCGTCAGTCATAGAACTGAACCGGAAAAATCCGTTGATTGATTTACGCTGGCTATTCAGCAAAGAAATGCTTCACATCGCAATCGTTCTTATGATGTTCAGAATTTTGCTGTCGGAACAGGCAACTTTAGCATCCAATTTTTTTAATCTGTTCGGTCTGCTCAACCGTGAAATGGAAGTTATGCATGCAGGCGTGGTTGTTGGCACCGTTCTCGGAGGCCTTTCATGTGCTATATTTTTCAAGCCTGGCCGCGAGGATTTGTTCCACGTCATTGCGCTTATCCTGCTTGCTGGCGGGTCCTTCATGGATAGCCATGCAACCAATCTCACAAGACCCGACCAGATGATATTAAGTCAAGCAATGATTGGCGTTGGCTATGCGTTGTTTTTACCGCCTTCCATGTCGAAGGGGCTGGCCACGGCTATCGCCAGAGGACCGAATTATATTCTGAGTTTTATTGCTGTCTTTCTGTTTACACAAAATACGGGCGGACTGATGAGCTCGGCGTTTTTCGGCAGTTTACAAATTGTATTTGAAAAATATCATTCAAATATTCTCACCCAACAAATTGTGATGAGTAATCCGATTGTAGCAAATGATGTCAATCAGCTCTCCGAGGCCTACGCCCATGTGATCAGCGATCCGGTATTGCGACATAGCGAGGGTCTTGCGGCATTAGCAAAAAGGTCGACACTCGAGGCCAATGTTCTGGCTTATAATGATGTGTTCCGCCTTTATTCATGTATTGCTCTTATTGTTCTGGTGATCTTGCTCATCAGAATGGCTTTGCGTGGATATAAGAATTTTCGTGAAAAACAAGTCCAGTTATCGACACAAACAGCCTGAAAAACAGGCGTTAAAATGCGGATGAAAGAGAATGATAAGGTTTTTACGTTCAAAAGCAACGGCTGTTTCCATTATCGCCGGTATTTGCGGGATATTATTGATATTATGGGCGTGGCAACTGCCTCCTTTTATCAGCAGTATCGAAACCACAGATAATGCTTATGTTAAAGGCTTTGTGACGATGATCAGCCCGCAAGTGGCGGGGAATATTTCGAGCGTAAAGGTCAAAGATTACGAACGCGTCAAAGAAGGCGAGCTTCTTGTCGAAATAGAAGATCGCATTTTCAAACAGAAGGTAGAACAGGCATTAGCCACACTCGATTCAAAAAAGGCCGCATTGGCGAGTTCCTATCAACAGGAAGAATCAGCGAAAGCCGATATTCGCTCCGCAGAGGCTGCCTTTACCAAGGCGGAGCTTAACTGGAAACGTGTTGAGCCATTAACGCAACGCGGAGTGTCATCGCAAAGTAGTGAAGATTCGGCGCGGGCCGATCGTGATCAAAAAAGTGCGGAACTTGAAGTCAGAACACAGGCATTAAAGAAGATTCTTGTTGATCGGGAAGGCTTGAAGGCCGATGTCGAAAGTGCCGAAGCGGCGGTTGAACTTGCAAAAATAGATCTTGATCATACCAAAATTTATTCCCCACGCGACGGGCGTGTCGGTGAAGTTGGTGCCAAACTCGGCCAATATGTAACAGCGGGAACGCAACTCCTTGCTGTTGTACCTGATGATGTGTGGATTGTCGCCAATTATAAAGAAACGCAATGTGCCAACATGAAAGCCGGACAACCGGTGGAATTTTCTGTTGATGCGTTGGACGGGTATAAATTCAAAGGACATGTTGCCCGCTTTTCGCCAGCGGCCGGTTCGGAATTTGCTGTTTTGAAGCCCGATAACGCAACCGGAAATTTCACCAAAGTTGCCCAGCGCATTCCGGTTCGCATCGAGATCGACCCTGACCAGAAATATGTTGAGCGATTAATACCCGGTATGTCGGTCATTCCCCATGTTGATACATCAGTAGATCCGGAAAAGTCAGAAAATTAAATTACAGGTTGAACTGCTTTGAACTGTTTTATCTCAAAGCAGTTTTAGAAAATTTAAAAAATACTATGAAACCGCGTTCGATTGCGTTAATCCCTATTCCGGCCATTTGCTTTCGGCCTGACAGTTGGTATTGTGGAAAACGGAAAAATAACACAGGGGACGCACATTCAATGGATTATTTTTTTCAGCAACTAATAAACGGAGTTGCTTTGGGGGCTATTTATGGGCTTATCGCTATTGGCTACACGATGGTCTATGGCATATTGGGCATGATCAATTTTGCCCATGGTGATGTGTTCATGATCGGTGCCTTCATTGCGATGATCGTGTTTATGATGTTGCTGACATTGCCTGCGGCCGTGCCTATTGCTTTGGCACTGCTTATAATGCTCATTGTTTCAATGGTTTTCACATCTGTCTGGGCTTGGGTTATCGAACGGGTTGCCTATCGGCCATTGCGCGGCTCCTTTCGTCTTGCTCCATTGATTACAGCAATCGGGATGTCGTTTGTTTTGCGCAATTTCGTTCAGGTCGAGCAGGGCCCGCGTAACAAGCCTATTCCGGAAATGATCAGCGGTGGTTTCGTCATTCCGGGTACCGATGTTTTTATTTTGAACAAGCAGCTTCTGGTCGTGGTCGTTACCGCAGTTCTGCTTTTTATCTTTTCCCATATTGTCAGTAAAACACCGCTCGGGCGCGCCCAACGCGCCGTCGAACAGGATGGCAAAATGGCGGCTCTTTTGGGAATCAATGTGGACCGGATTATTTCGGTGACCTTCATTATGGGGGCAGCGCTTGCCGCAATAGCCGGAACACTTTACCTGATGAATTATGGACAAATTCATTTTGCCGATGGTTTTATTCCTGGAATCAAAGCTTTCACCGCCGCCGTTCTCGGGGGAATCGGGTCGCTGCCCGGTGCAGTTCTCGGCGGTCTTCTGATTGGCTTGACAGAAGCTTTGTGGCAAACCTATTTTCCGCCGGAATATAAAGACGTTGCGGTCTTTCTCATTCTTGCAATTGTTCTCGTATTTATGCCATCCGGTATTCTTGGACGGCCAGAAGTTGAAAAGGTTTAGACGGCGGCCATGAACCAGATAACATCTTTGCCAAATGCCGGAAGAATCGACTTTAAACGCGCTTGTCGCGAAGGCATTGTGACGGCTTTTATCGCATTATTGCTTTTTGCCTTTATCGTGGGTTTCAGGGCTGATCTCAATTTGCGAAACGAGATGACACTGACACCGCAAATCGGTTATCTTCTTAATTATGTGATTATTGCCGGTGTCGGGCGTTTTACGTGGTGCCTTTTTGGCGGTGGCACAAAGGGAGCAGTTTTTGCACTCGTCCCTTCTGTCATATTGTTCATCGCCTATCGGGCATGGCTCTATTATGAAGATGCCTCTGCTCAATCCACTTATAATTTGTCTGCGCAAGCCCATCAGCTTTTCATTGCCGGAATTGTCGTCGTCGCGTTTGTGCTGCTTGCCTTTGTTTTCCTTTATGCCAGAGGCATTCAACAGGCAATCAGAATAACGGTCAGGGAAGTCACACCGGGGTTCCAGAAATATGCTCCGGGATGTATTCTGGCGCTTCTGCTTGTATATCCGTTTTTTGTCACGACTTTTCTCGTTGATAATCTCGCCCAGTCGCAAAAGTGGATCGACAATTATGCGATCCAGATACTGATTTATGTCATGCTTGCCTGGGGGCTCAATATTGTGGTTGGCCTTGCCGGCTTGCTTGATTTGGGATACGTCGCTTTTTATGCCGTGGGAGCCTATACGGTTGCCCTTCTCGGCAATCATTTCGGCTTTTCATTCTGGCTATGCTTGCCCTTGGCCGGTATTTTTGCAGCCCTCTGGGGGATGATGCTGGGATTTCCGGTGTTAAGATTGCGTGGTGATTATCTTGCCATTGTTACTTTGGCTTTCGGAGAGATTATCCGCACAATTTTGCAAAACTGGACACCGGTTACCGGCGGCGCTGCCGGCCTGTCGGTTCAAAAGGCAACGTTCTTCGGCGTTCCCTTCACAAGGGGTGAAGGCGGATTTGCCGAACTCTTCGGATTAAATTTTCAGGCTGCCCATTATAAGATATTTCTCTATTACGTCATTCTTGTCATGGTGGTGATTACCGCCTGGGTCGTCATGAGGTTGCGTCGCCTACCAATCGGACGGGCATGGGAAGCTTTGCGCGAAGATGAAATTGCCTGTCGGTCGCTTGGAATCAACACAGTAACAACAAAATTGACGGCCTTTTCCATCGGCGCAATGTTCGGCGGTTTTGCCGGAGCATTTTTTGCAGCAAGACAGGGGCGCGCCGATTACACAAGTTTCATTTTCGACGAATCGGCAATTATTCTTGCAATTGTTGTTCTGGGCGGCATGGGCTCGCTTGGTGGAATTGCTGTTGCTGCTGCGGTCATGATTGGCGGTACCGAGTTATTGCGCGATGTTCCGGCCCTACAAATGATATTCGGTCCTGATTTTGACCCGCCACAATATCGTATGCTTTGGTTCGGTCTGGCGATGGTGTTCGTCATGGTGTGGAAACCGCGCGGCTTTGTCGGTAAACGGGAGCCGAGTGCTTTCCTGAAAGTGAAGAAAGCTGTTTCAGGTGATTTTACAAAAGAAGGAAACGGCTAATGGCTGACGATAATACCCTTCTCCAAATCGAGCACCTCAGGATGCAATTTGGTGGTCTCGTTGCCGTTGACGATTTGAGTTTCAATGTCGAGCGGGGCAAGATTACGGCTTTGATCGGGCCGAATGGTGCAGGCAAAACAACTGTTTTTAACTGTATTACCGGCTTTTATCGGCCGACTGGCGGGATGTTGTCTCTTCATACCAATGAAGGTAAAACGTTTCTGTTAGAGCGGCTTGCCGATTATGAAATTACCAAGAAAGCAAAAGTTGCCCGCACTTTCCAGAATATCCGCTTGTTTACCGGCTTGACGGTTCTCGAAAATCTGCTCGTTGCCCAGCATAATGAGCTGATGCGCGCTTCCGGCATGACCGTGCTTGGCCTGTTCGGTTTCCCTTCATATAAGCGGGCAGCCAAAGAGGCGATCAAAAAAGCCGAGCTTTGGCTTGAAAAAATAAATCTTGTCCATCGTGCCGATGATCCTGCGGGAGATCTCCCTTATGGTGATCAGCGCCGTCTTGAGATTGCACGTGCAATGTGCACCGATCCGCAACTTTTATGTCTTGATGAACCGGCGGCCGGTCTTAACCCTAAAGAATCGCTTGAACTTAACGATCTTCTTTTGGATATCAGGGATGTCGAACATACCTCCGTATTGCTGATCGAACATGATATGTCTGTGGTGATGGAAATCTCCGATCATGTTGTTGTTCTCGAATACGGGTCGAAAATTGCCGATGGTACGCCGGAGGTTGTCAAAAACGATCCGAAAGTGATTGCAGCTTATCTTGGCGTTGACGAAGATGATGAAACCTCCGAAGCGGGTCTTCCGGACGATGTTGTTTCAGGTTCGGTTGAAATAACGGAAACGGAAATCATTACTGCCGACTCGAAAGAACAAGAGGGAAAGCGTTCATGAGTAGCGAAGCACCAGCACTTCTTAAAGTCGAAAATATTGAAACTTATTACGGTGCTATTCAAGCTCTACGGGGCGTCAGTGTTGAAGTCCGGCAAGGTGAGATTGTTACACTCATCGGCGCCAATGGTGCCGGTAAGTCAACTTTGATGATGACGATATTCGGCAAACCGCGTGTACGGTCAGGTCGCATTTTGTTCGATGGTCATGACATTACCTATATGGAAACGCATGAAATTGCACGATTGCGTATTGCACAGTCACCGGAAGGACGGCGCATTTTTCCGCGCATGACCGTGCTCGAAAACCTACAAATGGGTGCAAGTATCGACAACCTCAAATATTTTGACGAGGATGTCGAGAAAATGTTTGCGTTATTTCCGCGCTTGAAAGAACGCTTGCAGCAGCGCGGCGGAACATTGTCCGGTGGCGAACAGCAGATGCTGGCAATTGCGCGTGCGCTTATGTCGCGTCCGAGACTATTATTGCTTGATGAACCTTCATTGGGGCTGGCACCGCTCATTGTTAAACAGATATTTGATGCGATCAAAGTATTAAACAAGGAAACCGGTCTTACTGTTTTTCTGGTCGAACAAAATGCTTTCGGGGCGTTAAAACTCGCCCATCGCGGTTATGTTCTTGTGAATGGTGTTGTTACAATGAGCGGAACCGGTGCGGAACTTTTATCGAACCCGAAAGTCAGGGCAGCCTATCTTGAAGGTGGTCGACATTAATCACGATCTTCAAAATCACCACTGGTGTTTGAAGCGTTAGGGAGAAAAAATGCAAGGTATCCTTTATCAAGAGTCTTCACTTTTTGTCTTTGTACTGGTGACTATCATTCTTGGTGGCTGGGCAGCGTGGATGACGGGGCGCGCTTGTGCACTGACCTGGCATGGGCTGAAAGTGGCGCTGATTTCAATGGTTCCGCTTGCCGCGGCCATCCGCTTCATCCATTATATTCCGCCCTTTAACGGCACTTTGTTATCGCTTCATTATTATCTTGTCGATCTTGTTGTCTTGCTGATTTTTGCGGGTCTCGGTTTCCAATTTACGCGGACAAACCAGATGGTTCGCCAATATAGTTGGCTTTACAAGAAATCGTCGCCTTTTACCTGGCACAAGAAATAAGCTTTTCTTTGATGTTGTCTGGAAAAAATACTTTGGATGTTTTACAACTTGTAAAGAAAAAGAGGAGAACTGGAATGAAGAAAGCATTATTGGCAACCGTTGCAGCAATTGCTTTTGGCACACTCATGAATAGTGCTTGGGCAGATATCAAAATAGGTGTTGCAATTCCTGCTACAGGACCGAGCGCGGCGATTGGTGCACAAATTCAACATGGTGCCGAAATGGCCGTTAAAAATATCAATGACAAGGGAGGCATCAAAGGGGAAAAGCTCGTTATCGAGATTGTCGATGATGCATCGGACCCCAAACAAGCCGTTTCGGGTGCCAACAAGCTTGCAGGTGATGGTGTGCAATTTGTCGTAGCCCATTATAATTCGGGTGCAGCGCTTCCGGCAGCAACTGTTTATGATGAAAATGGCATGCTGGCGATTTCAGCCGGTGTTACCAATCCTAAATTGACTGAATCGGGCTATCCGATGCAGTTTCGTGTTTGCGGCCGTGATGATCAGCAAGGGTCATTTGCCGCTGAATTCATAAAAAAGCATGTTCCTGATCCGAAGGTCATGATTATTCACGACAAAACCGCTTATGGAATTGGTATTGCTGAAGAGGTTAAAAAGACGCTGAACAAGCTTGGCGTTACCGAATTGAGCTTCGATGGTGTCAATGTCGAGGATAAGGATTTCTCGGCCATTATCGCAAAAATGAAGCAGAGTGGCGCAAATGTTGTTTATTTTGGCGGACTTTATACACCAGCCGGTCTGATGTTGCGCCAAATGGCGGAACAGAAGGTTAAACCTATCTATATCGGTGGCGATGCTTTTGCCAGCAATGAACTTGCTGCAACGGCACAAGATGCCGTTATCGGCGTCATGAATACCTTCAATGCCGATCCTCGTTCAAACAAGGACAATGACGAATTGGTAAAAACCTTCAGGGCAAGCGGATTTGAACCCGAAGCATTCACGCTTTATTCCTATGCGGTTGTACAGCTTATTGCCGAAGGCATTGAAACCGAAGGACAAAATCCGCAAAAAGTGGCTCAATATTTAAAAACAAAAGGGCCTTTCAAAACCGTTCTTGGACCTTTGGATTTCACCGAAAAAGGCGATCCGAAGGAAGGTGGTTTTGTTATGAACCGCTGGTATAAGGCTCCGGACGGAAGCTATAATTATTCCGAAGTCAAGGATTGAAAAATAAGCCCGGAAAAGAAATAAAGTAAGCCAAAAGAGCTGAAAAGACCGGAATAGAAAAAAGCGCGTTAAACGCGCTTTTTTATTTAGCTTTATCCGGTTATAGATAACCACGCCAAATTTTTGAATGCGCCGATTATTTTAAAAAATTTGGTTCTCAAACCTTAGTGAAACAAATTTTATTCGAACACAAATGCAATCCGGTTATTTGCGGCGGAAGAGAAAGTAAGCCGCAACACCTAAGACACCGACAATGGCCAAGGCGGTTTTGGGATAATTTTTTGTCTGCTTGGTAATATAGTGGGCTTGCTCACCGACAACATCGAGCGCTTGGCGCCCTTTATCCTTTATTGTTTCGGCAATTTCGCCGGTATTGCTCATAAAACCGTCGCCCTTGGTCAGTGAATGGGTGAGCGATTGGAGCTCGGCTTTGAGATCCTGAATGCGTTTTTCGACTTTTTCTTTCGTATCGCTGCCGTTAAGAAGATTAAACATCGTTTTTCCCTTGCGCTGAAGCCCCGTATAAATCGAACACAAGGCTGTAACTACTATCTATTACAATAGATAATGCGTAAAAAAGTTCCTTCCAGTGGGAATAGAAAACCTCTGGCCGTTATTTTTTCTCGAAAACGCTATATTCAAATCGGGAAAATATCTAAAACCGGAAAAACGAAAAAGAAAAACATGAAAAGCACGGGGACGGGTTCAATTCATCACTGACCTCACGGAATTTCTGAAAAAGACATTCCGATAATCAGAAAAGTGAAAATCTTTTTCAAATTTCCGATTGGGAAAATGGCTTTAAAACAGTTATAACAAACCGATATGATTATGATGATCAGGCAATAAAAGAGACATCATCCGAAAATGAACACGCACGAATATTTTTCCAAACCTTTTCCGCGTCGCAAATCTGTTGCTGTCAATGTTGGCGGCGTTATGGTGGGAGGCGATAATCCTATTGTCGTGCAATCAATGACCAATACGGACACAGCCGATGTGGATGCAACAGTGGCTCAGGTCGCAGCACTCGCCAAGGCAGGTTCGGAACTTGTACGCATTACTGTCGATCGGGATGAATCGGCAGCCGCTGTACCAAGAATAAGAGAACGGCTGGACAATCTTGGTATTACCGTTCCGCTTATTGGTGACTTTCATTATATCGGCCACAAATTATTGGCCGAATTTCCCGACTGCGCGAAAGCCTTGGCAAAATATCGCATCAATCCCGGAAATGTCGGTTTTCGCGAAAAACGTGACAAACAATTCAGTGAAATAATCGAATTTGCAATTCAATATGACAAACCGGTCCGTATCGGCGTGAACTGGGGTTCGCTTGATCAGGAATTGCTGACACGCTTAATGGATGAGAATGCCGCAAAAGGCGGGCCGCTCTCGACCGACGAGGTCATGCATGAAGCGGTGGTGCAGTCTGCGCTTATTTCTGCCCATCTTGCGGAAGAAATCGGCCTTGGTAAGGATAAAATTATTCTTTCGGCAAAAGTCAGTCAGGTTCAGGACCTCGTTGCTGTCTATACCATGTTGGCCAAGCGCTGCGATTATGCTTTGCATCTGGGGCTTACCGAAGCAGGTATGGGAACCAAAGGTGTTGTCGCCTCTTCGGCAGCTCTTGGCATTTTGCTGGAACAGGGAATTGGCGATACCATTCGTATTTCTTTGACACCTGAGCCGGGTGGCGACCGTCGGCGTGAAGTGCAGGTTGCACAAGAGCTTTTGCAAGTTATGGGATTCAGGCAATTTATACCCACTGTTGCAGCTTGCCCCGGTTGCGGGCGCACCACCTCGACGGTGTTTCAGGAGCTCGCACAGAAAATTCAGGGCGATATCCGCAAAAATATGCCGGTCTGGCGGAAAAAATATCCCGGTGTCGAAACACTCAATGTTGCCGTCATGGGATGTATCGTCAACGGGCCTGGGGAATCAAAACATGCCAATATCGGTATTTCGCTTCCCGGTACAGGAGAAATGCCGGCTGCCCCCGTTTTTATTGATGGTAAAAAGGTCAAGACATTGCGCGGGGCAAATATTGCGGCTGAATTCGAGCAGATGGTAGCCGAATATATCGAAGAGCGTTTCAAATAGAGTTGCGATCGTCCATTCAAAAACCATGACGTGGACATTTGAAACGGGTGTCCAACTTTGATTTGCGTGTTTTTCGCTGAGGTTATTAAACAGAAAAAAGTCGTTGGCTTTTTTATCTCGAAAAACGATGAAAGCGCGGTTCGCCTCTTGCAGGATTAAAAGAGCCTGAACGCATTTAAAAATTCTAAAATATTAAAAGCTTTGTTGGAATGAAAAAATGCGCTTCGCCCGATAAAACTTTAAGCATGGCAGATCGCGGAAGAGCTGGATGAGGTGTTTGTCATCCGAAAAGCGATTGTTTTTGAATGTGTCACCTATCAGGCTCTCTTCAATCAAGTGAAAGAAAGAAAAACGTAGCAGTCAAATTGACGGCCATTTTTATTCGACAAGAGTTTTTATACATTCGGAGCGCACTTCTATAAAGAAATGTCGGGGCGGGAGTTTTCTCTATCAATCAGGATTTTTCCGCTGCTTATGTCTTTTATCCAGCAAATAAAGTTTTCTTGTTGTGCCTTTGGCAAACGGAGTGTCACTTCACATCCTGAATCGTCAAATTGCCGGTTATCAATCTGCGCAAGAAAATTTTGAACCTCGTTTTCGACAATTGGTAAGAGATTGAAAGGGCAGTGAAAAGTCAAAATCTGCCAATCGACAAGTTCGACAAGTTCGGCCTTTTGGAGTGCCCTTGCGGCACCGCCCCCATAGGCACGAACAAGGCCACCGGTGCCGAGTTTAACCCCTCCGAACCAACGTGTGACAATGACCAGAACACAATCACAGTTTTTGCCTTCAATGGCATTGAGGATCGGTTTACCGGCAGTTCCCGTCGGTTCGCCATCATCATTGAAGCGGTAATTCTGATGAAACTTCCAGGCATAGCAATGGTGCGTCGCCTCTTCTTTGCGGATTGTTTCAATAATCGCTTCCGCTTCGGCTACCGAATTGATTGGAAAGGCACGCGTTAAAAAACGGCTTTTTTTAATTTCTTCCATAAGCTCGGTTGCAGAAGCAAGAGTAAAGGCCATGAGTATTTTCCGAAGTCTTCCGGTTTAAATGTCTTTTGCTTTGTTAATGATAAGTTCTTGAAGGGGCGAGAGAAAGCGATATTAAACGAAAATGCCACACATCATTACCGAAACAATTTTCTTGTGAAAAGAGCAAGCGCCCAAAACGTCCGGCAAAGAGTGGCTTCTTTAAAAACATCAAAAAAGCTTTGTCCTAAAGAAAGCCTTATTTATTGAGCGAAATAAACGCCAAGACATTTTTCTTTACCGCAAAAGACGATGAATTGCTTTTAACGAAAGTTCGAATATGTCGTTTCGTATGCTCGTAAACGTATGACATTCACCGCGAATGCGCTATGAATGCCTAAAGTTTTTTCGCAGGTCTTTTTTGTTGTTCAGTTTTTTCTTTCTATAATAAATCTTGCTGTCGCCTTTAGAATATCGGCCTTGTTGCCAAATGGTTCAAGTAAATCATCAGCCTGTTTCATCAGCCCTTCTAATTGGTGCCTGGCCCATTCGACACCATGGAGAGCAACCAAAGTTGCTTTATTGGCTGCAATATCCTTTCCGGCAGTTTTGCCGAGCGCTTTGGTATCGGAAGTCACGTCAAGGACATCATCGGCAAGCTGGAAAGCCAAGCCGATTGCCGCGCCGAATTCGGAAAGTCTTTCGCGGTCTTCGCGGGTGGCATTCGAAAGAATAGCACCGGCTTCGCAGGCATAGCGGATAAGTGCACCGGTTTTCATCGCTTCCAATGTGATAATTCCGCTTTCGTCAGGTTTTTTTGTTTCTGCTTCGAGATCCAGCACCTGCCCGCCTACCATGCCGCCAAGACCGGCACTGCGGGCAAGACCATTGATCAATTTGAGCCGGATTTTTGCATCAAGTTCCAGTTTGTCATCGGAGAGAAAATCGAAAGCAATTGTCAATAATGCGTCACCGGCGAGGATAGCCGTCGCTTCGTCGAATGCTTTGTGGACAGTGGGCTTGCCACGCCGCAAATCATCATTATCCATGGCCGGTAAATCGTCATGTATCAATGAATAACAATGGATTGCTTCAAGCGCTGCGCCAACACATTGTGCCGCTTCGATATTGGCATCAAAAAGTCGGGCAGTCTCGATAACAAGAAAAGGCCGCAATCTCTTGCCACCATTCAAAACACCATGGCGCATTGCGGCAAGAAGACGGGGCGGGCGGGCAATTTCTCCCGTCTCGATATGGCTGGAGAGTTTTGCATCCAGCATTTCACCAATCTGGCGGGCATTTTTTGCAAGTAAATTGGTAAAATCTTCCATTGAGAATTCCTTTAATCTTTGCAAGATGGACATGAAACATTCCAACCTTGCCGTCAACACTTATGAGTTAGACAATAAAGATATAAAAAAGAGATAAATCGCGAGACGATTATAAACGGGGAATGAAGATTGAACGAGGCTTAATTGTTTGCTGAAGACAGGAAATCGCTGGATCGATCTGATAAAGGGCATTCGAAAAGACTTCGCTTGGTTCTCTACGCGTTGGCAATTTTGCTATCTTTCCCGTTTTTATTGATGCTTCTTTATAATCTGCCATTCATCCATCCGGTTTCGACCTTGATGCTGCGTGACCAGATTACTTTTACTCCTTATAAACGGGAGTGGCGCAGTATTGACGATATTTCTCCCAATCTCGTTTATGCAGTTGTCATGTCGGAAGACGGTCAATTTTGTTCCCATAGCGGTGTTGACTGGAACGCAATGAAAACTGTTATTACGCGTGAGGGAGGCCCGAACAGAGGTGCGTCGACAATTACGATGCAAATGGTGAAAAACCTGTTTTTATGGCATGACCGGTCTTACTTGAGAAAAGGTCTTGAAATTCCTTATGCAACGGTTGCCGATGCTGTTCTATCCAAACGACGGATTATGGAAATTTATCTCAATATCGCCGAATGGGGGCCGGGAATCTATGGTGCGGAAGCTGCTTCACAACATTTTTTCAAACGTTCGGCAAAAAATCTCAATCCAAGACAAGCTGCCTATCTCGCAGTCACTTTACCCAATCCGAAATTGCGTAATCCTTCCCGTCCGTCCGTGAATTTGACAAGGCTTGAACGGCTGATAGAAAAACGCGTCCGTCAATCGACTGCTTATACCCAATGCTTGCGAGAAACGGGTTCAGAACAGTAATGAAATTGAGTCGGATTTGACCGGCTGGACAATTTCGCAAGAGCAGCAAAAACATGCCGGCAGTTTTGGAAGATTTTAAGCAAAAAGGTGATTTTAAAAATTTTCCGCTTATAATAGGCACAATATCGGCCTATTTCATAAAAAATGCTGATTTCAGTCTGGTCAAAGTCTGATAATCAGTGTATAGGCTCGCCAAACCTTCTATAATTTTGTCTGCCGATATAGCTTCGGGTTATGGTGGCAGATACGTTTTAAGCAAATTTGGAGTATAATTCCATGGCTGTACCTAAACGAAAAACGACCCCGTCAAAGCGCGGTATGCGTCGTTCTGCCGATGCCCTCAAGGCTCCGACCTATGTTGAAGACAAAACTTCCGGTGAACTTCGTCGCCCGCACCATATCGATCTTAAAACCGGTATGTATCGTGGCCGTCAGGTTCTAACACCGAAAGACTAAAGTCTTTTTGAATTTAAAGAAAAACCGGTCTATTGGCCGGTTTTTTTGTGTCCAAATCATTCGACGGATGTTTGACACATTTGGTGCGCCGGTTTGGTGAAAAATTTCTCCAACTTGTTTTGTGGACTTTTATTCTCCGGTTGACTTGCCATCTCGTTGATAGCATCGCCAAACAATGCCTGTCCGGATTGGCTATAAATGGTTGCTGTCGCTTAAATCCGGTAAACAATTTCCTGTTTTCGCATCGTCTTGCTGCAATTTTGAAGAGAAGTTAATTTCCTCGATAGCGAATGTGATTTTCCTCATCAATCTTTTTGTCTTCGCGCTTCACAATCAAACCGGTTTGTCGACAAAATTCCGGAACCGGTTGGTGCTTGGTTTTACCTTAGAGGAAACAGCGGTTTAAAGAGCCCTTGCACAAACTTTGTTGCGAAAACTTTATTGCCCATAACGGAAATGCATTGGCAAAAACGTTTTATGGAAAAAAGCCCCTTCATAAGGAAATGGAATCAGGGGACATTGTGCTTCAAGAACATTGTAAGCTGGAGAATAGTCAAAAGTTATGAATGATCCGGCAGGCAAATTTCCGGTTTGTCGAGCAGTGCTTTTCACAAAAGAATATCTTGCGCCATGGAAGGCTATCTTTCATCACAAAAAATATTTTCCGGCATGAAAGGATTATACCCGTCGAAGCTTCAATATGTGCCCCGATTATGGTTAATCGGGTTTGCTCTGTTTTCCGGATTATTCCTTGACCTTATTGCTATATTTTGGTTTCTCTCCTAGTAAGAACACAGTATCTGGTGAGAACATATCAAGAACATTGTAATGTCAGCGATTCGTCGCTGATTCGTTCCGGTACTGTTCCAAAGGTTAAGAATTATGGTTAACGTTTCGTAAATGACAAAGCTTGCTTGTCGTTTGATAAGGCGTTAAGGCGTATTTTGGCGGCTATGTCCGGCAAAATCTGATTATTTGGAGTAGACGATGGCTAAAGCCCCTCTCATCCTTTCGGGGCGTGATGTAACAGCCGTTCTGGGGCCGACAAATACCGGCAAAACCCATTTGGCGATCGAGCGGATGCTTGCCCATGATAGCGGAATGATCGGACTGCCGTTACGACTTCTTGCACGGGAAGTTTATAACCGTATTAGTGAAAAGATCGGCCCGAACAGGGTTTCTCTCATTACGGGGGAAGAAAAGATTATTCCTCTCGGTGCTCCTTATTCTGTTTGCACGGTGGAAGCTTTACCAAGGGAAACCAAGGCTTCTTTTGTTGCGATAGATGAAGTGCAACTTGCTGGTGATCTCGCTCGCGGCCATATTTTTACCGACCGGATTTTACATTTGCGCGGCACACAGGAAACGATGTTGCTCGGTGCTTCGACGATGCAAGGCATTCTGCAAAAGCTTTTGCCCGGTCTTAATGTTGTCAGTCGGCCGCGGTTTTCCCAATTGCTCTATGCAGGCTCGAAAAAGTTGACCCGTTTGCCAAGCCGCACAGCAATCGTCGCCTTTTCTGCCGATGATGTTTATGCAATTGCCGAGTTGATCAAGCGCCAGCGCGGTGGTGCAGCGGTGGTCATGGGGGCGCTCTCTCCACGCACAAGAAATGCGCAGGTAGCCCTTTATCAATCGGGAGATGTGGATTTTCTCGTGGCAACCGATGCGATCGGCATGGGACTTAATCTTGATGTCGATCATGTGGCTTTTGCCCAGACAAGAAAATTTGACGGATACCAGTTTCGCGATTTGACCGCAGCGGAAATGGCGCAAATTGCAGGACGTGCCGGCCGTCATATGCGTGATGGCACCTTTGGCGTGACCGGACGGGTTGCCGATTTGGATAAAGATCTTGTCGAACGAATCGAATCACATCATTTTGATCCGGTCAAAGTTTTGCAGTGGCGCAGCGAAGATCTCGATTTTACAACGCTTGACAGTTTGAGAAAATCACTGGAAGCGGCAGCCCCCGTAGAAGGACTAGCCCGTGCATTACCGGCTGTGGATGCACAAGCTCTTGATAATCTGTCGCATGATTATGATATTGCCAGGCTTGCTGACAGGCCAGAGCGCGTGGCATTGCTTTGGGACGCATGTGCACTTCCCGATTATCGCAAAATTGCACCCGCGCAGCACGCAGAAATTATTGCCAACATCTATCGTGATCTTGTAAAACGCGGCAGCGTCAATGAAAACTATTTGGCCGAGCAGGTCTCCCAAGCTGATCGAGTCGATGGTAATATTGACACTTTATCGCATCGGATTGCCCAGATTAGAACCTGGACATTTGTGTCTCACAGACCCGGATGGCTTACCAATCCGCAACACTGGCAAGAAAAGACGCGGGAAATTGAAGATAGATTGTCAGATGCGTTACATGAGAGGTTGACGAAACGATTTGTAGACCGCAGAACAAGCGTACTTATGAAGCGGCTTAGAGAGAATGTGATGATGGATGCCGAAATAGTTCAAACTGGCGATGTTCTCGTAGAGGGGCATCATGTTGGAAAACTTGATGGGTTTCGTTTTATTGCCGATGTCAATGGCGAAGGTGCCGATGCAAAAGCTCTAAGGGCTGCTGCGGATAAAATATTGGCCGGTGAATTCGAAAAAAAGGCAGATCGTTTGGCCGCTTCGGCCAACGGCGATTTTGCAGTCGGTTCGGATGGTGTGGTTCGCTGGATTGGCCAACCTTTGGCAAGCCTTGCTGCAACCGATGATATTTTGAAGCCGAGGGCAGTACTGCTTGCCGATGAACAACTGACCGGTCAGGCTCGTGAAAAAGTTGCCGAACGGGTCGATCGTTTTGTGAGCTTCCATTTTGAAACAGCATTGAAGCCGCTTTTTGATCTTATCAATGCGGATGCGCTGGTCGGTATGACACGTGGACTGGCATTCCGTCTGGTCGAACATCTGGGCGTTTTGCCGCGTCGTGACGTTGCAGAAGAGGTCAAAAGCCTTGACCAGATTTCACGTGCAGCCTTGAGAAGACTTGGAACACGTTTTGGCGCTTTTCATATTTTTCTACCAATGATGTTGAAGCCGGCACCGGCACAAGCCATTACGCTTTTATGGGCATTGAAAAACCACGCGCGCGATTTGCCGGGTTATGGTGATGTTCTGCAAGTATTGGCAGCCGGTCGAACTTCGGTTGTTGTCGACCCGACTTTCAACCCGACCTTTTATCAACTTGCCGGTTATCGGATTCTGGGCCGTCGCGCCGTACGTGTCGATATTCTTGAACGTCTCGCCGATCTCATTCGCAATGCAGTGAACTGGAAGCCTGGTAGCGGGCCGCGTCCGGACGGTGCTTATGACGGACGCCATTTTCTGGTTACTCCGGCAATGATGTCGATACTTGGTGCAACAGCCGAGGATATGGAAGAAATTCTTAAAAGTCTGGGTTACCGTTTTGATAAAAAAGACAAGGCAGAGATTGCTGCCAAGCTTCAGGAGCTTGATGCGACAAAAGATGAAGCAAAACCTGCTGCAGTTGTCGAACGTCCTGCCGAACCGGTAGGTGATTTTGCGATGACCCCTGCAGTTCAGGAAACTGCCGCCATGCAAGACGTGAAAACACCGGAAGCTGAACCGGTCGGGCCTCATTTCGGTAAGAAGACTACTGAAGAAGAGGAAAAACCTGTATTGCTTTGGCATTATCAGGGCCGTCACGATTACCGTCAGTCAAGGCAGAATGGCGACAAAAAGAAGCGTTCGGCACAGCGGTTTGAAAAAGCCGGTGAAAGACCGGAAAAATCGGGCGAACCACGGCGTGACAAACAACGTCCGCGTAAAAATTCGTCTTTTAACAATCAGAAAGCGGATGCTTCTTACAAACAGCATAAATCAAAGTCGCAACCGAAACCGGTTGACCCTGATTCGCCTTTTGCAAAACTCGCAGCTTTGCGCGACCAATTGAAAAAATGAGCGAAGAGACCGTTTCGAGACAGCGCTTGGACAAGTGGCTGTTTTTCTCACGGACGGTCAAAACGCGTAGCCTTGCTGCCAAACTCGTCGAGGGCAGCAAGGTCAGAGTTAATCGTATAAAAATTGATAAGCCGGGCTATTCGATAAAAGTCGGAGATGTCCTGACTATCCGTCTGGAACGTTCGGTGGTCGTTTATAAGGTCGCAGGACTTGGCGAGCGTCGGGGGCCGGCAGCGGAAGCCAGATTGCTCTATGAAGATTTGACTCCGACCGAAGTTGTAACAGATAGACAGAATATTATTTCTTCGGGGCCCAGACCGACAAAACGCGACAGAAGGCAATTGTTACGTTTTCTAAAACAGGAAATGTGAACAAATTGGTGCATATGCGGGGTTGAAACCAACCGTCAAAAACGTTAACTCAGTGCTGTTATCGTTTCATTTCCGTTTAAAAGTGTGACAGGCTTTTGTCGGAATGCGCTTGACGTGAACACTGGAGATTGAACAATGACCTATGTTGTGACCGACAATTGCATTCGCTGCAAATACACTGATTGTGTCGAGGTTTGCCCCGTTGACTGTTTCTATGAAGGGGAAAACATGCTTGTTATCCACCCTGACGAATGCATCGATTGTGGTGTCTGTGAACCGGAATGTCCGGCTGAAGCAATCAAGCCGGATACCGAGCCGGGGCTGGAAAAATGGTTGGAGCTCAATATGGAATATTCGGCAAAATGGCCGAATATAACGGTTAAGAAAGATCAGCTTCCCGAAGCAACCGAAATGGATGGCGTCACCGGAAAACTTGAAAAATATTTCTCGCCCAAGCCTGGAAGCGGTGATTAGGCGTACAAATAGTTGAACTTGACTGCCGGATGATTGATTTCGCTGGATTTTTGTGTTAAGGTTTTGCTGTTAAGCCGATACTGAATGTCTTTGACGTTTCTTTTTCTCATCGAAAGGTGTTTTAATCAGGCATAGTTCGCGTCGTATCGTGGATGTTTTCATCACGTGCAGTCGAATGATGCAAGATTGGGTGGACTTATCGGAACATTTGCTTTGCAAATGTACAAAAAAGCTTATTGCGCGGGATAAGTCGGAAGTAATGTTGAAAATTCGGGGATCGGATAGGGCTCTTTGTTTTGGAGCCTTCAACCGGTGTTTGTCGGCAGCAGTGCCGAGCACAAATGGAGTTGGTTAAAAATATGTCATCCCCCAAGAAAAAATCCCCGGCACGGCACGGGTTCAAGCCTCAAGAATACATCGTTTATCCTGCCCACGGTGTTGGCCAGATTGTTGCTATTGAAGAACAGGAAGTTGCAGGTCTCAAGCTTGAACTGTTTGTCATCCATTTTGAAAAAGATAAAATGCATGTCAAAGTTCCGGTTGCCAAAGCTCTTTCGATCGGCATGCGCAAATTGTCCGAGACCGATTTTGTTGATCGCGCGTTAAAAGTTCTACAGGGGCGGGCACGTATCAAGCGGACAATGTGGTCTCGTCGTGCACAGGAATATGACGCAAAAATCAATTCGGGTGATTTAATTTCGATTGCCGAAGTAGTGCGGGATCTTTTCCGTGCTGAAAATCAGCCTGAACAATCCTATTCGGAGCGTCAGCTTTATGAAGCAGCGCTTGATCGCATGGCTCGCGAAATTGCTGTTGTCAACAAGATTTCGGAAACAGAAGCCGTTCGCGCAATTGAAGTCAATCTTGCCAAGAGCCCGAAGCGCAGCGCTAAAAGTGATGCTGACGGTGATGTTGATATTGATGTCGATGGTGAAGACAGCGAGAACGTCGCTGCTTGATCATAATTGGCGAAACAGCCAACAATATAGTCTTTGATATTTTTAAAAGCCCGCTTTTAAAGCGGGCTTTTTAATTTTCAACGGTTTAAATTTATCAAGAGAACACGTATAAAGTGTAAAAAAACTATCAAAAATTGAAATATTTTAACTTTTGGTTGTTTTTTTATGGAACCAACTCTTTCGGCGGACGTTAGCAGCAAGAAAGGAAAATAGCGTTTTGTTTTCCTGCTAACAACGTTCTTACCGAGGGGGCAATCATGTCCAACATCTCTACGTCAACGCAAGTTACGACAAATTTCAATTCGGGTACCGACAATACGCTTGGTCGGAACATGATGCGTTCGGCTATGAAAGCTCCCTATCTCGAACGAGAAGATGAACACATGCTCGCATTGCGCTGGAGGGATGATCAGGACAGCGTTGCCATGCATAAGATTGCCGTTTCCCATATGAGACTGGTCATTTCAATCGCGGGCAAGTTCAAACATTTCAAATTACCTTTGGGGGATCTGGTTCAGGAGGGCTATGTCGGGCTTCTTGAAGCAGCCGCACGTTTTGATCCTGAACGCGAAGTGCGCTTTTCCACCTATGCGACATGGTGGATAAGAGCTTCCATTCAGGATTATATTTTGCGTAACTGGTCAATTGTTCGCGGTGGTACAAGTTCGGCCCAAAAGGCATTGTTTTTCAATTTGCGACGTTTGCGTACCAAGCTTGCAGCCGAAGATAGAACCATGACAAAACAGGATATCTATCGCAATATATCGGAAACACTGGGCGTTTCCGTTTCCGATGTCGAAACAATGGATTTCCGGTTTTCAACAACCGACAATTCGTTAAGTGCTCCGATGATCGGGGATGATGAAAATTCGGGCAGCAAAATGGATTCGCTCGTTGATAATCACCCGTTGCAAGACGAACTTGTCGAGGACGAAATTGACGGACAACGTCGCTCGAAATGGCTTCATGATGCCCTTCAGATTTTGAATGAAAGAGAGCTTCAAATTATCCGTTATCGACGTTTGAATGATGAAGGCGCAACACTTGAAGCCTTGGGTGAAGAAATGGGCATTTCCAAGGAACGTGTCCGTCAGATAGAAGCAAGGGCATTGGAAAAATTGCGTAATTGCCTTCTTTCTGTTAACACTGTTGATGCTTATCAGGTTTAACTGCCAAAAGAACGCGTTTCGTCCTCTCAAGGCGATCCTGCTAAAAAGGTAAATACCTGACAGGATCGCAGAGAAGAATTGGCCAGGAGAACCGGTTTGTCACCGTTTGACAAAAACGCGCATATTGAACAAAAATTACTCGCATATTCTATTCTGGCAACAATAGTTCTGGCAATTGCAGCGATCATCACGGGCATTCTTTCGGGTGCCTCCTCGATCATTTTCGACGGGATGTATTCGTCGATTGATTGTGTATTCAGTATTGCTGCGCTTCTCGTTGTCCGTCTTATCGAGATTGACGTAAACCGGCGCAGCCGCAAAGCACCCAAATTTGTCGAACGCTTTCAATACGGTTTTTGGCATCTCGAACCGATGCTGCTTGCAATTAACGGCTTATCTTTAATGATTGCCATTATTTATGCTTTATTCGAAGCTGTCGGTAAAATTTTGAATGGCGGAAAACTTCCGCATTTCGATGCCGCGATCGGGTTTTCAATCTTTGCTGTCATCCTTTGCTTTGCAATGGCGTTTTACGAACAATATTTCAATCGCCGGATAAAGTCGGCTTTCATAACAATCGACGCAAAGAGCTGGATTATATCGGGTGGCATAGGTCTGGCTCTTCTATGTGCTTTTACCTTTGCCAATCTTATAGAAGGTACAGGCTACGAATGGATTTTACCCTATATTGATCCGGCTATTTTGGCGCTCATTGCTCTCATCATGTTACCAATGCCGGTTAGAACTGTTTTACGCGCCATGCGCGATATTCTGATGATCACGCCGGTTGATCTTGATGAACATGTCAATAATGTTGTGGATGCCATTGTGGAAGAATATGGTTTTGTCGGCTCCCAGAATTATCTCGCCAAGGTGGGGCGGTCGACAATGATCGAAATTCATCTCATCTTGCCACATCATTATAAAATTGCCGAGGTTGAAGAGCTCGATAAAATCCGTACCGAAATCGGCGAAAAAATAGGTCATGCGGGGCCGGATCGGTGGCTGACAGTGTCTTTTACGTCAAGTCCGCAATGGGCTTATTAAGAGAACAGGGCTTATTAAGGTTTGGACTTATCGCGAGCCCATAGAAATCTATTCGGAAATAATTTTAATTCGATCACCCGCTGATAAATTGGCTGTTGCCGGTAAAGCGTTAATGATGCGCAGCAGTTTTTCTTTTGCATTGGTTCCCTGCATGCGAGCTGCAACGGATGCAACAGTTTCTCCGCCTTTAATTGTCAGGACATGTATACGCAACGGTTTAAGAGCGGAAACCTCGCGTGAGGAAAGCGCTTTAAAGGAAGATGTCGTGGTATTCGCCACTGAATTGAGTGCGGACGAATTTTTTGGAGCAGCCGTCAAGAACCGGAAGACATGATCCTTGACAAAGATCACAACGACATCGAATTGCCAGCGATCATTGGCAGCATGGGCACGTGCCGCATCTAAACCATTAATAGTAATGGCTTGTATAGTGGATGGATCAAGACCGCTTACCCAGCCGCTTTTGATATAATCGACCGGCGAGGAGCCGCGAGGGAGTGCAACGCCGTCGAAACGCACAGCAATGTCATTATTTCCGCTAGCAATGACGGCGGCGGAAGAATTATCTATTGTAAACCCTTCAGGCACCGTGAAAGTAATGCCCAATTTGGGATGGATAAACTGGTTTCCGCGAATATAACCTTCGTCAGCGGTATCGCCAAAAATCATTCCGTCAATGCCGTTCAGGAAATCCTCCCGGTCGGTTTTGCCAACGCCGGGTGCTCCAACTTTGCGGGCCTGATCGGTTGCAAGCTGGATACGTTGGGGCGTTGACGGGTGACTTGCCAGAAAGTCGAGTGTTGCATCGGTTGCACCGGAAACATTCCGATAGGCAGCATAGGCTTCCATGGCTTGAAGGAAACGTGGCGAAGCAAACGGATCATAGCCGGCTTGGCCCAACATTTTTATGCCTATTGCATCCGCCTGCAATTCCTGATTGCGCGAAAATTGTGCAAGCCGCAATTTTCCGCGAATGGCTGTTTCACGTTCGGCTGAATGGTCTTCCAGAACTTCACTGACGACCTGATTTGTAAGCTCCACTTCGGCTTCTTTTTGCTGGCGTAAAATACCGTGATTGGCCGTGACATGTGCCATTTCATGGGCAAGAACGGCGGCCACTTCCGATGAATCATTGGCAAGCGCAAGAAGACCGCGTGTGACATAGACATAGCCGCCGGGAAGCGCGAAAGCATTGACATTGGGAGAATTCAAAATAGTAATCCGGTAGGTCTGGTCAGGTTTATCCGAAACTGCAGTGAGCTTACCGACGATTTTTGCAACCATCCGTTCGAGTTTTGGATCGCTATATTCACCGCCATAGGTTTGCAAGATTCTCGGGTGTTGCGAGGCCCCCAATTGTGCAAGAGAATCGCCCTTGCTTACTTTGTCGACAGTAACCGGTGTGCCTGAAGGCATAAGACCGCCATCCGGTTTGTTATAATCAACAAGCTGGCAGGCTGTTAATGCCGATAAACCCAATCCGATAAAAAGGGTAAAGCCAATTTTCTTTGGCGCGCGCTTAAAAAGGCGCGGCAATAAATGCGACTCCAATTTTCCCAATCGTTTGTGTTTATTCATCTTGGCAGGCACTTTCCCTTGTTAACAGGGAGAACAATGATTTCCACTATGTCGAAAAAGTTGAAAATAACATGCTTTTTGAAAATTTCATCTATATTACAACAAGTAGAATTGAATTGTTATGACATATGGAGGACGATCAGACAATTTAAATAGAGGCCGAATTGATAACTGGCATAGAAATTTTGAAACAAAAACGGAAAAACATGAAAAAACAAAAATGGGCGTTTGAGTGAAAAGCTTTACTGTTCTTCTTGATGGCGATCTTTGTGCGACCGAACGGCTTATGGAGCAGATCGGACATAGCCATATTATCGTTGCTGACGGGGCAATCCGTTATGTCGAAATGCTTCATGTGAAGCCGGAATTGTGGGTAGGAGATTTCGATTCGACGAAAGCCGAGTTGAAAGAACGCTATAGAGATATCAAGAAGAAGTCTTTTCCAGTCGCAAAGGATAAGACAGATGGAGAGCTCGCTATCGATTTTGCTTTGGAGCGAGGAGCCGAACGCATTATTTTGTGTGGTGCTCTTGGTGGCAAACGTTCCGACCACGCTTTTTTCCACTTCGCTCATGCATTGGCGATGGAAGAAAACGGCATTGATGTTCTTTTAACGAGTGGCAAGGAGGAAGGATATGCTCTCCTTCCGGGAGCTTATTCATTCGATTTTCCCGCCGGCACAATTTTCAGTCTTATCGGTTTTGATGATCTCGATGGTCTTACAATCGAGGGCGCCAGATGGCCACTTTTGAAAAAAAATGTGCCCTTTGGTTCATCATTGACCCTTTCCAATGAAGTAAAAGGCCAATTAAATGTGAGCCTGTCGGAGGGTAGGGCAATCTTATTGGCAACATTGGCTTGAAAGAGCATAAATTTTGCAGATAGCTCTTTAGAAAATATCTGTTTTATCCATATGTTATATCAAGATAAGGATAAATTCAGTGCTTTGGCCTTATCTTGGTTTTGCCTTATTATTAAGCCACAGTGTCGACAAGATTAAAAAGAGAAAGAGTGAGGACATGTTTAAACGTATTTCTGTAATTGCCATGGTTTCGGCTTTAGGGTTGGCAACTGTTGCCTGCTCGCCTAATGAACAGCGTACTGCCGGATATGGTGTTGGTGGTGCGGCTTTGGGCGCGCTCGCAGGCGGTGCTATCAAGGGGAACGGCAAGGGTGCTTTGAGAGGCGCTGCTATCGGCGCTGCGGCCGGTACGCTTGTTGGTGTTGCAACAAAACGCAATGGCGTTCAGTATTGTAACTACCGTGATGCCTATGGGCAAATGTATCAGGCACCTTGCAACCAATACCAATAAGGTTTTAAAGACCTGAAAAATGAAGGGGTCGGTTCTGCTGGCCCTTTTTTATTTTATGTGTTTGAAAAATATATTTTGCTATTAATCGGAAAAATAGCTGAACGGAATCATAATGGCGCCTCCTCTTTTACGTCTTGATCATATTTCACTCACCTTTGGTGGTACACCATTGCTCACCGACGCCGCACTATCCGTATCGAATGGCGATCGTATAGCGCTTGTTGGTCGTAACGGTTCGGGTAAATCAACACTTCTTAAAATTGCAGCCGGACTTGTCGAACCGACAGATGGCGAGATTTTCCGGCATCCCTCGGCAACAATCCGTTATTTGCCGCAAACACCCGATCTTGAGGGTTTTAAAAATGTGCGTGCCTATGTCGAAGCGGGCCTCGGGCCTTTGGATGATGTCCACCGTGTCAGCTATATGCTTGATCATCTGGGATTGAGCGGAGAAGAAAAACCCGACCAGCTTTCGGGCGGCGAGGCGCGCCGCGCTGCATTGGCGCGCGTTATTGCACCGGCTCCCGATATTCTGCTTCTGGATGAACCGACCAACCATCTTGATCTCACGACAATCGAATGGCTTGAAGGTGAACTTAAAACAATAAGGTCAAGCATTGTCCTGATTTCGCATGACCGGCGTTTTCTGGAAAACGTCTCGCAATCGACAATCTGGCTTGATCGGGGGCAAACAAAGCGCCTTGGCAAGGGATTTGCTTTTTTCGAGGAATGGCGTGACAAACTTCTTGAAGAAGAAGAAATCGAGCAACAAAAACTCGGCCGCCAGATTGTACGTGAAGAGCATTGGCTGCGTTACGGCGTAACAGCGCGACGCAAACGCAATGTGCGCCGTCTCGATGAATTGCAGAAATTGCGGCAGAGATACAAGAGCTATCGCGGGCCGCAAGGCAATGCTGTCATGGAGTTGAGCGATTCACAGGAATCCGGAAAACTGGTGATTGAAGCCAAAAATATCAGCAAAGCTTACGGCGAACAGGTGCTTGTCGATCGTTTTTCCACCCGTATCCATCGCGGTGACAGGGTGGGACTGGTCGGTCCCAATGGCATTGGTAAAACAACGTTATTGTCCATGCTGAGCGGGGTTTTGACACCCGATAGCGGAACAGTAAAGCTCGGTGTCAATCTTGAAATTGCAACGCTTGATCAAAAACGCTCGCTTGATGAAAATGAAACGCTTGCCCATTATTTGACCGACGGGCGCGGGGATAGCGTTATCGTCAATGGAGAGCAACGACATGTTGTCTCCTATATGAAGGACTTTCTGTTTTCACCTGAACAGGCGCGCACACCGATCAAAGAATTGTCGGGCGGTGAAAGAGCGCGGCTGATGTTGGCGCGCGTCTTATCGCGTCCTGCAAATCTGTTGATACTCGACGAACCTACAAATGACCTTGATATGGAAACGCTTGATCTTTTGCAGGAACTTGTCAGCAATTTTCCGGGAACTGTTCTGCTTGTGAGCCACGATCGCGATTTTCTTGATCGCACAGTTACCAGTATCATCGCTCCTGAAGGCAATGGTCGCTGGCTCGAATATGCCGGTGGCTATAGCGATATGATCGCGCAACGGAAAGGTCGGGAAATCGAACAGAAAAATGTTGCGAAATCATCTTCGCCACAAACATCGGCTCCAGCCGAAAGGGCAAAACGGGAAACCAAACAGAAGCTATCCTATAAACAGAAATATGCTTTGGAAAAATTGCCTTCGGAAATTGATGCGCTTCATGACGAGATTGCAAAGATGGAAAAAGAGTTTTCCGATCCCGACCTTTATACAAAAAATGCCAAAAGATTCGAGGAACTTTCGCACCTTCTCGAACAAAAACGCAAAGACCTTGAAGCGAAAGAAAACGAGTGGCTCGAGCTTGAAATGCTGAAAGAAGAACTCGAAAAATAGCTTCATTTTTTGAAAACTATAGGATGTCCTTCAACGCGAATTTTTTGGCATTGAACAAATGCTGAACCGGTAAAGGTGGATGACATGGTCACACCCCCGCATAATCACCGGTCATTTGTCAGAGATAACAAAAAGCCTTCCGGAGACGGAAGGCTTTCGATTTTTCAAAAATTTTAAAAATCAGCTCATTCCAAGTGCATCTTTATAGAGCTGGATCATAGCTTCTTCTTCCTGACGCTCATGATCTTCTTTTTTACGCAAACGGATAATTGTGCGTACGGCCTTGCTGTCAAAACCACTTCCTTTGAGCTCGGCATAAACTTCTTTTATGTCGTCGGAAATTGTTTTCTTTTCTTCTTCAAGGCGTTCGATACGCTCGATAAAAGAACGCAACTGGCCAACGGCCACTGCTTGTTTTTCGTCTGTCACTTCACTCATGGAAATGGCCTCCAGATAAATCGTGTTCAAACGAGTCGTTAAGTCGATCGTTCAGTTTCCTGTTGATGTCCGAGTCCTGCCCTCGGAGTCAAGATGGCGGGTTTAATTTTTACCCCCAATATTTAGCCAAGTGCCAAGTTCTAAAAGTTACCGGTCGGCACGAGATGGAAAAATCTGTTTCATGTGAATCATCGGCATCCCGTTTATTTTATGAAATAGCGGTTGAAGATAATCTGCCCATTTTAACACACCCTTTTCGTCCGCTATCAAATCCTGTCGGACTTCAATAAGGATATGGGCAATGCCCTTTGTTGTACAATGGCGGTACATTGTATCGCCTTTCAAGGCACCGTCATAGGGTTCGTTATCGCCAACTTTAAGCCCGGCAATTTCGTTCAAACCGGTAAACAGCGGGTCGAAAGCACGTCTGTCACTGTCCCATAAAAGACCGATATGCCAAGGGCGGGCTTTACCATGCCAGACGGGTGTAAAAGAATGTACTGAAACCACAAATGGACTTTTACCACTTGCCTCCTCGACACCGGTGATCAACCGCCCGACAGCAAGGTCGTATGGTTTATAATAGTTTTTGATTCTGCGTTGTCTTTCGGTTTCGCTCATCGGATAATTATCGGGAATCACCGAACCGTCAGACAATTGCATAATCAATGTCGGATCATCTTCTCCACGGTTGGGGTCGATCAAAAGTCTCGAGAAATGGCTGACCACCGCAGGTGCATCAAGCCGTTTTGCAAGCTCTCTTGTGAGCATTTCGGCGCCTATATCATAGGCAATGTGACGGAAAAGCTCGGAAGATTGAAGTCCGAGCGAGCCATATTCATCGGGCAGAGCGTTGCTTGCATGGTCACAGATGAGGACGAGCCCCGCTTCTATATTGCCGGGAATTTCTTCAAAGGAATAGAAATTTTCTTTCTGTTTCATTTTTTTATCATCACTTTATAATATGGCTGTTTTGAAAATCTCTGACATTGACAAATTTTACGAAACTACACAAAACACAAATGAAGTGCAAAAGAATAGCGGTCAGGACCAAATAAAACCGAAGGTGCCAGAAATGTTGTTGAAAAAGACCAGGATTATTCTCTTCGGTGTGGCGATCATGCTCGCTCTTTCATGTGCGGCTCGTGCGGATTTCCGTGTCTGCAACACAACTCAGGAAGCCATCGGCGTTTCCATTGGCTACCGTGCAAAAGCCGGATGGATGTCCGAAGGTTGGTGGGTTGTCGGTCCAACACGTTGCAAGACGATTATTGACGGGCCTTTATCCTCGCGTTTTTATTATCTTCATGCGGAAGATGCTAAAAATCACGGGCGTTGGGATGGTCCCATCAATATGTGCGTGAAAGATTCCGAATTTACCATTAATGGTGTCAATGACTGCTTTGCACGTGGCTTTCAGAAAGCCGGTTTTCAAGAAATCGATACGGGTACGCAGACAAGCTGGATGGTTCAGCTTACCGAACCTGTATCCAATAATCCGGCGTTGAATACGCCGCTTGTTACAGGAGCTCCCACAAAATGAAACGTAACCGTAAAGTAAAGATTGTTGCTACGCTCGGACCTGCATCGTCCGACGAAAAAATGATCGAAAAGCTTTTTTTAGCGGGGGTTGACGTTTTTCGCATCAATATGAGTCATGCCGATCATGACACAATGCGCTCTTTGGTTAAAATCATACGTCATATCGAGAAAAAACAAGGACGCCCGATCGGTATACTTGCCGATTTGCAGGGACCGAAATTACGTGTGGGAGAATTTGCAAAAGGCAAGGTTGATCTTGTTGCCGGGCAGACTTTCACACTCGACAATAAAGATATTCCGGGGGACAATACCCGTGTCTATTTGCCTCACAAGGAAATTTTCGATGCGGTCAAACCGGGCGAACGTTTGTTGATTGATGACGGCAAACTCGAGCTTCTGGCCCAGAAATGCACACATACCGCTATTGAATGCAAGGTCGTCGCCGGAACGCACATTTCCGATCGCAAGGGCGTGAGCCTGCCGGACACGCTGCTCGGTGTCGGAGCAATGACGGAAAAAGACCACAAAGATCTTCTTGCAGTTCTTGAACAGCCGATTGACTGGATTGCGCTTTCCTTTATCCAGCGTCCTGAAGATATTGCCGAAGCCCGTAAAATTGCCAAAGGCAAAGTGGCCATTCTTTCAAAAATCGAAAAGCCGCAGGCCGTTCGCAGAATTCACGAGATTGTCGATTTATCCGACGCTGTTATGGTGGCACGTGGCGATCTTGGAGTTGAAATGCCGTTGGAAACAGTGCCCGGTATCCAGATGGATATTATCAAACTCTGTCGGCGCGCTGGTAAGCCGGTTGTGGTTGCAACCCAGATGCTTGAATCGATGATCACCTCACCGGTTCCAACCCGTGCTGAAGTCTCGGATGTTGCAACAGCCGTTTATGAAGGGGCTGATGCTATCATGCTGTCGGCTGAATCGGCGGCCGGTGCCTATCCGGAAGAAGCTGTTCGCACAATGGATAAAATTGCCTGCAAGATCGAACGGGATTCCAATTATGAACCGATGATTGATGCGCAACATCCGGCTCCCGAACCAACCGGCGCCGATGCAATTTCGCTTGCCGCAAGGCAAATTGCCGAAACCCTCAATCTTTCGGCCATTGTCGCTTATACAGCTTCCGGTGCGACAGGTATTCGTGCATCCCGCGAGCGGCCAATGCCATCCATCATTGCTCTTTCACCGATTACCGAAACGGCGCGGCGCCTTGCCCTTGTTTGGGGACTTCATTGTGTTGTCACAGAAGATGCGCACAATCTTGATGATATGGTCGAAAGAGCCGCTGCCATTGCACTTCGGGAAGGTTATAGCGTTCCGGGTGACAGAATTATCGTAACCGCCGGTGTACCGCTTGGAACACCGGGTGCAACCAATATGTTGCGCATTGCCTATGTTGCCAAGGAAGATGGCAAACGCAGATAATCATCGGTAAATCCTGACATTCATCGGCAGAGCCTGATTCCTCCGGTTCTGCCGAAATCTATGTTCGCTGATGATTTTTCAGCGTCTCTTTCACTTCGCTTACGAGAGATGAGTTTTCAGGGGGAAGAGTTCCTGATATTGAAAGAAAGCAGTTCAGATTTTCTTTGGACAGGATATCGGCTAAGCTTTGCGGAAAAGCCGTAAACTGAAGCTTCGGTTTTATATAAAACTATTCCGTTAAAGGGAGCCAAAAAAGCTCCTGATAAAAACCATCCGCTGTAAGTGTCGTCCCAGACTATAGAAATGACTTACCAAGTGTTACAAAACACATAAATTTGGGCCGTTAATTTATATGCCTGTTATTTGTGGGGGCTTTTGAAACAAAGCGGACTTTTGCAATCCTGATATTTGATGAACGGTTTTTATTTTCCGTTTATGGAAAAACGTTTTTCAATGGAGACAACGGGAAAAACACCAGGATATATCCGGTCAGTGTTCGTTCTTACTGGTTTTTCACAAGCTCGCGGGCAAGAGCATCAATATGACTGGCCGCCCGATCGATTGCTTTGGCTGCGACTGTTTCGTAGCGTTCACAGGCATCGGTAAGCTGTGTATTTTCCTGTCGCAACATGTCGTTTTCCTGTTTCAGGCTATTTAGCTGACGACGCGCTTCATCAAGCTCGTCCATAACCATGATGCCTGCCATAACAGAAAGGCGATGATCTCCGATCTCGCCGAAATTCGATTTCAAATGGCTGATGTATTGGTCAAGCTGATGGGCAAGACCGGCAAGATGGTCTTCTTCGCCTTCATCGCAAGCCATGCGGTAGGTTTTTCCATCAATCGTGACTGATACAGTTGCCATATTTATTGCCCTTTACCGGTCAACCACTGTTCGTATCGTTTCCATTGCGGTAATAAGACGGCGCGATACTTCTTTATTGGCTTGTTCAAGGCGTTCAGCGCGCGATTCAGATGTATCGAGTGCTTGCGCCAGACGGCTGCGATCTGCATTCATGCGCTGGATTTCTTCCTCGAGCTCACTGGTGTCATATGTATCTTTATTGTCATTGACAACGGCATTTTCAAGCGTCTTAAGAGCGTTTTCCAGACGATTGATCGCTTGATCGAGAATTGATGTATCTTGTGGCATCGAGTTCCAGATCCTTTGTGTAAAAGATAGATTTAAAAACGAATCATTCCGGCAAATTTTATCCAGTTTTTACTATTCTTAAATGTCTTCTCGGCTTGTGGCAAGAAATCCACCGTATCAAAGCTGGTGACAGTGGGATTTTATTGACTCACACGGTTTAAGTGATATTTGTCAAAAGAAGCATTAGACCGAATTTACTAGCGATCAAAGAGTAGCCAATTTTCATGAAAAATAATGACAAGCAGAACCAGATGGCCAATGCTATCCGTTTTCTTTCCATCGATGCAATCGAGAAAGCAAATTCGGGGCATCCTGGTCTTCCGATGGGTGCCGCCGATATTGCGACAGTGCTTTATACAAAATTTTTAGCCCACGATCCGAAAAAGCCGAATTGGCCTAATCGGGACCGTTTTGTTCTCTCGGCAGGACACGGTTCCATGTTGCTTTATTCAGTCATGTATCTTTCCGGATATGAAGACGTTACAATAGACGAGATCAAGAATTTCCGTCAGCTTGGCGCAAAAACTGCCGGTCATCCCGAATATCGTCATATCAATGGCATTGAAACAACAACCGGTCCGTTAGGTCAGGGCATAGCCAATGCCGTTGGAATGGCACTTGGCGAGCGCATTATGAATGCACGTTGGGGAGATCTCATCGATCATTATACTTATGTGCTTGCCGGTGACGGTTGCCTGATGGAAGGTATTTCGCAAGAAGCCATTGCTTTTGCCGGTCATATGAAGCTCAACAAGCTCATTGTCTTCTGGGACAATAACCAGATATCGATTGATGGTGCGATTACGATTTCGGATAATACCGACCAATGTGCACGTTTTGAAGCCTGTCAGTGGAACACAATCAAGGTTGACGGGCATGATCAGGATGCAATCGCCAAAGCAATCGAAAAAGCCAAAACCTCCGATAAACCGACATTGATTTCGTGCCGGACAACAATCGGTTTCGGCTCTCCTCACAAAGCCGGTACCAATAAGGTTCATGGGTCGCCGCTCGGTAAGGAAGAAGTTGCCGAGACACGTAAAGCTCTGGGCTGGGAAAGCGAGCCTTTCGTTATTCCCGCCGAAATTCTCGATAACTGGCGTCTTGCCGGTCTCAATGCTGCAAAAAAGCGTCAGGAATGGGATAAAAAGCTTGAAGCTCTTGATCCGCAAAAACGTGCCGAATTCGAACGTTTAATGCGTGGCGATCTGCCGGGAAATTTTGATAGCGTCATTAATGACTACAAAAAGAAACTTGCTGCCGACCAGCCGAAAGTTGCAACGCGTGTTGCCTCGCAGATGGCACTTGAAGTTATCAACGGGGCAGTTGACGAAACAATTGGTGGATCGGCTGATTTGACAGGCTCCAATAACACCAAAACAAGCCAGACCAATGATATTACACCGGAAGATTTTTCCGGTCGTTATATCCATTATGGTATTCGCGAACATGCGATGGCTGCGATTATGAACGGCTTGTCACTTTATGGTGGTATTATTCCCTATTCGGGAACTTTCTTGTGCTTTTCCGACTATGCTCGTCCGGCAATGCGGCTTTCATCATTGATGGGTATTCGTGTCATCTATGTGATGACACATGATTCTATCGGTCTTGGTGAAGATGGACCTACCCATCAACCGGTTGAACATCTGGCAAGTTTGCGGGCAATTCCCAATCATCTTGTTTTCCGTCCGGCCGATGTGGTCGAGACCGCCGAATGTTGGCAATTGGCATTGAAGTCAAAAACAACGCCTTCAACTTTGGCGTTGACACGCCAAGGTTTGCCCACTTTACGCAAAAACTATGACGAAGACAATCTTTGTGCTTTGGGTGCTTATGAATTGATGACGGCGAGTGATGACGCAAAAGTTACGATTTTTGCATCCGGTTCGGAAGTGGAAATAGCGGTGAAGGCACGCAACGAGCTTGAAAACAAAGGAATACCTACAAGAGTTGTATCGGTCCCTTGTTTTGAACTTTTCGAGCACCAAGTAGAGTCTTATCAAACGGCTTTGATAGGTACAGCGCCTGTGAAAATTGCTATTGAAGCAGCAATTCGCCAAGGATGGGATCGTTTTATTGGAACAGATGGTGTATTTATAGGAATGCATAGTTTTGGTGCGAGTGGTCCTATCGACGCACTTTACAAACATTTCGGGATAACCCCCGAAGCCGTCGTTGCAGCGGCGGAAGCAAAGCTTTAATATTCAAATATCTCAATTAAAGGGAGAGATAATATGGCAGTACGTGTAGCAATCAACGGATTTGGACGTATTGGGCGCAATGTTGTGCGTGCAATCATTGAAAGCGGTCGCAAAGATATTGACATTGTTGCAGTTAACGATTTGGGGCCGGTTGAAACAAATGCCCATCTGCTGCGCTATGATTCGGTCCATGGACGTTTCCCTCACGAAGTAAAGGTATCGGGTGATACCATTGACGCTGGCCGCGGGCCGATCAAGGTTACGGCTGCACGTGATCCGGAACAATTGCCGTGGAAAGAACTTGGCATTGATATTGCTCTGGAATGCACCGGCATTTTTACCGCCCGTGAAAAAGCTGCTGCCCATCTTGATGCAGGTGCCAAGCGTGTTATCGTTTCCGCACCGTCTAAAGGTGCTGATCTGACGGTTGTCTATGGCGTTAATCATGACAAGCTCACAAAAGAGCATAAGGTCATTTCGAACGGATCCTGCACCACCAACTGCCTTGCTCCGGTTGCCCATGTCCTCAACAAGACTGTCGGCATTGAAAAAGGCTTTATGACAACCATTCACTCTTATACCGGCGATCAACCGACTTTGGATAAATTGCACAAAGATCTCTACCGTGCACGCGCTGCAGCTTTGTCGATGATCCCGACATCTACCGGTGCTGCCAAAGCCGTTGGTCTGGTTTTGCCGGAACTTGCAGGCAAGCTTGATGGTGTTGCTATCCGTGTTCCAACCCCGAATGTTTCGGTTGTCGACTTTACCTTTATTGCAAAGCGTTCGGTTACACCGGAAGAAATCAATGAAGAAATCCGTAAAGCTGCAAATGGACCTTTGAAGGGTATCCTCGGCTATACCGATGAAAAACTCGTCAGCCACGATTTCAACCATGATCCACATTCGTCGATTTTCCATACCGAGCAAACACGCGTTATGGATGGAACATTCGTTCGTATTCTTTCCTGGTACGACAATGAATGGGGCTTCTCCAACCGTATGGCTGATGTTGCCGTCGCATTCGCAAAGACAATCTGACAATAATAATGGGGGCATCAGCCCCCATTTTCTTATTAAAATGAAGGTCTTGATGAGTTGCTTGTCCCAAGACTTTCGATAAAACGGACTTGAATGGGCCGCATTGAAATAAAAACCCGTTCCTTGAAAATCTGGAGAAAAATATGGCTTTTCGCACCCTTGATGATGTTGATGTAAAATCGAAGCGCGTGCTTCTGCGCGTTGATCTCAATGTGCCAGTCGCTGACGGAAAAGTAACGGATGCCACTCGCATAGAGCGGGTTAAACCAACCATCACCGAACTGAGCAGAAAAGGTGCAAAAGTTATTTTGCTTGCCCATTTCGGGCGTCCGAAAGGCAAGGTTGTTGCCGAATTTTCATTAAAGCAAATTGTTCCGACAGTCGAAAAAGTTTTAGGAAAAACGGTCGCTTTTGCCGAGGACTGCATTGGCGAAAGAGCGAAAGCCGCTGTCGATGCCCTGAAAGACGGTGATATTGTTCTTTTCGAAAATACACGCTTCCATGAAGGCGAAGAAAAGAACGATCCGGCATTTGTCAAAGCATTGGCTGAAAATGGTGATATTTATGTCAATGATGCATTTTCCGCCGCTCACCGTGCCCATGCTTCGACGGAAGGGCTTGCCCATGTTTTGCCAGCCTATGCCGGCCGCTCCATGCAGATGGAACTCGAGGCACTGGAAAAAGGGCTTGGTCATCCGGCTCATCCGGTGGTAGCCATCGTTGGCGGTGCCAAAGTTTCTACCAAAATTGATCTTCTCAACAATCTGATTGAAAAGGTCGATGCACTTATTATCGGCGGTGGCATGGCCAATACATTTCTGGCAGCCAAGGGTTTAAGTGTCGGAAAGTCATTATGCGAGCATGAACTCGGAGAGACTGCCCGTGCTATTTTAACCAAGGCAAAGACCGAAAATTGTTCAATCATTTTGCCGGTTGACGCTATCGTTGCCGAAAGTTTTGAAGCAAATTCGCCTAACCATCGTTATGGTATCGATTCAATTCCCGCCGATGGTATGATTCTCGATATTGGTGAAAATTCTGTCGAACGTATCAATGCGGCTATAGATGACGCTGCAACGCTGGTCTGGAACGGACCTCTTGGCGCTTTTGAATTGCACCCTTTTGATGCAGGCACAGTTGCTGTTGCCAAACGTGTTGCTGCCCGCACAAAACAGAAAAAGCTCACTTCCATTGCTGGCGGTGGCGATACGGTTTCGGCACTTCATCATGCCGGTGTTGCTGCCGATTTTACCTATATTTCTACAGCCGGCGGAGCATTTCTCGAATGGATGGAAGGCAAACCATTGCCGGGTATTGTCGCCTTGGAGAAATAAAATAATTGAGTGGGGAAAATTCTTTTCAGATTTCCCCGCTTGCATATTGAAATGATTGGAACGGGGGTTTGTCCGTTTCACTTTGGATACAAATTGTTATTGTCTGGCTATTAAAAAAGAGGAGCCACCCCAATGAGTGAACGTCTTGAGGATATTGCAATTGCTATGACGGCAGGAGGAAAAGGTCTGCTTGCTGCTGATGAAAGCACAAGCACCATAAAAAAGCGGTTCGATACGATCCATCTTGAATCGACCGAAGAAAACCGTCGCGACTATCGTGAGATGTTGTTCACGACCAAAGAAGCTATGGAAAAATACATTTCCGGTGTCATTCTTTTTGATGAAACAATTCGTCAAAAAGCCTCGGATGGTCGCATGTTGACCGACATTATCAGACAGGCCGGTTCGATACCCGGTATCAAGGTCGACGAAGGGGCAAAGCCGCTCGCCGGTTTTCCGGATGAAACGATTACAGAAGGTCTTGATGGTTTACGGGGACGCTTGAAAGAATATTATGAATTGGGTGCCCGTTTCGCCAAATGGCGCGGTGTTATTGCTATTGATAGCAATAAGTTCCCGACATGGGGCGCTGTAAGACAAAATGCCCAAGCTTTGGCGCGCTATGCCGCACTTTGTCAGGAAGCACAGATTGTTCCGATCGTTGAACCGGAAATCCTCATGGATGGCAAACCCGGAAATCATTCGATTGATCGTTGCTATGAAGTAACCGAACATGTGTTGAGAACCGTTTTTGACGAGCTTTTTTCTGCCCGCGTCAAATTGGAAGGCATGGTTTTAAAGCCAAATATGGTTATTGACGGTAAGAATGCCCGCAAGGCTTCTGTCGAGGAAGTCGCTGAAAAAACCGTTCGTGTTTTGAAATCAACTGTTCCGGCAACCGTTCCCGGTATCGCATTCCTTTCCGGTGGCCAGTCTGACGAAGAAGCAACAGCCCATCTTTCGGCAATCAACGCTATCGGCAATTTGCCGTGGAATGTAACATTCTCTTACGGACGTGCTTTGCAGGCTGCTGCTATCGCAGCATGGGGCGGTAAAAAGCAGAATGTTGCAGCCGGACAGAAGGCTTTTGCTCACCGTGCAAAGATGAACTATCTTGCAGCACTTGGCAAATGGACCAAAAAGGACGAACAAGCCGCCTGATTTTGGAATTGGAATTATAAAAGTTTCAAAAAGCCCGAAGCGCCCTGTTTCGGGCTTTTATTATAAAAGTGTATCATATTTGTTACAGATTATCCTTTAAAAACGACATAGAAATAAAAAGGCGATTAAAAACTTGAATAGATTCTTCAAGTTTGTATAGATGCTTAGAGCTTATATGTGCTCGTCTTAATTTGCATGGACATGACGGGCGAGGGAATTTGGATGTCCATGTCAAGCAGTTCACACCTAATGCTGTCGAGATGATCGATCAGTAACTTTTCGGGGCAATGATGACAAAATTATTTCAGGCATTCATGGTAACTTCAGCGGTTATCGCAATTCAAACAACAGCGGCAAAGGCAGCCGATGTCGCTTTGCCGGAAGCCGAGCCGGTCGAATATGTTCGCGTCTGTGACGCTTATGGTGAGGGATATTTCTATATTCCCGGCACCGATACATGTTTGAGAGTGGGCGGTTTCATTTATGCGCAAGCAAAAGGTGGCGATGATGTTTACGCCCGTTCGCGTGACGAACGTAATATGAAAACCTGGCGCGATGAAGTCCGTGCCCATTTGCTCGTTGCAACAGCTTCCGAAACCGAACTCGGAACCCTGAAAACACATATCGAGTTGCGTTCCGATTTTGATGACGGGACGGATTCATCTTCGTCCGAATTGCGTTTCGGTTATATTGAACTCGGTGGTTTGCATATCGGTGTTGATGAATCGGCATTGAATACATTCTTCGATTACTATGGCAACTTCATCAATGATGACGTGATTTTGGGCGGTGCCTATCGTACCAATATGATCCAGTACCAATATGCATTCAGCAATGGTTTGACTGCAATGGTTTCAATCGAACAAGGCGGTAACGAAGACACCGACTTTAACGGAACGATAGAAGATTATACTCCCGATGTTGTTGCCGGTTTGAAATTCGAGCAAGGTTGGGGATCGATTACCGGTGCCGGTGCTTACGATGCCGTCAATGAAGCCTGGATTGGCAAGGCAAAAGTCAACCTGAAAATTACCGATGCATTCAATGTCTGGGTCATGGGGGCTTATAAAGACCTTAAAGACAAATATTATGAAGATATTGATGACGAAGACACTCTCATCCGTGATGGTCGTCGCGGTATCCGTGCTGTCGACAGTTTCTACGGTACATGGGGCGGAAAATGGGTCGGTTGGCTCGGTGCTTCTTATAAATTCACACCGAAAACAACAGGCAACTTCCAGCTGTCCTATGAGGGCGTAGGCAATACCTACACAGCCGCCAATGTTGCTTATGAAATGCTCCCTGGCCTTACGGTTATGCCGGAAGTCAACTATCGCAAATGGAACGATGTCCATTCCGATTTGCATGATCAGGATGCTATAGGCGGTGCCATCCGTATTCAACGCGATTTCTAAAATATTTCGCATAACTCTTTAGAAGCCCCTTCGGGGGCTTTTTTATAGCGTATTTTTCCGCTTCATCCGTTCGGAACCGATTTCCAGACCCGTTAAAGCCCGCAAATTGCGAGGGAGAGGAGAGAAAAGTTCATTTTTTGGATTATCATCAAGCCATGCACAAATATGATTGGCACTTTTGCTCGAACCGGATCAGGATGGATATTTTTCAAGCTTGCCGAAATAATGCGACTGATAGAACTTATAAATGTAAAAATGGCTAATGACGGTTGAGCCCATGTTATAAAGCGTCATTTGTTCAAAACAATGTCCAGTTTTGATTTTTCAATTTCAAAACATATTGTTATCGAAAAATTCTAACGCTCGCTGACATTTTATGACGCAACCGGTCAGTATCAATCAAGTACAAATTAAAAAGCTTATTTATTAAATAATGTTTAGCCGAATAGATTGGCACTATGTGAATTATGTTAAGGCGCGTATTAACTTATATTATGAAAAATGATTTTTATTGACGAAATTTTTTGTAAGAAGAGACATTAATCTTTCTTATAAGAAAATGAATGGTTTTTAAGCGCGAATGTCTTGAATTTTATAATCTTGAAATTCGTCAATTCTATTAGAATTCGGATATTGTCGATAGAAAATCATTCTCTCACGGGTTCTGTTTCAGGTTGGTCAACAAAAGCTCATATGCAAAATCAACCGATCCTTTTTCCCATGCGGGTCATTGCAATTTGCCACTGAAGATGTCTTAGGTGTGGCAATATATGCTTTATAAGGGAGATTTTAATGATCGGGGAATAATTCCATGGAACCTTGCTTGATTGCTCAAGAAAGCGCACTCTCGAACTCCGACAATTTCGCCTATCCAGCAGCGGTAAAAGGAAAAGCAAAAGCAATTTCAAAAACTGTGCCGAATTTCTAAAACAAAATCGAAACTTTAGCTTGGGTTGACACCAAACCATCTCTTGTAGATTGCTGCATATGTTCCATTATCTTGCAGACGTTTGAGTGCAACATTGTAGCGACCAAGCAACTGGCTACCTTGCGGGAAGGCTGCACCATAGGTCTGTTGCTCCAATACGCTTCCCACGACTTTTACCTTGTCCTTCCCTTCGTTTGCTGCATAATGCATAACAACCGGAGCATCAAACAACACAGCATCTACTCCGCCATTGACGAGGTCGTTAAAAGCCGCATCGATTTCCGGGAAGAGGCGACGCTGGGTATTCGGTAAATGTTCAATTGCATAGGGAAAAGCACTTGTGCCGTTTTTTATGCCAACTGTTTTGCCTTTGAGATCATCAACGGATTTTATAGTGCTGTCACTGCGAACCAGTAATACAAGCCCACCTTCATAATAGGGTTTGGAAAAATCGACCACATTGGAGCGTGTGCGGGTAATAATCAGACCGGCCATAGCAACATCGATCTGGCCAATATGCACATCCGAAATAACCGTCGAAAAGTCCATCGGTGTCGTTGTATATTTAATACCCATCTCTTTTGCGATGGCATCCCACAATTCTATGTCAAAGCCGACGAGCTTGCCATTTTCCATATAACTGAAAGGAATATTGGAATTATCAGTCGCAAATTTCACTTCTTGTGCATTGGCAATATGCACAAAACCTAAAGCCACCACCATAATGATGGCTCTACAAATAAATTTAAAAATCATAAACCACCCCCTCATTAACGAACTTGAGAACACGTCCGATAATCGAATCCTTTCTTTATAGCCAAACCTCCGCCACAGATATGGCTATTCCAAAACCAATAACCAACAAAAATTCTCTTAAAGAAAAACATTAACATGCACTTTTATTCACAAATAGTAAAAATTTTATCATTCCTTCCCTAAATTCGATAAATCAAGCTATTTATTTTTGTGACAGCGCATTTTCCCAGCTCGTGATGAATTGATCGGGCAACCTTCTAGGCCGGCCTTCGGAATTGATCAAAGCCAGTTGAACATCTGCCGAGACAAGTAATAAATCGTTGCAAATAATTTCCTGAGCCATGACAATTCGTGCGCCTGTCACTTTTGTTATCTTCGTACGTATATCAAGTATATCGTCAAACCGGGCAGATTTATGGTAATTGACAGTTATTTTATGGACAACCCAACCTAATTTTTCGTTTTCTTCCGCGTCGTGCGGTTGTTGGTGTTGAGCCCGGCTCAATCTTATAAATTCCGATCTCCCGCGTTCAAAAAATTCCAGATAACGGGCATGGTAGACGACACCGGTAAAATCGGTATCAGCATAATAAACACGGGCGAAAAGATGGTGCACATTACCAATAAATTCGCCGCAAAAAGGAACATTTTCAATCATCGGAACCGCCAAACATATTAAATTGGGCCTGATCAACTGCTTTCGGTGGATTTAACCCCATATGGGTCCAGGCTTTTGCAGTCATCACACGACCTCTGGGGGTTCTCTGTATAAACCCCTGTTGGATGAGATAAGGCTCTATAATATCTTCTATCGCATCACGCGGTTCTGATAAACCGGCTGCAATCGTCTCGATCCCTACAGGTCCACCGCCGAAATTTTCGGCAATCATACCAAGATAGCGTCGATCAAGCTGGTCAAGACCAAGTTGGTCGACTTCCAAACGCAACAATGCCTCGTTGGCAATATCGCGATTAATTGTTGTAGCCCCGGAAACGTAAGCAAAATCTCTGACCCGGCGCAAAAGCCGGCCGGCAATACGCGGTGTACCGCGCGCACGACGCGCAATTTCCCGCGCCCCGTCTTCGGCAATAGGCATATTGAGAATATGGGCATTGCGTTTGACGATATGCTCGAGCTCGTCAACGGTATAAAAATTCAGTCTTATCGGAATACCGAAACGATCACGCAAGGGTGTGGTCAGCAAGCCAAGTCTTGTTGTTGCTGCAACAAGGGTAAATTTTGAAAGATCAATTTTGACGGAACGTGCAGCAGGACCTTCGCCAATAATCAGGTCAAGCTGGAAATCTTCCATAGCCGGATAGAGGATTTCTTCAACCGCCGGACTTAAACGATGAATTTCATCAATGAAAAGAACATCCCGCTCCTCAAGATTTGTCAAAAGCGCCGCAAGATCACCCGCTTTGGCGATGACAGGTCCGGAAGTCGAATGGAAATTGACACCGAGCTCTTTTGCCAGAATTTGCGCAAGAGTTGTTTTGCCGAGTCCGGGAGGACCGACAAACAAAACGTGATCCAAAGCTTCATTACGATTTTTTGCCGCTTCGATGAAAACTTTCAGATTTGCTCTTTGGGCTTCCTGACCGACAAAATCATCAAGACATTGGGGACGCAGAGAAACGTCACCATCTTCATCACGTTTATTGGCAGAGATCAGGCGTTCATTATTTTCCATGCCGACATTTTACCTTGAAATTTCTTTTAGACCAAGCCGTATCAGCTTTGCCGAATCTGCATCATTACCCGCTTCACGCAATGCACTGGCAATAGCATTGGCGGCCTGATCGCGCGAATAACCCAAATTTTCCAAAGCCGAAACGGCGTCCGATATTGCTTGCGATGTGGCTCCTTCGCCGAGGTCCTGTTTCAGGGCCAAATTTTTATCATTACCGGCAAATTCGGGAACTTTGTTTTTCAGTTCTGTTACAATACGTTCGGCTACTTTTTTACCAATTCCGGGTGCGCGGCACACCATCGCAATATCTTTCAAGGCAATTGCATTGCCAATTTCGGAAGGTGACAATGTACCGACCAGTGCCAGAGCCACTTTTGCGCCGACACCCTGCACGGTCTGCAACAGCGCGAACCATTGTTTTTCAGCCTTTGTGGTAAAGCCGAAAAGCTTTATAGCGTCTTCTCGCACTTGCGTTTCAATGAAGAGCGTTACAGCTTCACCAATGCCCGGCAGGCTTCCCAGAACACGTGGGCTTGCAAAGACAATATAGCCAACGCCATGAACATCGACGATCAGGTGATCAACATTGATTTCGTCAATAATGCCTTTCAATTTTCCTATCATACCAAAGCTCTCAAACGGTTTTCCAGACTATTGCGGTTATGGGCGTGACAAATAGCAATGGCCAAAGCATCAGCCGCATCGCTTGAATCAAAACTGGCCCGTGGCATCAAAACTTTCACCATCATATGAATTTGTTGTTTTTCACCATGTCCGACGCCAATGACAGCTTTTTTGATGGAATTAGGTGCATATTCGGCAACCGGCAAACCGGCTTGTGCCGGTGCCAATAATGCGATGCCGCGCGCTTGTCCGAGCTTCAATGTGGCTGTTGCGTCCTTATTGACAAAAGTTTGCTCGACAGCTGCTTCCTCCGGCATAAAAGAATGGATGATCTCCGAAAGGCCGTCGTAAAGTGTAGACAGCCTTGAAGCCAGACTTAATTTATCATCCGAACGTATTGTACCGGATGTAACAAATTTCAGATTATTTCCCAGAACGTCTATGACGCCATATCCAGTACGTCTTAAACCGGGATCGATACCTATAATACGAATCGCTTCAGCCATAATCCGGAGCATAAAGCTTTTATGCTCCGTTTTGTAGCAGATTGTGAACAAAAGGGAAACAAAATGAACAGCAAGTTAATTATGCTGAAAGGCTGCTTTGATCATATCGATCTGTTTGTTGACAGGGTTTAAGGCGCTCTCATCATGGTTCAAGGCGCTTTCAACATCGCGATCCATATGACGGACGCGTTCTTCTATCCGCAACGAAAGTTCGACAAGATGTTTGAATTCTTCGGGCAGCTCTTTCCAATTCGGATTTTCGTCGATCAATGAAGGAGTGTTGAGACAGACTTTTGCTTTTTCCTGCGCAATTTGTTCTTTCGTCATTTCTTTTTCGCGTGCGGCACGAAATAACAATAGCCATGAAGCGACTTGCATAAGCCTTGTGCTCATACGCATAGCTTCGGCTGCGTAAAGTGAAGAAGCTTCTCCCGAAAGGTTTCGTGAAGCAATTTTTCCATCGCCATCAATATAGGCGGCGGTTTTTTCGATCAGTGACATTCCTTCATCATAAAGACGCGAAAATGCATTGTCGAATGCACCATGTTCAAACATGACAATCATATTGTCGTTATGAAAACCTTGCGGATGCAACCGTTTTACTCCAACTCTTTTTCCCGATTCCAACAATTCCAAAGACAGAAATCTTTTCGGTAATTGTTCCATCAAGATTTTGCAGAAACAAAAACTGCACTTTTTTGGATCTTTTCGCAATGAAATCCTTAATGCAAGGTTAACGGCTTCAAAGCGATGAGTCTATAATGCCTTATATCGGTTTGGCCGGACAATTTTTTGGTTCGACCAGCTTTTGTTTCAACCGGACTTTTATCATTGCGGTTTTTCTATTGGTCGAGAGACTCGAGTATTGTTTTTGCAACGAGCTTTGACGAGGGCAATTGGCCCTGATTTCATGCTTTTTGCCAATGTTTATCAGCAAGTCTCGTTGGCGAAAGCTTTTCCTGTTGTCCCGTCGCTTGGGAACTGCGAGCCACATAGTAGGTTTGCCCCGTGGTTGCGAATTCTTTGGTTGCAAGTTCTTTCGTGGCGATTTTTATCCATTCGAAATAATAGGCTACGGCAAATTGTATGACGATTCCCGTGGTCAAGAGCAATGTGTCGTAATAAAGCCCACCGGGATTTACTATTTTAAGAACCTGGCTCGCCATGGCGAGAATAGTGCCGGCGACAAAGACAGCAAGACTGTGTTTACCAAGTATGGCAAGTGGATGATTGCTTCTCACCTTTGCCAATTTGTTGAGCGGTGTGATTGTGGCAATGAGATAGGCCAGCGCCAGAATATGGAGAAGACGCGGCAGAGAAAGAAAAGTCTTGTTAAAACCGGCAAGAGTTGCGGGAAGTCCCATTGTCGGATTAATCCACCACCAGCCAAGGCGCACCCACAGACACGAGATGACGAGATAGCTTGCTGCGGCAATGACGAGCAGAGGATGGCGAGGAAGTTTACCACCCTTTTTGATATAAATTGTTGTTGCACAGCCGATAACAAACAGGAATTGCCATGAAAGCGGATTGAGAAACCATACACCCTTGGTCGGGAAGTTATGCGGTGCAATGCCATAAAAACCTGCTATGAGATATATTATCAAAGACAGGGCGAGCAGAAGCTTGAGCGATTTTATCGCAAGGTAAAGTATAAAAGGTGTTGCCAGAACCAGAACAAGGTAAAGCGACAATATATTGTTGTAGCCGAGCTGGTGGCCAAGTGTGACGAGACCAAGCAACGATGATGCAGGATCCTTTAACAGAGGCGGTATATTGTTGAGATGCAAAAATTCCGGTCGTTGAAAAAATAATGCTGCGGCGACAAAAATTGCCAGACTCATCAATGTTGTCAGTATGTGGGCTGAATAAAGAGTAGCCGAGCGGCGTAAAAGTTTTAAAGAAATGAGCAACCGGTTTTGTCCGAAAAATTTGCTGCCATAGGCCAAGCCGACAGCTATTCCGGAAATAAGAACAAAAGCTTCTGCCGAATCGGAGAAGCCGAAATGCTTGTGGGTGAGCCATTCGTAAATTGTGCCGGGAACATGGTTTATAAAAATGGTCAGCAATGCCAATGCGCGAAACACATCAATTCGGGTGTCCCTTTTAGACATTGTCATTTGCTTCATAGAATTCTAATCCCTGTTGACCAAACGGCCGATCAAATAAAATTTGCTCACAGCGTCATTATCTGATTTGCAGGCAATTTGAAGTCGAAATATGACAATGCATAATCACATTTCTTTCCAAGGTGAAATCATTGTAAGAAATGATTAGTGTGGAAATGATAGATTCGCCCTAATTCGTCCTTTTTATAGACCTAAATGATAATGCCATGAGTAAAGAGATAAATCACCTACGCCAAAGACTTGTGATGACACTTGACATGCGTCGCAACATAAAGGCCGATCTGTTGATGGATGTTCTCGATAAAGGTGATTTTGCTAGCCTCATTGTCTATGATTCGCAAAATGATACGACATTTCTACAGCAACAGGCCGAATTGCTCGTTAATGCAATCGAGGCAAAGTCTATTGCTTTTCTTGTTTCCAATGATAGCCGCATTGCCGGTCGTATTCACGCCGATGGAATCCATCTTGAAGGCACGATTGAAGACCTCCACACATTGCTTGAACGCCGCCATGATTCAATGATTATCGGCTTCGGCAATTTGCGTGACAAACACAGCTCTATGTTGAGTGGCGAATGTGAGCCGGACTATTTGATGTTCGGTAAACTTGGAGCCGATAAAAAACCGGCTCCTCACCCGCGCAATATTGCACTTTCATCGTGGTGGGCTGAAGTTATGGAAATTCCGGCAATTGTTCAGGCGGGTTCCGACATTGCGACATTTGGCGACGTGATTGCAACGAAAGCCGAGTTTATTGCTGTTGAAGACATTATTTTTGGCCATGAAAACCCGCAACAATCAGTGCGTCAAATTATGCAGTTGATTGAGGACTGCGACGTTCTCGACGGGGAGCTTGCTGAATGAAAACATTCACAAGCAAACTATTGGGTGCGTTTTTTATGATGCTTTTCGCCGGTAGTTCATGGGCTAATGCCGAAGACGCCCGTTCGGATAAAGGTGCAAAGCCCGTGGTGCCGCAACAAACGGGAGAAAATAATTTAAAAGCCGGTCAATATGACAGTGCCTATGATAATTATATGGCAGGAAATTATAAAACGGCATTTCTGGAAGCCTTGAAAAGAGGCGAAGAAGGTGATGCGACAGCTCAAACGCTGTTGGGGCGTATGTATATGGAAGGCTATGCCGTTGCAATTGACGGGGCACGGGCAGCTCTATGGTTCGGCCGCGCTGCCAAGCAGGGCGACCCGCAAGCGGAATTACGTTACGGGCTGTTGGTTTTCAACGGAACCTATGTTCCCAAAGACCCGTCATTAGGCGAGGAATATATTAAAAAAGCCGTGGATGCCGGTGTCCCTGAAGCCTATTTTTATTACGGCCAATTATTATTGAGCAAATCCGATAGCGATGACGCTTTGGAGACCAGTCTCAGCTATTTTTTGAAGGGGGCTGCACGGGGCAATCCGGATTCGGCATTTGCTGCAAGCCAGATATTGGCGCGTGGTACGCCAAAACGTCCGCGTGATGACAATAATGCACGCAAATTGCTGGAGGCAGCTTCTGCAAAAGATCATGTTCCGGCACAAATCACTCTGGCCAAATGGATGGTTGAAGGGCGCGGTGGTCCACGGGATTATGAAGCAGCATTCAATTTGCTGTTAATGGATGCGAGCAAGATGATTGCACCGGCCCAGATCAATCTTGCAAGGCTTTATCGCGATGGTATCGGAACCGAGGGGGATATTGTAAAAGCTGCCGCCTGGTATATGGTAGCCAAACAGGCTAAAATGGAAGCCCCCGATCTCGAATCTATGTTGGAAGGCATGTCAGATGAGCAATTGGCAACAGCCCGCCAAAAAGCAGAACAGCTTATGCCGACACTTTAAAGTTCAAGCATGTCCTTAAATTTGAAGCCGCCCCTTGCTTAAAGACTTTTTTTATGGTCTTGAACAGATTAATCAAGAACATTTTCAAATGTCCTTATTCCACAATAATCTAATGTCGGATAAAAAAGATGAAGATCAATGGTAATGAAATCCGCCCGGGTAATGTGATTGAACATAATGGCAGCCTCTGGGTTGCAGTCAAATGCAATGCAGTCAAACCGGGAAAAGGTGGTGCATTCAATCAGGTCGAATTGAAGAACCTGCTTGATGGAACCAAATTGAATGAACGTTTTCGTGCAGCTGAAACTGTTGAAAAAGTAAGACTCGAACAGAAGGACTATACGTTCCTTTACGAGCAGGGTGACGCACTTGTTTTCATGGATTCGGAAACTTTCGAGCAACTTGAATTGCAGAAAGATTTTGTTGGCGAGCGTGCTGCTTTCCTTCAGGATGGCATGAAGGTCACGGTTGAACTTTATGAAGAAAAGCCGATCGGCATTGATTTGCCAGATCAGGTTACATTGACGATTACCGAAGCGGATCCGGTTGTTAAGGGGCAAACTGCTGCTTCTTCCTATAAGCCGGCCGTTCTGGAAAATGGCATCCGCATTCTTGTGCCTCCGTTTATTTCGGCAGGCGAGAAAGTGGTTGTCGATACAAACGAGCTTATTTATCTGCGTCGTGCAGATTAAGGATTGGTTTGATGGCGCGTTCAGCGATAATGAATGTCATGGTACAAGCGGCAATGAAAGCGGGGCGGTCGCTTGCCCGTGACTATGGTGAGGTACAAAATCTTCAGGTGTCCTTGAAAGGTCCGGCCGATTATGTGAGCCAGGCCGATCGACGCGCAGAAGATATTGTCAGGACAGAGCTTTTGAAAGCGCGTCCGGATTATTGTTTTCTCATGGAAGAATCGGGCGAGATCAACGGTAGCGATACGCAACATCGTTTTATTGTCGACCCGCTTGACGGAACAACCAATTTCCTTCACGGCATACCTTTTTTCGGCGTTTCGATTGCATTGGAACGTCAGGGACAGATTGTTGCCGGTGTGATTTATAATCCCGCAATGGATGAACTCTTTACTGCCGAGCGCGGTGGTGGCGTGTTTTTAAATGACAGACGCATGCGTGTTGCCAATCGTCGCAAGCTTGAAGATTGCGTTATCGGAACCGGTATTCCCCATCTTGGTCGTGGCCATCATGGCGAATATCTTGTTGAACTGCGCAATGTGATGGCCGAAGTGGCAGGTATCCGTCGCATGGGCGCGGCTGCGGTCGATCTTGCCTATGTTGCAGCCGGTCGTCTTGACGGTTTTTGGGAAGATAATCTACAGCCATGGGATATGGCGGCCGGCCTTCTGATGGTTCGTGAAGCCGGTGGTTTTGTCAGTGACAAGGATGGCGGGCCGAATATCTTCGGGAAAAAGAATATCGTTGCCGGAAACGAGCTTATTCATAAAGCATTGATGAAGACGATCAAAAAGCCGATTTGACGGCTAAGCTTGTTCAAAAAATTCTATCAAATTCTATTCCCGCTTTTTTTTGAAGCGGGAATTTTTTTTGGGCGAAATCATGCACATATGTGTTTCGTGCAAGTTACGCCCACCTTATAAATCACCGCCAGCCGCAGCCTGTTCCTTCTTTAACCGGTAACGGGCAACAAGCGAACGGATTGGATCGGGAATAATAAAGCTCGGATGGCTGTTCTCGCGGATGAAGCGGATTTCTTCATTATTATCACCAGAAATAAAATCGGCCGCGTAAAATCCGAGATACGTACCTTTTGCCACGCCAACGCCGTTACAGCCATTCAAAACCATGATATTCTCAGCGGGTTTATGGAAAACATAATTCTGGTTGAGCGTAACGGCAATCATTCCGCCCCATGTGAATTTGAATGGAATATGGGAAAGCTCAGGAAAACGGTTTTCAAATGAACGCCTGTGGTTGATCAAGGCATAATCAAGATCATCTTTGGACGTCGTCAGTGTCGGGGCAAAACGCAATATATTACGAATAAAGATGCGGTGGTCGGGTGTATAGCGCACTGTCGTTCCTGCCGGATGAGCCGAGGTAATGCCCCAAGGTTTTACATTGGAAAAATGCTTTTCGACATTACTAGCCTCAAGCGGTTTTGTCAGGCTGGCATAAGTGTAAACGGGCGCAAGCCGGTGCTTTTCATAGCCGAATTCACTGTTGAAAATATTGCCTGCCTCGAAGATAAATTTTGCCGTAATACGCCCGCGGGCAGTTCTAATCACATGCTTGGAACCATAAGTGATTTCGGTAACGGGTGTTTGTTCAAAAAGGCTGACAGAAGGTGGCAAGGCTTTGGCAATACCGCGGATAAGTGCGGCAGGATTAACAAGAACATTGCCCGGTGTATAGATTGCCCGTTGATAATAGGTAGTTCCCAATCGTTTCGCCAAATCGTCTCCGGCAATATCCTGATAATCAAACCCGTCATTTTTCAGTTGTCTGGCAAAATGGTCAAGATTGCCAAGGTTACGAGTTTCGCGAGCGGCCATATATTTACCGCTCTCCTGCCAGTCGCAGGAAATGGCATAATGGTCTTTAAAATCACGCAAACGCTTTATGGCAAATTTATTCAATGCATAAAGGTGCCGGTCATGATCGGGGGTTGTTTTGCCGCCATCCACATTGTGCGGTACATCAATGATAAAACCGGCATTCCGCCCCGAAGTGCCTTCACCAACTCTGAGTGCATCAATCACGGCAATCTTGGCATCAGGTTGTCGTTCGCAGAGCCGATGAGCCAATGAAAGGCCGATAAAGCCTGCTCCGATAATCACAAAATCAAAGTCTTTATTGTCTTCAAAATTTTTGCCTATCGTCTGGTCGTGATCGGGCGATGTGGCAAACCAACCTGAAACGCCGTCGATTTTCGGCTCCACGCGAATCCGAACCATAATCTGGCCTGCTTTCCAATTTCTGTATTCTCTTACCGTATTTGTCGTTAATGCGAGAATTGGAGTTTTGCCAAGCGCGCATAAAGGCCGTTTTGAGCAACGAGCTCCTCATGTGTGCCTTCTTCGACAATAGCGCCTTTGTCGAGAACAACGATTCTATCGGCTTTCAAAACCGTTGCCAAACGGTGGGCTATAACCAAGGTTGTGCGATTTTTCATTAATCCTTCAAGCGCTCTTTGTACAAGCATCTCGTTTTCTGCGTCGAGTGCGGATGTTGCTTCGTCGAGGAGCAGAAGCGGTGCATTGCGCAAAATTGCACGTGCAATGGCTATGCGCTGTTTCTGCCCGCCTGAAAGGGTAATGCCGCGCTCGCCGACTTCAGTTTCAAAACCGTCTTTCAAATTATGAATGAAGTCGAGTGCATGGGCAGCCTCGGCTGCTTCTTCGATAGCTTTATTATCGGCCAAAGGATTGCCAAAAGCGATATTTTCCCGCAAAGTTCCGTCAAAAATAGCGACATCCTGCGGTACATAGGCAATGCGCGAGCGTAAATCCTCAAGCTTTACTTTGGAAATTTCCGTCCCATCAAAAGTAAGATTGCCGCTATCGGGATCATAAAAGCGCAAAATCAATGAGAAAATTGTACTTTTGCCGCCGCCAGAGGGGCCGACAAAGGCAACCGTCTCTCCGGCTTTGATCGAAAACGTCAAATTATGCAAGACAGGTTGGGATTTTCTTGTCGGATAGGCAAAATCGACATGATTGCAGTTGATTGCACCCCGTGCCGGTTCCGGCAGTTTTAACGGAGTGGCGGGAACAGTAATTGCAGTTTTTTCAACAAGCAGTTCGGCAAGTCTTTCTGCCGCACCTGTCGCCTGTGCAAGTTCTGCACCAACTTCCGATAATTGGCCGAATGCACTTGCACCAAAAACAGCATAGAGCACGAATTGCCCCAATGTTCCGGCCGTCATGGTTTTATTCAAGACATCGTTCGAGCCAATCCACAACACGGCTACAACGCTGCCAAAAACAAGAAAAATGGCAAAGGCAGTTAAAAACGCACGCGACAGGATGGAGCCACGTGCCGATTGGAAAGCCCGTTCGATCAATTGGGAAAAACGTTTATTGACATTTTGTTCAGCCGTAAAAGCCTGAATGGTGCGGATAGCACTCACCTGTTCGGAAGCAAGTGCTGTTGCATCGGCAAGGCGGTCTTGTGCGAGGCGGGTTCTCTTTCTCACTTTGCGACCGAAAACAATGAGCGGAATAACAACAATGGGAATTGCCACAAGTACCATTGCCGACAGTTTCGGACTGGTCACAATCATCATGATAATGGCGCCGACAGCCATAATGATATTGCGCAAGAAAACCGAAGCCGTAGCACCGACTGCCGATTTTACCTGTGTCGTATCGGCAGACAAGCGCGAGATAATTTCGCCGGAACGGGATTTATCGAAAAATTCCGGTGACAGGTTGATAATATGGGAAAAAACATCACGCCGGAGATCGGCCACTACATGTTCACCCAGAGTAATCACCGAATAATAACGACCGGCTGAAGCAAGAGCCAGAATTGCAGCAAGCAGAAAGAGCACCGCGAAATAGGAATTGATCATGGTTCCGTTGCTTAAACTAAAGCCATGATCGAGCATACGGCGGATTGCAATAGGAAGCGCCAACATGACAAGGGCAGCAACAATCAAAGAAACAGCAGCCGAAAAAGCAAGTTTTTTATAACGGAATACATAAGGTTGCAGTGCTGATAATGGACGCAAACTATGTTTTTTCGGGGCAGATAGTCTTTTTTCGCCATTTTCCATGCTGTTCTTCTTATCCATATTCTATTGTGCCCTTGTGCTATCGTTCGTGCTGTTGTATAGGCAACACCAGATTTTTATCGAAGTCCGGTCACGCCCGGGCTTTGTTTACCAAATTGAAGAACGGATGGCATCATGAAAATACACCATGTAACCGTTCGTTACCGTTAGAAGCAGGAAGTTCGCGTCATGAAAGCTGATATTCATCCCGATTACCACACCATCAAGGTTGTGATGACAGATGGCACCGAGTATTTCACCCGCTCCACATGGGGCAAAGAGGGTGATACCATGAATCTTGATATCGATCCGAGAACACATCCGGCTTGGACTGGTGGTTCACAGACTCTCGTTGACCGCGGTGGTCGTGTTTCCAAGTTCAAAAACCGTTTCGGCAATCTCGGCCTTTAATAAGTTTCTATTTCCCTTTAAAACCCGCCAATCCGGCGGGTTTTTTATTTTTTAAGACATCGCAATTGTCGGGATAGTGACAATTTTCCAATTGCACGTCTTGGGCAGTTTCCGAAAGCTTTTGTTGTGAGCGGCAAAAAAGAAAATAAAAGCGGGAAAAACAACAGACTGGCCTATAAAAAGCCCGTTCCTGAAAAACTTACTTTTCAACAAACAAACGGTTTTTGAACAGGGAATAAATCCTGCGAACAGGAGATAAATTTGCTGCCTCAATAAAAAACCGGCTTGCGGGAGATTGAAAACACCCGAAAGCCGGAACAATTCAGTTTGAAAAACCTGAAGAATAATTTATTCGGCGGCAAGCTTTGCCATGACTTCGTCACTCACCTCGAAATTGGCATAGACGTTCTGGACGTCATCATCTTCTTCCAAGGTCGAAATCAGACGAAGAACCGATTCGGCTTTTTCTTCATCAATCGGGGTTGTCGTTGATGGTTTCCAGACAACCTTGACCGATTCGGCTTCACCAAGGGCTGCTTCAAGTGCTTTGGAAACTTCGCCGACATTTTCAAAAGCGCAGGTAATGACGTGGCCATCTTCATCAGACTGGACATCATCAGCACCTGCTTCAATGGCAGCTTCCATAACTTTATCCGCGTCACCGGCTTCCGGTTTATAAACAATTTCGCCAACGCGATTGAACATGAAGCCGACCGAACCTGTTTCACCCAATGCACCACCTGCTTTGGTGAAAGCGGCACGAACATTGGAAGCAGTACGGTTGCGATTATCTGTCAAAGCTTCGACAATAACAGCAACACCGGCCGGGCCGTAACCCTCGTAGCGGACTTCCTCATAATTTTCGCCATCATTACCGGCAGCCTTTTTAATCGCCCGTTCGATATTGTCTTTCGGCATGGACTGGGCTCTCGCATTCTGCACAGCCAAACGTAGACGGGCATTCATCGCAGGATCCGGCACACCAAGCTTGGCCGCAACGGTTATTTCGCGGGCGAGTTTGGAAAACATCTTCGAGCGCATCGCATCCTGACGACCTTTGCGATGCATAATATTCTTAAACTGTGAATGGCCTGACATAGATCACCTTTCGGTTTTCACCGACAGCGAGCCTTGGAATGATCGAAGTATCCTGTCGGACAATGTTCTAATAAAAATCTGAATGAGCGCCTTATACGGAAAACGAGTGAAAAGGTAAAGAGTTGCCCGTCTTTCACCAAAAATCCGGCAAGCATTCTTCCAATCGTGGTCCAAGACGCAAGGCAGATACTTTTTCTGCAAGTCCTGTACGGTCGGAAATTTCAACTGCCAGCCCGCAAATAGTGGCGGGTCCACTAGCCGGTTCATAGCGGCCACGCGATATTTTGGTAACAAAACGGTTGAGCGGCTCTTCTTTATCCATGCCGAGAGACGAATCATAATCACCACACATACCGGCATCCGACATGAAGGCTGTGCCGCCGTTGAAAATTTGATAATCGGCTGTCGGAACATGGGTATGAGTGCCCACCACCACACTGGCGCGGCCATCAAGAAAATGGCCGAAACATTGTTTTTCGCTTGTGGCTTCGGCATGGAAATCAAAAATCACCGCATCAGCCTGCTCGCCGAGCGGACATTCGCCGACAATGCGTTCGGCTGCCTCGAACGGGTCATCAAGATCAGGATGCATAAAAACCCGCCCCATAACATTGGCGACGAGCACACGCGCACCGTTTTTTGCAATATAGACACCCGAACCTTTGCCCGCCGTTCCTTTAGGGAAATTTGCGGGTCTTAAAAACCGGTCGGCATGATCGGCATAATTTAAAGTTTCTTTCTGGTCGAAAGCATGGTTACCGGTGGTTACAACATTTGCACCGGCTTCCAGTGTTTCATTATAGATTTTTTCGGTAATGCCGAAGCCGGAAGCTGCGTTTTCTCCGTTGACGACAACAAAGTCGAGTTTAAGACTCGATATCAGACCGGGTAGCTTCTGGAACACTGCTGTGCGGCCGGATTTTCCAACCATGTCACCTAAAAATAAAAATCTCATAATTTTGCTCTAAACATCTCTTTAAAACGATCTTAAACCACTTTCGGTGAGTATCATTGCCAATTTTTGATCGTAAGGTTCGGCCGGTATTGATGGAACTTCCTGACAATCAAAAGCAAGTCCTATCAATAAGGGGTTATGCCCGTTTTCCCTCATGCTTGCAATTGCCCGATCATAGTAACCGGCACCATAACCAATTCTGTTTCCTTTGCTGTCAAAAGCCGAAAGCGGAACGAGAAGTGTCTCAGGTTCGACAATTTCCGCTTCTTTGGAAGGCCCCACGGTGCCAAAACCCATATCAACGAGTTTTCCCTCATCTTCAAAAATTCGGAAAACCATTGTTGTTTTATCGATAATGGCCGGTAAAGCCAGTTTAAACCCATGTTTTTTCAGTGCTGACATCATCGGGCGCGGGTCAATTTCGCTTTTGATTGGCCAGAACCCTGCAACAGTTTTGCCTTTTAAAATGGCGAGCAGCTTTTGAAGCTCATCGACGAGTTTTTGCGAAATGACAGCGCGCTGTTCTTTCCGCATCCGGTCGCGTCTTGCCAGCGCTTCCTGTCGAAGCATTTTTTTGTTGTTGGTCATCTTGTGAGAAACGTCTTCCACTTCAGTTTATTTTTTCAAAGCTGCTCTGCGATTTATTGTTAAAATCCGGTTTAACTTTAACGATAATGGACGATCATCCGGTTTTGTCAAAGCTGTTTTGAAAAATCTTATCAAGAGAACAGTGGAAACCATCAATCGCGGCGATAATCACCATAGCTTCTCCAATAATCACAAAAGCTTCTCCAATAATCACAAATCCTCACAAAGATCATCAAGGGGCAGAAATTGTGGTCATTGATCGAAACAATTTGAAGATGATTGTAAGGTCGATGTGAAGAGATCAGTTTGAAGCGGCAAGAAAACATTTGTCCGGCTAAAAATGAAAATGAGCCATGACTTATAAGGACAAATAGAATGTCGTTTATGCGGCACATAATTCGAGAGGAGAAAGTGGCGATCCGCAGCAACCGGTGGAATGTATTTGATCCCGGGAAACCTACAACGTAGGTGGGCGCCATATGAAAAGGCCCACGAGCCTAATCAGGGACAGCTCCCTTAGAGATCAATAAGGCCCCGGGGATGCAGTTATTCCTGTCGAGAAGAGCAGAACGCCTCGGCCAATATAGGTTAAGTCCCTGCTTGTTACCAGTCCACAATCAGGTTTTTGAAACTTAATTTGCAAGTTTTGTTCAAATTCCGAAATCTTTGAAGAAATCAGATAGCCCGTCCGGTTTGTTCTTCAAGAATGTCGCCAACACGTTTTTGCGCACGGCGCATTTGCGGATAAATTTGCAATGCATCTTCATAAGCTTCAAGGGCGAGTTTATTTCGGCCGGTCATTTCCAGAATCGATCCGACGAGAAACAGGGCGTTGTAATTTCTGGGTTCCAATGAAAGCGAGCGGTGAAGGTCACTCATTGCGAGCGTCAAGTCGTTCAATTGCACATGAACTGCCGCGCGACGCGCCCATCCTTCAGCATAATCGGGCTGCAAGGCCACCACATTATCAAGAAAATCGAGCGCTCTGGCATAATCTTGCTGGTTAATACCATCTTCCGCCCATTGCATAAGAAGATCAATCGTATCACTTCCCGATTGTGCCCATAGGCCTTGAATCTGCCGACTGATTTTCGCTGCTTCTTTTTGATTGGCTGTTCTTTTCAAAACAGCAAGCAAATGGTCAAGTTCCGCCTGCTTTTTTTGTGCCGCATTCTGATCTTTTCCAAGATCGGGCAATGCTTCTTCCCGCGACGGTTTGTCGGGAATCATATCTTCCGGTGACAATGGCGGAGAATCAGGGTCTTCTTGTGGTGGAAGTTCCGGCAAGCCTTGCGAAAAAACTGTAGCGGGCGAAATAGCCGTTATAATGGACAGAGAAATTATGAAAAAACGAATTTTCCATTTATTCATTATGATTTCCTCTGTCAGGGGTGTTTCTCTTTGTCACATGAAGTCCGCGACAGATGATTTTGTTATTCAACGCCCGCAGCCATATCACGGCGCAATATTATAATGATGAGAGGATTGAAGCAATGGGCGAATATAGCGCAAAATAAAAAAGGCCCCATAATGGAGCCTTTTTAACTCATATACCGAATAATCAACCCTGACGGGCTTTAAAGCGCGGGTTGGTCTTATTGATAATGTAAATACGACCTTTGCGGCGAACCATGCGGTTGTCGCGGTGACGACCCTTGAGCGCTCTGAGCGAATTTTTAATTTTCATTTCAATCACCGTTTGTATAACCCGTCGCCGGGTAAAAGGATTGGACCCATAATCGGGCTTGAATTTCGTCGGTCAAATAGCCTGACGATAGAGGGTTTGTCAACTGCAAATCACCTAAAAATAGTGTTTCCATTGTCAAACTCTATCAAGAAACACGCTTTGGAGACGTTTGGACATGCCTTTTATCTGTTATTCGGCACGACCGGTCAGTCTTATAACGTGCCCCATTTTTCTTCCCGCTCTTATTTCCGCTTTCCCATAAAGGTCAATGAAAGTTTGCGGTTCCGCCAATAGATCGGGCAAGCGTTTCACATCTTCGCCGATCAGATTTTCCATTACACAATTGCTATGCCGCGTAGTTTTCCCTAAAGGGAGACCGGCGACTGCACGAATATGTTGTTCGAATTGCGAAACCAGGCAGGCAGCCTCAGTCCAGTGGCCGGAATTGTGAACGCGTGGTGCCAATTCATTGGCCAAGACCGAGCCATCTTCCAGAACAAAAAATTCCACTCCGATGACACCGATATAATCAAGTTCGTGAAGAACTGTTTTTGCTGCCTTTTGCGCTGCCTCGACGGTTTTTTTGTCGATAGAGGCAGGAACGGTCGATGTTCTTAAAATTCCATCACGGTGAACATTTTCAGGGCAATCATAAAAAGCAATATTGCCATCAAAGTCACGTGCGGCAATCACCGATATTTCTTTTTTGAACGGAACAAATCCTTCAAGAATGGCAGGCACATTGCCGATATCGGCAAGGGCTTTGTCAATTTCTTCCTCATCCGGATTATCAAGCCGCACCTGTCCTTTGCCATCATAACCGAATCGGCGTGATTTCAGAATACCTTTGCCGCCAACATTGCCGAGACCGGCAATCAGCATTTGACGATCGTCGACGAGAAACCACGGAGCCGTTTTGATTCCGCTGTCATTCAGAAATTTCTTTTCGGTAAAGCGATCCTGAGAAACTTCCAGTGCTGCCGGTTTTGGTAAAACAGTGGCTTTCTTGGCAAGCCGGTCAACGGCGCGAGCCGGAACATTTTCGAATTCGTAAGTGATCACATCGGATAAATTGGCGAGTTCATCCAGCGCTTTTTCATCATCATAATTTGCAACGATTTGACGATTGGCTGTTTGGGCAGCCGGACAATCCGGTGTCGGCTCAAGAATAATTGTATGAAATCCAAGTCGTGCAGCGGCACTTGCCATCATACGGGCGAGCTGGCCACCACCGATAATGCCGATTGTATCTCCTGGTTCAAGACTTTTCATTTTTTCACCTCATCGACGGGAAATTCTGAAACACTGGCCGTTTGATTGGCACGCCATTCATCAAGCCGCTCTGCGAGAGCCTTGTTTGAAAGGGCAAGAACAGAAGCGGCAAGAAGTGCAGCGTTAATGGCCCCCGATTTTCCGATGGCAAGTGTTCCAACCGGTATTCCGGCCGGCATTTGGACAATTGAAAGGAGCGAATCCTGTCCCGATAATGCGCGTGATTGAACAGGAACACCAAAGACAGGCAGACTGGTCATTGCGGCGGTCATTCCCGGTAGATGTGCAGCGCCTCCGGCACCGGCAATAATAATCTTGAAACCGGCTTTTTTGGCGCCTTTGGCAAAATCATACAAACGATCAGGAGTGCGGTGAGCAGAAACGATTCTTGCTTCATAGCTTATGGAAAGATCTCCCAGTGTTTCGGCAGCATGACGCATTGTTTCCCAATCGGATTGGCTGCCCATAATAATAGCAACATCATGTGTTTTCGTGCCCATATTTTTTCCTGTCATAATGTTTATGCAATAATGTCGGGAATAATACGATCTTCGAGCTTTTGCAGTTGATCTTTAATTGCCAGTTTCTTTTTCTTCATCCGCTGGATTTGTAACTGGTCACAGCCTGTTTTTATCATTGCGTCAATTGCTGCATCATAATCTGCATGTTCCTGCTTCAATTTTGCAACAGCCAATTTGACATCAACCTGTTCCTGTTCAGACATTTAGCGGCCGTCCTATTTTGCATGGGGCTTGTTCATCGGGTATCGTTGTCGCCCATCGTCATTTTTTCGCCTATACCACGAAAGAAAAATTGCGAAAATGTTTAATTGCCAAAATCTGTGGTAATTCATTTTAAAGTCGACAATTCATGTTAAAGATGCCAAGCTATTCTTTGCCGATTGGAAAAGGCTTCGCAAGAATTATGAAGTTAATATCAAAGAAATAAGGAGCATAGTTATGGCGACTGAAGCGCATCTGGCATCTTTGGAACGTAAACACCAGGAGCTTGAAACAGAAATCGACAAAGCCATGGCTTCGCCTTCGGCCGATGATCTTGCCATTAATGAACTCAAACGGAAGAAGCTTGCTCTCAAGGACGAGATCGAAAAACTCAAAACGCTTTAGTTTTAATTGATTGTTCAAAACAGGCTACACAATTGTTGTGTCCTGAATGAAAACGGCATGAAGGAAGGGGAAGGCTTCCCCTTTCCGGACAAGATGGCTTTTCATACCGGACAAGGCGTTTTTCCATAACGCGGTTTTGCAAATTGTTTACAAAAATGCCATTGCCTGCTTACCCAACCTGTCGTTAAAAATCGTGCCGCTAAAAATAATCTACAAGTTTTTTTGACGATTGTTTTTTGTTTAAGCCTTATTTCTTGTTTTTTACTTCATCGAGCATGAAGTTCCCGTTATCAAAGGGAAAAAACACGTTTTTGTTATGCAAAATGTTTCCGGATAAAGGCAAATTGCACGGAAATAGACTTTGCGGGGTAGACAACCAGATGTCATGAACGACATTTACGCATATATATGTTTGGGTACGCATATATATGTCAGGGCAAGACCATTATACCGGGGAAAGACCGGCACAAATATCGGAAGTTTGAAGAAAGGGTTTACAATGACTGTCTCGAAAAAGACAATGAAGGCTATTGAAATTGCCGGTAAAGGCGGGCCCGAAGTGCTCAAACTCGTTGATGTCAATATTCCTGACATAAAAGATAATGAAGTTCTTGTACGCGTCCATGCGGCCGGTGTGAACCGTCCTGATGTTTTTCAAAGACAAGGAAGTTATCCGCCTCCGGAAGGAGCTTCGCCTTTGCCGGGTTTGGAGATTGCAGGTGAAATTGTCGCGCTAGGTACTGCAGTCAAACAATGGAAGATTGGTGATAAAGTCACGGCGCTGATCGCCGGTGGTGGTTACGCCGAATATGCAGCCGTTGCTGCCGATAATGTTTTGCCTGTTCCACATGGCTATGATTTTATCAAAGCGGCGACGCTCCCTGAAACTTTCTTTACCGTTTGGAGCAATGTATTTGATCGCGCCCATTTGAAATCGGGTGAAGTTTTCCTTGTTCACGGTGGCACTTCGGGCATTGGCACGACAGCTATCCAATTGGCGAAAGCTTTCGGTGCCAAGGTGCTTGCCACAGCAGGAACAAAAGAAAAATGCGAAGCCTGTTTGAAACTCGGGGCCGATCTTGCAATCAATTACCGGACAGAGGACTTTGTCAGCAAGGCTCAGGAATTTACCAATAAAAAAGGTGTCAATGTAATCCTTGATATGGTCGGGGGCGACTATGCCAATAAGAATTACAAAATCGCTGCACCAGAGGGGCGAATTGTCCAGATTGCCAATCTTTCAGGCTCTATGGCAACCGTCAATCTCAACTACATTTATGTAAAGAGGCTTATTCATACCGGCTCGACCTTGCGGGCACGTGACACAGCCTTTAAAGCTGCCATTGCCGCGCAATTAAAGGAAAAAGTCTGGCCGCTCCTCGAAACGCAAAAAGTTCATCCGGTTATTGATAAGGTTTTTCCGCTTGCGGAAGCCGCCAAAGCGCATGAACGCATGGAATCAAGTGCCCATATTGGCAAAATAATTCTTGAAATAGATTGAGGTGCTTGCAAGTTTCACCTCATGTCTTGTCGTTTTATAAAATTCGGTTTATAAGGCTTGGCGAATTCCCGGAAAATGTGGTCTATTCCACGTCCCGCCTCACCGGAGCGGGCGAACGAGAGGATAATGTTATGGCAACACAACTATTGATGCCCAAAGCTACAGCCGTTTGGCTGGTTGATAATACGGCGCTTTCTTTTGACCAGATCGCCGCTTTTTGCAAGTTGCATCCATTGGAAGTCAAAGCAATTGCCGATGGAGAATCAGCACAAGGCATCAAAGGGCTTGATCCGATTATTACCGGTCAATTGACGCGTGATGAAATCGAACGCGGCGAAAAGAATAATGATTACCGCCTGAAAATTTCCGAACCCAAAGTTCGCCTTCCGGAAAATAAACGTAAAGGACCGCGTTATACACCTCTTTCAAAGCGGCAGGATCGTCCGAATGCTATTTTGTGGCTGGTACGCAATCATTCCGAATTGAAAGATGCGCAGATTGCCCGTTTGATCGGTACAACCAAATCGACAATCGAACAAATCCGCAATCGTACGCACTGGAATTCGGCAAATTTGACACCGATGGATCCGGTAACACTCGGGCTATGCTCACAAATCGAGCTTGATATAGAAGTTGAAAAAGCCGCCAAGAACCGTCCGGCAGTGACGCCGGAAGACGGCACATTATTACCGGCTTCGGCTACCGAGAATCTTGAAATCAATGATAACAAGGATGAAGAGCTTGATGCCGATAAGGTTTTTGCCAAGCTTTCATCTCTTAAAAGTGATAATCACGACGATAACTGAGTTTTTTACCAGTCAAGCTGTCAGACTTGATTGGTTGGAAAATTAACTAGTCGTTTCACCCCGCAATTTGAAAAAATTGCGGGTTTTGTTTATCGAAAATTCGGATATATCAATTGTATAGATAATTTTTTTACGTTTTTGTTATGGCATGTTAAATTTATCGTTCGATTTTTATTATCGATAGATGATTATAATAATTTATATTTCACATTATAAATGATAAATTTCATAACGTTGTTTTTTAACATATGAAATATTGTTTCTTTGTGGTCTTATGCCCGCAAAGGCAGATTTTTTAATCCTCTAAAGTTGAACTCGTAGACCATTAAAAATTGACCTGTTCAGGTTTGTTTTTAATTAGCCGACTTATTATTACTAAAAATTAACCATCCTTATCTATTGATATCGTTGAAGCAAACGCGCCGGAATATTTAAGTTTTGGCCTTTGTTTCAACAAATTTAAACGTCATAGAAATAACGTGAAGCAGGGAAATATCGTGAAGCAGGTCTATCGGTAAATCTGATGCTTCAGTTGTTTTGACGGGAAGTAAAGAATTTTGCTTAAGACCGCCCGGTGAAAAGATGCCGGGCGTTTGGATTCAGGGATTAACACATTATGCCGGGAATAGAATTAGCGAGTCCAGCGTCGGTAGGGATCTGGAGCCTGTTCATGCAGGCCAATTGGGTTGTAAAAGCTGTCATGATCGGCTTGCTATTGGCATCTATCTGGAGTTGGGCAATTATTATTGATAAATTGATTGCCTATAGTCGCATTCGTCATGCGATGAACCGTTTCGAGCAGGTTTTCTGGTCTGGCCAATCGCTTGAGGACTTGTATAGAAATTTGAGCGAAAGGCGGGTTTTCGGCATGGGAGCCATTTTTATGGCGGCTATGCGCGAGTGGAAAAAGTCACTTGAAAAAGGTGCGCGCTCGCCCATGGGCTTGCAAAGCCGTATTGATAAAGCCATGGATGTTGCACTTGCCCGCGAAAGCGACCGGATGGAATCACGTTTGGGATTTCTCGCAACAGTCGGCTCGGCAGGTCCATTCATTGGCCTCTTCGGAACGGTTGTTGGTATTATGAGTTCTTTCCAGTCCATTGCAGCTTCGAAGAATACATCCCTTGCTGTTGTCGCGCCCGGTATTGCGGAAGCTTTGTTGGCAACGGCCATTGGTCTTCTTGCTGCTATTCCGGCGGTTATTGCTTTCAATAAATTGTCGGGAGATGCCGGAAAAATCACCGGTCGTCTTGAAGGCTTTGCCGACGAATTTTCAGCTATCCTTTCCCGCCAAATCGATGAGAAATTGACTTCTCGCCAGTCTTACTAAAAGGAATTCTGAGATGGGTATGGCTGTAGGAAGTTCCGGTGGTTCAAAACGGCGTGGTCGCCGTGGCGGTGCACCGCGCCGTGGCTTGATGAGTGAAATCAACGTGACACCATTCGTTGATGTGATGCTGGTTCTGTTGATTATTTTTATGGTTTCGGCACCATTGCTTGTTAATGGTGTGCCGCTTGATTTACCGAAAACGCAAGCCGGCCCCGTCAACACCGAAACAAAACCTTTGACAGTTTCCATTAACGATCAGGGGCGCCTTGCCGTTAACGAAGAATATTATGATACGCCCGATGAAGTTGTTGCAAAATTGAAAGCTGTTACAGAATCAGGCGGCGACGCTTCCAAGCAACGTATTTTTGTTCGCGGGGCAAAAACAGTAGAATACCAGAAGGTTCTTGACCTTCTCGCAATCATTCAGAAAGCGGGCTTTACCAATGTTGCATTGGCAAGTCTGCCACAACAATAAAATTGGCGATAAACTGATATTATGAAAGCAGGTCTGGCAACATCGGTAGCGGCACATGCCCTGATTCTTACCTGGGGGCTTATCAGCCTTTCCTCGCCGGCCGATTTTAATGCGGAGGTAACCGAAGCTTTGCCGGTTTCTCTGGTGCCGATTGCCGAAACAACTTCGATACAAAAAGGCGAGTTGACAGCATCCAAAGAGAATAAAGCCGCGCCGAAACCAACCACAAAACCGGTTGAAAAGCCTGATGCCGAGCATGTCGGCGATGGCAAGGTGGATAATGAAGCGCCACTAAAGCCCAAGGAAAAAGATCGCGATGTTGATGCAACACCGCCGCCTTCGGGCACACCCGACGCGGATCCTAATCCTGTTCCACCTACAAAAACACCCGAAACAAAGCCGGATAATACCCCGAAGCCGGAAGAAAAACCGAAAGTAGAAGAACAAAAACCGGAAGAAAGTGCCAAACCGGATCAGGCAGAGCCGAAGCCGGAAGAATCGGCCGATGCGAGTGAACCTGCAAGCGAGCCGAAGAAGGATCCTTTCCCAAATTTGCCGGAAAAAGCACCTTTGCCGACAGCAAAACCGAAACCGGCAGAACCTAAGCCTGCTGTTAAAGCAAAAGGTGAAAGTGTCGATGATATTCTGGCAATGAATGAAAAGGCCTTGATTGATAAAACGCGCACATCCGGCGGTGGTGCTGCCCGTTCGCAAGGGCCTGCAGGGTTTGGAGCCAAGAAAAATATCGGCAATGGTCAGGATGTTGGCCAGACACTCGTTAATGCGGCAACAAGTTGTATCACCAAAAACTTGAAATTGGCCGCCCTTGGTGGCGGGGTTGCCGGAGAAAATCCGGTTGCCGAAGCCAAGTTCAATTTGAGCATAGAAGGTAAAGTTGTCGGTGAACCGATTATTACCGGTATGAGTGGCAACCCCAATAAAGTGGACTTGCTGATTAACCAGACACGCGCGGCCATATTTGCCTGTCAGCCGTTCGAGGATTTGCCTCGTGACCAATATGACAAATGGGGTCAGGGATTTGATTTGAAAATCGACCCGTTCAATTCGTTCTGATTGTGGCGACGTATTTTTGTGACGGGATTAAACAAAGTAAACAACTTTAGGAGAGATAACCGACTTTGCTATTCGCCAATGGTGTTGATGAGATAATTTCTTCATAATGGCGGAAAACAGTTTTCGATGTTCATGTTGTTTTCGATTGCATATCCGGTTTCCGGCTTGGCAAAATTATCTCATCGCAATGATGATAGCGGCAGAAAACAAGACGTTGCTCGAAAATAGTTAGAAGGTATTGGATAGGTCGGCAAGGATCCGATGGGAAAGGGCGTGTAACGGGTTTTTCAAAAAAGTTTTGTCATGATTGAAAAGCTGTTCATGCAATTGGAATAAACATCCGGAATTTTTACGATTCCGATACAAAAAAGACGTAAAGTGGAATGCTTTAAGGCAACGGAAAGAAAATGGTTTCTTCGATGATTAAGAAAAATAAGCGCCTTTATATTTTTGTTTTTTTGTCAATGGTTTTGCCATTTTTAGGGTGGCAAACCGCTTTTGCGCAATTGAAAGGAACTGTCTCGTCGGCCGATTTTAATCCGATCCCCATTGCAGTGACCGATTTTATTGCCGGTGACCAGATGGGCGTACAGATTTCCTCGGTCGTAACAGCCGATCTTGAACGCTCGGGGCTTTTTAAACCGATTGACAAATCGTCTTTTCTGGAACGCATCTCCAATCCGGATGTACAACCGCGGTTTCCTGATTGGCAGCAAATCAATGCACAAGGTTTGGTAACCGGTCGTGTTACAAAAGAAGCTGACGGGCGTTTGCGGGTCGAATTCCGTCTATGGGATGTTTATGGTGGCAAACAGCTTGAAGGCCGCCAGTTCTATGCAACACCGCAGACCTGGCGCCGCGTTGCCCATATCATTGCCGATGCCATTTATACGAAAATGACCGGTGAAAAAGGTTATTTTGATACACGCATCGTATTTGTTGATGAAACAGGTGCGGCAAATGCACGTGTCAAACGTCTTGCTATTATGGATCAGGACGGGGCGAACCTCACTTATATCTCGAATGGTCGTGAACTTGTTTTAACACCACGTTTTTCACCAAGCCGTCAGGAAATTACCTATATGGCTTATGCCGGCAACAATGTTCCGAAGGTTTATTTGCAACAAATCGAAACCGGTCAGCGTGAACTTGTCGGTACTTTTCCGAACATGACCATTGCGCCGCGTTTTTCACCGGATGGTCAAAAGGTGATTATGAGTCTGTTGCAAGATAATGGCAGTGCCAATCTCTACACAATGGATTTGCGTTCGCGTTCGACAACACGTCTTACGACAACGCCGGCGATCGATACATCGGCTTCCTATTCACCCGATGGAACCCAGATCGTTTTTGAGTCCGACCGTGGAGGAAAACCGCAAATCTATGTCATGAATACCGATGGCAGCAACCAGCACCGCATCTCGTTCGGAGATGGCAGCTATTCAACACCGGTCTGGTCGCCTCGCGGAGATTACATTGCTTTCACCAAGCAGTCGCAAGGGCAATTTTCAATCGGTGTCATGAAGCCCGACGGGCAGGGTGAACGTTTGTTGACTTCCGGTTTCCACAATGAAGGTCCGACATGGGCACCGAACGGTCGCGTTATCATGTTCTTCCGGCAAAATCAGGGGCAGCAGCCAAAGCTCTATACGATTGATATTACCGGACGCAATGAACGTGTGTTACCAACACCCAATGGTGCATCCGATCCGGCCTGGTCGCCACTTCTCGACTAGAAGCAACGCCGCAAGTCCTATTGAACAGGCTTCGAGGTTTTTCGGCTGATTGATTGTGTTAGCCGGAACAAGAAAAGAAATTGGTTTCAACGCCGCTTTAAAAGTTTTAAAGCGGCGTTTTTATTTAACGGCTTTTCCGTTTAACTTGCTATTGGACTTTTTACTCATTTCGCGCTAAGGAAAATCACATCTGCCGTCTTTCCGCCTCAATCAGCGAGCAACCGGTGGATTTGTATTTTTTATAAAAAAGTGATGCGTAAGTATTCATTAACCATGCGTGTTGAGAGCTTTTTAAGCAAATCAAGCTAAAAGCCTTGAAAATCAACCGCTAACTTTTAAGGAGTCTCGGCACATGGGCCGTTTCCAAAAACTTGCTCGCAATCCGCTTGCTATAGCATTTGTCCTATCGCTAACTCTCGCTGGCTGCGCCAAACACGGCCTGAATGACCCGAATGCGCTGGGACTGAACAACGCAAAACCGGGATCAGCGCAGGACTTTACAGTCAACGTTGGTGACCGCGTATTCTTTGATCTTGATTCATCCAGCATTCGTGCCGATGCCCAGCAGACATTGACACGTCAGGCACAATGGTTGCAGCGTTATCCGCAATACACCATCACTGTCGAAGGTCATGCCGATGAACGCGGCACACGCGAATACAATATCGCTCTTGGCCAGCGTCGTGCTGTTGCCGCCCGCGATTATTTGATTTCACAGGGTGTTGCTGCCAACCGCATGCGGACCATTTCCTACGGGAAGGAACGTCCGGTTGCTGTTTGTGATGCTCCGCAGTGCTGGAACCAGAACCGTCGCGCTGTTACAGTCTTGAACAACGCACGCTAATTTACATTTTTATTCCAATGTCAAAGACGGCCCCTTAAAGGGCCGTTTTTTTTGTCAAACTTCCGCCGAAGTTGCTTGATAACCAAAATTGGTGCGAACATAAAAGGACAAAGCTATGCGTTTTCTTTCATCCCCACATTTATTGGCATGTTCGGTAAAACGTTTGGCTACAACGGTCGTACTCGCTCAGGCTTTATCGTGGTCGGTGCTTGTGCCATGTTATAGCGCGTCGTCAGAGCAGGGCGGATCATCATTTGCAAACGGGCTTTTTCCTTTTGGCAAGAAAAAAACTGTTGAAAGCGAGACAGTACAAATGTCTCCGCAACCCGATAGCCGCGTTACCGATCTTCAACAACAGGTGCGTGAACTTACAGGAAAAGTAGAAGAGCTCAATTTTATGGTTCTGCAGATGCAGGAACAATTGCGCCAATTGCAGGGAGGTTCGGCTGGTTCTGCTTCTTCTACGCAACAGCCTTCATCGTCGCAACAAGCCCAGTCACTTCCGTCGTCATCCCAGTCATCTGCAGCAACAGCAAATACTGGCAAATCTGTTACCGGAAGCTCCGTTGAAGGGGCTACAGGAAACAGTGTTCCTCAAAACAGCGAAAATGGACAAAAAATAAATCCGCAAGAAGCGCCTAAAGATCTCGGCTCGATTGAATTTGACAAGAATGGCAATGTTCTTAATGGAAGTGTCAATAAGGATGCAGTAGACACCGGTTCTCAAGGCCAGTCGGGCACGCAAACCGCAACAGCATTGCCGACGGTTCCACAAACAACCAGTGCAAAAGAGCTTTATGATATCGGTTATAAAAATATCCTTGCCGGTGATTACCGTTCAGCGGAAGCCGATTTTCGTGCTTTTCAGGAACGCTATTCCACCGACCCGCAAATAGCGGACGCAAGTTTCTGGCTTGGCGAATCTCTTTTCGGTCAGAAGCGCTATCGTGAAGCGGCACAAGCCTATATTGATGTGCAGCGTAATTACAAAGATTCACCGCGTGGACCGGAAAATCTGTTGAAACTTGGTATGAGCATGGCTCATCTTGATGAACAGAAAGTGGCTTGCGCAACCTTTGCCGAAGTGACAAAACGTTACAAAACTGTAGATCCGGCAGTTTTGAAACGTGTCAAGGACGAGCAAAGTCGCAACAAGTGTCAATAATAGATTTCAAAAAACTCTTTCAGCCTTCAGATTTCGAAAACTGTAAAATAGTCATTGCTGCGGTTTCCGGGGGCGGGGATTCAACGTCTCTCCTGTTTCTTCTGCGTGACTATCTGAAAGATCTTGCAAATCCCCCCGAACTTCTCGCTGTCACAGTCGACCATCGTTTACGGCCTGAATCAGCCGCAGAGGCCGAAGAAGTCGGAAAATTATGTGATCGTCTTCATGTGAGACACGAAACGGTTTGCTGGGCAGATGCAAAACCGCAAACGGCTTTGTCCCATGAAGCGAGAATAGCACGTTATGGCTTACTTTTTTCTGTTGCAGAAAAAGTCGGGGCAAGCGTTATCATGACCGGTCATACCTTGAATGATCAGGCAGAAACTTACGAAATGCGGTTGCATCGCGGTAGCCATCGCGGCCTTGCCTGTATGCCGCGAGAATCGCTTCTCATGCGCAAAATACGCTTGATCCGGCCTCTTCTCGGAGTGAAACGGCAAGAGTTGCGTGAATATTTACGCTCCATCAAACAGGATTGGATCGACGACCCGACAAATGAAAATCCGCATTATGAACGGGTACGCATTCGCAAACGCCTCAAAGACGAGGATGTTGATGCCATTGCAAAAAAAGTTGACGAAGCGGCCATTTTCAGGCGCACACAAAGTAAAGCCGCAGCCGATCTCATCGGTAAGCTCGACCTAACAATGCAACATGCCTTATGTACGATAAGCGCGGTGTCGGACGAACAGTTGAATGACCCGGAGTTTCCTTTTGTCATGGGGGCTCTCGCTTCCATCATTGGCGGTTCGCAGGTTCTCGCGAGCGATTCGCAGGTCGAGTTTTTGAAAACCCAGCTCATGAAGAAACGGACGGCTCTTTATCATTTTACGTTGCTTGGAACGGTGATCGAACTTAACGGCAAAAATATCAGATTGTGGCGCGAGGCGAGAAACCAATCAGCGAGTGTCGCCGGTGCCCAATCTTCTATCATTTGGGATGGCCGTTATCGTATTGATAACCGGTCGGATAATGCGGTTAGGGTAAATGTTCCCTCTCTTTGCGATATAAAGTCTGTAGCGCGGGAAGAAGATATAAACACCCGTTCGATCCATTTTCTGTCACTACAGACAGCATTGGCAATTTTCAGCCGGTCGGGAATTGATATTCCGGCTCTTACCGGAAAACTTGTTCATGCCGAAAATCTCACCTGCAAGAGATTCATGCGCCCGTTCGGTTGGCTGATCTCTTCTGATGATTACCCGCTTTTTAAAATATTAAGCCGTTTTTTTGAAATGACATTGTCGACATCGCAAGAAAATGACCAAAAAGCTGGATGAAACATTATGAAAAGCTCATGTTCAGCCTTGGCAAGGCAACCTCAAGCACATATGTTACATTAAAATTTATCCAATAGAGCGTAATAGCCAATAGAGCGAAATAGATTGAGTGGACCTAATATGAATCCAAATTATCGTTCCTTCCTGATATGGGGGATCATCGCACTCTTATTGATTACTTTATTTTCGTTTTTTAACGGAAATAGTCAGCAAGGTGGCACAGGAGAGATTACTTATTCAGATTTTCTGAAACGGGTCGATAATAAAGAAATCAAAACTGTTACCATTCAAGGTCAACGTTTGACCGGTATCACAAACGATAACAGAACGGTTCTTTCCTTTGCACCCAATGATCCCGGTCTTGTCACTCGTCTTGAAAGCAAAAACGTCAATGTCAGGGCGCAGCCTGAAAGCACGGGCAATAGCACATTCATGAATTTGCTCATCACGCTTCTGCCGGTTGTCATTCTTATCGGCGTATGGATTTTCTTTATGCGTCAGATGCAAGGGGGTGCACGCGGTGCGATGGGCTTTGGTAAATCCAAGGCAAAATTGCTCACCGAAGCGCATGGTCGTGTGACATTCAAAGATGTCGCCGGCGTCGACGAAGCCAAACAGGATCTACAGGAAATTGTCGAATTTTTGCGCGAACCGCAAAAGTTCCAGCGTCTTGGTGGCCGTATTCCGCGCGGTGTTTTGCTTGTTGGCCCTCCCGGAACCGGTAAAACATTGCTGGCCCGCTCCGTTGCCGGTGAAGCCAATGTGCCGTTCTTCACAATTTCCGGTTCGGATTTTGTCGAAATGTTTGTCGGTGTTGGTGCAAGCCGCGTTCGCGACATGTTCGAACAAGCGAAGAAGAATGCGCCATGTATCATTTTCATTGATGAAATCGATGCTGTCGGTCGTCATCGTGGTGCCGGTTTCGGCGGTGGTAATGATGAACGTGAACAAACATTGAACCAGCTGCTTGTCGAAATGGACGGGTTCGAGCCGAATGAAAGCATTATTCTGATTGCCGCAACCAACCGTCCCGATGTTCTTGATCCGGCATTGTTGCGTCCGGGTCGTTTTGACCGGCAGGTCGTTGTTCCCAATCCCGATGTTGCAGGACGTGAGGAAATTCTTAAAGTCCATGTTCGCAATGTGCCTTTGGCACCCAATGTCGACTTGAAGATTGTTGCCCGCGGTACACCCGGATTTTCCGGTGCTGATTTGATGAACCTTGTCAATGAAGCAGCACTTATGGCAGCCCGTCGTGACAAACGCCTGGTCACCATGCAGGAATTCGAGGATGCCAAAGATAAGGTCATGATGGGGGCCGAACGCCATTCGGCCATGACACCGGCAGAAAAAGAACTGACAGCTTTTCACGAAGCCGGACACGCCATTATCGCAATCAATATGCCGGCAGCCGATCCGGTGCACAAAGCAACAATTGTCCCGCGTGGTCGTGCACTCGGTATGGTTATGCAATTGCCGGAAGGTGACAAATATTCGATGAGTTACCGCTACATGATTTCGCGTCTGGCAATCATGATGGGTGGCCGTGTTGCCGAAGAATTGAAGTTCGGCAAGGATAACATCACTTCCGGTGCGTCCTCCGACATTGAACAGGCAACAAAACTTGCCCGTGCTATGGTCACACGCTGGGGCTTTTCCGATGAACTCGGTAAGGTTACTTATGGCGAAAGTCAGGAAGATATGTATCAGGGAGGCGGGCGTAACCAGCAGGTTTCGGAAGAGACGGCAAGGGTTATTGATGCCGAAATTCGTCGTCTTATCGACGAAGCCTATCAGACAGCAAAGCAAACCTTGACGTCGAAGAAGAAACAATGGGTTGCTCTTGCCGAAGGTTTGCTTGAATACGAAACTCTTACAGGAGCCGAAATTCAGGAAGTTATCAACGGCAAACCGCCATCACGCGATATGGGCAAGGATTCGCCGACCCCGCATGTTTCAAGTGTTCCGAAAGCCGGAAAAACGCCTGAAAAATCCAAAGCCGATCATGCGAAGTCGGTTGTGGTAAGGGCAAAAGCTGTTTCCCATTCGACCGATAAAGTTGATGAAAAGCAGGATTCTTCCGACAAGTCCGAAACAGCAAAAGCTGCGGTTGAGAAAAAGCCGGCAAGGACCAGAAAGACGACAAGGACGACAGGGACAACAAAAACGTCAAAGTCGGAAAAGTCCGAAAAACCGGTAAAAAAAGTTGAAAAACCGACAAAAAAATCGGCAGAAACAGAAACCGGCACTGACAATCCGGATGATAAAAAGGCCTGAACTTTATTTTAAAAAAACGTCAAAGCGGCTTGATAAACTCAAGTCGCTTTTATTTTGTTCAAGTGTCGCTATGTTAACCTTGTCTTGATAATTCCGGCTTTTATCAGCTTTGTTGATAGAGGAAATCATTGGTTTTTGGCTTAAAAATTGTTAATCGAAACAAAAGAAACAGGTGTAAGAGTAGCTGGCAGAATTTTATCGATTTTCAATTTTGTCGAAAAAGGAAAATATAATGGCGTTTAAATATTTCGGTACCGATGGAATAAGAGGAAAAGCCAATACATTTCCGATGACCGCAGATGTGGCTATGAAAGTCGGTATGGCGGTGGGTATTCTTTTTCGCAGCCAAGGTCGGCCGGGACGCGTTGTTATCGGTAAAGACACACGCCTGTCAGGGTATATGCTGGAAAATGCAATGGTTGCAGGCTTTACCGCAAGTGGCATGGAAGTGTTTCTTTTGGGGCCAATTCCGACACCTGCCGTTGCAATGCTTTGCCGTTCGCTGCGGGCCGATGTTGGCGTTATGATCTCGGCGTCACATAATCCTTTTTTCGATAATGGTATAAAATTGTTCGGTCCGGACGGTTTCAAACTTTCCGACGAAATCGAGTTGAAAATCGAAAAACTCATTGAAACCGACATGACAAACCAGCTTGCCGGCCAGTCGCAAATCGGTCGGGCAAAGCGTGTTGAAGGTGACATTTATCGTTATATCGAATTTGCCAAACGTACATTGCCGCGCGATGTCCGGCTCGACGGTATGCGGATTGTTGTCGATTGTGCCAATGGTGCAGCTTATAAAGCAGCACCACTTGCTCTGTGGGAGCTTGGTGCGGAAGTTGTGACACTAAGCGACAAGCCGACAGGCACAAATATCAATGAAGAATGCGGTTCGACCCACCCGATTGCTTTGATGCGGAAGGTTCATGAGGTGAGGGCAGATGCGGGAATCGCACTTGATGGCGATGGCGACCGCGTAGTGATGGTTGATGAAACCGGAGCCATTATCGACGGTGACCAGTTAATGGCGGTTGTCGCCGAACGTTGGCTGGAAAATGGTCTTTTACGGGGTGGCGGTATCGTTGCGACAGTCATGTCCAATCTCGGGCTTGAACGGTTTCTCGCCCAAAAAGGACTGACCATGGCAAGAACCAAGGTTGGTGACCGCTATGTTGTCGAATATATGCGCCAGCATGGTTTCAATGTCGGAGGTGAACAATCGGGTCACATTGTTCTTTCCGACTATGGCACAACAGGAGATGGTCTGGTGACATCTCTGCAAATATTGGGTTGTGCAAAAGAATCACAAAAACCGATGAGCGAATTGTGTCACCGCTTCGAGCCTGTGCCACAAGTTTTGAAGAATGTCCGCTTTTCCGAAGGCAAACCGCTTGAAGATGCTCATGTCAAAGATGTTATCAAAAATGCCGAAAAACGTTTGGGGAAAAACGGTCGACTGGTTATTCGCCCGTCGGGAACCGAACCGCTTATCCGCGTTATGGCGGAAGGGGATGACGAACGTTTGATCGGAAATGTGGTTGACGAGATTGTCGAGGCGCTCAAAAAAGTAAGAGACGCCGTTTAACCGGAAATTTTTGCGCTCCCAGATTGGATTTATGAATTTTTTAAAGCAGTCTTTGTCGGACTGCTTTTTTTTATTTTGTGACGTGATGACATTTTAATTTATGGAAAATAGGTGGTTAAGAATTATGGTTAAGAACGTCTTAACCAATCATGTTTAAAAAGCTTCTTGAAATGAGAGAGGCTTCAATGCCTTGTTTAGAGGCTTTACATGAAATTTTGCGTTGCACTTGTTGGTGGGGCGATATCGGTTCTTGGTTCAATGCCTGCACTCGCCGGGGGTATTGATCTGGACAAGGTGCCGGAAGTTGCCATTACGTCCGAGACAGTTCCTTTTTATCTGAAAGGCTATGTCGGGGTCAGTATGGCAGATGCTGATCATCTCGATAAATTTCCCTCTTTTGGTGTGGATAGCGATTATCACTGGAAAAATAAAAGTGACATGGATGACGCTTTTCTTGGCGGAGTGGGTTTAGGCTATCGTATGAATGATATTGTCCGACTTGATGGAACAGTTGAATATCATGCAAAAAATAAAATTACTGCACGTGATCAAAATTTTTCAAACATACGGAAATATGAAGGCAATGTTTCGTCAATTGTGCTCATGGCCAATGCTTATGCGGACCTTGTAACCTATCACAATGTCACGCCCTATATCGGGGCAGGAATTGGCGCGAGTGCCAACCGCATGAACGATTTTGAAGTTGATGCCGGCAGTGATCATTACGAGGCCTCGTCAAAAACCAACTGGGATATTGCTTGGGCCATTCATGCAGGCGTTGGTGTCAAACTAACGCGAAATGTTATTCTTGATATCGGATATAGCTACAGCGATCTCGGAGATGCAAAAACCGGCGATTTTTCAAAAGACGCTACGCTCAAGCTTGATCATTTGACATCACACGATGTCAAAATCGGAATAAGATATGCTTTTAAATAAAATTTGCCAAAAAGAACGACATAAAAAAACCGGCTGTTTTACAACCGGTTTTTAATGAGATCATTCCTTCATGCCCCTCAGGACTTGGAGTTCTTGTCTTTGTTCCAGAACATCAAAGCCGCAAGTCCGATGAGAGGAACCGCAAGCACAAGCGTTTTTTTATTTTTCAAAATAGCCGGAACAGCGGCAACCAGAGAAGCAGCGACCAGATTGAAACGTTCATCGTCCATCTGTTGCTGATAGATTTTACGTCTCTTTGCCGAAACGGCGCGGCCGATAAAAAACACCACGAGCGCGACAATAAGCCAAAAGGCAAAAATAATTGTTGCCGATAAGATGGGCGAGACAATCCAGCTCAGCGCAATGAATGCAATAACGCATAAGAATATCACCGCGAAAAACAGCGATAATCCAATCAGAAAATAACAAATTGCTTGATTGCGCGTTGATTTGACTGCTGTTTTTACGCTGCCATTTGCCAAACCGCTCATGAGCGGCGCGATAAGCCGCAACATATCTTAACGCCGCATCAACAGAGCAAGAACGAAGCCGACACCTGCTGCCGCAACAAGGCTTGCAACCGGCTTTTCGCGGATGCAATTGCATAACTGGCTCTGCACATCATCAATTTTTTCTTTTGCCTGGGAAATGGCCTCTTCACCATTTTCTTTGGCTGAAGCATAAAGTTTTTCGGCTTTACCTTTTGCAGCCGTCAGTTTTTCGGAGCCAAGATCATTGAGTGTCGAATGGATATTGGACACTTCTTTCTTGAGTTGTTCGAATTGTTCCTGAAGACTTTTTTCGGTTGGCGTTGCATTTTCTTTTGGCATAACGGTTTCTCCTGCTTTTGCGAATGAATGATCGTACGAATAATTTTCGTCGATGTACTTTAATTACATAGTTATCGCATTCAGTTTTTCCACTTTTTTCTAAAAAACTGTGTCAGTAATAAACTATAATCGAAAATCCGAAGTAACAAAATGAATTATGGTTTTCGGGAGGAGAACAATTGATAAATTCCACAGATCGCAGTTTTTTAAAAGAACTCTTTGATTGTGCAGTTTTGGCAGCCAATCCGGAACATTTGATGGAACAGTTTTTGCCGAAAAAGCCGAAGGGCAGGACAATTGTTGTCGGAGCCGGAAAAGGCTCTGCCCACATGGCTTTGGCACTGGAAAAACTTTGGGCCAAGGCTGGCTATGGCAAGCTCGAAGGAGCTGTCGTCACTTGCTATGGTTGTGGCGTGGAGCTTGGTTCGATTGAAGTTATGGAAGCTTCCCACCCTTTGCCGGACAAAAACGGGCTAAAGGCTGCAAAAAAGCTTGTCAAACTGGTTCAAGGGTTGTCTCCCGATGATCTTGTGATTGCTCTTATTTGTGGTGGCGGCTCGGCCCTGTTGCCATTGCCGCTTGAGCCTTTGTCACTTGAAGATGAAATCGCGATCAATGAAGCATTGTTAAAAAGTGGTGCTCCCATCGGCGCGATGAATACGATCAGAAAGCATTTGTCACAAATCAAAGGGGGACGACTTGCTTATTACGCCGCGCCCGCCCGCGTTGTCAGTTTTATTGTGTCGGATATTCCCGGAGACATTGCCTCGCAAGTTGCATCGGGCCCTACAATTGCCGATTGGTCAACCCGCGAGGATGCGTTAAAATTTGTAAGCCAATACCATATTGCTTTACCTCAAAAAGCCGTTGCAGTTTTAAATAGCGAGCTTGCCAAGGCACCAACTCCTGATAATCCCGCTTTTGAAAAAAACGCGGCCTATATTGTTGCATCGGCGGCGACATCGCTGGAAGCCGCCGCCGCTCATGCGCGTAAACGGGGATGGAACGCCGTCATCCTTTCGGATTCAATCGAGGGCGAAGCAAAGGATATTGCATTGATGCATGCCGCTATTGCTCGTGAAGTTGCCTTGAAAAACCGCCCCTTTGAAAAGCCGGTTGTCATGCTTTCGGGCGGCGAAACAAGTGTGACAATAACAGGCGATTACAGCAAGGGTGAGATTGGCAAAGGTGGAAGAAACAGCGAATTTTTGCTGTCATTTTCTCGGGCAATCGAGGGGGAAAGTTCTATCACTGCACTTGCAGCGGATACAGATGGTCGCGACGGTAGCGAGTTCAATGCAGGTGCATTTTGTGACGGCAATAGCTGCTCGCGTCTCAAACAGCAAGGTTTCGATCTCGCAAGTTTTCTTGCCCGCCACGATGCATGGACTGCATTCAATATCCTTGATGACCTGCTCGTAACCGGCCCGACGGGAACCAATGTCAATGATTTCCGTGCAATCATCGTCCGTTAAAACACGGCTTGCACCAGAATTTCCTAGCTCCTGGAAAATAAGTTCAATATTTGCGTAAACATGACTTGATTTATCATATTAAATTTTGTTAATTAACCGCCATCGAATTGAAGTTCAGGAACGAGAGCGATGATGAGATATTTGACAAGGCTTGTAGCTGCTGCCGCATTTCTATGCCTGGCTGGCGGCTATGCATCGGCACAGACCGAGACACCGCAACCGACCGAAAGTCAGGTGTTGCAAGCTGGCGAAAAAGCATTACAAACCGGTGAAAATGCTGTTCAGGCCGGTGAAAATGCTGTGAAAGCAGGTGAACAGGCATTGCAATCAGCCGCCTCGGAAACTGCAAACACAGCGAAAGCTGCTGCCGACACGGCCAATCAGGCTGCCGATCATTTTATGGCCTCCATCCCGCATGACTTATCGCCGATAGGAATGTTCCTGAACGCGGACTGGGTGGTCAAAGTTGTTATGGTCGGCCTTGCGCTCGCATCGGTTTTGACATGGGTTATCTTTATTGTGAAACTGACAGAAGTTTCTATTGTGAAACGTCGTGCGAAAGCAACACTGCTCGAAGTTTGCCGTGCCCAGAATCTTTCCGAACTCGCTTTGACTGTTAAAAAACAAAAGGGTGTTTGTCCTGTTCTGGTTCAGGCGGCACAAGACGAAGTGCAAGCTTCTATCGCAGTGGTTGATAGTGTTGGCACAGAAGGCTTGAAAGAAAGATTAAGCTCTGTCCTTTCACGCCTTATTTCTGCTTCCGGTCGCCATGTAGCCTTCGGAACAGGTATTCTGGCAACAATTGGTGCCATTGGTCCGTTTGTCGGGCTTTTCGGAACTGTATGGGGCATTATGAACTCGTTCATCGGCATTTCTCAAGCGCAAACAACCAATCTTGCGGTTGTTGCTCCCGGTATTGCCGAAGCGCTTCTTGCAACCGCTATCGGCCTTGTTGCCGCTGTACCGGCTGTGATCATCTATAACGTCTTTGCCCGTTTGATTACCGGTTATCGTCAACAACTCATTGATGTTTCAGCCGGAATTGAACGTCTGGTCAGTCGTGATCTCGACTTCCGTAAAGTCAAGATCGAAGCAGCCAAGCGGCCTAATTTGTCGATCGCAGCGGAGTAGGACAGGATGGCTACCAAGCTTGCAGATCTTGACAATGAAGAACTTGATGTCAGCCACGAAATCAATGTAACGCCGTTCATTGATGTTATTCTGGTTTTGCTCATCATTTTTATGGTTGCCGCACCTTTGGCAACCAGTGATATTCCGGTGCAACTGCCGACATCGTCGACACCTGCGCAACCAAAACCCGATAAACCGGTCTATGTAACATTGCAGCAGGATAAATCACTTTATATAGGTGACGAAAAAGCCTCACTGGAAAATCTTAAAGGAACTCTTGATCGGCTTACCTCGAACAATCATGAAGAAAAAATCTTTATTCGTGGTGATGCAGGCGTGGAATATAGCGGCATTATTGCGCTTCTTAATGAATTGCGCGCAGCAGGCTATACCAAAATAGGCCTTGTCGGTTTGGAAAAAGCTCCGGCTGCCAAATAGTGTCATTGCTGAATGTGATTTAAAAAAACGAATTGGTTTTTAGCATTGAAGAACCTTTGGCTCATTCAACACGCGTATCTTCATAAAATTGCATTTCTCACAATAGAAGAAAAACCACAGAGAGATAAAACAACCTATAATCAGCTTTTTTAAAAGCGTGGAGCGACTTTCAAACAGAGTTGGTTGGACAAGTTCCCTTTTCCGGTTATAAAATTGACCGAGTTTAAAATGGAGTTCAATCAAATATGCCGCGTAATAAAAAATTCGAAGGGGATATGACCGAAGTCGGTCATATGCGCACGCCTCCTTTCGTCCGGCTTCCCGATATCAATACGTTATTCGAGGAACGGAGCAAACGCTTTGAAGAGCTTGCTCCCACAAGTCCGGTTAAAGACTATATAGATTTTATGGTGGAATTTACCGGAGCCCAGCAATTCGTCTGTAACGAATTTGCATCAAGCCATATTCCGACAGCCGATCAGGATCAGGCGCAAAAATTCACAATGCCGCCAATCGACCGGCAGTCAATTATATCCGCCCCTGTTTTTGAAGAAATCGCCAATAGTTTTTTCAAGGTTCTCGGCAACAGAAAGCTGAAGAGTTCAAGTCTTGTTGCTCTGGAAGATACCCGTGCAAACAAGGCAAAATGGCAAAATTGGGCTTCCGATATTATTGCACATAAATTGCCGCAGGAAAATTTGGCCCAGCATATTTATGTAACCGGCGCCTTGCAGATTGTATTGACATTGGCTGCTGCAAAACTTGCCCCCAAAAAATTGCAACCTATCGAAGGCAATCTATGTCCTTGTTGCGGTGGTACCCATTCAGCTTCGATGATTGTCGGTTGGCCGTCATCGGAAGGTATCAGATTCTGTTCATGCCTTTATTGTGGGTCTATGTGGCGTTATGTCCGCATCAAATGTACATTTTGCGAAGAGACCAAGGGAATCAGTTTCCGCGAGATCGACGGGGGGCCGGGAACCATCCTTGCCGAGACTTGTGATACCTGTAAACGTTATTGCAAACAGATGAATCATCAAAAAGACAGCCATTTCGATGTATTTGCCGATGATATAGGTTCATTGGCACTTGATCTTTTGATGAAAGAGGATGGTACATTTAAAAGAGGTGCATTCAATCCATTTCTGGCGGGTTATTGATGGTCGCAGATTTTTCTCTCCTACCTCCGGTCAACGCAATTCTTGCCGAACAAGCGGCAAAAGAAGCGGCGGCCAAATTCGGTCATAGTGCAACGGTTGATGCTATCAGGGCAGCCCTTGCCGACGAGCGCATTCTCATCAAAGCAGGACGCACACCGCGAACGAGCGATGTGTTGGCAATGATGGCGCTTGAACGGCTGGAGGTGGATGCCCAATCGACCATGCGTGCCGTGTTCAACCTGACCGGTACAATTTTGCACACCAATTTCGGACGTGCACAACTGCCGGAAGTTGCAATCCAGAATGCCGTCAATGCCATGCGCAATGCGGTGTCACTGGAATATGATCTTGAAAGCGGCGAGCGGGGAGAACGCGACGACCATTTACGCGAATTGATTTGCGAGCTTACCGGTGCGGAAGATGCAACCCTTGTCAATAATAATGCGGCAGCCGTTCTTCTGGTGTTGAATACGCTTGCAGGCAAACAGGGTGAAAGCATTATTTCGCGTGGCGAGCTTATTGAAATTGGCGGTGCTTTCCGTATGCCCGACATTATGGAAAGTGCCGGTTGCAAGTTGGTGGAAGTCGGAACAACCAATCGCACCCACCTTGCCGATTATGAAAAAGCCATCAATGAGGAAACCGCACTTTTATTGAAAGTGCACACATCGAACTATCGCATCGAAGGATTTTCTTCGTCAGTCACCACAAAAGAGCTCGCGGCATTGGCCGCGACGAAACGAGTACCTTTCATGGAAGATCTTGGTTCGGGAACGCTCGTCAATCTCGTTACTTTCGGGCTTCCTTATGAACCGACCGTTCAGGACGTTATTAAAGCGGGGGCGGATATTGTCACTTTTTCCGGCGATAAATTATTAGGCGGTGTCCAGGCCGGTTTTATTATCGGCAAGCAGGAATTTATTGCGCGGGTCAATAAAAACCCCATGAAACGTTCGCTTCGTGTTGACAAGGTACGTCTTGCCGCTCTTGAAGCGGTTTTGCGCGCCTATCGGAACGAAGAAAAACGGAATGCAACTATTCCGACTTTGCGTTATCTTTCACGCAACCAAAGTGATATTGCCCATCAGGCCGCCGATTTATGCGCAAAAATAAGCGATTTTTTTCAACCGGCTTATCGCGTGGAAATTTGTGCCTGTAACAGTCAGGTCGGCTCGGGCGCAATGCCGATGGAAACTTTGCCAAGCTATGGCATATCGATAAGCCCCGTTGATCCGGCCGTTTCATTGACAGAATTGGCTTATCGTTTGCGCCAATTGCCAAAGCCCGTTATCGGACGCATGCATGCCAACCGGCTGGTTTTTGATTTGCGTTGTCTGGATGATACAAACGGTTTTGTTAACAATCTCGAAAAACTATCATGATTATTGGTACTGCCGGTCATATTGACCATGGAAAAACGGCTCTCGTCAGAGCACTGACAGGCATTGATACAGATCGTCTGCCACAGGAAAAACAACGTGGTATCACGATTGAGCTGGGTTTTGCCTATAAGACTTTAAAAAATGGCGAGCGTATCGGTTTTGTTGATGTGCCGGGACACGAAAAACTCATCCATACCATGCTGACAGGGGCCGGTAGCATTGACTATGTCATGCTGGTTGTGGCTGCCGATGACGGCATTATGCCACAAACGCGCGAGCATTTCGAAATCTTGAAACTTCTGGGGTTAAAACACGGGGTTGTTGTCATCACCCGCATCGACCTTGTCGATAAAGAGCGTGTTGAAGCGTTGGAAGCGGAATTACACGAATTTCTCAAAGGTTCGTTTCTGGAAAATGCACCGATTTTCCCTGTGTCGTCATTGACAGGCGAGGGAATAGAAGCCCTTCGGGAAGAGATAGAAAACGCTGCTTTGCATTTGAAAAAACGTGTTTCCCATGGGCGGTTCCGCCATGCAATCGACCGCTGTTTTGTGCTTTCCGGTGCCGGCACCGTGGTGACGGGAACTGTGCTTTCCGGTGAAGCATCGACCAATGATCTTATGGTGATTGCACCCGATCATCTGCAAGCACGGTTACGGTCTATCCATGTACAGGATGAGGTTTCCGATAAAGCAAGAACGGGCGACAGGGCGGCACTCAATATTGTTGGCGACGCAATCAACAAGGATACAGTCAAACGGGGTATGATGGTCATTGACCCGTTTCTTGATAAGCCAAGTCAAAGGTTCGATGTCCGTCTCACCATTCTTGCCTCCGAACCAAAGCCTTTGAAACAATGGTTTCCTGTTCACTTGCACCATGGTTCTTTGGAAACCAATGCCCGCCTTGTATTTTTGTCGCAAGACACAATGAAGGCCGGTGAAACCACTTATGTCCAGATTATTTCCGATAAAGCTGTGATTGCGGCAAGCGGCGACCGCTTTGTCATTCGTGATACCTCGGCAAGCCGTACAATTGGCGGTGGTATTATTCTTGATCCGCTAGCACCGGAAAGGCACCGCCGCGCGCCGGAGCGTTTCAAATTTCTTGCCGCAATGGAAAATGAAGATCATCTTCAAGCTTTGTCGGCAATTCTGGCATTGCCACCTTATGGCATTGACTGGCTTTATTTTTGCCGTGCGCGCAATTTATCCCAAGTCGAGGCGGCCAAACTCCTTAAGAGCCGAAATTTCGTTGTTCTTGAACATGGTCAAGACCGGTTTGTTATGGAAGAACAACAAGAACAGCGCTTGCAAAAGGCAATTGTCGATTATCTTGTGGAATTTCATAAAAACGAGCCTGATCTTTTCGGTGTCGGTCTTGAAAAGCTGCGTCGTGACGTTGCCCGCAAAATTCGCGCCCCTTATTTTCGTGATTTGTTACAGAATGAAATTGATAAAGGCCGGTTGAAAATTCGTGGCGCCTGGGTGGGGCTTGCCGGTCATGAAGCCAAATTATCGCCCGAAGATGAAGCAATCTGGCAACGTGTCTATGAAGTTTTGAAGGGTGAAGAACGTTTCCGCCCGCCGCGCACACGCGATTTTGCGCAAGAACTCGGAATTGACGAAAATCATATGCGGCAAATTCTGAAGTCGTGTGCACGGATGGGACGTGTTTATGAAGTGGCGCAAGACTATTTCTTCCCGCGCGAAGTGCTCGCAGAAATTGTTATGATTATGCGGGACATTGCCGAAAAGAAGGAAAAGCACGAATTTGTCGCAGCCGATTTGCGTGACCGTTTGAATAATGGCCGTAAGGTTTCCATTTTTCTGCTGGAATTTTTTGACCGCCATGGCGTGACAATCAGGAAGGGCGATATCAGGAGACTAAATCCGCATCGGCTTGACCTGTTTGCCGATAGTTAGACTTGCAGTTTTTGCCTAAAAGCCGCATAAGACATTCGGAAGGGCTTTTCATCCGGTGATGGATGCGGCCTTCAAAGCCGTAAGGGGCCGTGAGACGGTCTTTTATGGGTTCGACTCCCATGCTCTTCCGCCATTTATTTTCAATTGAATCATGTTCAGTTGAAACACATTGCTTATCATTACTGTTTCCGAACTGTTTTTTATTGCCGTGACACGTCAAGTGTCGGGAAGGGCTTGAGCCATCAAGCACTGCGAAAAAAGCAACGAGCGTTAGAAACGTGTTCGGTTAAGCTTTTCTTCTGCAAGGCAGAATTCATCACGATAGTTTTTTGAAATCGGCAAGATTATGCGTCTTGGAAATTCCGGAAATTTTTAATCGGGAGAAATCTGTCTGCCATCAACGGGGAAATCAAAAGGTTAAGCCAAAACCAAAAAAAGCGCGCAATAAACAAAGAGCGGGTGAAAACAAAAAAGACGGGCAAATAGCCCGTCTGATTTGATGAATTTCACAGAGTAGCTCAGGCTTCTTCTTCAGCCTTGACCACCTTCGGTTTTGTTGTGCGTCTGCGACGCGGTTTCTTTTCAACAACCTCTTCGGTTTCAGCAGGTTTTTCCGCCTTTTCAACTGCTTCTTCAGGGGCTTCCGTTTTTTCTTTTACTTGCTCTTCGTCTTCACCGGCATCGGAACGACTTACCGGAGTGCTCCGACGACGCGGTGCGCGACGGGGTTTCTTGAGCTCGACGACTTTACCGACTTCGCCAGTATCCTCGGCAAGAGCAACTTCGGCCGGTACCCCTTGAATCTCCGGTTGCGGACCGCTTCCAGCCGCTTCGTGTTCTTCACCCATTTCCAATGATGCAATAGGAGTGTTTTCGTCATCCTCTTCATCATCAATGAGTTCTTCACGCTGGATTGGTTGCGGCATTTGTGCCTGGGCTGCCAGAATGATACGGACATAGTGTTCGGCATGTTGGAGGTAGTTTTCTGCCATCACCCTGTCACCGGCAGCTTGGGCATCCCGTGCCAAAGCTGTGTATTTATCTGCTATATGTTGTGCATTACCACGAATTTTTACATCCGGACCGTTGCTTTCATAATTGCGTGAAAGAGGGTTTGGACCGCGCCTGTTATTATTATTGTTGCGTCCACGGATGCGCCTATTTTGTTGTGGCCTCATAATGATCTCTTTAAGAATATGTTTTTTCTATTTGTATTCAGTCGATTTTCAGACAAGAATATAATGGCGTTAGCGCCAATACCCGTTTTTGATTATGCTTGTTGACAAGCCATCAAGCTCAAATCAATTTTTTGAAAATCTCAAAAAGCCTATGGAAACGACTCCAACAGCTATGTTCCATGACGATTTATCTGATATGGCGGAAACTAGCGTCGTTCAACCGAATTGCCAAGCACTTTTTTCAAAATTCGACATGTTATTGGAACGAAAAGCCATAATATCTCGTAAAAATTGCCTATATGGTTATGTGCGCGTTTATTCGGGCAGGCAAAATTTTACTTTTTTCCCACCCGAAACAACTAAAAATTGTTCGAATCACTCTTCAATAACGACTTGAGGAGTGCCTGCGCGCACTTCGCCAATAATGGTAGAAAGTGGATAGCCCTTGCTTTTTCCATAAGCGACGAGTGATTGGGCTTTCTCCGGTGAAATCGATACAAGAAGGCCACCGGACGTTTGCGGATCAGTTAGTAGAAAGCGTTTATAATCGGGATAATTTTGCGGCAATACAATATGTTCGCCATAGCTATCCCAATTACGGCGCGAAGCACCGGTAAAGCAACCGTCTTTTGCGAGTGCCTCGGCTTGCTTCAGAAACGGGATCTTTGAATAATTTATGACAATCTCGACATTGGAACCTTGTGCCATTTCAAGGCTGTGCCCCAGAACTCCGAAGCCGGTCACATCGGTTAGTGCGTGAACATCGGGGTTATGTCCAAGCTCGGTGCCGATTTTGTTGAGAAGCGTCATGGATGCAATCATTTCCTGATAGGCTTCATCGGAAAGCTTTCCGGTTTTGAATGCATGCGAATAAACGCCAACGCCGATACCTTTCATGAGAACGAGTTTGTCACCGGCATGGGCACGGGCATTCAATTTGATTTCGCTTTTTTTGCAAATGCCGATAACTGCCAAACCATAGACCGGCTCGGGATTGTCGATCGAATGGCCACCGGCTACAGCAATGCCGGCTTCTGCGGCTTTTTGCCGCCCACCTTTTAAAATCTCCCCGACAATTGCCGGATCAATTTTGTCAACCGGCATACCGAGAATTGCAAGCGACATAATCGGTTTTCCGCCCATAGCATAAACATCGGAAATAGCATTGGTTGCGGCAATTTGGCCAAATGTGACGGGATCATCCACCATCGGCATGAAAAAGTCTGTCGTAGCGATGACACAAGTGCCATCGTCAAGTTCATAAACGGCAGCATCATCACTTGTTTCGGTTCCCACCAACAGATGTTCAAATGGTCCATATTCCGGCTGGTTTTTTAGCATTTTCTGCAAAACGGAGGGTGCCAGTTTACAACCGCAACCCCCACCGTGAGCAAGACTTGTCAAACGGAAGGGTGTCATCAAAATATCCTCTTAACTATTTATTTTCCTACGGATACAAGTTTATATCCGGTGGTAAGCCAATGGTACCATTTGTCAAACCTGCGTGCAATGCAGCGCTTCTTTGTCCCTGATTATCCAACCGATCGTTGAATTGTGTTCACAATAACGCGAATGTCATTGAAAAGCCGGTTGCATTATCGGTTTTTGCACCTCATATCATAACGTCGTAAATGATCTCCCCTGATCGGCAGTCTTCGCCAATGAACGAAGCATTGATCCGGCTTTTTCAATCGAGGATTAGTTGCTTTGAAACAATTGTTGATTTACAATTGTGAGCTTGTGGGATGATCAAAAAATACAAGAGGAATGCCCGTATGAATATAGAGATTTCGCGTCGCGCCTTTTTAAAGGGCGCTGGTGCGGGTGTCGGCGCAACAGCATTGGGTGCGCTTGGTTTTAGCGAGGCTGAAGCAACAGTTGTTTCAGCAATAAAACCGTTCAGGTTAGCTTCAACAACCCAAACCCGACAGACCTGTACATATTGTTCGGTTGCTTGTGGTATTATCCTTTATTCAAAAGGATCAATGAAAGACGGCACTGCGAAAGTTATTCACGTCGAGGGTGATGTTGATCACCCGACCAATCATGGTACTCTGTGCCCGAAAGGTGCAGCCCTTCTTGATACAATCCATTCAAAAAACCGTTTGACAAAACCGAAGGTTCGTCGCCCCGGTTCCGATCATTTTGAAGAAATCACATGGGACGAGGCACTCGATAAAATTGCCCGCTACATGAAAGATGATCGCGATGCCAATTTTGTTCAGAAAAATGAAAAAGGCCAGACAGTCAATCGCTGGTTGACAACCGGATTTCTTGCTGCCTCTGCAGCCACAAACGAAACCGCATTTGCGACTTATAAGGTCGTACGTTCATGCGGCATGTTGGTATTCGATAACCAAGCACGCGTTTGACACGGCCCCACGGTGTCCAGTCTGGGCCCAACATTTGGTCGTGGCGCGATGACAAATCCATGGACGGATATCCGCGCAACGGATCTCGTCATTATTATGGGTGGTAACGCTGCCGAAGCACATCCTTGTGGCTTCAAATGGGTTACTTATGCAAAAGAGCATCGCGGTGCAAAGCTGATCGTCGTTGATCCGCGCTTTACTCGTTCGGCTTCGGTTGCGGATTTTTATGCGCCGATCCGTCAGGGAACCGATATTGCCTTTTTGTCCGGTGTCATCAACTATTGCATAACGCATGACAAAGTTCAGTACGAATATGTCAAACATTTCACCAATGCCGGTTTGATCGTCAATGAAGGTTTCGGTTTCAAAGATGGTCTGTTTACCGGATATGACGAAGCCAAACGTGATTATGACCGCTCGACCTGGACCTATGAAATGGACGAGAACGGTTATGCCAAGAATGACGAGACTTTGACGCATCCGCGTTCGGTCTGGCAGCTTCTTAAAAAACACGTTTCGGTTTACACGCCTGAAATGGTTGAAAGAATTTGCGGAACACCGAAGGACAAGTTCCTCAAAATCTGCGAGATGATTGCGGAATGTTCAAGCCCGACAAAGGCGATGACATCCATGTATGCTCTCGGCTGGACACAACACTCCAAGGGTGCGCAGAACATTCGCACAATGTGCATGTTGCAGCTTATTCTTGGTGACATTGGTGTTCGTGGTGGCGGTGTGAATGCCCTTCGTGGCCACTCCAATATTCAAGGCCTGACAGATGTCGGACTGATGTCCAACCTCATTCCGGGTTATATGAATATTCCGATGGAAAACGAGACAGATCTCAAGACCTATCTTGGAAAACGCAAATTCACGCCAACGCGGCCGAATCAGGTCAGCTACTGGCAGAATTATGACAAGTTCTTCATCTCGTTCATGAAGGCAATGTGGGGCAAAGCCGCAACAAAAGAAAACGACTTCGCCTATGATTATCTGCCGAAGCTTGATATCGCCAATTACGATATTCTTAAAGCTGTCGACATGATGGATCATAACCAGATGAACGGCTATTTCTGCCAGGGGTTCAATCCTGTTCTTGCTTTCCCAAACCGTAAAAAGGTCGAGCGTGGCTTGAGCAAGTTGAAATTCCTTGTCGTGATGGATCCGTTGGAAACAGAGACTGCACGGTTCTGGGAAAACCACGGTGATTTCAATGATGTCAATACATCCGAAATCAAAACGGAAGTTTTCCAATTGCCGACAAGCTGCTTTGCAGAAGATGAAGGAGCTGTTGTCAATTCGGGTCGCTGGTTGCAGTGGCACTGGGCAGGGCAAAATCCGCCGGGTGACGCAAAGCACGACACATGGATCATGGCGCAACTTTGGTTAAGGCTGAAGAAGCTTTACGAAAAAGAAGGCGGCGTATTCCCCGATCCTATCGTCAATCTCCATTGGCCATATGAGGACGCAAGCGAACCCCAGCCGGCAGAACTTGCCAAGGAAATGAACGGTTATGCTGTCGAAGATCTTTATGATCCGAAAGACCCGACCAAGAAGATCCTTGAAAAAGGCAAACAGGTTCCAGGCTTTGCTTCCTTGAAGGCCGATGGAAGTACTGCTTCGGGCTGCTGGATTTATTCAGGTAGCTTTACTGAAGACGGAAACATGATGGCACGGCGTGATAACACCGACTATGATGGTGCCGGACTTTATCCGAAGTGGACATTCGCATGGCCTGCAAACCGTCGTATTCTTTATAATCGTGCATCTGCCGATTTTGACGGTAAGGCTTGGGATCCGGAGCGTAAAGTTATCGAATGGAATGGCGAGAAATGGACGGGATTTGATGTTCCGGATATTCCGCCGGCATCCGATCCGCACGCTGTTGGTCCGTTTATCATGAATGCGGAAGGCACTGGCCGGCTCTTTACACTTGCCGGACTTCGTGATGGACCGTTCCCGGTTCACTACGAACCGTTCGAATCGCCGATCGTCAACCCGATTGCTCCGAATGTCCGTGGTAATCCGGCCGCTCGTATCTTTGATGAAGATCTTGCACAATTGGGAACAAGTGATGAATTCCCTTATGCAGCGACTTCCTATCGCTTGACCGAGCACTTCCACTACTGGACGAAGAACAACCGGATTAACGCTGCTTTGCAGCCGCAATTCTTTGTTGAAATTTCGGAAGAACTGGCAGCAGAGAAAGGTGTTGTGAAAGGTGATTGGGTAAGAGTTTGGAACAAACGCGGGCAGGTTTTTGCCAAAGCGCTGGTTACCAAACGTATCCGTCCGATCATTTGTGACGGCAAGCCGGTTCACGTTATCGGCATTCCACTGCATTGGGGCTTTATCGGTGAGGCGAAGAAAGGCTTCGGTCCTAACTCGCTCACGCCATTTGTTGGCGATGCCAACTCCCAGACGCCTGAATTCAAGGCATTTCTGGTGAACATGGAAAAATCGAAAGCACCAGTCGATGAGAATGGAAAGGCGGAAAAATGATTAATATTAATCCTCCAACACAGGATAAAATCGAACCGCAGATCGGTCCGGATGACTACATCCGGATTTCCGCTTCGCCAGCGCCGAAACCAAAGCGAAAATTGGAAGAAATAGCCAAGCTGATTGATGTTTCACGCTGCATCGGTTGCAAAGCTTGCCAATCCGCCTGTTCGGAGTGGAACGAGCTGAACCCCGAAATTGGTGACAATGTCGGTGTTTATGATAACCCGCGTGACCTTTCGCCGGACGCTTTTACAATTATGCGTTTCACAGAATGGGTTAATCCGGAAACCGATGCACTGGAATGGCTTATCCGCAAGGATGGTTGTATGCATTGTTCGGAACCGGGATGTCTTGCTGCTTGTCCGTCACCGGGCGCTATTGTGCAATATTCAAACGGTATTGTGGATTTTATTCACGATAAATGCATCGGTTGCGGTTATTGCATCAAAGGCTGTCCTTTCAATATTCCGCGTGTCTCGCAAGTAACCCACAGAGCCTATAAATGCACTCTGTGCTCCGACCGCATTGCTGTCGGGCAAAAGCCTGCTTGTGCGAAGACCTGCCCGACCGAAGCGATTATGTTCGGCACAAAAGCCGAGCTGAAAGAACACGCCAAGGAACGCATTGCCGATCTGAAAAGCCGTGGTTACAAGAATGCCGGCCTTTATGACCCTCAAGGTGTTGGTGGAACGCACGTTATGTATGTTCTTCACCATGCCGATCAGCCAAGCATTTATGCAAACTTGCCGGAAGACCCGCATATTTCACCAATTGTGAAAACGTGGAAGGGCATTTCCAAATATTTCGGACTTGGTGCTATTGCTGCTGCTATCCTTGGAGCTGCTGCACATGGTATCTTCATCGGACGCACAAGAGTAACCAAGCACGACGAAGAACGTGCCGAGAAAACCTTGAAGGATATCGAACATGACGCATAAGCTTTATGAAAAATATGATTATGTCCATGAAGGTAATCCGGTTATAGTCGACCGCTATACAAAAGGCGCTCGCATCAACCACTGGATTGGCGCCATTTCGATGATTCTTTTGGCATTGACCGGTCTGATGATGTATTGGCCACCACTTTTTCCGCTTTCAAACCTCATTGGTGGCGGGCAGGTGGTGCGTACCATTCACCCTTATATCGGTGTTGTCATGGTTATCAGTTTTGCCGGACTTTTCTTCCGCTTCTGGCGCCTCAATATTTGGGAAAATTCCGATTTGAAATGGATTGTCGATATCAAGGATGTTCTTGAAGGCGATGAAGAAAGACTGCCAATGATCGGAAAATACAATTTTGGTCAAAAATGTATTTTCTGGTCTATGTCGATTGGTCTTATCATATTGATTGTGACAGGCTTTATGGTTTGGCAAGCCTATTTTGCGCCCTTTGTTCCTATTGAATGGCAGCGTTATGCACTGCTCACCCATTCGCTGGTTGCCGCCTGCATTATCGCGGTGTGGATTTTCCACGTCTATGCCGGTTATTGGGTTGCCGGTTCGATTGGCGCAATGATAAAGGGCAAGATTTCGGGTGGTTTTGCATGGGCTCACCATCGCAAATGGTACATTGCACTTTTGCGCGCAAATCGCATTAAAGACCGCTAAGCTTCGGTTTTGAGCTTTCAATAAATTTAACCGCAATGTTTTTTCAAACATTGCGGTTTTATTTTTATGTGTCGTTTCCGGTTGATAACGCAAAGGCAACACCGGCAAGGCGAAAGTGCCATGAGAGGCCATCTATAAGCCAAATCGAATCAGCCGACTTCACTTCTTTTCAGAATTATTGTCTTAAGAAACGTCTTTGGGTGTTGATCGTCTAGTTGTGTCCGGTTGAACCGAACCCTTTGGTTCCACGAACTGTATCCGAAATTGTTGTGGTTTCCACAATGGCTATTTGCGGGGCTGGTGAAATGACAGTCTGCGCGATTCGCATACCGCGGGTAATGGTGAATGGTTCTTGCCCGAGATTGATCAGCAAAACTTTGATTTCGCCACGATAATCGCTGTCGATTGTGCCGGGCGTATTCAAACAAGTAACGCCATTTTTGAAAGCAAGGCCGGAACGTGGGCGAATTTGCGCTTCATATCCTTCCGGTAACTCGAATATCAATCCTGTCGGGACGAGTGCACGTTCACCAGGAGAAAGGATAAGTTCTTTTCCCTCTTCCAGTGCGGCTCTCAAATCCATTCCGGCTGATCCGGCGGTTTCATAGCTAGGCAATTTCAGCCCTTCCGAATGAGGGAGACGACGGATAGCAAGTTTAACGGAATCATCTGTTTGCGACATGAAAAGCCTTCAGGACGATATAATCACTGCCAATCCTTTTAAAGGGGATAGGGAAAAGTTACAAGTTCCCTTACGGCCGTCTTTTTCAAGCGCTACCGATGAGAATACCGGTTGCAAAAACCAGTGCCCCGCCAACCACAACCTGTAATGCCGCACGCCAGAACGGTGTTTCCATGAACTTGTTCTGGATCCATGCAATTGCCCACAATTCAAAGAACACAACCGCGAATGCAATGGCAATCGCAACATGAAAATCGGGAATAAGAAAGGGGAGCGCGTGTCCAAGACCGCCGAGAGAGGTCATAACACCATTGGCAATACCGCGTTTGATTGGTGAGCCGCGGCCGGATAGTTTTCCGTCATCATGGGCGGCTTCGGTAAAGCCCATTGATATACCGGCGCCGAGCGAAGCCGATAAACCGACGAGAAAAGTCTGTCTTGTGTCACCGGTAGCAAAGGCAGCCGCAAAAATCGGCGCCAGAGTTGAAACAGAACCATCCATCAAACCGGCAAGACCGGGCTGGATCCATGTGAGAAGCGTTTGTTTGCGTTCTTTTGCGCGCTCTTCATCGGCAACAGATTTCGGCGTGTATTTCTTTTCAAGCTCGATAGCCACATCTTCATGGTGTTTTTCTTCAAGAGCAAGATCGCCCAGGAGTTTGCGGATTTCTGCATCTTTGGCATGGTCGGCAGCCTGTTCATAAAAACGCGCCGATTGGTCTTCCATTTGTGCAACCGAATCACGCACTTTATCGATTCCGAGCGGGCGAACCAACCAATCCGGTTTGCGATCATAAAAGCCGCTGACATGTTCGCGCCGGATAAGCGGAATCATTTTGCCAAAGCGTTTTTCAAAAATCTTTATCAGTCTGTCGCGGTGGCTATGTTCCTCATCCGCCATTTTTTCAAAAATCTTGGCCGTTGCCGGAAACTCGTCACGCAAACCATCGGCATAGTTAAGATAAATGCGCTCGTCATCTTCTTCCGAAGAAATGGCAAGAGCCAGAATTTCCTTTTCGCTAAGCGAGGAAAACGGTTTCCGATAGGATGATGCAAAGAGTTTTGAAAACATTTGGAACCTGCAAATTAGAATTATTCTAAATTAGTTGAGTTGGAAGGAAATTCAATCGGAAAATATTTCATGCACTCGATTGTGAATGGGCTGATTTTCGTAAATCTGACCATTCAGCTCGTTTGCAACGAAAATTTACGACAATGAGATCAGGTTTTAAGTCTGAACAAACCGGTCATTCATGACAATCGGCTATGTATAACCTCCCCTTGATTAACAATGCCGTATTTTTATGTATCTCTGGCATAATAGTGTTAAACGCTGTTCCCATTCATTGATTTCCGTTTTTTTTTGACCCAAAAATTTATCCCGTTTCGTTGTTACAAAAATAGCGTTCAATGTCATCCTTTGATTTTTAAAAAAAGTAAAATTCAATTGCCGGTTTTCGAGCTTGACCAAAAAGCTTGAATCGAGGGGTTTCAAAAGAACGTCCATCCGGAAAATGCGTTTGCCAAGCAATGATGTTGAAATTTGTTTTTTAAATTGGTGATCAGCTTTTATATTTGCAAAACGGCTTTATCAAACAGCGAATATTGATTTATCAGCCGCTTATTTTGGTGGTTTCTCCACGAAAAACTCTCCTGTCTTTTGGGTATTTCGCCGTTTCAATGAAATAATATCGATGAACCGGTCATAAACATGAACGTCGCATTTTCAAATGCAGGTCGTTTGATATTTTATTAAATGAACGCAAACGATATTCGTCGTTATAAAGCCGGCTTTATTCCAATTTATTACCAATCCTGTGATTGGCGATTATCACCGGAAACAAATTGACCCGAACGACTTTACGAATTGCCACAATCACTATTCGACGTGGCGGGATGATATAATTTTATGTGAAAATCGTTTTTGTCAAAAGCCGATAAAAACTATAATTTGACCATATAAAAGCTGTTGTTTGAGAGCACCCGATATTTACTCTTCAGGAAAAATCACATGGGCAAGCGCATTGCTGTTTTTTTGCTTTTTGTCTTTGCATTGATTGCGGTTTTATACTTTTTTTGGGCTCGTTTATCACTTGATAACTATCCGGTTCGCGGGATTGATGTATCGCATCATCAAGGCGAAATCGATTGGCATAAAATAAAAAGCCAGAATATCAGTTTTGCCTATATCAAAGCGACGGAAGGTGGCGACTTCAAGGATCCCGAATTCAAGAAAAATTGGGACCATGCATTAGAGGCCGGTATGAGGGTTGGTGCTTATCATTTTTTCAGGCCTGAAACAGACGGTGTGTTGCAAGCAGAAAACTTTATAAGTTCGATGCCCAAATATAAAAACATGTTACCTCCGGCAATAGATGTCGAAATCGATCAAACGAAAAGCCCTGACCGACAAGTCATTTTAGAGAGGCTTGGCAATCTTCTTCAACATGTCGAAAGCTATTTTGGTTCAAAGCCGATTATTTATACAGATGAAGAAAACTATAAAAATTACATCGCGGGACAGTTTTCCGGTTACCTGTTGTGGTACCGTTCGATTTTTAGCAAACCGGATTTGCCAAACGAAAAACAATGGGCCTTCTGGCAATATAATCCGGTGGGCCGTCTTCAGGGGTATAAAGGCAAAGAATTTTTTATCGACCTTAATGTCTTCAATGGTCCAAAGGATTTGTTTGAAACGTTCCCGACCGGCTGGTAACGTGTCAGAGAATCCGTTGCATCAATACAAGGTTGAGCCACTGTCCGGCTTTTGTACCAACTTCCGGCATGTGTCCGGTTATTGTAAAGCCGAACGCCTTATGGATGGCGATAGACGCTTTGTTACCCGCTTCAATACCGGCAATAAGAACATGGATATGGTTTTTTTCGGCATGCGCGATCAAAGCCGCTAGAAGTTTTTTGCCGATTCCTTTTCCGCGTTGGGTCTTTTCAATATAGATGGAGATTTCAGCCGAATAGCGATATCCTTCGAAAGGTCTGAACGGTCCGTAGCTCGCATAGCCTATTGTCTTGCCATCATCAACAGCAACAAATACCGGATATCCGGCAGCATTTCGTGTTTTCAACCATTCCCGACGATTATCAATATCGACGGTTTTTTCATTCCAGATAGCGAGAGTATTCTCTACCGCATCGTTATAAATGTCAGTGATGGCTTTCAGATCACGTTCTTCAGCCGGTCTAATGGTAATCATTTTTAAAACCCATCGAATATTATGATTGGAAACCCTAGTCGCTTTTTAAAAGCGTGGAAAGAGGGGGCATGATAGCAATGGTCAAATTTCCGGCAAAAAGCCAAGAATATCGTTTACCGTCAGTCCTTTCTCACGGAGCGAACGCAAACTTGTGTCCTTGTTGGATTTGGACAATTTGTGTCCGTCATGACCAAGAACAAGCGGATGGTGGTAATAAAGCGGTGGTTCATAACCGAGAATTGTCTGCAAGAGCCGATGAACAGAAGTGGCTTGGAACAGATCATTGCCTCTGACAACATGGGTGATGTGCTGGAGAGCATCATCAACAACAACCGACAGATGATAGCTTGTTGGCATGTCTTTACGTGCGATGATGACATCGCCCCAAAGTTCGGGATGAGCAATAATTTTCTTTGTTTTATTGCCATGAAATTCGCACCAGTAGAGATCTTTGCCTGAAAAACGCAATGCAAGATCCATGTTGAGCCGCCAGGAAAAAGGCATTCCTTCGGCAATCATTTCGCGCGCTTTTAACTTTGAAAGCGAACGTTCATCCGTCGGATAAAGCGGCGTGCCATCAGGGTCTCGTGGCCAATTTTTTCCCTTTCGCTCGGCTTCGGTAATGATTTCTTTTACCTCTCCCCGCGTTAAAAATGCAGGATAGACAAGACCGAGTTTTTCAAGTTCATCAAGTGCTTTTTGATAGTCTGAAAAATGTTCCGATTGTCGCCGGAAAGGTTTTCGGAAATCGACCCCTAGCCATGAAAGGTCTTCCACAATCGCATTTTCATAGTGTGTTTTGCAGCGTGTTATATCAATGTTTTCCATGCGCAAAACAAGTTCGCCCTTCAATATTCGAGCGATATGTTGGTTGACCAGCGCCGAATAGGCGTGCCCGAGATGGAGATAGCCGTTAGGGCTAGGTGCGAAACGTAACCGGACGGGTTTAGTGTTCACCATTTTTTTTGTATGCACAAAAAGTGCCGACAAGAGCAAGGAAAGCTAGAAAAAGGCTCGATACAGCATTCCAACCGGCAAATGAAAGCCCCAGAAAATAACCGGCCGCTGTATCACAGGAAGGTGGTCGTTTTCTGTTCAGATTTGCCAGTAGATCATTTGCGTCGGAAGTAATAGCCGTAGCGGCCGCTGAACAATCTGTCGGGCCTTGCCAGAATTTATATTCTGCACCGGCATGGTAGATTGATAGACCGAGATTATAAACCATAAGAAAAGCGGTAATCAAAAAAAGCAAACGGATGAGAAATCCCGGTTTTCCCGTGAGCGACAAAGCCAAGGTTATAATCATTAAAGGTATACCGATATAATAGGGAATACGTTCTTCAAGGCAAAGTTTACAAGGCATATAGCCGCCTATATGTTCGAACCCTAGTGCAGTTCCAATAGCAATCACCATCAAGACCAGTATCAAACAGGAAAGAATTGTTTGAAGCCGTCCGGACAGATAAATGGGCGAAGCAAAACCAATCAAAACAAATCCCCTTAGACCAGTATTTTATATAAAATATAGCCAATTATCAGAACGGCGCAAGCAATGGCGATAATCCATTTTAATCTTGGTAGGATATAGTCCAGCATGGTTGCACCATATTTTTTGATGAGCCAGGCCAGAAAATAGAATCTTGCACCGCGTGCGACGATTGCTGAAATTATGAAAACCCAGATGTTCATACCGACAACACCGGCAAGAATCGTAACAACCTTGATGGGCGGAAGATGGGATATGCCTGATGTGATCAGCAATAACAGGATGATTTCCATACTGGTATTGCTGCGCAACGCCTCGAAGGTTTCCAATTTGCCATAAAATTCGAGAACCGGCCTGGCTATTCCTTCGTAAGCAAAATGGCCGATCAGCCATCCCAATATTCCGCCGAGAACCGAAAAAAGTGACGCAATAAACGCATAGCGGTAGGTTTTTTCTTTATTGATAAGTGACATCGGGATGAACAGGACATCCGCCGGAATAAGGAAAACAGAACTCTCTACAAAAGCGATAAAGGCCAGCCAATATTCGGCTGATCGGCGGCCTGCCAGAGATAAAGTCCACTCTCCGAGCTTTTTGAGCATTTTGTTATTCCTCGTCAACCAAGCTATCTCTAAAGATGGTTAAAGCGTTAATCCAGTAGCTTGAACAAAATTTTTTAAGATAATTGTGTGTAAGGCAGTTGACGAGACGTCGGTTCTTAATATAACTCAACAAATCCGTGACACATGGTTTGTGTCCTCACTTCATCGATGCGGGTGTGGTGGAACTGGTAGACGCGCCAGACTCAAAATCTGGTTCCCAAAAGGAGTGTCGGTTCGATTCCGACCACCCGCACCATTCAAGCTTAACCTTCCTTTCTATTATTGTTTTGAGCTTTGTATTTTTGTTTCCGGTCGCACGTGCCGGACAAGTGTTTTTATTTGGTCGGCCCATTGCAACGACGAAATTATTTTGTTTGCCCTTCTTAGATAAAGTAACTCCGGAAGGAAAATGTGCGTGAATGTTGCGGAAATGTTTTTATTGGGCGGCAATGGCAGAGCGGCTTTGCCAAATTTATTTTGATATTGTATGAAAATCACCTGTCACGCGTTCTATTGACAAGGACTATAAAACTGTTCGACAAAGTTTATTGCAAACGTCAGAAACAACAAGACGGGAATTCAAAACAGTTTAGTGAAAAGAGGGCAGATAGAATATTCTTAACCACTCTCGTCCTCTCGCACTAACCAAGTTTTTCTCGACACTTATGTCAATAAAGGGCCATTTCATGCAAAATACCGATGTTATCATTTATCATAACCCGCGTTGTGCAACCTCTCGCAGCGTGGTCGGTCTTGTGCGGGCTATGGGTTATGAACCCCATATTATCGAATATCTGAAAACGCCACCGACACCGGAAATGCTTCTTTGGCTAGCCAACCGTGCCAATGTTTCCATACGGGATTTTTTGCGGACAAAAGAACCGGCCTATAAAAAATTAGGTTTGGATGATGAATCATTGCCCGACGATGTCATCGCAGGCAAGATGCATGATCATCCGGAACTCATCAATCGGCCGATTGTTGTTTGCCCGAAAGGTGTTCAACTTTGTAGACCTGCTGAAACAGTGACAAATCTGCTGATTTTACCGGAAGAATGAAGTTTTCGGTCTTTCCGTTTTGTCTTACGGACAAGAAAGCCGTGAGCGGAGGCTTTTATTTTTCGTGATGTGATAATGTTCTTTCAAACGGTATTCGCATGAATCGGGGTGATGAATTTCCTTCCATGAGGTGAAAGTTATTAAATTCCGAACCTTACCGATAGGACGGGCTTCAATTGAAGAATAAATTTTGCCTGTTTCATACAAAAATGATGACAGATTGGAAAACTGCCAAATCGGAAAACTGTCGAATTGAAGACATTTCTTTTGGACAAAACATTCGGATCTCAGATGAGAGTGGACAGGTTTCAGCTAATTTAGCTTTCTTCAATCTGTCACTTGACTGTATTTTTCGATGAGATTTTCTACGAAATCGGGAACTGTTTTTGTTGCAGGTCCGGAAATAACGTCGTCGAATAATTCATAAGTAGCCGGATTGGAAGCAAGGTTAATCTCGAAACATTCTGCACCGGCTTGTCGCGCAAGGCCAACAAAACCGGCTGCTGGATAGACGAGGCCGGATGTTCCGATAGCCGCAAAAATGTCGGCTTGAGACAATGCTTTTTCGATTTTTTCCATATAAAAAGGAATTTCACCGAACCAGACGATATCGGGTCTGAGACTCGCTTTCGCATGGCAATGCGGGCAGATACTTTCCGCCGTTACATCACCTTTCCATTCGGCTCTTTCATGACAAGAAAGGCATAGAACATGGTTGAGGGTGCCATGCATATGTAGAACATTTTTTGATCCCGCCCGTTCATGTAAATCGTCGACATTCTGTGTAACGAGTAGAAAAGAGTCCGGAAAATTCTTTTCCAGTTTTGCAAGAGCGAGGTGAGCCTTGTTGGGGAGTGCATTTGCAGCATCATGACGGCGCTTGTTATAGAAATTATTGACGAGATCGGGCGAGCGTGCAAAACCTTCAGGTGTTGCAACGTCTTCAACTTTATATTTATTCCATGTACCATCGCTACCACGAAAGGTTTCCAGTCCCGATTCAGCAGATATGCCCGCACCTGTTAAAATGACAATATTTGGAGTTATATTCATTTGTTACTCACCCGTGACAAGGTTATTTCTCTTTTACCAGAAACGCGTATGTTACAAAGATTAAATTTATAAAAGGAATCGTTCACTTGGCCTTGGATAGTGACAGCAAAAAAACACTTCGCCAGAAGGTTGAGGATGCAGATTTGGCATTATCGCTTAAAAAGCGTGCCGATAACAATACTGCATGGGCAGAAGCTCATATAGAACTTTCCGAAGCTTTGTTAGCACTTGCAGATGCCGAAGACAGTGATGATGATGCGCTTTCCCACTATAATGAGGCAGCATCGGGTTTCGAAAAAGCTTTACAGGTTTTTACCCGCAAACGTAATTTTAGTCGTTGGGGCGGGATCATTGTTTCTTATGTGCGGTGTTTACGCAATTATGCGCTGCGCGAAGAGGGGGAAATTGCTATTTTGCGGCTTAAACGCGGACTTTCTTTACTTGATGAAGTCTGTAGAGCGCTGCCAAAAAAGAAAGGTGCGTTTGATCGGGCGCTCATTTTAACAGAAAAAGGCCATGTCTATCGCGCACTTTCGGATATCGATTTTTCAAGACCGCGTGAAGAAAGATTGAAATTGGCATTGGATGCATTCAATGAAGCCATTGCTATTTTACGTGCAAAAGAAAATTTCCATTACTGGTCGCTTGCGGTTTCGGCAAGTGCGCTGGTCGCCGCCCAATTGGCACGAATCGAACCGGTCGAAAAAGCAAGGGATTTTTTCGACCTTGCTATTGAACGTTTTGAAACGGCGCTGAGCTTCTTTGATGAGGATGACCAACCTCAGGATATTTCCTATGTTTATTTCGAGATGGGACGGGCCTTGATGCAACGGGCAACAATGGACACGCCAGCCAATCTCGGGCTCATGGAAAAAGCATTGAAAGCTTTCGAAAATTCCAGTGCGACGTTTAAAGACGACGGGAGTGTACAAGCGTTGAGCCGTCTTCAAAACGAGACGGCATTGGCTCTCGCGCTTTTCGCCCAGCAGAAAGATCGGGACAGTGCCATTGCGCTTCTTGAAAAATCGGTCGCACTTTATCGCTCCAATATTGATCTTCTCAAAGATAAGAGTGAAACGCTGGGACTGGCGATGACCTATGGCAATTTGGGAAAAGATCTGACCCAGCTTGCCAATTTTGCGTCCGTTCCTTCTCAGGAACTTGAAAAAAGATATCAAGCAATTGCTGCCTTGCGTAACGCTACTGGCAAAGAAATAAAATTGGCTCGTCCGCTTGATTGGCTTTCCTATTTTATCGAATTGGGCGCGGCCCTTCAGGCGGCGTCCAATATAGAAGTGCCGGAAAAGCGCGGTGAACTGTTACGGGAAGCTGTAAAACTTTATAATGAAGTTCTGGAAACGATTAAAGGCCAGCAAAACGCCAAACTCTTTAACCGGATTTTGCAATGGCGTGCTCTTGCCCGCGCCCGTCTTGGTGAAGACGAAAAAGGTCATCAAGGTTTGATATGGCTCAAACAGTCCGAACTGGACTTCCGCCTGGCAATTGCCAAGCTTGATCCCGCCAAGGATAAAAACGAACTTTTTCGGCTTTATAGCAATTTGGCTCATGTTCTCTATTCCATGGCAAGGCGGAAAGATTCGATAACTCCGGTCGATTTGCTCAAAGCGGCCAATAGCGCCATTGAAACAGCATTTATCAGCATAGGGAATGAACCTTTTGATAATATGGATGAACAATTGGAAGCCCATTCCCATCACGCACTTGTTTTGTGGCGTTTGGGGTCATTCGGCAATGTGGTTGAAGCTTTCGGCAAATCACAAGCAATTTATGAAAAGCTCGTCGTTTCGCCAGAGTTGAAAAACAGGCCGAACAAGCTCGCGAATATCAAGCGCAGCTATGCACTGATGCTTAAAGACTGGGCGCAGAAAGTGCCAAAAAAGGCGGCAAAACCATTACTGGAAAAAGCAGCCGGACTGGTTAACGAACTCCGTGTCGTGGCGCTCGCCGATGATGATAAAAAAGCACTCAAACGATGCGATGATGCTTTGGCAGAAATTCAATCAGCAATTCATGCTTTGGCCAAAAAGCGGTTTTTCAATTTCTGGCCGTTTAACCGGATATAAAACCGCTCTTTATCTTTTTCAAATTTCTGATCAACTGATCAATTATCAAAACATTAATCGGTAAAGTGGACAACCACACCGGGCTTTACCAATTTTGCCAATTCTTCGGCATCCCAATTTGTCAGACGGATACAGCCATGGCTTGACGTTTTTCCGATTCGCGAAGGATCGGGCGTTCCGTGAATACCATAGGTCGGTTTTGAAAGAGCTATCCAGACTGTTCCGACTGGTCCGTTGGGGCCGGGGGGAATAGTCAATATTTCATTATTGCTTCCCTGTTTGAAATTGACCTTCGGGTTATAAGTATAGTTCGGATTAAAAGCGATGCGCTCGACTTGTACGGTGCCCGATGGCGAGGGGTTGTCAGACGAGCCGATTGTTGCCGGATAAGCGACAACAAGCCTGCCTTCCGCATTATAACCGCGCACTTGTTTGCGGGCCTTGTCGGCAACAATCCGGTCGACACTTTCGCGTTTCGGTAAAACCAGATTGGGAACCTTTATCGTTTCGCCAGCACGGGAAAAACGGGCTTGCGGATTGAGTTCCTGCAAGAACGTTTCATCAATATGAAAACGCTCTGCCAACATTTCTCTAACCGATGTATAGGCCATGGCGGGCATCTGCGCTTTCATAGCATAATCGGCAGGAATAGAAGAGACATATTGGCGGTTCAAATCGCTTTCAGTAATCGTATATTGCGTAAAGGCAGGCCCGCCGGTCGATTGTAGAGCCGCATCCAGACGTTGTTTGTCATTGGGATCAATAAAACGACCACTGATTTCACTTGCGGCAGCGGCAGCTTTATCGAAATTGCTACCGGCCAAACCATCGATTGCCCCTGGTGAGGAGCCCAGTCGGTCCATCAAAATCTGGACAGCAGCAACTGTTTCACGTCCTTTCGGAACATTGATTGCGGGGGTATGTTCGGTCGGCATTTCGCCAGCCTGATAATGGGGGGTAGTTTTTCTGGAAGAGGGCTGATCAGTTTGGCCACCGCCACGATAAGGCTTGGCGTCGGGTGCTTCGGGCACATCCTGATCATAAGGCGCGCCACCTTCTATCGGTCCCTGATTGTTTGTTCCATAAGGTGGCGGCGTCACACCTTGGGGATAATTTTCCGGCTCTTCCACACGAACAACCTGTCCATTTTCATCGACATAGATGCGCCGACCATATTGATCGCGATAAACGCGCAATTGCTGGCGATGACGCGGCAAATCGGAGGGGTCGTAAAGTTGTGCCAGTTCGATTGGTTCGTCACTTTGTGTTGTGCTTGTTCCGTTTGCATAAACAGAAGGGAGCGATGCCATGACAAGAGCAATTGTCAAATTGGAAACTGAAGAAATATGAAACATTACGAACCGTACGAACCTATATTGGCAAAATTCGGCTGAATAGAGAAAGTGCCATCTCTAGACCAATTTGACGGCAGGAAAAAGGCATGTTCCATTCTCTCTTCTGTTAAATTATTTTAACAAAACCGTTTCTGTTGTGACTAAGCTTTTGGACGGTAATCCGGTGATCAAAAAAGTCTGATGATCAAAAACGTATAAAAATCATAAATGTCCGGCAATTCATCAGAATTGGAGAGTGACCCCACTTCGAACTTCCATTGCTTGTCTTCTCCATCTTTATTGTCTTTTATGATCATGAATTGTGGTGATTATTGACAATGAATGGGGGACGAGAGAGCGAACCGGTTTTCACGTAATTTCCGGTTGCCATATTGATTTTTGAAAGTACTGATGCAATCGGCCTGCCGCTTATTTGGCTTGTTTCGGCAGTGAATATCACAGATTGCGAGTGGAACTGAATACTGGTGCTGCGAGAGAGGATTGAACTCTCGACCTCTCCCTTACCAAGGGAGTGCTCTACCACTGAGCTACCGCAGCTAAGAAAAATAGTTTTCGGGCGGCGTTCTGCCACATTGTAAAGAAATAGGCAAGCGGACATTCACGTTTCTCATAAGAAAAATCAAGGCAATATTCTTTGGCTGGCAATTTTTTTAACATGGTGTTATGACCGGAACCGTTTTTTTAGAATATTCAACAGGTTTGAAGGATGGCAGATTCAATCGCTGAGGAACGTCGCCAAAAACGTTTGGCGCAACAATTGCGCGCCAATCTTGTTAGGCGCAAACAACAAGCGCGCGAACGCGAAGAAATGCGCGAAAAGACAAGCCACGACGAGGCAGAACATCCGCAAGGTGTACCGGTAAAATAATCCGGTTTTTTTTATTTTTTAATTTCAAGTCCTGTTTGTGCCACCTTTTGTCCTTACAGGCCGAATGGATAAACCGGACGATTGCTACCAATCGCAAAACAAAGAAAGGTCTTAACGGATGGATCGTATAAAAATTATTGGCGGGAATCGTTTGAACGGGGTTATTCCCATTTCTGGTGCAAAAAATGCAGCATTACCGTTAATGATTGCCTCTTTGCTTACCGATGATACATTAACACTGGATAATGTACCCCATTTGGCAGATGTCGAACAACTTATCAGGATTCTCGGCAATCATGGTGTCGACTATTCGGTGAATGGTCGTCGTCAGCATCAGGATGGCGCCTATTCTCGAACAGTGCATTTTACAGCCCGCCAAATTGTTACAACACGTGCACCCTATGAGCTTGTGTCAAAAATGAGGGCGAGTTTCTGGGTTATCGCACCTTTGGTTGCCCGCATGGGAGAAGCTTGCGTTTCACTTCCCGGTGGCTGCGCAATCGGAACACGTCCTGTGGATTTTATTCTTCAAGGGCTTGAGGCATTGGGCACAGAAATCAATATCGAGAATGGCTATGTCCATGCCAAAGCACCAAAAGGGCTGCGAGGCGCCGAATTTACTTTTCCGAAAGTGACGGTCGGTGGTACGCACACCATGTTAATGGCAGCATCTCTGGCAAGAGGCGATACTGTTTTACATAATTCTGCTTGCGAGCCGGAAGTTGTCAATCTTGCCGAATGCCTCAATGCAATGGGGGCAAAAATCAAGGGTGCCGGTACACCCACAATTTATATCGAAGGTGTCGAGGGGCTTTCTGGCGCACGTGTCAAGGTTATTTCCGATCGTATCGAAGCAGGTACCTATGCCATGGCGGTTGCCATGACCGGTGGAGATGTGCTTCTGAAAGACGCACGCCCCGATTACTTGCGTTCTGTTCTTGATACACTTTCCAAAACCGGTTTGGAAATAAAAGAAAGTGAAGAGGGGATCCGTGTTGCAAGAAACGGTCTTGATATTGTTCCGACCGATATTGAAACACAACCTTTTCCGGGTTTTCCGACAGATTTGCAGGCGCAATTCATGGGGTTGATGACGAGGGCAAAAGGTATCTCTCACATCACCGAAACAATTTTTGAAAACCGTTTCATGCATGTTCAGGAACTTGCCCGCCTTGGTGCCCATATTTCGCTTGTTGGCCAAACGGCTACAGTTGAAGGTGTCGAGCGGCTATTGGGCGCACAGGTTATGGCAACCGATTTGCGTGCCTCGGTTTCTCTCGTTATAGCAGGACTTGCGGCAGAAGGAGAAACAACTGTCAATCGTGTTTATCACCTCGACCGCGGTTTCGAGCGGCTTGAAGAGAAGCTTTCAAATTGTGGTGCACAGATTGAACGTATAAGCGGATAATGACAATATCTTTCCTGTCGCAAACAGGATATTATTGAAAGAGAATGGAGTGGTAAGATGCCGCTTTTGAAATTGATGGCCATGGATGACGAGGATCTGGAGATCTTGTCGGCGCATTTGCAAGATGCTGTCGTTAAAGTTGCCGATCTTGACTGGCGCTGTGGCGAGAAGCGTTTTATAGCGGCACTTAACCGTTTTGCTTGGGAAGAACAGATGAAGGGGGGATTGTTTTCGCGTGCAAAAACCGGTGAACGGCATCGTACGGCTCTCCGCTTCGATCGGGTTCTAAGTGTCAAAACGCGTGGCTTCGATCGTGAAAAAAAAGACAATGTTTTGTCTCTTTTGACGATGCAATTCCAGCCGACAGTTCCTCCCGCCGGTATTGTGACGCTGATTTTTTCCGGTGAAGCGGCAATCCGCCTTGAAGTGGAATGTATTGAAGCGCAATTGACCGACCTTGGTCCTGTCTGGCAGGCCAAGGCCAATCCGCATCACAGATAATTTTTTTCGACAGGAAAAAGAATGGTTCAAATTCTTCGTCAATCATCGGCAAATTTCGAAAACGAGTTTCGTAAATTTCTCGATTCAAAGCGTGAAGTTTCCCAGAGTGTTGATGACACTGTGCGCGATATTATCAAAACGGTTCGCGAACAGGGTGATCAGGCTTTGATCGACTTATCGGCAAAATTCGATCGCGTAGACCTTAAAGAAAAAGGTTTGAAAATTAGCGAGAGTGAAATTGATGAAGCGGTCAAGCACGTTCCGCCAAAAACACTTGATGCTTTGAAACTTGCCCATGATCGTATTGTTGTCTACCACCAGAAACAACTGCCAAAGGATGAACGTTTTGTTGATCCGCTGGGTGTCGAGCTCGGTTGGCGCTGGACAGCAGTCCAATCGGTCGGGCTTTATGTGCCGGGCGGTACGGCAAGCTATCCGAGTTCGGTGCTGATGAATGCTGTTCCGGCCAAAGTTGCAGGTGTCGAGCGTATTGTCATGGTTGTTCCGACACCGGATGGACATCTCAATCCGCTGGTGCTTGCCGCAGCCAAACTTGGCGGTGTGAGCGAGATTTATCGCGTTGGCGGGGCGCAAGCGGTGGCAGCCCTTGCCTATGGTACAAAAACCATAAAGCCGGTGGCAAAAATTGTCGGCCCCGGTAATGCTTTTGTTGCGGCTGCCAAAAGACAGGTTTTCGGCAAAGTCGGCATTGATATGATTGCCGGTCCGTCGGAAGTTCTGGTCATTGCCGATAAGCTTAACGATGCCGACTGGATTGCTGCTGATCTTCTCGCTCAAGCCGAACATGATACTGCTGCCCAGTCGATTCTCATGACCGATGACGAAGCTTTTGCAAACGACGTTATGAAGGCGGTCCAAACACAATTGACAACATTGAAACGCGGTAAAACCGCTTCTTCGAGTTGGCAGGACTTTGGTGCGGTTATTCTTGTCAATAATCTCGAACAAGCCTTTCCACTTGCCAATCGTGTTGCGCCGGAACATCTTGAATTGGCAGTGGAAGACCCTGACCGCTTTTTGCCTTTGATACAGAATGCCGGAGCCATATTTGTCGGGCGTTATACACCGGAAGTGATCGGTGATTATGTTGGTGGTTCCAACCACGTTTTGCCAACTGCCCGTTCGGCAAGATTTTCATCCGGCCTTTCGGTACTTGATTATATGAAACGCAGCTCGATTTTAAAACTTGGTGCAGACGAATTACGCAAGCTTGGACCATCGGCGATAGAACTTGCCAATGCGGAAGGACTGGAAGCCCATGGAAGGTCTGTTGCCATAAGATTGAATCTCTAATTTGAAAAGGGAGGGGGAGTGTGGAGAAGGCGCGGCTCATTGATGTCGAACTTGATGAAACCATCGGGCGTTCGACGCCCGAGGTCGAGCATGAGCGTGCAGTTGCTATTTTCGATCTCATCGAGGAAAATAGCTTTATGCCCGTGGGAGACACCGGAACGGGTCCCTATAAACTGAAATTGTCACTTGTTGACAGGCGTCTGGTCTTCGATATTTCCCGTGAAAATGGCGAATGGGTAACCACCCATATACTTTCGCTTGGGCCGTTTCGGCGCATTGTTAAAGATTATTATCTGATTTGTGACAGTTATTACGAGGCTATCCGGTCTGCAACGCCAACAAAAATCGAGGCCATTGATATGGGGCGTCGCGGCTTACACAATGAAGGTTCAACCACTCTGCAAGATCGCTTACGCGGAAAAATAGATATGGATTTCAAAACGGCGCGGCGGCTTTTCACTCTTCTTTGTGTTCTATACTGGAAAGGGTGAAGATGGCTGAAGATCATAAATCAACACCGAGACGCCCTTCATCAGTGCTTTTTGTTTGCGGGCAAAATTCGATACGCTCACCCATTGCCGAGGCACTGACACGCAAAATGTTTCCGGATATTTATGTTGCATCCGCCGGCGTCGTCAAAGGCAATCGTGACCCCTTTGCGGCGGCGGTTATTGCCGAAGACGGGCTTTCCATGGAAGGGCACAATCCGCGCGGGCTGGAAGAATTGTCGGATGGCTATTTCGATCTTGCCATCACCCTTACGCCGCAAGCTCATCATGCAGTGCTCGAACAAATGCGCGGGTTTTCGGTCGATGTCGAATATTGGCCAACGCCTGATCCGGCACTTGCAACAGGTTCGCGCGAACAAATTCTTGATGCCTATCGGGATATCAGAGAAAATCTGAAGAAACGGATATTGGCGCGTTTTGCCAATAAATAGCGCCCATTTGCTTAAAAACCGTATAAACTATTGCGCTCTTTTGATTCAGATGTTCACAAATGGCCGAGAATAGGGTAGGTTCGCCCCAACTGGACGGGCGGCACCTGCCGTTTGTCAAATTTTGATCAAAATAAACAGTCTAGAAACAGGTAATTTATGGCCAAAGAAGAAGTATTGGAATTTTCCGGCGTGATTACGGAGCTTTTACCCAATGCGATGTTTCGCGTAAAGCTCGACAATGATCACGAAATTATCGCTCATACGGCAGGGCGTATGCGCAAGAACCGCATCAGAGTTCTCGCTGGAGACAAGGTTATGGTGGAAATGACACCTTATGACCTGACCAAGGGTAGGATAACCTACCGTTATAAATAATATGACGACAAATTCTGTTATGCCGGAAGAAGACCCGCAGGTGAAAACCAAGCTTGTTCTTGCTTCAGCTTCGCCAAGACGCTTGGCATTGCTCCGGCAGATTGGTGTTTTCCCCGATCATTTGCATCCTGCCGATATTGACGAAACGCCAAGGCGTCTCGAGCATCCGCGTTTTCTCGCAAGACGTTTGGCAAAGGAAAAAGCCCAAAGAGGTGCAGAACTCGTTTGTGTTATGCCGGAATTCGAGCATGCGCTTGTTCTTGCTGCCGATACAGTCGTTGCCGTCGGACGCAAAATTCTGCCCAAACCCGCCGATGAAGATGAAGCACGTGAATGTTTGCGACTTTTGTCTGGCCGGACGCATAAAGTTTATACCGGAGTCTGTCTCATTAACGCCAAGGGGAAGAGTCATCATAAGCTTGTCGAAAGCCGTGTGCGTTTTGAACGATTGGGGCGCGAGGTTATCGAAGCCTATCTCTTGTCGGGCGAATGGCAGGGAAAAGCCGGAGGTTACGCCATTCAGGGGCGGGCCGGTTGTTTTGCCTTGCAAATCACTGGTTCCTATAGCGGGATTGTAGGCTTGCCGCTCGCTGAAACTGTGGAATTGTTAACAACACAGAATTACCCCGTATTTGAACATTGGCAGAAAGATGAGGTCTGAAATGGCAGCATCGGATAAAGACCAATCCCGAGCAACCGCTAAAGTGTATCCGCTACGTTCACCAAGGCCATGTCCGGAATGTGGCAAACCTTCAACCCGCGAAGCTTATCCATTTTGCTCCGACCGTTGTCGTGCAATTGATCTCAATCGTTGGCTTAAAGGTTCATATATCTTGCCGGGTAAACCTTTTAACAATGCGGATGAAGAAGAATGAAACTCGTAAAGCCCGTTGCCATTTTCGATGCCGGTATCGGTTCTTATGCCATTGTTGACCTGTTACATAGGAAACAACCGCAACGAGACATTATCTATTTTGCCGATCGGGCCCATTTCCCATATGGAAAAAAGACGGCTGACGAGCTTGCCGATATTATGAAGCTGACCTTCAAGCGGTTGATGCGTTACGACCCTTCGGCCATCATTATTGCTTCCAATGCGCCATCCATTATGGTGTTCGACCGCGTCAAAGATAGCTGCCCCGTGCCGCTTTACGGCGTATTTCCGCCACTTGAAGAAGCGGAAAGAAAAAGCCGCAGCGGCTTTGTGGCGATTATGGGAGTGGCTTCAATGGTGAAAAGCGAGATGGGAAAGACATTTGTCAAAAACCACAGCAAAAAGCCGGAAAATGTTGCTCTCGTCAATGCCTCGCCGATGGTTGAATTGGTCGAAAGCGGGACTTTCTTGTTTGATCCGGAAAAAACGCAAGCCGAAGTCAACCGTTTCATGGGAGATTTGCTTGCAGAACATCCTTCGGTTGACACATGTACGCTTTCAAGCACCCATCTGCCTTGGCTTAAAAATTTCTTTGAAAAAGCAGCACCACAATGCTGTTTTCTTGATCCGGCTGAAAGCATTATCGGAAAACTTGAAAAAAATTATTCAGGAAGCGGCCTTATTCAAGGTCTGGTAACCGAAAGTGCCGAATACAGGTTGCAAGACTTCAAAAAAATGCTGCGTAAACTCGATATTACAATTCCACTCGACGTGATTGCAAACGAATAGAACTCCTGTCTTTGTTGATTTCCAAGGCTTAATTTTATTGTTTTTTTAAACAATGGATTTTGTTTAATGCCTTGATTATTTTTGATCTTGTGGAATTTCATCGTCAATACCATATCAGGTAACGAGTACGGCTTGCCTTAACGGGAGTCTGTCACTTCAAGCCCATAATGCCATTTACGGATTATGGGAAAAGGAGACGAGAATGAATTTAGAAAAATATACCGAGCGCGTGCAGGGGTTCTTACAGTCTGCACAAAACTTTGCCTTGTCATCGGACAATCAGCAGTTCGTTCCCGAGCATTTGTTAAAAGTGCTATTGGATGACAATGAGGGTCTTTGCTCTTCATTGATCGAGAAAGCTGGCGGCAACGTAAAAGCGGCAAAAGAGGCGTTGGCAACGGCACTTTCGGAATTGCCAAAAGTAAGTGGTGGCAATGGCCAGCTTTATATGTCGGAAGCTATGGCCAAGGTTTTTACCAAAGCAGAAGAATTGGCAGAAAAAGCAGGGGACAGTTTCGTAACTGTCGAGCGGCTTCTGCAAGCTTTGTTGATGGAACCGAAAGCCAAGACAGCAGAAATACTTTCTAAAAGTGGGGTTACGCCAACAGCGTTAAACAAGGCGATCAATGAAATGAGAAAAGGACGCACAGCTGATTCGGCCAATGCCGAAGCACAGTATGACGCATTGAAGAAATATGCGCGTGATTTGACGAAAGATGCGCGCGAGGGGAAACTTGACCCTGTCATCGGCCGTGATGAAGAAATCCGCCGGACAATTCAGGTATTGTCGCGGCGTACCAAAAATAATCCGGTGCTGATCGGTGAACCGGGTGTTGGTAAAACGGCTATTGTTGAAGGGCTGGCGTTGCGTATTGTGAACGGCGATGTTCCTGAAACATTACGGGATAAATCGCTTCTTGCCCTTGATATGGGGGCATTGATTGCCGGTGCAAAATATCGTGGCGAGTTTGAAGAGCGTCTGAAAGCTGTTTTGACCGAAGTTCAGGCAGCAAATGGCGAAATCATCCTGTTTATTGATGAAATGCACACATTGGTTGGTGCCGGTAAATCGGATGGTGCAATGGATGCGTCGAACCTTTTGAAACCGGCTCTTGCCCGTGGCGAACTTCATTGCGTCGGTGCAACGACTCTCGAAGAATATCGCAAATATGTTGAAAAAGATGCGGCTCTTGCCCGTCGTTTCCAACCGGTTTTTGTTGACGAGCCGACAGTTGAAGATACCATTTCGATTCTGCGTGGCATTAAAGAAAAATACGAGCAACACCATAAAGTCCGGATTTCCGATTCGGCTCTCGTTGCTGCGGCAACCTTGTCGAATCGTTATATTACCGACCGGTTTTTGCCCGATAAAGCAATTGACCTTATTGATGAAGCGGCTTCACGGCTGCGGATGCAGGTTGATTCGAAACCGGAAGAACTTGATGAAATTGACCGCCGTGTCATGCAGTTGAAGATCGAGCGGGAAGCTTTGAAAGTCGAAACCGATCCTGCTTCGAAAGACCGTTTGGAAAAACTCGAAGACGAATTGGTCGAGCTTGAAGAACAATCGCATGAAATCACTGCAAAATGGCAATCTGAAAAACAGAAATTGGGTCATGCTGCCGAGTTGAAGAAACAATTGGAAGCAGCACGCAACAATTTGGCTATTGCCCAACGTAACGGTGAATATCAGAAAGCCGGCGAACTTTCCTACAGCATCATTCCGCAATTGGCTAAACAATTGGAAGAGGCTGAAAGTCAGGAAAACCACGGCTCGATTCTGGAAGAAACTGTCACACCCGATCACATTGCGCAAGTTGTATCGCGCTGGACCGGTATTCCGGTTGACAGCATGCTCGAAGGCGAGCGTGAGAAACTTCTGAGAATGGAAGACGAGCTTGCCAAACGCGTTGTCGGACAGGGCGAGGCGATTCAGGCTGTTTCACGGGCGGTACGTCGTGCACGTGCGGGCTTGCAAGACCCGAACAGGCCGATCGGTTCGTTTATTTTCTTAGGTCCTACGGGTGTTGGTAAAACCGAGCTCACCAAGGCTCTGGCAAAATTCCTGTTTCAGGACGAGACCGCAATGGTTCGTATCGACATGTCGGAATATATGGAAAAGCATTCGGTTGCCCGTTTGATCGGTGCTCCTCCGGGATATGTCGGTTATGAAGAAGGCGGTGCTTTGACAGAAGCGGTTCGCCGTCGGCCCTATCAGGTCATCCTGTTTGATGAAATTGAAAAAGCCCATCCGGATGTTTTCAATGTTCTCTTGCAGGTGCTTGATGACGGACGCTTGACCGATGGTCAGGGGCGCACTGTCGACTTCCGCAATACGCTTATCATTATGACATCGAATCTCGGTGCCGAATATTTGACAGCGCTTGACGATAATGACGAAGCTGAAAAAGCGCGTGACGACGTTATGGCCGTGGTCAAAGCTGCATTCAGACCGGAATTTCTCAACCGTGTTGACGAAATCATCCTGTTCCACAGGTTGCACCGGAAAGAAATGGGCGCCATTGTCGATATCCAGTTGCAACGTTTGCAATCTTTGTTGTCAGACCGGAAGATCAAACTGGTTATTGATGATAGTGCTCGTGAATTTCTTGCCGACAAGGGGTATGACCCTGCTTATGGTGCACGGCCTCTTAAACGGGTTATCCAGAGAGAAGTTCAGGATCCGCTCGCTGAAAGGCTGCTGATCGGCGATATTCTTGATGGTTCGACTGTCAATATTTCGCGCGGTTCCGATCGCCTGATCTTTACACCGACGCCAACTCATCCTGTCGATGAATCGAAAGTCGAGGAAAAGGTTACCGAAACTGCCGGGCAAAAGGCTGACGAAAAAAAGTCGGATACAAAGCCGAATAAACCCAAAAAATAATATTTCAAGCTTATGAAAAAGGCCGCTTTCAAGCGGCCTTTTTATTGAAATTTTTTTACTTAAGCTTATTGGGCGGGCGATGCGTTAGCCGGTTCTTCAACAGGCTGTTTTGCAACCGGTGAGGTATCAACTGTAATACCGGCAACCAGATGTCCTTGCCGATAATCGTAAATAACAAGCTCTGTATTGCCTTCCGGTGTCAATGTTTCAAGCGCGATCATATCATTCGAAAGACTTTGCGAGAGAATGCGTGTCCCTTGAGGAAGAGCAATGGAACGTTTGATAAATTCCGGAACAGCAGGAGCCGGTGTTTTTGCATTAACCGCTTGATTTTGTAGATCGGCGCTATCCCCGGGTACTGGACTTGTTTCGGTTTTCGCAACGTTTGCCGGTGCTTTATCGGAAGGCGAAGATGTAACCTTATAGATAACGGCGGCCAGAATAATCAGAATGAGAACGATTGTTATTCCAATAGAAACGATCATCAGCCTCATCAGCTTCCGCCTTACTTTTTCAACTGCGGGATCCAGCGGCGCTTGTGGCTGCATGGGTTGCTGATTATAGGGATCCTGATAATCCATATTTTCATAACCGGATTGATAATCGTCGCGCATCGAACATTCTCCATTGATAACGCCCCGCATTTACGAGTTTCACAGCAATGTTTCAATGGAAAATAAATATTTTAAGCTTTGGTGAATAATCTTTTAATCAGAAAATCCCGATAATTGGCAAGATTAACGGCAAGATCAATGTAAAGAAGATAACTTTATGCCGCGGGTTTTGTATTGATTTGTGTTGCGCCGGCAACCGGTTTTTCAAACTTCTGTAACGGTACGGTCAATTCTTCGTCTTCGCTATCTTCATTGGCAAGTTCGACAATGAAATCGCCATTCTGGTCAACCCGCCAATAAATGCTCAAATCGCCGTTGATGAAGTCGGGATCTGCTTTGATACATTGACCGAACACCATCTCGTTGGACTGCCCGATGTGATTGACTGCCGGTATCAAAGCTGCTTCGCACGCTTCATGGGTGGGATAAACCTTGACCATATCGTCAGCGGCATTGCACGCAGAAAAGCCATCAGTGCAGGAAACAAGCAACATTACGGCGATGACGGAATTCATGATCGACCCCTTCAGGAACATTTTAATATTGAGCGGATGAATTTATTTCTTTTATACTTTAATAACGAGCTCGCCGATTTTTTGTTCCGGAATAAAACATATGCCACAAAAAATAGTTGAATAGAGGATTTGTTTTTTACTTCAATCCTGATCGGGATAAGTTTTACTCACAGCTAAAAAACCCGAACGCTTAGCTCAAAAAGAAAAAGTTCAGGCGTAAAAATCGAAATAGGTATCGGGGAGGGTAAGGTGATAAACCACGCCGTCATTTGTAAATTCGAGACTTGCCGTGCCGTTCACCGAAACCGGAACAATCTTTTCAAGGACTGCACTGCCAAAGCAGGCTCTTCGATCATTGTCGGGCGTGTGTCCGGGTGAAAAAACTTCATACCAGGAAATACATAATTGTGATGGCTTGCCCTCATCTTTTTCAATCCGGCTTGTTACATGGATCACACCATCCGGTTTGGAAAGTGCTCCATAAGAAAGGGAATTGATGATGAGCTCATGAAATGCCAGACCGATATGCAATGCGGCACCGGGAAAAAGATAGGGATCATCACCATCAATTGTAAAACGACGATGGTCTTTTTCCAGATAATTTGATGTCTGGCTTAAAAACAACTCACGAAAATGGGCACCACGCCAATCGGAATCCGTTACGAGATCTTGCGAATGGGATAATGATTGTATGCGCCCCTGAAATTTCTTTAAAAAAGTTTGCAAGGAATCGGTATAGCGCGCGGTTTGACCGGCGACGCTTTGGATAATGGCAAGAAGATTTTTTGAACGGTGACTTACTTCCCTGAGTAAAGCTTTCAGAACCTGTTCACGACGACGCAATTCGGTTACATTGACGCCGGTTGTTACCAAACCGACAATTTCTCCCTGTTCGTCACGATGGCAATCAATTGAAAACTTGAACCAGAAAATACGATTGTTGCTGTTTTCAAATCGGGCTTCCAACGTGTGCATCTTGCCGGTTTCCAAAACCTGCAATTTGATATCTTGCATATTTTCGCAAAGTTTTTCAGATAAAAAATCGCTGTCGCGACAACCGGCAAACCACTTTTCGGCGATAATCTCCGGCAAGTTTTCTGCCCAGCGATAAATCATGTCGGGGGTCTGATAAAGAACAAAAATATCGGCTCCATGAATAGCCTGTACCAAGGCACTCACATGCAATTTTTCAACAGCAGGTGAAGAATGAGGAGCCGATATCATAAGAAATTAAAAACCTTCTGTTTTATTTCTTTCACGAAAACCTGTTATGATTTTCTGGATGCATTTTCCTGAAAGAAAAGCGCTTGAGAAATCAAAGCTTTAACCATATCCGGATTAAACGGCTTGGTTACGAGAAATGTCGGTTCGGGCCGTTCACCTGTCAACAAACGTTCGGGGAATGCGGTAATGAAAATGACCGGAACCTCATCGGTTTCAAGAATATCATTCACAGCATCTATGCCGGAACTGTTGTCAGCAAGTTGAATATCAGCAAGAACCATACCCGGTTTTTCTTTTTTGAATAATGAAACCGCTTCGTCACGCGTACGTGCAATGCCAACAACCTGATGACCGAGTGATTCGACAAGCTGCTCGATATCCATCGCAATTAACGGCTCGTCCTCGATAATAAGAATACGTGTGGCAACTTGTTCGGAAATATCACGCGAAGCCTCGTTCAGCAATGCTCTGAATTGCTGTTGATCAACATTCATGATCTCCATAACTTCTTTGTCACTGAACCCTTCGACAGCAATGAGAAGAAATGCCTGACGGGCCCTCGGAGTAAGGTAGGAAAGTTTTGCATTGGCTTTTTGTTCCACACCGAATTGAGGTAGAGGCTCTGCAACGTTCGGCGTTGTTTGGTCGAACAATTCGCAGAACAGCCGATAGACGCTGATGCGGTCGGACGTCGACTCGGGGAAAATTGATGTGTCGGCAATAAGTGCTTCGAGCATAGCTGCAACATAAGCATCGCCCGACGTCTGAGATCCTGTAACAGCACGTGCAAATCGTCTCAAATAAGGTAAATGCGGTGCAATGCGTGTTGATAAAGTCATATATAAACTCCTTCTGCCCCTGAAAGTGTAACCATAGACAGGTTATGTAAAATATTAATTCATGAATAATAAAAAAGTTCCAGCCCCTTGGAACTTTTTAGTCAGTTCTATATTCTTACAGGTAAGTGTAATTATTTACACGGTTGTCAATTAACGTATGGCGTCATTTTTAAGGGACTTAACATGGATGATAGCAAGGAAAAAAACGGTTCCGAGGTTTCCGGACCGGAAGATGATCTGCTTGGATCCAATAGTGAAATAGCGGTGAAGTTACGGCAATTCTATACAGCCATTCAGGAAGAAGAAATACCGGAAAAGTTTCTCGATCTTCTTGAAAAGCTCGATAAAGCCGAACAAGGTAGCCAGAGTTGAAATGGGAAAGTCACACCCATGAACGCACATAACCCAGATTTCAAACGTGAACTTTTGTCAAACCTGCCGGCTTTGCGTGCTTTTGCCGTATCATTGAGCGGGCAACATGACAAAGCTGATGATCTTGTACAAGATACAATCATGAAAGCGTGGGCGAAGCAGGACAGCTTCGAGATCGGCACAAATATGAAAGCCTGGTTGTTTACGATTCTGAGGAACGAGTTTTTTAGCCAGATGCGCAAAAAAGGGCGTGAAGTGCAGGATAGCGAAGGCGTTTTCACCGAAAATCTGGCTGTACATCCTGCCCAATATGGTTCACTCGACTTGCAGGATTTCAGAAAAGCGCTCGACCAACTTCCTGCAGACCAGAAGGAAGCTATCATTCTGGTCGGAGCATCAGGTTTTTCTTATGAAGATACAGCCGAGATTTGTAGTTGTGCTGTTGGTACGATTAAAAGTCGTGTCAGTCGCGCGAGAACCCGTTTGCAAGAACTTTTAGGCGTCAACGGGCAATCCGACTATGGTCCGGATGCTGATTCGGCATCGGCGACAATGCGTTCTTTTACTAATTCCTGAAATTTGCAAATGCGGTAGTCAAACTTATCAACCGCCGAAGTATGCTAGCTCTTTATCCGGTCATTCAGCATTATGTAACATGTTAGCTAACAGCTTCATGACTCAGCAATTCATGAAGGTTGGTTTCGAATTATTGCAAATCGCGATATCAAGTTTCTTCCGGTTGTTTCGCGACCATCATCATCGCATTGATCGATTTGAAAGCCGGGGCTTTCCGTTTCAGTGCCGTATAAGAAAACCTGTAAACAGATTGGACCGGTGCTCTTTTTCTATCCGGTCCATCTGGCCTTTTTATGCGAGATGCCTTTTTATGTCAGGCTCTCAAAAGGCTATGCGCTTTTTCCATTTGGTCGACCAACAACTTTGTTATGTTGATAATGAAGACTGTTTTTAAATAGAATCAATTTTTCAGCGAAATTGTCAGGCGCGTCAGATATCTGAACGGGATGTGCGATTTTTCTCGTCCGTGCCAGTGGTCTCAGCAAGTTTTTGATCGTCTTGCCCGTTGATCAATGCTTCAAGTTTGTTGCGGTCGCGTTTGAACGCTTCGAGATCTTTTCCATGCAAGGATTTTGCATCCGGAAGGCGAATGCGCATCGGATCGACTTTCGTATTGTTTACTGAAACTTCGAAGTGGCAATGCGGACCTGTTGCAAGGCCGCTCGAACCGACATAACCGATAATCTGACCCTGATGAACTTTCGCTCCCGCTTTAATGCCAGGGGCAAAACTGTTCTGGTGTGCATAGGACGTTACGTAACCGTTGGCATGTCGAATTTCGGTCTGGTTCCCATAGCCACGAACCGGACCTGCTTTTGTGACGACGCCATCTCCTGCCGCAACAATCGGAGATCCTCTCGGTGCGCTCCAATCAACACCGGTATGCATCCTGACATACCCCAGAACCGGATGCCTTCTTGGGCCGAATGGTGAACGGAAAATAGCATTGGGCACGGGTTTGCGCAAAAGGAACTGCTTTGAACTACGACCTTCCGAATCATAATAATCAATTGTTCCATCATTAGACCGGAAACGATAATATTTTCGCGTTACGCCACCAAGTGTAGCGCTGATAAAACGGATTTCCGGTTCGGACGTGTCTTCCGAGCCTTTTTCCGGAGCGGCGTAAAACACTTCAAGTGTATCATTGGGTGAAACGCGATCTTCCAGATCAACATCGTTGGCCATGACGCGAATGAGTTGACGTGCTGTTGTGAGAGGCATGTCGTAACTTAAAACCGAACGGTAAATTGCATCATAGACTGTCGGTAGATTCGAAGCATTGATATGCGTAAGCGGCACCCCGCCCTCGAAAGCGG
>NZ_JACFOY010000001.1:0-2167500 GCF_016102285.1 Bartonella sp. M0177 | reverse complement strand
AGTTCGTTGGATTAGACCCGAAACCGAGTGATCTAGCCATGAGCAGGCTGAAGGTAAGGTAACACTTACTGGAGGGCCGAACCCATATCTGTTGCAATAGATCGGGATGACTTGTGGCTAGGGGTGAAAGGCCAATCAAACTCGGAAATAGCTGGTTCTCCGCGAAATCTATTTAGGTAGAGCGTTCGTTGAATTCTCCAGGGGGTAGAGCACTGGATGGGCTAGGGGTCCTCGCCGGACTACCAAACCTAACCAAACTACGAATACCTGGAAGAACTGACGAGCAGACACACGGCGGGTGCTAACGTCCGTCGTGGAGAGGGCAACAACCCTGACCACCATCTAAGGTCCCCAAGTTATGGCTAAGTGGGAAAGGATGTGAGGATCCCAAAACAACCAGGATGTTGGCTTAGAAGCAGCCATCATTTAAAGAAAGCGTAACAGCTCACTGGTCTAAGTAAGGGTCTTTGCGCCGAAAATGTAACGGGGCTAAAGCCATACACCGAAGCTGTGGATACGTCGCAAGACGTGTGGTAGCGGAGCGTTCCGTAAGCCTGAGAAGGGATACCCGTGAGGGCTCCTGGAGGTATCGGAAGTGAGAATGCTGACATGAGTAACGATAAAGGGAGTGAGAGACTCCCTCGCCGAAAGTCCAAGGGTTCCTGCTTAAAGTTAATCTGAGCAGGGTTAGTCGGCCCCTAAGGCAAGGCCGAAAGGCGTAGTCGATGGGAACCACGTTAATATTCGTGGACCTGTGGGAAGTGACGGATTGTGTAAATTGTAAGATCTTAATGGATTGGTCTTGCTTTGAAGCAGTCCCGGGAAATAGCTCCCACGTATAGACCGTACCCTAAACCGACACAGGTGGACCGGTAGAGAATACCAAGGCGCTTGAGAGAACTACGTTGAAGGAACTCGGCAAATTGCACGCGTAACTTCGGAAGAAGCGTGACCCTTTAGCGGGCAACCGTTAGGGGGTGGCACAGACCAGGGGGTAGCGACTGTTTACCAAAAACACAGGGCTCTGCGAAGTCGCAAGACGACGTATAGGGTCTGACGCCTGCCCGGTGCTGGAAGGTTAAGAGGAGATGTGAGAGCATTGAATTGAAGCCCCAGTAAACGGCGGCCGTAACTATAACGGTCCTAAGGTAGCGAAATTCCTTGTCGGGTAAGTTCCGACCTGCACGAATGGCGTAACGACTTCCCCGCTGTCTCCAACGTAGACTCAGTGAAATTGAATTCCCCGTGAAGATGCGGGGTTCCTGCGGTTAGACGGAAAGACCCCGTGCACCTTTACTATAGCTTTACACTGGCATTCGTGTCGGCATGTGTAGGATAGGTGGTAGACTTTGAAGCAGGGGCGCCAGCCTTTGTGGAGTCATCCTTGAAATACCACCCTTATTGACATGGATGTCTAACTGCGGCTCGTTAACCGGGTCCAGGACAGTGTATGGTGGGTAGTTTGACTGGGGCGGTCGCCTCCTAAAGAGTAACAGAGGCGCGCGATGGTGGGCTCAGAACGGTCGGAAATCGTTCGTCGAGTGCAATGGCATAAGCCCGCCTGACTGTAAGACTGACAAGTCGAGCAGAGTCGAAAGACGGTCATAGTGATCCGGTGGTTCCACGTGGAAGGGCCATCGCTCAACGGATAAAAGGTACGCCGGGGATAACAGGCTGATGACCCCCAAGAGTCCATATCGACGGGGTTGTTTGGCACCTCGATGTCGACTCATCGCATCCTGGGGCTGGAGCAGGTCCCAAGGGTATGGCTGTTCGCCATTTAAAGCGGTACGTGAGTTGGGTTCAGAACGTCGTGAGACAGTTCGGTCCCTATCTGCCGTGGGTGTAGGAATATTGACAGGATCTGTCCCTAGTACGAGAGGACCGGGATGGACATATCTCTGGTGGACCTGTTGTGGCGCCAGCCGCATAGCAGGGTAGCTATATATGGACGGGATAACCGCTGAAGGCATCTAAGCGGGAAACCCACCTGGAAACGAGTATTCCCTGAGAACCGTGGAAGACGACCACGTTGATAGGTCAGGTGTGGAAGTGTGGTGACACATGGAGCTTACTGATACTAATCGTTCGATTGACTTGATCGTTCCCATTACAAATGTTCATCTTTATATTGCCTTGAGGTTTTGAAAACCGTAGGTGATTGATAAAGAGAGTTAGTTTGAAAAACCAGTTTCTTGAAAATTGTTGCGCTTTGCCGACCTGGTGGTTATAGCGGAGCGGCTGCACCCGATCCCATTCCGAACTCGGCCGTGAAACGCTCCTGCGCTGATGGTACTTTGTCTTAAGACACGGGAGAGTAAGTCGCTGCCAGGTCTGCCAAGTGCAACAATAGCTTCTCTGATCTTTACGATATTTAGCCTCGTGCTTCCTCTTCAATTGTTATATAACGGGCAGGCCACTCTTGAATGGTCTGTTTGAATTGTTACATTGAATTTAGCCAACCGGCTTTTTTAATATTCCGCTATATCGTCTTTCGCCTTATAGCGGTTGTGGTTTTGCGGTCCTGTCCTCCGGGCTCTCTTCGCCCCTTACAGCTTCTCGTAAAGCCCTTATCCTTGGCGCGGGGTGGAGCAGCCCGGTAGCTCGTCAGGCTCATAACCTGAAGGCCGCAGGTTCAAATCCTGCCCCCGCAACCAATAACAACTACTCCTTCCAGATTTATATCCGCATTTGATAACCGCTGCACTTCATGAAGCCTGCGGTTATGATAACATTCAAACGCTCGTGTTTTGATGCGAATGTAATGCGGAGAGGAAATAAAGCGTCTCAATCATAGATCTTGAACGTCAAAATTTATGCGTGCTTGGTCTCACCTCTCACACTTAAGTCTCATCTCCTTACCCCATCAATCTGTTGTCGGCTGTTTACGTCAGTCATATCGCGTAGATATCCGTTCAATAACCTCTCTAAACTTCTTTTTATATTGTTAGATTCGGCATCTAACTTGGAAATCCAAAAGTAAGAAACAAAGTACGGACGTTATATCTAGAAGAGTTATAATAACGGCTAGGGAAAATACGTCCTTTATTGCACTTCGGTGTAATATCTGGTTAGTGTTGAATTCTTTGTTGGGCATTTATTAAAACTCGTTATTTGAAGCTTGTTTTGTAAGGCAAAAAAGAAAATTGGGAGGCGCCAATGACTTCTATGCATGGAGATATTGTCAATCGTGTTAAACGATTGCCAAAGCCGTCACAGGCAGCCGAGGCTCTTCAACCTGTATTCGAGGCGGTGAGCAATTCGCTTCATGCTGTTGAAGATGCTTTTGGTGATCAATATCTGGAACGAGGCAAAATTACCGTCACCATTACAAATGCGCAGTCAGCGGATGATATCGAGATCGTTATTGAGGACAATGGTGTGGGGCTTGAACCTGCGCGATTTGAGGCGTTTTGTACGACAGATACGGACTATAAGATTTCTCGTGGTGGCAAAGGTGTCGGTCGCCTCCTTTGGCTTGATGCTTTTGAAAGCATCAAGGTTGAAAGCATATATCGTGATAAAGAAACTTTGTACCGCCGTTCTTTTACCTTTCATTTAACAAGGCAAGAACAGATTTTGAATGAGAGAATAGAACCCTTGGTAGGTGTAGCTCAAACGGGCACGACCGTGACATTCAAGCGGCTACGCGGAACAGCTTACCGTGACAAGTTTCCTCATAAAACTTCTACAATCATTAAGCACTTTGGCTCGCATTTTTTTGCAGATTTCATTATGGGGCAATCCCCGACCGTCACTGTCGACATAGATGCTAATGTCGTTACATTTCCCGAGGAAATCCTGAAACTTCGAGTTGAGGATCGCGGTATCACTAAGATAGAAAGCAAAGAGTTTGGCACTTTATCTCTCAGGAGTTTCGTTTGTGAGAAAGCAGCGAGTGCCAATTTCGAAGGTTTCCATCAGATGCACTTAGTTGCAAATGGTCGGACAGTTACGACTCGGAAAATTGACGGTTTGATCGGCATTGGCTATTTCGGTCCCAGCCGCTCATACGTATATCATGGCTGTATTACGGGCAATTTCTTGGATGAACGTGTTAATCAGGAGCGAACGCAATTTAATTTCGTAGAAAGCATTATTGAAGAGATTGTGCGTGAGTGTTCCAAAAATGTGCAAAAGAATGCGCTTGGCGAAGAAATTACGCAGTTTAACAATCAACGTCTTGAAACTATGCATGAGTTTATTCAGGAATATCCATCTTTTGCCTTCGAAGATGCGCGGGATCTCTTAGCGAGAACACCGAATAATGCCGTCAAGCCAGAACAATTTGCTCAAGCGTTGATTCCTGTCCGGATCCGGCGAGATAAAGAACGGAATGACAGGATACAGAAGATTGTTTCTCAGCTTGGTGAAAATGATGATGTTCCGGTGAATTTCCAAGAAACAGTTCGTAAAGCGGCCGACGAAATTCGAGCCGAGGAGCAACGGCAACTTACCGAGTATGTGTTGCGACGTAAAACGGTTCTTGATGTAATGGAAGTTTTGACCCGCCGTATACGTGAGCGTGATGTTGGTTCGTTGGATTTTCATTTGGAAGAGACACTCCATCAATTTATTTGTCCAATGAAACTGAGGGGCGACGACCCATCAAAAGTAGAAGTCGCTGACCATGATCTTTGGATTATTGATGAACGGCTGACCTTCACCAAATATTTTGCATCAGATGTATCATTTAAAAAAATTCTTGATAAAGAAGCGAGCAAAAAGCGACCAGATCTTCTCATATACGACCGCTTATACGGACTTCGATCCGAAGGGAATGATCCGTTGCAGCGCGTGATGCTTGTGGAATTCAAACATCCTGGGCGAAAGGACTATGACGAACGGTATTCGCCGATGAACCAGATTAGTGAATACATTACCAAGCTTCAAAAGGGCGAAATTTTAGATTTTAAAGGCGGTCATATACGGGTTGCTTCTGATTGTATTTTTTATTGTTATGTCGTTGCCGATATTGTCGGGAAGCTCGAAATTCAAACGAACGGCTGGCGTACAACAGCAAATGGTCGAGGCCGTATTCAGGAATTGAGCGGAAAATTTCGTGGAATCGTTGAGATAATTGAATGGGCTGATTTACTTAACGATGCCCGTTTGCGAAACCAGGCTTTTATTTCAGCCGCGGGGCTTCGATACGACAAACATACGTAAATACTATTTAAGAAGTTATAAAATCCAAAACACATTAACGAATATGGAAGATAACGATAGCGGCGACGGATATAGTAGAGGAGAATGTATCTGCGTATTCTAACAGGCTTGCCGCTTATAAACTTTTGGTCCTTCGGGAATTCTGTGTGGAGTACATCATTCAATTGAAAGCTTTCGCTAATGAACGCAATCACATCAATAGAGTTGATAATTCAAGTAACGCGCAAAGCGACATATGTACCGTTTTAATGGCAGTTCGAGAGAGCCACGTCATCTCGATCTAGAAGAGCGTGGCGCTTAAATGCCAGAACAGGTGACAATCGAGGTCCGAACTCTGTAAAGAAAGACAAGCCTCGTTAATTAAGATAAAAGATAATTTCAAGCGGCGGTGCATATAGTCGAGAAAAAGCTGTGTTCATGGCGCTGCCGCATTCTCGCAAGGTTTTTACGCCGTGTCATGATTGAAGTTCTCCGACAATCTTTTCCGCTCTTATAGGTACGGTTTTAGGATTTATAGCTGCAAGATTTGACGGTATTATTAAACATTTTGCTATGATGCTGGCGACTTCCAAGCTGCTCTTCCATTTCTCATTCTATCTTTGATTGTCTTTTTTTTTCGCTAATACTATTAAACTATTAACATGTCTTCCGGGGTTTCTCGCAAGGGAAAGATATACGACGATAATAACGAGATTATCTGTTTCAGCCAATAATCAGGGATATACTGCCGTTTTCTTACAATTGGGAGTAAAACTGTCGCGTATTAATATTAAGCCCATACTTCCCAACATTGTATCCCTGACAGACTTTTCCTGAAATTATACTTCCGGAAAGCGGCCTTTCCTTTTTGGGGCTAGGTGTTCAGCAAACGATGTCGAGTTCAGGCAGCATGAGTGGGGTCGGCAAAGAGTACCTCGTCAATGCGCCTTGGATAATGTTGCACCGGCATTCATTATAATAATAACAACAAAGGAAATCAGTTTTGTTGGCGAATGGATGCGTGATAATTAAATTATAGGTTGTGAAATTATAAATAAATTTATGATGTAGTTGGATCTAAAAACATAATTGAATTAATTGTTTAATATTTATCAAAAGAATACATTTATTTTTTGTGTATTATTTATTGGGGGGGGTTGCAAAATCTCAGGAAATCGGTATTTGTTTTTATAAATGCGGGTGATGCTTTTATGTATCTCTAACGTGAAGTTGAACGTTCTTATTAGTTGATGTGTCCAATTATTGGGTTGATGGAATACATCAAGGAGATGGTAAAGTTATGTTTAATTATTTGTTATTACTTAATTTCCCCCCCTCCACCCCGTGACGAATAGTGCGGGGGGTCCGGTTTATACAATTCCGCTGAAGCTTCTGACACCTACCCAGTGAACGAAGTCTTTGGTTTGCACAAATGATCCTGCTTGCATGCCCGCCGAGAGCGGAGTCCAAGGCTCGGTAATCTGCTCTTTCAAAAGAACAAATTAACTTTTCCAGGTTAAGAACTAAAGGGAATACCATGTCTATGCGCAGTAACTTTTTGAGCGTCTTTGTATCAAAGGCTGTGTCGTGGTTGATGATTATCTTCTGCCTATGCTCGTCCTTTCTGGTGTTGACCATGCCAACGCAGGCTGCGCAAAGAAACTCGGGAGGTGAACGCTATGCCGCTGATAACAGCCTATTCGGGCAGGCGGGCAATGGTGCAAGCGCCTCGCTTGATGGCTATGGCACGCCGGTGATGACACGCGGCTATGTGCTGGTGTCCGGCGATACGCTTGATAGTGTTGCCAAGCGCTATAATCTGAGTGTTGAAGGATTGCGCCGTCTCAATCAGGATCGCTTCTTCAAGAACGGTTTTGATCAGGTAAAGGCGGGTGATATAGTCTATGTACCCGTGGCGCCCGTGTCGGATGAGATGGCACGCTATCTGGAAGGCGATGCATCACAGAATGGTGCCATCACATCGCTTGCCACGCAGGCAAGCAACTTTCTCTCCAATGGTGGCCATAGCAGCGAACTTCAATCCATGGCAACCGGATATTTTGCGGGTAAGGCCAATAGCGAGATCAATCGCTGGTTCAACCAGTTCGGCACGTCCCGTATCCAGTTGAATGTTGATGATGGCTTTTCATTAAAGAATTCGCAATTCGAGATGTTGTTGCCGGTTTATGACAAAGGCAACAGTCTTGCTTTTACACAAACCTCCATTCATCGCACGGATGATCGCACCCAGAGCAATCTGGGTTTTGGCTATCGTTATTTCACGCAGAATTATATGTTGGGCGGCAATGCGTTTTGGGATTATGACATTTCCCGTTCGCATTCGCGTATGGGAGTTGGTGTCGAATATTGGCGCGATTATCTCAAATTGGGCATGAATGCCTATTACCGACTATCGGATTGGCGAACCTCTCATGATGTGGATGACTATTATGAACGTCCGGCCAATGGCTGGGATATTCGTGCGGAAGGTTATCTGCCATCCTATCCGAAGCTTGGAATGAAGCTGAACTTCGAGCAATATTATGGCAACGAGGTCGGGCTTTTTGGAAAGAACGAACGGCAGAAGAACCCTTATGCGGTTACTTTCGGAGCCAATTATACACCGGTACCGCTTGTGACATTCAATGTAGATCACCGGCAAGGTGCAAGTGGCAAGGATGATACACGTTTAGGCTTTCAGGTCAATTATCGTTTTGGTGTTCCGCTGTCCAAGCAGCTTGATCCTGATGCAGTCGGGGATATGCGCACACTTGCGGGAAGCAGATATGATCTGGTTGACCGTAACAACAACATTGTTCTTGAGTATAAGAAGAAGGAATTTATCAACCTTTATATGGTTGGCGGCATTACCGGCTTTTATAACGAAAGTTATTCGCTTGGTATAACGGTTAAATCCAAGTATGAAGTGGCAAGCGTCAATGTGATGGCAGCAGCCCTGATCGCAGCAGGCGGCAAGATTGTTCAGGGAAGCGGTGTCAACGATTACTCTGTGGTTCTTCCACCCTATCAGTGGGGTGGTAATAATAGCTATGTCGTCAATGCCGTTGCAACGGATGTCAAAGGCAACACCTCGAAAGAGGCAACGACAACCGTGACAGTCGAGGCCCCGGGATTTGACGATGCCAACAGCACATTCACAGCCTCGCCAACCTCAATCGTCGCAAACAATATCGAAACCTCGACATTGACATTTACGGCCAAGGACACCAATGGTAACCCGATCACCGGTATCAAGGACAAGCTTGTCTTTGATGTTGTGATCAAGGGCGGTTCCGCTCCTGAAAGCGGCAAGGTGACGGTGTCTGCAATTGCCGAGACCGAAAGCGGTGTCTATACGGCAACTCTCAAAGGCACGCTTGCCAATGTCTATACGATAACGCCGAAATTCAATAACAAAGCTGTCGGCAACCTCTCAGCCGAAGTGACATTGACCGGGAACATTGAATTGGTTCTTGCCTGGGAAAACGGTATCACATCGGCCACGGTGGATGAGCAGCCAACATTCTCGGTTGTTGTGCGTGACAAGGACTCCGGCACATTCGTTCCAAACAAAACTGTCACATTCACTTTGAGTTCAAATGGAGGCGGCAAACCGTCAATCTATCCAAGCACGGTAACAAGCGGTACCGATGGCACAATAACACAAGCGCCGGCCGTGTCTGATCATAAGGCTGAAACTGTGACTGTTACAGGACAGATATCAGGAACAAATGTTACTGCCAGTTTAAGTATTCCGTTTATTGCGGGAGAGATGAACGCAAATACAAGTACGATTAAAGCTGATCCCCCTAGGATTTTGGCAAATGGTTCCACCACCTCAACGATCATTTATGAGCCAAAGGATCGTTATGGGAATCCTATCACCAGCATTGATGCGAGCATCATCAAAAGTGTTATTATTGGAATAGACGAGAGTGGCATCAAAATTGATAGCTGGTCGCTTGTCGATAATCATTATGAAGCAATTTTGACGTCCGGACAAAAAACCGGCGATATCAAGGTGATACCAGTGATTAATGAAAAGGATGGTATTGCCCGTACGAGCAACAATATTCTCAACCTCTATGCAGGAGACATTGACGCTAGCAAAGGTGAGATCAAAGCGATTCCAAACGAGATTGTAGCAAATGGACATTCAACAAGTCGTATCGAGTTTAGACCACGCGATGCAGCGGGCAACTTCATTGCGACGTTGGATACTACAAAGATCAGCCAAAAGATTACCGCTCAAGAAGTCGACGGATCTTTAGACATGAAGATGTCCGCCTGGTCCTATGATCGTGGTGCGGGTGCCTATGTCAGCACGTTAACATCAGGTACGACGAAAGGTGTTATCAACATCATGCCCACGGTCAACGGTGCAGATGCCGCTACGATAGGTGTAACGGGAACATTGAAGCTTGTTGGGAATTCCGGATCGAACATCAATATCACAATTGCCAATACCGATACTGCGATAGCCGATGGTGTCGAGACCAATACTATTATCATCACTTTAACCGATGACTTCGGAACACCATTGCCTGATAGAAATCTCACAGTAATCCCTTCCAATAGTGAGCTTTCAATCAATGGTACACCGGGCAACGTAGACTTTACGACAGATGCCGATGGCAAGGTCAGTCTTACAATGGCATCGACCTATGCATCATGGCTTGGCAGTAATGGATTTACGGTCAACTCCGGAGGCTTCAGTGCTCAAGGGCAGACATCGTTCAGCCTCTATGTCGACCAGGATACGTCGTTGGTCAGTCTGGATAAAGATATACTTTACAATGATGGCATAGACCAGTTGACCGCAACTTATAAGCCTCTTGACAAAAAAGGACGGGCTATTCCTGAGGACCAGTTAAACGTTACTTTCTCGACAACTGACCTCGGATCAACACAGGTCATCAAGCAAAATGGCTTTGTGGCAACCGTAAGCTCACAAAGCAGCCCGTCTGACTATAAACTTTCTACCACGATGACTAATTATAACCATGGCTGGCAGCCTACCCCTGTCGATTATAAAATCCTACCGACATCAGGTGTTTTGCTGGCAATTCTGGACGTCTCGCCGAAACTATGTGGTACTACATCGAACTCGATTGAAGATGGAATGCCATTCAGTTACTGCACAGAAACGCCGGACGTTGACTACTATCATTCAGGTCTTGGGTTCATTATTGAACTGATATACGCAAACCCTTTATGGGATAAGGAGATAACGTTACACTCATCAACGGTTGATGGCGCTATTAACGTTCAATCTAAAGATGGAAACAGGACGCAAAACTGTTCGGTTCCGGTATCGGTTCCTCACTCGTGGATGAATGATTTCGGGAATAGTGACCACAACCTTGATCTATCATTCAAAAACACAGGCGTTATAGATACCGTCAGCGCGTACGGTTTTCGCAAGCCAAACGGTGGCGGCGGTGTAGGCGCATGTGATATCATTGTCTCTACATCTAACTACTCCCCTTTGAAACCTGATCTGGTAGGAACTGGCAACGTTCTGTTTGAAGCCTACACGGCGAACCCAAAATCCACCACTTCTTTCAAGGTTCCATTGACAGGTAAGCGTATGGATGTCGGCAAGCTGCCGGCAATTAGGGTCAATATCTATGCTAATTAACGGTTGAAAAAGTGAGCCAAAATACCTTAAGTAGAATAACCAATTCGGGTTCGTGCATTTCAGGACTTTCGATTTATCCGTTACAGGATTGTATAGATGTCTAACTCTTCGATCAGAAAAGCCATCTGGGCAAACGGGGTATCCGTTTGCACTCTTGTTGCGTCATTGTTTTACAGCAGTACATCTTTAGCAGAAACGTTAGTTTTTGACGGAAACAACATTTCTATTTTGCAACTGGATCCTACAGGTAACGGCGGCACTTATAAAAGTCTTTATTCAACCGATATTTATAGTGACAATGTGGTTACTGTTGATGGTGGCACGGGCGGAGCAGGACAGGCCGCTTGGACAACAACCGGAACAATCAACGCACCTTACATTATTTATGGCGGTGTAGATGTCCAGTTGAACCGAGGCATGGGAGAAGGTGTTACGGCGGCTGATATCTCGAACAATCAAATTTCGATCAGTAATGTCAAGTATAATTGGTCAGGCCAATCCGCTGCCAATGGAGGCTTGGGAACCGATGTGACCAATGGAGGGAGTGCGGGCGGCGGGTCTGTTTTCGGTGGTTTGAGTAGTGGCGGCGCTGGTAGTCAAGGTATAACCGGTGGCGGTAGTGGTGGAAATGGCGGGGCTGTAAACGGTAACGCAGTAAAACTTTCAAATGTCGATTTGAAAGGTGGTAACGGTGGAAACGGTATTGCTGGCGGCGGCGTAACCGGTGCGCTTAGTGGTGGAATAGGTGGTATGGGCGGCGCCTCTATTTTTGGGGGCTTGAGTATGGGCGGCTCGGCTGGTACAGCCGAAAATGGCGGAGAAGGCGGTTCGGCTAGTAAAAACCACGTAACATTAATAGATGTAACCTTGACAGGGGGAGCAGGCGGTATTGGCGGTCAGGGCATGAATGGCAATGTTGGCGGTGGTGTCGGCGGCATGGGGGGCGGTTCGGTCTATGGCGGCTTGAGCATTGGCGGGGCTGATGCCGGATTCATACCTGATCACATAGGCGGATACAATGTCGGGGGCAATGTCAGCAGTAACCGGGTCGCACTGACAAATGTTACTTTGATTGGAGCTGCAGGGGGAGATGGCGGTGGAAGTAATGCCGGCGGCGGGGGTGCCGGTGGTATGGGCGGTGGCTCGGTTTTTGGAGGACTGAGCATTGGCGGTGCGGCAGGCTACCAGGTGGTCGGTATGGGTACGGGTGGTGCAGGCGGCAGTGTCAGTGAAAACACAATTACATTGACGAACGTTATTCTAAAGGGCGCAGATGGCGGAAAAGGCGGCTCGGGGTTACCAGATATGGGTGGACTTGGGCATGATGGTATTGAGGGCGGAAGTGTTTTTGGCGGTGTAAGTATCGGAGGAGCTAGCGGCGACGGTGAGGGAGGAAGCGGAGGAAATGTAAGCGATAACACGGTTACCATAACCGGAAAATCGTTAATTTGGGGCGATGTCTATGGCGGCTATAGTATTGGCGGTGCAACGGATTCCGGTACTACCGGATCTGGTGGCGCAGCTACCGGCAATACGATTACGTTGGAAGGTGCCGACATCAAAATTGGTGCGCGTGATGATGATGGCAATGTGACGACCTACGGCTCAATCTGGGGGGGGCGGAGTGTCTATGGCGACGGATCGGACAATACCGACTTCGATACAGTTATTAAAGGTAACACACTTAATCTCATCGGTTATCGCGGAACTGTTTCTGGTATCTACAATTTCGAGACCTATAACTGGACATTGCCAAGTGACGTGAAGAATGGCGATGTGCTTGTGACAATTGCCAATGGCGGCACTGCCGTTGATTTGACCGATACCAAACATACCATTGCCATGGTCAATGATGGCAGCCGTCTGAAGGGCGGTGATAGGGTTACCATGATCGATAAGACGACAGGTAGCCTTGCCTCACAGAATTATACCATCAGGCAGGGGAGCTTCATTGTCTATGATGCGACATTGGCACAGCAAAACACAGGCAATATTGCATTGGTATTGACTATTAATAATAATGACAATGACATACCGGGCGGTGGCGGCAATAGCGGTGACAGCAATAGCGGCGCCGGCAATAGCGGTGGCGGCGGTGATGATATTGATAATGATGGTAACAGTGGTAATGGAGGCGGTGGTTCAGCTGCCAAGATCAATCCGCAATCGAAATCTTATTCGGAAGGCCGTGCGGCAGCCCTTGGCTTTGTCAATCAGGGGAGTGACCTGATAGCAACAGCCGGTATAGACCATATTCGCATCATGGTGCGTGCCAATGAGGATAATTTCAACCGTCCGGCTTTCATACCGTTCATGATCGCCAATGGTTCATCGCAACGTTATAAGACAGGCAGTCATGTGGATATAGACGGCTTCAATATGGCGGTCGGTCTTGCCACAGGCTTCGATTTTGCAACAGGCCACAAGGCCACTATGGGGACCTTCTTTGAATATGGCCGTGGCACCTATGATACCTATAACAGCTTTACCGACTTTGCCTCTGTGCATGGTGATGGCGATAGCAACTATAAGGGCGGCGGCATCTTCGGTCGTATCGACTTTGCAGGAACCGGTCTTGGCCGTGTGCGCCAGCTTGCCGCCGATCAGGCTGATGGTCTTTATGTGGAAGCCTCGCTTCGTGCCGGTCGCGCCAAGAGTGAATTCGATGTCGGGCGCAATGCCAATCTATTTGGTAACTTCACCGGTGTCTATCGTGGTTCTTATGATAGCTCGGTGACCTATTATGGCGGGCATGTTGCCGGTGGCTATGTGTTCAACGTCAATGAAAGACAGGCGCTTGATGTCTTTGGTCGTTATTTATGGACGCATATGGATAGTGATGATGTTTCTGTCGCCAATGAGCCGCTTCACTTTGACAGCTCGACGAGTTCACGCATTCAACTTGGTGGTCGTTATGCTTATGCCTATAGCGAACAATTCAAGCCTTACATTGGTGCGGCCTATGAATACGAGTTTGATGGCGAGGTGACGGCGAAGGCCTATGAGTTCAATCTCGACCGTCCATCGTTAGAGGGCAGCACTGGTATTTTCGAGGCTGGTTTCAGCCTTCAACCGGTTGCCAGCAACAAGGCCTTGAGCATTGATGTCAACGGTCAGGGCTACGCCGGACAACGCCAAGGCGGCGGTGGCGGCATCAAGCTCAAATACCAGTTCTGATCGCTATCGTGGTATGGATGTGAACAGGTGTCAGAGTGTTTGCAAACATTTTATAAGGCTCGCGAAGGCTGGACTTGCAAACAAAGAAGAACTCCTGAAGGCAAGATGTTTCCAATTTGAAAAGTTTTCTGGCTTATCGGGGCGATTGCCTTCAGATTTTTCTAACCTTCCGACAATGGATGGGCGTAAAAAGGCTCCAAGATAACGATTGAAGATATGGTTGCTTATTTGCTTTTGTGAAACAAGCTTGTTTTAAAGTGGCTGGATTTTGATTGAAAAGGCCAACCTATCGATTTTCATGAAACGGGATTTAAATAAAATCAGTTTCACTGAAAGATTCTACACCGACCAAGAGAACGTACCGCTTGGAACGTTAATCACGCAGTTGAATAATGCCAAAATAGAGATAATCGATCGAGACCGATCTTTACGATATTTAGCCCCTTGCTTCCTCTTCAATTGTTGTTTAACGGGCAGACCATTCTTGATTGGTTTGCTTGAATTGTTATAACGAAATCAGCCACTTGGCTCGTTCTTATCCCGTTACATCCATCTTTAACGTAACTCTAACATTTACAGTTCTCGATCCGGTGGCCTTGTCGCTCCCCTCGCGCTTCTCGTAAAAACTCTTCCTTAGTGCGGGGTGGGGAGCCCGGTAGCTCGTCAGGCCCATAACCGGAAGGCCGCAAGTTCAAATCCTGCCCCCGCAGCCAATCACCCCCACGACTTCTTCCTTCTCCTGCTTTCGCCGGATTCTCACCTTTCAATATCCTCATTATATAAGTGTTGTCCCGTTACCCGTCCGCGGCTCCGCTTCTCCGTTTGCCTTCAAATGCTCGTCGCTTGGCCTGTGTCTGATGCGAAGCGGGAATAAGGACTTATATAACGCTATGGCCCGAATATCGTTATGTAAAAACCGAAATCTAACTTCGGGAAAACAAGCTTCGTCACTTTCTATCGAAACGCACGTCAAAAATATCCTGCTAAAATGCCCCTCTTGGTGATATCTCCGTGGTGGCTTACCTGCTTAAAAACTGGCTTCAAATACCCCTGTTGACGATTGGCCGGCCATCTATCGAGACACCCCCTTGCTGCTTGATAAGTGGAGATCTTGGGCGTGTGTGATCGCTAACAGCTTTGAAACTGTTCATCTACTCTTCAAGAGAAAGCCCCCTTGTGTGCTATTTGTCGTTTTGCCAGCAGCAAAAATTGATCTGTCCTTCAGGATTGGCAAACACGGTTTTAGGCGTCATAAAAATAGAATAGGCAATATCTCATTGCCCGGAGGCTTCGCTTAACTCGTTCCGTAAAGTCTCAGTGCCAGAAAGGATCGGTAACGGACGAAATGAGATCTCCCGTCGCATTGAATATCGCCGGCATGGCTATGATGATAGAACCGATATTCGCTGAACTGCGAATGGTCGAGATAGTTTTGTTGGCGCAACTTTTGATGATCTTGATGAGGCAACCAAATTGGCATGGGCTGCTTTTCCGATCTATCCTGAGACCGGTTTTGAGCAACGCGCAGCTTTTTTGGGAAAAGATTGCCGAACTGATTGCCAATACCGGTGATAAACTGATCGTTGACTACAATAAGTTTGATGTTTTTTCGCAATAGGACGTGCGTACTATCTGCAATCTTTCCTGCAATCAGGTTCTTGCGCTGGTTACTTCATTTATTTGAAGTTTCCGATGAGATTTAAGGCGCAATTACCACCAATATTTTGGCCAGTTTTTACCCGCCCCGATGTTGTTCACAACGAATGCGATAGCAACAGGAACGACAGAGCCAAGGAGAACAGGTGTGAATAGAAATGACTATATCCGGGATTAACCAGCCCATTATATTCCGCGCCATCCATAGGAGTTTATGAAGGATGCTATATCTACTCTTCCGCGTATAATTCCCTGTAACGTGGCTTTCGGGCAATGAGGAACAACTTCTGTATAAACTCGTCAATCGAGTTCAAAAATGCCAAAAACAGTTATATTACCATAAGCACCGCGATTACGTTTACCTTTTTGCCGCCGTGGACAGAACAGACTTTTATCAATTTCGACAACGCCGAACATTGGTCGCTCTGACTTTACTGGCAAGCAAATATTCCTTGATGCAGACCATGATAAAAACGGTCAACGGTATTACGATTAAGCCCTGTCAACTCTGCTGTTTGAAGGGCTGTTAAATCGACCGGAAAAAAGCGGACAAGATCGCGAATTCTCTGCTCTTAAATGTGACTACGGATACAATAACTGTTCTTAATATCTTGCCATAGGCTTAGCACAAAATTTTGTCACTAAACTAGGCAAGCCCCATTTATCATTTTCCGCTTAGGCTGTGTCATCATTTTTATAAAGGCCGGACGATACCGGCTTCTATTACGACCGGCCGACAAAGTAGATCGTTTTAAAACTCGTCGGGAGATGAGCAATCTGACAAAAACAGCGCCGAACTGTGAAAAGCCGCTTTTATCGGCAATACATCCCACAACATGAGACAAAACCACATATCAAAACTGACGTTTGCCGCGTTTTGAACAAGGCAATGACAAATGTAAAAGCTATATATCGGCCTGCTCGTGATCAGAACTGGTATTTAATCTTGAGGCCGCCGCCGCCACCTTGGCGTTTGCCGATATAACCTTGCCCGCTAATGTCAACACTTAACGCTTCTATAGTGCTTATCGGTTTCATCGAAACACCTGCCTCGAATATGCCGGAATCTCCCTCAAGTGAAGGTTTATCCAGTTTTAATTGATAAGCATGTGCGTCAATTGTACCTTCGAATTCATGATCGTAGGCAACACCAACAAAAGGTTTGAACTGCTGGTTATAAGCCATCGTGTAGCGCGTGCCAATGCGAATGCGCGAACTGTCAGCGTCGTCGAACCTGAGCTTGTCGACACCGATGTTAACGGTTTCGCTGTCAATCTTGGTCCATAGATAACGGGCATAAACATCAACCGAATTGCGTTCGTCAAAATTCATGACATAACCGACACCGCCATGCAGACCATAGTAGTCGGCACCGCTATCATATTTGCTGCTGCCACCGGTAATTCCCAAAATATCATTGGTATCAAAATCGGTATCTATGTGGCCAGCCCGGAATGACGCTTCGGCATAAAGGCCATCTGCTTGTCCGGCATCGAGCTTGTCAACCAGACCAAGGCCGGTACCGGCAAAATCAATTCGCCCCAAAATACCGCCACCTGTATAATGGGTATCGCCATCACCATGAACAGAGGCATAGGTTGCAAAACTGTTATAGGTGTCGTAAGTCCCACGGCCATACTCAAAAAATGCCCCGAGTGTCACAGCGTGTTTATTGGCAATTTCAAACCCGCTAGCCAGACCGACAGCCATATTGAAGCCGTCTACATCGGCATGGCTACCCGTCTTGTAACGGTTGGAACTGCCGTCAATGACAAAAAATGGCATCAAATTCATATTCCAAGCCTTGTCAGCACCTTCAAGAACCGCAGCTTTTGCCGAGCGTATGCCCGAATTGGCAATAAGGTCTGCAGCCTGGTTCAAAAATCCGAGGGAAGCCACACGCCCTTCGGAAAAAGCTTTGGATCGCGGATTGATCCGTCCGGCCAGTTCATCACCGGAATTGTCTCCGCCATTATCGCTCGTATCTGTCACATTGACAGCCGTCAGAACATAGCCATCATTTTCCTGTTGCAATTTCATGTCATAAATAATGAAGTTGCCTTGGTGAACTTCCAAGCTGGAAACATCGGGCCCATTTTTGGACTTGTCGATCAATGTTATTTTGTCGTTAACATGCAACCGGTTACCGTCATTTAGCAATGAAACTGTATGGCTGGTTTTTGCCAGATCAACAGGATTTGTACCTGTAATATGGATAAGTGTATCATTGTTCACAATATCTTTCGGCAAAACCCAATTGTAGTTTTCAAAATTATAGATGCCTGCCATGCTTCCGCGAAATTCATTCAGATTTAGCGTATTGCCGGTAAAAACATCATTCGATGAAGCAGCCGCGTCATAGCCGCCATACACCGAACCGGAAATTCCGACGCTTTTTCCCATCAACGTCACAATGTTTTTCGTTGCCGAACTACCAGAAGATATGCCACCGAAAACATCTCCGGTAATTGTCGCATCCTCAATAGCAACACTATTTGCTGTCGCTCCACCATTTTGGCTTTGACCGCCTATGACGCTTTGTGCACTACTTTTGGCCGATACTGTCACCTTGTTTTCTGTTGCATCACCAAGTGAAGCCAACCCGCCTGTTACGTTTTTTTCGGCAATATTGACACCCGTCAAAAAAACTTTGTTAAAAGATGCGTCTCCAACGGATTTGCTTGATCCGCCAAAAATACTATCTTTGACAGTGCTTTGTGTTATTGTCACCACATTATTCAACGCCGCACCGTTGGCCATACCGCCATAAATGCTGCCGCCGACCGTTGCGCCCGTGATAGTGACCCTATTACCATCATCTTCATTTGTGCCACCAGCAGTGCCAACGCCGCTACTAATTTGACCACCGTATACCTCGCCGGTAACTTCGGTGTTTTCTTCAATGGTAACACTATTGCCCTTGGCTGATGTTGCTGTTTCCAAAGAATCGCCCGATTGGTACAGGTACCCACCAATAACTTGGCCTACTTTAGTTTTTATAGGCCCTTTACTTGCTATATTAACATGGTTTCCCCACGCATTGCCATCCGCTGTAGCAAATCCCCCGTAAATCATACTATTTTCAATATTTGCACTATGAATGATAACGTTGTTGTTATTGGTATCACCATATCCCGAGGAAAAACCGCCATAAATTTTTGTCGTCGAAGAAAACTTACCGGACTCTATAACAATACGATTGCCATTTGCGGTTCCGTACTCGGCTAAGCCGCCGAAAAAATTACCTGATAAGGTAGTGTCCTTTACATAGACATAATTATTATTGGTATTTCCTATTTCGCCTTCTATACGCCCACCGTAAACATGGTTTTGAATTTTACCGCCATCCAAAATAACTTTATTATTGCTGGCTTCGCCAACACTATTTAAGCCACCTATAACGTTATAAGGAGGAACATAGTGAGTTTCATCAGTTTCATCAAACGATAAATTACTATTATTTGATACGGAAATAGTGTTATTTGATGACGAAGCTGCAGGATAAATAGATTTATTAGTTCTATCTGGATCGAGATGAAGTTTAGTGGCAGCATCTTCCAAAGTACCATTGTAAAGAATATCCTCTGCATAGGCACTTGCCGAAGTTGATAAGGATAAACAAAGCATCAACGTGAAAGTCGAAACTTTCACCGTCACATATTTATTTATCATATTTCATTTTCTCCTAAACCGCATTCGCAAATCTATTGCAGGTGGCTTTTTCTCAAATTGAATGAATCAACTCCTGTAAAACATAAAAATCAATTTCATTCAAGAGTGCGCGCAATTATAAAATGTAAAACCGCGTTAAAGCGTTTTTTGTTAAAACGGTTTAAAAAGGTCGATTACAAAGTTTTTCTTGCGAATAAGTTGTCTTTTTAACGATCACGTCTGTTATTTTGATTTTCAATCCATTTGACTGGTATGGCGGTAAGAAATGCAAGGAAGATTAAAGCTATTTTTGATGAGCTATTCAGCATTATTCTTTTCACTCTATTAAGCTGTTTTCGTTCTATTATACTTTATTGCGCTACAGTGTAGCTGTTCTAAAAACATGTTTTTTGAATTGCGCTTTTGCTCTTTTGCAGAAAATTTCGGTTTTCCTGCATATGATTGAAGCGTGCCAACGCGCCGTATAAGCGCACGAACGCGTTTAAAAAGGCCGAAAATACGCCAAAATAAAATCTGTTTATATCCCTTCCATGCCGACCACAATAGCTTTAGAACGCGCTCTTGATTGTGCAAGAAAATAGGTGATGAGGTTATTCTGTTTTATTTGCGATAGGCGATTGTTCCGCTAGCGCTATTTGACACCAAGAGCTATATCGCTCTCTATGCGTGCTTCATATTTTTTGAAAACCTGCACTCTATCTTACAAAATTTGTATTTTTTGTTTTTGTTTAAATAGTTGTTTGCCTATATGAAAAAAGAGCGTTGTAATCGCGCTTCTGACGTTGCTCGTAAAACCTATTCAAGGAATGTTATTGACCAAAAAAGCAGGTTCAATCTCTGAAAATAACAAACGAGGGAAAAGTGTCTATACCGCAAAATAAAGATGAATTGCTGAATGCAATCGAAACGACTTTTTCCAAACTTGCCGACGATTTGCGTAAAGTACCAGCAGATGTTTCCGGTTTACCGCTCATGGAGGGGCATTCAAAAGGCGAGCTTATGACTGTTTCAAATCTCGTTGCCTATCTTTTGGGGTGGAATAGGCTTGTCCTGAAATGGTTGGAAAGGGATGAAAAAGGAGAGCTCATCGATTTTCCTGAAACCGGCTTCAAGTGGAATGAACTTGGTGAACTCGCCCAAAAATTTTATTCCGATTATAAAAATGTTCCTTTTGTTGAGCTTGTTGATCGGCTTCGTCAGGCAAAAGAAAAAATTATTGGCGAAATTTCCAAACGAAGTAACCGGAAGCTTTACGAAAAAGAGTGGTGCGGAAAATGGACAATGGGGCGGATGATCCAATTGAATACCTCTTCACCCTATTCCAATGCGAGAAACCGCTTGCGGAAATGGTTGAAAAATCTCGACACCGAATAAAGATGATTTCAGAGTGCATAAATTGGAAGGCAAAGAGACCGGTTGGTGTGCCTTTTTAAAACGACAATTGCCGAAGAAAACGCTGCGAGAAAAATAAAATGCCGCGGAGAGCAGGAGCTTTCCGCGGCAATGATTTTATAGTTTAACAGGCTATTCGGATTTATTTTCGCCTGACTTTTGTTTGGCATTGTCTTCCATCAATTCATACCACATTGCATTCAATATTGCGAAAGCAGCAGCAAGCGGAAGGCCAAGTGCCCATGAAAAATACCACATGGAATTTCCTTTCAAGAATAGCAATCAATAGGATTGCTTGTTTCCTTCGATTGTTTTGACGCTGACTTTTCCCCAAAGGATTTTGTAAACCCAGCTTGTGTAGGCCAAGACTGTCGGAACAAAAATGATCGCGACAATCAGCATGACAAAGAGGGTGAAATGGCTTGAGGAAGAATCCCATACTGTAAGGCTCATCACCGGATCAATCGTTGAAGGCAGGATGAACGGGAACATTGCAACGCCAACGCTTGCGATAATGCCGGCAATGCCAAGTCCGTTAGCGATAATGGCAAGAACCGGTTTTCTCATGGCGAGACATGCGGCTGCCAATAGTGGTGCAACAAGTCCGATAATCGGAACAATCCACAAGATCGGTGTTTGATGGTAATTGTCAAGCCAACCAGAAGCGTTGGTTGCAACCTGTTTCATCAACGGGTTTGAAGGGCCGTTGGCAACCACACCACCGGTAATATGATAGCCGGTTGTTGCAACGTTCAACAAAAGCCCGCACAAACCATAAAGAATGGTTGTGAGAACACCCGTAATCATGCCGACTTTGCGTACACGGCTGAAAATCGGATCATCTGTTTTGACAGCAAGCCAGCTTGCCCCGTGGGTGAGCAGCATGACAATCGACAGAACCCCGCAAAGGATTGCAAACGGGTTCAACAGTCCGAAGAACGAACCGCGATAGAAAACCTGCATATCGGGCTTAATCTCGAAGGGAACACCTTCAAGTACATTGCCCATTGCAACGCCGAAAATCAGGCTCGGCACAAAGCCACCGACGAAAAGCAGCCAGTCCCAGGTTGACCGCCAGGTTTTGCTTTCGCGTTTGCTGCGGTATTTGAAGCCTACAGGGCGCAGAATAATGCCAACGAGCACAAGGAACATGGCAATATAAAAGCCCGAAAACGAAACAGCGTAAAGCTGTGGCCAAGCGGCAAAAATTGAACCGCCTGCCAAAATCAACCAAACCTGATTGCCTTCCCAAACCGGTCCGACCGTGTTGATGACAATGCGTCGTTCAAGATCGGTCTTGCCCACAAAGGGGAGCAACATACCGGTTCCCAGATCGAAACCGTCCATGACTGCAAAGCCGACAAGCACAATGCCAAGCAGCAGCCACCATATGATACGTAACACGTCATATGAAATCAAATCGTGCAAAATCATGATTTTTATCCTTTAAGATAATGCTGTGGCAGAGGCGTTGTTTTGAACCTCGCTGTGCTCGTTGAGAACGTCCGGACCTTTTCTGATATATTTCAGCATCAAGCGGACTTCGACGACAAGAAGCGCAGTATAGAGGGCAACAAAGCCGCAAATTGTCAGGAACACTGTCGTAACGCCGAGGTTTGAAACCGCAACGGCGGTCGGAAGAATTCCTTCGATAATCCATGGCTGACGTCCGATTTCGGCAACAACCCATCCACATTCGACAGAAATCCACGGAAGCGCGATGGCACAAACAGCAAGTTTAAGCAACCAGCGCCGGTTTTCCAGACGATGACGTGCCGACAGATAGAAGAATGTCGCCATAATCAGGATAAGGGCAAAGCCACAGGCAACCATGATACGGAAAGCCCAGAAGATAACCGGAACTTCCGGAACAAGGTCCCAAGCCGCTTTGTTGATCTGGTCGTCTGTTGCTGTACGAGGGTCATCGACATAGCGTTTCAACAAAAGTGCATAACCGAGTGAACGACCGTTATTTTCAAACTGGTCGATTGTTTCTTGCGGAACAGATGCACCTTTTGCCTGCTGGATTTTTTCGAGTGCATCATAAGCGAGAATACCTTGTCTGATTTCTTTTTCAGATTGTGCGACAAGATCCTTGATGCCAGGAATCTGTTCGTCAAACGAACGTGTGCCGATAATGCCCATGACCCACGGAATGTGGATAGCAAAATGGGTTTCGCGGTTTTTAACATCGGGAAGACCGAACAATGTGAAAGAAGCAGGAGCTTTTTCGGTATCCCACATGGCTTCGATAGCGGCGAGTTTCATTTTCTGGTGTTCACCGGAAAGGTAGCCGCTTTCATCTCCCAGAACTACGACGGAAAGCGAAGCAGCAAGACCGAATGATGCGGCAACTGTCATCGAGCGTTTGGCAATTTCTTTATAGCGACCTCTCAGGAGGTACCAGGCGGAAACGCCAAGAACGAAGGCAGCCGCAGTTGTATAACCGGCTGAAACCGTGTGAACGAATTTCGCTTGCGCAACAGGGTTCAAAATAACCGAGGCGAAGTCGCCCATTTCCATACGCATGGTTTGCGGGTTGAAGGTGGAGGCAACCGGATTTTGCATCCAGCCATTGGCAACCAGAATCCACAAAGCCGAGAAGTTGGAGCCGAAGGCCACGCACCATGTGGCAATCAGGTGTTTAACCTTTGACATGCGGTCCCATCCGAAGAAGAACAGGCCGACAAAGGTTGCTTCCAGAAAGAAAGCCATCAAAGCTTCAATAGCCAAAGGTGCGCCAAAAATATCGCCGACATAATGGCTATAATAGCTCCAGTTCATGCCGAACTGGAATTCCATAACCACGCCGGTTGCGACCCCCAGCGCAAAATTAATACCAAATAGCAGTCCCCAGAACTTGGTCATATCCCGCCAGATCGTTCGACCTGTCATGACATAGACGCTTTCCATAATGGCAAGCAGGATTGATAATCCTAGTGTGAGTGGGACAAACAGAAAATGGTAAAGCGCAGTCGCGGCGAATTGGAACCGTGATAGGCTGACAATGTCAATATCCATAATTCAAGTCCTTACATTGAGTGTTTGTCATAATTGTCCTCGCGTAAACTTTCTAAAACGCGTTGATAGTTTTCGCTCGAGCGCTCATAGTCGCCGGTGATGCGGGTGTGATCGAGTGTGATGATGCGGTCGCAACAGGTTGCTTCCCGTTTCAGGTGGGTGACAAGGAGCCAGCTTTTTTCACGCCCATAGTGCTTCATGCGCTCGAGAATATCGCGGGCGGTTCCGCCATCTATATTCTCTGTCGGCTCATCAAGTAGCCACAGGTCGCGTTTCTGCAGGAAAAGGCGTGCCAATGCGAAGCGACGTGCCTGACCGGTTGAAAGACCGGTCTGGTTTTCACCGACGCTGCTATAGAGGCCGTCTTTGAGATTATCGAGATAGTCGTGTAGTCCCGCACGCTCCATAGCCTCGACCATGTCTTCGTCAGAGGCGGTCACATTGGCAAGTTTCAGGTTCTCATGCAGAGTGTCATGAAATATATAGGTATTTTGTTCCAATAATGCTGCTCTTATTGCTGCAATTTTTCCCTCCACAATCATATCTTTTGTCATGAAAAGCGAAATAAGCGAGCTTTTGCCGGCACCATTGGGGCCAACAAAGGCTATTTTTTCTCCTGCGCTGACGGTGAAATGAATGTCGTTCAAAACTGCCGGCAATTGCGGCTCGTAGCTTGCCCGTTTGATGTCGGCTATCGCCACATAGCTACATGGTGGCAATTCTTCACGGGGTTTGGCTGAATTGGCACTTTCACCTTCGACAAATGGCGAAAGTCTGCGTAACGCCAATATATAGCGGCCAATCTCGCTAGAGCCCTGATAAAGCGGTTTGACAAGGTCATAGAGTGTCAGTGCGGCCAGTACACAAAGTACAGCTAGCGGCAGGCTGATCGAACCGGAGCGATAGAGTAGAACATTTGTCAGAATAAGCCCGACAAAAATGAGCTTGTCGACAAAACCGCTGATCGTTTCAATGGCGAGCTGCCGTTTTTTCAAGGAAACATCACTTGTTGCGAGGCTGTCTTCAGTATTCATGACATGGCTGGTAAAGGACTGCTGGCAACCATTCATAACAAGGTCGGTCTGGCCGGAAAGAAGTGCGATTACACGTGTGCGCAGGCTTTCGCGCCGGATGGCAAGGGAGGCCGAGCGTTTTTCGTCAAGTTTTATGGAAAGGCAGGAAAAAACAATGACGGCTGCAAAAACAATAAATCCGAAGCCAAGGCCCATGCCCAAATGAACGGACGAAAGCACCGCTATAATTGTTAAAATTGCAATGAGCGCAACAATGGAAGGGACGATAAGCTTCAGATAAATGAGCTCATAACTATCAATATCGCCGGTTAAACGGTGCAACAGCCGTGCCGGACGCATGGCAAGATCGCGCAAGGATTTTCTTTGTGCAATCGTTTTGAAGAGTTGCAACCGCAAGCCTCGGCTCTGCATGAATGTCGCATCATGATTGACAAGCCGCTCAGCGTAGCGCGCACCGGTTCTCAAAAGTGCAAAAAACCGTATGGCAGCCGAGGGCATAAAAACATCGAAAACACGTGTTGCCGCAATCGTTAAACCCGCTATTCCAGTTGCTGTAATAAACCAGCCGGATAGGCAAAGAAGACCGATTGTCGAAAGCGCTGTAAGAATGGCAAAGACAAGTCCCCACAGCATTTTTTTGCGGATAATTCTGTCGCGAGGCGCAATGAGAGCAAGGATTGTTTTCATCTTTTGCTCTCCCTGCAATTCACTTCCGGCGAAAGTTCGATCACCCTGTCCATGCGCCTGAAAAGTTCCGGATCATGGGTTGCAACAAGGAGGCTATTTTCTCCTGAAATTTTTATGAGTGCATCTATAACAATCTTTGCACTTTCAGGATCAAGATGGGCGGTCGGTTCGTCGATAAGAAGGACATTCCGGTCTTTTTCCAATGCCAGCCGCACCAAAGAAAGGCGGGCAGCCTCCCCACCCGAAACGCCGGTTCCACCTTCACCAAGGCGCTGGTATTTGCGCTCATTGGCGAAATCGTGCAAATTGGCAAGATCAAGATAGTCGTCAATGTTATCGAATTTCCTGTTAAAGGTTATATTGGAAAGGATTGACTGGTCGAACCAATAGGGTTTTGCCCCCATCCAGCCGATCCTGGCTCGGATTTCATCTATATTTGCGCCATTAACAGTCAAGCCGTTGACTTTGATTACCCCCTTGTCGGCCTGAATGAGACCGGCAATGAGTGCGAGCAGAACCGATTTTCCGGCGCCACTTTTTCCAGTGAGTGCAACTTTTTCTTGCCTGCCGATTTTGAGCGAAAAGTTTTTGAAAACCGGTTTTTCGGGAATAAAGGCGAATGAGAGATTATCAATTTCGATGGCAGTGCCATTCTTTGGCGAAGCTGTCTCTTTTGGCTTACTGTCATATGATTGTTGAACAATTGTCGATTGGCGAACATCGGAAGATTGATGAACAATCGTTTCGCCTTCGCCGACCAGTTTGGTGAAATTTTCCATCGCCGCTTTACCCGCAACACGGTCGTGCCAGACGCTTGCAAGTTCGCGCAATGGTTCAAAAAAACTCGGAGCAAGCAAAAGAATGAAGAGACCTTCGGCAAGGCTGAGCTTGTTTCCCCAAAAGCCGATGGTAATGACGCCTAAAAGATGAAAACCGATATAGACGGCCATCAAAGCGACACCGAGAGCCGAAAAAAGTTCGAGCACCGCTGACGACAGAAAAGCAATGCGTAACACCTTCATTGTGCGCGTAATGAGATCGTCGGATTGGCGGGCAAGGCGTTTCGCGCTCCAGAAGGTAGCGTCAAGTATGCGCAATGTCTTTATGCCGCGTAAACGATCAAGCAGATAGCCGTTCATCTCGCCCATTTCCTGCCATTGTTCTTTTGCCGCTTTTTGAGCTTTGGCGCCGATAATGGCCCAAAATAATGGAATGATCGGTGCGGTTATAAAAAGCAGCAAACAGGCAAGCCATGAAAACGGGAGTATAAGGCAAAGGATGACAAGCGGAACGACAGCAGCGCGCACCATCAGCGGGCGGTATTTCGCGTTCCATGAAACGAGTGTCTCTCCCTGATCGACAAGGATATTGGCTGCCTCGCCGCTTGGCATACGTTTTTTACTCAAAGGAGAAAGAAAATTGAGGTGGGTCAAGCCGCGTCTGCGCCACCCGTTCAGGTTCTCGCGGGAATTTTTGAAGAGATCAAGTTGGCTACGATAATCAAGGCAGGCTTTGATTGCAGCAAGTATAATTATAGCGAAACCGGCAACGATAATGGTTGATAACGCCTCGTCTGCTTTGGCAACAATCAGGCTTAATAAAGCAGCTTCGGCAATCCAGAAGAGTGGCAAAAGACTGAATATGATTTGTGATAGGGTAAGCCTTGGCTGGAGACCGGCTCTTTCATTTTCCATATCAATTTGACCCGTTTTCACAGTCAAAACATATAAGGTCGTTGCGGCACTATTGCCGCCAACACTTACGTCCTCACTTCGTTATATTTCAAGATTAGGCGTTATCGTATGAATGAGTATTATATAGGTATGAGCTCATAAATTTTTTATACATGGGTGAAACCTGTTTTAAAAATTGTATTTGCAAATGTGATTTATTTCTTTAAGCTATAAATCATGAGAGGGAACACTTGGGGAACGACTGATGAATTTGGCACAATTGAATTATGTCTTGGCTGTTGCACAGGCCGGCAATTTTACTGTAGCGGCAAAAAACTGCCATGTGACGCAGCCGACCTTGTCAAACAGCATTGCCCAGCTTGAGGACGAGTTTCAGGCGCGCATTTTCTCGCGCACGACGCGCCGTGTCGGCCTTACGGCTTTCGGGCAACATATTATGCCCTATATCGAAAAGCTGATTGAGGCGAATTTCAATCTCGTCGACGAAAGCAAAAAATTCAATAATCAGGAAACAAACGTTGTCAGGATCGGCAAATCGCCATTGATGAGCTGCCAATATCTGGCAGCCGTTATGAATGATTTTCGCACGGAGAATCCGGACTCGGAAATTGTGTTGTGCGAGCGCAATAGCGGCGATCTCATCGACTTGCTGGAACGGGATGAAATCGATTATGTTTTTGATGTTGCAGCAGAAAAAAAGCCGATAAGGGCAAGCGAGTTTCTTTATGAAGAGCCGCTTTATTTCATACCGAGCACGGCACAGCCGATCAGAAACGTCAATGTCGTGCATTTTTCAGATATTGCCGACGAGGTTTTTGTCATGGTCGATGACGAATCCGGATTGACGAAGTTTATCAGGGAAATGTTCGGGCATCATAATCATGTGCTGAAAGAATATACCGGAAAAACAGTTTCCTTCCGGGAACTGGAAAACTGGGCACATTGCGGGCTTGGCGCGGCACTCTTGCCAAAATCGGCAATCACTATGACATCCGGCCAACGTTATATCTTGTGCGATCAGGATGAGCGCCCGATACAAATCCGCTATGAAGCGACGTGGAAAAAAAATATTCCGGTTGCGAGCAGTAAGTTGAAAAATTTCCTAAAACAGTAAGTAAAACTGGGATTTTTTACAATAGGCCAAACTTTTAGACATATTTTAGAGGAATATTTTTCCAAAATATCAATCTCAAGTGAATCATATCGCGTCTCGGCGCTATATAGAGAAAATTTTACCTGAAGAGTGACTGGAGCCGACGGCGTGTTCAGAGCAACGATCTATAAATTCTTAAAACCAAAGGGACTTTTCAGGGCGGAAAACCTTGGTCGGATAGTGTGATTTTCGGGTAAGAAATGCCGGTCGATTTCTGTGGTCATCGAAACTGCTTGAAGGTTAATTGACTTTGAAGCCCACCATCTACGCTGCGGCTGCTTCCAAACTGGTTGAAGGATAGTCGATTTACACATTGTTTGAAGGATAACCGACCTTAACACGGGCTGAACGCTCATTGATTTCTAAGCTCATTGTCTACGCTGCTCGAATATTGGTGGACTTTGACACAGATTGACCGGGATAGGTGTTGAAATGGACATTGGTCAATTTGAAAGCTTGTCACTTTGAAACCTCAGATGCAGCATGTCATTTTGTTTGGTCTTGCCTTATAGCTTTGGCCTTGTGGTTAGGTCATGCTTTATATTTTCCTTGTGTCCCGCAAAGAAGGAAAAAGCGGAGCCTTGAATGCCCCGCTTAGTCAATTGTTTATTTGTAGCTTGACGGGCAACATTCCCCTAATTTCTGCTTTGCCTGACGTTTTGCAAAAAGGCTTGAGAGAATAGCGAGGAAAAGTGCTGCAAAAGAGAGGCAAGCACCTGCCCAGTTCGGCGAGGCATAGCCAAAGCCAAGGGCAATCACCAAACCGCCGAGCCAAGAACCCAGCGCATTACCAAGGTTGAAAAAGCCAATATTGACTGCCGAAGCAAGATTGGCACCGCCAGCAGCTTTCGCTCTATCCATAACAAGGCGCTGGATTGGCGAGACGCTCGCAAAACCGAAAGCGGCCATGAAAAATATAGAAAATACATCCGCAATTTTGTTGCCAATTGTGAGATAGAAAAACAGCATCACAACGGCTTGCCCGAAGAGCGTAATATAAAGAACCGGCATGAGTGCACGGTCGGCAAATTTGCCACCCAAATAATTTCCGACAAACAAGCCTCCGCCAAAAATAAACAGAAGAAATGTAACGCCCTGATCGGAAAAATGACCAAGCTCTTTGGCCATCGGGGCAATATAGGTAATCGAGGTGAAGAATGCTGCAGGGCCTAAAATAGTAATGCCCATGGCAAGAAGAACATGAATATCACCAAAAACAAAAAGTTCATTTTTCAATGATTGTTCATGATGTTGCGGCTGTTTTGGAACCAGTCTCAACGTTGCAATAAAAGCAAGCACACCGATAAGAGTGATGAGATAAAAAGTGGTGCGCCATGATGTCATATGGCTGAACCATGTACCGGCAGGAACGCCGATAAAATTGGCGGCCGTCATACCGCTGAACATGAAGGCAATTGCGCTGGTTCGCTTATCTTGAGGGACGAGGTCGGCGGCAAGCACAGAAGCAATACCGATGAAAACCCCGTGGCAAAGCGAATTGATAACCCGCCCGAAAATGGCGGTGGTGAAATTGGGTGAAAGAGCAGTCAGAAAATTTCCGACAATGAAAAACGTCAATGCAATAAGCAGCAGTTTTTTCTTTTCGAGATTGCTTCCCAATATGATGATAATCGGTGTTCCGAAAAATACACCCAATGCATAAGAGGTTGCCATAAAACCGGCAGCCGAGACCGAAATATGAAAATCTGCCTGAATAGCAGGTAAAAGGCCGGAAATAATATATTCTGTTGTGCCGATACCGAACGCGGCGATTGCAAAAGCCCATAAAGCAGCTGGCATAATGATATTCCCTGATTTGTTAGATACAAGAAACAGCTAGGCTAGTAGTAAAAAATATGCTAGAAGGTACTTAATAGGGACATAGATACCAAAAGGTGACTATTATGCCGAATAACACCAAGGAAAACCTTGTCTTTGTCGAAACCTGTCCGGCACGAAGAATTATGGAATTATTTTCGGTCAAATGGAAAAGCATGCTCCTCCACGCATTGTTCCATTGGCCGAATGGCAAATGTCGCACTGGTGAATTGCAACGCGCTTTACCGGGAATTTCCAAAAAAATGATGATCCAGACATTGCGTGATCTTGAGGAAGGCGGGCTCGTTCGCCGCCATGTCTATACCGTTGTTCCTCCAAAGGTTGAATATTCGCTTACTCCGCTCGGAAAAAGATTTTGCGAGCCGGTTGAAATGCTGTTTGATTGGGGAAAAAGCAACTGCGACGCATTGGAAAAATTTGAAAAAAACCGGAATAAGAACGCAAAACAGGAATAGAACCAACCCATCAATGCGTTGGAAAACTAAGGTAAAAACACACGCGTAGCGTTAGTAAAATAAAGCGCTATTTTCCCTAGCTTTTATCGGTGGGAAGTATTGCGTCGAGTAAGCGGAAAACTTGGAAAAATTTGCCTCTATGTTCCTGTCTCTCTTGCCTAAATCAAGAAGGTCGGCAACTTCGCTTAATGCATGTTTGACAAATTGGTCATCGACAAGGTCTTTGGCCGCAAGAGCCGGGCCAAGTGTTTCAAGAAACGCTTTATCACCTTGAATTCAAGCATTTGAAGAAACGCGTTATTAGCTTGAACCAAAGTGTTTTTCAGTGGTCTTACCAGTTCTTCCATGTAGCTTGGATAAGGATAGGGCTGAAAATCTATGCTTTTTTCAAGCCCGTCAGGGGAATGATTGCAACCGATTTTTCATAAAAACGGTTATCGTCCTCAATCGAAACAAGAACACGTTTGAGAACATCGGCCCCCGAAAGGCATATATTTGTTCTAATTTTCTTTGGAAAGAAGAAGTGCTGTTTCTTCGTGGTTCTTTGCTGTCCACAACTGCGCTTTGATATTGAGGTAGAGCTTCGACATTTACCAATAAATTTTATGACGATTATAAAAATATACCGTTTCAAAAGCTTTTGCGGCTGTTGCAAGCTGCCAAAGATAAAATAGGGGACGAGATCGTTTCGCGAAGTAATGAAGGGCTTTACGAAAAAATGGTATGTCGAATGAACCACGGGCGCATGATCCGATTAAATACACCATCACTTATAATAATACACGTATCCGTTTGTTAAAAATGATTAAAAGCTCTAACGTATAAATCGTAATTAATATTTTTTAATTTTTTTTGATATTTAAACAATTAATATTAGAATATTATTTAACTGTATTTTATGTAGTTATCTTTTATCGTAAAATAATTACTTTAATAATTTATAAACTCCGTTTGAAAGTTTATATAAAAATTCAATTTTTTAAAGAGTGGCCGATGATTTAATTTATACGGACGATATAAATACAAAGAGTCACTTTATGAACAGCTATTTAATATAGATCAAATTTTATCAACTAGATGTGTATAGTAAACTATAATTATTCTAGTTATAAAAACCGGGATTTGAATCTTTAAAAGTTGGTTGAAACAGGTTTGGTATTGATGAAATAGCGGAAAGGAAGAAATCTATGCATCGCAGAGATTTTCTGAAAGCGGCTTTGGCGACGACGACACTGGCGACAATTGTCAGGCCGGCGTTTTCGAGTGTTATTCCTGGCGGGAAGTTGCCATGGACGTCAACAATGGAAGATTTGCCAAAGCCGGTCGCGGGGGCACCATTAAAGTTTTTTGATGAGGCACAGGCAAAGTTGGTTAGCGCTATTTTTGACCGGCTTTTGCCAGAAGATGAAATCAGCATGAGCGCAACACAGGCTGGATGCGTAACCTATATTGACGCCCAGCTGGATGGACCGTTTGGAAAAGCACAATCACGCTATCAATTGGGGCCATTCAAGAAAGGTACTCCCGAGCAGGGGAACCAATCTCCATTGACGCCGGCAGATTATTATAAGCGCGGACTTGCAACACTGGAAGACTATTGCCAAGCGCAATTCAAGAAGAGTTTCACCGGCTTAACCGACGCGGAAAAAGATCATTTGATTGAACAGATGGAAAACGATGAAATCAAGTTTTCCGATAACGACATTTCGGCGCATACATTTTTCGAGCTTCTTCTACAAAATGTAAAAGAAGGATATTTTGCTGATCCGATATATGGCGGCAATAAAGATATGGTGGGATGGAAAATGGTTGGTTTCCCCGGCGCTGTATATGACTACCGCCCTTATTTGGCGCAGACAGGAAAACCTATGAATATTGAACCGATAAGCTTGCTTGGGCGCAAAGTAAATCGATAACCCTGCTAAAATTTAAGGAATACGATAATGGCAAATAAACGTGCGAAGGCCGATGTGGTCATCGTCGGTTTGGGTTGGGCAGGTTCAATTATGGCCGAAGAGCTCACCCGTGCCGGTTTGAATGTTGTTGCGATCGAGCGTGGTGCCTGGCGTGATACAAGTACAGATTTTCCGCCGGCTGTCGATCCGGATGAATTACGCTGGGGGATAAGGCGTGAAATCTTGCAGCCGCCGGCAGTGGAAGCTTTGACATTTCGCAATAGAGCGGATCAAGAAGCACTACCAATTCGTGATTGGAACTGTTTCCAATTCGGTTGGAATGTTGGTGGCGCAGGTACCCATTGGGCGGGCATGTCCTGGCGCTGGTTACCGTGGGACTTTCAGCCATATAGCAAAACTGTTGAACGCTATGGCAAGCAACAGATTGAAGATGGTTTGTTGGTTCAGGATTGGGGTATTACTTACGACGAATTGGAGCCATTTTACGATCGTTTTGAAAAAATTGCAGGAACGTCCGGCAAGGCAGGAAATCTGAAAGGTAAAATTATTGAAGGTGGCAATCCGTTTGAAGGGCCACGCCAAAATGAATATCCTTTGCCGCCATTGCATAAAACACGTTGGATGGAGATTTTTCATCAAACGACAGAACAAATGGGCTACCATCCATTTGTTATTCCGGCGGGTAATACATCCGGTGAATATACCAATCCGTTCGGTATAAAAATGGCACCGTGCACCTATTGTGGTTATTGTGATTTTTTTGGTTGCGGTAACTGGTCAAAATCAAGTCCACAAGCATGTGTCCTACCTGCGCTTATGCAACGCAAAAACTTTACAGTCATTACAGAAACTGAAGTGTTGCGGGTTAATTTGGCGCCTGACGGGAAAACTGCAACCGGTGTCACCTATATTGATTCACAAGGTGTAGAGGGTGAACAGCCAGCAGATATAGTGGTTTTATCGGCCTATCAGATGGATAATGTCCGTTTGATGCTCTTGTCAAAAATCGGCACGCCTTATGACCATAAAACAGGTGAGGGAACGATTGGCCGTTCCTATTCCTATCAGACATGTTCCGGTGCCGTTGTGTTTTTTGAAAACGAACATATGAACCCGTTCATTTACGGTGGAGCGGTCGATAGCCAGATAGATGATTTCAATGGTGATAATTTTGATCACACCGGCTTGGGCTTCATAGGTGGTGCCGGCATTTTGGCTAATGGTATGACAGGTCGTCCCATAGCACGTTCAAATACCTTGGCACCAGGGGCCAAACGTTGGGGAACGCAATTCAAGAAAGATTTCCAATACGCTTATCAGAATGCCGGTCAAATATTCGGTCAAGGGACAAGCATGTCGCACCGCGATGTCTTTCTTGATCTCGATCCCACTTATAAGGATCGCCATGGGCAGCCATTGTTGCGCGTGACATTTGACTGGAATGAAAATGATAAAAAGATGTCTCGTTTTATTGCTGATCGCTGTGTTGAAATTGGTAAGAAAATGGGCGCCAAGCACGTTGTTCCATTCAATGCGACGGATACACACAATACACCTTATGACGAAAAATCATCGCATACGATCGGTGGTGCCGTTATGGGCGAAAATCCTAAAACGAGTGCATTAAACCGTTATTTGCAAAGTTGGGATGTTCATAATGTCTTTGTGACGGGCGCTAACGCATTTCCGAATAATGCCGGATATAATCCGACTGTAACGGTAGGAGCCACAACTCTTTGGGCTGCCAGAGCGATTAAGGAACAATATCTCAAGCATCCCGGACCATTGGTCAAAGCTTGAGGAGGGGGACATGAACAAATTCGTCAAACTTATACTCGCGCTGGTTGTGATCGGTATTATTGTTGTTATTGGTGCGCTCTCGACAATGCCTTACCGGCCATATGATGTGAAACAATTTGCCAATGAAACGGAAAGCGAGCGAAAAGACAGTATCAAACGTGGTCAGTATGTTGCATTGACATCAGACTGTCTCGCATGTCACCAAACAAAGGATAGAAAAGAGGATTTATCCGGTGGCTTTGCCGTTGAGACACCTTTTGGAACGCTATATGCCAGCAATATAACACCTGATAAAGAAACAGGTATCGGCAATTGGACAGAACAACAATTTGCTGATGCTGTTTTGAATGGTAAGGGGGCAAATGGGCCGCTTTATCCGGCAATGCCTTACACGTCTTATGTAAAAATGACAGATCAGGATATTCATGATCTGTGGAATTATTTAAAAACTGTAACGCCTGTGAAAAATAAGGTGGTTGAAAATCAACTCGCATTTCCATTTAACATTCGTTATCTGATGTTGGGGTGGAAGCGGCTTTTCTTTGATGCTTCACAAGTGCAAAACGATACTGCTAAATCAACACAATGGAACCGTGGACGTTACCTTGTAGAAGGTCCGGCACATTGTTCAATGTGTCATACACCGCGCAATCCATTCGGTGCAGAAATCAAATCGAAAAACTACACAGGAGCCAATATACAGAATTGGTTTGCACCTTCACTTAGAAGTTCCAATGTACACGGATTGGGTGATTGGAGTGAAGAAGATCTCGTTTCCTATTTGAAAACCGGCAGTAACCGGCTGAGTGTTGCGTCTGGACCTATGGCAGAAGCGATCAATGCATCATTCCAGTATTTCCATGACGATGATCTGGTGGCGATGGCAAATTATGTCAAGTCATTACCGGACTATGGTGTGGCAAAGCCGGAACCTATTGATGCCGCTAATCCACAAATGATAAATGGTAAAAAGGTATTTATCGATAATTGCATTGCCTGCCATGTCATCAATGGGGAAGGTGTTTCTTCAATGATACCGGCATTCAAGAATAATGGCACTATTCAGGGACAAAGCACGGAAAGCATGACCCATATTCTGCTGAATGGATCACAGGGTGCAATTACCCGATTCAATCCGACGGGTGCAGCAATGCCGGCTTTTGCATGGAAATTGACAGATACACAGATTGCCGATGTATTGACCTATATTCGCAATGAATGGGGAAATGCAGCACAGGCTGTTTCGCCCGTGGAAGTTAAAGAAATGCGCAAAACACTTGGAGCACCTGCACCAATTGGTGAGTAATCCATGATCAATGCATAGAGTCATATGCACATATGAATAGGAATATGTGCATAGAAACAAAAACAGAAACCTCGTTCGGATGAGAACGGGGTTTTTATTTGCATCAATGGATTCTTCATGCATTTCTAAAACCCGCTTTTGTTTACCCGATACAATGAACCACTGTAGTCAGTTGTTGGCTCATTTCATAGCGGAGGAAATACACTTATTGCTGTTAAAGGCGATGTGCGAGAGACCGGACTGCAATGTCGAGCAAATAGCCGATCAATCCGATAAGCAGAATGGTTGACATCAGTTCCGGATAAGCGAGACGGTCGCGTGTATCGAGAATGAAATAGCCGAGGCCTGCCGAGACGCCCAACATTTCACAAGGCACAATGATAATCCACGCAATGCCGATAGCCAAACGGATCCCCGTCATCATATGGCTCAAAATTCCCGGAAAAACCACATAGAGCAATGTTTCACTTTGTGTTGCAGCAAGGCTTTTTGCAACCAGCAGAAAATGCCGGTCAAGTTGTTTGACACCTGCTGCCGTGTTGAACATGATCGGCCAGACAGTTGCAAAAGTGAGAAGAAAATAAATCGGCTTGTCGCCGATGCCGAAAACCATGACGGCAATCGGCATCCATGACAATGGGGAGATCATGCGCAGAAACTGGAACGCCGGACCGGTTGCTCTTTCCACCCATGGTTTGGCACCGATCAAAAGCCCGACAGGCACACCGATGACGAGTGCAAAAACCAATCCGACGACAATGCGTTTAAGGCTGATGAGAGCGTGAAGGGCTAAGTCCGAGCCGGTTAACAAGTGCCAGAAAGTTGGCAATGTTGCCTCAACCGAAAAGCGGCTTGCAAAGCTGTTTTTGGCGCTCAAAACATCTGTTCCAAGCCACCAGAGGAAAAGAAGCACAACAAGTCCCGACAAACCGGACAGATGGCGAAGACAGCTTTTCATCACGCTTTCTCCCCGTTAAACTTCAATCTCTTCATTGCGCACGAAACTGTCTTTCATGCCGAAAGCGGGAAGTCCGCCAACTTCGCTTAATGCGCGTTTGACAAATTGGTCATCGACAAGGTCTTTGGCCGCAAAAGCCGGATCAAGTGTTTGAAGAAACGCGTTATCACCCTCAATCAAAGTGTCTTTCAGCCGTCTTACCAGTTCTTCCGTGTAGCTTGGATAAGGATAGGGTTGAAAATCTATGCGTTTTTCAAGCCAGTCGGGGTGGATGATTGCGCCCGATTTTTCATAAAACCGGTTATCGTCTTCGCTTGAAACAAGAACACGTTTGAGAACATCGGAACCGAAAGGCATATATTTGTTCGGATTTTCTTTGGAAAGAAGAAGCGCTGTTTCTTCGCGGTTCTTTGCTGTCCACAATTGAGCTTTGACCATGGCCGACACGACTTTTTGCGACCATTCGGGGCGCTCCTTCAAATCGTTTTCCTGCATACAGACAAGACAGCAGGCATGGTCACGCCAGACATCGGCCGTAAATCTTGCAAGCTTTGAAACTTTGGCAGCTTCACCCGCCGCATTGAAGGGTTCTGCAACGATAAAGCCCGAAACCTGACCATTGGCAACAGCCGGTATCATATCCGATGGTGCCATGATCACCATATTGACTTCATTTTTTTCAATTGTGCCGCTTTTTCGCGAAACTGGCGTCAAGCCGTTTTTGCGCAAGATCATTTGCAACACAACTGTGTGGATTGAATACCAGAATGGAATAGCAACGTTTTTGCCACCAAGATCGGAAATGGAATTGATGTCATTGGCAACTGAAAAACCGGAGCCGCTCATATGGTTCCAGGCAACGACTTTAAGCGGTGCCTTGCTTGAATAGCGTGCCCAGATAGCGATTGGCGAAAGGACATGCATCACATTGATCTGGCCGGCAAAAAAAGCTTCCACAATTTGCGACCAGCTCCGAAAGAGAACCGGTTTTTCAGCTTTCAAACCTTCGCTTTCAAAAAAACCTTTACCGTGAGCCACCAGCAATGCGGTTGCATCGGTGATTGGCAAATAGCCGACTTTTACCGGTTCATCCTTTTCCTGTGATTTAGCTCTTCCAATATTTAAAAACGGCAAAGCGCCACTTGCCGTCAATAAAGCTGATAGCCGCAAAATGTCGCGGCGGGAAAAATATTCATCTTTCATATTTCATCTCTTTTTTAAGTCCTGCATCTCTCAAAGTTGCAAGAATTTCGATACGGATTTTGCCGAGTTCTTCGACAAATTGATTGCGCGGTTTGGGGAAATTGATTGTCCATGTGCCGATAATGTTTGCCGGTTTTCCGCCAAGCAGAATAATGCGTTCGCTAACAAGCAAGGCTTCGTCGATGTCATGCGTAACAAGAAGCGTTGAAGCGGAAAATTCTTTAACGAGTTTAATCAGCAGATTTTGCATATCTTGGCGCGTCAATTCATCAAGCGCGCCAAACGGCTCATCCAGAAAAAGCAGTTCCGGATTTCTTGCAAAGCAACGCGCCAGTCCTGCCCGTTGCGCCATGCCGCCGGAAAGCTCGGAAGGGCGTAGTTTCCGCGCATAATCGAGCCCCACTTCGTGGATCGCTTTATTCACCCGATTTTGCCGTTCGCTTTTTTCGAGCTTTTCACGGTTTTTGAAATCAAGGCCAAAGGCCACATTTTTTTCCAATGTCAGCCACGGCAATAAACCCGGATTTTGAAAGGCCACCGCAATATTCGGGTCAACACGGGTAAGCTCTTTGCCGTGAACAAAAATATGGCCGCCATTCGGCTTTTGCAGGCCGGAAAGCACACGTAAAAGGCTTGATTTTCCGACACCACTTGGCCCCAGAATGGAAACAGTTTCATTTTTTCCGATTGCAAGGTTGAAATTTTCAAGAATAGGGGGCGCATCGTCGCGATACCGCAAAACGATGTTTTTTGCTTCAAGAAGGGGGGCTTTTTCTGTCATGAATTTGAACGGATAAACGGGTTAATCATGCCAAGGCTTTTTTAAGCTGCGTGACACTGGGGGTAATAATGGGAACAAAACTTGCTTCGCGCAAACGACGGGGAAATCCTTCGGCAGCATTCATGAGATAGGCACCGCCACCACGAGTTTCCAATTCAAGCAGAACCGCTTTCCAGAGCCAGTCGGTTAAACTGATGCGGAGCTTGAATAGATCTTCCGGAGCACTGACAAAATGGTTGTTGTTTACACCCTTGATGAGTGCATCGCGGAAGCTCAAAAGTTCTTTTTCTGTCTCGTCTATGTTGCTTTCAAGGGATGCTCGTCGGGCATTGAAATGTTTTTTGGCTTCGTCGATAAAGCGCGCTGCCAATCCTGAGAATAGACCACATTGAAGTGCGATAAAAGCCGGACGCAATGTTTTCAGCCATTCGGCAATATTGTCATGCAAAATCCGGTCAGCCGTCAAAGCAACCTCATCCATGGTGATTGCTTTTGTTCCGCTTGAGCGCAAAGCCAGTAAATCGAGCGATTGGACATTTACCCCTTTGTCATTGTTTTCAAGGCTGAAGACCACAGCGCGCCCGTTATCAAGTTCGGCTGCACAGGCTGCAAAGAAGCCTTGGCAATCGATATTGGTAATCCATGGCATTTTGCCGGTAAGGTGATAAATGCCATTCTCAAGCGAGGCAAAATTTTCCATTTTTTCCAAGCCGGAAAGATGCTTCATCAAATTGGAAAGACCGGCAGAACCGGCCATTTTACCTGATGTCAAAAGCGGCAATTGACGGTTTTTGAGTGCTTCGTTCGGGCTTTGCAAAACGCATTCGATATAAGCGCGGTGCGCCCATAAAACGAAGGCAGCAGTGAATGAGGAATAGGCAATGTCGGAAATCGTCAAAATAGCGTCAGCAATGGTTTTGCCATCGCCACCGAATTTTTCCGGAACGCCAATGCCGGTCAATTTTTCTTTTGCGAGGCGCTCCAATATAATTTTCGAGGATTGAAACGTGGTGTCCCATTCCTCAGCATGGGCTTCAACCCACGGATAGAGCTTATCGGAGCTCTTCAAACGAGGGGAAAACATTTTAAAATAGCCTGTTGATGAGGGGTGAAGCAAAAGACAAACGCGGCTTTTTCCCGCTGCTTTTTGAAGAAAGGCGCGATTGAAAAACATCAAATTGTAAAGGAAGAGACATTTTAATTCCCCGCAAACTTGCTATGGACGCTGTTAATATTTCTTTTTTTTAGAAATGTTCAACCTTTTATTTTTTCCCATCAAAAAACCCGCATACATTTTTAAAAATTTTTAAATGAAAAAGCTGGTTTAAAATCGGCGCCGAGGAAACAAATCACACGGCTATTGCGCAAGCGGGGGCTATCTTTGGCTCCGAAAAAAACGGAATGATAAAATCGTTGAACAATTTTTCATTGGAAATAAGGGGTTTTAAAAAAATAGTTCTTTAAATTGCCGATAAAAAAGACAGGAAACGACATAATTTTTCATGGGAAGTGCGAAACCGAAAAATTTTTCAACCGGCAAATGACTATTCATTTTCCAAACGGAAAATCACTTCAATCCCGTTTTGGATAAAGCAAAAAACAGGCAATGGTTATCATAAAAACAAGAGCTGCGAGGTGGGGAGTGCGAAAAGAGGACTGCGAGATAGTATCACCATTCTGGCAGTCCTTTTTTCAAAAGCAATTTTTAACAAGGTAAAAGCGATTTATGAGGTTCTGCTGCATTGATTGAAAATCGGCTATGTCGAGATTTATATAGCTTTAAATCCCGACACAGTTTTTCAGTCTTTGACGAGCATATCCGCATTGATGTCGCTTATTTTCTTGGCTCCTGTCAGCGTCATTGCAACACGCATTTCCTTGGCGATAAGATCAAGCATATTGGCAACGCCCTTTTCGCCATCGGTTCCCAAGGCATAAGCAAAGGCACGGCCAAGCATAACCGTATCGGCTCCAAGTGCGATCATACGCACAACATCAAGGCCCGAGCGCACACCGCCGTCAACGAGAACTTTGAGATCGGGTTTCAAGACTTCGGCAATTTTCGGCAATGCCTTGACGGTTGAAGGCACGCCATCAAGCTGGCGCCCGCCATGGTTGGAAACAATAACGCCGTTCGCTCCGAAACGCACGGCATCGCGGGCATCTTCAACGTCGAGAATGCCTTTGATAAGCATTGGTCCTTTCCAGAATTCACGAATCCATTCAAGGTCTTTCCAGCTTATCGACGGGTCGAAATTGGCACCAAGCCAACCGATATAATCTTCCAGATTGGTCGGTTTTCCGCGATAGGTGGAAATATTGCCAAGGTCGTGCGGCCGTCCCATGACGCCGACATCATAAGCCCAGGCAGGATGAAGAACAGCTTGTGTATATTGGCGCAATTTGGCAAACGGGCCGGACATGCCCGAATGGCGGTCACGGTAACGGGCACCGGGAACCGGCATATCAACAGTGAATACTAGCGTTTTGATGCCTTGGGCAGCCGCCCTTTCAAGAACATTTTTCATGAAACCGCGATCTTTGAGAACATAAAGCTGGAACCAGATCGGGTTTGGAACTTGTGACTGGACTTCTTCAATCGGACAGACTGAAACAGTCGAAAGTGTAAAGGGAATACCGCGTGATTGGGCAGCCTTTGCAGCCTGCACTTCACCACGGCGCGCATACATGCCGGTAAGCCCCACCGGTGAAAGTGCCACCGGCATTTTCATTTTTTCGCCGAAAAGCTCGGTTTCAAGACTAAGCTCCGACATATTTTTCAAAATGCGTTGGCGAAGTGCAATATCGGAAAGATCGGTTGTATTGCGTTGCAGGGTACGCTCTGCATAAGCCCCGCCATCAATATAATGAAAAAGAAATGGAGGGAGTTTGCGCCGCGCACCTTCGCGATAATCCGAGATAGAAGATATAATCATTTCATTACCCGTCTTGGTTGTTTTATGGCTCGAACGCCGGAGCCAATTCGGCAAAGAGATGAATAAAAATTTTATCCTTTGAAAATGTTGATATTAATATTTTTCGAGGGGCGTAATAAAATTCAACTGTTACTCCTCCGAAAATTCGCTTGATCTTCCGGTTTTATTTCTATGTTTCAGAAAGACTGTCAGTATTTCCGATATTAACAAGAAACAGTCACCGGAAGTAAAATCAATATTACGGGATCATCCACGGAAGAACATATCCCTGAAGCGTTGTCATGATACCGGCAACGGCACAAAGCCCCAGCGAATATTTGACAGTGTAGCGGAAGAGGTCGGATTCTTTCCCGACAAGTCCCACCGCCGCACAGGCAATTGCAATTGACTGCGGCGAAATCATTTTGCCGGTGACACCGCCCGTACTGTTGACTGCAACAAGCAGAACATCGGAAACGCCGATCTGATGGGCTGTGGTTGCCTGCAAGGCACCGAACAGCGCATTGGAAGACGTATCCGAACCGGTAACAAAAACGCCGAGCCACCCGAGAAATGGCGAGAAGAACGTAAAACTTTTGCCCGTATGTGACAAAGCCAGAGCCAAAGTGGATGAAAGCCCCGAATAATTGGCAATGAAAGCAAAAGCAAGAACAATGCCGATCGAATAAATAGGAAGGGCAAGTTCTTTCAGCGTCATGCCGAAAACGCCAATAGCGCGAGCAGGGCGCATTTTCAAAACAAAAGTACTGACGATTGCGGCAAGGATAATTGCAGTTCCGGTGGCTGAAAACCAGTCGAATTTATAAACAGCGCTGATTTTGGCATCTGTTGCAACAATGGGCGCCGTTTTGACAATGATATTGTTGAGGAATGATACGTCGAAACTCAATACCCAGCTTTCCAAGGCGCCGCCTTTGGCAAAAAGTTTTTTGAAAGGCGCAATGCTCCAAACCATAACAAAAATGGTCAATATGATAAAAGGCGACCATGCCTTGATAATTTCTCCCATTGAATAATGGGGAACATCTTCTTTGGGGGCAGCTTCGCTTTCGTCAAAACGGAAAATGCGTTTTGGTTGCCAGAAACGCAAGAATAGCGGCAAAACAACGAGTGTTGCAATAGCGGCTGTAATATCAGGCAATTCCGGCCCGAAATAATTGGAAGTCAGGAATTGGACAATCGCAAATGTACCACCCCCGACAAGTACAGCCGGCCATGTTTCGCGAACGCCGCGCCAACCATCCATGATAATGACAAGCAGGAAAGGAACAAACACCGAAAGAAAAGGCAATTGGCGTCCTGCCATCTGGCTTAATAAAAACGGGTCGAGATTTGAAACCTGTCCGGCAACAATAATCGGAATACCCATGGCGCCGAAAGCAACCGGAGCGGTATTGGCAATAAGACAGAGCCCTGCCGCATAAAGCGGGCGAAAGCCCAATCCGGCAAGGAGCGCTGCGGTAATTGCAACCGGTGCACCAAAACCGGCAGCACCTTCAAGAAAAGCGCCGAAAGCAAAACCTACCAGAATGAGCTGCAGGCGCTGGTCCTCGGTAATTCCTAGAATGGAATGACGAACAATGTTGAAGTCACCGGTGACAACCGAAATTTTATAAAGGAACACCGCGCCAACGATAATCCATGCGATCGGCCAAAGACCGTAGAAAAAGCCATATATCGCAGATGAAACCGCCGGTCCGATGGGCATGCCATAGACAAAAACGGCAATCAGGAATGACAAGATAACAGTGATTGTACCAGCCACATGCCCTTTCATGCGAAGAAGAGTTAAGGCTAGAAAAAAGAAAATAATCGGTATTGCGGCAATTAATGCCGAAAGCCAAATATTTCCTACCGGAATATAATTCTGCATCCACGTCATTGTTTTCTCCTCCCAATACGTGTGCGATAAATGTTGGCTGGCAAGTAGTAATGCTGAAGAAAACTAAAACGTCAATTTATTTGAGGTTAAAATTTTCATATATGAACCAAAAATAGTTTTTTTTAGGGAAATATGCGAATTTTTATTATAAAAATTATAAAAATGGACGTTTTTTAAAAGCAAAGCCGTTATTTAAGACGTTGTGCCATAGTGTTTCATGATTTTTTTGCAGCTATACGCCCAAGCTTTCACAAAACAGGTGAGTAGCTATCGGTGTTTTGTTTTCGCCCGTCTGAATGAGCGCAAGTCGCTGATTAACGTGTCGATTATTTCATAAAGTGCCGATTTAACTAAGAAGGAGTATGTTCTTGAAAAAAGTTGTCTCTTAAAAAGTAATAGAGGCCGGTTTTGACGAGGGCTATTTTTTCACCTTTATAGCGGAAAAAGGGGACAAGGAAAATCCCACTTCTTTCACCGCTTTGAGAGCCAAAAACCCGGCATTTTTTTAAAACTATGCCACCACTTGTTGAAGCCTGCATGTCACCCATACCGGCTTTTCATTCATTATATTCATCACCGGCCACTGGCCACGCGTCCGGCATTTATCACGGCTCAACGCTCAGTTATTTACTACCGCTCATCGGTCTCTGCTCGTTGGTCAGGTATCTATCACCGGCTATAGGTGAGGGAAATCTCGTAAATATTGATGTTCCGTTTTCGAGCCGGTCACCTATCAAGCCGGAATGTCGAATTCATCAAAATCTTTTTCGGTTTTTCCCTGAGCAATAAGCTCGTTATAATATTTGCCGCGAATTTTCTCTATTTCTGAACTGGCAAGCCCGATACGCCAATATCCGATGGCTTTGATATTTTGCTTTTTCACATTGCAGTTCGCCATGAAATGTTTCCTGATTGCACGGGCTTCTTCCCGTTCGCAGGCAATCCAGATGGAGCAATCTTCGGCATCGGTAATCTTTTCAGCCGAATGAACAAGAAAACCGGTTTGGCCCGGATGTTCTTTTTCCTTTCGCACATAGATATGTTTTTTGACTCCCTTTCTATCGGGGAGCTCACCGGCTGCTTCTGCCGTTGCGGATTCGATGTAGATTTCGGCTTCGGTATTTTCCGGCCAATGCGAAAGAATGGAAAAAATGGCCGGAATGGCGGTTTCATCGGCAAAGAGCTTCAGCTTTTTATTTTTATATTCTTCCGTTGAAAATTGCGGGCGCGGACCAATCAAATAAGCATGCGCACCGGCTTTCAAAGTTTTAAGCCAGTTGATAGCGGGGCTTTCCCCTTCATGTTTGACAAAATCGACTTCGATTTCATGTGTCGCGGGATTAAAAGAACGGATTGTATAAATCCGGTAAACCTTGCGGCCTTGTCCTGTTTCGCCAATCTCGAAGCGCACCGCAACATTTGCCTGTTGCCATTCAATCGGGTTCGTCGGATTGATTGTTCCGGTCAGGCGGATGAGGTGGGGAAAAGGTTCATAAATCCGGCTGACCGTTAGTTCGAGACGTTCCATCCCGTCCATGTGGTTTTCCGGTGTGAGTTCAGCCGCATTCCTGTTTTCTGTCTTTTCCATCTCTTAAGCTCCCGCGCCGATTGTTTTTTGGGTCATAAAAAGTATAGACGAATAATAATGAATATAATAGTCAAGTTTTTAGTAAACCGGTATTGAAGAAATATTCATGTCTGTCAATCGCGTTTTCATGTCGTTTATCGGCTTGCCGGAAGTTTGCCAGAATGAACAGTGCTTATTCATTGATGACCGGCCATTCCAGAAAATAGCAAGTTCCTTCAAATTGCACATGTTGCGGACAAGGTGACGTGTAATTTTTCTGACAAATGCTTTCTGTCCAATTTTTCCTATAAAGGCTGTGTTGTCACATTCTTTCCCTCAATGGCGCATGGCAATTCTCGGGAACAAAGCTTGAAGACCAGCTTTTCCAGCCCAAAAAAGCTTGAAAGTTCAAGCTTGACTGGCGGCTGGTGACCCTGCTTTTTGCTCACCTTTGTATCAATTCAGAATGGCTTCGGTTGGAGGGAATACGCCACGCGCTTTATTCTGGTTATTCCATAATTTTTGATAAAGGCCATCGGCTTTTACCAATGTGTCGTGGGTTCCTTCTTCAACGGTTTTTCCATTTTTCAGAACGATGATGTGGTCGGCCCGACGAATGCTGTTCAGCCGGTGGGCAATGACAACCACTGTGCGGGTTCTGGTCAATGCATTCATGGCGCGTTGGATTTCTGCTTCCGCCGACGGGTCAAGGCTTGCGGTTGCTTCATCAAGAAGCAATATCGGGGCGTTTTTTAAAAAAGCGCGGGCAATGGATATGCGCTGCTGTTCGCCGCCTGAAAGCGAGCTGCCATGCTCGTCAAGCACGGTGTCATAACCTTCCGGCAATGCCATGATGAATTGATGGGCTTCGGCCTGTTTTGCCGCTTCGATGATTTCTTCACGGCTTGCATCTTCCTTGCCGATTTTGATATTGTCATAGACCGTTCCGGAAAAGAGAAGCACATCCTGAAACACCATGCCGATCAACCGATGAAGGTTTTCGGTCCCTATGTCTTTAAGGTCGATATTGCCGATTGTGATTTTACCTTCGGTTCTTTCCCAAAGACGCGCGATAAGGTGGACAAAACTTGTCTTTCCGGCACCGCTCGGTCCAACTATTGCCGTTAATTCCTGCGGCCTGATAATGCATGAAATATCATCAAGGACTTTGTTATTCGCTTCTTTTGTGTTGCCAGTCTCTTCTTTGTTATTTGTTTCTTTTTTATCATAGTTGAAACCCACATGGTCGAAACGGATTTCATAGTTTTTCGGCATTTTTGGATGTTGCGGCTCGGGGAGTGTCGGTTCATGAAGCAGCGCTTCAATGCGCATGAGCGAACGGTTTGCCAGACGCAACATCAACATAGCCTGACCGACTTCATATAATTGGCGGTAGACGGGCAAAGCGATAATCAGGAAAATCAACAATTGAGCGACTGTAAGCTTGTCATTTGCCAACCAGTAAATGCCGAAAATAACCAGACTGATATAGCTCATTTCCAGAACAAAACCGAAGCATGACAGGAAAGGCGAGGTTCTTGTCTCGGCGTGGAACCAGGCATTGCGCTGGTCGTCGAGGATTTTTACAAGTCTCTTCCAGCTATTGCCGAAACGTCCGAAGCTACGGATAACAGTGATGCTCTGCACATATTCAATCAAAGCCGATTGCACGGCACTATTGGCTTTTCCAAGTTTCAAACCGGCGCTTTTTCCCATAGCGAGCGTCCATAACAAGGCAAGCAAAGTCAAAGGAAAGCCGCAAAGCATGATAATTGCCAGACGGAAGTCGACAAAGAAAAGAAAAATAGTCAGGAAAACCGGCATTGAAAAACCGGCAACAAATGGCTGGATAAAATGCGACCACATATGTTCGACAAAAGTAATATCGGAAGTCAGTCTTCCTGCAAGGTCGCCGCTTCTTTGTTTGTTGAACCACCCCATGGGGAGTTTGCGCAAATGTTCTGCCACATTAAGGCGTGCCTCGCCCATCATTGTGAAAGCACCATTATATATTTTCGGTGCGCCTATCGCACTTGCACCGATGCGCAACAAAAAGCTCAAAACCATGCCGCCCCCGAAGAAAATAGCGGCTTTGATTGTCAACTCTTTGGCAAAGGCCTGTGTCAACATCATAAAAAGGAAGACAAAGGGGAGTGCTGCAAAAAAGCCTTCGACAATCGTCCATAAAATGCCGTGAACGAGTTGTTTGTCGCGCGTTTTCGACAGCCGGAAACCGGACGTTAAAATATCGATTATCATCACTGCCCGCCTTTTTTTGCCAAACTATCCTGTTTTTTTGAAAGGGTTTTATTGTCTTGCCCGTTGGAGCCGGTTTTTTCTTCGGCTTCTCTCGCCTCTTCTCCGAGCGACCACTCTCCTGCCGAAAGCTGGTCTTGCCACAAAATCCGGTAGGTCGAACAGTTTTTCAAAAGTTCTTCATGACGGTCTTCGCCCGCTAGCCTTCCATGATCCATCACAATAATCTTGTCGGCAGAAACGAGATTTTGCAAATGATGGCCGACAATCAGAACCGTGCGATTTTTATAAAGTGTTTCAAGGGCTTCGTGGATGAGGTTTTCATTTTCCGGATCAAGACTTGAAGTCGGTTCATCAAGAAGCAGAATTGGCGCATTTTTCAAAAAAGCGCGGGCAATCGAAAGCCTTTGGCGTTCACCGCCGGAAAGTTGCGAGCCGCGTTCCTGAAGGAGCGTATCATAGCCTTGCGGCAGGGCTTCGATAAAACCGTCTGCTTTGGCAAGGCGGCAGGCTTCCTTAAGTTCTTCATCACTCGCATCGGGTTTGGCAATGCGCAAATTATCGGCAACAGTGCCGTAAAGGAGAACAACATCCTGAAAAACAATGCTCGTCTTATCAAGAAGGTCGTCAAGCCGCCAGTCGCGCACATCAAGGCCACCTATTGTTAAATGCCCGTGGTCGAATTCATAAAGTCGCGCAACGAGTTTCAGAAGTGTACTTTTGCCCGAACCGCTTGGACCCACCAATGCCGTCACTTTATCGGCTTTTGCGCTAAAACTGACATGGTCGATCGCCAGTCTTTTGCCGTAACTATAAGAGACATCGTCAAAAACAATTTCATAGGGGTCATCAGGTGTTTTGCTGTTGTGATTTTCGATAAGCGGTTTTGCAGTCAAAACCTCGTTGATATGATCCATTGCTTCGATATGGTTCATTTTTTCATGAAGTGCCCCTGAAAGGGTCAATAAAGGTTCAAGCACCAGTGGCGAAAGAAGCAAAAATAGCACAAAAGTAGCTGCGTCAAGGGAACCGTTCACATAGAATATGGCTCCGATCGGGGCGACCAGAACAAGATTACCGCGCAGTAAAATAACAAATGTCATAAAGGAGCGCGTCACTCTGGCCGCAAAACTATGCGCCCAGTCAACCGCATTATGGATTGTCTTTGAAAGATTGCCGAAAGAACGCGTATCAAGACCGAAACTTTTGATAACATGTACGCCACGGATAAATTCGCTGATCTCGCCTGAAATTTTTTGCTGCAAACCGATCCATTCATGCATGTCATCGCCCATGCCGCGGGTCATCCACCATTGAGCAAAAAAGGCAATCGGCAAGGGGATCAAAACAATAATGGCAAGCCGCCAATCGGCAAAAAACAACAGGATAAGAGCCGAAAGTGATACAATGGGAGCGGAACTCAGGCTTGGCAAAATATGGGCATAAAGGCTTTCAAGACTGTCAATATCATCGTAAAGCGTGCGCCTAAGTTTTCCTGAAGACTGGCTTGCAAAAAACGACAGTGGAACCTCTCCCAGTTTTTGGGCTGCTCTTTTTCTGAGTGTAAAGAGAATGGTGAAGGCCCCTTTATGGGCAAGCATGTCACTTAAAGATACGAATATCCATCTAAGCAGAACAAGGCCGATTGCAACACCTGCAAGATACCAAAGTCTTGTCGGGTTGACCGTCGGTTTCAAAAGCTCGCCGGCAATAAGCGAAATCACATAGAAGGGCGCAATGCTCAAAGCCGCTGCAATAATGGCCGTGATGATAGCGGAGCCGGTAAAAAAACGCGAATAGCGTAAAAGCCCCAGAAAAGTTGCAGGCTTTTCACTGTCATAAACTGTCGGATTCATGGATGGTTGTTGGCTCATCACGGTTACCGTAAAAATTGTTAAAAATGGACTATGACTTATTTTTGACAATTTTGGCATAGTTTTATTTGCTTTATCCTTGGAAAACTTTTCTTATCCGTTTTTATGGTCGTAAATTTCTCATGTATAAATTTCGGCGTTCTCAGCAGAAAACCGGTTTCAAAACAGGGGCATTCTTTTAAAAAATGCGCATAAATTTTATGCGCTTTCCATCAGGCTTTTGCCGCCGTATCACAATCAATCGCAAATATCGGACAAAAATTATTCTTGTCATCCATTTTCTGGAAGTCGAAAAAAATTTCGCATGAGAAAGCTTCAAGGAACTGGCAGAAAGGTCGCAGGCTATAAATCGGCATTCTCGACCGTTAAAAAGGTTTTATGTCAAGCCTGCAAGGTCGTTTGACGGTTTTGATACTCGTGGCACTCAATTCCGTTGTTTTGATGAGGCATAATTTTTAAAAAAATTATGCCTCGAAACATAAGCTTAAACATAGGGCAAAGTTTGATATTATTTGCCTTAACTTGACAAATGGATTTCAGAACTTGAAATCGGCTTTTGCCCAGAAGGTGCGCCCCGGCTCTCGCACTTGATAATGGGCGGGAAAACCGAAACCGGCATCGCCATCGCGGTTCAGATGTTCAAAATAATCCTTGTTGAAGAGATTATCGACGCCGCCGGTCAAAGCTACATTTTTTGAAATCTTGTAGCTGCCATTCAAAGAAAAAACACCGAAGCCTGCACTTTTATCAAAGTCTTTTCCTACAACATTGCCTTTGTTTTCGGCAATGCGCGGTTGATCGGCAACAAGCCTTAAAAGCCCACCAATGCTCCATTTTTCTTCTTGATAGGTGAGGCCGAGCCTTCCCTCCAAAGGTGGAATTTGCGGCAAAGCCTCGTTATCTGTGGTGTTTTTCCCCCACGAATAGGCAAGGCTTGAATCAAACTTCCAGACATTGAAGAACATATGGGAAAGCCCCAATTCACCCCCCATAATGGTGGCATCGACATTCGATGCTTTTGACTGCCCGCTTGAATAGTCGAAGAGAATATAGTCATCAATCCGGCCGACATAAGCGGATGCCCAGATATTGCTATTTTCCTCACTATATTGCGCACCGAAATCAAGCTGGGTGGTTTTTTCGGGCTTTATGCCGTCAAATGCATTGAGTGAGTTAGCGTCGGATTGTTTGGGGGAAAACAGTTCCCAATAATCGGGGAAACGCTCGGCATGTCCAAGCCCGATATAGGTTGTAAGCGGTATTTGATCGAGGTCGCGCTCATAACGGAGAAAACCGCTTGGCAATGTTCTGTCGCGCTTGTCGCTATCTGTCGGACTTGTGTTTCGCTCATCCTTCGCAGAAGCCCGATCAAGTCTGCCGCCAAAAACAAGGCGTTGATTTTCGGCAAAGCTCCATGTGGCTTCGCTGAACAGTCCGTAATTGAAAAAAACCGCATCCTTATCCCAACCGTTAATGCTCATCATATTGCGGCTTTTTCTTTTGCGGTGGGTGTTGGTTTGAATATCAACTCCGCTTACGAGCGATAAATCGCCTAAATCCCAATTGGTGGTAAAGTGGCCGCCCATGGTGCGCCGGTCAAGGCGCGATTCCATCGGCATGGACGACATATCCATCGTGCCACCAGCACCCCCCATACCGCCCATGCCGCCCATGCCGTTCATGCCACCCATGCCGGTCATCGGATTTCCGCCTCCGCTTCCCATCATATGGTTCATATCCATGGCTCCCATAGCCGACATATGTCCCATATGACCGGTGCCCGTTTTGCCTGTGCTGGTGATACCGATTGGCAGCGGGGAAGCGCTGGTCGCAAGGTGGCGCAAACGGAAATTATCCATAATGTGGTCGGCATAATTATAGTAAAATTGCGCGTCGATCTTGGTAAGCCGGTCATTGATATTTTCTTTGATGAATTTGGCTCCAAGCGATTCCCGCTTGAATTGGCTGCCGTCCATGGCGCGGCCGGCATAGCGGGCTTCACCATCACCGCCGCCGCCGGAAAGCTCGAACAACGTATTTTCGTCTGGAGTGAGCCCCAAAAACATATCGCCATTCCATTTATCCCATTTTGAGGGAACACTATTGCCATCGCCATCATGGTAATCATGGGAAAGTGCTTTATTACCGATAATCCGGACATAGCCGGGGCGTGCCCCGACAGTTCCATCAAGGCGGGATTCAAAGCGGCTATTGGAACCGATGACAATACTGGAATCGCCTTTGACGGTCGGTTTGTCAAAATGTTGCGGGTCGCGTTCAAACAAAATCGTTGCCGCCGAACCGGTGGGGCCATAGCGCACAGTTTGAGGACCCTTGACAACAGTCAGCCGGTCATAGCTTTCAGGCGAGATATAGGATGTCGGATTATCCATCCGCCCCGGACAGGCGCCCATAATCGTGCTGCCGTCATTGACAATATTAAGACGAGAGCCGAATTGGCCTCTAAAAACGGGGTCGCCATTGGTGCCGCCATTGCGGATGGTTGCAAAACCGGGAATGGTTTTAAGATAATCAGCACCGTCCGAAGCGGGAATAGGTTGGCGTGGGTCTTTCGGATTGGTAACAACAGTGACCGGTGAAGACATAGCTGCCGATGTAACGATAACCGGTTTGAGAACCATGTTTCCTTGGTTCTCGGCCTTCGCTGCCTCTTTTTGCTCGGGACTTGTTGGCGGGGTTTGAATCGGCGTTATCGTGCTCTTTTCGTTTTTTATAGCCGTTTCGGCTTTTGCACCCGTCGGCATTATCATGAGCAGGGTGGAAAGGGCAGCAATGGCACCGATCAGGGAAGACGATGATTTTAATGCGTCCGAGTGCACACTAAACCGCCTATCGGTTTGAAAGAGAGAATCCATTTTTTAAAATCCGTGAAGAAAAGTGGATTGAAACTTTGTCAGGCATGGAAAACAAACGGGAATTGCCATTGATGGCATTCTCCGAGCCAGGTTTTTTGTCAGGCTTTAAACCATGCGTTTTGACAGGTGAAAAAAAGGCTGACAGGTTTCGCTTTAACGATCGAAAACACAAAAAATGGCAGCAATGACTTGCGCCACGTCGTTAAAAAGACGCGGCCATTTTTTTAAAAATTCGATGTTCTGATATGTTGAACCTGTCAGCTTATGAATGACAATGGCGGTGAACGCGGCGAAGCGTTGGATTTTACAAAAAAGGTGCCGAAGGTTACCGTGTCATAGGGTAGTAAAATCTCGACGAGGAAGAGGTTATGTTCGCCGATTTCAACGCTATCGGGCGGGGTAAGCATTGAGGCGCCGATGCGGCAGGCGTGACAAGCACCCAATTCATGACATGAATTGTCATTATGGTGTTTTTTGTTTAATTTTTGCGGTTTTGAAGATGCGTTTTTCGAGCAAATCTCGCCATCAGCAACCATATGCGAATGGTTCTGCCGATAGCTTTCATGATGGTGAGAAGAATTGCTTGCAAAGCTGTTCGGTGAAACCGGAAAATTGCGATTATGGGCAAAGGCGAGGTTGAGCAGTGCGAAAATGCACAACACCCTGATAACCACGGAAAATGGTTTGCTCGTCCCGATCATTTCCAAAAAACTTTCCCTTTTAACGAAACTATTCTCCAGTTCGGTTTTTTTTGCAAGATAGGTCAAAACAACCAACAGGATTTTTTAAAAAAATTAGTAGTAGCGGGCAGAGTTATAAATCATCGGGAAGGAGGCAGTGAGAAGGGACATCGCAAGATGAAAGCGAACAAGAAGCGGGAGGCATAAGAAGGGGAGGAGATGTAAGAAAAAGGAAGGTTAAACAATTCTGAGCGAGAGGCTTATCACACGGGTTTTAAGTTGATGACGTGCTTTTCCCCCATATCTCCGTTCGCATATTGTTTTTTTCGAATTGTTTAAAGAAGACGTGTTTCAGGCAAAGCCCGCTTTTCCATTCCCGCTTCCCCATTAATGAATTTTTCTAATAGGCCTTGTGAAAAGAGGCCGGTTTATGAGCGGGCTTCAAGCGTTTATAGGTGAAGAAGACATATCAAAGAGCCTTCGCCTATCTCGTTGCTCTTTCATGATTTTATTGTTCAAGGAGAAATCATGCGCCCTTTTATAATTTGCCATATGATGACATCGATTGATGGAAAAATTGTGGAAGATCATTGGACTGCGCCTTATGACGGGACAAAAAATGATGAGGCGACCATTTCCTATTATGACCTTAGCGACAGTTTCAATTGCGACGCGGAAATGTTGGGGCGGGTTACCGTTCAAAGGCATTTTGCAAAACAGGAATTCAATGACCCTCATCCTGTAAGAGTGATTGACCCGCAACCTTTTATCGGTAAGCGTCAAACAAAACGGTTATGCATTATCGTGGATCGTCATGGGCGCATAAAATATGAAGGCGACAAAATTTGCGATGAAAACATCATTGTTGTTTTGGCTAAAAAAATTTCGCAAGCCTATCTGGAACATCTTCGTAGCTTGGAAATTTCCTATGTCTTTGCCGGTGAAGATGGAAATGATCTTGTAGAAGCCATGGAAGGTCTTGGGCATTTTTTCAATATAAAACGAATTGTTTTGCAAGGTGGCGGCACGATTAACGGAGCATTTCTGGAAAACGGGCTTATCGATGAATTGAGTGTGATGATCTATCCCGGTATTGACGGGCGCAAAGCTGCACCTTCCTTATTTGATTGGTCACCTCGCACGGATAATAGTGCAACGGGAGAAAAGGTTTTGGTGAAAGCAAATCCTGCCGCCGGACAGTCACTCGAATTGCTGGACGTAAAAAATGCCGGTCAGGGTGTTATTGCACTGCGCTATAAAATACACCGTGAGAAAAATCGGGAATAATAAGCGTTAAAAGCAATAGATCGGGTTTTTTGCCAAAGGTTTAACAGTTGCTGATGAAAAAACGCAATCATTTAGCCGTTTGAGCATGAAGGAACAGAGCTGATAATTTTGCCGAACGCTATTGATCTTCTGGTTAAAAATTTTTCCCTTTGACTAAAACGCATCTTCTGAATGAACCCATAGCACTTTAATATTCGACTTTGCCGGAGATTTAAGAAAAGCGTTGTTTCATCCGCTTAAAAATCGGTTGAAGCGGCGAGTTGTTCCTGCCCTTTAAAGTCTTCAAGCCGCTTTTTTAAAACCTCGATGGTGGTTTTTAAAGCACCTGAACCGAGCACCATGCGTAATGGTGCGGGCGTTATATCGACACTTTCGATAATGCGGGCAGCCATACGCTCCGGATCCCCTGCAGCCAAGCCGTTTTTCCGATCAAGCATTTTCTGGCAAGCGTGGGCAGGCGTGTTGTCATAAGCTTTTATAGGCTTTGCAATTTTTGCGCTTTTATAGCGGAATTCGGTTCTTGCCCCACCGGGTTCGACAATCGTCACGCCAATGTTGAATGGTGCCATTTCTTGTGAAAGCGAGTCACAAAATCCTTCAATGCCCCATTTCGTCGCGTGATAAAGCGAATTTCCGGCAAAAGCGACTTCACCCCCATAGGAAGAAATCTGGATGATACGTCCATGTTGTTTCTTTCTCATAATTGGCAAGAAGGCACGGATAAAGTCGATCGAACCGGTGAGGTTGGTTGCAATAATATCGTCAATTTCGTCATCCGATAATTCTTCGGCAGCTCCGAACAATCCATATCCGGCATTGCTGACAATCACATCGATTGTTGAAAACAATTCTTCGGCTTTTTGCCCGAGTTGTGTCACTGCTTTCCGGTCTCTCATATCGACAATTTCGACATGGAAATTATCAGGATAGCGGGCAATCAGCTCTTCGACAGGTCGAGTTTTGCGCACAGTCCCCAATACGTTATCGCCGCGGCTTAAAACCTGTTTGACCATTTCATAGCCGAAACCGCTCGAGACACCGGTTATCACCCAGTTGCGTTTGACCATCTTTTGAAAACCTTCGACAAAATGCATTTTCAAATGCGTACAGTCTTTTATCGACAATGCGCGGCTGCTTATTATTTTCAAGATTAATCCGAAAAGCACTGCTTCTAAAAGAAGGGGCGTGGAACTAGGCTTTATGCAAAATTTTCATAAAACAAGTTGTTTTGCCGATGTTTGGTTCTCGAAGAACTGTTCCAGGCGACAATGGGAGAATGCAAGAATTAAGCAGTGAGAATAGAAAACTGCAATGGAAAAAACCGGAATGGCAAATAGACCTCACTCTTTAGAGGTCTTATCGAAAATTGAAATTCAAAATGTGCGGGGCGCGCGCACTCTTATAAAGCCTTATAGCGCAAACAATCGATAACCAGTTGAAAAGCCGCAGTATGTTGGCGTCGTGTCGGATAATAGAGGTAATATCCCGGAAATGGCGGGCAATAATTTTCGAGAATGCGTTTAAGCCGACCGCTAGCCACCCGTTCCACCACAGCATCTTCGGTTGTGTAGGCAATGCCGAAACCGGCTTCGGCAGCATCCAATGCCTGATCGATTGTGTTGAAGCTCAATTGCCCTTCGACCCTTATTTTGCATTCCTGTCCATTTTCTTCAAATTCCCAAACGTAAAAACCTCCGGATGTCGGCAATCGAAGATTGATGCACTGATGTTCAAGAAGATCGCGCGGCATTTCGGGGATAGGATGTTTTTCAAGATATTGAGGTGAGGCAACAGCCGCCATGCGGAGATCCGGCCCGATTTTTAGCGCGATCATGTCTTTCTCGACCTGTTCACCAAGTCGCACACCGGCGTCGAAACGTTCAGCGACAATGTCGGTCAAGGCGTAATCAATCGAGATTTCAAGATGAATATCGGGATATTTTGCAAGAAGCGGGTAAAGCTTTGGCCATAGAATGGCTTTTGCCGCATAATCGGGCGCAGTTATGCGGATTGTTCCGGATGGATGATCGATTGTCTCACAAAGGTGTTTCAGTTCGCTTTCCATCGCCACAAGATGGGGCGTGTAAAGTTCGAGAAGCCGTTCTCCAATATTGGTCGGTGCAACCGAACGTGTGGTGCGGCGCAATAATTGTAAATGGAGACGATCTTCCAGATTTTTTATCGAATGGCTCAAAGCCGACTGCGATATGTTGAGCTTGTGAGCTGCTTTGGTAAAGCTTTTTTCCTCGGCAACAACCATAAAGGCCATAAGATCGGCGATATTTTCTCGAAGCATGATTGTGCCTTCAATTTTTTAAACGGATATAGTCTATCATGGAGCACGGAAAAAACGCAAAACCGTTAGGAATGAAAACCGTTTGAACAAAAGCCGTTCCCGTTACATTATTGCAAGAAAAGCAAAAACCTCCGACGAGGAAGGAGATTTTAAAAATTATCCGACGATAAAAAAACGGAAATAATCCGCATGAACGGGCGGGTAGGTTAAATAAATTCGCCATGCAAGGACTTACTTCATAGAACGACATATATGAAAGATGTTGGTTTTATCATATCGGTTGTTGCTACGGACCGGTTTATCACCAGTCCGTATTTTTTGTTTATGACAAGAAAGACGATTATTTTTGAAGTGCGCTATAGGCCTCTATAATCATCTTTTCGGATTGTTTTAAATAATCGCCGAGAAGTTTGGCTGCTTTTTTCGCTTTTTCTTTTTTGAGGCAGTTAACGATATTGCGGTTCATGGCTACAAAAGGCTGGTGAAGCGAACGCAAGTCGGAAATCAGACCGAAGATTAATCGCAGTTCGACTGTCAGCTCGGCAAAAAGCCGGTCAAGTCGCGGGCTGTTACTAAGGCTTACCAGCAATTGGTGAAATTCCATATCGGCAGTACCGACATCCTGCCATTTTTTTTCTTCGCAGAGTTTTTCCGCTTTTCCTACAACTTTTTCCATCATGAAAATAGCTGAATGGGGAAAATGCACATTGCGAACGGAGCCGACTTCGATAATTTTACGTAACCGATAAACGTCGATAATCGTGTTGAAGTCGGGAATAGTCACGAAGACACCACGGTTTGCACGGTATTCGATAAGTCCGTTTTTTGTGAGCATCCTGAATGCTTCGCGCAATGTATTACGCGAGACCGACAATTTTTTCGCCAGTATCGCTTCGCTCAAATGTTCGCCAGGATGGTAATGGCCGCTGATAATGTCGGCTTCGATGGCTTTTACAGTCTGATCTGCAAGTGATAGTTCATCGTTCGTTTTTTTCATCCGACCGTTTGCCCCCTTGGTTGTCGGTTCCGTCGATATAAATTACGGAGTCTTTGGCACAAAGATAATTGGAAACAAAATGCAAAGCCGAAAACCTCCCCGTTTCAATATCCACCAAATATATTTACAAGTTTATTTGAGAAAGAAGATGATTGCAATGCCTGACAATCAAAGTTAGATTGTTCAACAATTTAAAAGCAGCCAATAATTTATATTCGAAAAGGGGAGGTTCATATGAAGTCGATCGATTTGAACAGTGATCTGGGTGAAAGTTTCGGTCCCTGGAAAATGGGCGAAGATAGCGAAATGTTGTCTATTGTTACCAGTGCCAATGTTGCTTGCGGTTTTCATGCTGGTGACCCTGCCGGTATTTTACGCATACTCGAGGCGGCCAAAAAGAATAATGTGCGCGTTGGTGCACATATCGGCTATCGTGACCTTGTAGGCTTCGGGCGCCGCAATATGGACCCGACCGATAGCGAATTGACGGGCGATGCCATTTATCAGATCGGGGCGCTTATGGGGCTTGCCAAGGCGGCAGGAACCAAAGTTGTCTATGTGAAGCCCCATGGTGCACTCTATAACACAATTGCCCATGATATGCGTCAGGCAAAAGCCGTTATCAATGCGATCAAAGCGGTCGAGCCGTCGCTCACCCTTATGGCATTGGCAGGCTCCGCCCTTATTCCTTTTGCGCGTGAAGCCGGACTTGTTGTGGTGGCAGAAGCTTTTGCCGACCGTGCCTATAAGAGTGATGGGACACTTCTATCCCGCCGCGAAAAAGGGGCTGTGCTGAGTGACCCCGCTGTCGTTGCCGAACGTATGGTAAAATTTGTCGAGACAGGCAAAATTACCGCGATTGATGGCAAAGAGATTAGCCTTGATGCACAGTCGATTTGCCTCCATGGCGACAGTCCGAGTGCCGTTTTAATGGCCAAAGCTGTCAAAGCCGGTCTTGAAAAAGCCGGAGTTTCCTTAAAGCCATTTGTTGATTGAGGGAGTGTCTTTTTCCCATGCGCTTTCTCGGTGTCAATAATTCGGCCTTTCTGATCGAGCTTGCCAATCTTGAAGAGACATTGGCTTTGTTTGACCGCTTGCAGCAAGAAATCCGGCGAGGAGAGAAAGATCTGCAAGCTATTGTCGAAATTATTCCGGCAGCGCGGACTTTGCTCGTCATTTTTGATGCCTTGCTTGCTGATGAAAACGCGTTGGAAACAAAAATTGCGGGATTGAAACTTGAAAAAGGGCAACAAAAAAGCGGCAAACTTGTCGAAATACCGGTTGTCTATGACGGGGAAGATCTCGACGACGTTGCCGCTCTTTTAAAAAGAGACCGTGAAGAGGTTATCCGTCGTCATACGGAAAGCCATTATCAGGTTGCTTTTTGTGGCTTTGCTCCCGGTTTTGCCTATTTGACGGGTGGCGATCCCGTTTTCAATGTTCCAAGACGCGCATCACCACGAAAATCTATTCCCGCCGGTTCTGTTGCACTTGCAGGAAAATTCGGTGGTGTCTATCCGCAACCGAGCCCCGGTGGCTGGCAATTGATCGGGCGGACAGATGTTAAAATGTTTGATCTCGACCGCGACCCGCCTTCACTTTTAAAACCGGGTGACAGGGTGCATTTTGTCGATGTGACAAAAGATTATTCGGCACATTCCAAAGGGACGACAAACTTTTCCTTATCCCGAAATGAAAAAGCCGGTTTAGCAAAAACGGGTGATGAAAACGAAGCACCAAAAATCGGGAAAACAGTAGGTAACGGGAAAACGGGCAGTTATGACAACGCCGAATTATTACCCAGCAAAAAAAATCTAAAGCCTGAAGAAGATGCGGTTTTCAAATTGGTAACAACATTGATGCCGGTGACGTTTCAGGATCGCGGGCGCTTGTTCCAATCCTCGCAAGGGCTTTCCCCCTCAGGTGCGCTTGACCAGAAAGCAATGGAGAATGCCAACCGGCTTGTCGGCAATCCACGTGAACAACCGGTGCTGGAATTTACCTATGGGAATGCACGTATGAAAGCATTGCAAGCATCGGTTATTGCTTTTACCGGTGCTAACCTGCCAATTACCATCAAATCGGCAAAAGGCACAGTTTTTGTTTTTGAAAAAAACACGCCGCTTGCCATTGATGAAGGCGATGAAATCATTCTCGGGGCACCCTTGGCAGGCTTTCGCAGTTATATGGCTTTGCGTGGCGGCTTTAAAGTTGAACCGGTTTTAAAAAGTGCGTCCTTTGACAGTCTTTCCAATTTGGGGCCGAAACCGCTCGTGGCGGGTGACAAGATCTTTATAGACAATGATAGCCCTTTGCAGCCGGTTTTATTGTCACTTGATGATCCTTACGTCTTGCCGGAAGCGGGCGATAATGTGGTGCTTGATGTGGTTTTGGGGCCGCGGACCGACTGGTTTACAGAGCATTCGATTGCGATGTTTCTTGAAAAACACTGGCAAGTGACGCCAGCCTCCAACAGAATTGGCATAAGATTACAAAGTGACGCCCGTCTCGAGCGCTCGCGAAGCGATGAATTGCCGAGTGAAGGCACAGTAACCGGTGCAATAGAAGTTCCTGCAAATGGCGAGCCGGTTTTGTTTTTGCGTGATCGGCCTGTTACCGGCGGTTATCCGGTTATTGCCAATCTCGTTGAAGACCAGATCGACCTTGCGGCACAAATCCCGATAGGGGCTTCTATCCGCTTTCGCGCCGTCAAAAACTTTTATGATAGCGAGCAGAAAAGCTTGAAGAGCGGTGCCAATAAAACTTCAACAAAATCATGAAATTGGAAGGAATTGGCGAGAGCCAAAAATCAACAAGGTCAAAGACCGGTTTTGGAAGAAACAAGCACACAGGCTTGATTTGAGAAAATTATAAATTCGGAGTGATGGGGACGTTCATGAAAAAAATACTGATTGCCAATCGCGGAGAAATTGCATTGCGCATTATTCGTGCAGCCCGCGATTATGGTGTTTCTTCGGTGGCGATTTATGCCGATATTGATAGTTCGGCGCTTTTTGTCAAAGAAGCCGACGAAGCTTATAGCCTCAACGGTAATCGGCCGGAAGAAACCTATCTTGATGGTACGAAGATTATTGAAATTGCCAAACGTTCGGGGGCTGATGCCATTCATCCGGGCTATGGCTTTTTGTCGGAAAGTGCCGAATTTGCCAAAGCAGTGATTGATGCCGGTCTTATCTGGATCGGGCCGGATCCGGAGGTAATTGATCTTTTGGGCGACAAGCTTAAAGCCCGTGCAGTTGCAAAAGAGGTAGGCGCACCGCTTGTTGCCGGTAGCAACGGTATGATCACAAGCGGCAAAGATGTTATCGCTTTTGCCGAACAATATGGCTTTCCCGTTGCAATCAAGGCAGCGCATGGCGGCGGCGGGCGCGGCATGAAGGTTGTATGGAAACGGGAAGAGGCCGAAGAGCTTTTCCAGTCGGCTGTCCGCGAAGCGGTTCAGGCTTTTGGCCGTGGCGAATGTTATGTCGAACAATTTCTTGATCGCCCCCGTCATGTCGAAGCGCAGGTGATTGCCGACAAACTGGGACATGTCGTGGTGCTTGGCACCCGCGATTGTTCATTACAAAGGCGCAACCAGAAACTCGTCGAGGAAGCACCGGCACCTTTTATTTCCGATGTAGTTGAAAAACGTTTGAAGGAAGCGGCTACAAATATTTGCCGCCATGTCAATTATAGTGGCGTCGGGACTGTCGAATTCCTGTTGGGGCGCAATGACGTCGTTTCGTTTCTCGAAGTCAATACGCGGTTGCAGGTCGAGCATCCCGTCACAGAAGAAACAAGCGGGATTGATGTCGTTGTTGAACAATTCCGTATTGCCGAAGGTTTACCTTTGACAATTGATAAAACGCCTTCACCCGTCGGCCACGCAATCGAATTTCGTATCAATGCCGAGGATGTCGGGCGTGGATTTTTGCCGTGCCCTGGAAAAATTACAAAGTTTTCGCCTCCCTCAGGGCCCGGTGTGCGGCTTGATAGCGGTGTGGTAGAAGGCGGCATTGTTGCCCCGCAATTTGACTCGATGATTGCAAAATTGATTATTACCGGAAGAACACGCGAAGAAGCGTTAAAACGTGCTGCACGGGCTTTGAGCGAATTTGAAATTGAAGGGGTTGCAACCGTCTTGCCGTTTGACCGGCTTGTTATTCAACATCCGGATTTTATTGGAGAAAACGGCTTTAAAGTTTATACACGCTGGATCGAGACCGATTTTGCCGAAAAACTGGCTATGGAAACCAAAGGCGATAAAATTGACCCGCAGATCGAGCGTTTTGATGTCGAAATTGACGGAAAACGTGTCGAACTCGGTTTGCCCTTCCGGTTTTTGAAATTGCTTGAAGGGGCAGGGAACGCAGCAAATGGTGCACAAAATTCGCATTCCGATGATGGGAAACAAGTAAAGGCCGATAAGGGCGCTGGTGACATTGCTGCACCCATTCCCGGAACGATCAAAGCCTGGCTCGTCGAGGACGGCGAAAAAGTCGAAGAAGGTTCGACTTTAGCCGTTATGGAAGCCATGAAGATGGAAACCAATATTGTTGCAGAAACAAGCGGCAAATTGGAAATTGTAAAACCGGCTGGCAGTATCGCCAATGTCGGGGAAGTGATTGCCCGTATCCGCTAGAAATCGGACGCTTTAAAAAATCGCCATCCGGAATTTAAAACTGTTTTTAAACCGGAGAAGCCAAGAACAGAAAACCTGCCGGTTTGGCACGTGAAACAAACGTGCTGAAAGAGGCCGGTTTTCTTCAAGAATGTTGATTGGTTAAAATTCAAGCAATGTTGCCGATATTTCTATCGGGCAATGATTGAATCCGCGCGCGCTATGATTGCAAACTTGAGAAAAGCTAATCGTTCTTGCCAATTATTCAAAATTCGAAAAACAGGGTACATTCGCCGTTGCACCCATGAAAGATATTGATTATCTCGTGACTGCGAGAAAGCCGGACGCGACGCGGGATAATGTTTACGCTCACTCGTCATTGAAATTGTTATATAATTCTTAAATCCTTCGGGCTCCCATGCTTGAGGAAAAAATGAAAGGGTTAGCATTGTCGTTCCAAAATGATTGTTCGAAACCTTTGCCGGAACATTATGTGACCCGTCATTATAAAAGTGGTCCGCTCAATGCATTGACAGATGTTTCCGGTGTCAAAGTAGGCCATGTCACGATCAAGGAAGGGGACGCAACCCGCACTGGTGTCACTGCAATTGTGCCGCATTCCGACAATATTTTTCAAAATAAAATACCGGCCGGTTTCAGTGCATTTAACGGTTATGGAAAATTTGCGGGCTCCGTTCAGGTGGAAGAACTTGGCGAGCTTGAAACACCGATCTTGCTCACCAATACACTTGCAACAGGTCGCGCGATTGAAGCACTGATTTATTACACTTTGCATGAAAAGGGCAATGAAAAAGCAACCTCCATTAATGCTGTTGTTGGCGAAACCAATGATTCACGGCTGAATAATATACGGGCTTTGCGCCCGAGCTTTGATGAAATGCTCGAAGCACTAAAAATTGCACGTCCCGGCCGTTTTGAAGAAGGGGCAGTGGGCGCCGGTACCGGCACAGTGGCCTTCGGTCTTAAAGGCGGTATCGGCACGGCCTCGCGGCTTATCGAAATGGGTGACAAAACCTATACAATAGGCATTCTCGTGCAGTCGAATTTTGGCGGGCATCTTGGAATTCTCGAAAAGAGCGACATAAATTATCCCGTACCGAGTGCTGATAAAGACGGGTCGATTATTATGATTGTTGCAACCGATGCACCGCTTGATTCAAGACAATTGAAACGGCTAGCCAACCGGACATTCGGGGGGCTTGCCAAAAGTGGAGCAGCTTTGAGTAATGGCTCGGGCGATTTTGCCCTTGCTTTTTCTACGGCAAAAGAACTTCGTCACAATGGAGAAGAATCGCACATCAAGGCTGTTCCCCATATTGACGATCGCGCCCTCTCGCCCATGTTCGAGGCGGTCATAGAAGCAACCGAAGAAAGCATTTTACGGTCTTTATGGATGGCGCCTGATATGTCGGGCGTTAATGCCGCAACCATGAAACCGTCGCACTTTACCTCGCTTGCCACACTTATCAACAGTGCCTCAACAGACTGATTTTTAAAGGAAAATAACGGGCTCTTAAGCAATTTATATGCCAGTTTTAAAAGTTTTTGAAAAAAACACTTGAACGACAAGCACGATTTAGTGAATAAAACCGGCTTTGACGGTTTTAAAAAAAGGTAAAGCAGAAATGCGCCCGTAAAAGATATATTCGGCGGCATTTTTAATTGTGAGCAATCTTTTCTTGTGTCCGAAGGGTCAAGACAACAAGAGTCTGGCGATTGTTTCATAGCAAGACAGTTTAAAGGCGTTGTCCATGACAATGGGTTGCTCTGTCCTTGGTTTTGCCTAAAACAACCATAGTGGGTAGAAAGAATTTGAGAAAAAACCTTTCGTTGAATTTTGAGTACGTTAAAAAAGCGGGTGGAGTCAGCTTTTTCAAACGCGTTCCGGAAAGCGGTTGAAATGTCGGAAGAAAAGAGGTTGGTCAATTTGGATGCGCCGCTATTAAACGTAAAAGGCCTTGATGTCGATTTCAAAACCGAAGACGGCAATTTCCGTGCGGTGAAGTCGCTTGATTTTTCGGTCAATGCCGGTGAAACATTGGCGATAGTGGGCGAAAGCGGCTCCGGAAAATCGGTAACGTCGCTCTCTATTATGCGTCTTATCGAATTCGGCGGTGGTAAAATTTCTTCCGGCGAGGTGCTCTTCAATGACAAGAGTGCTGTGCGCGATCTTACAAAGCTTTCCCAATCGCAAATGAATAGCGTTCGCGGCAAAAATATTGCGATGATTTTTCAGGAGCCGATGACATCGCTCAATCCTGTTTTCACCATTGGTGACCAGATTGGCGAGGCAATCCGCCTTCATCAGGGGGGTACACACAAGGAAGTGCGTCAGGAAGCGCTTGCCATGCTTGAAAAGGTGCGTATTCCCGATGCCAAGGGGCTCCTCGATCGCCACCCGCACCAGCTTTCCGGTGGTATGCGTCAAAGGGTGATGATTGCAATGGCGCTTGCCTGTCGCCCGCAACTTCTCATTGCCGACGAACCGACAACCGCCCTTGATGTGACAATTCAGGCGCAGATTTTGCGCCTTATCCGCATGTTACAGGACGAGCTTGGCATGGGCGTGGTCTTTATCACCCATGATATGGGGGTCGTTGCCGAGGTTGCCGACCGTGTGCTTGTGATGTGCCGTGGCGACAAGATCGAAGAAGGCACGTCGAACGAAATTTTCAAGCACCCGCAAGCACCTTATACGCAAGCTCTGCTTGCCGCAGTTCCCCAACTTGGTGCACTTGCCAACGAAAAATTGCCCCGTCCTTTCGATATACGCTCACCCGGTAAAGATAAGGTCGAAGCACTGCCGCAGGATACAGTGAAGCTTGATGACGTTGTGCTTGATGTCAAGAAACTCGTAACCCGTTACGATGTCAAAAAGAACTTTTTCGGTAAAGTGACAGGGCGGGTTCACGCCGCAGAACAAGTGAGCTTTTCGATTAAAGCGGGTGAAACGCTGGCGCTTGTCGGAGAAAGCGGTTGCGGCAAATCCACTGTCGGGCGCACGATCATGCAATTGACCGAACCGAGGAGCGGCGAAATTCTGCTTCACGGGCGCGACATTTTAAAAATGGATAATGCCGAGCGCCACAAGATACGCCAGAACATCCAATATGTGTTTCAGGATCCGTTCGCCTCGCTTGATCCACGCTTGACTGTCGGCTTTTCCATTGCCGAACCTTTGTTGACGCATAAACTCGTTCCTGCAAACAAGGTTGATGAACGCGTGCAGGAATTGTTGCAAGCTGTCGGCCTTCCGCCACATGTGGCGCGCCGTTACCCGCATGAATTTTCCGGTGGCCAGCGTCAACGCCTGTGTATTGCCCGCGCATTGGCCTGCGGGCCGGAACTTCTCATTGCCGACGAGGCAGTGGCAGCCCTTGATGTTTCCATTCAGGCGCAAATCGTCAATCTATTGATGGACTTGCAAAGAAAATTGGGTCTATCCTATCTTTTTATCAGCCATGATATGGCTGTGGTGGAGCGCATTAGTCACCGTGTGGCGGTGATGTATCTTGGCCAGATTGTCGAAATCGGTCCAAGGCAGGCAGTGTTCAATCATCCGCTTCACCCTTATACGCAGCGTCTGCTTGCCGCCGTACCGATAGCCGATCCGGCGCGCCGTTTTATCGAGCGGCCGCTCATTGAAGGGGAAGTTCCAAGCCCTGTAAGGGAACCGGGTAATGAACCTTTGGTCGAGCCGCTCATTGAAGTAGAGCCGGAACATTTTGTTGCCTGTCATCCGGTGGGCATTTTTGAACGCGTTGAACAATCGGGTCTATTGTTTGAAGGAGAGGGAAAATGAAGCTTGTTAAACGATATTTTGCAGCAGGACTGGTTTCGGTATTGGCAGCAATGCCGATTTGGGCAGAAGCCAAACCGTTGGCTGTCGGTGTCGAATTCAACCTCACCAAACTTGACCCCACCAATATCAATGACACATTGACAATGACATCGCTGCGCACAGTCTATCAGGGGCTGTTGGGTTTCGATAAGGATTATAAGATTATTCCGCTTCTCGCCGAACGTTATGAAGCCTCGAGCGACGCCAAGGAATTTACCTTTTATTTGCGTAAAGGCGTCAAGTTCCATGATGGCACGGATTTTAACGCCGAAGCAGTAAAATTCAATCTTGACCGTTTGGCCAATCCGGAAAACAAATTGTCGCGGCGGGTGTTGATCTCGATGCTCGACCATGTCGACATTGTCGATGATTATACAATCAAAATTTATCTCAAAGAGCCTTATGGGGCGCTGCCTTCCTCGCTTGCCCACCCCGGCACAATGATGATTTCTCCGGCAGCGATCAAGAAATATGGCAAGGATATTGACCGTCATCCTGTCGGAACCGGACCGTTCAAATTCAAAAGCTGGAGCGGCGATATTTTCGAGGTAACAAAAAACGAAAATTATTGGGGTAAAGTTGCCGATGTCGATGGCGTTGTCATCCGCTCGGTTCCCGAAAGTGGCGCCCGTTTTGCCATGTTGCAGGCAGGCGAATTGCAATTTGTTCCCGATTTTCCCTCCGAACTTGTCGAAGTTGCCAAAAAGATACCGACGCTTGACGTAACAACAGCCCCGTCGATCTATGAATTCTATACGTCGATGAATGTCATGAAAAAGCCTTTTGACGACATCAGGGTTCGCAAAGCCCTGAACTATGCCGTCAACAAGGAAGCTTTCTGCAAGGTTGTCCTGAACGGCTATTGTGAACCGGCAACATCGTCGATTCCGCCGCTATTGCGCTTTTATACCAATGTCGGGCAATATGAATATAACCCTGAAAAAGCCAAACAATTGCTGACCGAGGCAGGCTATGCAAACGGTTTTGAAACAGAGGTTTTTTCAAGAAACAGCACGGCCGTTATTCGTGCCATGCAGTTTTTGCAACAGGAACTTGCCAAGGTCAATGTCAAGGTTACGGTAACGCCGCTTGAAGCCGGTGTGGAGGCTGACCGCGTCTGGGGTGCCGAGACACCTGAAAAATCCGATGTGCAATTGCTTTATAGCGGCTGGTCGGCTTCAACGGGTGACGCCGATTATGGTCTTCGTCCGCTTTTTGCCAGCGAAAGCTTTCCGCCCAATCTCTATAACACCTCCTATTACAAAAATGAAAAGGTCGATCAGGCTCTCGCCGAAGGGGTAAAGACGGCCGATGATACAAAACGTGCGGAAGCTTATAAAATTGTCCAGCAAACGGTGTTTGAAGATGCTCCGTGGATTTTCCTCGGTGAAAAGCAGAATATTTATGTAAAAACCAAGAAATTGACAGGCGTTTACATGTTGCCGGATGGCGGTTTCTCGGTTGATGGCGCCAAATTTACCGGTGAATGACAATAAGGGTGGCAGCCTTGCTGCCACTTTTTGAAAACTTTTATCAACAAACCGATAAATCTCGACAAACCAACGAAATGGATGATTGATGTTGAATTTGAAACGATTGCTTGCTGCGGGGCTCGTCTGTACCACCATGTTGATGCCGGCTCTGTCAGAAGCCAAAACGTTGACGGTTGCCGTTCCTGTCAATCTGACAAAGCTCGACCCGACCAATATCAATGATACATTGACCATGACTTCGCTCCGGACAATTTATGAAGGCTTGTTGGGGTTCGACAAGGATTTGAAAATTATACCGCTTCTTGCGGAACGTTATGAAGCTTCAAGCGACGCCAAAGAATTTACCTTTTATTTGCGCAAAGGCGTGAAGTTCCATGACGGGGCAGACTTTAATGCACAAGCAGTCAAAATCAATCTTGAACGGCTCGCAAATCCCGACAACAAATTGTCGCGTCGCGTTCTTGTCTCCATGCTCGACCATGTCGAAGTTGTGGATGATTATACGGTCAAGGTTATCCTCAAAGAACCCTATGGGGCTTTTCCATCTTCCATGGCGCATACCGGCACCATGATGATTTCTCCGGCGGCTCTTGAAAAATATGGTCGCGATATTGACCGCCACCCCGTTGGCACCGGCCCGTTTATTTTCAAAAACCGTTCAAGCGACACGCTTGAAGTCATAAAAAACGACCATTACTGGAATGGCACTGTCGGCGTAGATGGTGTCACCATCCGTTCGGTACCGGAAAATGGTGCACGTTTTGCCATGTTGCAGGCGCAAGAAGTGCAATTTGTTCCCGATTTTCCGCCGGAACTTTTTGCCGTTGCGCAGAAGATGCCCAATCTGGTTGTGACGAAAGAACCGTCGATTTCGGAATATTATGTGGCAATCAACACAATGAAAAAGCCGTTTGACGATGTGCGTGTACGTCAGGCAATGAATTATGCAGTTGATAAAAATGCCTTCTGCAAAGTGGTGATGAACGGTTTTTGTGAACCGGCCACATCACCTATTCCGCCACTTCTGAAATATTACACCAATGTCGGAGAGTATGAATATAATATCGAGAAAGCCAAACAGCTTTTGACAGACGCCGGTTATCCGAATGGTTTCAACACCGAAATTTTTGGCAAAAACAGCACCATGGTCATTCGCGGTTTGCAGTTTTTGCAACAACAATTGGCGGCGGTAAATATCAAAGTGAATGTTACACCACTTGAAGCCGGTGTCGAGGCTGACCGCGTCTGGGGGGCAAGAACACCCGAAGAATCGACAGTGCAAATGCAGTTTGGCGGCTGGTCGGCATCAACTGCCGATGCCGATTATGGAATGCGCCCGCTTTTTTCGAGCGAAAGCTTTCCGCCCAATCTCTTCAATGTTGCCTATTATAAAAATGCCGAGGTCGACAAAGATCTTTCAGATGCCGTCAAAACGGCAGATGACACAAAACGCGCCGAACTTTACGGCAAAGCGCAAAAGATCATTTTTGAGGATGCACCGTGGATATTCCTTGGCCAGAAAGACGTGCTTTCTGGCAAAACAAAGAACCTTGAAGGTGTTTATGCATTGCCGGATGGCGGTTTTCTTTTGAAAGATGCAAAGTTTGCCGATTGAAACGGAGTTTTTTGAATTGAACCCGTGGTTATCCATTGGAACACGGGTTTTTAAACTGGATAATAACGGAGAATAGGCGCGTGTTCGCGCCGTTCACTCTAAAGTTCGGGATTTTCGATGTTTGCTTTTATTATCAAACGCCTGCTTTCCATCATACCGGTGATATTTGTTATATCACTCATCGTATTCGGTTTTGTCCGGCTTTTGCCGGGCGATCCTGCCCGCCTTGCGGCCGGTGTTGATGCCGATGCGGAAACAGTGGAAGCCATGCGCTCGCAACTTGGGCTTGATCGGCCGATATGGGCGCAATATGTGACCTTTGTGGAAAACGCCGTTCATGGTGATTTTGGCGAATCCTTGAAAACCCGCAAACCCGTTTCGACAGAAATTGGCGAACGTTTTATGCCAACTGTCTGGCTCACCGTTTTTTCGATGATCTGGTCAACCATATTGGGGCTACTCATCGGTGTTTTTTCGGCGGTCAAAAGAGGGCGTTGGCAGGATTATACCGGTATGGTTGTGGCCGTTTCCGGCATTTCATTTCCGGTCTTCTGGCTTGGCCTTCTCTTAATCAATCTCTTTTCTGTGCGCCTTGGCCTTCTGCCAACCGGCGGTTATGGAACGGCACTTCATTTTATCATGCCGTCATTTACACTCGGCGTCGGGGTTGCCGCCGTGATGGCGCGCTTTTCGCGTTCGGCCTTTATCGAAATATCACGTGAGGATTATATCCGCACTGCGCGCGCCAAGGGGGTTCCCGAACGTCTCGTGACATGGAAACACACATTGCGCAATGCGCTTATTCCGGTCATCACCATGGTGGGCTTGCAATTCGGCTTTTTGCTTGGTGGTTCGATTGTTGTCGAAACAGTGTTTTCATGGCCGGGGCTTGGAAGACTGTTGATCGATTCAGTCTCCTATCGCGACTATCCGGTTCTTCAGGCGCTGATATTGCTCTTTTCACTAGAGTTCATCCTCATCAATCTTCTGGTTGATGTTCTCTATGCTTTTGTTAATCCGGAGATCCGTTACTCATGAGTGCGAACACTTCATCCGATACACTTGTTGCCGAGGCAACGCGCAAGCCCTTCGGCGAATTTTTGCGTCGTTTCGCGCGCCAGAAAGCGGCAATTGTGGCGCTTGTTTTTCTGCTTTTGTTGATCGGCTCGGCTATTTTCGCTCCCTTATTCATGACGCTTGATCCCAATAGTGCCGATTATAATGCCATTTTGCAGGGTTCATCTGCCGCCCACTGGGCAGGAACCGATGAATATGGCCGCGATATATTTACCCGCATCATCTATGGCGGGCGTATTTCTCTGGCAGTCGGTTTTCTGTCGGTTACGCTTGGCGGTCTTATCGGGGTGTTTCTGGGAATTCTTGCTGGCTTTTATGGCGGCTTTCTTGACTCGCTCATTATGCGCATTTCCGATGTGCTGTTTGCCTTCCCCGGCATTTTGCTTGCCATTGCCGTGATTGCCATTCTGGGGCCGGGAATTGACAATGTGATTTATGCGGTTGCCGTGTTTTCTGTACCGGTTTTTGCCCGCCTTTCGCGCGGTACAACGCTTTCGATGAAAAAGGCTGTCTATATTGACGCGGCGCGTGCCATCGGTGTTTCCGATCATATGATTGTCTTGCGCCATTTGCTGCCCGGAACCTTGCCTAATGTGATTGTCTATTTTTCCATGCGTATCGGCACGTCTATTTTAACCGCTGCAAGCCTTTCCTTTATCGGCCTTGGTGCTCAACCACCAAGCTCCGAATGGGGTGCAATGCTTGCCGCAGGCCGCAGCTATATGGGCGTTGCCGACCACCTCACCCTTTATCCGGGTATTGCAATTTTTGTTACGGTTTTGGCCTTCAATGTTTTCGGCGATGGCTTGCGTGACGCGCTTGATCCCAAAATCGACGTCAATTGACCGGCGTCGGAACGCTATTTTTTAAAATAGCCTGAAATGGTTTTTTGAAAGGACTTTGAAATGTCGTCTCCTGTAAAACCGGTTATCGCCATTCATGGTGGCGCCGGCACAATGCGCTCGAAAGATATGACGGAAGAAAAGGAAAAAGCCTATCGTCATGGATTGACATTGGCACTCGAGGCAGGGCGCGCTGTGCTGAAGGCGAATGGCTCGGCCGTTGACGCGGTCACCGCTTCCGTTATGGCACTGGAAGACGATCCGCTTTTCAATGCCGGTCGTGGTGCCGTTTATACCACCAAACGCACGCAGGAAATGGATGCGGCCATTATGGATGGCCGCGACAGGAATGCCGGAGCCGTTGCCGGAATTTTCGGGCCGCGTCATCCAGTTCTTGCAGCCCGCGCTGTTATGGAAAAAACCGAACATGTTTTTCTTGCCGGTGACGGAGCCAATGAATTTTGCCGCGAGATCGGGCTCGAGATCAAACCGGCTGAATGGTTTTACACCGAACGGCGCATGAAAGCGCTTGAACAGGAAATGGAGCGACGCCGCAATGGCGGGGAAGAAAATGACCCGTCACGGCGCCACGGCACAGTCGGCGCGGTTGCCTGTGACGTTTTCGGCCATGTGGCTGCGGCAACATCCACCGGCGGAATGACTGCCAAGTTCCCCGGTCGTGTCGGCGATAGTCCGGTTATCGGTGCCGGTACATGGGCAGATGACAAAACCTGTGCAGTTTCGGCAACCGGACATGGCGAATATTTCATCCGCTATGCCGCCGCACATGAAATCGACGCCCGTATCCGCTGGGGAAAAGAAACACTCGAAGAAGCCGCGCAATCGGTTGTCAAAGATCTCGCAAAAATCGGCGGCGAGGGCGGGCTTATTGCCGTCAATGCCAAGGGCGAAGTGTGCCTGCCTTTCAATAGCGAGGGAATGTATCGCGCATGGATGGGGCAGGATGGTGAAATCCATACCGGCATTTATTGATTTTCCGGCAATTGGTGATTGTTCGTTAAGTTTGTCAAGCGAAGGGGAAACTGTTTCCCTTTGCTTGGCATCTCTGCTTTGAAGTCGGTTTCAGAATTTTATTTCCATACCGGTTTGTAAGCTTTCTTTTCGGGAACATTTTTAAGCCGGAAAAATCATAAGCCCGCTTTTGTAAAATGTTCCAAGATCAGCGCGGAAATTTGAAGCGTCACAATCGAAAAGCCGGTCATATTCTACCATTGAAAGCGGGTCATATCCCATATTGTTTGAATGGGAAACCGGTCGCCTCAAAAAGAAGAAAAAGCGGGCTTTCGCCCGCTTTCATGGTTCAAGCAAAGTTCAAGCTTTCTCTCACATGACCGAAGCGGCAAGTGCAGAAACAGCGCTCATCCAGCCGATTGCATCACGAACCGAATTGCAGTCAAAGCCGATTGTTACCGCATCAATACGCTTGGCAGGAGGTAGATGTGCGGCCTGATCGGCAAGGGCCGGTAAAAGAACCTCGAATTTCACCATAAAAGGAGGGCGTATAATAAAGGGCTTCATTTCATGCCGGTTCTTGACGGCTTCAAAGGCGGCTGTTTTTATTTTTTCGCAAGATTTTGTGGGCGAAAGAGAACGCGCGGCACGATTGGCATAAGCGTGTTTGACTGTTGCAAATCTCGCTTTGGGGAAGAATTCCCTGTTTTGTTCTTCAAGGCAATTGTCGCCGGTTAAAAGCCCGACAGGAATACCGAGTTCGCCCGCATAAGCGCCATAAATGCCGGGTTCACCCAATCGTTTGTCGCCAAGATAGACAGCACGGAAAGCGCGACTGTTGGTGGTGTGGGCAAGCACACCTTCAAGGCTTGCTCCGGCATGGTGGCCAACAAGAAAAACCATATCGAAATCGCCATCGGCAAGCCCGCAAGCCATATTTTGCGGTTTCGGTTTTCCCTGAATAAGTTCGGCATCGGGATGAAGGAGTTCGGGAACGAGATTGACCATTGCACCATGGGAATCGTTCACAACAACTTCTTTCGCACCGGCTTCAAATGCGCCGGTAACCGCAGCATTGACTTCATTGGTCATCAGGCGGCGCGCCCGTTCATATTCGGCATTGCCGGATGAACATTGCTGAGGGATAACCACACCGGCCACCCCCTCTATATCGGCTGAAATGTAAATTTTCATAAAATTCTCGTTGTCCTGTTTTTTAAAAATCCGCGACCGGTCGAAAGCCGCGCCAAAACAAACAAAAGGCTAAACCCTTCTGTTATGAAGACAAAGAGTATGACAGAAAGTGAATTGGTGATGCAAGGAATAGAAGCGGAAAGTTGCACAAATTCCCCGTCGAAGACAGAAGCTAACTTGTCGAAGACAAAAAGTTTTTCGTGAAATTTCCGCTTTAACTATTCCTTGCGATCCCCCGCTAAAGTTTTTTCATATGTCTTTCGGCAAGATAACCGAAACCGACACCGAGTATCAGCCACAATATGGCCTGAATACCGAAAGTCGCCATGCGGAAATGCCACAAGACATCAGCCGAAAAGTCGGCCGGAACTTCGTTGACAACCGGCATAATGAAATAGACGATACCCATGAATACGGCATAGCCGATCATGGCAATAATCGCCGCATTAAGCCCGCCGAATTTGGCTTTAAGCCGGTTTGCCACAACATAAACCAGAACCATGGCAAGGAGTGACACCAGAATAAGGGCGAAATAGTCTTCGGTACGCGAAACAATGGTTTCAGGTTGCCCGACCGCTGGCGGGTTGGATGGATATTTCAACTGCGGCACCAGTACCACTGAAATAAAGGCAGAAGCCGAAATCAGTAGACTTGTGGCCATGATGTTCAATTTTCCCAAACGGCCAAAGGCATAGCTGCAAAAACAGGAAAAAAGCCCGCCTGCACCGGCACCAAAAACCACAAGTGCAGTCAAAAGGCCAAAACCGGCCTGTGTTTTTCGGCTGACAACTTCTTCTTCAGCTTCATGGGAATGGTCGCTTTGTGCTTCCTCTGCCGCTTCATGGGATTCTTCAAAAGCAATGGCACGATCAACATAAGGCTCGCCGTAAAGGCGGGCAAATCCGAACGCAATAAGACCGGCAACGAGGCCGACAAGCATGCCCCGATAAAGGAGTGAACCCATTATTCTATCTCCTCAGTGACATGGAAAGCCGAGAAGATGGCGTCCATCATGAACGAATTCATGAATGGTGGTGCCGCTGAAAAGCGACAATGCACCTTGCTCTGTAGTGATGAAATAAAGTGCGATGAGGCAAATAAGACCGCCAAATATAGCCCATGGCAAAATGGCTTTGACCGGAATGGTTTTGGTCGGAACAAATATGGTTTGCGGCGCATGCGCCGTTTTAATAGACATGAAACCTCCTTCAGGATAACGCGTCCTTGAGTTTAAGGAAAATGCAATCAAATCGAAGTTCTGGCTTCTGTCCCATGATTGGTAGACAGTCACAGTGGCGCGACCGCCCCGGATTGGCACCGGGTTCCACGAAATTGAATGTGAGGCTCACCATAGTCTCAAGCAAAATCCCTGTCAAATTCTGTTTGAAACTACTAGATTACTGTCTGTGACAATTTAGAAATTGATCGTGTTTGAAAAAACAAAAAAGGTCGGGAAGCAAATGGCGGAAATTATTATTATGACTCATGGCATGACACGCGCCGAACAGCGTGGCATTTTTCCCGGTAATGAAAGTCTTGATAGCGATGTTCTTTTGCCCGAAAAATTTTCGGTTCAAAAGGGCATGAATATTGTTTGCGCCAATCTTACCTCATCTATCCGCACGGTCGAATTATTGGGGCTGGAATTCAAAATAGATTTCTTAATTCCTGTTATCGATTACGGGCATTGGCACGCGAAAGCCTTGAAAGAACTCGCAAATGAAGAGGAAGACGAACTTGAACAATGGTTGAGTGACCCTTATTCAGCCCCGCATGGGGGAACCTCTTTCAAAACCCTTTATGACAAGACCGCAGAATGGCTTGAACAAGTCAATTATGCCGAACCGACATTAATTGTCGCCGACGCCAATTTTTTGCGAATGGTTATGATTGATGTGTTGAAAGCGCCACTTTCATCTTTGTTTAAAATTGATATTGCTCCACTCACATCTATAAAATTTGTGAAACGTCACGATCATTCAAAAATTTCATTGTTCCCCTCGAATATGAAATGACTGACAGATCAATAAAGCCGTCGCTTTAACCAGAAACACGAGTTTCAACACGCTTTTTTCACGACCGAACGGGCGAGATTTGTTACTGTCCCGAGTTCTGAAGGCTAGCGGGCGTTCGAGATTGTGCTTTTTTCAAGTCTTATGGGAATAGTCTTCTGTTGGTCAAAATTTTCCATGCAACCGGAAAGCGTTCCCAGATGCACAAGATTTTCCGAAAAGCGGAAATCGCGTGTAAAAATGGCAAGATTACCCCAAGGAATATAATAGGTAACGTCACCTTTTTTGGGATTAAATCCTTTTGGCTGTGTTTTGACATCAAGCTTTTTCGGCAAGGTGGCAATTTTTTCGGTTTTGTTAAAATCTTCAAGTGTGAGTTCGAGCGGCAACTCACTTATTAAATCACGCGCTTCATCGCTGTCATCAAGCTTGATCGTGCAGGTTTTTCCGGTATCGTTAAAAACAATATCGATCTGGTTCATGTCATTTTCACCTTTCAAAGTTTGGCTTTGCGCTTCTTCACCTGAAACAGCTAGAAATGCGAGAATTGAAAGGAAAAGACCTGAAAATAAACCGAAGAAACCGGTGGCAAGTCGCCTCACCAATTGTTTATGAAAACCTGCCATTCAAACAAGCCCCTCAATGTTGATGCGATAGGTCTTGGCTGCAACTTTATAAAACAGATTGTCTTTTTCTTCTTTTGATGCGCCCGAAACGCATAATTTTAACGCGTTCCATAGCGGCACATATCCGCATGAACGCCCGTCCATCGGATAATCGCTTTCCATCATCGCGCGTTCAACGCCAAAAGCTTCTATTGCTGTTTCAATATAAGGCCGCCAGAGTGTGACAAGCTCTTTACTGGTGACGACATCTTTACGCTCGTGCAAATTGAAACCGAAAAACGGCAGACCTAGCCCGCCAATTTTACAGACGACATTTTGTCGTTTTGCAAGCTCTCGAAGATTGTTTCGCCATGTTTGAAGCGCTTCTTTCTTTTCTCTCTCGTCAAGCCCCAAAGCCATAACGTGCCCCATATTGTTCAACACAATAACAAGGTCGGGAAAAGTATCGGCAAGCTTCGCAATTTGTAGCAATTGGTGGTGAAAAGCGCCAATGTCGAATGTGAGATGGCGCTTTTCAACTTCGGCAAGACCTTTTGTAAAATCGGGGTGGTTTACAAGGTCATGCGGTGGCCTATTGGTCACAAATTTGAATGGCAACGGGCTTTTATCATCAATGATATTTTGTCTGACACCTTTAAAGCGAGTGCCTGCCCGTTCAAGACATGTATCAAGGAGCGGTGCAATTTTTTCGCCAAAACGCAAGTCGGCATATCCGACAATTCCATCCGCTACTTTGATTTTGCCATAAACGCCGCTGTCGGACATTGCCGCTACACCGTTTGCAAATTCTACTTCACCAACAGGGCGCATAACTTCCGGCCCTGAATGAGATATGAAAGCCTGTGTTTCTACATAAACCGAAGCGATAATATTATGGCCAGAGCGGGCATCTTCGAGATAATCCTTCAAAAGATAGGTAAGCGGAGGACGGTCGAAAAGGTGATGATGGGCATCAATGATCGGCTGAAGCGGTTCGATAATAGTTTCATCCTTGCCTTTGCCAATCTGGCTCATCAGAGATCACCTTTTCTTACCGTTAATTAATCGTCATCACGGTCGATGGCTTTGGCTTCTTCCGGCCCGTAACGGTCGCCATGAATTGGAATTGCCGACAAAGTGCGGTTGATTTTTTCAACATCCGCATCATCCAATGTAATATCCACGGCTGCGAGATTTTCATTAAGATGGGCAAGCTTCGTTGTGCCCGGTATTGGCACAATCCACGGATGTTGTTTTAGTAACCAGGCCAGTGCAAGTTGTGGTCCGGTGACACCTTTATCCAAAGCAAGTTTATCAAGTGCATCCACAAAGGGGCGGTTCGCTTTCATGTTTTCTGCCGAATAACGCGGCTTGCCATAACGCAAATCGGTTTTCATGAATTTGGTATTTTCGTTGAGGACACCTGTGAGATAGCCGCGCCCCAATGGGCTGAATGGCACAAAACCGATGCCCATTTCTTCAATTGCCGGGAAAATGCGTTTTTCCGGTTCGCGCCACATTAACGAATATTCGCTTTGTAAAGCTGTGACCGGCTGCACGGCATGAGCGCGCTTGATTGTTTTGACACTCGCTTCCGAAAGGCCGAAATGCAAAACTTTTCCTTGCCTGATAAGGTCTTTGACAGTTCCTGCCACATCTTCGATCGGTACATCCGGATCGACACGATGTTGATAAAGAAGATCGATATGATCGGTGCGCAACCGTTTTAATGAACCTTCAACAACAGCGCGGATATGATCCGGTTTGCTGTTGAAACCCGGTAATTGTTTTCCGTCTACAATGTTGAAACCGAATTTCGTTTCGATCACCACTTCATTGCGGAAAGGTTCAACAGCTTCGCCAACAAGTGTTTCGTTCAAAAGCGGTCCATAAACTTCCGCCGTGTCAAAAAGTGTCACGCCCTGATCGAAAGCAGTGCGGATGAGCTTGACCATTTCCTGATGGTCGGCAATCGGCCCGTGTGCACCGGTCATGACCATGCATCCAAGCCCCATAGCAGAGACTTCAAGACTATTTGCACCGGAACCCAGAACACGTTTTTTGCTTATCATTGTTGTTGTCCCTTTAAAATTCTTATGCGACTGCAATTCTTGTGCTCGTGCAGCTTGCGGCAGTGCTGTGAAAAGCGGTGCTGCCATCAATAGAGCCAAAGCGGTGAGAACCTGCCGACGGTTGCCATTCAACGAATGCATGTTTTTTATTTGTTCCATCGTGTTCCATTCCTTCTAATTTTATTTCCTCCCTCAACTCCCTTAGATTTACGTCATGAAAAGAGGAATGTTTACCGAGGTAGAATTGTTTGAAGTGATGAATAGAATTCATGAAAAAAAAGAATATCGAGTAGAATACAAAATGAAATCGTGAGGCAGAAAAGCGGAGGTAAAAACGTGTAGCACAAATTTTATTCAAATCGTTTTGCGCGCATTTTGTTTGAAATAATGCCAGTGGGCTTGGTTTTACTATTCATGAATATCAGTCATAGCTTTAATAAAAAAATTGAAGAAAACAGAACGATAAAATCTTGTTAAAAGTGGATTTTAGATGACTGGGAGATAGCGTTTTTCTTTCCCGATCAGTCGCGGGTTTTTAGAGGTTTTGGCGAAGATGAAAATAGCAATTGTTTATCATAGTGGCTTCGGGCACACGGAAAAATTGGCGCATTATGTGGAAGAGGGAGCGAAAGAAGTACAAAATGCCGAAACGTTTTTGATCGGACTTGATGAAAAACCGGTCGATTGGAACCTGCTTGAAAAAGCCGATGCCATTATTTTCGGCTCGCCCACCTATAATGGAACGGTGAGTGCACGTTTCAAACAATTTATGGAAGATTCAACCGGTCCGGCTTTTGTCGAACAGAAATGGCGCAACAAGATTGCAGCAGGTTTTACCAATTCGGGAGCCGAACATGGCGACAAGCTCAACAGTTTGATAACAATGAGCCTTTTTGCCGCCCAACATGCGATGATATGGGTCAATCTCGGTCTGCTTTCCGGTAAAACACGCAATGATCTTAATGGCATCGGAAGCTGGCTCGGCGCTATGGCGCAGTCGGACAATGCGTCACCGGATGTCACGCCGAAAATAGAAGATTTGAACACAGCCAAATATCTCGGACATCATGTGGCGGAAATTACCAAACAATTTTGTAACGGCAAATAAACAGTTCATTGTATAGGCGCGCTTGAAACCACGCGAAAAGCTTGGCGATTGTTAAACCAGCTTATTCGCGCTTTCTTTAGGCATTTGTTTTTTCAAACTGAACGGCCAGTTGTTTAAATTTTAAAAGCCAATGCGCGTGTTACCTGCAAATATGCAGAGCTGGAAAATGCGTGGCTTAAAATGCCAATTCATGTCTGAAGTTTATTGCCGTTCGTTTGATCGTTCCTGTTTGATTCCAGCGCGAGGCAGATTATAAAAATCCTGTTTCTGGTTGTATGGTCTGATTTTGTTTAACCGAATGACGTGGTTAAAATCGAAAATAAAAAGTTTTTGGTCTTCGGCGTTGACAGAATAAAAGCTTTTCCGTTCTGTTTTGAGTTTTTGCAAAAAGTCATTACGGGGAATGAAAAACTTGAAACTGCAAATGTTCCTAAAAAATTTACGGGCAGATCGGCTTCTGCCCGCAAATATGCAATTGCTTCAATTCTTTGTTGCAGCACTCAAATAACGTTCGCCACTATCAGGGAAAATTGCAACAATCATTTTGCCTTTATTTTCTTCCCGTTCGGCAAGGCGGGTTGCTGTCCATAAAATGGCAGCGGCCGAAACACCTGGGAATATTCCCTCTGTCGTTAAGAGATCACGTTGAACATTAAGAGCATCCGCGGTGTCGAGTGAAAAAATTTCATCAACCACTTCTGCCGCATAGTTCTTTGGCAGAGACTCTGCGGGTACTTCGCTTACCTTGTGCACCCCGTCGATTTCATCCGGATAGGGATTTTCTTCACTTGGAAGCGAGGTTTCTGCCGGTTCTGCAATAACAACTTTGATTTTGGGATTTTTCGATTTCAAATATTTTCCGGTTCCCGAAACCGTTCCGCCTGTACCCATGGCACAGACCAGAATATCCACCTGACCGTCTGTATCTTCCCAGATTTCAGGGCCGGTCGAGACAATATGAACCTTCGGATTATCGGGGTTGGCCAATTGGTCGATAAAAAAGGCGTTCGGGTTTTCCGAAACGATGCGGGCAGCCATTTTTTCCAATGCTTCCGGATCCATGAAAAAAGAATTTTCAACCGGAACCACTTCCGCACCATAAAGCTTGAGAAGTTTTATTTTGTCGGCGCTGATATTATCGCTTACATAGAATTTCGTTGCATAGCCTTTGGCAGCCGCCACAGCGGCAAGCGCAATGCCTGTATTGCCGCTTGTAATGTCGACAATAGTATCGCCCTTTTTCAGCTTACCGGATTTTTCCGCTTCATTAATCATATTCAAAGCGGCACGGTCTTTGATACTGCCTGCCGGATTGAGATATTCCAGTTTGGCAATAATTCTTGATTTCAAATGATGTTTTTTGCCGTAATGATGAAGCTCGACAAGCGGGGTCTTGCCGACGAGTTCAGTAATATTGTTATGGATTTTCATGGGGATAATTCTCCGCTATTCTTCTGCCATGCCTTGGGGATTGGTTTCTGAAACGTCGAGTGCTTCATCTTCCTGATGCCATTTCTCGAGAATTTTTCTGTAAACTCCCGACTTTATAAGTCCGTTGATTGCAATTGTAACCGGTTCGGCAAGACCACTCGATTTTCTCGTCGCGACCGAAACGTCGGAACGATCGGGCCAACCGGCAAGAAGTGTCCCGACTTTGCGCAAATTGCCATCACGCAATGCCATGTAAGCCAGTTTTGCATGTGGAGCGACAATCACATCAGCCCGCCCTGACTGTATGGCAAGAAGTCTTGCAGCACTATCGTCATAGTCCTGAAGTGCTATCGGCTTCAGATTTTCACGAGTAACAATATCATTCCAACGCAACATAATGCGTTCCTGATTGGTTCCGCTGCCGACAACAACCCGATATCCGGCGAGGTCTTCGGGTTTTTCGACCTTTTTGATCGGGCTGTCGGTTCTTACGTAAAATCCATGGATACCCTGACGATAGCTGGAAAAATCGAACTTCTTTTTGCGTGCTTCGGTAACGCCGACATTTGCAAGCACCGCGTCATATTTGCCGGAAGATAAACCGAGTGGCCAGTCGACCCACGGAATGGGAACGAGCTCGAGCTTTTTACCTAAACTTTCGGCGATTGCGGAGGCAAAGTCCGCTTCCGAACCGATGGGCGTTTTGGCATCATTTGCATAAAACAATAATGGCGGGTCGCTCGGGGCAACAGCAACAGTAAATGTGTCCGGTTTGACAAAATGATAGTCTGGCGGAATTGCTTTGATTGCGTCGTCATTTTTGCCTACGTGAATGCGTCCCCTCTGTTCGGCAGTGGTGTCAAAAAAGGGTTTCTGGTCAAGCCCGTAAGCGTTGAGCACCGTTTCCGCAAGGAAGACGATGAAAAATAATGGAACGAAAATTTTGGTCTTCTTCATGGGGGGGCCTCACGGTTAGCGTGACAACTTTATAGTTCTTTGACCGGAGTTCGACTTGCGCCGAACTCTTTTTGGCCGGACTGTTATTTGGCTTGATTTTTATTTAGCTTTAGGTTTCGGCAAGCCGGGAGGATTGATTTGCGATTGCGAAATGGCTTCTTCCGTCAAATTCCAACGTTTGAGGATTTTTTCATATGTTCCATCGGCAATTATATCATTGATACAATCCGAAACGGGTTTGGTGAGCGGGCTATTTTTAGGCAAACCGATACCGATATCGGCGGTTAGTGGCCAACCCCCGTTGATGGTGCCAACCAGTCTTGTTTTACCGGTTGTGGCGGCTACAAGCGATTGCATGGCGTTGACACTGAAAATGGCATCGGCGCGGTCGCTGTCCAAAGCCAGCGTTTGCAAAGCGCGGTCATCATAATATTGAACTTCTACCGGTTTCAAACCGTTTTTGACATTTTCATCATTCCACTGAAGCAGAAGTTTTTCCTGATTTGTACCGGCATCGGTAATTACCCGCAAACCGGCAATATCCTTTGCTTCTTTAATTTCTTTGATGGGGCTCGATTTCTTGACATAGATGCCGATGACATCGTGGCGGTAGGTAGCAAAATCGAATTTTTCTTTGCGCTCTTCAGTCACTGTCAGATTGGCAATGACACCGTCATATTTGCCGCTTGATAGACCCAACGGCCAATCTTCCCAATTGATATTGATGAATTCGAGTTTTTTGCCCATACGTTCGGCGATGGCTGAAATAATATCGGCATCCGATCCTATCCATGTTTTTGCGTCGCTTGCATAGTCGTGCAAGGGAAGGCTGCTGTTCGTGCTGAATGCGATTGTCAATGTATCCTTTTTCACGAAAGGCACATTGGCAACTTCGTTGGCGCGTTCCTGACTGAAAGTCGTATGCGGGCGACCAGGCTGTTCTACCGATAGATCAAGTGGCACAGTTTCAGACCACGATGCTTGCGAAAATGCCAAACTTGCCGCGATAAGCAGTGTTTTGACGCCGAAATTATTACCGAATAAACTCATAAAAAACCTCATAATATTTGGCAAATTGCCGATTTTTCAAAGTGGCGTATTATTTTAAAACCTTGTTTAAAAAGGCTTTTGTTCTTGCCTGTTTCGTGTGGTTGAAGACCTCTTCGGGACTTCCTGTTTCAACTATTTTTCCGCTTTCCATGAAGACGATCGTATCAGCGACTTCGCGGGCAAATCCGATTTCATGGGTGACGACGATAAGTGTCGAACCGGTACGGGCGAGCTCTTTGATGACATCGAGCACTTCACCGACAAGCTCGGGATCAAGGGCGGAAGTCGGTTCATCAAACAGCAGAACTTTGGGGCGAAGCGCCAATGCACGGGCAATGGCAACACGTTGTTGTTGCCCACCGGAAAGTTGCCGCGGATAAACATTGGCTTTGTCTTTCAAACCGACACGGGACAACAGATCAAGCGCTTCTTCAACCGCCTTTTTATGGGGAAGTTTTTTAACTTGTGTCGGTGCTTCGATAATGTTTTCGAGAACAGTCAAATGCGGAAACAGATTGAAATTCTGGAACACCATGGCAATGTCGGCGCGTTGTTTCAGAATGTCTTTTTCTTTCAGTTCGTAAAGCGTATTTGCTTCTCTGCGATAGCCGATCAATTCGCCATCAACATCAATAAAGCCGCTATCAACGCGTTCAAGATGGTTGATTGTTCTAAGGAGTGTGGATTTTCCGGAACCGGATGGTCCCAGAATAACGGTTACACTCTCTGCTGGCACTGTAAGACTGACATTGTCCAACACTTTGTTAGCGCCGAAATATTTCGACACATTGTGAACATTGACTTCTGCACCTTCACCCGAATAAAGATTGCCAAAGGCCGGATGCTGGCACTCGTCAAGCGATGGATCCTCGCCCTCTGCCAAGTCTTCGATTTGATCGCTTAACGTCAATTTATCTTCCGCTGTCGAGGCCGACGGTATTTTTAAAAACGGGACATGACGGGCAAGGTTACCGAGGCCACGTTCAATCCGTGAAAAAGCGAGTTCCGAAGGATTGCGCACGGCGCCTTTGGCGTAAATGCTTTCAATATAATACTGAACAATCGAAAGCACCGTCATAATGACCAGATACCAGACGGTTGCAACCATCAGAAGCGGTATCACTTCAAGATTGCGCCGATAGATAACCTGAACGGTATAAAACAATTCCGGCAAGGCCAAAACGTAAACCATAGAGGTTCCTTTGGCCAAACCGATAATTTCGTTAAAGCCGGTAGGAAGAATAGTGCGCATGGCTTGCGGCAAGACGATGCGCAAGACTTGCCGTTTTTTCGACAATCCGAGGGAAGCGGCGGCCTCATGCTGGCCGTTATCGACAGACAAAATTCCCCCGCGAACGATTTCGGCAAAAAATGCCGACTGGTTGAGTGTCAAGCCGATGAAAGCGGCAAGAAAAGGTGTCAGCAAAGATACCATCGGGTAATTGACGAGTATTTCGCCATTCAACGGATTGGTGAGGCGGATACTTTCGTAAAGATAACCGAGATTGTTGAGAATGAGCAAAAGCACAATAAGCGGCACGGAGCGCAATAACCAGATATAGCTCCATGACAGACCGGCAAGCAGTGGTGATTTCGAAACACGGGCCAATGCCAGACATGTTCCCAGCAATGAACCGGATATCGTCGCAAGGATGGTGAGCAAAATTGTGCGGCCAAGGCCGGCAAGAACCGGTTCGGAGAAAAACCATGTTGCGAAAACCGGCCAACCCCATTTTTCGTTTGTTAAAACCGAATATAAAATAACCGCGATCACAAGAACAGAAAAAACCGTTCCGAACATTCGCAACGGATAGCGCGCGGGGACGACCTTGCAATCCGAGTATTGATTTGTTTCGGAATCAAATTTTGCGGACAATTCGGGAGTGTGAATATCTGTTAGTGATGACATGGGGGCTCCTTTTCAAAGGCTTGTCGGCGGCAATGCGCTTTCGGCTTTGACAGGTGAGAATGACTGCAAATGATGATCGAGGTCATTACCCCGATTAGGATTGTGTTCGTGATTTTTGTTGCGGATGTCTTTTTCAAAAGGCAAATGGCGATAAGCTTCCCAATCGCCATTCAAATCAAAAAGATTGGTATAGCCATTTTTCAGATAGAGATTGACAGCCTCCGGCTGGCGAAAGCCGGTGGTGAGATAAACGCGTTTATACCCTTGTAATTGCGCTTGCCGTTCGAGTTTGTCGAGAATGAGCGCCGCAAGGCCCTGACGGCGATAACCATTATCAATCCAGATGCGTTTGAATTCGGCTGTTGTGTCATCGAAAAATTTGAAAGCACCGCCACCGATCGTCTCTTCTCCTTCAATCAAAAGAAGAAAATTTCCCCTTGGCGGGGCGAAATCTTCAGCCGGATAGCGGTCGAGCTCGGCTTTGGCACCTTCTTCATCATAGAAGGTACCGTAGCGGCTATCATATTCTTCTATCAAGGCGGCGCGCAGCCGCGCGGCTCGCGGATCCTTGAGGCTCGTAAAAACAAATTGTTTCATTGCCTTTTCTCCCTCAGGAATTGGCCGCAAGAGGAAGAACGTCGTTATTTTCCCTTGTCAGTTGAATGGTCGTTTTTTGACTGGCAGCATCGACCGGTTGGCTTTTGAGAAAGGGAAGGAATTGGTCGACAGCCTTATCAATGCGGGAAATAAGATCTTGCGACTGGATTTCATTATCCGGCCCGAAATCACGTGACGAAGCATAAATAGCGGTTGGCAGGCTATGCGCCATGAAGAAACCGAAAAGCGGGCGTAATTGATGTTCGACCATCAAAGCATGACGGTCGCCACCACCGGTTGCGGAAAGAAGAACAGGTTTTCCGTAAAGTCTTTCCGGCTCGATGAGATCGATGAAATGTTTGAACAATCCCGGATAACTGCCTTTATAGACCGGACTGCCGATGATAATGGCGTCTGCCAAAGTCAGCTCTTCAATAATTTGTTGGCCTTTCGGCTCAAGCTTGTCGGCACGCTGGGCAAGACCCAGCGAGATTCCGACATCCTGAAGATCATAGCTCTGAACCTCGGTGCCGAATTTTCGGGCAACTTCCTTGCCTATATAATTGACGAGAGCGCTGGTTTTTGATGGCCGGTTGAAACTGCCGGAAAAAGCGATCACTTTGCTCATGTTTTGTCCTTTCGGCTTCAAGCAGCAACAATTTGCTGTTTTTCGGCATAACGGTTCGAGGGAATGGCAAGGCCAAGATTTTCACGCAATGTGTTGTGATGGAGCTTGCGATCGAAATAGCCGCGTTCTTCAAGGCGAGGCAAGATTTCGGCAGAAAAGTCTTCGAAGCCTTGGCCACTTACCTGCATAGTGAGGATGAAGCCGTCGGCAGCGCCGCTGTCGAACCATTCGATAATGCGATTTGTAACGTCGTCATAACTACCGATAAAATCGCCACGTTGAGTGGTTACCTTGAGTGCCACTTCACGTAAAGTCAGCCCTTTTTCTTTTGCCTCTTGCTTGATGTGGTCGCTCGTTGAACGGAAACTGTTTTTCCCGATGTCGCCAATTTCGGGGAAAGGTTTGTCGAGATCATATTGCGCAAAGTCGTGATGATCGAAATAGCGGCCAAGATAGGCAAGTGCATCTTCGATATTGACGAGATTGCGGATTTCGCGGAATTTTTCTTCTGCCTCTTCTTTGGTGCGTCCTACAATCGGGCTGATACCCGGAAAAATCTTCACATCATTGAGCGAGCGACCATGTGCAACCGCTCCATCTCTGATGCGCTTGGCATAGTTTCTAGCTTCGTCAATATCTCTGATGTGGGTAAAGACCGCCTCGGCATATTTGGAGGCGAAATGAATGCCGGATTCGGATGCGCCAGCTTGGAAAATAACCGGTTCGCCTTGTGGGGAACGCTGGATATTGAGCGGCCCTTCTACCGAGAAAAACTTGCCGTGATGATTGACGCGGTGCAATTTTTTCGGGTCGAAAAACTGGCCGGTTTCGCGGTTACGAACAAATGCATCTTCTTCCCATGAAGACCATAGCCCTTTGACCACGTCGATATATTCGCTGGCGATTTCATAACGCAATGTATGATCGGGATGCGGGCGGCCATAATTTTTGGCAGTCCCTTCAAGCGGGGTTGTGACAATGTTCCATGCAGCCCGCCCGCCACTTAAAAGGTCGAGGGACGCAAATTGGCGCGCAACCGTGAACGGGTCGCTGTAAGAGGTTGAAACCGTGCCGCCAAGACCGATTTTCGACGTATGTGCGGCGAGAAACGATAGAAGAGTGAGCGGTTCGAAACGGTTCAGAAAATGCGGAATCGATTTTTCATTGATGTAAAGCCCGTCGGCAACAAAAACGAAAGCGAGCCCTTCGGCTTCAGCACGTTTGGCAAGATTGACATTGTAAGCAATGTTGACACTCGCATCTGCCGGAACAGAAGGATGGCGCCATGAATTCATATGGCCGCCTGCACCATGAAGCATGATGCCGAAATTGATTTTATTATGCGTCATCTTAAATCTCCTCGATATGGGTCAGGCGGCGAGTTTTTCTTGCTCGAAAGCAAGAGCGCCAATTGCGTTGATACGTTCTTCGACACTGCTTGCAGGCAATTCCAACATGAATTCACCAATTCCGTACTGGTGATGAAGAGCTTGCAGCTCCTTGTTGACCGTTGCAGCAGTGCCAGCAATAATTTGTGTGCGATGTTCTTCGATGGTGTAATCGGAACGACCGGAAAGACGGCCGAAATCTTCTGCTGCTTCCAAAGTGGTGAGCGAAAATGTTTTGCCATCGGAAAAATGGATTTTATAAATGGCAATTGCATTGGCGCGTTCTTTTGCCCGCTTGTCGGATTTATCAATGACGGCGGCAAGCGCCAATTGCGGAACGCCACCGGAAGTTGCCCGACGAAAAGTGGAAACAGTATTTTTCAATTTTTCTTCGCTTCCGTTCAGATGACCGGCATAGCTGAATTGCCAGCCGAGGCGTGCAGCGAGTTTTGCGCTCTCGGCACTTGCTCCAAGCAGGAAGGTACTTGCACGGACTTCCGGCTTGGGCGTTGCGGCCAATCCGGCAAAACGCCCTTCCTTTATTTCCTCGCCGCCGAGGAGCTTGTCGAGAAGTTCCAGTTTTTCTTCGAAACCGATGCGGTTCTCGTCGGAAAATTCGGCCTGAAGTGCTGCTGTTGTATGTGGCAAACCACCCGGTGTTTTGCCGATTCCGAGGTCTACGCGTCCCGGTTCGATAGCCGAGAGCACATTGAAGACTTCGGCTATTTTATACGGACTATAATGTTGCAACATGACGCCACCCGAGCCAACGCGTATTCTGCGTGTTGCTGCCAACAGATAGGCAACAAGTATTTCCGGTGCGCTCGACGCAAATTCTTTGGAGTGATGATGTTCGGCTACCCAAAAACGACGGAAACCGGCCGCTTCTGCTGCACGAGCTGTTTCTACTGCGTTGCGTAATGCTTGCCCGGCATTGCGGTTGATATCAAGCGGGCATTTATCCAAAAGGCTCAAGTCATAGACCATTATATAATCTCCTGCCGGTTAAACGGTTGTTCTGTCCTTATTCCTTCCGGACACCGTCTCGTTTTTTTATAATCGGCGGAGAATTTGGATTTTGATAGCCTATCCATTCTATAGTTTTTTGAAATGTTGAAAAACATTTCCGGTTTTTCTTAAATTTTTAAATTGGATTGATGGTCAATGAGCGCCGGAAAGGCGTATAAAATTTCGAACCTGTATCGTTCAGAGAATTTTAAACCAGCATCATTCAAAAAAGAGGTAACGATGGCCAAAGATATTCTTTTTCTATTGCCAAAGGCTTTTAAAGATCCGAACCAGCCTGACAAATTGTTTTATTGCCCTCACTGCTTGCCGATCGAAGGGGCACTTGCATCCTTTAAAGATAAGCTTAAAGATCTTGATGTGCGCTATGCCGAATTCACCCGTCCGCGCCAAAACGTTATTGCGCTTGCCGGTGAAGACAATCAGTCTCTGCCACTCCTGATCCTTGGTGAAGGACGTAAAACAGAACATAAAACCGGTGACTATAACGGTCATCAGCTCGTAGCGGGCGCAAAACCGATATTGGCAGCTTTGGCGGAGCTTTACGGCATTCCCGTCAGCCATTGATTGAGGATGCGAGATTTGAGAGGTCGATTGGGTGCAACCGGAATTGTTCATTGAAGAACGTCCGGTTGCGTTTCAAGCCAAGGCTCGACAATTCTGCTTTCAAACTAATTTCTGCCGAAATATTTTCAAATATAAAAGTGCCAAACAATAAAGGCATTGCCTTGGGCAGTTATGCAGTGAAGAGAGATATAGAAAATTGCTTTTCCTGACTTCTGCGGCGATCGGATAATGTTTTGCCCTTTAAAGAAAATTTGCCTTTATCTTTTTTAAAAGAATTGATTGAAAAAACAGGCGCAATCGTTAAAGAAAACCGGACCCTGCTTAACAACGTTTCCGGTTTTTCGATTTTTTCGTCCATGTGCTTATGAATCCGCATCCGAGTGTCGTTTCCGCGGGTGATAATTAAAAAGCAAGAAAGTTTGGTTGGGCTTTCTGGCTTCCTTTTTGGCTCATGCAAGCAAATGACCTTTGGTTTCACAAAAATGGTGGTTTAAACGGATAAAAGAGTAAAACAAATTATGTTCCGGCTTTGCTTTTGAAGCGATTTATGATAGGAATATTGATGTTCAAGTTTTTTGAACGGTTTAAATGAAATTTATTTTATGAACTTGCAATGGTACTTCTTTGGCAAGCATGTAATTTATTGAATAAAAACACCTTTATAATAAAATTATTGTTTCTTTTACTGCGTCATTTTTGCCTCTTGTTTTGTTTCATTGTAAACACTAACTCAAAAAAACACCTCTGTTGAAAAGGAGAATTTTCATGACGAATAAAGTAGCTGTAGTCACGGGTTCAGGTCAGGGAATTGGCCGCGCTATTGCTTTGCATCTGGCAAAAGACGGCTTCAATATCGGTCTTGTCGATGTCAAGAAAGACAAGATTGCTGCTGTGGCGAAGGAAATCGAAGCTTTGGGGCAAAAAGCCACAACAATCACCGGTGATATTTCGCTGCGTGACGAGGTTTACAGCGCCATTGATAAAGCGGAAAAAGATTTGGGCGGTTTTGACGTTATGGTCAATAATGCCGGCATTGCGCAGGTCAACGCTTTGGCTGATGTAACACCTGAAGAAGTCGAGAAAATTTTCAAGATCAATGTTCAGGGCGCATTGTGGGGGATTCAGGCTGCTGCCAAGAAATTCATTGCCAGAAAACAAAAAGGCAAGATTGTCAGTGCTTGTTCAATTGCCGGACATGAAGGTTATGCAATGCTTGGCATTTATTCGGCAACAAAATTTGCCGTGCGCGCTTTAACACAAGCTGCTGCCAAGGAATATGCTTCCCAAGGGATTACAGTCAATGCCTATTGCCCGGGTGTTGTGGGGACAGATATGTGGGTGGAAATTGACAAACGCTTCCACGAGACCACAGGTGCACCGCTCGGTGAAACCTATAAGAAATTTGTCGGCGGCATTGCGCTTGGCCGCGCCGAAACACCGGATGATGTGGCAAATCTCGTTTCGTTCCTTGCAAGTCCGGCTTCCGATTACATAACCGGTCAATCCATTTTGACTGATGGCGGTATGGTTTATCGTTGATAAAAAAGAACGTTTTACATTATTTTCGAGCATTAAGGCCGTTTTTAAAACGGCCTTTTTGTTTTTCAAAATGAAGCGGTTATGAATAGCGGGAATTTAAGTTTTATTATAATTGTTGTTCAATTTAATATACTTAATGAAATTTGTTTATAGAAAACAAAGTATATGTATAAATTAATAATTAACCGAAAATTAACCATATTATAATTTTTAATATTTATAAATATATATTTACAAAACAACAATATGAAATTTTTTACAGCCTCTTCAGATTGTAGTTTTTTAGAAAAACTGTCAGTTATTCAATGTGTTACGCAAATATTAATTTGTAAACTATTGACCTATGTAAACAAAAAAATAAACTCGTAAAAACCGTATGAAGCGATAATGATAAAAAAAATTTTCCCATATTTTGTTTTATTAGGATTAAAATCCGTTTTTGATGATGGATGGCCGGTATCCGCACTGTAAAAATATATTTTTAAGTTGCAAAAAATATATAAAACAACTATAAGTAGTATTGTTTATTGTCTTTCCCGCGTTAGCTAAAAGACAATGTGTCGTTCGCAAGCACATGCTTTGGTGAATGTCTTTGGGGGAAATCGCGACTATTGGGTGCTGAGCATGTGGTGATTGAAACCACATCGATATTTCTATGAGTGACCCAGGTAGCGAGATATGACGAAGTCGGATATAATAAAACAACATCCCGTTGTTAAATTGACAGAAAAGAGTGGTGCGGTTGACAGTGGTGGCAAGCCGCTGAATTTCGTTCTTACGGCAGATAAGGAAAGCATTTCCAATTATAGCCGTGCCGGCAATGACCTGATTATCAATTTTGCGGACGGGAAAACTGTTCGCATCAAGAATTTCTTCAATGCGGGCCATCCGATCTGCAATCTCATTTTTATCGATGACGGGGCAACCTGGCTGACCGACTTCAGTCAGGCTTTAAGCGCGAATGGTGACGGTGTTGTTGATAGCAATGTGCTCTATGAAGAAATAACCGACAAGAGCGGTTATTCGAACGCTGTTCTTCTCGGGATTCTGGGGGCTGTTGGAGCGGGTAGCGGTATTGCGGCGCAGAATAGCAATGATGATAATAATCATGTTGAGGAAGGTAACAAAACAACACCGGCAGCACCGACCTATTTTGTTATAAACAATAATGATCCGAAAAATCTTCTGGCTGTGAGGAATGGCGGATATCTGAACGATACGACGCCGCTCTTGTCGGGTAAGGGTATTCCTGGCAATACAATCAGGATTCACATTGACGGTTTTCCGGATATGACCACAAAGGTCAATTCCGATGGCACGTGGAGTTTCGAATTACCGAAGCTTAACGACGGAAAATACATCGCCAAAGTAACCCAGATTGACGCCAACGGTAACGTCAGTACAGAGGCAAATTACGAGTTCAATGTGGATACTCATGCACCCGATGCGCCGAGTGTTGCTCGTGGTATTGACGATGTCTCGCCTAATCCGGTTGGCTCCGACGGGACATTGAAGGATGGTGATTATACCAATGACAACACGCCCGCTTTGACAGGTAAGGGAGAACCTGGAAGTACGGTCAAAATTTATGATACCGATGACAAAGGCAATAAAACGCTTGTGGGGCAGGGCACTGTCGATAAAGATGGCAACTGGTCTGTCGAGACGAACAAAGCTTTAAGTGAAGGTCACCATAAACTCACTACGACTTTGACAGATCCGGCCGGTAATGAAAGTGCGGGAACCGATTTCAATATCAATATCGATTCAAGCAAACCGGGCCGAATAGAAGATTTCCGTGTCGAGGACAATTATCCCGAAATAACCGGTGCGCTGCCATTGACGGGCGGTACGACCGATGACGAGACACCGGTTTTTTCCGGCAAAATCGGCAAGGATGTTACCCATATTATCATCAAATTGAACGGTCATGAATTTGTCATTGATCGCAATACGTTGAATGAAGCGGGGGTTCAGAGAGGGGCAGGCGAAAAAGTTATCCGTGATGATGGCACATTCGCGTTTCGTTTGCCTGAAGCTTATAAGCTCACCAAAGGCAATTATAATTACGAGGTTTACGCCAAGAACAAAGTTGGCAATGAAAGCGATCATATCAACGGCAATTTCGCTTTTGACCGGACACTTCCTCCTGCAATTGGCAACGAAAATCTTGATGTCATTGATAACGTCGGATCGGTTACCGGATCTTACAAAGACTGGGCACAACGCGACAGCGACCATAAGAAGGTGACCGACGATAGCCATGCGGTTTTCAAAGGCAAGATTCCGAGTGGTTATGATGTTACAAAAGTCGATCACGTCAATATTTATGACAATGGCAAGAAGATTGGCGAAGCCAAGGTCAATAGTGACGGTAGTTTCGAATATAAGCAGGAATGGTTACAGGGTGAGCATCGTTTAAGTGCAGCCATTGTCAATAAATACGGCACAGTTGGCGAACAGTCGAAGCCCGATGATTATGATTTCTGGGTTGATCTGAACCGTGCAGGGCCGCCGTCTATCCAGCAGGTACAGGATGATCAGGGGCATTATCATGAATCCGGTTACCCGACCAATTCCAACAGTTTCTTTGTGACAGGTGGCGGGCCGTCTTCAGGGAAAGTAACGCTGAGACTTTATGACAAGGATGGCAATCCGGTCAAAAATTATAAAGGCGAGCCGTTGGAATGGACGGCTGACGTTTCGAAAGACGGGTCATGGTCGGTCAATACGGGAGATCTGTCACATCTCAATCCGCCTTTGAAAGACGGAAACTATAGTTTCAAAGCAAGTGCTGTAGACAGTAAAGGTGCTCCGACCGATGCATCGGGCTCGCATTGGCTGGAACGCGATACGACAGCACCTGATGCGCCGGATGCGCCGAAGGCGATGGATAATGTTGGCGACAAACAGGGCGAAATCACTGCCGGCGGGACAACAGATGATGATACGCCAACCTTGTCGGGCAAGGGGAAAAAGGGCGAAGTTGTCAAGATTTATGACAATGACGGGAAAACACCGATTGGCGAGACGGTTGTCGGTGATGATGGCACGTGGAGTTTCACGCCCAATCCGCCGCTTAAAGGTGGCGACCATAGCCTCACGACAACATTGACCGATGCGGCCGGAAATGAAAGTGAAAAGAGTGGCGCAGTCAAAATCACTGTTGACAAATCGGGTGTCGAGATTTTTGCCGATGGTGCTCATGATAATGAAGGGGCTATCCGTAAAGATGTCCATGATAATGGTGTCACAGATGATCGCACGCCGACCCTTTACGGGCGTGGCACGCCCAATGGGACAGTCGTCATCACCGACGAAAACGGCAAGGAAATCGGCAAAACCAAAGTCGACGGCCAGGGAAATTGGCAGTTCGAGCTTCCAAGTCAGGCAGGCGATAATCAGGAAGTCACCCATACCTATCACGCAAAAATCACCAATGCGGCAGGCAATACCCAGACTGCCGATTTCCATTTGACGATTGATACCAAAGCACCGGACGCACCGGCCATTGATAAAGTCATCGACAATGTTGGCAATAAAGACAATGCCACCAACCATACGAATGGAGACAAGGAACTTCATAGTGGTGATACGACAGACGATACAACGCCGACATTTTCCGGCAAAGGCACTGTCGGAGACGTTATAAAATTATATGATGGCGATAAACTTGTCGGCCAAACGACAGTAAAAGACGATGGTACATGGAGTGTTTCGCCAACAAGTCCGATTAGCAACACAAAAGGAACGCATGAATTTACCACGACGGCAACCGATCCGGCGGGTAATGAAAGCAATCATTCCGGCAAGTTCCTGTTAGGTTTCGATACCGAGCCGGTTCCGACGATGGGCAACAGCAAGGATGAAGTCGATCTTATTGACGATGCGGGGTCGATTGTCGGCTCCTATCGTGATGGCGAGTGGGCGACACGGCAAGGCCAACATGGCGAAAAAGTTATTATCACCGACGATACAACGCCGACCCTTAAAGGGCGTTTGCCGACAGATTTGTTGAATTCCGGCCGGATTTCGACGGTCAACATCTATGACAATGGCAAATTATTGACCAAAATTCCGGTGAAAGGAGACGGAAGTTGGGATTATACGCCGACACTCAACGCCGGCAATAATCATAATTTCGAAGTTGCTTATGAAAACAAGGCAGGTGTCGAGGGAGCACATACATCCTTCCCGTTTGTTCTTGATATGGCAACCGTTGGCCAGACGTCGATCGATTCAGCCACAACGGGTACAAATAATGCACCCTACACGTGGGATAATCCGACGAAGGAAAACGTATTCCATCTACAGGGAAGTGGCCCAGCCAATTCGATCATTACTGTTTATCTGAAAGATGGTAGCGGCAATGTCATCCATACATTTGAAACCACGACAAGCAATGGCTCCGGTAGCTGGTCGCAGACTGTGGATTTGAGCACTGTTTCGGTGGAGACACGCAAAGCCATTGCCGACGGGCGCTATAGTTTTGTAGCCGATGCCAGAAATGATGCAGGAACGGTTGGTGCCAAATCCGGCGATAGCTGGGTCAATCGTGATACGACAGCACCGGCAAAGCCCGATATTGTCAAAGCGGAAGATAATTCCGGCGATCAGCATGGAAGCATTGAAGAAGGCAAGACCTATGACGAGGATATGCCGCTCTTTTCCGGAAAAGGCGAAAAGAATTCCATTGTTACCATTTATGATGGCGACAATGTTATAGGAGAGACGACCGTCCATGAAAACGGTACATGGTCATGGACGCCCACCACGCCGCTTAAAGCCGGTGCACACAGTATAACAACCACCTTGACCGATGCTGCCGGCAATGTGAGTGATAGAAGTGACCCGTTGGGTTTCAATCTTGATTTGACACCACCGGAAGTCAAAATCGATCACGCTGTTGATGACTACCAGAAAGACGCAAAAACAATTGTCAATGGCGGTGCTACCAATGATGCAACGCCGAAGCTTGTCGGGCGTGGCACAGCCGGACAAAAGGTGACCATTCTTGATAAGACAACCGGTTCAACCTATGAAACGACGGTCAAGGGGGATGGAACATGGGAATACCAGTTGCCACCCCAACAAAATGCCGGTGAAGACAAGACACACGAATATATTGCCTCTTTGACAAATAATGCAGGCAATAAAGTCGAACATCATTTCAACCTGCATATTGATACAAAGGCACCAGCAACCCCTCAGCTTGTCGAGGTTATCGACAATGTCGGCAACGATCCGGTAAAATATCCGAATGGCAACCGTCCATTGAACGACAATGATATTACCGATGACACCACGCCGACCTTTAATGGTAAAGGTGTCGCGGGAGACATTATCAAGCTTTATACGGTTAACGAACTTGGTGAGCGTACGCTTATCGGCCAGACAAAAGTGAATGATGATGGAACATGGTCTGTCACGCCGACGGTCGCTTTGACCGATGATCCGAAGCATAGCCCGACAAAATATACATTTATTGTGACAGAGACGGATAGTGTCGGCAATGAAAGCAACCCGACAGACGGCTATAATCTTTTCATTGACCGCGATCCACCGGTTCTTGACGACAAGACCATCAAGCTTGTTGATGACAAGGAAACGAATGTCGGTGACTTCCCGAACTGGATCGAGAAGGATGACGGTAAGGGTGAAAAAATCAAGCTTACCAATGATGATACGCCGACAATGAGCGGGCGCGCGATTTCAGGTGACACGCAATCGGTAAATATTTATGACAATGGCAAGTTGATTGGTTCTGCCGAAATTGACAAAAATGGCGACTGGAGTTTCACGCCGTCAACCGGACACGGGCTTGCCGATGGCGTGCATGAATGGATAGCCCGTCCGGTTGATAAAGCGGGTAATGAAGGTCAGCCAACACCGGCCTATAAATTCGAGGTTGATACAAAGGGGCCAACCGGAACACTTGGCAGTGACATCGGCTTGTGGGATGACGAAGGACCACAGACTGGCGAATTTGATGGCGCCAATGGCACCACGGCATGGAGCCTGAACGATGCCAATCATAAAGTAACCGACGATAAAACATCTGAGATCAAAGGCAAACTTCCAGCAGGAAGTGATGTGACAAAGGTTCACATCTATGTTGATGGTACACTTTCCGGTATTGCCGATGTTGCAGCTGATGGCACATGGTCCTATACGCCGCATTTGAGCTCGGGCACGCATACAATCGAAGCCCGTCCGGCCGATGATGCGGGTAATGAAGGCGAAGGCAAAACCTGGAATTTCGACATTGCCGGAGCAGCTCCGGGAATGCCGGCCATTACCGGCATTTACAACAATGATGCAAAAGAGATTGATGCATCCCATCCGGATGGCAAGTTCATTGATAAAAACCAGTTTACCAATGATGCCACACCGCTCATCAAAGGAACCGGTGATGCCGGTTCGTTTATCAATATCTATATTGGCGATAAACTTGTTGCCAAGGGGGTTAAGGTCGGAGGTGACGGCCATTGGTCGGTCGCGATTGATCCTTCATTGGTCGGTATTTTGCCGAATGGCGAGAGCTGGCAAATCCGTGCTTCGGCAAGTGACAGTGCCGGACAGGAATCCGACAAGACAGGGTTCTGGCCGATCAATGTCGATACATTAAAGCCGACAACACCGGATCTGCCGAAGTTGGACGACCATGTCGGTGATAAAAAGGGAGATGTAGAGAAAAACAGCACGATTGATGACAAAGCACCGACTATTCACGGAAAAGCTGGTGAGGGGAATGTTGTCGTCGATATTTATGATACCGTTAATGGCACGACAAAACATGTTCAAACCGTTACCTCCGATAGTGAAGGAAACTGGAGCTATACGCCAACTGACCTCGGACAGGGCAAACATTCGATTACCACGACTTACACCGATAAGGCTGGCAATATCAGTGACAAGAGCCCGGCATTCGACTTTAACATTGATAGTTCGGCAATTCTCGTTTCGATCAATTATGCTGCCGATAATGAAGGCCATATTGTCAAAGATCTTGCAAATGGCGCAACAACGGATGACACGACACCGACGCTTTACGGTACAACCACTTCCAACACAGTTGTAACCATCAAAGAAGGTGAAAAAGTTATTGGCACGGTTACCTCCGACGAGCATGGTAACTGGTCGTTTGAACTTCCCAAACAAACAAACGGGCACCATGTTTATACCGCTTCTGTGACAGCTCAAAACGGCAACAATGCCCATTCCGATTTTGCCCTTGATATTGATAATACGCCGCCTGCATCACCGGACATTACGCGTGTTCAGGATGACGTGCCGCTAAACACCGATGATCTTGTTTCGGGTGGCAAAACCAATGATACCAAGCCGACATTCTATGGCGAGGGTAATCCCGGCGATACAGTGACCATTTATGACGAGATTGATGGCAAACTGGTCAAGATCGGCACGGCCAATATTGGTAATGATCATAAATGGGTATGCACGGTCGACGAGCTTGCCCCCGGTGCCCATCATTTCAAGCTGCAGACAACCAACAAGCTTGGTGTCGATAGCGAAAAATATACCGAATATGATCTGACGGTGAAAACAGATGCGCCGACTGAGACGACAAGCCTGGTTTCGATTACGGAAGATCGGGGTTTGAGCGACAGCGATTTCAAGACCGGCGACGACAGTCTTGTTTTCAAATTCGGTGTTAATGAAAAATTGCCGGCAGGCTACAAGGTTCAGGTCAATGTTGACGGCAAATGGTATGATGCCACCTATGACGAGAACGACGGTTATTGGTATTATGACCATTCGAACATTCATCTCGCTGAAGGTGTCCACAAGGTTTATGGACGCGTTGTCGACGATGCGGGCAATGCCAAAGACGGTCCGGCGCAGGACGTCACTATCGACAAGACTGCGCCGATCGGTGGCGACTATGAGATCGTGATTGACAGCTTTACCGATGATGTCAATGAGGAAGGCGGGTCGAAGAGCCGTGGGAGCGGTGAGGCAACCAATGATAATACGCCGACTTTGAACGGTCATACATCGGGTATGAAGCCTGGCGACTATGTCACTGTGCAGGTCAAAATCGGTGACGATTGGGTAACAATCGGCACAGCAAAAGTTGACGAGTCGGGCAATTGGAAGTTCGACGTCAAAGGCATTCCCGGAGGCACCGCAACAGACCATCTTAATGACGGCTATCACGAATTCAGAGGTGTGATTACCGATGAAGCGGGAAATCTTGGTCAAGCCTCTTCCGGTTTCGGCCTGACTGTTGCAACAACACCGCCACCTGTAATCAACGAAAGCGGCCTTGATCTTTTTGACGACCAGTTGCCGAAAACCGGCACAATTTTTAAGGGTACAACCACCGATGACCGCCGCCCGACATTGAAGGGTGCTGCCCATTCGGTTGACCCGACAAAAGTTGGTTCAATCAACCTTTATGACAATGGCGAGCTTGTCGGAACGGGTAAAGTCAATAGTGACGGGTCATGGAGTGTCGAGCCGACAGTACCACTGCGTCAGGGTAATCACAGCTTTGTTGCAAAACCGGTCGACCACGCCGGAAACGAGCAACCGCAGGGAACAACGGCATGGGATTTCAACTTTGTCGGCCATGCACCGGCAACACCCTCCATCATCAATGTTCTTGATGACAATGGTGATACAATCCAGAAAGATGCGGTTACAAGAGATTCCACACCGCTTATCAAGGGCACAGGCACTACCGGTTCGACTGTTTATATTTATGTTGACGGGAAGCAAGTTGCGACAGCCAAAGTGAAGGACGATGGAACCTGGGAAACCACGCTTCCGACGCTTGCTAATCCGGCAACAGACCGGAATGGTACCCGCCATGTCATTAAAGCCATAGCGCTTGATAAGGAAGGCACGACATGGAGCCATGAAACAGGCGGCTATCCGGTTATTGTTGACAGACAAGCGCCGGATGCACCCGATGCACCGACGGCCAAAGATGATCAGGGCAATACAATTACCGGAACAACAGCCGATTCAACACCGACTTTGAGCGGCAAGGTCAACGGGAATCAACCCGGTGACAAGGTCAACATCTATCAGGATGGTGTGAAAGTCGGGGAGGCAAAGGTTAGCGACCAAGGGGATTGGTCGTGGACACCGAAGGATCCGTTAGGGAAAGGGGGGCACGGTTTCCAGACATCTGTCAGTGATGCGGCCGGTAATGAAAGCGCCAAGGGGACGGCGACCAATATCACGGTTGACACAAGCACGGTCAAGGTGAGCATTGATTATCTTGTTGATGATCAGGCACCGCTTGAATCACACATTACAAACAATAGTAAGACCGATGACAGAACGCCGCTTATTGTCGGTAAAGCAACACCGAACTCTGACGTTGTTCTGACATATACCGATGCCAATAATCAGGTTCATCAGCTTGCAAAGGTTAGAACCGATGGTGAAGGCAATTGGTCCTATCAGGTCAAGGATAGTGAAAAATTCGGCGAAGGACATTACGTCATTCATGCTGAAACCACGGATGCCTCAGGGGGCAAATCGACTGCCGATTTCAATTTTGACGTTGATATAACGAACAATCAACAGCCGTCGATTGATAATGTAACCGATGACGTCGGCGCTATTCAGAATGATGTTGTAAATGGCGGCAGCACGGATGATACAACCCCGACAATTATCGGAAGTGGTGCAAAGCCATATCAGAAAGTCAATATCTATGATCAGGAAGAAAATAGTAATGGCGAAAAAGGCGAAAGCAAGCTTATCGGTTCTGTCATAGCCGATGGCCAAGGAAAATGGAGTTTCACACCACCTTCTCCGCTTGGAGGAGACACAACACACCATTTAAGCGCAACCACTGTCGACGAGGTTGGCAATGAAAGCCAGCACTCTCCCGATTATAACGTGATTGTCGATGTTGCAGCGCCTGAACCGATCAAAAATGATACAGTTTCAGTGACCGACGATGTCCAAAATGATAAAAATGATTTTGTCGGTAAACTTGCAAAAGACCAGTATACCAATGACAATCGGCCCGAATATTCCGGAAAAGCACCTTCGGACGCAAAAACTGTCAATATTTATGATAATGGCAAGCTGATCGGTTCAACAAAAGTCGAGGAAGACGGGACATGGTCGTTTACACCTGACGAAACCCACAAGCTTTCTGAAGGTCAACATACATTGACTGCCCGTCCGGTGGATAGTGCCGGCAATGAAGGCACAGATTGCCAGGGTTCGAAATTTATTGTCGATACAATTGCACCAAGCGCAATACCGACAATCGACAGCGTGTCGAACGATACCGGTCCAAAAGACGACGACCTTATAACGCAGGACAGAAATCCGACGATTTTTGTGCGTGTCAATCAGCCACTTGCCGATAACGAACATGTCGAAATTTCGATTGATGACGGGCTGACATGGTTTACAGCAAGCTATAATGAGAGAACCGGAAAATATTATTATGCGGTTGGGCATGAACTGACCGATCAGGTCTATCACGTCAGGGCACGTGTGGTCGATGCGGCAGGCAATGTCGGCCAGAACACAACGCGGGATTTGACAATTGACAATACACCGCCGTTAGACGGTTATACGGTCACGATTGACACATTCCATGACGATGTCGAAAACAATGTTGGCGATTATCCGTCAGGAACGGCAACCAATGACAAGACGCCACTTCTTAAAGGCACGGTGAAAGGTGCTCATGAGGGCGATGTTGTTCATCTCTATTATCGTGATTCCCAAGGCAATCTCCATAGTGTTGCCGACAATATTCACCTCACATCAAACGGCAATGGCACTTATAGCTGGCAGTACCAGCTTCCCGAACTTGCCGATGGCAATTACCAATATGTTGCAGTTGTCAAGGATGCTGCCGGAAATGAAGGCGCTTCAAGCAACGACTTCTTTTTGACTGTCGATGTGACAGGCCCTCAATGGGGCGATACCAATTCTATAAAATTGATAGACGACCAGCAACCCGATACGGGCGTGATACCGCATTCGGGTGGCGTCACCGATGACAATTATCCGGAACTTCATGCGGGAGCGGGAACTGTTACGGGGGCTGCCGGTGGAATCGTAGAACTCTATGACGGAAACACCAAAATCGGCGAAGGACTTATCGAGGCGGATGGATCATTCAAAATCATTCCGAATAAAGCCATTACCCCCGGCCAACACCGTTTCCATCTGGTTGCTGTAGATCAGGCAGGAAACCGCACGCCGCTTGATAATGTCGAATGGAACTTCAATTTTGCCGGACATGCTCCGGGGACACCATCCATCACCAATATTATTGATGATTATAACAATCCGGAAGGCAAATCCGTTTACCTGCAAAAAGGCCAGTCGACAGACGATGCGACACCGACCCTTCATGGTATGGGAACCAAAGGCACACGCATTCACATTTATAAAAACGACCAGGAAATCAATACCGATGATAATCCGGTTATTGTCGGCGAGGATGGCACATGGACTTTCAAGCTTCCGGCCGCTTATGCCTTGAAAGATACTTCGACCAATGGTCTTGGAACGCATTATAACTTTGCGGTTCAAGCAGTTGACCAGACGGGTGCGCCGAGTTCAAAAACCGGTAATTATCCGATTGTTTATGATAATCATGCGCCAAACCAGCCGGATATTCCTTCTCTTCAATCCGATCAGGACCCCAAGATCGGTACGATTGAAAATAATGGAACGACACCCGACCAGACCCCGATATTCAGCGGTACTGTTCAAAACCCGCAAGTGGGAGACAAGGTTACCATTTTCAAAAAAGTCGACGGTTCCTATGTCAAGCTTGGCGAGACAACGGTCGACCCGTCCTCGGGCAAATGGTCATGGACACCGGAAAATCCGCTTGATAAAGGTGATTACGAATTTGCAATATCGGTCACCGATGCGGCAGGAAATGAAAGTGCAAAAAGCCAATCAACATCGGTGACAATCGATCCGACAAGTGTCGATGTCAGCATCCTTTACGCTGTTGATGACAAAAATGTTTCCACCGAAGATTACACCGGAAAGATTTCCGACGGAGGGCTCACCAATGATGCAACGCCGGAATTGCATGGACGTGCAACAGCCAATTCGACTGTCACTATCTATACTGATGTTGGTGGAGTGAAAACAGAAATCGGCACAGTCTATGCCGATTCCAATGGCGACTGGACATTTGTGTGGCCGAAAGAGAAGCTACTTCACGATGGTAGTCATACGATTGTTGCGGAGGCAACGCTTCCGAATAATTCGACGAAGTCTGACAGCTTCACGCTTGTTGTCGACACGCAAAATAACCATGTTCCGGAGATTGTCAGTGCCAGCGATGATGTCGGTGCGAACCAGTCGGATAATCTTGCCTCCGGTGCGGCAAGTGACGATACAACGCCGACTTTGAAAGGCCATGGCGCCGAACCGAACGGCATAGTCAATATTTACGATACGGTTAATGGCGAGACGCATCTTGTTGATAGCGTGAAAGCCGATTCCAATGGCAATTGGGAATATTCGGTTCAAAGCCCGTTACCGGAAGGAGAACATCACTTTCAGGCAACATCTGTTGATGCAGCCGGCAATGAAAGCGATAAATCATCCGAGTTCAAATATACGATCGATTTGACTGCGCCGGATGCTTTGCAGTCTGTCAACTTGACTGACGACGTACCGGAAACTACCGGTACGATCAGCAATAATGGCATGACGAATGACGACAGGCCGACCTATAGCGGTTCGGCCACAGCGGACATCGACAAGGTCTTTATTTATGACCATGGCGTTAAAATCGGCGAAGCCAAGGTTGTTGAAAATAACGGGCAATATACATGGAGTTTTACACCCGATACGGCTTTGGAAAATGGCGACCATTCGTTTCAGGCCAAGCCCGTTGATGCTGTTGGCAATATCGGTATTCCAACCGGTGCATGGAATTTTAAGGTTCTTACCGGAACGATTGCCACCAAACCGAAAATTGTCGGTATTTCACAGGATACCGGTTTTGATACCAACGACTATGTTACCAGCGATACACAGCCGACAATCTACATTAAGACCAACTATCCGCTCAATGCCGCAAATGGTGAAAAAGTCCAAATCAATATCGGCGGGCAGTGGTACGACACAGAATATGACGCAGCAAACGACCGGTATTTCTTCCGTCCGGTAACAGCTTTGCCGGCGAGTGCCGATGGCACAAATTATAGCATCAAAACCCGCATTATCGACAATGCCGGCCGGACATCGGATATCGACGAAAAAACAATGACGCTCGATAATCAAGGTCCGGATGGCACGATAACGCTTGATAAATTCATTGATAATGTCGGGGTTGAAGCCGAATTAAGCAGCCATACCGAAAAAAATTATACCGATGATCGCACACCCGAATTGCACGGAACAGTTTCGGGTGCCAAGTCCGGCGATTATGTTGTCATTTATCTCGCCGATAAAGACGGCAATATTCTAAAAGACGAAAATGGCAAGCCGATCAAGCTTGGTTCTGTCCATCCCAATGGCACCAATTGGACATTCACCGCCAATCTTGATGCAGCCCATTATCCGGATAATGATTATTATTTTGTTGCTGTGCTTGAGGATAAGGCCGGTAATCAGGGACCGAAATCATCACCTTTGGGCTTGTCTCTGACAACTGAAGGACCTGATTGGTCCGGCTCGAAGGATTTTGACGTCTATGACGATCAGGGTCTTGAAACAGGAAATATCGCGAATAACGGCGTCACCGATGATAACAGGCCGACAGTCAAAGGCAAAGCGGGTTCGCTTGACCCTGCCAAGGTTGCTTCTGTGCTTCTTTATGATTGCGACCCGTCAGACCCGAATGCCAAGCCGATCGGCAGGGCAGATATCAAGTCTGACGGTTCGTGGGAGGTTGAACCGGATAGTCCGTTGATGCCGGGACATCACCGTTTCTGGGTGGTTCCGGTCAACCATGCCGGCGTGGTGGGCAATATAAAATCCGATGTTGTCGAGTTCGATCTTATCGGGCATGCGCCCGGTACCCCGTCAATTACCCAGATTGGACATGATGATGATCCGAATGTTTTGTTTCCGGATAACCAGATCCAGCAAAACGGGATCACACGCGATGATACGCCGTTTATCAAAGGAACCGGTACAAAAGGCTCTTATGTTAAAATTTACGACCGCGTAAATGGTGAGGACAGGTTGCTCGACACCGTAAAAGTCGATAATGACGGCCATTGGGAAACGAGTTTGCGGGAACTTGACGACGGGACCCATAATATCTGGGTTCAGGCAACAGATGCCGGTGGCAACACGAGTGCGGCAACCGCACCTTATCCGTTCGTAGTGGATACAACTGCACCGGATAAACCCGGACGTCCGACAATTACAAGCGACGTTACTCCTGATAAGGGCGAGATCTCCAATGCCAACATCGATCACGGAACAACAAACGACACAACGCCCACCTTCTCGGGCAAGTTAGATAAACCGCAACCGGGTGATGTTGTGACCATTTATGATGGCGACAAAGCAATCGGCGAGGCGAAAGTTGATCCGGATAGTGGTTCGTGGTCGTTCACACCGACAACACCGCTTGATAAAGGCAAACATCATTTTACCACCACGGTAAAAGATGCGGCCGGTAATGAAAGCGATCGCGGTTTTGGAACCGATATTACAATAGCCGATAATGGAAATACCGTAACGGTTGATTATGCTTTTGACAATGAGGATCCGATTAAAGGCCCGATAGCCAATGGCGGCCATACCGATGATACAACGCCCGAACTTTATGGCACGGCACCGGCAGGCTCGACTGTCAACGTTTATACCGATTCTTCAAAACAAACGAAAGTTGGCGGCCCGTTCAATGTCGGTTCGGATGGCACATGGTCTATCGGTTTGACGGAACAGACCGCCGGTGAACATAATTATTATGTTGAGGCAACAGGTGCCGATGGTACTGTTCTTGGCGGACAAGATTTCAAGCTGAATATTGATAATGGTGAACCTGATCGGCCGACCATTACCGGGGTTACTGATGATGTCGGCCTTATTCAGGGTACAGTCGCAAATGGTGGCTCCCGTGTAGACCATGGCACTACCGACGATACCAACCCGACGATTAAAGGCACAGCACCGAAGAACAGCCTTGTGATCATCTATGATGATGGCAAGGAACTTGGCCGCGTTTATGCCGATGGCAACGGCAACTGGTCTTATACAACCGGAGCAATGCTCACCGAAAATGACCACAAGTTTACGGCCGTTTCGCAAAATGCCGAGGGAAAGACCAGCGGCGTTTCAAACGAATATGTTGTTACGGTCGACATTACCGCGCCCGAGCAGATAACCGGCGAGACTGTTCAGGATAATGTTTTGCCGAATAGTGCCAATGGTGAAGAAGGCCCGGCCATTATTACTGTCAATCAAAATGATCACACCAATGATGATAGCCCGATCTTCAGCGGAACGGCACCAAGTGACGCGAAGAAAGTGCGCATTTATGACAATAATAAATTAATTGCCGAAGTGGATGTGGATAGCGATCATACATGGTTCTGGGAAGCGGGTAACAGAAACTCCGATGCCAAGCTTGCCAATGGTTCACACTCGCTGACAGCCCGTCCGGTGGATGCTGCCGGCAATGAAGGACCGGCATCAGAAGCGCATTCATTTATTGTCGATAAAACGGTTCCCGGCGCCAAGGCAACACTCGACAGTATTACTGACGATACGGGGTTCGAGAGCAGCGACTTCACAACACAGGATAATACACTCCTCTTCAGCTTCAAAGTGGATGGAACGCTAAAGGATACCGACAAGGTTCAAGCCCTCATCAATAATCAATGGTACGACCTTACCTATAATTCGGCCAATGGAAAGTGGGAACTTGATTGGCGAAACAAGCCTGCCCTTGCTGACGGAACTTATGTCATCAAGACGCGCGTTATTTCGAGTACCGGCATTTATGATGATGATGCAACCGACAAGTCGGCAAAAACTGTTGTTATTGATACTGATGGCTCAACTCAACATTCCGAATTTACGGGCTTTACCGGTAAAGGCGGCAAAGTCTTCCAGAATGGTGAATATGTCGATGTTACAAATCCCGTTCTGAAGGGTAAAATCAGCGGCAATCTTGCCGATCTTGAAGATGGCGCGAAAATCGGCATTTATCGCGATCACGTGCTGTTGGGCTATGTCGACAAAAGCCAGATCAAACCGGATGGTACATTCAGTTTCAAACTGCCTGATGGCAGCTTGACCGACCGCCACAGCTATATCTTCACAACGGCGATTGTTTCGAAATCCGGTTATGTCGGCGAAGCGCATGATGTCGAAGTGCGCGTTGACACAACCGGCGCTGCAAATGTTCCCGATTATGGAATTTCAAACAACAATACTCTAAGAGGTAGTGGAGATTTAAGTTATACGCAGGCTGTCGCTCTCAACAATAATGGCGAGTGGCAGGTTATTTCCAATTCGAATGTCTGGGTTTTCAACAGTAACGGCAAGGCCGAAGCCCACTATTTGAATTATCAGACAGGAATTAATAACGGGACGGTTGATGTTTGGGGATGGGGGCCGGAAAATGTTTTGTTCGGTTCCTATACTATGGCCGATTACAACCATGATGGTTACATTGATGTATGGTCCACGAAAACCTCCTATTCCTGGTTTACAACCGCTGCCTATGTCGGTACGGGAGACAATCAATGGAATTATGTCGATGTGAAATATGGCGACATGTTCAATGGGGCTTCTATTGAAAACCACCTCGGCGGCATTGCTACTTTCGATATGAATGGTGACGGGTATCTCGATGTCATTCAGGGCGATTCCGGCGCGGATTCCGGCTCTATCTTCTTGAACAAGGGAGCGACTTCGTCAAGCCTGAACGGTAACCAGTTTATCGGTATGGGGCGGCAATTCGGCGGTAACCAGTCCGCACTCACGAGCAATTTTATGACCGATCACCATGTGTCGGCAATCGACCTTGATAATAACGGGACGATCGATTTTGCCGGTAACGGGAGGATTAATGATACGACAGGCGTTTCCGGCTATGCAAACAACTGGTATCAATTGATGACACTCTTGAACAGCGGCAAATCTGCCCCTGTTAACGGTGTTTATGGCACCAACTGGTCAGTCAACCAGCATTTTGACGATTCATTGCCGAGTTTCGGTAATGGCACTGATGAGTCAATTGGTCCTGACAACTATAAAAATACCATTTCCATGACATGGGCCGACTATAATGGTGATGGTTATATGGATCTGTTCCTTGCCAAAAATCATCACAATTGGCATGGCAACAAGGAAAGTCAGATCTTTTATAATAAAGCTGACGGGACCGGGCAATTGCGTAATGCTGTTGGCTTGGGCGACAACCTTGACGGTCGCTGGTCGGTTGCTATCGACTGGGATCACGATGGCAAAATGGATATTCTGGAGGTTCCTGGCTTCGGCGGGAGTGCTGCTAGCACGAAGCTCTGGCATAATGGCGGCGTTGGTCTTGATGGTTCTGTCAAATGGGATAATTGGGATATCTTCGGTTCGCAGGGTGGCCGTCTTTCCAGTGCCAACGGCGATGTCGACCCGAGGACAATTGATGGCAGTGGCATTAACTTCATTTATGGTATCGGGCTTGTAGACTATGATTGGGATGGCGCGCTTGATGTCACCATGCAGCGTGACAACGCCCATTCATCGCTTATCTTGTCGAACAAAAACAAGGTCGGTTATGGAACGTCGTTGCATCTTCGCATCACCGACAAGGATGGTGCCAATGTGTTCTATAACAATACCGTCCAGCTTTTTGACTCTGCCGGTAATCTGGTTGCCGTGCAGGTTATCAATGCGCAAGGAGGCATTGGTGCGTCCGATAATACCGGCCTTGTCCATTTCTATGGCTTGAAAGAAAATGAAACCTATTCGGTTGTTGTCTTGCGCAATACCGAAGGGCAATCGAACGATATTGGCGGTATTGCCCACACCCATACGAAAGATGCAAACGGTTACGGCAAAGACAATACGATAGAAAATGTCAACACCTCGTGGACAGGTCTTAAAGCTGTTGAAGCCGACCATGCCTATATTCTGAACGCCAATAAGGATGGCGACACGGTGACAACCGGTGCGGGAAACAATGATCCGGCAACCCAGGGCTATCGTCCGGGACTCGTCGGCACCGGTTATAATGATGTCTTCACCGCCGAAGCCGGTAGCCAGAGCTATTCCGGTGGTGGTGGCTGGCGGAATGATGCCGGTGAAAAATATTGGCAGGCAAGTGGTGGTGAAGACATTGTAGATTTTGGCAAATCGACTGTCGGTGTCACCGTTGATTTGAGTAATAGCGGCTATCAGTCGACGGGCTTCAACAACGCCAAGTTCAATGACATTGAAGGTATTTACGGCAGTAAATTCAACGATACCTTCACCGGTAGTAAAGGCGACAATTTCTTTGATGGTCGTGGTGGTGACGACACCTATCACCTTGAAGCGGGTGGTCATGATCTTCTGCTTTATCGCCTCCTCCAGCAGGATGATGCAACCGGTGGCAACGGCCATGACACAGTCTATGGCTTCAAGGTTGGTACCTATATCGATGCCGACAAAACCAAGATTGATGCCGATGCCGACCGCATTGATGTCGCCGACCTGTTGCAAGGCTACCGTGCCGATGCCGATGGCGCTGCCCATTTTGACAACAACGGCAAAGCCCAGATCGACTGGGGTGATAATATCAAGGACTTCCTTTCAACCCGTGTCGAAAACGGCAATACGATTTTGAGTATTGACCGTGATGGCAAGGGGAACGCCTTCCAGTCGACCGACCTTCTGACTTTGAATGGTGTTGATACCGATCTCGAAACATTGTTGGCAAACCACCAGATCATCATCGGATGATCCCCATTGATGGCGGATCAACTTCGCCATCTTTTCCGAAACCAAGCTCGGGTCTTCAACAATCGCTTTATAGCGTGGAGAGAAAAAGTGCTGGATGTGAGACGCGTGAAAAAAATTGCAATAATCGGTGGGGGGCTATCCGGCTGGCTCTCCGCTCTGATGTTGCGGCGCGTATTCAGTGCCAATGTTGATATTGCCGTTTTTGAGGACCCGAATTTACCCTGTTTCAAAGGCGGCGAAGGCGGGCTTCACCATTTTATCGCAATGGTTCGTCGCTTGAATATTGATCTTCAGCATTTTGTCCAAACGACAAAGCCGACATTCAAGATGGGCAATGCCTTTCGCGGTTTCCGCAATGGCAGTGCGAGCGACATTTTCTACAATCTTCATCCGGGCATGAACGATCATCTTGAAGAACTTGATTTTTCCCTCTACGGTTTTTGGCCTTATCTTGCCACTGCCATTGCTTTGGGCGTTCCTCTCGAAACAATTTTTCCGGCTTTCGCATTGATTGAACAGAAGGCTAACCGGCTTGAAGCCAATGCGGTTTTCAATACACATAGAAGCGGTGTGGAACCTACCTTGCATTTTGATTGTCGTCTGGTTGTCGACTATCTCAAAAAAATCGGCATGGAACGGAAGATCCGTGCATTCGCCAGAAAAGTCATCGACTTCGAGATTTCTCCGGATGGTCATGTAGATGCCCTCAAACTTTCTGGCGGAGATATTTTCAATGTCGATTTCGTTATCGACGCTTCAGGTCTCAGACATTTGCTCGTCGGGCAAAAACTGAATGGAAGATGGCATTCTTCTTCCGATAGTCTGCTCCCCAATAGCGCAATTGATTTCAGGCTTGCAAATAACGGGGCTAGAGTTGACCTTGTTAGCGAATATTTTGCAACTCCGGCCGGATATATCTGCCGGATACCGTTAAGCGACAATTATAGCGGAATTCATGTTTTTTCAAATAATCATACCGACTGGTTACGCGCGAAAAGAGAGGTGGAATTGCTTTTCGGATCACCTGTCGCAGCACGGCCGGTCATTACATTCGATCCGGGAAATTTTGAAAAAGCATGGATGGGAAATACTATCGCCATCGGTGTTTCCTCGGGATATCTCGGCCCTTTGCAAGCAAGTGCTACAGAAACCACAATTCACCAAATTGCCCGACTGGAACGCATATTATTGGAATGTAACGGCGTTATTGGCGAGCATATTATTGAAGATTACAACAAATCCAATGACGGGGCTTTCAAAGCCAATGCCGATTTTTTAAGGATGCATTTCGATGGCAGGCGACGCGACACAGAGTTCTGGCGCGATGCTGCATCGGCACGGCGTTCTTCACACTATCAGGAAATGCTTGCCTGTTTTGCCGAACGCTTGCCGCGCGTCATTGATTTTGAAAATTATGGCGCCGGTTTTCCTCCTTTATATCATGTGCTGGATTGGCTTTTTATTGCGTCTTCACTTGGAATTGTGAGTAAAGCCGCTGCTTTGAACGAGCTTGAGGGACTTCCTCCCAATATCCGCGACAAAATGGAACATTATGGACGGGGCGTTTTAACACGCGGCAATGCACAAAATGAATTAGGGGCACAAAATGAATTGGGGGCAGAAAGTAACTTGTGTGCACAAAGCAAATTAAGCCCGCAAAACGGGTCAAGTGCACAAAGTAAATTAAACGCACAGAAAAACTTGCCGCCTGTTTTCGGACACTCTTTCGGGCAGGAGCCGCTTCATGAGGGTGAGGGAAATGAAGTGGGCGGACAAAATCGGCAACCGGTCGGTTACCAGTTCCAATTTGCCAATCATGCACGGTTTTCTCAAGCGCAAACGGAACAGGAAAAGGGGGGTGTTCATGCCGGTTAGCCTCTATCACGATCATCATTCCGGTGTGCAGCGGAAAATGGCTTTGGCAAGCAGTGCTCTTTTATGTTTTGTGTTGATTGCTGTTGCCGGTTGCACGACACCGCGTTCTCACCAATCCCGTATTGTGCGTCATCAGGGAGCAGGAACAGCACCTCTCACCGATTATCAAAAGGCGCAAAAAACAGGTTATAAGGAATCGGGTTCCGACAATCGGAACTTGCCACATGTGCCATCATCGACAAAGGCCGATGATGCTGTGACAACAATTTCGACTGACCGGATAGGCATGAAAGATGCTGTCGGTATTGCTTTGGCCCGTCATCCGGATATCGGAAGGGCAAATGCAATTGTTGCGCAAAGCAAAGCGCAAATTGCCATTGAAAAGGCGGCCTGGTATCCGACCTTCCAATATAGCCTCAATCCCGGTTATAACCGTTATTATAATTCCGGTAACAATAATAATGATGCCGGCAATGTGCGCGGCACTGTTGGCGCTTCGCAACTCATCTACGATTTTGGCAGAACGTCAAGTCGCATAGGTGCAGCCCAGGCCACAAACGAAAAACAGACCCATCAATTGAATAGTACAATGGAAGATGTGGCTCAGAATATTGCCAATATTTTCGTTGAACTTTCTGCCGCACAGGAATTGATCGGAGCAGCAGAACGTGAAACACGCCTTTTGAGTGATACCCATAACAAGATTAGCCAACGCGTGCGTGCCGGCCTGTCGGATGCCTCCGATCTCAATCAGGCGGAGGTCGGGATGCAACGGGCAAAGTCCGATCTTTTACAGGCAACAACGCGCTTTGATGTGGCAGCCGGAAAATTTTCGCAAATTACCGGTTTCCGTCCGCAAAAAGTGAAAACTCTTGCAGAAACAACGCGCTTTATGGACAGTCTGAGCAATGGCGAAAACGACATTGACCATACGCCGGCAGTGCTTGCCGCAGAGGCGGAAGTCAAAGCATCCCAACAGCGGCTACGTTTGGCCAAGGCCGAACGGTTTCCCGCAGTCAGTCTCGGCGTGAGCCAGTCCGGCGCTACCGGACAGCGGAATGCGACGAATGATAGCACTTTTGTCGGCCTGCAATTGAGTGGACAATTTTCTTCCGGAAAGCGCGAAAAATACCAGATAGAAGCGGCCGAAGCAGAATTGCGGGCTGCCCGTCAGGCAGCCGAAAACGAAAAGCTTGTATCGCGCACAACCAGAGGTGCGGCTGAAACGGAAGAAAGGGGAGCCACCGAGCGTATGGATAATGCCCGCCAGATGATGAATTTATCGCTTTCTTCGCGCGATCTCTATTGGCAGCAATATACGTTGAACAAGCGTCCATTAACCGATGTCATCAATGCCGAACGTGATGCGTTCGTTGCTGAAAGTGACCAGATTACAGCTTTATCCGATCGCCTCTATGCAAAAATCAAAGCCTATTATGCGGTGGGGCAATTGGTCAGTCGTTTGCGTGAGCATAGTTGAGAGTTTTGCCATGACAAGTTTCGATCATTTCACCGGTAAATTTGCTTTTACTCCTCGTGGAACAAATGCGTTTTCGTCCGCCGACGAAGAAAATGACGAAGAGAAAAACACAATTGCAAACGGAAGGTCGGCGCAAGCTGCAATCAATGACAAACTCGAAAACGGACGCCGCGAACTATATGGGACACCGCTCGAAAATAGCGGAAAAATATCGGCTGAAAATGCCGGAAAACAGCAGAAATTGAATGGTGCTGGCGAAGCTCTCAAAGCCAAAGATGAAGGCAGGAATAAAGGCCCGAAGCCATCCCATGCGGAACGCGATACATCGCAAAAACAAAGAAAGGCCGCAAATTCTGCCCGCAAAAATAATGAAAACAGAAACAGTGTCTTGTTCATGGGGAAATGGGTCGATGTGCTGCTGCTTGCTGCCCGCCAACTCAATATACCGGTTTCGAACGAACTTGTACGGAATGCTTCAAAATGGAGTGGTGGTGCACAAAAAGACGAAACAATTATCGATATTGCCCTTAGCTGTGGTTTGGCTGCAACATTTGTCGAAGTCGAGCCAACAGCAATTTCTTCGGTTCTGATGCCCGCTATTCTTCAAATTGATGGCGAGCTCGGTTTGCTCACGGCCAAAGAGGGGGCATCCGGTATTGTCGATTTTGTTATCGACAACAATGTTTTCAGAAAACGCATTGCTTTTGATACGCTCACACATGGCAAACAAAAGATAAAGCTTCTCGTTCTCGAACGCCATTTGAGTGCCCATGACGACCGGCTTGACGAATATCTGCAAAAAAAACCAAAATCATGGTTCAAAGGGTTATTTGTGGCCAATTGGCCGATATTTCTGCAATTGGGTCTCGGTTCGCTCGTCGGTAATTTGCTTGCAATCGGAACATCCTTGTTTGCTATGCAGGTTTGGGATCGCGTTGTGCCGGGAAGGTCGACCAATACATTGTGGGTTCTGGCTTCCGGTGTGGCCTTGGCCTTGCTTCTCGAATTCATTTTGAAGACAACACGTGTAGCCGTGACCGACCATTTCGGCAAACAGGCCGATCTCAAATTGTCGGCTATGTTTTACGCGCGTGTTTTGAATATTCGCAATGATGCAAGACCGCGGTCTCCGGGAACCTTGATTTCGCAATTGCGCGATCTTGACCAGATGCGGGAACTTTTAACTTCGACAACGCTGGGTGTGCTCATCGACCTTCCTTTTGTTGTATCATTTCTCTTCATTATCTGGCTCATCGGCAGCTATGTCGTGTTTGTTCCCATTGCGGCTATTCCTTTCATTGTACTGCCTGGAATTTTTGCCCAGATCCCGCTTGCGAAACTTTCCAATCAAGGGTTGGAAGAATCCGCCATGCGCAATGCTATTTTGATGGAGTCGATTTATCGTGCCGAAGATATCAAATTGCTTCAGGCAGAACCGCGTTTTCGCCGTTTATGGGGTGAGGTCAATAAAGTAAGCGGCAATATCAGCCTGAAACAGCGTGAAATTGCTTCCATGCTGATGAATTTTTCACAAACGATGCAGCAAATTGCCTATGTCGGTGTGGTTATTGCGGGCGTTTACGGCATACTCGACGCCAAATTGTCTTTCGGTGCGGTTCTTGCCTGTTCCATTCTCACAAGCCGGACAATTGCACCTCTTTCACAGATACCGGCAATTTTGAGCAAATTACAAAATGCCCGTGTGGGGAAAAAAGGGCTTGATGGTTTACTCACTTTGCCGGTCGATCACGACAGCGACAAAGACTATTATCATAAACCTGTCTTGCGGGGAAAATACGACTTGCAGGATTTGGTCTATCTTTACGGGCCGCAAGAAAAACCGGCTCTGATCATACCGCGTCTTCATATAAAACCGGGAGAAAAAATAGCGATCCTCGGGCGTGTGGGGGCTGGAAAATCAACGCTTCTTCGCCTCTTTGCCGGCCTTTCGGCATCTGTTCAGGGACGTGTTCTCCTTGATGATACCCCGATCGGGATGATCGACATTGCCGATATAAGGCGGGATGTCGGGGCAATGTTTCAGGAGTCCAGTCTGTTTTACGGCTCATTGCGGGATAATCTTCTGGCGGCCAATCCTTTGGCAACAGACGAAGATATTTTGAAAGCTATGCATCTTTCCTGTGCCGACCAGTTGTTGCTCAACCAGCCGCACGGGCTTGATCTCAAATTACGCGAAAGCGGGGTTGGCCTCTCTGGCGGGCAAAAACAGACATTGATGCTTGCCCGTTTATTTCTACGCTCGCCACATATTATGTTGCTTGACGAACCGACTGCTTCGCTTGATGAAGCAACAGAGGTTGCAGTTCTTGAACGCATGAAATCCTGGATTGGCAATAAGACATTCATTGTGGCAACCCACCGCTATCCGGTTTTGAAGCTCGTTGACCGCATCATCGTTATCGACAATGGCCGCATTGTCAGAGACGGCTCGAAGGACGAGATGCTCGGTCTCGACCGAACCGCTTTTGCTACCGCAAGTGCTCCCAATGATAATCAGGCGAGGGGCTGACGATGAATGTCGATTCACTGGTAAAAGTTCACGGTATCAATGAGAGAGCAAGATTGATCCTTTGGATCATCATCGCGATGATTGTCATTTTCATGATCTGGTCCTATTTCGCCGTTTTGAATGAAGTCGCAATCGGCGAGGGCAAAGTGATGCCCGCTTCCAAAGGCCAGATTATCCAGAATCTCGAGGGCGGCATTCTTGCCGAACTTTCGGTGAGAGAGGGCGACGAGGTTCGCGAAGGGCAGGTTCTTGCTGCTCTTGATCCGGCAAAGGCAAAGTCCAATGTCGATGAAACTCTAGCCAAGATCGTTGCCCTTCAGGCGCGGGCTGCACGTCTTTTTGCCGAAATGAATTATCAGAACAGTGTCAATTATCCCGAGGAAATTCGCGATAAAAAAGATGTTATTGACCGCGAAACCGAGCTTTTTTTCACCAATCGTCAGGCCTTCAAGGAAAATGTACTTAATCTGACGGAGCAGTTGAAACTTGCGCAAGACGAAGTGGAAATTGCCAAACCTTTGCTGAAAACAGGTGCTGCAAGCGAGGTCGAGGTGTTGAAATTGCAGCAGAATGCGGCCGAATTGTCATCAAAACTTGCGGCGACAAAAAATGAATATTTTGTTGCTTTACGCGGTGATTATACCAAAACAATGGCCGATCTCGAGCCGCTATTGAAAACCAGAGAAGGATTGGCCGACCAGTTGACGCGCACAGTCATCCGTTCTCCGACCAATGGAATTGTCAAAGATATCCGCGTTACAACGATTGGCGGGGTTGTTGCCCCTGGCGGAACATTGATGGAAATTGTGCCTTTGGGCGACCAGCTTCTCATAGAGGCAAAATTGAACCCGCGCGATATCGCTTTCATTCACAAAGACCAGCCGGCAAATGTCAAAATCACTGCCTATGATTCAGCAATTTATGGTTCGCTTCCCGGTCATGTGCAGATGGTTTCGCCCGATTCAATCGAAGATGATGTCGACAAGCGGATTTATTATTATCGGGCCTATATTCTGACCGATCATAGCTATCTCGAAACCAAGGACGGAAAACGCCATCAGATTATTCCGGGAATGGTTGCGACTGCTGAAATCAGTACCGGTCAAAAAACCGTAATGGATTATTTGATAAAGCCGCTCAATCGCGCAAAAGAAGCGTTGCGGGAACGGTGACGTGTGAATTAAAAATTTGATATTAATAATAAGCCGACTAAATATTTTTATAAAAACAACGAGTTGTTATACTATAATAGAAACATAATAAGAGGATTGTATGGTAATTTTTCATAATTTTCTATGTGAAAAATATAGAGTAGACGATGGTTTTAGTTTAAATTATCGAATTATGGGGTAATGAAAAACAGCTCTAGTGCAAATTATTCGGCTTCTATTGTTATCCAGATGGAAATAGCGCGCTACAATGATCAACATTCCAAAGCTGCTCAGGCATTCGATTGAACGACAAAAATCGCGTCCGAATTCGGACGGTCGGCAGCTTATTTATGAAAAAACGCGTTTGGCTATCAAATCGAAGCTGAATGAAATGAACGCGCCCGATATTGTCCAGCATTCATATATGTTGAGGCTGGAGGCTGCGATATGCGAGGTCGAGGCTTCTTATCTTCTACGGCCGGAATATTTCGTGTTGGAGGAAAATGGGGTTCCCTGCCATTTCGCCTATCAGGCATATTTACCGGATTATTTCGGTACAAAACGCGAGGTGGCAGTTGATCACGGCCGCTTGCGGCAATTGGCTTCCAGCCAAAATATGTTCAGATATTGGTCGTTCAAAAACGATGAACTGTCAATGACCGATGTTATCGGCCTTTTCAATTTCAAAGACCGTAACGCAGCGGCAAATGGCGCACAAGGCTTAACCGATAATCCGCATTTGATCGATTTTGCCGCCCGCAGAGCTTCACGTCAAAGCGACAGTAATCAATCGGCAGCTCTCAATAATAATGATTTGTCCCGTGAACGGAATTTATATGCAGAAGATGATAATGAAATCGAAGCATTTATCGAAGGTAGAGAAAGAAAAGTAACCCCCTCTCTGGGCCGGCAGGCGAATTTACAATCGGTTAATGCCCGCAATAATGCTCTATTTTCCGACGCCGGAGCACAGCAAATTTCGCAAGGCGAACTCCCGCAAAATATGCCATGGCAGCAAAATTTCCTAAAAGAAAATAGGCCTTATTATAGTCTTTCCGGTTCGATCACGAATGGTTTTAGACAGTCTTCACTTAATACCGGCAACGCCCCAACCGCAAACCGTCAGGCCGCAATCCAAGGGGGACAATTTTTTCCATTGAATGGTGAGCGTGGTAACAGACCTTCGGTCAATAATATAAACCGGTTTCCTCAAGCCGGTGTTCAAACAGGTCGTGACGGGCACAGACAGTCAATGGGGAATGGTGAGGCGCCGATGAACGCTGCAAGATCGTTCCTACCGGATGGGGCGTTTTCAAAAAGACAGCCTGAAAGGCCGTGGGAAAATGCTGCTCGGTCACAGTCCTATCAAGCAACATCCGGCGTTAAGAAGAATGAAGGCAAGCGCGCGCCATCCGGTCAACAAGCTCAACAAGCCGGATATGGCAATGTTGGCGGTTACGCTGCCACCCCCGACATTTATTTTCTTGATGAAACGGTCGCGGTGGAACAATTCAACGTGTCAAATCAGCCCGATCCTGCGGCAGGCCGGAAAATATCGGTGGATGAGCAAATGAAGGAATTGGAGCGGCGTTTGTTCAAAAGAGAAACCGTGGTTACTGCCTCACCTCTGCCGCGGCCGATAATATCGGCGCCGTCAGGGAGAGGATTATCAAACACTGCTGCCTCCGCTACCGGCATGAACGGCAGATCTCCGGAACAGAAAATATTTGTCGCTCCTTTGAAAAATGACGCAAAAAATGTTTTCTTCAATGGTGTTGGAAGTAACACCGATCGCAACCGGACAACATATCCACAAACCGTTTTCGATAACGGAAATCTTTTTGCTTTAAACGAGATAGAATTTGCGAGCAAAATTCCTGACGAGGAGACAAGACAGAGTTTCCCTGAAAATAACAGGGATGAGCTGGACAATGTACCGCCAATTCCGGATTTTATTGTCAAATATGACAAGCGGGACGCCGATCTCTTCGAGCAACAGACGAATAACACAGCCACATCGGACGAAAACTCGAACCGCAAGGCTCCGTCAGAAACCCGGTCGCAATCGAAAGCGTTGGGTCAAACGCAGTCCAAGCAATTCGAACAGGATCTTTTTCCGAAGGACTTGTCTTTTGATGCCCGCCGCCAAAAAAGGTTCTGGAGACAACCGACTTACAAAGCTCTATCGCATGCGATACGCGAAAATATCAGGGGCAAAGGGAGTTTTGCTGCCGGTATTCTGGCTGCGTGTGTATTATCGAGCGGGGTCTATTATTTCTGGCGGGGCAATGTACCGGTTTTCTCATCCGTAAATATTGGTGGTGATAGCCGGACTTTCGATTTGTCGGCTACTTCGGCCATCAATTCTTCAGCTTCGGATAACCAAGCGGCGCAAGCGCTTAGCTTGGCCGATGCAGATCATGACGTTGCAAATCCTGAAGTCGGCAAAACACTTTCAAAAGCTTCAGGTTCTGACATGTCATCCCGCCCGCTCGAGAAAACAAGAAAAGACGTTGATTTGCCGTCGGCGGCTGTCAATCCGAATGGTGTTCAAAGTCCTTATCAACAAGCAATGTTGGAACCGCCGAAAACAAAAGGCGTGAATGGTGTCAATCCTCAAGATGCGCAAATCCGGACAAGAAAACGCGCTGATGCCAGTATGTTGATGAAAGACAAAAACGGCATAGAGCGCAAATTGGAGGGGGCAGTGGCATGGACGCTCAGGCCGCCTCATAGTGCGGAAAATCCTTATGACGAAACCGCTCTCGTCGCAGATTTCACAACAACGGATGGCCAAATGGGCGTGCGAATGAGCATTCGTAAAAATTATCGTGAAAACCTCGATGCGACGCATCTCATCGATTTGTCTTTTACCCAATTCGAAGGCGTGGATAGAAGTTCGGTTGTCGGTGTTCGCGGCATTTATTTTGGCGACAAAACCAATATCCTCAATAGTCAGGCCTCAACAACTGTTGCCAATCTTTTCGAGAATAATTTCATAGCGTCTTTACGGTTCGTTCCCGATGATAAAGACTATAACGAAAATTTTCTCGGACATGCGGTAGTGTTCGGTTTCCCGGCCACTTTCAATGATGGTAGAACAGCCTTGTTTGTTCTGAACAAAGGTCCACAAAACCAGGAACTCTTTGATAAATTCAACGAGAAAAATACCCACTAGATACCGGCTTTTTCCACAATTTGCGTTTAAGTGATTTTGTATTTGTAATTCAGTGAAATTTTCCCGTTTTCGGTTTCACTAGATCGTCTTGTCCATTTTGTTCTGTAGTAAAATTCAAGCGTTCTGAGCGTAAATAGTTCTTCTCTGTCGGTATAATTGGCAAAATCAAGATTTTTTGTCTTTATGGATGAAAAAAGATTTGTTCGCTCAAGACAAAGCCGTTTCGCCTTATTGTTCTTTATTTAGCCCTTGAGTTGACATATCATCCGGCCATTCAAAATTTATTCGAATAGTCAACATTCAGGGGAGACGGGACTTTGGACCAGCAGCTCAAAAGGGATTTGGTGGAAGTGCTGAAAAAGGAGTTGGCACAGGAGCTCAAGAAAGATCTGGCGCAGCAGATCGAACGGGATTTGTCCGAGCAACTGAAGCGGGGTTTGGCAGAGCAGCTCAGACGCGACTTGGCGCATGACCTTAAATGGGACGTGAGCCAACAGCTCAAAAAGGATTTGGCAGAGGAACTCAAGCGGGATTTGGTGCAGCCGCTCGAACGGGATTTGTTACAGCAACTCAAACGGGACCTGACACAGCAGTTAAAAAGAGATTTGGCAGAACAACTGAAACGGGATTTGGCACAGCAAATCGAACGTGATTTGTCCCAGCAGCTCAAGCGGGACTTTGAACAGGAACTGAAAAAGGACTTGGAACTGGCGCTGAAACGCAGGTAATGAATTTGAAGCGGACTATAACGTTTCAATTGTCTGATTTTAGGGTGATTATACCGCATTGATTCACGCAAGCGAACTGATGCGGCGCTTTTTATTCATTTTCGCCTTTTGTCTCTAAGAACAGAGGGGATTAATCAGGATAAAAGATGACTTCAGGGGCGAAACATATAAACCCATGTTATAACAAAATGACATAATGGTCTTTTTAGGACAGGAAGAAACATAGCATTTTGTAACGTATCCTCCCTTAAGCTCGCTTCATGAACAGCCAGAAGCAAAGTCGGCAATCGTTATTTTCATTCATGAAATTTTCATATTAAAGCTCTTTAGGCGACTGTAAAATAAATAATCAATGTAAATACGAGTTATCATTTCACGAATTAGTTGAAAAATTGATATTATAGAAACATAATTTATAATATAAAAATAAAAAAGTTAAAAAACGAAAGTTATTATAAAATAAATATAAATAATACTGTTCATAATTAATAATTCAAATTTATATAATATATTTTACAACTAAAATAATTATTTATTGTGTGCGATATAACTCGTTAACATACGAAAATGTGAACAGATCGGGTTGCAAAACAAAGATAGATAGCCGATTAAATGTTTAAAGAAAAATTTTCACCTACATGTTCAGGGATATGGGGATTGTAACAGAAAGTGAATCACAATTTTAGTTTAGAATGACTGTAAATAAAGCGAAAAACTTTTTAACAAATTGATATTTCGTATTAATTTTGTTGTTAACTAAAAATTCACCATATCTTGCAAAAATTTGTTAACTCATTAAAACGTTCTATGATTCTTGAATTGTGGAGTTTGGGCGCGCAGATGGGAAAAATTTCGTCAATATGGTCAATTGGCGGAAAAGCCGTTTGTAGCGGTGGGGGGTAGAATGTTTTTTCGGTGCAGGAGCTGCATCAAAAGGGGTTATTTATGAGATCTACTCGTTCTGTACTGTATTTTTCATTGGTGCTTGCGCTTCTGTCGCTCTTTGCGCTTGTTTACACCGTGGTGTTTCACGGCGATTTTGTGGCGCATAACATTATTTTTAATAGCATCATTGCTGTATTCGACGCGATCGTCCTTGTTTATGCAATTTACACAATGTTCTACCTCAAATCAGGGGTGAAACAGTGGGTAGAATTCAAAGGGAATTTTCCGCGCGATAGTGAAGAGCCGGTTTTAAAAGGCTATATGCGGTTGTTGCGCGGTCGATTGCGCGATCTTATCAGCTTTAATGAAGATGAAAGAAATTCCGCAATCTCACTGGTTTCTTCGGCGTTGGACTGGCGGGTGGATTTTCTGTTCTATGCAGCCGGTGCTGTTATTTCCATGGGCTTGCTCGGTACGTTTTTCGGTCTGACATTTACTATGGAAGGTATTCGCGGGTCTATCAACGTTTTGTCGTCGGCTGATGAAATCCAGGCGAAGTCGCTGGTCAATTCGCTGGCAGCACCTCTCGGTGGTATGGCAACCGCGTTTTCGTCATCCATGTTCGGTCTGGGGTCATCTATTTGTACCGGTTTGATTGCCCATTTCATGGGACGTACAACAGAAGGTATTGTTTACGATATCGAAAAATGGTCGTTTGTTGCAAGCGGTGAAGAAGCTTCCAAAATGGCTGGCGAGACCGGCACAATCGACGCGACAACACGTGCGATCAACAGATTGGCAGCAGTTCTTTCCCGTCATGTCGAGTTTTCTCATGAAGATACCGGAAAATTTATTGAAATATCCAGTAGCTTCGTCGAAGGGCAGGCTGCTCAACAGCAAACCATGGACAAAATGCTGGAGGTTGTGTCCGAACAATCGGAAAACAACAAGCGTTCTGTCGATGCAATGTTGTCGACTGTCACGGCAAATGGTGAAGCGACAAGACAAATTGTCGAAGTGATCCAGAATAGCTACGAGATGCTCACCCATCTGAGCGACGTGGTTAAAACCAATAGTGCTTATATTGCACGGGGTACCGAGGCTCAGGAAAACAATAGCCAGACTATTGCCCAGGCAATTGCCGGTTTGAACCAGATGCGGATCGAAATTACGACCGGAATCGAAGCAGTTCTTGAAAAATTGAAACAAATTCAAGGGTTTGCTGCTTCGATTGATCAATCGACCGGACGGCTGACTTCTCATAATGACGAACAAAAAGAAGCTTTGGAGAGCGCAACGCAGGTTATGCGCGCACAACAAAAAGCTGTGATGGAGGGGATGCGGGATTTAACTGAAGCACGTGTTTCCATTGTCTCGGCTGTGCGAGCAGCTCAAAAGGTTAGTGAAGTTCCACCCACGAAAGGCTAATTCGAATGAATTGCTCAATCAATCTGAAGCGTGTGGTGTCTGTCCTGTTGGTAAGCTGTAGCGTCGTTTCAACGGGCTGCGCATCCGATAAAAAACCTACAGTTCGTGCTGGCGTCGATACAATGACAACGCAGGCTATCGATAAAAATAACCAGCCTGCAATCAGTAAGGACCCGAAGGTTGCAAACACCAACAACCCGGTAACTGCAAAATCGAAAGAATTTTTCAAGCGTGAAAAGCAAAGGCTGACGCTGGATGAAGCTTTGAAGAAGGCTGCAGATTATTCGTGGACAATCAAAGTTGCAAAAAGCCAGCTTGATATTGCTGAAAGCCGACTTGATCAGGCGAAAGCCAAATATTATCCGACGGTCGGTGCCGAAGTGACCGCTCCGAATTTGCGCTACGATGGTGGTATCACCAGTCGCGACAGAGATTTTGATGATACAGCTTTCGCCGGTATTGATGTTAGCTACAGTATCTATGATTTCGGGCGGCGTGATGCTGACAAAGAGGCCGCAAGTTATAATTTGCGTGCGAGCGGTCACGCAAAACATGCCGAAGATCTGACGGTGATGTATAATACAGCAAATGCCTATATGGCTGTCCAGTCTTATACAGAACAGCTTCGCTCGGCGATGGCCTATGTTGACAAGATTACATCTCTCAATAAAACAATCGGCGAAAGTGTTGCCGGTGGTATTTCGCCGCAATCGGATGCTGTGCGCGGGCGTCTCGCTTTAAGCAATGCGATTAACCGCCGCAAGGATATCGAACTCAAATTGTCGCGTGCCCAGCAGAAGTTGAATGCTCTTGTGGGGATAGAGGTCGAGGCATTGCCCGCCAAGCGTATGGCGCTTCCCCGTGTTAGGGATCTTGATGCTGTTGCTGTCAATGCGGCAGAACAGAACCCGGCAGTGCTTGCACGTGGTGCGGCGCTGGAAGGAAGCCGGAAAAGTGTTGTCGGTGCCAAAGCGAGCTTGAAACCGAGGCTGGATTTGACAATCGATTATAAGCGCACGCTCGAAAACGTAGACAATCTTTATAATGTATCGGATACTGATGGCGGCGTTCAGCTCAAACTGACATTCGATATTTTTGACCTTTCGAAAAAGGCTAAAATTCGTGAAGCCTATGCACAATTGAATGTCAACGAGGCACAGCTTGGCAAGGAGCGCTCGACAGTGAATGACGAGGTGCGGGCTTTGCTTGGTGATATTGATATTACGTCGCAGCAATGGACAATCAGTGAAGAGGCGTCCAAAGAGGCTGATAAGACACGCGGTCTTTACCTTGAAGAGTTCCGTCTTGGTGATCGGAAACTTTCCGATCTGATCACGGCAGAGACCGAATATTTTTCGTCCCGTACAGATGCTATTGACGCCCGTTATGGCTTTATGCGCGCTGTGTTCAGTATCTATTATCTTGCTGGCAAGCCTCATGACGGACTTGTGGCTCTTCAGCTTGTGGAGCGTTGATAATGGCACAAAAACGTGGTGGCGAGAATATCTGGATTGCATATGCCGATATGCTCACCGTTCTGTTGATGGTTTTTCTTTTGCTGGCTATGTTGTTCCAGGTGATTGTGGCAACTTCGAAAATAGCCGGACCGGAGGATCAGGCAGGCAATCAGAAATCGCAAGCCGAGCAGAGTGCCAAGCAAGCTGCCTCGAAATTCGGTGAGACGGTGGAAAAACAATCGAATAAAGCGGTGTCGGACGGAAATATTGATGACGGCATGGAGCAGGTTGCAACCAAATTGCCGCTGGTGATGGTTGATACCGCAGCCTTGCAACCACGCGATGGCGATTTGCGTATCAATGTCGAATTGAACAGAACCTATTTGACAGGTGTTCAACAAAACGAAGTGCGCGCATGGGCATTAAGAAATAAAAGCGTTCTGGCGACTGAAAAATTACGCATTTATTCGGTTGGACGTAGTATAAATGTTTCGACAGGTGATACATTATTGTTGCAAGTCAATCGTGCTGTGGCAACGATGGCTGTATTGCAAAAAGAAGGTGCCATCATCAAAAACATCAGATTTGATAATCTGATTGTGCCTAATAATACAGACGACTTTATTATATTACGTGTTGAAAATACCGATGCAAATAACGGCAAAACGCAGTAAACCGAGAAAAACGACCGACGGGCTTTGGCTCCTCCTGAAAGGGAAGTGGGCTTTGGCTTTGTGTATTCTGGCTGCTGTTTTGTGGGCTGCATTCTGGCCATTCGATGTTCTGGTGCGCGGGCACGGAATTATTCGTGTCGAAGGTCATAATATCGAGATACAACATCCCGAAGGCGGGGTGTTGAAACAATTGCTCGTTACCAATGGTGAAACAGTCAAAGCAGGACAGGTTCTGGCAAATGTCGAAAATTTGACAGTGGCTGAAGATAACGAAAGCAATTTTATTGCCCTTCGTGCCTATGAATTACGTGAACAGCGGCTGCGTGCGGAGCTTGCCGGCAAGGACTTCAAGCCTCCGAAACCGGAAAATCCGAAATTGGCGGAAATCTACCAGAATGAAACCGATTTATATAATGCCCGTCGCCGTGCACTCGACGAGTCAATTGCTATAGCCAAAACCCAATATGAACAAAAAGAAGCCCAGCTTGCATCGAATGCCATTGCAATCGACAATCTTGGCGCTGAAATGCAATTGTCAAATGAACATATCAAGCTTCTTGAGCCGCTGGTCGCGAGAGGTGCAGCACCGGAGGCAACGCTTGTCCAGCGGCGTCTCGAATATCAGAAAGTTTTGAGCACACTTGCCGATGCGCGCTCGAAAGTGCCGGGAATGACCGCCGCGCGTGACGAGGCAAAACTCAAAATGTCGATGTATAGAACCGAATTCAACGAGGATGCCAACAAGCAGCTTGCGGAAGTTCAGGTTAAACTCGAAACAGCGAAAGCACAGTGGGAAGCAAGTAGGCAGAGAGCAAAAAATTCGGAAGTTGTTTCGCCTGTCGACGGTATTATCCAACAGGTTGTGATGCCCCATGTGGGGGCGGTTTTGCGACCGGGTGAAAAATTGTTCGAAATTGCACCAAGCGAAGTGCCGCTGGTTGCGGATGTCAAAGTTAACCCGCAAGATCGTGACCGCTTGTGGGTAGGGCAGGATGTGCGTGTAAGAGTACTTGCTATTTCCAATTACAGCAGCCCCACTTTGAAAGGGAAAGTTTCGGTCATCAGTGCGGATGCTGTTGGCGAGGAAGACAAGGGGGGACGTTATTACGAAGTTACCGTGACAATGGACCCCAAGCAGAATGAAAGTTTGAAGATATTTCCGGGTATGACGGTCGAGACATTTGCACTTGCCGGACAAAGAACATTTCTGCAATATCTTTTCAAACCGTTTATTGATGGAATGTCGGTTGTCTTCAGCGAGTAAGAGAGGCACTGTGTCGCAATTGAGCTTGTTAAAAAGATCGGCTATAACTATATTCTAGTCGAGGGATTTTTTTCAATGTCGGGGTATTGGATTATCTTAGGGGTTATATCGAAATGAAACTACCTTTTCCGCAGAAGGACGGCGTGTCCGTTCTGGTTGATACTTATTCGGATAACGATGTACCGCTAGCTATTTCCCAAGTCGAAATTATTATTCGCGGGAGCGATGTGATTATTCGCACCCAGGACGGTTCGGAACTGACATTGGTTCAGGCTGCGCAGATGTCTTCTATGCATGAAAATCTGTTCAACCTGAATTTTGCTGACGGGACAAGTGTTTCGTCGAATGAATTGTTCCAACGTGCCGATTTGATCGAACCCGGCCCCGAACTCAGCGAAATTCGTGAAAACAATATCAAGAGCGATGCCAATGCCGATCCTTTGGTTGCCGTTGTCCAGTCGGCACCGGTAAGTGAAACGACAGATCTGGATTCCGACGACGTAACAGGTGGTCAGGGTGGCGGTAAAGGCGACAGCGATGAACATCTGTCTGTGGCCGATTTTTTGGGCAATCCGCCATCTGTAGAGGATACGATAAGTTTTGTTCCATCGACTTCAGCGGGAGGCGGCACTCCTCCGTCGACCAACACTCCTTCCGAGGCAATGCCTGCTCCGGTAATGCCAGCGTCACCGTCGGAACCGTCAACACCAACAACACCTGGCAATCCTGATCATGGCAGTGATCATAATGGTGGCAATAACGATAACAACAATGATCACAATGGCGGTAATAACGATAACAACAATGATCATACCGGTGGCGATGGCGATAACACTGGTAATGCGGGATTGGCTTTTGTCGAGCAGGCTAATCTTTATCAGGTAACAAACACCAAAACGGTTGTTGACAATGGAGACGGAACACAATCGACCGTTTGGCATCTGGGCGGCGGTTCGCCTGCTGCACGTACAAATCCTGATCTTGGTGTTCAATATGGTGAACCTGCTATTCTTGATTTGCGCAATGAGGCTGATCAGGAAAAAGGTTTTACTGTCCATGCCGATAACGAGGCCTTCAAATATGGTCAGGTCAATACAGAAAACAGCCCGAACAATCTGGATCGTCGTTTAGGGCGTATTGTCACTTTCGACCAATTGGTAGGCGGAGAATCTGTTGCCGGTAAAGCTATCAAGAACATAACCGGCATTCCGGACGGTATGACTATCATCTGGAAGGGAGGACCCGGATATGATGATTTTGTTGCCAAATACGGTATCGAACTTAAAGATAACGAGATATTCGTTAACTATAAGGGCAATGTCGATTATAACGGCAACAACATCAACATTACCTGGGTTGATGCTCAGGGCAGGATAACCAAAGCCAAATCCGAATTTACCAACCAGTATGACGGAGATCATCCGGATACGGTTATCAATGGTAATCACGCGATTGTTTTGCCGAAAACGCCGAATGCACGTGAAATTTATGGCGGCAGCGGAAACGATACGATTTATGCTTCGCAGTTCAACAACAACATCAAATATGATGGCGAGGGTGGTACAAACCGCCTGATCTTTGGTGATGATTATCCGATTACCACCGAGGAAGGGTCAAATGCACTGCCAGGACTGGTATACGATGTTGCCAATAACAAGATCACCGATACCGGCAATGGCGATGTTGCGGAAATGCATAATTTTACCGAAATTGTCGGTACCAAAGGCGATGATCATTTTCTGATCGGTGACACAGCGACTTCCTATTATTTCGACGGACGTGATGGCAATAACGTTTTCGATATGCAGATGACCGATCCGCAAGACAGCACCATTATTAAGGGGTCGAGCGGTAATAACCAATTATTTGCCGGCTCAGGGGAAGACACTTATAATCTTGTCAATTCTTCGGGCAACAATACCGTTGTCGATCGTGGTAAAGGTGACTCGAACGATACCTATAACTTTGAATCCTCAACAGGGCAAAACAAGGTTACAGATGCCGGCGGAAGTGATTTCTATCACTTCAACAAGGCGACCAATCGTGTAGAAATTAATGATTCGGCGGCCGGTAACGATCAGTATCAGTTCCACAATATTAAAGACAATCATGTTACGATCAATGATCGCAATGATGGTGACAGTTTAAGCGGAAGCGATATCTATGATTTTGCGACCTTGACTGCCGAAAATTCAAACGCAGACGACCATATCGAGAATTCCGTTGTTACTATTCTTGATGAAAATGGCAGTGACAAATATCAATTTGACCGCACAAAAGGTGGTTCTGTCACGATTGATGACGAAGGCAAGATCAGCGCAAAAGATGTAGCCAAGGATGAGTACCATTTTTCGGGCGCCGAAACGAAAGTTGATATTACCGATAAGGATGGTGCTGACAAATATTCCTTTGAAAATGCTAAGACGAGTGCGGATAACACAATCACAGTCAAGGATTATGGTACCGCCAATGATATTTATAATTTCAATGATGTAACATCGGAAAGCAGGGCTGAAGGTACGGCTTCGAATGTTTCGATTCTGGATAAAGGCGGCAAGGACGAATATCACTTTGACCGGCTTCAGACCAAAGTCCGTATTGATGATATTGGCTCGGGCGACAACTACTTTACATTCCACAACGCTGATAAATCCGACATTACGATTAACAACCTCAATGATGGTATTTATCTCGGTGGCAACGACATTTATGACTTTGCAACGCTAAAGGAAAATAACCAATCCGCTGAAGATCATATTAATGATACGACGGTTGCTATCGCCGATGAGTATGGCAATGATCTTTATAACTTCGATCGCACAACAGGCGGTTCTGTAACCATCAAGGATACAGGTGTCGGAAATTCAAACGACAGAACAGTGGCGGCTGATCAATATCATTTTTCTAAAATTAATACGAAAGTCGATATTACAGATCAGGATGGCAGTGATAGTTATGATTTCAGCGATTCTACAACATCGGCTGAAAATACAATTAAAATTACCGATAATAGTAACAACTATTATACAGACACCTATAATTTCAACAACACCCAGGCATCAAGTTTTGCCACAGGGGCGGCTGCAAATATCGTTATTTCCGATACGGGTGGCACAGACCATTATTATTTTAATAAAATCACCAGCAAGGTGAACATTGACGATTACGGATCAGGTCAAGACGATTATAGATTCCATGAGGCAAAAGACTCCAATATTACGATCTATGATCACTTCTCCAATCGTGGCACATCGCAAAATCTCGACAATGTTTATGATTTTGCTACCCATAATACATCATCAGGCGGTCAGAACCCGACAGATTTTATCTCCAATACAATCGTCAACATCACCGACGAAAGCGGTGCCGACAAATATTATTTCGACCGCACGCAAGGCGGCTCGGTCACAATTGTGGATTATGCAATCGGCAATAGTGGCTCGAACGATCGGGATCAATACTTTTTCGATGATTCCTATTCAAAGGTTTCAATAACCGATGGTGGTGCCTCCGATAACTATAACTTCAACCGTATCCTGGTTGATCAGGACAACACTGTTACTATCAAAGATCAGGGTGGTACTAATTCGGGAGATGATGTTTATAACTTCAACGACGTGAAAGCGAAATCTGACGCCGTTGCCGGTGGAAGTCATATTTATATTTCAGACGATTATGGTTCGGACCACTATAATTTTAACAATTTCGGCGATGCGACCAGTTCGGTTATTTCGTCAGTAAAAATCGATGACAGCGGTCGATGGGCTGATAATTACTCGTTCCGTAATGCAGTGAACGCGAAAGTCGACATTCATGACTATGGCGCCAACGATGCTGATGATAGTTACGACTTCGCAGGTAATGGTAACTCGGATACGGATCATATATCCAATGTGACTGTCAATATTCAGGATGACACCGGTCAGGATCGTTATTATTTCAACCGCACAGATGCTTCAACAATCAGTATTATCGACGGTGATAACTGGCAAGATAACTATTTCTTCAATGATACGAACAATTCGAACATCACGATCAGAGATGGTGGTGGTGTAAAGGGTGGCAGCGGAGGAGATAATTACAACTTCGATCGCACCCAAGGCGGTAGTGTAAAGATAACCGAGGGTGACGGGACCTCGAACTATAACTTCCATAATGTTAAGACAAAAGTAAACATTGAAGATGGTGGTGGCTGGGATAACTATAATTTCCAGAATTCAACGAACAGTGATGTAAATACAATTACAATCGTTGATGGTACAGGGAAAGATACTTATAATTTCCAGAATACCACAAGTGAAAATTTTGCTGCCGATAATTTGTATAATATTACCATCACAGATGGGTTGGGGGCTGATATTTATGACTTCACCGGTTCAAAAACAAAAGTAAGTATCGAAGATACAAATACCAAAGGCGATGAAAAGGATGATGGCAGCGATACTTACATTTTCAACAAGATACATGATTCAATTGTCAAAATTAAAGATATTGCCGCAGATACCCTAAATGGGAATAATACGTACAATTTCGGCGTGGATGAAGATACAAAAATTGTAAATTCCAAGGTCGATATTACTGATCAGGGTGGTGATAATAAATTTTACTTTAGGTATGGACAGGGCGGCGATGTGAACATCACCACAACCACTATTGAAGGTGCTGGTGATGATGGAGACGATAATTATTTCTTCAATAACAGTAATTTCGATACGGTAAAGATCGAAGATTCCTATTTTGGCGACTTATATAACTTCATTAGTTCAACGACAAAAAATGTAACGATTCTGGATCATGGTTCTAACGAATCTCGCACGCTCCGTCTCACAGATAATTATTATTTTAACGATTCGGCAATCGCTCAAACCACAATCGTAGATGATCAGGGAAGGAGTGATTATAATTTCACGAATTCCGGTACCGCAGATTCTATTGTAAAAATCAGTGATGGTGGCGACTCCGATATCTATAATTTTCAACAAGCCAAAGGCGATGTTACAATTTTTGACGGGGGTGGTAACGACGGTTACAATAACTTTGACAGAATTGTCTATGATTCCGAAGGGCATATGGATTACTATCGGGACAAAAACGGCAATTATACCGACAAAGACGGAAATTTGCTTTCCTTTGGTAGTCAACCAATTGTCAGACACGAGAATTTTGCAGCACAAAATCCGGACGACTTCGATTTCAGATATTCATCTGCTTCGAAAACTATAACGGACGGTATTGTCAATGACGCTGATAGCAGCGCAAGCGGTCTGAACAAGGATAATGGTAATTCGGCCGGTGTTTATCACCTCCAATATTCGACAGGCAGTACGGTTATCAACAACCGCGGCGGCTATGACAAATATTATCTTGGCGGTTCAACAGGAGAAACGATTATCAATGGCGGAACCGGTACCGATATTGTTTATGTCGGTAAAGGTAAACTCACCTATGATGGTGGTACACGAACCGATGGCGGCAAGGAAAATGACTGGATTTCGTTTCAGGATGTTCTGGAAAGTACAGATGCCAACGGCAAAAACGTCGCTCCAATGGATCCGAACCAACGCACCGAGGGGGTTTATATAAACCTGGCGGCCAGTGAAAAAGGTTATGCCATTAATAATAATCAAAATATACTCAGCCATGACAGTAATGGTGCAGTGCTTGCCGAAGGTGCCGCTCAGGGTCATGTAACCAATGTTGAAAATGTTATTGGCAGTAAATTTGATGATCTGATTTACGGCAACGAGAAAGACAATTATTTCTTGGCAACGCAAGGACACGACATTTATTACGGTGGTGCAGGTTCTGACACTTATTTCGTCGGCGCACCGAATTTAGGTGGGCGTGTCGATGGCTTGTTGCCCGATGACGAGCGCGATCTTTATCAGCTTGATCCATGGGCAGCCAAACCGGATATCGGCATTCAGAATGATGTGACCATTAACCTTGATACCGGAGAAGCGACAACGCTTTGGAAGGATAAGAATGGCAAGCAATATACAAACGAGCTTCATGATTTTGAAAATGCTTATGGTGCATATTTTTTCAATAATAAGATAATTGGCCGCTGGGGTACCGACGGAACATTGGTCGGCGGTTACAAAGGCGACCAGATCTATTCTGTAGAAAATTCGAGTAAGGATGGCATCAGCTATATTGATGGTAATGATCTCTCCACTGCTTCCAATGATACCCTCTATTACAATTATGTAAGCAACGGGCGGTTTATAAATGGCGTCTATGTCAAAATGGATGACGGGCAGAGCTATTCCGGAACAACGGTAAAGGGCTTTTACGGTTACGACGAAAACCATGTTGCCCAAGGTACCCAAGGCCACGACGTATTCAAACGCATCGGAACCATAACTGGTACGCAAGGTAACGATGTGTTTGAAGGCAGCAGTGCCGGTGGACACAAATTTAACGGCGGCGGCGGTGGTGATGACCTTTTCATCAGCCATGGTGGTGTAAGTTCCGATTATACGCATGGCGTTGTCGATTACAGTCACCTCAATCCAAACGAATTTTTTGTCTACAAGCTTGCAGGTGAATATAATGGTTCGCTCGTTCGTGACAGAAATCCGACTTATGAGGACCACCTGAACAATATCACCGGCATTATCGGTTCGAGCGGTGATGACAGCGTTCTATTCACCACTCACCCGACCAACGACAATACAAACCTTATTTCGTTTGATGGCGGCGATGGCACGGACTACATGCTAAAAAGAATTGACTCGACGAACAGCCATCCTGGTTCAATCTATAATATCTCCGGTGGCATCAAAAATGTCGAAGGCATCGGCTTTATTGATAACTATAAAGATACCGTCAACCTTGATATGGACAAGTTTTTCAAGGACTTTATGACCGGCAAGGCAGATACCGACGGTCATTACCACGCCCACTTCTTCGTCGACGGTCAGGACGAGTTCAACGCCTTTTCCTCCGGCACAGGTGATTGGCAATGGAAACTGACGTCGGATAACGGGAATGGCGATAAGCAATGGACTGCTTTCGGGAAAGATTCAGATGGCAATTACACGCATGATACGGGCAACACCATCGACGTTGCGAAAGGCAGTGTTGGGGATTCGCATCCGCAAGACAGAGGATAATGCGCATTGCCAATTCTCTTGCGACGCTTGACCGATAACATCTGGAAAGAACCGAATGACTCCTCTGATCGACGCTCTGGAAACCGCGTGTAACAAAATACGCGGTTCTCTTCCTTTTCACTGGCAGCGTCTGCGTACTTTGCCAATGTCAGGCGACGAAACCTTGATCAAGCTCGTCGAGCGCCAACTCGGCGTTCACATTGTACGCGTCAACAAACAATCGGCTTTGCAGATTGGCGGCGTCTATATTGTGCTAACCCCTGCGGGTAATTACCGTGCGGTGGAAGTGGCAAATGACGGGACATTCGTTTTTCTTGATGAAGATAAAGAGCAAAGCCACCACAAAGCCGAAGCTGATAATATCCGTTCTGCTGCGGATGTGGTGACCGTTGAAAGCAAAATCGAACCTTCCCTTGAACTGGAAAAACGGCCTCCCGAGGCAAGCGAAAAGCCGCAGGCTCTCAAAAAAACTGTGCATCCGGCCGAGGTTGTGAAACTTGATGCACTCGCCAAAACGGACGACAAGCGCGATATAGCGCAATTGGGCAATGCGGAAAACGGTGGCTCAAAAACTGCTCACGAAAAAGCACAAAAATTTACAGACCAATGCATTCCGCAATATCAGGTTTTCAAAGCAAGCCTTCTTGATAATTTCGATTTGCGCCGCCTTATTTCTTCGGATCCGGTGGCGGTTTCTATTCTATGGAAATTGCTTTTCGGCTCGATCTTCATCAATCTGATGATTGTGGTCACACCGCTTTATCTGAATGCAATTTATAGCCGTATTTTACCGGCCTATGCATCTGCATCGTTATGGACTTTTTCGATTGGTGTTGCATTGGCATTGCTCGGTGAATTCCTGCTTCGTCGTGACCGCCAGAAGCTCAATATTTCGCTGATCCAGCGCATTCACACAACAATCGAACCCAACATTGTGAGGCGGCTTTTGCGTGTCAATGCCAGCCAGTCGAATGAATGGGGCGCTGCCCAGTTCCGGGCACTTGATGACTGGAAAATGGTGCGCAATTTTGCGCTTTTGACTTTGAACCTTAATGTCGTGGATGTTCCCTTCATTCTGCTCTTTCTTTTGGTCATTGCCATACTCGGGCAATGGGTTGTCGTTGTTCCGTTATTTATCATCGCCATTATTTTTTGCGTCATGTATTACTATTGGCGACAGGCAGCGTTGCAGTTTAAAGAACGGCCACTTCATCGCGACCCTCCGACACCCGTCGATATGATGGTGGCGTCCATTATTGGTCGGCCGGATGTTGTCAGCGATCGCTATATGTCCGATTCCGAGACCGATATTGAAGCCTGGCAAAAGCGTTATCAACGAACTGCTGCTTTCCAGCGTTTGAATTATGCCATCAATGGCATTCAGCTCGTGCTCATTGTCATTATGGCTTATTATCTGGTGCTTGCCGGTTCTCTTAATCAGGGGGCGATTTTTGCGGTTATTCTGCTTGCCGGCCGTATGTTGATGCCATTGTTCGGTGTTTCAAGTATTGTCTATGAGGCTTATGGAGCCCATCTTAGTTACAAGCGGTTGAAAAAACTTATCGGCGAAAGTTCCGACAATCAGGAACAGCCGATCCACCTTGAAAAATACGAAAATCTCAAATCGCCATTATGGCTAATTGAACATGGAACTTTTGCCTATAACAGTGAAAAGGTTATTCTTGATGATCTTGATCTTGTTATACCAAAGGGGCAGAAAGTTGCACTGTTCGGGCGCAACGGGAGCGGCAAAAGCACTTTGTTAAAATTGCTGGCCGGCTATCTGTCACTTGAAAAAGGTACAATTACGTTTTCAAAACGTCCGCTCCATGCCGGCGATGAATCGATCAAACATCTCATCCATTATGCCTGGCAAGAACATGTGATGTTGACAAGCTCGGTTTATGAATTTTTGTGTCTGGAAGGTCGGCTCTCGCGTGAAGAATGTGAAAACATTCTCCATCAGCTTGATCTTGTAAGTGGCGAAATGCAAATTGCCGATAAATTGGAAGTAACATGGCGCGACGCCGGATTTTATCCCAATCCTGCACATCGCCAGATGCTTGCCTCGGCACGCCTTGCACTGACAAAACGCAAGATTCTCATTCTGGACGAGCCAACCTCGCAATTGTCACAAAAACAGGAGTCACGCGTTGCCAATGTGCTTAAAAACATATTGCAGCCTGATACAACAATGGTCGTGTCGACAGACCGTTTTGATATTCTGAGTTTGACAGAACGTGTTATTGTTCTCGATCAGGGGCATATCCAGTTTGACGGGCCAACACGCGAATTCCTGCGTCGTTCCAACCACCCGCAAAATAGCTAAAAGCGAACATGAAGAACATATCAAACTGGCCGGAACATCTGGCCGGTTGATGCGAATTATCCAGCCGGGAATCCGGATTTTGTGACTGATATTGCTTCATAAAAATCATGTGAACGAAGTTGGAAATTTCCATTTATTCTGACTTCATTAAAACAAATAGCTGCTAATAAAATCCATTTAGTAGATCTCCATTCTCTTGAATGGCGTCGTGCATTTAGTTCGTTGATTTCAAAATCAATGAAACCACGAATAACAGCAGGACCGAACGAAAAAACTGTCCCATTAATGAAAAATGCGCACATAAAGCGACTATTAAACTGCCTTTATCAAGAATTCTTGAAAAATAGATCGTTAAGAGTATAAAACTGCCCAACGTTCATATTTAAAAAAGATATATATTGAAAATAGTCGTTTTTATGTCTTGGGGTTTTCTGAATTTAATCAAAATAAATAGAATGGTTCTTATGGCGCCAGCAATAAAAAAATCGATACGAAATAAAGGAAAAATAAAAAAATGAACTTGAATGAGGCCTTTAAAGTTGTCATCGAAAATTACGAAAAAGCAAGGACTGAGCTGTTTTCTAAAGCAAATCCCATTTATCAAACAATAATAAATGAAATTCCAGGAAAAATCGTTGATTTGCTAGGAGCCAAATGGAGCGGATTAAAGGTAAAAGGAGGTGTAGGAACTGGAAATTGGGCGCAAGTACCATGGTGTTGCTTGCTCAATTCAAGAGTTACAACAACACCAAAAAAAGGTATTTATGTCGTATACTTATTTAACGTTAAATATAATAAAATTTATTTAAGTTTGAATCAGGGGACGGATTCGTTAAACGAAGAATACGGTGACAAGGAATATATAGACATTCTCAAACTTAGAGCTTCACTTTATAAAAGTAAGTTAAATAAATATAAGGACAAGCTTCCTCTTGATAATATTGTTAATTTTAGAGGTAGAAAAGCCGACGGTTACTCAGCTGGCCATATTATTGGTATTGAATATGATGCCATGAATTTGCCTTCAGATGGTAAGTTGGTGGCCGATTTAAATGTGGTTTTAGAAGCATATACTTCATTGCTTGACGATGAAATTGTGCCACATGATGAAGATGAAGCGGAATTGATAGCTTCAAAGTATAAAACAATTGAAGAGAGAAAAATATATTGTTTGCACAGGAACATTGAACGCAATTCATCTGCTAAAAAAGTTAAAAAAATTCATGGGCTAAAATGTGAATGCTGCGGTTTAAATTTTGAAGAACAATATGGAGAGATTGGTAAGGGATTTATTGAAGTTCATCATTTAATACCTTTGTCATCATTAAAATTAGGAGAATGCAGAAAATATGATTTGGACAAAGATTTTGCGGTTCTTTGTTCTAATTGTCATAGGATGATCCATAGGCAGAGCGACCCCTCTGACATAGATGCGTTGAGGAAACAGCTTAAGGTTACTTTTTAACAAGATTGTCGAAAGTCGCATTTATTTCCGCAAACATTCTGCGGCCATCAATATTTCCCGATCATAGGATCTTTAAGCCCAGTCTGGCAACGTTTCTACCAGTTAGATGATATAAATAAAGTTTATCATGTTCGTAATTCCTATATGAGTTTTCAGATTTTATAGATATAAATGGATGTCTTGTTTTCAGTCTGTTCAAATCTAATCTGAACAATTTAAGAGACTGACATCATTTCTCTGGACTAACGGGGCTTATCAAACGGTCATTGCTGTTTCATCAACATAATAAATGTCCATTACATTCAGCAAATTGGATATTGCCTAACGATATGCTATAAAGCGGTCGTAGCCTGGAGTGTTCGGGGGGCTTTGGTCAATTCATGCCGGTTTTCAGCGATCAAAAGCCTTGCAACATCAAAAATGTGGGGATGAGATAGAGTTGCATTTCTTGGAAACAACAAAGCCGGCGGCGAAGCTTGTCACTGCCCGTTTTTGGCAGGAACGGGCAAGCGATATAGCAAAGATAGTACAAAGTGACATCAGGCAAATTGCGGAACGTCTTAAAAATGCCGACAAAGCGGATATAGGTGCTATTTTCGACGAGTTTTCAGAGTTTCTCGGCAAAGATATTGAAAGCCCTCCTGACAAGGATGACATCGCTCAACTGCTAGCACAATATCTCGTTTGCAAGCCCGTTTTAGATATTTTATTTTCAAGTGCCAGTGTTGCCGAACATAACCCGCTGTCGGGAAAAGCAATTCGCAAAATTTTAAATAATTTCGACGATATTCACAGTGGTTCGCACAAGGAAAGCCTCGAACAATTCTATCAAGCTGTTGCAGAACGCGCAAAAGGATTGGAACAAAAACCGGAAGCAAGGCAAAAATTTATTGCCGGACTGTATGACCGCTTTTTCAGTAGAGCTTTTCCGAAAATTACCGATCGTTTAGGGATTGTTTATACGCCTGTCGAAGTTGTGGACTTCATCCTTCACAGCGTCGATGACATTTTGCGAACCGAGTTCAACCGGTCGTGGGGAAGTCAAGGAGTGCAAATCCTTGATCCTTTCACCGGAACAGGCATTTTTATTGCCCGTCTGATCGAGTGCGGGTTGATCAAAGCCCAAGATTTAGAACGCGTTTATAACAACGACCTTCACGCCAATGAGGTTGTTTTACTTGCCTATTTTATCGCCAAGCTCAATATCGAAACAGCCTATCAAGTGAAAAACGGCACGCCCTATCGAGCTTTTTCGGGTGTCCATTTTGGTGATACATTCGTGACCGGTGAAAAAGACAAATCCCGATTGGTGGACTCTGCCAACAGCCACGATCGCCAACAGAGCCCTAAGCAGCTGAATTTTGAGAACGCGCGTGATCTGCCGGATATCCGGATTATTATAGGCAATCCGCCTTATTCAACGGGGCAGGAGAGCGCCAATGATGATGCGGCCAATCAGAAATATCCGGAAGTTGACCGGAGGATTGCCGAAACCTACCTTGCTTCGACACTGACAAAAGGCGGCAAGCGCTCTTCTTATGACAGCTACATCCGTGCAATTCGTTGGGCCTCCGATTATATTGGCAATTGTGGCATTATCGGCTTTGTCACCAATGCCGGCTTTGTCCAATCCGCTTCAGCCGACGGCATGCGCAAATGTCTTGCCGAAGAATTTTCCAATATCTACATTTTTCATTTGCGCGGCAATGCGCGCACATCCGGCACATTGCGACAAAAAGAGGGAGGCAACATATTCGGCGTCGGTTCACGCGCGCCTGTTGCCATTTCGCTTCTTGTCAAAAATCCTTTTGCTAAACAAAAGGGGCAAATTTTTTTCTACGATATTGGCGATTATCTCGACATTACTCAAAAGCTTGAAAAAATCAAAAAGCTCAAAAGCATTGCCGGTCTAAAAGATAAATGGCAAAAAATTGTTCCCGACAGCTATCACGATTGGCTTAATCAACGCGATGGGTGTTTCAGCCATTTTCCTGCAATGGGCGACAAAAAGAATAAACAGCGCCTCACCATTTTCAAACTCTATTCGAGCGGTGTTGTTTCGGGGCGGGATGCCTGGGTCTATAATGCCTCGAAAAAGAAGCTCTTGCAAAATGTCCAGCGAATGACAGAATTTTATAATCAGGAAATTGACCGATATTCCCGCTACAGACAACGTTTCCCTAACAAAGCTGTCAATGTGAGAGATTTCGTCAAAAAAGACGTAAAGAAATTCAGTTGGGGCGGGGGTAACTGGCAGGCAAGTTTTAAAAAACAGATCAAAGAAACATTTGCGGAAGATTTGACCGAAATATCCAATGTCCGGCCGTTTACAAAATCATGGCATTATAGCGCAACACGTTTCAATCACAGCTCCTATTCGATGAGAGAGATATTTCCGGCGGGTGCCTCGGAAAACCTTGCTATTTGTGTGTCCGGAAATGGCAAGCGCGGCAGTTTTTCAGTCATCATGTCAAACAGGATTACAGATTTCCAGTTCGAGGATAATGGCCAATGTTTCCCGCTTTACTATTATGAAAAAAGCGATGTGCGTGAAGGGGGAAAAGACGGCGCTAAACAGGGCGGTTTCAAGCGTTGCGATGCCATCACCGATGAGGCACTAAAATATTGTCAAACCGCCTATTCCGATAATCACATCACTAAAGAAGATCTGTTTTATTATATTTACGGGATTTTGCATTCACCGGACTATCGAGCCCGTTTTTCCGACAATCTCGTTAAAGAATTGCCCCATATTCCGCCTGTCAAAACACTTGAAGACTTCAAGGCTTTTGCAAGCGCCGGTCGCGCATTGGGGTATTTGCATGTGAACTATGAAAGCGTTGAAAAATATCCGGTCAAACTTGTAACAAAAAAGAAGAAACTTGGCGCGGCCGATTTTTATGTAACCAAAATGCGCTATGGCGGGAGGGGCAAAAACAAAGACCGCTCTGTCATCCACTACAATGACAAAATCACCATTACGGGAATTCCTCTTCTCGCTTATGACTATATCGTCAACAATAAAACCGCGATTGACTGGGTGATGGAAAGGCAAAGTATACGCATTGATAAAACAAGTGGAATTATCAATGATGCCAATGATTTTGCACGCGAGACAATGCATAATCCAGCCTATCCGCTGGAGTTATTGCAACGGGTGATCAGCGTTTCTGTGAAAACGGTCAAAATTATCCGAAACTTGCCGGAATTGGAGATTTGAAGGGGAATAGGGAGATGGCTGGTAATGAAAGAAGACACAGAAGAGATATTGAGGTCGAGAGCGTATCTGATTTTATTTCATACGTTTTGAAGCAAGAAAACAGAAATGGTTTTTTTGTTATCGTGGGCAAGCTTGTGAAGCTTGGCGTCCTGAACCGAGCCTTCATCGGCAAAGGAAGAATGCTGATGTTGAACGCCAAAGTTTGACTGAACTGGTCAATGAGATACCGGATGATTTTCAAAAGGATGTCACTTGCTTTCAACGACTAATGCATAGCCAACACTACGGGTTACCGACAAGATTGCTTGATGTCACGATGAATCCATTAGTCGCGCTTTTTTTTTGCGTGTAGTGACGAAGAACAAAAAGATCAGGATGGGGCTGTTTATGTATTTGACTTTGAGGAAGATAGAATTCTTAATCCGGATAGTGATACGTTATCTATTATATGTAATCTATCTGGATTAAGTGAAGATGAAAAAATGAACTTGAGGGATTAAGTAATAGATATGAAATAAATAAAAGTAATAATAATTGGGTAGAATTTAATAAAAATATATCGTGTGAAAAGCTGGCTAATTTAATAAGAAATGAGAAAATTTATTTTGAGAAAAAAATTGATCCTTCTTGCTTGCTAAAATATTATTTCGTTAGTAGCCTGAAATCCAATAATAGAATTATTGCGCAGTCTGGTGCCTTTATAGTTTCAGGATTTTTAAAATATCATTTTGATAGAGATACCGCCGCGTTTGAAATGGAAAAAATAATTATTCCATCAGATTGTAAAAATCGAATAATTGATGAACTTAGCAAACTCAATATTACAGGAATGTCGATGTTTCCTGATATCGATCATATAGCTGCCTACCTGAAACATAAATATCAAAAGAAAAAGTAAGGATAGAACATGTCCGCCAAAACCGCTTTTACAAATGTGAGTTACGATCTTGCGGGATTGTTAAATGATTTGAAAATGGGAAGCATAGCTCTTCCTGATATTCAACGCCCTTTTGTCTGGTCAAATACTAAGGTGCGGGATCTTCTCGATTCCATGTATCGCGGTTTTCCAGTCGGCTATTTTCTATTTTGGGCAAATGCGCATGATGATCGCGCTCGTCAAATTGGCACTGAAAATAAGCAATATAAAAATCCGGCGCGGCTTATTATTGATGGACAGCAGCGTTTAACGTCACTCTATGCGGTGTTCAATAATCAAAAAGTTCTCGACAAGAATTATCAGGAGCGGCAGATTGAAATCGCTTTTCGACCACGTGATGCGCGTTTTGATGTTTGTGATGCAGCGGTAACCCGCGACCCGGAATATATTCCGAATATTTCGGTACTCTGGGAACCTGAGAAAACGGCCTTCACTGTTATCAATCAATTTCTTTCGAATTTGAAGGAGAGGGTAGAATTAAGTCCTAAAGATGAGCAACGTATCGCACAGAATATAGAGCGGCTGTTTAACTTGAAATCTTACCCGTTTACCGCTTTGGAAATAGAAGCAAATGTCGATGAAGAGCAGGTTTCCGATATTTTTGTGCGGATCAATAGCAAAGGTGTAAAGCTCAATCAGTCTGATTTTATTCTCACACTTCTTTCGGTTTTTTGGCCCGAGGGCAGAAAGGAACTGGAAACATTCTGCCGCCAGTCACGTGAGATACCGAGGAGTGATGCGTCTCCGTTCAATCAACTCATCATGCCTGATCCAGGCCAGCTCTTACGTGTTTCTATCGCCCATGGTTTTGGTCGGGGACGTTTGCAAAGTGTATATCAAATATTGCGGGGAAAAGATCCCGAAACAGGCCTTTTTGATCCAGAACGTCGCGACAGGCAATTCGATACATTGAAAGAGGCGCAGGCGCAGGTACTCAAGCTGAGAAATTGGCATCAGTTTTTAAATGCAATTATTGGGGCAGGGTTTCGTAGCAGGGAGTTAATTTCATCAAAAATTACACTGCTTTATGCCTATATATTCTATTTAATGGGGCGGGAGCGGTATAAAATCGAAGAACACGATTTACAGCCTTTGATAAGCCGATGGTTTTTTGCAACATCTTTGACAGGACACTATACAAGTTCGTCAGAAACGACACTTGATGGCGATCTGGCGAGATTCAGAAATATCCGGAATGCGCCGATGTTCATGTCGGAATTGAATAACATGATCGCATCAATGCTGACCAATGATTTCTGGGAGATAACACTTCCTGATCGTTTAGATAATTCATCGGCAAATAATCCTGGTCTCTTTGCCTTTATTGCTGTTCAAAATATTCTTGGTGCCAGAGTTTTGTTCTCGACAAAATATGTTCGAGATTTGCTTGATCCGGAATTGAGACCGAATAAAAAAGCTCTTGACCGTCACCACCTGTTTCCAAAAAAATATCTGGAACGTCTAGGCATAGAAGATACGCAAATGACCAACCAGATCGCAAATTATGCATTGTTAGAATGGCCGGATAATATTGATATTAATGATGCAAAGCCTTCTGAGTATGTTCCATTGGTATTGAAAACCCGAAATATTAATCAAGAGCAATGGCAAAAAATGTGCTACGAGCAAGCACTACCAGAAAATTGGCAAGAAATGTCTTATGAATCTTTTTTACCTGCAAGACGTAAACTCATGGCGGCTATGATCCGAAAAGGATATGAAAGTCTTAGTAGGAATTGAGCAAAAAAGGGTGAGGGAAGTTCGAGAGAAGGCGCAAAAGAACCTATCTCGCTTCATGTGCTTTGTGTGCCAGTTTGAGAAAGAACGACGCTGGCGGCTTAGGATGGCGCAACATGTTCATGTCGGTGTGGCAACTATATGATCAGAAAAAAGCGGATTTAAAACGGTTGTCATTTTACTGTTTTTGCCCGTCTTAGCGTGGACGTTAAAAAATTCACTAGCGAGCGATCTTACCTATATTTACGGAAGTGATGGGCAGCCTTTAACAAAAGAAACGTTCGGTAACTATTTCCGTGCTGCCTGCAATAAAGCAGGTTTCCATGAGTTACTCATGGCGTGAGAAGGATCAATGCAACACGGGCTGCTAATGCGGGGGCAACTGTGGCAGAACTTAAAGCACTATTCAGATGGACTGATGATGGAATACCGTCTCTTTATACAAGGTGTGCAGACCGTGTCCCGCTTGCTAAGGAGGCGATCACAAAACTACAAAAAAAGAACAAGATAAAAACTTCTAATCCCACACCTAAAAAATTATTCAATAAAAACAATAAGTTATAAGGTAAAAAATGGGAATGCTGCCCAGAGGAAGGCAAGCCGTGGAAATTTAAGGATAAATCAATGATTATCAGTCTGTATCAAACAAATTGATATTGCTTTATGTTCTCGTTTCGTTCACTATCACGATTTATCATCGAATTTCATCCTAGCGCTCGCCGAAAGGGGGAGGCTGTAGGGTGGACTGAAAAACATCTTTAAAGGTGGACCGGGGCATGCGAGCGATAAATCGTTTAAGTGCAAAAGCGGTATCTGCACCGGGAGCTGGTAAATATAGTGATGGAGCTGGTTTATGGCTTGTCAAATCCGATGCTGATAGTGGCAAGTGGGGCTTCTAATATACTGTACACGGAAGACAGCGAGAAATGGGACTTGGCACTGCCCAGTCGGTGTCATTGAAAGAGGTAAGCCAGACAACCGGGCGTTGGCGTGCGGAATTGCGGAATGGCAATGACCCTATCAAACAGCGCGAAAAAGAAAAGCGAGAGGCCGCCGGCAATCTTCATTTGTTAAAAGATATTGCACGTGATGCCTTTGAAAGTCGCAAAGCCGAATTAAAAGGCGATGGCAAGGCGGGGCGCTGGTTTACACCTCTTGAACTTCACGTTTTGCCAAGGTTGGGCAATGTGCCTGTGTCTGATATAGATCAAACGGATATACGGGATACATTAGCCCCTTTCTGGCATGATAAAGCCGACACAGTGCGCAAAGCCCTGAACCGCCTGAAATGAACCGCCTGAATATCTGTTTGAAGCATGCTGCGGCTTTGGGGCTTGATGTAGATTTGCTAGCCACAATGAAAGCGCGTGCATTATTGGGTAAAAGTAGACACAAGCCCCAGAATATCCCTGCAATGAATTGGAAAGATGTGCCTGCTTTCTATTCAAGCCTTGATGATGGGAGCGCAACGCATCTGGCTTTGAAGCTTTTAATTCTGACCGGTGGGCATTCTAATCCCTTAAGGCATATCCATGAAGATCAGATTGAAGGTGATGTGTGGACGATACCAGCCGAGGCCATGAAAGGACGCAAGGATGCAACCGGTGATTTTCGTGTGCCATTATCCAAAGAAGCTTTAAAAGCGATTGATGAGGTGCAGCGAATATCCAGGGACGATTTTTTATTCGTCGGTGCCCGTCGTGGCGTGATTTCCGATATGGCGATGGCCAAGCATATGGAACGGGCTGGATTGGAAGCCCGTCCACACGGTTTTAGATCAAGTTTAAGGTATTGGCTGGCAGAGGCAACAGATGCGCCCCATGATGTAGCAGAGACGATTTTAGGGCATGTTTTAGAAAGCAGTGTGGAACGCGCTTAGAGGCATACAAACTTCATAGACCAACGTCGTACATTGATAGAAAGACGGGCAAGCAATGTAAGCAGTCAAAATGGTGAAGTTATCCAATTCAAGGATAAGGTAACCGGCGCGTAACCATTCACATGCGCTGGTTATTTATTTCAAGCACTTGCCTTTTACAGTTTCGGCAAAGTCAAAGTCTAGTTGTTATTGCTTAAACCCTTCAAAAGCAGGAATGTTCTGTAACCTCACTACCTACATAGTATACTATCTCACTTTTCACATCAGCCACGAAAGTTATAGTTCTCAGCTGTGGGCAAATAGGTCTTACTGCAATCTTGTTACAGTTAAGTCTGGCTGTATTTGTTGGCTTTCCGTACAGTGATGTATAAACTGAGTCACACTTATATCCATGTTGCGTCGCTATATTGCGAGCTGTTTTTAGGTCAACGCCTATAGCATTTAATTTATTAACATAGCTTTCATGTTCGGAAGGTGTTGTCGTTAACAGAGTGCAGCCGCAGACACTTAAGAAAGTCGCAGAAAGCATTAAATATCGTAACATGATCATCGTCCCTCTAATGTTCATAAAGATTTAATTAGGTATTTGGTAAGCAGTTTAACATCAAGACACTGACAGATTAACTTCGAATGTTTGATGCTAAAATTTCTGGAAACACTTTTACGAGCGTAGAAATCCGCTGGTTAGTTATTTGGTACTATAGTACCATTATCATGCGAGCAAACAATGAGCTTAACCCTTTGAAGCCTCGTTTTATAAAATCAATTTAAAGTCCCCACAGGCGCAATCTTTTTTGGTTTTGTACTTACATAAAAATTACGCACTACGTCTATAAACGCCTTTAAATGGCAGATAGCGACTATTTAAATTCGCCGATGTGTCTCGCATGAATGTAACCCCGAAATATGTGTTGAAATGTGCCATTGATTTGATTGTATTCTCTCGCGAACTCATGAAATGTAAATATGTTTGATGGGCGTATTAAGGCATTGTTATCATGGCAACACCTTTCCAGCACCATGACAACAGGCATATCCAGCAACTTAGACGTAGCGAAACACAAGCGAAAAAAGAAGCCAAAGCAATGAAATTAATAAGATAAGTAAAGCGAGGCTTGGGTTATTTTATCATTTCAACTAGCGCATCCATGTTGACAAATGTTAACATTTTTAACGTTGCGATCAGCGCTACCCAATTGAAGAATATTGATCCCCTTAAGGGACCTAAACAACCACAGCCTTATCTTGAAACTCTGTATGACGGGAAAGCCAAGCCGGATGACGATGAGCCTATCTCAAAGCTCTTCATCTTCATGATGCCCTGTTATAGGAATGTGTCATATGGGATGGCTATGCGTGTGTTGGGCTGACGTGGTACTCGTGCAGCCAAAGCAGAAGATCGATTGCGTAAATCGGGACGCATTGCATACGGCAAGCATGGTAGGGCGGTGGTGGTAAGTAGTGATGCCAGTGGCAAAGAGCTGTAGCATGAGAAGTTTTTTAATTTGTGCTTGATTTTCACGGTCTTCAAATAAACAGACGAAAGTATACATTCCGTGCCTTTTTATAGTTAGTAAAGTTATAACGACCAGTGCGCTGGTTTTGCAATCTTTTTCAGGAATTAACTTGACAAAAAGCCTGTTAAGTAACGTTAAGTTTCTTAAAAATACATGAGGGCAAGAATCTCAAAAACCTGAAGCCGAAACCTGTTGGGACAGGTAGCCCGCAAGCAGCCACTTATTAGCACATGTAATTATGATGCAGCTTTGGTTTTGATGATTTTTTTCAAAAGCCGGTAAAAAATAAAGAGGGGGAGGGCTAAAGTCTCGAACCTTATGGAAGCCTAAACCGGCATGGGGCTCATGCGTATCTTTTTTATTGGTGTTTGATTATTTTGATTTTCTATCTGTCTTCTGGCGGTAGCGTGCCAAAGGCACTGACTTTTTATCAGTTAAAACGGGTAGGGAGCAATACCGCAAAAATTTTAATTTGATGATCGCTGCATGACTTTCGCACACTAAAAAACATCATTTTAATGAAAGTGTCTTTTCATTTTTGATGATTAAGGTATGACTTTTGTAAATAAATCAGTCAAAGGCTGCGTACATTTTAGCGGAGGCAATAGCATGAGCGAGACACTGGAACAGACATCCCTTGAAAAAGTCTTGAACCGTTTTCGTAATGCTGCGGCGTCCGAGCGTGAAAAAGGCACCTATTTTGAAGAGTTGATCGTAGCTTATCTGAAACACGAACCTTTTTATGCTGATCTTTATTCACAGGTATGGACGTTTAGAGATTGGGCGGTGTCACATGGCAAAGATGGGACAGACAAGGGGATTGATCTTGTAGCCCAAACCAAAAAGGGTGAACTTCATGCTATACAGTGCAAATTTTATGCCCCGGACCATAGAATTGAGAAAAAAGATATAGACAGCTTTATGGCGGCATCCGGTCAAAGACCTTTTGTAAACCGCTTTATCGTCTGCACAACCAATCATTGGGGTAATAACGCTGAGGCGATGCTGGAAAACCAGCAAATTCCGGTCAGCAAAATTGATCTTGCAGCTCTTGAACAAAGTGTTATCGATTGGGAAAAATATGCACCGGATAAAGCACTTGTCATTCACGACAAGAAAAAGTTAAGGCCACATCAAGAAACAGCTGTAAAAAATGTACTGAAAGGTTTGGAGACGGCCGATCGCGGCAAGCTTATTATGGCTTGTGGTACAGGTAAAACTTTCACCAGTCTTAAAATTGCAGAGGCACAGGCAGGCAAAGGCAAACGGGTTTTGTTTCTTGTGCCAAGCCTTGCCTTATTAAGCCAGACATTGACGGAATGGACACAACAGAGCGAAACCAAATTGCATAGCTTTGCTGTTTGTTCGGATGCAGAGGTTGGTAAAAAACGCGATAGAAAAGACGATGACAGTGTGCAGACCTTTGTGCACGAGCTGCAATATCCTGCCACGACCGATGCCAAGAGACTGGCCGAGGAGATGATTGCTTGGCACGAAGAAAACGCCATGAGTGTTATTTTCTCGACCTATCAATCTATTGATGTCATTTCGCAAGCGCAAAAAAATTATGACTTGCCTGCTTTTGATCTTGTCATCTGTGACGAGGCGCACCGCACAACTGGCCAAACCTATGGAGGTGAGGAAGAAAGTGCTTTTGTTCGCGTTCATTTTAACGATTTTATTAAAGCAGCAAAACGTCTTTATATGACCGCTACGCCTCGCATCTATCGGGATGATGACAAACTTAAAGCCGAGGATCGTGATCTTAAGGTCTATTCTATGAATGATCCGGACTTTTATGGCAAAGACCTATATGTTTTGACTTTTTCGGAAGCGGTAGAGCGCGGCCTTTTAGTTGACTACAAGGTGATTTTGTTGTCAGTTGAAGAACGCCTGATCAACCGCCGTTTGCAAAATCTTCTCAAAGACGAGAATAACGAATTGCGGGTGGATGATGCGACCAAGATTATCGGTTGCTGGAAGGCGCTGTCGAAACAGGATTCGAGTGAAAGTCTTCAAGGTGATGTCAGCCCGATGCAACGCGCTGTTGCCTTTTGTCAGGTGATTGACCGGAAAAAAAGCAATAAGGTTGGATCCCTCCAGATTGCGAGCATGTTTCAGGCGGTGGTGGAAGAATACCAGCGCACCGCAACTGATGAGGAAGAAACGTCCGTTAAGCTGCATTGCGAGGCGCGCCATGTTGATGGCGGCATGAACGCCAGTGAAAAGGAAGAAAAAATCCAGTGGCTTAGATCACCGGCTCCCAAAGACACGTGCCGCATTTTGTCAAATGTGCGCTGTCTGTCTGAAGGCGTGGATGTGCCAGCCCTGGATGCGGTTTTGTTTTTAACTGCACGCAATAGTCAGGTTGATGTGGTGCAATCGGTCGGGCGTGTTATGCGCAATGCGCCAGGTAAAACCCGTGGTTATATCGTCCTGCCGGTGGTTATCCCTTCGGGTGTAGAACCGCATGAAGCCCTGAATGATAACAAAACCTACAAGGTCGTCTGGCAGGTTTTGCAGGCACTACGTTCGCATGACGATCAATTCGATGCGATGATCAATAAAATAGCTTTAAATGGTGTTGATCCGCAAAAAATGGAAGTCATTGCTGTTACCGATCTTGGTAAGAGACGTAAAAAAGTAATGAAAGAAGCAACAGGTCTTGCAAAGCGCCAATATAATTTAGGTAAAGCCCAACCCGCTTCAGGTGCGGCAGTGGAACATCAAGGCGAATTTGTTTTTGAGGTAACTGAGTTTGAAAGGGCTATCATAGCCAAAGTAGTTGAAAAGGTCGGTAATAGACACCAATGGGAAGAGTTCACCGATGAGATTGCCAAGATAGCCCGCACTCACATCGACCGCATCAAGGCCATTTTAGAAAATACTGAAAACACCAAGGCCATTGCAACATTCAAGGAATTTTCCGCCGAATTGAAAGATGATTTGAATGATGCTCTCACCGACGACGAGATCATCGAGATGCTGGCACAACATCTCATCACTAAGCCGGTTTTTGATGCCTTGTTTTCTGACTATAGTTTCGCAGCTCATAACCCGATTTCGCAAGCGATCCAGAAAGTTTTGGATGTGCTTAATGAATTCAACATTAATAAAGAATCGGAAAGCCTGAATAAATTCTATCACAGGGTCGCCATGCGTGCCGGGGGTATCAACTCGGCAGAAGGCCGCCAGAAATTGGTTGTTGAACTTTATGACAAGTTTTTCCGTAACGCGTTCCCAAAAATGACCGAGCGACTGGGTATTGTCTATACGCCGGTCGAGGTGGTGGACTTTATCCTGCACAGCGTCAATGATGTGCTAAAAGCTGAATTCAACCAGAGCTTGGGTAGCGAGGGCGTGCATATTCTGGACCCTTTCACTGGCACAGGCACCTTTATTACAAGGTTGATGCAAAGCGGGTTGATTACAAAGAAAGATTTGCCGCGCGTTTATAAACACCAACTTCATGCCAATGAACTGGTGCTGCTTGCTTATTATATTGCCGCCGTCAATATTGAATCGGCCTACCATGCTCTTGTAGGGGGAGACTATGAGCCTTTCTCCGGTATTTTGCTCACCGACACATTCCAGATGAGCGAAAAGGGCGACTTGATTGACAACATTTTGGTTGATAATAGCCAGCGTCGCAAAGACCAGATGGCCTTGGATATCAAAGTTATTGTCGGCAACCCGCCTTATTCGGTTGGGCAAAAAAGTGAGAATGATAATAATCAAAACTTATCATATTTGAAATTAGATCAGCGCATTGCCGACACTTATGAGAAATTTTCAAATGCTAAATTAAGAACGTCGTTATATGACAGCTATATTCGTGCAATTCGTTGGGCTTCAGACCGGATTGGCGAGGCCGGTGTCATCGGTTTTGTCACCAATGCCGGTTATATTGAATCTTCATCGGCAGATGGCTTGCGAAAATGCTTGGCAGAAGAGTTTTCTAATATTTATATTTTCCATTTACGTGGTAACCAGCGTACATCTGGTGAGCGTTCCCGCAAAGAAGGTGGTAAAATCTTTGGTTCGGGTTCCCGTGCGCCGATTGCCATTTCCATACTAGTGAAAAACCCTGCTTCCAAGCAGCATGGAAAGATTTTCTTTCATGATATTGGTGACTATCTCACCACCGAGCAAAAGCTTAAAAAACTCGCCGATCTTACATCCATCTCAGGTTTAAAAGGCCAATGGCAACTCATCATCCCCGATGCTCATAATGACTGGGTTAACCAACGTGATGATAGCTTTAATGAATTTATCGCTATTGGCGATAAAAAAGTCAAAACAAGCATTACCATTTTTGATAATTATTCTTCCGGTGTGAAAACGAACCGAGATGCTTGGGCTTATAATTTTTCTAAAAGCAAACTGTCAAATAACATGCAAAGCATGATTGATTTTTATAATTCTGAAATTAACCGTTTCAATAATTCAAATATTAAAGAATTGAAAATAGATGATTTTATTAATCTCGACACAACAAAAATAAGCTGGTCAGGTGATTTAAAAGATGCATTTAGGAAACAAGTTAAGGGGATTTATTCAGTAGATAAAATTAAATCTAGCCTGTATAGGCCATTTACTAAAGAATTTTTATATTTTGATAAATTGTTTAATAACAGTATATACAAAATTCCTCTTATTTTTCCTAATGCGGAAGCAGAAAATACCGTTATTTGTGTTTCAGGCATCGGTGCTATAAGTGCTTTTTCGTCTTTTATATCTAATAAAATTACATGTCTGGATGCTATAGAGAAAGGTCAATGCTTTCCGATGTATCTTTATGAGCAAGAGTCGGCGGGAGAAGGCTTGTTTGCCGATGATGATAAGCCAAAATTAAAGCGCCGCGATGCGATAACAGATGCGGGCTTGCAACATTTCCAAAAGGCTTATCAAGACAATACCATCAGCAAGGAAGACCTTTTTTATTATATTTATGGGTTGTTGCATTCTGAGGATTACCGCACCCGCTTTGCTGATAATCTGATGAAAGAATTGCCGCGCATACCGGCGGTTAAAAAGTTTGATGACTTCAAGGCATTTTCACAGGCTGGCCGTGCTTTGGCAGATTTACATTTGAATTATGAAACAGTGGCGAAATACCCAGCCAATGTCGTTACCAAAAATAAAAATTTGCAAGATTCCGACTATTATGTTCAGAAAATGAAATATGGTCGCAATGGTAAGGAAAAAGATCTTTCAACAATTATCTATAATGACAAGATCACTATCAAAGATATTCCGTTGGAAGCTTATGACTATATCGTCAACGGTAAATCTGCCATTGATTGGGTGGTAGAGCGTCAGGGAGTCAAGACAGATAAAGCCAGCGGTATTGTCAATGATGCCAATGACTGGGCAATAGAGACTATGCATAACCCTGCTTATCCGCTGGAACTATTATTAAGAGTTATCACAGTTTCACTGGAAACGATGAAGATTGTTCACAATCTGCCGAAACTGGATATTTAACACCACCGCAAGCGCCCGCCGAAAGGTGGGCTGTGGGGTGGACTGAAATAAAATATATTTTCTTAACTTATTGTTTTTATTATATTTTCAGGAATATTTTGGTGCCCAGAAGAGGACTCGAACCTCCACGCCTTGCAGCACAGATACCTGAAACCTGCGCGTCTACCAATTCCGCCATCTGGGCATTGCGTTTCATCTAAGCTGGCAATCTTTAACTGTCAACCCGAATTTTATGTAGCCCACAAGCCAACATGACATTTATCTCGAAGACAATTTCGCCAATTGATGAAAATTCAGCCGGAACGGAAATAACGTAATTTTTCTACCAACAATGCGAGGTAGTATAATGTCGTCGAAAAAATGCAGGGTAGTGTGATCTCAGCCAATGTAACGCCATGAAAAGTAATTGTCGAATAGAGTGATGTCGGGCAGGGTAAGTCAGGCGAGGTAATGCCGACGGTGCAATATCACGCAAAGTCATGTCAGACGGTGGAATGTCGAATAGTATGAAGTCTTGAGCAGGGTAATGTCGCGTAGTGTCCTGTCGGGGAGTGCGGCATTGACCTTTTCAACGCCGTATTGTCTTTAATATCGAGCGTTATATTTTCGCGCACTTTAGCTTCAGGATTTTTGGCTTCAGCTTTATATAAAATTTTCACAATGCTGACTGATAGAAAGCAGTGATCATAAAAAATGCCGGAACAGATTTGTTCCGGCATGGCATAGGTTTAAATTGAGGTTTATCTATTCAAGCACTTTTTTGGAAGCGATTGTTGAATCGGCATTAAGCTCGTAAATCATGGGAACACCTGTTGCGAGCTCGCGTTTGACGATTTCTTCGCCGCTCAAGCCTTCCAATGCCATGATGAGTGCGCGCAATGAATTGCCATGGGCTGCAACGAGCACCGTTTCTTCACGCAGTACATGCGGCTGGATGTTGTGAAGGTAATAAGGCCAAACGCGTGCACCTGTATCGCGCAAGCTTTCGCCGCCCGGAGGTGGAACATCGTAAGAGCGGCGCCAGATGTGAACCTGCTCTTCGCCCCATTTCTTGCGTGCATCATCTTTGTTGAGGCCGGAAAGGTCGCCATAGTCGCGCTCGTTCAAAGCCTGATTTTTGATTGTTTCAAGCTTTGGCTGGCCCATTTCATCCAGAATGTGCTGGCAGGTATGTTGAGCACGTTGCAGAGCGGATGTGAAGGCAATGTCGAACTTCAATCCTGCTGCCTTCAATTTTTTTCCGGCGGAGATTGCTTCTTCCAATCCTTTTTCAGAAAGATCGGGATCTTTCCATCCGGTAAAGAGATTTTTCAGGTTCCACTCGCTTTGTCCGTGTCGAACCAAAACCAATATTCGCGACATTCTTTCCTCCTTGATAGGGGTTTACTCAAGTCAATTAATCATTAAGGCCCAAAACATCGGCCATGGAATAAAGCCCATGCTTTTGTTTGTGCGCCCAAAGCGCGGCTTTCACCGCGCCATCGGCGAAAATCGAGCGATCCTGTGCAAGGTGCGAAAGAACAATGCGCTCGTTATCACCGGCAAAAATAACCGAATGGTCACCGACCACAGTGCCACCGCGCAACGATGAAAAGCCTATTGTACCGGTTTTTCTTTCGCCTGTATGCCCGTCACGGCCGCGCACGCTCACATCTGCCAAATTCTGGTTGCGGGCCTCTGCGGCTGCTTTGCCCAAAAGCAGTGCTGTGCCGGAAGGGGCATCAACCTTTTTGCGGTGGTGCATTTCGGCAATTTCAATATCGTAATCTTCCATATCCAGGGCTTTGGCCGCTTTTTTGACGAGCTCCGCAAGCAGGTTTACGCCAAGGCTCATATTGCCCGATTTGACAATTGTTGCATGGGCAGCAGCCGCTTTGATTTTCTTTTCATCTTCTTCGGAAAAACCGGTCGTGCCGATTACATGGACAATGCGCGCCTGTGCCGCATAGCCGGCATAAAGAACACTTGCCACCGGACTGGTAAAATCAAGAACACCTTCGACCTTGGCAAAAACCGGCAAAGGATCATCAGTAATGGTAACGCCGAGATTTGCCTGACCAACAAGAATGCCAGCATCTTTTCCGATAAACGGAGAACCGGATTTGACAATGGCACCTTCAAGCTCGACACCTTCAATCCGCCCGATTGCCGAAAGCAGCTCTCTACCCATTCTACCATCAGCACCAACCACCGCCAAACGCATTGTCTTCTCCTGCAAATCATTTTTATTGCGAAATCATTATTTTACGTTTTATCCGATCGACAGGAAAATGAGAAGAGCTTTAACCGGTGAATAAAGCGGCATCCTGTTTTTAAAAAACATTCGGTTGCCGAATTTTGAACACTGGTTTTCGTCATGTCGATTTGTCTTGGCTATAATTCCGGTTTTCTTTCCGATTTTTTCTTTTGAGATAAGGAGATTTGAAAATTAGAAAAAATTTGCGGAATGTTTTTGAAAAAACGGGCCACCGAGCGGAACGTTCTATTCAAGAAAAGCCTGACGTTTATTTCTTTGGCCGTGTGAGAGATTTTTTGGTTTGATCAAGAATAATATTTCCTGACAAATGAATAATGAAAAGCAGAATAGGGATTTAAAATTATAAAGCGTTCAATCATAATGATAATTTGGCTGCAATGGAATATTATTTATATTGATAATATCATGTCTGGAATATTGATATTTTTTGATTTATCGGTTGTATAAATGGAAAATTTAATGATTTTAAAATTAAATATTTTTGAATAATTTGAATTTATATGTAAAATATAGTATATTTAAAATGGCATTAATGAATAATGTCAATCGGGTCCATAAAGGCAGACATGATGGCTGTCATTTCCCATTTATTTATGCATCAGGTGGGGTGGTGCATAAGAGGTGAGTCAAATGATAAACACATCCTATTCCGCTTATGGCATTAATCAATTTTCCACTCAGAATACGACGACAACGTCTAGCCCCAAGGGGAGTGATACTGTAAACTCGGTTGCGGCGGAGAAGTTGAAACCTGCCCGTATCAACGTGACAGATGATGCTGAAAGTTTCAAAGGACTATCACGCAGTCAACTTGCTGAAATTATGGCCAATAAAGATGGCCTCTATACAGAAGACCAGCAGGATACAGCAGAGTTCTTCATTTATGAGTTGGGCATGGATGAATATACGAGGGTCTATCAGGCGACTGGTAGTCATAGAGCCGGTTTCGAGGCGTTGATAAAGTTTGAAGATCAAGCTGGTCCCTTAGAAAAGCAGACGTTTCAATGGGCAAAAAGGCGCGCGAATGCGGTTGTCATTTACGAGAACTATGCTCGAAGCGATGGTGTTATTGCCAAGGATTATGACATTGGAAACAGTCTCTATAAAAAGTTGAAAGCTTTCTATATTCGGATGTCTAACGAAAGTTCTGTAGCTTTCCTCGCTGGTCGCGAAATGCCCGACCTTTACGGTGATCCGGAATATAAAAAAATAAAATCCGATTTCTACGAAGAAAACAGAACTGGTTTCAAATTTACTGTTTGAACCGGTTTCACGTCTTCATCAGCAGAAGTTGTAATTGTTTTGATTGTCTCATGCTCTGTTGTGTATTTTCCGGTTTAATTGTCGGCGAGAGGCGGGATGTTATCGAGAAATCGGAAAGTCAGGATGATTGCAAACGAGCGGTGATTTGCTGGCGCGATTTTTCTTATGTGTTTTAGAAATTTCATTCGGTTCGGAAATTGACTGAAACAATCCTGCTTTGCCATTTCATTGATGCGACATTGTCCGGATAATTTACCGGAACAGTTTTGAGCCCTGATTGTAGAGATGAAATCCTCTAGAAGCTTTGCCGATAAAACATCGGCTTTGAATAGCTCAAAGAGTTTCGCATTCTGTGTTTTCCGTAAGGCCTTAATTCGTTACCGGTTAAAATTTATAAGGCGCGAATTTCCCGTCAGTCGAAATCAATTTAGCAAAGCGCGTCTTTTCGAGATTGAAGCGCATTTGATGCAGAAGGCGCAAGCTTAGTCAAAGCTTGAAACTTTGCTTTGCCAAAGCTTAAGATTTTTCTCTGCCAAAGCGTGTTTTATCAGAACTCGTATTTGAGTTTGACACCGCCACCGCCACCCTGGCGGGCGCCGACATAGCCTTGACCATCGACATTGATTGTCAAAGCCTTGTTGTCTTTCAACGGGTTCATCTTGAAGCCTGCTTCAAAAATGCCGGTCGAACCTTCCAATGACGGTTTGTGCAAATCGAATTCATAAGCTTGTGCCCCGACATCGCCATCAAACTCGTAATCATAGGTCGCGCCGACATAAGGCTTGAACCAGTCATTATATTGATAGGAATACCGTGCGCCAAGCTCGACACGTGAACTCGTCGAACTGTCGAAATGCAATCGTTCAGCGTGGATTTTAACCGTGTCGCTTTCCATATGTGTCCATAAATAGCGGCCATAGACATCAAGGGCACGTTGATCATCAAAGTTGAAGACATAGCCGCCTGTGACATGGCCACCGAAATAATTGACCGTGCTGTTATAAGAACCGCGATAGTCGACCACCTGTTCTTCAAGACCGAATTGGCGACCGGCAGTAAACTTCCCGTCCGACTGGCCAAAACGCAAGGATGCATCGGCATAAAGCCCGTCCGTTTCGTCGGGTTTCAGGTTTTTGACCAATCCGAGGCCGGTGCCGGCAAATTCGATACGGGCGAGAATGCCGCCGCCCTTATAATCGCTGTCACCATCACCATGGACGGAAGCGAAACGGTCGAAATTGTTATAGGTGTCATAAGTGCCGCGGCCATATTCGAAAAATGCGCCGGTTGTGACTTTATGACCGGCTTCAAGGTTAAAGCCGAAAGCAAGACCGGCAATCATATTGAAACCGTCAATACTGACATGGCTTCCGGTTTGATAACGGGAGGAAGAACCGCCGGTGATGATAAAGGGAACATAGAGCGGATGATTGAAGCGGTTATCCGTTCTTGTTGCCATACTGCTGATTGTGCCCATGCTGTTGGCAATAACATCGGAGCCTTGCGAAACAAAGGCGAGGCTTGCTGCACGCCCTTCCGAATAAGCCTTTGACTGCGGGTTTAATTGTGCCGCCGATTGATCCCCTTGGTGATTGTTTCCGCCGCCATTATTGCCACCGGTATTATCACCGCCGGTATCTCCGCCGCCGGTATTGCCACCACCTCCGGTAATATCACCGGTGTGATCGTGATCTTCACCATGATCGTGATCGGGAGTTTTGTCGGTTTTCTTGTTAATTTGCAGAATGAAAGCGGTGTTGTCTCCGGCCTTATTTTGTTTAAGCGTTGTATCGTAAAAGATAAACTGTCCCTGTTTGAGCACATAGGAAGCAGGCGACCAACTGCCTGCAGATTTATCAATCAAAGTGACGGCGTCACCAGCAACAAAGCGTGGCGCTTTCGCGTCCAGTTGGGCGATTGTGTGCTTGGTATTGGTTAGATCAACCGGTGTACCGCCTTCGGCAATTTTTATCACCGTATCGCCATTTTTGGTATCGGCAGGCAAAGTCCAGTTATAATTTTCAAAATTATAGATACCGGAAACGGTACCGCGGTAACCGTTGAGATTGAGAGTATTGCCGGAAAAAACATCGGCTGTAAGGCAGTCTTGGCCATCACCACTAAGGCTGCGACCACCCCAGATCGAGCCATATTGTGTGACATTTCCTTCCTCATCGCGTTCGCCAATGACGATCTGGTCGCCGTTAAGAGTTACGGTATTGTGGTTGGCATTGCCGCCAAAACCGACCTCGCTGTTGACGAGCTGATTTTTGTCGTTAAAGTGAATGCCGGCTTTTCCACCTTGTGAAAGACCACCATAAATATCTTTATTGATTGCGGATTTTCCGGAAATTTCAATTGAATTGCCACTGACATCGCCGGCATCACCACCCTTGCCACCGTTTTTGTCAAGGCTTTTGCTAATGTCGCCAAAGCCACCGTCTCCGCCAATGCTGACGCCACCATAAACGCCGGATTTATTTTCGCCATTACCGCTCGTTTTCGTGCCATAAAGTGTCACGTCGGTCAAATTGATACGGTTATTGGTGACATTGCCACCTTTACCGCCGTTACCATTGGTTTGTGTTGCGTCATATCCTATTCCGCCAGCGCCACCGACACTTGCACCACCATAGATACTTCCGCCATCCGAACCGCGAATGCCGGATCCTTCATTGCCATTGTTTTCGCCGTCGATATTTCCGGCAGCGCCGCCAGCACCACCATGAAGTTCTACCCGTTCAAGGATAATGATATTGCCACTCACTGTACCGGCATTGCCACCAATACCGTTTATCAATCCCCCTTGCGAACCATAGCCACCGGCACCACCAAGGCTGATCCCGCCAAAAACGCTGCCGCCACCAGTGCCGCCGGCACCGCTTCCCCCCATACTGACGCTCTTTTCGCCTTCTTCGTCCAAGATTGTAATCGTATGGGAAATTGACCCACCGGTACCGCCCGCATTGCCATTCAATGTAGAATCGACAATCATTATCCGGTTATTGATGACATCGCCGCTATCGCCGCCATTGCCATTATATTTTTTTGAATTCGAACCGTTGCCGCCGCCGCCGCCGGTACTTAAACCGCCGATAACACTGCCGCCGCCTATGCCGCCAATTCCTCCGCCTTGACCGCCTGTGCCGCCAATACCACCATTCAGTGTTGTGTGATCGAGAGAAATAATATTGTTGCTGACAACTCCGCTCGCGCCGCCATTACCGCCTGCACTCTCGCTATTTTCCGTGTCAAATGCTGCGTCACCGGCACCACCGGCACCGCCCATGGAAAGACCGCCAAAGACAGTTGCGCCGCCAGCGCCGCCAGCGCCACCACCACTTGTTGTGCTCGAGCCGCCAACGCCGCCAGCGCCTCCGTCAATCGTGACATCAACCAATGTAACGTTATTCGATTTCACATAATCGGCGATACCTCCATTACCGCTCGACGTATTAGCCTTATAGCCGGAGCCACCGGCACCAGCGATGGTCATGCCGCCAAAAACCAGACCACCGCCCATGCCACCAACGCCACCGCCGCTATTGGGTGCGCCGTCACCGCCTTTACCGGCATTTCCGCCTTTGATTGTTACATGGTTCAGGATGAGCTCGTTATCATGGATGGCGCCACTATTACCGCCATCAGCATTCGAGGCGCCGCCATCTCCGGCAAAACCACCTCCGCCGGCAATCGCCAGTCCGCCTCCGATTATACCGCCGCCGAAACCAGCCGTTCCGCCACTCCCGTTAACGATGGTGGACGAGCCGCCATTACCGCCATCGGCACCGGTCAAAGTTACATCCGTTAAAATAACGTGGTTATCGGAGATGACACCCGTTGATCCACCCTGACTATTATGTTGGGTTCCGCTATAGCTGGTGCCACCGGCACCGCCGATAGAAACACCGCCCAACACACTTGCACCGCCAAAGCCGGCGGCACTTCCACCGGCTTTCGAACCACCATTGCCGCCTTTGCCACCATAAAGGTCGGTTTTTTTCAAAGTAACATAATTGCCGCTTATGTCGCCTCCGCTGCCACCATTTGAACCATCAGCGGTTGAACGTGTTGACCAGGCTCCGGCACCGCCGATACTGATAGCGCCAAAAACCGAACCACCCCCCATGCCGCCAACAGTGCTTCCACGATGGTTGTTATCGGGTGAACTATTTCCCTCACCGGCATCGGCGCCATGAATGGCGACATTATCAAGGGTAACATGAACGCCCTTGATGTAACCGCCGTTTCCTCCCAAGGCCACATTCGTACCATCATAGGCGGTACTCCCCGGGGCGCCTGCACTGAGGCCACCAAAAACCGAGCCGCCTCCCATGCCACCAAGTCGACCGGCTTGTTCTGCATTTGTTGCTTTGTTTCCGGCACCGCTCCAGTCATATTCAACATCTTTGACCGAAACGATCGCCCCTGTGTTAGAGGCGCCGTCAATGCCATTATTGCCTGTGACATTATCTTGCACCGAAGCAAAGCCGTAGACATTATAGGGAGCAACAGTGTTTTCCCAATGCGTTCTTTGCCCCGCGACGGCCCCTTTAACGGTGATGGTATTGGTTTCATCACTCGTGTGCGGGAGAAGGCTCATGCGGGAAGCATTTATATCTGTCGGATCCGCGGTTAAAACACTCTGATCAGTGCCGTCATAGGTAAGCTCGTCCGCTTTCACCTCTTCCACTGTTATGGCTGAAAGAGCCACAGCCGAAAGAACGATGCACGAGGCAGCATTTAACAAGACCTTCGAGAGGCGGCTGTAATTTGAAGAAAGGTGCATAAAATTTCCTCGCTCTTTCATGGCCAAGGCCGGCGTCGCAAAAAACAAGAAGCGCTCTTTATCGGCAGATAGCCGATTAATCAATGGCGCATGAATCAGACACAGTCTATCTTGATCTATTAGAAATTAAAAGCAGAAAAAACACAAAATTATGTAATCAATAATAAATAGAAAATAGCACAAAAAAATTTTAATTCATAAAATAAAACAAAATGTATTTTAAATTATTTTTTTATAATATAAAATAACTTAATAAAATTAAAATATATATTTTTATAGTTAAATATTAAAAGTTAGTATTATTACTATAATAAATTAGCCGGCGTAATAACGATATTTTAATAATAATTCTCAGTATGAATAAAAGTGAAAATAGGTTTCCTATAATAGAATTTCTGGAAGAAAAACATAGAATTCTGTTCGAAAAATTTTGGTTTTTGCGGCGCAAAAAAGGGAATAATGGAATTTTATCCTTCGTTTTTCTTCACTAATTTGGAAGAAATGTCGGGCGCTATGGCAAAATTGTTTAAAAGCCGGTCGGGATTGCAACGCTATGCTTTTTGACAAAGTTTGGAAAAATGACACAAAACAGGTTGGGCATTTTGTGTCATAAAGGATTTTCCGGTTTTTCAGATAGCGGGCAATCACATAAGAAATCACATCGTTGGAGAAAAATCGGTGATTGTGGAAGATGGTCGAAAAACCACTTTACCGAAAAACGGGCAAAACTTTTGCAGGAAGAGGAGACGGTTAAAATATAAAACAATTCCGGAATTGCCCGGCAATTAAAAAGACAAAATACCGCTTGAAGAATTTTAGAGGTAAAGAATTTTAAAGCGGGTTTCATTTCAAATTGCGGAAATGTTTTTCTGAATTGGCTGGCGGGACGGCATTCGCGAAAAGTCAAAAGCAAAATTTTCCGGAATGACATGAATAGGGTGGGGGGCGAAAAAAGTCGCCTGCAATAAAGACGGTAAAGCCGAAAGGAGAGCGTTCCCCATGAGATCGGGATTTATTCGGGGGAGAAAACCGGCCTGACAAAGCCCGGTTTTTCGCAATTTCTTCGGCAAGGCCGTTGGTTTCTTTGAGACTTTGCGTTTGCATTTTTAAAATTTAAAGAACGAAAGTACTTTTTTGCCGGATTGACCGTATGAAACTTAAAACGGAACGGAAAAACCTTGTCTGTTTAAATAATCTCACTGTTTGAATAAAAACTGTCAGGTAAAAATAAAGCCAGATTATGAAGCACAAAAAAAGACAAAGAAAATTGTCGCGATAGAGTGGGAAAAGTGCCTTCTAGCGGTAACAGTGCCGATCATTCTCCGCTTGTGTCGAGGGGGCTTTATCGCGCGGGAACCGGTTTTATAGACCTAAATTCAGATTGGTTACTATATTCGGGGTGTTTCCTGTTCACTCCGGTTTTTTAACCGGTATGTTTCACAAAGAAACGGCCTTTCATATCAAGCATAAAGCGCTCGGGTTGATGGACATAGGATTCCATACCGACGAGTGCAGCCCGGGGATGGGTGATGATAAAGGTAGGGATTTTTTCAAGCAGTTTTTCATGAGGTTGTTTATGGATGAAATTTTGGCGGAATTCATCCTCGTCAATGAGTGGTAACATTTCCGGCAGAATGCCGCCACCGATATAAACGCCGCCTTCAGCCTTGAAAATGAGGGCAAAATCACCAGCCAAACGCGCCAGATAATTGATAAAAAATTGTACTGTGTCATAAGCTTGTTGTTCATGGGCAGTTAAAGCTTCGGAGGTGATGACTTCGGGGATTTCGATCGTCGGTGTTGCGCCGCGCATGTCGCAAAAGGCACGATAGATATTTAAAAGTCCGCGCCCGCTCAATAATTCCTCGGCGCTCACACGGCCGACAATCTTTTTCAAAAACGGGTAGAGGGCAAAGTCTTCTTCGCTTTGCGGGGCAAAGTCGATATGCCCGCCTTCACCTTCAATCGGGATATAGTGCCCGTTCAGATAGGTAAGACCGGCAATGCCGAGCCCCGAACCGGCGCCGATGATAACTTTCGTATCATCTGTGGCGGTGTTTATCGGGCCGATTGGCTCAAGATATTTTTGCGGCAATACAATCGTGGAAAGTGCCTGCGCCTCGAAATCGTTGACAATGAAAACTTCATTGAAGCCGAATTCTTCCATGAGGTGGCGAGGATTGATGACCCAGTTGCAATTGGTAAGCTTGATAACCTCTCCCGTTACCGGACCGGCGATAGCGAGAAAGAGCGATTTTAACGGCGCTTTTATCAATGGCAGAATGGTCTGGTGAATGGCTTCTTCAATAGTTGGAAAATCATTCACTTTGCGGGTGGCAATGGCCATTTGTTCGCCGGCCTGATTGAGGATGAGCGAAAAACGCATATTGGTGCCACCAATATCGCCGATAAGAACAGGAAATTCCAGATTTTGATTTTGCATGAACCATTCCCCGGTTTGGTGGTTGGGTATTTCATTGCAATTATGTCATTGATGAAAAATTGCAAAATATAACTTATTTAGCCGATTTTTCCGGTGCATTCAAAACCGCCGTGCATTCCTTCGGCAATTCCGAAACCATCATGATATGCGGCTTCGGCGGTGTGGTGGTTACAGGTTTTTTGGGCTTTTTATCGGCCCATGGCTCGTCGGTAAACCACCAGGCAAGCGATTTGTCGCAACCGTCACCGGCTGTCACTTTGGGTTGCGGTTTGCAATTTTCAGAACCCGACTGGCATTTTAGCCGGACATGGAAGTGCCAGAAATGCCCCCAATAGGGGCGCACCTTCTGAAGCCATGAACGGTCGCCGGTTACTGTATCGCATAATTGTTTTTTTATGCCCGGATGCACAAAGATGCGCTCGACTTCCGGATTTTCAGCCGCGTCGCGAATAAGGGCGGTGCGTTCGGGTGTCCATTTTTTCGGGTCGGCATAAAGCGAATCTTTTTTAAGCATAGACACGCCTTGCATATTTTCTCTTTCTTCCCGACTTAAACGGTGGTCGGGCATGGGGGTGAGCCAGATATCCGCATCGAGCCCGATCTGGTGGGATGCGTGCCCGTTCAGCATGGGTCCGCCGCGCGGTTGCGAAATGTCGCCAATGAGGAGGCCTGACCAGCCATCTTTGGCAGCCTGCTTCGACAATTGCTCGATAAAGCGTATGGTTGCCGGATGCCCCCAATTGCGGTTACGCGAAAGGCGCATGACTTGCCAGTTAGGCCCATCAATCGGTAGCGCTACCGCGCCATTAAGACAACCCTTGGAATAAAAACCAATGGATTGTGCTTGACCGACCGAGGGCAATTTGACATCGCCAAAAGCCTGTTTTGCCGGTTCGTCACTATGGGCAGCCGCGACAGGCAGAAAAACCGTTGCCAATGTTGTTGCCAAAATCCGGTTGAATGACTTGAACTTTGAAGACATCCCTAACGCCTTTCGAACGCGCAAACTTTTTTCAAAAGCACAATAATTTTCAATATTTGCAACTTTTTTGAAGCCCCCGCCCGCCTTTCGGATTTGCGTGCGAGAGCTAGAGCTTTTTATCCCAAAGATGATCCTTCCACATTGCCTCCAATGCGGTTCGATAATCGGGATATTTCAGATTATATCCTGTTTTTGAGAGTTTATGATTCAATATTCTTTTATTATCACCATAAAAAGAACGTGCCATGGGTGACATATCGGCTTTTTCAAAGGGAACTTCTTCAAGATCGGTTACCCCCATCAATCTTGCCGCATAATGCATGACATCTTCCGGCGCTGCCGGTTCATTATCGACAATATTGAAAATGCCTTCACGTTTTGCCGAAGAAAAAGCCTTGATGACACCGGCAATATCATCGACATGGATGCGGTTGAAAAACTGCCCTTTTTTGATGACAAGCGTTTTATTGCCCTGACTGATTTTTATAAAAGGATTACGCGACGGGCCATAAATGCCGCCAAGGCGCAAAATGGCAATGGGGATATTGTGCTTTTTCCCGAAAGCCTGCCATTTTTTTTCCACTTCAAGGCGGGCAATGTTGCGTTTGAGCGAGGGGTGACAGGGGGCTTCCTCGTCAATCCACCGGCCATCATGATTGCCATAAACGCCAATGGTGGAAAGATAGCCTATCCATTTTAACTGCGGCATAGATCCAAGGATGTCGGGCCGGTTTAAAACCGCGTCGCTCATTGTGTCATCGGGTGAAACCGAAATAACAAGATGTGTTGTTGTTTCAAGCCTTTCAAAAAAGGTCGGGTTAGGCTCGTCAAAAAGAAACGGTTCAATATTGGCACTTTCGAGAGCGGCAAATTTTTCTTTTGTGCGTGTGGTGCCGCAAATTTTGAAATTTGTATTGGCGAAAGCGTGTTGACTTGCTGTTGATGTGTCGGCAACGGGGTTGCCGTAAAGCAAACCAAAGGCGCGAGCAGAGTAGCCCGCTCCGAGCATCATGAATTGTTCCGGTGCGGCTGCTTTTACCTTTGCTCTATCCTGTTTCAATCTTCCCATTCCTTTAACACATCGGGGTTAGAAGAGAATGTTATAGAACGCTTTGCCAATTCATCAAATTCGACTTTGGTTAGGAGTTGTTTCAAGGCCCAGACGGCCATACCGGCAACAAGCGGATCGGGATCTTCCAAATGCGGCTTTACCACAGTGACAAGCGAGCGGTCGGCGCTGTTTCCCGCAGCAATGAGGCAATTTCTTATGAAACGATTGCGCCCGATACGTTTGACCGGAGACGCGGTGAAAAACGAACGGAAAGCTGCATCATCAAGCTTTAAAAGAAAATCGAGTTTCGGGGCAATCAGATCTTCTCGTGCTTTGAGTTTGATTTCACGTGTGTTGCGGGCAAATTTGTTCCACGGGCAGGCGGAAAGGCAATCATCACAGCCATAAATGCGGTTGCCGATGGCTTTGCGGAATGAAAGCGGAATTTGTTCTTTGAGTTCGATGGTCAGGTAGGAGATGCAGCGGCGTGCATCAAGCTGATAAGGGGCGGGAAAGGCGTGGGTAGGGCAGGCGGAAAGACAGGCGTGGCAGGAACCGCAATGGTCGACTTCCGGCTCGTTAAAGGGGAGTTCCACATCGGTAAAAATGGAACCGAGAAAAAGCCATGAGCCGAATTCACGGCTTACAAGATTTGTGTGTTTTCCCTGCCAGCCAAGTCCGGCAAGTTGGGCGAGCGGTTTTTCCATGACGGGTGCGGTATCGACAAACACTTTGACATCGCCACCAAAACGCGAAACAAAGCGCGAAGCGATCTGCTTGAGACGCCCTTTTATCAATTCATGATAATCACGATGGCGGGCATAATAGGAAATATTGCCGGAGCTTTTGTCAGGTTTCTGGTGGAATTCATGCGCGTCCGGCCCGTAATTCATTGCAAGCATAATGACCGATTTGACGTCCGGCCATAAATTGGCAGGTTCCATACGACGTTTGGCGGTTTCAACCATCCATTCCATAGTGCCGTGATAGCCTTGGTGTAAAGCTTCGACGAGGTGATGGGCGGCTTTTTGATTGTTACAACCGGTAATCGCTATGGCATCGAAACCTTGCGCTGCGGCTTCTTTGATAAGAAAATCCTTGAGTTTTGCTTTGTCGCTAGAAGTCGAGATCGGCATAATGCGTGCTCGGAGCAATGCCTCTTATGCGGTCATTCAAAAGCGGACGGAACGAGGGTCTCGATTTGATGCGCATATACCAGTCGCGCGAGGCAGGAAAAGTTTTCCAGTCGATTTCTCCCATAAAATCAAGGACAGAAAGAGCTGCAGCAGCGGCAAGATCGGCATAGGAAATGGACGTTCCGGCAAGCCAGTCGCGCGAGGCGGAAAGCCATTCCAGATATTTCATATGCGGGCGGATATTGGCACGGGCATTACGCAAAGTTTGTGAATCGGGCGCACCACCACCCTGTGCGAGCGGAATTTCGCGTTTATAAATACGTTCGCGCACGATGTGACGGGTTACTTCGCTTTCAAACTTCGATAAGAACCATTCGGTCAGGCGGCGCACTTCTGCGCGTTCAAGCGGGTTTTCGGGAAAGAAGCGCTGGTCACGACGCAAGCCGCCGCGTGTTTCATCAAGATATTCATAAATGACATAGGCGCCGCAAAGCGGCACTTCCCGCTCGGCTAACAATACCGGTACGCTGCCAGCCGGATTGAGCGCAAGAAACTCGCGCCGGCGCGCCCATTCATGCTCTTCGATAAGATTGGTGGCAACATCATATTCGTTAAGGATGAGCCTTACAAAACGGGACGAAGAAGACATCGGATGATGAAAAAGCGTTAGCATGACTACTCTGGTTTTTAAAAACTTCAAAAGACCTTATAGAACCCATTCGCCCGAAGAACAAGAAAGGGAACCACGATGCACCCCCTGTTGCAACACTCATGCTTAACCAATTGTAAAACGCGGCAAAAAATTGTCTCTCAACGTTAATAATTTGACAACGGAATGTATAAACCGGTGAAGCTGAAAAGATGTATTCATGACTTGTCTTGACGTTCGGGGTGTTTTTGTCTTGCCCTCTCAAAATTTCTTTAAGAGTTCAATTGTAAGCCGACCCTTTGAAAAATGTTTTTGGACAAGGAACAGAACCGGTTTTTAAAAAAGGGTTCGGCTTGTGAGGCTTTGAGCGCAAATAGTTTCAGGTGTGCCAAAACGGTTTTTGCCGGTGTTTTTGCGGCCTGCATTTTTGCCCGTCACATTTGAAAATGACGTCGGACAATAGTTGAAGGGGCAAAAATTAATTGTACAAAAATTGACGGGGCAAAACTTGAACGAGTAAAATTTGAACAGGCAAAATCCGAGGAACAAAACTTATCGGGCAAGCGGATTGGCGGCCTCTAAAATCGTTCCTCTCAAATCATCAAGGCCAATTCCTTTTTCGGAAGAGGTGGCGATGATATGGGGAAAAGCGGCAGGCCGTTTGACGATCACCTTATGGGTGTTATCAATCAGTTTTTGAAGCTCGGCCGGTTTGATTTTGTCGATTTTTGTGAGAACAATCTGATAGGAAACAGCCGCTTTATCAAGAAGGGTGAGCACATCCCCGTCATTCTTTTTAATGCCATGGCGGGAATCAATCAGCACATAAACGCGTTTTAAAGTGGTGCGGCCGCGCAGATAATCGAAAATGAGTTTTGTCCATTGATCGACCTGCGCTTTCGGGGCTTCGGCAAAGCCATAGCCCGGCATATCGACAAGTGCGAGCGGCGGCAAATCGTCCACAGTGCCGGCAAAGCCGTCCGGCACAAAATAGTTGAGTTCCTGTGTGCGGCCGGGCGTATTCGACGTGCGGGCAAGCCCCTTATGGCCGACCAGCGCGTTGATGAGCGAGGACTTGCCGACATTGGAACGGCCGGCAAAGGCAATTTCGGCTGGCCCTTCGGGCGGCAGAAACTTCATTGCCGGTACACCGCGGATAAAAATCCAGTTACGGGCAAAAAGTCCCGCCAATGCAGGACTGTCTGTCACTTATTTGGTCTCTTTCTTTGGTTTCTTTTTGAAGATGGCTTTGAGATTGTCCCAAAGTTCGATCTTTGCACCCTGACGTTTCATGATGATTGCCTGCTGGCAGATCGACAGCGTGTTGTTCCATGCCCAGTAAATAACGAGACCGGCAGGAAACGAGGCGAGCATGAAGGTAAAGACAATCGGCATCCATGTGAAAATCATGGCCTGTGTCGGGTCGGGGGGTGTCGGGTTCATGCGCATTTGCAAGAACATGGTGATACCCATAATGACAGGCCATGCGCCAATCATCAAAAATGCCGGAACATTATAGGGAAGCCAACCGAACAGATTGAAGAGCGATGTCGGGTCGGGGGCTGCAAGGTCCTGAATCCAGCCAAAGAACGGCGCATGGCGCATTTCAATGGTGATATAGAGCACTTTATAAAGGGCAAAGAAAATCGGGAATTGCACCAGAAGCGGCCAGCAACCGGCAAGCGGATTGATTTTCTCGGTTCTGTAAAGCTCCATAATGGCTTGTTGCTGCTTGACCTTGTCATCGGCATATTTGGTGCGGATTTCCATCATGGCCGGTTGTACAACCTTCATGCGAGCCATGGACTTATAGGACTTGTTGGCAAGCGGGAATAAAACCGCCTTCAAAATGACAGTGACAAGCAGAATAGCAACGCCGAAATTGTTGGTGAGCTTATAGAGAATGTCGATCAGAGCAAACATCGGCTTGGTGATGATCGAGAACCAGCCCCAGTCAATCAACAATTCGAATTTTAAAATCTTCAGATTGTCCTGATAGGCATTGATGGTTTCAACGCGTTTTGCACCAGCAAACAGATGATTGGTAACGGTTTCGGTTGTACCGGAGGCAACAGTGATGGCCTTGCCCGTCAAATCCGATTGATAATGGGTGGAAAGACGGTCGAAATAGACAAAACGGCTGGTATATTCTTCATCCTGCGGAGGAATAGCAGCAACTGCCCAATATTTGTCGGTAATGCCGATAAAGCCGCCTTTGACCTTGTCGAAAACCATTTTCTTTTCGTTCGACGCATCGGGCTTCAAATCTTTTAATGCGGAATATTTTTCTTCCTTGAGGCCATCATCACCGGCAACGCCGATCATGCCTTCATGAAGAAGATAGGTGGCACTTGCGTGTTCGGGAGGAGCAGCGCGGGCAACGCGCGCATAAGGCAGAAGGCTTACAACCGACGAGGCATTATTGGTGATGCTGTCGGAAATGGTGAACATATAATTTTCGTCAACCGAGATGACACGGTGGAAGACTTGTCCCTGACCGTTATCATAGACAAGATGGACAGGTGTCTTGGGGGTCAAGGTTGTGTTTTCGCCATCGACCTTCCATTCGGTGTTGAATTGCGGCAGGCTTCCGGCGGGCAAACCCTTGCCGGTAAAACCGAATTCGGCAATATAGGTTGTGTTGAACCCGTTCGGATTAAGAAGGGCAATTTCCGGCGAATTTTTGTCAACCGTCAAACGGTAATTTTTCAAAAACAGGTCATCGAACTGGGCGCCGACAAGATTGATCGACCCTTGAAGCTCGGGCGTATCAATTGCAACACGTTTGGATTTTTTAAGCGCCGCATCCCGTGCGTCCGGTGTCATTTCAATACCGGCGGGGTTGTTTTCTTCTTTGTTTTGCGGCGGTGTTACAGTGCCATTTTCGGCAGTCGGAACGGCCTGATTTTGCGCGTTTTCATCTTTCTCGATCTGGCGGGCAATTTCCTGAGCCTTTTGCTGGTCGGCATTTTTCGGCGCAACATAAAAATACTGCCATGCAAGAATGATAAGGAGCGACAATCCAATAGCAATGAAAAAATTACGATTATATTCCATGAGCGATTGTCCTGTTACCGTTTCGAGTTTTGTAATTTTTGCCTGAACCGGCGTTCCATTTCTCCGGTCAGACTGTCGAATGATGCTAGAAGCGCATCGGGCCGCGCAATAATGACATAATCTGTCCCGGCGGCAATGTCACGCTTTAATGAAAGCCGGAAAGCCTCGCGTAAACGCCGTTTGATGCGATTACGCTTGACTGCATTACCATTTTTGCGTGTGACAGTAAAACCGACACGCGGCGGTGTTATTGCCCTGATTTCTTCCGGCAAATTCCGGCTTTTCGATTCGAGAAGAAAAAACGGACCGCGCCGTTTTTCACCGTTTCTTAATGCCAAAAAATCCGCCCTTTTACGAAGGCGGAGGAAGGATTTCTCACTCATCGGAAAAACCTCTGACAAAACTCTGCCTTGAAAGAGCGGGTTTTAAAGGACGTCTCGACACTGGCCTTTTTGCAACGGAAACGGGAAAAACAGCCGGTCATAAAGCCTATCTTTCCCGTCGTTGTAGAATCCATGAAAAAACGGAAAATTGAAAAACCGGAAAAATGAAAAATCAGGCTGAAAGGCGCTTGCGACCGCGGTTGCGGCGAGCAGCGACGACTTTACGGCCACCAAGGGTTGCCATGCGCGCACGGAAGCCGTGGCGGCGTTTACGGACGAGTTTGGACGGTTGATATGTACGTTTCATTTATTTAACATACCGCGGCGTGCGGCCCTTCTTGGTTCTATGTGCGGTTTTCCGCCGGTTGAACAGTTTTCAAACCTTGTCCCTCTGCATAAAGTACTCTAAACAAAGTTACAGGGCAATTTTTGCGCTTATACGGTTTAGTTTTCATCGAGTCAATTGCCGTTCGTATTTCGCACCCGTCTAATTTCAACAGAATATTGGTCACGGCGGCCATTTATCTGGGGCTCTATATGGGCTTCGTCAACAAGCTCTTTTAACGTTTTTTTCGTATCGACCACTTTAAGGTCATAAAGATAGGAGGGGAGCTGTCCTGAAAAGAGAATGCGCCAGTCAAGCGGAATACCGGGGTTAAGTATGCGGGCCATATCGAAAACCACTGTCGTGCAATTGGCTGTAACCGTGTTATAAAAACGTGCTTTATGGGCAAGTTTATCGGCTGTTTCGAGATAGTTCACAAAGAGTTCTTTTATCTTTTCCTGCCCCACATTGATCGGATAGCGATAAACATTTTCATGCCTTATATCGGTGCGCAATTTTATGATGTCTTCTTCAGGTGCGGCAATCATAATCAATTCGAATTCTTTGAAAAAACCGCCAATAGCCGAAAAACTCTGTTCTTTTGTGCGCCGGATTTCGGCAGAAAACACAAGATGGCGCCCGTCCTTGAAGGTGAAGCCCACAAGCGTATGGGCAATATAGGGGCCCATCCAGTAGGATAGATAGACATCAAGCCCGTTAAGATCATTGATATTATAAGTCCCGTTTTCCCAGTTTTCTTTGCCCTCGTAAGGCGCAATCCATTCGAAATTGCGAATGTTTTGAAGATGAACAATATCGGGATTGATCGGGTCGAATGTGGCTTCCACACTGCGCGCAAGTTCGGGTGCCCAATCGCGGTGCAGTGTCGGCCTGATCGTCGACCACCATATGATCACGCCGATAAACATGAGCGCTAAAAGAATGCGCGATTTCCATGGGGTTTTGAATTCGAGGACGAGCGCATAAATGCCGACGACCACCCATAAAACGGCAATAAAGACAAAGCCCGCCATATTGAACGGTAACTGGTAGAAAAAAGCAAAGAGGCTCCACACCAGCATAAAAAAGGCAAAACAGACCCACACTATACGCGCAATTTTTGCAAGAATACGCAATAGAAAATGTGACAGAGTGTTTTCCCGATGTAAAATAACTTTATTCATAACTACCCGAATTCATAAATACCCGATCAATCAGAAAATGCCTTTTTATTAAAAAATATTGGCCTGATGTAGTCCTTTCAAAGAATAATGTTGTGTTCAGCCAGAAAACAACCTATGATTGTTAATTGTAGCGTAAGTGTATCGGGTAGAAAGATGAACGAACATTGCACAGATATGCAACGACTGATCTTGATGATTCGTCAATATCTTTCAAAGCAAAATCGTTCGATCGAGCAACCGGCCAACAGTGTTTTCGAGGTTGAACGATCGTTGAGAGAATTTCGTTCCTTTGATAACAGCTGTACTACTCCCGATGAAATTCTGCGCCGGATAATGTGTTTCGAGGCTTTGAGACTGGGGATGATTTTGTATTTCGGCAATGATTACCGGAATTTTGCCAAAAGATAAGGGCTTATTTGAAAAAGTTTGTACTGCCGGTTTTGCGTTTCATTTGATTGTGTTTCAACTGATAAAGAGTGGCGAAAGTTCTGCGCCGTTTTTCCGTGCGTTTCTTTTTAAGTTTTCCTGACCGCTTGAGATAGGCGCTATCGGCTCTTCACTGCTAATTGTTTTGGTTAAACAGCATTTAACCCTTATATTGAAGAATTGTTAAAAGGTTCATCGGCATAATGGAGTTATGACAAAAAAGTCCGTTTTTTTTCTTGCGTTTATTGTTCTGGCATTGGCAAATTTTGTTTGTGATGCCGTGGCTTTCACTCAACCATCTGTCAAGGATGTGTTTTGCCATTTCATGAATGACAATTTTGCGGGTAAAACAACCGGAGCGGAAGAAAACGAGGTCACATCGGCTATCCGCCCGTTGATAGTGCCGGACAGCACCCATTATCGCGCAGCCGATAAGCCGAAATCCGATAGTGAAAATGAGCGTTCAAGCACCGCCCGTAATTTTTCCGAAAGTGGTAATATTATAAAAAGTCGGGGCAGGGTGATGAAGGTCAATGCGACCATGTCGAACGGAACGGTTCAAAACGGTATGCTGCCGCTCAAATCCGGTTTGGCAAAATTGCCGGGAAATTTGAAGGCCAATCCTGAAGCCGACCCCGCCGACAAGACTCCGGATAAAGGAATTTTTATGCAAAAAAATAATGATGATCGTGCCGATATTGTTCGTCTTGATAATTTCCGTTATCGCATTGACCGCGCAGCCAACCCGTCAGGCGAAGTCATTATTCTCTTGCATGGATCGGGGGGTGATGAAACCACACTGTTTTCCTTTGCCCGCCCGATTTGGCCACAGGCAACACTTTTGGGCATTCGCGGGCGCATTGTGCAAAATGGTGAAACGCGCTGGTTTAAAAAAATTACACCGACAAAATTCGATCAGAAAGATGCGGTTGACGAAGCGGAAGCTTTTGTCAAGTTTTTGACCGATCTTGGTGAAGATGATGGTTATGATTTGTCGCGGGCAACCTTTGTCGGTTATTCGAACGGTGCCAATTTGCTGGCGGTCGTTATGATGCGCCATCCCGAGCTTGTCCGGCGTGCAGTTCTTTTGCGTTCCATGCCGGTTCTCGATACTTACCCGCATACAAATTTGTCAAAGACAAATGCGCTGATTATTTCGGGGAAAAAGGATTCCCTTTATTCGCCTTTTCAACCGGCTTTGTCGGCCATGCTTAACGAAAATGGTGCCAAGGTCGATACTGAAATAGTCGACAGTGACCATATGATTGGCGAAAAAGATCGCGAGATTATTGTGAAATGGTTGGGCAAACAGAATTCAAGCCGCATTCTGGCCAATACAAAAACCGGAAAAACTGCACATTAGCCGGTTGACCAACGGCTTGTCACCGCGATAGGAAAAGAAAAAAATCCAGCAAATTTGCAGGAAGGAAAAGTTCGTGTCCAATATCACAAGCGATGATGTTGTTGATGAATTGCGTAAGGTCAAAGGGCCCGATTTTGAAAGCGATATTGTTTCGCTCGGGCTTGTTTCGGAAATATTTATTTCCGATGGCAAGGTATTTTTTTCGATAACTGTGCCGGATGAGCGGGCACAAGAACTGGAGCCTTTGCGACAGGCCGCCCAGAAGGTTGTCGAGGCAATGGATGGCGTTAAAGCCGCAATTGTCACATTGACGGCCGAGAAAAAGGGGTCGGCCAATGCCGGTGAAACGACAAATAGCGCCGCACCCCATAAAGCACCGGCAAAAAGAATTGTTGTCGAACCTGGGCACGCCGCCCCGAAAATTGCCCGTTCAAGCCACGGCATTGGTGAAAAAAAGCCGATTGAAGGGGTTAAACACATTATTGCTGTGGCCTCCGGAAAGGGTGGCGTTGGCAAATCGACAACCGCAATCAATCTGGCTTTGGCACTTGCCGACAAGGGGCTTAAAGTGGGGCTCTTGGACGCCGATATTTATGGGCCGTCATTGCCGAGGCTCACCGGCCTTATCAACCAGCGCCCGCGCGCGGTTGAAGGCAACAAGCTTGAAACGCTGGAAAAATTCGGCCTGAAATTGATGTCGATGGGCTTTCTCGTGGATGAAGACCGGCCAATGGTTTGGCGTGGTCCCATGGTGATGTCGGCTGTCACCCAATTTTTGCGCGATGTTTTATGGGGGCCACTTGATGTTTTGGTTGTCGATATGCCCCCCGGCACCGGTGACGCACAATTGACACTTGCCCAGCAAGTGCCGATGACCGGCGCGGTTATTGTGTCCACCCCGCAGGATTTGGCATTGGTTGACGCGCGTAAGGGCATAGAGATGTTTACCAAGGTCGGCGTGCCGATTCTGGGCGTGATCGAGAATATGAGCTATTTTATCGCTCCCGATACCGGCAAGCGCTATGATATTTTCGGCCATGGCGGGGCACGCAATGAAGCCCACCACCGGCAGGTTCCATTTTTGGGCGAAATTCCGCTTGATCCGGATGTGCGCGCTTTGTCGGATGCCGGTACACCGGTCTATATTGCCAAACCGCAAAGCACTTTTGCCAAACTTTATAGCGAAATAGCTGACCAGTTAAAAAGTAACCTTTTGTAAACGAAAAGGCGAAATTTAACCCTTTGTAAACCATATTTTGCGATTCTTTAAAAGTTGTGTTAGGTTGACTTTGCAACTTAGGTGCCTAAATGTCGTTTTCGAACGCTGTTCAATGCCTTTTCACAACATTGGATAACGTTTCGATGCTTCATTGAGTGTGGTGCGCTTTTGTGTCGAACATCGGTTTTTCACGAGGTTATCCACTTAAATGACAAGAAAATGACATTTTGGTCACAGGATTGCCATGAAATCGGCCCATCGGGAGTTGTCGCGCAAAAGAGTACGGCGGCAAAGTGTACAGCGTATGTGCGTTTTTGATGGCCACGATATTTGGCTTTTCTGAATATTTTATAAAAGCCTGAACAAGTTGAATGGGGCTTGGACAGGTTTCGAACAAAAAGTTTGTATTAAAAACGGGTGGTGTATGACTAAACGACGTTTGATAGTCAGTGGCAGTATTGTCGTACTAACGGGTTTTCTGGGCGCATGTACCCAGCAAAACAAGCCCAAAACCGAACTCGCTGATGCAACCGCGTCGTTTGCACGTGTCGGAACAATGACAACGCCGTTATCATACGGTTATCTTATTGACAAAAAAATTCCGGTTCCGGTGTTCAAGGAATTGGCATTTAATGGCAAACAAGCCAATCCTGCAGCTCTCGCTAGAGAAAATGCCGCCAATCCCGATGCCCTCAAATCCTCGTCGGGGCCCGTTGAACTTGCCCATGCAAGCCCTGAAGTCGAACAGCTCATTTCCAAATATTCAATGGCCTATAATGTGCCGGAAAGTCTCGTAAGACGTGTTGTCAAACGCGAAAGCAACGGTAATCCCAATAGTCGTAACGGGCCCTATCTCGGGCTCATGCAAATCAGTCATCCGACGGCCAAAGGCATGGGCTATCAAGGTGATCCGAAAGGGCTTCTTGACGCAGAAACGAATTTGCGTTTTGCCGTGAAATATCTGGCCGGCGCCTATAAAGTGGCAGACGGTGACGAGACGCAGGCCGTACGCCTTTACGCCCGCGGTTATTATTATGATGCCAAGGCCAAAGGACTTTTAGGCGAGACAGGGCTTGGCGACAATTCCGGTATTTCGGATGACGCAAGAAATGCTGTCGAATCGGTTACCAGACCAAAAACCGATGCCAGCACCGGTAACGGCACTGTCAATATTCCGATACCGCAAATGAAAAGTAGCGGAACCTGATTTTTTAAAAAAGTCGGGTTCACCTCTTTGATTGTTATGCTTTTGCCAAACATGAAAAGCGCATAACGATCGCTCACGGGCAAACGCCGGTTTTACGGGGCGCGACACTCGCCAATATTAAAACCGGTATCAAGCAAAGCAAGCACTATCAAGCAAAGCAAGAAATATTAAGCGAAGCCGAATAAGCATAATTCATTCAAGTCTTGGCAAAATTGCCGGACAATGAATGTTGTTTGGCCTGTCACTTGCCAAGCTGTTCAACAAGAATAGAGATTTCACCGCGTCTAGCGGATTGGCTTTCCGGAAAAAATGACCGGTCGCATAGGTTCACTGCGCTCCACGGTCGAGTGATCTCATCATAATCATTTATCGATAATCATCTGACCATCGTGAGCTAACTTTAATGAAGATCCGACTTTAGTGATCTCGCCTTAGTGATGGTCTGACTTTGATAATTTGCCGTGATGATACGGCGATCATGATGAAACCGGTAGCATCGAAGACCGGAACATATTGACCAACTTTTTTAAAAAACGGCGCAAAAATTTTTCACGAAAAACAGGTTGAGTCACAGTTTCCTGATTGTCTTTTTTTAATTTCCGGATTGTCATGCAAGAGAGCACTGTTTGTCCGACAATGGGAATAAGTTTTCCGAAGAAGTAAACGCGGTTTTGAAAAATTGTGCGATTTACCGATATAAGCGAACAGATTTTAGCCTGATTGTTTTGAGCCTCGTCAAAATTGTCGGACAAAAGCTCTACAATATTGTCGAACAAAAGGTGCACAATTGCTTGTTATGGGAGCACAATTACTTGATAAGATGCGATAATTGCTTGATAACGGGGTACAATTGCATGATAAGGATGAGTGGAAAGTTGTACTTTCGGCTTATGCCTGATAATGAGCTTTTTAATGGAACCTATTCTGTTCAAGAACAGTTTGATTTCAAAAATATGGAAGTCGGAACGGGACCGGAACAAGGTTTATACCACTTGGCGTCAATTCCAGATCGTTAAAAAAGGTCGGAATTGTTAAAAGGGGTGAGGATTGTTAAAAAGGTCATTGGAATGGAGTTTGATTGATGGCGAGTGTTATGCGAGATCGGTTAATCGTCGGATTGGACGTGGCTGATATTCGACAGGCAGAAAAGCTGGTTCAGGAATTGGGTGATACCGTCAGCTTTTATAAAATAGGCTATCAATTATCGTTTGCAGGCGGGCTTGAATTTGTCCGTGAACTCAAAGAGGAAAACAAAAAAGTTTTCCTTGATATGAAACTTCTGGATATCGACAATACGATAAAAAGTGCGGTTGAAAATATCGTCAAGGTCGGTGTCGATATGTTGACTGTTCATGCCTATCCGAAAGCAATGCGGGCAGCCGTGGAAGCGGCCAAAGGAAGTGATCTTTGTCTCCTCGGTGTGACAGTGCTCACCTCGATGGATGACGCTGATCTGAAAGCGGCAGGTTACTCAGACGATGCCAAAACATTGGTGTTGAAGCGGGCGAAAGATGCCCGTTCGGCAGGAATGGGCGGAATTGTCGCTTCGGCTGCGGAAGCCCGCGCGTTAAGAGATGTTATTGGCCCTGATATGGCGCTGGTCACCCCCGGTATTCGCCCCAAAGGGGCTGATAAAGGTGACCAGAAACGTGTCATGAGCCCGAAAGAAGCAATTGAGGCCGGTGCCAGCCATCTTGTGGTTGCCCGGCCTATTATCAAAGCTGAAAATCCGTTACAGGCAGCCAAGCTGATTTTAACTGAAATGGAAGAGGCTTGATAGCATAAGCCCGGCAATCGTTACCTCGATCTTTAAAAGTTTCGCAGGGAGGCTGGCTTGGATGTTGTTGAGAATGGGAGTTTGGAATGTATGAAGATCGTATTCAAAGTGAGGAATTGAGAGCAAAAATCGTCTCGGCGGACGAGGCGGCAAGTCTGGTAAAAGATGGTATGGTTGTCGGCATGAGCGGGTTTACCCGTGCGGGCGATGCCAAACTTGTTCCTCATGCAATGGCAAAGCGGGCGAAAGAACACCCCTTTAAAATCAGCCTGATGACGGGCGCTTCTCTTGGTCATGACACCGACAAGATATTGAGCGAGGCGGGTGTTCTTGCCCGTCGTATGCCGTTTCAGGTTGACACCACGTTAAGAGCGGCAATCAATCGCGGCGAAGTTATGTTTATTGACGAACATTTGTCGGAAATGGTCGAGCAATTGCGTGCCCACCAGTTACCACCGGTCAATATTGCCATTATCGAAGCAATGATGATTCATGAAGATGGTTCGATTGTGCCGACAACATCTATCGGCAATTCGGCAAGCTTTGCCTTGGGGGCTGATAAAATTATTATCGAACTCAATACCAGTGTTAATCCGGATTTTGAAGGCATACACGATGTCTATATTCCCGAAGCACGGCCAAATCGCAAGCCTGTCGAAGTTGTAAAACCCGATACGCGCATCGGCACGACTTCAATCAAGGTGGATAAAAACAAGATTGCGGCCATTGTCATTTCGGATGTGCCGGATAGCCCGTCATTGATTTCGCCAGCCGATGATGCAACCAATGCCATTGCCCGCCATTTGACCGAATTTTTCTTAAAAGAGGTCGACCAAGGGCGCATGGATATGACATTGAGCCCTATTCAGGCCGGTATCGGCACCATTGCCAATGCAGTTCTGACAGGCTTTGTGAATAGCCCGTTCCACAATTTGCAAATGTATAGCGAAGTGCTGCAGGATTCGACCTTCGAACTTTTTGATGCAGGCAAGCTCGATTTTGCATCGGCCTCTTCAATTACTTTGAGCGAAGCCTGCGCAGCGCGTGTTTTCCCGAATATCGGGCGCTATAAAGACCGGCTCATCTTGCGGCCGCAGGAAATTTCGAATTATCCGGAAATTATCCGCCGCCTCGGTATTATTGCGATCAATACAGCGCTTGAATTCGACATTTATGGCAATGTCAACTCGACCCATGTCGGTGGCACCCATATGATGAACGGTATTGGCGGTTCGGGCGATTTTGCGAGAAATGCCTATATTTCGGTTTTCGTAACAAAATCGGTTGCCAAAGGTGGCAAGATTTCTTCCGTTGTGCCGATGGTTGCCCATGTTGATCATACAGAGCATGATGTCGATGTTCTGGTGACAGAATTGGGTTATGCCGATTTGCGCGGTCTTGCACCACGTGAACGTGCACCGCTTATCATTGAAAAATGTGCCCATCCCGACTATCACGATGTATTGCGCGATTATTTCGATCGTGCTTGCAAAACGGTTGGTGGCCAGACCCCGCATATTCTTGAAGAAGCCTTTTCATTGCACGAAAAGTTCAAGAAAACGGGTTCAATGTTAGGATGAGTTTTGGCAGACAGGAAATATATCATCGGGGCGAATGCTTATGAAGCACCGGCACTTGAACCGGCGCTCTACCTTGTGGCAACACCGATAGGAAATCTTGGCGATATCACCTTGCGGGCAATAGAAACAATTGCCGCTGCCGATGTGCTTGCCTGCGAAGACACCAGAGTGACACGCATATTGCTTGATCGCTATGGTATTCACCAGAAGCCGATCGTTTATCAGGAGCATAATGTCGAGGAAGCAGGCAGAAAACTTCTCAGCGCTCTCGAAGAGAACCAATCGGTCGCACTGGTGAGTGATGCCGGTATGCCGCTTATTTCCGACCCCGGTTTCAGGCTGGTTGCCGAGGCGCGCGAAAAAAATATCAAAATCGTGCCGGTTCCGGGTGCTTCTGCCGCTTTGACAGCATTGATCGCAACGGGGCTACCGACGGATAGTTTCTTCTTTTTCGGCTTTCTTCCGACAAAGTCTATGCAAAGAAAAGCCAGACTTGAAGAACTCGCTTCAATTCCCGCTTCATTGATTTTTTACGAGTCGCCACATCGCGTGTCGACAACTCTCGCTGATATGGTTGATGTTTTCGGGAAAGATCGCCGTGGTGCAATCTGTCGCGAAATGACCAAAAAATTCGAGACAGTTGATGTCGCACCACTTTCGGAATTGAAAGAACGCTATAATGATAGCGAAAAAATACGCGGCGAAATTGTTATTATTGTCGAGCCACCGTCAAAACAGCAGGAAAAATTCGATACGGAAGAAATTGACAAACTTCTGATCGACCTTGCTAAAGATTATCCGGCAGCAAAAGCGGCCGCAGAAGCAGCCAAAATGACCGGACACAAAAAAGCCGATCTCTATAAGCGCCTGTTATCTTTGAAGACTTAAGCTTTTTTAAAGAAGAGCAGGGGAGACTTAAAAAAGTGAAGCGGCTCAAAAAAATCCGGAATAGTGGAAAAAGATCAAAACATGAAAAAGCCCCAAGGGTCGAAAAAATAAAGCGCTTAAAAAACCCGTAAAAATTCTCTTCCGTCAATTTTTAAAGTCTCGCCCGTCTTACCTTTGAATAGTTGGGGGTGCGATCAAAGCACGGTAATTTTTAAAAAATATGTCTATATAAATTGTTATTCTTGTGAGTAGATAGATCTGTCATTTTTCTCACCTTTTCATGAAGCGGGATCATGAACAAAAAACGCAAGCAGAAAATATATTCACGCGGCATTTATGCCGAAAGGCTTGCGGGCTTATGGTTGCAAATGAAAGGCTATCATATTGCGGCACGGCGTTTTGAAACCTATTTCGGTGAAATCGATATTATAGCGCGGCGCGGCAATGTTATCGCTATTGTCGAAGTGAAAGCGCGCCCGACCATTGAAGAGGCGATGGAAGCAGTCAAACAACCAAGTAGAAAGCGCATTGACAAAGCGGCGAATGTTTTTCTCGCACGCCAGCCTGACCGTAAAAAACTGCGTTTGCGCTATGATTTGATTGCGATCAGACCGTGGAAATTGCCCCGCCATATAGAGTCGTTCTTTCAACCGGAAAATTGAAAAACATGAGATGAGGGGAGCTAGCGAGCAATTCCGGCTTTGCAATTCTGGCTTGGCAATTCCGGCTTTACAATTCCGGCCTGGCAATTCCGACTTGCCAACTTCAATTTGTTCACGATAAGCGGCATTGTTCTTAAAAGCTTCCGCGGTAAATAGGCTATAAGAGCTTTAACGACGAAGAGCTTGAGAGAGGAAAAACGGTTCCATGAAAAAAACTTCGTCGTTAGGCGCGTGGTTCAAGCGGCATCAACGAAAAAAACATTTTGTTTTTGTCTTTCATGCGTTAGAAGGAAAAGTAACATCAAGTAGCCGGACTTTGATTTATGAAGAATTGCAAGCCCGCTTGAAGAGGATTGATTATGGACGATTATGAGAAGTTCGCAACCGGTCTTATAATAGTTTTTGGTGCGCTGATTATCGGTGGCCTCATGGCTGCCCATCTTGTTGCCATGAACCGCGCCGGTTTTATGTTTGCATTAAGCGCCGGTATTATGGGCTGGTTTTCTGCTTTTGCAATTCTATTCGACAAGAAAAAAGCCTATCTTATTTTGATAATTCTGTCAGTTTTGTGTGTCGCTTGCTCTATCGGTATTTTTGTCCGGTGACGATCACAAAAAGTTTTATTAAAAAGGCGCCGGTTTATACCGGCGTTTTTTATTTCTATTCTTGGAATTCATTGACATAAAGAAATCTTTATGTCACTCATGACCGGCTGATATGAAAGGTTCCCCTGCTATGTCACATATTGTCGAAAAGTCATCTTCCGGTGAAGAGAAAGCCTCGGGCAGAACATCAAATCCCGATAAATCAAATCCTGTAGAAAAATTGTTCGGTCAAACAGAAAAGCCGAAAAACCGTGTGGAAGAATTGCGCCAATTGGCACGCGAGCGCATTCTTATTCTTGACGGCGCAATGGGAACGCAAATCCAGTCTTTCCATTTTGATGAAGAACATTTTCGTGGCGAGCGGTTTGTGGCCTGTAGCTGTGCCCTCCAAGGCAATAATGACCTTTTGACATTGACCCAGCCGAAAGCCATTGAAGACATTCATTTGCGCTATGCTTTGGCCGGTGCCGACATTCTGGAAACCAACACATTTTCTTCAACCACCATTGCGCAGGCCGATTATGGCATGGAAAATATGGTCTACGAGCTTAATCGTGATGGCGCCCGTCTTGCGCGCCGCGCAGCCTTGCAGGCCGAAGAAAAAGACGGCAAGCCGCGCTTTGTTGCCGGTTCCATTGGCCCCACCAACAAGACTGCGTCGATTTCGCCTGATGTCAACAATCCGGGTTTTCGTGCCATTACTTTCGATGAATTGCGCATTGCCTATGGCGAGCAGATCAATGCACTGATTGATGGCGGCGTTGACCTGCTTCTCATTGAAACGATCTTCGATACGCTTAATGCCAAAGCGGCTATTTTTGCCGCCAAAGAAGTTTTTGCCAAAAAAAATATCGAATTGCCGATCATGATTTCCGGCACGATTACCGATATGTCGGGGCGCACACTTTCAGGGCAAACGCCGACTGCCTTTCTTTATTCGGTTGCCCATGCCAAGCCGTTTTCTGTCGGGCTTAATTGTGCGTTAGGCGCAAAAGCCATGCTGCCGCTTGTGAAGGAAATTGCTGCCAATACCGAAGAACTTGTTTGTGTCTATCCCAATGCCGGTTTGCCCAATGCCTTTGGCGGTTATGATGAAACGCCCGAAATTATGGCAAAAGAGCTTGAGGAATATGCGCGTGAAGGTGTCATCAACATTGTCGGCGGTTGCTGCGGTACCACGCCCGAACATATTCGCGCCATTGCCGAGGCTGTCAAACCGTTCAAGCCGAGGAAGCCCAAGCCGCAAGAAAAGCTTTTGCATTTATCGGGCCTCGAACCGTTTACACTCACCCACGACATTCCTTTCGTCAATATTGGCGAGCGTACCAATGTCACGGGTTCGGCACGGTTTCGCAAACTCATAACCAATAATGATTATACGGCTGCTCTCGATGTTGCGCGCAATCAGGTGGAAAACGGCGCGCAGGTCATCGACATCAATATGGATGAAGGCTTGATTGATTCCGTTGCGGCCATGCGCAAATTTTTGAATCTTCTTGCCGCCGAGCCTGATATTTCCCGTGTTCCTGTCATGATTGATTCATCGAAATGGGAAGTTATTGAAGCCGGTCTTCAATGTGTGCAGGGGAAATCCATCGTCAACTCGATTTCTTTGAAAGAGGGCGAAGAAAAGTTTATCGAACACGCAAAACTTGCTTCCCGTTACGGGGCAGCGGTTGTGGTGATGGCTTTTGACGAAAAAGGTCAGGCCGACACCGAACAACGCAAGGTTTCAATCTGCGAGCGCGCTTATAGAATTCTGGTCGACAAGGTCGGTTTCCCGCCTCAGGATATTATTTTCGACCCCAATATTTTCGCCATTGCAACCGGTATTGACGAGCACAACAATTACGCCGTCGATTTTATCGAAGCGACCAAAGAAATTCGCAAAAAATTACCTTATTGCCATATTTCCGGCGGGGTATCCAATCTGTCATTCTCGTTCCGTGGCAATGAACCGGTTCGCGAGGCGATGCATTCGGTCTTTCTTTATCGGGCAATTGCCGCCGGTATGGATATGGGCATTGTCAATGCCGGACAATTGGCGGTTTACGATACAATCGAACCCAAGCTTAAAAAAGCCTGTGAAGATGTGATCCTCAATAAGGACGCTGGCGCAACCGAGCGCCTCCTTGCACTGGCGGAAGAATATCGCGGCAAGGCCGGTGGCGGCGTCAAAAAGGAAAAAGACTTGAGCTGGCGACAATTGCCAGTCGAAAAGCGCCTTGAACATGCGCTTGTGAACGGCATTACCGAATATATCGACGCCGATACGGAAGAAGCACGCCAAAAAGCCGAACGCCCGCTTGATGTTATTGAAGGGCCGCTTATGGCGGGTATGAATGTGGTGGGCGATCTATTCGGGTCCGGCAAAATGTTTTTGCCGCAGGTGGTGAAATCCGCCCGCGTAATGAAACAGGCTGTGGCCATTCTTCTTCCCTATATGGAAGAGGAAAAGCGTAAAAACGGTGGCGAGGGCCACCAGAGTGCAGGCAAAATTATTCTGGCAACCGTCAAAGGCGATGTTCACGACATCGGCAAAAACATTGTCGGCGTTGTGCTTGCCTGCAATAATTACGAGATTATCGACCTTGGGGTAATGGTTCCCGCACAAACCATTCTTGATGCGGCGCGGCGTGAAAAGGCCGATGCAATCGGTCTTTCCGGCCTCATTACACCTTCACTTGATGAAATGGTCAATGTTGCCCATGAAATGGAAAGTCAGGGCTTCGATATTCCCTTGTTGATCGGCGGGGCAACGACAAGCCGCGTTCACACGGCCGTCAAGATCAACCCGCAATATCACCGCGGGCAGAGTGTCTATGTGCTGGATGCAAGTCGGGCAGTGGGAGTTGTTTCATCGCTTCTTTCCCCGCAAACAAAAACCGAAACAATCGAAAAAATCCGTGAAGAATATGCGAAGCTTGCCGCCGCCCATGAAAAGGGCGAACAACAAAAGACCCGCGTTTCATTAAGTGAAGCGCGCGCCAATGCGCTGAAACTCGATTTCAAGAATTATAAACCGGTCAAGCCGACATTTCTCGGTGTCAAAAAATTCGACGATTGGGATCTTGCCGAGCTTTCTACCTATTTCGACTGGACACCGTTTTTCCAGAGCTGGGAATTGCGCGGGCGTTTTCCGGCAATTCTTGATGATGAAAAGCAGGGGGCAACAGCCCGCCAGCTTTATGACGACGCGCAAAAAATGCTTAAAAAAATCATTGCCGGAAAATGGTTCCACCCGAAAGCGGTGATCGGCTTCTGGCCGGCAAACCGCGTTGGTGACGACATCCGCATTTATACTGACGAGACAAGAAAACACGAGCGGGCAACCTTCTTCACTTTGCGCCAGCAATTGCAGCGGCGCGAAGGAAAGCCCAATCTTGCTCTGGCCGATTTTGTCGCTCCTGTCGGCACACCCGATTATCTCGGCGGTTTCGTGGTAACGAGCGGCTTTGGCGAGGACGAAATTGCCGAACGTTTCAAACGCGAAAACGACGATTATTCCTCCATTCTCGTCAAAGCTCTGGCCGACCGTTTTGCTGAAGCTTTTGCCGAATGTCTGCATGAACGCGTTCGTAAAGTCTATTGGGGTTATGCGGCCGATGAAAATTCGACCAAGGAAGACCTTATTGCCGAAAATTATCGCGGTATACGTCCGGCTCCGGGCTACCCCGCACAGCCCGATCATACCGAAAAAGGCACATTGTTCGAGCTTCTTGATGCGACAAAAAATACCGGTGTGAAACTTACCGAAAGTTACGCCATGTGGCCTGGTTCGTCGGTTGCCGGACTTTATTTTTCCCATCCCGACAGCTATTATTTCGGCGTTGCCAAGGTCGAACGCGATCAGGTTGAAGATTATGCAGAAAGAAAAGCAATGCCGGTGAGCGAAGTCGAACGCTGGCTTGGCCCGATCCTGAATTACGAGGTTAAAAGAGACAAATGAAACTAGGTTTTATCGGTACAGGAACCATTGCCTCGGCCATGGTGGAAGGCTTGATGAAGAGTGATCTTCCGGTGGAACAAATTACGATTTCACCCAGAAATGCCGACCGCGCGGCAGAGCTTTCCAAACTTTATGACAAGGTGAAAATCGGCAAAGACAATCAGGATGTGATTGATCAAAGCGATGATGTTTTCATTTGTTTGAGAAGCCAGATTGCCGAGGAAGAATTAAAAAAGCTCGATTTTTCTAAAGCTAAAACAGTTATTTCGGTTATAGCCATGGCAACGGCAACCGAGACCGAAAAATGGATTGGCAAAAAGGTTTTTCGCGTAATGCCGCTTCCCTTTGTTGCCGAAGCCAAAGGTGTTACGGCAATTTATCCCGATAATCCGGAATTGAAGAAAATTTTCAATGCAATGGGTGGGGCAATCGCTGTCAAGGATGAAAGCCAGTTTGCATTGATGATGACGGCCGGCTCTCTGATGGGCGTCTATTTCAACTTCATCGAAACAGCAAACCGTTGGTTTGAAAAAAACGGGCTTGATGAAAGCCAGTCGGCACCATTTCTTGCCTCTATGTTTGGCAATCTTGCCGACGAGGCGCGAAAAGTAGAGAAGCCCGATTTTACTAAATTGGAAGCCGAATATTCGACCAAAAAAGGCACGAACGAGCTGGTCTCCCAATATTTTACCGATCATGGTGGCAGAGAAGCCTTAACCGGCGGCCTTGACGAAGCGTTCAAACGTATCAAAGGCGAGTGAGCACCTAACGCCAATTACACGGTGTTAAGGAGTGGCTGTAGTTTCAAAAAATGCCCGTGTGTTAAAGCTCCGCGGGCATAGTTACGGCCTTTTTAAAAAGCGTTTGGTTCACGGCTTTCAGCAATTTTTGCGGCCGTTTTTCGAGCTTTATTGCATTTTTCAAGAACTGCTTTCAATGGGGAAGGTAGCTTTTCCGCCCGCTATCGGAATAGCAATAATGTCCGCCTCTGGGGCCAACGCAATAGGTTCCCGACCGGCAAGAACAATTTCCCGATGATGGTTCCATGGAAGACGGGCTGCTCTCCAGAGATTGGCTGTTTGTTGAACCGCCCCCCATATAGGCCGAACAATCTTTGGTCGATGCGCTGGTTGAACCGTCATTACAGATAAAAGTTCTGCCAACACAATGGGAAATGCCGCCTTTCCGGCCTGAACATGGTGTATTTGCCGCAGCAAGTTCCGGAAATGAAGCCGTGAAAACAATGAAGATCAGAAAAACATATCTCATAGTCCGTTCCCCCGTGCGAATATCGTAATACTCGAAATAATTTTTTTTCAATCAATTTCGATTTTGACGGGAAAAAACGGGACTATCGCCAGAAGTTTTTCAATAGCGCGCGAAATATTTGTAGCATGCACTTTTCGGGGAGGCGCTTAAGGCCTTTTCGGGAAGCCGGTTTTTTCATTCCTCGTCAAGGCGAAGATGAACACAAGATTAACAAAAAGTTCAGGATAAGTTCAGCTAACAAAGCATAAGATGATTCTCAAGAATCGTTAAAAGGGTATCTCACATGAGAAAACTGATTGTTCTTCTTTTAAGCCTTGCAATGACAGTGCCGCTTTGTGGTGCACTTTCTGCCAAGGCTGATGTTTATCCTGTCATCATCGTTGAGCACGGTCATCATCATTATGACCGCTATCATCACCGCTATCCGCCGCATCGGCGTTATTTCGAGCACCGGCACTTCTATCCGGCACCCCCGCCACCCCCGCCACCCTATTATGGCCCGCATTTCGGCCCACATGGTCCCCATTATGGCCCGCGGCCTTGGTATCCGCGTCCCGATTGGCGCTGATAGATCTTTTAAAAATATTCAAACACCAGAACCCCGATAAAAAAGCCCGTCCGGTTACTGAAGCCGGACGGGATTTTTATTGTTTTATTTTTGATTGCCGGTTTTGCGCGTTTCCGCTTGAAACCGGTTCGTACGGCTTTTTAACGCGACAAGTTTTGTGCCCGTTTTGAAAGCGAACACGAAAATCATGAACGGCGTTGAATGAGACGGGCAGATTTAAATAAAATGAAAGGTGAATACCGTTTTCAAGCCACTTTCCAATGTTGGGCAAATTTCCGATATTGCGTCAAAGCCGTAATCATATGATAAAAAATGGAAGCCGGAACATCTTCGGCAATGGCGCGGCCGTTTTCCGAAATGAGGTCAATCCACAAACCTTTGGGAGCGGCGTCGATATGCCACCGGAAAAGCCTTCCCACACGCGCTTCGATTTCCGGTTTCAGATCCGGCCCGTCATTGCCATCAAGCGCAAGGGCTGCTTTGATCGCTTCGGTTTGCGGCCAGCTTCTCGAATTGGTGTCGATCGGCATTCCATGGCGTGAAATCGTGTTATAGGCAAGCCCCGTCTTGCGGTTCAAACCATTGGCAATGGCCGAGGCATAGAGCTTTTTGGCAAGTTTTATAACACTGCGGTCATTGGTTTTTTGGGAAAAATCGACAAGCAGCGACGACCATTCGAAATGGTGACCGGGTTCGCAAATGTCACCATCGGGAGCGGGAGCCCTTTGCCAGTCCTTGTCGTAATATTCGGCAAGGGTCCAGCTATCATCATCAAAGAAATGTTCCTTGAAAAGGTCGACAATGCGCTCCGCGCGTTCAAGATAATCTCTGTCACCTGTCACATCATACCAGGCCATGAAACTTTCAAACAAATGCATATGCGGGTTGGAACGGCGAAATGTTTTTTCTCCACCGGCTTTGGCATTTTCAAAAAAGCCCTTGCCATTTTTGTCGGCAAGATGAAGGTCGATGAAAGAGAAAGTTTCCATGGCAAGCGGCAAGGCTTTTTTATTGCCGACACGATGGGCATGGGCAAGTGCCAATAACACACAAGCCTGATCGTAACTGTCTTCGGTTGCATTGAGAACCTTGCCATCTTGCGAAAGCTGCAAAACCCAACCGCCACGATCGGTTCTGCCATTTTTGCCGATAAATTCGAGGCCGTGGTCGATCAGCTCTTTATAAGGGCCGTCCCAGCCCATTTCACCGGCCATGGCAAAAGCATAAATCTGGCGCGCCATTGTGCGCATCCGTTTGGCGCGCAATACCGGCATGGAATCAAAACCCAAGGCTTCATAAAAGCCGCCTTTTTCATCAACCCCGCGGGTAGACCAAAGCGGCAGCGCCTCATCAAAAAGCCAATGCTCGACACGGGTGAGATAGGCGCCGCTTTGCGGTATTTTATCGGCAGCGGGAGTGAATTTTGTTTCAAGCCTTCCGGCTTTCTCAAGTGTTGCCACCACGTCGCGCACATTCTGGCTTTCTTTAACGGGAGCTACAAAAGTTGCGTCCGTTGTCGCAACAACTGCCATATTATGAAGCCCGACAGCCGATAGTAGCCCCGCTTCCGAGCGCAAATAGCTGCCATGGCAATTGATCGCCACAACATCGCCCATAATCACATTGCCGTTCTCATCTGGCGGTGTGGGGCTTGATTGCTGGTTCAAAAGCGATTGCCACGAGCCGAGATCATTCCAGTGAAAGCGGGCGGGCACGAGCGCAATGTCTTTGACATGCTCCATAATGGCATAATCGACAGAGTCAGAAGGAATAGCCGCATAAAGCTCGTAATTTAGCCATGTGCCCGATATATCGGTATGGGCGGTTTTCAGTGCCTCGACAGTCTTCTTCCAGATTTCCGGCTGGAATTCAAGAAAGGCTTTTTTCATAGTTTCCGCAGAAAAAAGGAATATTCCCGAATTCCATAAAAAATTGCCCGATTGCAAATATTTTTTGGCCGTTTCAATATCCGGCTTTTCAACAAAACGGATAACGTCATAAACGCCGTTTTTTTCTTGTCCTGTTTCGACATAGCCATAGCCGGTTTCCGGTTTATCCGGATGAATTCCGAAAACCACAATGCGCCCGCTTCTTGCGGCTTCTTCCCCTTCATGAATGGTTTTCCAAAAATCGTCATCGGTTGAAATTTCATGGTCAGACGGGGCAACGAGAATGAGCTTGTCACCATATTCGGCAAGGGTGATGGCTGTTGCCAAAGCAACAGCCGCCGCCGTATTTCGCCCCAAAGGTTCAAAAATCGGGCGTCCGCCATTTAATGGCAATCCGGCAATATCATGGCGCAAACGGTATTCATGGGCTTCCGAAGCAATCAGGAAAATCGGCCCGTGGCCGCTTGTCCGGGCATTCATGCGCTTGACAGTGCCGGACACCATCGAGCCTTTGCCGGAAAGGTCATGAAACTGTTTTGGAAAATCTTCACGCGATAATGGCCAAAGGCGGGTGCCAACGCCGCCACTCATAATAAAACTGATGATTTTTTCGGCCATTTTTTCTTTTCCGGCTTGAACTTAAAAAGCATATTCTTGCTATCGCTTTTCAAGGGTTTAGGTCAAGAGAATGCCGCCCGTCGCTTAAAAAATAATAAAACCGTTAAAATGAAAATCATTAAAATGGAGACCGATAGTGCGCGACTTTCCAAGCGATGAGTCCACGGCTCAGGGAACCGGCAAATATTTTTAAAACCGGCCTTTGATTGCCCCCTGTGATCTTTGGCCGATTGGATAAACGGGAAAAGCACCGAAATGCTCACAAAACGGGAAAAGAGGAAAAATCGGCCAAACTTGCAACAGAAATTTCGAGATGAGGGAAGAAGGCATTTTAAAGCGGCAAGATTTGTCGAGCCACTAGAAAAAATTTCATGCTTTTGCGGAAAAGTTTCTAGCTCAAGATATTAAAACGCTGGCGGGCGAGGGGACAAAAGCGGATGAGAGGGAAAAACAGATCAGGAAAAGGCAATTGCGAGCAGAGGAAGAAAGGGGAAACAGACAGGAAATGAATAATTGTTGAGCGGGTTTTTTTAAAAAACACTTGCGAGAAGTCTGTCATAACGGTATAAGCCCGCCAACACCAGTTAGTCGGAGTGTAGCGCAGACTGGTAGCGCACCTCGTTCGGGACGAGGGGGTCGGAGGTTCAAATCCTCTCACTCCGACCATTTTTCATTAAAATTATTTTTAAACGCCAAAAGTCGAGTTTTCAGACTTCAAAACGTCGGAAAAACACATCCGGTCTGTTAATTAAAAATGTTAATCGCCTCCGTTTGATGTCAATTGGTCAAAATTTTCTCGTTTTTTTATATAAAATTCAATGAGTTATAATATTTTGTATTTTTACGTATTTACATTGTATATACATCACCTTAAATAGACGTTAGTGGTGAACGCAATATCGTGTAGCACCGCTATGTGATAAGTTCGAGTAAGTAACCAGCGTTATGAGGTTATAGCTATGTCTGCACTAAAGAAAAATGCCAATTTCAATTTGCGGATGACTGAAGATCATATGCGGTTGATTTCGAAAGCAGCGAAGATTTGTGGTAAATCGGTTGCAGCTTTTATGACAGAGGCGTCAGTTTTTTCGGCACAACGAGAACTTATGGATCAAAGGTTTATTGGAGTTCAGTCTGATCTTTTCGATAGAATTGATGAAAAATTATTGCGGCCTGGAAAAGCACATGAACGTTTGGTGAAACTTTTCAACCATAAGGTTGAATGGAGTGACTGATCATGGGCTACCGTAGACCGTGCCCTTTTGACGCGTCAAAACATTTGACGGATAGTTTTTCTTCAGGCTCTCTTGTCCTTGATGACTGGCTAAAAAATATGGCCGGTTATAATCAATCTCAAAATTATACAAAAACGTTTGTGATAACTGACGAAAATGATTGTGTCGTAGGTTACCACGCTTTGTGTGCAGGGATGATTTATCGTTCCGACGTTCCGCGTAAAATCAAAGGGGCTCATGCGCCTGATGAAATTCCGGTAGCACTCCTTGCACGCATGGCGGTTGATAAAAATCACCAAGGTAAGGGATTAGGGGCTGCGCTTTTGCGCAATGCCCTTCTTTTGGTCATTTCCTCTTCTCAACTCGTTGCTTTCCGCGCCATTGTCGTTGAGGCGGCTGATGAAAAAGCCAAGAGGTTTTATGAACATTTCGGATTTTTCCAAATAAAAGGAATGGACATGAAACTTATTCTTTCTATCGCCGATATTCTGAAATCATCCTCGGAAGCTCGTGATGACAGGGATTGCTGTTAGCTAATTGCTTTACGTCTTTCGGGACGGAAAATAGGTTCAATTATTTTTCTTTTTTCACATTTGGTTATCTGAAAAATCGGAAAAACAAAGCGGTTTCAAGCAAACGGGAACCCAAGCGTGAGCCTTTATCATTTTTCAGGTCTGCGTTAATTTGCATTTTATCAACGCATTGAAAAATAAGTCCAAAAATTCTGATTAATCGGAAATCAATTTGCTTTAAGGAAGGAGGATTTTGCGATTGAAAGGAAAAGGAAGTGCGGCTTGAAACCGACATTCATCAATCGCATATAATTTGGGTAAGAGGTTCGTTCGGGCTATTCGTTTGAACGATTTTTTCATTGACTCTTTTTAGAAAAATAAGAACAATACGAGAACAAAAATGGAGTCGCGTAAAGTGGGCAAAGCTGTTTCAAACGATAGTTGTGAAGACGATATTGATGGCCTCATTGCAGCCTATGACGGGGATGCAAAAGCCCTCATTAGAGCTTTGCTTGAAGAACGGAAAATGCTCATCCACCAAATCGAACTTGCGGCTTCTGCTATGTCTGTCGGCTATGGTCGGGGGTGGAAACCGAAACTGCCAATCGAATAGATTAGTCGTTCTTTATCTCCACCGCGCTTAAGCCCCGCGTTGGAGTTTTGCCTGTCATTTTTGGTTCGGATTTGTTTCAGGGCCGGTTTAGCTGGTGCATGAAGAATGGTTACGAAGACTTGGTTATGAACTAAATTTTCTTCTCAAGAGGCTTATCACGCTGTCGATAATCGCGACACCCAAGGCCCCGCATAAAAAACCGGCAAGGCCGAGAAATTTTTCCGGTACGACATAGGAACCGTCGATCAGGTCGAATTTATCAAGCAGATGAGAAAGGGTATTGGCGGCAAGCTCTGCTCCGTAAATGGCACATAAAGCACCGCCAACCCATTCCATTACGCGTTGCGGCCATTTTTTTGGAGCGCTGTTAAGCTGGCTTAAAAAACTGCCGCATGCACCGGCAAGAGCAAGAAGCCCGAACCTGACAAGATAAGCAAGCCAGTCGGGTGGGGGATTGTTTTCAGACATTTGATTATTCCATGAAAGGTGCGAAGCGTTGTTCAATTATTGCTCGCTCTCATAATTAGTCGGCTAATGTTATGATAAGCGGGCGCAAGCGGTGTCGACAGGAAGGCTAAGAAGAACTTTAATAAATCGAAGATGTTTGCAATTCTCCGGGAGATAGAATGCCGACGGGATTTTTCATCAATGATATTTGCTGGAGACTGAAAAGCACCGCATTTCATATGTTATCAAACAGGTAATCGGGCTTCGATTGGAAAACGGCATTCGGTTTTCTGTCACAGTGTTTCTTTCTGATCGTTCGACAAACAGTACAAAAACATTTACATCAACGCGCCGCCAATTTATCGACTTTTAATGAATGCCACTTGGCATAAGGATGAAGAGCTTTTTATTTCCAGCATTTTTGTTTTTGCCCGAAACGGTTGGTCGAGATGATCCATTTGGTGATTGCCGGTTCGTTTTCGACAAGGCGCGCGGCATCATTTGCCTTGGGTGGTTTTGTCCAACCCGCGCAAGAGAACCCGGCAGTCGTATGGCACCCCGCCAACAGCAAGGCAGCGCTGATAAGGAGTAAGAGCTTCAACTTCATTTTCAACCTCGTGAGAATTTTCAAAGGCTGTGATTGCAGCCTTTAGCGACTTTTGTTTTTCCGTCTCTTGCCCGATACAAAAAGCAACAACAATTAGCGCAATGATGACGGCAATGGTCATAGTCAGGCGTTCGAGTGTGGTCATAATTCCGCCTCTCTAAACCGTTTGATGAAATAGAAACTGCCGATTGCAACGCCGATCACCATGACGGACGCAAGCGCCCATTGAAACGGTCCCGAACCGGTGGCAAAACCGGTCAAGCCTGAAGCAGCGCTGATAACCGGCCCTATGACTTCCGGTTTCAGCACCAGATGAACAGTTTTTTGTTCCGGCACGACATCTTTGGAAGTGACATAAGCGCCTTCCATCCACAGATACCCTTCGGCCCGCCGCCGGTTGACAAGGCCTTGAATTTTTTTGCCCCCCGCTTTTGTCCATTTCATCAATTCGGTTGGAACCGCGTCATAATTGCTGGCGTTCAATTTTTTGAGCAGTGTCGAATTTTTGAAAGCACCAATGCCGACATTGAAAGCAAAGGATACAAGCGCGGCAAACTGGTTGTCATTGAGCTTGACTTTTACGTTGTTCTCGATAGCCGCTTCATACTGAACAAGATCTTTCAAAAGAATGTTTTCCGCTTCGGCTGCGGTAATGACCTGGCCCTGATATGGCTGAGGAGAACCGGCCATGGCCGTATGCCCATAGCCGATTGTCCAGACACCGCCAGTATCCTTATAAGCTTTGGTTTTGAGGCCTTCCCATTGTTTCAGTTTTTCAAGGCCGTGGGGGCTTATTTGTCGTGTCATGGTGTTTCCTTATCAATGATAAATGAAGGCAATAAAAAACCCCGCAAAAAGCGGGGTGGTGGTTCAATATTCAATGAAGTAAATTTTCGCTTTTGTTAAAAAACCGGATGAGCGCGGCTCATGCGCTGCAACCATAAATTCATTTAGAAGCGTGTTCCGTTTGCTTTAAACCGCGATCGCTTGTGCAAAACGTGAAAATTGTTCACGTTTTCCTTTTAAAAAAGATGGCAGCTTATGATATTGTAAATCTTGGTCGAGTTTCATTCGGGAGGAGTATAAAATGGCAAGTCTTAAAGATGAATTTCATAAAGAAATGCTGGCTATTTATGATAAAACTCGTGATGAGCTCGGAATAAGACTTCCCAGATTTAAACAAATGGTTGAACGGAATGGTGGCGTTGAAGCTGCTAAAAAATTGCTGCATTCCAATTCGATTTCGACCGGTTTTTCCAAACTATTCGAGAAGGGGCGGCTCGATTTGACTGTTGAATCGCTTGTTGCAAACAACGAAAAATGGCATCCGCTTTTTACCGAGGAAGAAATACGAAAAGCCAAAGCAATTTTTCGGCAGTAAAACATACCCGCTTATTTCCAAGAGGCCATAAAACCACAGCAAAAGATGCGGGGTTTTCGAGTGGCTTTACGGCAGCATTTACTGGATATTGGCAGCCCAATTCCATAAAGTATCAAGCTGCTCATCCGGTATCTTGTTGACTTCGGCCATTTTTTTCAAAAGCGGAAAATCACGGGTAAAGCTTGTTGCTTTTGTGATGTCGATCAACACGCTTTCACGTTCTTCTTCATCGCCTATGTAAAAAGGGCTATCTTTATTGGCTATACCGGTGGTGAGGTTTTCTTCTCTAACACCGATGACAAGAGCCGCTTGCCAGAATTGCCGTGCTGTTAAAGGCGGAAATACAGGGGGAGCTGCAACAATTTTTTCTCCATCCCATAGCTTGCCATAGACACTCCCGCCCTGACCGAATGTTTCGCCATAATCATCGTCAATGCCGATAATATCAAATCCGGCAATTTGCGACTGTTCGGGGTCATCCGTCATGGAAATAATGCGTTTTGTGTCGTCGATAGCGATATAGAATTTATGCGGATATTTTTCGAAAAGATCATGCCACTCAATGCCGTCGTTATCTTTCAATATATAGATGGTGACAGTTCCGGCTTTCTGGACAATATTGCCTTTGTCATCCTTAATGTCTTCACCTGATTTAATTTCTTCTTTTGAAGCTTTAAGTTTACCAAAATTTTTCATTTTTTTTACCACGCCCCTAAAGGAAACCAGCCGCGATTTGCGATGAAAAGTTGCGGTTGACGACCACCAAAATGATATGGGAGGTTCATATTTTCGGGTTTCCAGATTGATGTCACGACATAGCCACTCGGTAGATGCATCCATGTGTAGGTAGCGGCTGTAAGCTCTGCCCAGCCTATAATGCGACTGTCTGTAACACAGGCATTGATACGATTTTCAATATGGGAATAAAGATCACCGCCGTTCCAACGTGTGCCGCCGATATTCCCGTCGGGTTGCCAGTATGTTTTGTCTTGTATGGTTATGGTATTGGCAAAATATGTTGTTCCGTCGTCATAAAAATTGGCAACATCGCCAAATTTATGAACATGGATGTTCAACGAATTACCAATAAAGGCTAAATCTGAATAGTTTTCGTCTTCCCCCGTGTAACCAAAACGCATTGTCGGGTACAATGCATTTGGTGGAAATTGAGCGAAAGCAGTTCCTGCACTATTTTTTACCGTTAGATCGCCATTAATGGTTCCACCGGATTTTGAAAGATAGTGATCATCAAGATTTGCTATTTTTGCGCGTTCGTCGGCCGTCATAATTTTGGCGTTCGGCGCCTCTTTCATATTGCCCATATCGAACGCGTCGGTTCGCTTGGCCGACGGGTCATAGATTGCGACTGTCATGTCGCCGCCACCGGTAAGGTTCTGCCAACCATTGCCGGATAGAAAAGTAGTGCTTGAAGGCGCGCCACTTGTTTCAATCTCGGTTAAAATGACTTTGTCTTTTCTGGCCAAAGTGCCGAGCGTTTCGGGTTGAACGGCACTATCGGCTCGGTTGCCCTGTTCGGCGGTTGCAAATTCGCTTCTATCGGCTGTTGCAGCCGTACCCAGAACCGAAGGCGTTACGGCTTTGTCATTGGAAGCACGTGCTGCCATATCCTGTGGCGTTGCAGTCGGAATTTCGAAAGTGTGTGTATGATAGGGTACAGCCATTTAAACCCCCAGTTTCTTCAAACGGTTTTCGAGTTCGGTCATTTTGTTCTGTAACGGCATAAGAAGTGCGGAAAGGGCAACATGCGCCATTTGATTATTCGCGTAAATCAATATGCGGATTTTCTCCGGCTCTTTTATGCCGGATATTGCAAAAGGGTGTTCATCCATTGTTCAAGCCTTGATAATATATTGAATGGCAATATTGACCGGGCGCGCTTCATTGCCGCCATCGGCATTGATGTTGAGACTATGGCTGTGTCTTCCGGCTATCGCCGTGTTTTCGGTTATCTGTGAATACCAATCCCAGCCATTTTGGCCGTCTGCTCCGCCTTTGTTGCGCTGCCATGTGGTATAGCTGTGGTTATGTTCGCCAGCTTCGCCGACAAAGCCCGAATGGCTGTGCGATTTGTTCTGGCTATCCTGAAAAGAGGCAAAAGAGCGGTTGGGGTCGATATTTTTACCGGCATCTGTTCCGCGTAGAAAAACACCACGCAAATCCGGCACGGCAAAGGTTGTTTGCCCGTCGCCTTTTCCCCACCATTCGCCAATCGCTGAAAAGAGTGTGCCATATTGTGTTCTTGATAACAGGCGCCCGTCGCAGGGTATCCAACCGGAAGGCGCTGTCGGCGCACCGAACATTGAAATAACACCGGCCGGCGTTGATTGTTGAGGTGTCGGTGAAGACAAAAACCAGCCGCCGCTTCCGTTGTTCAGTAAACTGCAAAAGACGATTTCATAGAGCGCGCCAGCCTGAATGTCCCCGCTTTCCAAGGGTTTTACCCCTTGATAGGTTGCTTTGAAAACCGGCTTATAATCAATATTGTTGAGGCTGATCACCGGTTGCTCGACATTCATACCGAGAGCACGAAACCGCAATGTTATGCCGTTGATATAAGCGGTTACCGGTGTTTTTGACTGTATGGCAATGCGGGAAGAGGATCCTTCGACGGTAACATCGCCGCCAATATCGCACATATATTCGCGCACACGCTGCATCATCGAACGGGCGGAATTGTTGACCGTGCTTGGCGGCTGCCCCTCTGTCCAGTTGATGATATTGTCGGCATTGGCATTGCTTGCCGCCGAAAGTGACCAATCATAAATCGAACTCATAACATTCCTCCATTATTGGTTTTCGACTGCATGTTTGATAAAAGGCGCAAAAGTGCCTGCGATTGCTCGGTTGACGGGCCGCGCACCGGTTTTAGTTGCATCGAGCTTGTCTGCGGTGCGTCAACATTGGCGAGGGCGATCAATGCATTGGCAAGTGAACCGGCGCCTTTTTCAAGGCCTTTTTGCGTTTGCCCGTCTTCCAGTAATCCGTAAGCCGTGGTGGATGTGGAAGAATTATCTCTATTGTTATCACCAGCGACGAGGGAAGGGGCGGATATGCCGGTTTTAAAGTTTTGCCCACCAAATCCCAAGGGGCCAATCGAGCCGAACACAGGCGCATTGTTATTGGACGGGCGGTTTCTCCAAAAATTAAAAAAAGAACTTGAATTCATGAATTAGCCTCCATTCGGGTGCAATTTTTCTTTCGCGGCTCCGGGTTTTTCCGGAATGGTCACGCAATGTCTTTTGATTGATTTGTCGTTAAATTTATGAGGCTCATGCTCAAGCGGCGGGTAGGGACAAGCCTCTTGTCTCCCATGTCACTGTGGGGCGTTTGAAACACCCGAATGGTTTACCTTCACAGAAGCCTTTCCATTGGAAATCCGAGCTTGTTGTAATTGACCATTAACAACCCGCTTTCGGGGTGGGTCACAACTTTATCGGGGTCGGTTTTAAGGATTTCTTGCGCAATAACACCGCGATAGCGCTCAGTCCTTCCGATATAATTGAAATCATAGACATTGTAGCCGTTGCGTTTGCCCGCATAGCGGATATTTTCTTTTGTGCGTTGGTCCGAGAGACCAAAAAGTGATGACAGCGCACCCAAACCGTTTCCTATTGTGGTGAGCGCACCATTCTGTTGTTTGGTTGTCTGCGTTCCGCTTGACGTTCCGTAATTTCCGGCCGCACCTTGAGCCGCACTTAAAAGCATGGCAAGCCGGTTCCAGCCACGATTATCTTCTTCATTCCATTGGTTACGCGCTGCATCAAGTTTTTGCTGGTTGTTCTGGTCAAGGATTGTGCCGCCTTTCAAAGCATTGAGAAGATTATTTCCTTGCCCTTGAAAATAATTGCTTGCTGCCGAAAGCTGGTTATTGTTTGCCCTGTCGATAAGTTCATTGGCATTGAGCATATTTCCAACATCCTGATTATACTGGTTGGAAAGTGCTGTTGTTGCAGCCTGTCCCAATTGTCGAGACAGAACACCGCTATGGGCGCCCGAACCATAACGGCCAGCACCGCTCATTTGACTGTTGATGGTGGTGGCGGTGTTATCAAGTGTGTTTTGTAAAGCCTGATTATAGGCTGTGTTTCCCCCCACCATTTTTCCCGAAGCCATATCGGCAAGGTTCTGGCCACTCGCATTTTTGCCGCCTGCAAGACCTTGCAAATAGCTGTTGCCATAATTGGCGGTGGCGTTTCCAAGCCCGCTAATGGCATTTTTTGTTGTGTCACTTAAATCGGCCACCCGCGAGCCTTGATAAACATTGCCACCCTGACCGGAATTATAAAGGTCCATGGCATCTTTGGCCGAGCGCTTGAAGAGCGGTGCCGCCCATTCCGGCGGGGCTGATGTCTCGGTCTTCGTTTGTGTGGATTTTCCGCCTTTTCCGCTACTTCCGCCCATTGTTCAATTCCTTTCGATATTTGACCACGCTTGGCCTATAGCCATGTGCGCGCATGATTTTTGACCAGCCGATGCGACCGATCGGGCAAATTTCGGATGCGCCGATGGTTTTTGCCCATTCTTCTATCGGTTCGATCATATCGGCTATTTTTTCGCCGCCGTGACCGGCAAGTTCGAGGAGTTCGACACGTTTTTTCCCGCTCGCCGGAATTTCGATATGCGAGGTGACGAAGGCTACAAAGTTTTCTTTCTCGTCAACGATAATCCATAATTGCCGCTCGCCACTTGCAATTTCTTCGGCCATTGTTTCAAACGATATGTCATCGGGAAAGCGGCGGGCGATTTTTGTCATCGCCTCTGTGAGATCGCCGCTATAACGTTTCATCCGCTCATAAGGCCAGTTTTCGGTGAGATAGATTTTATAACTCATCTTTTTCCGGCTCTTGTAAAATCGACATTGAAGCCCGCGATATGTGACCATTTCGCGCCCTCCGGAACACGCAGGCGGAATTTGTGGAAACGCGCCCGCGAGCGGCCATGGTAACGACCGGTATTGTAAGAGGCGGTTTTCTCTGCCGACCATTTTACCGGTTCTTGCGGGTTTCTGCGCATTCTTGCACCGATGGCCAACAAGGCTTCATTCGTGTCTATTTGTGCAATAACATTTTCCAGCCGGTTTATGTCGCCATTGGGGGCTGCAATTTCCTGCGAGGAAACAATTGCTTCCATCGCCTCTCCCGAAAAGGAGCCCAAACGGTAATCAACTGAAAAAGCGCCGAGAATGGGCGCGCCACCTTGCCAGATTTTGCTATCCAGCGAAAACGGCAAATGTTCCAGATTAATGGAAATGCTATCAAGTCCGTCCAGCGTGTAACCGCTCGTATAAATCGGCATAATACTGCTTGCCGCAATGCTGATGACTGTCCATTTTTGCAGGCCCCAGTCATAAACCATCAATTCGTTCATCACGCCCGAACCGTTATAATCCATCGCCCAATAGACACGGTTATAGAAAGGGTCGATTGCACAGAACATTTCGGCAAGATTATTGGCATTCATACGGGTAAAGACCGAGCGATCGATTTTTTCAAAGCCGATAGGTGTCACCGCACCATCGCTCGTAATCTGGAAAAATCCGCCTTCATCGGCATAAAAGGAAAATTCTCCGCGACTGCTGATCGAATTGGATGATTTGGCACCGCGTTTGTCATGAATTTTCTGGAAAGAAAATATGATGTCGGAACCGGGAATGAATGTGCCGCGATAGATCGCCGATTGCAAAAAAATAATCGGGTTGGTCGCTTCACTGGAACCTTGAACACTGCCGCCATCCGGAAAATCCTGATAGTCGCAAGACTTTTCTCCAACCGTCCAGAATTCCGCATCATTAAGGCCCGACCAGTAAACGCGGTTGGGATTATCCGGCAATTGCATAAGACAAACAAAATCACCCCACACTTTGACAGCTCCCGCCCGTGGCGGATTGCCGCCAAGATTGCGGAATTTTGCCGAACGGTTGAGCTCGAAAACCTGTGGCGGGTCGTTTTTGTTGACGGCGATAATATAATTGCCGAAAGAAGCAAAAGACCAGCGTGCTTCATCAGAAGCGGAATAGATTTTTCCGGTTTGAGTGATGTCGCGCCAGGAAAGATCGGTATTGTCGAGGACAAAAAGTTTTGTTGCAGTTCCGGCAAAAACCGAGGTTGTTCCGTCAAGCGACCGCGCAGCAAATGCACCATAAGGCTTTTCCGGAAACGGCTTGGAAAAGGCTTTGAAACCGGGCATTGGAATATAACTGCCGTCGGCCGGCAAAACATTCAATATATCATCGCTATAGTCGCTATTGATGTCGGCAATGTCGGGGCGATATTCGGCTATCGATAAAAATGTCATTTAAAACACCGTTGCTTTGATTTTGCCGCTACCATTGCGCCGCGAGGTTTCCGCTTTAAGCGCTGAAAGCTGCTCGTTAAAATCGGCAAACGCTGTTCGAGCGCTATCGGCATCTTTCAAAATATCTTTATAAAGCTCGTATTTTGCCCGCGCTTTGATAAGGTCGAACGCATCGAGAAACCAAGGGGATTCCTCATCGGCTTTCAAAACTTCTTCAAGCCGGTAGGGCTCGATCATCAGCCTTATTTTGTAAACCTTGTCAGGGCAGGGAAAGAGCCGCAGTTTTTTCCCGAAATAACAATAGGCATAAGGTTCGCCATGGGCTGAACTCGCGCTTTCAAGTTCTTGCGGGGAATTAAGACGAAGCCTTTTTGCGTTTCCGTGAGATTTTTCAAGAAAAACAAAGCGGATACCGGCCGCACTTGCAATCGCCTTTTCGGTTGTTGCGCCATACCATTCCTGATTTTTAGTCGTCAAAAAGGTAATATCGCGCGTTTCATTGAAATAAAGCGGCTCACGTGCTGAAAAGCGGATGGCCGAATAGATTGCTTCCTGAATCTGGCTGAAATATTCATTTGTTGTATCGTCAATTTCATCCTGAATAACGGCAATCATATCCGAAAAGTTTTTGTTTTTCGGCTGGAGAGAAGTGGGAAGACTTGTAATCGGCCCTGTCGTGGTAATGATAATGGCCATAATGTTAAACCTTTGTTTTCCGGTTTTGCTTGAGGGGCAGGTCAGGTGTTCTCCGCCGCTTCTTTCCGCTTGCGGTCTTCAAATTGGCGGCTGTTGATTGCGTTGTTGTTGCTTGCGCCGGTATGGAAGGCGCGGCTTTCAATTTCCCGGCTTTTTCCGAAGTGTTCCGAGATGTGCTTCCGGTTTCCGCTTGCGGTTTTTTCACTCTCGCTTTTTTCACCGGCTTTCGGGACAAGGGCGCGGCCTTTTTATCTCGCACATTTATATCTCGCACCTTCCCGCTTTCTGCCGCAGGCTCCTCAAAATCCATCAATATCCAGTCGGTATCATCGCTTGAAGGCATGTCTATAGAATAAGTATGGGTCATTTTTTGTTTCTGCCAAATCACCGGTTTTTAAAAAACACGGAAAAGGGGAAAACGTCGCATAAGAAGAAAAAGGAGCACTTGCCCCTTTTTCTGTTGTTTCAAATGCCGTTCTCAAAGCGGTTCGGCATAGGTTGAAATGACGATGGTTGCGAAATCCTGTTCGCCGATCGTGCTGTCTTTCAGTTTGAAGTTTGTTTTCTTCATACCGATCAGGGTTTTTGCCGCAACACCGAGTTCGCGCTCATAGTCGAAGAATTCTTCAACCAGTTTATAGCGCGTTGGTCCGCGGTCCTTACCAAAAGCAACGATGGAAGCCTGTGCACCCAAAAGCACCGCACGGCGGGTGTTGGGAACGGGCGTGGTCGGGTCGGCAGAATTGACACCTTCGGTAATATGTTCGGCTTCACGCAGAACCACCCCGTTATACATGCCGAGCGAGCCGTCAAAAATCGGGTTTTTGGCGCGCGAACCCTGATAGGCCGCTTTTTGAATATCAAGCCATTGGCCGGTTGCCGTGTTGGTGCGCAATGCCGTCACCTGTGTCGGGTGCAGGTAAAGCACATAAACACTATCACCCTCGACACGCACAGGGCGCAAACGCGGATTGGCCAATTTCGCCCGCTCCACCGCTTTATCAACCAGAGAAAGATTGAACACATCTTTTTCATCAAGGCTTTCGTCAGTGGTTTTGCCATTCGGGCGAATAATGCGCTTGTCGGTCGGGGCTGTCGGCTGGTTAAAACCGTAATGCACCGGCGACAATGAAATGGTGCGCCCTTCAAAGTTCATTTGTGTGGCGGTATAGCCGCAAACATGGGTAAAAAACATCAGCGACAAACGGTCGGCATACCAGTCGGTCAAACCGTCTTTGGCTTCGCTGCGCAAATCGAAAAGCACGCGCTGCTGGTCGATTGTGCCCTCGTTTTTCACCCTCACAGCATGGGCAAGTTCATTGATGATAACAGCATCATTCAAGGTTGAAAGGGCTTCTTCATTGCCCTCCAGTTTAACCCCTTCCGAAACGCCTTCGCCCGTCAACTGGGTGCGCAAGCCGAAACGGACAGTATCACCGGCACCTTTCTGGGTTTCGTCTTTAAGCTGGATAATGCTGTTGGTGTCGGTTCCGATCAAAGGCGCAATCTCGGTAGCTTTCGATACTTCGACGGCAAGTTTCTTCGACCAGGCACGAACAGCCAGAGGGTCATTCACCCCGATGGATGTAATAGCCATTATGGCCTCCTAAAATTCAATTGATTTTCAAGCTTTTTGTCGCTTTAACGCGAGCGAACCAACGAAACCGGAAAACCTCCGGTGGGTGAAAATGATAACGTCCATTTCAAACGCAAATCCGCAAAAGAAAAAGTTGCAAGTTTTAAAACAAACCGGCACAAACCTGCCTCAAGGTTTTGAAAGCCTCATGCATTTTGCAAGCCCCATCTTTTTGCAGGCGGTGGTTTTTAAAGCATAAGCTTTATTCACCCCTCATCAGAATGTTGAAGGCTCTTTCATTTCCCGGATTGGAAATCCATTCGGCAAATTGCCGGTCGCTCATGGCATCTATGGCTTCAAGGCTCAACGGGTCGGCAATAGCGCGCCCGTTTGATGCGGTGAGCGTGCGCGCGGCGTTTTTTTTGGCGCGCATTGCGGCAATGTCACCCCCCGCCATAGGTTCCGCCATAGATCCTGTTGCGGATTTCGCCTTGAAGCCGATATTTTTTGCATAATTATAAATTGTTTGCGCGGGATTTGTACCGCTTTCCAAAGCACCTTTGACAATGGCCGCAAGCTCGTTGCCAATCTGCGCATTGATCGCATCGGCATTTTTAAAAGCAGGGTAGGCATCGGCGAGCGCCTTCAACTGGTTCACCCGTGCTTCATAAAGAAAATCGGCCGCCTCGTCGAAATCCGGCAGTTCGGCTTTGAGTGCCGTTACGGAAGTGGCAAAATAATCCTTCACCACTTCCTGTTCTCTTGCAGTTTCAATAAATTGCCGCTCTTCGGCTTCTCTCTTTTGTCTTTCGGCTTCCTCGTTTTGCAATTTCGTGCCAATCCATTTGACATAGCCGACAAAATCTTTTTCCGGGTCGGGCGCTTCTGGTCGTGGTTGTTTTAACGGTGAGAAGCTCTCGCTTCCGGCATGATTTTCTGTGAATTCACGTGCAATTTTGAAACGTTCTTCAATGCGGGCAAGTTTGGCTTTTGCCTCTGCTGCCTCGGCTTGCGCTTTTTTGCGTTCTTCCCTTTCGGCGTGAAGTGCACCATGCGGAACCATATGATTTCGCGCTTTTGCGGTTCTTTCGTCTTCTTCTTCCGCTGCCGGTTTTTCTTGTTTTTCTTCCTGACTTTCGGAAGGTTCTGTCATAGTATTACTGTCGGAAAAATTTTCCGGTAAAGCGGTCTCATCATCAAATCCGTTATTGTCGGTACTATGGGGGCCAAGAACATCCTGTTCTTCCGGTGAAAATTCGGGTGCAATATCCATAAATTTATCCTTTAAACATACCCTTTAAAAAAACGGGCAGCAGAGCATCAAAACGCCGATGCTTGAGGCGAAGCCGGTTCCTCCGGCAGGAAAGACAAAAGTTGCGATTGCGGGAGTTGAAATGCGGCGACAATCTGAATTGCCGCTTTGCCAAATTTGAAACCTCATCCTGTCCAAGCTTTGTGAGTAGCCTGTTTCAGAAATTGGCTCGCCCCGTTTGCGATTGTTCAATTTTCAATTGTTCAATGAGGGCGCGGTTTTTGGCTGTTTCGGTCTCAAGCCGTGTTTTCTGATTTTTTAAAATAAGATCGGCCGCTTTGGCATTAAGGTCGAGTTCACGGGCTTTTGCTTTCATATCAAGCTCGTTTGCCAAGGCTTGCAACTTCAATTGCTCGGCCTGTTGTCGCGTATACTGTTCCGGCACTGCATTTCTTTCCGTTGCCGCTTCTTGGCTCGTCATCTGTTCTCTGGCCATTTCCTGTTCTGCTTTTTGTTGAGCCACTTCTTGTGCCTTGGCTGTCCATTTTTCAACAAGCGAGGCAGGAAGCGGCGAATAGCGCAGAATTTCCAGCCCGATTTCCGGCGTGAGATAATCTTTCAACATCGGCAACATCTGTTGAATAATTGCAAATGTCCGTTCTTTTTCATTGGGGCTTGTCGGTGCATCATCAACAATAATGTCATATTGGCGATTGGCGACCGCTTCATGTGTCAAAGGCACATATTTCTTGTTGTCATCCCCCACAATGCGGATAAGCCTTCCATCGGAAAGATAGTTCTGTATGAGGTAAAGCATAATTTGCCCCTGTCTTTTCCGATAACGGCGCAGCGCATCAAAAAGCGAGGCAAGCAAATTCAAAGAAGATTGCCGGCGCTGGCTTTCCAGAACACCGGGCTGGTTTACTTCTCTCGTGCCGATAAATTCGGAAGACAAGCCCGTTACATCGGAAATTGCTTCTTTGGCTTCATTGAAAAGCTGGAAAAAACCCACCGGAAATTGTGCCACGGGTTTGGGTCGAATGCGGGCATTTTGTCCGGCTAGCGCATTCTGTTTTGTCCAGGTAATGGCATCGGCGCGCGCCCAGCTTTCTTCTGCCTGTCTGTCATCATCAAAAGCACCGCGTTCGGCAAGAATGCCGCCCTTCGATTGGCTGTTTAAAAGATACATCACCTGGCTGAAAAATTTGTTCGCCCAACGCTGCGGGTCTTTTGTGGGGCGCACAATGCCATAATAATGCTTTTTCATCTTGTCGAAATAGCCGGTAATGCATTCCCAACCAAGTTGCCCGTTCGGCACCATCGGCTGATCGGGTTCGGCAAGCAAAACCTCGCCCAGAAAAGCCCTTTTCACAATCTTTCTTGTAAGCCTTACCGATTGTATTTCCGGCGAAATTTTCTTTTTCTCTTCATAGTCGCGAAGCGAATAATCCTGCGTTTCACCCGTCAGCGGGTCAAAAACCTTGTAAAAAGCCTCACGCTCGAACCAGCGGCATTCGACAAGCGTCACCAAAGAGCTGGAAGCGGAAGAAAGCCCCAAGCCTTGCCCCTCCGAAACACCCGTCCGGTCTTCACCATAAAATGTGTCGGAATTCACATGGGAAAGAGGTTCGCCACTGTCAAAAACACCGTTTTTTGCCCAGCGCGCATCAAGCAATGACGGGTCAATATCGGGAAACATGCGGCGCGCTTCGGAAAGCGGCTTTTCGTCGATATACCAGAGGCGCTCCGCATCCACCAGATTGGCTTTCACCGCCGAGGCATCCCACACCATTTTTAACGGGTCAAGGCGGCAAACAACAGGTTTACCCGCTTCATCATCGTCAAAGTCAAGGCGTGTATCTGTCCACCCCATGCCGCAAATGACGGTATCGGTAAAAGCTTCCGAATCCTCATATTCCGCTTCCGCCTGATCGCGAAACCATTCCGCCGCACCCGTTAATATTTCATTGGCTCTCGCATCTCCGATTTCACGCGGAATGAATTGCACTTCGCGTTTATTGTTGCGCTCCGAGCCGATAACGGCATTGACAAGCGGCGCAATGCGATTAAACGTCATGACAGGGCGTTTTTGCTCGAAAAGCGCCGCCTTGTCTTGGGCTTCCCACTGTTCACCATTATAAAAGGCATAATCTTCGCGGGCATTTTTGCGCCATTCGGCAACATGCGCCATATCCTGCCGGAAAAGCTTCAGCAATGACTGGAAAAGAATATCTCTTTTTGCACTGTCAAACTGCGTGGAAGAACCATGTTCTAAAGTCTCGTTTTCTAGCATCATCATCAGCCCGTAAAATTATTGGTTAAAATTGGTCGCGCGCCGCCCGCACAACTTGAAAGTTCAATTCTGAAAAACCGAAAAGCCCAAAAATAAAAAAGCGAAACGCGCAAGCGGGCAGGCGGGCAAGCACAAGGCAACCGTCATAAAGAAAGCAAAGACAGTAGGTGGAAAATCAAAAGCCGCCACATTGCGCATCCGGTTAGACAGTCAACAATTTTGCTTTTTGTTATCCCGCCATCCATGACGTATTGAAATCATGTCTCATGAAATTGCGCTGCCGGTTTTTAGAAATTTTTGGTGCTTCATAGGCTATACACATCAGGCCGAAAGCATCAGCCCCGTGGCTTGCCCAGTCATGTTCCGGCCCCAGTCCTATATCGCGTTTGTCGTCACGTTTTTCGTGATACCAACCCAAAGCATCGCGTCCTGCTTCTGTGGTTTTTTCATTAAACCAGATAGAGGGGAAAAGCCGTCTTGTCGCTTCAATGCGGGCGCGTGCCGCACCTTTTCCCTGATTGGGAATAATGTCCACCTCGAAACCGGCTTGTTGAAGCGCGCTTTCAAAACTCACATCCCGCACGCGATCTTTGGTTGCACCATCATGCGGTAATGTAATTCTTGCCTGTTCGTAACCTTTTTCGCGCAACCAGTTGATATGGGCGCTCAAAGGCTGCCCTTGCGCTTCATAATAATCAAGAACGCGGATTTCTTTTCCGATAAATTGCGCAATCCAGATAGCGGTTGCGTCGGCTCTGGCACCTGTTCCCCCAATGTCGAAAAAAGCCTGAAATGTCATTAAAGGGTCGGCCGGAACGTTGGAAATGCGCCCTTCTTCTTTGGCAATTGCAAGGCTGGTTGCAAAATAGGCTCCCTCCATCTGTGCAAGAAATCCACCCTCCCATATGTGGTCATAACTTTCCGGCCGGTTCTTCAAATCATCAAGGCGGGCGCGGTTTAACAGATCGGGAAATCTCGGATTATCACGCCAATTCAGTTGAACGGATTTGATACGCGCATTTTTACTGTCGCGAAAACGCTTTTCAACGGCTGCCTCTTTTCTGAGCGGGTTCCATGTTACCCAGAGTTCGGTGTTCCAACCGTCACCTTCTTCGCGCAAAGTCGGTATCAATGTGTTCCATGCGTGGGAAGTCACAGGTTCGGCTTCATCCACCCAACAGAGAAGCAACCGCCCCTTCGATTTGATACTGGCAATATTCCGGTCAAGACCGGAAAAGGCATAAGTAATGCGCCCGTCTTTCGAGCGTATATAGGTTTCGCCAATGGTATAATAATTTTGTAAAAAAGGATAATCGGCAATAGCTCTTTTGATTTCTTCCAGTGAGCTGTCGGCCAGCGAATTCTGGAACTGGCGGGCACAGAGAATAATGCCGCGAATTCCTCTCTTTCCCAAACAATAGCCCACCACTGCGCTCATTGTGGCAAAGGAACGGGTTTTTCCGGAACCGCGACCGCCATAGGCCGCCCTGACATCGGCTGGCCCGTCGAAAAGGGTAATGAGCTTTTCCGGCAATTCTATTTTTTCTGTTGTCATGAACCACCACAAAACCACAAGGGAGGAAAAACGGACAAAAAATTTGCCACGTGGCAAAATAATTAACAAAGCCAATATATTTTTAATAAGATAAAATCTTCTTTAATTATATTACATTAAATAATAAATTTCACAACAAAATGAAAAAGTATTAAAATATTATATATAAATAATTTTTTTGAATATAAATTTAGTTGCTAACTAATTTTAAGGCTTCAACCAATTGTTTTAAATGAGGAGGAATAAATTCATCCTTATTCCGTTCTCCATAAGTTTTAAATAAACCGGTTATTGTTTTTCCCAATAGTACCGCTGTAGTTGACAATATCAATACAATGAGTGCCGTTGTCGGATAGGGACCAATAGTTGTAACGATTGATGTCTTATAAAAGAATATACATATCAAAAGAGCGTTAATAAATATGATATACGTTATCATAATAAAAACAATTATACCTCTAAACCATTTTACCCAACACAATTCTTTTTTCAAATCATCTAAATAAGTTTTCATCTCCTCAACAAGTTCACTCTTTCTACTGTGCTGTTCCAACAGCATCTCGACGTCACCCCATCTGGCACCAATTTCTTTTAATCGGTCATTAGGAACAGCGTCATCGGTAAGAGTTGATTTTGGTTCTTTAAGAGGATTATCGTGCACTTTTATAACCCTCAAAAGCCAGTTATATTTCTTTCACGCGCGAGTCGATAGAAATAGTCCTTCATTCTTGTCACGGGAATCTCTGTATAGAGACCGTCATTTTTCATAGTGATATCCCAAGGACTATCTTTTTTATGCGTAATGCCTGACAGCTCGAATGCATGCATCTGGCCATATGATCTGAGGACCGCGTCAATTACCTTTTTCTGCTTTTGTGTTAATTCATCAGGGCTAAAAGGAATGCCAGTGTTTTTATCTGTAATACGATCACCGATAGGCGCACCGCCATATTTACTTAAACTTTTGTAAATATGAGGATAAACTGGGCCATATTGCCACGCCTGAGGAGACTGTTTGACGAGTGGTACCTCACCGAATGCGAGAGACCAACCATGAGCTAAATAAACAAGCTTCAACAGTTGCATGACTGTCAGACTTGAGATGTTGTATTTTGGAGCAATATCCAAAATATAATTGGCGATGGCTCTCGCATCATGCGATTTTTCTTCCGTCATATTCCACCCCAATTTGTATAACTGTTTGTTACAGCAACTATCTGAATTCTCCTATAAGTTAACAAACTAGGAAAAAAATTCAATCACCCTTTTTACGATTTTCATTAGTTTTATGAAAAATTGAACAACTGCAAATAAAAATGGTATCTTTAATATTTGCTAAAAATTAAAATCAATAAATTAAATATATTAATTGAATTGAATAAAATATAGATATAAAATAATTAACCAATAGCTTTAATTTAATTCTAACATGAGTTCTTCTAAAAAATTACGAAACTTCGTTTTTAGAAGATTTATGATTTTTCAGTGCAACCAGTTCGATTTTTGTCACGGTTTCTAATTCTTGTCCTTCTGAATTAAGTTCGGCAGGTAGCACTTTGCCGAGTAGCGTCAAAAAAGACGAAGCATTTTTTAAAGCCTGCGCTTCAAGATAGGAAACAAGCCCGTCTTCTCCCAATTGATTACCGGCTTTTATAGCAGCTTTTAAAATAGCCTCTTTCAAAATTCCGGAAGCCTTCTTTTCTCCCACGGCTTCCCGCTTTTTTTGCGCGGCCTTCTTTGTCAAACTTTTTTCAGTCGGCATTGTTTTCAAAACAGCATTACTCTCTAGCGGCAATTTCCCATTTCCATCATTCCCATCCGGCACAGTTTTTGTTTCAACTGCTCCGCTTGAATGGCGAGCCATCTTTTCGTTGCCAAACACTTGCCGCCCAATTTCCTTTTCACGCCTCACTCTCGAACGTGCAGCCTTTTCCTCGCAACTATCGCTATTCTGCACAGTTTCTTTTTCAATTTTTTCCGTTAAAGGCGCGCCGTTTTTATGTTGACGCACCTTCTTAACGACGGTTTTTTTCACGGATTTTTCTGTTTCAGGGGGTGTTAGCTTTTTGGTTCCGGCCACGTTCCTTTTCCTTTTTCAACGGAAAGCATTTTAATTGCCAAATGCGCTACGAGCTTGAAAGCATCTGACACACATTTTTGCGGCTCAAACTATTCGATCCGGATTTTTAAAAACATTCAAAAACGCCTCAACAACCAATAGAAATATTCATGAAAAAATATGTAATTTCAAATAATATCTTTTTATACAGGATTTAAATTCAACAAACAATAAATTATTTAAAATATAAAAAATCACAAACCGTTTTTTATATTTATAAACGTTAACCAAACCATAGATACAATTCTTGTTGTGCCGTATGTGTCAGTTAATATTTAGTGACACATTTTTGCAAGAAAAAAATAATCGGAAATTTTAAAATTTATTTTCTAAAAATCAGGCGGTCGGAAGACGCGTGAATTTTTTATAGTTCGCTCCTTTTCCAAACCTCTCGCAACACATTTTTTATTGTTGAATAGGTGGTTTTGTCCTTTGGAAAAATACAGAAATTCTTAGAAATCAAAACGAAAATTCAGAATAAAGAGAGGGTGGTGTCTTATTGCGTTGAAGAGTTTTACTCGTCAAAATAAAATTCAAAAATAAACATGATTATATCTACTAATTATCTTGAAATAACAAAATAAAATCCCCAATTCCTCTAAAGTTTTTTGCGTAATGTTTCTGAATTATGAATAATCCACTTAAAAAAGGAAAAAATTATGAGATTTGAAATTTATAAAGATAAAAACGGTGAATGGCGTTGGCATTTGAAAGCCGCAAACCACGAAAAGATCTCAACAAGCGGCGAAGGCTATAAAAACAAGGCTGATGCTCTTCATGCAATTGATCTGGTAAAATCTTCTTATAACGCACCGGCTGAGGAAATCCGAAGCCTAAATATTCAGGTACGGTTTTACAAACATATTTTTGAATTTACGAGAAGATCAAATAATAAATATTATTTAAAAAGATAACAACATTATATACAATGTAACTTTCTATTATTTTTGTATTACTAATAATATTATTAATAATGCTTATCCCTTTTAGAAAAATAAATTTATATGACTCACATTGTTTATAAAAACTTTCACTTAACAGTTGCGATGAGAATAACGATCACAAATTTTCATCAACGTCGATATAATTATCTATGGTAGAATTTTCAACAAAATTTCCAAGTTGAGAACGGAACTCATTATATATATCGTCTGTTATATCTCCAGAGCTCAAAGAAAGAACGAAGGTTGCTTTCAATGGTTCTATTTCTTTTGAATTAATATAATTATAAAGAAATTCGTCTCTCATGTAAACACGTGAGTAAACGTGTAAAAAGTCACCGTAAGAATGAATATTAAATGAATTTTTATTATGTTTAACTGGACTCCACTTATGTTCAAGTTTGCGAAGTTGTTGCTCAGTCATTTTATTGGTTTTGGACTTACCTATAAGATTCTTGGTTCCCTTTGCTGTCACACATTGGAGGGCGGCTTCTAGCCTAACACTGAAATAATTTGTTTCGGCAAACTCTGATACATATGGATAGGGATTAAGAATAGTCGTAAGTTTTCCTTCGCCCTTTAATCTGCCGGTTTTTATTAGGCAAGGAGGAATGGGGAATTTCCAATAAAAAGCGGCCCCTGGTCTTAACTCGGCAGTCCATTGAAGTGTGACAAAACCAGGTCGACACAACCACGGTAAATATTCAGTTGGGGCGCCAAAACCTATGTCAGGATCAAAGCCATTGCCGCCAGTATTATGTATTATTAGGGCTTTTACTAAATCGGGCGAGGGGTTAAGCAAGTTAGACATTGTATGTGCAGCTAAAACAGAAGTCAAAGCTGTTGAATAACTGGATCCTGTTTCGATTTGTCCTCCAAGCGTTCTTACTTCTGAAAAATGAGATATTTCAGGTTTCAGCATATTGGCCGGTCCTGGCCCCCCAAGACAAATTTGGTTATGTCCGCCGGGCTTACCTTCGTCGTTATGCAAGCAGCCTCCCACGGAAATAGCAGCCTCACAATCCGCAGGTGGTTTGATATGTGAGCCAGGTTTATTGCCGCCGGCGATAACTAGCAGTACATTACGCTCGCGGGCTATTTCAGTAAGTTTATGTCCTTCCGCGCTAACGTCATACCAATCATCCTCTTCATTAAAATTGAACGATAAATTCCAAACTTTTGTATCGGGGTGATCTGCTATAATTTTATCAATATAATTTATAAGACTATCAGAGGTGCTCAACACCATGCTACCGCGTTTTGGGATGGCTTGTACAATGCCTAACTTACAATTTAGTTTTGGAAGAGATAGATTATTATTCCAAGCATGCCCATTAACGATCAGTGATGCAATTTTGTTGCCATGCTTCGTATCGGCCTCATGATCTTTTATAAAAGATCGGGCGCGCCAGGCTACAGCAGCCGCGTACGTTTTAGAATTTAAACCTCCATCTATCACGCCCACAATTGGTTCATTTTCTAAATCATCTTGTGACATTGAAGATGGTTCTGGGCCATCGCCGGACACCGTAGTAATTATGGACGGAACTGGATCAATTCGAAAAATTGTACCGGATGTAACGACTATTTTCAATGCGGATTGATTGGGGACAACAACTGTTGTACGAGCATGTCTGGTTTTATTATATGTCGATAAAAAATTATTATGGCTACTTTCTTTCGCTATTTGAGTAGCAATTTTACTCTTATGTGAAGTTGTAAATTTACTAGATTTCGTCTTATTTGAATCTTTTAGTAGCCAAGAATACGAGAGAATATCTTCATTAATTAAATGATTAAAAGATCTAATTAGTTCGGTACCGGCACTTTTATCGTAAAATGGCATCAACCATATTATGAACAAGCGTCCGCTGTCTATTTTTTTTGCGCTATTCCATAAGTTGACATACTCAGAGTATTTTCTAAGCACGTGTTGTTCGCTAAAAAACACAACCGAAGCCACTCGGGAGATATCCACTTTTATTGTTATCCGCTCTGCTTGTTGTACCAAATGAGCTAATTTTTTTAAATTTTGCGATTCGATTTCAATTAAATAACCTGTGTTAAGATGAGCAATAAATCTACACCCGTATTCCGTTGAGAATAAATCGTTTGGACAATAGGATTTGGCAAGGCTATCATAGAACATCTCCACATAAATGACTGATTTTTTATTAAATATAGGATAGTTTTCACGAGTTTTATAAAGTTCAGACAACTGTCTACTCAGTATAAGACGCTGTTTTTCCAGGCGATCAATTTTTATTTGGTCTCCACTTTTTCCACCAGTACTGACGTTTGATGCAATTGGTTCTTGCTTCAAGTGGAGAACTGGATGAGAAGACTTGCTAGCCATTTGAATCCTCTTTCAAATAACGATTGACCGTCTGTCGACTTACATCAATAATTTCTGCAATCTCGACTTGGTTTAAATTGCCATTTTCTTTTAATAAATATGATAAAGCTTTTTTATCTTCCGAATTTAGGGGAGTATTATCAAGTAAACAAGGACTTCCTGATTGTGAGTGTGTTATTGCCCGCAGAATTTGAGCGAGACTCGGTGGGGTGTTCGAAGATAAAATAGCACGACGGCGTGCAGCTAGGGCGATATTTTCTATATCAGCTCCACTAAGCCCAGTTGAAACATACGATAATATTTCTGCCTCACGCTTGTGTTTATTGTTTTCATCAAATAAAAAATGCAGCCATAACTTTTCAGAAACGTCTTTATCGGGATATCCTAACTCCGCTTTGTAAGGAAAGCGTCTAAATATCGCAGGATCCAGTAGATGAGGATGATTTGTGGCAGCGATTGTGATAACATCATTGGTTAAAGAATCTAGCCCTTGAAGGACCGTATTCACCACGCGTTTTAATTCACCAAGCTCATTCCGATCGTCTCTTATTTTTGCAATTGCATCCATCTCGTCAAGAAACAAAATTGCATTGCGGGTTGGAATAAAGTCAAAAACCTCACGAATATTTTTTGCAGTTTCTCCTAATCTAGATGAGATTAACGAATCCAATCTGACTATGTAAAAAGTTCTTTTCAACGAAGCTGCTATATGTGCTGCAAGTAAAGATTTTCCCGTACCTGGAGGACCATATAATAGAAGCCCTAAACGAGTGGATATGCCTTTCTGCGTCAATAATTCTATATGACCCGCATCTTCGATAAACTGGGTTATAACATACCCAATTTCATTATTTAACATGATTGGTGTCGTTGGCCAACTGCCTTCTTCGACCAAGGGAAGACTTGATCCAGAATCCCTCGGCAAGCGTTCAACGTATCCAGCGGCTTGCAATGGGACGCCGCGTTTACGTAGGAGTGATTGGATTAACTTTGCTCCTTCAATATCCTTTTGTTCAACGCAAGATTTTACAATAGCGTTACCTATCCTCCTTACACCAGTATAATCGGCTGATAAGGCGAATTTTATAAGCGATGTTATAAGTGTTTTATCTACTTTCATAATTCCATTGGTGCCATACGTTTTTAAAATGTCAAATTAAAATGTAAAAAAGTAAAAATTATGTTGTGTTTTGTCATATAAAACGACATATTTGTCATCCGTTTGCGATAAGATGTGCAAATGCCTTTGATTGCAAGGGAACTGTCAATGGAGGATAGATGCCGCGCCAAAAATTTAAGGAGTTTGTAAAGAATCTAACTGATTTTTTATTGCAATAATGAAAAAGAAATTTGTTTAATGAGATTAATGGGTTCATGAATAAATCAGTAATAATTTGTAGCAGGCTTCAAAAATTATCAATTTAGTAATAATGAAAAGGCAGGGGAGAGCCTGCCTTTTAGAAATAGCGTTGCAAGTCGGATTAAAAGCGGCGGGTTGGACTTCCGCTTTACGGGGGTAACCCCTCTCATAAATTGCAAGCCAAGTTTGCTCTTTCAGGCTGTAATCTTTGCTAAAAATAGACCTCGCTAACAAAATAGTCTTTGCGTCCGCATAACAAATTGCAACAAAATCATAAAATTTCGTTTGCAATATAAATTTCCCGCCATCCAAGAAAATCCGTTTGAAAAATAGAATTCCCGTTGCGCCAATAAAGGTCATTAAAAATTTAATGACCTTTATTGGTAAGGAAAAAATGCCGGTTTAGCGCATTGAGCACAAGCCTTGTTGCGCCGACAAGGTGCGGTAATTCGAGATCTTCCAGCACGATATACTGCAAGGCTGCATAAAGGTTATCAATTCTGTTATCGAATTGCGCTTCCTGAATGGCTTCCCTCGCGGCAAGATATTGCTTTTTGGCACGCTTGCAAAATGCTTCATAAAGTTCGGGATTGGGCGTGCTGTTAAAATCGTCGTAATAGGCGGCAGGCGAAAGCAGTGCTTTTTTATAATTATTATCAACCTCGATAAATTTCAGCGCGGCATTGTACTGGTCTTCGCTTATGCCGCCGCATTCGGGACCGGCCAAAAAAAGCCTGCCGATATAGGTGGAAGCGCGCGGGTCTTTTGCCTGTTTTTCGGAAAGGCCTGTGTGCTTTGCACGCATCAAAATGGCAAGACGATCAATCGCCTCGCGCGGTTTTTTTGCTCGGCTGCGCCTGCCATTCGGTTCGCGCGCAATACCTTCGATACGTGGCCTTCCGCGCCCGCGCTTGAGCCGGAGTTTGCCCGCTTTTGAACGGGCTTTCAATCTGATAATTTCAACTTCGTGCATGGTTAAAGCCTTTCATGATCGCTTTTTATCGGGTTGTTGTTTGAAGTCTTGAGTTTGAAGTGTTGTTGTTTGAAATCTTGTGGTTCGCGTTTTTACCGCCCAAAAAACCATTGGGCTTTTCACAGATGTTCCATGTTGTTTCTTATCGTCCCACATTTTCTTACATCGTCCCATATCGTCCCACATTTTCCCGTATTGTCTCTTGCTGTCCCGTTCCGTTTCATCCGGCTTCATTGAACGCGCATTTCTTTTGCGGGCGGGAAACTTGCTGCCCTGTTTCATGTTCTGTTGTTTTGTTTTCGCTTGCGTCCGTGGTTTGGTGGTGAAAGGTCAGTTTTTCTTCCCGCGCCTCTGGAATTAAAGCGTCGTTTTGTTCTTCTTCACCGGCTCTTAAAAGCCGCTCCACAGTGTCGATTTTCAACCATTCGGTTTTTTCGATATGTTCGCAAAAAGCGGCAAGTTCCGGCGCTGTCGGCATGAAGTTTTTGTTGAAGCCTTCTGCCTTGCCGCGAATAATCAAAAGCACTGATTGCATAATGGCAAAGCTGGAAAAGCCGGAAAGCGCAATCATATAGGATTTGGCAGCACTTTCCCCGTCTAAATCACGGGGCAGCCGCATGCCGCCCGAAAGCAGCAAAAACTGGTCCATGATTTCGTCGCTTCGCGCTTTTTTTAAAAGTGTATTTTTTGCGTCCTCAAGCGTGCGCCTGATTGTTGCAATTTGAGCGTTTGTCGGTTTCTTTCCCGCCTTGAAGCGGGGCGGAAAGCCTTCACCTGTCGTGAGGGAAACGAGTTTGGCAAGCGTCAAATCGAGGTGCAAGACGGGCCATCGCATCGGTAACTTTTCTGGCTGTTGATCTTTTATCATATCCGAATTTTGCATTTTTTCGCTCCAGAACGGGGGCAGGTTGGTCATTCCAGCGTTCCTGATTGAGAAACGTTGTCGGGTTAAGCCAGGGGCGGTCGGGCGGCTTGTCTGCGATATAGCGTTGAAGCCCCGCCATAATGGCGGCAAGACTGTCTTTTTTGCGCGCTTTCAAAAACGCCGTTAGTGCTTTCGGCTTGCCGCATTTGTTCGGGAAAGCAGGCCAGAAAATTTCATGAAATTCGACTTCAAAACCCCGTTTTTCAGGGCGGCTCGTTGCAAGCTCTGGAACTTCGTTTTTTCCAAAATTCCGGCTTCCAAAAATTCCCAAAGGTGAAGGCAAAAGCGGCACGTCCGCGCTTATGCCAGAAGCTGAAATTGCGCCTGAAGCCTCGTCCTTTTCAGCCGCAGACAACGTTCCGGTGATCGCTGAAAGTGGCGCAGTTTCCGCTTTCGGAAAAGCGGAACTTTCGGGAAAGGAACAAGCCTCGCCTTTAGGCAAATTATTCGGGAAAGAACAAGCTTTGTTCTGCTCGTACCCTGCGGGAAGTTCCGGTAAATTTCTATTTCCGCAAGAGGAAAAACCGTGCCCGCCTTTTTTGTCTGTTGGCTCTTCGACAAGCGCATCCGAACACGTTTCAGAGAAAGCGGGAAAGGGGTTATTTTCTTTAAGGGGGTGTGGGGGAACCTTTCTTTTAGGGGAAAGGGGTAATGTTTCCTCGCGGTTACAATTTTCTTCTTGTAACGTTACACTGTTTTTTCGTGTCAGCCTGAAACGGCGCACGCGCTCGCGCGTACGGGCACGGCGCTGGTCTTCCCGCTCGTCTATATCGGCAAGAAGTTCAAGAATGGCCGACATTTGTTCGGTAGAAAGGTTCAAACCGGCAAGGCGGCGTAGTGTTGACGAATCCATTTTATAAAACTCTCTTCTCTGCCTTGAAAAATGCTGGTTGGCCGCACAATTGACGCGCAAAAAATTCCAATAACTCTGGAGAAAAAACGGCTTTGAAAACGCTTCCACCATGAAGTGCCAAAGCTTTGCTTTGTCGGGGCACAGCTTTGATTTTTCCGCTTACGCTTTTTGCCGACAAGCAGAGTTTTGTTGCGCTTAAAACAATGCTTTTAAAAATTCGGTTTGATTTTTGTTTTCCTGCGCGGGCAAAAAAAGGCGCGCTCAAACAAAGCCTTTTCCCGAAAGCGGTGAGGCTCACCGGTTTTAAAATGGCAAGCGCCTTTGCCTTGATAAAAACAACAAGTTGTTTAACTATTTCATCAAGTGATTGATGAAAGACAAAGGAAAAAGAATGCCCGTTATTAACCCGATAAGATCTGCAACTGTCAATGCAGCAGCCACACCGGAAGAAGTCGCATTCCGTTTGTTCAGTATTATTGCCGGTGCTTCTGAAAATACGATTGATAGCAAGGATGTTCTGCCGCTTTTTGCCAAATGTATGATTGCTGTCGGCAAACCGGAAAATTTCCTTGCCGAGCCGCAGAAATATGATGTGACACTCGAAAATACCAATGCCAGAAAGGCTTCCGCAGAAGGTACAGACTCGCCGGATAGTGCTTCCGGGAGTGCCAAAGCCGAATAAGCATAATTTGCTTTTATTTAAAAAAGATCGGGATAAAGAAAAAGAGCGGGAACAAAACGTTCGGGATAATGAACGGGGCGCAAGCACAATCGGTAAGCAATGGACGCGTTCTTCAGCGGTTTGAAATACGCTTTGAAGTTTAAATACGTTTTGAAGCATGCCGGAAGAAGGCGCAACGCAAAAGCCGCACTTCAAGGCCTGTCCGCTTTTAAAAACATTTACCCATGCAGCTTTATCATCTGCCGCTGTTTTGTTGGCTGAAGCCTCTAGAGGCCAAGTCAACAGAGCGGGCTTGCGGTTAAAGCAGGCCGCAGGTTGTTTTTTGTGCAATAAACCAATGCCGATCAATTGCGACACGCCAATATCTGACAACACGCAAATATCTGATTTGTCCATTTGTTCCACCCCGAAACATGGCAAATACGCCGTCTAAAAAAACTCACAGGAAAGCGCGCACTGCACTTTCCTTCTCTTGCCCGCCTTCTTTAAACACTTATAATGTTGTAATACGCGTAAAAGTAGCGGTTAGTTGTATAACAACATCATTTATATCAGATTGTCAACATGATTTATGTTTATTATTCTGACATAATGCATGTTATGAACACGATGGGACAAAGATTGCGCGAAGCACGGCTGAAAGCGGGCTTTTCATCTGCAACGAAAGCTGCGGACGCAATTGGTGTGAGCCATTCGACCTATCGGGCTCATGAAAACGGGCAGAATGATTTCGGTCCTGAAGAGGCCGCCATTTATGGCCGCAAATTCGGCGTGAGCGCATCTTATCTTTTGACAGGTGAAAACGGCGCAAAACACAAAATCGTATCAAGTTTTGATCCTGATATTCCTGACCGGATTGATAGCGATGTTAAAATAAGATCGCAATTGAAAGACGGCGAAATTCCCGAAATTGATGTCAAGGCCGGCATGGGTGCGGGCGGGGATATTATGATCGTCAACGGTGCAAGCAACGCCGTCCAGATTTCGACAGAGGTGATACGGGATTTTTGGCGTTTACCCGAAAGCCTTTTGGCAAAACTCAATGTTGTCGCGTCCAATGTTGCAGTTCTTCCCGCTTATGGGGATAGCATGTCGCCCACCATTCATGATGGCGATGCGGTGTTTATCGACATATCGCACCGTGTTCCGTCACCTCCGGGAATTTATGCGCTGGCTGACGAGCTTGGCGGGGTTATCATCAAGCGGCTGGAAGTTGTCTCCCGTCCCGGTGCAGATGAAATCGAGGTCGAGGTTATATCGGATAATCCCCACCACAAACCGCGCATTCTGAATTTAAGCGAAATCACCATTCTTGGCCGCTATATCGGCCGTTTTACGCGCTAAGAAATTGGCATGAAACAGGTGTCAACAGCATTAGCATGTCAAATGCTTATGTCTGTTCAAGCAGGCCTTCATAGCCTGATAGTCGAGGCCAAAAGTTTTCATGCATCCGATTATTTAAAGGTGAATATTTTAGCGTCTGATTTAATGGTGCGATAATTGTCGGGCTGACTTGCTGACGCGGTATTTTTTGGCAAGATAATTTTCTCAACTCCTGTTTGTTGGTGCGCGATTTATTGCTACCTCATTAGCTCAAACAAAAGTCGCCGTTGCCGGATTTTTTCACACTCGATCGGGCTTGTTCGCGCATCATTTTCCACTGCCCGATCGGGAATGCCGATCGTCCGAAGCTCGAATATTTCAACGCTCTCTTTGTTGGTCGCTGAGCCTCCATCGCCTGATGAACCGAAGGCCATATTTAAAAATGCTTTCTTGACCGCTAATTTCTCTACTCTCCACGGGCTTTTCGTTTTTGGTCAATTTCCAAAACAACAGAGCCTATAAGACTTTTTTGTTGTTCTGATTGGCTTGTCGCTCTGATTGGAAGTAAAATTCATTTATAAAATCCATTATTTCGAAGGAAATTCCGACGGTATTTTTCGTCTTTTCCAATTAATTGTCCGGTTCAACTTTGATGTTTTGCGGCAACTATCCAGTTTTTTTAACAAATATAAAAGTGCAAAGAAAAACCATTAAAACAACCAGGTATTAATCGTCAAACGATTCGCTATCCTCAAAAAATCGGCATATTTCAACATGAAAAATGTTGACATTATTCATGTCAATTTTTTACGATTCCCTCATTGAGCGTGTTGGAACTTATCGTTTTTCTGTCAAAACAGGCGAGGGGTGGGCGGGATGAAAAAGCCTAAAAATCTTGGAAAAACTTTAAAGCCGCAAGCCGGATTTCTTCGCCCCTCTGATGACCAAAAAGACTCGCCCGACAATCGTTCAAGCGTTGACGAGGAAATACAACCGCCATTCGGTAAAACTGATGTTTCTTGCAAAGGAACAGGTCACGCAGAAATAGATCAAGAGCAAAGCAAATCTGCCGACGTAACAAGGAAAACCTTGGATAGTCAAAAACCCGAAGAGACATATCAAAGAAATCCCGTTAACCAAGCCGAAAATGCAGGAAAAAAGCACAAGGAAAAAGAGCGCTTCTCGTGGGGCGATATAAAGCTTTATCTGAACAGTCTGAAAAACCATTCGCGGGCAGAAAAAGTTGTAGCACTGGCTTGGAAACTTTATCGTTCAAGCCCGATGACCGACGAGACATTCGACCCGTTGCGGTTTGCTCTTTTCATGAAAACGGCTTATGCAGAAGTGGAGCACGAAAACGCCCCGCCGATCACCATGACACGTGAAGAAATCCTCTTTATCGGCTCCGATTGCGCCACCAGAGCGGACGAACATTAATTGGCAGCGTCTGTCGTTTTTCAGCGGATAAGAGAAAATATTGTTGGATAGTCTTTTCTAAAGAGATTGCATTGTTTCATCACACAGCAGGTTCAACGACACAACCTACTGGAACCTGCTTCAAAAAATGAACGAAGGATACTGCAATCTCCCGACTTTTATCATAGGTTCAATACACGTTCTGGCGGTATCTTAATCAGCTATTGCATTATTAGCCCTAAGCACGTTCCGACTTTATCGGATAATGACCAACAACGCTATTTTTGCTTGATTGCTTTTATAAAAGCGAACAACGCCAATCGCTTTCAATGGATATTTTATTAGTGTCATGACATTCTACACGATATAAATAAAACTGATGGTGCAAAATGTACTTTTTCTAAACAAAACTATGAATTTGAAAGAACGTATAAAAAATTCTCGCATTGCAGCTAAGATGACGCAAGAAGAGCTAGCAAAAGCCGTTGGCAAGACACGTAACGCGGTTGCCCAATGGGAGTCTGGGGCGGCTCACCCACGCCCGAACACCCTTGAAGATATTGCCGGAGCACTTAATGTCTCAATTGATTGGCTTCTTACCGGTAACACTCCGAATGTTGCTGGAGCGGAAACGACCCGAACAAATAGCAAAATGAGCGATGTGAAGTTCGTTAATAGTACTTTACCGCCGCGCCAATACATGCCGCAGGACGTTCCGGTGATGGGAACTGCTGCTTGTAATAGCGACAACGGTTCGTTCAAGCTCGATACATCAATCATTGATTACGTTCATAGGCCACCCGCTCTGTTGATGACCAAAGATCTATATGCCTTATACGTGGAAGGGGACACTATGGAACCACGTTTTAATGCTGGTGATCTGGTTTTTGTTCACCCGCATAAACCGGTGCGTATTGGCGATTCAGTCGTGGTGCAGATTGCCAAAACTATAGATGAACCGATTGAAGCCATGATTGCTGTTTTAGCTCAACGAACATCGCACGAAGTGTTTCTACAGAAATACACCCCCGACGAAATCATCCATTTTGATAATGCGAATATTGTGTCTATTCATAAAATATTGGAAATGAGGGAATTATTCGGTCGCTAATGCGCGCGGCGTTGCGCCATGTTGATAAAAATGTAGGCTACAGGGCGGGTTAAAAAAATGGGTGTAGAGTACAGTCCTTGCTGACACTCTGTTATGAATGTGTAGGAGGAAATTTTGTCACAACCACAAACTTCTGATGACTGGCGTGTGCGTTTGACACAAAAAATCGAAGAGAGCGGCAAATCAATGCGAGCGATTTCTCTCGCTTGCGGCAGAGGCGAGGGCTATGTTCATTCAATTCTGAAAGACGGGAAAAACCCTAGTGCTGAAGCGCTTGCAGAAGTATGTGCGGAAACGGGCACAAGTATGTCTTATGTTTTATACGGTATTGAACGTTCTGCTGAAGAAGAAGAATTTCTTAAGCTTTTTTTACGGGCTTCTCCAGACGTGCGCGCTGCAATCTTAACGCTTTTGCGAGCAAAAACCGGCGCAAAATAAATAAAACAGTTTGCCGCTCTTTGGCACTTTTCTATAAAAAACGATCGAAGAATGAACGAGGCGGTTGTGGTCAGTTCTCAGGGCTTTTTTGGCTCTGGACTAACGCCTCAACCATCGCAATTATCGCTTGCTGCCATTCGGGCGAAACAGAGTCAAACATAGCTAATAGGTGTCGTTTCCTGCTATCAGGGAAAATCGACGGCATTAAATTGTCTGGCCATTTACCAAAAAATTCGACTATTTTTAAAAACTCATCTGCCTGCATTGAGCGGGGTTCTTTGCCAGCCTCTAGGTTCAACAAGCGCGTTAATTGGGTAGGGGTTATCTTTAAATAATCTGCCAGCTTTTTCTTGGCACCTCGGGGCATAGTAACTAATTGGTCTTTCACCCACGATTTTATTTTATTTTCCAAATCCATTTTATTTCCCTGTCATCGAAATACAACTGTCGCCGCATTGTAAGAGCTATCCTACAAGAAAAAATAACCGAAAAATATTTTTGCTTTTCATTGATGAACAGTTTGACCGCGCACTTAGTTTACATGAAATTGGTTACATGAAATCGATTGAATGGACGAAGAAGCTAAAGCCGATCGGACGTTACATGAGTGATGAGCATATTATGTGAAGAACCGACATAATCGGTTGTTTATCAACGCCATGAGAAACTTTGCAAAATCTACCAATGCTTCCGGAAATTGTTTTACTTCGGGGATATCAAGCCTTTTTTGAAAAGCCGGAAGAACCATTTGCAGGCGGGAAAAGTCATCGAGCTTGAATAGAAACTCTATTGTTCAAACGCGAACCGATTGTCCATGATGTTGATGGCTTGCTGCATATAACGTTTTGTTTTTCGGGTTTAAAAGCTTAGTTTCACCGGTTTCCGGTTTTCATCCGTTCCGGCCGTTCCGCTTTGTGTTGAACACAGAGCTGCTGCCATTCCTCACGCCGATTTTTCATCCGAAAACACAAGCGTTCGGAAATTCAGTTTTTTAAAAAACAAGTAATTGCGTGATGAACGCTAAAAGCAATTATCTACGTGCTGGAGGGAAGCTTTTCGGCATATAAGTGCCGGTCGGCTGATCGGTCAAAATCTCCTTTGGCCGTGAAGCATTGGATTGAGCACTGGCAAGTTGTTCGGCTGCTTTTTCGCTTGCTGAAGTGTCGCCGTTCTGATTGAGAATTTTTTTAATATCGTCCAGTTCACTGTCAACCTCAGAAGAGGATTCACCATCTTTCCCGAAATAGACATCAAGCATTTGGTCGACTTCTTTCGCCTTTTGTGAAGATGGGGCAGCCATTGCCTCGACAATGTCTTCCGCCTTCAAGCCTAATTTATCAAGGCCGAGCCTTTTAGTGATGTCTTCCATAAATTCTTCATAAGCTACCGGGTCTTGAGATTTCATGTAAGCCAATCTGTAGTGGATAAAATTGGCAAGTTCTTTGAGATCTGTTCCACCTTTATCAAGATCAATGCCGAGCTTCCTTGCTATTTCTTTCAGTATTTTTGCTTGGAATTCGGTTTTGCTCATACGGCCATTATCAAATACCGTAGCGCCTGCAATCTTGCTCCGTATTTTGTCATAAGTCGCCTTTTCCTCCGCGTTCAAAGGAGAGCCTGTTTCTTTGGCTTTAAAAATCTGTTCCGTCGTCGTGGGAGCGCGTTTGGCCTGTTGTTCGACCTGATCAATCCTCTCTTGCAAGATTTTGACAGAAGCGAATTTCAAATTTTGGACCGGTGTCAGTGCCATGATAGTCTCTCCCACAATTTACTCGTGTACAGTATTCGGTCTACATCAATCTGTTAATATATCATGTAGTATTAGATTATTATTTTACATGATAATTTTTTGAAGTAAAGTTTCAATATAGAACAGAACATTTCGCTGCTAACAGTGAATTAAAAAGCAACATATCGAGAGAAATGTTTAACTCTTCTCATTGATTGCAAAAATCTATTTCGCCAAAAGTTTAACCGACACTATGGCTTTTTGAATAAAAACAGAAGGCCAGAAAGCCGCTTTTCAAAAGCAATAGGATAATTTCGAGAATATCAACTAAAAACAAAATGTTAGGTAATACTTGCGCTTTAAAGGGAAGTCCTTTTTGTGAAAACGGGAGCAGTCTTGAAAGGCAAGGTCAATTGCCAGAACATAGTTTTATGGGCGAAACCTTGTCAGGTCACGAGCAGATTTCATCCGGTTACACAATTTTGATGGAGCACAATTATTTTTCATTGAATAGAAGAAAAGCTGCCCACAATTCACCATTTTTACCGCACATGACATAAGCAGAAGTCGATCGTCATAAATTTGGCAGGAATTTTTCAGAAGTTCGTTTTTTGTTTATCTTATTGAAACTGTTCATTGCTTAAATTGCATGGCATAGTTTTTTCTCTGAAGGGTTATCGAGAGTGGAATCGGTTGTCGTGATATTGATATTGCTGGTCGCTGTTATCATCAGCGGCGCAATATCGCGCGCGCTTCCATTGCCCATTCCGTTACCGCTTATCCAGATTGCTGTCGGCGCGGTGGTTTCTCTTGCTGGCGATATGGGGGTAAAATTGCGGCCGGAAATGTTTTTCCTGCTGTTTTTACCGCCCCTTTTATTTCTTGACGGTTGGCGCATTCCCAAAGACGGTTTGAAGCGCGACCGCTGGACAGTGCTTGAAATGGCACTGGGACTTGTTGTCTTTACGGTTCTGGGTGTCGGCTTTTTCACTTATTGGATTATTCCGGCCATGCCGCTTTCGGTGGCTTTTGCGCTTGCCGCCATTGTTTCGCCAACCGATCCGGTGGCCGTTACAGCAATTGCCAAACGCTCCCCCATTCCGAAGCGTTTGATGCATATTCTGGAAGGTGAATCCCTGTTGAACGATGCGTCCGGCCTTGTCAGCATGCGCTTTGCTGTGGCAGCGGCCATGACCGGCTCGTTTTCGCTTGTTGCGGCTTTCGGAACGTTTTTGTGGACAGCCATTGCCGGTGTTATTATCGGGGCGGCAACCACCTTCTGTGTCACCTGGGTCAGCAATTTCTGGAACAATAAATTCGGCGAGGAAACGGGTTCCCACATTCTCATAAGCCTGCTCATTCCTTTTGCTGCCTATCTTGCCGCCGAACAGGTGGATGCATCGGGAATCCTAGCTGCCGTTGCTGCCGGTATTTCCATGAGCTTTACCGAAGACAGTTTGCGCAACCTTGCTTTAACGCGCATTCGCAGGCTTGCAGTCTGGGATACGGTGCAATTTGTTGCCAATGGTGTCATCTTTGTTATTCTGGGTGAACAGCTTCCCCATATTGTGAGCGGTGCGGCAATTGTGGTTCAGGAAACCGGCCATCATGAACCGATCTGGCTTGTGGTCTATGTCATAGCCATCAATCTGGCGCTCGCCTTACTCAGATTTATCTGGGTTTGGGTCTCTTTGCGTTTTACGCTTGCCCGTGCTTACCGGCGCGGTTTCAAACCCTTTGTGCCGAGTTGGCGGCTCGTTGCTGTGACATCGCTTGCCGGTGTTCGCGGTACGGTGACCCTTGCCGGTGTTTTGACCTTGCCGCTGTTTTTGCCCGACGGTTCGCCATTTCCCGCCCGCGACCTTGCAATATTTCTGGCAACCGGCGTTATTCTGATTTCGCTTGTCATGGCAAGTATTTCTTTGCCATTCCTCCTCAAAGGTCTGGAATTGCCGCCCGAACCTTCCCACCAGAAGGAAGAAGAGCGCGCCCATATTGCGGCTGCCGAAGCGGCCATCAAAGCGGTTGAACAGGCAGTGCACAATTGGGGTGAAGGCCGCAGCGATGCCGACCTTTATACGACAGCCGGCGCGCGCGTCATGTCGAACTATCGTGAAAGATTGGCCGACCAGAATATTTCGGATGCAGATGCAGGCAATACCCAAAAGATTGCCGAAATCGAACGGCGGTTGCGCCTTGAAGCTTTGAAAGCCGAACGTCAGACCTATTTTGCTTTCGGTCGTCGCCATCAGCTTTCGGAAGAGACAACCGCAAAATTGATCCGCGAAGTCGATCTTCTGGAAACCCGTTTTTCAAACGGTTGAGTGCAATTTTGAAACGGCTTATTGCCCCAAGCGGTTCAAACCGGTTGGCAGACAAGCTGTGGCTTGAATGGCAGAAAAGAACGGTCAAGAAAATAGCGACCAAGAAACAGCGGCCAAAAAACAGCAAGCAGATTTTATGATTTTTTTGCTTTTCCGCTCGTGAGCCGCAAGCCACCGGTCAATACAGCGAGTAAAAAACAGATTGTGCCGCACCACAAAGCATAGCGCGAGCCGTAATGGGAAGAGACAATCAGGAAAAATGCAACAAGTGTACTTCCCACCGATTGGCCGATAAGCCTTGCTATGCCCATAATACCACCGGCAGCGCCACTTCTGTCGGCAGGCGCTGAAAGCATGATAACGCGCTGGTTGGGGGCGTTGAAAAAGCCCATGCCGGAACCACACACCATCATGCAAATGACAATCACAAACATCGGCGTTCCTTCACCAAGAAGGCTTAAAGAAAACATACCGCTTGCGCATAAAAACATGCCGATAGCAACAAGCAGAACCGGTGAAAAATGGTCGGAAAGCCTGCCGGTAAAGGTTGAAGTGAGCGCCGCACAAGCAGGCCACGGCGCAATCAGAAAGCCGGTGGCAAACTGGCTTTTATGCATCAACATCTGGAACGAAAAGGGTAGCGCTACAAAAGCAATCCCTTGCGCGATAAAGGCAAAAAGGACGGCAAGAATGGAAAGGGTAAAAATCCGCGAAGAAAAAAGATCAAAAGCCAAAAACGGAGCAGGGTGGTTTTTCTGGCGGATGATAAGGGCGGAAATTGCAACAAATGAAATGACAAAGGTCGGAATAATCATGGAAAGCGGCTGGCGGTGCGCAGATTCACCAATGCCGAAAATAAGAGCGGCAAAACCGATGCCGCAAAAACAGGCGGCCAGATTATCAAAACGATAGTGGCTCAAGGGCGTTTTTGGCAGTGAATGGAAGGATATGGCAAGCGCCACAAGGCCGAGCGGAACATTCATCAAAAACAGCCAGTGCCAGGTAGTAAACCACAAAATAAGAGAGGCGAGTGTTGGCCCCAAAGAAAAGCCTACCCCCATGCAAATGGCATTGATACCAAGCCCGACACCGAGTTTCTGCGGCGGAAAGGTAAAGCGGATAAGGGGAAGGTTGGTACTCAAAATTCCGGCCGCACCAATACCTTGTAAAATGCGTGCGCCAACCAGTGTTGGAAGTGACCATGACAGCCCGCAAAGAAGCGAGGCCAATGTGAAAACCAGAAGCCCGACAATGAAGATAATGCGAAAGCCGATCACCTCGCCAAGGCTTGCGAAAGGAAGTGTCATTGCAACCATGGAAAGGAGATAGGCTGTCACCGCCCAAACGGTTGAAGCTTCACTGGTTTTGAATTCCTGTGCAATTGTGGGAAGGGCGGTATTGGTAATACCGGTGTCGATCATTGCCATGATAACGCCGAGACAAATCGCAAAAATAGCGGTCAATTTATAGGATCTTGTCACTTCAGCATTTGTATTCACTTGCGATGTCTCTTTAACAATGCGGACTTCAACCTTGTGTCAGCCGTCTTTCAGGCCAAGCTTCGTCCCCATGACTATAAACATGAACGCGCTTCAAATGCATAAGAATATTTTTGTGAAGAAACGCATTCCAACACATTTTTCGGGCAATTGTTTTCGCCCTTATTTTTTCTTACGTTTTATTGTTTTTTACACGGTTTTTGTTTTTTGCCCTTTCCCCCCATTACCATGATTTCTTTGACCGGCCGCTTTTTTTAATTTTTCTTTTTTCTCTATCAGCCTTCCCGTTTTCGGGTGGCAGAATTTTTTGAAGCCGATCTAGCGGTAATAAACGGCGATTTTCTGCCCGTCTATATCTTTGACCTTGATGTCGATATCATAAATTGCCGAAAGGATTTCATCTTTCATGATATTTGCCGGTGCACCGGAATAGACGAGTTTTCCTTCTTTCAAAGCAATGATGAGATCGGAATAGCAGGAGGCAAAATTGAGATCATGCATCACCATAATGATGGTTTTGCCCAATTCGTCGGCAGCATTGCGAAGGCGCTTCATCATTGAAACGGCATGGCGCATATCAAGATTGTTCAATGGCTCGTCAAGCAGGATATAATCGGTATTTTGCGAAATCACCATGGCAACAAAAGCGCGTTGTCTTTGCCCGCCCGACAATTCATCAAGAAAACGTTTGCGATAGGGGTCTAGCCCCAGATAGCTTATGGCATTGTCGACAAATGTCTTGTCTTCTTTGGTCAAGACACCATGCGAATAGGGGTAGCGGCCGAAACTTACAAGATCTTCCACAGTGATGCGCGCTGTGAGCGTGTTTTCCTGTCGCAAAATAGAAAGCCGTTTGGCAAAATCGGAGCCTTTGGCCTTTGTCACATCAATTCCGTCAACCGTAATTGTGCCCTTTGTGATCGGCAGCAGGCGGCTGATCATGGTTAGAAGTGTGGATTTACCCGCACCATTGGGACCGATAATCGAAACCATTCCGCCTTTCGGGATTTTAAGCGACAAATCCTCGATAATGCTATTGTCGTCATAGCTTTTGGATACATGGCTAATTTCAATCATCTCAATTTTCCCTTGATGAGCAGGGTCAAAAACACAATGCCGCCGACAAATTCGATAATAAAGCTCAACCGGCTTGCCATATTGAAAAGCTGTTCAAGAATGAATTGCCCGCCGACAAGGAAAATAATCGAAAGCAGAATGGCAACCGGCAGCACGCTCATATGTTTGGCTGTCGGCGTAAACTGGTAGGCAAGGCTTGCAACCAGAAGGCCGAAAAAGGTGACCGGCCCCACAAGCGCGGTTGAAACGGCAACCATAATCGAAACCAGCACGAGAATGCGCGTGACAGCCTGTTTATAATCGACACCGAGATTAATCGCCATATCGCGGCCTAATGCCAGCACATCGAAAAGATAGCGCATACGCCAGCCAATCAGGGAAACAATCACAACAATAATCACTGCAATGCCGATCAGATTGGTGTTAAAGCGGTTGAAATTGGCAAACATCACATCGGTGAGGTTGACTGCCTCATCGGGGTTTAGTTGCAATTGCAACAACATGCGCAAGCTGAAGAACAAGCCACCAAACACAACGCCGATCAAAAGCGTCATGTGCAGCCCCTTGATGGTTCCAGAAAAAAGCCATGTGAAAAGGCTTGTCGAAAACAGTGTGAGAATAAGCGCCACAACGAGAAAACGCACTTCGTCGCTCACGCCGTAAATAACGGTCGAGCCGACAAAATAGACAACCACCGTCTGGATGAGGATATAAAGCTGGTCAAACCCCATAATCGAAGGGGTGAGAATCCGGTTGTTGGAAACTGTCTGGAAAAGCACCGTCGAGACAGCAATCGTATAGGCAATCAGAACAAGCGAAACGAGTTTACCCAAACGGAACGGCCAGATCACAACCGACATATTCCATGAAAGATAAAGCGCAATAAAAATGGTCGCAACAACACCAAGGCCGATGACAAGCGGCAATGTCGAGCGGATTTTTTTCGTTTGTTCAGGCTTGCTGAAGCTCAAATCTGCAGCATTATTACCGGTAATTGCCGTTTTGGAAGAATTTGCTTCATCCGTGCTGATAAAGCCGGAAAGAGCTGCGGCGTTTTCCCTAACTGCTTCCTTGCCCAAATCTTTGTTTGTTTTCTTGTCTGGAACTTTGACTTCGTCAAGGCCTGCCTCGCCAATTCCGGCTTCGCCAATATCTTTTTCGTCAATTTCCGCTTCGACAATATCGGCTTTGACAAGAGTATTTCCTTTATTATCGGGTGCGCTGGTATCGGTTTCGATAATTTCTGTTTTTGTGAAATTATTCTCGCCAATTGCTGTTTCGATAGGATCTCTTTCAACAAGACCGGCTGTGGCAATACCGGATTCAACCGGACTTGTTCCGGCAGCATTTTCTGGCTTTTGCCCTTTTAAAGCAGGCTTTTTATTGTCCGGTGTTTTTCTAGCCAAGGCGCTTTCTCCATTTCAAGAGAAGTGCGATGAAAAGCACACTGCCAAGTACGCCCATAATGGTTCCAACCGGTATTTCTGCCGATTTGCTCATCAACCGGCCAAGAATGTCGCAGGTCAAAACCAGTCCCGCACCGGTTATCATGACAAAAGGCGCTGTGCGGCGCATATTGTCGCCCATGACAATGGAGACAATATTGGGCACGACAAGGCCGATAAAGGGTATCCGCCCGACGGTGCAGATAACGGTTGCCGTTATCATGGAAATAATGACAAGGCCGAAAAGCATAACTTTTTTATAATCAAGGCCGAGATTACTGGAAAAATCCTCGCCAAAACCGGCAACAGTAAAACGGTCGGCCGCAAGATAGGCAACAAGGCAAAGCGGCAACGACAGCCATAATAGTTCATATTTGCCTTCAACCACCATGGAAAAGCTGCCAAAGAGGTAGGATTGCAGCGATGGCAAAAGCATTTCCTGATCGGCAATGCCATTTGTGAGTGCGCCAATTACATAGCCGAGCATGATACCCGTCAAGGGCACAATCAGCACGGATTTAAGCGGGATTTGCCGCAACAAAAACATGAAAATGAGCGAGCCGAAAAGCGCAAATAGCGCTGCCACCAGCATTTTTAAAATCACATCAAGACCGGGGGCAAATATCATCACCACAAGAATGCCGAGCGAGGCCGATTCAACGGTTCCGGCTGTTGAAGGTTCAACAAAACGGTTCCTTGTCAGCATTTGCATAATCATGCCGGCAAGGGCAAGGGAAGCGCCGGAAAGAATAAGCGCAATGGTGCGCGGAACACGGGTTTGGAAAAATACAAGAAAGCTGTGCTCGTCACCGGCAAGAAGGCCGGAGAGGGTAACACTGGAAAACCCCAGAAACATACTGATAATCGACAGGACGATAATAACCGTTATGCCAATAATAAGAGAGCGCACGTCAATCTTTACCCGATTAAAAAACATCAGAAGCCGGCAGATCAATCTGCTGCTTCCGATGTTTAAGCGTTAAAGCGTAAAACAATCAACCCGTTTCATGACTTTTTAAGTCAACAACAGGCTAAATGCTTATTTTGCTTTGGAAAATACGTCATCAAGTTGATCGGCTGTCTCATGAAGACCCGAAAGTCCGCCACCGATAAGATACCAGTTTTGCGGGTCGAGATAAACGATATGCTTGTTCTCTGCTGCTTTGGTTTTGTTGATAAGAGCATTATCAAGCAATTTTGCTGCCGATTCTCCTTCGCGGCCAATTGCTGCATCACGGTCGATCACAAAGAGCCAGTCCGGATTGGTTTCCAAAATGAATTCGGGTGAAATCATCTGCCCGTGATTGCCCACTTCCAGTTTGTCATTGGCGGGTTTGACACCGAAACCGGAATGCAACAGGCCGAAACGCGAACCCGGTCCGAAGGCTGAAATTTTGCCACCGGTGGTCAGAACAAGAAGACCTGTTCCTTTGTCAGCCGCAACCTTCCTTACCTCTTCAAGCTTTTTGTTAAGGCTGTCGATTTCGTCTTTTGCTTCTTTCTGTTTATTAAAAATCTTGCCCAAAATTGTCACATTGCGATCAACATCGGCAAGATAGTGGCTATTGTTGACTGACAAATCGATGGTCGGGGCAATTTTTGCAAGATCATTGAATTTCGGTGCCGAACGTCCGGCAATAATAATAAGATCGGGCTGAAGGCTTGCCACTGTCTCGTAATTCGGTTCGAACAGGGTTCCGACCTTGGTGTATTTTGCATCATTATATTGCTCGAGATATTTCGGCTTTAGCCCTTCCGGTACACCCACAATATTATCGATTTTTAACCGGTTCATATTGTCAAGCGTGGCAAGGTCGAACACCACAACCCGTTTCGGACTATCGGGAATAGAGGTTTCACCGGCGGCATGTTTGATGACAACATCGGCACTTGCCGGTGATTGGAATGACAAAACGGAAGCCAGTGCACCAAAAAGCAGTGCGGCGAGAGTATTGCGTCTATTAATCATTTTTACCTCATTTCTTTTCGACTGGTTGAAGGGAGTTTACGGGGAGATTTTTGCGGTTTGAAATTTTTTGCGTTCAACGCGAATTGCAGACAGTCTTTGATCGCAGGTGCAAGCATTGTGCCGTGGTTTTTATCGGAAAAGCTGTAAAACGTGTTGTCAACTGCCTTTGCCTTTCTCAAAATCTCTGAAACATCTTTGCCATTCGGGCCGGAATGTAAATCCTTGACCGGCTTTTTATTCGGTTCAGTCACATTCTTATGATGGGTTTTAATTCCCGATGTTTCAATCAAAAGTCGCGATTTTAACCCTTCCGGCTTGTTATAAGCGGCAAGTTTTTCCATAAATTCATGCCCGTTCCACCAGATAGACGGGTCGGCAGCGCAATAGGTAGCAAAGCCGTGATTGCCCGCCGATAAAAAATTCTTCATCACAAAAAGCCCACCAAGCGAATGGCCAAAGAAGGTGACATTGTCGCGATTGACCGGCAATTCCATCAATATTTCCGGCAAAATCTTTTTTTCGATAATGCTGCGAAATTCTTTTTCACCACCGGTTTTTGGCGCTTCCATGCCTTCACGCAGCGGAATTTTATCAGCCGGTGCATAAGAGGTGAGGTCATAAAAACGGCGTTTCACAATCTCTTTTTTCTCGTCTGTCGGATAACCGATTGCCACAATTACGGCATCGGGTGCTTCCTCGATTGCGGGCTTGAATGTTGTGTTGCCGTCAAGGAGCAAAACAAGCGGAAAGCCTTCTTTTGGTGCCGGCTTTTCCGGAACAGCAATAAACAGGCGATAGTGCCTTATCTCTTCACTTCCGCTCCTCTTTTCAGCCTTGTTTTCCTTTTCATCTTTTTTGTTTTCGTCCGGAATTTTTGCTGCTTCCGGTGGTAACAAAGCAATATGTCCATCCACAAAAGAAACTTCTATATCTTTGGTGAGGATGCGCATTTTTTCTGTATTTTCGTTTGTCACATTTGCAAAACTACAGGAAAGGCCGAAAAAAAGTCCGAAAAAAAGAACAAAAATATTTGCCGGAAAACGGACGTTTGCCGGAAAAAGGGAAGGCCGGTTTTTAAAAAACCGGCACATAATGTTTTTGATGTTTGTCATCAGCCATGAACTTTCAAAATTGATCTTGTCCTTCAAGAGTTGATCCAGGCTTTAAAATTGCGAGTTCATGCTCAACCACAGGCGGCGGCCTTCCACCACATCATTGAACTGGTCAACGCCGACACTTTTGTCAAAGAGGTTATAGATTGCGGCATTCAGTTTGACATTTTCGGAAAAAGCGTAAGAACCGCCAATATCGAAGGTGACATAATCATCATATTCACGCCCAACAATTTTGCCGTTTTTGTAAACCGCCTTACCGGCAGTACCGGTTCTGAAACCCGCATTGGTTTCCTTGCCGTGATAGGTTGCAGCAGCAAAACTTTCGAGCTTTTCAATCGGTGTTTGCCATTCGGCGCGCACATTGGCCATGTGTTTTGGCGTTCTTGCCAAAGGTAACCCCTCATAATCGCCGCTCTTCTGTTCGGAATGGGTGTAGGTGTAGTTGGAACGGAAAGTCAAAACATCTATCGGCTTCCATGAACCGGTAAGTTCCACCCCTTGCATCACAGCATCGTCGATATTGAGGTTTTCATAAAGCACATAATTCGGGTCAACCGACCATTCTACCTGCTTGCCGTTGCTATCCAGAACCTGCCGGTTGGTGATTTTGTCTTTGAAATCGGTATAGAAATAGGTTGCCCCCAATTCGAGATTATCAAGATTGTCCCAAATGGTGGAAAATTCATAAGAAGTACTTTTTCCGCTTCCAGATTGTCGGCACCGATAATCACCCCGCAGCGATTGCGCCCCTTCGGGGGATTGCGCCCATAAAAGCAGTTACCACCACCGGTTGTATAAGCATAACCGGGTGCAATTTCACGAATTTCCGGTGCTTTGAAACCGGTTGAAACACCGCCTTTGAAAACAAGATTGTCGGTCGCATGCCAAACGGCATAACCGCGCGGGCTCCAATGTTCGCCATAAATCTGGTGGTGGTCCATACGCACTCCGCCGGTCAAAGAGAATGTATCGGTGAGCCACCATTCATCTTCGGCAAAACCGGCCCATTGTTCGATGGTAAATTCTTCATCAAGTCCGGTGCGCATACCGGGGTTCTGGTCGGTCAATGCCCCGCGGTTGAATTGCCCGCCGGTTACCAATGTGTGGCGGCCGAAAATGTCGAACGGGGTGGTAAATTTGCCATCTACCACGGTGTTTCTTATTTCCGGCGAACGCAAATTGGCAACATAATCGTGGGTCGGGGTGTCCCATGTGTAATTGGTGCGGTTTGCGGTTTCCTGCAACACGGAAAAATCGGCAGTGGTAAAGCCGTAACGGCCGGTATAGCCGACAACCCAATGGTCGCGATCATTCTTGTTATAGGTGTCAACCGGCTTGCGGCTGATATTTTCGGTTCGCTCGATATTATGACCCACCGAACTATAGCGGCGCAATCTCGTGTGACCGGCTTCAAAGGTTAAATCGTTGTTTTCGTTCGGCGTCACAGTAACCTTGCCGGTAATGTCGATTTCCTTTTTCTTCGGCGTACCGGAAATAATATCGTCTTCCTCGCGTCCCAAACCTCTGCCCCAAAGCTGCATACCCACAACATCGGGCGCCAGAGGGCCGCCAACATAATAGCTTCCTTGAGCGGTATTGCCGAATTTGCTGTACTGGTTTGCCGTACCATCAAGGGTAAAGGAACCGGTCCATTTGTGCGGCACTTTGCGGGTGATGATATTGATAACGCCACCCATCGCATCCGAGCCGTAAAGCGATGACATCGGCCCGCGCACAACCTCGATCCGCTCGATTGCGGCAGCCGGTGGAATGAAGCTCTGCTCGAAACCGGAATTGCCATTGGTGCGTGCTTCACGTGTGCTCTGGCGCTTGCCGTCAACCAGAATAAGGGTATAGGCACCGGGAAGCCCGCGAATGAAAATATCCTGTTCGGCAGCCGTTCCCGTCACCGCAACACCTTGGACATTCCTCAATGCGTCGGTCAAATCACGGAACGACCCTTTTTCGATTTCCTCGCGCGGAATAACCGAAATACTCGCCGGTGCATCTTTCACATTCTGCTCGAAGCCGGTCGCACTCACCACCACTTGGCGCAACATTGTGCCTTCATCGGAAAGGGGAGCCTGATTATCAGCCGGAGCGGCAGCATTCGAAGCAGTTTCCGAGGTGTTCGTTGCTGCTTTTTCTCCTGTCGCGTTTTGCTTTTTATTTGCAAGAGAGGGTTTACCCTGTTTGCCATTATTGGCAATTTTTATGTCGTCATTGACTGTCTCGGCAAAGGCTGTGCCATCAAAAAATAGGCTCGTTGAAAAAATCGTGCTGCAGCTAAGTGCAACCAGTATTTTCCAGCTTGCGCTGAAATCTTTTCTTCCCGAGAAACTCTCATCCGCACCGAATTCCTGGTTCCAACCGGTTTCGTTTTTCGCTCTGAAGCTTCGGGCAGCCATGTCCCTTTGGCTGTCCAGAATTTTCTCAGCCGTCATCGAATTCCGGCAAGCCACGAATTCCTGATCGTTTGAAAAATGTTCTCCTTCACTGCGTCCGATCGACATACTCAATCCCTCGAATTTAAAGTTGATAAAAAAGGTATAGAATTAACAAACGATTAAGATAAATATTGAAACCTAATGTCAATACTCAAGTTTTAGAATAGTTCGAATATACTGTAAAAGACATTTAATAATAGGAGCTTAGACGCGAAAAAAAATAAATTCATAAAATATAGAATGCAACTTCCGGCATGTGGAAAGTTTTTCATTTATCGTTCTACTATTTATTTATATGGGTGAAATAAAATATATTTACGAATCACGATTTGGAATGATCATTATATTTTTGATCAGATATGAAATTCACTCGATAGAGTGACTGTTATTTGGTTGAAATATTATGAACGACAATCAGGAAAAATAGCAAAAAACGGCGAAAATCGGAGATAAATTTAAGGAAAGTCCATGAAAAGAGCCGAAGAAATCAAGCCTCTTTTATCCGGCATAATCTGTTCTTTTCCGTTCTCGCCGGTCAAAAATCGGGGCTTTGCTTGCCGAAAGTTTGAAACATGACAATTGATTGAATCGGTTACAGTCGGGCTTAAAAAAACAGGCGGGCGGAATAGAAAACTGGAAATCGGCTTTTCAAAGTTTTGAAATTTTCAAAAACCCCCGAATTTTCAAAAAAACGCGTTCAAAAAAAACGACTTTGGTTTGATGTGCGCCACGTTGAAGGCAACAGGCTTTTGATGGATAATTTTCATTTCCGGCAAGAAACTTTCTAACAGTTTCCAGAAAAACTTGTGCGTCATCTGCCGCCATGAGGGTTCCAATCAAGTTTCTTGCCGGTTTTTTCGGGGTTTCATGAAGTGCAGAATTTTGAAATGTCTGCTTTCTTTATTTTCCCTTATATTGCTTGTCCGTCACTTCTTCCATCCAGTCGGCACTTTTGCCATTCACCGTTTCCTGTATGGCATAATGTGACATGGCCGTGTCGGGCGCTGCTCCATGCCAATGTTTTTCACCCGGTTCAAACCAGACAATATCACCTGCGAAAACTTCCTTGACTTCCCCATTTTCGCGGCCGATAAACCCGCGCCCGAAAGTGATAATCAACGCCTGCCCCTTCGGGTGCGTGTGCCAATGCGTGCGTGCTCCGGGCTCGAAGGTGACATGACCGGCAAGAAGGTTTGAACCCTCATGCGGGTCGATTGCCGGATCAAGTCTCACCCGACCGGTAAAAAATTCTTCCGGAACTTTGCCGGAAGGGCGGCTGCCACTTCTTTTGATTTCCATTGTTTTTCTTCCCTGAAATGTAGTTGGTTATGAATTCCGGTTTTGCTCCGGATTTGAATATTCGAGCGCTGTGCGTAAAAACACTTTTCCAAGCATTTTTTGAAAGCACATGAACATGATTGTTTGAAAGCTTATGGGCTTTGCCGGTTGGGGCTTTCGCTTGTTCGCTCGACCAAAGCAGCGCCGACAAGGCTTGTTGTGAGCGTTGCTTGTTGTGAGCGGGGCTAATATCAAGCCCCGCTTTCTCGACTTAAAACCTTTTTCCGGAATGAATTTTCCAGAACAATACGGCTTTCAGAATGAAGCCATGTCGATGACAAAGCGGTATTTCACATCGCTTTTGAGCATGCGTTCATAAGCCTTGTCGATTTCCTGTGCTTTGATAAGCTCGATATCGGCGGTAATGTTGTGTTTGCCACAAAAATCCAGCATTTCCTGTGTTTCGGCAATGCCGCCAATGCACGAACCGGCAAGTGACCGACGTGCTGTAATAAGGTTGAACACACCAACCGGCAAAGGTTCGGCCGGTGCACCAACCTGCACCAATGTGCCATTGACTTTAAGAAGGTTGAGATAAGCGTCGATATTGTGCTTGGCGGCAATGGTGTCGATAATCAAATCAAGCGTTTTTGCAGCTTTTGCAAGGTTTTCGCTGTCGCGTGTCAAAACCACATGATGGGCACCAAGACGACGCGCATCGGCTTCTTTGGAAGGCGAGGTGGTGAGCATTGTCACATCGGCCCCCATAGCGTGGGCAAGTTTCACCGCCATATGGCCCAAACCTCCAAGACCCGCAACACCCACTTTCATACCTTTTCCGGCTTTCCAGTGGCGCAAGGGCGAATAGGTGGTAATGCCCGCGCAAAGGAGCGGTGCTGCTCCTGCAAGATCAAGATTTTCCGGCACCGACAAAACAAAATTGTCGTTCACCACAATGCGTTTGGAATAGCCGCCGAACGTATAACGGTCTTTTCCGGTTTCAGGGTCGGGGCTGTTATAGGTAAGGGTGTTGCCCTTTTCGCAATATTGTTCAAGTCCGGCACGGCAGCAATCGCACGTCCCGCAGGAATTGACCATGCAGCCCACGCCCACCGTGTCGCCTTCTTTGAAACGGGTTACTTTTTTGCCCACGCGGCGCACCTTGCCGACAATTTCATGACCGGGCACACAAGGATAAATTGTGCCCTCCCAGTCACTGCGCGCGGTATGAAGGTCGGAATGGCAAACGCCACAATAGAGAATTTCAATATCCACATCATGGTCAAGTGGGTCACGCCGCTCGAATGTGAAAGGGTGGAAGGTCTGGTCAGCCCCGTCAACGGCAAATGCATCACATGTAAACATATAGGGAATTTCCTTTTGAATAGTTGTTTTGCTATCGGTTTTGCTTCATTTTGCTTTATCATTTTCCGGTTGATAACAACTATATTCTTCAGGACGAATTTGATAAACTCTATCAAGATCATTGGGCTTATGAATATTTTTCATAAAACCCGACAAATGAAAAATAATCGAACGGCAAAATCATCGAACGGCAAAAAAGAAAGTAGCAAAATGGCAAAAGTGGCTTTTATCGGTTTGGGTGTAATGGGTTATCCTATGGCAGGGCATTTGAAAAAAGCCGGTCATGATGTGACGGTTTATAACCGCACGGCCAAAAAGGCTGAAAAATGGGTAGAGGAGTTTCACGGTAAAAAAGCCGATACACCGGCCGAAGCGGCAAAGGGGCAGGATATTGTTTTTGCCTGTGTCGGCAATGACAATGATATAAGAGAAGTCACAACCGGCAAGAATGGCGCATTCAAAACAATGGTAAGGGGAAGTGTTTTTGTCGACCATACGACAGATTCTGCCAAGGTTGCCCGCGAGCTTGAAGGGGAAGCCGAAAAATGCGGTATCGGTTTCATCGACGCGCCTGTTTCAGGTGGTCAGGCGGGTGCCGAAAACGGCAAACTCACCATTATGTGCGGTGGCAAGAAGGATATATTTGAAAAAACTGCCGATGTGATGAAAGCCTATGGCATTTCGGTAAAGCGGCTTGGAAAAAGCGGTAGCGGGCAATTGTGCAAAATGGTCAACCAGATTTGCCTTGCCGGTGCTGTTCAGGGTCTTGCCGAAGGGCTTGCTTTCGGTAAAAAAGCCGGTCTTGATATGAACGAGGTTCTTGATGTCATTTCCAAGGGGGCGGCCGGTTCATGGCAAATGTCGAACCGCGGCACCACTATGGTTGAAGGCAAATTCGATTTCGGCTTTGCTGTCGACTGGATGAGAAAAGATCTCGGCATCTGCCTTGATGAAGCGCGCGGTAACGGCGCGGTTTTGCCCGTCACCGCTCTGATCGACCAGTTTTATGCCGATATTCAGGCAGAAAATGGCGGCCGACTTGATACATCAAGCCTTATTAAACGGCTCCCTCAATAATCCTGTCGCAGTCATCATCTGTCGCAGTAATCATCTGGTGCAGTTGTTTTCGTCGCATTCCGATGATTGTCATCGCCGGTCAAATAACAAGCCGCCTGCTTTGCCTGAACCATTCTTGCAAGCAGCGGCTTTATTCGCCGTTTGAACCCGCGCAGCAAAATCGGCCGGTTCAACACTCATGCGTATTTCATTGAAAGCGTGGGTCGACATGAAGCTTCAGGGGCGTGAACCCAATTCCGGAAGCTCCAAATGTGCCAAAACAAGAAAACGCGTGCCTTATTTCCCCGTGCCTTATTTCATTGAGTGGTCGTGCGGGCTTTCAAAGTTGAACCGCGAACAATCAATTTGCTTTTCAAAACGGTTTGCCGCACCGGTTTTAGCGGGTTTTCAAGCCTTTCCATCAAACACTGATAGGCTTCGCGGGCAATGTCGCCAACCGGCTGGGCAATGGTTGTAATGCCGTTAAAGACGAGTTCCATCCACGCTTCGTCGTCAAAGGCTGCCAAAGCCAGTTGATCGGGCACAACAATACCGGCTTTGTTCAAAAATGCCGCCGCTTTCAAAGCGAGAACCCCGTTGGTGACAATAAGCGCATCAATCTCCGGATTATTTGCAAGCGCATTTTTTAAAGATTTCGCCAGATTATCTTTTCCGTGTTTTATGGCTACACTTTCACCGGAAAGGTGAAGTGCCTTGATTGCTTCATCAAAGCCTTTTTGCCGCTCAAAGCCGGTTCGGCTATCAGCACCGTAAAGGCAAAGAATGTGCTTTCTGCCATTTTCGTAAAGGTGGTGCACAAGCTTTTTGGCGGCAGCAATATTATCAATAAGCACTGAATCATAAATCATTTCATCGGGCTTGCGATCGACAAGAACAAGCGGGCGTTGCAGTTTTACCGGTCTCGTTTTGCCGCTTGTTATGTGTTTGCGGCTTGTTAAAAGTGTCGGAGCAAGAATAATACCGGCAACATTTTCTTCTTCCATCAGGTCGAGATAGGCCTTTTCCTGCTCGGGATTTTCATCCGTATTGCATAAGATCACATGCTGGTTGCGGGTTTTTGCAATGTCGTCGATTGCGCGGGCAAAGCGGGTAAAAAACGGGTTTCTGATGTCGGCAATGATAAGGCCTATCATATCATTGCTATGCCCGCGCAAACGGCGGGCAGCAAGGTTCGGCCGGTAACCGGTAGCAAGGATTGCCTCCTCCACTTTGCTTTTCAATTCATGGCTCACAACTTTGCCGGAAATCGCACGCGAAACAGTGGCAACCGAAACACCGGCAAGTTTTGCAACATCCTTGATTGTGGCAGCCATTCGATTTTTCTTTCTTTCTTGGTGCACTCGCACATGAACGAGACGTTTTTTCCTTGAAAACGTTTCCAGAATTTGCTGTAGAATTATATGACAGAATTAAACAGTTGCTTGATATTTTTCAAGAAAACGTTTTCAATTCATTTTGAAAAGCCCAAGGGAGGAAACCCGTGGCAGCAGCATCTGAAAAGACAGCAATTCTTTCCGAAAATGCAATTTTGTTGAATGCGGATTTTTCCGACAAGGAGTCGGCCATTCTTGCCGCCGCTCAACTCCTTGTTGATGAAGGCGCAATTGAACCGGCTTACGGAAAAAGCATGTTGGCGCGTGAAAAGGTTGCCAATACGTGGCTCGGTTCGGGCGTTGTCATTCCCCATGGCATGGTGGAAGACCGCAACCTTGTCAACCGTGATGCGATCTCGGTTATTCAGGTTCCAAACGGGGTGGACTGGCAAAATGGCGAAAAGGCCAAACTGATTTTTGCAATCGCCGCCAATTCCGACGGTCATATCGAAATTTTAAAAAGGTTGACCCGACTACTTAGCCATCCCGATGCGCTGCAAAAACTTGAAACAACCGCCGACAAATCGGTCATTATGGCAGCCCTTGTCGAAAATGACGAAGCACCGCAAAGTGAGGCCGCCGACCTTCGGGTGACCAAAGAATGGGTGCTTGATTATCCGTCCGGTCTTCATGCGCGTCCGGCGTCGATCTGGGTGGAATTTGCCAAAAAAAGCGGGCAGAAAATTCTCGTCCGCAATGGCAATAGTCAGGCCGATATGACAAGCCTTGCCGGCCTCTTGCAACTTGGCGGCAAAAATGGTGACAGGCTCGTTTTTTCAACCGACGCGGAAAATGGTGAACAGCTTCTGGATGATGCGGTTTTAATGGCAAGAAAAATCACCTTGAGCGAGAAGGAAGCGGCCGAAAAAGCGGAAGTGAAACCGAAGAAAATTTATGGCTTCCGGCCACCTTCAGGAAAAGCGGGAATTGACGGCCTGTCGGCAAGCCCCGGTCTTTCGGTTGGTACAATTTTCATTCTGGAAAACGGGGCAGGCGAAGTCGAAGATAAGCCGGAGAAACTTTCTGAAGATGCGGCACGGCTTGAAAACGCCTTGGGGCGCACCAAAGACAAGATGAAAGCGATTGTTGATGATGTGACCCGTCGTATCGGCGCGTCGGATGCTGCCATTTTCAAGGCACAGGCCACTCTTCTTGATGATGATAATCTTATCTCTTCTGCCTGCCACTTGATGGCGGAAGGCCATGGCGTGGCATGGAGCTGGAACAAGGCGGTCGAAGAGGCGGCCAATGCCCTTCAACATATGGATAATCCTTTGCTTGCCGCCCGCGCGGTGGATTTGCGCGATGTCGGCGGGCGTGTCCTTGCCGAGATCGACCCGCTTTATGCCAAAGGCTCGTTCGAGAATATCGGTGAAGGGGCAATTATTGTTGCGGAAGATTTAACACCCTCCGATACGGCCAATTTGGACCCTGAAAAAGTCCACGGTCTTATCACCGCATCGGGCGGGCCAACCTCGCATACGGCCATTCTTGCGCGCACTTTGGGAATTCCTGCGCTGGTTGCAGCGGGAAACAAGGTTTTTGAAGCAAAGAACGGCGAGAGCGCGATTGTCGACGGCTTTAACGGCATTTTATATCTTTCGCCCACGAAAGAAGACATCGAGGCCGCACAAAAGCAAATCGTCAAATTGGCCGAAGAGCGTGAAAAAGAAGTTGCCGAACGCGCCAAGCCCGCAAAAACCACCGACGGCCATGTGATCGACATTGCCGCCAATATCAATCGCCCCGATCAGGTCGCCTTTGCATTGGATGAGGGGGGTGAAGGTGTCGGGCTGATGCGTACGGAATTTTTGTTTCTGGAAAGCACAGAAACGCCCGACGAGGAGACGCAATATAAAGTCTATCGCGATATGCTTTCGGCATTGGGCGGCAAATCGCTCATTATCAGGGCGCTCGACATTGGTGGCGATAAACAGGTTGCCCATCTTGATTTACCGAAAGAAGATAATCCGTTTTTGGGCGTGAGGGGCGCGCGGCTTTTATTGCGCAGAAAAGACCTGCTGGTGCCGCAATTGCGCGCAATTTATCGCGCCGCCAAAGAAGGCGGGGATCCGTGGATTATGTTTCCGATGATTATGTCGGTCACCGAGATCAGGGAATTAAAAGCTCTAGCCGAAGAAATCCGCAAAGATCTTGCCGCACCGGTTTTAAAAATCGGCATTATGATCGAAGTACCGGCGGCTGCCATTATGGCCGATATTTTTGCCCCCCATGTCGATTTCTTTTCAATCGGCACCAATGATTTGACCCAATATACCATGGCGGTTGACCGGCAAAATCCCGATCTTGCAGCCGAAGCCGACAGCCTTGATCCGGCAGTTTTGCGCATGGTGGAAAGAACGGTTGCAGGGGCAGAAAAAGCAGGCAAATGGGTAGGGGTTTGCGGCGGCATTGCCGGTGACCCGTTCGGGGCGATGTTGCTTTCCGGCCTTGGTGTCAATGAATTGTCGATGACCCCGCGTGATATTGCAACCGTCAAGGCAAGGCTCAGGGCAAAAAGCCTTGCCGATATGCGCAAACTTGCCAACAAGGCTTTGCAATGTGAAACCGCCGAAGAGGTTCGTGCCCTTGACGAGGCGAAGTCATGAAAATTGCAACACTCACCGTCAATCCGGCAATTGATGAAACAATCCATTTGAAAAAGCTTGAACGCGGGCATGTCCACCGTGCCGAAGAGGCGCGCTTCAATGCAGGCGGCAAGGGGATTAATGTGGCAGCCTGCCTAGCCGATTTTTCTGTTAAAACGGCGGTCACCGGTTTTCTCGGAAATGCCAATAGCCGGCTTTTTGAAGAGCTTTTTCAAAGCCATCATATCGAAGACCGCTTTATCCGCTATGAGGGGGAAACGCGCACCAATATCAAAATTGTTGACGAGAGTGAAACCACCGACATCAATTTGCAAGGGGTAAGCCCGACTGTGGAAGAAATCTCGAAATTGCAAAATATCGTCGATGATTTTATCGCCGAAGGCGCGCTTATTGTCATGAGCGGCAGCCTTCCCCCGAAAATGGATCCGCGTTTTTATAGAAACGAGGTTGAAAGGGCAGGGAAAGGCGCAAAAATTATTGTCGATTGCAGCGGAAAAGCGCTTCAGGAATTGTTGAAAGCGGAAAAACTTCCCCTTGCTATCAAACCCAATATTGACGAGCTTTCGGCCTTTTGCGGTCAAAAGCTTGAAAATGAAGGAGACGTTTTAAACATTGCCCGCTCGTTGATTGACCGTGGAATGGCACTTGTTGCCGTCTCTATGGGCGAAAAAGGCGGGCTTTTTGTTTCCCGTGAAGGGGCAATCCACGCGCAATATTTGCTTTCGGGCGTCAAAAGCACAGTCGGGGCGGGTGATGCCATGGTTGCAGGCATTGCAAAAAGCATTTCCGACAATGCAAAACTTGAAGATATTGCACGTCTTGGCACAGCCTTTGCGGTTGGCAAACTTCAAAAATTCGGACCGGCTTTGCCGGAAAAGACGATAATCGAAAATTTGGCTCAAAAGGTAGAATGTCGGCAGGTCGCTTGATCGCCGCATTTGAACGAGGAGAACAACATGACTTTGATAGCCTTGATAGATGGTGCGGGCGGTGGTGTGCATAGTTTGCTTGCCCGCGAAGTTCTTCAAAAAGCCGCAAGCGAAAGGGGTAGAGCTTTAAGCCTTGAAATCGTCGAGACCGGAACTTTGCCGCGCATTCCCAAAGATGCCGGTTCCGATACATTGCTGCTTGTGAGCAACAATCAGGATTGGCAAAGCGATCACGTAAAAAGCTTCAAAGGGCAATTGCAAAGACTGACATTTGAAGAACTCTTCAAAAACCCTTCTGCCATTATTTTCGGGGGATCGAGCGAAAATGGTCGGGCAAAAAACGGAACAGAAAAAACAGCCGGTTCCGATGATCTTCGTCAGGATTTGAATGGCGCCAATCGTAGCCTCAAAATTGTCGGGGTGACATCCTGCCCGACAGGTATTGCCCATACATTTATGGCAGCCGAGGGGCTTACAGAAGCGGCCAAAGCTTTGGGCCATGAAATCAGGGTTGAAACGCAAGGGTCGGTTGGTGCCGGCACACCTTTAACGGCAGCCGAAATTGCTGCGGCCGATCTTGTTATTATTGCCGCCGACCGCGAGGTTGACCGCACCCGTTTTGCCGGAAAACGCGTTTATTCCTGCCCGACAAAACCGGCTATCAATAATGGCGAAGCTTTGATAAAAAAAGCCATTGAAAGCGCCGAAGTGCAAAAGCAGAAAGCGGCTCAGGAAGGGGAAAGCGCTGAAAGCAGTGAAACTGCTGGCGGTGTCTACAAGCATTTGATGACCGGTGTGTCCTTCATGCTACCCTTTGTTGTTGCCGGTGGCCTGTTGATTGCTTTGTCCTTCGCCATTGGCGGCGTTGGTGTCACCAGTCAGGAAGGCACATTTGCCAATGCACTTTTTGTCATCGGCTCCAAGGGCGGTTTTGCGCTAATGGTGCCGGCACTTGCGGGCTTTATTGCCTATTCGATTGCCGACCGGCCGGGCATTGCGCCGGGAATGATCGGCGGGTTACTGTCGCAAAATATCGGCGCCGGTTTCATTGGCGGCATTTTTGCCGGTTTCATTGCCGGTTATTCGGTTCGCCTTGCCATCAAGTGGATCAAATTGCCCAAAAGCTTGCAAGGCTTGATGCCGGTTCTGGTCTTGCCACTCATTGCCACATTGATAACCGGCCTGTTGATGATGTTTGCCATCGGAACGCCGGTCGCAGCGCTTCTTAATTTCCTCACCGAATGGCTCAAAGGCCTGCAAGGCACCAATGCCTATCTCCTTGGCGCTATTATTGGCGGCATGATGGCGGTTGACATGGGCGGCCCGGTCAACAAGGCGGCTTATGCAACTTCGGTTGCCCTCATTTCATCGGGCGTTTACGGGCCGATTGCCGCAACCATGATTGCCGGTATGACTCCGCCCATGGCTTTGGCACTTGCCGCATGGATTTTCCCCAACCGCTTTACAACCGATGAACGCTCCTCGAAAGTATCAACCTTCATTCTGGGGCTTGCTTTCATTAGCGAAGGGTCCATTCCTTTTGCCGCACGCGATCCGTTCCGTGTCATTCCCGCGCTTGTTGTAGGCTCTGCTGTTGCCGGTGCGGTTGCTTTGGGGCTAGGCACGGGCCTCCGCGCACCCCATGGCGGCATATTCCTTGCCTTTATTCCGGGTGTCGTTATCAATTATGTCGGCTATTTTACAGCCCTTATCATTGGTACAATTGTCACGACCATTGTGCTTGGCATTTTGAAACAACCGCTTGTTGCAGCAGAAAAAAAAGCCTGAACGGCATACCTTCCTTTCCGCCATATGGTTTATGGCGGAAAATGTTTTCATGCGGAAAGCGGTTTCATGCGGAAAGTGATTGACTAAAACGAGCTTTTCAAAATTTTGCTTGAAGCCCGAGGTCACAAAACGGAAATCGCTTATCCCGAAAAAGTTTCAAAACTTCCATGTTGTTGGTCAAAAACACTCGCGGCACTTCATTCATTTTGTTTTTTAAAAATGGGACGCGAAAGTTTACGACTGACATTAAAAATATTCATTTTAAAACCTTAAGTTGTGGAAATGCCGTTCGATAAAGACATGCAATAAATACATTGGCTTTACTTGCTTTTTTCCCGGTGAGAGATTTTATTAATTGGCGCACTGTGGCGGGCTTTTGAAAAAGCTTCTCGAAACGCAAGCCATAAAGGCAATCTGAAAGGCAAAATTGATGACAAATAGCAAACCGGAAATGGCAATCGCCTATGACTTCGATGGCACATTGGCCGACGGTAACATGCAGGAAGCGCAGTTTTTGCCCAATATCGGTATGAAACCGAAAGATTTCTGGAAAGAGGTCAATCAACTGGCAAAGGAAAATCAGGGCGATAACGTGCTCATCTATATGAGCCGGATGCTCCGCAAAGCCGATGCCGCCGAAGTTCCGGTGCGACGTGAAGATTTCAAGAAACTGGGCAAAGCAGTCAAATTGTTCAAAGGTGTCGAAAGCTGGTTTCAACGCATCAATGTTTACGGAAAATCAAAAGGTGTGGATGTCAAACATTACCTGCTTTCTTCAGGAAATTATGAAATTATTGCCGGAACGTCGATCGCAAAAGAGTTTACTGACATTTATGCCTCCAAGTTTTTATTCGACGAGAACGGTGTTGCTTTTTCTCCGGCCTTGGCCGTCAATTACACAACCAAAACACAATATCTTTTTCGCATCAACAAAGGCGCGTTCGATCTGAGCGATGATGTCAAAGTCAATCAATATGTGAACAAGGCAGACCGTCCCGTTCCCTTTGAAAATATGGTCTATATTGGCGACGGGACAACAGATGTTCCCTGTTTTCGCCTTGTCAAAGATCAGGGCGGGCTTTCTATTGCGGTTTATAAAGCCAATAAAAATGGTGCGCATGATTTGGCGTCGAAATATATAGCGGATGGCCGTGTCCAATGCGTTTTACCGGCAAATTATTCGGAAGGCAGCAAGCTTGAAGAGGTCATCAAGGCAAATATTGATGTTGTTGCTGCACGCGCTGCCCTTAAAAATCTGCTCTATCATAAAAAACAGTCGCGAAAAGCCCGTGCAAAAAAGACCGATCAATAACTAGCAATTTGCAAGAACCCGCAATAAAATGACTGTGAGCAAAATCCGCTCCTCTTTGCCAAACGTGCAACGCCTCTTCAAACGGATAAAGCCTCATTTGAACAGCGGAAGGTCATCGGGAATATCATCAAGTTTATCGCGATAAAGGCCTACAAAAGTTTCAAGATCACAAAGACTTCCAAGTTCAGAAGAGGCATTTTTCGCGCTTTCGTCTTTTCCGGATAAATGGCAATCCGGATTGGTATAAATTTCGCGGGCAATCGGGTTTTTCTCTGAAAGCGGCGTTAAAAATCGCCATTCGTCAAGTGTTCGTGCGGCAAATGACAATTGCACAGCATAGCGGCCGGTTTTGTTATTTTTATAACGCTTGAATATCAACATGCCACCGGGGGGAATATCATCTGCCGGATAGGAAGCAAGTTTCCAATGAAAATCCAATATGGTTTTGATTTGTGAAATATTGGTGTCGTGGCCGACAAATATAACAAGGGGCGCTCCCAGTTCCGGATAGTTCTGTTCGCCTCCCGACGTTTTATCGGCAAGGAGACTTTTGGTTATTTCATGCATTAAAATATTGCCGCCGGTTCTTGCAATTTCCATTGTATTGTCGAGAAGATCATATTTTGCCGCATGGAGGCTCATGAGCTTCAACACATCGCTTGCATTTTTTACGTGCCCGAAAGCCACATTTTGAAGGGGCAATCCTTCACTATATTGCAAGCGGATTGTCTCCGAAATTGCACTGGCAGAAGAGACGGGGCCGGTCAATTTATATTTTCCGAATCTTGTTTTTTTGAGGCCCCATTTTTCATCCAGAAATTTGCAGTCTGTCACGCCAGTGCCACACACGGTTTGGCGCAACCACTCCACATCATCGGCATATTTTTGTGCGGCTTTTTCAGGCGAACCACCCATAGCTTCCATCACTTCATTTTCAACCTTTTTCGGGTCGGGTTGTGCCAGCCCCATTTCTACAGCCTGAAAAAGCGGGTCTTTTTTTTGAAGCGGCAAATGCCCCGTTACGATACCGCATCCGGGAAACATACCGTCGGTTAAAGCCTGCGCTGTTGCAACAGTCCGCTCGATCGGGCTTGCCCAGATAAAGACTTCATTTTTTTTCGGGCAAGGGGAGGAGAGTGCAAGGCCTTCGCTTTTCCAGTTTTCAAACATATAGCGGGATTGGTCGACAATACCGGCATAGCCATGGCCACTTAAATTGCCGTCGGGGACATTCCATTGCGGCCATTTTTTGCCGGTTGCTTTATCGAGTTTTGCGGTGTCATTTTGCGGGCGCACGCCATGGCGCATCAAAACTACCACCTTGTCCAATGTGTAATCGGAAAAATCATCACCGGCTATCGCCTCCGGTTTTGATATAGACAAACCCAACAACAGAACGACAATGAAAAACAGCATCAAACAATATAGTTTAGCCCACAAAAAACGGATTGTCGTAATAGACATGTCGGTTGATTTTTTCATTGTGTGATTGCCTGCCGGTTCCAGCTTTAAAAAATTGTCATTCCACTCAAAAGAATGTCTTCAATTTCAAAAATAGTCATTACGCGTTTTTTTGACAGGAAAGAATGAAAAAAAAGCCGGATATTTCCCGCCGCTATTTTCTGAAAAACGCATTATGCTTTTTAAAGATCGCGTCCTTTTTTCTTTTCCACCAAGCACAAAGTGGCCGGAATGATGACAAGTCTTCTAAATGAATAATACGTCAATAAGCACGCAGTCCGTGCGAGGATAAATCCGGGAAAATAAATGAAAGTACAATAAAAAACAGCCCCCTGAGGGGCTGTCTTATTTGGTGCATATCTAGCTTGTTAACAGCCAGACCGCATTTTCTAATCTGTAAACGTGAAAATATATGAAAATACCATTCTGTCAACGGTTTTTTATTCTTGCTTATTTTTTCCTCTTGTTTAAATTTTCCAACGATTTTGCGTGAGGGGAGCGGTTATGACTGCTGAAAACTATTCCAACGTTCGTTTTTCTTTCGATATTGGCACCAATTCCATCGGCTGGGCGGTTTTTCAATTAAATGACAAGCAGGAAGCGGTAAAAATTCTCAATGCCGGTGCACGTATTTTCAGTGATGGTCGGGATCCACAAAGTGGCGACCCGTTAGCGGTCAGGCGGCGTCAAGCACGTTCGGCTTCCCGCATGCGCGACCGCTATCTCCGTCGCAGAAAAAGAACATTGGATAAATTGATAGGCTATGGCCTTTTGCCTGAAGATAAAGCCGCGCGTGATAAAATACTTGTTGAAACAAATGACAAACCCTCCGGTTCTACAGACAAAAAGACCGACCCCTATTCGTTAAGAGCGCGGGCACTTGAAGAAAAATTGCCTTTGGCTTATGTGGCGCGCGCACTTTTCCATATCGGGCAAAGGCGCGGCTTCAAATCCAACCGTAAAGCCGATCGTAAAAGCAATGAAAAAGGCAAAATTGCTGTCGGTATTGAAGAATTGTCAGGCTTGATGCACCAAAGCCACGCGCCGACTTTGGGCGCTTATCTTGCCAAACGGCGTGAAGAGGGGCATGTCGTGCGCCTTCGGGCCAATTCCGAAGCCTTGACGGATAAGGCTTACGCCTTTTATCCCGAACGCGCCATGCTTGAAGACGAGTTTCACAAAATCTGGCAAGCGCAGGCAGAATATTATCCCGATGTTTTAACAAAAGAGCGGGAGGAAGAACTGTTCCATGTCATGTTCTTCCAGCGCCCGCTTAAAGAACAGAAAGTGGGCTTCTGCACCTTGGTTGAAGGCGAAACAAGACTTCAAAAAGCCGATCCGCTTTTTCAACAATTCCGCCTCTATAAAGAAATCAATGAATTGGCAATTGTCCTTCCCGATTTGTCACAACGCAAATTGACCATGGAAGAGCGCGATACGCTCATCACATTGATGCGTCCGGCAAAAACAAAAACATTTGCGGCACTTCGCAAAGCATTAAAAATTCCCGCAGGCGGGCGCTTTAATAAAGAAACTGAAAATCGCAAGCAGTTAACGGGCGACGAAGTCTATTCGGTCTTTTCAAAACCGGAACTTTTCGGCGCCGATTGGGGCAAATTTTCAACAGTGCAACAGCGCGAAATTATTGATCAACTGGAGAATGAAGAAAATCCCGACAAACTCGAAGAATGGTTGAAGGGAAAATTCCCGAAACTGTCGGATGAACAGCGGTCTGAAATTATCAACGCCAATCTGCCCGACGGTTATGGGCGTTTTGGCATTACAGCAACATCCAGAATTCTGGAACAATTGAAGAAGGACGTAATTAGCGAAGCCGAAGCGGCCCATCGTTGCGGTTTCGATCATTCATTGGCAAATCGTAACTGGAAGGGATTGGACGAGTTACCACGCTATCAGGAGGTTCTGGAACGCCATATCGTTCCGGGAACCGGCGACAAGAATGATATTTATGACATTTATAAGGGTAGGCTCACCAATCCCACAGTTCATATCGGGCTTAATCAGGTTCGTCGCCTCACAAACAGGCTCATCAAGGCTTATGGCAAGCCGCAGCAAATCGTGGTGGAGCTTGCCCGCGATCTGCCCTTGTCGCAAGAGCAAAAACGCAAATATAATAAAACCAATAAAGATAACACTGATGCGGCCAAAAGACGTTCCGAAAAACTTGGGGAAATCGGCAAAAGAGACAATGGTTATAACCGTCAATTGCTGAAACTTTGGGAAGAACTCGGGGACGATCCGAACGATAGAAAGTCCATCTATTCAGGAACACGGATAACCGAGCCGATGCTGTTTTCCGGCGAAGTGGAAATCGATCATATATTGCCTTTTTCACGCACCCTTGATGATAGTAACGCCAATAAAATTCTCTGTTTGCGCGAAGAAAACAGAGTGAAACGCAATCGTGCACCGGATGAAGTGTCAGAATGGCAAGGCCGTTATGACGAACTTATCGAGCGGGCAAAAAAATTGCCAAAAAACAAGCAATGGCGTTTTACACGCGGTGCAATGAAAAAAGCCGAAGAAAATCGGGACTTTCTTGCCCGTCAATTGACGGATACCCAATATCTGGCAAAGCTTGCCCGCGAATATTTTGATAGCCTTTATCCGGGGGAAGAGGCGAACGCGGATGGCGAGTTCAAAAAAGTTCAACATGTATGGGCAATTCCTGGCAAATTGACAGAACTTCTTCGCCGCAATTGGGGGTTGAATTCGCTGCTTGCAGCTGAAGGTGATGAAAGCGCAAATCATCCCAAAAACCGTAAGGATCACCGCCATCATGCCATTGATGCCATGGTGATCGGTGTCACCACGCGCTCGATTTTGAAACGGATTGCAACGGCTGCCGGAAGGTTCGAAGGCGAAGATTTCGAGAATTTTGTCAAAAAGGCAGTTTCCGAAATTTTGCCGTGGGAGAATTTCAGGAACGACGCAAAAGACGTTGTCGATAAAATCATCATCAGCCATAAGCAGGATCATGGTACAATAAACCGTGCCGGTTACGCTCAAGGCAAGGGTAAAACCGCCGGACAGTTGCACAATGAAACAGCCTACGGTCTAACCGGTGAAAAGGATGACAAGGGCAATAAAGTTGTTGTCACGAGAGAGAATTTCTTGTCGATCGAAAGTAAAGATATTCCAACAATTCGTGACGAGAATTTACGAATTGAGGTTTATAGTGCAACGCAAGGTTTGGACAAAAAAGAATATCAGGAAGCTTTGCTCCGTTTTGCACGTGACCATAAGCTTTATAAGGGGATCCGCCATGTCAGGGTGCTCCTGCCTCGTAATGTCATTGAAATAAAAGACAAAAATGGCAAAGCTTATAAAGGCTATATGGGAAATTCAAACTATCGCTATGATGTTTGGGAAACTTTGGAAGGCAAATGGATTAGCGAAGTTGTTTCAATGTTTGATGCGCACCAACCAAAATGGCGTTCGGAATTTCATAAAAATAACCCGACAGCGCGCAAAGTGTTGAGCCTGCAACAAAATGATATGGTCGCTTATAATGATCCGGAAAAAGGGCATGTGATTGCCCGCATTGTCAAATTCGGTCAAAACGGCCAAATATTTTTCGCTCCCCATAATGAAGCGGATGTATCGGCGAGGGATTCGAATAAAAACGACCCCTTTAAATTGACTGTTAAAACGGCAACGGGTTTGAAAAAAATGCAATTCCGGCAAATTCGTGTGGATGAAATGGGGCGCGTTTTCGACCCCGGTGCGCAGGACAGAGAGTCCAAACAGGCAAGGTCATAGGAGCGCTGGTTATGAACTGGAATATGCCATTTTTGGCATATTCCTTTTAGAAGTTCATTGGAGTTATTAAAGCGCTAATGGGTTTAAAAATGCGATCAGGCTGAACTTATGGCCAGTAAAACCGATATTCCGAACGCAACAGATTGGAAAATGCAGCCAAGCCGCAACCAGAATTATCATATCCGCTTCAATTTCACGGTTGTAACAGATTAGAAAATGCGGTCAAGCCGCAACCTTTTTAAGGATATTGTGATTGTTCAGAATCAACGACTTAAGGGAAATGGCATTGAATTTTCGCAACATTTTCAAACGGTCTTTGCCGTTATTTAAATAAATTAAACGCTCTTATTGCGGAACGACGTAACGACTAAGAACATCTTCCAAGTCTTTATATTCGCGTTCCGCACCTCTCATGAAAAGTTGTAACGATTCCTCGTCACATCTTTGGCCAATTCTCTCATGTTCGTCTTCAATCGCTTTTCGTGTAAAATCATCAAACGCTTCAACTGATGTTTGTGGAAAACCGGCTTCTATAAAACGTTTAATACCTCTAGTTCTCAGGGTTTCAACACGTGAGACGCCTTTTTCGTCAGAGCAGTTTGAGGCCTGAGCATTCGCCAATCCCAGTTCTCTGGAAAAACTTCTAATCGCGACTTTCAGTTCGTCATCATCGGCTATAGTTCCGGCGAAAGTCGATGTTATGTTCAGTATAAAAGTGATTGCGATTAGAAGCGACGTTAGAAATATTTTCATAATATAATCTCAATTAAATTTAGTTTCGCTTGTAATAACTGGAAATTCACACAATAGCCAATTCAATCCCCTTCATTCACAAAAAATTCAAGTGGGTCTCTGAACCTATAGGATAGGATATACTTATCCCTATTAGGTCATTATGTATTGTTCAGATATCATATCGTTGAGTAGCCATTGATTAGCACAATCGCATCGTTTTTGGCACGAATTCCCGCTCTCAATATAAGATTCTAAAATAACTATGACGTTTCACGTAACAGATTAGAAAATGCGGTCAAGCCGCAACCGGTTAAATGTTGGACGGCCTGACGAGGTGGTTGTAACAGATTAGAAAATGCGGTCAAGCCGCAACAATGAACGAGCCACACTGGCATCACCAAAGGTTGTAACAGATTAGAAAATGCGGTCAAGCCGCAACTAAAGGCAGGGGCATCAATGGCATTCCATAAGTTGTAACAGATTAAAAAATGCGGTCAAGCCGCAACAAAGGCACGGCAACGCGGCTTTTCGACCGTGTTGTAACAGATTAGAAAATGCGGTCAAGCCGCAACTTAGTCATTCTGCTGCCTCCGCTTTGTCTGGTTGTAACAGATTAGAAAATGCGGTCAAGCCGCAACACGCAACCGCCAACACAACTACTCCGGCGGGTTGTAACAGATTAGAAAATGCGGTCAAGCCGCAACTTTAAGCGTGTGAAGTGAGAGAGGCGGGCAATTGTAACAGATTAGAAAATGCGGTCAAGCCGCAACAAAAGCTTTACGACGTATTTTTATTATTCTGTTGTAACAGATTAGAAAATGCGGTCAAGCTGCAACTCCGCTGCCATTGCTTTGATTGCAAAATCAGTTGTAACAGATTAGAAAAAGCGGTCAAGCGCAGCCATTCCAAGCGGGCGCGTAACTAAAGAAGTCGTTTCAAAGAAAAGGAAAATCATGGCGGAGAGGGAGGGATTTGAACCCCCGATAGAGTTGCCCCTATGCCGCATTTCGAGTGCGGTGCTTTCAACCACTCAGCCACCTCTCCATAAAAGGCGAACTTTATTTGTTAAACAAATATCCGAGCGCGTTAGCGGCTAAATAGCTGGCAATTGGCTTTGACACAAGCCCCTTTTTTTAATTTTTGGAAAATTCCGTTCACCATTTCAAATCGGTTTTGTTCATTTTTGCGCGGGGCCACGGGCGCATTTTTAAAAAGCAACAGAGTTTTTCCGGTTCATTGCTGTTTGCCCGACTAAAAATTGTTTGTTGTCAAATGCATCCGGTTTTTGCCATGATTGCCGGTTAATTCATGAAAAGCTTTCCGGTTTTTTAAAGCTGGTCGATTGACAAGTGAAGAAAACTTCTGCATAAATCGGCCAAAGGCGTAGTGTGTCTACATTTGTGTGAAAAAGTGTATCTGCACTTGTCTAAAATTATGCCGGTCGGTTTTCAGTGCTGGCAAATTTAAAAGACTGATAATTTTAACGACTGATAAAAAGACGGGCTGTCTCATCGCTTTGAAAGTGTTGGACAAGATCCGGATGGAACGAAAGGGTAAAAAATGTTCGCAGTCATCAAGACGGGTGGTAAACAATACCGTGTTTCCCCCAGCCAACTTGTGAAAGTTGAAAAGGTCGCTGGCAATGCCGGTGATATTGTGGAGTTCAATCAGGTTCTCGTTGTTGGCGAAGGTGAAACAGCAACAATCGGAACTCCTGTTGTTGCCGATGCGTTGGTAACAGCAGAGGTTGTTGAACAGGCACGTGCACGCAAAGTTGTTGCTTTCAAAAAGCGCCGCCGCCAGAATTCAAAGCGCATTCGTGGTCATCGTCAGGAATTCACCACAATTCGCATTTCCGAAATTCTTACAGGTGGTGCAAAGCCTTCCAAGGCTGCAACAAAGCCGGCTGAAAAAGCAGCAAAACCGGTAGCCGCCAAAGAGGCAGCACCAAAGGCTGAAAAACCGGCTGCAAAGAAAGCCAAAACAGAAACAACCGAAAAAAAAGCAGCGCCGAAAAAGGCAGCCGCTAAAAAGTCGGAAGAGTAAGAGAGATTAAAGGAGAACAACCATGGCACACAAAAAAGCTGGTGGTTCCTCGCGTAACGGTCGCGATTCAGAATCAAAACGCCTAGGCGTTAAAAAATTTGGTGGTGAAGCAGTTATTCCGGGTAACATCATTATCCGACAACGCGGCACACAATGGCACCCTGGCGAAAATGTCGGCATGGGTAAAGACCATACATTATTTGCCCTTAAAGCGGGCAAAGTATCTTTCTGCGTCAAAGCGAATGACCGCTCCTATGTGTCGGTGATTCCGATGGCGGAGGCAGCAGAGTAAGCCGGAGCTCTTAAATAAAACCGGCGTCCCATTGGACCCCGGTTAGCTTCCAAAGCAAATTAAAGGGAAAGATGGGACACCATCCTTCCCTTTTTCTATTGCTCCAGGAGGTAACTATGAGCACTGAATTATTAGAAGAAATAAGAAAGAGGCCGCCCAGAACCTTGGATTGCCCGGTTCTGGTAACTGAAAGGCTTGTTTTACGCGCACCCAATGTAGAAGACATGGACGCCATTGCCGATCTCGCCAACAACCGGAATGTATCTGCCATGCTTCAATCTGTGCCTTTTCCATTCACACGAAAACATGCAGCAGAATACATTCTTCGTTCGGTGGCGGGCGAGATGGGCTATTGCGCCTATGCCATTACAAAAGCCGAGGATGGCGCGTTTATCGGCGCCTGTCATATCAAGGACCGCGAAGAGGGCGAAGGCCTGAGCCTGCGTTACTGGATTGGCAAACCCTATTGGAATATGGGCTATGCAACAGAAGCGGTTGGCAGCCTGATTGATGCCGCTTTCCGTGCAACCGATATTGATGCGCTCTATGTCTCGAATTTTGCGGCCAATAAAGCTTCCCGCCGCGTTATCGAAAAACAGGGCTTTGAATATATCGGAACATCCGAACAAAACTCGCTGGTTTCCGGTCTGGTTATCGCCGACAATTATGTCCTCGAACGCGAAAAATGGATCGGCCAGTTGAGCAAATGCGCCTGAACACGCCCGCTTCAATAATGAGGCCTTAAAAGCTTGGCTGAACAAGCAGGCTTTAAAAGCTGAGCTGAACGATCAGGCCTTTTATAAAAAAGGCCTGATGAGGCCGTTTTAATCGAGCCGATTGGGTGAGACTGGCCGAGTGGGGCAGGCTTTTTCATTTTAGCCACGCTTAAAAATTGACAAAAGCAAACCGGATGTGACAAACCGGTTTAACTCGCTGTCTTAAGGTTTATCATGCTGTCTTAAAGTCTGCTTTATCAAAGCGGGCTGCTTGTTAGATAGCACGGCGCATTCACCAGCATTTTAACAACGGAAAGCTTTCCTAAAAAATCGAAAACCGTGGGGGGCAAAATTGCTTGAGGTCTTTGTAAAAACAAGCCCGACCATGCCGGCTGATCCTGTATTGGTAAGCCCACTTCTACGTTGCCCAAACGATGAAAGTTCGATATTTTTTCAAGGGTGGGTCAAGCAAATTGATCGTGAGCTTATGTGAAAATATTGTTAGATTTTTAGAGAAAACGTGGAAGATACGTCAAAAAAATTGAAATTTACCGGTGTTATTTTAATGAAAAACAGCATTTTTTTTAAAAAAAATATCCACTTAAACCTTATAAAACAAAGGGTTAAGTGGACATCGGTTGTAACAGATTAGAAAATGCGGTCAAGCCGCAACCAAAACTTCCGCGTCGCCCAAGCATCCGCTGTTGTAACAGATTAGAAAATGCGGTCAAGCCGCAACTTCCAAAATCGACACTTTTACACCGATAGGAGTTGTAACAGATTAGAAAATGCGGTCAAGCCGCAACCGGCAACTCACCGTTTTGAGCCAGTAATTTTGTTGTAACAGATTAGAAAACGCGGTCAAGCCGCAACACATTATGCCGCCTCCGCTAGTTGCTTCAAGTTGTAACAGATTAGAAAATGCGGTCAAGCCGCAACAGGCGTGTTGCCTCAATCGCTGCGCCAATTGTTGTAACAGATTAGAAAATGCGGTCAAGCCGCAACCCAAAATTAATTAATTAATTTCTTGACAATGTTGTAACAGATTAGAAAATGCGGTCAAGCCGCAACTCGCAAACTATCTGGTGTAAAAATTGCGTCGTTGTAACAGATTAGAAAATGCGGTCAAGCCGCAACTGTCGATCACAGATGTCAAACACGGCTTCGGTTGTAACAGATTAGAAAATGCGGTCAAGCCGCAACAGCTTGTCCGTAATAGTTCGATCCCATTCAAGTTGTAACAGATTAGAAAATGCGGTCAAGCGGCTGTAGAATATGTTTTGGTTTCATCAGTGTTGTGCCGTGGATTGTTTGCTCTTTTCGTTCAAAGCATGTCCCGCATCGCGGGGCAATGTGCGGAAGATGAAGAAAGCAAGTGCCGAGATGAAGCCGACAACGAAAAAGCCCGTATGAAAATCTTCAAGTTTCAATATATTGTTGTGAAAGGAGCTTGCAATTTCCAGAACCGCGCCAGCAATTGCAATGCCGAGCGCCATTGAAGCCTGTTGGGCAACAGCGGCAATCGGCGTTGCCTGACTAATGTCTTCCTTGGCAATGTCCGAAAAGGCAAGCGCATTGACACCGGAGAAGAAAAGCGAGCGCAAAAAGCCGCCGAACAAGAGCACGATAATCATCAGCAAATAGGGGGTGGTGGGGTAAAACAGGCCATTGGAAGCGGTAAACATTGCCGAGACGATAGAACCCGCCATCAACACCTTCCGAAAGCCGAAACGGGCATAAACTTCTTTTGCACCGAACTTCATGCCGAGCGAGCCGATGGCCGCGGCAAGAACCATAAGGCCGGATTCAATCGGCGAAAGACCGAAGGCAAGTTGCAGCATCATGGGAAGCAGGAAAGGCACGGCGCCAATGCCGAGCCGGAAAACGCTGCCGCCGATAATGGCGCGTGCAAAAACCGGATCGGAAAAAAGCCTGAGGTCGAGAAGCGGTGCTTTGCGGTTTTTTGCGTGTTTGATATAAATGACTCCGAAAATCACGCCCAAAATGGTGACACTGATGCCGACACTTTGCGGCAAGGCGGGAAGGCTTACAATCGAAAGGCCGAAAATGAAGCCGGAAAGGCTGATTGCGGAAAGGAAAAAGCCTGTCCAGTCAAGCGGGCGGATATATCTCTTTTCATTTTTTGGCAGATAGATTGATGAAAGCACAAGGCCGATAAAACCGATCGGGATGTTGATAAGAAAAATCCAGTGCCAGGTAAAAAAGGTGGTGATGAAGCCGCCAAGCGGCGGGCCTACAAGCGGGCCGACAAGGGCGGGAATGGAAAACCACTGAAAGGCAATGACAAGCTGGTTTTTGGGCGTGGATTTGACGAGAAGAAGCCGGCCGACAGGTGTCATCATTGCCCCGCCAATGCCTTGTAAAAAGCGCGACAAAACAAAGGAATGGAGCGAAAAGGAAAAAGCACAGCAAACAGAGCCTGCAAGAAAAACCACGATGGCAACACGGAAGATAATGCGCGCGGTGAAACGGTCGGAGATCCACCCGCTTATAGGAATGAAAACCGAAAGAGCCACGAGATAGGAAGTCATGGCAAGTTTGAGCGCGATGGGGCTTGTGTTCAAATCGGCGGCAATGGCAGGAAGGGACGTGGAAATCACATTGGAATCCACATGTTCCATAAACAAAGCGACAGCCAGAACCATAGGAAGAATGTGCATTAAATACCCCGAACCCGACTTTTTTAAAACGATGGAACCTTTAAAACCAGTGTGCCTATATAGCGCGAAGAACCTTTATGACTCTCAAAACCTTATACATGAAAAACTGATATGGCCTAAACCGATAAAACTTGAAAGGTGTTTGTGTCAGAAAATCGCGATGCGCCTCATACCATTACTCAGGCCGACATTATCTTGACCGGTTTCAATTGTGAAGAACAGTGAGGGGATTACAAAACCGGCTTCACTTTATCGTGGTTTTTCATTTCATTCTTGACCTTGAGAGAAAAATAAATTCTTCATCGTTAATGTTCATGGAACGCCCGAAAGGGCTACACATAACTTTTACGACACCTATATGTTTTATATCATTCTTTAAAAATAACGTTTTGCCCGCTTCGGGTTGATCATTACAAAGCGCTGATGGAGCGTTCACTTGCCGCATAAAAAAACAATTGTTCTCAATAATCTGACTGAAGGCCCGATCACTAGAACGTTGCTTCTCTTTGCCATTCCGACATTGCTTTCCAATGTTTTGCAATCGCTCAATGGTTCGATCAACACAATCTGGGTGGGGCGGTTTTTGGGTGAAAGTGCACTTGCGGCAACGGCCAATGCCAATATCATCACCTTTCTTTTGTTTGCCCTTGTTTTCGGTTTCGGTATGGCAGCAACCATTATGGTTGGCCAATCCATCGGGCGCAAAGATTTGCACCGTGCGCGGCAGGCTTTCGGCGCTTCTATCGGCTTTTGTCTGTTTCTTTCGGTGGTTCTGGCCGTTTTGGGCTGGTTTTTTTCGCCCGAAATCCTGCGCTTTCTTGCAACACCGGCTGATGCTTTTACGCTGGCAGAAGATTATTTGCGGGTTATCTTCCTTGCTGCACCGGCCGATCTTTTGATGGTCATGATTATGATGGGGCTTCGCGGGGCGGGAGATTCCATGACGCCGCTCATTTTTATGTGCGTCAATGTTGTGCTTGATATTATTTTCAATCCCGTGCTCATCCTGGGCTTGTGGATTTTTCCGGAAATGGGCATTGCAGGGGCTGCCGCCTCGACATCTGTTTCGGGCTATCTCGCGCTTTTTGCCATGATTATCTATATCTATGTCAAGAAATTGCCTTTGCGGCTTAAAGGGCGGGAACTTACCTATATCTGGCCGGATTTCAGCCTGATGCGCTTTATCGTGCTGAAAGGCTTTCCGATGAGCCTGCAAATGGTCATTATTGCCACATCCGGCCTTGTCATGATCGGTCTTGTCAATCAGGAAGGTGTCACCACCATTGCCGCCTATAACATCATGCAGCAATTGTGGACCTATCTGCAAATGCCTTCCATGGCAGTGGGTGCGGCAGTCAGTGCAATGGTTGCACAAAATATTGGTGCCGGTCGCTGGAACAGAATTTCAAAGACCACATTGATCGGCTGCGCTGCAACATTTGTCATGACAGCCATTCTGCTCGGGCTGTTGCTCATCTTCGACCGTCCGGTCATTATCCTGTTTTTGGGAAATGATAGCGCAGCCGTGCCAATGGCACAGCATATTCAGGCGATTGCAAGCTGGAGCTTTCTGTTTTTTGGAATTGCAATGGTGCTCTTTTCAACAGTTCGTGCGAATGGCGCAGTTCTTGTGCCGCTCATTTGCCTTTTCATTGCTGTCTATCCGGTGCGGCTTGGCTTCTATTACATGTTTTATGGTTCCATAAAGGCAGATGCCATCTGGTGGAGTTTCACCGTCGGCGCTTTTGCCTCGCTCATTCTGGCTCTTTCATATTATCTTTCGGGCACATGGAAAAAGCAAAAAGTGCTCTAGCTTTGAACGCGGAAAGCGCGCTCGTCAAGAATTTTCAAGAATGGTTTTCGGCTTTGGTGTTTTGGGTTTTAGATATTTTTGCCCGAACACCGTTAAAATCAAGGCAAGAAAGCCGCCGACAATGGAAACATAAAAGCCGGTTTCAGGGGTGAAAGCGTCAATCAGTTTTCCGGAAATGGCAGCCCCTGCGGCAACACCCATTGCCATTCCGGTAATTCCCCATGACATGCCTTCGGTGAGTTTTTCAGGCGGTACAATTGTGTCGATTAACGACATGGCAATGATGATTGTAGGTGAACAGGCGGCACCGGCAATAAAAAGCACGATGCTCAAATTCCATAAGTTTGTAACAAGCAAGAGTGGCAATGTCGTAACCGCAGCAACGATGGTGGCAACAAGAAGCTGCTTCGTCAATTTTATACGGGCAGGCAGTGCACCATAAACAATACCGGCAATGAAAGAGCCGGCCGCATAAAGCACAAGCGGCAGAGCGGTGTAATTTGTCTGTTGCAGCGATTTGCCGATCGCCACAGCCGAAATTTCTGCCGTACCGAAAATGGTACCGACGCAAAACATAATCACGGTGAGAAGTGCGATAGAAAAAAGCCGGATAACCGAAGTAGACCCCTTTTGCCGCTTGCCATGGGCAACCGGTTCGGTCGATTTTTGCAAGGTAAAGATCAAGCCTGCAACGAGCATGATAAGACCGGCAGCAAGCGGCCCCGCAGCCGGAAACAGATGGTTTGTAAGTTCGATCGCAATAATGGGGCCGACCATGAAGATCAATTCATCGACAATCGATTCATAGGCAAAGGCCGAACGCAAAAGCGGCGAACCATGATAGAGTTGCGACCAGCGTGTGCGCACGAAAGAACCGAAACTCGGCATAAAACCGATGAGAATTGCGGCAATAATCAAGATGAAAAGCGGGGCTTTATAATGGGCGGCAATCAACAAGCCGCAAAGCGACAGAAAAGAAATAAAAAGTGCCGGACGCGCCACACGGGCTTGCCCGTATTCATCGGCAAGTTTTGATATTTGTGGCGTAATAAGGGCATTGGAGAGGACATAACTTGCCGAAACGAGACCGGCGGTGGCATAGTCCAAACCTTCAATGGCAAACATTGTCATAATGCCGATTGAAATCATCGATATCGGAATACGTGCGAATACCCCCGTTACCGAAAAGGCAACAGTGCCGGGTTTTCTGAATAATTCACGATATATATTGGCCATGACAAATGTCCTTAAGCGCCCTTCAAAGGCGTTTCCTTCATCTATTGACATCACGTGCCTATGTCAATTTTTCCAGCCTTTAAATGAATACCGGTTATTGTCGAATGAATGGCTGCTTGGAAAAGATTATTTACATAGTCTGCCCGATTGGCAGGGGAAAAGCAAAATTATCTCAAAAAAAACATGGGTATACCCCAAGCGCCTATCATTCAAATGAAACGCGTCATCAATTCCGGTTAAAATAAACTGATTGTTTTTTGCTATAACGTGATGAGGCAAAAGTCTCACCCATTTTTTTAACAGTGTTGAAGGAAAGAATAAAAATCGCACGAATATCCCCATTGAACGTTCAAACAATGCTGGTGCGCTTGACTGAATAAAAGAGAAAGGTGCTTATTTAAAAAAGCGGAAGTTTAACCGGTTTTGTTGTTTGACTTGCCGGTTTTTTAAAAGTTTTGCATAGTAAGGACTCCCGAAAACAGATGAATGCAGAGGTATTCACATGATAAAGGACGAGCATGAACAGTTGATGGATGACATTTTGTCAGCCTCGTCAGAGGATTATATGGATTATGTCAGAAGTGTTCACGTTCCCCGCAATTCGGCCATTTATGACCGTGAAGACGGGTTGGAAGAGGGCCAATATATTCGCGAAAATCCTGATGGCACAAAACTGCTCATTGAAGTTGATGATGCGCTTGATGAAAAAGTCATAAAGGTTTTGACAGATGCAGCCTGAACTATGGATTATCGCCGGTGTAAACGGTGCGGGTAAAACAACCTTTACAACATGCCGGAAATTCAAAATGCCCATTGTCAATCCGGATGTTTTGCCGGGTGCGCCGGTCGAACAGGGAATAGCAGCGGTAAAACAGCGTGAAGCACTCGTAAAAGCGCAACAATCCTTTGCCGTAGAGACAACGGCTACCGGAAATGTGTTTTTGAAAAAAGTTCAGGATATTAAAAATCAGGGCTTCAGGATCAATCTCGTTTATATCGGGTTGGATAGCGCCAAAACTTCCGGTTTAAGGGTGCGCTCGCGGGTAAAAAGCGGCGGCCATAATATTGAGAAGGAAGATATCAAGCGGCGTTATCCAAGAAGCATGGCCAATTTGCCGAAGCTTATGGAAATCGCTGATCTTTCACTGGTGTTTGATAATTCGACAAGCCGCGCTTATTCGCTTGTGCTGCATAGGGAAAAGGGGCATGTCGCATTTATCCGGAAAGATTTGCCGCAATGGGCTTTGAAAGCCATACCGGAAAAATTCTTTTCCTGAACAGGTAAAAAATATTCCCGCTAAAGCTCTTGCGGTCTTATGAGCAGTGGTTCTTCTATGCAGTCGACGTCGGAAAATGTTCCGGCGTTGCCTTTTGTTTTTTTTGCGCCGTAAATCGCGAAAACATAGTTTGCCAATGCGATTCAACCGGCCGAATGCATTGGCATTTTAAAAAGCTTTATTCGCCCCATGTCCTTTCCAGAACCGAGATCCAGTTTTTCGAGGTAATTTTCTCGATCTCGTCATGGTTGAAACCGGATTTTTCCATTTCGGCGACGAGCTTCGGCAATTGTGAACAATCATGCAATTCATTCGGAATTGTTGTGCCATCGAAATCCGAACCAAGGCCGACATGTTCAACACCAACAATATCGACGATATAGCGCATGTGGTTGATAATGGTTTTAAGCGGTGTGTCGCGGTTGCGTTCGCCATCTTCGCGCAGGAATTTGACACCGAAATTAATGCCGACCAACCCCTTGCTTTTTCCGATAGCGCGCAATTGTTCATCGGTGAGGTTACGGCTTTGATGGCTCAAGTGATAGGCGTTGGAATGGGAAGCAACAAGCGGTGCGTCGCTCAATTTTGCAATGTCCCAGAAGCCTTTTTCGTTCATATGCGAAAGATCAACCATAATGCCGAGCTTGTTACACTCGCGAACAAGTTTTTTGCCCGTATCTGTCAAGCCCGGTCCGATGTCGCCGGTCGAACCATATTTAAATGGCACGCCGAAACCGAATATATTGGGTCTGCTCCAGACAGGACCGAGGCTGCGCAATCCATCCTGATAAAGGCGGGCAAGCTCTTCCAGATTTTCGCCAATGGCTTCGGCACCTTCAATATGAAAAACCGCAGCAAATTGGTGCGCCTTGATTGCTTCTTTAATATCACGCGCGGTTTTGCAAATTTTGAAACGGTCGGGTTTGAGCTTTTCAATATCATGAAGAAGCTTTGCCATTTCCATGGTCGGCTTTGTTGCATCTTTTAATAGTAATTCCGGATAGACACCGTTTTTATCGGGCTGAAGATCAACCGATGGCGGATAAACCGCACAAAGCCCGCCAATCAGGCCGCCTTTTTCAGCCTTTGGCAGGTCAAGTTCTGCACTTTCAAAACCATTGATGAAAGCCGACGGATCAAGATTTTTCTCGTCGCGGATTTTGGAGAGAATGTCATTGTGCCCGTCAAAACATTGGATGAGTGTTTCAGCCATAAAAATTGCCTTATCAGAATGTGTTTTCAAATCATTATTCTTATACGCCACTATAGAGATTTAAAACAGCAACTGACAAAAGTTTGATTGTGAAAAGCTGGCGCACGCGTCGCGCCGGTAGCGGCGGCAAGTTCGAGACGCGGTCTTCCAGTCATTGCCTGTTTGAGCGTGAAGCAACGAAAGCTTGGGTCTCATCAAGGCTTTTATCTATGCCAATCCTTGTATTTATGAAAATTTTAAAAGCTCGTCATCAAAGTTACAGCCAATCAAAGAGCGGTTCAGACGAACGCACTTTTCTCGGTTCAGATAAAATCATCCTTAAAACGGTCGATCTGGTGCATACGCTCATGCAATATCGTGACAATACCTGTATCGCCGTCTTTCAGCTTTTTCCAATAGATATAATGATGTTTATAACGGTAGAAATAGCCGTGAACGGAAAATTCGGCAGGTATCGGTCGGGACATCACCTGATCATCGGCAATTGCCTGAAAACAGTTGAATAAACCATTCAAATAGTCTTCCGCCCGTGCAGCGCCCCATTTGTTTGACGTGTAATGATAGATTTCGTCGAGACGGAAAATTGCTGCCTGTTGCAGCCGGAAACCGCTCATGACCTGTTCTTGTTTCTTGAAATAATGTCTCCCGCCGAAACAGTAACGTAACTCTCGTCAGGTTCGGAAAACGCAAGCTGCAACTCGGCTTTCAGCCGGTTAAACGCCTGTTCGTCGTGACGTTCCTTGTCTTTTCTTATGAGATCACGCACATATTCGCTGACATTTTCATAAGGCCCGTTGTCGCCTATCTGGCGGACAACATAATCACCCAGTGTTTCGCCAATGCGTACTGTCATTGTTGTTGTGCGAGCCATGTGATCTCCTTTGTTGTATTACAAATAACCAATATTGATGACAAGTCAAGGAGAGCTTGCATGAGTTATAACAACCGTTCACCCGATTTTCTGGCCGAAAACCGCAGTAGAATGCCCCGAACATCCTGAAGACAAGATGTGGGGAAATTCTTCATGATGACGATGAGCCTTTAAAAGCAAGGAAGGCTTTAATGGCTGGTTGCTATTAAAAACCCACGGGTTCAAAACATGAGCAAAGCTTTGCCTTATTAAAGTTTTGCCCAACTAAAGTTTCGCCGTCGCAAAGTTGCACCAGAGTTTTGCCTTACCAGAGTTTTGCGTGCCGGTTTATATCTTTATAGAGGAGATAACGGAATGGTTCGGGGCCGCCGGCATAGCAGGCTTGCGGGCAAAATGCGCGCAACCACATAAAATCGCCTTTTTCGACTTCCACCCAGTCATCATTCAGCCGATAAACGCCTTTGCCTTGCAAGACATAAAGCCCGTGTTCCATCACGTGGGTTTCCATGAAAGGAATATGAGCACCCGGCATAAAGGTGACAATGGCAACATTCATGTCATGGCGCAAGTCGTTCATATCCATGAAACGGCTTGTCATCCAAACCCCTTCATGGCCTTTCATTTCGGCAGGCGTTATTTGCTGGTCGGAAGAAAAGATCGCATCAGGTTCGTCAAGCCCTTCCACTTTTTCATAAGCCTTGCGGATCCAGTGAAAGCGGGCGGTGGTTTTTGCTTCATTTAATAATTGATAATCGTGACCGGCAGGAAGATAGGCAAAGCCACCTTTGTGAAGAACATGTTTTTCGCCTTCTAGCACAATGGTAAGCGCACCATCGGTCACAAAAAAAACGGCTTCCGCACGCTTGTCATTTTCCGGACGTGTGGAGCCGCCCGAAGGCTCGATCTCGCCTATATATTGGGAAAATGTTTCTGAAAAACCCGTCATCGGGCGCGCCAACACCCAGAAGCGGGATTTTGTAAAAAACGGCAATTGGCTTGTGACAATATCCGACATGACAGAAGCGGGCATCACCATATAGGCGTCTTTGAAGGTGGCTTTGCTGCTTAAAAGTTCGGAACGTGTTTGTAATCCGCCAAGCGGAAAATAATAGTCTTTCTCATTCATGGAATTGTTGTCTCCTCTTTTATTAAAGCTTTTTCAAAAAGTTTTTCTCGTCAAAAAGCTTTTAAAACCGCTTGGATGTTTTATTCCGATTTAACGTTGTTTTGCCTGTCTCGTCTGTCAGGGTTTTTAAAAGTTTATCGGATAATCTTTGAACCTGTTTTACCCGATCGCAAACAGATTTCATAATATTCAATCTGCCTGATTTCTTTCTCCGGAAAAGTTTTGGATGCGTGGGCTAAGCCGTTCTTTCATTTTTCTCATCAATACATGTTGAAACTGTTGTTCAACCGGTTTTAACGCACGGTTTGTCTGGTGAAACAAAGTCAAAATGCGGTAGGCAGGATGGGTAATTACGGGAATGAAGAGAAATTCATTATCAAACCCTTCCGGCAATTCTGTGCGGCTTAAAATGGAAACATAGTTTCCGGTTGCAACGAGTTGAACAATCAATGGAATGGATGATGTTTCGACAATCGGAACGGCGGTAACAAGCGGGGGGCCAAGCGTTTCGATGAGCGATTTCAGTTTCGTGCCTTTTCCGGGAAGAACCAAAGCTTCGCCGATAATTTCGGCAAGATTGATTTTGGTTTTTCCTTGCAAGCGTTTTTCGAGACTATGCCCTTTGCGAAGAAAGAGGCCAAGCGGGCATTTCACCTCTTTATCAATAGCAAAACGGGGCTGCTTTTCAATGTCATAGGCCAAAGCAAGATCGGCTTTGCCATCAAGAAGAACATTTTGCACATTGTCGTTTTCAGTCGTCAATACATTGATTTTGGTGGATTTGTGGTTTTTCTGGAAGTCGACAATTGCGGAAAAAAGAACAGTAGCCGCCAGATTTTCTTCGCAAACAATTGTCAAATTCTGGCGGATAACGCCGTTTAAAGCTTTAATCTCGCTCAACATCCGCTCTTCATTGCGCATTGTTTCGCGGATATGGCCAAGCACCAGTTCGCCTGTGGCTGTGAGTTCGAGCCCCTTATGGCTGCGGGAAAAAACCGGTGTGCCGATTTCTTCTTCAAAGAGCTTTATTTGCCGCTGGATGGCAGAAGCGGCAACATGAAGCTTTTGTGCGGCACTGCGTAGCGAACCCGAACGCGCCACCTCGTCAAGATATTTCATCAAACGGTGTTGCAAAGTGCTCAAATCCCCCCTTGTCCGTTTTTTGATGTTTTAAAGCTTTTTTCTTTTCAACCCTTTTTGATACTCCACGGGAAGAGAAGTTTCTGGGTAAGAATAACAAGTTGGAACAAGATAAGCGACATGGCAGCCAACACAAAAAGACCCGCCCAGGCTTGCGGTATTTTATAAATTGAAGTGGAAAGCTGGAGGAAGAAACCTATGCCCTTATCCGCCGAAACAAATTCGGCAACAACCGCGCCGATAACGCATAAAGTAATGGAAATTTTCAAGGCCGAGAAAATATAAGGCACGGCATAGGGCAGGCGGATTTGCAATATTTCACGGCGAACCGGTGCGCGGAGCGATTTTGACAGCTCGATCAATTCGGGCGGTGTAGAAAGAAGCCCTGTCGAGGTGGCAATGACCAGCGGAAAAAACGAAATAAGAAAGGTGATGAGAATGCGCGGGAAATCACCCGAACCGAAGGCGACAATGACAATCGGCGCAATGGCGACAACCGGTGTTGACTGGATAATGACCAATAACGGATAAACTGTTTTTGATAAAAGCGGCGAGCGGATAAGACAGACAGCAAGCGGCAAAGCAATTAGAATGGATACGAAGAAGCCGAGAAGTGCCACCCGCAAAGTTGCAAATATATGAACGGCCCAACGCGCCCCATCAATCACATGGAAAGCTTTAAAAATTTCAACCGGCGCCGGCAGGATGAAAGAAGGAATGGCAAAAACCGTCACCGCTATTTGCCAGATCACAAGAATAGCCACAATCAGCAACACTGCCGGTAAGCCAGAGAGCAGCGAGGAGAGGTGAAACAGCTTTATCTTCTTCCTCTTAAGCGAGCTTTGGCTTGATGAGGAGGTTTCTGAGGGTGTGAGCGAAGTCATGGACCACCTTTTGGTTTGCAGTTTCGGCATTGCGTGGCCGTCCGAGCGGCACGTCGAGTTCGGTTAAAACAGTTCCCGGCCGGCCGGCGAGAACCAGCACACGGTCGGCAAGAATGGCAGCTTCATTGACAGAATGGGTAATGAACATCACGGTTTTCGGCCGGTCGGCAAAAATTCTTAAAAGTTCAAAACCCATTTCATCGCGGGTTAATGCATCAAGGGCGGAAAACGGTTCATCCATCAACAAAATATCGGGGTCGAGATGAAGCGCGCGGGCAATGCCGACACGCTGCTGCATACCGCCAGACAATTCTTCCGGCATACGCTTTTCAAAACCGGTAAGGCCGATCATGCGCACAAGTTCATGGGCTTTATCAATATCGGCGGAATTGACCTTGCCGAATTTGTGTTTGATCGGAAAAGTAATATTGTCCACAATATTGAGCCATGGCAGCAATGTCGGGCGCTGAAAAACAATGCCGACATCTTCGCGCGGCTCTTTGACCGGCATACCGAAAACTTCCACCTTGCCTTGTGTCGGTTTCAAGAGTCCGGCAATCAACCGCAAAAGCGTGGATTTGCCACAACCGGAAGGCCCCAATACCGCAAGAAATTCGTGATAGCGGACATCGAAAGTAATGTTGTGAAGTGCTTCTGTTCGCCCTGTCGATGTTGTGAAAAACTGGCTTAGCCCTTCAAAGCGGATAGAGGGGGGAGAAATCGCATTGCCGGATTTCATTTCCATGGATTGCAATTGGCTTGGTGTCATTTGAAGCCCTCCAGATTTTCGGAAAAACCGGTTTTAACGGCACTTTCAGCGGTCGCCGCATTCGGGTCGAGGTTTAAAGCTTCGGCAGTTTTTTGCCATGTGCGTTGAAGCTTGTCGCGACGGAAAGTGCCAAGGCCGTATTGATCTGTCTCGTCATTGTAAATGAGCTTCAATGTATCAAGAAGCGACCCTTTAACACTCTGCCGATCAAGTTCGGGAACACTTTCCATCACCGCATCGACCGCTTCATCCGGATGTTCGTGCATGAATATGATTGATTGGCGATAAGCCTTGATAAAGCGGGTCAGAACTTCGGGACGTTCGGAAATGAATTTGTCTGCCGCAATCAGCGAACTGCCATAAAGGTCAAGTCCGCTTTCCACCCACGGAAAGGCTCTGATTTCTTTATGCGCAATTCTCGCCTGTTCTTCGTAACGCGTGTAATCGGTGAGCCACGCAATAATCACATCGGTCTTTCCGGTTATCAACATCGGCCCCAAAGCACCGGAATCGACCCGTGTGAGGGAAATATCATCCATGGATAAATTCTGCGTCTTCAGGAAAGGCGGCAGGAAAAGATTGGAAGCGGTAAAAGGCGAGGTTGCAACAGCTTTGCCCTTTATATCGGCGATTTTGTGAACGGGGCTATCGGAAAGTACATAAAATGCATGCGGCGTTTTGTTGAAGATCGCCATAACCGCGCTTACCTTCACATTTGCGCTTACACGCGCGGCCATGAGCGCGGTGATGTCGGCTGCTCCCACATCGCTCACTCCGGCAGCAATGCGGGTAATCGCGTCATTGCCGCCACGCCCCGGTTCAATCGCAACATCAAGCCCTTCGGATTTGCAAAATCCTTTATTCACACAAACATAAATGGCGGTTTTATCGCCACCGGGTAACCAGTCGAGTTGAAAACGTACTTTGTCAGGGGTTTTTTGAACCTCTTTGGCCTCAAGCGTTTGGGAAAACAAAAGAAGCGCCAAACTCCCACAAAGAAGACTTGATGAAAGAAAACTGGCCGAAAGAAGTCTTCTTGGAAAAAGACTTTTAAAAGCAACTTTGGCTGCTGAAAAAGTGGCAAGCGGAAAAGCGTGTTTAAAAGTCGAAAATGCCTGTTCGGATTGCTTGCGAATAAAGCTTTTTATAGCGGGCTTTTTGAGGCGCAGTATTTTCGAAGTTGCAATTTTCATTTTGCCTTCGAGGCAAGAAGTAAGGCTCTTTGAAGAACAGTTGCGAGGGAGTGAATAAAAAGCACTGTCGCTATTGTTTCGACATTCTGCCTGCATGAACTTTTCCTCTCCCGCTTAAAAAGCATTCCGGTTTTTTGAAAACCCCGAAAAACCGAACGGGCATTATGAACAAATTCCGGTTTTGCCATTTGTGCTGTCGGGTATTATCCGTTTTCAAAAAACCGGATAATCAGCACAAGAAAGGCGGCGTATAGACATTCAAATTACGAAACCAAGCGTATTTTTTAACCTATAGTGTCATCCTGTATTTGCCGGAAAAACCTTTTTCTTTCTCTTTGAAGCTCTAACTTTGTCTTCTTCAAAAAAGAAAACCGGTTTTATTTCCGACGCCCCAAGATTTACACGAACAACAAGTGAAAACAAGAGAAAAAACCTAAAAAATAGGCGTTTTTATTTATTGATTAAAATTTATGCAGTTTTACAAATAAGAAAATGAAAAAATAAAAAGGTTAAATAAAATCAATGATTTGAAAAAACACTATTGACCTGCTCTCGTGCAGCCTCTGCGCTTTTATTAAGCGTTCTTAAAATTCGTACGGGTTGATCTAAATTCTCTTAATACTGCTTTCAACTTTTCAGAGGAGAAACAGTGAATTCAGGACTTAAAAAATCAAACAGGAAAACAATAAAAATCGCGCCACAAAGGGCGCGATTCTCGATAATATTGAAAGGAACATGAAAATTCCTAATGTTTTTTGAGGCAAAACCGGTTTTGAAAATCGTCGGTTTTGACAATCGCCGGTTTTGTCGTTTACCCGAAGGGTTTTTAACCTGCTTTCCCCATGGCAACCGGCTGGGGTGCTGTCAGTTCCTTCTCGTCAAATGCTCGGAGAAGGTCATAATGATAATCGGCATCTTCGCAGAACAATTCACTGCTCACCCCATAGGCAAGTCTTCTTACGCCGAATTTCAAAGCCGAAATTCCGGCTGAAGCGGCAAGGCTTGGCATACCGGCAAAAGTATAGCTGAAAATGCGTTTGAGATAAGGCGCTTCACCTTTCACCTTTTCCTGAAATTGGAAGTTTGGCCCAAGATAAGGGCAGCTTGCAATCACAGCATGTTCTTCACCCGCTGGCGGGGTAAAATGGTCGCCCCAGGTTTCGATTTTATCGGCAAAACGGGCAATTTCCGGCCGTGTTTTGAGGTCGATAATCAAGCCTGTGCCGACAATCAGAAAATCGAATTCATCACTTTCATGCGGTGTCTCAAGAACAAGCTTTTCACCATCCATCCGGCAGCTTTTAATGGGGCTTGCAAGTTTCAGTTCGTAATTGTCGAATTTTGTGCACCGCAAATAGGAATCCTGTGTCGGCGGCTGGTTGACGTCGAAGAGATATTTCATGAAACGCCATTTCTTGTCGTCATCAAGATCGGCAAAATGGCGCAAAAACCCGCTATATTCCATAAAACGATAAGGGTTGACTGTCGGCAAAATGGAACGTCTGACAAAATGCGTTACCGATTTTGCACCGTGTTCCAAAGCTGTGGCACTATTGTCGAAAGAAGACGAGCCACCACCCACAACCGCAACACGCTTGCCGGCAAGTTTGTCAAAATTAATTGCTTCGGCAGTATGGGCATAAACTTTCTTGTCAAGATTATCCTTGAACATATCCGGCACAACCCATTGGCCGCTACCTTCAATGCCGGTCGCTAAAACCACAAGGCGCGTGTAGATTATATCGGCTTTGCCGTTTCGTTCGATATGAAGTGCAAAAACATCATCTTGCACCGGCTCTATATCGGTTACAACTGTCCGGTTTGTCACTTCTATATGGGTGACTTTTTTCAACCAGTCGAGATATTCCGCCCAAAGATTGGTCGGGATTTTATAAAGCTCTTCCCAGGATTTATGCCCGAAACGTGCTTCCCACCAGGCACGCACCGTCAAACTGCCAATGTCGAGATCAGGCCCCGTCACATATTTCGGTGTGCGCAATGTGTGCATACGGGCATAATTGCGCCACGGCCCTTCAAAACCGGCTTCATTTTTATCCAGAATGGCAATGTTGGTAACGCTTTCCCGCCGTAATTGTAGCGCCAATGTCAAACCGCTTTGTCCGCCGCCAATAATCACAACATCCTTCACCGGATTGCCGTGATATGTCTTCGGCTTTACCCATTGACGGGCAGGATAGTTCAAACATTCAAGATCATATTTTGCCTGCCGCTCGAGCTTGGCAAGATTTATTTCGCTATTTTCTGGCATGTCTATTCCCCATTAAAGACAGCCCAAGGAACAAGCTCCGGCTTTTAAAAGAACCTTGGCTGCCGGTTTAAAACGGGGATGACACTTTCTGTCCGGATCGACCCGATCGACCCGCAATACGCTTTATGCCGGTGGTAGAGAGGCTAAATATAAGGCAGAAACTTGTCAAGATTAAAATTTAGGCAAAATCAAATATAATTTGCTGTTATTTCAAGCATAACGCGTTGGTCAGTACGTATAAATATTTTTTTATTTTGCCTGTTTTCCGTTTTGTTTTTTAAATTTTCGCCAGTTCATCGCTTGTTCAATATTATTCATTTTTTTGGGCGGTAATAAAGCAACAGAAATAACCGGTGCGGTCTGCTGTGCCGCAATTAAGAGAGGCTCCGATCATCAAGTGAAACACCGGTAGGGCATTAAGTTCCCATAAATAGCATTGGCGGAAAGCATGAAAGCGGACAGATAAAAAGCGCTGCCGGAAAGGAAAAACACGCACATAAGTTTTTCCTGAAATGTCGGCGCATTTACGCCCCGAAAGCCAAGTGGCATGGCTCTTGCTTTTCATATTTTCAGCAATTGTCGAGATGCGGAAATTCTACGCGGTTTTAAACGTAAGTGTTTTCCGGATATTGTTTTCAATTTTGTTCTTTAGGGAAGAAGAACCATGAAATCCAAGAAAGATTATCGTGCCCGCCAATTTTACGGTTATGGGCCGAACCCGCCAGACCCCGAATGGCCGGACGGGGCAAAAATTGCGGTACAATTTGTCATCAATTATGAAGAAGGCGGGGAAAGCAATATTCTTCATGGTGACAAAGCCTCCGAGCATTTATTATCCGAAATTGTCGGCGCAGTTCCTTGGGAAGGGCAGCGCAATCTCAATATAGAATCCTTGTATGAATATGGTGCACGTGTCGGCTTTTGGCGGCTCTACCGGCTTTTTACCGAAAGAAATATGAAGCTTACGGTTTTTGCCGTGGCCAAGGCTTTGGAGCTCAATCCGGCTGTTGCAAAAGCCATGGTCGAGGCCGATTGGGAAATTGCCACCCATGGCTTTCGTTGGCTCGAATATAAGGATGTTGATGAAGAGGAAGAGCGTTTTCATATTCGCGAAGCCGTACGCATCCAGAAAGAACTAACGGGTGAACGCCCATATGGAATTTACCAGGGAAAACCGTCGATCAACACTTTGCGGCTAACGATGGAAGAGGGCGGCTTTATCTATTCGTCAGATAGTTATGCCGATGAACTTCCCTATTGGGTAGAAGGCATTGATAAGCCGTTTCTCATGATTCCTTATACATTGGATGTCAATGATATGCGCTTTGCAACCGCGCAAGGTTTCAACAGTGGCGAACAATTTTTCAACTATCTGAAAGACAGTTTTGATGTTCTTTATGAAGAGGGTGAAAAAGGCGCGCCGAAAATGTTGTCCATCGGTTTGCATTGCCGCCTGGTTGGCCATCCGGGGCGGGCAAAAGCGCTTGAAAAATTTCTTGATTATGTGGCAGCCAAAAAGTCGGTTTATATCGCGCGGCGCATAGATATTGCCCGCCATTGGCAAAAAGTGCATCCGGCCAAATAAGCCCGAAACAGAATAAAAACCGGAGAACAGGAAACAATGGTCGAGCAGGAAAATCATAAAAAACAATTGCACGAGCTTGCCGTTTTAAAAATCGGAAAAGCTGAATTTTCTCCTTTTGGCGATGTAATCGACGTGAGGGAAGAAACAGTTTCGCCCGACCAATTGGACAAAGAAAATAATAGAGGCTCGGCTTTCAAAAAAAATCCGGTTATGATCCCGATCAATCAGGGGCGGGCCACCCGTTTTCATGATCTTGCAAAGGTTGAAGCAGCGGGGGAAAAGCCCCGCGTCCTCATCAATGTCTTCCGGTCTTTCCCGATCGGCTTTCCCGTCAAGATTGATATGATGGAGCGCCACCCTTATGGCTCGCAGGCATTTCTGCCAGCAAGCGAAAATCCGTTTCTTGTTGTTGTGGCAAAGGATGAAGGGGGTAAACCTTCCACCCCGCAAGCCTTTTATTGCCCTTCAGGTGTCGGCGTTAATTATCATAAAAATGTCTGGCATTTTCCGCTTCTTGCACTTTTCAAGACAAGCGATTTTTATGTCATTGATCGCGGTGGTGTCGAAAACAATCTTGAAGAATATTTTTATCAAGACGAGGCTTGGCAAATCAGCCGGTTGCCGGATTTTGACAAATGACGGAAGGGTTTGGCGAACTTGCGTTTTAAAGAACGGAATTGAGCAAAATATAAAAATTGAGAACACATAAATACAGGCAAACGAATTAAGGAAAAAGGCCCCGTGAAAATTGAACAATTGAACACTCTTCCAGCCGCCGCTTTTGTTGATTGTTTAAGCGGTATTTTCGAGCATTCCCCTTGGGTGGGGGAAAGTGTTGCAGGAAAACGCCCGTTTGAAAATCTCGATGCGCTTTATGAGGCCATGGTCGAAGCGGTTCGGCAAGCTCCGGAAGAGTTGAAAGACAGGTTGATTTTGGCTCACCCCGATCTTGCGGGTAAACTTGCCCGTTCATCGAAATTGACGGCGCAATCGGAAAAAGAACAAAAAGGGGCAGGGCTTGATCGTTTGAGCGAAGATGAATTCGATCAATTTCAGAAATTGAATGAAGCCTATCGGGCGAAATTTTCTTTTCCCTTTATCATTGCTGTTCGGGGGCATGGTGGCAAAGCCCATGACAAATATTCCATTCTCGCCAATATGAAAAAGCGCTTGAACAATGATAAAGATGAAGAAAAAGCCACGGCGTTGACGGAAATCTTCCGCATTGCGCGCTTGCGGCTTGAAGATCTCATCGACAGCGAGGGATAAAACATGACCGGTTTGACAACCCATATTCTTGATACAGCATCCGGTAAACCGGCTAGCGGCGTTAAAATTCAGCTCTACAAGCTTTGCGCGGAAAATGTTCCGGAAAATGAAAATAACGGGACAATAAACAACCCCCTTAGCACGGCCGAAAAAACGCATTTCGCGGGGGAAAAAACGCAATCCATTGTCAAAAAATTGCTTGTTGAAACAAAGAGCAATCAGGACGGGCGAACGGAAAAACCGCTTCTTGATGAAAAGGCAATGGAACAAGGGCAATATGAATTACACTTTTTCACGGCAGCCTATTTTTTAAACCAAGGCGCAAAACTTGATAACCCGCCTTTTCTTGATGAAATCACCATAAGCTTTTCAATAGCCGATAACACCGCCCATTATCATGTGCCACTTCTTGTAAGCCCGTGGAGCTATTCGACCTATCGCGGCAGTTAAAAAACGAGGCTCAATATGCAGTTAAAAAATCAGGCCGGATATTAAAATGAGGCCGGATATTATGATTTGTGCATATCATTCTCGCCGCCACTTTCAGGCATAACTTTATGAGAAGTTTTCCAATCTTGTTGAATATTTTCTGGCGCTCTTAGGTTTAAAGTTCGTCGTAACGTTTGCCGATTTTCTTTCCGGAAATTGCCCAGATACAGGATAAAACAAGTGCAAGCAGCATAATGACCGGCGGCTGGACGACGTTGCGGATAAGCGTATCAACCCAGCCCCAGAATGCATCCGACCCGCGATAGACAAAAGTATCAATAGCGTTTTTTGCACTGAAACGCGAATTTTCATCAACTGCCGAAAAGAGCATTTCACGGGCAGGGCGGGCAAGTGCATATTCTCCCACACGCCGCAATATCATCGCGATTGCCAAAATCGGAAAACAATAGAATATGCCGAGTAATCCAAACAGGATCACCATCATGACAGGCAAGCTTACAAGCAAGAATGTCACGCCGAATTTTTTTGCAATGCGGGCAGTAACGAACATCTGGATAAGAATGGACGAGGTTTGCACAACCGTATCCATAATGGAAAAAAACTGTGTCTGTTCAGCAGGATTGGTAAAGGTTGCCTGAACAAGGCGTGCCTGCGCGTAATAAAGAAAAGTGGTTCCGGCCGAGGTGAAAATGGCATAAACGGCAATTTGGCTGAGATAAGGCGATTGCACAATGAGTTTCAAGCCAATCCATATGCCCGAATAGGTTTCACTCTTTTCTTTTTCCGACGCGATTATTCCAGGCTTGTCTTGTTTCATGTCTTTGCCGCGGCCGAAATCGCTTCGCCAGTGCACGAGAAAAAGCCAGAGAAAAAGCGTTGATAAAAACAGCGCAGTCGAAATTAAAAGAAGCCCCGCATAGCCCACTTTTTCAACCATAAATGCGCTTATTAACGGGCCGGTTATACCGCCAAGGCTTGCCCCTGCCGATAGGGGGCCAAACAGGCGCTGTGCCTGTTCTTTGGTAAAAACCTCGGCCAAAAAGCTCCATGTGAGGGAAATAACAAACAGGTTATAAACCGAAACCCAGACAAAGAATGCGCGCCCCACCCAGACGCTGCTGCTATTATAATAAAGGCTTAGCGTAAAGCCCAGCATAATAAGGCTACAAAAGAGTGTCGAATAGATGAAGAGATTGGTCTTTTTAATTTTCTGGCTGATAAAGCCGAAAATGGGCACAACGAGAAACATGGCGCAAAAAGTGGCAGTAAAAAGCCATGAGAGATGATCGACACCACCGGCAATGCCGAATGTTTCACGCACCGGTCGCAACATGAAATAGCTGCAAAAGACGAGAAAAAGCGTGAAAAAGCCGCCCAAAAAAGCAACTGTTTCATGCGCTTTTAGCGCGAACAGACGTTCAAATATATGTTGCAGCTTGTTTATCATTATAGGCCAAGGCGTTTACGCAATTTATCTGCCGGAAGGTGGGCACGAAAGCCCGGCTCGCCGGGGGCGAAAATATGCGCTGTTTCAAGTTTGCCGGTAATGACAGGTTCGCAACCGGTTTCGCGCACAAGCTCGGCCACAACGGCCAGCGCTTTTTCATCGTCACTTGCCATCGGCATACCAACAGCTTCTATTCTTTTATTGAAACAATCTTCAATTACCGTGGCGTCAACTGCCGAAAAAGCACGAACAAGGCGCACATCCGGCACATATTTTTTTACCGTTTCGGCAACGCCGTTTTTCTTTGCTTCAATTGAAAGAGGCTCTAAATCTCCTCCCCACAAAGGCGGGTTGGTAGCATCAATAACAATTTTCCCCTTCATTTCAGCGGCAAAATCTTTGCCGATCTGCGACCAGGCTGAAAACGGCACTGCAACAAGGATAACATCACCAAATTGTGCCGCCTCGCGCGGTGTGCCGACTGAAGCTTTGTCTCCAAGCGGGTTTGTCAAGCGTCGCAACTCATCCGGATGGCGCGAAGAAAACATCACCGAATGGCCGGATTTGACAAGGAGGGTTGCAACGGTTCCGCCAAGCGAGCCGGCGCCAATGACCCCGATTTTAAGATTTTTGACATCAGCTTCCGTTTTTGTTGCGGGGCTATCGTTTACTGTTTCCGCTTTGGATGAATTTGAAGTCTTCCCCACCGAATTTTCGGTATTTTGTGAAAAAGCTTTTGAAAGCGAAAAAATCTCGGCAAGAGACAGAGCCAAAGCGGATTTTAATATAAAACGACGATCAAGAGACATGTTGAACCTTCTTGTCATGAACCTTGTTCTCCAGAGGGGGAAACTTTCTTGCTCAAATCGGGAAAGCCTTATCAAGTCGGGCGAGATCTTCTTCGTCAAGATGAAGAGAAAGTGCGGCGCTGTTTTCACGGCAATGTGCGGGCGAACCTGATTGGGGAATGGAAATGGTAAAATTGTTTCTGATTGTCCAGCCGATTGCGATTGCCGCAGCAGTCATATGATGTTTTTGCGCAATGTCTTTTAACACCGCATTTTGCAAAAGCGGGGTTTTGCCGGAACCAAGCGGTGAATAGGCCATAATCGGCATAGCGTTATTTTTTGACCAATCGAGAAGGCCACCTTCGATAGAGCGGTCAACAAGTGAATATTCCACCTGATTGGTTGCGCATTGGTCACCTTTTTCAAGGCTGAAAAGATCATTCATGTCGTTAACGGAAAAATTGGAAACGCCCCAATCGACAATGGCACCTTCGCTTTTTAATTCTTCAAAGGTATCAACCACAGTTTTGAGGTTTGAAATTCCGCCACGCCAATGCAAAAGATAAAGATCCATCTGCTTTAATCCCAAGCGTTGAAGGCTGTTTTTGCAGGCATTGCGAATGTCTTCGGCTTTTGTGGCGTGCGAAGGCATGACTTTTGAAACCACGTATGGTTTCGTTCCGGCCTTTTTGATGACACGGCCAACCATTTCTTCAGCTTTACCGGAACTGTAAAGCTCGGCGGTGTCAATCAGATTCATGCCAAGATCAAGACCGGTTGCAAGCGCTTCTTCTTCTTGTTCGAGAGGGCGTTGACCGGCTGCAAGCGTCCATGTTCCCATGCCGAGGGTGGGGATCATCCGGCCGGTTTTAAGGCGGATCGGAGGGTTTTTTATAGCTGTGGCTTGTGTATTTGCCGAAATTGTCGGGCTAACCATTAAAGCTGCACCACAGGCGATAGCAAATTGTCGACGTGTTATGTCCATTCTAGCGCCTTTCCTGTTTTTGTTGAGAGCAAGTATAATCGAGCTTTCAAAAACGAAAAAGGTATTATTGTTCATTTGAATGATGAATGAAAATCATGAATGAACTTGCCCGTTGGATTTATTAACGATTGGAAGTTGAATGTGATTACCTCGCTTCCGACAATAGTGTTGATAAAACACTGTTTGCCAATGCTTACCTTTTTACCCATGACGGCAGGCAATTTATAGGGCACCAACGTTGTCGGGATAACAGGCGACATATTAGCTGCATAAAAATCCTGAGAGAAGCGGATCAGGAAAACAGCGTTTATTTACATTCTTGCTTGTGGTGGTCATTATCCGGTTTGTTTTGGTCAACCTCTTTATGGGGACTGAAAAACCAGAAAAGTCAATGGAGAGTCGGCGCTATTGTTAGGTTCGGAAGCCCACAGTTAAAGAGTGGAAACTTTTAAAAAACCATGCATAGTCCTTATTAAACCTTTGGAATCGTATTATATAATGAGACTATCAAAATATTCTTGAAATTAGGCATGTGTCTTTAAATGTGTAAATCTGAGAAGTTAGTATACTTACTCATTGGCTGTGTCGCTGGGCTAATATTAATTAAAGTATTGGCATGGTTTTTTCGATTGATTCCAGGCGATTGGATGAGTGGCTTTGCCGGTAACATTATAGGCGGGTTAATGACGTTGGTTGCTGCTGTGGTGGCTTGGCGATCCGTTATGAAGCAAATTGCGTCAAATGAAAAATTGGCTAAAGAACAGGTTGCCAGGGAGGCTAAACTAGTAGAGGAAGCACGGGATAATGCTCTAAGGGCAGTAAAACCAAGACTATTAAGATGTTTGTCTGCACTGATGGTCATTGCGGAGCACAACATTAAGCTACACTTCAACTGTGAAACTAAGCCTCCTATGACAAAAGATGGAAAACAGTTGGACTTTTTTGATATGCCTGAATCGAATGTTGAGATAATAGCTAAAGCGATCGAGTTAAGTAGAGATACTGTTTCAAAGCGTTTAACTGACATTATCCAGAGTTTTCAGGTTGCTATTGGGGAAGAACAAGACGACGATAAAGAAGTTTGGGTTCAATTGACTAGAAATGGATGCGCAGAAAGCTTGACGAGTGAGGGCACCAGCTCAAAAATGGAATATAATTATCAAACGATGTGTTATCGCGTAATCGAATGGATCGTAGTATATGCTATAGCGCAGTCCGCCTTAGGTTTTGCACGGAGTATGAGTAACAATATAGCGGAAACAGTTGATAAAAATACTGTCATTAATAAACTAACATCATTGTTTAAATCCAATATTTTACCTGATGAGTTTAATAAGGCTCTTGATAGTTTTGGTGATTTAGAGAGTTGGTATAAAGGTAACCACGCAAAAGCCGACATTAAGATGTCACCTTTTAAAAGCAATGGAGAGATTAATATAGGGTAGCCACCTTCGGGTAGCTGCCAAGGGCGACCATTGGTTCTCCATTTCTTCTTTAACTCGCACAATCATCCAACAGAGCACAATTTTCTCTTGCCGATCTCAAACCAGATGAAGAATATAAAAATATAAGTGTAAATTCATGTCATAAATGATACATCATTCACTTTTCAAAGCCATTTCATAGAGGGGGGCTGCTATGGAAATAAAGCGTGAATTTGATGTTTTTTTAATTTGAAATATAAAAATATTTTATTTGGAAGAAACATATGGTCTGATGACCTGATTAAAATCCGAGATAATTTTATACGCCTCTTCTTGGGTTTTCAAATTAGAAAAGGATAATATTAATCCGCTCAAATCTCTTCTTTCTATTTGACGGTTTGAAATGCAGCCAATTCCAAAATTTTCTTTTTGTGCGATTTTCATTAATTCCAGATCGTTACATTTAAAGCAATTTTTTAATAGCAATAATGTATTAAGTCCGTGATTGAAATTTTTTACATGGAATATGTCTGAAACATATCTATTTAATGCATTTTGTAAAAATATTTGTCTTTTTTTATAATTAATCCTCATTTTATTCAAATGTTTGGCAAAATTACCAGAATCCATAAATTCGGATAAAACAGATTGGGTTAATATTGGAAATCCGTCTATCCATCTCTGATAAAAATCGGTTATTTTCGGAACCATATACTTTGGAACAATAAAATAACCTAGTCTTAGGTCAGGATTAATTAACTTACTGAAACTACCAATATAGATCATATTGGCGTTTCTATGATTATTGAGACTGGCGAGAGCCGGTAGCGGTTTATTATCATATCGGAATTCACTATCGTAATCATCTTCTATGATAAATGTGCCATTTTCCTCCGACCAATCTAACAAGGTGTTTCGATTATCATCTCCCAGGACGTAGCCGAGAGGGCTTTGGTGATTGGCTGTGACGATAATAAATTTAACGTCGGGATGTTTTTTTAAAGCATCAGAAATTTGCATCCCGTTATGATCGACAGGAACAGCGACAATATGTGTACCCGAACTTTTAACGATATCCAAAGCGGGCGGAAAACACGGGTCTTCTAAAAATACTGTGTCTTTCGGTTCACCAAGCGCTTGCATGAGCAAATTTAAGGCACCGCGAAAGCCGCTACTGATGAAGATCTGATCGGGCTCACAAACGATTCCACGGGACAGCCCGACGTAACGTGTGATGCTTTCTTTTAATTTTTTTAGCCCTGTTGAATGGGGATAAAACAACGCATTATGGGTTTCAGCAATCTTTCTCTTTAAAAGACCACTCCAATATTTTGCGGGAAATAAATCAATGGCCGGTAAACCGATCTGGAGCTTTTTGAAGGCTGTTCCTTCGGCATAAATGGACCGATGTTTTACGGAATTGGTGTCAGTCTTTTTTGACCGGCTTTCATGGGGGAGGGAGTGGTTCGCAACATATGTGCCGGCAGGCCCTTTGGAGACGAGATAACCATCTCCAATGAGGCGACTATATACGCTTTCGACGGTGTTTTTTCCAACCCCCAGTTCACGTGAAAGCGCCCTGATCGAGGGAACGCGCTGTCCTATCTGAAAAGTACCGTTATCAATTAAATTAATGATCTGTTGGTAGAGGCTATCACCAATTCCTGTGCGGGACGATTTTGGCGAATAGTTTGTGTCCATCGCGTCTATGTTTATAAGCTCGTTCGACATTCGTTTCCTAACCGTCAGAAATCATCATTCATAACAATTGATGATAAAAATAATAGAGGTTAGCATTGAATGGGTCAAACCGGTGAAGAGTAGCGCGAAAACTTTACATATGAGTGAGGGTGAATTTTCGGACCGAATTTGATTTTAATGCCTCGAATAACAAATATTCATGACGAGACGACATACGGCTCATCACAATTCGGTTCCCCGTCATCAGTTGAAGTATCAGGCATTCTTCAAGAAGCAATTGTCACGACTTTGATGACTGGTAGGGGAATGTCTTTTTCATAAGAAAAATGAACGTATGTTTGATATTCTTCGCAACTGTTTTTCAAAAAAGAAAACGAAACAAGCCGGATTTATAATCGTTAGCCCCCTCCAAAAAAAGTGCCGCAAAAAAATGCCGCAAAAAAGAGCAGGGCAACGGCGTTTTTTGTGATTTATTGCGTTATCGGAATTATTTGTTGCGGTACTAAACGCCATCAAGAAAGTAGTCTACCGCGTGTTAAAGCGAATTATCCTGTTCAAGCTAACCGTTCTTGGTCCGGAAAAGCCCCTCATGTAGCAAAGAGCGCTCTTATTTTATCCTCGATCACATCCAAAGTCGCCGCATCTTTTGCAACGGCAGTAATAATACCGGGGCAGTTGGCCAAGTCGGTGGTTAGAGGGATTGGCGTGTTGTCACTGAAAAAAAGTTTTACGGTGGAAACATCTTGAATAGATTGGAAATCGCTAATCAAACGCGACGTATCGGTTATATGTCTATCCGGCTTTTCATTGATCAAAAAGATGATACGCCCGTTTGTCCCAAGAATTGCGGGTTTTGAATTGAAGTGATCCGAGCATACAGAAACGGCAGTCTCAAGCAATCCGTTACTATAACATTCATTGAATAAAAGTGGGGCAATACCGCCGTGTAATCTCGCTCCGACTTCAACCATTACCGGACCGGTCTTTGTCCATATAAGCTCCAAATGAGCCGGACCATATTCGATTGCGACAGTTTTGATGCAATCAACAGCATAGGACAATAACGGCGCATAGTCCTTGGTTGTCAGGTCCAGAACCTCCAGCGCTTCATAAACAAAATGACTGTTATTATGCGTTCCTTTTCTGTACCGGCATAAACTACAAACTTTTGTCACCCCTTTGAAGGAAACGAGATCAACGACATATTCATCGCCCATCAGTCTTTCTTGCAGGAGAAATGACGTGTTTTTCTGGCCAACAGCGTTCGTTCTATCCCAGTCGATTTCTTTGATATGTTGCTTCAACTCATCACGTTTTTGAAAGAACAGAACATCATCGGTTAAGCAGGATTCATTCGGTTTTAATACATATCCGGTTGGAGACGAAAATATAGGGAAATCCTTCATTTCCCGAGTAATCTCGATTGTCTTGATATGTTTTAGGCCATTGATTTCGAGCCGCTTCTGCATGTCAATCTTGCTACGGCGCCAATTTGTATGATGCACATCATTGCCTGGAACGCCGAAATAATCGGCAAGTGCCTCTGTGCAGTAGACACCCGTTTCCGCACCGCAAATGACAGCAAAAACATCTTTAGAACCGAGCTTATCTTTAATTTCATCAGCCGAATATAAATTTTTGTCGAAAAAACCTTCGCCGGTAAAACTATTCGCAAATTTTGGGGGAAGATTTGGGTCAGACTGTACGCAATAACACAAATATCCAAGTTTCGATATCAAAGGGGCATAGAGCGCACCGGTTGACATTGGATCAACAATAATAACGCAATTCTTATTCATCCCGTTGCTCCCGATGAACTTCTAACGAAGACTATCCAAAGAGACATGATCAAAGCGACAGCCGGAAAAAGATATATCGCCGAATAAGCCCCGAGAACTGCACTACCGGTCAGGATGCCAAAAACCATCGGCCCGATGGACTGCGCTAAAGTATACATCAGAGCACTGAGGCTACTGACCTGATCGGCCTCGTTATCATTGCTGGTCTTATCGATGATAGTTTTACGTGCGTTAATTCGTATGGTGTTTATTGAAAACCCGATAAATAAACATGCCACGATCGCCATATAGGGATGCCAGGAGAGGGTAAAAATCAAATCCGCCAGAAGGAGAACGATTGCCGGGATCAAAAACCGGAACCAGCCGATGTTGATAAATGCGGCCGAGAAAGCCCCTAATCCTGCTATGGCACTGCATAAACCGAAATATTCGCTGTTCAAATTTTTTACTTTTTGAAAAATGATCGGCGTAAGGACGTTGAATGCGCTGATATGAAGCCCCACCAAGGCAATAACGATACAAAGATAAATCAGACTTCTGGCAAGAGGCTTTCCTGAGAAATGAGTTGGTCGATTTGCTTCCCCGATTGTTGTTTCGGATTTTTCGGAAAAAATAAATCGGGCTGTTGCGCTGACGATGATGTCGAAAATGCATATCAGCGCGATCAGCTTATTATAATTGAGAAATAATAGCAGATATCCACTCGCCATCGCTCCGAAAAAGGAACCGAGCTGAACGATTGTCTGCATCGTTCTCGATGCCATTTGCGAGCTAATGTGGCCCTGAAGAACAAGCTTTGTGTTTGCGGCTTCCAATACTGTCAGTGTGAGTAGTGAAAGATAACCAATGCAAAGCGATGTGATGATAAAGCCAATCCATGTGTCGGCAATAGCAAATAGGCTACTCACTAATATCACCGCGAATACAATTATTCGTCGAAGATAAAGGCCTGCTAAACTTATCGATTTCTGCTCGTGACCACGTGCCAATTTTTTCAAGATTAATGGAAATATCACCCCTATCGAGAGTATGCAGCCTAAGAATAATGGTGAATTTGTAACCCGAAGAGAATTCCAGATATTGCTGAGCAACAGCACCATATCGGAAAAATAGAGAAGAATGAGCACTGAATAAAATCTGTAGGCATGTGGATTCATAATTTCCATGACAGCGCTCGAGGTCAAAAAGACAAGAAACAGATTTTTACGTTTGTTCTGATGACATATCCCTACAATGCATTTTTTGTGTTCGAAACCGAAATACATATGTCACTATCAAATTGTCCGGATATGTCCCTATCGCTGTCAAAGGGTTTGCGACATTGTTTCATTCCCGGAATTTTAGAATGGTGAAGCATGTTTGACTTTGGCAAATCGTCTACGCAAAGGCGGGGCATATATTTTGCTAAAGTAAGTTTAGCAATCAGCTATCTTTCGGCTGTATTTGACCGTTTCGGTTTTTGGGGGCATTTCGGTGAAACAGGTGTTTCATGGGGCTCAATGACCCAATTTTTTAAACATGTCTCAATACTGTGTCCCTGGGCTCCGGAAAACATAATTCCTGTTATTGGCTGGGTGGTTACAGTTTTAGAGGCGGTCATAGCTTTATCATATATTATTAACGCAAAGAACAAATGCATTAACATTGCGAATATATTTATATTGATATTATTTATTATGAATATGTCATTTTTCCAAAGTATAAAAATGATGATTAATTTCAATGTTCTAGTTTGTTTTGCACTTTCGTTATTAATATATTTTGCAGACAATAATGAGAATAAGGAGAAGAGAATATGAAAAATCTCAGATTGAAATATTTTGACTTGTCACCAGAGCTGATGAGTGGTTTTAGAGCCGTGAAAGTCGCCCTTGAGAAAAGCGTTGTAGAACAAAAATTGATTGAATTGGTCTATCTCAGAGTTTCTCAAATCAATGGATGTGCATATTGCCTCAATCTCCATACAAATTCCTTGCTAAAAGATGGCGAAACACAGCGCCGCATATCCGAAGTGGCCGGTTGGCGTGTGAGTGACCAATTTTCTGAAAAAGAACGAGCAGCGCTGAACTGGGCAGAGCAGTTAACAAACATATCGACAAGCCACGCCGATGACGAGTCCTACGAGGCATTAAAAAAGGTCTTTAGTGACAAAGAAATATCAGACCTTACATTTGCAATATCGCTGATGAATGGAATGAACAGACTTGCCATTTCTATGCGGCAATGACCTCTATTAAGGACAATGTCGAATAGTTGAGTGAAGGAACTCGTAAGACATTTTACGGGTTATAGTCGAGGCACTGGTCATTTCTTTTCTAAAGCTTTAAACGCTTAATCAGGATAGGGATGGAGATCTATCTTGAAACAGAAATGACCAGTGGTTAATCGCAAATTCTATAAAAGTATTTGTTTCCATGAAGACTTAAAAAGCCTCGTGGATTGGTATCAAGACGATAATATTTCTCCGAAATCATTTTGTTTTCATTTGTTGATGTTTGTTTCGCAAGCGTTATTCATTTTTAGCATACAATAGTTTATTTTTACGACCGGTACTGTTTAACAGAAAAATACATTCGGATATACTTGGTAGATCAGCCAAAAAAATTGCGTTTTCTTCGAGTATCACGGACAGCCAGACTTGATCTAAAAAACATTGAAAAACATGAAAATACCGGAATTGTCGACGCAACTTTCACTTCTCATGAGGAAATGGAAGTTGTCCGAGTAAGCGCATTAGTCACGAGCTTCATAAACGGGTGTGTCTTGGCTTTTCCATCCGGCGTACGTTTCCTATAGCACATCACAATCTGGAGAACTTTAGAATGCGGCTTTATGCCCTTTAAAACCAAATTATAGGCGACCACCTGTTGAAGGAGGGGGGATAAGGTTGTGCAACATTGAGCAGGATATTGTTTCAGAATATTGTTTTATGACTAAACGAATGTATAGAAATGAGCTTTCAAGCTTATGAGAGCCTATTATAAGAACCTGATTTTTCAGGAGACTGTTTCATCTTTATCAAGAATTGTTTTGGCAATTTCGGAAGCACGTTTGATATGGGCTAATGTTGCCTCATAAGCTTCCTCTCCATTGCCGGCAGAAATGGCATCGACAATCTTCTGCATTTGTTTTGGTCCCTCGATATCGCGTTGTGGCGACTTGATGGTGAGAGAACGCAAATGATTAATGCGAATTTTCAGAGAATTAACAATGCCAAGTGCGATTTCACGGTGCGAGGCGCGAAACAGCGTATCATAAAACGCATTCGTGTTTGATAACACATGATCATAGTTTTTTTCACTATAGGCTAAACGGATGTGATCCATGATTTGTTGGAGCTTTTTGCTGTTCGCCTTATTGTTTTCCAGTGCGCAGGCGCGTGCCGCTGTTGCTTCCAAAATCGCACGTATTTCATAGATTTGTCGTGCTTCGTCTGCGGTTGTAATGGCAACAATTGGCCCCTTGTTCGGCAATGTCTGGACAAGACCATCCGCTTCCAGATGCCGCAACACCTCCCGAACCACAGTGCGGCTAACCCCGAGTTCGTCACATAATTTGCGTTCGACCAAACGTTCTCCCGGTTTGAAATGCAATTCCAAAATAGCCTGACGCATTTTTTCAAGCGCAAGTTCACGCAGCGTCGTGTTGGGGCGTTTAATACGCATGGTGCTGTGGCTTGTCATCATCTTTGAGCTTTTAGCATCCAATTTTTATTTTCAGATATTTTCTCTTTAAGCTGAAAAATATCGATTGACAATATGTATTATGGTATACCATAATGTTATTATCAAATGGAGGAAAACGGGATGGCTCTCAAGGTTCGAAAAACACTTTTGCAAATTGAAAAAACCCTTATTGAAGGTGGGAAAGAGGCGAAAGTCCCTCTGACACTTTATGCAGCGATTGCTGTTATTAAAAACCCTTGGGCGGGCCGTGGATTTGTAGAAGATCTCAAGCCTGAAATTCATGAACAGGCCCCGATTTTGGGTAAACTTTTAACGGACATGATTATTGAGGCGGTTGGCGGTGGCGACCGTGTCGAGGCATATGGTAAATCTGCTATTGTCGGCTTGGACGGTGAAATCGAGCATGCATCGGCGCTCATTCATACATTACGGTTTGGCAATTTCTATCGTAATGCGGTTGGTGCCAAGTCCTATCTTGCTTTTTGTAATACGCGCGGTACAGCCAATGCGGCTATTATGATTCCGCTCATGGATAAAAATGATGAGGGACGTCGTTCTCATTATCTTACGATTCAAACAGCTGTTCCTGATGCTCCGGCAAATGATGAAATCGTCATTGCCCTTGGTGCTTCTGTTGGCGGGCGTCCTCATCATCGCATAGGAAATCGTTATCAGGACATAAAAGAAATGGGAGGTGACATCAAAAACCCTGCCGGTATTTGATGTAAAATAACGTTTAATCTTTTGGGAGGAAGATGTGACGGTATCTCCGGATTCACTTATAAAATCTCGTGAACGTAAAATGTCGCCCCACGGCACGGCTTATTGTGACGTGGGGGAGGGGGAGGTTCTTGTGCTGATCCATGGTGTCGGCATGCGATTGGAGGCATGGGCACCGCAAATAGACGCATTTTCTCTGACCCATCGCGTTATCGCGGTTGATATGCCCGGACACGGGAAAAGCAGTTATATTGATGAAAACGCAAGATTGCCGGATTTCGTTCAATGGTTTGGCCGTTTCCTTGCCGATCTTTCTCTTCAAAACATATCCGTCGCGGGCCATTCAATGGGCGCATTGATTGCCGAAGGTGCTGCTGCCGAATTGTCCGACAGGGTGAGGCGCGTTGCTTTGTTGAACGGGGTTTATAAGCGTGATGCGGCATCACGATCGGCTGTTGTTAAACGTGCCCGCGAAATTGAAAACGGTAAAGTCGATATTGTCTCGCCGATTGAACGTTGGTTTGGTGATGATCCGGCCAATGCCCCGATTGTCGGTGTCGTTAGAAACTGGCTCGCCGGTGTCGATATCCGTGGCTATAGAACAGCTTACCGTGCGTTTTCGGAAGGGGATGATGTCTACGCAGACTGTTGGCCCTCTGTCACAATGCCGTCTCTCTTCATTACCGGCTCGGACGACCCGAATTCAACGCCTCAAATGTCGATCGATATGGCCGCTGCAACGAAGAACGGGACGGCGGTCATTATCGAAGGGCACCGTCATATGGTCAATCTGACAGCATTCGCAAAAGTAAATCAAATCATGAAAAAATGGCTGGATAATTAGGGAGGAATAAATGGAAGAAGGTATTGACCTGCGCGCGTTGCGCGATGCATTTGGAGCCTTTATGACGGGTGTGACTGTTGTAACCGCTGTGGCGAAAGACGGTTCTCCGGTCGGTTTTACTGCCAATTCTTTTTCTTCGGTTTCTCTTGAGCCACCTCTTCTTGCGGTGTGTATTGCCAAAAGCTCTCGTAATTATGATAATTTTGCCAATGCACAACATTTTGGAATAAATATTCTTTCAGAGGACCAGATAGCTGTATCCAATACATTTGCTCGTCCTGTTGAAGACAGATTTTCGCAAGTTGAATGGCATAAGAGCGAATTCGATGTGCCGATTATCAATCATGTTGCTGCGAGTTTTACTTGCCTTTTGGAAAAGAGCATCGAAGCCGGTGACCATTTAATTCTGTTGGGACGTGTTATCGCTTTTACCAATTCGGCTGCAAGCGGTCTTGGTTATGCGCGTGGTCGCTATGTTACATCATCATTGGCAGGCAAAGCCGTAGCAGCCGCTGCTGCCAACGGTACGGTCAAAATCGCGGCTGTTACCGAGACCCATGGCGCCCTTTATTTGCTGAAAACAGAAAACGGACAATGGACGTTGCCGGAAACAACGCCACAAACCGACGATGCAGTGAAAGACTTACAAGATTATTTACGTAATCTTTCCGGTTGTGTCGTGGATGTGGGCTTTCCCTATTCGATTTATGAAAATCGAGGTAGCGGCCAGCAACACATTGTTTATCGTGCTCTGATGGAAGGCGGTTCTCCCAAAGAGGGGCAGCTATTTTCGTTTGACGAAATTCCCTTTGACAAACTGGTCTCTTCAGCCACTGCCGATGTGATCAAGCGCTACATTGGCGAAAGTAAAATCGGAAACTTCACTGTTTATTTTGGTAACGAACACACCGGTTCAATTCACCCTGTTTCGCGAAAGGTATAAAAAATGAAATTCTCTCTTTTTATTCATATGGAACGTCTTGTCGCTGGTCCAACCGATGAAGAACTTTATCACGAATATGTCGAGCTTTGTAAAATTGCAGATGCTGGCGGTTTTTCTACAATCTGGACTGGTGAACACCATGGTATGAATTTTACGATTTCACCAAACCCGTTGTTATATCTGGTTGATTTGTCCCATGTGACAAAGAATGTCCGGCTTGGAACAGGAACGATTATCGCACCTTTCTGGCATCCGATCAGGGTGGCGGGGGAAGTGGCTGCCGCAGACCATATGGTGAACGGGCGTCTGGAAGTCGGTATTGCACGTGGTGCTTATAATTTCGAATATGAACGCTTGAGCCCCGGACTTGATGCATGGACTGCCGGTCAGAAATTGCGTGAAATGATACCGGCTATCAAGAAACTCTGGATCGGTGATTATACCCATAATGGCGAGTTCTGGAAGTTTCCGTCGACCACCTCTTCTCCGAAACCTCTGCAGCAGCCACATCCACCACTCTGGATTGCCGCTCGTGACCCGAATAGTCATGAATTTGCTGTTGCAAATGGTTGCAATGTTCAATGTCTGGCTTTGTGGAATGGTGATGAAGAAGTCCGGAATCTGATGGGGCGTTTCCGTGCAGCGCAGGAAAAATATCCGGACAATAAATCGAAAATCATGCTTCTTCAGCACACTTACGTTGCCGATGGTGATGCCGACAAACAGCAAGCGGCTAAAGAACTGAGCCGGTATTACAATTATTTTCTGGCATGGGCAAAGAACAAAAGCCCGATTCATCAGGGACTGGTAGACCCGCTCACAGAAGAAGATATGGCGCAGAATACCATGGTTGCACCGGAGGTTATGCTGAATAATCTTTCAATCGGTACAGCCGACGAGGTTATCGCAAAACTGAAGAATTATGAAAAACTCGGATTTGACGAATATTCCTTCTGGATCGATAGCGGAATGACTTTTGAACGCAAAAAAGCTTCTTTGGAGCGTTTTATAAAGGATGTCATCCCCGCTTTTGGAGCACAATAATGGAATATTTTGAATCCTATATTGATGGTGAGTTCGTGCGGGGCGAGGCTAGTTTCAAAAGCCTCGATCCGGCAACCGGACAGCCATGGGTCGAAATTGCCGAAGCACGGGAAAACGATGTCAACAGGGCTGTTGCTGCCGCCAAAAAAGCCTTTCACGATCCTTCCTGGAGAAATCTTAATGCGACGCAGCGTGGCAAGCTTTTATATAAACTTGCCGATCTCGTTGAAAAGAACGCATCCGAATTGGCGCGGCTGGAGACAGCCGATACCGGTAAGATCATTCGCGAAACATCAAGCCAGATTGCTTATGTTGCCGATTATTATCGTTATTATGCCGGTCTTGCCGATAAAATCGAAGGTGCGGTTCTGCCGATAGATAAAACGGAAATGCAGGTTATATTGAAGCGTGAGCCAATCGGTGTTGTCGCCTTGATTATTCCATGGAACAGCCAGCTTTTTCTATCTGCGGTTAAAATCGGTCCGGCACTTGCTGCCGGTTGTACGGTTGTCGTCAAAGCTTCGGAAGATGGACCGACGCCGCTTTTGGCTTTTGCACGTCTTGTTCATGAAGCCGGTTTTCCCAAAGGCGTTGTCAATATCATCACCGGCAATGGCAAGGATTGCGGCGCCGTTTTGAGCTCTCATCCCGATATTGCCCATATTGCCTTTACCGGCGGTACAGAAACAGCGCGCCATATTATCCGCAATTCTGCCAACAACCTCGCATCGACTTCCCTCGAACTGGGAGGAAAATCACCTTTTATTGTTTTTGAAGACGCCGATATTGAAAGTGCGGTCAACACGCAAGTTGCTGCTGTATTTGCCGCAACCGGCCAAAGTTGTGTTGCCGGTTCACGTCTTTTAATCCAGCGCTCTATCAAGGACGAATTTTTGAAGCGTTTGAAAGAGAAAGCGGAAAAGATCGTTATCGGAAACCCGCAGGATATGGGAACCGAAATCGGGCCTTTGGCTACAAAACGTCAACTCGAACGTATCGAGAAATTGGTTGCCGATTCAATCAAGGCGGGAGCCAAGTTGATAACAGGTGGTAAAAGGGCGAAAGAAACCGGCTATTATTATCTACCGACAATCCTCGACTGTGACGGCATCGACTCTCCTTCGCTGGTTAACGAATTTTTCGGACCGGTTCTTTCGGTGGTTTCTTTTGAAACAGAGGAAGAGGCAGTCAATCTCGCAAATGACACCGAATTCGGCTTGGCTTCCGGTGTCTTCACCAATCGGCTCAGTTTGGCCCATCGTATGATCGATGCAATCCATTCCGGTATCGTGTGGGTCAATACCTATCGTGCTGTTTCACCGATTGCACCTTTTGGAGGTTATGGTGTTTCCGGTCATGGCCGTGAAGGTGGAATTGAAGCAGCACTGGATTACACGACCACAAAAACAGTCTGGGTGAGAACGTCCGATGCCCCGATACCCGATCCCTTTGTGATGAGGTGAAACGATGTATATCGAAATACGCACCTATCAGCTCAAAAATGGTACCGTACCTCAATATTTGAAGATTATCGGGGAAGAAGGGATCGAAATTCAAAAGCGCTATCTGGGAAATCTCGTCGGCTATTATTATGGTGAAATCGGTCCAATCAACCAGATCGTCCATATATGGGCCTATGCAAGTCTCGATGAACGGGAGGTTCGTCGCGCCAAATTGATAAAGGATCCTGCCTGGCAAAAATGTCTGGGCGCTTTCAAAGATTTTATCATTAGTGCAGAAAACAAGATCATGAAAGCGGCCGATTTTTCACCGCTTCCATAGGACACAAACGGTAAAAATAGAAAACAGCAGGGAGGAGCAGATGAAAAAACTATATTTGGCATTTATATGTTCGGCTTTTTTATGGGGCGCAAATACGGCTCATTCCGAAAATATTGTTTTTACCGCATGGGGGGGAACGACACAGGACGGTCAATATAAAGCTTGGGCGGAACGTTTCACCACGGCAACCAAATCGGCTGTATTGCAGGATGGACCGACCGACTATGGAAAATTGCAGGCGATGATCGAATCCGGCAATATTTCATGGGATGTTGTCGATGTAGAAGCAGATTTTGCAATTTATGCAGCAAACAAGGGATGGCTTGAACCGATCGATTTTTCAATTGTTGATAAAACACGTCTGGATCCCCGTTTTGTTACAGATTATTCGGTTGGTAGTTTTTATTATTCTTTTGTGATCGGGTGCAATGCCGATGCAGCACCAGCCTGTCCGGAGACGTTGGCGGATTTTTTTGATGTCGATAAATTCCCCGGAAAACGTACCTTGTATCAATGGTCGGCTCCCGGTGTTCTCGAAGCGGCATTGCTCGCTGACGGTGTCAAACCGGATGAACTCTATCCACTCGATTTGGATCGGGCTTACAAAAAATTGGATACTATAAAAGACTATATCGTCTGGTGGCAGGGCGGAGCGCAAAGCCAGCAATTGATTGCATCGGGTGAGACACCCTATGGTTTGATCTGGAATGGGCGCATGACCATTTTGCAACGTACCGGTATCAATGCCAAGATTTCATGGCAGCAGAATTTGACGGCTTCCGATCAACTTGTTGTTCTCAAAGGCAATAAAAAGAAAGATTTGGCCATGAAGTTTCTGGCCACTGCCGTTTCACCCGAGGGGCAGGCCACAATGGCAACGGAAACAGGTTTTGCACCCATTAATCTCGATTCAGAAAAATATATGGCTCCCGAACTGCTCGACAATATGCCGGATAGACACAGCGAAAGTCAGGTCAATCTGAACATGCAATATTGGGCAAGCAATCGTGAAGAAATCGGTAAACGCTGGTATGCATGGCAGGCAAAATAAACTGTCATAGGGGAATGCCGACCTGAAGATAGGGTTCGTATTTTCCAATTTCAGAATATCATGGTCTAGTTTCGTTCCGGAGGAGGGGACGAAAAGGGGAGGTTAATTCAATGCAAACAGTCAATGACCAACTGACTTTATCCCAACGCTGGAAGGCCAGTCATATCGGTCTTGTCATACCGGCCATTGCACTTCTAGTCATCTTCTTCATTATTCCGCTGCTCGGTCTTTTATTGCGCAGTGTCATGGAGCCTGAACCTGGATTGCAAAATTACGAAGCGCTACTGGGATCGACGAATTATTTAAGAGTCTTTCTGAATACTTTCATTGTTTCCGGTGTCGTTACCGTCATATCTCTTGTCGTCGGTTTTCCGGTGGCTTGGGGGCTTGCTATCATGCCGCAGCGTTGGGCACAGATTTTTTTCGGAATCATGCTGTTGTCCATGTGGACAAATCTTTTGACGAGAACCTATGCATGGATGATCTTACTCCAGCAAACCGGCCTGATAAACAAGGTGTTGATGGGCATTGGTCTTATTCATCGGCCATTACCGCTCATCAACAATCTGACAGGCGTTATCATCGGCATGACCTATATCATGTTGCCTTTTATAGTTTTGCCGTTGCATAGCACTTTGAAAAAGATCGATCCTTTCATTTTGCAGGCCGCCTCGCTATGCGGCGCGTCACGCACACAAGCTTTATGGCGTATTCTGTTGCCTTTATCGGCTCCCGGAATGGCTGCCGGTGCGCTGATGGTGTTTGTTATGTCACTCGGTTATTTCGTCACACCGGCATTGCTCGGCGGCGCTGCAAATATGATGGTGGCACAAATGATCGCGCAGTTTGTCCAGTCGCTGCTTAATTGGGGCATGGGTGGCGCAGCTGCGTTCGTGTTGATGGTAGTTACTTTGATACTCTACACCATCCAATTCAAACTACTGAATGTTAAAAAGTAGGAGGCGGCCATGTTACTTAATTTCAACAAACTTGGCTGGTGGCGTTATATATTGGTTATAATTCTCATTATCGTTTCAGCCTTTTTGTTACTGCCTATTATTTTCATTGTGGCTTTGTCTTTTGGCTCTTCCCAATGGCTGATCTTTCCGCCACCCGGTTGGACAACGCACTGGTATGTCGAATTATTCAGTGATCCACGCTGGCTTACATCTGCATGGACCAGTTTCAAGATTGCTGTTGTCGTTACGATTTTATCGGTAGGCCTTGGACTTATTTCTTCATTCGGTCTTGTTCGCGGCCAGTTCAAAGGGCGAGAGGTGGTAAGAACTTTCTTTTTGACGCCAATGATTATGCCCGTTATTATTCTGGCCGTCGCGCTTTACGCTTTCTCCTTGAAGCTCGGATTTAATGGTACGTTTTTCGGTTTTGTTATCGGCCATCTAATCCTTGCACTGCCATTTTCGGTATTATCCATCACAACAGTTCTGGAAGGATTCGACAAGTCGATAGAAGATGCTGCTGTCTTATGTGGCGCCAGCCAATGGCAGGCACGTTTACAAATTACAGTTCCTGCCATTATGCCCGGTATATTTTCGGCTGCCATTTTCTCGTTTTTGACATCATGGGATGAAGTGGTTGTCGCTATTTTTCAGGCAAGCCCGACCCTCCAGACATTGCCGGTCAAGATTTGGGCAACCTTGGGTCAAAGTCTGACACCGGTTATCGCCGCAGCCTCTACAATGTTAATTTTGATCACATTGGTTTTGATGCTGTTTTTCGCGCTTTTACGTAAAGGAAATGAAAATGACTGAACCGTTCTTGAAGATTGAAAATATCCGCAAGGAATATGGCTCTGTTGTTGCCGTTCATAATGTCGATTTGAATATCGATAAAGGTGAGTTTATGACCTTTCTTGGACCATCCGGTTCAGGCAAAAGCACGACCCTTTATATTCTTGCCGGTTTTGAAAATCCAACCCGCGGAGATATCAAGATTAATGGTCAGAGCTTGCTTTCGACGCCATCCAATAAACGTAATGTCGGTATGGTGTTCCAACGTTACACATTGTTTCCCAATTTGACAGTGGGTGAAAACATTGCTTTTCCGCTTAAAGTGCGCAAGCGTCCAAAAGCCGAAATAACCGAAAAAGTGCGCCAAATGCTGAAATTGGTTCGCCTTGAAGGTTTCGAAGATCGCCGGCCTTCGCAAATGTCCGGCGGTCAGCAACAACGTGTCGCGCTCGCCCGCGCACTTGCCTATGATCCACCGGTTCTGTTGATGGATGAGCCGCTTTCGGCGCTTGATAAAAAACTGCGGGAAGAAATCCAGTACGAAATCCGCCGCATCCATCATCAGACAGAGGTGACCATCCTCTATGTGACCCATGATCAGGAAGAAGCTTTGCGCCTTTCCGACCGTATTTCCGTTTTCTCACAAGGCCGTATTGATCAGGTCGGCACGGGGCAGGAGCTTTATGCCGATCCGGCAACACGGTTTGTTGCAGAATTCATTGGCGATAGTGATTTTATTGCTTGTGAAATTCTTGAGCATAAAGAAGGTCTGGCGACAATCCGCTGTGGCGATTCAGTAATCGAGAATGTGCCTGCCCATAATAATGTCACAGCCGGAGCCAAAGCTACCTTGATGTTGCGCCCCGAAAGGATAACGCTTCATGAAACGGCTACAAGCGATACCGTTCTGGAAGTCATTATCAAAGACATCAATTTTCTTGGTAACAACGTCCATGTTGCGACGAAAACAAACGCCGGTCAGCCAATTGCAGTGCGTCTTTCTTTTGGGGATCCGGCCATTGCAAAATTGGCTCTTGATAAAAAAGTTTATCTTGCTTTTGAAGCATCCAATGCCCGTGTTTTTAACGAAGAATAGATATTTCACAACAGAGAAAAGATAGTTGCGACCATGGTTTTGAAAGAGATTTTGAAAAAACATGTAACCAATTTCGAAAAATTACTCGAGGATGCGGGCTTCATTGACGGAGTCTGGGTCAAAACCGGCTCGCACGGTCATTTCGACGTTGATAATCCTGCCGATGGTGAAATTCTCGCCACATTGCCGGATATGGGGAAAGAAGAAACATCGGCGGCTATTCAAGCAGCGTTCGAGGCGCAAAAAGAATGGGCTGAAAGAACTTCGGCCGAACGAAGCCGGCTCTTACGCAAATGGCATGATCTTCTTATCGCAAACAGGGATGCTGTGGCTGCCATTATGACGCTTGAAATGGGCAAGCCGCTTCTGGAGGCCAAAGGCGAAGTCAATTATGCGGCATCCTATATCGAATGGTTTGCCGAAGAGGCCAAACGGCTTTATGGCGAAACAATTCCCCCTTTTAGCAAAGACAAACGTATCATTGTCATCCGTCAACCGGTAGGTGTTGTCGGAATTATCACGCCATGGAATTTCCCCGCAGCTATGCTAACGCGAAAAATTGCGCCGGCATTGGCTGTCGGTTGCAGTGTCGTTGCAAAGCCAGCGGCGGAAACACCATTGACTGCCATTGCACTTGTAAAACTGGCAGAAATGGCCGGTTTTCCCAAAGGCCTCATCAATCTCGTTCTTGGAACAAAAAGTGCGGAAATCGGTCAGGAAATTTGCAATAATGAAAAAGTGCGCAAAGTCAGTTTTACCGGTTCTACCAATGTAGGCCGTATTTTGATGCGTCAATGTTCCGACCAGATCAAGAAAATGAGCCTTGAACTCGGTGGCAATGCACCTTTTATCGTTTTTGACGATGCCGACATCGATAAAGCAGTTGAAGGGGCGATTGTTTCAAAGTTTCGCAATGCCGGTCAGACCTGTGTCTGCGCCAACCGGCTTTATGTCCAGAAGAATGTGCATGATGAATTTGTGAAAAAGCTCGGTGAGCGCATTGCCGCCTTCAAAGTCGGTAACGGTTTTAGCGTGAATGTGACGATCGGACCGCTCATTACAGATAAAGCGCTGGAAAAGGTGGAAGAGCACCTGAAGGATGCTATGGAAAAAGGTGCCACTCTGGTCACGGGAGGAAACAGATTGGAGGAAACAGGTCACTTTTTTGCTCCCACACTTCTGACCGGCATCACATCAAATATGAAAGTCGCAAGGGAAGAAACCTTTGGTCCCTTGGCACCCATTTTCAAGTTTAACACAGTGGAAGAAGTCATTGCAGCGGCTAATAATACCGAATTCGGTCTTGCAGCCTACTTTTATTCCAGGGATTACTCGAAAATAATACGTGTCGCCGAAGCACTTGAATATGGCATGGTCGGAATTAATACCGGTGCTATTTCAACAGAAACGGCACCTTTCGGAGGCATTAAACAATCAGGCATAGGACGCGAAGGGTCACATTTCAGTCTGGATGACTATACGGAGCTTAAATATCTGTGTGTGGAAGTCTAGGCTCGAATATCTATGTGTGGAAGTCTAGGCTCAAGGTAGTCGAGCCGGAATAGACCATAATGGTTCCGGGCGAAGCTCTTAACAGAAAAGCATCTATTTGCGCATCCCTCATTGCGTGGTGCGGGTAAGTAATATGGAAACCGGTTCCGAATTTTCTTGAGCGTGCCGGTTATTTTTGGCGTTCCGGTCAAAATGGCACTGCTTTATATGAAAGCTGGTGACCAAAGCGAGATCAATACCGGCACCGGAGGAGTTGACAGTATTGTTAAAGCAAAAACCCGGTCGGGAATTCAGTTTGATATCCGGTTCTAAGATAATGAAATCATAAATAACCCGACAACAGGCGGCTAAAAACCGCTGATTTCTACATCCATTCAGACTCTGGTTGCATGATATCGGGGGCCGAGCTCATTTTCTGTAGAGATGAAATTGCAGCCAATGATGAGAGTAAAAAAATGCGGGAAGAGGTGAAACATCTGCGACCAGCAAATCGCATCTCTATGGGCGTAATGACAAAGAGGAAAAGTAAACTCAAGCATTTTCCAATGTGAGATCATAATCTCGCATTCTGATGGACAGAAGCAGAATATCTATATTCTGCCCACGGTTATGGTATTTATAAAGTGTGCAATGCACTTTTCTCTAACCATGAAGGTGCTACTTTGCGCATTACTGATGCCGATAATGGCAAAGAGATAAAAAGCGAAAGTTCTTACAAGTGTCGGTCATGCATGAAAATGATATTATCAAAAATAATCCAAGGTGAGGATTCAATGAAAAAATTTATCTCTCTTTTATGTGTCGTCCTTATGCTGAGTGGCTGTTGGCTTTCTCTCAACTTTAGTCAGGAAATTCAAGATAAATGGCGTGGGCAACCTATTGAAAATATCATTAAACGGTTAGGTCCATTCCACGTTGCACAAAATAAAAAGGGAGAAAAATATATATACTGGGAACAATCTTTTCAAAAAAGTACACCTACAGGATCTGAGTTAGCTTATTGTGAAACCCGCGCGTTCTATGACGACCACGGCAAAATCACAAGGCTGGATACTTATTCGAGAGGAGCTAATTGCGCTCTTAGTTTTAGAAACTCGCTAAAGTAAAACAGTTGTTATTGGTTGGTTTTTAATTATTCAGTATGTAGAAAAATTGTCTTTATTAGGACTGTTGTTAAAATGAAGAACTTTGCAATAACTATATTTGTTTTCATCGTTTCAGGTCTCTTCCTCACCGCTTGTCAACAAACCACTGCGACGTCGTCTCAAGAAAAACCGGCTATGGTAAAAAAAAGCGAGAAGCTTTGTGAACGACTAGGGTGTCATGTGACATATCACCCATAATTTTGAATTATTTTCATGGCCTTTAGAGGTGTTGTCAGAATAAAGTTGTACTTCGGCGAAGACTTAACCCCTTTAAAGTCGAGACACATTCACGGTGGTGACTTTAGCGCGATGAAGTCGCGCAACTGCATGTTGCCAAGCTTATGAAGAAAAAGAGTATAGAAGCAATATACCGGCAGGCTATTACCTTGAAGCCAGCAACCGGTTACAAAGTTTATCCCTAGCTGCTGACGTTGGTCTGAATTATGCACTGAGTAGTGATTTTTGCGTGGAAGATAAAGGCTATAGAGGACAGGGTATATCTCAAAAAATTCCGTGTCAAATCTATACAAAATATCATGGTTCCAAACTTCCAATATTTATAACACGTGGTGCCTATAAATAATACGATGGTTGATAAGGACATTTATATTTTCCATTCGGCAACAATGCAAAGAAAAATGTTATTTTAATATTGTGGAAATCCGGCCGTGACGTGGCAGGTGCCTTCTGTTAGTGATATGCTGTTGGGGCGGGTTAATATGTTTGGTGGTGTTGATGGAAAGCATGGCTTTTCTATCTATAGCTGTTAAGGCTCTGGTTAATCTGGTGGCGGCGCATTTGGTTCATCACAAGGCTTACACGTGCGAGCAGGGGGGATAGGTTATGATTCATAGAAAAATTATCACTATTCTTCTGATATCTATTTTGCCAGGTTGTAGTCTTGGCCACTTTAATCAGCCACCGGGGCTAATCCACGATCTTTATGTCAAAAAAGGTGCTGATGAATTAGAGGTCAAAAAAGCTTTCATGGAATGCGGATATCCTGCACCTTATTATGTTACATGGCAGGAGTATGGTTTAACTGATAATGAAGTCATAATGTACACAAAATGCATGGAAAAATCCGGTTTCAAGCCCTTGGAACACGCCGCCAGTAGTGTTGTCTGCAATACATTCAGGGAGAAGAACCTGCCTGCTTGTAAACCGAATGCGGTTATTCCATCCCGCAGTGTTTCGAGAAGATTAAATAGTGCTTATTGCAAAGAATGGAAAGACGAGCATCTGCCAGTATGTCAGCCCTAATCAGGAGAAAACATGATGAAAATGAAAACAATCGGTATCGCAGCAATATCTATGGCAACCATCTTCATAAGTGGTTGTTTGACAATGAGTGGTGACTACAAAGTCACCGCAGTCGATCAAGCAGGTAAGCCGATCATGGAAAAGTCTGAAATTTATGCTGAAGGACGCATGATTTATACGATGAGAAATGCAATTTGCGCCAACAACCCCGGAGCCACCGTCCACATTACGGATATTCATACCGGAAAAGAATTAAAGAGTGAAAGCCCTTATAAATGTAGATAACCCCACTATTTCAAATCCGAACTATAATGGGCGCAATTCAGTCCTTTATTATAAGTGACAAATCTTGTGATCTTGTCCTCATTATCAACATATACACGCAATTCACATGATTTAGTAACATAGCCCCCGAGCGGACTGCCTGAACCAGTTACCAAGAAGTTGCCTTCTTTTTGTCGGTAATAATATTTTTCGCCCCTTTCATCCACGCTGAAACCACCACCTGGCCCGATGGCTTTTTGTAAATCACTGATTGGCCGACCTCTCCATGCTTCCTGTATTTCAGCAGGGATATTGGTTGAAAGCCAACAGCCGCCCAAAAGCACGAAAAGCGGTGCCAGAATAAGAAACTTACGCATTGGCTTTTCTCTCCGTTGGATTGATAAGTTTAATCTTTATAGAGTGTAACATATTCAAAAAAAAATTTATTGCGCCAGAATTTATTCAAGAAACATCTTTGTGTAACAAAAGAATAAATTAAAATGCTTTAGGAAGACGAAAGTAGATTTCGTCCGCTTTTTCTATCGTTTTTTTGCAGAATTATAAACCAATCGGGCTGCAACCAAATCAGCCAATCCGGTCCCCACCGCTTTAAAAAGCGTTATGTCCCGATCATTGATGCGTCCCTTTGCGTTACCCTTTATCAAATCTGTCAATGTTGCTTTGATATGGGTTTTATTGATAATGCCACTTTTTAAAGGCTGTACAATATCGCCTGCTTCATCAAGTGCTTCTTCAGTGTCGATATAAACCTTACTCTTCTTGATTGTGAGATCATCGGATTCTCTCATTTTTGGTGTAAAAGCACCAATGAGATCGACATGTGTGCCTTCTTGAAGCCAGTCACCGTTAATAATCGGCTCTGTCGATAAAGTTGCCGACGTTATAATATCTGCTTCTTTAACATCGGCTTCCAGATTTTCGCTGAGTTTGGCCGCAAACCCCAACGCGTTAAGGTGTGAGACAAGCTTTTCGGCATTGGCCGGATTTATGTTCCAAACTTTGACAAACCTGATCGGGCGTGTTGCTGCATGGGCTTCCGCAAGTAGACTGGCCACACGTCCAGCACCAATGACCAAAAGCTTGCTCGAGTTTGGTCGGGATAAATATTTGGAAGCTAATGCCGACGTGGCGACAGTGCGTCTTCCTGTAATGGTATTGCCATCCAGAATTGCCAACTGCTCGCCTGTTACTTTATTGTAAAGGATATAAGTCGAATAAAGTCCGGGCATTTTTCGTGCTGTGTTTCCCGGCATCACGGTAACCAGTTTTACACCAAGATATTGATCTTTGGTGGTGCCATTGCTCCAGGCGGGCATGAGCAAAAGAGTTGAGTCCACTTCCCCGTTTTGCCTGATCTGATGATGATGGCGAACAGGAACCTCGCAACCTTCTTTGAAACCCAGTTCAAGTTCATTGATCAAGGCAGGAAATGCCAAACCTTCGGCAGTTTCGTCTGCATCATAAATTGCAAAGCTCATCTGTTCTTCCATTCATCTAAACAATAATAAGGGAGAGTTCAGTATTTTTTGTTGAGCCACAAACCGGTCATTCCGGCTGATTTCCCGTAAAAATGACAATCGTTGAAGGTGACGGAATACCAAGCTTCTCTTTCAAAACTTTTGTAATTTCCATTGCCGACAATTCTTTTTTCTTTATCTCGCGGGGGAAATTCAATTTCTATAATTGGCATAACGCGACTTATTTGTTCATTGGCCATGTATCAGCCAGTCGATAACCGGTAGGGAACGGATCAGACGGATCAATCATGTGCTGATGTATTCCGGTAACCCAAGCCCGGCCGGAAATGATCGGGTTTATTGCCGGTTTACCGTTGATCTCTCCAACACTATCAATTCTGCAATGGAACTCGGTATCGATAATTGATGTCCCTACGAATTTATCACCGACCTTCATTTCTCCACGCGCGTAAAGGACTGCCATTCTCGCTGAACAGCCGGTGCCTGTGGGTGAACGATCGATCTTCCCTGGTTGAATAACGACGGCATTTTTCCCCCATAGGACGCCATTTTTTTTCGTTATCGGGTCGGTGATTTGGCAAAAAGATATGTGGTTCCAATCATTGGCAGGATGCTTGAAGCCGAGTTGTTCATTGGCGGCATTGGTAATCTTGATTCCAAGCGTGGCAATATCCCTTGCTTGATCAGGATGAAGGCTAAGGCCGATAGAAGCGGCATCGACAATCACAAAACTATCGCCCCCGTAGGCGGTATCAACCGATATTGTGCCTATGCCCTCAACTTCTAGTTTTGCATCCAATTTGTCAACGAAAGAGGGGACATTACGAACATTGATCCTTTCGGCCTTGCCATTTTTACACTCGGCTTCAACCTCTACCAAACCACCTGGTGCCTCAAGAGTCATATGTGTGATCGGTTCCTGCATCGGAATAATGCCTGTATCCAATAATACAGTCGAAACACATATAGAATTCGAACCGGACATTGGTGGGTTATCGGCAGGTTCCATGATGATCCAGGCCATCTGGGCTTTCGGGTTTTTGGGAGGAACAAGCAGATTTACATGACGGAATACCCCGCCACGCGGCTCGTTTAAAACAAAATTTCTTAAGGTTTCATCTTTGGCTAACCAACGCGATTGCTCCCAGATTGTATTGCCCGGAGGAGGTGTTACTCCCCCGACAATCACATCGCCCACTTCCCCTTCCGCATGGCAGCTCACAACATGCACAATTTTGCTGGTACGCATTTTGTCCTCCCTAAAAAAGTATATCGTATACGATCTACCAAGTATGGATTTACACGTCAATCTGTGATTTAATCTGAAAGAACTTTTCAACGGAATAGCCGATTAATGCCATTACCAAGCAATAATATACCCGATTTAGCGCAGATTCCGTCCACCTCTGATGTCATACTGAAATATATCAGATCATCTATCATTGATGGTTCTCTGGCAGGTGGTGAGGCAATACGTCAGGATGAGGTTGCGCAATTATTCAATGTAAGCAAGATACCGGTCAGAGAGGCTTTAAAACAGCTTGAGTCAGAGGGGTTTGTTGAATTCAAGCGCAATAAGGGCGCTATAGTAACCGAGCTCACCGAGCCCGAGATTGTTCAAATTTTTGAAATGAGAGCAATTCTTGAAAGCCGCACAGTTGAGCTATCAATTCCCAATATGACCAAAGAATCCCTGGAAAAGGCAAGCCTTTATTGCCATCAATTCCAAGAGGAAAAGGATGTCTCGAAGTGGGCATTGTTAAACTGGCAATTTCACAGTTCTCTTTTTGAAGATGCGAATAGACCATTTTTCGTGAAAACAATTCGTTCGTTGAATGACCGTCTGGAACGATATTTGCGCATTCAATTATCGCTATCCCATGGTAAAAATCTGGCAGATAAAGAACATCTCCTTCTGCTTAATGCATGTCGTGACAAGAATGTCAGCTATGCCGGTGAACTCCTCTATTCCCATATAATGTCGGCATGCAAATCATTAAGATCATCATTGAGTTTAATTAAGTGAGGAGGGGAGCGCCGGAAAAGCACACATAAGCAGTGCAATTGATCAGTCTCTGTTGCTTTTAAATACAATAAACCGAATGGTGTTATTCCGCTTGGACACAGAAAGACAACCGAATTTCCGACGGCAAGCCTTTCGAAGGAAATTGGAAGTGTGGTTTCAAATCATGATTGATTGAAAGCATTATCCATCAAAAAACGATTTCCCTCACATATTTTTAAAAAATGGTAGAGATCGGTGTTTGTTTTTAAAAACGGAAAAAATTGCTTTTTTGGAAAGTGTGGTGAAATACCAGATTTTAAATGGCGCACCCGAAGAGATTCGAACTCCTGACCCCCAGATTCGTAGTCTGGTGCTCTATCCAGCTGAGCTACGGGTGCACTTTTGAAAACCACCGAAATGATGTTTCAAGCCAGTCTCATCGCCGACATCCGGTTTCGAATATCTTCAATCGACTGACAAGCGGTTTCCTAATTGGTTCGCGAAAGAAATGCAAGAGAAGATTTTATTTTTTTGTTCATTCTTGTCGTTCATTTGCCCATATAAAGGCGAAATTTAAGCCTTTCGCACGTTGAAAGCAAAAATTCGTTATTGGCGTTTCATAATGGCAAAACGGTAAAATGAAGCTTTGAACACCGGAATGCTTCGTAAAAGCCATGGTGATTGTTGCCATAAAAGCAATAAATCACTGTTCTGAAGGGGGCTGTGTTATTTAAGACAGATTTCCAGAATATCTGAATCGTGATGATCTAACCGAAAAAAAACGTAATTGGCAGAAAAATATTATGAAAACCAGATTGCGGCTGGAAAAGTGGAAAAATCGTCATGATCTGGCAGACCATCATTTTCGATCAATTCGCTATCATTTTAATATCATTTTCAATCAAAGTGCTATCAAACGGAAAGTCAAGTGTAGCAAGGCCTTGCACTGATTGCTCCGTTAGAATGTGACACGATATTTGGAACAAATAAGTGTTTAAGGTGGGAAATTTTGAATAAAGTTACGCGATGTCGTTTCCACCTTAAATATATACAACAATAACAAAGCGTTAAGGTGAAAATTTTTAGTGCTTCAATAATTTGAGGTGGGAACCCGAAGAAGTCACTGAAGTCACTTTTCCGCTTGCCAGATAATTTCGGTAGCTTCAATTTGAGCCATACCTGACTCGCTTTGTTTTGCGATGCCATTTATGATAGCCACGCAATTATCTTTGGGACGGGAATTGCCGCACTTTTGTAAACCATAAGACATTTTCTTTTTTGGAAGTTTGTCCGGCAATATGGCAATAGCCCCCGCATTCCCTGTCTCTGTTTTAACACGGCAAAGAAAGCCATCAATAGAAACGTTACTTGCATCACAATCGTCGATCTGGACAGACTGACCGATCAGATTTTCACATTCGAGAAGAAAGTCAAAAGCAGTCATCGGTTTTATTTCATCGGCTGAAGCTACACCAGCGGTCAAAATAGATATTGTTGCTATAAAAATTCTCACTTCCGGCATTTAATCCCTCCGTTTCTTGTTTATTTCTCGCCGCTATCTCTTTTCAAATTTTCTGCATTTTTATTAATATTGAAGGTATTAATATTGCCGAAAATAATCTGAATCACAGTTCCAGTCATGTTCCGGTTTAGTTTTTCGCTTCCCCTGTTATTTTCCGCTTTCTGTCATTCTTCACTATGTGAGGGAAGATCGGGAATGCGGATTTCAAAATGTGCGCCCTCCTTTTCGTCCTCGATGAGTGTAATTGTGCCACCAAGAGCATGGATAAGCTCTTCGCATATTGTCAGCCCCAAACCCGAGCCATTGCGGCGGGTCGAGCCCTGAAAGGGTGAAAACAGATGTTCTTTTGCTTTTGCTGGCAAACCGGGGCCTGTATCCACGACGTCGATAACAGCCACATTGTCGATTCGGTGTCCGCTAACGGTGAGTTTTTTCGGGAACTTTTCGCTGTCTTCCCGCTCCAGCATTGCCTGAACGGCATTGCGGCATAAATTGGTGATGACACGGTGGAGCTGTTCTTCATCCGCGTCGATTGTCATATCAAAGGGGACGGAATCGATAAATTCGACCTGATCGGAACCTGGAAGAGTGAGCGATTCAAATATATCTTCCACAAGATCGTGAAGAAGAAGCGTTTTGCGCTTTGGGGCTTCTTCCTGTGTGCGCCCGTATGTGATGACGGTCTGGCTATAAGTGACGGCGCGGTCGATAGCACGGATAAGTTTTGGCGCGATCTTCTTCACCATCGGGTCTTTTGCATCGGCTAGGTGATCCGACATCAATTGCGCGGAAGCCAGAATATTCCTCATGTCATGATTGATTTTGGAAACCGCAAGACCGAGATTGGCGAGATGTTTCTGGTGGGCATAGCTTTTTTGCAATTCACTTTCGATAACCGAAATACGTTTCTGCGTAATACCGAGCTCATCGCGCCGCATTTCCGGAACAAGGATTTTGCTGGGATTGTGCGGCTCCATCACAAAATCCAGCATATTGGTGTAGATATTCTGTAAAGGCCGCACCAGAAGTTCATGCACAATCAGGTAAATCGTGGTTGCCGCAACAATTGCAATGGTGAGCGAAATGACAATAAAATGCCACGAAAAGTCGATCATTGCCTGCCGTAATTTCGCGTCTGCAACCGTTACTTCAAGTGTAATGTCTGTCCCTTCAATGGGACCGCGCAACAGCAGAATATTATTGCCGCCAAAATAGAGCGTTGTAAGAGAGTCAAGCAGCGCCTTGGTTTCGCTATAATCGGGAAGGTTGATTGTTTCATTGACCTTTGTCAAATCCGGCGAGGTGGCAAAATTATATCTTTGGTTATTTTTAACAATACTGATAGCCAATGCATCGGTGGCGGTCAGAACATTTTTCTGCAAGCTCGGGCTTAAGCTTATTTCAGGGCTCGAAGCCAGAATCATGCTGATGGCTTTTGTCGACTGGTGGTGGTCTTCGAGCCAGCTTTGTTGCATGCTGGCAATAGAGGGCATAAAAACCATAATTTCAGTGATGAAGACGGAAAGTGTAATCAGCAATATAAGGCGCACACGCATACGCCGGTAGAACGGTATTTGTTCATGCTCGTGTTGAATCGACAGGCCCGCCGATGTCGGCGCTTGTTTACCGCTTGTTTCTTCTTTAGCCATTCGACCTCTTCAGACGACCGTCCTGCCGGCAAAATGTCGCGTCGGTTTGACCTATAACGAGTCAATTTTGCCCTATAAAACCCGCAATTTTAATTCACTCTATAAAAATCCTTGATCAAGAACAAATTGTTTTTTGATCAAAAACAAATTGTTTTTTGCGCTTATGCGTTCGCTATTTGTGATCGCTCCAATATTACCGAAATTTAACTGGACTAAAAATTGCGGATTTTGCATGAATTAACATGGTTGAATTCGGGGCAATAATTTAAACCCTGTTAAACGAGGCTCCGAGGAATGTTAAAATTTGTAGAAGACATTAAATACAGAGTGACAAAAAATAGTATCGGATAATAATCTGTCCGATTTTCTCATCCTTTGTTTGAAAGCAGCGCGATGAAACGCCCGTCGAAAATTGCCCTTGTTGTTATTTTTGCCCTCATTGTCGTCGGACTGTTTGTCTGGCAGGGTTCAAAAAACGCGAAAACAGGCGATCATGCCTCTTCTTCATCCGCTAAAAATAACGAAGTGGTGGTAAAAGCCGTCGATCAAAAACTCATCAATGACCGTTTAAGCGCAATCGGCACGGGTAGGGCACTTGCAACGGTGGCAGTGACCCCCTGGTCTAGCGGCGTGATGGACAAGATTTATGTGAGTGCAGGAATGCACGTCAATGTCGGCGATCCGGTTGCAAAGCTTGATTCCGATAATGAAGAAATCGCCGTCGAGCGCGCCAAAGTGGAAGTCAATGATGCGGAATTGACCATGGCAAGAACGGTGAAGTTGCGTTCCTCCAATACCGCAACCGAAGTGCAGGAATTATCGGCAAAACTCGCCCTTGACAAGGCAAGGCTTGCACTGCGCGATGCCGAGCTTGCCGCCGATCGCCGCACAATCCGTGCGCCGGTAAGCGGCATTGTGGGTATTTTACCCGTTGACGCGGGAAATTACGTGACATCCGACACAACAATCGCCCGCATTGATAATCGCGACCATATTCTGATCGACGTTTGGGTTCCTGAACGTTTTGCCCCGCTCATTAAAATCGGCCAACAAGTGAAAGCAACGTCAATTGCCCGCCCCGGTGAAGAATTTGTCGGCCGTATCAGCGCTATTGACAATATGATTGACGAGCAAAGCCGCACTTTGCGCATTCGTGCGGAAGTCGATAATGCCTCCGGTGTGCTGCAGTCGGGCATGTCTTTTTCTGTGTCTCTTGCTTTTCCGGGTGACCCTTATCCGGCTGTCGACCCGCTTGCAATCCAGTGGAACGCCGAGGGTGCCTATGTCTGGCGGGTAAAAAATGGAGTTGTGGAACATGTGCGTGTCGGCATTGTCCAACGCAATGCGGATTCGGTGCTTGTTACCGGTGCACTTCATCACGGAGATCTTGTTGTCACCAAGGGCGTGCAAAATCTGCAAGATAAAAGTGCAGTCGATATTTTGCCGGATGAAGGGGTGAAAGAGGCGGGTAAAAGCGTTTCTCTTAAGGATCAGAATAATTATTCGGCTCAATCCGGTGGCAATAGTAAGCCACGCGAAAAAGCAGCAGAAGCGACTTCGGATGACGCCAAGAAGGCAGCCGGTGAACCTCAAGAAGTGAAGGGAAACGAAAAGAAAATCCCTGACGGAGCAAACCGGTAATGGCGGGCGCTTTTCAGAAATCCGGTGAAGGCGAAAAGGATCGCGAAAAGGATAAAGGCGGGCTGGTTGCGCTTTTTATCCGCCGGCCGGTTTCGGCTTTTGTGCTCAATGTGCTCATCATGGTGGCGGGGCTTGCCGCACTTCAGGGCATTGATGTGCGCGAATTGCCGGATGTCGACCGTCCGGTGGTCACAGTCTCAACCGATTTCGATGGTGCGGCGGCTGAAACAATCGACCGTGAAATCACCCAGAAACTTGAAGATGCGGTGGCACGTGTTTCAGGTGTCAAAACCATTTCCTCGCGTTCCTCTTTTGCCCGCTCGCGGGTAACGGTTGAATTTAATGACGGTGTCGATCTTAATGTAGCGGCAGCCGATATTCGCGATGCTATTTCGCGTGTTACCAATGATTTACCCGATGATGCCGATGCGTCCCGCATTATCAAGGCAGATTCCAATGCCGATGCGGTGATGCGCCTTGCCGTAACGTCAACAACAATGAGTGTCGATGATTTGACGGTTTTGACCGAAGACCAGATTGTCGACACGCTTTCGGCGGTTTCCGGTGTTGCGGATGTGCAGGTCAATGGCGACCGTGACAAGATTTTCAGGATAGACATTAATCCGGCAAAACTCGCAAGTTACGGCCTGACCATTGCCGATGTCACGAAAACACTGTCCGATATGGCACTTGATGCGCCGGCCGGTTCGCTCAGAAGTTCCAGTCAGGCGCTGGTGGTGAGAGCAACCGCCAATATCTCCACGCCGGAAGAATTCGAGAATGTCTATCTCAACAATCGTGTGCGTATCGGCGATATTGCCAATGTCACTCTGGGGCCGGATGTGGAAACCTCGATTGTGCGGGTCAATGGAAAACCCGGTGTCGGGCTTGGTATTGTGCGGCAGGCACAATCAAACACACTCGATATTTCCGAAGGAATAAGGTCGGCTGTTGACAATCTCAACAAAACACTTCCTGAAGGCGTGCATATTACCATAACGAGTGATGATGCAAGCTTTATCAAAGGCGCTATTCACGAAGTCGAGGTTGCGCTTGTTGTTGCGGTTTTAAGCGTTGTGGTGATCATTTTTCTGTTTTTGTGGGATTTGCGCGCCACTTTCATTCCCGCACTTTCTATTCCTGTCGCCTTGATCGGCACATTTGCCGCCATTTATCTTGCCGGTTTTTCGGTCAATATTCTAACTCTCCTTGCACTTGTTCTTGCAACCGGTCTGGTGGTCGATGATGCGATTGTCGTTCTGGAAAATATTGTGCGTCACCGCAATCTTGGCGCAGGGCCGAGGGCCGCGGCGGTAATCGGCGCAAGAGAAGTGTTTTTTGCCGTGATTGCCACAACGCTCACCCTTGTTGCGGTTTTCGTGCCGATTTCCTTTTTGCCAGGTCAGGCAGGCGGGCTTTTCCGCGAATTCGGTTTTGTGCTGGCAATTGCCATTCTGCTTTCGGCAATTGTGGCTTTGACACTTTGCCCGATGCTTGCTTCAAGATTTCTGAAAGATGTCAAAAAGCCTGCCGGAGCCATTGCCGATAATGAGGGAAATTTAAACGGTGAGGAAAATCGGCACGTTCTGGAAAACAAAGGGCAGGAGGGCTTAAGCGACGGGCATTCCAAACCGGCATTGCTTTTAAAATTTGCCCATGCATTACAGAATTTCTATGCCCGCACCTTACACCGTGCTCTTGACCATCCGTGGGTTGTGGTTTTGCTTTCGATCGGCTTTGTTATCCTAAGTGCGGGTGGATACATGACCTTGCGGCAGGAACTGACCCCGTCGGAAGATCGCGCACAGGTGTTTTTGCGCATCAACGGGCCACAAGGAATTTCTGTCGATTATCTCAATGATGAAATGCGCAAGATAGAGGATGCGCTTTCACCCTTCAAAGAAAGGGGCGAAAACATCAATACCTATTCGGTATCGGGCACTTTCGGCTCGTCCAATAACGGTTTTCTCGTGCTCAATCTTGCTCCCTGGGGGGAACGCAATCGCAGCCAGCAGGAAATTGTTCAGGAAATCAATCAAATTATGAAGGGTTTTCCGGCTGTGCGTGTCATTGCGGCGGAAGGTAATTCGCTCGGCATCAGGGGGGCAGGACAAGGCTTGCAATTTGCAATTCTCGGCACCGATTATGCCAAACTCCAGCCGGTTGCCGATGCGCTGGTCAGGAAAATGCAGGAGGACCCGCGTTTTGTGCAGCCGCGCTTGAGTGTTGAAGCAACGCAGCCGCAATTGTTCATCGACATTAATCGTGAAAGGGCAACCGATCTCGGTATTGACATTACAGGCCTTGCCAACGCCGTGCAATCCATGCTTGACGGGCGCAAAATCGGCTCGGTTTATATTGGCGACCGTTCCTATGATGTGAAGCTTGTGTCGAATAGCACACCCGTCAATGACCCGACCGATCTTGAAAATATTTTCATGAAAACGGCAGATGACCGTTTTGTGCCGATGTCGGTGGTAACAACAGTTAAAGAAAAGCCGGTTCCGCCGGAACTCGGACGGGAATCGCGTATGCGCTCGATTGCCTTGACGGCAAGTCTTGCACCGGGTTTTGCACTCGGTGAAGCCTATCAGCAGGCGCTTGAACTTGCCAAACCCATATTGCCTGCGGGAAGCTATATTATTCCGCTTGCCGAGGCTGCCACATTGAGCGAAACCTCTTCCGGCCTCATTATTGTGTTCGGCTTTGCATTGGTCATTATTCTTCTTGTTCTTGCCGCACAGTTTGAAAGTTTCATTTCCGGCCTCATTGTTATGGCAACAGTGCCACTTGGCCTTGGCAGTGCGGTTTTTGCTATGATGGTGAGCGGGGTAAGCCTGAATGTCTATAGCGAGATCGGGCTGGTGCTGCTTGTCGGCATTATGGCGAAAAACGGCATTCTGATTGTCGAATTTGCCGACCAGCTCAGAAACCGCAACCAGACCTTGCGCGAGGCGGTGGAAAATGCTGCCAATATACGTTTGCGGCCGGTATCAATGACAATGATTTGCGCCATTCTTGGCGGTGTACCGCTGATCCTTGCAAGCGGTGCGGGTGCAGAAGCCAGAATTTCTTTAGGCTTTGTCATTGTCGGCGGGCTTGGGCTTGCCACCATTGCAACGCTTTATGTCACACCGGTCACTTATCTCTTGCTTGGCCGCTTCATCCGCCCGAAAGCCGAAGAGGATTTCGAGCTTGAGGAAGAACTCAATGCCGCACAAAATGCCAAAACAACCGGCTGAATGACGAGCGAAACAGGAAAAAACAAAACCGCGGTCAGAATAATAGAGACAAGAGATAAGCTATTTTGCTGGTCTGTTGGCGGCTTTGTCGATTGTCTATCGGGAGCCACAAGAAAACCCGCTTATGGCGCCTCGATTGAGGTCACGATAAAGAGCCGTAATAAAAGGCCCGCTGAATTTTTTCAGTGAAGGTGAATTTTCTTTCAAGCGAAATGGATAAAGGCAATTTTACCTCTTTTACTTCAATATGTTTCATCTTAAATTCTATTTACACAATGGAGGGTAGCTTGCCATGTTCCGCAACGAAGAAAAATTCCGCGCCGCTTTTAACGCATTGAAAACCCATGCAAAAGATCCGGAGCTTGGCGATATTCGCTCACTTTTTAAAAATGATCCGCAGCGTTTCGAGCACTTTTCATTGCGGCTTGATGATTTGCTGTTCGATTTTTCCAAATGCGGGGTTACAGCGAAAACTTTGGAGCTTCTTGATAATCTTGCCGATGCGGCCGGTTTGAAAGAGCGGCGCGAGGCCATGTTTAACGGCGAGGCGATCAATCTGACCGAAAATCGTGCGGTTCTTCACGTTGCATTGCGTGCGCCGGAGGGTAGCACAATCATGCTGGGCGACAAAAATGTCGTTGAGGATGTGCAATCGGTTCTCTCTCATATGGAAAAATTCTGTGAAGGGGTGCGCTCCGGTGCGTTGAAAGGAGAACATGGCGGCAAGATTACCGATGTTGTCAATATCGGCATCGGCGGTTCCGATCTTGGGCCGAAAATGGCAACGCTTGCTTTAAAACCCTATCATGACGGGCCGAATTGCCACTTTGTCTCCAATGTCGATGGTGCCGATATTGCCGATACATTGTCGCGGCTTGATCCGGCAACGACATTGATTATTATTTCTTCCAAAACCTTCACGACCGCCGAAACCATGACCAATGCACGTGTTGCGCGTCAATGGATTGCTGAAAAACTGGGCGAGATGGCGGTTTCAAAACATTTTGCGGCAGTTTCGACAGCACTTGGCAAGGTGGCCGATTTCGGCATTGATCCGTCGCGCGTTTTCGGCTTCTGGAACTGGGTTGGCGGGCGTTATTCCGTCTGGTCGGCAATCGGCCTTTCGGTGATGATGGCAATCGGGCCGGAAAATTTCCGGAAGTTTCTCTCTGGCGGTCATGCAATGGACGAACATTTCCGCACCGCACCTTATTCTCGAAACCTTGCCGTCCGGCTGGGGTTGATCGGCTTTTATAACCGCGTCATTTGCGGCTATCCGACACGCGCTGTCATCCCTTATGAAGAACGTCTGTCGCGTCTTCCCGCCTATCTCCAGCAGCTCGATATGGAATCGAACGGCAAACATGTCACCATTGATGGCAAGCCGGTTACAATGCCGACAGGCCCTGTTGTCTGGGGGGAACCCGGAACCAATGGACAACATGCTTTCTTCCAGCTTTTGCATCAGGGAACCGATATTATACCGGTCGAATTCATTGTTGCCGTAAATGGGCATGAACAAAACCTGCGTCATCAGCATAACATGCTGCTTGCCAATTGTTTTGCCCAATCGGAAGCACTCATGCGTGGCCGAAGCCAAGAAGCGGCCAAAGCCATGTTGATGAAAGGCGGCATGAGCGAAGCGGAAGCAGAAAAACTAGCCCCGCACAAAAGCTTTGTTGGTAATCGCCCGACATTGACGCTTGTTCACGACAAACTCAGCCCCTTCACATTAGGGCGGTTGATTGCACTTTATGAACACAGGGTTTTTGTTGAAGGCACGCTCATGAATATCAACTCCTTCGACCAATGGGGCGTCGAATTGGGCAAGGAACTTGCCAATGAATTATTGCCCATGGTTTCAGGTCAGGAAAGTACTGACGGCCACGATAGTTCGACAAGCGGTTTGATTTCTTATGTTAATCAGCGCCGCGCGCACTGAAATTTCGGGTTTCAAAAAAAATTAAAGGCAGTGTCTAAAAAGGCGCTGCCTTTATTTCGGGCTTTATATCCGCTTTATCTTTTTAAGCCTATTTTATTTTTCGTCTTACTTTTCTTTCACTTGTCTCGAAGTTCGGGCTATAGCTCGTTTTCGGGTTATAGTGGCTTAGCCGACAGGTTGGCTTTTCTGTTGCCGCCATCCTTTCTTCAAGCTTCAGCAAAATAATTCATCCGTTTTTTTAAAACATTCCGGTTCGTTGGAAATATGAAGGCGGGGTCAAAAATCTCACCCAAAGGCGGGCTTGTTGTTTTGGAGAATTTCAGGAGGGGCAAGGCTTACATAAAAAGCAAAAGAATTTTGCCGGTTATCTTTTAAACTTTAAAGTTTTTCACCCGACAAGTTGGCGGGAATTTTTTCGGAAAGAGCGGGTTTGGCTTAGAATCAATCGTGTACCGAGCGCATAGAGGTCAAAATTCTTTGCTGAATTCAGCCACTCGTGGAGAATGCCGCCCACCACACAGACAAGCACGCGCGCGCCATCTTCGGGTTCCCATTCATCGGAAAGCATATCGCGGCTTCGCGCCACATAAAGCATGCGTGTAAAAAGATCGAGCATACTGTCATGGGCTTCTCTCAAGCGTAATATCATTTGCGAAAATTCATCAACATATTCGCAACGCAAAGTGATGATTGTCATAACCCGCTGCTGGTGCTCGTCCTCGGCAAAACGGCTGAGTGAAGCACAGGCCGATTTTTCCAGAACATCAATCGGATTGACAGAATCATTGCGGCTTACTTCATCAATAAGGTCTTCTTGCGGAAATTTGATACGGTCGATAATGGCATTGTAAATGGCCGGTTTGTCGCGGAAATGGAAATAGATTGCTCCGCGTGTGACGCCGGCCCGTTCGGCAATTTCGTTCAATGACGTTTTGGAAACACCTTTGGTTAGAAAAGCCGTTTCTGCAGCATCAAGAATGGCTTCACGTGTCTCGCTTGCCTCGGCTTTTGTCCGGCGCATCTTGTTACCCCTTTTTGTCCCGTCATAGACCCCGCAAACACCACATCTTGTCCTAAAAAAGCAAAATCCTGATTAAAAAAGTTCGATTAAGTCTTTCCCGCCGGTTGTGACGCCTTATTATTGCTGTTATTAAGTGGTTATTAGCGAATTAGCTATTTACAAACATCCATGTATGTATATTTTACCGGACACGAAAAAAATATCAAGGTCTGACATCCTATGACACTATTAAGGAAAATATCGGCCGCTCTTTTTGTTGGCGTGCTGTCTTTTGGACTCGTTGCCTGTGGCAAACAGGAAAAACCTACGCCGCCGCCATCACAAGCAAGCGGCAAGGTTATCCATCAGGCAGAAGTTCCGTTAAATTACGAATATGCAGCCCGTGTTGTTGCCTATCGTGAAACCGAAGTTCGTGCCCGTGTCGGCGGTATTTTGTTGCACCGCAATTTTGTTGAAGGCTCGGAAGTCAAACAGGGCGACATATTGTTCGAGATTGATCCGGACAAATACGAGGCTGCTGTTGCTTCGGCGCGCGCGCAGGTTGCGCAGGCACAAGCCAATTACGACCAGTCGGTTCGTGATGCCGACCGTGCCGAAGAACTGGTGAAACAGAAGGTGCAATCAACGTCATTGCGTGATCAGGCTTTTGCCAAACGCGATGCCGATGAAGCAACATTGATGCAGTCAAAAGCCGAATTGCGCACTGCCGAGCTCAATCTCGAATATACGAAAGTGGCAGCCCCGATCAGCGGGTTGACCAGTCGCGAGGCTGTTTCGGAAGGTTCGCTTATCGGAACCGACCCGACATCGAGCTTGCTTACCACCATTACCCAGCTTGACCCGATCTATGTCAACTTCTCCTTTGCCGATGGTGAATATGACCAGATTCGCCATTTGATGGACGAGATGCAGAAGCGCGGCGAAAAGATAGACAATCTGAAAGTCACTGTCCGCCTTGGTGAAGGGGTTGATTATCCCGAACAGGGTACGGTTGATTTTACCTCGCCGACAATTGACAAGCAGACAGGAACCTTGGGGGCACGTGCTGTTATTGCCAACCCCGATCGTCGTCTGGTTCCGGGTATGTTTGTACGTGTAACGGTCACCGGTATCAAATTAGCGAATGCCATGACCATTCCGGAATCGGCTCTTATCCAAAACAGCAGTGGCCAGTTCGTCTATTTGCTGAAAAAGCCCGAGCCGCCAAAGGCCGACCCGAAAGCTCCGAAAGGTGCTGAAGCTCAAGCTCCGGCTGCCACCAATGGTGGCGATGCCGGCAAAGGTCAGCCGCAAAAGCCGGCCGGTCGGTTGATGGTTGTCGAACAACGTCCGGTCAAGGCCGTGCGCAAGATGCAAAATGGCGATTGGCTGATTGAAAATGCCGAATTTGATGCAAAAGACAAAAACAAGATCGTTCAGGGGCTTCGTGACGGAGATGAAGTTGTCACCGAAGGCCAGGTTTATATTGAACAGGGGCTGATGCGTGTTCCCGAGGGGCAGAGCCTGATGGTTAATGTCACCGACGATGCGCCGCAACAGGCACCTAACGGGGGCAATGCAAAAGCTTCGGGACCTGCACAATGAGCTATAGTTTCTTTATTAACCGACCGGTTTTCGCGTCGGTTATATCCATTATCATCGTATTGGCCGGCTTTATGTGTATGCGCATATTGCCTATTGCCCAATATCCGGATTTGCTGCCACCGCAGGTGGTGGTTTCGGCGCAGTACCCCGGTGCCAGTGCCGAAACAGTGGCCCAGACTGTGGCCGTGCCGCTCGAGCAGCAGATCAACGGCGTTGAAGACATGATCTATATGCAATCGACCAGCAACGCGTCCGGTACATTGCAGATCACTGTTACTTTTGCGCTTGGAACAGACCCTGATCAGGCAACCATTAACGTCAATAACCGCGTTCAGCGTGCTTTGACAACTTTGCCGCAGGAAGTGCAGCGTCTCGGTGTTGTTGCCGATAAACGCTCTTCATCCATTCTCGGCCTTGTTGCCATGCGTTCGACAACCAATGCCTATGACCGTATTTATGTCGGCAACTATGCATTGCTTAACGTTGTCGACGATTTGAAACGTATTCCCGGTGTTGGTGATGCGCAGGTTCTCGGACATGTCGATTATTCGATGCGTATCTGGTTGCGGCCTGACAAGCTTGCCCAATATAATATGACCCCGACCGACGTTATCAATGCGGTCAAGGAACAGAACAACCAGTATCCTGTTGGTCGTATCGGTGAACAGCCTGATATTAATGGCGCTTTCACCTATTCGGCAACGACGCAAGGCCGCCTTGTTACAACAGAAGAATTCGGCGATATTATTCTGCGTTCGGATGATACGGGTGCTTCTCTGCGTTTGAAAGATGTTGCGCGTATCGAACTCGGTACCCAGCAATATTTCATTGAATCCAATTTGAACGGCAATCCGATGGTGCCGATTCTGATCTTCCTGCAACCGGGTGCCAACGCGCTTGCCACCATGCAGTCGATCAAGAAACGTATGGATGAATTGAAAGTCGCATTCCCGCCGGGGATTGAATATTCGGTTCCTTACGATACCACCAAGTTCATTCAGGTTTCCGTCGAGGAAGTTGTCCACACCTTCATAGAAGCTATTCTGCTTGTTATTGTGGTTGTGTTCATCTTCCTGCAGAACTGGCGAGCGACGCTTATTCCGATTATCGCGGTGCCAATATCTATTATCGGGACGTTTGCGGGTATTTACGTGCTCGGCTTCTCAATCAATATGTTGACATTGTTCGGTCTGGTGCTTGCCATCGGTATTGTGGTTGATGACGCGATTGTGGTGTTGGAAAACGTCGAACGTGTCATGTCGGAAGAAAAGCTTTCGCCTCATGATGCGGCAATCAAGTCGATGAGCGAGGTGACGGGGCCGGTTGTTGCTATTGTGCTGGTTCTGTGCGCCGTGTTCATTCCGGTGTCGTTCATGGGCGGTATGGCCGGTGTTATGTATCAGCAATTTGCTGTAACAATCGCCATTTCGGTTGTGATCTCCGGTACCGTTGCTTTGACATTGACACCGGCTTTGTGCTCGCTCTTGTTAAAGCCGCGCCATAGCGAACCGATTGCACCGTTCCGCTGGTTTAACGAGACATTCCAGAAAATCACCGATCTTTATGTTTCCGGTGTGGGTTTCTTCGTCCATAAATTCTGGTATGGTATTATCGGTTTTGTGCTGGTTTGTGTCTTTGCTGTCTTCATGTTCGAGAAGGTTCCTTCCTCTCTCGTTCCGGATGAAGATCAGGGCTATGTGCTTGCCGTTTCGTTCCTGCCTTCGGCTTCATCGCTTGAAAGAACACAAGGTGTTGTTGACAAGGCCTACAAAATTCTCAAGCAGAACCCTGCGGTCGAGAACATTGCAGAACTTGCCGGTTATGACCTGCTTTCAGGTGGTTTGAAGACAAGTTCGGGCGCCATGTTCGTCATGTTCAAGGATTGGAAAGATAGACCCGACCCGAAGGATGATGCACGTGTGATTGCCCCGCAAGTCGTCGGCATGACCTCCGGAATCAAGGACGGTGTGACCGTTGCTTTCAACCCGCCGCCTATTACCGGTCTTTCGACAACAGGTGGCTTTGAAATGTATCTACAGGATCGCGCCGGTGGCTCGATTGACGAACTCTTCAATATGACAATGAAACTTGTCAAAGCTGCCAACCAGCGTCCGGAATTGAAGAATGTCCGCACCACTTTTGACCCGAACGTTCCGAAGTACGACTTCCATGTCGATCGTGTCAAAGCGCGTGCTATGGATGTGCCGATCAATTCGATTTATGATGCCCTTTCGGCAACATTCGGTAACATCTATATCAACGACTTCACCCTTTACGGACGTAACTATCAGGTTAAAATCCAGTCCGAAGGCGAGTTCCGTAAAAGTGCGGAAGACATCAAGCAGGTTTTTGTGCGGTCGAATTCCGGCAGCATGATACCGTTGAATGCGCTTGTCCAAACAACGCGTATTACCGGTTCCGACCAGCTTGAACGCTTCAACGCTTTCTATGCAACCAAGATCATGGGTGATCCGGGAACCGGCTTTACTTCCGGTGATGCGATCAAGGCTATGACAGAGGTTGCCGGTAAGGTTCTGCCCAATACTTACCAGATCGCCTGGACAGGTTCCGCCTATCAGGAAGTTGTGGCCGGTGGTGCCGGTTCAACCGCTATGATCTTCGGTATCATTATGGTGTTCCTCATTCTGGCTGCGCAATATGAACGCTGGAGCCTGCCTTTTGCGGTTGTCACCGCTGTGCCATTCGCAATTGCCGGTGCGTTGACATTCACTTACCTGAGGGGCCTCAGCAACGACGTTTATTTCCAGATCGGCCTCGTTACACTTGTGGGGCTGGCTGCGAAAAACGCTATTCTGATTGTCGAATTTGCTGTGCTTGAACGTGAAAGCGGCAAATCGGCTATTGATGCGGCGATTTCAGCAGCACGTCTTCGCTTCCGTCCGATTGTGATGACATCTCTGGCGTTTATCCTTGGTGTTGTCCCCTTGGCAAGATCTACCGGTGCCGGTTCCGCTAGCCGTCACGCAATTGGTACCGGTGTTATCGGCGGTATGTTGGCTGCAACATGTATTGCAACCTTCTTTATCCCGATGTTCTACAGGCTGTTTAGCGGAAACCGTGCCGGAAGAACTGCTGGTGGAGAGCCGACAAATGGCGGCAATGCACCGGAAGCTCAATCCGCACCCGATAATCAGTCAGGCAATAATGTCCAGCAAGCATGATTGCTTGTTGACAAAGCCAAAAACAAAACCCCGGTCTCCAACCGGGGTTTTTTATTGCCCCGAGTATTTTGAGACGGCGGTCAGTTTTAAGGGCTTTCAAAACGGAACAGGGAACAAAGCAAAAGATAGAGAAGGGAAGAAATAGAAGGGCGATTGAACAGAAAAACGAAGATGAAAACAAGCGCCGATCAGGAAGTGCAGAGCTTGATAGGAAAGGAACTAAAAGAAGAAGGAATAAAGAGGCGAAGAAGGGAGAAAGGAACAAAATAAGACGAGGGAATAGCGAAGCCATGAGTCCCGCGCAATGACATCTTGAGCAGTTATTAAAGACTGGGGAAGCCGAGGAAAAGCAAGCCCCAAAAATCTTGAGTTGAAATGGGAGCACGCAGTCGAAAATCAGGTGAACTTAAAAGTCTCGATCAGTGGCGAGTTATCAAGTCTTGCACATTTGAGCGTTATAAAGCCTTATGCATTCAGGCGGCCAAAGTCTTGAGCATTCAGGCGGCCAAAGTCTTGAGCATTTGCGCGCTATAAAGCTACGCAAACCGCCAGCCAAATAATTAAGCCGACGGTTTGAAAGCGTTATGAAAATTGTTGAGGGGTTACGAAAGGCCTTCGATTTCACCGTTTTCATCAAGGTGGATTTTTTCAGCCATGGGGTGGCGGGGAAGCCCCGGCATGGTCATGATATCACCGCAAATCACCACAACAAATCCCGCACCGGCACTCAATTTGACCTCGCGTACAGGAATGGTGAAATTTTCCGGCGCGCCCAACAATTTCGGGTCGGCAGAAAATGAATATTGCGTTTTTGCCATGCAAACCGGCAAATTCCCGTAACCTTCCTCATCCCAAGCCTTCAATTGGCTCAGAATATTGGCCGGAATATCGGCACCACGCCCGCCATAAATCTCGCGCACAATGGTGCTGATCTTCTCTTCCAGCGGCAAGTTGTCGGCATAGAGCGGGTGGAAGTTGCTTTTATTTTCGGAAATCATCTGCACGACAGCGCGCGCCAGTTCTTCGGCACCTTCACCACCTTTTTCCCAATGGTGGCAAATAATGGCCTGATGGCCGGTTTTGGAAACGGCTTTCTTTAAAACGTCAATTTCCGCATCGGTGTCGGAATTGAAATAATTGACCGCCACAATGACCGGTACACCATATTTTCCCATGTTCGAAATATGGCGCAACAAATTGGCTGTGCCTTTTTTCAATGCCGCAACATTTTCATGGGCAAGATCGGCTTTTGCAACGCCACCATTCATTTTCAATGCACGGATTGTTGCAACAATGACGGTTGCATCAGGCTTTAATCCGGCTTTGCGGCATTTGATGTCGAAGAATTTTTCAGCTCCAAGATCAGCACCGAAACCCGCTTCTGTGACGACATAATCGGCAAGCTTCAACGCGGTTTTGGTGGCAATGACCGAGTTGCAACCATGGGCAATATTGGCAAAAGGACCACCATGGATAAAAGCCGGATTGTGTTCGATTGTCTGCACCAGATTGGGCGCCAATGCATCGCGCAACAAAACCGCCATTGCACCTTCTGCGTGAATGTCGGAAGCGGTGACCGGCGTTTTATCGTAACGGTAACCGATAATGATTTTCCCCAGCCGCTTTGTCAGATCGGCAAGGTTTTCGGAAAGGCAGAAAATTGCCATGATTTCGGAGGCCACCGTAATGTCGAAGCCGCTTTGGCGGCAAAACCCGTTTTTGACCCCGCCAAGGGAAAGAACAATGTCACGAAGCGCTCGGTCATTCATGTCGACAACGCGTTTCCATGTAATCCGGCGGGAGTCGATATTCTGCTCATTGCCCCAATAAATGTGGTTATCCACCATTGCGGCAAGAAGATTATTGGCCGATGTGATGGCGTGAAAATCACCCGTGAAATGCAAATTGATGTCTTCCATCGGAATGACTTGCGAACGTCCGCCACCGGCTGCCCCACCTTTCTGTCCGAAATTGGGGCCGAGAGAGGGCTCGCGTAACGCTGCAACAGCCTTTTTGCCAATATGATTGAGCGCATCGGTAAGGCCGATTGTTGTCGTGGTTTTTCCTTCACCTGCCGGTGTCGGGTTAATGGCAGTCACCAGAATAAGTTTGCCGTTTTTATTGTTTTTGAGCGTCTCGATGTATTTTGCGCTGATTTTTGCCTTGTCATGGCCGTAAGGGACAATATCCTCGTAAGGAATATCAAGCTTGGCGGCAATGTCACGGATAGGAAGTTTGGTTGCTTGACGGGCTATTTCAATATCTGAAAGATTCATCAATATTCTCTATTATCAGGCGCAACAGGTAAAAATTGCGGTCATTTCTTCGCCTTGGCAAAATGATCGCCATTTTGTCAATCAATGGGGGTTTCTTACCCCACATTTAACAATAATGCCATTTTTAACCGGCAATAAACAGGACACTCCAATAAAAATTGTCGCTTTTCTTGGGGCTTTAAACCGAGATAAATTGCTTCCACGAGGTGTAATCGGCATCAAACAACGTTAGCCCCGAAAAACTGTTGAAAATTATTTTGAAAGAAAGCCCGCAAGAAAACGGCCAAATGGTGCGAAAACCGCTTGGATATTTCGGGCATTAAAAATTTAGCCCCATTGTGGAACTCTTCTTCCCTGACAATTTATTTTTTGAAGGAAGCCTCTCTCATGAAGCATCATAGGTTAAGCGAGACTGTCGAAAAATAGCTGGAAACCGGTGGACGGGAAAAATTGGAAAAATAAAGGGATTGGGGAGAAGTTGAAATATTTAAACGCTTTTCCTCCGACGCTCATGTTTTTGACCAGAGACGAGAAAGGCAAAACGAATCACAATCTGCCACATGGGGGGCTGGCCAAAAAAAGCGAGCAGCAGAAACTGAACAATAAGGTCATCCGGACTGGTTCGTTCATTTGCCGGTGTTTTTATGAAACATAATATCGAGAATCCTGAGACTTAAGGTTTCAAGCTCAAGACGCGCCTGTTTCAAGAAAACCGGATAAGCCCGACTTGGAAAAGTAACAAAAATGTTGGGGAAGAGGCGAAACAATCCGGAAATCTCATAACCGCAAGAAGTCGCGGCTTCAAAACGAAGGAAAGCTTCAAGCGGAAATATCAAAACCGGCTGTTGTGTCCCATAATGATACAAAGATTATTTAAAATTGATGAGGAAAGAAAATATCGGCAATTTTTCCATTCAAAAAAGAATAACGCTTTTTTGAATAGTTGAACGGATTTTTAAAGGCATGTTTTTTAAGGGCGTTTTTAAGTTGAAACAGCAAGACTTGGAGGCAGCACCTCGGGACCAAATTTTTTAAAAACCCAAGACTCCCGATTTTCCGAGACGAAAGCCATTATGAAAGACGTTATCGTTATGAATGGAGCGATCAAGCGGATAGCTATTAAAAGCGATTATGCGGGAAGCTTTCAAAAAAGGGGAAAAACGGCGGCTTTGGTAGCGGAGGAGGGATTTGAACCCCCGACACAAGGATTATGATTCCTCTGCTCTGACCTACTGAGCTACTCCGCCACAAAAAATGTCTTTTTAAAAAACATTTAGCCGTGGCGGCGATATAAGGGGTTCAATCCCACTCTGTCAAGCATCGTTTTTGAGCTTTTCTCTTGTCAATGGCGTTCATGACCGATATTGAACAGATAAGATATTGCTTTTTTGTTCAGCAATAAGGATAAGGCATAGACAATGGCTCCACGCGTAGCAGTTTTGGGATGTGGTTATTGGGGGAGCAATCACATACGTACCTTGAAAAGTTTGGGAGCGCTCGCAGCCGTTTCCGACGTGAACGTTCATCGTGCGGAAGGGTTTGCAGCAGAACACGATGTCGAGGCAATCCCCGTTGACGAGGTTTTCACCCGCAAAGATATAGATGCTATGGTTCTGGCACTGCCTCCGCAGTTTCATGCGGAAAACGCCATCAGGGCGATTGAAGGCGGCAAGGATGTGCTGGTTGAAAAACCGATTGCGCTTAATGTCGAGGATGCAGAGCGCGAAGTGCGTATTGCACGCGAACATAAGCGCATCTTCATGGTGGGGCATGTCTTGCGCTACCATCCGGCATTTGAAAAATTGCTTGAACTTGTCAATCAAGGGGCGTTGGGCGAAGTGCGCTATATCCATGCGCACCGTCTGGGGCTTGGCAAATTCCACACCGAAAGTGATGCATTGTGGGATCTTGCGCCCCACGACCTTTCAATGATTCTGGCTATAACAAAATGCGAACCGTCTGAAATTCACGGCGAGGGCGCGGCGATTATCGACAATTTATCCGACTTTGCCCATGTTCATATGAAATTTCCCAATGGCATGCGCAGCCACCTTTTTGCGTCGCGCCTCAATCCCTATCGCGAACGTCGTTTGACGGTGGTTGGCACCAAAGCCATGGCCGTGTTCGATGATGTCGAACCGTGGGGAAGAAAGCTTGCCATTTATCGTTTCGAGGTTTGGCAGGATAATAATCAATGGGCATTTACCGCCGACGAGCCGGAATATATTCCGGTTGAGGAAGCAATGCCGCTCACCCGCGAATTGCAGCATTTCCTGCACTGCATCGAAACCCGTGAGGAACCCCGCACCAATGGCGACGAGGCCATTGCTGTTCTGCGTATTCTGACGGCCGGCAGTGTCCACCATAAAGCAAAGGAAATTGCCGGTAAAACGCAGGCAAAAAATAAAGATACGGCAAAGAAATAATGTAAAAAGCTGTTACATGCGTCATAGAACTTTGATTACATATTGTTCGTATAACGCGTTATGTTAGGCAAGCCGCGCCAATGAATGATTCGGCCAGCTAAACAATTGATAGCAACGGAGTGAATATGCAATTTATAGATCTTGGAGCGCAAAGGGCGCGTATTAAAGATAAAATCAATACGGCTATTGCCCATGTGATTGAAAGTGGCAAATATATTCTCGGGCCGGAAGTCGAAGAATTCGAAAAACGTATGGCCGATTATATCGGCGTCAAACATGTGATTGGCTGCTCGAACGGCACTGACGCATTGTTGATGCCCCTTATGGCTGAAAATATCGGACCGGGAGATGCTGTTTTCTGCCCAAGCTTTACATTTGCTGCAACCGCCGAAGTCGTTGCATTAACCGGTGCAGAACCGGTTTTTGTCGATATTTTGCCCGATACTTTCAATATGGATCCGGCAAAACTTGAAGAAGCCATTGCAATGATCAAAAAAGAAGGTCGTCTCACACCACGGGCGATCATTCCGGTTGATCTCTTTGGTCTTCCTGCCGACTATAATAGAATTTCGGCAGTTGCCGCCAAAGAAAACCTGTTTATCATTGAAGATGCCGCACAAGCCATTGGCGGAAAACATGAAAATGCTATGTGCGGCGCTTTTGGTAATGTCGGCGCAACCAGCTTTTATCCGGCAAAGCCGCTCGGCTGCTATGGTGATGGCGGCGCAATGTTTACCGATGATGATGACCTTGCCGAACGTCTGCGTTCAATTTATTTCCACGGCAAAGGTTCATCCCAATATGACAATGTCCGCATCGGTTTGAACTCGCGTCTTGATACCATTCAGGCTGCGATTCTGTTGCAGAAACTCGATATTCTTGAAGACGAGATGGAAAAACGCGCTGTTATTGGCAAACGTTATAGCGATGGTTTGAAAGACGTTGTCAAAACCCCGAAAATAGAAAAAGGGTCGCGCTCGGCCTTTGCCCAATACACAATCGTTGTAGAAGACCGTGACGGACTTCAGGCACATCTCAAAAATGCCGGTATTCCATCCATGATCTATTATATCAAGCCGTTGCATTTGCAGACTGCCTATCGTCATTTCCCGCAAGCCAAAGGTGGCCTGCCGGTTTCCGAACATGCAGCCGATCACGTTTTGAGCTTGCCGATGCATCCTTATTTGCCGGAAAGCGATCAGGACAAAATTATCGGCTTGATCAGAGAATTTTGTGGCAAGTGAGAAAAGCTTTGCTATCGCCAACCGAACGATCGGCAATAGCGATCAGGATTAAAGAAGAAGACCGGTTTCGTGCCGGTCTTTTTTTTGCCTGAAAAAAAATTATCGGGTATTGAATTTATTAGGTAATGAATTTATTCGTCTTAAAAACGTCTTGTCCATCGGGCTTGTCTTTTCCATTCCTCTTGATGCTTTTTCTCATTATGCTTGTCGTTTATCCCATGTGAAAAGACAAAGAATGCGATCGCTTTCTCAACAAAACAATGGCTGTAAATTTTTGTGCCCCCCTTTCTTTTCCCAAGAAATGCGGATTCGCTTTATTGATTTCAGAATTTTCACAAGCTGTTCAATGAATGGATGAAAAGCAGAAGCTTGGAAAGGACCAAGCACTCGTCTAAAAACCTACGCTATGCCTGACAACCGGAAAGGTTTTAGAGGTAAAATTGGCGCGCACTCTCTTGCAAAGAGGGGGAGAGGGCATCGGCCCTCTGGAATCCCCCGTCTCAATAAAGATGAACGGCATATCCGCTCTTGAATCCTCTTGCCTTGATAAGGGAAGAACGGCACAGCCTTTCTAGAACACCCCGCCTTCGATCAGAAAACGTATGATGAAGAGGAGAGCGATAATCCACGTTGCAGGGTGAACATCACGCCATTTACCGGTAATTGTTTTCAAAATAGCATAGCTTATGAAGCCGAAGGCAAGGCCATTGGCGATGGAATAGGTAAACGGCATCAAAAGAGCGGTGAGTGCTGCCGGAACAGCCTCGACAATGTCGTCCCAGTTGATTTCGGCAAATTCACGCATCATCAGACAGGCAACAAAAATCAATGCCGGTGCGGTGGCATAGGCAGGGATAGAAAGCGCGACAGGAGCAAAAAACAGAGCGAGCAGGAAGAACACACCAACAGTTATTGCCGTGAGCCCTGTGCGCCCGCCTGCAGCAACGCCGGAGGCACTTTCAACAAAAGCGGTGGTCGAACTGGTGCCGATAAGGGAGCCTGCAAGAATGGCCGTGCTATCGGCAAAAAGTGCGCGTCCGAGATTATTGGGTTTGTCGTCGGGAATAAGACCGGCGCGTTTGCCAACGCCGACAAGTGTGCCGGTGGCGTCGAATATTTCAACCAGCACGAAAACCAGAAGCACGTGGAAAATGCCGGTATGCAATACACCCAGAATATCAAGCTGGAGGAAGGTCGGTGCAACAGAAGGGGGAAGCGCAATTCCGCCCGAATGGACAAGCGCTTGAAAACTCTTATAGCCGTCATCGGTAAAGATGAAAGAGAGAATGGTTACAGCAATAATACCGATCAGAATGCCGCCGCGTATTTTGAAAGCATCAAGGGCAACAATAATAAAAAGCCCGATACCGGCAAGGACCGGCCCCGCTTTGGTTACATCGCCAAGCCCCACCAGAGTGGCATCATTATTGATAACAATGCCTGCACTCTGGAACGCCACAATGGCCAGAAACATGCCGATACCGGCACCGATAGCACTGCGCAAAGACTTCGGCACACCGGCAATCAGCCATTGTCTGACACCGGTTGCTGTCAATATCAGAAAGACAATGCCCGAAAGGAAAACCGCTCCCAAAGCCTGTTGCCAGCTATAGCCCATGGTAATGACAACCGAATAGGCAAAAAATGCATTGAGCCCCATACCGGGCGCCATGCCGATTGGCCAATTGGCAAGCAACCCCATGATGAAAGAGCCGACTGCGGCAGCAATACAGGTCGCAACAAAAACCGCCCCCTTATCCATTCCGGCGGCGCCCAGAATAGTGGGGTTGACAGCAAGGATGTAGGACATGGTCAAAAAAGTTGTAAGACCGGCACCAATTTCAATACCGGTGCGCGTATCGTTCGCTTTCAAGTGAAATAGTTTTTCGAGCATCCTACCGATCCCTGTTAAAAACGTTTTTCAAGGTGACTTTGCTGTTTGATTGCCGCCACTTAAAACCCTGTTGCGGGTGCTGAACCAGCTAGCCTTTTATAGCATTTTGTCGGCATTAGGCTATAAGGGGGAAAGTCTTCAAAGCACAGTTATCGCCTTTGATTCACAGCTTTCTCTTTTCCCGGAAAATTTCTTTTTGTGTGTCGAGAGGCGAAAGGGATGAAGTCTAAAGATCAAGCAGCACATTCTTCGTGATGGCGGGCTTTTGAACGGTGGTCTCTTCAGGCAGCTTTCAGAAAAAACAGCATAGTCTGAAACTCACCGAGGAAAAAATAAAACCGGCAAATAGGATGGCTAACTTTCTTTTCCCTATCCGATTCGTATTAGCGGTTTTTCTTACATCCGCTTTCAAAGAATGACCGTTGGTTTTGACACTTGTCAGAAAAGGAAGGTTTCAACAAGGCTCTTTCGGTGAGCCCGTGGGCTTTTAAGAAAAACTTTCCGGTAAAATTGTTGTTGGTGATTTTTTCACGATGTCCGGCACTCTGTCGGGTAAGCCCGTCAGAGTTCAATTTTGTGCCGATTTGGTTGTTTTTTTACGTGTTGGCGCTTTCTTACGGGAAGCCGGTTTTGCAACTTTGGCAGTGCTTTGACCGGATTGTTTTTTGTGGTTGTTCAGTTCTTTTTTGATGCGTGCTGCCAGACTTTTTCGATCGTGAACTTTTCCAACAAGCTCCGGTATGGGGGAGGTGTCACCTTCGGAAATTGCTACTTCTGCGGTGAATTTTGCAGCAGTGTTTAAAATTTCCTGCCTGAGATTTTCCATATCGGTTTTAGTGGTTTTATTTGCCAAGGCTTCCTTTTTTGCTGCCGCGACTTCTTCTTTCAAAGTTGCGACTTCTTTTTCCAGTGCTTTCAACTGCTCAGTCCTGTCGGCCTCAGCGCGGCTCGCCTGTCTTTCCTGTTGCAACAGATCACGGATTTCTGCAAGTTCTTTGCCTTTATTGGCTTCAAGTGTGGCGGTAAGCTGCCGCTCGGTTTCGAGTTCTTCGGTCTGGTCTGCCAATTGTTCGACAAGCAGTCCGGCACGGTGTTCGGCATCACCAAGACGGAAAAGCTCCTCTTTGGCTTGATCAAGTTCACGTTTTTGAGTGGCAAATTTTTCGCTGAGACGCTCGAATTTTTCATCGCGCGTGACCAGTTCTACCGCCTGTTTTGCACGTAGAAAATCCCTGTCTGCCTCGACTTCGGTGAGGGAAAGCGGTACCTCGGCGGCAATTGCCTGACGGGCTAGATAAAGCGCACGTCGCCAGATTGCCGGCGATAAAAGAATAAGAACAAAGGTTGTGGCAGCAACGCCAAGAATGAAAAACAGTACCGATTGGATAAGCATAAAATGCCTCGGGAGCCGGACAAAAGTTTAAAACGGATTCCAGGTGGCAGCCGGTGTCAATTTCAGATAGCCGATATTGACCCCCAAACGTGCGCCAACACCGGTTCTGACCGGTACCAAAAGGATGTTTCCTTTCTTAAGCACATGAAAGCCTACGCCTGCAACAAAATAAGCTGAACCAGAGATACCTGCATAGCGTCCCCAAAGGTTATTGACGTTATCAAGCTCGTAAACCAGAATCATCAACCGCGACCCTTGACCGCCAATATCCCAGCCGACTGTCGGGCCTTGCCAGAAAACCTTGTGGTCACCGGCGTTTTTTGTGTAAAGCGTTCCCTCACCATAGGTAAGGCCGCCGATAATGGCGCCGGAGCCTTCTTCACCCAGAATATAGCCATTCGGCAAACCGTATTTGGCAAATACTTTTTCAATTCCGGTTGCCATGCTACCTGCTGCATCACCAAAAAAGCGGTGGCCGGAATCAATAATTTCCTGTGCCGAATAACGCCCGTTTTGCTGCTGGGTCTGAGCCTGCGCCGGTATCAATCCGATATTTGTAAATAAAGCCAACGCAAAGAGAAGAACGACTTTACGCCACTGAATTTGGATGGAACGGTTCATGTTGTTTCACCTCTTCTGGTCACTCAATGGTTTGAATCTTGACGTAAGCAAAGATCCGGTTTCTTCTGATTCTAGCGGGCAAAGTTGTTTAAATTCTTAAAAACGATAAAAACACTGAAAAAGAACCGGAAGATTTGGCCAAAAAGGCATGTTTTAAGGAAGTTTGTGTGTTTTCCGGACAATCAAAAACGAAAAATTGTCCATGGAATCTTAAGGGTTTTGATTTAAGGAACGGGAAAAAGAGTATTCTGGAGTTCCAATTATTATGCCACTAGCCGTTACATTAAGCCCTGCCGATCTTGCCGCATTGTTATGCAGCCGCATTTGTCATGATCTTATTTCGCCGGTCGGGGCAATCAATAATGGGATTGAACTTTACGACGAAGCCGATGCACAGGAAGATGCAATCGAACTCATTCGCATGTCGGCTGTCAATGCATCGTCCAAATTGCAATTTGCCCGCATTGCTTTCGGAGCTGCCGGTTCGGCAGGAAGCGAAATTGACAGTGGCGATGCCGAGACAGTGGCAAAAAATTACATGGAAAATGAAAAAGGCAATCTTGACTGGAAAGCGCCACGCCTGCTTTTGCCAAAGAACGAAGTCAAGCTTTTGCTCAATCTCGTTCTGATTGCAAATCTTTCTATTCCGCGCGGTGGTGATATTGTTGTCGAGATCGGCGAGAACGGCGGAAAACGCCTTTTCCAGTTGAAAATAAGCGGAAAAATGTTGCGTGTGCCGCCAAAATTCCTCGAATTATATAACGGGCAAGTACCGGAAGAACCGATTGATGCCCATAGTGTCCAGTTCTATTACGCTCTTTTATTGTCGCAAATGTCGAATATGCCGATCAAAGTTCAGGTACAGCCCGAAATTATTACCATTATAGCAGGCTGAGCCGACCAAATTTCTGACCGGAAAATTATTCCGTTCAAACAAGCTGGAACTCGGCGATAAACCACGCACAAAATACCGGTATTGACCGCAAAAGCGGTTAATGCCGGTTTTTAGTTGGAAAAAGCCGTTTGATCTTCAAAAAATTTTTGCCGCTTACAAAAATGGAACAGGGATAAAACCGGAAGAGACGAAAATTTATCCGGTTAAAATTGCTTTTTAAGGCCGGAACAGTTTTTTTAAAGCTCAGGGGGCGAGCCGGAACCGGTTTTTAAAAATCGGGAAAGCAATTTTTTTAAAGCACAAATAAAAAGACTGAAAATTCTGGCAAAAAGAGAGAAATTGCCGCCCAAAAAATGCCACCTAAAAAATTGGTGCCAAAAAATTTACTGGAAAAAAAATGCCGGAACCTTTCCTGAATGGAAAAAATTCCGGCATGATGATTCAATTTCAAAGAGATGAAATTGTTGAAAAATCAAGCAGTTTCGCGCATCGGTTCTTCATTTGGTTCACGCAGCACATAACCGCGTCCCCAAACGGTTTCGATATAATTGACACCGCCTGAAACCGCATCCAGCTTTTTGCGCAATTTGCAAATGAAAACGTCGATAATTTTGAGTTCCGGTTCGTCCATGCCGCCATAGAGGTGGTTCAGGAACATTTCCTTGGTTAAAGTGGTTCCTTTACGCAATGAAAGAAGCTCAAGCATCTGGTATTCTTTGCCGGTCAAATGAACCGGATGGCCACCGATTTCAACTGTTTTGGCGTCAAGATTGACAACCAGATCTCCGGTTGCAATTACCGATTGGGCGTGACCTTTCGAACGGCGAACAATAGCATGAATACGAGCGACCAGTTCGTCTTTATGAAATGGCTTTGTCATATAATCGTCGGCACCGAAGCCCAAACCGCGTACCTTGTCTTCGATACCACCCATACCGGAAAGGATAAGGATTGGTGTTTTAACTTTGGAAAGGCGCAATGTGCGCAAAACCTCGTAACCGGACATATCCGGCAAATTAAGGTCCAACAATATGATGTCGTAATCATAAAGTTTTCCAAGATCTACACCTTCCTCTCCAAGGTCTGTCGTGTAGACATTGAAACTTTCCGATTTGAGCATAAGCTCAATGCTTGTCGCTGTCGCGTGGTCATCTTCAATCAATAATACGCGCATATCCTATATCCCCTTTCCACTAGCCGAATCAGGCGTTATCAGAGTCCGTACAAATTTCTGCACCGACTGTTGTGCAGTTAATTTAAAAAACACCATAAAATCATGGCATTAACTCAAACACGATTTTTTACTTCGGCAGCGTCAGAACAATTCGTTGCCTTCATTAACCAATTTGCACCAAAATGGTTAACAAAATATGATTCTTGTTGGCAAGAAGTTAATAAAATTTTCTGAAAAAAACGTTGTAGTCCGTTGATTCATGGATATAAAAGCCAAACATTTATGCTTAATTTTTACTTTAAGAAATCGCTCTAACTGACTCTTTCGATTCACTCTTTCCGAATTCGAAAAAAGGTCTTTTGTTTACCGAGCTTTAAGGGACTTCCGCTATAGTGCTCAAAGACCGTAAACAATTGGTTAAGAAAGCTTGTTATTGCAGCTCCATACGGGTTTTAAGGAGCACGAGCCGCCATGGAGTTTTCCATGGTCTCTTTGTGGGACACGAAGGGAGAAACCGGTTTCCGGTCGATGTGTATGAGTATCAAGGCGTGAACATTGTTTGTTCACGGTAGTCAGGGAGTATTGCGTATGAAACCGCGTGAAAGTGTGGTTCGGTTGAAAATGTTTCAGGTGCGCGAAAAACGTCGCCAGATTTCTCAACTCGATATGATGATGAGTGAATTCGACCGTATGGCAAGCGAACTGGAAACGCAAATTGCCAATGAAGAACGCAAATCGGGCATCACCGATGTCAACCATTTTGCCTATCCCACCTTTGCACGTGCCGCCCGTCAACGACGTGAAAATCTCATCAATTCCATTCGGGATTTGCAAATCCAGAAGGCTTCCGGTGAAATGAAGCTGCACGAGCTAGAGGCGGAACTTGAACGCGCACAAGCTTTGGAAGAACGTGATGGCAAATCTCTTCCCAGTGAAGACGTGGTATTTGTCCAAAGTCGATCGATGATCGGTTGAGGTTTTCCCCTCAAGAAGCTGAATTTGGCAAAGCGGAATTCGGCAAGACGGAAGTTTTGAAAGCGGACTCCGGCTTTTTGTCATTAAAATAGTCAAACGCCATCGGGACAGTGCTTGCGGTCTCGAAAGGCGTTCTCATCACATAAAAGCTCAAAAGTCCGTTTATGAAAACAATAGACGCCGACAATGTAGATTGAAGCCGACGGTGTTGATATAAGCCGGTCAAGCCGATAGACACGCACAAACGGGAAAAGATAGCGCATTTTCGGCTATTCCTGTTTCAGGCCAATGACCGGTTGATCCGTCCATTCGACCTTGGATTGGCGTATCGATTGAACCGTGCACCGGCATGCATTTTTTAGTGTGCAGAATTGTGTTTCCCGAAGCTTCACTTGACGCTTTTTTTTGCGTGTCTCCCGCCATTTATTTTTATCGTTCACCCATTTGTCTTTTCATCAACAAAAAGCCGGAAGGACGACAATCCGGTTATAAATATCAAGAAAACGAAAAATTCGGAATTGTTGGGGAGTAGCCTCCCGACAAAGCGCGGAAAAACAATAAAGAAAATTTCTGCCGAACCGGAGCGGCGAGGGCAAGTGATGGCCAGTGTTGGCAAGTGATAGTGGGGGCGCGTTACTTTATTTGCCAACATGACGGACAAACAGATTAAACCGATCTGCGTGGAAGATTCGTTTTACGGCTTGTCATTTTCGTTAGCAAGTGAGCTGTCCGGTTTCAGGAAACATGTCGCCCGACAATTCATGAATTTGCCCGAATATAAAACAACCGTTTCCTGAAATTCAAGAAACGGTTGTTTTATTTACGCTTGAAGGCGAAATGGGTCATGCTTCTCAATGGCGGTATTGCTGGATACGCGTTGTACGTAAACCTGCAAGACCATGTTCATCAATCGAGCATTGCCAGGACAAAAATTCTTCCACCGTCAATGTATAACGTTGGCAGGCTTCATCCAGACTGAGCAGGCCACCTCTGACAGCGGCTACTACTTCGGCTTTGCGACGGATAACCCAGCGCCGTGTGTTGCTTGGCGGCAGGTCGGTGATCGTAAGTGGACTCCCATCTGGGCCAATAACGTATTTTACTCGTGTTCTTACTAACTCGGTCATTGTACTCTCTACTCTTATTCAAGGACCTGAAGCGACAATAACCGCCGAGCTTTAAAAAAGAGCTAAACAGCCGGAAAGGAAAATTTAACAAATACACAGGCGCAAAATTGTGTTCGTTTGTAAAATGGTAAAAAAATCAGCGTGTTAGATAAAATTTACTGCAATCAAACAAACTTGAACAAAAAACGCTACTTTATTTTTTTTTGTTTTTTTATAAACTGGGACTGTGAGTTTTTGAAAAAATGCTCGATTTACAGTCTCTTTTTCGAGACGACGGTTGTGTTGTGTGCTTAAAAACACGATATAGTTTAACGAACCGTCCAATGAGTTAGAAGGTGAGTTTATGTCTCTCAACAGTCTTGATCTTCCAAAACGTCCCGAGGATACACGTGTGGTTGTTGCCATGTCGGGTGGTGTCGATTCGTCCGTTGTTGCGGGATTGTTGAAAAAAGAAGGCTATGATGTTGTCGGCGTCACTCTTCAACTTTATGATCATGGTGCGGCGACCCACCGTGTCGGCTCCTGCTGTGCCGGTCAGGATATCGAGGATGCGCGGCGTGTTTCGGAAACTTTGGGTATTCCCCATTATGTGCTGGATTATGAAGCCCGCTTCCGTGAAGCGGTCATCAATCCTTTTGCCGATAGCTATGCCCATGGCGAAACGCCAATTCCCTGTGTTGCCTGTAACCAGACAGTGAAATTTGCCGATCTGCTTGTGACAGCAAAAAATCTTGGTGCTGATGCTCTGGCAACGGGTCATTATATAAGAAGTCGTCCCAATGGTGCGCACCGTGCATTATATCGGCCGGTTGACGCCAATCGTGACCAAAGTTATTTCCTTTTTGCCACGACACAGGAACAGATTGATTATTTGCGTTTTCCTTTAGGCGATCTTGCCAAACCCCATGTTCGCGAAATTGCTGCTGAAATGGGCCTTTCTGTTGCATCCAAGCATGACAGTCAGGATATTTGTTTTGTACCGCAAGGGCGCTATTCGGATGTGATTGCCAAATTGCGTCCCGAAGCTGCAAATCCGGGTGAAATTGTCCATATTGACGGGCGCATTCTTGGTCGTCATGCGGGTATTGTCAATTATACCATCGGTCAACGTCGCGGCATTGGCATTGCAACCGGCGAAGCGCTTTATGTTGTCTATCTTGATGCGGAAAATTCCCGTGTCATTGTTGGTCCCAGAGAAGCACTTGAAACGCGCAAACTGTTTTTGCGTGATACCAATTGGCTTGGCGATGAAAATCTTGGTGAATTCCCTGAAGAGGGAATTGAAGTTGCCGCCAAAGTGCGCTCTACGCGCCCGCCAAGGCCAGCCATACTCAAATATGAGGATGGCGCTCTGACAGTTGAACTATTGGAAGGTGAAACCGGCGTTGCTCCGGGGCAGGCTTGCGTTCTTTATGACAATGAAAGCAATGATGCCCGTGTTCTGGGCGGCGGCTTCATTACCCGTTCGGAGCGGGACTCCCGTGCCGAGGCGATGCTTAAAAATTTGCTCGATCAATCGCGTGAAAACACGGCTGCCTGATCGGCTTCCAGTATTGAAAAGCAAAAACAACAAAACGAGCAAAGGCTATCATGTCTCTGCTTTTATCTTTTTGTTTGAAAAATAGTCCGGATATAAGATTGCCCGTTAACGGGAATTTCCTTAAGAAATTCCGGCAAAACGAATACACTTTAACACTGTTACACCGATGTTTTAATCTATCAGTGAAAAAGCTTTTTTACGTTTGTTTTCAATTCAGTTTGTCGAAATCGGCAAAATGTTCAAGTGCCAGTCCGGTGGCTGTGGCAACGTTCAGACTGTCAAAATCATAGGCAATGGGAATGCGCAAAGTTTCGGTATCTTTCAGCACAAAACCCGGCAAGCCTTCACCTTCTGTACCGAAAACAAGCGCGGTTCTTTTTGCAACTTCAGCATCTTTCAAATAGTTCGAAGCGGCCGGAGAAAGCGAATAGATACGGAAATTTGCCTTTTCAAGAGCCGCAAGGATAGTCTTGATATCTTCGCCTTGCGTATAGGGTACTTTTAGTGCCGCCCCCACTGAAACGCGAATGGCTTTGCGATAGAGCGGATCGCAACAGGTTTTATCGATTATGATACCATCTGCTGCAAATGCCGCAGCATTCCGGAAAATCGAGCCCATATTATCATGATTGGAAATGCCGCATAAAACCGGAACCAGTGCTTTTTCCGGTAAACCCGCCAGAAATTCATCAAGTGTCGGGGTGCTTACACGTTCTCCGATGCCGAGAATACCGCGATGCACGTTGAAGCCTGCAATATCGTCCATGATTTTTTGTGGGACACAATAGATCGGGCAGGCGGGTTTTGTTGCATCCAGTACCGGCATTAATCCCAGAAGCTTGGCTGCTGCAACAAGGAGTGACTGGGCCGCAAAGCGTTTGGAGCGCAAAAGAACAGACAAAACAACTTTGCCTTCGGCGATAAAATGATGTTCACGACCGACGAGATCCCGCTCCTTGATATCCCGATAGGGAGCAAGACGAGGATCATCAACATCGCTTATTGTCGTAATATCCAAACTCATAAAACACACCTATCACCGTTTCTGGTGTTCTGCCAGATGATGGATGATGTCTTCTTCGGTAATAACGCCGATGACACGTCCGTCTTCAGCCACACCGATTGCTCCATTTTTCCGGTCACAAACACTGATGAGATCAGGTAAACTCGTATCAGGTTTTGCCATGGCTGCAACTGAAATATCACCATTTTGGAAATTATAGGGGCGCATGACCTGTCGTGCTGTTAAAAAGCTCAACGGATTAATGTGGCGTACAAAATTGGCGACATGTTCATTGGCGGGCGTTAGCACGATTTCCTGTGCCGTTCCGCATTGTAAGATTCGCCCGTCTTCCATAATGGCAATGCGGTTGCCCATTTTGATGGCTTCATCAAGGTCATGGCTCACAAATATCAATGTTTTATTGAGCCGCTTTTGGAGTTCCAGAAGCTCGTCCTGCAAATGGTTGCGTATAAGCGGGTCAAGAGCTGAAAACGGCTCGTCCATCAACAGCACCGGTGCGCCGGTTGCAAAAGCGCGGGCAAGGCCGATTCTTTGTTGCATACCGCCGGAAAGCTCGGTCACCATGCGGTTTGCCCATTCATTCAACCCGACAAGATCAAGCTGTTCGGCAATAATGGCCTGACGTTGCTTCTTTGGCACTCCCGCCACTTCAAGGCCGAAGCCGATATTATCGGCAACGGTGCGCCATGGAAAGAGGCCGAATTGCTGGAATACCATGGAAACAAGGCGCGTGCGCACATAACGCAATTCGTCGCTCGACGCGGTGGTGACATTAATTTCCCTTCCCTCATCACCAACATAAATATTTCCTTCAACCGGCTTTATCAAACGGTTGATGGTGCGCAGCAAAGTCGATTTTCCCGAACCGGAGAGCCCCATTAGAACCAGCGTTTCACCTTCGGCAATGTCGAGCGAACATTCATGGACACCAAGCACGGTATTGGTTAAATCCTTGATTTCTGCCCGTGATGCGCCCTGATCTGCAAGATCAAGCGCCTGCTTGCGGCGATTGCCAAAAACCACACTCACATGATCGATAATCACTCTGGCCATTAGCGTACCTTTCCCGGACGGAACAGGCGGTCAAGGACAATTGCCACCACCACAATCACGCAGCCTGCTTCAAAGCCCATGGCAGCATCATGTTGCTGGAGGGCACGGTAAACTTTGACACCCAGCCCATTACCGCCAACAGTTGCCGCAATCACCACCATGGAAAGCGAAAGCATAATGGTTTGTGTCATGCCGGCGCGTATTTCCGGCATTGCATGGGGAAATTCGATTTTCCATAATATTTGACGACGGTTCGAGCCGAAAGCTTTACCCGCCTCGATCAAGGCTTTCGGCGTCGAGACAATACCTTGTTGGGTCAGTCTTATGGGAGCAGGGAGCACAAAGATAATTGTTGCGATCAATCCCGGTACCATGCCAATGCGGAAGAAAATGATAGCCGGTATCAGATAGACAAAGGTCGGCAATGTCTGCATAAGATCGAGAATGGGCTGTATCACACGATAGATTTTAGGCCGATGGGCGCAGGCTATGCCGACGGGAACACCAATCCCCATGCAAAGAATGCACGACCAGAAGAGCAGGGTTATAGTTTCCATGGTATCAACCCAGTAACCCTGATTGATGACGAACAGGAAACCCAGTCCGGTAAGCAGCACGACGCGCCAGTTTCTCTGGATGGCAAAGGCAAGAACGCATAAAAAGGCAATCAGCAATAAGGGATTTGGCCACAATAACAGTGCCAATGTGGCTTTCAACAAGCTCCCCAGTCCGACACGAAGGGCGGTAAAAAAGAGCCCGCCATGCTCTTTCAAAAATTCGACAACAATATTTGCCGTTTCCCCGACCGGAATTTTATAGGCTAAATGTGTTTCGTTGGCAGGTGATTTCAATGCATTCTCGACGGCGCGATTGGCATTGCTTCCGTCAAAAGCGGTCACACCGGAAAGCCAGGCTTTCACTTTTTCCGGATTGTCGGAGAGAAAAGAACGGGCAGCCTCTTCGGGAGCCTCTCCGCTATCAAGGATTTTATCCATCAAGCGGTTTTCCATATCGACATCAAAGACGAGATTGCCGAGAAAATGCGCGACATTCGGACAGTCGCTACGATAATTCCGGCGGATATTCGTGCCCACTTTGGCATTGCCGAAATTTTCGCCGAAAAATTTGTCGCCCCCTGAAAGATAGGCCATTTTGAAGCGCATATTCATCGGGTGCGGTTCCCAGCCTAAAAAAACGATGGGCCGTTGTTCCTGAATGCGGGCTTCAACCTCGGCGAGCATCGCCTGTTCGGATGTTTCAACAATGTGAAAATCGGAAAGTCCGAAGGTGGAATCACCAAGTAAAGAAAGAATAAGCCGGTTACCGTCATTGCCGGGTTCGACCCCGTAAATAGCGTAACCGAGTTCGGGGCCGAAGCGTTTTATATCCTGAAACGTTTTCAAGCCTTTGTCATAGACGAATTGCGGCACAGCCAAGGTATATTTGGCGCCTTCAAGATTGTAGCGAAGAAGTTCAACACTGCCGTCATCCCGATAAGGTTTGAAATCGGGTGTCATGGAGGGATTCCAGTATCCCAGAAATACGTCGAGATCGCCGTTTGAAAGCGATGCATAGGTAACCGGAACCGATAAAATTCTTGTTTCGGTGTTATAGCCCAGTGCTTGAAGCAGTGTCGTGGCAATTGCCGTTGTTGCGGAAATATCGGTCCAACCGGTATCGGCAAAGCGCACCATTTTACATGTTTGCGGATCGCTCGAAGGCGCAGCTGCATATCCTGCGTCTACAATCAGAAACAAGCTTACGAAAAATACAGCTATCTGTTTTAAAATGCCTGACAAAGTTTCGGGCTACTCCATGATTACGCACCATACAGCTTAAGGATGGGGTTAGACTATTTCAACAAAGAATGAAATAAGGTTCACAAGAAAAGCCTTTTATTTACGGAATCCTATTATGCAACTTCCTGCCAATTTGAGAAGCGCACTTGACGAGCTTTTCGAACAGACAAATCCGTCCGACCTTGAAAAAGCGTCAAGCAGGCTTACCCGACGTTATCGCGATGAAGTGCTGGACGGGAAAATGCATATCAGCGATAAAAATGCGGCTCTCGGCTATATTGCAGCGCGTTTTCCGGCAACCTATGGCGCGGTTTATTCCGCACTTGACGAGGTGGCTGATATATGCCCTTCCTTTTTGCCGTCAAGCCAGCTTGATGTCGGAGCGGGGCCGGGGACAGCCGTTTTTGCTGCAAGTAAAATTTTTCCTTCTCTTGAAAAGGCAATACTTGTCGAGCAAAGCAATGACATTATCGCTATTGGCAAACAACTGTTTTCCCGTTTGATTGACGAAGAAAAAACCGATATTTCCGCCGGAAACACCAATGAATTGCACAGCGAAACTTCTTCTGAAACCGGTGTTCAATCCGCGTTTTCAACCAATTGGCAAAAAGCCGATATTTCAGCGCTTTCCGGTGAAAAATTACCGGATGCCGATCTTGTCACGGCAAGTTACGTGCTGGACGAGCTTCAAGAAAAGACACAGGATTTTCTTGTCGACAGACTTTGGGAAAAAACCGTTGGTGTGCTTTTATTGGTCGAGCCCGGAACACCTGCCGGTTTTAAAAGGCTGATGCGGCAGCGCCAAAGATTGCTCGAACAATCTGCCCATATCCTAGCTCCTTGTCCCCATGAATTCGCCTGTCCGGTTCAATCTCCCGACTGGTGCCATTTTTCTGTAAGGGTTGAACGTTCGCGTATGCACAAGCTTGCCAAACAGGCAGTTGTTCCTTTTGAAGACGAGAAATATTGTTATCTTGCCGTGACAGAAAAGAAACCGGATGTGCAATATTGTCGCATCCTTTCGCGTCCACAACGGTCAAGCGGAAGAATAAATATTTCGCTTTGCTTGCCAAATGGGGAAAAAGACACTGAAATATCAACAAAAAAGAACAAGAAATTATACAGTCTGATGAGGCGTCTTGAATGGGGATCCAGAGTTGAAAAAACAAAACCTTAGGTTGTAAAAAAATATTGACTATTTTAGGCCCTAATCTATATTTGAACTCACCGCACGAAAGAACTTTCGTTCTGGTTGTGTTGGTTACAGGTGTTTAGGTCCCCCGCTATTTCCTACACCTGTGTTCCCCCTTTCTTAAGAGGGGGAGAAAAGTCCGGGTTCCCAATGCCCGGACTTTTTTTTGTAAATAGACTTTGTCAAATTCGGCTTTAACCGGAATGTATTGATTCAATCTATATTTGTGAAAAAGCCTCGTTTTTTTGTAAAAAAAATACGTCAAACCGGCTTTCTTCTTTATTCCAGAAATCGGCAACAGGACGAATATGTTAAAAAGGCAGTCTTTACCGCGCTTTTGACGTTAAGTCTTCTCACCGATGCCTATCCCGATTGATCAGTGGTTTTATTGGTTTAAAATCCGTTTTGGAATGTCGATTGACAAGCGAAAAAAAGCTGGATTTTTAGGCAAAATCATTTCCATCAGAACGGAAGAAAAGGCTCATACCTTTAGCCGACGACGTGATTGTTCAAAAGGCGAGGGGATAAAGCGGATAGAGCCTGAAAAATAGCGGCAGTACAAGGCAAATTCATTAATTTTCATTATCGGGATGAGTGCTACCGGTCAAAAATTGGCTCACCCTCTATTCTTGACAAAAAGAAGTTAAAGCTCATCTCTTTTTCATTATTGCTGTTTTCTGTTGCTATAGAATATCGGACAGGTTAAAAGGACTCTTATGAACAATAAACGTACATTCATGATCTGGTGGTGGGGTTGCTTCTAGCGGCCTCAGCTTGTTTGTGCGTAAAATTCAGGACAAGGTCGCGACGGAAAACCGGGCGGCCTTTTTTATATACTCCGTTCCGGTGGTGACCTTAAAAACAGGACGGAGTTTCAAATATGGAAAAGAATATGGCTGGTGAAAAAGCTTTTGAATACCGCACGAAAGGGAACATAAAAGTTAGCCGTTCTTGCGAGGATATTGCCTATGAAAGTGCAATCGACAAAATGGTTGATGCACTTGATAGCCACCGTGGGGCAATTTTTTCATCAAATTATGAATATCCGGGGCGCTATACACGCTGGGATTCCGGCATTATCGACCCGCCAATTGCCATTACGTCGCGCGGCCGCCACATGAAAATCGAGGCGCTCAACGAGCGCGGTCAAATCATCCTTGATATGATCGGGCCACGCCTTGAAAATCTCGACGCCGTGGAAGCAACCGAGCGCACAAAAGCCAAATTGGCAATTACGGTCAAAAAACCGGGTCGTGTCTTCAGCGAGGAAGAACGCTCCCGTATGCCATCGGTTTTTTCTCTGTTGCGGGCTATTTGCGATATTTTCCATTCGACAGAAGACCAGAGTCTCGGCCTTTACGGTGCTTTCGGCTATGACCTTGCGTTCCAGTTCGAGCCCATCGAGTTTAAAATAAAACGTCCTGACGACCAGCGGGATATGGTGCTTTATCTGCCGGATTCCATTCTCATTGTCGACCATTATTCGGCACGCGCATGGATAGAGAATTATGAATTTTCCGAAGGGGAAAAAACAACTTCAGGCTTAATTCGTCATACCGAAGAAAAGCCGTTTAAAGCCGCCAAAGCCGTTCCGCAAAAAGGCGATCATGAAAAGGGCGAATATGCTTCTCTGGTGAGGGAAGCCAAGGAAAGTTTCAAGCGCGGCGACCTCTTCGAGGTGGTGCCGGGGCAAACCTTTTATGAAGCTTGTCCGGCAAGTCCTTCGGCAATCAGCAGAAGATTGAAACTTACCAATCCATCTCCCTATTCTTTCTTTATAAATCTCGGAGAACAGGAATATCTCGTTGGCGCTTCGCCTGAAATGTATGTTCGGGTGACCGGAAGGCGGGTTGAAACCTGCCCGATTTCCGGAACAATCAAACGCGGGCAGGATGCCATTGCCGATTCCGAACAGATATTGGCTTTGCTCAATTCCAAAAAGGATGAGTCGGAATTGACCATGTGTTCGGATGTTGACCGTAATGATAAAAGCCGCGTTTGCGAACCGGGTTCGGTGAGGGTAATCGGGCGCCGACAAATTGAAATGTATTCGCGCCTTATTCACACTGTCGATCACATTGAGGGGCGCTTGCGGAACGGTCTTGATGCGTTTGACGCATTTTTGTCGCATGCATGGGCTGTGACTGTGACCGGTGCACCGAAATTGTGGGCTATGCGCTTTATCGAAAACCATGAAAGAAGTGCGCGTGCATGGTATGCCGGTGCTATCGGCATGATTTTCTTTAATGGCGACATGAATACGGGGCTTACTCTTCGCACCGTGCGCATCAAGAATGGTGTGGCGTCGGTCAGAGCAGGCGCGACATTACTTTATGATTCCAATCCGGAAGAGGAAGAAAAAGAGACAGAGCTCAAAGCCTCTGCCATGATTGCCGCTATTCGCGATAGCGCCAAACCTTTGCCAAAAGCGGTCAGGCAGGAGAAAGAAAAACCCGGCACGGGGATCAATATCCTGCTTGTCGACCATGAAGATTCATTTGTGCACACGCTTGCCAATTATTTCCGCGAGACGGGCGCAAAGGTGACAACGGTAAGAAGTCCGGTTGATGAGAAAGTGTTTGAAACGGTCAATCCCGATCTTGTTGTTTTGTCACCGGGACCGGGAACACCGAAAGATTTCAATTGTGAAGACACAATCAATAAAGCAAGGGCGCGTAAAATTCCGATTTTCGGCGTTTGTCTGGGGCTTCAAGCACTGACAGAAGCTTTCGGCGGCAGCCTTCGGGTGCTTGATCAACCGATGCATGGCAAACCGTCGCGCATTCATATTACCGGCGAAACCCTGCTGTTTAAGGATTTGCCGAAAGAAATAACGGTTGGCCGCTATCATTCGATTTTTGCCGACCCGAGCCGCTTGCCTTCCGAATTTAACGTGACAGCAGAAACCGCAGATGGTGTTATTATGGCAATCGAACATAAAAGCCAGCCAATTGCCGCTGTCCAATTCCATCCCGAATCAATTATGAGCCTCGGTGGAAATGTCGGAATGGCAATCATTGAAAATGTTGTTTCAAGACTAATTAAGAAGGCATGGCAATGACAGATGCGAATACAAGGCTGAAACAATTGGCAATATGGTCTATCCCTGTTGCCATTGTTGTTTTTGCGCTCAAATATTTCGCTTATTATATAACCGGCTCGGTGGCTCTTTATTCCGATGCGCTGGAGTCGATTGTCAATGTCATTGCGGCAATTGCTGCTTATGTTGCCATCCTTATCAGCATGAAACCGGCCGATAACGATCACCCCTTCGGCCATACCAAGGCAGAATATTTTTCGGCAATTCTTGAAGGGGCAATGATTTTCGTTGCCGCCATCATGATTTTGCATGAATCATGGCCTTTGCTTACCTCGACCCATTTGCCTGAACAACCAGGCTATGGGCTCGCAATCAACCTTATTGCCAGTGTCATTAATGCAATCTGGGCTTTGGTTTTAATAAAACAGGGCAGAATTTCCCATTCTCCGGCATTGAAAGCCGACGGTATGCATTTGATGACCGACGTTTTTACCTCTTTTGGTGTGCTTGCCGGTCTTCTTGCGGCAATCTTGAGCGGTTGGGCCATTCTCGACCCCGTGCTTGCTATTATTGTGGCCTTGAACATTCTCTGGCAAGGCTGGAAGGTTATCAACAATTCGGTGCAGGGGTTGATGGATGTCGGTGTCGAGCTTGAAGAGACAATGCGCATCAGAGACATTATTTCAAGCCATGCAGCCGGTGCTATCGAAGCGCATGATTTGCGCACACGTGTGGCCGGTCAGGTCACCTTTATCGAATTCCATCTGGTGGTTCCTTCCAAAATGACGGTGGGAGATGCCCACGATATATGCAACAGAATAGAAGATGCTCTCAGACAAGAAATCGAAAAGGCACGTATTGTCATTCATATCGAACCGGAAGAGGAAGCAAAACTGCCAAAGGGAACCACTGCCGTTCCCATTGCATGAGGAGCATTATGTTAAAAATCAGAAATTTGAAAGAAACTGTATTATCCGACCATTGGACAAAACTGACGGCCGTTTCCTATGAGCAGCAAGATGCTGCTGGCGAATGGAGGACAGTAAAGCGTGAAACCTACCATAATCGCAATGGTGCTGCCGTTTTGCCTTATGACGAGGAAAGAAAAACAGTGCTTTTTGTCAAGCAGTTTCGTGCGCCTGTCTATCTTGCATCCGGTTCCATGTATGTGCTGGAAGCTTGTGCCGGCCACATTGAAAAAGACGAATCGGCCGATGAAACCATGCTGCGCGAAGCAAAAGAGGAATTAGGCTACCAGATCCATAATCTCGAACTGGTTTTCAAAGGCTTCACAACTCCGGGATTTTCAACCGAACAGCTTTGGCTTTATCTTGCCCGTTATCGCCCGCAAGACCACCGTTTTTCAGGCGGAGGGCTCGCCAATGAAGGAGAAAATCTCGACATTGTTGAAATGGCTGTTGAAGAGGCAATCAAGCTTAACGAAAAAGGACAAATCAACGACATGAAAACAGCTCTGTTGATCAACGAGCTGCGTCGCCGTTTGAAATTGTGAACCGTGCCTATTGAATTGCAAGACTTGAATTTCGGGCTTCAATCGCAAAAAGCAAGGCATCAAGCGACCGGCCACGCAATTTTGAACACGAACCGGTGAAGCTTTGATAAAACGGGTTGCACTTGAAAAAAAGCTATGTCATATTTTCGCCCATGAAAAATTATGGCACACAAAAATTGTTGGATTTTGACCGCATCAGCGATGCGGGCTTTTGTGCTTTGCCTTCAAATTTGCTTCTTCTCGGGCTTATGAGCGACTGCCGGGGCCGGTGAGGGGCGCCCGGCGGTCGTTACCTGCCGGCGTAAATGCTCCTCTTCAACAATCTTCCTTTTAAAATATCAACCGGTTATCGGTGTTTCAGACGAGCATAGATCATGAGTATTTCCCCGAATTTTTCACAAAAAGGCATGCCGACAGCATCGCAAAAATATCAACCTTACCCGCAAGTGACATTGGAAAATCGCCAATGGCCTGACAAACGTATCGAAAAAGCGCCAATCTGGTGTTCTGTCGATCTGCGTGATGGTAATCAGGCTTTGATTGACCCTATGGGACAAGACCGTAAAGAACGCATGTTCCGCCTGCTTTTGGAAATGGGCTTTCCGGAAATCGAAATCGGTTTTCCTTCGGCTTCGCAAACCGATTTCGACTTCGCGCGCTGGTGTATCGAACATGGCAATGTTCCTGAAAATGTGAGCTTGCAGGTTCTGGTTCAATGCCGTCCGGAATTGATTACCCGCACATTCGAGGCGCTGGAAGGAGCCAACCACCCGATTGTGCATTTTTACAATTCGACCAGCGAATTGCAGCGGCGGGTTGTGTTCGGAAAAGATGTTCAAGGCGTTAAAAAAATCGCAACCGATGCTGCAAAAATGGTCATGGATATGGCTGCCAAAGCCGGTAAACATTACCGTTTCGAGTATTCGCCGGAAAGTTTCACCGGTACCGAGCTTGAAGTAGCGCTGGAAATTTCGAACGCCGTCATCGAAATTGTTAATCCGACGCCCGACAATAAAATGATTTTGAATTTGCCTTCCACGGTTGAAATGTCGACTCCCAATATCTATGCCGACGAAATCGAATGGATGGGGCGCAATATTGACCGGCGTGACAGTGTTCTGATTTCTCTGCATCCGCATAATGACCGTGGTTGTGGCATTGCGGCCACCGAATTGGGCCTGCTTGCCGGTGCCGATCGTGTTGAAGGGACACTGTTCGGAAATGGCGAACGGACCGGCAATGTGGACGTTGTCGCTCTGGCATTGAATATGTTTACCCAAGGCGTTGATCCGGAGCTTGATTGCTCGAATATCGAGAAAATCAAGGAAGTCTATGAATATTGTAACCAGCTCAGAATTCCGGAGCGCCACCCTTATGTGGGTGAACTGGTTTATACCGCTTTTTCGGGTTCGCATCAGGATGCGATCAATAAAGGCATGAAGGCAATGAAAAAGTCGAACAAGACTTTGTGGGAAGTGCCTTATCTGCCGATTGATCCGCAAGATGTCGGCAGAAGCTATGAAGCCATTATCCGCATCAATTCGCAATCGGGCAAAGGTGGCATTGCCTATATTCTGCAATCCGATTACGGTCTGAACCTGCCGCGCGCTTTGCAAATTGAATTTCGCGATGTTATCCAGCATATCACTGATAAAGAAGGCAAAGAGCTGCCGTCGAAGCGGATTTATGACGAATTCGTCAAGACTTATGTCAAACAGGATAAAGGCCGTTTCGGTTTTGTCGACTATAAGACAAAAGCAGATCCGAAGGAAAAAGGTCGCATTGATGTGACGGCAACAATTACCGATCACGGAAAAGAAAAAACCATCAAGGGAAGCGGTACCGGTCTGGTAGACGGCTTTATCGATGCTTTTTCGAAATATCTCGATAAAAAGCTTTCGGTTGTTGATTATTCGGAACATTCTTTGCAACGTGGTTCGGATGCAAAAGCCATTTGTTATATGGAAATAGCCTATCCGGAAGGCAAAATCTTCGGCGTTGCCATTGATGAAAACATTACGACAGCTTCGCTCGATGCTATCGTTTCAGCAGTTAACCGGTTGAAACTTTAATGTTTTACGGGCGGCAATAAAGACTTCATGTCTTGACTTTGCCGCCCGTTAACCTGTCGACCCCCATCAACTTCTCGAACCTTTTAATCACGCGAAAACAGTAACCGGCATTTGGCAAGTTGCTAGCGGAAGTTTGAATAGTCTCGTCAAAAAGCCATTTTAGAACGCCGATGTAGCGTGTCGTCCTCTTACTAATTCATAACGGTTAAGCCGTCTCACCACTTCAAAACACTTAATTCACCTTATTTAGCCCTCTGAATAGGGGAGAACAAACCACGCTTTTTATTCGCCACGAAAAACAGGGCGTCCGAAATAAGAAAGATAGCGAAAAACGATCGGAAGCAATCGCGCCTCACGGGTGTGACAAAACGATCGACATAAAAAGTCCGGAAAAACATAGAAATCCAGGGCAAGCAAAACCGATTCCTGCCGCGTTATCGTTATTTAAAATGCTACCGTTATTTTAAACGCCGGCAGTATTTAAAATCCGCTGTGTTAAAGGCGGATAAAGGCAAATTGCTGGAAGGCCTTAGCTCGAATGCATTAAAAAAGCGTGATTTTTTCGGTGCAGTGGATTTCGTTTTCTTTATTGACGATAGTATAGCGTTCAAGACCGCAATGCCAGCTTTCACAATCTCCATCGATTGTAAACCAGTTGTAATTGGCGGGAGGCTTTTTGCCGCCAAAGGCTTGCGAGGCAGAAGCAACGCCAACAACCGGAACATCACGTTCTTTCCCTTCAATATGTTCAAGAGAGGGAACATGCGTATGCCCATGAAGAATAAGTTCGACACCTTGTTGTTTAATGACGCGCTGGAAACGTTCAATGCCCCATAATTTTTTATGCCAATAAGTTGCATTTTTATAAGGCGGGTGGTGAATCATTACCATTCGGAAAAGATTACGTTCTTTTGCTTCACGTAGAAGATCGGCCAGATGATAGGCTTGAGCGCTATCGAAACGTCCGGTTGCAAAAAAAGGCGGTGTGGCAATGGCTGAAGAAACCGCGATAATAGCCACCTGATCGCGAACACGCATATAGGGAAAAACGGCACTCCATGCATGCGCTTCTTCACTGGTAATCCACGGCCGGAAGGTTTTGCAGGCTTTTTTAAAAGCACCCCCCACATAGGCATCGTGATTGCCGAAGGTCAGCGAAATATCGCTTGCGGGGCCTTGCGCCACAAGCCAGTCTTTTGCAGCAGCGAATTCTCTTGGCAAAGAGAGATTGACGAGATCTCCGGAAATAACGAGGTGGTCAGCCTGTTTTTGTTTGATACTTTCCATCAAAGCATCAAGCGTTTGCCGTCCCATTTCACCGGTACGGTTTTTCTTCCAGTTTATATAACCGGTTAAACGCTTTCCTATGAGCTCGAAAAAACGAGGGGCAGGAAGTGGCGACAAATGAATGTCGGATATATGAGCCAAGTGAAACATTCCACTGAACATAGCGAGACAATAAAAATAGGCAACAAAAAAACAACAACTGTTGGTAAAGAAAAGATTATAAAGACAAAGATGGCAAATAAAGGTGATGAATAGCTTGTAAAGCTATAAATAGCAGCAAAAAGAGACAGTTATTTACCTGAACGCCTTAAAAGATAACAAAATACCAAACCGCAACCGGATTTGAGTTTTTTAAAAAGGTCGGGTCTTTGTGCATATGGGCAGTGATGGAAATACGATAAATAGTTTCAACGCCTTTGAAGGAGCCGCAAAGCCCTTAACCTTTTTCGAGCTTTAGACTTTTAGTTCCAGAACCGAGGGCAGTTTCCGGAAAGTCGAGCGGTCAGTCTCCCTACGTTAAAAAGAGGCGAGCTAGCAAAACTGCAACCGGATTTGATTTGCGGAAAAGACCAGTCTTCGAGCATGTCGACAGCAACGGGATTTAAATAAATAGTTGCAACGCGTTTAGGAGCCGCAAAGTCCGAACGTTTTTCAGCTTAAGATTTTACGTTTCAGAGCCGCGGGCGCTTTCCGGAAAGTAAAGCAAGCCGGTTGAATATTTTTAACGGAAAAATGGAATGCTTTCCCAAGAAAAATATAGTTATTCCGGTTAACCGGAAGCGTAATTACTCTGTCTGATGGGAGGGCAATCAAGCGGAGATTGCTTGTTAACGGAGGTCATGGTTTTACAGTGAAAGCTGTCCGAAACCTCCTCCAGGAAAAATCAGCCATTCCAATTTCCCGATTTTGGAAAAGCGGACAGTAAAATTTTCAACGCGGAATTTTATCGGGCAAAGTGAAGCTTGCCAAAGCTTGCAAATAAAACGTTTCCCTTTGGCAAAGCAGTTTTTTTGTAACGCTTGAGAGAAAAATTTGTTGGAAATTGTCGCCGATTTCTCCACAGAAAACGATTTCGCGACAGAGGTTAATTTTTCCACAGAGATTGCTTTGGTCACAGAGGTCGATTTTTCGAAAAGCATGATCAGAAAAAGAAAACAGGCACAAAAAAAGGACGCTCGATAGCGTCCTTTTTTGTGAAAAGTAAACCAAGCCCCCTCAATTTACTTTATCAAGCCCCCGCCTTTATTAGAAGCGATAGGTTACACCAGCGCCGATTAGCCAAGGATCAAGATCGGCTTTACCACTGATCTTGGCGCCATTGAGCTTAGCGTCAAAGTCTGGACGAAGGTAAAGTTTCTTGACATCCATGTTGAAGCCCCAGTGTTGGTCGAGCATGTAGTCGAAACCAACTTGAACAGCGCCGCCCCATGTGTTGTCGATGTCAAGACCGGTGATGCGTCTTTTGCTATCACGAGAAGCGTCGTTGCCATCTTCGTTGTAGAAGATTGTGTAGTTAACACCAGCGCCAACATATGGCTTGAACGCACCGAAATTGGTGAAGTGGTATTGAAGAGTAAGGGTCGGAGGCAAAATCCATGTTTTACCAACTTTACCGATGCTACCGATTGAACCACGGCCATCAATTGACGAATAGGTTGTACCCAAAATCAATTCGGCAGCAATGTTGTTGGTGAAGTAGTAGGTGATGTCGAGTTCAGGGATAACTGTGCTCGAGAAGTTCAATTCCGAACCGGGAACACCATTAACATGACCTTTGTCACGCGGTACAACGCCGAGAGCGCGAACGCGGATCTGCCATGGGCTCTGGGCTTCCTGAACAACAGGCTTTGCACTCTGAACATCGGCAGCCGAAGCTGAACCTGAGAAGCTGAGAGCTGCTGCGATGGCAACGATACTGCTACCGATCAATTTCTTCATATCTATGTCTCCTAAAAAGCGGTGCATGTTTTACAACTAGAATTTGAATCTGTTCAAACCTATTTAAGCGGAAATATCCATTGATTTGAATCAAACAATTGCCTTTTTGCCCCTTTATCGCCTTGTTTGAGTTGCGACTGTATCATAATTGCAACAAAAATTCGGGGCTGTGGAAAAATACCAATGAATCCAACTAGAAATATTAACTCATCTTTAACTAAGATCGAATCATTTCGCGGCGATTTTGTTATTGTTACAATCGAATATCTCGATTTATTCCTGATAAAATTGCCGGTTGGAATTTTCTATAAGCGACAAAACTGTCAATCCGAAATATAGATACTGATAAATCTGATTGATTTCATGTTTTTTTCTCGCTAACTATTTCAATGTCGAATAGGGATCGAAGTTTGTTTCGAATTTTTTTGACAATGGCCAGAGGCTTGAAAGCTCGGGTCAAAAGAAGCGCCATTCACAGCTATTCATAAGAATGCCCATCGGAAAAGTAGACGAATATGTTTTTTGCAAATCAACGACGATGAACTGCCGGAGTTTTGGTATTTTTAACCGTTGATTTTGTTTGTCTTATTTTTCTCTCGGGTCATCTCATGAAAAAAAATTCTGCTGCAAAAGAGTTGTTGTCTCATTCTGACGACGCAAAAGCTCCGGAAGTGTCGAAAAGCGATGTCACTATAATGACAGAGACATCGGAACATGAAAAATTCATCGAAGAGTTGAACAGAGAGGCTTTTGGCCCCGCCCGTTTCACGCGTGCCGCTCATCTTATTCGCGAAAAAGGCGGCCACGACAAAAGTCTTTCTTTTGTTCTTTTATTAGATGGCGATCTTGTCGGGACAGTCCGCATGACCCCGATTGTCGTGGGCAGTGCCAATGGCTATCTCCTCGGGCCGATTGTTATATCGCCCAAGACAAAAAGTCTCGGACTTGGAAGCTTGTTAATGCGGTACACAATAGAGCGGGCAAAAGAAAAGCATGTTCCCTTCATTCTTCTTGTCGGAGATGAACCTTATTATCGCCGTTTCGGTTTTTTTAAAGTAGCTCACGACAAAATAATGATGCCTGCACCAGTCAATCCGGAACGGCTTCTGGCGTTGGAACTGTCCGAGGGAGCAATGGACGAAGCGACAGGTCTTGTTCTCAACAAAAACCAGTCAAAAAGGCAAGCTTGATTTTATGTTTGAAAAATCGGGGTGGAACAGTTCGACATCCCGTTGTTTTTTGCTTGATCCCCTCAATGGGCAATTAACTGATTACAGCCGGTTTATCTGAACAGTCAGCTTTTTATATGTTTGTCGTATTTTTATATGATTGAATAGAGGCGGGAGATTTTCGGACTTTCAATCATTTTATATTGGGCAGGCACTTTATATCCGACAAACTATCATTGCCCACATGATTGAATGAACCAATGCAGGTCTTAAGAAGATTTTAGATGAATGCCTTTAACGTGCGGCGGTCAGAATTCTCTGAGAATTTCTGTTGCGTTTTCGCCTTCGATGGCAGCAAAGCTTCACAAATAAGAAAAGAAGGAAATTCAATTGTAAAAATCGTTTTTGCAAGGGGGTGCACCATTGAGGCTTATTGAAACCTAATGAGTCCTATCGGCACGGAAAATTCCGGTTGTTCTGATAGCCACAGATAAGGCTTCGGTTTTTTCTTCGGGACTATTTTGCCGTGACTTTGCAATTTTCAAATTTTGCTGAAGTCTTGCAATTGTTTTCACTCTGTCAGATTCGGATAAAGGCAGAAAATCGTTATTGCAAACAAAAGTTATCAATGAAAAAGTCAAAATACATCAATAGAGTAATCAAAAATGGTTTGATAATGATACAACATTTATCAATAAAGCGTTTGATATTTATCAATCAATAAGCAAGCATTTGCTATTTTGAAACTCGTTATTCTGAAGTTTGCGAAGGTCGTTTTTGGATTTAACGACCTTCTCTATACCAAAGGCTGGCAAGTAGAAAGAGTGAAACGGCGAGGGCAAGAACACCATTGAAAAGAGGAAGGGCAAATGTGTTGACCAGTCTTGTTTCATTGGCTTCGTTAAGGACAATGTGGTTCCGGTTTTTGACGACATCACTGTTTTGCTGAACGTCGATCGAAGGTAGCTCGATTTTATCACCCTGCTTTTGATGCAAGCGGACAATTGCTCCGCCTGTTTTATTGGCAAGCGGGCGCAGTTTCTCATCCGTCGAAATCAATTCGGCATATTCGGGCGAATTGATGGGGCCGATGTGTGTGAGAGCTTCCTTATCCCCGTTCGTTACTTTAAAAAGGCCGATTTCGTCGGTATCGAGACTTGCTTCAAAGACACCCGGTTCCTGTTTTTGCAAAGTGACATCGCTTATTTTCCCTGACGGAAAATGAACAGTGGCAATGTCGGGCTTATCGGCCATGGTCTGGCGGCGAATGGTAAGACGATTACCTTCACCGGAGGCTGTCAATGCTTCTTCTTCGAGCTCCGGTTCTTTCATGAGCCAATGGGCCATGCGGCGATAGAGGGCGGCATAGGGGCCGCCGCCTTCAAAACCGCGCGCCCATAGCCAGCCTTCGTCAGAAAGCAACATACCAACGCGGCCTTTATCCATATGGGATAACAACATAAGCGGCCGGTTATCAGCGCCATTCATGACGACAGTGCTATTCGAGGTATCCTGAACAGCTATCTGACGGAGCCATTTTCCCCAATTTCCCGCTACCGTTTCCCGCTTTGTATTTTCTTCATCTTTTTCCGTCACATGGGTCAGCCCACGGGTCACAGGGTGGCGCATTCCGGCTTTGGTAATTGACGGAGTGAAAGGTTTTTCAATGACCTCGCCACTTGGCAGAGCCGGCAGAACACTTATGAGCGGTGTTTCAGCAAGTGTATTTTCACCAGCAAATTCAGGTCCAGTTGCCATCAATAATGCACCGCCATTCTTCACATATTGCGCTACATAGTCGTAATAGATCAATGGCAATACATTATAGTGCTGATAGCGATCGAAAATGACGAGATCAAAGTCGTTAATCTTGTTGACGAAAAGATCGGTCGTCGGAAAGACAATCAGTGAAAGCTGGCTGAGCGGTGTATTGTCGGCTTTCTCGGGAGGGCGAAGAATTGTAAAGTGGACAAGGTCGATACCGGGATCGCTTTTCAAAAGGTCACGCCACGTCCGTTCCCCGTTGTGCGGCTCGCCTGAAACAAGGAGAACGCGCAAATTTTCACGTATACCCTCGATAATGGTGACAGCAGTGTTATTGACAGCGGTCAACTCCCCATCAAGAGGAGAGGTTGTCACTTCGATAATGTTTTTGCCCGCATGGGGAAGGGTGATTTCCGTTTCGATTTCCCGATTTGTCTCTTCGCTCTCATGATAGACAACATTACCGTTGACCTTGAGCTCGACAAGCGCTTTATCGGCAGAAGCGGGTACTTTGCCTTTGTCAGCTATTTCAAACCTTATTTTAAAAGGCTTGTTGGTAATTCCGAAACGTGGCGGATCAACAAATTTTATTTGACGGTCATATTCGTCCGGTTCACCGGTCAGCAATGCATTGACCGGTTTTTCTCCGGCTGTATTGGAAGAGGCCAGATCGACATCATGAACCTGACCGTCGGTCACCAGAATCGTGCCTGCATAACGGGCAGGCGGAACATCGGAAATGGCTTCATTCAAAGGAGTGAATAATTTTGTTTCGCTGCCATTATTCGAATTGGATATAGCTTCTGCATTGATGAAACGGGGTTCGAATTCGGGATGTTTGGAAAGCTCGGTTTTTAATGCATCTATCGCATCCTGACTGTCTTTTGAACGGGTGCCGAAATTCTGGCTCTGGCTTTTGTCTAAAACAATACCGACAATGCTTTTTAGCGGCTCTGTTTGCTCCTCGATCATGACAGGGTTGAGAAGGGCAAGTGACAAGGCTGCCAAAGCACAAGCCCGTAAAGCCGCACCTCTTTTACGCAGAATAAGAGCGGCAACAACCAATAAAAATGCAAGGCCGATCAAAGTAAGACTGATTGGCCATGAAAGAAGAGGTTCGAATGCAAGAGACTGCTTCATCGTGATTTCTCCTGCCCCAAACGTTCAAGAAGTGCCGGTACATGGACCTGATCGGCTTTGTAATTTCCGGTAAGAACATACATAACAATATTGAGACCACCACGAAAAGCCCAGACCCGTTGCATATCGTCATCGGGAACAAGGGGATATTTCCATGAGCCTTTGCCATCATGTGCCCAGGCACCGGCAAAGTCGTTTGCCGTGATAAGAATAGAGCTTACACCATCGCCTGCATGGATCGGGCGTTTGTCATTGCCTCCGAGAGCCGATGATAAAATCCACAAGGGCGAGCCTCTGTAACGGCCAGGAAAATCGGGCATAATGTAAAATGATCGTGCAATCACATGGTCAGGCGGCACTTCTTCGAGTGCAGGAATATTGAGGCCGGAGAGAATATCGCGCAAGCGCTGGTTATTGGCCGTGGTTTTACCATTCAAATCCATGCCCGATTCAATCTGGTCTTGGGTGTCGAAAAGAACCGTCCCGCCTTCACTCATATAAGCGTTGATTTTGTCAATTGCAGCTTTGGAAGGCATTGGCGATTTTGCGTCGATCGGCCAATAGATCAAAGGATAAAATGCGAGTTCGTCTTGCTCGAGATCAAGTCCGGCGACCGGACCGGGATCGATTGTGGTGCGGGTCACCAAAAATTGGCTCAAGGCTTCAAGCCCGTTTTTACTCGTATCGTCAATATCATCAAGGCCGGTTATTACATAAGCCAAACGGGTTTTACCCGCCGATTGCACCATGGCCGCGTCATTTGCCGAAAGCTTTTCGGCAAAAGCAGGGTTTGGTGTGCCTATTTGCCCAAGAATGAGGGCACCGGTAAAACACAAGCTCACCATTAAAAAAGAAGTTTTCTGTAAAAACCGTCTTTGACTGTCGAATAATCCGCCACAATAGAGCGCGATAAATGTATCAACTGCAAAAAGCATAATGGCAAGCGCCAGAAAAAGCCCGCCCAAATGCTTTTCGACATCGCCCGAATAGTCCATGAGATGAACTTTACCGGCAAAAATTTCGCTATTCAAAGGTAAAAAACTGTCGTCTTTATCAAGGAGATTGACGGCATAAAGATTATTTTTCTGGCCATAAAATCCGGGTGGATGATTAAACGAAGGAAGAGCTTCGGTTTTGTCATTCAAGCTAAGTGGCGCGACTGTCGATGGAGCAGGTACGAGAGAGCCATCACTATCGATAACCTGCCACGGTTCGCGAACAACATTTTCCTTGCCCTCGGAAAGAAATTGTACATTTTGTGCGAGCTCTCCTGTTTGAACCAGTTTTTGCATCATCTCGACAAAAAAACCGGAAAGCGGCAAGGTTGACCATGTCGGACTGGCAGACGTGTGAATGAAGACCAACATGCCTTTACCATGTGCGCGAGCAGTGACAAGCGGTGTACCATCAGCAAGGCTCAACCATGTATGATCAAAAAGTTCGGGGCTTGGCTCGGCAAGAATTTGCCGTGAAACAGTGACATCTTCCGGATAGGCAAGGTCGGAAAAAATGCCTGTTTTTGGTAAAGGCGCAAGTTTTTGCGGTGTTGCCCAAGACATAATGCCACCTAATTGACGTTCCCCATGACGCAATTTAACCGGTAGAAGTGTGTCTTCATTATCGTTACTCGCAAGATTGGGGCCGGCAAAGCGGATAAGCGTACCACCCTGTTCGACAAAATGGTCGAGTTGTTGCCGGGTAACCTCGGGCATGTTGACAACATCATCCAGAATGATTGTCGAAGGATGAGCGAAGGTTACCAATATTTCGATTGTCTTTTCGAATGACTGGCCTTTCGAGGTTAAAATATCGGCCCGGCCATAAAGGGCATTTTGGACATAATAAAAGGGGGAAAGCAGGGGCTGGGCCAATTCGCTCGCAGAAGGCGAAACCAAACCGACCCGATAGATATGGTTTCTTGCGTCGGAAAGATATGTGGCTGCAACGTCATGCTGGCCGTTTACTTTGACAGCCGCTATATCATTCTTTATTTCAACGGGTAAATTGAAAGCGGATACTGTAGAGGTTTCCCCGTCTTCGAAACGTGTTTCGGTTTCCGCAATCATCCGTCCCTGACTGTCATAGGCTCCCAGAGACAGAATTTTTTCACCTTCCCCTTTGGCACGGATAAGGTCGACGGCGAGTGCACCATTATCGTTTTTGGTTGAAGTGATGCCAACAAGATCGGATATATCGCGCTCATAAACCAGAATATCGCGATCGGCGAGCTTCATGAGCGGGCTGAAGGCTTCATCATCTTCAACCATTTGCAAGCCGTCGGAAAGATAGACAATGTCGGCTTTTTCGCCTTTTAGCGCTGTCGCCAGTTTATTGATGACAGAACGACGATGCGTGGGTAACGAAAGCGGGCGCATCGTATGAAGGAGCTTTTCTGCCTCGTTACTGTTTAATGCACGGATGTCCTGATTGTCATTGTCGGCTGTTGCGGCAATATAGATTGTTTTTTTCGCTTTTTCTGCCTGATTGACGAGATCGAGTGCAATATCAATCCGCTTGTCCCAGTCATGAACCGAAGCCCAGCCATTATCAATGACAAGAGCAAGAGGGGCATTGCCTGTCAAAATGGTTGTAGTAGGGCGCCAAATCGGGTCAGCTAAAGCGAATATGACCAGTGCCACCATAAGAAGGCGCAAAAACAGTAACCACCATGGTGTGCGGTTCGGCGTTTCCTCACGATTGGCAATTTTCAACAAAAGCCGCAAAGGCGGAAAAATTTCACGTGTCGGAGCAGGTGGCGTGACATGCAAAAGCCACCAGATAGCCGGTAGCGTAATCAGAAAAAACAGGAGAAAAGGTGCAGCAAACCCCATAGCTCATCCTCTCCTGTAGCCCGACGCCTGACCGACCATTGCCGCAAGCGCCAATATAACTGAGCTCATTTTTTTGTCTGTCGGAGCAATATGGTAGCTTGAACCGGAAATTTTGGCAAAATCCGCAAGGCTTTGACGGCGTGCCTGATAAAGGCGAAGATAAGCATCGTGAAATGTTTCGGAGCGTCCGGCAAGATAATGTTGACGGGTTTCCGGATCAAAAAATTCCACCCGTCCATGATAGGGAAAACGTTCTTCTGCAGGGTCACAAATTTCAACAAAATGTTGTGTGACATTGGCGCTTGTCAGGGAAGCGAATTTTTTGCGGATTTCCTCCGGATCATCAAGGAAATCACTCAATATGATCATATGGGAATGGTGATTTATGTCCAGAAAATGACCGTATTCATAAGGCTCTTTAAGCGCTGCAAAATTCAAAGCCATTTCTTCGGCGGCATTGCGTGAACTTGTTGGTGCCATAAGCCCCGGTACAGCAACACGCTCGCCCGAACGGGCAAACAATTCACAAAGCGTGAGCGCCATGAGCATGGCATAGCTATCTTTGGCAATAGGGGAAAACCGCGATTGATAGTGCATGGATGCCGATTGATCGGGGAGTATCCAAACAGTTTGGGCAGCCGCCCATTCACGATCACGAAGATAGATATGGTCATCACGTGCAGAGCGGCGCCAATCAATACGCGAAACCGGCTCGCCTTCCACATAGGGACGAAACTGCCAGAAATTGTCACCGGTTCCGCGTTTACGACGCCCGTGAAAACCACTGACAAGTGTATTGGCAATATGCCGCGCTTCGATGAGAAGGTCAGGCAATTTGGCCGACTGGATGCGTGCTTTCGCCGCAAGATCATTCGGTGTTTCTGCAACTATGTCACGAGCAATCGCCATTATCTGTTTTCGCCGTCTCTCTTTTCCGGTTAGTCAATCTTGTCGACAAGATTGTTGATGACTTCAAAAATCGTAATCCCGTCTGCGCGTGCTGTGAAGTTTAATGCCATGCGGTGCTGTAAAATGGGAACTGCCAAAGCTTTGACATCATCAACCGAAGGGGCGAGCCGCCCCTGATAGAGAGCACGTGCTCTTGTACATAAGGAAAGCGCTTGCGAGGCACGCGGTCCCGGACCCCAGGCAATATGTTTTTTGGCATGCTCGTTGTCGGCATCGGGACGGGCAGAGCGAACCAGTTTTAAAATGGCATTGACGACTTTTTCGGAAATCGGCATTTGGCGCACCATTTCCTGAATGGCCTTGAGTTTTTTCCCATCGAGAACCGGTTTTATGGTTTCTTCCTTACTTCCTGTTGTCTCAATAATAATACGCCGTTCGGTGTCGGCATCCGGATAATCGACGTTGATTTGCATGAGAAAGCGGTCAAGCTGGGCTTCCGGAAGCGGGTAGGTTCCTTCCTGTTCAAGCGGGTTTTGGGTTGCAAGTACATGGAAAGGGCTTGGCAAATCATATTCTTCGCCGGCAACAGTGACATGGTATTCCTGCATTGCCTGCAAAAGCGCCGATTGGGTTCTGGGTGAGGCACGGTTGATTTCGTCAGCCATCAGAAGCTGGGTAAAAACCGGCCCTTTGATGTAACGGAAAGCGCGCTTTCCGCTTTTGTCGGTATCCATAACTTCGGAACCGATAATATCGGACGGCATCAAATCGGGGGTAAACTGGATGCGTTTTTGGTCAAGCCCGAGAACCGTTCCCAATGTTTCGACAAGGCGGGTTTTGGCGAGTCCCGGAACGCCGACAAGCAGTGCATGTCCGCCCGAGAGAATGGTGATAATGCTATTTTCAACCACATTACTTTGGCCAAAGACAATCTTGTCGATTGTCGTGCGCAAAGTGTCGAACGTCTTTTTGATTGTGTCAAAATCGGCAATAATTTTAGTAGCGTCATTGCTGGCTGCTTTTTCGGGAGCCGATTTACCGGGCGACTTGCGAGTGGACGCGCCGGTTGTTGTTTTTTTGGGCTCGGATGGTTTTTTAGAAGCGCTTCGCATGGCTTTTCCCCAGAACTTTTCTTTTGCATGACCGTTTGGAATTGACGGTGATAAAATTTGTCACCACCTTCATCTCTGAACAATGACTATTTCAAGGCTTGTAACAGAAAAATAACAGAAATGAAGCGTGTAAAGAGTTTCGAGCAACAATTTGCCAAAAAGGTTCTAAAAAATTGAATGCAAAAAATGCCCCTTTACTTATCGACGATGTTATAAAAAAATTTGGCGAGCCAATAAATTTTTCAACAAATTGTCAGGATTCGCAAGGTTCTTCTTCGCCCCTTTTCAAATCAAGACAAAAAAAAGACCGTCCTTCATGGCAGCGCTCGGCAGTGCTTGTCGGAATTATTGAAAAGTCCGGTGTTCCCAATCTGGTTTTAACGAAGCGAACGGAAAAACTTCATAAACATTCCGGACAGATCGCTTTTCCCGGCGGAAAAAGGGAAGCTTACGACAAAAGTGACGAGGAAACAGCAATTCGCGAAGCTTATGAGGAAATAGGACTGAAACCGGATGATTTCACCAAATTGGGAGAGCTGCAATTCCACTATACCGGAACCGGTTTCGAGATTCGACCGATTGTCGGCTTGATTAAGGAAAGCGCACAATTTACCAAAAACGATAGCGAGGTTGATGAAATATTTACCGTTCCGTTATCTTTTGTGCTCGATCCGAAAAATTATGTGATCTTTTCAAAGTCGTTTGGCACTGAAAAACTGAGCTTTTATGCAATTTCATATAAGAATTATTATATATGGGGTGCAACGGCGGCTATGATTCGTTCGCTCTCAGAAAGGTTATCCCGGTGACTACGCTTAATATCGCTAAAAAAGCCTTGTGGCTTCAGGATGAGGGGCTGCAACAATTGCTTCATTGTCTTTCGGAAAATGGCGAGGAAGCGCGTGTTGTGGGCGGTGCTGTACGCAACCAGCTTTTAGGATATCCGGTGAACGATATTGATATTGCAACAACCTGTTTACCGGACGAAATCATCAAACGGGCAAGTGAAAAAGGCTTCAAAGCGGTTCCAACCGGTTATGAACACGGCACAATCACGGTGGTGGTCAAGGGTCACTCCTATGAAGTAACGGCACTCCGAGCCGATATTGAACCGGACGGTCGTCGCGCAAAAGTGGTCTTCGGACGCGACTGGAAAACCGATGCTCAAAGGCGTGATTTTACAATCAATGCCATTTATGCCGATGCCGAGGGAAAAATTTATGATGATGTCAACGGTCTTGACGATATTGAAACCGAGACATTGCGTTTTATCGGTACCGCCGAGGAGCGTATTCGCGAGGATTACTTGCGCATTTTAAGATTTTTTCGTCTTTATGCATGGGTCGGCAAAGGGCGTCCGGATGCGGAGGCTCTCAAAGCCTGTGTTCGCCTTAAAGACGGACTTTTGCAATTATCGGCCGAACGGATATGGTCGGAAGTAAAAAAAATGCTTTCTGCTCCCGACCCGACGCGGGCGCTTTTGTGGATGCGGCAAGCCGGCGTTTTAGGAATTATCCTGCCGGAAACAGAAAAATGGGGAATTGATGCATTCCGTCCGCTTGTCGAAACCGAACATGTTTTGGGGCTTCCGGCCGACCCGTTATTGCGGCTTTTTTCCATTGTGCCGCGTGATGAAGTGCGGTTGAAAAAAATGGCCGAGCGCTTGCGCTTTTCCAAATTGGAAAAAACGCGGTTGATGGATTTCGCCCGTATGTTCCCGATCAGATATGATTGTTCCGATATCGAAATCAAAAAGCTTGTCTACCATCACGGCAAACAGGCCATTCTCGACGAATTGACATTGGCACTTTCCAAAGCGCGCGCCCACGCTTTGAGCAATGACAATGCGCTTGTTGAAGCAAGCCATTATACACGGCTCAGAAAATTGGCTGAGCATTATGAGGTTCCGGTTTTTCCCTTGACCGGAAAGGATCTTTTTCCGCTCGGCATTGCCGAGGGACCGGCAGTCGGTCACAAACTTAAAGCGCTGGAAAAGCTCTGGGTAGAAAGCGGCTTTTTATTGGATCGGAATGCGCTTCTTGACATGGCAATGGCGTGACCCGCTATTACACCCTTGTCACCTGCCTGCGTTCATGCGTCACAAATGACAAGCCGTTTCAAGCTTGTCATTTTCTTAAAATCTTGGCGCCGTTCCGGTTTTTATTTGTTGAATCTGCAAAAGCCATTTCGGGCTTTTGCTTGGTTAAACGACTAAAGCCATTTAGCATTTTTATTTGGTTAAATGGCTAAAGCCATTTAACTGTCGGCGGCAGAGAAGAGAGAATACTTTCGATATTTCCGCCGGTTTTAAGACCGAAAATAGTGCCTCTGTCGTAAATAAGGTTGAATTCGACATAACGGCCGCGCTGGACAAGCTGGGCGTTGCGCTGCTTTTCTGTCCATGGCTTATTGAAGTTTTCACGCACAATCGAAGGGTAAACAATGTCGAAAGCGCGTCCGACATCCTGCGTAAAGCTGAAATCGGCTTCCCAGCCGCCAGCTTCCTTGCTGCTATGGAGCCAGTCGTAAAATATTCCGCCTACGCCGCGCGGTTCTTTGCGGTGTTTCAAATAAAAATAGTCGTCGCACCATCTCTTGAATTTCGGGTAATCGGCAACAGTCGGGTGGCGTTCGCAGACATATTGGAACGCCTTATGAAAAGTTTGAGTATCAACATCCGACTGGGTGCGCCGTTCGGCGAGCATAGGTGTCAAATCCGCACCGCCGCCAAACCATTGGCGGGTTGTTACGATCATGCGGGTGTTGAAATGGACGGTCGGCACATGCGGGCTTTGCGGATGCACAATAAGCGAAATGCCACTTGCCCAGAAGCGCGGGTCATCTTCTGCTCCGGGAATTTCTTGTCTGAATTCCGGTGAAAATTCACCATAAATGGTCGATGTCTGGACAGCCGCTTTTTCAAAAACCCGCCCCTTCATGACCGACATAACACCGCCGCCATTCATGCCGCCGGGTTTTTCCCACGGGGTTCTGACAAATGAACCTGCAGAAAAATTGGAAAATTGGCCCGTCAGTTCCCGTTCCAGTTTTTCAAGTGAATTACAAATTCTATCGCGTAATGATTGGAACCACTCTTCAGCCCGCTTTTTCTTGTCTTCGAGATCGGAAGGCATGTCATCGGGAATGTCTCTATTCGTCATAATCCGTCTTAAATCTGTCAAATCGTTTAGAATAACTCTAGAAAAGAGATAAGGGTTGAAAACAGCTTTGTCTACTCATTATTAGTTAGCCGACTAACTGAATGAGGCCTGTTTGTTGATCTGGCGTAGCGCTTCGCTAACGCCGATTGCAACACTCACAGCGAGGTTGAGAGAGCGGGCAATTTTGACCATGGGGATGGTCACTTCGGCGTCGACAGCTTCATGGACATAATCGGGAGCACCTGCCGATTCCCGCCCGAAGAGAAGCACATCATTGTCTTGAAAAGAATAATCGGTATAGGGCGCATCCGTCTTGGTGGTAAACAGGATGAGGCGGCGGTTTTCAGCCTTCTGTTCGGCCAGAAAATGTTGCCAATCAATGTGCCGCTTCAATGTTGCAATTTCGAGATAATCCATGCCCGCACGTTTCAAATGGCGGTCGGAAAGATCAAAACCCGCCGGTTCGATAATGTCGACAGGCACACCGAAACACGCGCCCAAACGCAAAATTGTACCGGTATTTCCGGCTATATCAGGCTGAAAAAGTGCAATACGAACTGTCATGCGTGTTGAATAGGCTTTTGACCCCTCCATTGTAAAGAGGAGGGGAAGTATCGAAACACATGAAATTCACAATTCTTGGGAGATATGCTTTTTTCTTGGCAAACGTTCTTTTCTCTTCCAGAACGTACTTTTTTGGCGAACATGCTTTTCTATTCAGGCAACGGAAACACGTAAAATCTGCCGCCGGCTTTTTTGATTTTTCCAAGTTTATAACGTTTGTCTCTATAAAAGTTATATTTTTCTCCTCGTTTCGTTGTCCAACCTGCGTTTGCGTTAATGAAAGCCCTGTTTGTTGCGGCAAGCGTCTTGTAAGCGGGCAATTTTGAACTATGTTGAGGGAGGTGCAAAAACCGTTTTATTGTCGTCAAAACCCGCTTTCAGAATTTTCCTGTCAATAGGACTCGGGAGAACTCGGGTGCAGTCAGGAGCAGAACAGTTTCCGGCTTTGAAAAATCCGCAGGTTTGTGACAAAAAGACATATAACACTTGAAGCCATGAAACACTTCGCCAATTGGATCGTTCCAAAGGGCCCGATCGTTCCAAAGGGGCGGATCGTTCCAAGGGTTGTGTATTCGGGTTTTGTGTTCGGGCAGGGGTCGAACACCATTTTGAGACAGCTAAAATAAAGCAGAAACAAGGAGCTCGACCATGTTTGGATGGTTTGAACGAAGACTGAACGCTTTTCCCGAAAAGGAGCTAAAACGGCCCCCACAAAACTTGTTGGGTTTCTGCCTTTATTATACGGAAGGCGTTTGGCCGTGGTTGATCTTCATGGCAGTTTTTACAGCTTTGATTGCTGTCACAGAAGTTTCGCTTTTCGGGTTTCTGGGAAGTATTGTCGACTGGCTCAATGCCAATTCGCGGGCAACATTTTTTGAAACGCAAGGCGTAAAACTTGCGCTCATCGGTGTGCTGGTCATTCTCATTCTGCCATTTTTTGTCACCATGCACAGTATGGTGATGCATCAGACATTGCTTGGCAATTATCCGATGCGGATACGCTGGCTTGTGCATCGTTATCTCCTTGGTCAATCCATGAGCTTTTTCCAGAACGAGTTTTCCGGTCGAATATCGGCAAAAGTCATGCAAACGGCCTTGTCGGTGCGCGAAACGGTGATGAAGCTTTTTGACGTTTTAAATTATGTGATTGTCTATTTCCTTGGCACACTGGTGATTGCCGCCTCATCCGACTGGCGTTTGATGGTGCCGTTTCTCTTGTGGATTATCAGCTATATCGGGCTACTTAAATATTTTATCCCGAAATTGCGTGATGCTTCCGAAGCGCAAGCCGATGCGCGTTCGCTCATGACGGGGCGGGTTGTTGATTCTTATACCAATATTGCAACCGTCAAACTCTTTTCCCACCATGCAAGGGAGGAAAGCTTCGCCCGTGAAGGGTTCGAGCATTTTCAAGGCACGGTTTACAAACAGATGCGGCTTATCTCGAAATTTTCGATCAGCGTTTATGTGTCGAACTGTATTTTGCTTTTCGTTGTGGGCGCGCTCGGCATCTGGCTATGGCAGCGGGACGCCATTCTTGTTGGCGCTGTTGCGGTCAGTATCGGTCTTGTCTTGCGGCTTAATGGCATGGCGCAATGGATTATGTGGGAAATGGCCGCACTTTTTGAAAATATCGGCATTGTCGAAGATGGAATGCATTCCATTGCACAGGACAGAATCGTTGAAGACAAGAAAGATGCTAAAAAACTTGTCGTCAAAAAAGGCGACATCCGGTTTGAACATGTCGGCTTCCACTATGGCAAGGGCAAGGGAATCTTGAAAGATTTCAACCTGCATATCGAGCCGGGACAAAAGGTCGGTGTTGTGGGGCGCTCAGGCGCCGGTAAATCGACGCTTGTCAATCTTCTCTTGCGTTTTCACGATGTCGAAGAGGGCGCTATCCTGATTGACGGCCAAAATATCGCCGATGTCACACAGGAAAGCTTGCGCGCGGCCATTGGCGTGGTGACACAGGATACTTCGCTTTTACACCGTTCGCTTAAAGACAACATTCTCTATGGCCGCCCTGATGCCAGCAATCGCGAACTGCTTGAAGCGGTGAAGGATGCCGAAGCTGCCGATTTTATCGACAGTTTGCGCGACCAGAATGGCAAGACGGGATATGATGCCTTTGTCGGAGAACGTGGTGCGCGCCTTTCCGGTGGCCAGCGCCAACGTATCGCCATTTCGCGGGTCATGCTCAAAGATGCGCCGATTCTTATTCTTGATGAGGCAACCTCGGCACTCGATTCGGAAGTCGAAGCGGCCATTCAGGAAAATCTCGCTCGCCTGATGGAAGGAAAAACGGTTCTTGCCATTGCCCACCGCTTGTCGACCATTGCCGAAATGGACCGCCTCATCGTGATGGATAAGGGAAGAATTGTCGAGGATGGCACACATGAAGAATTGCTTTTGAAGCACGGTATTTATGCCCATTTGTGGAACCGGCAGGTTGGTGGCCATCTTGATCTTGATGAAGAAGCTTGAAAAGCCGTTCGACTTTCTTGAAAAGGCTGAAATCACGCCGAAAATAGCTATTCGCAGGAAAACGAGCGTTTCGTTGCCGGAAATAGTGAAGAGCGGTGCAAAAGCAATGAAAAACAAGAAAGCCGAAACATGCCGCATATGTTAGAAATGCGAGCCATTATTTTAAAAAACCATATTTTAAAAACATTGCACCGTTTTATAAGCGACAAACAACAAGCTGCCGTTATTTGAAACAATTGAAGACAAGTTACTCATAATGGTGCAGCAATTGACCGTGAAAGTTGCAAAAACAGTCTGGTTCCGGTTATCATCATTTTTAAAGCGTGGACAAATTGGTGCTGTGTGTTAAAAAACATACGTTTGACCATCAGGCACCAACCTTTTTCCGACAGGTTAAAAACCTTTTACAATGAGCAGCGAAAAGACACGACGCGATTTTCTTTTTCTTGCAACCGGCGTTGCCGGTGCGCTCGGCGTCGGTTCGGTAGCCTGGCCATTTATCGACCAATTGCGGCCTGATCAGAAAGTTTTGGCAAGTGCAACAATAGAAGTTGATATTTCCGGCATTGAAGAGGGAATGTCGGTTACTGTCAAATGGCGCGGGCAACCGGTGGTCATTCGCCACCGTACCGAAAAAGAAATTGCCGATGCACGTCAAGTCGACATGGAAAAGCTCAAGGATAAGGATGCGGGAAATCCCAATCTTGAAGGACACCAACCGGCCACCGATCTTGCCCGCTCTGCGGGTGAGGGGCGCGAACAATGGCTTGTTCTCATTAATATCTGCACACATCTTGGTTGTGTGCCGCTCGGGCAGTCGGGTGCTTTTGGCGGCTGGTTCTGTCCCTGTCATGGCTCGGTTTATGACACAGCCGGAAGGGTGCGTTCCGGCCCCGCCAATCGCAATCTCGAAATACCGCCTTACCGTTTTTTGTCTGACAGCCTGTTGCAGATCGGATAGATATGATGACAAAACCTTCATCCTATAATCCGAAATATGCTCTGACACGCTGGCTTGATGCACGGCTTCCGATTTTGCGTTTTCTCTATAATCTCGGTGTATCTTTTCCGGTGCCGAGAAATCTCAATTATTTCTATACCTTTGGCGGCATCCTCACGCTCATGCTGGTATCGCAAATTTTGACCGGCATTGTCATGTCGATGCATTATATACCGGATGTGACATTGGCTTTCGATGCGCGCGAACGCTTTATGCGCGACGGCCAGTTCGGTTGGCTCTTCGAGCCATGGCATGCCGTCGGCTCGTCATTCTTTTTCATTGCAGCCTATATTCATCTTGCCCGTGGTCTTTATTATGGTTCACACAAGCGACCGCGCGAACTCATCTGGATTATCGGCGTTTTGATCTATCTGGTGATGATGGCAACCGCATTTTTAGGCTATACACTTGTCTGGGGCATGATGTCGACATCGGCAGCTTCAGTCATTTCCGGCCTTTTCAAGGCTATTCCGGTTATCGGCCCCTGGCTTCATGAAACATTATTGGGCGGTTTCAATGTCGGCCAGCCGACACTCAACCGCTTTTATTCTCTGCATTATCTTTTTCCCTTTATTCTGGTTTTTCTTGTCGGTTTGCATATCTGGGCTGTCCACCATGTCGGTCAGAACAACCCGATAGGGGTAGAGGTGAAATCGCCCTCGGAAACTGTACCTTTTACACCCTATGCAACGATCAAAGATATTTTCGCAATCAGCGTGTTTCTGATTTTCTTTGCATGGTTTTTGTTTTTTATGCCCGATTATATGGGCCACCCCGATAATTATATTGTCGGTGACACTATGACCACCTCACCGCATATTGTGCCGGAATGGTATTTTCTGCCGTTCTACGCGATGCTTCGCGCAATTACATTCGATTTCGGGCCGATCAGCTCGACATTCGGCGGTGTGCTGGTATTGATGGCGGCGGTTCTCGTCTGGTTATTCGTGCCATGGCTTGACCGCTCGAAAGTGCGTTCTGCGCGCTATCGTCCGGCATTCAAACTGTTTTATTGGCTGTTTATCGTTGATGTGGTGGCACTTGGTACCTTGGGGGCATCCCCCATTACAGAAAGTAGCGTATTCTGGTCGCAAATTGCCACACTTTATTATTTTGTATTTTTCCTCGTCATTATGCCGTTCTTGCCGAAGTTTGAAAAAACTTTGCCGGTTCCTTCTTCCATTAGCGAAGATCTCGCAAAAAAGGAAGCAAAGGCCAAAGGGGGGTGGCGGCTATGGTAAGAAAACTCTCTCTCCTTTGCCTTGTTGTTATAGCTTTTGTTCTTTCGCCTTTTGCTGTTTTTGCGGAAGAGGAGGGCGGTGAGGCGCATTACCCGTTGAAGCTTCCCGAAAAACAGAGCTGGAGCTTTTCCGGCCCCTTTGGCACTTATGATCTTCAACAATTGCAACGCGGCCTCAAGGTTTATAAAGAAGTTTGCTCGACCTGCCATTCTTTGAAATATGTTTCTTTTCGCGACCTCAAGGCACTTGGCTATAGTGACGAACAGATAAAAGCTTTTGCCAAAACCTATGACATTCAGGACGGGCCGAACAGCGAAGGGGAAATGTTTGTTCGCAAAGGTTTGCCGACCGATTATTTTCCTTCACCGTTTCCAAATGTCGAGGCGGCAAAATTTGCCAATAATGGTGCTAATCCGAGCGACCTTTCGCTAATGGCAAAAGCCCGCGCGGTGTCTTTGCCGTTTCCTGCCTTCATTGCCGATATTTTTACCAATTATAACGAAGCAGGACCTGATTATATTACGGCACTTCTTACCGGTTATAGCGAACCGCCGGAGGGAACAGAAGTTGCAGAAAATAATTGGTATAACCCTTATTTCAATTCGGGAAATGCGCTTGCCATGCCGCCCCCTTTAAGTGATGGCATGGTGGCGTATAATGATGGTACAGAGGAAACAACTGAAAATTACGCCCGTGACGTATCGGCCTTTTTGATGTGGACTGCCGATCCGCATATGGAAACACGCAAGAAGACCGGTTTTCGTGTCATCTTGTTCTTGATAGTTTTTGCCGGCCTTACCTATGCCGTGAAAAGACGCATATGGAATGAATTGGATTGAAAATTGATGACAAATGAAACTCTTGAAGAAACACTGAAAAAAGCGATCCGCACTATTTCGGACTATCCGAAACCGGGAGTAAAATTCCGCGATATCACCACTTTGATGGGCAATGCCGGTGCTTTCCGGCGCACCATTGACGCGCTGGTTTACCCCTATATAGGGCTTAAGGTTGATAAAATTGCCGGTGTGGAAGCACGCGGTTTCATTCTGGGCGGGGCTGTTGCCCACCAGCTTTCGGCAGGCTTTGTGCCCATCAGGAAAAAAGGCAAATTGCCTTATGACACGGTGCGCATTGCCTATAGCCTTGAATATGGCATTGACGAAATGGAAATGCACCGCGATGCGGTGAAACCCGGTGAACGCGTGGTTCTGGTGGATGATCTTATCGCTACCGGTGGAACAGCCATTGCTGCAGCCGAGCTGTTGCACCAGATCGATGCGGAAATCGTTGCAGCCTGTTTTGTCATCAATCTGCCCGACCATGGTGGCGCCGACAAGCTTCGCCAATTGGGTGTCGATGTCCATACACTGGTCTCTTATGAAGGCGATTAACGGAAAACTGGCAAAGCAATCAAGAATATTGAACTTTGTGCAGTTTCCGGTTTTCTGAAATGCCGATTTTTCCAATCGGCAAATCGCGCGTGACGGGAGCTTTCCCGATTGCGGTGCCTCAGCATTAATTTGCCCGAATTAATTTGTCTGAACATTAAGTTCTCTAGCATCGCTCATTGTTAGAATATTGCTCAGTGACGGGTGTGGGATGTGCGAGACCCGCGCGATACTCAAGAATGGCGAAGTTTTTGCCGTGTTTTTCATTTCGCGCGGATTATGTCTAATCATAATCAAAAAGATTTGTTTCCCGATTGCCGGTAAAACCAACTTGTTTCATAGCCTTATATGGGAAGCAAAAAAATCAGAAAAGAAAAATAGTTGATAAAAACGGCAATTCGTCACGGTTTGAAGGGCGAGAAAACAGGATTTAAAGACAAGAAAATATACTATAAATAACAGAAAAATTATTATGATAGCCGGAATAATAATACTCATATAAAGTATAAATAAATAATTATTAAAAAAATATGATAAAAATGGAACATTCTTTTCTTTTATACGTTTTACCTAAGTAATTAACATTATTATGAGGCGTATTAAATGAAAAGACTGGCACTTATCACTGTTTTGGCAGCAACACTCGCTGGAAGCGCTCTTGCGCAATCACCGAAAATCACAATCGAAGCGCCGAAAGAACCGGCTTCGGAAGTCAAGTTGCCGAATGGTGATGTCGTTGTGCGTTATGTCACACCGACCGAAACAGATTTTATTGCTTCGAGCTTGATTGATACAAAAGTATTGAACAAGCAGGATCAGGCAATCGGCCAGATCAAGGACATTATCATTCGCCAGAATAATGTAGCGGGCATTGTTGTGGGCGTTGGTGGTTTCCTTGGTGTGGGTGAACGTTATGTGGTTGTTGATCCTTCAACAATTTACATGCGTCATGAAAATGGTGCGTGGAAGGTTGTCGTTAATGTAACCAAGGAAGGGCTGATGGCCGCTCCCGAATTCAAATATGAAGAGCATAAAAAGCTCTGATTACAAATAACTGTTCGATAGGCGAGAACGCTATTTTCATCGAAAGGTTATTTTTCTATCGAAAGCTTATCGGTTTTCTATAGAAGCTATTTGAAAAAAGCCGTCCGGAAATTTTTCCGAACGGCTTTTATTTTGCGGGTTTTTGTGTCGGGGCAAAAAATAGTAAAACCCGATTGTTCAAAAAATAACGGCTGACAATTTAACGAAACCCGCGCTAATGCTCGCGCTATTGCCCATGTTATTAATTTTCAGGAAATGCACTATCGAGTGTCGTGAAATCACGAATTGTGCTTGAAAAGCATGACATCGCCATCTTCGACAACATAATCCTTGCCTTCGTCGCGTGCTTTGCCCGCTTCTTTTGCCGCCACTTCGCCACCAAGTTCGACATAATCCTTATAGGCAATGGTTTGTGCACGGATAAAACCGCGTTCGAAATCGGAATGGATAACGCCAGCGGCCTGCGGGGCTTTTGTGCCGCGCTTGATGGTCCAGGCGCGGGTTTCTTTCGGGCCGCAAGTGAAATAGGTAATGAGATCAAGGAGGTGATAGCCCGCGCGAATCAAGCGATCGAGCCCCGGTTCATGAAGCCCCAGCTCCTCAAGATATTCTTTGGCTTCCGCTTCCGGCAATTGGGCAACTTCTGCCTCGATTTCGGCAGAAATAATAACGCTTTCGGCACCTTGTTCGGCGGCCATTTTCTCGACAGCTTTTGAAAAATCATTTCCTGTTGCCGCATCGCTTTCGGCAACATTGCAAACATAAAGCACAGGCTTTGAGGTCAACAAATTGAACGAATCGAGAATTTGCCTGTCATCGGCAGAAATATCCTTGATAAGGAGGCGTACCGGCTTGCCATTTTGCAAAAGCTTCAAAGCCTCTTCCATCATGGGAAGAACAGTCAAAGCTTCCTTGTCTTTGCCGGTTGCGCGTTTTCTCATTTGCACAATGCGCCGCTCGAGACTTTCAAGATCGGACAGCATCAATTCGGTTTCAACGGTTGCCGCATCCGACACCGGATCAATCCGGCCTTCAACATGGGTAATATCGTCATCAATAAAACAACGCAGCACATGCACAATGGCATCGACTTCGCGAATATTGGCCAAAAACTGGTTTCCCAATCCTTCGCCTTTCGAAGCACCACGAACAAGACCGGCAATATCGACAAAGCTGATGCGTGTGGGAATAATTTCTTTCGAACCGGCAATGGCCGCAAGCTTTTTTAACCGCGGATCAGGGACAGCAACTTCACCGGTATTCGGTTCGATTGTGCAGAAAGGATAATTGGCAGCCTGAGCCGCCGCAGTTTTTGTCAAAGCGTTAAAGAGTGTGGATTTGCCCACATTGGGTAATCCGACAATACCACATTTAAAACCCATGGAAATTCTCTCAATCCTAATCCGGTAAGCTCGTCAATATGACTGGTTCTATAGCACGTTTTTTAACAGAAACCAGTTAAAGAGCCAATTTTGATGCGAAAAAGATACAGTTGTTCCGATTTTTAACTTCGTTCTCGTTTTTGCCAAAAACTTGCCTATTTTAACGATTGGCTAAGCTTTCAGTGTTAGCAACAATCCGATATTTTGTATGGAGTTATCATGAGGCACCTGTCTCGGCGTACATTCATCATTGCCGCACCTTTGGCGCTCGCCGCCTGCGTAAGCAATCAACCACAAGTGGAACAGTCCTGGCCGGTTCCGGCCGATATAAAAGCGCTTTATGGTCCGGTGACAAACGAACCTTATCCGCTTCCGGCTGTCGATATGAGCAAGATCAACCCGAAATACTGGCGTCAGGAAGTGGCGTTCAATGGTCCTTATTCGCCGGGTACTCTGGTTGTCGACACGCAAGCACGTTTTCTCTATCTCGTTCAGGAAAACGGTCGTGCGCTGCGTTACGGCGTCGGTGTCGGCAAGGCCGGACTTGCGCTTGAAGGGGAAGCCGTCGTTCAATATAAACGCATGTGGCCGATGTGGCATCCGACGCGAGATATGATGGAACGCGAACCGGATCGTTACGGACATCTCGGCGATGGTATGCCTGCGGGGCCGGATAATCCTCTGGGTGCACGCGCACTTTATCTTTTCAAGGATGGTCAGGACACATTGTTCCGGATTCATGGCTCCCATGAAGAATGGTCAATCGGCAAGGCTGTTTCGAGCGGCTGTATCCGTTTGCTCAATCAGGATATCATCGACCTTTACGGGCGTGTTCCCGAAGGAACCCATGTTATCGTTCTACAACATAACGAGCAGGGATTTTCCTGAGTTCGTGCTTAAAACGGCACGGTTCAGCTATAAGGAGCAAAAAAATCGGCACTTTGCGTTTCAAAGAGTGTTGTCTCACAGGCCGGGTTTATCCGGCATAAAAGTCTATCCGGTTTGACTATGACAGGCCGGATATAGTTTTTTAGATATCGGACGGGGCTAATGGAGTGGGCTCTATCTCGGGCTTTACTTTTTGGATAAAGTAAAGACGCATATTTTATTGGAATATTCTTTTTAAAATGAGCAAAGCGGGTTTATTTACTCGTTGTTTTTGAACAGCTTTTTCAACATTTCGGCCATCGGGCCGGTGGCCGGAAGTTCTTTTCTTTGAGCGGGGCGAGCCTGTCTGATATGGCTTTGTTTTTTGGGCTTATCACCGCCGCTTTTATGATCGCTTTCTGCCTCTCCCTCATGCGCCAGTGAAATCCGGTTCATGAACAGGCTGTCTTTACCATTAACAAGCAAGCCGAGATTGTCAGCCAATGCGTCAAGAAGGGGATCAAGCCATTCATGATCGGCTTTGGAGAAATTGCCGAGCACATGATTTGTGACTTGTTCTTTTGATTGCGGATGGCCGATACCGATGCGGATGCGGCGATAATTGTTTCCGCAATGGGCGTCAATGGATTTGATGCCGTTATGGCCACCGCTGGAGCCGCCGGTTTTGACCCGCAATTTTCCCGGCACCAGATCAAGTTCGTCATGAATGACAATGATGTTTTCCGGTTGCAGTTTATAAAAGCGCATGGCTTCGCCAACCGCCTGACCGGAAAGATTCATATAGGTTTGAGGTTTGAGAAGAAGGACTTTTTCGCCTTCTATCGTTCCGCTGGAAATAAGAGCGTTAAATTTCTTGTTCCAGGGAGAAAACTTGTATTTGCGATTGATTTCGTCGACCGCCATGAAACCGATATTGTGGCGGTTATCCTGATATTCAAAACCGGGATTGCCGAGACCGGCAATGAGCAACATGGATAAACCTCGCAGAATTAAAGAAAAGGCGGAAAAGTTTTTTCCGCCTTTTTAAGCACATTATTCGGATTTTTCTTCACCAGCTGTAGCAGCAGGTGTTTCCTCGGTTGCTGCTGTGGCTTCATCGGTTGCCGGTGTTTCATCTTCAACAGGCAATGCAACAGGAGCTGCAATGGTTGCAATGGTGAAATCGCGGTCCTTGATGAGCGGCGAGGAGCCTTCCGGCAATTTGATGTCGGAAATGTGGACGGAATCACCAACTTCCAAACCGGTAAGGTCAACTGTGAGGGCTTCCGGAATGTGATGGGCAGGAACAGCAAGTTCGACTTCGTGGCGAACAATGTTCAAAACACCGCCGGTCTTGATACCAGGAGCTTCTTCTTCGTTGAGGAAGTGGACAGGAACATTGACGTGAACAACCGATTTCTCGGTAACACGCAAGAAATCGACGTGCATCGGGAAGTCACGAACCGGATCAAGCTGGTAATCGGTTGGCAAAACTTCAATCTTCTCATTGCCGACTTCAATAGAGGCAATCGTTGTGAAGAATGCACCACCGTGAATCTTGTAAAAAATGTCCTTATAGGAAAGGGCAATGGAAAGTGCAGGCTTTTTATCGCCGTAAATAACTGCTGGAACAAGACCGTTGCGGCGAAGGTGACGAGAGGACCCCTTACCAACCCGTTCGCGTGCTTCGGCCTTGAGTGTGTAAACTTTACTCATGGCTTAAGTCCTTTTCAAAAATTGGAGATCCATGCGGGGAACGTTCAACAGCTCCGGACATGAATATGGAATAAAGGCAAAGATTGTCCCCGTTCCATTCCACGCTGCCTCCAAGGGTGTCGACGTGGATTGGGGTGCTATAATGGAAAGATTGCGAGCTTGCAAGAGTTGTGGGAAAAAATGACGTTTTTTTCACCTTTTGACAAGGAAATGCTAAAAGGAACCATGCAAAAAGAATCAACCATATTTTTGTTTCAATCTTCCCGGAGCCTTTTTAAGGTTCGGCAATTGATGGCCTGGCAATGACTGTCGACATCAATCTCGGAACTATTTTTGAACGTGGCGCCTTGACCGGCTCGAAAGTGGCGAGCCTTGATCTGGAAGAATTATTGGCAACACGTTTGCTGGTGCAAGGCAATTCCGGTTCGGGCAAGTCGCATTTATTGCGCAGGCTGCTCGAACAAAGTGCCCATTGGGTGCAGCAATGTGTGATTGATCCGGAAGGGGATTTTGTCACTCTTGCCGACAAATTCGGCCATGTGGTTGTTGAAGCGCAACGTAGCGAAGTGGAATTGACACGTATTGCCGCACGTGTGCGCCAGCATCGCGTTTCTGCTATTTTGAATCTTGAAGGGCTTGATACCGAACAACAAATGCGCGCTGCCGCCGCCTTTCTGGGCGGGCTTTTCGATGCCGAGCGGGATTATTGGTATCCGCTTCTGGTGGTGGTGGACGAGGCGCAATTATTTGCCCCCGCTGCCGCAGGTGACGTTTCCGACGAAGCGCGCAAGCTTTCACTCGGTGCCATGACCAATCTGATGTGTCGCGGTAGAAAACGTGGACTTGCCGGTGTTATTGCCACCCAGCGTCTTGCAAAACTTGCAAAAAATGTTGCAGCCGAGGCTTCGAACTTTTTAATGGGGCGGACATTTCTTGATATCGATATGGCGCGTGCTGCCGATCTGTTAGGGATGGAGCGCCGTCAGGCGGAAATGTTCCGCGATCTTGAACGCGGGCATTTTGTAGCGCTAGGTCCGGCTTTGTCACGCCGCCCGCTCCATGTGGTGATTGGCCCCGTGGAAACGGCTGCCCGTTCGACAAGTCCCAAACTTGTTCCCTTGCCAGAAGCACCAGTTGACGCGGAAGATCTGATCTTCACACCATCGCCAGAAGAAATGATTATGCCGATACGGCGCGCCGCACCAACGCCGCCACCGAAACCGACCAATGAAATATTGGAAGAGCTGGTGCGCCAGAAACAGGAAGAGCCGCAAGAAGCCCAAAGCCTCTTTCCTGAAATTGACGAACAGGAACGCGAAGCCGAACTTGATGCGGTCATGCGTGAAATTGTTGATGATAAGGATGCTTCTTTCCGTTCGGTTGCGGTGCTTTATCAGGATTTTCTGGTGCGCTGCCGCATTCACCGTGTTCCGGGAGAACCGCTTGATCTTGCCCAGTTCAGGCGCAAACTTGCGCTCGCACAAGCGGCCATTGACGAGGATATGGCGGCAAGCGAAACGTGGCAAAAAGCATTGGCGCTTTCCGAAACTTTGACCGATGATATTCAAGGCGTGTTTTTGAATGTGGCAGAAGCGGCCGTGAGTGGCAAACCATGCCCTTCCGATGCAACGCTTGCCCGCCTCTATGGCACCCATTCTATGAGTCGCGCGCGCCATCTTCTGACCTATTTTGAAGAACGCGGGCTTCTGGTGGTAAGAACCGATTTCAGCGGCAAACGCATTGCCGCTTTTCCCGATCTCGGCCTTGAGACACTGCCCGGTGACCCCGATGCACCGGACGAGTTTCAGAACAAAAGGGATGCAGCCGAATAAAGCACATTTGCCCAAAATATTGCGAAAGATCTGCTTTCATATGGAAAGCTCGCGGTTCATAAAAACTTATGATCGACGAAATATCGGTTCAGCAGAAGTTCCGGCTCGATAAAGGTCCGATTACATAATAAAAGGCCGCAGAAACAAAATCTCTGCGGCCTTCTTTCGCTAACAAATGAAACTTTTAATCAAACAGGCTTGAAACCGATTGTTCGGCGGCTGTACGCGAAATGGCCTCGCCGATAAGGTCGGAAATCGGCAAAACGCGGATATTGGGAGCCTGTTCTACAGCCGGTGTCGGCATAATGGAATTGGTAATGACAAGCTCTTTCAGCTTCGAGCCGGTGATGCGGGCAATAGCGCCGCCCGAAAGAACACCGTGGGTAATATAGGCGGTGACGCTTTTTGCACCTTTTTTCAAAAGGGCTTCGGCAGCATTGCAAAGTGTGCCACCGGAATCGACAATGTCGTCAAGCAAAAGACAATCTTTGCCAGAAACATCGCCAATCACATTCATAACTTCCGATTCACCGGGGCGTTCACGGCGTTTGTCGACGATGGCAAGCAGGCAATCGAGCCGCTTTGCAAGTGAACGGGCGCGAACGACACCGCCAACATCCGGTGAAACCACCATGACATTTTTAAGCGAATAATTGTTTTTGACATCGCGTGCAATGACCGGAACAGCATAAAGATTATCGGTTGGAATATCGAAAAAGCCTTGAATTTGGCCTGCATGAAGGTCAAGCGTCAAAACGCGGTTTGCACCGGCTTCGGTCAATAGATTGGCAACAAGTTTGGCCGAAATCGGTGTTCTGGGGCCGGGTTTGCGGTCTTGTCTTGCATAACCGAAATAAGGAATAACAGCAGTAATGCGGCGTGCAGAAGCGCGACGAACCGCATCAATCATAATGAGCAGTTCCATTAAATGGTCATTGGCGGGATAGGATGTCGACTGGATAAGAAAAACATCCTCACCGCGAACATTTTCATGGAGTTCAACGAAAATTTCCTGATCGGCAAAGCGTCTTACCGTTGCTTTACCCATAGGAATGTTGAGATATTTTGTTACGTCTTCGGCAAGGCGTGGGTTGGAATTGCCGCAGAAAAGTTTCATGGCTTGGCCCCTGGCTCTAAAGAAAACAGACTTTCTGGCTGCGGTTTTAACTTTTTGTTATCAGATTGCAAGAGTTCATATTGTCACTCCGTCCATTTTTATTTGAATGTTTTGTTTTTGCACCGGTAAAAAAATAATATTCCGAAAAAAACGGAGTTTCAGTGCATAACTGTCAGATTATTGATCAACTGCAAATTCCGAAGATTTTGCTTCGTTCTTTCAAACCGGCTTTTGAATGCGCCATGTTTTAATGAGCGTCATATTTTAACGAGTGCCAAAATGCTCGCTTGATGAGAAAGTAAATTTTCTTCCAAAAACACACAAGACTTTACGAAAAATCGGTACCGGTTTTTCCATAGTCAAGGTGATTCCCGCTTGTTGGTGGTTTTATCGCGGGCGCAGTTTGTCTGTCTTATCAGGGGCGAGAGTAAAGCTCCGCTTTCAAGGTTTAATGTGAAAGGGAACTTTCCTTATCATTTAACTATCGGGCTTCCACGCGAATTATTCACGAGTCGGTTTCAACATCCTGATGAAATTGAAACGGGCAAAGACAGCACTAAAGAAACAGCATGAAACAAAGCCAAATCTGTTGGCACTCACAAAAATCCTTGTCAGGACTTCGAATATATTCAAGCAATGGTAATAACAGAAATCTGCCGTCCATAATCGGGTTCGTTCAGATGTGTCTTGCGACGATAGGAAAAAAAACGTTTTTCATCAGCGTAAGTACAAAGCTTCAGGCAATCGCCATGGACACCGGCCTCATCAAGGCGGGCTAACACAAAATCCCAAAGATTGAAGAAGAAATGTTCGAAGCGTTCTGACGGAACAAAGAATTTTTTGTATGAGGCACAACTATTGACGAAAGTTTCGTAAAATTCTTTGCCAACCTCGTAATGTTCGGGGCCAATTGACGGTCCCAATGTTGCAACAATATCTGCCCGTTTGGCGCCCAGTGTTTCCATTGCTGCAACAGTGTTTTCGATAACACCTGCCAAAGCACCTCTCCAACCGGCGTGGGCAGCGCCGATCACATGGGCTTTCGGGTCTGCAAAAAGAACAGGTCCGCAATCGGCTGTCAAAATTCCCAAAGCGAGTCCTTTTTTATTGGTGACCAAAGCATCAGCACGTGGCCGTTCACCTTTTATCGGCTCGTTGATGATCAATGCATGGGGAGAGTGGATTTGATAAAGATTAATCAGGTTTTCCGGTTTTATCCCCATATAGGCGGCAACAATCTCACGATTTTTTTCGACATTTTCTTTGTCGTCGTTGGAGCCGCGACCAAGGTTCAAGCTTTCGTAAATTCCGTGGGACACGCCGCCCTGACGGGTAAAAAAAGCATGGTTTATGCCTGCTTTTTCCAAAACTTCAAGGGAGGGTGAAAAAACCGGCGATGGCAATTGTGACATGTGAATGACCGTTATATCTGGTTGTCTTATCGTGGCGTTTTCAAAACCGCTTGTCAATTATGGGATGTATTGTCGCCAGTAAACAACCGGTGAAGGCCGGTTTTTTTGTCACTGAGACAAAGCACTTTAAAAAGCGTTCCCATTTCGTTTGGTGCGGCCAATCTTTCCACGGCCGAGCGTATTTTTTCCTGAACAGCGGGACTTTTGTTTGCGCCCAATTGACCGGCGCGTTCAATGAGCCCCATGCCGGTCAGAAATGCGCCTTGAGTCATGACACCCGATAAAATCCCGTGGCGTTCGGCAATGACTTCGAGTGAAGAAAAATCGACATGGCTTGTCAGATCATCTTTTCCGGGATTTGCAAAAATATTGCTGAATGCGTGACGGGAAATTGCCTGCAATGTATCACCATAGGGAAGACCGGTGCTCCCGTAATCAATGAAAAGTGCCGAGCCGTGATGGCGGGAGAGATGTTTTAAAACCTGTTCCATGAATTGCAGCCTTGCGGGCGAAAGCTCCAAAACCGAGCCTTCCGGCAAGTCCTGATATTTCTTCGGCAAGCCTGTTTGGTCAAGCACATTGTTACCGACGGCAAATCCGAGCTGATCATTGTCATCTGTTGCAATAAGCCGTTCATGCCATTGACCGTCGATTTTGATGAACTGGTCGATCGGCAAAGCATCAAGAAATTCGTTTGCAACGAGGATGAGCGGGGCGCAGGCGAGTTTATCGAAATCCTTGAGCCAATGGATTTTATCACCATAAGAAGAGAGAGCCTGTTTCTGTTGTGTTATGAGCTTGTCGGAGGTTTCGACCATCAAAACATTTGCCGCCTGAAAACATTCGGCCGAGAGTTTTTTGATTGTGCGTAACAAATCCTGCATCAATGTGCCGCGTCCGGGTCCCAACTCGCAAAGATTGAAAGAAGAGGGTTTATTCAACTTGTTAAAAGTTTCAATCACCCAGATGCCGATAAGCTCGCCAAACATCTGGCTTATTTCCGGTGCGGTAATAAAGTCACCTTCTTTACCGAAGGGAGTAGCGTTTTTGTAATAGCCGTTTTGGTCGTCGCTCAAGGCCAATGTCATGAAGGTGCTCACCCGCATTGGTCCCTGAAGCGCGATCAATTCGCAGATTTTGGTTTTAAGATCACCCATTGCTTTTTATCGAATGAAGTCCGGCTTTGTTTTCCGGAGCGTGTTTGAAAGCCCGCCAAATAGCATAAAGGCCGAAGAGCACCATGGGAAGCGACAAGGCCATACCATAGGTGAAACCGGTATCGGAAAAAACATTACTGAACCATTCGGGATCTTCACCGGGGACACGGAATATTTCCGAAATCATGCGGGCAATACCATAACCGAAAATAAAAGTGCCTGAAACAATTCCGGGTTTACGCAAGGCTTTGAATGCAAAAACCAGAATGGCAAGCACGATGAACAATATGAGCCCTTCCATCAGCGCTTCATAAAGCTGGCTAGGGTGGCGGGGAAGATAATCGGGGTCGCGCGGAAAACAGACTGCCCATTGAACATTTGTAACATTGCCCCATAATTCCTGATTGATAAAATTACAAATGCGCACCACACCAAGACCAACAGGCACACCCGCAGCAATGGTGTCGAACATGGTCCAGATGCCGATTTTGTGTTTGAGCGCAAACCAGATCATCGCAATAATGGTACCGATAAGCCCGCCATGGAAAGCCATGCCACCGTCCCAGACGGCGATGATTTCGGCCGGATGGCTGAAATAATAGTGCGGGTCCCAAAATAAAACTTGCCCGAGCCGCCCGCCGACAACAACACCGATAGCCGCCCAGACTACAAAATCACCCAATAATTGCGGGGTCATAGGAGGAGTGTCGTTATACCAGAGTGATTTTTTCCGGAGAAGAAATCCACCATACCACCAGGCGAACAAAATACCGATGACATAGCCGAGCCCGTACCAATGCAGTGCAACCGGTCCGATTTGAACAATGATCGGGTTCAAAAAATCGGGAAAAGCAATGGCAGGGCAAGGGGGAAGATCATTCATGGCAAACTACTATATCCTGAAATATTAGAAGCGAAGATGACCGAGGAACCTGTTCCGGTCAAGTCTCAATTCCGATTATGAAAGTGTATCAGCTTTGCTGATGATTTCAAAATATCAGGCTCTTTTGGGGTCTTAAGGCGCGCCTTCAAGTCCGGAAAGCTGTTGAAGTTTCTGCGCTGTTTACAAAACAGGAAGCTTATGGAGCGCTTTCACGTCGCAAAAGAGCTTAATCTATTCGCATTTTTTCTCTTGAGGTGGGGCTACGAGAAAACGGCTATCCTCATTTTAAAAAAATGTTCTATATGTTAGCTTGAGTTAGTTCTCTAACGGGCTTCGAAACAGTTTTAAAAAGGATAGGCTAAATGAGTAATGGACCCAATCGCGTTCTTGATGAACTTGCAAAAATGATGACCGATGCAGCCGGTGCTGCACAAGGTGTACGCCAGGAAGCCGAAACAGCTTTTCGTGCCCAGTTGGAACGTGTCCTTAACAAATTCGATTTTGTTCATCGTGACGAGTTCGAGGTTGTCAAAGAAATGGCAGCCAAAGCACGTCAAGAAGTCGAAGAATTGAAAAAACGTCTTGATAACGAAGAAAATAAAACCGCTTCGAAGGCAAAAACAGCTTCATCTTCACCAAAAGAGAACGAAAAGAAAAAATAATCCCCAGTTTTTCTTGGCTGTGAATAAGTCAGAAAAATGCTTAATCCAGAGTCTCTTAGGACAGGTCGGAACTTTGTTCCCGACCTGTTTTTTTATTCTTGAACAGCTTTTTGAATCAGGGGGACTAGCACTCTCAATTTAGATCAATACACTGAAAACTAAAGATGATTCGCGAACAGATCGAAATCGGGGGTTATGATTAATTCGTGATTTATGTACGCAAATGGGTCAGTGTTTTATGCGTTTATAGGATTTAAAGGATCGTGCGGGCAACTGGAACACGGTGGTAACACTGTGATGGCGGCTTTTGCTGTTTTTTATGCGAAAACGCATTGGAATTGAGGAATGAAATGAGGCTTGCCGTAGGCAACTTGGAACGTGATCTTCATCCTGTTGATTTGGTCGAACAGGTGGCCAATGGACATGATTGGTCGTTCGAGAGAACAGCCGAGGATGAAATTACAATCAGTGTTGAAGGACATTGGACAAATTATCATATTGCTTTTTCGTGGATAGAAAATCAGGAAGCACTGCATCTCGCATGTGCATTCGATATTGCCGTATCAAAACAAAGACAGAAAGAACTGCGCAAACTGGTTCTGGCAATCAATGAAAAATTGCTCATGGGGCATTTTGATTTCTGGGAGGATTCTTCTTCGGTTATCTTCCGGCAGGCATTGTTGCTTTCGGGCGGTTTACATCCGTCGAACGCACAAGTTGAAAACCTGCTTGTCAATGCTCTCGATGTTTGTGAAACACATTTCAGTGCATTCCAGATGGTGGCCTGGTCTTCGCTTTCGGCTGAAAATGCGCTGCAATTTGCGCTTTTTGAAACCAAGGGAAATGCCTGATCGGATATGTTTTTTGACTGCCGGTTAAAAGTGCCAGCGATAAAAAAAGACCGGTGATAAAAAAGGTTGGCAATAAAAAGGAGTATGTGCGGTGGCAGAAATCAGTTTTGATGATTTTTTAAAAGTCGATATTCGTGTCGGAAAGATTATCGAGGCAAAAGCTTTTCCGGAAGCGCGCAAACCTGCCTATAAGCTGAAAATCGATTTCGGCAAAGAGGTTGGTGTCAAACTTTCATCAGCCCAGATAACCGTGCATTATAAACTTGATGAGCTTGTCGGTCGCGAAGTCCTTTGTGTTGTCAATTTCCCGCCGCGCCAGATCGGCCCGTTCATGTCGGAAGTGCTCACTCTTGGTCTGCCGGATGAAAACGGTGATGTCGTGCTTCTCGAACCGTCAAAAGAAGTTCCTGTCGGCGGTCGTATATTCTAACGAATATCAATGCTCCGGCTTTTCGCGGGAGAAAATGATTGAACCTTGACGACGGCTTCGCTCGACTTCCTGCGTGAACCGGAAACTGATAGCGTGCTTGTTCGGGTAAGGTGAGCCGCACTTTTTCATGGTTGTTATCGGGCAATGGGTGGCAATCTGGCTCAAACCCATTCATTACTTTACCCAAAAAGGCCAATCAGTATTTTATTAAAAAATTCCAGTCACTCGATCTCTTCTTTATCAATGCCCGAAAAAGAGTGGCTTTCGCAATCGGGAATAATCGTTGTGCAGAAGGGGAGGCGGCTTTTATTTTTACAAAAAATGTTGTCTTTCTGCAAACACTGACGAATGGCGTTGTAAACTGCTCCTTTCAGCAAACCGGTTTTTTAAGCATACCGATAAGGATTTGTCATCGGCACGTCACTCTGAATGATAGGGGGAGGCGGCTCGTTTGACCACCAAAGATAATAAATAAGCCTGCGGAAAAACATGGAATTGTAAGACCGGCGAGAACAGCACATTGTTCCCGTTGCGCCGATCATAATATGGGTACAAGCGTTACTATTAGAACAGGGCAGTTAGCTTTTTTGAGCTGCTCTTGATGAAAACAGGGCGGGTTGCCTCTATCGGGGGTGTGACGGAGACATACCGCTTTTTATTTTTTTGATTTTTTGCCGATATTGTCGGGTAAATCTTTGCGCTTGGTGGATGCAAAATCTTCAAGTTGTTCTTCCGTCATGGATTGTTCCATTTTTTTGGAAGCCCCTTGTAGCGAGCTTACCGGTCTTTTGCCGCGTTTGGCTGCAAGGGCTGCTCCGGCTGCTTCCTGCTGGACTTTGGAACGTGCTGGCATGATGATTTCCTTTCTGAAAAGAACGGCATAAGAGCAGAACAAATCCCTGACAGTCCGTGCTTTGACGGTTCTCGGGAATATGGTCAAAACAAATGCCTATTCCTTTTCATATCGGGCGCTAGAGCGGAATTTCAACAATGACGCGCAAGCCACCTGTCGGGCTATCATCAAGCACAATATTGCCGCCATGGCTTCGGGCAATATCCTGAGCAATCGACAAGCCAAGGCCGGTACCGCTCGCATCCTGATTGCGCGCCTCGTCAAGCCGGAAGAAAGGTTTGAACACTTCCTCGCGCATATTGGCTGGAATACCCGGCCCATCATCATCAATAATGATGACAAGGTCATTGTCACCATGAACAATGGCGACATCAACGTTTTTGGCATAACGGAAACTGTTTGAAACCAGATTGCTGACAAGCCTTGAAAATGCTTTCGGTTTCAATTGGACGAGAGGAGAACCCTCTATCTGATATACAAAACCGCGTTCGCGCAGTTTTGCATCCTTTTGGAGCGTCTTCATCAATTCGCTCAAATCGAGCTCGCCAACATTTTCCGTTCCCTCTCCACGGGCAAAGGCAAGATAGCCTTCCAACATATTCTGCATGTCGGCAATATCCTGTTCGAGAGGTGCTGTATCGAAACTTCCTTTTGCCAAGGCCAATTGTAATTTGAAGCGGGTCAGAATCGTGCGCAAATCATGACTGACACCTGAAAGCATCATAGTGCGTTGTTCGATCTGCCGTTCGATTCTTTTGCGCATTCGTAAAAATGCAGTTCCGGCGCGGCGCACTTCTTCAGCACCTCTTGGCTCGAAGCCTTCCGGCAAAGGCAAGCCGCGCCCGAAACTGTCGGCCGCGGTGGCGAGCTGCTGGATCGGTTTGATCTGGTTTCTCAAAAAGAAAATAGCAATGATCAACAAAACAAGTGCCGTGCCGATCATCCAGCTTAAGAAAATACCGGTATTCGATGCATAAGCTTGCGAGCGCATGGCAAAGACACGCAATACATGGTTATCAAGCCGGATGCGGATTTCGACAAGATCGGAATCCCCCACCGTATCAATCCAGAACGGACGGTTGATCTGGCGGGTGATTTCTTCACTCAAGAAATAATCAAGAATGGCAAAGAAAGGCTTTGGCCCCGGAGGAGGCAGAGGGTCAGGTGGAAGAATGGAAATGTTGAGCCCCATGCGCTGCTGGGCAATACGGGTAATATTGTTGTAATTATCATCTTGCGGATAGGTTTCGATAATGTCGATAATGGCCGAAATATCACGAACGACTGCGGTTGACAGACGCTCTGTCACCATTTGCCAATGGCGTTCCATAAACACATAGGCAATAACCGATTGTAACAGAACCATCGGGGCAATGATGATAATGAGCGAGCGCGCATAAAGGCGCTTTGGCATTTTCTTTGCCAGCCAACGGCCAAAACTGTTGATAGGCCCGGCCATTCTATTATCCTATTCGATTGAAAGCTTGTAGCCGATGCCACGTACTGTTTGCAAATAAACCGGATTGGCCGGATCATTTTCGATCTTCCGGCGTAACCGGTTGATCTGTACATCAATCGTACGTTCACCCACTTCGCCTTCACCTGTTGCAAGTTTATGGCGTGGAATGGTTGTACCGGCATGTTCGGCAAAGATAACCATTATATCCTGTTCGCGATCTGTGAGCTTGATGACTTCACCGGATTTTTTCAGTTCTTTCTTGGCAATCGAAAATGTATAGGGGCCAAACACCAGTTGTTCGATCTTCGGTTGACCATTGGCACTGCCACGGCGCAAAATGGCGTTGACACGCAACAGAAGCTCGCGTGGATCAAATGGTTTGGGCAGATAGTCATCCGCCCCCGCTTCAAGCCCGTCAATGCGGCTGTCGGTTTCTGACAAGGCCGTAAGCATCAATATCGGAACCGTTTTTGTTTCGCGCAGCGAACGCGTGAGCGAAATGCCGTTTTCGCCCGGCATCATAACGTCGACAATCAGGAGATCAAAATCAAGTCCGGCCAATTTGCGGCGCGCTTCATCGGCACTGGCGGCGACTGACACACGAAAGCCGTTCTGGACAAGATATTGTGACAAAAGACTGCGTATGCGCGTGTCGTCGTCTATAACAAGTAGATGGGGAGCATCATCAGATAATTTTGTATTCTGTTCTGTCATTTTCTCATGTCCGGATTGAAGCAAGTTTATCGGAAGAATCCACCTCTGTCGAGAGAACCGGTTTCTTGTTGCGCCCCATTTTAGGCAATACCATGACAAGCTTGCCAATCTTAACGGATAATATTTGAAAAATAATAGTTTGCAGCAAAACGGTTCGGTGATTTTGTATAATGATATAAGAGTACATATTTGCAGCTCAAAAGCGATTTCTTATAAATATCGGCGATGTTTTTAAAAAAACTGTTCATTGTTTTTAAAAGGATGAATGAACAAACATTCTATACCAAAGGTTATTTATTTAGAAAAATAGATCAAATAAGCGGTTCTTTTCAGCATGAACGCGAAACAAGAATAGACTTTATAAAATTTGAAACCGCAAGCCTTTATGAAAGCCCGGATGTTTTGCTTATTGATTTGGCTCTCTTGATATTGATAAATCGAAAGTCGATATATTTTCTAAAATATTTTAACGAAGAGCGAAGGAAAACCGATGGGAAACTTGAAAGCAACAATCATACCGGTAACGGTTTTCCAGCAAAATTGCACACTTCTTTATGATGATGAAACCAAAGAAGGCGTGCTTGTCGATCCGGGTGGTGATTGGCCGCTTATTGCCGAAGCTATCAAAAAGACCGGTGTGAAAGTTGGCGCAATCTGGATAACCCATGGCCATGTTGACCATGCAGGGGGAGCAATGGAAGCAAAGGAAAATTTGAATGTTCCTATAATCGGCTCCAATATTGCCGATAAACCGCTTATGGAAAATCTCGTTGAAAAAGCCCGTTCTTACCGGATGACAGGTATTCGAAATTGCGCTCCCGACCGTTGGCTTGAAGAAGGCGAAATTCTGGATTGTGGCGGCCATAAATTCGAAGTCTTTTACACGCCCGGTCATGCACCCGGTCACGTTATCTATTTCAATGCGGAAGTGAAATTGGCGCTTGTTGGCGATGTTCTTTTCCACAATTCGATCGGAAGAACAGATTTTCCTTTCTGTTCCTATCCGGATCTTATCCGTTCGCTAAAAGAAAAGGTTTTGCCTTTGGGCGATGACGTGACTTTCATCAGTGGACACGGGGAGATGAGCACGATCGGAGAAGAAAAGCGCCATAATCCGTTTTTGCAAGATATTTGAGCGAGAAAGTGTGAGAGGTGCGGCGATGGTGGCCAAAAGTCTTGAAACAGCTTCTGCTGATCATTGCTTTTGCCCTTTTAAGTCTATGCCAATCAAAGACTATCGCGCCACATCAAATCGGTAACCAGCAAATTCGAAAACCTCCCGTCTATTCCTTTAGAGGCAAAGGAAACCGGTTCACTCGTAATCCGGATTGTTAAAAAAACAGGTTTGTCGGTATCAATAAAAGATTTGCCAAACTGATAGGCCAAATGGCGTTTTCTTCTCCCTGTCAAATTGACGATAATTTCTTTTAAGATATTCAGGATAGCGGCTTTCACTGGCTAAAGCTTGCTATCTTCTAAAAGTGGTTGAATCCATAACGCGCCTCGTGATCAACCGCTACACGGATTGAACGACCGGTATTTCTAGGTTGAATTGCCACGCCAACCGCCCAGTCCACGGCTGATAGACCGGCTTATAGTAAGCCCATGCGGGCGGATGGTAAGGACGAGCTCGCGAATAATAGTTTGAAGAGCAGGATAATAGGGTGGGAAGACTGTTGGAAGCGGATAATTCTGTGTCTAGATCATCCTCTGAGCTTCAAATCATAATAACCACAGAAACGATTGCGGTGCCCTGATCAATTACTTTTTTCTATGTGCGAAGAAAAGCAAGTGGAAACGTTTTTTAAGATCAATCGAGTTTAAAAAAATACCCGACACATGGCCGGGTATTTTTTAATGACGAATGCCTTCAAATCAGTTGGCATTGCAGAAATGGTTGAGGCCATCAACGCCCCGATAGGTGCCGGTCCGTGGATTGAACGAGCGGTATTTGTGCGAGCAATAGGCGCGCCAACCGGGAGTCCACGGCTGATAGATCGGTTTATAGGCGGTCGGTGCCGGTGGATAGTAAGGACGAGCTGGCTGATAATATCTTGGTGCTGCCGGATAATAGGCCGGCGGCGGCGGAGCCTGATAAATGACCTGAGGTTGTGAGGGTTGTGACAAGGCGCTGCCAATTAGCGCACCGGCGGCAAGGCCGACGACACCGGCAGCGACGGCATCTCCATGATCGTGGTGATGATGGTGATGATCCCAATAACGCGGGCCATCCCAATATCCCGGACCATGCCAATAATGATCGTGAGCCGATGCACCGGCAAGCGGGGCCACAACCATCACTGCCGAAACGGCAGAAAGCATTGCCAATTTTGCAAAATTCTTCATGGTTGAACTCCTTTGAATTCGTTTCATGAAAACAATTCTATAGCTGATTTTCTGAACACAGCCTGAACGAAGCTTATGACTTTCTTATGGTAAATAAGATATTCATCTTTTTTTTCCATCACAATTTTTATTTTTTTGTAACAAGTCATGAGCAAAAAAAACCGGGTTATAAAACCCGGCTTCAAAAAAACTACCGGCTGAAACGCAGCCGATAAAGCTTGGCCAATAAAGCTTAGCCGATAATTGTGATATTCACGGCTTTAGGGCCTTTACCACGACGGTCAGGTTCGGTATCAAAAGATACTTTCTGTGCATCGGTAAGCCCTGTCAGGCCTGAAGCCTGAACAGCAGAGATGTGCACGAAAATGTCTGCGCCACCATCATCCGGCTTGATAAAACCGAAACCTTTGTCGTTGTTAAAAAACTTTACTTCCCCGGTCTGTGCCATAGAATGTTTCCTCATTCAGTTACCTGTAACAACAGGTCTAATAATAAACACCGCTCCACGCACCATGCGCAAACGGCACCATGCAGGCAGTTCTTGAAGTCTGGAAAGCACTCTATTTACCGGTTACAACACAGCATCAGCCAATAATTCCCATTTTTCAATGGTTCACGGCATCGGTTAAAACCGGATGTCGCATTGTTACCAGCCCAAAACTTATAGCGGTCTTGGCACGCCTGTTAATAGTCTTCCAATGTTCGTAAAATGCCCGAACCTATATAGATTGGATTAAATTCTTGGATTTTGCAAGTGTTTTTATAAATTTATTCTTTTGATTGTTGAAAAACGAAAGTGTAACTGTTGTATAAACCGATTGAAAGTTTTTTATGGAACATGTTCAATAACATGTTCGACAAGCGCAGAATCCTGCCACGGAATAACCTTTTTACGTCCTCTTTTTCTTGAGTTTTACGCCGGAAAATAGCGGTTTTTTAGATATACAAAGAGCTGTTATTTTTAATGGGAAAAAATGTCATATTTTAGATTCCGGTCAGACGAAAATTGTTTTAACGGGAGGTTTACATCAATATATAGACAATGATCGAATTTTATACAGGGAAGAAAAAACAAACAAAAACAATGAGATACAAAAATATGATGCGTCTTCCGGTTTTTCGGAACAATTTTTTTGAATATCATCTTATCGAGATAAGTATTCGTATCGAACTTTATAAAAAGGACTTTTTTATTCCAAAAAACCTCTTTTTCTTTCTATAAAATATGTTTTTACCGTTTTGTTTTGAATTTTGTTATGAAATTAGCTGGCTATTCATTTTATCCGGAGCGGCCCGCATCAGAATAAAGTGAACTGCATTGCAATAAAACAGACTGTCGCGGAACGAGAATTGACAAAAGGTTGGGGGAATTCCTCTCCTGCTCCAGTGGAGCCGATAAATTTGCATGTGGTTCAGAAGGCACACCGTTTCATAGCAGGATGAAACACAAGCCGTGGCTTTCACATGATGACGGTATTACACCGTATCATATGATGCCTTTATCACAGATCCCCGTATGCTTTAACGACCGGGTCTTCCGGTTTTTCCGGGGCGACGGCGTTTGCGCGCAACTTCCACAGGGTCTTCAAAAGAGCCCAGTCCAATACGTTCGCGTTTGATCGGCTTTACACTTTCGCCCAATGGGACTTCCGTGCGTTTCACCGTCATTTCATCAAGCGTATTTTTTCTGAATTTTCCGTTTTTCGGGTTCGTTTGGAGAATCCCGACATCCATATTCGGTCCCATATGGTCAAGGTCGGGGTTGGCAAAGAGTCCCTTTTTATTGGTTTTGTCGCGTGACAATTCTGCGCTCTCGATAGTCTTTTCGACATTTCGTGTGAGCGGATCATCCGAAATGGCAAGCTCTGTCTGCTGCAAGCGCTTGATCTCGTCGCGCAATTTTGCCGCTTCCTCGAAATCGAGATCGGCAGCCGCGTCGCGCATCAATTTTTCCAGATGTTCGATATGGGCAGCAAGGTTGTTGCCAACCATATTGCCAGCTTCAGCAAATTCGGAAATATCGGCACGAACATGATCGCGCTCGTAAACCGAGTCGAGAATATCGGCGATATTCTTCTTCACACTTGATGGTGTGATGTGATGCTCGATATTATAAGCCTGCTGTTTTTCGCGGCGGCGTTCAGTTTCTGCCAATGCTCTTTCCATCGAGCCGGTTTTATTATCGGCATAAAGGATAACACGGCCATCAACATTTCTTGCAGCACGACCGATTGTCTGGATAAGCGACGTTTCCGAACGCAAAAACCCTTCCTTGTCAGCATCAAGAATGGCAACAAAACCGCATTCGGGAATATCAAGTCCTTCACGCAACAGGTTGATGCCCACAAGCACATCGAATGCGCCCAAACGCAAATCGCGGATAATCTCGATTCTTTCCAATGTATCAATATCCGAATGCATGTAGCGAACACGGATGCCCTGTTCATGGAGATATTCGGTCAAATCTTCGGCCATACGTTTGGTGAGAACTGTCACCAGACTGCGGTAACCCTGTTCGGTGGTCTTGCGGATTTCGCCAAGCACATCGTCAACCTGATTGCGGGCAGGGCGCACTTCCACCGGCGGGTCGATTAACCCTGTCGGGCGAATGACCTGTTCGGCAAAAACACCGCCGGCCTGTTCCATTTCCCAAGCTCCCGGCGTTGCCGATACCGCAATGGTTTGCGGGCGCATGGCGTCCCATTCCTCGAACCGCAAGGGACGGTTATCCATGCAGGAAGGAAGCCTGAAACCATATTCTGCCAATGTTGCTTTACGACGGAAGTCACCGCGATACATGCCGCCGACTTGCGGAATGGTGACATGGCTTTCATCGGTAAAGATAATGGCATTATCGGGAATATATTCAAACATGGTCGGCGGCGGTTCACCCGGTTGGCGACCTGTGAGATAACGCGAATAATTTTCAATGCCGGCACAGCTTCCGGTTGCTTCCAGCATTTCAAGATCGAATGTGGTGCGCTGTTCAAGCCTTTGGGCTTCAAGCAGCCGTCCGGCCTTGTTCAATTCCGCCAAACGGTCACGAAGCTCTATCTTTATGGATTTGATCGCCTGATTAAGTGTCGGACGCGGCGTAACATAGTGTGAATTCGCGTAAATTTTAACCGATTTCAGGTCACCGGTTTTTTGCCCCGTCAGCGGGTCGAATTCGGTAATTGCGTCAATCTCGTCACCAAACAGGGAAATCCTCCATGCACGGTCTTCCAGGTGGGCAGGGAATATTTCAATTGTGTCGCCTCTCACACGAAACGAGCCGCGCACAAAATTGATGTCCTGCCGGCGATATTGCTGGGCAACAAGATCGGCAAGAAGCTGGCGCTGGTCGAGATGGTCGCCCACCTGCATCTGGAATGTCATTGCCGTATAGGTTTCGACCGAACCGATACCATAGATACAGGAAACAGACGCGACGATAATAACATCATCACGTTCAAGAACAGCACGGGTTGCCGCATGGCGCATCCGGTCGATCTGTTCATTGATCGACGATTCCTTTTCAATATAGGTGTCGGAACGCGGTACATAGGCTTCCGGCTGATAATAATCATAATAGGAAACGAAATATTCCACCGCATTGTGCGGAAAGAAATTCTTGAACTCGCCGTAAAGCTGTGCTGCCAAAGTTTTGTTCGGTGCAAGGATAAGGGCAGGGCGCTGCGTTTCCTCAATGACTTTCGCCATTGTATAAGTTTTACCCGAGCCGGTCACGCCCAACAAAACCTGTGTGCGGTCGCCATTTTTGATGCCTTCCACAAGGTCTTTGATTGCAGTTGGTTGGTCACCGGAGGGAAGAAACGGCGTTTCCATTTTGAATGGGATTCCGCCTTCCGATTTTTCCGGACGGACAGGACGATGCGGCGTCCACAATTTGCCATTTTTAAACAGCGGATTGCCGGAAGAAATGAGCTTGGACAATGCCTCGACGGTTGCCGTGGCGCCGCCGGTGGAAATTTTTGAAGCGTCTTCAAGCCCGACATCAAGTCCCGCCACAGGGTTAAGACCGGCGGCTGCACGCTGTTTGGCTGTTGCTTTGCCGCCAATGGATGTTCCGCGCGATGTGCGCGTTCCCTTTGTCGAGGCTTTTTTGACTTTTACCGGTTTTTTGACAGGCTTTTCGGCTGCCTTTTCAATATCCGCAGCCCAATCGGCAATCGACCCCGCTTCGGCAGATTTGCCGGTTGTTTTCCGGGTTTTCCTGGCCGTTTTTTTTACTTCCGTGGATTGTTGATTTTTGGCTGATGACGTCATGATAAGTCAATATGGTAATTCAATAAAAAAATAAAAGAGACGAGGCGAAGTTTGTATAGCAGTTTGCCACACTATAGTTTGTTGTGAGTTTGTACAATATTATTGTCTTTTGTCGGGCTTTTGTTGTGTCTGATGCTCGCTTGTAGCCGGATTATTGCCTGAAAACGATCTTGGAAATTGTTGTCAGAATTTTCGACAGGAGGTCAATTTTGTCCATAACTGAACCATGGCTCGAATTATCTGCGGGATTAGAGCGGGAAAATTGACAGACTGCTATGCAAATGTCCTTGAGCAAACACGAAAGCCGATATGTCGGTTAAGATAAAAGTTTCAGATAAAATGATGGAATGATGTTCCGGTTCAAAACGGGATTGTACGTAAGTTTTTTTCAAACTTCTTTTTCAGGAGCTGATTGAAATTTGAAAAAATTGTCGGTTCGAAGAGTGAAAAGCGGGCAGTTCCGAACGCAAAAAAAATGCGGCCGATATTTCTGAAAATAGCGGAAACTATTGTTAAAAATATAAAAACCGGCCGCGTATCGGCTACGCGACCGGAAGGATTTTTCTTGGAAAACACGCTCGTGCGGTCACTTATCCGGACCGGTATAAGGTGGCGGCAGTCCCCCACCCGCATGAGACGGCGGTTCAGCCGGTCTTTCAGGCGCAGGAGGAGGTGACGGAGGAGCGCTCGGCTCCGGTCTATATGGTGGCGGCAGTCCCCCACTCTCATGAGATGGCGGTTCAGCCGGTCTTTCATGGGAAGGAGGAGTGTTCGACTCCGGTCTATATGGCGGAGGCAGTCCCTCATTACTATGAGATGGTCGTTCGGCCGGTCTTTCATGAGAAGGGGGCGTGTCCGGTCCCGGCCTGTATGGGGGCGGCAATCCCTCACTGGCATGTGACGGTGGAGTGTCCGATCCCGGGTTATATGGTGGTGGCAATCTCCCATTGCCATGTGACGGCGGCCTATCCGGTCTTCCATGGGAAGGGGGAGGTGGAGGATAGCCCGGCCCCGGCCTGAATGGCGGTCTATCCGGTCTTCCATGCGGAGGCGGCGGAGGAGGATAACCCGGACCCGGCCTGAATGGTGGCGGCGGAGGTGGCCGATGGTCATCACGCCAATGACGACGACGATGATAACGACGATAATACCAGTCATCATCATCGTAATAACCGTCTCCGATAATCACATTATAGGTCGGAGAAGAATATGATGGATAAGAGGGGCGATTATAGCTGTCATAAACAGCTCTACCATCGCGAAAAGCAAGATAGCTAGCCGAAGCCCAACCAATACGGGGGCCATAATTGATTTGGCACCAATTGCCGGAACACCCTCGTACACCGACTATCGAACCGGCAGGGATAGTCCCACGAATGGCATAGGCTGTGCTTGGACCATCTCTGAAATTTAACGGGGCAGTTACCAGAGCATCTAATGCCAGTGCTGACTGTGTCGTCAATAAAAATGTACCAAACAGCAAGGAACCGAGTGTTTTCTTCATTTTGCCCTCAAGTTTAGGGGGAATATTTGTCTTGGAGTTATCCTCACCGACTATTGATTGACAAATTAAGCTAAATTGCAGCAGAGCGGTAGTGTTATGAATTAATTCACAATCAAGTTTTGTTAAGAAAATTATATTTCCGATACTTTCATTACCCGCATCTAGATAGGGTAGGGAAAGCTGATTTTCACAGGGGCAGCGAAACAAAATTTAGGATGAAAATTCTGTTTCGTATGCTATATAAAGGGAAGTTACAGATTTCGAGACGGGTTCCGGGAGGAGTTCCGGAAGCCGTTTCTTTTTGTTTTCGACGCAAAAACGCGGGAAGGAAAGGATACGATTATGGAAAAATATCCGATGACGACCGGAAGCTATGAAAAGTTGAAAAAAGAGCTTCATTGGCGTCAACACGAAGAACGCCCCCGTATCATTGAAGCAATCGCCGAAGCGAGGGGCCATGGCGATCTTTCGGAAAACGCCGAATATCATGCTGCCAAAGAAGCCCAAAGTCATAATGAAGGTCGTATTGCCGAACTTGAAGACTATGTGACCTGTGCCGAAGTGATCGACGTTTCAAAACTCACCGGAGATAAAGTCAAATTCGGTGCAACCGTCAAACTGATTGACGAAGACACCGAAGAGGAAAAAACCTATCAGATCGTCGGTGAACAGGAAGCGGAAGTGAAATTGGGCAAAATCTCTATATCTTCACCGATTGCCCGTGCCCTGATCGGCAAGGAAAAGGGCGATTCCATCGAAGTGAATGCACCGGGTGGTTCGCGTTCTTACGAGATTTTATCCATCGAGTTTATCTGATCGGTTGTTCTATGCGTGTGTCGATTGATGAAACGGACGTTATTGCGCCCAATTTCAAAAAACGTTTGTCGGGTGTGACATCGACAATTGTGCAACTCATTCCGTTGCAACGTAAAAAAGGCATACGCATATCGACCATCGGGCCGGGATTACCGGATAATTTGCCATCACTCGGCTATCCAAGCTTGTTGAAGCTCTGGAAACGGCCTGATGGCAAACCGTTTCGCATCTGGCATGCACGGCGCAATGTCGAGATGGTGACCGGTATTCTGCTGCGCGACCTCTTGCGCATGAAGTTGAAGCTTATTTTTACCTCTGCCGCGCAGCGCCATCATAAGCCTTTTACCAATTGGCTTATCAGAAGAATGGACAGGGTTATTGCAACAAGTGCCCGTTCCGGCTCGTTTCTTGAAGTGCCTTATCGGGTGATCATGCATGGCATTGATCTTGACCGGTTTACCCCGCCTGCAACATTTGAAGATACATTCCAATCGACAAAACTTCCCGGCAAATATGCGGTCGGTTGTTTCGGGCGTGTACGTCACCAGAAGGGAACCGATCTTTTTGTCGATGCGATGATCGAATTATTGCCCCGTTATCCTGATTGGACAGCCATTATTACCGGCCGCACCACTGCCGAACACAAAGATTTTGAAAAAGAACTGGAGCGCAAAATAGCTGCTGCCGGTCTTCAAAAGCGCATTCTTATACTGGGCGAGGTTGATGATATCCGCGTCTGGTACCGGCGCGTAACGCTTTACGTTGCTCCATCGAGAAACGAAGGTTTCGGGCTTACACCGCTTGAAGCTATGGCTTCCAAAACTGCTGTCGTGGCAAGTGATGCGGGGGCTTACAAGGAGCTTGTCACAGAAGGTACGGGAACAGTCGTTCCCGCTGGCGATGGCAAAGCTTTGACAGAAGCGATAAAACCTTATCTGGAAGCCCCTGAAAAGACCATTGCCATGGGCGAAAAAGCCTTGGAACATGTGCAGAAAGATTTTCCCCTCGATAAAGAAGCAAGCTCGATTGATGAAGTTTATCAGGAACTGTTTACACAAAAATAATGCAATAGTTCTTTAGTTCGCGCTGAAAATCACGGGATTATAGGCTGAAGAATAGCCTCGAACGCTGCGTGAGAAAAAAGTGATGTTTTCCGTGTTTCTCTTGGCGTTTTTTAAAGAATAAGCGGCGGTTCGTCTTTGATGACGCGAATAGTGAGAGCAGTGCGCACCGAGCCGACATTGGAGGCGGCGGTCAGTTGTTCGATGACAAAAGTCTGGAAGCTTTTGAGATCGGGCGCCACACAGTGAAGCAGAAAGTCGGATTCTCCGGATACCATCCACGCTTTTCTGACAAGCGGCCATTGATAGACCATGGCTGCAAACCCGCGTAAATCCGCATCGGACTGGCGGTGCAAACCGACAAAGCAGAAAGCCACGAGATCTTGCCCGATCATGGCACCATTCAGGATAGCCTGATAGCCTTTGATGATGCCATCCTGTTCAAGGCGTCTGACGCGACGCAGACATGGCGGAGCAGAAATACCGACTTTGGAAGCAAGTTCGACATTGGTCATGCGTCCATTGCTTTGGAGTTCCTTGAGTATTTTCCAATCGATTGAATCGAGATCGGCTTTAATCTGCATTGGGCTTTACTTCACTATTGTTCGAATGAGTGATTGTCTATCACCGGTTAGGAAAAACGTCACGCGATAAAATCATTTTCTCCAGAATGCTGGCGTAAAAAGAATAATAACGGTAACAATTTCCAGCCGTCCTGCAAACATGAGAGCGCTTAAAATCCACAATGCAGCATCTCCGACTGTGGAAAAATTGCCATCCGGTCCGATACGGTCGCCAAAACCGGGTCCGACATTGGAAAGAGCGGTTAATGCACCGGTAAAAGCTGAAACAAAATCGAGTCCGGTGAAGGAAAGCAACATTGCCCCAATCACAAGCGAGGTCATGTAAAGGCTCAAAAAAAGCAACACAGTCTGGGCAAGGTCGCCAGAAATATCGGTTCCGCCATAGCGGACTTTGACAACGGTATTAGGTGAAAGCAGGCGTGTTAAAGCGACCCGCGTGAAGCGCCAGAGGATAATAAGGCGGTTGATTTTTATGCCACCCGAAGTCGAGCCCGCACAACCGCCTATGAAAGAGGCGATGAAAAATAATCCAAGCGCGAAAGGACCCCATAGCAAATAGTCTTCTGCGGCATAGCCGGTTGTTGTTATGACAGATACAAAATGGAAAATCGCGTCAAGAAATGCATGATGGAACGTAAATCCGAAATGGAAGCGCAACCATATGGCAAGTGCAAAACTTGCAATGAGAACAATAGCCAAAAATATAATGACTTGCGGGTCAGCCAAGCGCCTTGAACGTTCCGGCAAAACAAGTTTGACATAAAGAATAAAGGGGAGCGAGGCGAGCAGCATGAAAATTGTTGCAATAACCAGCACCGAAGGTGTTTTGGAAAAATAACCGAGCGAGGCATCATGGGTTGAAAAACCGGCGGTCGCAATTGTCGTCATGGCATGATTGACGGCATCGAACATTGTCATGCCGACGGCAAAATAGGACAGCATGCATAAAAGTGTGAGCCCCAGATAGGCGATGATAATGCCATTGGCAATCTGGTTCACACGCGGCAGAACTTTTTCTGCGCGGTCTGACGATTCCATATTGAATAGCTGGATGCCGCCCACTCTGAGCGAGGGCAAAAGCAATAATGCCAAGGCGATAAACCCGATGCCGCCGATCCAGCATAAAAGCGATCGCCATAAAAGAATGCCGCGCGGTAACCGGTCGAGACCTGTCAGAACTGTGGCACCGGTTGTGGTAATGCCGGAAACACCTTCAAAAATGGCGGCTGCAAGTGACAAAGGCAGGCGCGAAAAGTAAAGCGGCATGGCTCCGAGCAGACAGCCGGTGACCCATAGGCAGACAGTCAATAGAAATCCGAGTCGGGCTGAAAAGCGACAATTGGCTCCGTTGGTTGCAAGCAGTATCAGCGTGGCAAAGGCAATTGTTGTCGCCGCCGAGCGAATAAAAACAACCCAATCGCCATTTCCTGCCCGCAAATCTGCAAGGGCAGGGAGCAACATGGTTATTCCCATGATGAGGGAAAAACGCGCGCAGACATTGCTGACAAATCGAAAAATGGCGAACCTCGGGATTGAAAAGAAACTTAAGTAAGTGTGCTAGGCAATCAATTGCTATTTTATATAAACTTTCCACCAACTGACAATCGCTAAGTTTCACAAAATGTCATGGGTTGTGATTTAATCGGCCAATCTTTTCGACTGTCTTGCAAAAGACAATTTTAAACCATAAATCAATGACTAGGAACAACCCTCGGAGAAACGCTCGCTCTTGGCTTTTTCCTAAATCGATTTATGAAAGTGGAGTTTCATGTCAACGCGCCATATTCCTGTTTTGATCGTCGGTTCAGGCCCTGCCGGTTATACGGCTGCAATTTACGCGGCACGTGCCATGCTTAAACCTGTGATTGTTACCGGTTTACAACAGGGCGGCCAATTGACCATTACCGACGAGGTTGAAAACTATCCCGGTTTTGTCGATCCAATTGGCGGACCCGAACTCGTTCAGAAAATGGCCGATCAAGCGGTAAAAATGGGAACCGAGCTCGTTTATGACATCATCACCAAGGCCGATCTGTCAAAACGGCCTTTCACGCTTCATGGCGATTCAGGCGCTGTTTATACCTGTGATGCGCTCATCATTGCGACCGGTGCACAAGCCCGTTGGTTGGGGCTTGAGAGCGAAAAAACCTTTATGGGCGGTGGTGTTTCGGCCTGTGCGACTTGCGATGGTTTCTTCTATCGCGGTAAGGATGTGGTTGTCGTCGGTGGTGGCAACACGGCCGTTGAAGAAGCGCTTTATCTTGCAAATATCGCCAAAACTGTAACCGTTGTGCACAGGCGGGATTTTTTCCGCGCCGAAAAAATTATGCAAGAGCGTTTGTTGAAACGTGATAATGTCCGTGTCATCTGGAATCATGTGGTCGACGAAATTGTCGGTAATCCGCCAAAGCCGCCCATGGGCGCAACGGTGACCGGTGTGCGTCTTAAAGACACATTGACCGGAAAATTGAGCGAAATAGAAGCGCAAGGTGTGTTCATTGCAATTGGGCATGCGCCGGCTGTCGAGTTGTTTGAAGGGCAGTTGCGCCAGAAACCGGGCGGTTATTTATGGACAGCGCCGGATTCTACGGCAACCGATGTCGAGGGTGTCTTTGCTGCAGGTGACGTCGCCGACGATACATTCCGTCAGGCTGTGACTGCCGCCGGACGTGGCTCGATGGCAGCCCTTGAAGTTGAACGTTTTCTGGATAGTCAGGCTGATTTAAAGGCTGTTGAAAAGTAGATTTTATCGGGTGCTTTTTAGATAAAAATTGCGCCCGATATCAAGAATGGGTACCGTTTTAAAAGCTGGAAACGGTTTTTAACATTTAAGGAGAAAACAAGTGGCTGCGCCGTTGGATTGGGACAAATTGAGAATTTTCCACGCCGCTGCTGAAGCTGGCTCCTTTACACATGCCGCCCAGACGTTACATTTGTCGCAATCGGCAATTTCACGTCAGGTTTCTGCACTTGAACAAGATGTCGGTGTGCCACTTTTCCAACGCCATGCACGCGGACTTATCATGACGGAGCAGGGCGAAATTCTTTATCGCACGGCCCATGACGTGTTGATGAAACTCGAAAATGTCCGCTCCAAATTGAGTGAGAGCCGTGAAAAGCCGACCGGTCATTTGTGCGTTACGACGACGTTCGGTCTCGGCTCCGGTTGGCTTGTGCAGCGGATACCGGAATTTGTGAACCTTTATCCAGATATTCAAATCCAGCTTCTGCTTGATGATGAAGAACTCGATTTGACAATGCGCCACGCCGATTGCGCCTTGCGTTTGCGCCAGCCGCAACAGCCCGACCTCATCCAGCGGCGGCTTTTTACGGTGCATATGCATGTTTATGCGTCGGCCAATTACCTTGCCAACCATGGTAAGCCCACCCAATTGGAAGAACTTGATAATCATCGCATTATTTCATTTGGTGAATCGGCACCGAGCTATCTTGCCGGCTTGAACTGGTTGGAAAGTGCCGGACGTAATGATGGGTCACAACGCATTCCCTCTTTACAAATCAACAATGTGATTTCCATTAAAAAGGCAACGATGCAAAATCTTGGCATTGCAGTTTTGCCGGATTACACCATCGGCCCTAATGACGGGCTGATCAAGCTCTTCCCTGATTTGACGGAAATCCCTTCTTTCGACACCTTTTTCTGTTATCCGGAGGCATTGAAAAACTCCGCAAAACTTCATGCCTTCCGCGATTATATTTTTGCAAAAAGTCGCAATTGGTCATTTTGACCGGACGAGAAGAACGGGTTTTTGAACAATGCCCGATTGTCAGAACAAATAATTCACGTTTTTTCCGGATATACGATATAGTTCAGGATCAATGACTTATTTCCGGTTATGGTCTTGTGTGAGACCAAGCTTTTCGGGAGAGATATTCAAGAAGCTTTGCTCTTTCCCGTGAATTAATCTCGTTTGACATGCAATAACGTTGATTGATTGCAAGCTTGTTTGATGTAAAGTTTGATAGCCGTTTGCTGATGGATAAGCATGTTTGCCGGTCATCTTGCCTTTTCTCTGGGCACGTCCCGACAAATGGCTATCTCTTGTGACGAGAAGAGGTCTTGCCGGAAATTGGCGGAATTATGATCTGGCTTTTATTCTAACATTATGTTTTTTAATTAAAAAATACATTTATGTGCCGTAGTGAGACAGTTTTTTCAAACGAGCTATGCACTCAGTGCATGGCTGGCGTGCTTAATTTCCGGTTGTTGAATGCCTAAAAAAAGAGCATATTGCACGCATCTCAAGAATACGTCTCCTCCCATTGCGTTTCTTGAGTGTTCCCCTCTGGAGGTTTTGTCAGATTGACTTTAGTCTCTGAAACCTTCAAAACTTTGGCCGGACATTTGTCCGGCTTTTTTTTGGCTTTTTTCGGGAAAACTTGGCATAAAGCTAAAAAAAAACCGCCTTCAAAAAAGGCGGTTTTTGAATGGTTTGGTGATAGACGCCCTTAGCGCAGGCTTGCACAGAAACGCTGAATACGACGGCAAGCTTCTTCCAGAAGTTTTTCAGACGTTGCATAGGAAATACGGAAAGCCGGTCCGAGACCGAAAGCGGCTCCGTGAACAACTGCTACAGCTTCTGTTTCAAGAAGAGCCGTGACAAAATCTTCATCAGTCTTGATGACTTTGCCTTCCGGTGTTTTCTTGCCAATCAGTTTTGCGCAAGAAGGATAAACATAGAATGCGCCTTCCGGTGTCGGGCATTCAATGCCGTTTGCCTGATTGAGCATGGAAACCACGAGATCGCGTCTTGCCTGAAAGATTGCTTTATTTTTTGCAATAAAATCTTGCGGGCCGTTCAAAGCTTCAACAGCAGCCCATTGCGAAATCGAGCTTGTGCCGGATGTCTGCTGGCTCTGGATGGTTTCCATCGCTTTGATAAGCTCGACCTGACCTGCTGCATAGCCGATACGCCAACCGGTCATTGCATAGGCTTTTGAAACGCCGTTTACCGTCAATGTGCGCTCGTAAAGTTTTGGCTCGACGGCTGCAGGCGTAGCAAATTTGAAATTGTTGTAAGTGAGGTGCTCGTACATATCATCGCTCATGACATGAACATGCGGATATTTCAAAAGAACATCGGTCAGTTTTTTCAACTCGTCATGCGTGTAGGCAGCACCCGACGGATTGCACGGAGAATTGAAAACAAACCATTTTGTTTTGTCGGTAATGGCTGCTTCGAGGTCTTCCGGCTGAAGCTTGTAGTTGAATTCTTTTTTGGCATCGACAAAAACCGGTGTGCCGTTATTGACAGCAACCATTTCCGGATAGCTTACCCAATAGGGGGCAGGGATAATAACTTCATCGCCCTTGTTCAATGTTGCCATGAAAGCGTTGAAAAGAACCTGCTTGCCACCTGTGCCGACAATGATCTGCTGCGGCTTGTAATCAAGATTGTTTTCACGTTTGAGTTTTGCAGCAATGGCTTGGCGAAGCTCCGGTATACCGGCAACAGGAGTATATTTTGTTTTGCCCTGATGGATTGCCTCGATAGCAGCATTTTTAATGTTATCGGGTGTATCAAAATCAGGTTCTCCTGCACCGAGTGAAATTACATCACGGCCGGTAGCCTTGAGGTCACGGGCCTTTTGTGCAACAGCAATCGTTGCAGAGGGCTTGATACGGGATAGCGTATCGCCAATGAATGCCATTCTATTATCTCCTCAGATTGAATAAGCAATAGACTGATTCTTGCCTTGAAGTGCAATATATCAGCATAATAAATCTATGTCCCAAGCGCTTTAAAAGTGCAAGAATTGTCTTCATCAATTTATTGTAGCGGTATTCAAGGGAATAGTGCAACACATAGTATTGTTACCGGTGATTACTGTTCCCCGTGCGCCGCTTACTCGGCTATTCCCCTTTATCGACGCGGGAAAAAATGTCATCAAAACGTTTCTTGGCAATGCCGGGCTGCTTATGATCACGATAGGATTGCGGCAATGCCTGATCGTCACCCACTTTAATCAGCATAATCATTCCCATGGCATAATGGGGAATACATTTAATGCCATAAAAGCCGGGTTTATCGAAAGTGACTTGCAGTTCTTCGTCGATCTTGCCTTTGAAAGGTGTTGCCCCTTCCGGTATCATATCGTCAATCGTTGCAGCATTATGGCTTTTCTGCGTGGCAATGAATTTCACCGAGTCGCCGGGTTTGAGTTTAAGGTAATCCGGCTCGAAAACCATGGCGCCACTTGCTCCCCGATTGAGCATTTTCACCTCGTAGGTTTCGGCATTGGCAGTCGAGATGAAGGCGAGCAGTGCAACAAAGGCAAACAGTTTTTTCATTTTTTATCCTTTCAAGGAAAATTAAAGCAGGTAGCGTATATGGGGCCTACCGTTTTCAAGCATTTCTATTCCAGCATTGGCGTGGAAATTGGTCAATATTGTTTCCTTCGTCAAAACCTCTTCCGGCTTTCCCGAATTTATCAATCGTCCGTGATGAAGCAAAGCGATGCGATCGCAAAACATGGCTGCATGATTAAGGTCGTGAAGGGCAATCAGCACAGAAAGGCCAAGTTTACGAATGAGGGAAAGGATTTCCAGTTGGCAACCGATATCAAGATGATTTGTCGGCTCGTCAAGAATGAGAATACGCGGTTTTTGTGCCAGTGCACGGGCGATATGGATGCGCTGTTTTTCGCCACCCGATAGGCTGTTCAGGAGACGCTTTTCAAAGCCTTTCATATTGACCTTCATAAGCGCATCCTGCAACGCTTCCTCGTCTTCCGGAAGCCATGGTGAAAGTAGGTGTTTGTGTGGTGTGCGCCCGATTTCTATGGCATGGCGCACGTCGATGCGTTCATGCGGTTCGGCCTGCTGTTCGACAAAGGCAATTGTTTTGGCAAGTTTTTGTCTTGACCAGTTGGAAAAAGCAATATCATCAAGGCTTACTCCGCCTTCTGTCGGCCGGATGAGGCCTGCAAAAACCGACAGAAGTGAACTTTTTCCCGCGCCATTCGGGCCGATAATGCCTAAAATTTCCTGGTCTTTCAATGTGAGCGTTACATCATCAAGAATGGTGTGACGGTCGATTTCAAGTGATATGTGTTCGCCGACAAGCATATCAATTTCCTTTCTGCCGCAAAAGCAACAGGGCAAAAAGCGGTGCGCCGATCAATGCGGTGACGATACCCACCGGAAAAGCAAGACCGGGCACAATGATGCGCGAAATAACGTCGGCTGCAATCATAAAAAGCGCACCGATAAAAGCCGAAGCCGGTATCAGCAACCGGTGACGCACCCCGACAATAAGACGGGCAGCATGGGGAACAACCAGCCCGACAAAGCTGATTGTGCCCATAATGGAAACCATAACGGCCGTCACCAGAGCCACAACAGTAATGAGCAACATGCTCACATAATGGACAGAAATGCCGAGCGATTTTGCGGCACGCGAGCCGAAAACAAAGGCATCCAATATGCGCGAAAAAGCAAAGAAGACTAAAAATGCGACAAGTGTCAAAGGAAAAGCGAGCGCCGCGTCACTCCATCTTGCACCGGAAAGATTGCCGATCATCCATGCAAAAATATTCGAGCGTCCTTCAAGTGGTGTAAAGATCATCAATATGAGCGCTGTTAGCGCATTGAACAACATGGCGCTCGCAATACCGGCAAGAATAATGGCGGTTGCATTGCGGCCGGAATGATAGGCGAGGAACACAACAAAGAAAAACGATAACAAACCGCCAATCAATGCTCCGGTTGAAAGTGACAGAATACTCAAATTCATGCCGAAAGCAGTCACCAGTGCCGCACCTGTTCCTGCCCCCGAAGAAATGCCGAGAAGATAGGGTTCGGCAAGGGGATTTCGTAACAAGGCCTGTAAAATAACCCCGCACATGGCAAGACCGGCACCACAACAGGCGCCCACGACCGCGCGCGGCAGACGCCACAGCCAGATCACCCGACTGTGGAATATATCCACCTCGTAACCGCTATCAAACAGATGATTGGCAATGGTTTTCAAAAAAGTTGAAAACGGAATGGCAATCTCGCCAATTGCTGCACCTGTCACAATTGCGCAGAGCAAAAGACAGATGCAGAAAAGCCAGATGATAATCGTGCGGGGCAAATGTGTCACTTTTTATCAAGACCAAGTTCGACAATGGCATTTGCCAGTTTTTCAATACCGTCAATCGTGCGCATGGTCGTATTCATAGATTGTACGTCCATGCTGACAAGGCGATTATTTTCGACAGCCGGTAGCAGTTTTGTAACGGGGTCTTTCTTCAAAAAATCACGTTTTACGACAACATCATCGGCAGGAAAACGGCGACGATCCATTTCGGCAAGAACAATAATGGTCGGGTTCGCTTTGACAATGGTTTCCCACCCCACGGTCGGCCATTCATAATTGGATTCTATAACATTTTTAATGCCGAGAATTTTCATAATATAACCGGGTGCACCAAGGTCTCCGGCAACATAGGGGTCAATATCAAGATCGGCACTGGAATACCAGAAAACCGCGCTGATTTTGCCCTTGGGCAAGTTTTTGACCTTGTCGATTGCAGCCTGTTCGCGCCCTTTGAGCTCTTTAACAAGTTTTTCTCCCTTATCCTGAACATTGAAAATCAATGCCAGTTCGGAAATTTCCTGATAGATCAGGTCCATTGTGAAAGGGGCTGTTCGCAAACCGTCGCTACCGGCAAGATTGTCTTTTCCCACGCAATCGGCCGGTGCTGTATAAACCGGAATTTCAAAATCTTTAAATTGGTCATAGGTTGCAGCACTTCCCGCAGGTCCGATAACCCATTCCTGATGACTTGCGACAAGATCGGGCTTTTCGGCAATGATGCTCTCGAAACTTGGAACATCATGGGAAAGCATTTTGGCGTTTTTGTTGACTTCGGTAAATTGTGGCAAAACCGGCGAATACCAGAGCGCTGTACCTTTGACCTTGTCGGAAAGACCCAAAGCATAAAGTATTTCCGTCGTATTTTGTCCGACCGAAACAACGCGTTCCGGTGCTTTGTTAAAAACAAGTGTGCGGCCGCAATTTTTTACCGTTAACGGATAATGCGTTTCGTCGGCAAAAGCATTGCCATGAACAGCAATGGAAAAACAGCTTATTGCCGCAGCCAGAATGATCGTCTTCAAATGGATGGTTTTCATGAGTTTACTCTTCTCGTTTAAAGCCGGTGCAAAGCCGTTTTTTCAAGGCTCTGCCATGTCAGGGAGTTGAAGTGATTGACGGCGGGGGTTCGGAAATTTTTCAAGTCTGAAAAAGCGCAACTGCAAAACGATAAAAGCACCCTCTGGTGAAAAAGACTTGAAGAAAACGTCTTTAAGAAAGTCCGGCTTGAAAACGCGTGTGTAACCATTTGTTTACAGTTACAAATGTTTTCAGTTCCGGTCTTTTCAGTTTTGGACTTTTTATTTCGGCCCTTTTCACAATCAGAATATTTTTGTTTCAATAGGTCATTTTTACCTTCGCTCTGCTTTGACAAATGAGAGCAAAACAATGTCAAACTTTTTTGTTTTGAAAAAAGCCGCAAGAGATAAAAGAAAAAACTCTTTCGGAACAAATGTTTTGCTCGCGCAATCAAACCGGAAAAGATTATCCGGATAAGCGTATGAGAGGCGACAAAAATGGCGCCTGATTGGATTGCCATGATGACCTTTCCTTTGCACCCACCGTGCGTTAGGGCATTTTATAACAGGCTCGTGAAAGCCCATGATTGACGGCAGGTCTCCTGGCTCGCGGCATTTTTATGCACCTTTAACCTTCCCGCTTTCGCAGTGGCCGGGTAAAAACCCGAAAAAGGTGCTGCCGTTTACAGTTGCGGGGGCAGCCACGGCTGAAATCCCTTGAGTGAGGTCGATTTTTCCGTGTTCCCTATTATTCCCCTTTTGAAGACATCGTGAAGGGGAACCGTCAATAAAATTTATAACTTATCTAAATATAAGTGCAAGCATGTTATTGACGTTATTGTTGAAATAGAAAAACGATAGTCTGTCAGTTAACTTCCGAGGACTAATGATTGTTATTCCGCTTGAAGAACGATTAGGGGAAAGATCGGAGAAATAACTGGAAAATATGAAAATGAAGGAACGGTGTCTTGCAGTTAAAATTGATAAAATGATCGGATAAATAAAAAAGCCCCACTCAAAAAAAGGTGGAGCTTTTTAAAAATCTGTTTCTTTTACATCCGTTTTTGAAATGCTCATTAAACGGTTTGCCGTTTTAGCTGGGCATTTCATTTCCAGATATTAAAGAGCTGAAAGATTGCCTGCAGCAGATTTGCCGGAACGACGATCCTGCACAACTTCATAAGACACTTTCTGGCCTTCATTAAGACCGCTCATGCCTGAGCGTTCAACGGCTGAAATGTGTACAAAAACATCTGCACCACCATCATCAGGTTGAATGAAGCCGAAGCCTTTTGTTGTGTTGAACCACTTAACTGTTCCTGTAGCCATAGGAAACTCCTGTAATAAAAAATGAGTGCACCAACACGTTATGCGTTGATGCTTCTGGTAGATCGAAATTTAGAAAGGGGAGTTTCGTTAAATAGTGCTTGCTGCACGGTTAAGAAAGTCGCACAACCGAAAAATCGATTGGCGCTTCATTAGACCCTCTCGAAAAAGAAAGCAAGTTGAATTAATATTAAATTTGAAAGCGTTGTAGCTTTTGCTATTTTGATTGCCTACACTATCTGGTGTATAAAGGGCAGTCATTATTTTAATTGTCGTCAGAATGTCGCGATTGTCATATGAGGGGATTTGAGTGAATGGCCAGAAAAGGCAGCGATATAGACGACAACATGCCTGATAATCCGGTTGATGCAGCGCCCGGTTCATTGCGTGAAGGCATTGTCAAAAATACCCGTTTTTCCCATCAGGCGAAAATTCTTTACATTGCTTTCTGGCATTCGCATACGCGCAATACACTGATTGCGACATTTCTTGGCATACTTTTGCTGATTATTCTGATCGGCCGCGGGCAATTGCAAATCAATGAATGGACAAAGGATTTCTGGAACGCGATCAGCCGCAAAGATTTGCATGAATTTGTTTTCCAGCTCGGTGTATTCTTTGTCATTGCCTCGGTGCTGTTGATCTTCAACATTGTCCAGACTTTTTTGAACCAATATCTGAAAATGAAATTGCGTGAAGGCTTGACCGATGACCTTATCAGTCAGTGGATGCAGCCAAAGCGTGCTTTCCGTCTGACAATGGCGGGGGAAGTCGGTGTGAACCCCGACCAGAAACTCCATGAAGATGCCCGCCATCTTGCCGAATCGACAGCCGATCTTGGCATTAATCTGTTACAGGCCAGCGTAACATTGATCATCTTCATTCCGACATTATGGGCAACAACAGCGGGCTTTGTTTTCAGCTTTTCCGGCTATAGCTTTCCGCTTCCGGGCTATATGATCTGGGCGGTGCTTCTCTATGTCGGTGCGGCATCCTTTCTCACATGGTTTGTTGCGCGCAATCTGGTGACTATCAACGCCAACCGTTATGCGCGCGAGGCAGATTTGCGTGCTGCCTTGATGCACACCAACCGCTCGATTGATTCGATCACCCTGATGGGGGCGGAAAAGGACGAGAAGCGTTATCTCGACGGGCGCGTGCAAAATGTTTTGAACGCCATCTGGCATATTGTTGTCGCAACAACAAAATTGACAGGTATCACCGCCGGTTACGGCTGGGTATCGAATGTTGCTCCCTATATTATCGCTTCGCCGATCTATTTTGGTGGCGGCATTGATCTTGGTGGTTTACAGGCGGCTGTTCAGGCCTTCAATCAGGCGCACCAGTCCTTGCGCTGGTTTGTTGACAATTATGGCGCTCTGGCCGACTGGCGCGCAACGATGTTGCGTGTTGCAACATTCAGACAAGCCGTTGTTCAAATGGATGGTGTCGATCGCCTGAAGGGCGAACACATCGTGGTCAAAACCAATGATTCCGATATTATGACTTTTGACAATCTGTTAATCCACACGGCCAATGGCAAACTCACTTTGACACCGGAAAATCTCGCCATCAAGCGCGGGCAAAACACGCTGATCTATGCACCGCAAGACGTTGACAAAACCATTCTTTATCATGCTTTGGCCGGCTTATGGCCTTGGGGGCAGGGCACGGTGGGACTGCCCAATTCGGGCTTACCGAACTATATTCCTGATGCCCCTTATATTCCGCCCGGCACATTGCGCACGGTTCTTCTTTATCCTGCAACGGATAAAAACCCGACAGATGAAGAAATCGAACGCGCTCTCGAAATCACCGGTTTGAGTGACTATTTTTCGGCGCTTGATGAGGAAAACGTCGATTGGGAAAGACGATTGAACGATGTTGAACGCCGGTCAATCGCTTTTGCCCGTGTGCTTCTCACAGATCCGGAGTGGATTGTTGCCAATCAGGTGATGGACGGTATTGACGAAACAGTGCGCAAACGCATTGCCTCGGTTGTTTTCCAACATTTGAAAAATACGACTTTCGTCTATATCAGCCGTCGCAATGACGAAAGCTATCTTTTCGACGTGATTGTAGAAGTCAAATTCGAACCTTCTGAACAGGCTTTGTCAAAGGGTGAAAAAGCAACGCCAAAAAGCGAGCCGTCTGATAGCATTCCGGAAGCCCAAACAACAGACACTGAAATAACGGGTAGTAAGACCACAAAGGCTTCAGAAACTTCGCCTGTAAAAGGAAAGAATGGAAAGCCGAAAAAATAAGCGCGAAAAATTGGTAGCTCCGCTAAAAAAACAGCAAGTTGCAGTGATTAGCAAAACGCAAAAATGATTTCTTTTGTGGCGAGCTATTTTTGTGAATGTCGGCTTGTATGAATAGCGGTTTTAAGCAGAGCAAAGTTCTTTCGTTGAAGAGCAGCCTCTCCAGTTCCAAGAAAATAGCGTAGCGGCAAGATTGCGGCAATTCGCTTTCAAAAACGGCTTTTTGAAAAAAGATTTCAATGAAATTTTGCTTAAGAAAAACGCGCTCCCCGAAGTTATTTTGAAAGCTAAATGCCTTTAGCGTTTTAAGGATTCTCGAGGTTGTAAGCCCGCGCTGGTCGATTTTCATGAACCGCAAATTTCCTGAAATCGCTATAAATCCTAAACAGAATTATGAAACATGCGCAGCGTTATGGACGTTGGTTTTCAGGAAAAGAGGAGGGCAGTCGGCTGGCGGAGTTTTTGCAGTGCCGGATAATATCCGTGATTTCCGGTTTTAAACTCACCAGCCCCAGAACATAAGCCACCATGCATAGACGATAGGGACACAAGAAACAGCAAAGAGGAAGAAGCTTGAATATTTGCGGATGAGGCTCGCCTGTGTTCTTTGCAAAATCCTTGCCGCCAGATAAAGGCTCCAGACTGCGGTTAAAGCGAGAATGAACGCACGGGCATATGGCAACCACCAGAAGGTGATGCCATCATACATCAAAAGCTTGACTGTCGTTGCAGTAAGCCCCAGAAACAGGCCCGCTGCTGCCAGTGGCAAAAACGCTTGTGCCAAATGTTGATAGAGCGTTGACGAACGCATAAGCGCGGCAATAGCCCACAGCATGAGCGTTAAAAATGTGCCAAAAAGCACACCGCTTCCCAGAATGTAACTTGCGACACAAAAACCGTCTACCCAGTTGAAACTGTCATTATTGGCGGGGTGGTTTGTCAAAATCCACCAAGGGGCGGTCGGGTCGAGCGGCCAGAAAATATTGTGGTCAACAAGCCATTCGGCAATTGCCTGTTTAAAGGTCACAAACCACGGGCTTACGGTCCACGTAAAAGCACCGATGGCAACGCCGATCATGCCGAAAAGCAATAGCCTTGTTTCCCACGGATTGGCGTTTTTGTCTTCACCGTAAACAACAACTTCTTCCATAACCGAGCGTGGTTTTAGTGCCACTGCATCACGAAAGCCGGCACAGCGCGCGCACATATGGCAGGCATTGACGCCATGAAGCTGATGAATATTGATCATTGGCGGGCAATTCGGGTTTTCCTGACGGCCACCGCAATAATGCGCCCATTTCTCCTGATCTGTCTTGAATGAAATAGGAGCAAGGCGGGAAAGCAGGTTGAAAACACCGTTAACGGGGCAAAGATAACGGCACCAGACGCGCGTACCCTTACCGAAAAAGAAACCGATGACCATTGCGGCCAGTGTCGAGCCTCCAAGAATGAGAAGTGCTGCTTCCGCATAATCATAAACGCTGATCAACTGTCCATAAAGCGTTGTCAGAATAAAGGCGACCGTTGGCCAGCCCCGCCATTTGAGCCAGCGCGGGATAGTTTTGTTACGCCCGACAGTGCGGCTGGTATATTCGGCCAAAGCTCCTTCGGGGCAGAAAACGCCGCACCAGATACGCCCTATAAACAGCATAGAAAGAATGACAAAGGGCCACCAGATTCCCCAAAATACGAATTGGGCAAAAAGTACAAGATTGCCAAGAATATGTTCCTGCCGTGGCGGCAGTGGCAAAAATGATGGCACAATCAGGAGAAACAGATAAATGGCAACAACACACCACTGAATCGTCTGGATCACTGTTCTATGGCGATGCATGACAGTGCCCAGATGATAGACGGCAGTGGTGATGATACGTGACATGGTTTCTTTAAAAAAGTTGGTTTCAGGTAACTTTCAATGGCGGGCGAACCACCGTTTTGGCAGGCTTCCTGTTACAAAGAACAATGGCTGCAATCCAGTAAACTGCCAACACAACGACTTGCATCAAAGACGGTTCCGCATGGTAACCTGTAAGACCAGTCAAGGTGCTGTTATCGGGAATAAGCCAGCTTGTGCTCCATAGCGGATCATCCATAAAGCTGTATAGCCATTCTGGTAAATCATAAGCCGAAATCTGTGCGGCCGCCTTGTCGAAAGCAGTAATCAACAAACCGCCACCGATGAGGAGAAGGACAAATTCACTTCCCAAGAAAAACCATCTCCACGGGATGATTTTGGAAAATTTTTGCAACAACCAGAAAGTGAAAAGTGCCAGAATAAAGCCGAGCACACCCCCCAGAATGAACATGCCGAGCGACGCACCATTTTGTTGCGCACCGACACCGGCAAGAAACACCACTGTCTCGGAGCCTTCGCGGGCAACAGCAATCATTGCAAGGAGCATAATGCCGAATCCGCCGGAAGATTGCAGGCTTTCGGCTGCTTCACGCTCCAAAGTATGTTTCATCGAAGCGCCGTGATGGTGCATCCAGACGATCATTTGCATAATGAGAAGAGCGGCAACCGCCATCATAGCGGTGAAGAACCATTCCCCGCCGGGGCCTGCAAACCAAGTACCCGCAACATAAAACAGAATGGCGAGAATTCCGGCGAGAACAAGCCCTAATGCCGTTCCCGCCCATAAGCGGCTTTTAAGCGTTAAAAGATTTTCGCGCCGCAGCCACGTATAAAGGATGCCGATAACGAGCAGCGCTTCGATACTTTCACGCCAGACGATGAAAAGAGGTGCACCCATTTGTCTGCTCTCCTATTTTACGTTAATGTCGAAACCGGCCATATCCATGTGAAATTCGTCAATAAAATGGTAACTGCCGGGTTTGAGCGGGTGAATGACAACAAAAGATTCAACCCCTGCGCCGAGAACTTTTTCAACGCGCATAGACAGGTTTTCAAATTCGGCCGGTCCCGAGCCGATATTTTTAACCGAGATTTTAAAACGTTGCCCCGCCGGTACTTCAATTGATTGCGGTTCAAACACACCATCCTTGATGGTTACATTATAAAGCGAGAGTTCGTCGGCTTCGGCAAAGAGGGGAAACAGACAAAACAACAAAACCAATATTGCGCGCATAGCAAAACCCTTTTTAACCAAAGCGAGCTTTCCGGAATGAATGGTTTACGTTCTAGAAAACCAAATAATCCCCATTAAAAAGCAAGACCGGCTGTGGAGGTCACAACGGCCGGTCTGCTCGGAGGGGTTACTTCTAATGGTGGATGATCGAAAGTAAACCCCGACTTTACAAACAGGTCTCGATCTTTGGGGATAAGATTGACTGGAAACTTATCCCTTAAATGTTTCCGGCAGAATTCGACTGCCGGTCACAACAATCAATAGCCACCCTTTTTACCGGTACCGGCATAGGTGAAGTCATATTCGACAACGCATTTGTCAAACCACGGGCCAACGCCGGTTTCTTTATCGACATGGCGGCCGAACATGGATTCTTTTGAAGGTGGCAAAATGGTATATTTCAGGTGATATTTGCCAGCACCATCAAGCTTGATGTTTTCGCCATAGTGCGGGCCATCATTGGCAACCATAGGATGAAAATGACCGCTCAAAGGTTCTTTTGCACCTTCCTTGGTCAATTCGTAAGAAACTTGCAAATAAGGTGCCCATGCGCCTTCCGGAAGACCGTTTTTATTATCTTCTGTCGCATGAATATCAGCTTCCAGATGGATATCCGATTTTGCAGCCGCAAGCATAATACCTTCCGGTTCCATTTCAATCGGTTGCAGGTAGACAGCCGCAATTTCCAATCCGCCACAATGCTGTGGTTCGCCAATCGGGTATTCCACGGCCAGAGCCGGTGTTGCAAATAATGTGCAGGAAGCAGCCAAAATTAGTTTGTTTAAACGCATGATATATCCCTCAGAATAAAACATGACTATATATATCATCTTTTATCAAAAGCGCAAATTTAAAATTTACCAAAATTATCAAGTTCATTTATAAAACTTATAAAAGCGACCGGATTATGCTGTTGTTTATTGAAAAAGAACAGTTGAATTGATAATAGATAATGGAATATTAGCCGGATAAAAAATAGTAAAAATATAAAAATTATACTAGTCATGATATGATAAAAACGGGATTATTACTCAACATAAAAATGGCACAGAATTAATTTCATTATGAAATAAAATATTGTATTAAAATGGACTTGTTATTTTTTTATCTTATAAAATTTAACTTTAGTAAAAAATTTCAAAAAATATTGAATCAATGACACATAAAACGTGACAATATCGGTCAACGGACCGGCTAATTTAGGAGAGGCGAACCTATTTAAGGCAAGATTATGAAGGCACGGGACAAGTCGGGTAGGGGGGGCGATCAAAACGGCTTTCGGATAGATGCAGATGTGATTATCGCTTTAAACCGGAATGAAAATTATTAGCACGCTGCAAGTGATAGCCATGCCGCAAGTGATCGGTTCATAGAAATTGATCGGTATGCAAAAGTGATAAGTCGAGCAATGCGATAGAAGCACTTTCTCTCATTTCCATTTTCCTGCATTTTATGGTGCACAGGATTAAGAGCTGGTAACATAAAAATTGTTCACAAATGAGCCGATTAAAAGGTCGAAAAGCCATTCGTTGCAAGAATCGGAATTGCGCTATGAATAGCGGGGGAGGGATATGTTGTGTTTACGTGGCTCAGCCCGCCCTTGCCATTCCTTGAGCCTAAAGCAATCCGGTTGAAAATGATAAAGCTTCGCAAGATCAATTATATCGAAGAAAATTCTATCGCAAAATAAGATCTTCTATGTGGCTGAATGAGCCGGTTGAAATGCCCATTCCGCTAAAATCCGCACAATATTTCGGTTCTAACGGCTTGAAGGCAAGCGCTTCAAGCAGGTGGATAGAGACCCCAACCGAGAAGTGTTTTCACGCCGTTCCAGTCAAAACCGACGGGGTCAAGACTATTGCTTGAAAGTAAGGACCTAGAATGTGCAGGGGGAATAAATAAGCCCACGGCAAAAGTAGCTTTGCTTTAGCCGTGGGCGAGATAATTATTCGGTATATTCTTGCAGCGGGCGCACTTGAATTGTGCCATTCTGCAAAGCTTCAATCGCATCAACAACCGATATGGCTCCCGACATTGTCGTGTAATAGGGAACCTTTTGCATCAAAGCAGCCCGACGCAGCGACTTTGAATCGGAAATTGCACTTGCCGTATCCGTTGTATTGAAAACTATCTGAACCTGACGGTTGCGAATAGCATCTTCAATATGCGGACGACCTTCGAGAACCTTGTTGATTTTCTTGGCCTTCACGCCGTGTTCTTCAAGAAATTTCTGTGTTCCTGTTGTTGCAAGGATTGAAAAACCGAGTTTTGCCATACGCTTGACGGCGCCGAGCACGCGTTTTTTGTCATCATCCTTGACCGACACAAAAAGTGTTCCTTCGCGTGGGAGATCATTACCTGCACCAAGCTGCGCTTTGGCATAAGCAAGAGCGAAACTATAGTCTAGCCCCATGACCTCGCCGGTTGAACGCATTTCCGGTCCAAGCAAGGTGTCAACGCCCTGGAAGCGTGCAAACGGGAAAACAGCCTCTTTCACAGCGATGTGCGGTTTTTTCTGTGGCTTGGGTCTTCCGCCATAGCAATTGATTGTTTTTTCAAGCTTTTCACCGGCCATAACACGGGCAGCCACTTTGGCAATCGGCCGTCCGATTGTTTTGGCAACAAACGGAACGGTACGGGAAGCGCGCGGGTTGACCTCGAGAATATAGATAACACCTTCTTTGACGGCATATTGCACATTCATCAAACCGCCGACATGAAGCGCTTTGGCAAGCTCGATCGTCTGGCGTTTCAATTCTTCGACAATTTCAGGTGACAATGTGTGAACGGGAAGCGAACAGGCGGAGTCACCAGAATGGATACCGGCTTCCTCGATATGTTCCATAATGCCGGCTACGAACGTGTCTTCACCGTCGCACAGGCAATCGACATCAACCTCGATTGCATTGGTGAGGTAGGTGTCGAAAAGAAGAGGATTTTTGCCGAGAAGTGTATTGATCTGGCCGGTTTTGTCGTTCGGGTAATGGGCCTTGATTTCTTCCGGTACCAGTTCGGGTACTGTATCCAGAAGATAGGATTGCAAATTACGCTCGTCATGAATGATTTGCATGGCGCGGCCGCCAAGCACATAAGAGGGGCGTACAACCAGCGGGAAGCCCAGATCATTGGCAACGAGGCGCGCCTGTTCGACCGAATAGGCAATGCCGTTTTTCGGCTGTGTCAGATCAAGCTTGATGAGCAACTTCTGGAAGCGGTCGCGGTCTTCTGCGAGATCGATTGCATCCGGTGAGGTACCGAGTATCGGAATGCCGGATTTTTCAAGCGAGGCGGCAAGCTTCAATGGTGTTTGCCCACCGAACTGGACGATAACACCGACAAGTTCACCTTTTTCTTTTTCCGCTTCGAGAATTGAAAGCACATCTTCGGCAGTCAGAGGCTCGAAATAAAGCCGGTCGGACGTATCATAATCTGTCGAAACGGTTTCCGGATTGCAATTGACCATAATGGCTTCATAGCCTGCATCATGGAGTGCAAAAGCGGCGTGACAACAGCAATAATCGAACTCGATACCTTGTCCGATACGGTTCGGCCCGCCACCAAGGATAACCACCTTTTTCCTGTCGGAAACATTGGCTTCAGAACGCATTTTTCCGGCGAAAGGCACTTCATAGGTCGAATACATATAAGCAGTCGGTGAAGCAAATTCGGCAGCACAGGTATCAACACGCTTGAATACCGGCTTTACATTAAGTTCATGGCGAGCTTTCGTAACCTCTTCGGTTTCAAGACCGGTAATGCTGCCAAGCCGCGCGTCCGAAAAGCCCATGGATTTGAGCATACGGAAATTTTCTGCATCCTTCGGCAGGCCTTGCTCGCGCACACGCTGTTCCATGTCGACAATCGAGGCAATCTGTTCGAGAAACCACGGGTCGATTTTGCTGATCTGGTGGATTTCGTTTAATGGCATACCCATGCGCATGGCTTGCGCAACATAACGTAAACGATCAGGCGTCGGTGTGCCGATAGCGGCACGGATCGCATTTTTCTCGTCGCCTTCGGCGTGTTCGGGAATGGTAATGTCGTCAAGGCCGGTCAAGCCGGTTTCAAGCCCGCGCAAGGCTTTTTGCAAAGATTCCTGAAAAGTACGGCCGATTGCCATAACTTCGCCGACCGATTTCATCGCCGTGGTCAAAGTATGCGAGGCACCCGGGAATTTCTCAAAGGCAAAACGCGGAATTTTGGTAACAATATAGTCGATTGACGGCTCGAACGAAGCTGGAGTTGCTCCTCCGGTAATGTCGTTTTCCAATTCGTCCAATGTGTAGCCAACAGCAAGTTTTGCGGCAACTTTGGCAATCGGAAAACCCGTCGCTTTCGAGGCGAGAGCGGAAGAACGCGAAACACGCGGATTCATTTCGATCACAATCAGACGGCCATTTTCCGGATTGACGGCAAATTGCACGTTGGAACCGCCGGTCTCGACACCGATTTCGCGCAAAACCGCAATCGAGGCATTGCGCATCATCTGATATTCTTTGTCGGTCAAAGTCAAAGCCGGTGCGACTGTAATCGAGTCACCGGTGTGAACGCCCATAGGGTCAAGATTTTCAATCGAACAGACGATGATGCAGTTGTCTTTCTTGTCGCGGACAACTTCCATCTCGAATTCTTTCCAGCCCAGAACACTTTCTTCAATGAGAACTTCTGTGGTTGGCGAAGCTTCAAGCCCGCGTTCGATAATTTCGTAAAATTCCGAACGGTTATAGGCAATGCCGCCACCGGTACCGCCCAGCGTAAAAGACGGGCGGATAATTGCCGGAAGCCCCACAACATCGAGAGCTTGACCGGCTTTGCCGGTTGCATGGGAAATATAACGCTGCTTGCGGTCGCCTTCGCCCAAATGCCAATCATGTTCGAGCTTTTCAAGCGCTTTATCAAGCTCGTCACCTTCAAGTTCGGCCTTGAGCTTGTCGCGCATTGCGTCGTGGCGTTTGCGATCTTCTTCCTTGATTTCGGTTGCATTGGCAAGCATGGATTTGGGCGTTTCAAGTCCGATTTTTGCCATGGCTTCACGGAACAATGCACGGTCTTCGGCTTTGTCGATTGCCTTGGCATCGGCTCCGATCATCTCGACATGATAGCGTTCGAGAACGCCCATGCGTTTTAACGACAAAGCCGTATTCAAGGCCGTTTGCCCGCCCATGGTGGGAAGCAGCGCATCCGGCTTTTCGCGGGCAATAATTTTTGCAACAACTTCCGGCGTTATCGGCTCGATATAGGTTGCATCGGCAAGATCAGGATCTGTCATGATTGTCGCCGGATTGGAATTGACCAGAATGATCCGGTAGCCTTCTTCCTTCAAGGCTTTACAAGCTTGCGTTCCCGAATAGTCGAATTCGCAGGCTTGACCGATAACAATAGGTCCCGCACCGATGATGAGAATGGATTTTATATCTGTGCGTTTTGGCATGGCAGCATCCTATCGCAAACACCCGCGCAGGGAAAACTGGCAGGTTCAACATTTCTTTTTTTAAGGCTAAGCCTGCCTTATAGGTAAAGTCGACAGGAAAGTAACCCCCTAAATTTTGCTTTTCCTAATTTTTTTTGCTTTACTATAGGGGGAAGCCTTCTCTTCCTGGAGGAGGAAGTTATATGCTTCTCAATAAATTAAGCGCGAGGAGTGGCTTATGCGGTGGGAAGGTGGAAGACAAAGCGACAATATTGAAGATCGTCGCGGTGAAGAAAATAACGGTGCAAGTCCGGTTTTTCGAACAGGTTTGAGCGGCGTCGGTTTCGCCTTGTTGTCGCGCGGCGGTTTCAAGGGAATTCTCATTCTTGTTGTTATTTTTCTGGGGCTTAGCTTCTTTGGCTATAGTCCGACACGTTTTCTATTCGGCGATGGAGCCTTGGTGAATGAACATAGAGCGTCGTCTAGCGCAGCAAAAGCCCCGCTTCAAACCAATGATCGGCGCAGCCTTTTCATTGCAACGGTTCTTGCCGAAACAGAAGATACGTGGGGCGATATATTCTCCCGCCACAATGCCAAATATAAGCCACCGATCCTTGTGCGGTTTTCCGGCACTATCGATTCGCCCTGCGGGCTTGCAACGGCTGCTGTCGGGCCTTTCTATTGTCCCGCCGATCAAAAGCTATATCTGGATGATGAATTTTTCGACAAATTGGCGACCCATTTCGGCGCACCGGGGGAATTTGCACAAGCTTATGTCATTGCCCATGAAGTCGGCCATCATGTGCAGAATTTGACCGGTTTTCTCGACCGGATGAATAAAGCAAGGGCAAGAGCCGATACGTCGACAGCCAATGCGCTTTCGGTAAAAATAGAATTGCAGGCCGATTGTTATGCAGGCGTCTGGGCGCATTCAACCGAGGATGACGGAATTCTTGAAGAAGGTGATATCGGCTATGCATTGAATGCAGCAGCAAAAATCGGTGATGATACATTGCAAAAACGGACACAAGGATATGTTGTGCCTGATAGTTTCACTCACGGAACGTCCGCACAACGGGTTAATGCTTTCAAAACCGGCTATCAATTGGGCAAAATGGAATCATGTGACGGATTTTAAAAATCCGCACTCGGGAGATTTTAAGAAGTTGAAAGGCTTTCTGTTCACCACTATTGCGCTGTCATCTCTAAGCGATCATTATTATTCAATTATCGCATGTGCGTTCACGGGTATCGCGTGTTTTTCATAAATTGACCGGCATAAATTATGGGGGTAGTGGCAACTGCAGGCAACCATCTTCACTTGAACTTGACCCACATGGAACTTTCAAAAATTTTGGTGTGCACGCCTGTGTTTTGCCTTCCGGCAAACATGACCTTTTAAAACCTTCTAAAAAAGCCGAAAATATTCGGGAAAATATTTCCGGTTCAAACATCTGAAACGTCTTGATCTTTCAGGAAATAGTATAGAGAGTTCACTAAGTCGCGTTTTTTCCCTTTTCTATTTTTCACAATAGTCCTATTAGCAATTTCTTGTACAAGCATGGAAATTCGTCATGTCGCAAAGTCTCGATGCAAAATTTGTTCACAAGGGACTTGTTCTGGTCTTCATCACGCTGTTACTGGATATTATCGGCATTGCGATCATCGTACCGGTTATGCCGGAATATCTAAGCCAATTGACCGGCGACAGTATCAGCAGGGCATCGGTTGATGGCGGCATTTTGCTCATGGTCTATTCAACCATGCAGTTTCTGTTTGCCCCTTTTATCGGCAATCTTTCCGACCGTTTCGGACGCCGACCGATTTTATTGTTATCCATCATCACTTTTGCGATCGACAATTTTATCTGCGCTATTGCGTGGAGCTATTCCATGCTCTTTATCGGCAGAATTCTTGCCGGTGTCAGCGGCGCCAGTTTTTCAACCTGCTCGGCTTATCTTGCCGATATTTCCGACGATAACACCAGAACACGCAATTTCGGGCTCATCGGTATTGCTTTTGGTGTCGGCTTCTTTTTAGGCCCGCTGATCGGTGGCGTTTTGGGCGAAATTGGCCCCCGCATGCCGTTTTATTTTTCAGCCGGACTTTCGCTCGTCAATTTTGTTTTTGCCATGTATATGCTGCCGGAAACTCTGCCTTTGTCGTTGCGCCGCCCCTTTGAAATCAGAAGGGCTAATCCGGTTGGCGCTCTGCTGGAATTGCGCCATTATCGCACTGTGCTCTGGGTTGCTTTTGCTTTTTTCCTCTATTGGCTTGCCGAGGCGGTTTGGCCTTCAACTTTGGCTTTTATGACCAAAGAACGTTATGGCTGGAGTGAATTTTCCATAGGTTTTGCCTATGGCGTTTTCGGCATCGGCCAATGCATAGTGATGGGATTGCTCTTGCCTTATATGACAAGGCACTTGAGTAACTGGAAAATCTCGATGATCGGGCTTCTCTTCGCGCTCGTCGGCATGGTCGGCTATACCTTCGCCTTTGAAGGTTATATGCTTTATGTCGTTTTCCTTTTCACTATGCCGGAATATATCGCCCACGTGCCAATGCGCTCGATTGCTTCCTCCCAAGTCCCGGCCAACGCGCAAGGTGCTCTTCAAGGCGCTTTGACATCGATAACCTCGATCACGTCGATGATCGGGCCGGTATTCTATACGTCGATTTTCAGCTATTTTACGAGCGATAGTGCGCCGTTCAAATTTGCCGGTGCCCCTTGTGCAACCGCATTTTTCGTGTTGCTCGCAACAACACTGGTTTTCGGCTTTTTTGTTCGTGAAGATAAAAGCCCGCGTTTAACGACATATGAACTTGTGAGAGATCACAAGGAAAAAGCGAGAGGCAGCTAATCGGGTTAAAAACAACCTTGAAAATTCCAGAAACCGCCAGAAATGTCGAGATCAATTTCCGGAAGTAAGTTCGGTTCTAACAGGAAGCTGTCTTGAACGTGACGGAGTTATTCCAAGTTCAAGGCTAGCGCTTGTGTGAAACGAACGTTCACCGCATTGTAAAGCCGGTTTTAACAGCTGGTAAAAAATGAACGGAACAATTGGAATGGGGAAGAACAGGGAGTGGACACTGCTTTTTATGGCCTTTCTGATAAAACCGGCAAAGCAATATTATTGAACACAAAAAAACCCGCTTTTTCAGCGGGTCTTTGAATATTTTAAATCTATTATTGGAAAGCCAATCTGCAAGCGGTCGATTATGCAGCTTTCTTATGTTCGCGGATCATCTTTGCAAATTGCTGGAAGAGATAATGGCTATCTTGTGGACCAGGTGAAGCTTCGGGGTGCTGTTGCACTGAAAACACCGGCTTGCCGACAAGCCTGATACCACAGTTCGAACCGTCAAACAGCGAGATTTGCGTTTCTTCGACACCTTGGGGAAGTGTTTTTGCGTCCACTGCAAAGCCGTGGTTCATGGAGACAATTTCCACCTTGCCGGTTTCTTTATCCTGTACCGGATGGTTGGCACCGTGATGCCCCTGATGCATTTTGACAGTTTTTGCACCCATTGCCAAAGCAAGCAATTGGTGACCAAGGCAAATGCCGAACATCGGAATACCTGTCTCGACGAGTTTTCTGATCATCGGAACAGCATATTCTGCCGTGGCTGCAGGGTCACCCGGGCCATTCGACAGGAAAATGCCATCAGGATTCAAAGCCAATATTTCTTCGGCTGTAGTTTTTGCAGGAACCACGGTGACACGGGCTTCAAGTCCGGCAAGGAGCCGCAGAATATTGCGCTTTACGCCATAATCGACAGCAACAATGTGAATGTCTTTCGTCTTTTCATGGCCATAGCCTTCATTCCATACCCATGGCGTTTCATCCCATTCGGATGACTGGCCTTCGGTTACATCTTTAGCAAGGTCAAGCCCGACCAGGCCGCTCCACTTGCGGGCGCGTTCTTTCAAAGCCTCGACATCAAAAACGCCGTTCTTGTCATGGGCAATTACCGCATTGGTAAGGCCTTTTTCACGAATAAGCGAGGTCAAGGCACGTGTATCAATGCCGCAAAGGGCGATGATACCGCGTTGGGAAAGCCATTTGTCCAGACCTTCTGCGGCACGATAATTCGAGGGGTGGGTAATATCGGCTTTGAAAATTGCCCCCACAGCACCACTGCGTTGAGCCGGTGTCAGGTCCTCGATATCTTCGGCATTGACGCCGACATTGCCAATATGCGGAAAGGTAAATGTTACAATCTGTCCGGTATAGGAAGGATCGGTGAGGATTTCCTCATATCCGGTCATAGCAGTATTGAAGCAGACTTCAGCTTCAATGGAACCTGTTCTACCCAAACCTTTACCTTCAATGACGGTTCCGTCTGCTAATACCAAAAGCGCAGTGGGTTTCGTGGTGCCCCAAGGTAAAGTCGTTTTTGTTGTATTAGTCATCGCTCACTCTCAATTAAACGTTGGTTTAAAACGGCGCGTTTATTGTTCGCACTAAAAAGCCGCAAGCAAATGGCATCTGCTGGGCGTTCGAGTTTTCCAATTTCGGCTAAGGTTTGTGATATAGGAGCTTTGATCGGCAAGGTAAAGAGCAATGGACGTCTTTTTCAAGGCTTTTTCCATTATTTTTAATGCTGTCCATTGCATGAGGGACGGCGATTTTGTAGACCAAGACAAATTTCCACAGGAGTGAACAGAACCATGTTGCGTGATGACATTAATAATGCGTTGAAAACTGCTATGAAGGAACATGATAAAGCCCGGCTTTCAACCCTTCGTCTTATCAATGCAGCCGTCAAAGACCGCGATATTGCCAATCGAGGAGAAGGCAAACCCGCCGTTGACGACACCGAATTACAATCCATTCTCGCGAAAATGATCAAACAGCGCGAGGAGTCGGTCAAGCTTTATAATGAGGGCGGACGGCCGGAACTTGCAAAAGCCGAAAGCGACGAAATTGCCGTTATCCGCGAGTTTTTGCCGCGTCAGCTTGATGAAAACGAGGTTCAAAAGGCAATTGCCGAGGGGCTTGAAGCAACCGGTGCGGAGAGCTTGCGTGATATGGGCAAGGTCATGGCATGGCTGAAAGATCGCTATAACGGCCAAATGGACTTTGCAAAAGTTGGCGCCGCCATTCGCGAAAAGCTGAAATAAGCGGAACGCTTTCAAGCCGGTTATAAAATCAGCCGGAGTTTTTGAAGCACTTCAATAAAAGCCATTCGAAAATCACTTTTATAAAAGGCACCTTGCTTGAAGGTGCCTTTTTTCATGTTTCTCATAAAAACCCCGAATGATCGGCACGGAACAATCAGCCCGCCCCAAACGGGGGTAAACAGAATAAAATTTTACGAGCGTATCAGCCGGCCAAGCCAGATAAGAATGCAGGCACCGATAAAGCCGGAAATCAGATATCCGAAACCACCGGCAAAAGTAACACCGAAAAGGCTGAATATAAAACTGGCGAGCGATGCGCCGACAATACCAAGAATGATATTCACAATAAGGCCGGTGTTGCTTTTCATGAATGTTTTTGCTGCCCAGCCAGCCAATCCGCCAATGATGATAGCGGCAATCCAACCTACACTTGCGTCCTGCATAAATATCTCCTTTAATCGGAATGAAATTTAATGAAAAAGGGTAGGGCGGGGGTTTTCTTCTTCAAGTGTCTTGAAGTTTTCTTCTTGCCGTAAAGCCCGTTTCGGCAAAAGTGCAGTGGCAAATGGAAATATCAGCGAAGGGAAGGAAAAAACCTGATTGATACGGTTTTATCCAGTCACGCTGATTTTATTTTTCTTCCGGAGCGGAAAGGCTTATGGCGTATAAAAAGCAGGCAATTCGTCTCGGCATGCGCATTTCCGTTCCCCATCTTTTGATTTCATTTTAAAACAAATGCTTAACCGTCTTTTCAGTCGGGGTGTTTAATTTGATCGCAACAATGGTTAAGTTAATAGTACTGGAACCGGAGACGACGAGAAGTAATGCGTTTTTCACCCGATTTTCTTGACGAAATTCGTGCACGCCTGCCAATTTCAACAGTGGTTGGCCAGAGGGTGAATTTCGACCCGAAAAAAAGCAATGTTTCGCGTGGCGATTTCTGGGGCTGCTGCCCGTTCCATGGCGAAAAAACGCCAAGCTTCCATTGCGAAGACCGGAAAGGCCGTTACCATTGCTTCGGTTGTGGGGCAAGCGGCGATATATTTACTTTTGTGACCGAGATTGACGGTATTCCTTTTCCCGAAGCGGTCGAGCGTTTGGCCAATCAGTCCGGTGTCCGGATGCCGGCACGTGACAAGGATGCCGAGAGACAGGAAAAGATCAAAAAAGACCTTTATGATGTCATGAATCTTGCGTCCGTCTTTTTTCAAAGCAAGTTGAAATCACAGGAGGGAAACCTCGCCCGCAGCTATCTTGATGGGCGGCAAATGCCCAAAGCAATGATGGACCGCTTTCAGATCGGTTTCGCGCCGGATGCGCGCAACGCTTTGAAGGATGCACTGATTGCCAAGGATATTTCATTAAAACAGATGGAAGATTGCGGGCTGGTTGTTGCTGCAGAAGATGGCTCGGCACCATATGACCGGTTCAGAAACCGCATCATGTTTCCGATTGCCGATTTGCGCGGGCGCATTGTTGCCTTTGGCGGGCGGGCAATGGACAAGAATGTACGGGCAAAATATCTGAACAGTCCTGAAACGGTGCTCTTCCATAAGGGCAAAATGCTTTATAATGCAGCCACCGCCCGAAAAGCTGCACAGCCGAAAGCGCAAGAAGCCGCAAAACCTGTCTATGTCGTTGAAGGTTATATGGATGTGATTGCTATGGCAAAAGCCGGTGTCGACACTGCTGTCGCACCCCTTGGCACAGCTTTGACCGAAGACCAGATTGCACTTTTATGGCGCATGACACCTGATCCGGTTTTTTGTTTTGATGGTGACGAGGCGGGTGTTCACGCAGCATTTCGGGCGGCCGAGCGCATTTTGCCGATTTTGAAGGCCGGTGTTTCTGCCCGTTTTATTCTGCTTCCCGATGGCAAAGACCCCGATGATATTGTGAAAACCGGTGGATCGGATAGTTTGAAAGTGGAACTTTCGAAATCGATTCCGCTTGCCGAACTTTTATGGCGCAAATACACATTCGGACAGCAATTCGAAACGCCGGAAGCGCGTGCGGCCCTTGAGCGCGAGATCAAGTCGGTCATTTTCACAATCAAGGATGAAAGTTTACGGCATTATTATTTACAAGATCTGCGCGACCGGTTGCGCAATCTTTTCCGTCCGGCTTTTTTCAAGAATAATGGCAAGAATTATCGTGGTAACCGGAATGCGAACACTATTGGTGGTGGTCCCAGTCCAAGTTTGGCCAACTCCAATCTGGTCAAAAATTCGGCGAGTTTTATTCCCTTGCGGGAAGCGGCCATTCTGATGACCTTGGCTTCCCATCCCGAGCTCTGGTACGAGGATTTTGAAACTTTGGCAAAGCTTGAGCTGCAAAATCCTGCGCTCATTGGCCTTCATCGTGCTATGCTTGAGATTATGGGGGAATGGCAACCGAATGATGCCGATGCCATGATGAAGCTGTTGAAACAAAAGGGGCAGGAGCAAATCCTCAACCGTATCCATGGCATGTTGAAAAATCTCGGATTTCGCTGTGCTTTTGCGGAAGCACCGATTGAAGACGCAAGAGAAGCTTTAAAACAGGCTGTCTACTTGCATCTGCGTGCACATAACCTACATAAAAGGTTGCGTGACATTGAAGCCGAGCTTTTGGAAAAATCGGATAGCGGGATGTTTACCCTTTTGGGCGATGTCAAGGCAGAACTTGAGAAAACTGAGGCTGTTGAGGCTTTGATCGATGGTTTTGGACGGTGGAAAGAAGACGAATCAGACCGGAATGAGTCGGAAAATCAATAAATGATTCGCTTTTTGTCTGCGAATCAGCCACGAAAGCCCAGTTGTACTATAATTGGCCTTGATAATCGGACTAAAGAAACAATCGGGTTAAAGAAAAGAGTGAGATTTAGCGGGCGGTAATTTTCTTTTAGCGATGAAAAGGTGGCAGTGCAAGAGCTATGGCACGATGGAACATTTTTGAAAGAGTGGTGTTGAAGAACAATCATATGGAGCAAGTCCATTATCTTGGAAAGAAAATAGCCAACATTAATCTTTTTTAAAAATTAACGGCTTTACAAGATTTACAATCCAGGAAGCCGTAAGTGGTGGCGGAAATTTAAGCCAGACGGAATGGCTGTAAGTGCAGAATGAGTAGAAAGTTGCAAAACACAATGAATAAATGTGCGATGTGGCTGAGCGGAGTTAACACGGAATGGCAACAAAGGTAAAACAGACAGAAAATGCAGAGACCGAGCGCGAAGTTAGCGGCGATGGTCCTCTTTTGGATCTGTCCGATGATGTCGTAAAAAAACTGATCAAGACTGCGAAGAAGCGCGGTTTTGTCACAATGGACGAATTGAACGCTGTTCTTCCTTCAGAAGAAGTAACTTCCGAGCAGATCGAAGACACAATGGCCATGTTGTCGGACATGGGCATCAATGTTGTGGAAGATGACGAAGAGGCTGAAGCAGAAGCTGAAACCGAGGAAGAAGAAACTTCCGAAGGTGGCGAACTGGTAGAATCTGGCGGTCGTGCCCTTGCAACCACGTCGAAGCGCGATCAGAACGACCGGACAGATGATCCGGTGCGTATGTATTTGCGTGAAATGGGTGCTGTCGAGCTGTTATCGCGCGAAGGCGAAATAGCTATTGCCAAGCGTATTGAAGCCGGTCGCGAGACAATGATTGCAGGCTTGTGTGAAAGCCCGCTCACATTTCAGGCGCTCATTATCTGGCGTGAAGAACTCAATGAACAACGCATTTTGCTACGTGAAATTATCGATCTTGAAACCACTTATGCAGGACCTGAAGCCAAACAGGCTCCGGTCATCGAACATATCGAGGATTTAAAGCCGAAGGAGGAAGCTCCTAAGCGTGTGGTTCACGATGATGATGACATAACCGATGTCGGCGGCGAAACCATCGAGCCGGATGAAGATGACGAGGATGACGATGAAAACAATCTGTCGCTTGCAGCGATGGAAAATGAACTTCGTCCTCAGGTTATGGAAACTTTGGACTTCATTGCCGATACTTACGCAAAATTGCGTAAATTGCAGGATCAGCATGTTGAAAGTAGTCTCGCCGACCATGACGAAGGCGCATTGTCTCCTGCACAAAAGAAAAAATACAAACAGCTCAAGGATGATCTGGTCAAAGCTGTCAAATCATTGTCACTTAACCAGAACCGTATCGAGGCGCTGGTCGAACAACTCTATGACATTAATAAACGTCTGGTAAAAAGCGAAGGCAAGTTGAAACGCCTTGCCGATTCCTATGGTGTTGGCCATGAGGAATTCCTGAAACAGTATCAGGGTCGCGAAATGGACTCCGACTGGATCAATTACATTTCCACATTGCCCGGTCATGGCTGGAAGGAATTTGCCACAAGAGAAGCCAAAACCATTCAGGAATTGCGCAGTGAAATCCAGATGCTGGCGCAAGAAACGGCGATTTCAATCGGCGAATTCCGTCGTATTGTCAATCAGGTCCAGAAGGGCGAGCGCGAAGCTGCTATCGCCAAAAAGGAAATGGTTGAAGCCAATCTGCGTCTCGTTATTTCAATTGCCAAGAAGTATACCAATCGTGGTTTGCAATTCCTTGATCTTATTCAGGAAGGCAATATCGGCTTGATGAAAGCCGTCGACAAATTCGAATATCGTCGTGGTTACAAATTTTCCACTTATGCAACATGGTGGATACGTCAGGCCATTACCCGTTCGATTGCCGATCAGGCACGTACAATCCGTATTCCGGTTCATATGATCGAGACCATCAACAAAATCGTGCGCACGTCACGCCAGATGTTGCATGAAATCGGGCGTGAGCCGACACCGGAAGAATTGTCGGAAAAACTCGCTATGCCGCTTGAAAAAGTGCGCAAGGTTCTGAAAATTGCCAAAGAGCCGATTTCTCTTGAAACACCTGTAGGTGATGAAGAAGACTCACATTTGGGCGATTTTATCGAAGACAAGAATGCGCTATTGCCAATCGACGCCGCCATTCAGGCGAATTTGCGCGATACGACCACCCGTGTTCTTGCCTCTCTCACTCCTCGTGAAGAACGCGTATTGCGTATGCGTTTCGGTATCGGCATGAATACAGATCATACTTTGGAAGAGGTCGGACAACAGTTTTCGGTTACCCGTGAACGTATCCGCCAGATTGAAGCAAAAGCATTGCGCAAGCTCAAACATCCAAGCCGTTCACGCAAGTTGAGAAGTTTTCTCGATTCTTAAGATTTATGCAAAAGGCACGAAATCTTGCGGTTTCGTGCCTTTCCGTTTTTCAAGCAAGGACAAACCATGTCATTTTTGCAAAAGCTTTTCGGTAAATCTCCAAGCACTTCGAGTGAAAACGCAGAAATTGACGGCGGACAGACCGAATATAAAGGCTTTATCATTTCCGCGACACCTTACAAAAATGAAGGCCAGCTCCAGAGTTGCGGTGTTATTTCAAAAACTATCAATGGCGAGACCAAGAGCTACCGGTTCATCCGCGCGGACCGTTTTACCAATCTTGATGATGCCGTTGCCATGATACACATCAAAGGCCGCCAGATTATCGACGAGCAGGGCGAGCGGATTTTCGAATAATAGCCTGTTTTCAGGTGTCCGCTTCAGCTTACATTTGTCGTGAACCGGAATGCCAGCCACCGTTTCCGGCCTGTTACAGCAACAAGCTTTGAATGAAAGCCGGATGAAAGAATTGAGCATGGACAAGCTTCCATTCTATATAACAAAAACATTGGAACAAATGATGCCGGAAGAATGGGAAAGTCTTTGCGATGGTTGCGGGCTGTGCTGTTTGCAAAAGTTGGAAGATGAAGATAGCGGCGAAATCTTTGTCACCGCTGTTGGCTGCCGATTGCTTGACTCGAAAACCTGCCAATGTAGCGATTATCAAAATCGCAAGTCCATTGTTCCCGATTGCCTTTATCTTGACATTGAAATGGTGCGCTCGGTGCGCTGGTTGCCGGAAACTTGTGCCTATAAGCTGGTTGATGAAGGAAAAGACCTGCCGTCATGGCATCATCTTGTCTCGCATGATCGGGAAAGCGTTCACAAAGCCCGTATTTCAGCTCGCGATAAAATTCTTGCTCATGAAGATGATCTTCTGTCGGACGAAGATTATCTTGATTACATCATTGGCCCGATTAACGGCTGACGGTTAGGAATTCGCACGGTAAGCCGGAAGACCTCATAGGCTCATCCCTAAAACGGCCTACAATATTGACCGGTGAAACCAGGCCACGGATTGACCCTCTGGCCGTTTTTTTGTTTTCCCGATGATATGCTATGCCGGAAGATGAACAATAAAGAACAGCACTCGCAACGGCTCTCATTATTGTTCGATAGCAAATGTCATTGTCACATTGACCTTGTAATCAAGTTCTCCGGAAGAAAAATTCGTTTCATTCCGATATGCTGTGGCACTTGCACTCATAAGACGCGGCATCATCATATTGCCTGAATTATCTTCAGCAATGGTAATGACGTTTCCAAGTTTTACATTTGCACTTTCAGCCAAAGTTTTTGCTTTGGCTATGGCCTCTGCGACGGCTTTTTTCCTTGCATTTGTAAGGTAAGGTTTTGCATCGGCATTTGTAAACGTAATACCATTTACAGAATTTACCCCCAACTTCATCGCTTCATCAAAAATCTTGCCGGCTTTGTTTATGTCGCGTACACGCACACTCAAACTATTGGAAACACGGTAAAGAGGTGTATTTGCCTTTTTGTTTTTTTCGTTTTCTTCGACACGGTAAATAGCAAGCCCCGAAGTCATCAGATCGGCATTTTCGATACCATCTTTCTTGAAAGCATCAAGAACCTTGTTCATCGTTCCATTATTGGCATTCAATGCAGAATCGGCGGTTTCCCCTTCGGTCTCGACAGCGAGGTTGATAATGGCAATATCGGGCTTTGCCTGTTCGTCTCCGCTTGCCTGAACAACAATGACAGGTTCTGTTTTATTCACATTTTGCGCATGAAGAGCAAGCGGCGAAGTGGCACACAAAAAGGCAGCACAAGCAGAAATTATTTTGGTGTTGCGGGGGAAAATACGGGACACTGTCATTTACTCCTCATTTTCAATAAGTCTCTGTCTTTTAGATAGAGTTTCACGCGCAAGATAAAAGCTTGAAGCGCTAAAATTTTCAAAAAGGTGAATAAGTTGGCACGGAGGCACTTGTGTTGACAAAATTTTTAGGTTATTGCGGGGCTTCCGTGGGGCCTGTAGCTCAATTGGTTAGAGCCGGCGGCTCATAACCGCTTGGTTGGGGGTTCGAGTCCCTCCGGGCCCACCACCTTTTTCAGTTTTATTGGCTTTGTTACCACCTTGATTATCTGATTTTTATCATTCTGATGCCTATATTAGCTATCGTATTTGCGATGTTCTCAAGAAGAGATTCGATAGGGGGCGCAGGTTTGAGACGAGTAGCAGTAGCGTGTTTTTATCTTTGCGACTTTGTTTGCTAAAAGATGCAGCATGTCGAGAAAGATGTTACGAAATAACTAGATTGGATTTCTACCCCAACTGGAACTCAATCTATTAATTAATTCACGCTCTTTTATTTTCGCTGCGCTGTTGCTGTGATATCGTCATTAAACGGTTAACTCCCGCTTTTAGAGCGAGACATCGGAAAATAAGAGATCACGAACATAAAGAATTTGACGGACAGTAATAGGATTTAATTATTTTATATTTCTTTTAAAGCCAGCATTGTAATTACAAAATTACGATGTTTTTTTGTATTTTAAAAATTATATTTCATAAAAACAAAATAGATTTCTTAAATTTTTACCTTTTAAGAGAAAATATATATTTTATTCAACATTTTATTTTTAATATGCGTAATATGTTGTTTTTTTAAGAAAAATATATATAAAATGCATAATATTAAGGAAAAAAATTATTTAATACGGTTATGCCTACGATTGGCCGTTCATAAAATCAATTGAGTGATATAGTTTTTTCGTTTACAGACTACGCAATAGCTTATCAAGCAAATGTTACAGGACACTACATCATGGGGAGTTGGAACAGGACCAAGCACATCTAAAGGGAATAGACTTTTTGGTATTGGATTTTCCTGATGAGGATGCTAATGAGTTCCGGATTTATGTCGTGTTATACGTTAGCTACGTTTGATATATTTTTATAGCCATATAACTGGATGATAACCGTTAGAGCGGGGCAGGTGCTTTGGAATGAGCTTAGAACAAGAGAGAGTAGGACATAAAAACCATACGTATTATTTCGATAATATAGATATGCTAAGAGGCTTCGCGGCAATATCTGTAATGGTCTATCATTGCATCGCTCATTTTAATTGGACTACCTTTCCAACCAGTTGGCCTCTACTCTGGTTTCATTTTGGCTGGATGGGTGTCGATATATTCTTTGTTATTTCAGGATTTGTAATAACGTTATCTGCGTTCAATAAGTTAGACAAAAATGACCCTCAACCATTTTTTATTTCATTCATGAAACGACGACTTTTGAGAATTGTACCTCTGCATTATTTGACGATGCTGGTCTGTTTCGTTTTCGTGACGCCAGCCCTTCTTTTTGAAGATTTTCGGAACAACCTAATCACGCATATGTTGTTTATACATAATCTCATTTTAAAATATCAGGGATCAGTCAACGGTTCCAATTGGTCGTTGGGTCCTGAAATGCAATTCTATGTAGTCATTGCTATAACTGCAAGATGGTTGTCAAAGATAGAGTGGTGGAAGATATTAATATTTGTATTAGCTATTAGTTTTATCTGGAGAAGCGGAGTCGTATATTTTGTTAGTCTTGATCAAGATATGGGCACTTTCAAGATGTTTTTTGCTGCAACTCAATTGCCGGGAATGTTGGACGAATTTGGTATAGGTATTTTATTAGCAAGATTGATCAAAACTGATATCGGACAAAATTTAATATCAGGACGTAAAAATTATGTAGCGATTTTTTTCCTATCTAGTTGCGCATTAATTTTTGTAACACTTCGAATATATTTGAGATATGGATCCTATTGGGAATATCCATTAATGGTGATATTTTTCAGGACATTACTTGCTGTAACGGCAGGATTTATTATTTTGTTTTTGTGTTCTTTAAAAATAAAACCCATGATAAGAAAAATTTTGTTGCCATTCTACTATCTTGGAACCATATCTTATGGAATCTACTTGTGGCACATACCAGTGATAACGTCTGTAATGCGGGTTACGTGGTTACCTAAGGAAACTGCACTTTTTACGGTCATTACAATTACATTAATATTTGCGAGTGGATCCTGGTACTTTTACGAAAGGCATTTCTTACGAAGCCGGTAAAATTCTGGATATCTATGGCGATAACGGTTTTTTGCTTTCGGCTGAAATATATGGTTGTAATTATTGGTCGGTATAACTCGACCAGTTTTTGAGCGATGTTGAACACATTCGGTCACGCTAACTGTTTTGCCTTCTTTAAACCAATGGCTATCAATTTATCTAGTAAACTGCCAATGGTAACTTTGACCACTAAGAGAAACTTCTGCGTTTTCTGATTTAATTTTCAGTCTTTCAGAACGCCTTAATCACACATTTAAAATGTGTCTTTTTTGTTCCTAACGACGAACATAAAAAACAAATTGTGGGAGATGGTTGCGACACTCATTGACGATGCAGACCTCTTAAGATGTTTTTACTCCCTTTTGCGAGCTGCTTATTGCTTTAGTGATCTTCTCATTGGGAAACAACGCTGACAGTTGAACTACTTAATACAATATGCAGTAACTGGCTGAACGAAACCTTCCAACTTCAAAACTATATCATCCTGCCGAAGTTCATTAGACTGACCATCGATTTAAAGTGTTTATGAGCTAACTTTACTTCGCTGATGTGCTTATTAATTCTCTTTGATAGGAACATTAGAGGGTTGCCTAGCTGATGTGCTTCGAATAGCAATTTGTCGTTGATATGCTCTATTTATACTATGTGTTTGCTCTCTTATTTGGGGGTTCACTTCTAAAGACTTCAAAAAAGATTTGGTCAATCCGTCGAGAGCTACGCTTCAATTGTGAACACTCATAAAAATAGATCGTTTGATTATAGTCATGCAGTCAACGTTACGCCATGCGCCGATATTACTTTTGACGGCTAATACATTCGACATTTGGATTATTCGTAACCAACACAAAAGTAGGTCTTCGCATTGTCGGCGGAAGTCGTTGGGTTAGTGTGTTTACACAATAGTTGACTATTGGGGTTGATATCCGCCTTCGGTTTCACGCATTGATGGAATGAGAAAAGTATTACCTATTTTGTTACCCATTTTACTCTTTGGGATTATCTCTATCTTGAATGGGGGGTGTAGAAATATAGATGCCGCCTGAATAATTAGACGCGGTAACCAATAAATGACCATTTATACGTAGCTTAAATGTTCCTATAATCGTTACCCCCAACAAAACGTGGGGTCGACTTTAAACAGAGATATCGTTATCAGGCGTTGATCATTGGTAAGATTTGGCAAATTGGTCAATTTGAAAAGCCAGTAGATATTCCGTTCGATTGATTTTATAGTTAAATATTATTGATGGTGGCGTGTTACTGTTGAAGCATTTTTGATGTTAGCGTCTCTTGAAACTGGACAATTCACACTTTGCTGTTGGCTTATATATATGCAGTCTACGCGCAAATAGCGTTAAATCTGCATAGTCGAACTCAATGACTTCATAATCTATTTTTTATCAAACCTATTTTTAGCTTAACAGATCGGGAAATTACTGGTTATTTCACGAGAGAAAACTCTTTTATCAAGGCTTTTTTGATGTTGAAATATGAGCAACTGTCGACCCCGTAAAAATTGCATAAACTCAACACGAAAGTGAAATATCGGGCTCCATACGACTAAACCAAGCAGAACTGGGCAAAGCTTTGACAGTTCAAAAACCGGTCTTAAAAACTCCGATTTTAAAAGCCGGTGACTCTCTTCATATTTGATTATGAAATCCTTGACTCTCGTTCTTGATGGGAACATCACAAGCGTGCAAAAGGAGTCAGAGAAGTGAGTGAAGTTAGACAAAGAGACTATCAACAAGACGAAATTGACCATCTGATTGCTGATTATAATGGTGATGTAAAAACCTTGATTTCAAGGCTTCTGGACGAGCGTCAAATGCTTATCCGCCAAGTTGAAGTTGCCGCCTGTGCCATGTCCTTCGGTTACGGGCGCGGCTGGAAACCGAAAATTCCTGTAAAATGAGTCTTTTGTGTTTACCCCTTTTTTTGTTGCGGTGTGTTGTGTTCAAAACCGCAAAATCCAGTTAAAATTTCGGGGTCAGTTTTTTATAGAGCGCAGCGCCTGATAATATCGGGCGCGCGCTCTTTTCTATTTTTTGAGAAACGGCCATATGGTCATCGCGACGTGATTTTGATCGAAAAAACATATTACATCTAAAAATAATGACTGCGTAATCTCAGCCTGATGAAAGCGTTTTGGTTGTCGGTTTTGAAAATTGGTTCAATCAATACACAATCCCGCTTAACTGCTCTCATTGATTATTTTCAGAATTTTCATGAAACGGTTGCTTCAACAGACACAAAACCGCCGGAGAAAACAGGCAGATACCAAATTTTGGTAAGCACCATGAAAGAACATTCGAACAGAATGAAAAATGTCGGGAATTTGCTTCTTGCGCTATTATTGTCCGACAACTGCATCATAAAGATTGAGCTCATTGAGTATTTTATGAAGGCGTTTTCTGTTCTCTTTCCGGTTTAAAGAACGGATATAGGTACGCAAGCGTAAAATATTTCGTTCGCCAATACCGTCAATCATCACAAATTCATAATGGTCGTCACGCCAGGATAGAACCAGATTGTCGGTGTGAAAACTTGTGAGAACAACAGGCGAAGTTTCGGCCCATTGGCTCAGATCTTTCAACTCGCCTATATAATTGCCGATCTTGTCACCAATGTCATGAATGGTTTTTGCAGGTGAACCATCTTTGTCTTTTTCGATTTCGCAAACCATTCCCCAACCAAGATCGGTTCGCACGATTCCCAATGTTGTCAAAATATGCGGTGTTCTGAGATTGGTATCGAAGTTCAACCGCATAGTTTCGAGAAATTCGAAGATGTTATAGACGTTTTCGCGTAACGGTTTGAAATGTTTTTTAAATGCGTTGTATTTTTCGTATTTTTCAGCCCATCTGTGTCGAACAATTTTGATAATCAGATCGGGGTTTTGCGGATGCTGAAAGATGACCCGGTGGCGACCATTGTCAAACAAGGGGGCTTTATTTTTCAGTTCGACAATGCCGGATATTTTCAATTGCGTTCGCCTGTTTGCTAATTTGCTAATGGGGTTTTATGCTGATTAAGCCAGTCGGGCTCAATGTTATAGTGTTTACCATTCAAGATAAATTGAAAAACCCGTACGATTTCGCATTTATTTCCTTATTTGACAAGTTTTATGAAAAACAGGAAATCGCAGCGCGAGACTGAAAAATAGAGAAAAATGCTGAAAACCGGAAAAAGGGGTAAATAGCAGAAAACCGACAAGGTCAGTTTTACACTCACCATAGCCGGTTATTTTTTTAATCCGATATTCCTTCCGGTCTTAATGTCGAGCAGATGCTGTGCTGTGGTGTTCATTTCAGAATTGAAGCCGCTGTTTTTTTACCGGAAATCCGGTAGCTCGAAAAGAAAAAATCCTTTTTTCAGTGGGGCACTTGTATGGGTAAGTTGTTTTTCCGTTCCTTTTGAGGGAACGGGCAAAATCCGGTTATTCCATGATAGAAGGAGCGGTGACAAGACAAGTAATTTATTAACATGCAAACAATCTATTGAACGTTCCTGTCCTTGCCCTTTATAAAAAATACACCTACGTTAATTGAGAAATAGCTTGTTTTCCCGTGGAAGCTTAAGGCTCGGGGAAAACAGAAGCGTGTTGGGTTCAGGAGGAACAGATAAATGAAACTTTCAGATAAAGAGCTGTTGAAAGACAAGTGCCTGATTGACGGCAAATGGCTTTCTGCAAAAAGCAATGAAACAATCGCCGTTACCAATCCGGCAGATGGTGAGGTGGTAGGTCATGTTCCCTCACTTTCCGCTGCCGAAGTTGAAAAAGTCGTCGAGGCTTCAAATGCAGCACTCGAAAAATGGCGAATAAAGACAGCTTCCGAGCGGTCAAAAATTTTGCGCAAGTGGTTCGACCTGATAATCGCTAACGCCGATGATCTGGCGATGATTATGACGAGCGAGCAAGGTAAACCTTTGAAAGAAGCACGTGGCGAAATTATTTATGCTGCATCCTTTGTCGAATGGTTTGCTGAAGAAGCCAAGAGGACTTATGGAGATACCATTCCTTCTCCTCAGCAAAAACAACGTATTACTGTCATCAAACAACCTGTCGGGGTAACGGCAGCGATTACACCGTGGAATTTTCCTGCTGCGATGATCACGCGCAAGGCCGCACCTGCACTTGCAGCAGGCTGTACGATGATTGTAAGGCCTGCCAGTCTGACACCGCTCACTGCTCTTGCGTTGGGAGAGCTGGCTAACCGCGCAGGAATACCGGCGGGTGTTTTACAGGTTATTACGGGTAAATCATCGACAATCGGTAAAGTGCTTACCGATAGCCATATTGTACGGAAACTGTCATTCACAGGTTCAACTGAAGTTGGGCGCACACTGATGGCCGAATGTGCACCGACGATCAAGCGTATTTCGCTCGAACTTGGCGGGAATGCACCTTTTATCGTGTTTGATGACGCAGATCTTGATGAAGCCGTTAAAGGTGCGATTGCATCGAAATATCGTAATGCCGGTCAAACCTGTGTTTGTGCCAACCGTCTTCTTGTTCAGGAAGGGGTTTATGACGCTTTTACCAAAAAACTGGAACAGGCAGTCAAAGCTTTGAAAATTGGCGATGGACGGAAACCCGAAACTGATATCGGGCCAATGATCGAAGAAAGTGCCTTGGACAAAGTTGAGGAGCACATTGCCGACGCTGTAAAGAAAGGCGGAAAGCTTGTTTATGGCGGAAAAAGATTGGGAGGGCTTTTTATTGAACCGGCGATTGTAACGGGTGTTACACAAGATATGCGTTTTGCGCATGAAGAAACATTCGGACCGGTTGCACCATTGTTTAAATTCAAAACGGAAGATGAAGCAATTCGTATGGCGAATGATACGATTTTCGGACTTGCAGCTTATTTTTATACGCGCGATTTCAGTCGTGCTGTCAGAGTGAGTGAAGCGCTCGAATATGGTATGGTTGGCCACAATACCGGTTTGATTTCAAATGAAGTTGCTCCATTCGGAGGCGTTAAGCAATCCGGCCTCGGGCGCGAAGGTTCCAAATATGGAATAGAAGAATATATGGAAATCAAATATATATGTAGTGCTCTGTAAAACTTGTTCTGCCCGGCACATAATTTAAGCATATGTAACGGGCCACAATTGTTCTTATGCGGCTCGTTTAAAAAATAGTTGAATTTGCATTCCGGAGATGGAGGAGGAAAATATGCAGGAATTTTGTTTCGAGGCTGTGCCGTCAGTTACTGTGAAGTGGGGTGGTGCAAAGAAGCTGGGAGAATTTGTTGAACACTATTATGAAGAACGCAAAGTACTGATTGTTACTGATGGCAGTCTTCATAAGGCGGGTGTTCTTGAACAGCCAAAATTGTCGTTGGAACAGGTAGGTTTCAAAGTGGCAGTTTTCGATAAAGTTGTCGCTGATCCGCCAGAAAATATTGTCCTTGAATGTGTGGAAAAAGCCAAAGCAGCCGGTATTAATATCGTCATCGGCTTTGGCGGTGGCTCCTCTATGGATGTCGCCAAACTTTCTGCAGTGCTGATCCGCTCGGAACAGAAATTGCAAGATCTTTATGGTATTGGAAAAGTGAAGGGCAAGCGGCTTCCTCTTATCCAGATACCGACAACAGCCGGCACCGGTTCGGAGGCAACCAATATTACAATTCTGACCACCGGTGAAACCACGAAGATGGGTGTTGTTGCCAATCAGCTCTATGCGGATAAAGTTCTCCTTGATGGTGAGTTGACGATCGGTTTGCCGAAGCTGCAAACGGCGGCTACCGGTATCGACGCGATGGTTCACGCTATTGAAGCCTATACCGGAAAATTGAAAAAAAACCCGCTATCGGATGCCTTTGCTCGTGAAGCACTGAGGTTATTGTCTGCAAATATTGTGACTGCTTGCAATGACGGGCATAATAAAGAAGCTCGTGAGGCAATGCTATTGGGCGCAAATTTGGCAGGCCAAGCTTTTGCAAATTCGCCGGTTGGTGCGGTTCATGCTTTGGCTTATCCTTTGGGCGGCCATTATCATTTGCCGCATGGCCTTACCAATGCGCTCATGCTTGGGCCGGTTTTAAGGTTCAATATGAAAGCAGCCGCTCACCTTTATGCCGAACTGGGTGATGTTGTTGGGACGCACACAAAAGGCACCGAGATAGAGCGTTCAAAAGCCTTTGTCGAATTTATGGAAAAATTGATGAGGGAAACCGGCGCACCACGCCATTTGAAGGAAGTGGGCGTTACAGATAACAGTTTGGCATTGCTCGCAAGCGATGCAATGAAGCAGACAAGATTGCTTGTCAATAATCCTGTTGAAGTAACAGAAGCGGATGCTCTTGAGCTTTATCGACAGGCGTTCTGATGAACGCTTTTCCGTAAGTTACATCAAATGATCCCATAATCCGTCAAAAGCGGATTATGGGATTTTTTTTAACACTTGAATCGTTGTGGACGTTGAACGGGATTGAACGTTTCGTTTCGATCTTTTTGAAGCGGGCATTCCAAATTAAACTCACGATCATGAGAATTTAACTTCACCAGCATTAAATATCTAAAACGCATTTCAAGTTTAACAATTGAGAAGATTTATTTGAAACGCCGGTTTCATGTTTCGGCGGGCGGCTTCTCCTAAACATTCATTGCTGTCTTTGTTGTCCTTTATTGATTCAATTCTCTTGGGCGAAAAAAAATATAAGGTCTGAGGCAAAGGAAAATAAAACTTCTTTGGAAAAGCGAAATATCGTGTTTCGGACAACGAAAATAAGAAGGGCGGGGAAAATATGAAGGGGCGGGGAAAATATGAAGGGCCAGAGGAAATACGATGGGCGAGTGGAAAAAGGAACGAGAATAATAAGCTTTCAAGGTGATGGGAACAGAAAGGCACTCAATTGGAATGAGCTAATGACGCTAAAGTGAGGCTGGAATAAACGGATGAGGTGAGAATAAACGAATGAATGGGTTAAGCAAAAGAATTGGCAGCGAATGAAATGCAAGCCTGAAATCACTTCAAAGAGATAGATAAAAAGATTGAAAATAGTGAAAAGAATGGGTGAGGGAAACACGCGTTGAGGCGAGGGGGCGATAGAGAAATTGAAATGACAATAATGACTTCCGCGAAAGAAACAGAAATTTCCGGAAAATAAGCAGGCTGAAAAAGACAAACCAGAAAAAGCAGACTTGAAATAAAGAGCCAGAAAGACCGGACAAGTAAAAATCGGACGGAAAAACGATAAGAAAAAACGGGCAAACAAAGCGGAAGCGTGTCTTATTCCGCTTATATGATTGCCCGTTTCCTGAACCGTATTACAAAATATCTTTATCAGCCGATGAAAGCCGGACGACCGGCTCGAGCATCAGCCGGATTACCGGCTGATGGATTCAAGTGTGCGGCCTCGCGTTTCTTCACCCAATACAATGATGATGATTGCAACTGCCAGAAGTACTCCGGTGAACATTATGAATACACTGGAAAACGCTTCTTTATCTACAGCCATCATATGGGTAACGACTATCGGCGCAACAATACCGCCAACCCGGCCGATAGCGGAAGCCCAACCGGAGCCGAAAGCACGGATATTGGCCGGATATTGTTCGGGCGTATATGAATAAAGAACACCCCATGCGCCGAGGTTGAAAAACGACAACAGGCAGCCCCACAAAATGATCATGCCATCCGATGACGCCTGTCCGAAGAAATATGCGCATATTGCACAAGCAGCGATAAAGCCGGACAAAGTAGCCTTGCGACCGAGTATTTCAATCAACCAGGCTGCGGCCATATAGCCGGGAAGCTGTGCCAGAATAAGGATCAACGTGTATTTTGATGATTTGACAATGCTGAATCCGTGCTGCTCCAATAGGCTCGGAAGCCATGTGAAAATACCGTAATAGGAATAGACAATGCCGAACCATATGAGCCATAGCATGATTGTGCGTCTGGCAAGACCGCTTGACCATAATTGTGTGAAAGAGACGTTGTGCTTTTCGGCAACAGGGGCAACTTCGATTTTGTCGATAACCGGAACGCCAGCTTCTTTTTCAAGTTGGCAAACGATTTTATGGGCTTCTTCAATGCGCCCGCGATTAATCAGATAGGGAATAGATTCAGGAATTTTACGCCAGATATGGAAAACATAGAGTGCCGGTATGCCGCAAATTATGAAAGCTATCTGCCAACCGTAAGCGGGAATGACAAAAAAGGAGATAAGTGCAGCAAGAAGCCAGCCCACTCCCCAGAAACTTTCTAACAAAACGATGAAACGGCCGCGTACCCGAGCCGGTACATATTCGCTGACAAGACTGACAGCAACCGGTAATTGTCCGCCGAGACCGAAACCGACTATGAAACGGAACACCAATAACCATTTCAGATCGGGTGCAACACCACATAAGGCGGTTGCAATACTATAAACGACAAGTGTTGCCGCAAAAACTGTCTTTCTGCCAATTCTGTCGGCAATGCCGCCGGCCAATACAGCTCCGATAGCCATTCCGACAAACCCGATACTGACAACCGAGGCCTTATCCGACGCCACCAAATGCCAACTTTCAGACAAACGTGGCATGATAAAAGCAATAAGGCCGGTGTCCATAGCATCGAACATCCAGCCTAAACCGGTTACCAGCAATAAGCGATAGTGAAACTTTCCGAGCGGCAGTCGCTGTACGCGCGAAATGAGATCCATTATACCCTCTTCCCAAATTGAAAACTCATGGTGAATTTATGGATGGAGAAACATTTTAATATAATTATCAACTAATTTTCAAATATAAAATATATTTAAACACATTAAATACTATATAATCTAAAATTATAATAATTATAAAATTAAAATATTTTTAGTATATCTCCATTTTTTGATTTCTATACATGTTCCGTTACCTGAAAGACAAGCAAATGTGACGCCCCATCAACCAGTTGTTAAAACGGGAGACGCTAACCCGACCCGCCCCAGAAAAACGACGTTGTACTATAATTGAAAATAATTAGACCGAAAAGAAAAATTCGATAAAAAACCCGAGTTATTAAGTCAAAATCCGGTGAATAGTGTTAAGACGATTGTTGAAGAAGAGATGAACAAGCAAAAAAGCGCGGGGAAAAATATCCGATTTGAAGCAACAGAAAAAATGAAGTTAAAAAATTTGCAAAAAGGCAAATAATCGAATCCGGAATTTGCCGTGAGTACGAATTAAGAAAAAGAAAAAAGCTTGGTGGAAAACTAGCGGTGGCTTGTAAGACAATCGAAAAATATATGACATGATCATGTTTTCCGGACATTGATCCGCATCATAACCATGTCTGTCTTTGAATGGATATGATCAAGCGACAATTTTTGTGGTGAGGTGCATTGGTACTAGGGATATATTGAAACTGATAAAACCGGCACTCTTTCGTTTTATGAGCAAAGAGTTGGAAGGAGCCTATAGTGGAGGGGAAACGACACGAATGTCCATAGGAGTGTTTATCTCGTTACCCGAAAATTTGTCTGGTATTTAAAAAATTGCGACGGGAGAGGTATCCGTTATAGAAAAACGAATTTTGATAGTGAAAAATGACAGAGTGGCTTTGGAAACGTTCCGTTTTCAATAGAACGCTTCCAAAACATAGCAAAATGTAAAGCGAGAAAGCTCAAGGAAAGATTGAATGCTAACGCACCTCGACCGGTACAGTGAGCGCGCTATTCCAGCCTTCCGGAGGGGTAGGAATAGGGCTTGATTTTTTGACGATTTGCAAGGCCAGATTATCAATTGCAGCATCGCCTGATGACCGTGAGGTTCGCGCGCTGGTTATGTTGCCTTTCTGGTCAAAATTGAAAGTGACATAGGTTGTCGAACGACTCGATGCTCTTGGCTTTGTAGTACGTGAAGCAATGAGCGCGATGCGACGCTGAACTTTATTCTGCCACGATGAAACAAGTCGTCCATCACCACCAAACACACGATTGGTCGTGGGAGCCGCATAGGTTGGCCCTTTCTTTGCAACAATTTCGGGGCCGGACGCTTTTTGTGTTACATCGGCTTTTTTAACGTCTTTTTTCGGTTCGGCTTTACGTGTTTCAGGCTTCGGTTTTTTTACTTCTTTTTTCGGTTCGGGTTTTTTGACTTCTTCCACCATTTCGGATTTTTGTGGTTCAGGTTCAGGCTTTTCCTCTTCTTCCTTAGGTTCTTCTTTTTCCTCTTCCTTTTCCTGCACCGTTTCTTCTTTGATCACCTCGGAAACGTTTTCCACATCGGGAGCCATAGGTTCTTCGGCAAAGTCGAGCATGATTGCTTCTTGTCCGCCTCTTACAACATTGGGGTCTCCACGCATGGCCATGGCCCAAAAGATCAATGCTGCATAGATAGCGAGAACAATAATAGTCACTCCCGTCCAAAGCAGAAAATTATTCGATTCATGTGTATCATAATTCATCATTTATATGCTGTGCCTGAAACTATACGCATTACCCGAAAGCTCGAAGTCAAACTACTTTGAGCCCAAATCTTATGTAACCCGAACAACAAAATCGTTATTCGACAATTTGAATATTGTCATTCTCGAATTGCCAAATTGCCCGACTTTTCATCATTTTTATAACCTCGCCACAGTTCAACAGCTTGTTTTCGACATGACCCGCAGTCCGGCTCGATCAACACACTCATGCTCGCCTCTTACTTTTTTGAAACAAAATCAAAAAACTGCTCCGGATGTTTCCAGACATTGATATTGCTTTGCTTCAAGCAATTTCATTTTCCGAGTTTGCTTCAGACAGTTGAAGAGAAGTCATGCTCATTCCTGATTTTTCCATTTTCCCATTTGCCGATAGTTCAAAAAACCGGACATTTGGACAAAATGCAAAAATACATGATATTTTTTATCAACTTAAATATTTTGTAACCCTTGTCAAGAGACTTTGTCTTCGACGCTTTGAGTGTTCATAAGAAAAAGCACGGGGGAAAAATACGAGGAAAAAGCGCGGGGGAAAAGCACGACCTGTTTAATTTTTCCTGCATTGATATGAAAAACCGGCAAGTTTTCATTATAAGGCAATTTTTCTCTGTAAATTGTGGCGTGGTGGTGGGAACCTCCCGCTTACACCTTGAAAAACGCTCCGGTAATGCCGGCAAGTGTCAACCTGAACTCGTACACATTTCCGCATCGCATTCAGATTTGAGCAAGCACAGCCGGTGACTCGAGAACCGGATTTAAAAAAGCGATATTCGTTCGAGCTTGCTTAAAAGTGATAAAGAATTCGGTATTAAAAACAAATCATCGCTCGGAACGGATTTTTATTGATAAAGCAAGACGTTCCGAACGAGATATGTGTTTGACAAGCTTCAGAAGTTATTATTTTTCCGTGAATTCAATGATTGCTCCCGAAGCAAATCGGGGAGGAATGACAATCGTTTTTTCGCTTCGATCTGCAAAAGCAACGCCATTTTTCTTGAGAACAGTCTTTGTCTCATCCAGATTTTTTACAAAAATGCCAAGGCCTGCATAAGCATGGTTTGCTACTTTTCCAATTTCGAAACCGGAAGAGAGACGGCTGTTGGCATCTTTCGGAATGATACGGATAATTGCCGAATTTGGTCCTGTCGATACAACGATTTCTCCATCATTTTCAGCAATTTTTCCGGCTTTGAAAAGACGTGCATAGCGTTTTGCAGTTTTTTCCGGCTCGGATGAAAGAAGAATAACGGACTGAAGCGCAACGCCGCCATTTTCGTGCGTCATCAATTCAGACCGCCAAACCATATCGCGGGTTTTCTGTTCACACATAAACACCTGACCGTTTGGAACTTCATTTTTCTTGAATGCAACGGTTGAAAATGCCGCTACGCCCTGTTTTCCTCCACCAAGATCGACCGGTCTTGAAAAATTCTGAACCTTTGTGACATCGAACCCCAATTCGGTGAGGTTTTGAGCCGCTGCTAGTGCATTGTCGATGCGTCCGGCAATGGCATAAAGACCTTCGCCATAATTTTCGAGGTCCTGTTTTTTCTGCCGATTAGCCGCGGTTTCTTCAACAATTCCCAAAAGCTCGAAATAATCATTTTGGAACATAACTGTATAATTTGCTGTCCCTTGTTCTTTACTGTGCAGACCACGTGGCGACAAAGTAAAGCCCAATTGGCGAAAAATATCCGCACTTTTTTCAAGATTATTTACCAGAATAAAAGCATGGTCTATCCCTTTTACAGGGTGAACAACGTTACCCCGCGACGCTATTTCGCCAGCTAATGGCGCTTCGGCCTGTTTTCCGTTTTCTCTAACTTTGATCTTTTTTTCAGCAATGCCGGTTTTTTGAGCTTTGGTGGAGTGAGACATTATTTTATCCTGTGCTGTTTTTTTCAAAAACTAGCATATTGTCGCCCGTGCCGCCGAGCCAAGTTTACACCGAATTCTGTTGTTTTTAGATAAAAATTCCTCTCGCTTTCAGGGTTTGTAAAAAATATTGGCTGATCTTTCGGCGTTATCGGATTGAAACTTCGAAAACAACTTAAGGCTCCGGAGCTTCAAAAACGAAACTGCACATGAATTTAAGAAAAGAATTCGAGATTATGAGGGGCGACAAATCAAGCGATCAATTTTTACAAAACCGGATTGCCTGCAAAAACCCTTCCGTCCGGTAAATGTCAAAAAAATATGGAAAAAATCGGCTTGCTGCCGTTAACGGCTTTTATCCGGCAAATGCTGACTGATTTTTAAAAAAGGCCGGAAAATTATTCAGACAAAACAATTGGAAATGGAATTTTTAAATTTTCATAAGGGCGAATTTTTACGAGTATTAATTTCCAATCGGTTACCAAAAATAAGAATTATTTTTTAAGTTTTTGAAAAGTTCAAAAGTTGCATCCGTTCAAAAAATCAATTGAAGCTTTATTCTTTGCGGGAAGTGAATTTTCGCTAGCTGGCCGCGTGGACAAGCGCCTGAAAAGGACAAATTCGGTTTGTGTAAACCCGATTTTCTTCAGGTGAAAGGGTAAGCCGACCGGCTGGAAGAAAACAAACGACAAGAAAACAAGCAATGAGTGATGACGAGCAAAGTCGAAAATTACTGATTGCGGAAGTCGGGAATACAAAAGGCGCAACGAACCGAAGGACTGCACCGAAATGAAAAATTTGATAAAAAAATTGCTTATTGCTTCATCTGTTGTTTCTGTCCTTTCTGTCGGCATGTCGGCGCTTAAAGCAGAGGAACCGGTAAAAGGCGGAACACTGATTTATCTCGACAAGCAGGTCCATACCAATCTTTATTCGCCTCTTGCCGGTACCTATACAAATGGCGGAATTTTAAACCAGATCACCGATCGGTTGACCTATCAGAACCCGCAAACGCTTGAAATCGAACCATGGCTTGCCAAATCATGGTCGTTCAATGACGACAAAACGGTTTATGAATTCAAGTTGCGCGAGGGCGTCACTTTTTCTGATGGTACTCCGCTAGACGCTGCGATTGTCGCCAAAAATTTCGACACTTATGGCCTTGGCAATAAAGATTTGCATCAACCGGTTTCGGAAGTGGTCAACAATTACGATCATAGTGAAGTTGTCGATCCCTTGACTGTTCGGTTCTATTTCAAGCGTCCTTCACCGGGATTTTTACAGGCAACGTCAACGATCAATTCCGGAATTGTATCACCGAAAACATTGGCTCTTTCCTTTGATGCCATGGGAAATGCAACCAAAATTATCGGCACGGGACCATATTATGTTGAAAGTGAAACACTCGGCAAAGAGATCATTCTGAAGGTTCGCAAGGATTATAACTGGGCACCGGAAAAATCGGCGCATCAGGGCCGCGCTTATCTTGACGAGCTGAAATATCTCACTGTTCCGGAAGACAGTGTGCGTATCGGTGCTTTGATTGCCGGACAAGCCAATTTTATCCGGCAGTTGCAAGCCTATGACGAAGAGCGTGTGAAAAAGTCGGGAAACATCGTTTATTCGGTGGGTACGCGCGGCATCAACAATTCTATTATGTTCCGCCCCGATAACGAGCTTGTCAGCGATTTGAAAGTGAGACAGGCACTCCGTTATGCAACCAACAGGCCGGAAATTCTCAAAACGCTTTATTCTTCGAATTATCCTTTAGCGACGTCGATTATGGCACATAACGCTTTCGGTTACTCGGACCAAAGCGCAAAACTTCAATTCGATCAGTCAAAAGCCGAGGCGCTTCTTGATGAATCCGGTTTCAAAACAGGGGCGGACGGTATCCGTGAAAAAGACGGCAAGAAGCTTGTTCTTGGAGCTTATGAAGCCGTCCAGCAGCCACAAAGCAAAGCGATGCTGCAATTGATTGCCCAACAATGGAAGCGTGTCGGTGTTATTTTGAATGTCAAAGCCTATGACGGAACCAATGCAGTGATTGACAATCTCGACCCGCAAAAAACTCCGGTTATGCCGCATATGGTCGGGCGCGCCGACCCTGATGTCTTGAAAAGCCTGTTTTACCCCAAAAATCGTGATGCACTCTTACAAAAAGGTGGTTTGAGCGACAAAGTGGTTAGTTTCGTTGATGATAAACTGAACAAGCAACTGGAAGAGATTTCGGCTGAGACCGATCCGGTCAAACGCAATGCGGATGTCGTTGCAGCGACCGACTATATTCTTGATCAGGCTTATGCCATTCCGATTTTTGAAGAACCGCAAGTCTATGGTGGCTCGCCGAAGGTCAAGGGTGTCGGTTTTGAATCTGTTGGTCGTCCGAGCTTTTATAACACCTGGATAGAAAAATAGCGGAATAATGAACAATAGAGTATTTCCCGATAGTTTTTCTAAAGGAAACGCTATTCGCTAGCTGATCATTTTGCCGAAGTCGCAGTTTCAAACAAAACTTTTGGCAAAATGGCAATGTCGGCATCTTTGTTCGGAAATCTATTGGTCATTCTGTTCTTTTTAAAAGTCGGGTGTGTTTTTTCAAAAGGCCTTCGCTGAAAATAAAAAGGCGAGAGCGCGGGATCAGAAAACCTGAAGGGTTTGATAATGCTCAAAATCGGTTTTTATCGTCTGTTACAAGCCATTGTTGTGCTCTGGGCGGCATTTACTGCAACTTTTATTTTGTTGCAAATTCTTCCCGGTGACGCAATTCTAATCAAGTTTCTCAATCCGGAATATGGGCTGAATGCCAGCGAAATTGCCAATCTGCGCACGAATTACGGTATTGATGAACCCAAAATTATACAATATTTCAAAACGATAGGTAATTTTCTGAACGGTGATCTCGGCTATTCCGTACAAGCGGGTGTGCCAGTTTCCGATCTCATTAAAACCAATCTTCCTGCCACGCTGAAACTTGCCGGCTTGGGATTTTTGGTGGCACTCATTCTGGCTTTTCTGATTGCTTTATTGTTCAGCTTTTCACCGTTCCAAGGCTTAAGAAATTTGTTTTTCGCGCTTCCCGGCCTTTTTCTTGCTATTCCGTTGTTCTGGCTCGGCATTGTATTTGTGCAAATATTTTCTTTCTATCTGGGGTGGATCTCTGTCATTGTTCCTGGTCCCATTGAAGCGATGATATTGCCGGTCGTGGCTTTAGCTATCCCGATTTCAGCACCGCTTGCACAAATTCTGATGCGCTCGCTTGATGAAATCGAGTTGAGCCCGTTTATTATGGTATTGAAATCCAAAGGTGCTTCGCATTTCCGTATTCTGGTTTGTCATTGCCTGCGCAATAGTGCGTTACCGGTTTTGACAATAGCGGGATTGCTGTTCGGTGAATTGATAAGCGGAGCGGTGGTGACTGAAACTGTCTTCGGTTTGAACGGTATCGGCAAAATAACCGAACAGGCTGTCCGTTCGCAGGATGTCAGCGTTCTTCAGGCCATTGTTGTGGTCTCGTCGGCCGCTTTCGTATTTATAAATCTTGTCATTGATCTGTTTTTCCCGCTGATCGACCCGAGACTGAGACAAAGAACCGGAGGCGACAAATGAGCAATAACACATTGACTGGCGTGTCGCATTTTCCGGAAAAACCGGGGTGGCTTAAAATGGCATCAATAAAACCCGGACTTGTTATCGCTTTCGCTATTCTTATTATCGCCTTTCTGTTTGTCATCATGCCTTCGGTCTTTACCTCCTATAGTCCGATCGAGGAGGTGGGTGACCATCTGAGCGCCCCGAGTTTTGCTCATATTTTCGGAACCGATGAATTGGGACGCGATCTTTATGCACGCGTTGTTTATGGTTCCGTCCATTCATTAAGCGGAGCTCTGGCTGCAGTTCTCTTCGGTTTTGTCGTTGGTGGTTTTTTAGGCCTTGTTTCGGGAAGCATTGGCGGATTTATCGATACGATAATTATGCGTATCGTTGACGTGCTCTTATCCATACCGTCTCTCCTCTTATCCTTGAGCGTCATTACCCTTACAGGTTTTGGAAGTTTACAGGTTGCTGTGGCTGTCGGGGTTACGTCCGTGGCAGGATTTGCAAGGCTTATGCGGGCCGAGGTGGCGCGCATCAAAAGCCTTGATTATATCGAGGCCGCTTATGGTTCAGGGGCAACATTTTTTGCCGTTATCCGCCGGCATATCCTGCCCAATGCTTTTTATACTGTTGTCAGTTACGCGGCATTACAGTTTGGTCATGCCATATTACAAATTGCTACACTGGGATTTCTTGGCTACGGGGTCGAGCCGCCAACTCCCGAATGGGGACTTATTATCGCCGAAGGGCGCAATTATATCGCAACCGGTTGGTGGTTGACGACAATTCCCGGGCTTGTCACCATTGCTCTGGTTTTGAGTTTCAACCGCATCAGCCGCTTGTTCAGTGCGAAGGGCAGGTGGTGAAAATGCCGCTTCTTGATGTTCAAAATCTTTCTGTTTCCTATTTTGATAACGGACGCTGGAACGAAGTCACGCATAATGTCTCTTTCACGCTCGAAAGTGGCGAGGCCTTGGCTCTTGTTGGCGAGTCCGGTTCGGGAAAAACGACAACCGCACAAGCAATACTCGGACTTCTGCAACCAAATGCACGTATCGAGAATGGACAAATTTTGCTGAATGGAGAAGATCTCGGGCGTTTTTCAAAATCGCGCCTTGAGGCTTTGCGCGGCAAAGTCATGAGTCTTATTCCGCAAGACCCGTCTTCTTCTCTTGATCCGCTCATGAAAATCGGTAACCAGATCGGCGAAATTTTTCGCATTCATAAAGCTTGTCCGCCGCGTCAAATCAAATCGCGTGTCGTCGAACTTTTACGCGAAGTCGGGCTTGATGAACCGGAATTGCGAGCCGAACAATATCCGCATGAATTGTCGGGAGGAATGCGCCAACGTGTTCTGATTGCCATAGCAATTGCACTAAAACCCCAACTCATTATTGCTGATGAGCCGACTTCCGCTCTTGATGTAACAGTGCAGAAGCGCATTCTCGATCTTATCGACGATATCCGTTTGAATTCCGGTGCGTCGCTCCTCATGGTCACGCATGATCTTGGTGTTGCATCCGATAGAGCTGACAAGATTATTGTTATGAACGGGGGACGTGTTGAAGAGGCCGGAGAAAGCCAGATTGTTCTGTCATCTCCTCAGCAGGACTATACCAAAAAACTGGTCGCCAATGATCCGTCTTTAACGCTTGTTTCGCCACGCCCGAAGAGATCGGGTGATGGAAAAACAATTGTCGAGGTGAAGAACCTAGTCATTGATTATGCGGGAAAACAATCGTTCCGTGCCGTTGATGACCTTTCCTTCAAGGTTAATCGTGGAACAACCCATGCAATTGTAGGGGAATCGGGGTCCGGAAAAACAAGCACTATCCGTGCACTCTGCGGTTTTATCAGACCTGGCGGTGGAACAATTACGATAGACGGCAGCGATATGATGCATCTCAAGGGCGAGGAATTGCGCAATTTCCGCCGCCGTATACAGCTTGTTTCGCAAAATCCGTTCGGTTCGCTCGATCCGCATTATACGATTGGTAAAATCATTGAAGAACCGCTGTTGAATTACCCCCATGAGAACAAAGAGGTAAGACGCGCTCGTGTTCTCGAACTCATTGATCAGGTGGAATTGCCGAAGACTGTGTTTGACCGGCTGCCGCGAGGGCTTTCAGGCGGTCAACGCCAACGTGTGGCGATTGCCCGTGCTTTGGTTCTCAATCCGGAAATCGTTGTTCTGGACGAAGCAGTCTCGGCACTTGATGTTACCGTTCAGGCGCAAATATTAGCGCTGCTCGAGCGTTTACAAAACGACTATAATCTTACCTATATTTTTGTCAGCCACGATTTGTCTGTCGTTCGCCAGATATCCGATAGTGTGACAGTGCTCAAACATGGTCACGAAGTGGAAAGCGGCAAGGTTGAAGAAATATTCACTCATCCGCGTGAAACTTATACGAGAGAACTGATTGCAGCTATTCCGGGGAAGAAAAATGCTCTTCACCAATCGCTTTTGGGAGCACAATTATAATCCTTTCGAAGGGATAAAAGTTTTCAGTTTTGGCAATTGATTAAATTGGCAATCGATTAAAAATGTGATCGGGATATAAAAAACGGATTTTTTAAAAACCGTCTTTAGAAAATCTTGTGAAGTCGCAATGCGTTTTTGAGGTTTTTTGAAAACCGGCAAATTTGCTGCCCAAAAAAGCGTGTGCATTGGTGAAACTTTAAGCAATGACATAAAATCATAAGCATTTGGTGGTTCACCTCTAATGTGAAATGCAGCTAAGCTCATTTCTATCGAGAATTGTTGAAAATAATGAACAGCCGGAGCTGATATAGGGTCGTCAAAGCTGAACCCGACGGCTTGTCGGTTATTTTTCTTCTCGGCCGTTTTTAAAAACCACGATTAAATATTTCATATTTCTATATAAAATTTTCGCCATTCTAACATTTTTGTGAATGGCCTTGCCCGAAGGGTGCAGCAAAAATTTGGAAAAAATATATAAAAATTTTTCCTAAAATACTGATTTTTATAAAATTTTCGGTAATATGGCGTGCGGACGAAAGGTTCGTTTCGAAAGGATTTTTACCGATATATTGAAATTTTTGTTTCAATAGTTCATATGAAAATGTGTGACTTTATCAGTTCGTTTTCTATTTTTTAGAATAAAATTTTAAAATTTTCATCTGAAATTCGCAGATGTGAACAGTCCCCTATTTGAAACATGGGCGCTAAGGCGCTATAAGAAATTGTCTGCTAAACGTCGTGCTCAAAGTGCATTATCCGTTAGGCAGATCGAAAGTAATATAGCTAAAACGCTGTGTAAAAATGTTGCGCCGGGGGTGGTTTGATCGCGCACCCTTTGCCGCGTTGAAGGTATTTTACAAAATTTTCATTACCTTCGGGTATCTAGTTGTCTAAGGAAGTTTTTCAATGAAAAGATGTATGTCTGTCTTGGCTCTTTTTCTGCCACTGACGGCCTTCGCGCTATCACCTGCTGCCTTTGCTGCAAGTGGTGAAAAGACCTCTTCGCAATCTACTCAATCTTTGTCGGTCGAGATATATCGGGCAACAGAGAATGGGCTGGGACATCAAATGGGGAATATTACGATTACCGAAAGCCCATACGGCCTCGTCTTTACGCCGGATTTAAAAGAATTGCAGCCTGGTCTTTACGGATTTCATATCCACACAAATCCTGATTGCGGCTTGATCAATCAGAATGGCAAAGTCGTCATTGCCGGTCGTGCCGGTGGACATTTTGATCCCAACGGGACAAACCAACATTCCACTCCATGGGATGACAAAGGGCATCTTGGTGACTTACCGCCTCTTTATGTAGACGAAAAAGGCAATGCCACACTTCCGGTTCTGGCACCGAAATTGAAAAAGCTTTCCGACGTGCGTGGGCATTCGATTATGCTCCATGCCGGACATGACAATTATTCCGATCATCCGGAACCGTTAGGCGGCAGCGGAACGCGCTTTGGTTGCGGCGTTATCCGCTAAGTTTTCTCTTCAAAAGAAAGGCTCCGGAATTAAGGAGCCTTTTTTGTTGGTTATTTGAATATTACCACTGCGCAATGAACTGTCCCCGGTCGGATATTACCTGACCGAACCGGCTTGACGTGACCAATTCGGCTTTATTGATAACGGGTTTTTCAATCAGTGGTTTTTTTGCGCTTCATTCTTTGCACTTCACTCTTTGAGCTGGCACGGTGAGCGGTTTTTGCCGGTTGTTTTCATCCCGGTTGTTTTTTCTATGTGAATGAAATTTCTCTAGCTGTAATTCCCGAAAACAGGCATAGACGTTAAAAATTACGGGTTTTTTACATCTCTTCTTTAAATCCATGCGGGTTTTCTTGAAAAGCTTTTATGCCTATTCGATGTATGGCTGTTGACGAACCGATATTTCTTACTGTCACCGGTGTTTCTTACTCTTATAGCGCATGAACGCACCGGCCTATGTTATAAATTCTATCGGCTTTTAGCTTAATTTCCGTCGAGCTTTCAAATGGTTCGCTTTTTAATAAGGCTTGGGGAGAAGAGCTTTATAATAAACTCTTTTGGAACATAGTAGCGCTCATCCCGTTTCATTACAGCAATCGACAGAAAACCGGAACTGCTCGAATAATGCGGGACTGGGCACTTAAAGCTTTGGCAGGCAACAAAGTCTCAACGAAGACAGTTATTTTCGATAAAAGAAAGGAAAACGATGGGCGTTTACATGGGACGTGACTTATTTTCTGCGCCCACGCAAATGCGTGAATTGCGCGAACGTGCCGGCTTGTCCATGGAAGAAATGGCCAAAAGTCTGGACGTTGATGGCAAAGCTACGATTGAACTTTATGAAGATGAAGAAAAATTTTCACGGGATTATTTCCCGATCGCGCTTACAGAAAAATTGGCCCGTATATTGATCGGTTTGGGCAAGCCGTCAATTCGTTCAGACGAAGTTTGGGCATTGGCATTGCCGGATGCACGCACAAGACTTCTTGTCAATCGCAGGGAAGCCCATAATGAAAGCGTCACGGTACGGATACCACCCGAAATGGTCACAGGCCAATTGGCGGCCAATATCATGCAGATGGCTGAACATCAGAAAACAGAAAAGAGCAATGCCGAGGCAGTGAAACAATCGCCAAAGCAGGCTGCAAACAAAACCAGTAATAAGGCCAAGTGCCAAAAAGTTGAAGCGACGGATAAAAAAGAGGAACACGCTATTAAATATTCAAGAGAAAATGCCATGAAAACACAATATCAACCGGTTCTTATAGATGAACCATTCGAAGCATATGAGGAAAATCGTTTCGCCCGTGTCGAAGATAGTCTCGTCGATTTCGAACAAAATCGGCTGCTACCGGTTTATGGGCAAGAGGTTGCCGGTGAGCATGGTGAATTCGACCTTGATGGAACCATATTGTTTGAAGTCGGTTGTCCGCCGCAACTCAATCAATCGACCAATGCTTATGCTCTGGAAGTATCAGGCGAAACCATGTGGCCGCGTTATCAGGATGGAGAAATTGTCTTTTGTGACCCGTTGCGGCGTGTCAAAAAGGGTGACTTTGTTGTTGCACAAGTGCTTGAAGACGACAGTTCAAAGGCACCGAAAGCATTTGTCAAAATGTTTTCCCATCACAACGATAAAGAGTTGGTTCTCGAACAGTTCAATCCACCACAAAAACTGGTTTTTCCGCATGATAAAGTGCTGTCTGTTCACAAAATTACTTTTTCCGGCTCATCTTCCGGAGAAGCACTTTAACGACTTGATAGTGCGGGTTCGCAGCATCGATGAAAAACAAGGCTGAAGGTCAAACAAGACCTTCAGCCTTTCATCATTAAAAGTCTTATCAAAGAGCCATTGCTCAACGCTTTTATTCCTTTTTCCCCTTCAGATATCAAGGTACTAACAGGCGACAGTTAAAGTGAAAGGCTTTTCATTTCTCTTCACATGATATGGTATTGGAATAAAAACCATTTTTAACTAATTGAAATTAAATGATATTTTAAAGTTAATAAAAATTAAACAATGAGTTGACAAAATGATTCAACAATAAAGCGTTTCTCTTTGTTTAAACACATAAATTCATGCTCACGCTTTGATTGGCAGAATTTCGGAAAAGAACGCGGGTCTATTGAAAGCATTCCCCGTAAAAGCCCACTCATTTGGTGATGAAAAAACAAACGGATTTTGTCTTTCCGATAGGGGCGGATTTTTTTATCTGACCCGATTGAAGGCATTTTTATCGGAAGATTTCTATCAGAACACTTGTCGTAAAAGCGGCGGGTTTCACCGGTGATCGTTCTGGTGAATTTGATCAATCGGCCAAAAAAATTTTACGCACTACTTGTCACCATGCAGGAACAAGTTTTGGAATGTTGGTGCAGTGAACCGATTACCGGTTTGATACAAAGTTATGCATGAAAAATCTCGCAAATTTAAAGTCAACAGAACCATCAGAACCATGTTCGAAATTTATTGCAGCCAATGTTGAAAAACGATGGCGTCATTTCGGCAGATTCTCATTTAAATATTCTGTCGAAAAATTTTATTTTGAAATGCCAATTGCAATGGTCGATCACATTTTAACGGGGAAAATTCGGCCAAGTCTTTCGGTGTTTGAGAGCCTATTACTCCAAAGCTGCAACCGGATTTATTGATAATTTCAGAGTGAAATCCGGTGTCAGACAAAAGCGTGAGGCGCCGAATGGCGTAATGGGAGAAGCCGTGTGACAACGGGCAAAGGTCTTTTCCTGCCGTGCATAGCTCATTGATTTTCCGATTGGCAGTCTTTTATGCTTTGGACGAAAGTTGCTAATTCCGGTTATTCATATTGTTTTTATCAAGGAAAATCTGTTCGTCCGGTTTGGTCTTGCGGCCAACAATTTTGTTGCGTTGGGGAAAGCGACCGAATTGCCTGATGATGTCGCAGTGAATTTCGGCACTTTGCAACAAGGTTTCATTTTTTAATGCGGTAAATAGTTCTATACTTTTTTCCTGATCGGCAATTTTTTCCGAATGCTCGAAAGGCATGTAAAGAAAGCCGCGCAATTCGGGAGCAATTCTTTGATCGGCCTGTTTTTCAAGAGCAAGCTGTGCGATTTTGCGGGCATCGTTATCGCTGCAATAAGCCCTGGGGTCGTCACGGAACATGTAGCGGGGAAATTGATCCAGTATGATCGTGAGAGCCAGAAGACCTTCATCGCTTTCCAACCAATGTTTCAGGCGTCCCGAAAGAGCAGCACGCCAAAGCGGCAGAAAATTCTCGCGTATGAGCGTGTCAAATTGCTCATCCTGACCAAACCATTTATCTTTTCCGGCATCAAGCCAAAAGGAAATAATCTCACCCGGTGTAATTTGTAGTTTACCCATTGACGCGCCCCTCGAACGTTGGGTCTTATGAAACACTACATTGTGAATCGCTGTATTATGTATCCAATTTTCTTAAATTAAAAGACAATAAGACAGGTTTTATTATGATATTTGCTGTTTGTGGCTGGTTAATTAACAATTTATAATAGTTATAGATGGCTTCATTGAGCTTATCGTCTGCTTGTAGACTTAGTAAAGCAACAATTTAAGGCTATTACTGCAAGTCACCTCCCTTTTTTCGTGAATGGGATGAATATCAATAAAGAGGCGTCGGATTTTAGATTTCAGCTTTTGCAATTTAAACGCGCGAGAGCACATGAATTTCATAAGCATTTTGCTTCTCGATTATAATAAACGCGACCAAACCGATATTTTTCTTAATTGTGTTCTTTAATTTTTCCATGTGTTTACAATCGAACATATAATCATTCGTGCCTTCACATGAGAGATCTTGATAAAATCCTTATCGAACCGTTTTAACGAAGAGAGGCGTGACTTTCGGGAGAAAATGAATTTTTGAAGCGGAAACAGCGCTTCAAGCTTGAAGATGACAGTGCGTCTATCGGCTATCCGGCGTGAGGATTTGAAAAATCGAACGACCGGAAAATGTTTTTAAATGATTCCCGATTTTTCAAATGGGAAAAAAGCTTGAAAGGGAAAAGGGCTGAACGGGAGAAAACATGGCCGAACGAATTGTCAGCCGGTTAATATATTGTCATGTTTTTAATATTTAACAGTTTGAAAAATAAAGATTTTTAATTAGTGTTCACGGTTTCGTGATCACCCCACAGAGATGTGACTGGCATCATCGTCCAAGCATCCTTAACTCAGTTTCATAAAAGGGATTTCGAAAAGATAGTTCGAAACAATCCCGAAATCGGAAAACCTGTTTTCAGATGGCAGTTTTCCGAAAAAAGAAGAAGGAGAGTTTATTATGAAAAGATTAATGCTTGTTGCTGCTGCTTTGTTATTAGGTGCTAGCAGTGCTTTCGCTGGTAATGGTTTTGGCGATGGTAGCCGGGTTAACCACTATGTCATGGGTCATTCTGGCAATGTTCAGGGTGAACAATTCAAAGGTAATAGTAAAGAAAAAGCCTACTTCTATCGTGGCGATGGTTCGGTTGAGGACTCCTACTATCCGGGGCGTCATCTGAACTCTCCTGTTTCCCGGCATGGTGTGAGTGATCAGGAAATGCATAACTTTGGTGATGGTTCGCCAGTAAATCATAATATGTAATTTCATCATCGTTACGATTTTTGAAAACCCGGAGGTATCCCCTCCGGGTTTTTGTTTGCGATTTTGTCATTTGGCCGTTAAAACATACCAAGCTATTGATAAACGAATGGGATATCTACAAAATGCCGAAAGTTCTGATATTGGGTGCAGGTGGTATCGGCGGCTATTTTGGTGGTCGTCTGGTAGAGGCGGGAAAAGACGTTACTTTTCTGGTTCGCCCGAAAAGGCAGCATATACTTGCCGAGCATGGTTTACGTATTCAAAGTCCGGCCGGTAACGTGACCGAGCAAGTCAATACCGTGACAGATGAGGAACTTTCGGTTCAAATTACACAAGGCAAAGTTTATGACTATGTCTTTCTCACGGCAAAAGCCTATGATCTTGATAGTGCAATCAATTCTATACGCCCTGCAATGGGCAAAAACACCGTGCTTATTCCAGCCTTGAATGGCATGGCCCATATTGATCGTCTGAATAACGAATTCGATCATAACAATGTCATGGCGGGTTCGGTTATCATTCAATCAACACTCACAGCAGATGGCGTTGTGTTGCACTTGAATGATGATGCATTTGGCGTTTTCGGTCCCCAACAAGGTGGAGAAGATCAACGTGCCGCGCTTTTTGCGAGCCTTTTTGACAAAGCCAAAGGGGTGGATGTGCGCGCGGTACCAAATGCCATGCAGCGCATGTGGAACAAGTGGGTGCGTCTTGCCACACTTGCCGGAATGACATGTCTGATGCGAGCCAATGTCGGTGAAATCAACCGCGCTCCGGGCGGACAGGAAGCCATGATGGATTTTCTGAGCAAAAATAGCCAGATCGCAAAGGCTGCCGGTTTTCCTCTTGAAGAGGGCGCAAGCAACGACATCGGCATTTTTTTCAAAGACCTCCATTCTTTGGCAACCGCATCCATGTTGCGCGATATTGAAGGAGGCCACCCGACAGAAGGTGATCACATTCTGGGCGATCTGTTAAATCGCGCCCAGCACTTCGGTATCAACCATCCGCTTCTTTCTCTGGCCTATACCAATGTCAAAGCCTATGAAGAGCGGCGTTTATCGGGCCGTGACCAAAAAAAATAACAAATATGAAAGTCACCAAAAATAAAAGCTGAAGATTGGTGGCATTTCTGTTCATGACAAAAAGTCCTGACATTGTCATCGACTTTTGTGATTGGAAAACTGATTGCTTTTTGTCGGTCACCCATATCTCTATTCCGGTTCACGAAAATTGCTTCAATTCGGAAATTTCGGATAGGGGAGGCGATTAACCGGTGACAAGATTATCGACCGGAAGGGCGCTTTTTCAAAGTTTGAAAACGCGGCTATGTGAAACTCAAAAAAGACTTCCGGAAAAACATGAAAGTCACTATGTCGGCGAAAGAAAAGTTGAAATCCCGACACAAAAAAACGCGCAGGACAGTAAAAAGGAACGGCTAAGAAATCGCTACCCCTTTTAAATTCAATCTGTCTATCAAATATCACGGCAAGGTTTCACGATGCCAATCAATTGATAGTTGTTCTTTGAATGCAAAGCGTAAAATATGTTGGTCAAAAATACCTTCGATCTTGATTGCTTCAAATTCGTTAGGTGTCGTGATCTGCACTACCAGCGATGCTTTTTCAGCAAACATATCAACAGTCACATCATCCGAAAAAGGAATATGGGCTTCCTTTTCCGAATATGTCGCATCGGGAAATTTATGGCTCCAATGTTTTGCAAGTTGTTGAAGATATTTGCTGGCATTTTCGGTTTCGATCATTGCGCGGGAGCGGATTGTCATAGTGTGTTCCTTCGATTTCGCTTGTCCGTAATGATGTATAGATAGGAATTTCAAGCGGCTTCAACTATAGGCTTTCTCAAAAAAAACAACTGCATCACTATCAATCCTTTTGGCCGATGTCCGGCCTCACTTGCCTGATGTACATGGGAAAGAGATAGACACCGACATTTGTGCTTATCTTGAAAGCAGAAAGTCTTAAATGCAGAAAGAAAAGTCGAAAAACAAAACCGGCTTCAAGGCATAGCACCTCTTGCCGGTTTTGAAAGACGAATATTATCCGTTCGGTCTTTCGCTATTTGTTTAATAGATACACAGTTTATTCGGCAGGCTTGAATTCTGCTTCAATAATCAGATTGACATCGTCGCTTAACGGTCCTTCAAGCTCGCTTACGCCGAATTCGCTACGCTTGATAACTGTTTTTGCCGAAAAGCCGAGGGCCGGTTTTTTTGTCATCGGATGGGAAGCGATGGTCCCGTTCAACGTGACATCGAGTACAACCGGCTTGGTGACACCATGAAATGTCAGATCGCCGGTAACCTGACCGGTTTTTTCGCCTGTCAATTTGATTGCTGTTGATTGGAAAGTAATTGTCGAGAATTTTTCTGCATCAAAAAACATCTCGCCAGCAATCTCTTCGTTAAATTCGTTGGGTGTTTTGGGATAATTTGTATCAACCGATTTCGGATCGATCGTAACATGCAGAACCGATTTTTCGACATCGTTGGCATCAAGATCGAGTTTTGCATTGATTTTGTCAAAACGACCATAATAATTGGAAAGACCGAAATGTTTGATGCTCCACAACAGGTTTGTGTGGGCTGGATCCGATACATAAGCACCCGTCGGAATATCGAGCTTTGCTGCCTCTGATGCAAAAGTTCCGAAAAAAACACCCGGAACTGTCATCATAACAGCGATTATAGTTTTCTCGATAAACATAGTCTCGTCTCCGTAAATATGAAATGTTTTATCCCGGTTATTCTACCGTTTTTGAAATAAGTAGGAAGTGTCAACAATCGAGACAGAATGTTAACAGATCATTGACAACATGAATACCATATCTGCATATTTATTTTTGCTTCGAATTATATTCACACGTCAGAAATATAATCGGATGATACGAGATCGGGTTTAAATTATATTTTTTTAAAAATAATATCATTACGGAAATAATTTTACCGGTTGAATTGCTGTGATATTTTTAGAAATCATTTAAAGTAATAAAATCTTATAAAAATTAAAATGAAATAATTTTTTATTTAAAACAGGATTATTACGTGAATTATGGAAAACTACTTTTTGTAATTCTTTTTCATTGAATAGAAAAATTCAATTTCTAGCTATTTTTATTCAGAGTTTTCTTTCAGGATATCATTTGTAACATTGTCTTATGTTCGGGCAAATACCGCGCATGACGGGCGCTCAAGCATGGGAAGGGCATTCCATTAGGCAAAGTGGTTTTTGCCAAACGATTTTCTCCTCTTAAGACTTGAAGCAAATTATACCGGAGCCATTGACGCTGTCATTTTATTCTTCAGGAAATTTGACAGATAAAGGGAATTATCTTTTCAAGAGAAGCTGTTAACCTTTTTCCGATTGTCGTCAAAAGCCCCTTGCGTTTTCACTCTTATGTTTCCATATAGGATTTGTTTGAGGATCTTTAATCCTGAACCGGTAAACGCCAAGAGCCTTTTCAAGGCTGCTTAAAAGAGGAAATAGGATGAGCGTTTTACGCTATTTTACCGGCGCTTTTATTTTTACAGTTGTCGGTCTGAGCCTCGGCATGTGGCTCGGCTATGTCGAAACAGGTTCGACAAGTGGCATATTCGAATATTTATTCATTTGCTGTGTCCTTGGTGTTCTGGAAATTTCGCTTTCATTCGACAATTCCATTATCAATGCGCGTATCTTGCGTGATATGAGCCCGGTTTGGGAACATCGCTTTCTTACCTGGGGTATCGTCATCGCGGTTTTCGGGATGCGGGTTATTTTCCCGTTGATTGTGGTGGCCTTTGCCGCGTGGATAAGCCCCTTGGAGGCATTGAAATTGGCCATCTGGGAGCCGCAACATTACGCTGAAATCATGACAGATGCGCATGTCGGTATAGCCGCATTTGGTGGTACTTTTCTTTTTATGGTGGGGCTTAAATATTTCTTTGATCCGGAAAAAGATACGCACTGGATTTTGTTTCTCGAAGGACGCGCCAAAAAATATGCGTCAATCCACGGTATCCAGATTGCCATTACACTTATTCTTGTGCTCATTTTTTCCAGCCTCGTAAAACCGGAAGACGACCATACATTTCTGGTTTCGGCAATTTATGGCTTGCTTGCATTCATTACTGTTGAAGGCTTGGGCGTGTTGATGGATGCCAGAAAACACACCATGGAAAATGTTTACAAGGGAGGTATTGGCGCCTTTGTCTATCTTGAAGTGTTGGACGCGAGTTTTTCGTTCGATGGTGTGATCGGCGCCTTTGCGCTTTCCACCAATCTTTTTGTTATTGCAATCGGTCTGGGGATTGGTGCCTTTTATGTTCGTTCAATGACAATTCTTCTTGTCGATAAAGGGACACTTGCACAATATCGCTATCTTGAACACGGCGCTTTCTATGCCATTCTGGTGCTGGCTTTTATTATGTATTTGCAGACGATTATTCACATACCGGAAGTTGTTACCGGCGTTATCGGAATGGTGTTCATTCTGACTGCCCTTTATTCTTCTATCCGGTTCAATCGCAATCATCCCGATTGGCATTTGAAGATTCCGAAAGAATAACTGCGCTCGAAAGTTTGTATGCATTTATGCCATTGCCAAGCTGCTTTTAATGATCAAACAGCGGTCATTTGGCTTTCGGTCGTGTCAAGCGGTCTATATAAATCTGTTGCGTTTCGTTCAAGACATCATCCAGTCTTTTTCCACTCATCCAGACATTTAATGATTCCGGCGGAGTTCCCCCTTTTTTAAGGCGGTCGTCAGGCTGAAAGCTGCCGACAATTGTCGTGACCGGAATAACACCTGCCCAAATCGGGGTAGCATAATCTTCCTCGTCATCGTTCGGTCCCGACGCACGCATTTTTGCTGCCGCGACATCAATTTCCATTTTTATCACAGATGTTGCTTTCAGCTCTTTTTGAGCGATTGCACGCATTTCGTTTGTTCTTTTCGGGAAAAAACGCTCGATCATATTGTTAAGAGCGCGACATTTTTCTTCGTCGTTTGAAACAAGCGTGGCTTTGCCAAAACACATAGCAGAGCGATAGTTGACCGAATGGTGGAAAGCCGAGCGTGCAAGCACAAATCCGTCAAGGCGGGAAACAGTGACACATACATCGACCCCTTGCTTCAACTCTTTTATCATGCGCGACGCAGATGAACCGTGCCAATAAAGAGTGTCGCCTTCGCGCCAATGCGTTGTAGGGGTGCAAAAAGGCGTATTGTCAATCACATAGGCGACATGCGCCAGAGCCGAGCTGTCGAGAATTTGATAAATTGTTTCTTTTTTATAAGAAGCACGTTTGTAGCTTCTTTTAACGCGGTTTTTATCGGTTATGGAGAAGTCTTCGGTCGTCATTCCATTCGCCTTGCAAAAGTTAATAAAACCCGCCAATAGTGTTCTATGAAATTGGAACAAAAAAGAACCACATTAAAACAAAAAAATCAGACCAATTTTCCGGATTGGTCGGCAATGATGCCGCTTGTTCCGGAAAACGGACGAAAGCCAGCGAGCGTCTATCGCCTTATCAAGCAAGCGATTGATCAGCAAAAATTAGAGTGTGGTGCAAAATTACCCCCCAGTCGGGATTTGGCAAAGCGGTTTTCTATTTCCCGTGCGACGGTCGTTGCAGCTTATGAAATGTTGGCTGCCAATGGTTATATTACAACGAAGCGGGGAAGCGGCAGTTTTGTCGCGTTGAATGTATCGCGCACATTCAAACCTCGAATTTCGGTGCCGGAGCGTGAACAAAAATCGTCCTATCACTTATGTGACTTGAGCATACCGCTTGAAGATGACAAAGCGATTAGCCTGTTTCGCCGCCTTTTGAACAATCGCGCAGCCAAAGCGGGGATACGCCATTATAACTATACCGATCCACGCGGTTCATTGGAACTACGCGAGGCACTGTCCGCTTATTTGCGGCAAGCCAGAGGCCTCAACCTTGACGCTTCACAAATTTTTATAACGACCGGCACACAACAATCACTGGATCTTTGCCTAAGATGTTTTTTGGCCGATAAAGCGACAATCCTCGTCGAAGACCCGTTTTATCGGACAGCAATTCAAGCACTTGAAGCACTCGGCAAGACGTTGGAATTTTTGCCTCATGATAAACTTGGCGATTACCGGAATTTGCCACCGGCCGACGCAATTTTACTCAACCCTTCAAGACAATTTCCTCTAGGCGGTACGATCGGTCTTATGCAGCGGCTCAATTTGTTAAAATGGGCAAAAGATAATCATGCGGTCATTATTGAAGATGATTATGATAGCGAAATCCGTTTTGAAGCCATGCCAATGACTGCTATTCAAGGTCTCGATGACGCCGGTTCTGTTATTTATTTCGGCACATTTTCCAAAACCCTGTTTGCCGGTCTTCAATGCGCCTATATGGTTGTACCTTCGCGCTTGTGCGAGCGTCTTATGAAATTTCGAAGTCTCGTTGACAGGCGCGCCGTTACTTTTGTTGAAGAAGCTTTGGCCGATTTTATCAATGGTGGCCATTACGCGCGGCATTTGCGCCGGTCAGCCAAGATTGTCAAAAAGAACAGAGATGCTCTGATTATAGGGTTGGAAAGTGGAAAAGGGGCAAATCTCATGCATCTCATCCCGCCAAGACAGGGGCTTCATTTAGCCGCCCGCATTGATAAAAAGATCAACGATGTGACATTGGAGGCAAAATTGCACAAAGCCGGTTTTACCGTTCGCGCAATATCGCACTATTGCCGGAATAGTCGTGAAAACGGCCTGATTATGGGGTATTGTGGCTTTTCGCCCGAACTTTATGAACAAGCAGGCGAGACCATTTCTCATATGGTTGCCAATGAAGTAAACTATAATAATTATAATAAATAACAAAGTATGATATATATTTTTTATTATTTATAAAATAATTGTATTTACGTTAAAAATTAAAAAAATATTTATATTATTATTATTGCACTTTCATAGCTTGTTTGTTGGCGGCAAATCATCCTTCATCGTTGTAACAAATTCTTTATGTGGTACGGGCTCGGCTTCAGGTGTCGGAGATGGATTTTCCGGTATAAAGGAAGGTGGAACTGTAGGTCGCGGCGCGGGATTGCGAGGGGCAGTGGGTGAAGGCTCGTTGTGGGGGAAATGTTTATCCGGAGATGATGGTGTGACGGTTTCTTCCGGCGCAAAACAATAAAATTCACGGCCAATGATGATGAATATCAGGCCGGTAAAGAGCAGAAATCCCAAGATCATATAAATCCATGTGAAATCCGGAATGTGTCTATCAAAAAAAAGGGCTTGCGCAATTGTTTCGGAACGAGCAGTGATAATGAACGCCCCTGCGACAGGTGTTAAAAGCACCATTGTAACGCCCACTCGCCCTAAAAGGGTAAATCTTTGTCTTATCAATGTTCCTGTCAGTTTGTACATTTCAACTTTACGCCGTTTTGTTTTTTCGAAGACGATTTAGTAAAATATGTAAAAAGAAAATAAACGAGAAAACCGATGAGTACGAGTGGAATAAATGAAATCTGCCAAAATATTAGATTCACTTAAAATTTCTCTCTCAAAAACTTTATGAGTAGAATAATATATAGTTACATTGTTTTATGTCCAGTTTATCGATTGAATATACTTGAATAAAACCGGTAAATATAAAGATCGGTTAGAAGGGCTTGTTAAAAGGTTTTGGTGTTCAAAACATAAGCAAAACCGGAGTTAGGTTTAAACAAGGGAAAACTTTGTTGGCAAGCAGGCTTTAGTGAATTTAAAAACCGCCAATCAAGAGCTCTAAAATGACAGCCATAAGAACAGTGTTGCGTTGTAAAAATGATGCATCGGGAAAACCGATATTATTGCGGGTGAGACCATCATAATAGCTTTAGTAGAATTTGTTTTCTGAAGATTTGCATAAAAAACCGGACTGGCGGAAAAGCCCAAAAAATAACCGGATAGATTACTCCCGACATTAGACCCCAGCGGAAATTCATGTCAAATTGTGCAAGAGAAAAGGGAGCCAAAAGAAAGGCAATAAGCTTCTTTGTTTTTCAAGCTTTGAACTTATTCGAATTCAAATTTCTCTATTCAAATTTTCTTTCGAATTATGCAAATTCAGGTTCTGTACGGCATTTCAAACGAAATTTTTTGGTTTATAGGATTGATCAAGTGGCTTTCAGAACCTCACCATGAAAGATAATGTGAAAAACGAAAAAGAAGGCTGTTTTAGTTCCTGAATGGTAAAAAGACGTTTGGCTCCGGAAAAACTCGAAACCGGTGATTGTTATGGGAATGCCAAAGGTAAGCTCAATAAGGTTTTTAACAGTTTCGGCCACATGTAACCATGCGCTTCATGGACACTTGCGGTTTTCAATGCTATTCAGTTTCGCGTAGTATCGGAACAAAGTTATATAAATGAAACTATCTGTCGTTATTCCCTGTCGTAATGAAGCTGAAAATCTGGCCTTTTTGCTTGATGAAGTCGATAATGCCATGCAAGGCCGCGATTACGAGATTCTCGTTGTGGACGATGGTTCGAGTGATGATACACCTCAGGTACTATATAAGCGCATGAGTGAGGGAAAACCGTTGCGCCATATCCGGCATGACCGTTCAGCCGGACAAAGTGCTGCGGTGCGTACGGGTGTTTTTGCTGCTACCGGAGACATTGTTCTGACGATTGATGGAGATGGACAAAACAATCCGGTTTATTTGCCGAAGCTTGCCGACGCGCTTATTGCAGCGGGGCCGGAATACGGTCTTGCAGCCGGTCAACGTTTGAAACGTACCGATACAAAATTGAAGCAGCTTTCTTCCAAACTTGCCAATAAATTGCGGCAGGCAATTTTGAAAGACAATACGCGTGATTCAGGATGCGGATTAAAAGCAATCCGCACCGATCTATTTCGACAATTGCCATTTTTCGATGGTTGGCACCGCTATCTTCCGGCGCTGGTTCTGCGGGAAGGTTACAAAACCGCGCATATTGATGTGATTGATCGCCAGCGTGCCCACGGGCATTCCAATTACGGCATTCTCGATCGCGGGCTTCGGGGCATATTGGATCTTTATGGTGTCTGGTGGCTGCGCCGCAGGCGCAAAGTTGTTCCCAAGGTAACAGAAATACGTGCTCGGAGCGAAAAATGAGCGATTTATTCTCACAATTTGCCCAATGGCTCCATGATGTCTTTGTTGCCCAGTGGGATGGCTGGATTGTTCTGGGTTTTGTCGCGCAGGCGCTTTTTATGATGCGTTTTGTTGTACAGTGGCTCGCCTCGGAAAAAGCAAAGAAAAGCGTTATGCCGGTTGCTTTCTGGTTTTTCTCGCTCGGCGGGGGTGTCCTTTTATTCATTTATGCAATTCGCCAGAAAGATCCGGTGTTTATTGCCGGTCAGGGATTGGGCCTGATTGTTTATATCCGCAATCTTTCCTTGATCTATCGCGAAAAGAAACACAAACACATGACGGAATGATTTGAACTTCAGCTCCTGTTTCCAAGAGCTGAAAGTTTTTACTGCGCTTTTTTCGTAAAACAAAAAAGCTTTTTATGACAAGCGGGTAAGCTGTGCTTTCTTTCTTGAGAGGAAAGCACTGTTTGTGGTGTCGGCCGCAAGTCAAGTAAGGCAAGGCAAGCGAAATATAAGTCAGGGGAGATAAAGGTAGGAAACGATACGTTTGACATCGCTTCCGCCAATAAAACCGACTTTCACTTCGCCGGTTTTGCCGACGACAGGTAAACCGGCGTCAACCAGAGTGTCGCGCAAGTCTTCCGGTAGTTTTCCATTGCCGGACCACAAAACCATAAGCGGCGTTTCCAGTTTTTCGCTGACAAATGGAGAACCGACGTGAACGGTTTTGAGCGTCGGGTCAATCAAACGTAGGTTTCCCGGTAATTGGGGGTGGCGCGCAAAGACCATTTTGAACGGGCCTTCCGTGCGAAGTGCCTGATCAAGTGTTTTGTAATCAAAGAGCTGTTCGGGCGGGTCAAAACGATTATAGGCCGTGGCAATGTTGATATAGAGAATAAAAGGTACGACCAATGCTGCGAGCGCACCTATCAGACCGAAAGCACGCACATATTTCAAAGAATAACACAGTCGTGAGAGGACGAGTGTGAAATAGGCTGGTGCAAGGAAAAGCAGAGGTTGCAGCCAACGATCTTTGACATTGGTGATACCGAGCACGAGAACAAGTGCAAGGACAAGCAAAATTCCGAAAAGCAGGATATGATAAATAAGATGCTCGGCTCTGTTTTCTTCCCGCGTTGTCAATTGTGATACTTTTGAATTGGAAAAGCTGTGTAAACCGGCAAGAATGAGGGCAAGAATAAGGGCAACGGACACAAACCCCAATGAAGCAACAAAGAAGTCGGCCAATCCGCTCAAACGATCGGAAAAAAAGTTTCCTGTTTTGCCCATAGCAAGCTTATTGGCGCGTGCAACAACACTGGCGGGATGTGCAAACATATAGATGAAGGCAGGCGCGATTGCCACACAAGTCGTCAGAATAGCTAAAGGGAAATAGCGATTTTTCAAAGCGTAACGAAATTCGCGCGTGAGAGCAGTACCGCAGAAAAGTGCTAGGAGAAAAAGTGTGCCATTGTATTTTCCTAAAATTGCGGCGGCAGAGGCAAGTCCGAGAATGATTGCGCGTGAAAAAGACGGTTTACGTATAAAAAAACAAAATGCGGCAAATGAATAGGCAGATCCTGCTGTGCCCATGATGGAGTGGGTGAGTGCGCGTTGGGATTCCCATCCGATTTGTGGAAGCAGAAACATTGCAAGCATGGAAGCTCCCGCGACTACAGGGCGGACATCAAGGAGTCTGAGGCCAAGATAAACACCAAGAAAAGTTGTGGCAAGCAGACCGAATTTGATCACTTGTAACAAGTAGAAATGAAGTCCGAAGACTTGCTCCACTCCATAAGCAATCCAGGTATAGAGCGGTGGTTGGGAGCCGCCATAGCCCCAATTCCAGAAACTGATATTGGAGGCAAGCTCGGCATCATCAAGGCCGGCGCCTTGTGAAAAAACAGTTACAAAAAATGTTTCGAAAGCAAAATAGAGTATGATGAAGCAAACAGCAGCGCTGCCGTAATCCGGTTTATATTTTGCCATTGGCCCCATCCTTATATTCTATAATTCAACAGACAGTTTTGTTCTAAAACTTCAACTATAATTGCCTAACCGGACACGCAATAGGGCCGGTTAGGGATAACAACAGAAACCTGATCAACGGCCAATGGATATATAGTCCAAGTCTATATTTTGAAATTCTTCCTTTTTATAGATATTGCGCAAATCTACAATTTTCCCCTGAGGCATAAGTTCAGCGAGTTTTTTCAGATTAAGTGCGCGATAGGCATTCCATTCCGTAATAATTGTGAGTACTCCGGCACCTTTTGCAGCTTCATAAGGAGAGGAACACCAGACAATGTTATTGAGGACTTTTTTGGCCTGTTCTTCCCCTTCCGGATCATGGGCACGTATCGTCAAGCCCGCCTCCTGTAAAACTTTGATAATGCTCAAAGCAGGAGATTCCCGTATGTCATCGGTATTGGGTTTGAATGTTACACCAAGAACGGCAACTTTATCGGTGTTTCTTTCTTTTGCCGCTTTGACAATGCGTTCACCCATTTTTATCTTACGTTCTTCGTTGATTGAAATAACGGTTTCAATCAATTGTTGGGGGGCATTGTAATGAAGGCCGGTCGCTGCAAAGGCGCGTGTATCTTTGGGAAAACAAGAGCCACCAAAACCGGGACCGGCATGTAAAAATTTGGAACCGATACGTTTATCCATGCCGATTGCCTGAGCAACTTCCTGAATATTGCCGCCGGTTTTTTCGCATAAATCGGCAACCTGATTGATAAAAGTGACCTTCATTGCAAGGAAGGCATTGGCCGCGTATTTTATCAATTCGGCATTCTCGAGCGAAGTAATGACCAGTGGCGTTTCCCTTAAGTAAAGCGGCCGATAGAGCCTGCGCATTGTTTCGCGTCCGCGTTCATCTTCGACACCCACAACAACCCGATCAGGGCGCATGAAGTCTTCAATAGCCGAACCTTCACGTAAAAATTCGGGGTTGGAAACCATTGAAAAATGAATATCCGGACGCAATTTTTCGATACGTTTACGAATGCGCGAATTGGTGCCAACAACAACAGTCGATTTAATGACGATAACCGCACCATCCTTCATAGCGCGTGCCACCTGATCGGCAGCCTGTTCTATAAAGTGTAGATCTGCTTCACCGTCACCGCGACGCGATGGCGTGCCAACAGCCAGAAAAATCACATCAGCTTCTTTGACACTATTTTCAAGATCGATTGAAAATGACAGACGTTGTTCTTTGATGTTTCTGACCATCATCTCGTCGAGTCCGGGTTCAAAAATAGTGACTTCGCCTTTTTTCAATCGGGCAATAATATCAGGATTGGCATCAACACAGGTCACATCGAATCCGAATTCGGCGAAACAAACACCTGAAACCAGCCCGACATAACCGCTACCGATCATGGTAATTTTCATCAAAGTCTTCCTTGCAAAATATTGTTCTTGTTTGATATGACTGTTTTCACGTGACTGCAACTGTCACTTAAGGAATTGAGGGGAGAAAAATGGCTGCCGAGGCACTTATTGTCGTTGACGTACAAAATGATTTTTTACCCGGTGGTGCACTTGCGGTTCCCGAAGGTGATCTTATCCTTCCAACCGTTTACGCGCTTATGATGCGCTTCAACCATGTTATCCTTACTCAGGATTGGCATCCGCAAAACCATCAAAGTTTTGCGTCGAACCATTCGGGTTTTTCTCCTTATGACACAATAACAGTCGATTACGGCCCGCAAACACTTTGGCCGGATCATTGTATCCAGGGGTCGGAAGGTGCAGCTCTTCACGGGTCTCTGCCTGTGGATAAGGCAGAAATGATCATTCGCAAGGGGATGAATCCGGAAATTGACAGTTATTCGGCTTTTTTTGAAAATGATCGTAAAACCCCGACAGGGTTGCGCGGCTATCTGAAGGAGCGCGGCATTAACAAACTTACATTCTGCGGCCTTGCAACCGATTTCTGTGTGGCCTATTCAGCGCTGGACGCCAAAAATTGTGGCTTTGAAGTGTCAGTAGCGCTTGCTGCCTGTGCCGGTATCGATCTCAACGGCTCGCTTGATCTTATGCTGAAAACCATGAATGATTCTGGCGTAAAGCTATTAATGGGCGCTGTTTAAGAAAAATTCAGGACAAATTCTTCCGGTCTTCATTTCATTCCGGTTTTCTTTCCGGTCAGGGCGAAATGGAAATGTTTTTGCCTTGAAACAAGTTATTGTTTTGTCACTATTTTACCGATGAACCACACAATGTGGTTTCACTATATGATTTTCAAATCATCTCACTGGTTCAAAAAATTCGCTTCATTGCAATCGGGTGCTGATGCATATGGTCAAGTTCTTTAGAAATATTTGTGTCTAAAGGTCTCGGAAAAATGAAGAAGATTTATGATAGATATATGTATGTCCTGTATTTATCGAGATCATGAAAAATATGAATACTCATAAAATTGCTAATAATAATAATTCATGATATAGTAATAATTGCATTTATGAAAAATGCTATCGGGTAGTCGGCTGACATGATGACAGTACATGCCAATTCAAGGTTTGTAACATGATAAATACTTCATATACAAAATATACAAATATTTCACCCCGACAGATGACCGAGGCAAATTCTCGAACGTCAACTTTAACGAAAGCTGATGCGTCCGGGCAAAAGCAAGAAACTAGCCCCGTAAAATTTAATTTGACCTCTGATCCAAAGTCGTTTGAAGGTCTTTCACGCGAGGATTTAGCCTCTATTCTTCTCAATGAAGATGGATTGTATAATGAGGAAGATAAAGCCAATGCTGGCTTCTTTCTTGAGAAGCAGACGCTTGATGCTTTTTGGGCTGAATATAACAAATCAGGTGATTATGCTGCTGCACAAGAAGCCAGTATAAAGTCATTGGATAAGGCAGGGGTGAAGGAAAAGCAGACATTTCTTTGGAATGATAAACGAGCGCATATCGTGTCTGATTATGAAGCTTCAGCCAGACGCAACGGAGTTGCGGCAAAGAATTTCGATATTGATAGTGAACTCTATAATTTGCTTAAAAATGTTCATGACCGGATCAACGAGCAATCACGACTGGCATACACGAACGGCAAAGACTTCCCGAACTATCTTGAAGATCATGACTATCTATCAATTAGAAAACAGTATGAGTCGGAAATGAAAACAGGGTTTTCCTTTAAAGTCTAACCCCGTTTCCGGTTATCAATTCGAACTGTAGGTCATATCTGCGCTGAAATTGCCCGTTCAATCAGAATCGGCGGAAGAAATGCGGCCTGAACACTGACTGGAACGACCGTTCATGAAAACAACGGTTGGTACGTTCTATCGCTTGCCTTGTCCTGTGAAATGTCCTTGGCTTCAAGTTTGTTTGTTTTCATCTCAGGAAAAGAGCGAAATGAAGATAACGGCGACGAGCTTATATATTGCCGTTCATTCAGAAAATGATCATGCAGTTTTCTCAACTTCTCGGAAGTCGTCTTTCGCAACGCTTCAAGATGGTTTGCTCGAAATTTGCGGTGGCATCAATCCGTTCACGATTGGTCGAAAACTGCTTTTCCTGATAGGCAAGTTCGACGATTTTTCTGAAAACCGGATCAAGAATTTTCTGATCTTCGGCCGATTTTTCTTTTAACCCGTTAAGAACGAGACTTGTTGCTTTATCAATAGGAACACCGCTTTGGCGAACCATCATGACCGAACGACCTATTCCCGCCAAATCTGTACATTTTACGTTCGTTTCCTGAGCGAACAGATTTGTTTGAAAAAAAACAATTATGATGAGTGCAGCAATAAAGCGCATCAAATTCTCCTCATTTATATCTAGCGAGCTTAACATTTGCGATATCGCAATAAAGCCCGCTCGTCCAACGTAAAGTTGACGATTAAGTTGACAATTAAAAGCTGTCCGAATTGACAAAATCACAAATTTCACGATGGGACGTTTTGTCGGTGAGCCAAAAAATATTCTTCGATAATCCGAAAAGTTGCTGTGGTAACTTGTCCGGAAAAGACAGCCAATCACCGATTGTGAGAGCGTAATAATCGGCAACCGATAAAATGTCACGTAAGCGTCGCATCATAAGCGGGCTAAAAACATCTGACCCCATGCGTCGCTTTTCATTCTTTAACGTTAGTCGCAATAACAGTAAACGCCAGTAACTATAACTCTTCTGTTTATCAAGAACGAGTTTTATCGAATGACTTCGAGTAAATGTGTGAAGTGCCCATAAGCCCAATGGAAAGGGGGCATAGATCACTATGTTTCTGTCTTCCGGAGCGTTTTGCAGCTTCAATTTACGGTCAATCCGATAAACTGTTTTATCGACTGTGGCGAGTGAAGCGGACATTTCAAACAAACAATCGGGGACAAGCAAGGTATGTTTTGCTTCAAAAAAAACGTCTGTGTTACCGTTCCGGTCAAAAATGACCGGTTTTTTTCGCGGCTGTGACCGGCTTTTCTGTAAGGGTTTTTCAGTCATTGGTTTATAACTGGAAGGGTCTCCCGTTGCTTGGTATTTTTACTTGCGTCAGTGAGTAAAATAAAGCAGTATTGTTTCATGTTAATATCAAAAATATGAAAAGTTGGTAGGATTTTCCAACTTTTAAACCAATACAGGGAGCAAACGCTTGAAAAGCGTTTTGCTTATTGCCAGAGGGGAAGCCGAGTGACGAAAAAATTCGCACTCGGCTTTAATTATTCCGGAACGCGAGATCTTCGCCACCGCTATTTCAGAAGCTTTGTTTGCCGATTTGAAGATTTGGTATCATGGGCATATCCGGTGAACAGGTCTCGCATAATTTGATGAGCTTAGTCATTAAACAGAAATTGAAAACAAGTTTTGGCTTTTAAAATTGTTTGCTTTTTTAAGTTTGTTTTGCTTTTTAAAAATTGTTTTTCTGGGCCAAAGATTGCTGCGGCTAAAGATTGCCGAGACCAACTCTTTCGGTTAAAAGATCAGAAAAGAATTTGTTTTGAACGCATTTCCACGGGAAATGTCGATGAAGGCGTTTAATCAAGCGCAGTAATCAAGGAATGGAAAATATATGGCGCGGCAATTTATCTATCACATGGCTGGTCTGAGCAAATCCTATGGCAATAAAAAGATTTTGGACAATATCAATCTGTCTTTTTATCCCGATGCAAAAATAGGTATTCTGGGGCCTAACGGTGCCGGTAAGTCGACAATTTTGCGGATTATGGCAGGCATTGACAAGGAGTTCACCGGCGAAGCCTGGCTCGCAGAGGGGGCGACATGCGGATATTTGCCGCAAGAGCCGGCGCTTGATCTGTCAAAAGATGTGCGCGGCAATGTGATGGAAGGTGTTGCCGATAAAAAGGCAATTCTTGACCGCTATAATGAATTGATGATGAATTATTCTGATGAGACCGCTGATGAAGGTGCAAAACTTCAGGACATCATCGATAGTCAAAACCTCTGGGATCTCGATTCGCAGGTAGAAATGGCAATGGATGCATTGCGTTGCCCGCCCGCAGATGCCGATGTTTCAAAACTGTCAGGTGGTGAAAAACGCCGTGTCGCTTTATGTAAATTGCTGCTGCAACAGCCTGATTTACTTTTGCTTGACGAGCCGACCAACCATCTTGATGCCGAAACGACAGCATGGCTGGAAAAGCATTTGCGCGAATATCCGGGGGCTGTTCTCATCATCACCCACGATCGTTATTTCCTTGATCACGTCACCGGCTGGATTCTGGAGCTTGATCGTGGACATGGCATACCTTACGAGGGCAACTATTCGGCCTATCTGGAAGCCAAAGCCAAACGTCTTGCACAGGAAGGCCGTGAAGAAGCTGCCCGCCAGAAAGCTTTGACGCGTGAACAGGAATGGATTGCATCAAGCCCGAAGGCCCGTCAGGCAAAGTCGAAAGCGCGTATCAAGGCTTATGATGAATTGGTCAAGGCTGCAAATGATCGTCGCCCTGGTGAAGCACAAATCATCATTCCGGTTGGCGAAAGACTGGGGCAGGTTGTTATTGAAGTAGAACATTTGACCAAAGGGTTCGGCGAACATGTCTTGATTGACGATCTGTCTTTCAAATTGCCGGCTGGTGGTATTGTCGGGGTGATAGGCCCCAATGGTGCCGGCAAAACAACTTTGTTCAAAATGCTAACCGGTCAGGAAAAACCGGATTCGGGAACAATTCGTATCGGCGACACAGTGAAAATGAGCTATGTTGACCAAAGCCGTGACGCACTCGACCCGAATAAAACAGTCTGGGAAGAAATTTCCGGCGGTAACGACATCATCAAACTCGGCAAATATGAGATGAACAGCCGTGCCTATTGCGGTGCGTTCAACTTCAAGGGAAGCGACCAGCAACAAAAGGTTGGCAATCTTTCAGGCGGCCAGAGAAATCGCGTGCATCTTGCAAAACTGCTGAAAGAAGGCGGCAATGTGCTATTGCTTGACGAGCCCACCAATGATCTTGATACCGAAACGCTGGCAGCACTCGAAGAGGCACTCGAAAATTTTGCAGGTTGCGCCGTTGTTATCAGTCACGATCGTATGTTTCTTGACCGTTTGGCAACGCATATGTTGGCTTTCGAGGGAGATAGCCATGTTGAATGGTTTGAAGGCAATTTTGAAGATTACGAGGCCGACAAAATACGCCGTCTGGGACCTGAATCGGTCAATCCGAAACGGGTTACCTATAAACGTTTAACACGTTGACTTGACCGTTGCGGTTAAAATACCGTGCTAAAAATACGGTTTTCCAATTTGAAATTTTGAAAAGCGGAGATGACCTCCGCTTTTTTTATGAAGAAATTTTTTATTAAATATCATCTGATGATTGCAAAAGAGGGGGGGCTTTGTTCGGCGCATTTCTTCAAGCCTCATTTATGGCAATGGTTATGGGAGGGGGAAATAGACGCCAGATCTGACAGCAAAAACTCATTGCTAGCAGTGCAATTAACCAGCGAGCTTGTCTGATTGTTATATCCTTGCTTTGTCAGATGGATGAGAAGGCTCAAAATTCTTCAAAGTACAGACGGAACACAACGTTCGAGCGGCAAGTCAATTGGGCAAATAACGTCTATGACAATGACCGGAAAGCGGTGTTTTTTAAGGCGGGTGCTACATTCGGCCGCGATGTCATAGCGCTGCAACCGGATAAGCCCTTCAGCCTGACAAAGATTGACGACATGAAAAGACTATGTGAAAAATCATATAAGCGGGATGGCAGGATAGAAAGAATTTTTGACTTTATGGGTGTCTTGAACCCGAAAAGTGATAAACTTATCTCACTGCACAGATGAGACAATGGAGAAAACTGATGCAAGATTGGTCAGCAAAACAATATTTGAAATTCGAGGATGAACGTTTGAGGCCGGTACATGACCTCGCTAATGCTGTCCCTCTGAAAGAGGTTAAAAACATTGTCGATCTCGGTTGTGGTCCGGGTACCTCTACCGAAGTTTTGTGTGAACACTGGCCAAAAGCGAAAATAACCGGTTTTGACTCTTCTCCGGAAATGATTGCCAATGCCAAGAAACGTTTGCCGAAGATCGAATTTACGGTTCAGGATATCGAGAAATGGTCGCCGGATGCAGACGTTGACCTGTTGTTTTCCAATGCCGTCTTCCAATGGTTGCCTGATCATATCGAACAGATGAAGCGCCTAGTATCGTCTATGAAAAACGGTGCAGCTCTTGCTGTACAAATGCCGGATAATTTGTTCGAGCCGCTTCACCGTGCAATGATTCACGTGGCGGAAGACAAAAGGTGGAATGATCGCATCGGTTCGGTGGCACGCGAAAAATTGCCGAATGTCTCGGTTTATTATGACGCATTAAAACCGCTTGTCCATTATATTGATCTCTGGCAGACAATCTATAATCCGATTATGGAAAATCACGAAGCAATTGTTGACTGGGTTAAAGGTGCAGCTTTACGGCCATTTTTGGCACCACTTAACGAGCAAGAAAAACAGGACTATCTGGCACTTTATCTGGAACGCATCAAAAAACTCTATCCGACGCAATATGACGGCAAAGTGCTGTTACGCTTTCCACGTCTGTTTTTGGTTTTGGTGAAATAAAGTTCAAGATCAAAATCTGCGTATAACTATCATGAATCGAAATGAAAGAGCCATATATGTTATGGCTCTTTTTTTCGGGTTTTCGGACAACCTCACATCGGGATGAGATAAAAAATTTTTCGGATTAAAACCGTTTTATGGGATTTGTTGCGAAGATTTCCTATGGGGTTCTGCCACATCTGTTCAAATCAATATAGATGATAGTGAGGAGGCTCGCTATTCGTCGGCGAAAACCATTTAGCAGCAAATATGATGCCCAATCATATTCCAATCGTGTCCCCCTTATCCAAGGGGAGAACACAAAGCCCGATTTAAAATGCAATCAATGGACAATTTCTCTTAATCTCGACCATTAACCCGCTTTATCAACAAAAAGCACTTATCTTTTTTGTAGTTTAACAGTTTTCTATTTAAAAACTATTTTATTTTTAAATATATATCAATTACAGATATATTTTATGTAATTAATAATATAATATAAATGCTTAATTTTATTATATAAACGTAATTTATCGATTAATATACTATAATTTTTATACATTTTAATGGAATTGGATTTTATAAATTGAACGATGAAATAATGAAATAGCAGATTAAAAATCCGATGTGGGGCGGACGTAGAAGCAATTGCCATAATAAACGGGAAGACAATTTTTAACGGTGTTTTTAACCTCCAATTGATTCGTCTTTACCGCGTTAGTGTTTTTGAAGTTTTCGGGGGTGAAATTTTCTCATTAAAAGCGGCGCATCACTTCATTTACTGTTGCATAATTGTCTTTATGCGCGGAAAAGTTGTCTTTAAAGCGCTCAAAAAGCTTTAAAAATGGTGGTTATAAACTGAAAATACTTTTTATTATGTTAACTATCTATTAACCACGTTGTACGAAAAAATACGCACATTATGGCGTTTCGCAATCACGAGGTTTCTAGACTGAAAATGAAATATTTCTGGCAGCAAAAATTAGGGCTTGCAGCAATTCTGGGTGTTTTGGGAGTAGGTCTTGTCGGATGTGCGACAACGCCACCGCCGACGGTTTCGTCAGATAGCAGTGTCAAAGCCGCGCCTTCAAAACCGGTAGTGACATCAACTTTGCTTGGTACGCAATCGGTTTATGACCGGTATGAGCAAACTCCTGACGAACCATTCAAAATTCCGCCGGTCACGGTCAAGATACCGGAACAATTCGAACGCACAGTTGTGCCTTATCCAAGTGACGAGATACCGGGTACGATTATAGTCGAACCGGAAAACCATTATCTCTATCTTATCACCGGTAACGGACAGGCTATCCGTTATGGCGTTGGTGTCGGTGCTGCCGGTCTCGGTTTTCAAGGCGAAGCTAAAATACGCTTCAAGCGTAAATGGCCGCGCTGGATTCCGACAGCCGATATGGTGCAGCGCAAACCGCAGCAATATAAACGCTTTGCTGACGGCGTACCGGGAGGATTACACAGTCCGTTAGGTGCCCGCGCGCTCTATCTCTTCCAAGGAAACAACGACACCTATTTCCGTATCCATGGGACGACACAGCCATCAAGTATTGGCAAAAATGTTTCGGCAGGATGTATCCGCATGCTGAACAAGGATGTTGTCGATCTTTATGAGCGCGTCGATGTCGGTTCGAAAGTGATTGTTCGTTAATTTTTAACGATAAATGGTTCATCTGAAAGGGCGGTTTTCCGCCCTTTTTCTTTTCCGGCGTCGGTTGTTTATTGAAACCTGCCCGATCGCTCCGAAAGCTGATATTTTTGGCAAGTGAAACCATGAGGGCAAATTTTTAAGCTTTGATAGCCTCGCTTATTATCTTTGAGAGCATATTCAACAATCACGATGTGATCAGGAAAAGGAGTGATGAACCCGCATTCTCATGTGATAAAAGTTTATCTATAAGAGGGGCTAATATCCCTTAAATTGTTCAGGCGGTTGTTATAATTTTTCATCCATGTCGACAAAACGCGTTGCCCGCCATTCGGTCAGTTTTTCGTTAATATCGTCAATGACAAAAAAACGCGCCGAATCCTTGTCGTAACCTTCATCGCGCAATTTATCATAATCGGTATAGGTATGGCGGATATAGGCAACGATCGAGAGCCACACAGCAATCGAAGGAGGAAGATGTCTCATATGTGCGCTTAAAGCGGCAGACCGGATAGGTTCGCTATCAGCATAGGGAGCCTGCGGGACCAGCAAGGTCAATTCCTTTAAAACAGCGCGTTGTCTCTTTGTTGTCATGGACAAATAAAAAATTGAAACCCGTTTTTTTGTCAAACAGATTTTTATTGTGCTTAAAGTTATAAGCTTGGACGTAAAAATGTAAAAACAATTGGACTATCGAAGGCAATTGCGGCTTTTCATCAAGAAAAGGGGCGATTTGCCCTTCTGCACATTGGTTCAACAGCAAATTCTTTTCCTTTAAAATAATAGTCCGCTTTTTTAAAGAACAATGATGACGCGGCAATAGCCCGAACGGCTGTTAAACGGAATTTGCCGGATTAACGTCTCCGCGCAGATCGGCGAGTGTTTCCTAAGGTCAGACAAGAAAATTTATTATCGCAAAAACTCGAAAACTTTGTTTTATTGTCAGGCATAGTTTTCCCGCTCATCCGGCTCTTGTTACCTCACATGCAGATATTCCGGTTATAGAGCAAGGTCGGGTTCGACATCAGCTATGCCCGAACGCTCTTATATATGCGTTGAAGGGGGAATTTTTTGGTGTTTGTGGGCATAAGTCATCTCTCTGCTTGACATTTGCAAAATATATAAAGATATCTTTATATCTATAAGAGTGGAGACACAGTTATGGTGCGCCAATTGGCATTGAATGAAATGGTAGACGTATTGAAGGCGGTTGCTGAAACAACGCGTTTGCGCATTTTGTTTTTATTGGACAAGGGCGATTTGACAGTTTCCGATCTTACCAAAATTCTTGGACAATCCCAGCCACGCGTTTCCCGACATTTGCGGCTTTTAACGGAGGCCAACCTGATCGAGCGTTATCAGGAAGGTGCATGGGCGTATTTTTCTCTGTCTTCATGCTCGTTACGGCGGGAAATGTTAAACACAGTGCTTGAACATATTGATCGTCGGGACGATCTTATCGAAGGGGATATGGCAAGACTTGATGAAGTCAAAAAAGAAAGAAGCCGCGCTGCGGCTGCCTATTTTTCCAAAAATGCGCATGACTGGGATAAACTGAGATTGCTTCATGTTCCCGATAACACCGTCGAACAAACCATGGTTGAACTGGTAGGAACAACGCCATTCCAGTCCATGCTCGATATTGGCACCGGTACAGGTTCGTTATTGAAGCTTTTTGCGCCCCTTTATACGCGTGCCATCGGAATTGATAACAATCGTGATATGTTGGCTGTTGCGCGCGTTAATCTGGATAAGGCCGGAATTTCGAATGCGCAGGTGAGACTAGGTGACGTGGCTAACTTGCCGGTCGAGAACGAAACGTTCAATCTCGTTACGATTTATCAGGTACTTCATTTCCTGTCGGACCCTGAAAGTGCAATTTTTGAAGCCGCGCGTGTCATGCGCCCCGGTGCGCGGCTCATTATTGTCGACTATGCTCCACATGAACTTGAATATTTACGTGAAAAATATGCCCACATACGTATGGGATTTTCTGATTCCCAAATGGAAGATTGGCTTGATAAAGCCGGTTTGACATTGGAAAAAACTTTGAGTTTTCAACCACAACAAAATGGCAATACAAAAGGCCTCACGATCAAGCTTTGGCTCGCCCGTGATCCGCGTTTGTTGATTGCCTGACAAACAATAGTTTAACGGAGACCGCTTAATGTCTGCCCCATCACTTTCCCGCCGCCCCGATCTGGGCGACAAGCTGAAGGTTTCATTCGAATTTTTTCCGCCTAAAACGGAGAAAATGGAAGAAATGCTTTGGCAAACGGTCAAACGTCTTGCACCGTTAAAGCCGGAATTTGTTTCGGTAACTTACGGGGCAGGCGGCTCCACTCGGGAGCGGACCGGCCGGACAGTTGAACGTATCATCAAGGAAACGCACCTCAATGCGGCGGCGCATTTGACATGTGTTGATGCAACACGGGAAGAAGTCGACGGCGTGGCACGTCAATTCGCTTCTATGGGCATTCATCATTTTGTTGCGCTGCGCGGTGACCCAAGCAATGGAGCAGGCGGGCGTTATCATCCCACTCCGGGAGGTTATGCCAATGCGGTCGAGCTTGTAGCCGGTTTGAAAGCAATTAATCCGGATTTTGAAATCACTGTTTCGGCTTATCCGGAAAAACATCCCGAAAGTCCCGATTTTGCGACCGATATCGATTTGCTTAAACGCAAAATCGACAATGGCGCGACCAAAGCCATTACCCAATGTTTTTTCGATAACCATTTTTATGAAGATTATATAGAAAGAGTGCGCAAAGCCGGCATTTATATTCCGATTTTGCCCGGCATTTTGCCAATTCATAATTTTTGGCAGGTTAAAAACTTCTGTGCACGCAATGGCACCCATATTCCCGATTGGCTGGCACAGCGTTTTGAAGGATTGGAAGAAGACCAGAAAACACATGATCTTGTAGCGGCGGCTGTCGCTGCCGAACAGGTGCTTGACCTTGTCGAACATGGCGTTGAAGATTTTCACTTCTATACGCTCAATCGCGCCGATCTCGTCTATGCCATATGTTACCTTATCGGTATCAGACCGAAAAAAGACATGCCCGAACTTGTGACCGGAGACTGAACGGATAGTAACACAGGTGAAAATTCGGTTTGCTCATCGAAAATTGTCACGATGGGCGAAAGACCGATTGTGCCCGTTTTCCATAGAGCACTTCTTTCTTGATGAAGATGTTTACAATAATTTCCTTACCGGCCAATCATGATATTGGCCGGTAAGGCTTGAAGGGCGGGGAAACCAATTGAGTTTTCGGTCGCCGGTTCTTCGGGCTTTGCGCTTGCTGTCAAAACAAAGACGAAGAAGGGAAAAGGACAAGAAGAGCAAAGATAAAGAAGAGCTTGAACAGCGACATTCCATCTCCCGACAGGTGACCAAACAAGTTCTGCGGCTGCGACTCGAATAGCTGAAAATTTAGGGTTATTTTTCCATGCAATATCTGTTTTTTGCGATTATTTGCTCCAATATAAGACAAAACTGACACGTTTTTATCATATTGAGTAAAATTATAGCAAAAATTTCTAGATTTTAAACCGCTTTTCCAACCCTTGTCTTGTGATTGTCGCGATGATCGTTCATATCAATGAGGCATCGTTATCGAGGTGCAACAAATTGGTTAACAACCAGGGAGACCGAGACCCCCCGCAACGGATTTCCCTTGGTTGAGGCCCGATCGGAGCTTGCTCCGGTCGGGTTTTATTTTGCGAATTTTGCATGGACAAATTCATCCTTTTGGCTTTTTTGGAAGTGCCGGAATCATGACCCGTTGGAAATGCGGCTTTGTTAAAGTCTTTATGCTGTGACAATGGGTAAATCCTTTTTGTCGGACGGGACGAATGACGTTTAAAAAATAAAAGGGCATAAGAGAATTTGGCGTAGATTACCGTGCGACAATCGAAAAAGCTTAATGCATCTATTCAAGAACGATAGAAATAACGGGACTGGGCGAAAATGTTTGCATGATGAAGCGAAAAGGGGAGCCCGCATAATTCCGGAAATGAAGAGATGAAGCCTTCAATCGGTGATCGGTTAAGTGCTACCGCATCGGGAAAGTGCTATTTCTAAAAAAGCGAACAATAAAACAAAAACGGGCAGAGATGCCCGTTTTGCTATGAGTTGAATGTGCTAGTTTTTTTTAAACCGGTAAATGTGGCTTTAAAGCCGGTCGAGCAATTCTTTTGTCGGCCATGAATCGGCAGGAAGTCCCAAACGGAGCTGTTCGGTTCGCACTGCGTCGCGTGTCAATATACCGTAAACGCCATCCACTTTGCCCATATCATAACCACGGTCAGCAAGCTTTTGTTGCAATTGCTTCATCTCTTCTGTGCTCAACCCCGGATCCGGATGACCTATGTCGAAAGCAGGGGCACCGGCAAGGCGTGAAGCGAAATAGGCAACGGTTGTTGCATAAACAATCGATTTGTTCCATTCGACAAAAATATCGAAATTGTCATAGGCTAAAAATGCAGGTCCCTTTCGCCCCATTGGCAACATAAGGGATGCATCCCCGTTATCGGGTCCCAACGGGCCATTAATGCCGGTAACACCCCAACTGGTCCATTGCGAATGGGGTTTGCGATTTTGCCTGATTGCTTCTTGCCAGGGAAGATCATCGCGCGTTAGGCGCACCTCCTCAAGCCATGGTTCACCGCGCCGCCATCCGAGATCGCTCAACATATGGGCGGCCGTCATGACAGCATCGGCAACAGACCCTTTGAGGTCGATTTTACCATCGCCATCACCATCAACACCGCGTTCGAGATAATCCTTCGGCAAAAGTTGCATTTGGCCGATTTCGCCAGCCCAAGCACCGGTTGTTTCAGCATTGACGACGCCCTGATCGAACAGTTTCAAAAGCGCAATCAATTGCGGGCGGAAGAGTTCCGGCCGTCTGCAATCATGGGAGAGGGTGAAGAGGGCATTCAACGTATCGAAATTGCCTTGCACTGCACCATAATCGGTTTCAAGCCCCCAAAAAGCAGTAATAACCGGTCCCGGAACCCCGTATTTTTCTTCAGCTTTTGCAAAAACATCGGAATATTTCTGCAAGTTTTCCTTGCCCTTTTTCAAACGCGCTTCAGGGATAACGCGTTTTGAAAATTCCGCAAATGTGAGATTGAAAATGGCCTGCCCGTTATCACGGTCAATAACCTTCTGATCAATTGTTGCTTTTTTGAGCTCGTCGATAGCGTGTTCGCTCACACCCGCTTTGCGGGCTTCTTCGGCGATATTCTCTCTGAATGTTTCGATTGGCGTGCCGCAGGCCTCGCGTGCTACTTTGGTTGCGACATCATCTGTTTGTGGTGCCGCATCAGGTTCTTCAGCTTGTGAAAGCGGGCAGAAAACTGTCGCAAACAAGAATGTCGAAGCTGCCAGAATTGCCTGTCTTGTCTTGAACATTTATTCTCATTCCTGCACTTTATGACGTTTAAAATGTCTTGTACCATTTTTTAAAAGAAATAAAGAGGCATACGTATTTCATTTATAAGTCAAAACGATAATTGCCTGTTGTCTCACCCGTTTTTTATTTTCCGGAAACATATTTTTGCCAGTCTTCGCGGCTGCCGTAAAAGACGTTGATGTCGGCATCACCCTTGATACCGGGAACACGCCCCGTTCCGGTATATTGCCAGAATGTCCACGGATGGGTGCCATATTTTTCTTGCGGATGGCCGGCGACAGACCGGAGCCAAAACGAATAACCTTTTATTTGCGACAGGCCGTTCCGATCGAAGAAATCGACTGTCGTATAGATGATCGGTTTCTTGCCATAATATTTTTCAACAATGGATAGGAAGACCTTCATTTCACTACGAACAGTCTCTGCCGGTGGCCGGATTTTGCATGTCGGTGAAGAATCATTCCACTCCATATCAAGCACCGGCGGCAGCGCGGTCGGGTCTTTCGGTACATTTCTGATGTACCATTTGGCTTGTTCGGAAGCCGGGCGGCAATAATAGAAGAAGTGATAGGCGCCGCGTGCCATACCGATTTCTTTTGTGCCATCCCAGTTGTGGAGAAAATTGTCGTCTACACGGTCGCCACCCTCTGTTGCTTTGATAAATGCAAAAGAAATACCGCTATGTTTGACCGCTGCCCAGTCAACTGCCTGTTGATATTTCGATACATCGGTTCCGTGAATAGGATAATGCCATGGGGTAAGCTCGGTCCAGTCATGGGGCTTGCGATCATCAAAGCGGGGGGCATTGATTGGTCCCTTGGGTGCTGTGCCGGATGGTGGCACAATATCACCAAGATCATAAGACAAGGTTGTACAGCTTGTAAGCAACAGAGCCGGAGCAATTGACGCGAGTAATGTGCGCGCCATTTTTTTAAAATTATCTTTAAACAACAATTCGACACCTATCGGGCTCTAAAATCACTGTTCACCATTGCTAAAAATAGTAAAAGAATGGCATATAAATAAAAACTTTTGGAAAAAATATGAAGAAACTTCGTTGGCGTCGCATCATCGGTCTTGTTATTCTCCTCATTCTCGTCATTGCCGGTTTGTGGTGGGGATACTCATATTTTTTCAAGGAGTCCGGTCAAATAAACGGGGAAAAAGGCCTGCCTGAAGGGGCAGCCATAAGTTTGCCAAAAGTGCCGCTTACACCATCGGATATGACGGAAGCACAAAAACAGGATGTCATCAATAAATTGATGGAAGACGCAAAAGCATCTGCCTTGAGAAGTGGCCAGAGTGAAGAACAGGCAGAAAATTTTGCGCGTGAAGCAGGGGAGGTTGCGCGTCAGGCGATGAATCGTCCGTCCACGGTTGACGGGGATAAAGCACAGTAACCATCAACTTCATTCTTATCGTTAGGCAATATTAATTATCGACCTTGGCAAATTATCTGTTTATGTGACCGATCAAATAGAACAGTTTTATTAAATTCAAATTCAGGGAAACCGGATGCCTTCATTATGGACACGCATTGGCGAGCTTATTAACAACGTTGCTGGCGACGTGTTGAATGCTATTGTCGAACGTGTACGCAGCTTCTTTGAAGGTGATCCTGAAACACGTAGACAAGTTGCCTTTTCTGTTGCCATGATTGCCTTGTCGGCAAAAATGGCGAAAGCTGATGGCGTTGTAAGCGATGCCGAAGTCAAAGCATTTTACGAAATTTTTTCGGTTCCCGACCACGAGTTTCATAATGTTGAACGTTTGTATAATCTCGCCAAACAGGACATTGCCGGATTTGATGTTTATGCGCGTCGCCTGTTCCGGCTTTGTCAGGAATCCGATTGTCAGGGACAATTATTGGAAGATGTTCTGGAAGGGCTTTTTTATATTGCCAAATCGGATGGCGTAATCCATCAGGACGAACTCATTTTTTTGCGTGAGGTTTCCGATATTTTCGGTTTTTCTCGCGAACAGTTCAGGGCAATCAGCGCGCGCCATGCTGTTATCGGTGAAAGTGATCCGTGGCTGGTTTTAGGCCTGAAAAAAGGTATAAGCTTCGAGGAAGCACGTAAACGCTACCATGACCTTGTGCGCGAACACCACCCTGACAGGGTTATGGCACGGGGTTTGCCAAAGGAATTTCTGGCTATTGCCAATGAACGTCTGGCGGCTATTAATAACGCATGGGCTATCGTGCGTGAGGAGTTTGTTACAGTATGAGTGCAGAAACTTTCAAAGCGGATTATCAGGGAGCAATTGTTCGCCCTTCACCGAACTTTGAGGAGCGTAAAGACGGCGCCAAACCGCAATTTCTTATTCTCCATTACACGGGCATGGAAAATGCCGAAAGTGCCGAACAACTTTTATGTTCGCCGGACGCGAAAGTTTCAGCCCATTATGTGGTGGAAGAAGACGGGAAAGTCGTGCAACTGGTTAAAGAGGCTTATCGCGCATGGCATGCTGGTGAAAGTTTCTGGCGCGGTATTACAGATGTTAATTCCCATTCGATCGGCATTGAAATTGTCAATGGCGGGCCTTTGTTGAACTTTCCCGATTATCCGGAAAAGCAGATTGAGTCGGTCATCAAACTTTGCCAATCGATCATTGAAAAATATTCGATTGAGCAGAGGAATGTGCTTGCCCATTCCGATATTGCTCCCCATCGCAAAACTGACCCGGGCGAAAAATTTCCTTGGGAAACGCTTTTTAAGGCCGGTATTGGCCATTTTGTGCATCCGGCCGCGATTTCCGGTGGACGCTTCATGACCAATGGTGAAAGCGGCAGACCTGTTGAAGCCTATCAATCAATGCTGGCTCTTTATGGTTACGGCATTGATATTACCGGCTCTTTTGACGAACGCACGCAACTCGTGACAAAAGCCTTTCAGCGCCATTTCAGACCGCAAAAAGTTGACGGGGTTGCGGATGTCTCGACGATTGATACGCTTCATCGCCTGCTTGGCACGTTGAAAAGCCTCACTTAATTTAAAAGCTTTTAAAAAATATAATCGGAACAATTGAATGGCTATGCTTCAGGGGGGGGAGCGGGACTATATTTTAAAAAATGCAGCGCTTTTGCCCGTGTGTTTTTTAATTTGGTTATGATCTCGGCTGTGCAAATCGAGGGTCTTTTTCTCATAGAAAATAGATCTCGCCGGGAAAATAGACCTCGCCGGATTGTTGCGGTGAGGTACTATTTACGAAAATCTTTTAAATCTTTTGTGTGCGAGATTTTTTCACATTTGAGATTTTTATATGAGCGAGATTTGTCCGGCAACGGTTCTTCGGACTTTATCTTGGTCGCGCAATTGTCCGTAAAATGAGCAATGGCTTAAATTGCTTGAAGCCGGTTTTTCCTGTCGGACTTAAAAACCGGATTGCCTGATTTTCAAACCTGATTTTAAACAATGTAAGGGTTAAATATATGATGGACGTTCAAGGGGCGAAACGGTTGGCTTTTATAGCCTCAGAAGTCGTAATTTCGCATGCGAAGCCTGTGTTATGGCATTTGTAAAGTTTAGCAATTGAGTGACCGGAACGACTTTTATTGCTTTCGGTTTTTTGAAATTTTTGTTTTTGCAGGCTTTGTTCAAAATTCCGCCGGTTTTCCTTTCCGGAGAGGTTCGGGGAAGGGGGTGTTAATGAAGCGGCTTTTATTGGTTTGCAGCAGCCCGATTTTGTTTTATAAGCAGCCCGTCAGTTGGTCGGACAGCCGCGCCTTCTCAATACCGAAAGGTGAAAGGTGAGGAAAGTCCGGGCTCCATGGAATAACGGTGCCGGATAACGTCCGGCGAGGGTGACCTCAGGGAAAGTGCCACAGAAATATACCGCCTGTTCATGCAGGTAAGGGTGAAAAGGCGGGGTAAGAGCCCACCGCGCATCCAGTAATGGATGTGGCAAGGTAAACCCCACCGGGAGCAAGACCGAATAGGAATGACACGCAGGCTTTGCTTGCAGCCGATTTCCGGGCCTGTCATTCGGGTAGGTTGCACGAGACGGGTGGTAACATCCGTACCAGATGAATGGCTGTCACGCGGAATTTTTAATCAAATTTCGCCATACAGAACCCGGCTTACAGACCAACTGACATTTTTCATTATTCCGCTATTTACTCGAGTGAAATTCACAAATATTTTTATATGACCCCGATTGACGCGATAGATCGTTAGAGCTAATGCAAAGCATTCGCAATTAGAAAGTTTTGTTGCATGTCTCTTCAAGATGATAAATTCTCCCGTAAGTCCTCGCTCACCGAACGGACGTCGGAAGGCATTTCTGCAATGCTTGCCGGCAAGCGAAAGGGCGGACGTACATTTCTTCTCATGGTTGGGCCTGCCGTTATCGCCTCAATCGCCTATATGGATCCCGGTAATTTTGCGACCAATATTCAGGCCGGATCGGGCTATGGCTATACATTGTTGTGGGTGGTGTTGCTCGCCAATCTTATTGCCATGCTGTTTCAGGCACTGTCGGCCAAAGTCGGCATTGTAACCGGCCGCAACCTTGCCGAGCTTTGTCGCGACAATCTATCAAAGCCTGTTGTCGTGGCAATGTGGATTATCAGTGAAATCGCTGCTATGGCAACCGACCTTGCCGAATTCCTCGGCGGTGCTATCGGTCTTGCCTTGTTATTCAATTTGCCGCTCATCGTCGGTATGATTATTACCGCAATCATTACCTATGCGCTTCTGATGATTGATAGCCGCGGTTTCCGCCCGACGGAAATTCTGATCGGTATTCTGGTTTCGATTATCGGCCTTTGTTATCTTATTGAAATGGTGATCGCACCGGTTGATTGGGAAGCTGCGGGTTTGCATCTTTTCACACCGGAAATGCCTGATGCCAACGCCTTGCTTATTTCCGTCGGTATTATCGGTGCGACCGTTATGCCGCATGCGCTTTACCTCCACTCCGGCCTGACACAGGCACGTGCCAAAGTCCAGAGTGATAAGGATCGTCGCCAGCTTGTGCGCTATTCCAACCGTGAGGTTATTGTCGCTCTTGCTATTGCAGGCATGGTCAATATGGCCATGGTCATTATGGCAGCAAGTACATTTCATGGTGCGCATAACGACATTGCCGAAATCGATCAGGCCTATTACACATTGACACCGCTTCTCGGTATCGGTGCGGCAGGCGTTTTCCTTGTTTCGTTGATTGTTTCGGGTATTTCAAGTTCGGTTGTCGGTACCATGGCCGGACAAATGGTTATGCAAGGATTTGTCGGCTTCTATATACCGATATGGGTTCGCCGTTTGGTTACGATGATTCCTGCCTTTATCGTTGTGGCACTCGGTGTCAACTCGACCGAAGCGCTGGTTGTTAGTCAGGTTATTCTTTCAATCTCGTTGCCTGTTCCCATGATTGCGCTTCTCTATTTTAGTGGCCGCAAGGTCATTATGGGGCAATTTGCCAATGGAATTGTTACCCAAATTGTTGCCATTCTTTCGGCAATTGTTGTTTTGATACTGAATTTTGTCCTGCTCTTCATGACATTCGGTTTAATACCGGAAATTTCGTGAATGACGGGTTCAATCCTAACACTTCGTTAAGCATAACTGTGCGATAAAGAAGATTGACGCATTTTGACCGATTGAAAGGTCAGAATGCGCCAATCAATTTTTAAACGTGCTGTTAAAAGATAACGATGCCAACTGTTAAGGATACCGATTTTAAACGTCATATCCCTGTTTTACTCGCACCTGTTCTTGCGGGAATGGATGCTTGCGCCGGTAAAACAATTATCGACGGTACCTTTGGTGCAGGTGGCTATTCGCGTGCACTTCTTGATAAAGGTGCCAATGTCATTGCCCTTGATCGCGATCCGGAAGCAATACGTGACGGCGAGGCTCTGGTTGAAGAGTATCGCCCACGATTGAAGCTTGTTCATACAGAATTTTCCAATCTCTGCCATGTGACAGATGATAAAGTTGACGGTGTTATTCTCGACATTGGCGTTTCCTCCATGCAGATTGATGAGCCAGAGCGCGGTTTCTCGTTCCAAAAAGACGGGCCGCTTGACATGCGTATGTCGGAAAAAGGTTTCAGCGCAGCCGATGTTGTGAACACCATGAAGGTGAATGACCTTACACGCGTTTTCGGTCTTCTCGGGGAAGAGCGTCATGCGGCACGTATTGCCAGGATGATTGTTGAGAGGCGCGAGAAAAAACCGTTTTTGCGCACCTCCGACCTTGCAGACGCTGTCGAAACATTGGTTGGGCGCAAACCCGGCGATCATATCCATCCGGCAACAAGAATTTTTCAGGCCTTGCGCATTTACGTTAATGACGAGCTTCAGGAATTGGCCAAAGCGCTTGAAGCTGGCGAAGCGGTTTTGAAACCGGGCGGGCGGCTTGGTGTTGTAACCTTCCATTCACTTGAAGATCGCATGGTCAAAAAGTTTTTCGCTCTCCGGTCAAAAGCGCGCGCGCAATCGCGCTATCTGCCGGTTCAAGAAACAGAAAAGCCGACATTCACCCTTAAAGTTAAAAGCGGAATTACCGCAGATGAAGCGGAGCTTGAAGCCAATCCCCGTTCGCGCTCTGCGCGTTTCCGCTTCGGTATTCGCACGGATGCCGACATAGCACCTTTTGATAAATCAATATTCGGTCTTCCTGAACTTGCCCGATTTGATGCCCGAAATGATGGTAATAGAAAATGACAGTTTTTCGTACATTTGATATGATTTTGGTGGCCATTATGATTTGTGCAGCCGGTATCACCTATAAGGTGAAATACGATGCACTGAAACGCATTGGCGAAGTCCAGCGTATCGAACGACAAATTGTTGCCGAAAAAAATACCATCAATCTCTTGCATGCCGAATGGGCAATGATGATCGAACCGGAACGTATGCAGGTCTTGGTCACCCGTTATCAGGACCAACTCGGATTGCAGGTAACCGACGCCCGCCAGATTATCAAATTGCAGGATATACCGGAACGTCTGCCAGACCAGATCGAAAATCTGATCAAGGATGACGAGCTTGAAGAAAAGAATTCGCTGCTTGCCCGCAATGGCAATGCGAATATTGATAATATCGCAACAGGAAGCGTCCGGCCATGAAGTTTATTCCGTTTTTGAAGCGTAAACCAAAGGCACCTCTCAATCGTTATGAAGAGTTGCAAAAGGCCGAATATCGTTCACGCAGAACCCGCCGCCGCCTCATGGTGGTGGTGAGCTGTTTCTTGTGCGTCTATGCGGTGATTTTTGCCCGTCTTATCTATTTTGGTATCAAAGGCGGCGAGATTGAAGAAGCCTCCGGCCCTGCGGTCGAGCAATCGGCAGCCCGTCCCGATATTCTTGACCGTAACGGGCGGCTTCTTGCAACCGATTTGAAAACCTATTCGCTTTTTGCCGAACCGCGCCGCATCATTGATGTGGATGAAACAATCGAATTGATTTCAACGGTTCTACCCAATCTTGATTGGCAGGAAACCTATAAAAAACTTAAAAAGAAAACCGGTTTTGCGTGGATTCAGCGCGGGCTCACTCCAAGCCAGAAAGAGCAGATTATGGCGCTTGGTATTCCGGGCGTCGGTTTTCGCACAGAAGTGCGCCGCTTCTATCCCGGTGGGCCAACAGCTTCCCATATTCTCGGCATGGTCAATGTCGACAATCAGGGTACGGCGGGAATGGAAAAATATATCGACAATGCGGGTTTAAGCGATTTGCGTGCAGCAGGCCTTGCCGACGAAACGTCACTTGAACCGGTAAAACTTTCAATCGATATTCGTGTTCAGGCCATTATGCGTGATGTATTGGCAGACGCCATGCAAAGATATCAGGCAATTGCCGCCGGTGCGGTGGTTATCAATATCCACACCGGTGAAGTGCTTGCCATGGCTTCCATGCCCGATTTCGATCCCAACAATCCGGTCGATGCACTAAAAAAAGATCGCCTTAACCGGATGACAGCCGGCACTTTCGAAATGGGGTCGACGATTAAAAGTTTTACCACTGCAATGGCACTCGACTCGGGAAAATTCCAGTTGAATAGTGTTGTTGACGCGTCAAAGCCGCTCGCCGCAGGACGCGGACATTTCATCCGTGACTTCCACGGCAAATATCGCCCGTTGACAGCATGGGAAATTTTCATTTTTTCTTCCAATATCGGTTCGGCAAAAGAAGCGCTGACAATCGGCATTGACGGGCACCGCGAATTTTTAAAAAGAATGGGACTTCTTGACCGGATGACGACAGAACTTCCGGAAGTTGCCCGTCCGGTCGAGCCGAGACGCTGGAAGACCGTCAATTCCATGACCATTGCATTTGGCCATGGTATGATGACAACGCCATTGCAAACGGCAGTCGGCGCCAGTGCCTTGATGAATGGCGGCAGGCTCATCGAACCGACATTTTTGAAACGCACAGCCGAAGAGGCAGAAGAACATTCCAAACAGGTTGTTGCACCGGAAACGAGTCGCGATATGCGTTATCTTTATAAATTGAATGGAGATATCGGTTCTGGGCGCAGAGCCAAGGTTGAAGGTTATCGCGTTGGCGGAAAAACCGGTACTGCCGAAAAAGTCGAAAATGGCAAATATTCGAAAAACAAAAGGTTTAACGCCTTTCTTGCGTCATTCCCGATTGATGATCCGCAATATGTTGTTTTGACAATTATTGACGAACCCAAGGCAGAAGAAGGAAAATTCGGGGCTACAGCCGGTTTCAACGCGGCTCCGATGGTCGCAGAAATTATTCGCAGGTCAGCAACGTTTTTGGGCGTAAGACCGGACTTTAAAGAAGAATATGCTCCTGTACTTGCGTCTTCCGGCAATCAAAAATTGCCTGAAACGTCGTTCAATGACTAGTGGAAAAGGGGATAGCGCATGAAACTTGATCAACTGATAAGCGGTGTTCACCAGAAAACAATAGTACCGTCTGTTGAAATTAAGGGCGTGACCGCCGATTCCAGAAAAGTTTTGCCCGGTTTTCTCTTTGTCGCTCTCAAAGGGAATAAAGGCGATGGCGGCGTTTATGCGGAAGACGCAGCAAAACGGGGCGCCGTTGCAATACTCACCGACCATGATTTCAAATTGACTAACGGCAATGTTCCAATTTTACGTGTAGCGGATGCACGTCATCAATTGGCACTCATTGCAGCACGTTTCTTCGGAAAACAACCCGAGACGGTTGTGGCTGTTACCGGTACAAGTGGCAAAACATCTGTAGCTTCATTTACGCGTCAGATATGGAAAGATGCCGGTTTTGCTGCCGCGACAATTGGAACAATCGGCGTAATTACGCCAACGAAAAATGAATATGGTTCTTTGACCACGCCGGATCCGGTGAGGTTACAACAGATATTGGCCGAATTGGTGGATGAAGGTGTGACCCATGTTGCCATGGAAGCTTCCTCCCACGGTATAGATCAGCGCCGTCTTGATGGTGTCCATCTTGCTGCCGCAGCTTTTACCAATCTCGGGCGTGACCATATGGATTATCATCCCACTGTCGAAGATTATTTCAGGGCAAAAATGCGTCTCTTCGACACGCTTTTGCCGAAAGATGCACCAGCGGTTATTTTTGCTGATGACAAGTTTTCTGAGGCGGCAATCGAACATGTCAAACGTTCAAAACGGAGGGTTTTAACAGTCGGACGCAAGGGTGATTTTATCAAATTGCGCCATATCGAGCACCAACGCTCGCGCCAATTTGTTGATTGCGTTGTCGATAATGAGGTTTTCGAGTTCACGCTACCGCTTGCCGGCGACTTTCAGGTTTCCAATGCACTTGTTGCGGCCGGTCTCACACTTGCAACCGGTGTTTCTGCTGCAGCAGTATTCCGTGCACTTGAACGTTTGCAGGGCGCACCGGGGCGCCTTGAACTTGTTGGAACAACAAAAGACAAAGCGGCAATTTATGTCGATTACGCTCATAAACCGGAAGCGCTGGAACAGGTTTTGCTTGCTGTCAAAGCTTTCACCACCGGAAGAGTGGTTGTGGTGTTCGGCTGCGGCGGTGACCGTGACAAGGGGAAACGCCCGATCATGGGGAAAATCGCTACCAAATATGCCGATATTGTTATTGTGACAGATGATAACCCGCGCACCGAAAATGCCGCCGAAATCCGCAAAGAAATTATGGCTGCGGCAAGCGGCGCCAAAGAGATCGGGGATAGAAGAGAAGCAATCCGTTATGCCATTTCACTGCTCAAAAGCGGCGATACATTGGTTGTTGCCGGAAAAGGGCATGAAAAAGGGCAGATTATCGGAACCGAAGTCCACCCGTTTTCTGACCATCAGGAAATAACGGAGGCCTTGGAAGGACAGCATAAATGATGCCATTATGGACGAAAGCCGAGCTTGAAAAAGCAATTGATGGTGACGTCATCGGCAATTTGCCGGATGAATTATCGGGCGTTTCGATTGATAGCCGCACTGTAAAGCCTAACGAAATCTTTTTCTGCATCAAGGGCGAAAAGCTTGATGGCCATGATTTTGCGGCGAAAGCTGCCGAGGCCGGAGCAGGCTTGTTGATTATCGAAAAAGATCACAAAGCAGATCTTCAAAAACTCGGTGTGCCGATGATAGCGGTTAATGATGCACTGAAGGCATTGGATGAGCTTGCGATAGCGGCAAGGGCAAGATCAGCCGCAAAAATTATTGCTGTAACCGGATCAGTCGGAAAAACCACCACGAAGGAAGCACTGCGCCATTGTCTTGAAGCTGTCGGAAAAGTACATGCCAATCCGGCCTCCTTCAATAATCAATGGGGGGTACCGCTAACCCTTGCCCGTATGCCGGCAGACACAGATTATGGTGTCTTTGAAATCGGCATGAACCATGCTGGTGAAATCCGCCCATTGGTAAAAATGGTGCGGCCGCATATAGCCATTATTACCAAGGTTGCGGCAGTGCATCTCGGCTTTTTCTCGAGTGTTGAGGAAATTGCCAGAGCGAAAGCGGAAATTTTCGAAGGTGTCGAAAAAGGCGGGACAGCTCTTCTTAATGCCGATGATGATTTTTTCCATTTCCTTTCCGATAAAGCGAAGGCCTGCGGGATTAAAAATATATTGAGTTTCGGCGAAGCAAAAGATGCCGATTACCGTTTGGAAAAACTCCATATGTTGGCCGACTGTTCAAGTATGAGTGTGAAGATTGGCGATAATGAAGCCATGGTGAAGGTTGCAGCACCAGGACGCCATATTGTGCAGGACTGTCTGGCCGTGCTCGGTGCGTGTGATTGTGTTGGTGCCGATATGGCACATATTGTTATGGCAATGGCAACATTTAGCGCCGAAAACGGGCGCGGCGCACGTTATCATCTGGAATTGCCATCAGGCGGGACATTCACGCTGATTGATGAAAGCTATAATGCCAATCCGGCTTCCATGCGGGCAAGTCTGGAGCTTTTGAAACAAGCCAAAACCGGCGCACGCGGGCGGCACATTGCTGTGCTTGGCGATATGCTCGAACTCGGCAAATATAGCGAAAAACTTCACCGCGAACTCGCCGAACCGGTTTTTGCCTCGGGTGCCAATCCGGTTTATCTCATTGGCCACGAAATCGAACCTTTGAAACAGGAGCTTTCAAAAAAGCTCAAAGTTTATTTGAAAGAAAATGTCGAAGAGATTATCCCTCTCATTCTCAAAGACATTCATGATGGTGATGTCATCATGGTCAAATCATCGAATTCTATTCGCTCTTCGCGTGTTGTATCGGCTTTGCTCGAACGTTATAAGAAAGCCGATTGAAAGTTAAAAAGGCCAAGCTTCCATGTTGATGTATTTTTCATCACTGACCGATATTCTGCCCGGTGTCGGGGTGTTCCGCTATATCACGTTCCGCACCGGTGCGGCTTTGCTCACGTCGGGACTGATCGTTTTTCTGTTCGGACCAAGCATTATCGCCTCGTTGAAAGTGCGTCAGGGTAAAGGCCAGCCAATCCGTGCCGACGGTCCGCAAACCCACTTCAAAAAAGCCGGTACGCCGACCATGGGCGGTTTGATGATTTTGAGCGGTACGGTGGTTTCCGCTCTTTTATGGTGTAATCTTTCCAATATCTATTTTTGGGTTGTGCTTTTCGTGATGTTGGCCTTCGGCGCAATCGGCTTTTATGATGATTATCTCAAAGTCACCAAACAAAGCGAAAAAGGCTTTTCCGGAAAGGCTCGTCTGACATTGGAATTTATCATTGCCATTGTCGCCTCCGGCATCATTATGCATAGCGAATCAACGGGCCTCGCACTTCCTTTTGTGAAAGATTATTTGCTCAATCTGGGCTGGTTTTTTATTCCCTTTGCTGCATTTGTTATGGTTGGATCCGGTAACGCGGTCAACTTCACTGATGGTCTTGACGGCCTTGCCATTGTTCCGGTCATGGTTGCCGCTTCGTCATTTGCACTCATTGCCTATCTCTCGGGCAATATCAATTTTGCTGATTACCTGCAGATTCACTATGTCGCGGGTTCAGGCGAGCTGACAGTGCTTCTCGGTGCAGTTGTCGGGGCGGGACTTGGCTTTTTGTGGTTTAATGCGCCGCCTGCCGCAATTTTTATGGGCGACACCGGTTCGCTTGCACTTGGCGGTATGTTGGGTGCTGTTGCGGTTGCAACAAAACATGAAATCGTTCTTGCGGTCATTGGCGGGCTATTCGTTATGGAAGCACTCTCCGTCATTATTCAGGTTTTCTGGTTCAAATTGACAGGAAAACGTGTTTTCCTCATGGCACCAATTCACCATCATTTCGAGAAAAAAGGCTGGACAGAAAGCCAGGTCGTTATACGCTTCTGGATTATCTCGATTGTGCTTGCCCTGATCGGTCTTTCAACTCTTAAATTAAGATAAGCAAAATGATTATAATCAATTCTTTCAAGAATAAAAAAGTAGCACTCTTCGGCCTTGGCGGTTCGGGTGTTGCCACAGCAAAATCCCTTCTTGCCGGTGGTGCGGACGTTCTCGCATGGGACGACAAGATGGAGACTGTCGAAAGGACCCGCGCCGAGAATATACCTGTGAGCGATCTTCATAATGTCGATTGGTCGAAAATCTCGGCTCTCGTTCTCGCTCCCGGTGTGCCGCTCACCGATCCGGAACCCCATTGGACAGTCAAACTTGCAAAAGCCGCCGGTGTCGAAATTATCGGCGACATTGAACTGTTTATTCGCGAGCGCAACGCTTATCTCGAACACAATAAACTTTCCGACGCGGATATGCCCTTTATTGCAATTACCGGCACCAATGGCAAATCCACCACAACCGCACTCATCAATCATCTTCTGAACGAGAGTGGAAAATTGTCGGAAATGGGTGGCAATATCGGTACTGCTATTTTGTCGCTCGAACCGTTTGAAAAAAATCGTTTTTATGTGATCGAATGCTCGTCTTTCCAGATTGATCTCACACCGTCCATCAACCCGACGGTCGGTATTCTTCTTAATATTTCACCCGACCACATCGACCGGCACGGGACATTTGCCCATTATTGTGCAATCAAAAAACGGCTGGTTAATGGCGCGAAAACGGCACTCGTTGCCGTTGACGACGAAAGCTCGACAAAAATCTATGAAGAGCTTTTACATGACCATCATAATGTTTTGCCGGTATCAAAAGACAAGGTTTTGAAGAGCGGATATTATGCTGTCAAAGACGAGCTTTTCAGTGTGGAGAATGGCAAAGCGGAACCACGTTTGTCGCTTTCGGGAATTTCTTCGCTTCGCGGCAGTCATAATGCCCAGAATGCGTTAATGGCACTTGCCACTCTTGACATTTTAAAAATAAAACCGGTTGAATTGCAGCGTATTTTTGCCTCCTATGTCGGGCTGCCGCACCGTATGCAGCAGGTCAGAAAAATCGGCAATGCTCTTTATGTCGATGATAGCAAGGCAACCAATGCCGAGGCTAGCGCACCGGCACTTGCCACCTTTGATCATATTTACTGGATTATCGGCGGTCTTGCAAAAGAAGGCGGCATTACCGCTTTGAAAGATTATTTCCCGAAAATCCGCAAAGCCTATCTCATTGGTGATGCTGCGGAAGATTTTGCCCGCACCATTAATGGCGCATTTCCGATTTCAATGTCGGGAACGCTGGAAAAAGCTGTTCAGGAAGCCCATCAGGATGCAGGAAAAGACAAAGCCGAAGAAGTGGCCGTTCTGCTTTCACCTGCTTGTGCAAGCTATGACCAATTCAAAAATTACGGCGCTCGCGGTGATGCTTTCAAAGCTTTTGTAAAAGCGTTGTAATCTCTATTTTTTGTTTCTCCTAAATTTTATGGCTTCGGCTTAAGAACGCTGAAGCCATTTTTTTTGTCCAATAATTAAAAAGTTTAGTCGGCGTTAACCAACCGGAATCCTTTTCGGCGTAATTTCCATGGTCAAATGAGCAAAAGTCGTGCTTGACTGGATGATAGTGACAAAGGGGTTGAAATGGTTTCTCGTGCAGACCGTGGACCGATAGCCAATTGGTGGTGGACAATAGACCGGCCAATTCTGGCAGCCTGTCTCATGTTAATGGGGCTTGGCATTATGCTTTCCTTTGCTGCAAGCCCCACAGTTGCAAGCAAAATCGGTATTGCTGACAGTTTCTATTTTGTGCGTTGGCACATTATTTTCAGCTTTCCGGCACTTTTTACGATGATTTTTGTTTCTTTCTTTACCCCGCGCAATATTCGCCGGTTTTGCGCACTGCTATTGCTGGTCACGCTTGTTCTATTGGTCGCAACCTTATTATTCGGGGCTGAAGTCAAGGGGTCGAGACGGTGGATTTCCGTGCTCGGCATATCCGTTCAGGCATCCGAATTTATGAAACCGGCTTTCGTCGTTATGTCGGCATGGCTTTTTTCCGATCAGACCAGGAAAAACGGTATTCCGGGCTTTTTGCTTGCCATTATTCTTTATGGAACTTGTGCTTGCCTTCTGGTGCTTGAACCCGATATCGGGCAGACAATGCTTATCAGCGCCACTTGGGGCGGCTTGTTCTTCCTTGCCGGTGTGCCGATTATTATCATCATTCTTTTCATCGGGCTTGCGATTGTTGGCGGTTTTGGCGCCTATCTTTTCGTTCACCACGTTCAGGAACGTGTTAACGGGTTCTTGACCGGCGAAGGCGATACATTTCAGGTGGATGTCGGACGCGAAGCGATTTTGCATGGCGGCTGGTTCGGGCAGGGTCCGGGTGAGGGGACAGTCAAACGGATTGTTCCCGACAGTCACACCGATTTCGTATTTTCAGTTGCGGCGGAAGAATATGGCATTGTTCTTTGCCTGCTTATTGTTGCACTTTTTGCTTTCATCGTTATCAGATCGATGAAAATTGCTATGAACGAACGGGATTCTTTTACCCGTTTTGCTATTGCGGGCATGGCTATTCTGTTCGGTTGCCAATCCATGATCAATATGGCAGTGAACCTACACTTGATGCCGCCGAAAGGTATGACTTTGCCATTTATCTCTTATGGCGGTTCGTCTATGGTGGCCATTGCGATTTCTATGGGAATCCTGTTGAGCTTGACGCGCAGACGCCCGGAAGCAAGGCTTTCCGCGTCGTTACCGACTATTATGCCAGCGGTGTGAGATGACTGATAAAAAAATAATTGTTCTGGTTGCGGGTGGCACCGGTGGCCATCTTTTTCCTGCCGAAGCTTTAAGAGGCGAACTCGTCCGGCGGGGCTATGATGTCCATTTGATTACCGATGACAGGGCAAGGCGCTTTGTGCGCACATTTGACGATGATCATGTGCATGTTATTCCCTCAGCGACCATAACAAGCAAAAATCCTTTTGCAGTGGCGAAAACGCTCTGGCAGCTTTTGAAAGGTGTTCGCGCGTCACGACGGCTATTTAAAAAATTGCGACCCGTTCTTGTTGCAGGATTTGGCGGCTATCCCACATTGCCACCACTTTATGCTGCAAAGTCGATTGGTTTGCGCGCGTTTATCCACGAACAGAATGCAGTGATGGGGCGGGCCAATAAAGCTTTGGCTGCACGGGTTGATGCCATTGCCGGCGGTTTTCTTGAAGATCAAGGACCGTATAAAGACAAGATTGTGGTAACCGGTAATCCGGTTCGCGATGCAGTGATTGAAGCTTCGAAACAACCCTACCGCCCGTCTGACGGAACTGATACTTTCAATCTTTTGATTTTCGGTGGCAGTCAGGGAGCGTCATTTTTCAATGAAATTGTACCGGCAGCGGTAAAACTACTTGGCGATGATGTTAAAAAACGCCTCTCTATTGTCCAGCAGGTCAGGGGCGACGATAAAGAACTCGTCGAAACCTATCGGAATCTTCAGGTCAAAGCCGAAGTCAAAGAATTTTTCGACGATATGCCGAAGCGTATTGCCGATGCACATTTTATTATTGCACGCTCCGGCGCTTCTACAGTGTCGGAAATTGCAGCAATCGGCCGACCTGCTTTGCTTGTTCCATATCCTTACGCACTCGATCACGATCAATCGGTCAATGCCGCGAGGCTCGCTGCAACAGGTGCCGTGAAAGTGATGCAGCAGAAAGAACTGGATAGTCACGAGCTTGCAAAAATGATTGATGCAGTTGCTAAAAACAGCGCTCTTCTTATTACACAGGCAAAAGTTGCCAAAACTGCAGGTCATAGAGATGCCACAAAAAAATTGGCAGATCTTGCAGAAGCATTGGTTGCGGGCAAAACAGTAAAAGAATTTAAAGAAGGAGAAACTTCATGAAAATGCCCTTGAGTATTGGCCTTATCCACTTTGTGGGAATTGGGGGTATAGGCATGAGCGGTATTGCCGAAGTGCTCCATAATCTGGGCTATAAAGTTCAAGGTTCCGATCAGGCGGATAATGCCAATGTCGAGCGTTTGCGCTCCCACGGAATAAAAATTCATGTCGGCCACAGTGCCGATAATCTGGGGCAGGCGGAAGTTGTTGTTGTTTCAACCGCTATTCATAAAAATAATCCGGAATATATTGCAGCCAAAGAACGGCATTTGCCAATTGTAAGGCGGGCGGAAATGCTTGCCGAATTGATGCGTTTCAAGCAGGCTGTCGCCATTGGCGGTACGCATGGCAAAACCACGACCACTTCACTGATCGGCACACTTTTGGAAGCCGGTAATATGGACCCGACTGTGATCAATGGTGGTATTGTCAACGCTTATGGTACCAATGCGCGTATGGGTGAAGGCGACTGGATGGTGGTCGAAGCCGACGAGAGCGACGGTACATTTTTAAAACTTCCGGCCGATGTTGCGGTTGTTACCAATATTGATCCTGAACATCTTGATCATTACGGGACTTTCGAGGCTGAACGTGAGGCTTACCTGCAATTTGTCGAGAATGTTCCTTTCTACGGTTTTGGCGTCATGTGTCTCGATCATCCGGAGGTGCAAGCATTGGTGAGCCGCATTGATGACCGTCGCGTCATCACTTACGGCTCCAACCCGCAGGCAGATGTACGCTTTTTGAACCACCATATGGAAGGGCCGAAATCGCATTTCGATGTCGTCATACGCTCGCGTAAAACCGGAGCAGTTATCGAGATGAAAAATCTGGTTTTGCCAATGCCGGGTCGTCATAATGTTCTGAATGCGACAGCAGCCATTGCTGTTGCTCACGAACTTGGCGTATCCGACGATGCCATTATCAAAGGTTTGGCGGGTTTCGGCGGTGTCAAACGCCGCTTTACCCATACAGGTAGCTGGAACGGTGTGGAAATTTTCGATGACTATGGACACCATCCGGTCGAGATCAAAGCTGTGCTCAAAGCTGCTCGTGAGAGTGTTAAAGGTCGTGTCATTGCCATTGCCCAGCCGCATCGTTATACGCGCCTTCATAATCTTTTTGACGAATTTGCAACCTGCTTCAATGATGCCGACACTATTCTCGTTGCTCCGGTTTATCCGGCCGGAGAAGACCCGATTGAAGGTGTCAACTCGAAAGCTCTGGTTGACCGGATCAAAACTGCCGGCCACCGTGATGCGCGTTATATTGCCGACCCGAAGGAAATCGCCCCGATTGTGAGAAAAATTGCAAAGCCCGGTGATTATGTTGTGTTCCTCGGGGCCGGCAATATTACCCAATGGGCTTATGCTCTACCGAATGAATTGGCAGATCTTGATAAAAAATAAGTTTTAGTCAGATGATAGATGGCGAAGCACTTTTAAAGCGGTTGCAACCTTCTCTTGGAGGTATAAGAGGACGAATTCATCCGAATGTGGATATGAGCAAAGTCACCTGGTTTCGTGCCGGTGGCCTTGCCGAAGTCTTCTATCAACCGGCAGACGAAGCCGATCTTGCAGCTTTTTTACAAAAATTGCCACGGGATATACCGATAACGATTGTTGGCATCGGTTCCAATTTGTTGATACGTGATGGCGGCATTGCCGGTGTGACAATACGCCTTTCGGCCAAAGGTTTCGGTGAAACCCAGCAAGTTTCGCAAACGCGTCTTTTTGCCGGTGCCGCAACCACCGATAAAAGGCTAGCTTCTGTTGCGCTCGAAGCGGGAATTTCAGGCTTTCATTTTTATTGCGGAATACCGGGAGGTCTCGGCGGGGCATTGAAGATGAATGGCGGAGCCAATGGCGGCGAGACAGCACAACATGTTGTTGAAGTCTATGCACTCGACCGTGAGGGAAAACGCCATATCCTCAATCTTTCGGATATGCACTATTCCTATCGTCAATCAAAAGTTGATGATGATTTGATCTTTGTCGGTGCTTTGCTTGAAGGGCCGAAAGGTAACAAGGAAGACATCAAGAAAGCCATGGACGAGGCCATTCGCCACCGCGAAGAAGTTCAACCCATCCGCGAAAAAACCGGCGGTTCAACCTTCCGTAATCCCGAGGGGACATCGGCTTGGAAAGTCATTGATGAAGCAGGCTGCCGCGGCTTGACAATTGGTGGTGCCAAGATGAGCACCATGCATTGCAATTTCATGATCAATACCGGTAATGCAACTGCCTATGATCTCGAGCTTTTAGGCGAAACAGTAAGGAAACGTGTGTTTGAAAAAACCGGAATTGAGCTTCATTGGGAAATTAAACGCATAGGCCAATTTTTGCCCGATAGAATTGTAGAACCTTTTATAGCTCACCATTGAAACGGGTAAAAAATAAAGAGGCGCAAGAAAATTTTTGCGCCTTTTTAAATTCAAGCTTATTTCAAAGACTTGTAATTTTATAATTTTAATACCATGAAAGATAAAACATTTATAAAAATGAATTTGATTATTTCTGATCTTTTGTATAATTACACTGTGATAAATATAAAATAAAATTTAGCTGGTTTATGATCTAGTAAAGTTTATGCATTGTCCGATTTTTTGAACAATGGAAAAACTTACGGATGATTTCCGGAAAACACTTATTTCTGGAACGGGAATTTGTCGGGTTATAAAGCCGGTTATCTTTTTTAGTGATTACGTTGTTTTGCGTAAAACTCGGGCTTTTGACCGGAGCTTTCATCAAAGCCGTTAAAAGTCAGTCTGTGTACCGTGTATTTTTGTTCGCTTTTCAAAATTGTAAGACAGGAATTAGCAAAACCGCTCGGTGTGCGAGAGGGCTTGCAAGTGCCGTTTTTCGAAAGAACGGATTATGCTCACGGATAAAATGACAGATAATGAAAAAAAACTGAAAAAAATCTATGAGTCATTTCAAGGGGATGAAAGGAATTTCGCCTTTCGAATCAGCATCTTGCATGATGCGGGGGTTGTCAGAATGGGACGATTCTGATTCATTATGGTTAATGCTAGTCCATTGATTCGCAAGGATGATTTGGAGTTTCAGACGACCGATAGTATCGGTTGTGTAGATGGGGTCTAGATTTAGTGGTTTCTGAGGGAGTTTTTTCGTGATGGCGAAAAAGCATGTTGCCGTATTGATGGGTGGTTTTTCTTCCGAACGCCCGATAAGTCTGTCTTCTGGAGCAGCATGTGCAGAGGCCATTGAAAATCTCGGTTATAAAGTCACAAAAGTTGATGTCGGGCGCGATGTTGCGTCCAGACTTGCCGAATTAAAGCCTGATATTGCGTTCAATGCTCTACACGGTATTTTTGGTGAAGATGGCCGTATTCAGGGCATATTGGAATTTTTGCAAATTCCTTATACCCATTCGGGTGTTTTGGCGTCCGCTCTTGCTATGGATAAGGGGCGGGCAAAAATCGTTGCGGCAGCAAATGGTGTAACGGTTGCGCCTTCGCGCGTGATGAACCGTTTCGAGATTGGAAAAAACCATCCGATCGAACCTCCTTATGTCATCAAGCCGGTTTATGAAGGGTCGAGCTTTGGCGTGGTTATCGTCAAGGCCGGTCAAAATACACCGCCATCCGAAATTACCGGATCATCCTGGCATTATGGCGATGATGTCATCGTGGAAAAATATGTTGCGGGAAGGGAGCTGACCTGCACTGTTCTGGGTGGAGAGGCGTTGGAAGTTTGCGAGATTGTGCCGGACAAAGAATTCCAATTTTACGATTTTCAGTCAAAATATAAGCCGGGGGGATCAAAACACGTTTGTCCTGCGCCACTTTCACCAAATATTTACCAAAATGTGCAAAGGATGTCTGTGGCAGCACATCAGGCACTCGGGTGCAGGGGTGTTAGCCGCTCGGATTTTCGTTTTGACGAGGAGAAAGGTGAGTTGGTCTGGTTGGAAATCAATACACAACCGGGTATGACACCCACCTCTCTTGTACCGGACATGGCGAAAGTGGCGGGTCGCTCGTTTGGCGATCTTGTGAAGTGGATGTTGGAGGACGCGTCGTGTATGCGTTGAACGGTCAACAAGAGGACGGTTTTTCGACACTTGCAGTGTCGATATTGCCCCGCCTTTACCGGCGGTTGCGGCGGACTGTCTCTCAAATTGTTCAGGCTGATATCGAACTGCCACGCCATTTTGGTGCATTTGCAGTCGTCCTCTTTTTTGGCGCAACAGCTTGCTATGGTATTTCGGCAGGTGGGCACACCGATGAAGTTGTAAAAGCTACAACATCGACATTCGGTTTTGCAGTTGAAGATGTAGAAATTGCCGGTAATAACCGTATGTCGGAGCTTGATGTTCTTTCGGCTCTCGGTCTTGATGGCGAAACCTCTATGATCGGTTTTGATGCGGTCAAAGCGCGTGAGGCGCTCGCTCAACTTCCATGGATACAATCGGTCGACGTTCAAAAGATCTATCCGGATCGTGTTCGTGTTTCGCTTGTCGAGCGGCAGCCTTATGCAGTTTGGCAGCATGGCGATAATCTCGATATTATTGATGACGCAGGGCGGGTGATCGTGCCGTTCAAACCGGGCCTTGCGGGTGATTTGCCGCTTGTTGTCGGCATAGGTGCTGAAAAGAAGGCATCCGATTTTGTGCATGAAGTAGCCGCTTTTCCGGAAATTAAGGAACATGTACGGGCTTATGTACGTGTGGGTGACCGGCGTTGGGATGTTCTGCTTGATAATGGCGTTCGTATCAAATTGCCGGAAACAGATGCAATGGTAAGACTTGCCGACGCAGTCAAAGCAGATAAAGAGCAAGGGCTTTTTAGCCGCGACGTTTTGAGCGTTGATTTACGGCTTCCTGATCGCATTACAGTTGCATTGTCGGATGAAGCATTGGAGCGGCGTAATAACGTTGTTAAAGAAGAAGAGCGTCATTTGAAGGCTCGGAAGGCAGGTCACGCATGAATCTGCTCGGTTCAGGACATAACGGATTGCGTAAGACCCGTCTGTTGACAGTGCTTGATATGGGGTCAAGCAAGGTTGTTTGTGTCATTGCGCGTTTGCGCCCCTTTGACCATATGCAATATTTGCCCGGCCGTACGCACCATATTGAAATATTGGGCTTTGGTGTGCAACGTTCCCGCGGGATCAAATCCGGCGTTGTTATGGATATGGCAGCAGCAGAACAATCTGTTCGCCTTGCAGTTGATGCAGCAGAAAAAATGGCAGGTTTGATTGTCGATTCACTGATCGTCAATTTTTCGTCTGCCCGCTTGAGAAGCGTTGTTGTCCATGGTGAATATGATGTGAGCGGGCGTGAAGTTTCTTCGCGTGATGTTCGCTCGGTTCTCGCTAGTGCATCAAGAAAGGCATTTGCGCTTGATCGTCACATTGTCCATTCCGTCCCGCTCAGCTATTCGCTTGATAGTGAAAAGGGGATTTCGGATCCGATAGGAATGACAGGTAATCTCCTTGGTGTGGATGTCCATGTTTTAACGGCAGAAACGGTTCCGTTGCGGAATCTTGAAGCCTGCATCAATCGCGCTCACATCAGTGTGGAAGCAATGGTTGCAACACCATTTGCAAGCGGTCTTGCAGTGCTTGTCGATGATGAGGCGCGTTTGGGAGCTGCCTGCATTGATATAGGTGGCGGCACAACTACATTTTCGGTTTTTTCTGACAATCATTTTGTTCATGCCGATGCTATTCCTGTTGGTGGCAACCATGTCACGCTTGACATAGCACGTGGTTTTTCGATGCCTCTGGAAGATGCCGAAAGACTGAAGGTTATGCATGGGTCAACACTTCCCGGCGGCGTGGATGACAGACATATGATCAGCATTTCACCGATCGCAGACGAACGAAGCGAAATGCAATATCCACGCGCTGTTTTGACACGCATTATTCAGGCGCGTGTGGAAGAAATTCTTGAAATGGTACGTGACAGGCTCAATCGTTCCGGATTTGGCCATGTTATCGGAAAACGTATTGTGCTGACGGGTGGAGGGAGCCAGCTTACCGGCTTGCCCGATACAGCACGCAAGATATTGGGACGTAATGTAAGGGTCGGCCGCCCGCTTGGAGTTTCGGGGTTGCCAACTCTGGCTAAGGGAGCGGCGTTTTCTGCGGTTGTCGGTTTGATGATCTATCCGCAGACGGCGAGTTTCGAAGAGAAAATCGTTCATACGATCGGTCAACTCAAGACTGGTACGGGGGGACGTTTTCAACGCGTAGGCCAATGGCTGCGCGAGAGTTTTTGAGTTGTTGAGTGATATTTCTAATTCTACCGCTAAGGGCTTTGCGGTGTACTTATTGAGAAGGAAAAGACAATGACAATCAATCTGCACGGGCCAGATATTACAGAATTGAAGCCACGCATCACTGTTTTCGGTGTGGGCGGTGGCGGCGGTAACGCTGTCAATAATATGATCAATGCCGGCTTACAGGGCGTTGATTTTGTTGTCGCGAATACCGACGCCCAGGCATTGACCATGTCGAAGGCAGATCGTGTTATCCAGCTTGGTGCGGCCGTGACCGAAGGTCTTGGTGCCGGTGCACTTCCCGAAGTCGGGCAAGCTGCCGCAGAAGAATGCCTTGACGAAATTGTCGATCATCTCGGTAACTCCCACATGGTTTTCATTACCTGTGGTATGGGGGGCGGTACCGGTACCGGTGCTGCACCAGTGGTTGCCCGTGCAGCCAGAGAAAAAGGTATTTTGACTGTCGGCGTTGTTACCAAGCCCTTCCATTTCGAGGGTGCACGCCGCATGAAAACAGCCGAAGCCGGTATTGAAGAATTGCAAAAATGCGTTGACACGCTGATTGTTATTCCTAACCAGAACCTGTTCCGCATTGCCAATGAACAAACCACTTTTGCCGATGCGTTCATGATGGCCGATCAGGTGCTTTATTCCGGTGTCGCCTCGATCACCGATCTGATGATCAAAGAAGGCCTTATCAATCTCGATTTTGCCGATGTGCGTTCGGTTATGCATGAAATGGGCCGCGCCATGATGGGAACCGGCGAAGCTTCCGGTGAAAACCGTGCTCTTGCAGCAGCAGAAGCAGCGATCGCCAATCCGCTACTTGACGAAACGTCAATGCGCGGTGCTCGCGGCTTGTTGATTTCGATCACCGGTGGACGTGACCTTACTTTGTTCGAGGTTGATGAAGCAGCCAATCGTATCCGTGAAGAAGTCGATGCCGATGCAAATGTGATCTTCGGTGCGATTGATGACGAATCGCTTGAAGGCGTGATCCGCGTTTCGGTTGTCGCAACCGGTATTGACCGTGCAAGCGTTGAAGGCGCCGATACGGATGGACAGGGAAATCAGGTTTCAGGCCCTGCTCGCAAGCTCGAGAATAATTCAATTCCGCAGGCAGGCCCGAAGGCTCAACTTTCGGAAGCAAAACCGCAGCCGATGGTCGAAGTCATGGAAGCTTTGGAACTGGAAATGAACAGGCCTGTCGAGGAACCATTCCGTCCTCAGAGCGAAATTTTTAAAGTTCCTTCGGCCAACGCTGGTGTTATTCCGCAACGCGCCAATCCGCAAATTCAGGCTTCGCCAACGGTTCACGCACAGGCACAGCAAATGCCGCAAACACCGCGTATGCAAACTCCGCGTATGTCGCAACCGCAGCAGCAAGCTCCGGTAAATATGGAAGCTACAGCCCGCGTACTTGACGAAATGACCGAAGTACCGGCAATGCGTGAAAAACAGGCAGCACCCCAACAGCGTCCGGCACCGGTCAGAATGCCTGAACTGCGTGATTTTCCGTCTGTTGCCCGCGAAAAAGCCAATGCAGCGGCTCATCACCAACAAGCTCAGCAAGGACCACGCAGTCTTTGGCAAAAATTGACGCAGAGTTTGATTCACCGCGATGAGGAACCGACAGCCCGGTTGGAGCCTGCCCATAAACAGAATCGCGAGCCGGTTCTGCCAAATCAGGAACCACGCCGTCAATTGTCATCCGATGCTGCAGTTTATGCTCCTCGGCGGCAACCGTCTGCTGAACCTCAACCACGTCAGCAACCGCAACAACGCCAGCCGGTCAGCGAAGAAGACCAGTTGGAGATTCCGGCTTTCCTTCGCCGTCAGGCAAACTGAATCCGAAGGTAACAATAAGTCGGCCTGTTCTAAAGGCCGACACTATAAAAGCCCAAAAACCTTCTCAAAACTGCCGCTGTTTTTTAAAACAGCGGCTTTTTTGTATATGCGGTTTGCAAATTATTTTCGTGCACCTCAATCCGCCTTTGCCAAAATGAAAACGGCGAAAGTGACGTAACAAGCCTGTTATTTGGGTCTGTGAACGTCAAAAGCCTATGAACGAGGTGTGGTTGCGCTCAAGGAGAGTGAGTGATCGGCATTTAAGAAGTTTGCGCAATTTGCTTTTGAAAGAGAGTGGCAATCGGTGTTGAAGAAGAGGGGCGATTGGTGCTGAATATGGCTAAAACGAATGCTATTCCCGTTATGGTGCACAGTAAAAAACAAAAAGTAAGGCTGTATTTCTGATTTGTTTTATCATTTTCCTGATCTGTTTTATCAAGCTGAATGCTTTGAAAAAGCGGCTTGTGGCTTTTAGTGAAAAATCAAGTTCAACGCGCCCTTTGGTAAAAAAAATTGAACAGGGTTTTTCAGACTACTGACAATTTCGCATATCGGTTTCAAAAATGCTAACACCAAAATCACGGCATGATGCGAAATTGAAGGTTAATGAAATAGCTGGCCGACAAAACTATCTTTTGGAAAATGTTGGGAATGGACAATATTGAACCGGAGATAAATTCCGGTGGCCTCTTCGGGGAGGAGTGAATGACAAGCAAAATTTGATCGAAGACGAAACGTGAAGACGGTTATGATGTCAAAGAAAATCGTGTATGATATTTCGGAAAATAACCGTCAAAGTTCGAAAAGGCGTGCAATGTCGGTTTGCTTCAAGGTAATTGAATAAAATTCGTTGTCGAAGATTATCGTTATTAGTGCTATGTGAAGAAAAGTTTTTAAAAATCGAGGAAGGGAAATTCTTTCAACTATGGTTGGTAAACATACAAAGTCCGGTCCTGACCATCATTTCCAATTAACATTGGCAAAAGCGGTCACATTAAGCGGGTATGGTGTTCACAGTGGTCTCCCTTCAACCCTCACGATCAACCCTGCCGAAGAAGGAACGGGGATCGTATTTGCAAGAGTTTTGCCCTCGGGCGAAAAAAAGCGCTTCCGTGCTGTTTCCGAAGAAACCGGTAAAACCGATCTTTCAACAACTTTGGGTACGGGAGCAGTCCGTGTCGAGACTATCGAACATTTGATGGCTGCAATCAACGCTTATAACCTTGATAACCTTGTCATTGAAGTTTCAAACAACGAGTTACCCATACTTGATGGCGGTTCATGGACATATTGCGAGGCGTTCGACAAAGCAGGAATTGTTAATCAAAAAGCAAAACGCAAATTCATCCTTATCAAGAAAAAGGTCAGGGTCGAATCGGCAAATGGTTTTGCCGAGTTCGAGCCGTTTGATGGCAGGCGTTTTGACGTTTCGATAGAATTTTCAAGCCCGATTATCGGCAAAAGCTCGATTGTTTTCGATTGCGAACCGGAAGGATTCAAACGAGAAATTTCCAGAGCGCGCACCTTTGGTTTCCTGAAAGATGTTGAAACACTTTGGGCCGCCGGTATGGCTCTCGGTTCGTCATTGGAAAATTCGATTGTTATCGGTTTTGATGACAATGTCGTCAATCCGGATGGTCTTTATTATGAAAATGAATTTGTCCGCCATAAATTATTGGATGCAATCGGTGATACGGCAATGACCGGTTCGCCCGTTATCGGCCTTTTCAGGTCATTTCGTGGTGGACATGCCTTGAATGCAAGGCTTGTAAAAGCACTTCTTGAAGACAAAACTGCATTCGATACAAAAGAATTTTAATAAATTCGATTGTAATAACTGTTGTTTTTAGGGATTTGTCATAATTCAGTCTATAAGGAATGATTGACCGATTGAGTAAAAATCGGCTAATTCAATATTAATGTTATAGGTTGATAATGCCGATAATAACCTCCCATGACTTCTATTCGGTCTCATAAAAGCGCTGGGTGATGTCTTTAGGGTTTCGATAAACAAGGGTATGCCGGAAGGCCGGAGAGAGCATGACGAAGTTGAATTCGTGTTTTATGGATGCTGGAGCAAACAAATCCACTATCTTGCGTAAAGTCATTATCGGGCTGATGCTTGGCAGCGTGTGCCTGACAGCCGGTTGTTCGAAAAAAGATAAGGATGTCGATCTGACATCCTATGTCGATAAAATCGATCCGCCGGATGTTCTTTATAATCAGGCTTTGGCTAATCTGGATGCCGGTCGTTTAAGCGAAGCTGCAAAAAAATTCGAGGCGGTTGATCGTCAGCATCCTTACACCGAATGGGCACGCAAGTCTCTTGTTATGGGGGCTTTTACCAATTACCGCAAAGGCAATTATGACGAAGCGGTCAATATGGCCAAGCGTTATATTGCTCTTTATCCGACATCGGAGGAAGCCGCTTACGCTTATTACATTATCGGCCTGTCATATTTCCGGCAGATTCCCGATATTACGCGTGACCAGAAAGATACCAAACGCGCAATTGCCGCTATGCAGGAAGTTGTCGACCGCTATCCTAATTCGGAATATGTTGATGATGCCAAAACCAAGATACGTTTCGGGCGTGAACAACTTGCCGGTAAAGAAATGCAGATCGGCCGTTATTATCAGGAACGCAAACAATATCTTTCGGCTATCAAGCGTTATCGTACTGTGGTTGAAGAATATTCCAATACCAACCAGATTGAGGAAGCACTCTACCGTTTGACAGAAGCAAACTATGCTTTGGGTCTGACCTCGGAAGCGCAAACGGCTGCTGCCGTTCTTGGACAAAACTATCCGGAAAGCAAATGGTATAAGGATGCCTTCAATTTGCTGCAAAAGGGTGGTGTAGCTCCACAGGAAAACAAAGGTTCGTGGATATCCCGTGCATTGAATAAAACCGGGCTGAAAAAAGGTTCCTGATCATAGATGCTTGTACAGCTTTCGATCCGCGACATAGTTCTGATCGAAAGGCTCGATATCAACTTTGACGCGGGCCTGTCGGTGCTTACCGGTGAAACCGGTGCTGGCAAGTCTATTCTGCTTGACTCTTTGTCTTTGGCGCTCGGGGGGCGTGGTGATGCCTCCCTCGTGCGTCATGGGGCCGAAAGCGGGCAGGTGACGGCCGTTTTTGATGTGCCGATTGACCATCCGGCCAGAAAACTTATCAAAGGAAATGGCCTTGATGACGAAGGCGATATTATTCTGCGTCGCATCCAGTCTTCCGATGGACGTTCACGAGTCTTCATCAACGATCAGGCGGCAAGCGTTGCTTTGATGCGCGACGTTGGCCACGAGCTTGTTGAAATTCATGGACAACATGCCGATCGGGCGCTTGTCGATATTGCCTCCCATCGTGATCTTCTCGATGCCTATGGGCGTGTGGATGAAGATCTCAAGGCAGTGAGCGAGCGTTATCGCCATTGGCATAATCTCGAAACGACGTTGAAGAAACATCGCGAAAAAGTTGCAGAAGCTTTGCGCGAGGCGGACTATTTGCGTTCCTCTGTCGAAGAACTGGATAAGCTTGCCCCCGAGGCAGGAGAAGAAGAAAGTTTGGCTATCCAGCGTACCGATATGATGAAAGCCGAAAAAATTGCAGGCGACATCAATGAGGCCGGAGATATGTTGAACGGGGCGCAATCACCGGTTCCGGTTTTGGCTAATCTCGTCCGGCGGCTTGAAAGGAAAATTCCGGAGGCAGAAGAGCTTGTCAAACCGATCGTTGATTCAATTGATAATGCGCTTGAAGCTTTGGGACTTGCACAGGATAGCGTTGATGCGGCCATGCGTGCGCTCGATTTTGATCCGCAAGAATTAAGCAATGTCGAAGAACGCCTGTTTGCTTTGCGTGCTGCCGCACGGAAATATAATGTTCCTGCTGACAACCTGTCGGAGTTGCGCGACAAGATGGATCAGGATTTGAAAGATCTTGACCAGAGCGAGGAAACGGTCGGCAAACTTGAAAAAGAAGTGGCGGCAGCCCTTGCCGATTATGACAAGGCAGCCGAACAACTCTCACAAAAACGGCATGAACGGGCAGAAGAATTGACAAAAGCGGTCATGGCCGAATTGCCAGCCCTGAAGCTTGAACGGGCAGAATTTATCGTCAATATCGAAAGCAACAAAGACGAGCGGACGCCGGAAGGAATAGACAGGGTCGAATATTGGGTGCGCACCAATCCCGGAACACGTGCCGGCCCGATGATGAAGGTGGCCTCGGGTGGTGAATTATCGCGCTTTCTTCTGGCTTTGAAAGTGGCTCTTGCCGATCGCGGTTCTGCTCCGACATTGGTTTTTGATGAAATCGACACGGGTGTTGGCGGTGCAGTTGCCGACGCTATCGGGCAAAGATTGTCGAGACTTGCCAAAGGTGTTCAGGTGCTTTCTGTAACCCACGCACCACAAGTGGCCGCCCGTGCCGACAGCCATTTTCTGATTTCCAAATCCGAACACGGGGATGGTGACCGCCTGATTACGCGCGTCCATAAACTTGACATCAATGAACGCGCGGAAGAAATTGCACGTATGCTTGCAGGCGAACATATTACCGATGAAGCTCGTGCGGCGGCATTAAAACTGCTGAACGCAAAATAGCAAAAACCGGATTTAAAAGCAGAGTTGTGAATTATAAAATAAAAGTGTCTGACCGGCGCTTGGCTGTGGTTCTTTCCTGTTTTATCAGCTAAACATATGGTCACTTATTAAAAATGAGCCATATTCAATGTTTGTTTTCACGGAATAGAAAACAGATAACGATCATATTGTCAGGCTCACTTTTAAGAATTCTGGAAACCGATGATGCAAGATATTTCAGTTGATGATCTCACGGCCGAACAGGCAAAACAGGAATTGGAACGGCTGGCAAAAGAAATTGCCCACCATGACTATCTCTACAATACCAAAGATCAGCCGGAAATATCGGATGGTGAATATGACGCGCTCCGTCGGCGCAACAATGCCATAGAACAACGTTTTCCGGAATTGATCAGGCCGGATTCGCCTTCCCGCAAAGTTGGCGCCACGGTTTCCGAAAAATTTGAAAAAGTGCGTCATCGCATCCCGATGCTTTCGCTTGATAATGCTTTTTCCGATCAGGATGTCTATGATTTTGTTGACCGTATCCGGCGGTTTTTACGGCTGAAAGATGATGACGAGCTTGATATAAGCGCCGAGCCGAAGATTGACGGCTTGTCGCTGTCTTTACGATATGAAAACGGAAAACTTGTAACAGCGGCAACCCGCGGTGACGGAACGGTGGGTGAAAATGTTACCGCCAATGCGTTGACAATTTCCGATATTCCACATGTTTTGAAAGGCAATTACCCTGATCTTATCGAGGTTAGGGGCGAGTGCTATATGGCTCATGCCGATTTTCAGGCACTGAACGAGCGCCATGAAGCTGAACACAAGCAGGTTTTTGCCAATCCCAGAAATGCTGCTGCAGGCTCCTTGCGCCAACTTGATGCCAGCATTACCGCGCGGCGCAAACTCAAATATTTTGCCTATGCCTGGGGCGAGGTCAGTCGCATGCCTGCCGATACGCAATTGGGTATGATGGATGTTTTCCGCTCTTATGGCTTTACGGTTAATCCGTTGACGAAACTCTTTCATTCGGCCGACGGCCTGCTTAAACATTTTCATGCAATCGAAGAACAACGCGCCGATCTTGATTATGATATTGATGGCGTTGTCTATAAAGTTAACGATCTTGCACTCCAGCAGCGGCTCGGCTTTATCTCGCGTTCGCCAAGATGGGCAATTGCCCATAAATTTCCGGCCGAGCGCGCTATGACCATTCTAAGAGCCATCGATATTCAGGTGGGGCGCACGGGTGCCTTGACGCCGGTTGCCCGCCTTGAACCGATTACTGTTGGCGGTGTGGTCATTACCAATGCCACACTTCATAATGAAGACTATATCAAAGGCATTGGCAATAAAGGTGAAACCATTCGTGACGGCAAGGATATTCGCGTCGGCGACACGGTTGTCATCCAGCGCGCTGGAGACGTTATTCCGCAAATTGTCGACATTGTCGAGGAGCGCCGTCCGAAGACGGCCGAGCCTTTTGTCTTTCCTCATATTTGTCCGGCTTGCGGAAGTCATGCAGTGCGGGAAGAGGGGGAGGCGGTTCGTCGCTGCACGGGTGGCCTCATTTGTCCGGCGCAAGCAATGGAACGTATCCGCCATTTTGTTTCCCGCAATGCCTTTGACATAGAGGGGCTTGGTGAAAAACAGGTGGAATTTTTCTTCAACGCCAAAGACGAAAATTTGGCAATCCGCAGCCCCGTTGACATATTTACTCTTGAGAGACGCCAGAAGGGAGCTTTGAGCAAGCTCGAAAATATTGAAGGTTTCGGGCGTACATCGGTTCATAAACTTTATGATGCAATCAATGCCCGCAGGCAAATACCGCTAAGCCGGTTTTTATTTGCGCTTGGTATTCGCCATGTTGGCGAAGTCAATGCAAGAAGACTTGCGCGCGCTTACAAAAACTATAATGCTTTCGAAGAGGTTGCTTTGGCGGCACGTTATCCGGAAGAAAATAGCGGCGAAAGCGGAAATGATGCATGGAATGAGCTCACCAATATTGAAGGCATAGGTTTTATTGTTGCCGAAGCTGTTGTCGATTTTTATGGTGAGGAACATAATCGCAATATTTTGCGAGCCTTACTTGCCGAGGTAACACCTTTGGATGAAGTTTTGCCGGTTACCGACGGGTCGCCGGTACAGAGCAAAACAATTGTGTTTACCGGTTCACTCGAGCGCATGTCTCGTGACGAAGCAAAGGCAATGGCAGAAAGATTGGGGGCAAAAACTGCAGCATCTGTCTCGAAAAAGACAGATCTTGTCGTGGCTGGCCCCGGAGCGGGGTCAAAATTGACGAAAGCACAGGAGTTGGGAGTGCAAATTATTGACGAAGATCAGTGGTTCAAACTGATTGGTGAGGAAAATGCGTAAAGCGGCGCCACCGGAATTTCATGCAAAAATGGCGCCATCGGCAGAGCCGCGTTACTTTTTGGGTATTGGCCTTGCACTTGCTGCAACCGTTATTTTTGCCTGTCAGGATGCCATGACCAAAACGCTGGTTCATAACTATCCGGCTACTTTTATTGTTATGGTGCGCTATTGGGTGTTTTTCCTTGCCGGTGTCTATATGGCAAAAACGGCAGGTGGGGGGCTTATTGCCAATATCAAAAGCAAGCGCCCGATTGTCCAATGTTTGCGTGGTCTGTTGCTTCTTCTGGAACTCATTGCCATTGCTCTGGCTTTTCGTGTGATGGGACTTGCCGAAGCGACATCCATTTTCCAGTCCTATCCGCTTTTCGGTACGATCATAGCGGTATTTCTATTGAAGGAAAAAGTAGGCTGGAGAAGAGTGACTGCGCTTGTTATCGGATTTATCGGGATTCTGATTATGCTGCGGCCGGGAAGTGGTGTATTGTCTGTCGGGGCAATCTGGGCCCTCGTTGCGGCATTGTTTTTTGCCCTTTACATGGCTTTGACACGCCTTGTTGGTGGTATTGACAAGCCACAAACCTCGTTTTTCTATGTCGGGCTTGTCGGCCTCGTGGTTATGAATCTGGGACTTCCGTTCTTCTGGGTTCATATGGATAGCCACTATGTATGGATACTTGTGGCTTTATGCTTTACCTCGGTTATCGGCCATTTTTTGATGATCAAAGCGCTAAGCCTTGCACCTCTTACCGTTATTCAGCCGTTCAACTATTTACAGCTCGTATGGTCGGTTATCATCGGCTATATCGTCTTTGGTGATATGCCGGATATATTGACACTCGTTGGCGCTGCTCTGGTGGTGGGAAGCGGTTTATTTGTGTTCTTCCGCGAACAGGTAAAAGCCGCAAAAATCGTTGTGAAATGATCAAATAAAAGCACAGCTTCCGCTTGAAGAAACGCGAAAGATTTCTCTTTCGCGTTTTTCTTTGTCTTGTTCTTTAAAGCGGTTGCGTTGCTGTCTCAAGCCATTTGCGATCAACCTCATCAAGGTGCGGAGCATTTTCTTTCATCACGCGGGCATGATAGGCGTTTAGCCACTTGCGTTCCTCATTTGTCAGCATTTCAACTTCAATAAGATTGCGATCGATCGGGCAGAGAGTGAGAGTCTCGAAACCGAGCATATCAATATCGCCGCCTTTGACCGGTTCGGCCGCTTTGACAACAAGCAGGTTTTCTATGCGGATGCCGAATGCGCCTTCGCGATAATAGCCCGGTTCATTGGAAACAATCATTCCGGTCAAAAGTTCTTGTCCGCCACGTTTTGAAATGGTTTGCGGCCCTTCATGAACAGCAAGATAGGAGCCGACGCCGTGACCCGTACCATGGGCAAAATCCAGCCCTGCCTTCCATAAGGCAATGCGCGCCAGAACATCAAGGTCCTGCCCGCGCGTACCTTTCGGAAAACGCGCCGAGGAAAGGTCGATCATACCTTTAAGAACGAGTGTGAAACACCGTTTTTCTTGCCCACCTGCATGTCCTATTGCAACAGTGCGGGTGACATCGGTCGTACCATCACGATATTGCGCACCGGAATCGACGAGATAAAGCTCGCCTTCATTAAGCGGCCGGTTGGTTGCAGTGTTCACCCGATAATGGATAATCGCTCCATCGCTGCCACTTCCCGAAATCGTATCAAATGACAGGTCTTCGAGTTTTGAACCCATCTTCAAGGCAGTGTCGGCACGCAAACTTTCAAGTTTCGTTGCTGCCGAAATTTCGTCCACTGTGGCGGGTTTCTGTCTTGAAAGCCACGAGAAAAAGCGGCAGAGCGCCACGCCATCGCGCGCATGGGCCTGACGGCTTCCTTTAAGCTCCGCCTCGTTCTTGATTGCACGCGGCAAACGTGCCGGATCGCGCAAATCTTTAATTGTACCGCCATGATCGGCAATCACCTGACGTAATTTTTCGGCTGAAAGTTGCCCGTCGAGTGAAAAACAGGATTTTTTCGCGGCTTCTTTGATAACTTCCGGTATCAATGAGGAAGGCTCGAAAATGTCGACATAACGGGCTAGATATTTCTTTTCATTTTCTCCAAGCTTGCGCTTGTCGGTAAATAAAGATGGCCGGCCTTTTGCGCGAAGAATAGCAAAAGACAAGGAAAAAGGTGTGTTGGAAACGTCATTGCCGCGAATATTGAATACCCATGCAATCGACGAGGGGTCTGTCAATAGAACGAGATCACACCCGTCTTTTTTCAAGCTCTCTGCCATCAATTCAAGCTTTTTATCGGTAGGAACACCGGCATAGTCGAGAGGCTGGATTGTAACCGGCGTCAGCGGCGGTTCCGGCTGGTCGGCCCAGATGAGATCAACGAGATTTTTGTCCGTGCCGACAAGTTTGCCATGTGCCTTTTCCTCAACAGCTTTCTTCAAGGCCTTGACGCCGTTGACAGTATGAAGCCAGGGATCAAAGCCGATATTCAAACCTTTGGTATTTTGTTCAAGCCAATGGGAAGGTGGGCAGGAAATGAGGTCGGCATAAGTGAATATTTTTCCGTCTGTCTGGTTGCGCACCTGCAAAGTATAACGCCCGTCAACGAAAATAACCGCTTTATCTTTCAAAATCAGTGCAACACCGGCCGAGCCGGTAAAACCGGTGAGCCATTGCAGCCGCTGCGCATGGGGAGGCACATACTCCCCCTGATGCTCGTCCGCTCTTGGCACGAGATAGCCATCAAGCCCGAGTTTTTCCATTTCCTTACGTAGCGCGGAAACACGGGACTTTGCGTTATCGGGATTTGTTGCAATTTCAAATGATTGAAACATAAATTAAGCCTCTGATTATTTTGAAGTGTCAAGAATTGCTCACTCCATGATCGGCAATTCTAACACCTGTTATTTTTTGTCAAATGGCCTAACGGACATTTGATTTGATGCTTGCCCTATTTTAGATGAATGGCAACCCAGCCTTCATGATGCAAGGTTTTGATGTATTTCGCGCCTTCCGCCTCGAAGGCCTTGACCACGCAGTCATGCTGCTCTTCCAGAATGCCTGAAAGCACAATGGAACCACCTTTTTTAAGCGCAGGAACCATTTGTGGCGCAAGTTCAATCAAGGGATTGGCGAGAATATTTGCAACGATGAGATCAAAGGGGCTGCGCTTTTTAATCTCTTCATCATCAAGACCGGTAGCCGTAATGGCTGTTATTGTTTTGGCGACACCGTTTAGAGCGAAATTTTCCTTGGCAACTTTGATCGCAATCGGGTCAATATCGGTTGCCAGAATTCTGATCGGTTTGATCAAAGCAATACCGATTGCCAGAATTCCGCTCCCCGTTCCAAGATCAAGTGCATTTTGCGGTTTTTCATGTTCCATAACGTCGGCGATAAGTTCAAGGCAGCCGACTGTCGTTCCATGGTGGCCGGTACCAAAAGCCTGACCGGCATCGATTTCGATTGCAAGATCACCCGGTTTCACCTTGTCGCGGTCATGACTGCCGTGGACAAAGAAACGCCCCGCGCGAACAGGATTAAGTCCTTCAAGACTATGGCTTACCCAGTCAATATCCGGAAGTATTTCTATTTCTATCTTGTTTTCATTGACGCCCAAAACTTGTGCAAAGCGGGGAAGTACCGAATTCTTTTGCGCTTCATCCACATAGAGGGAAACTTCATAGATTCCATTGGCTTCATCTATTTCGGTTATCGCAAGGGGGAAGGCATCATCCTCAAAGGCGTGATCAAGAAGTTCATATTGTTTTTCGGCTTCGCGTTTCGGCGATTTATAATGTAGGCGGATCTGTCCCAAAATTTTTGTCCTTATGTCTTTTATTGTTTTGCCAGACTCTTGAGACGCTCTATAGCAATCTGGTCTTTCAATTCATTTCTGTTTTCTTCCACGCTATAAGGGATTACGCCGGCAAATTGGCCGCCTTTTTTGGTAAGAAGTATTGCCGCTGTGTGGTCGTAAGTATAATCGCCATTCTCACCGGGTACCTTTTCAGCCGCAATATTGAAAGACGCTACCAGTTTATGAACTTTCGCAGGATCACCACTTATGCCGATAACCTTGTCGGTAAAATTCGATAAATAATCATGGAGAACTTCCGGAGTATCCCGCTCGGGATCCACTGTGATGAACCAGATATTGATATTATCTGCATCCGGTCCGAGTTCCTTGATCCAATTGGTCATACTCATCAATGTTGTCGGGCAAATATCCGGACACATTGTGTAACCGAAAAATATCGCCGACGGCTTTTCGCGAAGTTCAACCTGCGTAACGGTTTTTCCATTGGAATCCGTCAGGCTGAAATCCTCACCGAGTGGCGGACTGACGAAGGTTTGCCAACCAAATATGAAGGCCATAAAAACCGCAACCAATAAAACAATATAAAAAACACTTTTAACAGTACTTTTGGTTTCACTCGTCATTGCCAAAATCCCTTGAGCTTGATGCACCGTCATAAAAGCCACTGGTGTGACCCCTGAAGATGATATTTCAAAATATATCGGTATGAAAACGATACTGCAATGAAAAGCGGAATTTAAATAATAATTGTCGGACAGCTTGGGGCGAATAGTCGGGATTGCACTTCCAGTCTATGCGTTTTATGGTAACGCAGTATTCAATATACCGGATTATCATGAGCATATCGCCAACAGATCAACGCTTTCAGGATAGTGAACCGCGCATCCATTCAACAGCCAAACTCCACGGTTGTAAACTTGGCCGTTTTTCCGAAATAGGCGAACGGGTTCTCTTACGTGATGTGACGGTTGGAGATTTCAGCTATTTCGAGCGCAATGGTGAAGCAATATATACCGATGTCGGCCGTTTTTGTTCTATTGCTTCGAATGTCCGGCTTAATGCTCTCGAACATCCGATGGAACGGGTAAGCATGCATAAGATGACTTACCGGCCGAATGAATATTTTCGTTTCATGACACTGGATAGCGCTTTTCGCGAAAGGCGGCATAATAAACGCGTGACAGTGGGGCATGATGTCTGGATCGGCCATGGGGCGGTGGTGATGCCGGGGATTACCATCGGCCATGGTGCGGTGATCGGTGCCAATGCGGTTGTAACCAAAGATGTCATTCCTTACGAGATTGTCGGCGGTGTTCCGGCAAAGCGAATAAGAATGAGATTTCCCGACTACGTTATTCAGGCGCTTCTCGACCTTAGCTGGTGGAATTGGCCGCTGAATACACTTTATGAAGCAATACCCGATATGCAACAACTCTCGGCTGAAGAATTTATTGCAAAGTGGAAAAAGCTGGTCTGAGAGCAGAACCATTATCAAAGACGCGTGATTGACAAGGAATTTATTTTCAATTTCTCGTTGTTTACTTCAATAATTACAACGTATCTCAATTTTGAAAGGAAATTGTGAATGTCTTCTAAACGTGTTGGCGAGATTATCGTGGAAACACTGCAAAACGCAGGTGTGAAACATTGTTACGGCATTGTCGGTGATACACTTAACTATATCACCGATGCGATATATCGCTCGAAAATCGAGTGGGTCCATACACGCCACGAAGAAGCTGCTGCTTTGGCAGCAGGAGGAGAAGCTTATTTGACTGGCGAATTGAGTGCATGCGCAGGCTCGTGCGGGCCGGGGAGCTTGCATCTTATTAACGGAATTTATGAATCAAATCGCAATCGCGCTCCGGTTGTGGCCATAGCAAGCCAGCTTTCAACCGAAGTTATCGGCAGTGAATGGCCGCAGGAAGTGGATTTTCCCGCACTTTATTCACATTGCTCGGTGTTTTGCGAGCAAATTTTGAACCCGGAGGAAGCCCAACGCATAACCGTCGAAGCATGTCAGGCAGCACTGTCAAAAAGAGGTGTTGCTGTCATTGTTCTGCCGGTTAATGTTTCCATGCAAACGGTAAGCCATGTTACGCAATATAGCGTTCATCGGCCAAATCCGGTTATTCGCCCTTCCGATAGCGAACTTGAACAAGTTGCATCGCATTTGAACAAGGGCAAAAAAGTTGCAATCTATGTCGGTTCGGGTGTCAAAGGTGCTCATGACGAAGTGGTCGCTTTGGCTGCCAAATTGAAAGCACCAATCGGGCATTCATCAAAATCGAAAGATTTCATCGAATATGACAACCCGTATAATATGGGAATGAACGGGATGTTGGGCGGAAAGCCCGGTTTTGACATGGTTGAACATTGCGATACTTTGCTTCTGCTTGGTACCGATTTTGCTTATACGCAATTTTACCCTGATAAAGCCACGATTATTCAGGTGGATGAGGATGGAACCCATCTGGGGCGCCGCCATCCCGTCGATATGGGGTTGATCGGGGATGTCAAATCGACAGCGGCAGCACTTCTAAAATATGTTGACGAAAAAAAAGATACCGGTTTTCTCGACCAGTGTCTGAAAACCAAAGCCGAAGCCGAAAAAGCCGAAGCGAAGGAAACCGCTGTTTCAAAATCGATTATTCATCCGCAATATCTCGTATCGCTTATCAATCAATATGCCGATGATGATGCGCTGGTTACAGGTGACTGCGGTTCGCCAATGGTCTGGTTGCTCCGCCATTTCAAAACAAATGGCAAGAGAAGAACACTTGCAAGCCTTTCCCATGGAACCATGGCAAATGCTTTGCCGCAGGCTATCGGCTTCAAAAAAGCCTATAAAGACAGACAAGTTATATCGCTTTCCGGCGATGGTGGTCTTGCCATGTTGATGGGTGAGCTTTTGACTGTTGTTCAGGAGAAGGTTGATATCAAGATTGTGGTTTTCAACAATTCTTCACTCAACTTCGTTGAACTTGAACAAAAGGTCGAAGGACTGGTTGATCACTACACCGATCTGCAAAATCCCGATTTTGCAAAACTTGCCGAATCGATTGGCATTAAAGGTTGGAAAGTTGACAAGCCGGAAGAACTAGAAGGTGCAGTCAAAGCCTTTTTGAGTGCCAAAGGTCCGGCACTTCTTGATGTCAAAACCAGCGGATATGAACTGGTTATGCCGCCAAAGGTAACGGCCGGTGAAGTTTCCGGAATGGCACTTTATGGCACCAAGGCGATTATGCAGGGACGTGTGAAAGATGTAACCGATCTCCTTATTCACAATTTCATCAAATAATCGCTTTAGTAATTTGATAAAATAAAAGGCAGAAAATTGATTTATTTTCTGCCTTTTTTGACTTTATTGAAGCTTCGGTAAAACCGGACGATCGTGGATGGGCAAAAAATGCTCAGACTTTTTTGACAAAACTGTCGAGCACGCGTTTTTCGCCTGCTTTGTCAAAAGCAATGGTGAGTTTGTTTCCGTCAATTGCTGCGACATTGCCATTTCCGAATTTGATATGAAAAACCCTGTCGCCCACGCTGAATTCGGACGGTTTGTCGGAAACAGATTTGGCGATAAGTTCGCCTTCTATGGTTTTCGAACGCGCTGCCCGTCCTGCACCATAGCCGGAATCGACTTCCCCATAACCGATGCGTTCCACATTGGCGCCCGAGCGGTTACCCCAATTGGTGCGGGTTGCGTCGGTTGCGTTCTTTTTGGCTCTTTGCCAGCCGGGTGTCGAGTAATTGTTCTGGAATGGCTCCTGTCGGTCAAAGCGCGATTGCCCATAACCGCCATAGGATGTTTCTACTTCTGCAACTTCAACATGTTCATTGGGCAGTTCATCAAGAAAACGCGACGGAATTGTCGTTTGCCATAGCCCGTGAATGCGCCGGTTCGAAACAAACCAGATATGTAGATTTTCCTTTGCACGTGTAAGCCCGACATAGGCAAGCCGCCGCTCTTCTTCAAGCCCCGCGCGCCCGCCTTCATCAAGCGAACGTTGATGGGGAAACAGCCCTTCTTCCCATCCAGGCAGAAACACCGTGTTGAATTCCAGTCCCTTGGCCGAATGCAGCGTCATGATATTGACCGCATCCATATCTTCGTTCTTTTCGGTATCCATGACCAAAGAGACATGTTCGAGAAAACTTCTCAAACTTTCAAAATCTTCCATGGAATGGATAAGTTCTTTCAGGTTTTCAAGGCGCCCCGGTGCTTCGGCTGAACGATCGGCCTGCCACATGGCGGTATAACCCGATTCATCCAGAATGATTTCTGCAAGCTCTGTATGGGGAGTATTATCAAGCATATTCTGCCAACGGCGAAAATCTTCGACAAGTTTTCTCAAAGAACTTCTGGCCTTGGGCTTCAATTCGTCGGTTTCCACCATTTCCTGAGAGGCTTTGAGCATAGGCTCGTTGCGGGCGCGGGCAGTATCATGAATTTGACGAACGGTCGCTTCGCCAAGGCCGCGTTTGGGCGTGTTGATAATACGCTCGAATGCGAGATCATCGGAGGGTTGGGTAACAACACGGAAATAGGCGAGAGCATCGCGAATTTCCTGCCGCTCATAAAAACGCGGGCCACCGATAACGCGATAATTAAGCCCTAGTGTGACAAACCGGTCTTCAAATTCACGCATCTGGAAGGAGGCACGAACCAGAATGGCAATGTCGTTCAAAGCAAGACCGTGATGTTGTAATTGCTCGATTTCCTCGCCAATGGCGCGCGCTTCTTCTTCCGAATCCCAGGCAGCATGAACTTTGACCTTCTGGTCATTTTCCGTTTTGCTATCGGTAAAAAGCGTTTTACCCAACCGGCCTTCATTATGGGCAATGAGATAGGACGCAGCCCCCAGAATATGGGAAGTCGAGCGGTAATTGCGTTCAAGACGAATGACAGTGGCACCTGGAAAGTCTTTTTCAAAACGCAAAATATTGTCAATTTCGGCACCGCGCCAGCCGTAAATCGACTGGTCGTCATCACCCACGCAGCAAAGATTGACAGTTTGTCCGGCAGGGCGCTGTGCCAATAGCCTCAGCCACAAATATTGCGCAGTATTGGTATCCTGATATTCGTCGACCAGTATATAGCGGAATTTTTTATGATATTCGCGCAAAACATCGGCGTTTTTCTGAAAAATATGAATGGGATGCATCAACAAATCGCCGAAATCACAGGCATTCAGCGTTTGCAGGCGTTCCTGATAGGCACGGTAAAGCTCGCGTCCTTTGCCATTGCCGAACGAGCGGGCATCACCTTCCGGTATCTGGTCAGGCGCAAGGCCGTGGTTTTTCCACCCGTCAATCATATTGGCAAAAGTGCGCGCGGGCCACCTTTTGTCGTCAAGCCCTTCAGCCTGAATGAGCTGTTTGATAAGCCTTATTACATCATCTGTATCCAGAATGGTGAAATTGCTGTTGAGACCCACAAGCTCAGCGTGACGACGAAGAATTTTAACGCCGATCGAGTGGAAAGTGCCAAGCCACGGCATACCTTCAACTGCGCCGCCGACCAGTTCACCGATACGGTTTTTCATTTCACGCGCGGCTTTATTGGTGAATGTGACTGCCAGAATCTGGCTCGGATAAGCAAGGCCAAGCCGTAAAATATGGGCAATGCGTGTGGTAAGAACCCGCGTCTTTCCGGTGCCTGCACCGGCCAGAACCAGAACCGGACCTTCCGTTGTTGTTACGGCAAGGCGTTGCTCGGGATTGAGTTTTTTAAGATAATCGGCGTCAGCATCGGCATTATGGCGCGCAGCCATGGCGCGTTCTGCCAAACTAGCTTGACCATTACGAGCTTCATCGTGCGCAGAAGATTGCGGCGTCGGCTTTTTCGGCTCATCATCAAAAAACGGTATATCGTCAGGAAAATCGGTCATCATCACCAATCTAATGGTTCGAGATATTTTCTGCTAGGCCAGACTTGACGCTTTTACACGAAAATGAACGGAAAATCACTTTTTTTTGCGCTGCGCTTCATATTGATAGACACGCCGGTCGGTCAAATTTTTCCGGTTGTCTATGATTGGCGCAACAACCGGTTTCAAATCCGGTTCGCGTCTGATCAAGGCAACAAGATCATTGAGTTCGTTCATGGCAACGAGTTTTATAATGTCATCACGAATGGAGCCGTCTTTGCGCTTGGGCAATTGATGCACAACCTGTAGAGACTCGATTTTCTGGCCTTTCAGAAGGTCGCGAACAGCTTTTTCGTCAAGTTTGTCGGATTCGACAAAAACATAAAGCCCGACACCCTTCGCCGGAAGCGAATAGGTTGCGATGGCAATATCGCCAATATCCGGATTATCTTTCAAAAGATTACGAATGACCGGTCCCTGATGTTGGACGCGGTCACCTGTTCCGTCACCATCCGACCATTTGAACATGTCTTTGGTAATAAAATTATAGACACGTTTTCCTGTCGCCAACCAGAGACGTGACGGCCAGGAGCGGTTTTTCAATATCCGCTTTTCTGTCGGTGTCAGTAATTCTGGTGCAAAACTTCTTTTTTGTTTTATGAGATGGCGGAAATCTTCATAGGCAAAATAGCGATAGAGAGCACCGCGGCGTTTATGCACACTTGCCAACTGGAAATCGATGATCGAAGCTTTCCCGTCACTTGTCATCAGCCAGTTTTGCGGCTTTGCAAGATCGTTATGGGTAATGCCCATGCGGCGCAAATTACGAAGTATTTTGAATGCACTCAAATAAAATTCGGGTTTGTTCGGGCGCGCCAGATGCAATGGCGTTCCTTCACTCCACGAGCGGTAAAGCCCGTCTTTATCAACCGCAATAAGCTGTGGCACACCGTCAAGCCCGCGCACTTTCTTCAATGCCCGTATTTCTCTTCTTGCCAATATCCAGGCAAGCGGGCGAGACCATTTTGGCGCAGCCGTAACAATGCGGCGGATAACGCGTTTATGCGGATCATCAGCAAAATAGCCAACCCGCGTTTCCGAAAAAACATCGCGTTTCAAAACCATCAAGGCCACAAATTCGGTTAAAAATTGTGGGTCTTTCAAAGGTGGCAAAGCGCTGTCTGAATCGGCAAAATGTTCCATAGTGTTGAGTTAGACGGTTGGCTCTCTTCTATCAAGTCCGTTTGTTCAAATCGGGTAAATTTATAAAGAAGAAAAGAGAGGAAATAACTATTATTGTCAATTTTTTACAGAAAATTGCATGTTTTGCCACTTGTTCATATTTGACTTATGTCAAATCGGAGGCAACTTTGCCAAAGATGGACAAAGATATATCCCGATTGGCCTTGCTTTGTTGACGGGCATAACCGGCACATAACGCTGTAATGCCGTTTACCGTTTCAAGTCATGATAGCCGATATGGGGCGGGTTTGTCATGCTTTGGAATGCTGCGCCAATTCGAGTGCAAAAAGGCGTAAAGAGGCTGAAAGGTTAACTCCGGCCGGTCTTGCTTCATCGACACATGTAACAAGGCCGGCAAAAGATAGGCCCTGAGCTTCCGCTTCACGCAACAAAATGTCGATATAGGCTTCTTCGAGGGAAATACTTGTTGCATGACCGTCGATGCGCACCGAAATCTTTTTCGATTGTGCTTTTTGCCAGTCTAGCGCAGCGATTGAAGAAAGAATTTCATCCTTCATCTTTGTCGTGCCGAATTTTTCTCAAATCAAGAAAACTTGCGGTTTTTTGTTTTTGCTTTTCGTCGAAATTGCGCTCGACTTTGGTTCGGCCGAAAATGACGCGATTTTCGCTTGCTTTTGTTTCGTCATTCTGACGTTTTTTCTGTTTGCGAAATTGCCTTAAATTGACCAGATCAGCCATGAAAAAACGCCTTATTTCTTGCGAAAAGCATCAAGCGAGACAACATCTGCTGACGGTTTCTTTTCTTTTGGCGTTTGTTGACCGTCTTTTTCGGTTTCTGTCTTTGAATGTGACTTCAATTTTACAGCAGATTTTTTCTTGTCTTTCTTGTCTGCAAGAATGGTAAGCTCGCCGCCCTCCGTCTCTTTTGCAAGTGTCTTCACGTCCGGACTGTCATTATCACTCTTCGGAAGATCGGATGCGAGATCGAACGCTGCTTCGAAAGCAGCCGTAGGATCATAAAATACCTGAACAGCAGAAAACGGTATAACCAGACGTTCGGGAACATCGCCGAAAGAAAGACTGACTTCGAAGCCGCTTTCGGAAACGTTCAAATCCCAGAACTGGTGTTGCAACACAATTGTCATCTGATCGGGATAGCGTTCTTTAAGGCGTGAGGAAATTTTCACGCCCGGGGCGTTCGTCAGAAATGTAATGAAAAAATGATGGTCGCCCGGAAGGCCGGCTTTTGCTACTTCAGACAAAACTTTGCGAATAACACTCCGTAAAGCGTCCTGAACGAGAATGTCATAACGGATCTGATCATGAACCATTGAAAACCTGTTCCTTCTCCGATGTATGTTATCCAAACTTGGCAATCATCTCTAATGCAATGTAGACGGTCTTTATGCAATGAGGCAATCAAAATCTCCTCAAAAATTTTCTTGAATTCCTGTATGACAATATCTTCCGTGTCTTCCGGCTTTGTTTTTGACCAAAACAAGAATCTTCAGGAATGGCTTCCGCTCCATTTCAAGGCTCACCCCCAAGAGAAACAAGAGCAGTAAATTTCTACCAATAAAACAAATAGAGAGAACGCTTACAGACAGATAGTGAAGGCTTCTGTTGCCAGGTGCCTCCGAACCCCGCTTGGACCGGCGAAGGTCCAAGACTTAATTTGAAGCGTTCGCGCCGCAATTAAGCAGCGAGACGAGCTTCCGCATAGTTGTCATTTGCAACTACTTAAGTAGCCCGATAACGGTGGTACAATGCCGGGTAAAAGAGCAATCTTTACGCCCTTGTCGATCCTGTTTCGCCCCCTTCATAACAAAAACAGCTACAAAGCGTGAGCCGTTTTGGTTGTGGTGGAGGCGCCGGGTACCGCCCCCGGGTCCAATGGGTTTATTACACTGTCCATTTATTACCATAGCTGGCAAGCCAGCACGCCCAATATAGGTAAATCAGGGTAAAGAGGGAAGGGGGGTTGTCTAACTTTTTCGCGCTCTATTTTCTACTTGGTAAAGATCAAAAAAATACCGGACCTGTCCGGCGCTGACTCTGATTTTTTCAGGGGCATAAAGTCCGAAACGGGTTTAACGGAAGATCAATTAACCGTTCGTTTTAAAAAATATCACCAATTTTTCCGATAGGAGCCTGAAAGCAATGAAGAACCATTTGGAGCAAATAAAAAAATATGACGCAAATCCCGACGAGGATGCAGTCAAACGGCTTGAGAACCGTTTGTCGCTTGCTTTGCAAAATCGCGATGCTGCAGAGGTTGCTGTAAGCGATCAGAAAGAGCTTCAACGGGTTGAAAAATGGGCGGAAGAAAAGCTTGGTGCAGACGCGCAAAAGAGCAAACTCGCAGTGAAAAAGGCCGCTGAATTACTGAAAACGGAACATATGAAGAATCGGGTGACATTTTATTATTTTGTTGCCAAAGAATTGGGGCTTTTAAGCAAAATTTGACGTATGGAGTGAGAAAATATCGTTTGAGAAGCTCCCTTTGCTATGTCGGCAAAGTTTAAAAGCTATTTAAAGACGATTTTGAAATCCGTCATTTTTAAAAATGCTGAAGGTGTATTTTTAAAAAACTCGTGTGGACAGAAAAGAAAAAGCCCCGTTGTGTCGGGGCTTTTTCATCAATTTATCAAGCATTCCGGAAAAAGTGGAATGGCATTAATGCGCATCTCCACTTTTCGGTTCTTCAACATGATGATGACCATGTTGATGTTCATGCCCGCCTAGAACCTTGTGAAGTTGGACTGTGTCAAGCTCGTTTTCCCAACGTGCAACCACAATACAGGCAACCGCATTACCGACGAGATTGGTCAATGCACGGCATTCCGACATGAAACGGTCGATACCGAGAATAATTGCCATACCGGCAACAGGAATAGCCGGAACAGCGCCAAGTGTAGCGGCCAGCGTAATAAAACCGGCACCGGTCACACCGGCAGCACCTTTCGAGGAGATCATCGCGACAACAAGGATAAGGATCTGGTGCTCGAGGGTGAGATTAATATCCAAAGCTTGTGCGATGAACAACGTAGCCAATGTCATATAGATGTTGGTACCGTCGAGGTTGAACGAATAGCCTGTCGGAATAACCAGACCAACGACCGATTTTTTTGCTCCCGCATTTTCCATCTTTTCCATCAAGGTTGGTAACGCTGCCTCGGAAGAGGAAGTACCGAGAACCAGTAGCAATTCATCCTTGATGTAGCGAATCACTCTGAAGATCGAAATGCCGTTATAGCGGCAGACAGCCCCGAGAATGACGACAACAAACAAAATCGAGGTGATATAGAAGGTTGCGACGAGGAAGAACAGGTTGATGACCGAATGAATACCGTATTTGCCGATTGTGAAAGCCATAGCACCGAAAGCGCCGATAGGAGCTGCTTTCATGAGAATGGCTACCAATTTGAAAATCGGTGTGGAAAGAGCATGGATGAAATCCAGAATAGGACGGCCACGTTCACCAACTGATCCCAAAGCAATACCGAACAATATGGAAAAGAACAGTACCTGAAGAATGTCACCTTCTGCAAAAGCCGAAACCACAGTGGAAGGAATGATGTTCATCAAGAATTTGACGATTGATGCATCATGGGCTTTTTCGGCGTAAACTTTAACCGCAGCGGTGTCGAGCGAAGCCGGATCAATGTGCATTCCGGCACCCGGTTCCAACACATTTCCGATGATCAAACCGACAATCAAAGCCAGAGTTGAAAAGGTGATAAAATAAAGCATGCATTTACCGGCAACCCGTCCGACTTTTTTCAAGTCGCTCATACCGGCAATACCACTTACAATGGTCAAAAAGATAACCGGTGCGATAATCATCTTAACCAATTTGATGAAGGCATCACCAAGTGGCTTCAACGATGCACCGACATCAGGATAAAAATATCCGAGCAAAATACCACAGATAATCGCGAATATCACCTGTACATAAAGTACTTTATAGAGCGCACGACGATGATGTGGTTGTTTCATTTGTTCAATTTTGTAAGCCATGAAGCCTCCCTCTGATCGACCGTGCTATTACTCATGTTGCATCGGCGGCTCCTCGGCCACCACCCGGTCGACTTCTACAATAAAGTCTAGCAAGTCATATGCCAAGAGACTATTGGTCTGCAAGTTTATTTGAACGGATAATAACCTTAAATATTGATAATTTTGATAAAAATGCACAGGAATTGTCAGAAAAAACCGTTCCTTTTTTTGAGCTTATCAACAACCGATTTAGAAAATGGAGGCGCGCCGTAGTGCAACTATTCTGTCCGTCCATCCTTTGTGCCAGAAAAAGTTCCAATCAAGCGGAACACTTCGAGCTCCGGTTTTAACCGGATTCGAATATCGGCAAAAATATTCATAAAACCGAGTTATCCAACTTTATTAAAGCCGGTTTTGTAAAAAACCGGAGCCACCGGTTATTTTAAATGATGCGGCAACTTTGCTTCGGCTATAAACCAACAGTGAGAACAACAATTCTGTTATCTGTTGTCTTTCAAATGCCGGTTCTTTTGAAGCTATATCGGGTTAGCTATTGCTATCGGTAAAGTCGTGTCTTTTGCAGTGTTTCTTGCCGATAATATCAGAAATCCGGTTGGGGAAAGCATGTTGCGGTCGCATTTTTCATGGATAAACCGGTTTTTTACCGCCCGTCAGAAACAACGTAAAAGTTGAATGTTTGATATGATCAAACAGGTTTTGCTTCGATATAGTCCCAGGCTTTATCAATATTTTCAGAAGCAAACCATTTTGTTTCGATACGTCCGAAAGGCCGGAAAAATTCAACTGCCAGATTGAGCCAGGAAGGGCCGCCGACAATGGCATAACGCCTCAATTTTTTGAAAGCTTCTGCCCTGATCTTGGCTGTGTCTTCGTTAAAGAGGCTTTCCCAATCAATTCCGTCATATTCTTTAAAAATGACAATCATATCTATATGGTTGAAGCCTTCTGCTTCCGCTTCAAAAAGTCCATAGAGATTTTCCACATCGGAAGACGCAAGCACACCGTTAATAGAAAAACCGATTGCACCGGCGCGGTTGGTTTTGATCTTGGAGATCACCGGTATTGTATCTTCGGGTAACATGCTTTTGACCTTTCTTGTGGCTCAATTAAGTTATATGTAGAATTTTGTATAAGGTTTGAAGTTTTCAATACTACAGATTTTAAGCGGACTTTATAGGTGCTGTCGATGACAATAAAACTTTCGGTTAATCTTAACGCCATCGCGGTGTTGCGCAACCGCCGGAATTTGCCTTGGCCGAGCGTTGTCGGTATGGGACGCATTGCGCTTGACGCCGGTGCTGACGGCATAACTGTTCATCCGCGTCCTGACCAGCGCCATATTAGATTTACCGATCTTCCCGATATACGTCGTTTGATTGATGATGAATTTCCAAATCGGGAATTCAATATTGAAGGTTATCCTGACGATAACTTTCTCGATTTGGCTGAAACTTATGCCAACCAGATAACATTGGTTCCCGACTCTCCCGACCAGTCGACTTCCGATCACGGTTGGAATTTTGCGAAGGATAGTGCGTTTTTGGAACCGATTGTCAAACGGCTGAAAGATCGCTCGATCCGCGTCATTTTATTTGTAAATCCGGTGATTGACGGCCTTGATAGAGCAAAAGCGCTGGGCGCCGACGGTATCGAGATTTATACCGGCCCTTATGGTGATGCCTATGACAGTGATAAAAAACAGTTGCTCGCACTCGAAGCGGTGACACTTGTTGCTGAAAAGGCAAAACAGTTGGGGCTTCTTGTCAATGCCGGGCATGATTTGACAGTGCCCAATCTCGCCCCCCTTGTCAAAAACGTGCCATGGCTTTATGAAGTTTCGATCGGCCACGGACTTATTGCAGATGCTTTGGAACATGGAATGAGGGAAACCGTTCTAAGGTTCAAAAGAGCGTTGGCCATTTAACTGCCCGATCGGGTGTCAACTGAAATAAATAGTTCGGGTAACCTTTTGCCCGTTTTTGATCTCTTTAACACAATTAAAATTTCGGCTGAAAGGATTGCGCTATGGCGGACCCTCAAGATATTGACGCTGTGAGCGACGATCTCACGACAGCTGATGAAAATAATGACCATTCGAAAGAGAGTTTTTTACTCCTTTTGATTGGCGCTATCGGCGTTGTCTATGGCGATATCGGTACCAGCCCGATTTATGCTTTCCGTGAGGCCTTACGCGCTGGTGCCGGAAACCATGACATTTTGAAATATGACGTTTATGGCGTAATTTCCCTGATATTCTGGGCTTTACTGCTTATTGTTACAATCAAATATGTGGTGTTTGTTTTGCGCGCCGATAACAACGGGGAAGGCGGTATTCTCTCCCTTATGGCGCTCGCGCGCTCGACCTTTCGTAGAAAAGGTGGTTGGGCATTGGGAATTGGGATTCTCGGCGCTTCCCTGTTTTTCGGTGATGCCGTCATTACACCCGCTGTTTCAGTGTTGTCTGCGGTTGAAGGTATGGAGGTTGTTGCTCCCGATCTCGAGCCTTTTATCGTGCCGCTTACACTTGTCATTCTGGTGGCACTTTTCGCCGTACAACGATTTGGCACAGGCAAGGTTGCCATCGTCTTCGGGCCGATAACGCTGGTCTGGTTTCTGGCTTTAGGTGGTTTCGGGCTTTTTCATATATTTGACGATCTGACGATTCTGAAATCATTATTTCCCTGGTATGCCATTTCCTATATTGTCAGCAATCCGGCGACATCCTTTGCGGCAGTTGGAGCGGTATTTCTGGCGGTGACCGGCGCTGAAGCACTTTATGCCGATCTTGGCCATTTCGGACGCCGGCCAATCGTTGCAGCTTGGCTGTGGATAGTATTTCCCTGCCTTGTCCTCAATTATTTGGGGCAGGGGGCCTTTATTCTTTCTCACGGGCGCAACACAATTAATCCATTTTATCAAATGTTGCCGGAATGGTCGCTCATCCCGATGATTGTGCTTGCAACTATGGCAACAGTGATCGCTTCCCAAGCTGTTATAACTGGTGCTTTTTCCATGGCGCGTCAGGCTGTCCAGCTCAATATTTTGCCGCGACTTGAAATTTTACACACTTCGGAAAAGAATCTCGGACAAATCTATATGCCGCGGGTTAATCTGCTTCTTGCGGTGATTGTTATTTGTCTTGTGATCGGCTTTGAAAAATCCTCCAATCTGGCAGCAGCTTACGGCATTTCGGTTACCGGCAACATGATTGTGACAACTTCTTTGCTTTTCATTGTCATGAAACGCATCTGGAAATGGAGCCTTGCTTTATGTCTCGTGCCGACGCTGGCGTTTCTCTGTCTTGATCTTCTTTTCTTCAGTGCCAATCTCGTTAAAATCCATGATGGCGGCTGGGTATCGGTGGGGCTTGCCTTTAGTGTTGTGCTCGTTATGTGGACATGGGTTCGGGGCAGTCGGCATTTGTTCCAGAAAACCCGTAAGGCCGAGGTACCGCTTGATCTGATTGTTAATAAAATGGCGGAAAAGCCTCCAATCATTGTACCTGGCACAGCGGTCTTTTTGACAAGCGATCCGAAGAGCGCACCCAGTGCTTTGATGCACAGCCTCAAACATTATAAAGTTTTGCATGAAAACAATGTGATATTGACGGTGAATACGGCTTCAACGCCACGTGTGCCTTCGGTGGATCGTGCCCGTGTTTCCCAGTTTAATGAACGTTTCATGCAAGTTACTTTAACGTTCGGTTACATGGAGCAGCCAAACATTCCGAAGGCTTTGGCAATATGTCGCAAACTCGGCTGGAAATTCGATATTATGACGACATCCTTTTTTGTGTCCCGTCGTTCGATCAAACCTGCGGCCAAATCCGATATGCCGATGTGGCAGGATAAATTCTATATTTTCCTTGCCAGAACTGCCGCCGATGCAACCGAATATTTCCAGATTCCAACCGGTCGGGTTGTGGAAATAGGCACCCAGATTACCGTTTGAAAGACAAAATTATCTGTCTCGTACCGGCTTTGTTCATGAACCAGAAGGGAGCAAAGCCGGTAAAATTATCCTGACAAATCTCGTTCAAAACAAAAAAGAAATTTTTTACTGAAAATAATACTTGATATTGCCGATTTCTCGTAGCATGGTTACGAACCGTACGGTACGGTACGCAAACGAAAATGAAAATAGCGAACATGCAACAGTCGACAAATGCTCTGGTCAATAATTTGACAGATCGTCAGAAGGACGTTCTGGACGCGGCATTACAATTGCTTGTCAAAGACCATTTGGCATTGACAATGTCGAAAGTGGCAAAGGCGGCCAGTTGCTCGAAAGAAACACTTTACAAGTGGTTCGGCGATCGCAATACATTTCTTGAAGCAATGGTCGAATGGCAGGCGTCTAGGGTTCGCGCAGTACCGATTAGCCGCGAAGCGGTTGATGAACAAACACTTTTTAACAGTCTTGAACATTTTGCGCGCGATTGGCTGATGGTTTTGACCTCGCCAACTTCGATTGCGCTTAACCGGCTTGCAGTCAGTCAGGCCGGTACGGACAAAAACAATCTCGGTAATATTGTGCTTTTTCGCGGGCCTTATGCAATGGCGCGTCGCCTGAAACCGATTTTGGAAATCGGTCGCGATTGCGGACTTTTGCAAGTGGACAATCTCGATAATGCATTCCGGACTTTCTTCGGACTCGTTGTTCGCGATGTCCAGATACGTAAATTGCTGGGTGACGATTTTCACATGGATGATGAAGAGATCATTCGTGAAGCGCGCACGGCGACAAGGCAATTTTTTGCCCTTTTCGGGCATAAAAATATGAATAAAACAGATGAAACGCAAATCTAAGGGAGTTTTCTATGCGTGTTTATTATGATCGTGATGCAGATGTAAACCTGATAAAATCCAAAAAAGTCGGTGTTATCGGCTATGGCTCACAAGGGCGTGCCCATGCTTTGAACCTGAAAGATTCCGGTGTGAAGGAAATCAAAATTGCTCTTCGTCCGGGCTCTGCAACAGCTAAAAAAGCTCAGGCAGACGGATTTGAAGTTGTGAGCGTTGCCGAAGCAGCCAAGTGGGCTGACCTGATTATGATGGTTACTCCTGATGAATTGCAGGCCGACATTTTTAAAGACCAGATTGCCAATAATTTGCGCGACGGTGCAGCAATTGCATTTGCTCATGGTTTGAACATCCACTTCGGTTTGATCGAACCGAAAAAGACAGTGGATGTCATTATGATTGCTCCTAAAGGTCCCGGTCACACAGTGCGCAGCGAATATCAGCGCGGCGGTGGTGTTCCGAGCCTTATTGCTGTTGGTCACGACGCTACAGGCAATGCGCATGATCTGGCTCTCTCTTACGCTTGCGGAATTGGTGCAGGTCGCTCCGGCGTTATTGAAACAACATTCAAGGAAGAGACCGAAACCGATCTCTTTGGTGAACAGGCAGTTCTTTGCGGTGGCCTTGTCAACCTTATCCGCGCCGGTTTTGAAACTCTGGTTGAAGCCGGTTATGCACCTGAAATGGCTTACTTTGAATGCTGCCACGAGATGAAGCTCATTGTTGACCTCATCTATGAAGGTGGCATTGCCAATATGAACTACTCGATTTCCAACACTGCCGAATGGGGTGAATATGTCAGTGGTCCGCGCATCATCAACGATGAAGTCAAGGCTAATATGAAGCGTGTTTTGAAGGACATTCAGGACGGTACATTCTGCTCCAACTGGATGCAGGAATATAAATCCGGTGCTGTTCGCTTCAAAGCAATCCGCCGTATTAACGACGGCCATCAGCTTGAACAAATCGGTGGCAAATTGCGCGAGATGATGCCGTGGATCAAAGCAAACGCATTGGTTGATAAAACACGCAACTAATTGCGAACTTTGATAGTTCAAATGTTGAAGAAGGGCTGACGATGTCAGCCCTTTTCTTTTGATATTCATATAGAAAATCAACAATCGCGATAACCGGCTTGCAACTCACGATCAACGCGCGGGGCTAAAACGTTGTGGCGTCATGCTTGTTTTTGCCCCATTCCGGTCAATTGTTTGATTATTCGTTTCGGGAAACCCCGGTTATGACTTTGTCGGGCTGCCCGAAGATTATCCGGATTGACCGCATATTTTACCGGATATAATCGACAAGCCGATGGTTTGAGCAAAGCCGGAAAAGCCCGGTTGACTGCGATGAAAGATTATTCCTGATACCTATTCAAAAGACGGGTAAGTGCAGACAATGTAGCGGCATCATTTGCAATTGCCGCTTAGTCGAAATCGGCAGACGAAGAAAAACATCATTGATTATGATAACGATCATCTTGTCCGGCCGGTAGATGAACGACCGACCGCTTAATAGATCTCACATAAAAGCGCATCCCGTTTATAAAAATCATTTATCTAGGAAAAGGTGACTTGCAGGTCTGGCGAACGCCACCCCGATCTATATAAGTATCGTCCGACGAACGATAGCTTTTATAACGATCGCTACACCATTGCTGATGATTTATATCAGGGCCGGTATCCAGTTTATATGTGGGACCGGAAGGATGTGTCAGCTCCGGTTTATAATTACGGTTAGGTTTTGGAACTCCATAATTCGAGTGAGGAAGCGGGGCATTTTGCGGGCGGACTATGGGGGCCAAAGGGCTATTTAACTCGACTGCATCGGCGTTTATAGCAAGCGTTGTGGATAAGAACAAAGGTATAACAAATAATTTAGCTAACCGGAAATTCATGGCCTTCCTCGTTAAAACCTTAAAGAATGCTGAATAAATTGAATCGTATCGATCACGTTTCGTATCGTAAGTTATAAGAATTCAATGCTACTCTTCAAAACTTCTCTTCAGGCAACTTGTATTTTTTTTAATATACGCCAAATTTGGAATGGTTAGTAGAGAAGGATCAAATATAATGTCACATTTTTTGAGAAATATTGTTATTGCCGGGGTCGTGGTCGGGAGCGCTTGTTTGAGTGCTTCGGGAGCTTTTGCGGATGACAAAGTCACAATCGGAGTGCTTGTCTGTACAGGGCAGGGCGCCGAGGGACATATCTTCAAAGCGACAGAAAAGTTAACTTGTGTTTTCCAGCCGAATGATAAAGGCGCCGAGACAGATAAATATGTCGGCAAGATCGAACAGCTCGGCATAGATATTGGTAAAGCAGGTGCCGGACAATTATCCTGGATGGTCATGGCGGCCAGTAAAGACGCCTACAAGTCCGGAATTCTTGTAGGCAAATATGAGGGGGTCAGTGTCGACGCTGCTGCCGGTGTTGGTGGCGGAGCAAATTTACTCGTTGGCGACAACAAAGCTTTTTCTTTGCAACCGGTGAGTGTAGAAGCTCATGAGGGAGCCAATATCGCTATTGGCGTTTCGAAATTGACTTTGAGCGCCGATAACAAATAATTTTTTAAAACTTCAAATCTGGCGAAAAGAATAAAACTTTTCGACACAATTGTTTGTTGAGAGACGAGACGTTTTAACAGAAAGGATGCAGCCTCAAGGCTGTGTCCTTTTATTTTTAGCATAATGAAACTTTACATATCGGCGTGTTTCATCATAAGCATAGAGTGGAAAGGTTTTATATTATAAATGAGCTTTATTGCAAAAGGGGAACTGCTACCGTGGCGTATCATGGCCGTTTTTTTGAAGTTTACGACGTATTCAGTGACACGGTTCTCTCGGGCAATCCTGTAGCAATTGTGCATGAGTCAAACGGTTTGACCGATCAGCAGATGCAGTCTATCGCGCGTGAATTCAATTTGTCGGAAACTGTTTTCGTCAATCCGCCGAAAGATGAAAAACATGTTGCCAATTTGCGAATTTTCAAACCGGATGGAGAAATGTCATTTGCCGGTCATCCGACTGTCGGAGCTGCCGTATCCCTCGCACGGAAAAATATAAAAAACAATTGCCGTAATGATTCACTTATCATTCTTGAGGAGAAAGTCGGAATTATCCGTGCGGTGGTTGATTTGAGTGAGAAAGTCGCTTTTGCCGAATTCGATCTGCCCAAACTCCCCGAACAGCTCCCGCTTGATACACCGAAAGAAATTTTTGCAGCGGCATTCGGTCTTGAAAGCAAAGAAATAGGGTTTGAAAATCATGTTCCCTCGCTTTGGACAGCGGGTGTTCCATTCTTTTTTGTGCCTTTGCGCAATCTCAAAACTGTTGCCAGTGCATCGCCTGATCCCGTTTATATTATGGAGAACTTCGACAAGCTTAACGTAAAGACACCGTCATTTTACCTCTATAGCCGGGAAACGCAGTTGTTCCAGAGTGCCTTCCATGTGCGTATGTTCCGTCCGGATGGTTCGGAAGATGCTGCAACCGGCTCGGCTGCGTCTGCATTTTGCGGCGTTGTCCAGCATTTTGATAACCCGTTGGATGGTAAGAAAAATATTTGGCTCGAGCAGGGAATGGAGATGAATCGCGTATCAAAAATCCGTCTCGAATGGTATGTCGAAGACGGAAAATTGATTTCGGCACGCATTGGCGGCAAGGCTGTCAAATATGCTGAAGGTCATATATTCCCCTGAACATTTTCTGACTTTCCATCTGTGGTGATAGCGATCGGGAAAACTGCCTTTTGCTTGAAAACTAATTTCTGGTTTTCTGATTGTAGCCAACGTATTTTTTAAAAAACATTTTTCCAGTCGACTTTAAACCAAACCAATCTCGCCTAGACTATGACCATCTGTCAAAACTCGATTGTGCAATTGGAAAACTTTTTTGTTAGCAACATCAATGTGTGCGCAATTGTAACCAATGATGAACTTGGCAAAGACATTTTGCGCCGAAGCGCTTTATGCAGACGTTGGACGTTCCGGATACAGTTCTATCGTTGCAGGCTTAATAGATTAGACAATCATGATCAAAGTCGCCAAATGGGGCGGTTCAAAGACGTTCTGCGACGGTGTCGGGTTGTTTACGCATCTTCCTGATAAAAAGTCGGAGCACCGGTTCGATTGGAACGGTGCTCCTATAGTTGTAAATGTTATGACTATCATGAGTTAAGGCGTGGCATTACAAGAAGTGCCAAAAACTTTTTGCACTGTCGGTTAAACCATAATTGTCTTTCTCAAAGTTTTGGCAGCGGCAACCATATGTGCAATGGCAGGTTTCACTTCTTCCCATTGTCGTGTTTTTAAACCGCAATCGGGGTTAACCCAAAGCTGTCTCGCCTCCAAACGTTCCAGCGCATATCCGAGAAGCTCGAGGATTTCTGCTGTAGAAGGTACACGCGGTGAATGGATATCATAGACTCCAGGACCAATTTCATTCGGATATTTGAATCGTTTGAAGACATCGAGAAGCTCCATCTTGGAGCGTGACGTTTCTATAGAGATAACATCTGCATCCATATCGGCAATGGCGGAAATGATATCATTAAACTCCGAATAGCACATATGGGTATGGATCTGGGTAGCGTCTTTCACCGTATTTTGACATAAGCGAAAGCATTGAACAGCCCATTCAAGATAATAAGCTTTATCCTTTTCTTTGAGCGGCAGTCCTTCCCGTAAGGCTGCCTCATCAATCTGGATGATTTTAGCGCCAGCCTTTTCAAGATCTTCAACTTCATTGCGAATTGCCAAGGCAATTTGCCTGCATGTTTCTTCTCGCGGTTGATCATCTCTGACGAATGACCAATTCAGAATGGTAACAGGTCCGGTTAACATACCTTTCACGATCTTCGAGGTGAACGATTGCGCGACTTGCCACCATTTGACGGTCATCGGCCTCAATCGGGAAACATCCCCGAAAATGACGGGTGGACGGACGCAACGCGAGCCATAACTTTGTACCCAACCGTGTCGGGTAAAAGCAAAGCCTTCCAATTGTTCGCCAAAATATTGAACCATGTCGTTTCGTTCAAATTCACCATGCACCAGAACATCAAGCCCTACCTCTTCCTGCCACTTGATCGCTTCGTGGATCCGCGTTGTAATAAATTTCTCGTAAGCTGCTTTATCAATTATTCCCTTTGTATAATCCGAACGGGCTTTGCGAACATCAGCGGATTGGGGAAAGGATCCGATTGTCGTTGTTGGAAAAGGGGGCAAATTCAGAATAGCTTTTTGTTTTTCATGCCTTATCGAGTAAGGAGAAGAGCGACGCGCGCTATCTTTTTTGGCATTTTGAAGCTGTTTTTGAACAAGGTCATTGCGGATGCGTTTTGATGATTTTCTTTCGTTTAATGCTGCTTTATTGGCGGTGAGTTTTTCAGTCACAGCGGCCGCATTGCCCGATAATGCCTGACAAAGAATATGGAGTTCATCAAGTTTCTGGCTGGCAAAGGCAAGCCATGATTTCAGCTCTTCATCAAGATTGACTTCAAGATCAAGATCGATGGGAACATGAAGTAGCGAACAGGATGTGGCAATCTGAACGTGCTCTCTTCCCAGTTTTTCAACAACCGGCTTAAGCCAGTCAATCAAAGCATCGAGATCGCTACGCCAGATGTTACGCCCATCAATGACACCGAGAGAAAGCGTCTGTTCAGGCCGGATATTCGAGATAAAGGCTTCAAGCTGTTTTTTCCCGCGAACAAGATCAATGTGATAGCCTTTAACCGGTAAAGACAAAACAGTTTTAAGGTTATCACCGACATCTCCAAAATAACTGGTCAGCATAATGCTTGGAAATTTTTCTGTGTCGCCAAGAATTTTATAAGCATAGTCAAAGGCGGATTTCTGATTGGCATCGAGATCCGTCACAAGGATGGGCTCATCAATTTGCACCCAGGGGCAACCGACAGATTTCAAATGCGCCAGAACATCCTGATAGACTGGCAGGAGTCGAGAGAGCAATGACAATGGTTCAATGTCATCTTTACGACATTTCGAAAGCAGTAGAAAAGTTACTGGTCCCAGAAGAACGGGTCTTGTCACAATGCCTTCAGCCTTTGCTTCGAGAAACTCTGTTATAAGTTTCTCTGAGTGGAGCTTGAAGCTTTGTTTGGCGTTTATTTCAGGGACGATATAATGATAATTCGTATCAAACCATTTTGTCATTTCCAGTGCCTTGATATCACTGTCAATGTGATGATTTCCGCACTGGCAATCATTATTGCCTTCGCGGCCGCGCGCCATTGCAAAATAGGTTTCTAAAATATCGCTATTTTCACGACCATGCGTATATTCGGCAGGAATGGCGCCAACCATAATGGCCGTATCAAGGACATGGTCATACAAAGAAAAATCATTCGACGGTATAACGTCAATGCCTTTGTCTTTTTGCAGTTTCCAATGTCTTTTTCTTAATTCGGCAGCAGTTTTTAATAAGTCATCCTTGGAAATATTACCTTTCCAGAACTGTTCGAGAGCTGTTTTTAATTCGCGTTTCGCACCGATGCGAGAAAACCCCAACGATGCGGATTTGATTATATGTGAAGTCATTTTACTACCCTTAATAAGGGAGCGAAGGGCACGAAGACACCCAAGAGATCGACCGATCTCCATAAGCACCTAACCGGGACACCCCGCCCGTGGACAATATTTGTCGCGGCAGGTCTCCTGGCTTACGGGTCAATGCCTTTATCTACCTTCCCGGAAATCATTCCAGTGGCTTTATCAATATCGGCTCGCCGTTTACAGTTGCGGGGGCAGCTTCGGCACCGGAAAATATCCTCACCGAATTCCCTCTTAGCTCTATTCTTTGAAAATAGAGAACCACGACATTTACCGTTTGACACAAGAAAATGTAATCGTCAACTGGATATAAAGAAATGTTTATATTTCAATATTTATTAAATTTGGACTCATACGCGTTCGCTTTTGAAAGTGACTAACAGAATTTGTGTACAGTGTGAGCAGCCAAAAAATTGGTGCATTGTTCCGCTTGCAAACCGTGAACACAGTATGGGATTTTCGGAAAATATACGCGAGATCATCGCACGTTCGCGCGTTCGCTCTGATATTGAAACGAAAGCGTTGCGACTATGAATTCGGCTTTACGCACACTTTTCGATTAAAATAGTTCGGCTGAAACAGAAAAAATAGCTTAGGCTTTGAATAAAGCGGTTTGGCGTAATTTCATATGTTATGAAGCAGACCAGCTATTATAGAAAGGTGTCTACTCTTCTTTTGAAAATGCCGGGAAATAAATTGTCAATGACCCGGAACGGATGAGATCACCGTCGTCCGAATAAGATGAGATAAAGATGCACATAAAAATTCTTTTGATAAGCTCGGCGTCTGTTTTTATGGTTGTAGCACTGGTAACAAAAGGCTCAAACAACAATATGCAGATCATCAGCCATCGCAAAGTTCGAGAAGTATTCTGCCAACATTTGTAGAAAAGCATGCTTGAGAACTTAATAAGTACCTTGAAAAACTGATCATGAACAAGGGATGGAAAAGACCGTCATTCCAACTCGAGCTTGAAGGGAAGGTAAAAAACACAAGTTGGTTTCAGCAGGCATTGGCGGCAATGCGCCCAACCAAGCCGAACGGCGTATTTTTCTCTAAAAGTAAACCCCGTTGAATGGCCGCCGTCCAGCTGCAAGTAAATATCGACCAGAGCACGACCCACCATTGCAATTAATGCCATTAGCAATGCTAACGCTTTCGCCAGTTCCATTATAATGATAAACAGTTAGCTGCGCAGCATGAGAAGCACCGGAAAAGCACAAACAGCAGTTAATGCACCAAAAGCGACAAGTAGTTTTTCATATTTTCCTGCGATAATATGTTAGGGTCAGAATAGATTATTTAAAAAATAATCCCGAAGCGCATTGGTCCAATTCCCGATTCAATGACGCGTTTACCAGAAGCTTGAAAAGCATTGATTGCCTCATTATCAGCTTCTGATCTCCAAGTTTTATCACTAATAAAGCCATATCCATCCCCGACAACTTTAAAACTACCTTGTTTAAATATCGGGTTACCAATCATATCGCCTTCAAGGACAATTTCAAATTTACCGGATTGGATAGCTTCGACTAACCCAGAATCACTAATTTTACCTTGAGCAATATGGCTTTTCATAACTTGAGTGAATAATTCCTTCAATTCTTCATCGGTCATGTTGGGATTTGCTGTAATTGTTCCATCAGCTGAAACAGACGATCCATTCCTTAAAGATTCAGCAATGCTTGTCATGGTATCATGATAAACAGAACCAGTCTGAACAGCATTAACATCGATTTTGCCTGCGATAAGTTCTTGAATTCTGGATATTGCATCAGATGAAGACGCAGAAAGAGGAGTGTTGCCAGAAGCGGCAACGGTCGGGGATATACCTCTTGAACCTTTAGTGTCGCTATTGAATTGATTGGTCTCGTTGGACTTCAGCAAGTGTAAAGCCGTTTCTGCACCTGACATACGGCCATTATTAAATACAGAATTAATCATAACGGCACTCCATAAATTGAAGGCAACTTAAGCCGTCATGTCTTAATACACCTAAAATACATTATTCTTCATGAATACAGGGTAATTATATAATATAATTGGTTATAGATCAATTGATGTACTTCTTCCCGTTTGAGCGGTGATCTATTGATTTATTGCCCTTTTGAACATCCTTGGAGAGTTCATATTGAGCGCGAAATGTGGATGGATTTCATATAATCCTTAATCCATCCATTGATCTGCCGAAGAGCTGATTTGGAATCCGGAAAATTGGATATTTTGATATAATCGCGTTTAAGCGTTTTGACAAAAGCTTCCGAAATACCGTTTGATAGCGGGCTTTTGACCGGCGTAAAGGAGGGCTTGAGATTAAGCGCTACTGCAAACTGCCTCGTTTCCAATGCAGTGTAGCATGAGCCGTTGTCTGGTAAATGCTCAATGAGGTGTGGCGCCCTTGCGGTTGCAAAGTGCTTTTCAATCGCTTCCAGATTTTGCAAAAATAACCGTAGCAATCCGGTTAGGTTTGCATAACCCAAAAACATTCAATTCCTAAAAATTTTTTCTAATTGTAACAACTGGTTTAGCAATATGTTCCTTATATTGCCGCTGGAAATGGAGAGAATGAAAACATCATTCCAACTACCATGAACAGGATCATCATGAAGCGTTATTTTTCCACATTATTGGCTGCAGCTCTCGTGCTTTTTGCTAGCGCCGCATATGCTGATCGTCTTGACGACATAAAAAAAGCTGGCGTTCTAAAAGTTGCATCTTTTGATAGCAATCCACCGTTTGGTTTTGTTGATGAAAAAACAAAACAGATCACGGGACTTGATGTTGATTTTGCTCAAGCTGTTGCTGACAAACTTGGCGTCAAATTGGAAATTCATCCAACCAATCCGGCAAACCGCATACCTCTTTTGACTTCAGGTCAGGTGGATTTGGTTGTGGCGAATTTCACGGTCACACCGGAGCGCGCCCAGCAGGTTGATTTCTCCATTCCCTATTTTGCTTCAGGTCAACAATTTATTGCCAAAAAAGGGTTTTTAAAATCAGCTGACCAACTGGCAAATTTGCGCATAGGCGCAGATAAAGGCACAACCAATGAAATCAATCTGAAAAATTTGTATCCGACAGCAACAATTATTACTTACGATGACACGCCATTTGCTTTTGCTGCGTTGCGAAACGGTAATGTGCAAGCCATCACACAAGATGGTCCGAAGCTTGTTGGTTTATTGGCAAATGTCCCGGACAAAGATCAATATGAGGTGCCAGCGTTCACCATTTCCAATGATTACATGGCAGCAGCAGCACCCAAGGGTGAAACTGCGCTTGTTAATGTTGTCAATGAAACTCTGCTGGATTTGGAAAAGACAGGAAAAGCGGAAACAATTTACAATAAATGGTTCGGCCCCGATAGCAAAACTCCGCTCCCCAGATTGTTCAAGATTGGCGATAAAAAATAATTTTCTTCATCCGACATAAGACTTTTTCGAAGGAGCCGGCACAATCGGCTCTTTTGTCTGTTCCAAGAACAAAAAATTATACGCAAGACTTTTGAGTAGAGCACATGCTGTCACACGAGTATTTAGGTTGGATATGGAACGGTTATCAGGTAACCATTGCCCTTACTATTCTTTCATGTATCGCCGCCTCATTACTCGGTGCCGTCTTATGCAGTATGCGCATAAGCCGGTTTTGGCCTTTCAATACTTTTTCCAAAGCTTACATAGCGATTTTTCGAAATACACCATTGCTGGTTCAACTTTTTTTTTGGTACTTCGGGGTTAGCCGTTTTGTACCGGACAGTATCAGATTTTGGTTACTGGATGCACATCAATGGGTTTTCGGCCCACTTACATTAAATTGGCCGTCATATGAGTTTATATACGGATTTATTGGTTTGGCACTCTATACAGCCGCCTATATCGCAGAAGAATTGCGGGCTGGTATAAAGACTGTACCGATAAATCAGGAATCTGCTGCCTATGCCCTTGGTTTTACGCCAAGCCAGGCATTCCGTTTTATAATTTTACCGCAAGCGGTACGCAACGCGCTTTCACCACTGCTCGGCCAATATATGATGGCGTTAAAAAACTCTTCTCTAACAGCCTCGATAGGTGTTGCCGAACTTTTCTATGTTGCAAGCCAAATTGAAACGCGGTCACTTTTGGCTTTTCCTGTCTATCTTATTTTGACAGTATTATATTTAATAACCATTGCGCTTATCGAGATAATCGGACGCATTATTGAAACACGTCGGCTTAAAAGCACTGGTCGGAGGGTTCAGGCATGAACTTCTCGTTCATTTTCGATAATTTTGAATATTTGATGATTGGTGCTTGGCCAAACGGGCCGATAGGCGGCTTGGCTTTAACATTAATATTGTGCGTTTTTTCAGCTGTCTTATCAGCTTTGTTCGGTCTTTTATCTGGTATCCTGCTTGTTATGTCGGGTCCGAAATGGCAGTTGGTTCTGGTTACTATTCTCGGGTTTTTCCGGGCCATCCCGATTTTGATGTTAATTTTCTGGATCTATTTTTTGCTTCCCATGACGCTTGGCATATCTGCGCCAAAAGTACAGACTATTGTTTTGGCCTTATCCTTGGTTGGCGGTGCTTATCTTGGTCATTCTGTTGCAGCAGGTCTGCACAGCGTTGGCGACGATCAATGGGCAGCCGGACTAGCACTAGGATTTAATAGGTGGAAAGTTCTATGGTTTTTGATTTTGCCACAAGCACTGCCACGCATGGCACCATCATTTATCAACCAATGTATTTCGCTTACGAAAGATACGTCTTTGGCATACATCATAGGTACACAAGAATTTCTGACCTTGGCGCGTCAAATTGACGGTCGCTTGACAGGCGCTTATTCAACAGAAATCTATCTATTCGTCGGGGTTGTTTACTTCGTGCTCTGTATGGCATTGAGTTTTTTTGCAGAACGCATCAACAGACACTATTCAAAAGAAAGACAGTTTGTCTGAAAGGCATTGCAGATTAAGTTTGTGTTTCGATTCTGCTGCAATAATTTTAGAAAAATAAGCGAGATCCGTTTAACTATTTTCAAACATTGTCCGAAAATATAGGCATGGCAATGCGTTGGGACAAAAGACAATTGAAATGGCAAGACATTATTCACGGTCTGCTGACAAAAGTCGAAAAATGGAGAATGTTGTCAAAATTTTCGACAAGGAAGTGAACAGAAGGAAAACAAAAAATGTCTACCCTTCTTAAAAAAGTGTCTACCCTTTGTTATCGGAAAATTTCCTGGTCTGAAAAAACACTTATAAATCAGAGGTCTAAATGGTGGGTGATACAGGGATCGAACCTGTGACCCGCTGATTAAGAGTCAGCTGCTCTACCAACTGAGCTAATCACCCACGGTGACGTTGTCAATCAACGATAGCGGTTCTATAGCGTTCCTAAGGGGTGATGTCCATAGAAAATTTTCGTTTTTTTGTCATTTCATTCATTGTTGAAGCGTGAAGTATCAAGATTGCGAAAATATCTTGATCTTCATAAGAAATAGCCTCATTATATCACTTTCATTAACGCGTGTGACTTTGATTGTTACCGGTAAAGAGAGGACGATCGAGCGTAATGCCCGACCAAAATTCATCAGAAGACCCTTCTTGTAGTAGCGAGCGGTATAGGCCGTTTCGGGGATTTTTTCATTACCATTATGTTGATTTGGCTTTCCGGCGAGCTTTTAGAGCCGGAATGACAGGATCGATTGTGTTCGCCTTTCTGCAAATGGCGACTTCGAGGATGGAAAATGGTTGATCTTATTTTCCCTCGACTTTTTTCCTTCGTTTTGCACTTTTTTCGGAATTGATGGATTATGGAATGGATAGCAAATCCCCACGCATGGATGGGGCTTGTAACACTTATTTTTCTGGAAATTGTCCTAGGCATTGATAACCTTGTCTTTATCGCAATTTTGGCTACAAAATTGCCTCCTAAGGTAAGGAACCGTGCCCGTTTGACAGGTTTGAGCTGTGCATTGGTCATGCGCTTGATACTGCTGACGGCAATGGGTTGGGTCATGACGCTTGACCGGCCTCTTTTTTCAGTGGGAAGTTTCAGTTTCAGCTGGCATAGTATCATCCTGATTATCGGCGGAGCTTTTCTCCTTGCAAAAGGGACACTCGAGCTTCATGAAAGGTTGGAGGGCGAGGTTCAGGAAAACTCGACTTCGGTTGTCCATGCTGTATTTTGGCAAGTTATTGTCCAGATAGTTGTGCTCGATGCAGTCTTTTCTCTGGATAGTATTATTACGGCGACAGGTATGATCCCCAAAGATCAGATGATGGTGATGTACCTTGCCGTCATTATTGCTATGGGCGTGATGATGTGGGGCTCCGGCCCCCTGATGGTATTTGTTAACCGCCATCCAACGGTAGTCATCCTGTGTCTCGGATTTTTGATGATGATCGGCTTCAGCCTCATTGTTGAAGGCTTCGGTTTCCATATTCCGAAGGGCTATCTTTACGCGGCTATCGGCTTTTCCGTTCTCATCGAAGCGTTCAATCAGATCGGCCGGCATAACAGGGAGAAACTTATTTCGACCAATGATTTGCGCGAAAGGACAGCCGGTGCAGTGCTGCGTCTTCTGGGCGGCGGTAAAAAGGAGGGGAGTCTCGGTGAAACAGTTGATCTTATTGCTGAACAGGCTGCCGCCTCGGAAATATTCAGGCCGGAAGAAAAGCAGATGATTCGTGGTGTGCTTGATCTTGCAGACCGGCCTGTCCGGTCGATCATGTCCCCGCGAAACGAGATAGAATGGCTTGACCTTGATACTGATGAAGAGGAAATGCGCGACGAACTCGAGCAATTCAAACACAGCCGTCTGGTGCTTGCGCGCGAGAAAGTTGACGAATTTGTCGGCGTTGCATTGACTAAAGATTTGCTGCTTGATCTCGCCGAAGGCAAGAATATCGATTGGCAGAAAGCCATGCGTCAGCCTCTCGTCGTTCATGAAAATACCAGTGTTTTACGACTCATGGAAAAATTGCGTCGTTCAGCAATTCAACTTGCCATAGTGGTTGATGAACATGGCTCGTTTGAAGGAGTTGCAACTCCGACGGATATATTGGAAGCTATTGCCGGCGATTTTCCGGATGAAGATGACGAACCGGTTATTGCCGAACAGTTGAAAGATGGCAGCTTTATGGTTGAAGGTTATGCCGATATTCGCCGACTGAGCGGTTATCTTGATAAAGATTTGGTGGATGAGAATGATCGTTATACAACTCTTGCAGGTTTTATGTTATGGCATTTCGGACATTTGCCGGTGACGGGCGAGAGTTTTGAAGCAGAAGGGTTTAATTTCAAAGTAGTTGAAATGGACCGACGGAATATAGCAAAAGTGTTGATATCGCCGGTAAAAAAGCAAGATCAATGATTTGGCAATAAAAAAATAGTCAGTTATTTGTTAAAGACGCTTAACTTATCTACGAGAATTTGTAAGATAAAGAATAGTTCTCATTTGGAGGGAATTGGATATGGAACCACGTTTGCAGATCATCGTTACGCCTACGCGCGCTGGTCGTGTCGGTAAAAAGCTAGGCGACTGGCTGTGTTCATATGCGGACAGTCATTCGAACTTTGATGTTGAATTGATTGATCTGGCAACAATCAATCTGCCGTTATTCGATGAGCCAAAGCATCCGCGTCTTCATCAATATGAACATACCCATACAAAAGAGTGGAGCAAGCTCATTGCCAAGGGAGATTGTTATATTTTCGTCATTCCCGAATATGACCATCTGCCACCCTCATCTTTTGTGAATGCTGTGACTTATCTTGCACATGAATGGAGTTATAAAGCCGTATCATTTTTGAGCTATGGCGGCATTTCAGGGGGCTTGAGAGCTGTTGAAACGGCACGGTTGATGGTCAATGCCGTAAGAATGGTACCAATTCTTGAGACTTTGCCAATTCCCCAATATACCCAGTATATAGACGAGAATGGTAATTTCAGACCAAGTGCTGCTATCGAAGGTGGGGCACAGGCAGTTTTTGACGAATTGTTCAAAATGAATAACGGTTTAAAAAATATCCGCCCGAAATTTTGACATGTTTTAGCCTTCGGACAAGGTGATGACTAAATTATTAGTCGTTCTTGAAGATCAGGACGATGCGCGGATCGCTTACAGCGTCCGCGCTGACATTGTTTTAGTGTCCGGCACATTGCAAAAAATGCAAAAATTATGTTCGGCACTGAAAAATATGGCGGGCTATTCGCCGCAAATATGGTTGCGGACTTCCGATTCCCGTTTGTTGACTTCCAAAGTGATGGAGCGGTGCGGCGCTCAAAGGATTGTTGTTTCGGCTTTGCCGGAAGAGCTTCCGGCTTTTGTGAAAACGCTGGCAAATCAATGTAATGATTATCCGCTGGTGGCATTGATAGAAGCGGAAAATTCGCCCGATAATTCTTTGATCACGATAATCGGCGCTTTGGGCTTTAGTGGTATTTTGCTCCAACCACGTAATCTTGACCAGACAATTTTAAGCCAGATAAAGGTGGGAAACATAGGTCAATTCATGACAAAATCCCGCGCCAATAATTTGGAAGCAGGCGTTATAGGAATGATCGAGGCACCTGACATTCCGCGTTTGCTACCTTATTCACCTGATTGGCTGGGATTTATTATCAAACATCCGGTCAAATCGGGCCAGTTTGGCGATAATGCAACCAATTTATTGATGCGCGCTCTTTTACCCGTCGATAGCGGGCAGGAACAACTTCCTGAAGGTTCGGGGCTCGGTACAGATCGCATTATTATTGAAGATTTTATTTTGCCGATGGAAATCGGTGCCTATAAACGTGAATACGGGCATAAACAAAAAGTCCGCTTCAACATCAAGGCCGATGTCGAACGTTTGTCTTCCAATCCGGAAGATATGCGTCATATTTTTTCCTATGATCTTATTCTTGATGGTATCAAAAATCTCGTTTCGCTGGGTCATGTCGAACTTGTTGAAACATTGGCCGAACGGATAGCTGCACTCATTCTTGCTTATCCAAGGGTTCAAAGAGTTATTGTCCGCGTGGATAAGCTCGAATTGGGGCCGGCTGCCGTTGGTGTGGAAATCGAGCGGCAAAAAAAGAAAGCTTGAATAACGTCATCTCTTCAAGCTTCTTTAGATTTTATTTCGCATCCGGTTTTTTTACCGGATCATTGGTGATATTTGCATTGCGTTGGCGATATTGGCTTATTTCAAAAGCCGCAACGAAAAATAGCGAGATAACCAGCGGTATAATGAGATAAAGCAGACGGAATACAATGAGAGCCGAAATGACATCTGCCGGATTCATATTCGGCATACCGGCCATAAACAGGGCTTCCAGCACACCGACACCGCCAGCAGGAGCGTTCGATAAAAGTGTTACGGTAAAGGACGCAAGGAACACACCCAAAACTGCGATGAAACCGGGGTTTCCTACATCGGGCAGGGTGGCATAAATAACACCTGCTGCGCCGATCAATTCCAAAGGCCCAATAATCAATTGTTGAACGACAATACTGAAATGCGGATAGGAAATCTGGAATGACTTGCCGATTTTTAATGGCCGTAATTGCAAAAGGCTGCCCAAAATATAAAGAGCAACGAATGTCAGCATTCCGATGCCGATGGTAACGGCAAGCCATGTGGGAATACCTTCATGGACAAGCGTAATGAGATCCGGTCGTATCACGAGTACCAATCCGGAAAGCAGGATTGTACCAAGAGCAAAGGTAAAGGAACAAAAAGCGACGAGAACGGCAATTTCCACACCACTCAAGCCCTTTTTGCTATAGGCACGATAACGCACTACAGCGCCTGAAAAAACCGAGGCGCCGATATTATGGGAAAGCGCATATGTTGTGAAAGAGCAAATGGCAATATAATGAAGCGGTATTTTTTTGCCTAAATGCTGCAAGGCAATACGGTCGTAACCGGCAAGAGCTGCATAAGCAATCAATGCAAAAAATGCGGCAAGTACCCAGTGATGCGGGCTTAATGCGCCAAGCCTGCCGGTAATGTCACTAAATGAAATCGCCGATAATTTGTGGTAAAGAATATAGATGGACACCACCATTGCGACGATGCCGATAAGCGGCCAAATATATTTCTTAAGTTTCATACGTATCCACTCACATTTTCCGGCGTTTCCCCATTATTCGCTGGGGAAGTTTTGTCATCCGAACATGCCTGTTCATCCTCTTCGGGATAACTCAAATGTTTTAACATACCTTTAGCGATTTCTTCGTCATCCGTCACTATCGTATTCGCCCCCATATCTTTTAGATAAGCGGTTTCCACACCCGTGACAGCGTGGGCAATAATATGGATCCGGTCATTCGATTTGCGAGCCTCGGCAACAATTTTAGCGGCATCAATTGCGCTTTTTGTCGATATAACCAGTTGACGGGCCTGCCCGATATTGGCTCGCTCAAGTATAGTCAAATTGGCCGCATTGCCCAGAATTGCTTCATTTTTTTGGTCTTCGGCGCTTTTTACAGCCTGACCGTTATGATCAATGACAATGAAATTTGTGTGAGAGCGTTGGAGAGAATTGGCAATTTTTTCGCCGATATCGCCAAAGCCAACCAGAATTGTATGGCCGGTTTTATCGGTTTTTCTCAAATCACTATCATCATCTCCACTGACATCTATAATCGTGGTTTCGCCATTTTCCGTTTCAAGACGGGAACGAATTTTTTCGGCGGCAAAACAGACCAGCGGATTTAAAAGAATGGAGAGGATAGCGCCTCCCACAATAAGATCACGCGCTTCGTCATTGATAATACCCAACGAAGTACCGAGACCTGCAAGGATAAAAGAAAATTCACCTATCTGGGCAAGGCCGGCACCAATTGTAAGCGCCGTTGCATAAGGACGATGAAAGAGCCGGACGATTGCATAAGCAGCAAGAGATTTGCCGCCAATAATTATGACGAGTGTAACAATAAGAGGCAAAAAAGCGGTCAATAATTTGGATGGGTCAAAAAGCATCCCGACGGAAACAAAAAACAGAACGGCAAAAGCATCACGCAGCGGCAATGTTTCTTCTGTTGCTCTTTGGCTGAGCTCCGAACCACTCATAATCATTCCGGCAAAAAAAGCACCCAATGCAATGGAAACGCCAAAAAGATGGGCCGAAAAAAATGCAACGCCGAGGGCGATTGCTAGAACACTCAAGCGAAAAAGTTCTCTCGAACCGGATTGGGCAGAAATTTTCAAAAGCCAAGGGATAACACGTTGGCCGACAATGACCATTAAAATGACAAACAGTACAACTTTGGCAATTGTCAGAAGAATTGTCCCGAAGAGTCCCAATTGCATCCATTGGGCAAGAGGATCGACTTCGCCGGTTATTCTTCCCCCCAGCGAAGTTGACAGGGCAGGGATGAGCACAAGAGCCAGAACCATTGCCAGATCTTCGACAATAAGCCACCCGACAGCGATGCGTCCACGGTCTGTTTCAATGAGATTGCGTTCCTGCAACGAGCGCAAAAGCACAACTGTACTGGCTGTAGAAAGTGCAAGTCCAAAGACCAAACCGCCGCCAATTCCCCATCCCATGATAAGACCGAAACACAGCCCCAATGCTGTGGCAACAGTCATCTGGACAATAGCGCCGGGGATCGCGATTGCTTTGACCGAAAGAAGATCTTTGAAAGAAAAATGCAGGCCGACACCGAACATCAACAGGATAATACCGATTTCGGCAAGCTGATTGATCAATACCGAATCAACACGAAAACCACCGGTATGGGGCCCCACAATGACACCGGCCAGAAGGTAACCGACAAGTGGCGAGATTCGTAAACGATTGGCGAGGACACCGAACAGAAATGCAAGGCACAATCCCACAACAATAGTTGTTACCAATGGTGTATCCTGTATCATCTGCGGCTGGAATTTCCTCCCTGTTTTTGACGTGCCCCCGTCAAGATGCCATGAACATAAACATCATTTGTGTTAAGCTTATGACAAAATTTTCCGATTTGTTTTGTTAAAATCGGGCGATTTCCCCCCCCCAAAAAAAAGCCGGCATGACACGATCTCGTCACACCGGCTTTTGGAAAAAATTATTTTGCGTTCACTGAATTCGGATGAGGCTTGTCTTCGATGAGATCGCGCCCCTCATGGTGATGATGCCACCAATTACCAAGGAAGAGTAGAATTGGTGCAGCAATGAAAATTGACGACGATGTCGCAATAATTACCCCGACAACCATTGGAACGGCAAAATTATGAACAGCACTACCGCCCCAGATCGCCATTGGCAGCATAGCAAGAACAGTGGTCGTTGAAGTGAAAATACAACGGATAAGCACCTGATTGATCGACATGTCGACCAATTGTCGCAAGGCCATCTTTTTGTAGAGCCTCATATTTTCACGCATACGGTCATAAACCACCACTTTATCGTTGACCGAATAGCCGACAATTGTGAGAAGCGCGGCAATAGCTGTCAAATTGAAGTCTAGCTGGAACAATGCAAAGAAGCCGACCATTTTTGTGGTGTCGAGAACAATGGTGACAATAGCACCGACAGCAAAGAACCACTCGAAACGCCACCAGATATAAAACATCATTGCAATCGATGCGAGGACAACTGCGGTAAATCCGGCTGTTGCAAGTTCACCTGAAACTTTCGGACCGACAACTTCGATCTGGTCAAATGTGACATCGGGGTAGATTGTTTTGACGGCGGTTTTCAGTTTTTCAATGGCCGCAGTTTGTTGGGCTTCACCACCATCCTGTTGCTGAACTCTGATGAGCACTGTGTTCTGGTTGGAAACATTTTGCAGGGCAATTTCGCCCAATCCCAATTGTCCTAATGTCGAGCGCAATGTCGCGAGATCGGCAGGGGCCTTGGTGGTAATAGCCATTTGGCTGCCGCCCATAAAATCAATACCGAAATTAAGGCCCGGCTTGAAGAACAGAACGATTGACGCAATCGACAGGAAAATAGAAACACCGATGCCGATGAAGCGCGCATTCATGAAGTGAAAATTGGTGTGTTGGGGAATGAATTTGAAAAATGAATGGATGTGCAACTTGGTAATTTTCCATTCACGCACAACCCACGACATAATGATACGCACGATGGTAACATCGGTAAACAATGAAATGATGATGCCAAGAAGCATTGTGACAGCAAAGCCGCGTATCTGACCGGTGCCGAACCACAACAGCAAAACTGTGGCTATAGCAGCCGTCACATTCGCGTCGATAATGGTTGAAAACGCATGCTTGAAGCCACGGTCAAGCGCGGCCATAGACCCCATGCCTTTTTCGCTTTCTTCACGAATACGTTCATTGATAAGAATGTTCGCATCAACCGCGATACCAATTCCGAGAATGATACCGGCGATACCGGGAAGGGTGAGTGTTGCACCAATGAGACTGAGAGCTGCAAAAGTAAGAACAGTATGAAGGGCAAGTGCAATATCGGCGATAATACCCCATAGCCCGTAAAGAAGGAAGATAAAGAGTGCCACGAGGAAGAAACCGGCAATACCGGTATAAAGCCCCATTTTGATCGCATCTGCACCGAGATCGGGGCCGACAGTACGTTCTTCAATCACTGTCAAAGGAGCAGGCAATGCACCGGCACGCAACAAGGCAGCAAGAGTGGATGCTTCTTTGGGAGTGAAATTGCCGGTAATTTGCCCACTACCGCCAGGTATGACGCCTTGAATGACTGGAGCTGTCAGAACTTTGTTATCAAGGACAATAGCAAAGGGCTTACCGATGTTTTCTCTTGTAATTTCGGCAAATGCTTTCGCACCGATTGTGTTGAGCTTGAACGAAATAAGCGACTTGCCGGGGATTTGGGGATCAAAACCGGCCGAGGCATCGGTTAACACACTGCCATCAAGCGAGACTTGATCGTAAATAGGAAAACGCTGATTTTCATCGGTATAGCCGGGCAATATCGAAACACCGGCGGGCGGATTTTCCATATCGACATTGGTGGGAACAAGGTGGAATGTCATTTTCGCTGTAGTTCCCAAAAGATCGCGCAATTGCTTCGGATCCTGTAATCCCGGCAATTGGACTTCAATGCGATCAAGCCCGACTTTTTGAATGCTCGGTTCGGCTACACCGACCTGATCGACGCGTCGACGAATAATTTCAAGGCTTTGGTCAACGGCATTGTTTACGCGATATTTGATACCTGCATCAGTCAGAAAGACGCGGATTGCATCATTTTGTTCAGTGACCTCTATATCGGATGCCGATGCGCGGAATGCGCCTGCCGAAATAGGTGTCGCCAATTCTTGAAGCGCAGTCAGCGCGGTTTTGCGCTGATCCGCATCAGGAATGACGGCGACAATCGAATCGCCGATCATGCGGACACTGCTTGATTGGATTTGCTTTTCGCGAAGTTTACCACGGACATTATCAAGAGCGGTACGTAATTGATCGCGCTTGAGTGACTTGGCATCGACTTCGAGAACGAGCGAAGAACCACCTCTAAGGTCAAGCCCCAGAACAACTTTTGTATCCCTCATGAATGATGGTAAATATTCGAGCTGCTTTTCCGTCAACAGGTTAGGTAGTGCAACCAGAACTCCCAAGAGAAGAATGACAAAATATAAAGTTGTTAGCCAGCGTGGTGTTCGCATAAGATCCATCCAATAATTGGCACCTAAAAAATAGGTTCTATATTACGATTTGGTTCAGATAAGAACCTTCTTTTTGAAGTTTTCAACATTTAGGCGGTAGCAACGCCTTAATTTCGTGTCGAAAACATGATTTCCCGTCCACTTGCCATTAAATGTTCGCACACGGTCCTCTTTTCAGACTAATGGAAAGATCAAGCTGCAACAAGAACTGTTGCCGGAGTTTTGTTAAACTCCTGTTTGCACAATAGATTTCAGTCCTAATGCCTGATATTTCAAAACAATAATGCGCGAAATTTTTCTTGAAATCCGGATTGTTCAAAAAATCATCAAAAAAGAATACCGAGATTCATTATGACGATGAGACACATTGTCGGCAATAAACATTGATCAACACTTTGCGGTGGACTTGTCAACCTTATCCACGCCGGTTTTGAAACTCTGGTCGAAGCCGGTTATGCACCTGAAATGGCGATGTCATACCGCTTTAAGCAGATAGACGATTAATTTCCAAATTTAAACAAGCTGTATTTCTTAAGTTAATCAAGTCACCTAAGAGTTAACTTGTGAACCAATCCGCAATCTTTATAAGAGCAATCAATTCCGGAACAATCGGGGAGGGAGCATTTGCTAACAAGAAACAAAAATGCAAAGCCGATTGATCAGAATGGTTTCCTTAATAGCAGTGCGTAACTTTTGGCTCATTATGTTTCCGGTTAATTTATGTGAACCGATTTCGTTTTTTGATTCAGGGATTTCATCCAATTGATTGAATAAAAACGTCTTTAAGCATCATTAACCGGCTTTCCTCATGACGGTAATGGATAGAATATAAACGGCATTGTTCCGGTCAAATTAGTCAGATGTTGAATTTTACAGAAACCGTTGAAAATTTCTGCCTGCCAATATCAAATATCGCGAAATCAAGACGGGGTGTTTAGAGAATTTGATTCATGTTGATTGAGCAACTAATGGAAATTATTGGTTTTTATGATATTGAGATGGAGTATCGATTTTTCGCGATCTAATTTGGCTGATGCGGTTTTTTGTTGATTTTAAAAGTCTCTGTATCTTCATTTGCAACAAGACCTTCAGGCTGGTTATGAAGGCCTATGAAGAACATCGGGTGTTTGTTTCGACCTTGCTTTCCTTGCGAAAATTCCTTGAAAGTGCGTTAGGTGCATAAAATTCGATGGATTTTGTTTTAGTCTTTGTGTGCTTATTTGAAGAAGAACGATTTTTTTAATAATCGTAGAAAACAGGCCTTGGCTTGTCATAGTTTTGTAAAAATTTTATAGGAAAACAAAAAACAATAGTTGATATTGGGGGTGTCCGGTAACATTTCCTCAAATTGCTTTTTGGTTTTTAAAGCCTATATGCGCGATTCGTTATCTTTATCTGGAATGGTTGGTCCCTTGAATTTTAAAAATCTCATTCGCAATTTCTGTTTTATCATTGTTCTGGCAATCTCTTCGACAGGACTGACCTTATCAAGTCTGTCGGCGGTCGGGAATGTTGCGGAGGCGCAAACGCCTTCAACCGGTGATAATACGGTTTTAAGCCCCGCAGATCTTGTCAAACAACAACAAGCGGTCGTGAATGGCTATAAAGATCAGCTAAAAGAGCTATTGAAGAGCTATGACGCCGGACAGGATGATGATGCAGCCTTGACCGATGTCCGTAACAAAGCACAGGATGTCAGCGGCAAAGTCATTAACACGGCTTTGCTTTTCCGTTCACCGTTGAATGATATCAATTTACGTCTGGACCAATTAGGCGAGCCTCAAGACGGGGTTCAGGAAGCAAAAACGGTTACCGACGAGAGAAATAATCTTCGCCAGCTCAAAGTGAAGATCAATACTTTGGTCGGACAGCTCGAAGATTGTTCGATTGATGCCAATCGTCTGGTTGAAAGAACGATAGCGCAATCGCGGGAGTTATTCGCAAGAACATTGACCCATAGGGTCGAGTTCTCTTCGCCACTTGGTGCACAAATTGCCCAATCTGCAAAAGATGCAGCGGCGGACTTTTTCTCGTTGATGTTTTTCTGGTGGCAATTTGTTTATCAATTCAAGTTGTTAGCGCTATGTGCTAGCATTTTGATTCCACTTTTTATCGCTGGTGTTCTTGTCATTTCGACGCATAAATTGATCGGTCGTGTCAAGCATGAGGCAACCAAGGAAGAACAAGACGCATCCTATTTGAAGCGCTTGTCATTTGCTTTTGTCGCAACGCTTGTTCCGACAATGATTTGCGCGGTTTTTGTTATTCTTATACTTATATTTTTCAACTATCTCGGAATTAGTTGGCCAAATCTGGAACCGGTATTCCGCTCGGCCGCGGATGTCGTTATGCTGGTGTTTTTTATCGCCCGCATGTCTTTTGTCATTCTCTCACCGAAACTGCCCGAGTTGCGGTTGATGAATATAGCGCCAAAACCGGCGCGTCTGTTGATTGTGCTATTGACTTTATTGGCACTGGTAATGGCACTGGATTATTTCCTGAATGCTGTTTATCGCGCCGTATCGGCACCTCTTTCACTGGCTATCGCCAAGAGCTTCATTTCGGTTATTCTTGTTGGCATTATTATTCTGGCGATTTCTTTTGTGCGTGCAAGAACGAGCAGCGAGGACGATAAAAAGGTAACGTCCTGGCCGCTCTATATCCGTATTCCGCTTATTGTTGTCGGGTTATTACCCATTTTGACAGCACTTGCCGGTTATGTCGGCATGGCTCGATTTATTTCCCAACAAATCGTAGTCAGCGGTGCGTTTCTCGTGTTGATGTACCTTGGCATACAGACAGCGCGTGCAACGGCTGAAGAGGGAGCTTTCGCCAAGACATTCATCGGTCGTCGTCTGGTTCAGAGATTTAATATCGACGATAGCACAATGGACCAGCTTGGCCTTGTTGCCGGTATTCTCCTCAACATTATTGTGATTATTGTTTGTGTGCCGCCGATCATTATGCAGCTCGGCTTTTCGGCATCCGATATTTTATCGGCCTTCATTCACATAATGACCGGTTTCGAAATTGGAAATGTATCCATCTCGCTTGTCGGTATTTCAATCGGTATTGTTTTCTTTTTGATCAGCTGGTTCCTGATCCGCTGGTTTATAGGTTGGCTGGATGGCACAGTTCTCGCACGAGGAAAAGTGGATTCAGGTGTCAGAAATTCCATCCGCACCGTTGTCGGTTATGGCGGTATTGCGCTTTCCGCGCTGATAGGCCTGTCGGCCGCCGGTTTCAATTTGAGTAGCCTTGCATTGATTGCCGGTGGTCTTTCACTTGGTATCGGCTTTGGACTTCAAAATATTGTCCAGAATTTTGTCTCCGGTCTAATTCTTCTGGCAGAGCGCCCCTTCAAAGTTGGTGATTATGTCGAAACCGGTACAATTGTCGGAATTGTCAAACGCATCAGCGTCCGTGCAACCGAAGTCGAAACATTGAAGCGGCAAACAATTATTGTGCCGAATTCAAGCCTCATCAATAACAATGTCGGTAACTGGACACATCGTAATAAAATCGGGCGTGTTGACGTGACGTTTACCGTTCCGGCTATGTCCGATCCGGAACATATCGTCGAGGTATTGATGGAAACCGCCAATAATACCGAAGGAGTTTTGAAAAATCCCAGTCCATGGGTCAGTTTTTCAAGCTTTGACAGCAATAATTTCAATTTTACTCTGGCAATTTACGTGCCCGATATTACCGCGACAATTGCGGTCACAAACAAAGTGCGATTTCAGGCTTATAAGCGGTTTTCTGACGAAGGAATTACCTGATATGACAAAATGGTTTCTTGTAGCTGTTGCTTTGACATGTTTCTTTTCGGAAGGAGTGGAAGCCGCAACAATAAAAAATACCGACCAAAAAACGCAGTCTCTCGTGGTCGCTGAAGGAAGTTCCAGACGGGACGTGTCTTTGAAGGCAGATCAGACAGTCGACATTTGTCCGAAGGGATGTTTCGTTACCTTTCCGAATGGCGATCGCTTTGCAATCAAGGCGACAGATACGATAGAAATTAACGGAAGTCGTGCGAGCTTCAAATAAAAGTCGAAAGTCGACCGGCACTAGTTTGACGAATAGAGAGTGACCAATAGAGACGTCAGTATTCCTGCCTTTAAAAACTTAAATCAGATATGATAGGCGACGATGAAGCTCTATCCCTTTGGCGCAGTGGTTTCTGTGGTTTTAAGGAACGCATGATAAATGAGGGGTAGGGCTTTTTGTGACGAAGAGCGAGCTTTTATATTCAAGAAATAGTCTTGTCGATTGGTCGCCTATCGGAATGTAGTTGTTCTTGAATGCTTATGTTCGCGTTGGTCGCACCAAAGGCTTTGCAATAGACTTGATTAGTTTTGTTGAGAGACTGCTTTAACTTGATTGAAAGCCTTTGATCAAGAGATCGGGCAACAACCTGAACGGAAAGCATATCCGGTCAAATATGTTCAGTTCGAACTTTTCCTAATTTTTTGCGAATTGAAAGATTAAGACCGATATTATTGGTTTGAGCAGGCACGCGTATCTTTTGATCAGAATATCAGAAATGCATGGGGAAGCTTAAAATAAAGTTGTGGTGCGGACGGCGGGACTTGAACCCGCATGATCTAAAGATCGAGGGATTTTAAGTCCCTAGCGTATACCAATTTCGCCACGTCCGCAGCTTTTGCCCTTATAGGGAACGAATATCAAAAAGTGAAGCCAAAAAATTAATTTAAAATCCGGTCTGGGAAATAGCCACAATATTTTTAAATATCGAACGTTTCTGTCTATTTTGGCACGGTAGTTTTTCAGCACCGTAAATTATTGCACTGCAAAACGAGGCATTAAAAGGCGGTGAAAATTTCCGCCGCTAGTTTCTCCTATGATGAGCCGGAATTTATCAGAATGAGAAAGATGAGTTTTTTTATTTCTCCGGTTTTGGCATCGAACAAGGCTCTCATCAGGCTATCGATGGTTGAATTGTAAAGTCTACCGATATGACTTCATCAATCCGAGGCGATTGGGTTTTCGTAAATACGCATCTATTTCGTTATTTACCGATATTTTGATTTGCGCGGGTTTTTCCGGAACAGGCGTTTTTAATTTATAAAAAGGGTAGAGGGGCTGAAAGTCGTTTTAATGCAAGCGGCATTTGGTGCAATTGAACGCGATTGGCGCAATTGAAAGGTGAGTTGAATTTTTTGTGTCTCTCGCTATTCGGCTGCGAATTTTTGTTGAATATAATCTTGTTTGATTTAATCTAGCCGGTATTGACTTTCCAACAGAAGAAAGCCAGCTCGAATTTTATGGAATAGAAAGCATTTTATATCATGAGTGAGTTTGTTCAAGACGTGGCGAAAGCTGCCAAAGCTTTGCGCAGTCTTTTTGATGAGACCCCGCTTCAGCGGAATGAGTATTTAAGTCAGAAATATGATGCAGAAATTTACCTCAAGCGTGAGGATCTGACTCCGGTTCGCTCCTATAAAATTCGTGGTGCTTTCAATTTCATTTCGCAAATGCTCGACAAGGTAGCGCCGGAAGCGGCTTTCGTCTGCGCTTCAGCCGGTAATCATGCTCAGGGTTTGGCTTTTGCCTGTCATCATTTCAAGCGGAAGGGTGTTATCTTCATGCCGGTGACAACACCGCAGCAGAAGATTGACAAGACCCGCTCATTCGGTGGCGAATTTATTGAAATTCGTATGATCGGCGATACTTTTGATCAATGCTATGCAGCCGCGAAAGCTTTCGTTGCCGAAGGGGGTGGGGTAATGGCACCGCCTTTCGATGATATGCGGATTGTAACCGGACAAGCAACGGTTATGTACGAGGCTGCAAAGCAGTGGCAAGAGTTGGTCGGAGATGAAAAACCCGATCTGGTTATCATTCCTGTTGGTGGTGGCGGACTTGCCAGTGGCATCAGCCATTTTATCCGCGAAAGTGGTTGGACAAAAACCCACATCCGCTTTGCCGAGCCGGAAGGGGCTGCCAGTCTCTATACAAGTTTGAAGGAAGGCAAACGCGTCAAACTGGAAGATGTTGACACATTTGTCGATGGCGCAGCAGTTGCCCAGATCGGAGAACTGAACTTCAAGATGCTGAAAGGGTTTTCGCCCTATGATGTGTCGATTGTTCCGGAAAACCGTTTGAGCGCAACGATGGTTGAAATGCTGAATGTGGAAGGCATTGTGCTTGAACCGGCCGGCGGTCTTTCCATTGATGCATTGAAGAGTATTTCTCCGCAGGATTTGAAAGGCAAAAAAGTTCTTCTTATTATTTCCGGTGGCAATTTCGACTTCGAACGTTTGCCGGAAGTGAAAGAACGCGCCTTGCGCTATCAGGGATTGAAAAAATATTTTATTTTCCGCTTTCCTCAACGTCCCGGTGCGTTGCGTGGTTTTCTCGACCAGCTCGGGCCGGATGATGATGTTGCGCGCTTTGAATATCTGAAGAAATCGGCTCGCAATTTCGGTTCCGTTCTTATCGCAATTGAAACAAAACGTTTCGAGAATTTCGCAGTTCTTGAAACAAAGTTCAAAGAGCTTGGTTGGGCATATCGCGATATAACCAATGACAGGGTATTATTTGATTATATTATATAATTAAATCAAATACCTATATTGAACCAAAAGGTCGTTATCAATGAAGTTTCTCACCTCGCTGTTTTTTGCTTTGGCGTTATTTGTTTCCGGAATCGGAGTGTCAAATGCGGCCGAGCCGGATTCTATCCAGAAAGCCGAACTCGACGGTCTTGTTGCACAAATCAATAACGCGGCACAGAAAAAAGATCTGAACTTCATTGCCAATAATATGCCCGAGCGCCTTTTCAAGGAGATGGCGCTCAGGCTGAAGACAGACGAAGAGACTCTCAAAAAGAATTTTATCAATCAATTGGAAAGCCAGTTTTCCAATCTCCCAGCCGGAGCTTATCGTCTGGATACGGGGAAGATCGAATATCGTCAGACGGCCAATGGTATTTTCTATGCTCTGATACCGACACGGGTAGAAACAAAAGAAGCCATTATCGAATATCCTACGCTGGCAATTATTGATAACACAAAGTGGCATCTCATTTATGGTGGGCAGAAGACTGTTCAAAATCCGGTATTTCTGGAAATTTATCCGGATTTTCAGGATGTAAATATTCCTCAAGAAAAAATAACCCGCAAATAATTTATCCTGTTTGTTCCTGAAATATCAGATGAATGGCTTTATCATTTTATGAAGTCAAAGCAGCATTTTTCTTAAGTTTTGTGTGACAATTGGCACTATTTTGATTGAGGAAAAAAGCTTTTCCTTGAAGGTGATAGTTGCTGAACCTCACGTGATGAATCACCGTTCATTCAATCATCCGCTGGAATAAAGTTTCAATCGAAGCGGCAATATCCGGCACAATGAATTTCTGTTTGGCGTTATTCAGATATTTTCGTTGAAGCAAAAACAGTCACTTTCGCGGTAGACCGTGAGATTGCGGTGAAGGCTCAGAGTTTATTTATTTTGACTGAAAGCGGTTGCTTTTTATATCGCATTGAACGATAAGGCTGGTTATGATGCTTGGGTTGGTGAGCCAACTTTCTATAAAGGGACTTTGTAGCATCATTCACCTTGCCAAAGGTGTTCGTTGGTCGCGCAAGTCGCTTCAAGGGCTAACCTCGAGCGTTTCGTCCTTATATTGATTAATCCGATGTTCCGGTTGCGCGGGAGATCAGGAGTAAAAAGCCTGTCCGGAAGTGGCAGGGAAAGATTTTATTTTGAAAACACAAAATTCGAATGCCTTCGAGGCATTGGGTGTATCGCCTATTCTCGCTAAAAATCTTCTGAAAGCAGGCATGACCGAGCCTAAACCTATTCAGGAAGAAGCTATTCCTTCAATGCTTGCCGATTGTGACATTTTAGGTATTGCGCAAACCGGTTCGGGAAAAACATTGGCTTTCGGTCTACCGGTTTTAACAAAGATCCTTTCAATGGGCGACAAACGGCGCCCTAAAACAGCTCGCGCCTTAATTCTCGCTCCTACACGTGAACTTGCCGTACAGATTGAAGAGGCCATTCATATGGTCTCGAAAAATACGCATCTTTCCACTTGTCTCATTCTCGGGGGTGTTTCGAAAAATTCGCAGATCAAGCGCATGGCGCAAGGTGTGGATGTGCTCATTGCAACGCCCGGACGGTTGATGGATCTGGTGCGTGATAAGAGCGTAGATCTATCCCGTACAGACTATCTCGTTCTTGATGAGGCAGATCGTATGCTCGATATGGGGTTTATCAAAGATGTTCGCCGGATTGCCGATCTTGTGGCAAAAGCTCGCCAGACAGCCTTGTTCTCGGCGACTATGCCGAACGAAATTGAAAAGCTTGCAGAGACACTTCTTCATGATCCGGTTCATGTCGAAGTTGCAAAACAGGGGACAACGGCTGCTGAAATCAATCAGGTTGTTCATAAAGTCGATCGCCGTAACAAAAAGGATGTTCTCAACAAGCTTTTGACCAATCCGGCTTTAAGCTCGGTGATTGTTTTTACGCGCACCAAACACGGCGCGGATGCGGTAACGCGCAATCTTTCCAAAACGGGCTATTCTGTTGCAGCAATTCATGGCAACAAATCGCAGAATGCACGTCAAAAAGCCTTGAAAGGTTTTCGTGATGGAACAGTGCGCATACTCGTTGCAACCGATATTGCTGCACGGGGTATCGACGTTCCGGGAATTAGCCACGTTATCAATTACGAACTTCCTGACGAGGCTGAAAGCTATGTGCACAGGATTGGACGCACAGGCCGTAACGGCGCGCATGGTGAAGCCATTACACTTTATGATGAAAGTATCGAGAGTGCACGGCTTAAAGCTGTTGAACGCGTTATTCGTATGAAGTTGCCACGTGAAGACGTTCCGCCACAGTTCGGTCCGTTACCTGAAAAAGTGGAAAATAAACAAGGTAAAGACAAAACCGATGCCTCTGACGATGCTCGCTCTCAGAAACACAAAAAGGACGGGACTTTTCACGAAAAGAACAGAACGCACCGCCGTAAACCTGTTTCCAGAAAGTTCGGCGGGACTATGACCAGAGATGACGAACAGGCTTTGCCGAATGATCGGCAAAAAAGCTTCAAACGGAGAAACAGAAATAGCGATGCCAGAAAAAATCGTGAAACGCTCGAAGCACGAAACGAGAAACCGGTAAGCACGAAAAGAAAGAAGCCGAATAATCGTAAAAAACCGGTAAGATTAAGAAAGTCGGTAAGACGCGCGGCCTAAGCTTTGGAAGAGAATAACTTCCTGATAATTTGCCAAACGGAATTATAATTCGAAGGCATTTCAGCTTTCCAACCGTTATGAATGAAGCCCGATAGCATTTTGATTGCTTTTCGGGCTTTTTCCGATTTGATCTCCAAGGTAGAAATGCCGGTTTTGACGGGAATCTTGATTGCTTGTGATATGAGTTGCTTTCGAAGTTTTTGAAAAAACTCGAAAATGATCGGAAAATCTCTTTTGGACTATGGTGACGAGTTTCAACGCATCGCCGTCCATCCGATTTGATTGTGTCCTATATTAAACTTGCATTGCTCTATAAGTCCGCTACTATTCCGCTTTGAATCCTTGTCGAAATCACCTAATGTTCTCATATAGTTGCAAGGATCAGGGAAATCGGGATAATATCATGGAAACGCACAGTGAGTTTATTGTTTCAGATGACTGGTTGAAAGCGCGATTGGGTGATTCCAATCTCTCGGTGCTTGATGCTTCCTGGTATTTGCCTGCCGCCAAACGCAATGGTCGGGATGAATACGAAAAATCCCATATACCGGGCGCTGTATTTTTTGATCATGATAAAGTTTGTGACGAAACATCCGGTCTTCCCCACACGCTTCCGAGCCCTGAAAAGTTCGCACAATTTGCAAGCGAGATGGGTGTCAATGCGGATGATACGATTGTGGTCTATGACGGCATCGGTTTTTTCTCGGCGCCACGGGCATGGTGGATGTTTCGTGTTATGGGCGCAAAACATGTTTATGTTCTGGATGGTGGCTTTACCGGCTGGCAAAAAAAACATTATCCGATAACCAATGAACCGACAAAGATTAAAAAGGCGTCTTTTCAGGTAAAATTCGAACAAGACAAGGTTGTGCTCATTGACGAGATGCGGCAACTCGTGGACGGCAAAACAACCCAAATAGCCGATGCTCGTGGACATAAAAGGTTTTTGGGTGAGGAAGCGGAGCCACGTCCGGGAATGCGTTCTGGACATATGCCCGGAGCCCATAATATCCCGTTTTCGACTTTATCTGCCGATGGTAATTTTAAAGATCTGAACAAGATTAAAACTATTTTTAAGGATGCGGGTATTAATGTCGCGGCTCCGGTTGTAACCACCTGTGGTTCCGGTGTCACGGCTGCGGTGCTTGCTTTGGCGCTCGAGTCATTAGGTAACCATAATGTAAGGCTTTATGATGGGTCATGGAGTGAATGGGGGTCTAAAAAAGATACGCCGGTTGTTACTGGCACTGATGGGGATGAATAATATGCCACAGTTTCTCAATGCCCGTGTCACGCATCTGGAAATGTATAAGCGGCCTACGATGACCGTGCCTTCTCCGCTTAATCTGCAAATTGCGATTATGCGTGCCTATCATATGCCTGTCCATTTTTATCGCTATCTTTATGAGCAAATTGGCAAGGCACACCATTGGAATGTCCGTCGGAAAATGACTGACGCGGCTTTGAAAGATCTGATACAATCGGAAAATACAGCTATCCATATTCTTTATGTTGACGGCTGCCCTGCCGGTTTTGCTGAAATAAATCTGAAAGAGTTGCCCAAGTCTGCCGAAATTGTCTATTTCGGTCTTGTACCGGATTATCAGGGCAGGGGGCTATCATACTTCTTTTTTAACGAGATTTTGCATTCTGTGTGGGAATCCAATCCGGAAAAAGTCATTATTCAAACCAATACATTGGATAGTCCACGTGCCTTACAGCTCTATCAAAAATGCGGTTTCACACCGGTAAGCTACAATGACGTTATGATCGAGCGTTGGGATTGAGCAAGTAACCCGGAAAGTCTTTATCTCTCAAAAGTTTTTGCATGAAGATAAAGGCTTAATTGCTAGCTCAAGAGTAGCATTCAATTTACATATGTCACGAAAGAAACTGACTTTATCTCGTTGTCATTCGAAAAGGGGACAACGCGGTCTGAATGTTGATCGCGCTCCTTATGGACATCAATAATGTGCTTTTCTGCCGTTCAACAAAAAGCAACGCTGGTATTGGTTGATTGCCATAATATTCAGGAAACTTGTCGCTATTTTCGGACACTCATATAGCTGGCACTGTCAACCATGACTTGAAACTAGATGACCGTATAAAATTCAGTTTGAATTTCAGCGTAAGACATCTCGTTTGCCGAGAACGAACGACGCATGATTGAATGGATAGTTTTGTACCTCGATCAAAAAACTCTGATGTTTTGTTAAACCAAGTGTTTCCTGTTCGTGAATTTCGCTTTCCCTGATCGATTTGAAAAAGGCTCGGAAATTCACGATATCGAACTTTGTCGGTTCGCACATTTAAGTTCAATAACGGCGATTAAAATCCGATTTGAAACGGAAGCAATATTTGATCAGAAAACGCCGATACGACGGTATTGAAGAGGTGCATCGGCATGGCTTGCTTGCTCTCCCAAGTCTCTGATTTTCTGATGAAACGGCGACTTTATGCAGGCTGGGTCTGTTGCTGATGCATCGCCTACCAATGCCAATGCCTGACAACGACAGCCGCCAAAATCTATATCGCGTCTTTTGCAGGAACGGCATGGTTCCGGCATCCAGTCAAAACCGCGAAAGGCGTTGAATGCACTCGAATTATGCCAGATTTCGGAAAGCGTTTTTTCTCCGAATTTATCAAAATGTAATGTTTTAATGGTTCTTGCGGCATGACAGGGCAGAACTGTGCCATCAGGGATGACGACAAAAGCATCGCGTGCCCAGCCGCCCATGCAGGGCTTCGGGTAATCGGCAAAATAGTCGGGAATGACATAGTCTATATTGATGATGCCCCGTAGCTCTTCGCGATATTTTTCAACCTTTTCCATTTGTTTTTCAAAGTCTTCACGCGTGGGCATCAAAGCGTTGCGATTGAGCAATGCCCAGCCGGAATATTGAACATTGGCGATTTCTATGCGTTCGGCGTCAAGTTTAAGCGCAAGATCAAAATAGGCATCAAGCTCGTCGATATTGTAACGATGGATAGGTGCATTCAAAGTAAGTGGCAGTCCCAGTTTACGGACAAGTTTTGCTGTTGCGATTTTCTTCTCATATGCGCCTTTATAATGGCCTATCAGTTCTGTCGTTTGCGGCGTTGTGCCTTGTAGCGATAGTTGTACGTGATCAAGTCCTGCTTCTTTTAGAGCTTCCAATGTTGCTTCCGATAAAGCAACGCCGGCGGTAATAAGGTTCGAGTAAATGCCGCTATCGTGAACGGCTGCAACAATCTCTACAAGATCTTTTCGCAATGTCGGTTCGCCACCGGACAAATGCGCTTGTAACACGCCGAGTTTTGCTGCTTCTTTGAAAAGCTGTTCCCAAAAGTTTTTATCCTGTTCCTGATTGGCTTTCATGAGTTCCAGAGGGTTGGAACAATAGGGACATTGAAGCGGGCATCGATAAGTGAGTTCTGCCAGCATACTGATGGGAGGGAAAATTTCTACAGTCATATTTTTACGACAAGTTGGTCGGCCCAATCTTGTAAAAAGGAGTAAACATCGTCAATGATTTCGTGAACCGGAGCATCATAAGTTTCGGATAAAGAAAGAGCAATCTCGCGTGCAGTTTTTGTTCCGTCACAAAGCCGCAATATATCAAGTCCGATTTCATTCGGCCAAAACACTTTTTCCGGCGAAAGAAGCGCATAAGCTTTTCTCACCGGTTCATATTGGATTCTGACGTGATGAAACAATTCCGGGCGACTTTTGTCGCTCAGAATTTTTCTTTGTTTTGTCAAACGGTCGGTCATCATTCGTTCGAAGTACCACGAAAAGCGCCGGGGGGAATGCGTCCGGCTTCACCGTAAGCATAATCCAGCGCATCAAGCATTGACCAGAGAACGCCGGTTTTGAATATCAAAGCATCTATAACGGCCTGCTGTTTTTCGGGCGTATCGGCATGTTCACGCACATAGGCCAATGAAAAACTTGAATCCTTCGGTGCCTGTGTCAATCTCGGTTTGAAATAGGCCAATGTCTCTTCGCTCACATAAGGATATTTTGCCAAAATACCCGGAACACGTTCGGCAATGATTGTCGGTGAAAACAACTCCGTCAATGAAGAAGCAACACCTTCGAGAAGCGGCCTCTGGCGGCAGAAATTGACATAGGCTTCGACAGCAAAACGTGTTGACCAAAGAGCTTGTCTTTCGCTTTTGACCATCTCTTCATCAAGTCCCAAACCGGTAGCAAGTTTCAACCAGCGCGCAACGCCGCCATCCAGTCCGTTTGTGCCATCATGATCGCTAATCCTGCGGCGCCATTCGGCACGAAAAACCGGATCTTTGGAATTCATCAGAATTGCCGCATCCTTTCGTGGAATGGCTGCCTGATAACAATAGCGGTTCAATGCCCAAGCCTGAAGTTGCAATTTCGTCATCTTTCCGGCCATCATCATTTTATGATGAGGGTGGTTGATATGGTAACGTTCTTTCCCGATCTGGCGCAGTATTTTTTCAAGCTCGTCAGGCGTCAGGCCATTGCGGGCGATATTGTGATAATCAGTCAAAGTTTAACTCCATTCCGTCAAATGCAATTTCCCAGCCGGATTGTTCGACTTCATGACGTTCAGCCGAATGATCGTCAAGGACCGGGTTACTATTGTTGATATGAATAAATATTTTTCTTGAAACTTTTGCGTTACGCCAGGCTTCGATAGCGCCATCGGCACCCGATATTGACATATGCCCCATGCGTTGTCCGGTTTTTGGGCCAAGGCCGGCTGTTATCATCTCGTCATCGCGAAACAATGTGCCGTCAAAAAACAGGCAATCACTATTTTCTGTCTGATTTTTGACAAAAGAACTCACTTTTGCACAACCCGGAATATAGGACACCGAGTGATTGTTTTCCTTGTCAAAAATTCTGACGCCGATTGTATCTTCAGTTTCAGAACCAAAATCTTTTTTCTTTTTGTCTTCCAGAAAAAGAGCAATTTTTCCGGGAACGGGAAAAGCTTTGATCTCAATGCCCAAAGGTTCATTATTCACATCAGAAATCTTGGTTAACCTGTTGAGAGGCAATGCAATTTTCTTGACAATAGCCGGATCCAGAATGTTGAAAACGGGATTACTATTAAGCACATTGATCACACGTTCCGTTGCGTAAATGACAAATGGTTGTCTTTCCCGCATGGTCAAAAGGCCGGCAATATGATCAATATCGGCATTGGTGAGAACAACTGCTGAAATCGGTGTTGAACGCAACAGTCCATTCGGGTCGGGAAAAAGTTCCGGAGTGGAATTGATTTGCTGGCGTAAATCGGGCGAAGCGTTGAAGAGTACCCAATGTTTTTTATCTGCCGAGGCAATGATACTTGATTGGGTGCGGGGTAAGAACCCAGATTGATGGTTGCGCGCATTGCGGCTTAGATAATAATTGCAATTCCATTGCGGAAAGCCGCCGCCTGCTGCTGATCCTAAAACTTTAATATACATAACGAACTGTCTGATTTGACGTTTTTTATTAACTTGGCGATATTGCTAAAACTCCCAAATAACCGGAATGACAAATGTTCTGCACAAATATTAAGGAATAAATATCAAGCGAATTTTATTCAAAACTTTGCGTGGGTGAGTGCGGAACGATATGTCAACCGGCATGAAGCCGTTTTTTTAATGCAACGCCTGCAGAAAAAACTGCAGGCGTCACCTTCAAATCAACGTTTGTTCTTTACTTCCGCTGGCAAGTAACGGGAAATTTCCATTCCTGCAGCGACTTGACACATAGACGGTTTTTTCCATGTTTTTTTCATGGTTTTTCTCCTTCAATATTCGGGTTTGTTGCTTCTGCCGGATAGACCGGAAGAAGCTTTTTCAAAAAGGGCAGAATGTCCCTTTTATTTTTTATCCGGTAAACTGTAGGCGATTACCAGATCGGAACGGTTTTTGTTGGTTCCTGTGCGTGTGGCACCACCCACAACGGCAACGATATACTGTTTTCCATCTTTGCCGATATATGACATTGGTGCACCTTGTCCACCAACGGGCAGGCGACCGCGCCATAGTTCTTTACCGGTGTCGCTATCAAATGCACGGATGTAATAATCAAGCGAACCATGGAAGAAGGTCAATCCACCGCCGGTAACAAGCGGACCGCCCATTGTCGGCATTCCAATCGGGATATAAACGCCGGGAACAAATCCGTGAACCGGTGCATCCTGAACAGAGCCAAGCGGAACCTGCCATTTTGTTTTTCCGGTAACAAGGTCGATAGCCGTCAATGAACCGAATGGCGGTTTAAAGCACGGTATACCGAGCGGAGAAACAAACATCGAGCGTTCAACACCCCAAGGAGTGCCGGTTTGCGTTGAATATTCGCCTTCAGTGGTCGGTTTCAAACCGATTTTTACAGCGACATCCTGTTTAATGAAACGGCCCCATTGTGCCATGCGGATATCATTGACGATAAGCGTACCGGTTGCAGCATCGATTGCGCCGCCACCCCAGTTCATGCCACCATAATAACCAGGGAAAATAAGAGTACGTTTCTTATCCGACAATGGTGTCCATTCACCTTCCCAACGCATCGATTTGAATGCGATACGGCAAACGAGTTGATCGAAGATGGTAGCACCCCACATATCGGATTCTTTAAGTCTTTCAGTACCAACTGAAAGAGCCGAGAAGGGTTGTGTCGGTGCAACATTCATGCCCGGCATTGCATCTGTGGAGACTGCCCGTTGCTCGACCGGATAGACCGGTTGGCCATTGCGACGATCAAGAACAAAAATCTCGCCACGTTTTGTCAACTGGATAACAACCGGTACAACGGAACCATCGGGTCTTGGGAGGTCATAAAGAATAGGCTGGGAAGAAACGTCATAGTCGAACTGGTCTCTATTGGCAGTCCTGAAATGCCATGCTTCCTTACCTGTTTTTATGTCTACCGCGACGATAGAGTCGTTATATTCATCCGAATAGGGGTGGCGATTGCCTGTCCAGAAGTCCGGAGTCTGGTTACCTGTCGGGAAATAGACAAGGTGAAGCTTCGGATCATAGGCGGCTGTGCCCCAGAAATTCGGTGTTTCAGGCGCATAGGTCTGACCGGCAGGAAGCGGAGTGCTGTCTTTTGCACCGCGTGCTGCATCCCATGCCCAGAGAATTTTACCGGTAATGGCATCAAAACCACGGACAACACCGGAAGGTTCACCAACTGTCAGGTTATCGTTCAACCGTCCACCAACAACGATCACACCTTCGGCAACAAGCGGAGCGGAGGTGATGTTGTACGAGCCTTGATCACTTGTCGGAGGTTCTTTTGTAAGACCAACAGTCAGGTCAACAAAACCATTGTCGCCAAAGCCGTCACAAAGCTTGCCGGTTTCAGCGTCAAGTGTGAAGAGACGTGCGTCAATTGTGGTTACAACAATACGTTTGCGACAAACTGTCGGAAGGGCAGCCTGACTATTGCTGCTGTTTTCGTTATCACCGTTTGATGCTGAATGATTGGCAGCAGCTTGTTTATACTGCTCTGTGAGATCAGTATAGCCGACGCCACGGCATCTCTTCCAGCCTTTTGTACTCTGGAAGATTTTCGGCTTCGGATCATATTTCCATTTTTCAGTGCCGGTTGTTGCATCAAGTGCAATAATCTTGTTGAGCGGTGTGCAAAGGTAAACCGTGTCATCCACTTTGAGTGGCGTGACCTGATATTCGGCACCGTCGATTGCAAGATCGCCTGTATGATAAGTCCAGGCAACTTTCAAATCCTTGACGTTGGATTTGTTTATCTGGTCGAATTGGGCATAACGGTTGCCTTTGGTGTTGCGACCCCATGCAGGCCAATCATTTCCACTGTCCTTTCCTGCGTCTTCATAGACAACAGGCGACTTTTCACCACTTGCGGTTACCAATGCATGCGGACGCGGCATATTGGCAAGAACCGCAACGACAGCGATGGCAAGGACCACAGAACTGATCGTTGCGAACATTGCGGAAAACGACTTTGCGCCATTTTTCTTGAGCAATGCCGGTGAAATAATAGAAACGACCAAAGCAAAGACGAGAAATACCATAATTCTTGGCACAAGTTGCCAAAAATCGAAGCCGACTTCCCAAAATGCCCATAAAAGATCAACAATGAGCAGCCCATAGGCAACCCATAAAGCCGTAGCACGACGTCTGAAAACGTCAATGCCGATCACCATCATGGCTATACCGGCGATGGCATAAAACCAGGAGCCGCCTAGTGCTATGAGCCAGATACCGCCAATGGTGAGTGCTAGCCCCAATAAGAGGGCAATGATCCCAAGGACGCGTAGCGTCCAGATTTTCCAATTTGTCATTTATACTCCCAATCTATTGGATTACCTCGCCCATCAATCAAGAGACCGACAAATTTTCGATGCACCGCTTCAATAAATTCCGTTTCTGCTTGATCAATTAGCAACTTTTCGAGAAAACAAAGGTTAGAAGCCTTTCAAAATATGCAGATGTCGGGAAATTCTCATTTCCGGTTTAACCTGCGACATTTTGTCTCTAATTTTGTCTAGTCTGACAATAGCAAAGCGGCAAGGCGTGAGGCGCTACTAAAATGACGCAATTGAGGCAATTAAAACCTTGCCTTTTCAAATATTTGTTTTGCAAAAAATTTTAAATTCTGGCTGTTTCAGATGAGTACCGTGATTTCCCGCCAGAATCGGGGCTGCTGCATTGGCTATTGCCCATGCGACTTGTGTGTCGACATCCTGATCGAGAACGAAGTCAATCACGTCTTGTTGAAGAAGCAATTTGTGCTGATCACTCAATTCATGGCTGATCCACTTTGGACGGTCAGGCATTTTTTTCAAAATATCGCCGATAGCGTCCGGTGCATGGACTGTTGAATATATTCCGACGATATGATGTTTTTTTAATGTCTGGAGCACAATCGCGTTGGTCATATCGTCATCTTCATTGGTTTCGTGAATGATGACCGGACAGTGTTGATTGATTATTTTCATAAAGCCGACAACACGATCACGATGTTCACGCCGTTTGATTGAACCTTGAATAACAAGAATCTCTCCGTCATTGCGCAACAATCCATTCATTAATTGTCCGGCCGTTTCACCCTGAACAAAATTGTCAACGCCACCATAAAGATGGTCGACATCAATCGGTACGTCATTGACAATCGTGACAATTTGCTCGCCACGTTTCGCCACCTCACGAAGTGCAGGGATTGCAGCTTCATCCGATCCGGCTGCTATAATCAGTGCATTTCGCTGGAAAGGAGGCGTTAAAATCGCTTTATAAAGGTTATCGTGGTCGCCTTCCGGAATGAGTGTGCGGTGTAATGAAATATATGACGGTAAATTGCGGGCATGAATTTGCGCCAAAGCATCAATTTCTCCCCATAAAGGGGAGTGGTTGCGCGGCCCATTTTTGGGAATAATAAGTTCGATACGGTATGTGCCGTGCCAGAGATCCGGCAGAACGCGTTTCATACCAAGTTCTCTTGCAGCCGCAATAATTTTTTTGCGGGTCGTTTCCGACACACTTCCACGTTCATTCAAAACACGATCGACCGTGCTCCGGCTCATCCCCGTCAGTCTTGCTATATCGGATGTGTTGACACGTTTAATCCCGGCTTTTCTGAGACGTGAATAAGCTAAAGCTGACAAAAACTCTCCTCCCGAAAATATATCCCGAAAATTGACATCAAAATTGCATCGAAGAAATACTGCAATCCTTTTTCAAAGACATGAAAACACACCGAAGCAGATCAAACGTGTCCGGAATTAGGAATATCAAGAACACGATGAGCTTTTCTATTGATGTTTTGCATCTCTTTAAAAATGGAGGTTAATAATAACATAAAGCTTGATTTGAAAATCTGTTTTCCGGCCCTGTAACAGTTTTTTGAAGAGGTAAAATAATTTCAAGAAACAAATATTATTATGTGAATGGCTATCAATTCAAGTAAATAAAATTGAATAAATTATCTAGTATATATTATGAATAGCAGATTAACTTGAATATTATTATTTTTTATGATTCAAATATAATAATATAAAATCAAATTAAAATTATAAAAATTCCTCTCATGTTATTATTCGGTTTTTCAAATTTCAAAACCTTGAAAATGGTGAGGGCGTTATTCAACCTACGCACCCTGATAAATGATAATGCCGGACAGGATGCTTTCCGGAGGTTTTGCCTGAAATTTTCATGAACCATATTTTTTAAGGGCTGTTTTGTCGGCTCCTTTATATCGGCTACGCTTGTAGATTGGGTATTTATTAACGCCGTCTATTTCAGCTCCTATCATCACCTCCACATGTTGGTTTTATAGAGTCTGAGAAAAGTATAATTTTTAACCGCATTACCACAGAACGCGTCACACCTGATTGCAAACCGCTTTTGTAACGCACAACAGCGATCGCTTAATGTGATCTTCATTTGGGTTTCCGACACCGGCAATTTATGAGTGATAAACTTCAATCAATCGGGATTTTTTAAAAATTCAGCTCGCTTTAAAAGGGGTGGCGAGTAATTAAATCTTGTCCAATTAAAACAAGCTTGAAAATTGCTGCCGACAGATCGGGCGTTTCTGAAAACGCGTTCAATTACGGTCATCAAATCAGTTATCAATGACATTTTGAATTGCGGTATCAGCTCTCGATGCGTCGCGAAAGAGATTTCAGATTTAATCGAATTGGTTATTGTCCGAAAGTATTATAGATTCGCTAAAAAAACCGCCAAGCTTCAATCTGAATGTGGACGATCAAAAAGCATAATCTACTCTAGGTTGATTTATCTGTTTGAGTGCTAAAAAATCGAGAAAATAACGATTTTTCATTATTTTACAGAGATTTATCCTATAAGAAGAAGATTTTTTTCAACTATAAATGAAAATAACTGTGATAAATTAGCCAAAGAATAGCATAAAATTAACTAAAACTATTTTTTTCTGCTTGATCTGAACTTGAATTTATGTGCGTGTTATGCTTCGGAGTTTTAAAAGGAGCTGGTCTGTCGTTATCAGCAAATAATTCTCAACGGGGCATTTTCATAATGAATAAGAAATATTTCAGTACAACAGTGTCGGCTTTGACGTTGGTATTGGCGGTTGCAGGGGCAAATATGTCCACTGCATGGGCTGAAGAAATCACATATAATGGTACTGAGGCTGATTATAACAATTACCATAGTGAAGATAACGGAACTTACGTGACATCTCACCTGAGTGGTCAGGGAAATACAGTCACGATAGATAATACGGATAACTTGACAGATGACTATAAAGCTCCCGATACCGTTGCAGGAGCATCAGTAAGGAACCGGACTACTTCACGAAATACCGTTAATATCCAGGGAAAAGCGAAAGTTACCGGAGATGTTTATGGAGCAATTGTCGGGGAAGGCGATTTTGTTGCCGACGGCAATAAAGTTATTATAACCGACGGTCAAATTGGTGGCGAAGTTGATGGCGGCGTTTCCAACAAGGGGAGCGCCAACAATAACAGCGTCGAGTTTTCCGGAGGAAATGTTGCCGGAGTGATCGTCGGCGGAGCTGGGGCGACCGGTGCATCTGGCAACACTGTGACACTAAATGGAGGAACAGTATCCAGAGTTACTTATGGTGGCAGTTCATCAAGTGGAGATGTCAAAAATAATTCCGTTGTGGTCAAAAGTGGCAGCTACGGAAATAATATTTTCGCCGGTTACACGAACGCTACAGGTGTAGTTGACAACAACACATTAACCCTGAATGGCGGTACGACTACTGTTTTGGTTGCAGGCGGTGCATCTTCCAAGGGTGCGTCGGTTTCCAATAATCACGTCATTATGGATGGCTCGGCAATAGCATCACAGATTGCAGGGGGATTTATTTTTGGAGAAGCCGAACAGGGTGCTGCCGATGGAAATAGCATAACCATTTCCGGTACCAGCACTGTAAATTCATCTGCTTATGGCGGATCAGTTGACGTAGGTAATGGTTCAGCAACAAATAATGTGACAACGATTTCGGGAAATGCCAATGTCGCTGAGGCCGGGGGCGGCATTGCGCTGAATGGCACAGCACAAGGAAATAAACTCGTCATCAATGGGGGAGCGGTTCAACGTGGCTACGGCGGGGTGTCCATGCACGGCTCAGTGAAACAAAATACGGTTGAAATGTCTGGGGGGACAGTAGCGAATCGGATTATTGGCGGACGCTCGCAATATAGTGGCAACAATCCGAATGCTGTCAGCGTGTCAGGTAATCAGGTTACCATTACCGGTGGAACTGTCGAGGAAGATGTTTTGGGCGGCGGAGCCGACACAGCGGGTAATGTGACAGGTAATGCCGTTACCATGAGTGGCGACGGAACAAACGTAAAAGGAAATCTCGTTGCCGGTCTTAGTAAATTGGGCGATGTATCCGATAACACTGTCACGTTAAACGGCGGTTCGGTCGGGAAATTTGTTGTCGGGGGACAAGCAACGAATGGCCGTGCTGATCATAACGTAATTAATGTTACCGGAGGGTCTGTCAGCGGCAATATTTTCGCCGGTCAAGCTAACAAGGGTACTGATAAGAATGAGGTTCATGTTTCTGGCGGGACAATCAATGGGCAGATTACAGGGGGCTATTCAACAAACAGTTCAAGCACAAATAATGTTGTCACGGTCAAGAAGGTCACTGTTACAGGTGATATAACTTCCGGCTACGTTGAGAAGTTGGAGAATACCGAAGGATCGGGTAACGCCGAAGGCAATTCGCTTACGATTTCTGATGAAGCAAAAATTGAGGCATCGCCTGAGAATGACACCAAAAACGTAAACGTGGTTATCAGCGGCTATACACAATCTGGCTTGGCATTAAAAAATACTTTGTTGGTGACCTCGAAAGCCGAAGTTAATAAGGGCGTCGTGGCAGGTGTTTCCGAAAATGGTAATGTAAGCGAAAATTCGCTCACTATTAGTGGGGGAGCACATTTATTAAGATACGGTGTAGGCGGTAAAACACTTATTGGTGATGCGACAAACAACAGCGTGTCGATTGAAGATGCGACTATTGATGGCAATGTTTACGGTGGTGTTACGTCAAATGGCAATGCCACGAATAATTTGATCACTTTAACAGGTGGAAATGTAAAAATCGGCGGCACTGTTTACGGTGGTTTTTTTGATGGCGAGACCAGATCGGCCGGGGATGTCTTTACCGGCAATACATTGAACCTCGTTCACTTCCGCGGCGAGTTGGGGGGCATTGAAAACGTTCAAAATTACAACTGGGTTCTGCCAAAGGACGTTGTCAATAATCAGGCTCTGGTTCACATAACCGGCGGCAACCCTGTTAATCTTGCCAATACGACGCATACTGTTGCAATTGAAAGCGACGGTAATCGCCTGTCCGTTGGCGACAAAATTACGCTTATTGATAAAGTTGCCAACGCGTCGGCGTCTAATATGGAAGTCAAACAAGGCAATTTCCTGATCTATGACATGAAGGCAGAACAATCCGGTGATGGTTATGTTCTAACCGCTCAAAACAGTGAGGCTGTTAAAGAGGAAAACTCTGGCGATACCAACAATGGAGGAACCAACGGCGGAAACAATACAGGAGATGACAGCAGCAATACCGGCGACACTTCCAATACCGGCAATTCGCATAATGGCAGTATCGATGGAACGAACAACACCGGAAATACAACGCATGGTGAGCAGGGAGGGAACGGCAACCGCGAGCTTGCGGGTCGTCTGAACCCGCAAACGAAAGCATTTTCGGAAGGACGTGCAGCATCTCTGGGCTTCTTGAATCAGGGTGCGGATTTGATAGCTAATGCCGGTATTCGTTCAGCCAGAAGTTCTGTTGCAGAGGCTGGCAATAAACCATGGCAGATGAATTTGATGCCGTTCTTTGTCATTGACGGTAGCTCGAACCGTTACAAGACAGGAAGTCATGCAGATGTTGACGGTTTCAATATGGCTGTCGGCTTGGCAACCGGCTTTGAACTTGCAGACAAACATCCGGTAACGCTCGGCGCATTCTTCGAATATGGCCGTGGTACATATGACACCTATAACAGCTTTGCCAATTATGCATCTGTTCATGGTGACGGTGACACACACTATACAGGTGGTGGTGTTCTTGGCCGGATTGATTTTGCCGGTACAGGCTTGGGGTGGGTTAACAAGCTTGAAGCAGGTCAGGCAGACGGGCTTTATGCGGAAGCATCTTTCCGTGCCGGTCATATAGATACCGATTTCGACACAGATGACTTGTTGGGCGAATTCGGCCAAGGGAGTGATTACGACAGTGGGGCGGACTATTACGGCCTACATGGTGGTGTCGGTTATGTCATGAATTTCGACGAACGTAATTCGGTTGACGTCTATGGCCGCTATTTCTGGACAAAGATTGATAGTGAAACAGTTGATGTCGGTCGTGACCGTTTGCACTTTGACGAAGCAGATAGTTCGCGTTTACGCATCGGCACAAGATATACAATGATTTATAATCAACAACTCAAACCATATGTTGGTATTGCTTACGATCATGAATTTGATGGTGAAGTTGCAGCCCGTGCTTATGGATTGAAACTGGACAAGCCATCGCTTGAAGGTGACACAGGCATTGTGGAGGCAGGTATTTCGATGAAGCCTGTAAGCACGATTGATGCATTGAGTGTTGATGTCACCGGTCAGGGCTTCATTGGTAGACGTGAAGGCGGCGGTGGCGGCATCAAGATCGAATACCAATTCTGACCGATTGATGTTGCTGTTGTCGGTAACACGGTTTTTAAAAAAACGAGAAATAGATAAAAAGATAGCCTGCATTCTTTAAATAAAGAGTGCAGGTTTTTATTATATGATTATATAAAAGGGAATTTTTATTATGATTGTTACAAAATATAGTGGTATTAAGAATTTAAACGACTTTATTCAATTTTGTTTACTATGAACACTTAATAAGTTGATGAATTTTTTTCTACAAATTGACAGAGAGAATTTTTCGGTTTCTGCTGGCGACGCGGGCATCTTCTCAAGAAATGATGGTTGGTTGTCAGCAATTGGGGAGGCAAGCTATTCCTGAATTTTCTTTACGCTCAATATAATCTTCAGCATTATGCACAGTCCGTCTAAAGCCCGGAACGAAACGTCCATTGCGCTCGAAATAATATAAGCGAACATTCGAGAGTTTGTTGATACTGGAAAGGCATCCCCGATCCGCTTTTGCTTTTTCACAATTGTTCTAAAGAGGCCAGCATTTGATAAGCCCATCTTCTTTCCGAACGAAAAATTTTTTGTTCGGCGCGTAACCGGTTATGTTTCGCCGCTTCGTATTCAGTCGCGAAAATACCACGTTAATCGCCCAGCTACGGCGGATAGGCAGGATATGTGGGGTAGGCGGGATACGCGTGAATGATAAAAAATATCAACTATTGAGTGAATTTTTTTAATCACCAGTAACAACAATAACCGATAATAAAAATAAATTTAAATTTTCGTCATTAAGAAAATAATTATTCGATAGAAATAAAAAATTGTTCAATATTAAATGAAAAAGTTTATGTCTATTTATCCAGAAAAACGGATAAAAAGTCACATAAATTCTGTATTTTTCGTTTGCACTTGATTTTATGTGCGCGATATGCTTGTTGAATTCAATTCGGTCTGGTCTATTGGCCTCAGCGATAATTAGAATCATTCCAAGCGGGGCAATTTTATAATGAATAATAAATGTTTTCGTACGACAGTGTCGGCTTTTGCGTTGATATTGGCATTTTCAGGGACAAATACAACGAATGCATGGGCTGAAGATGTCGTGTATAATGGTACCCAAGAGGAATATGACAGATATCTCGGTGCTGATGGTAAAACCTTCGTCGTTCCGACCAATGACATTCAGAACAATACGCTTACCATAGATAACCCGTATAATTTGACAGGCGACGATTATAAAGCTCCCTATGACGTGGCAGGGGCATCGGGGGGTGTTCAAGGTGCTTCGGATAACACCGTTAATATCAAGGGAACCGCCAGAATCAACAGGGACGTGTATGGAGCAGTCGTGGACGGTGGCGACTATGTTGCTGAACGTAATACGGTTATTATAACCGGTGGCCAAATCGATCGCGACGTTATAGGTGGTTTTTCCAAGCAGGGTAGTGCTAACAATAACATTGTTGTGCAGTCAGGGGGAACTGTTGTCGACAATCTCACCGGTGGACAAGGAGCAACGGGTGCATCCAACAATAGCGTGATAATCAGAGGAGGAACAGAAACAGGGATTATTTTTGGAGGTTCTTCGAAGAGCGGGTATATAAAAAATAATTCTGTTTTGGTTGAGGGCGGCAGCTTTGGTATTGGATCGGATATTTACGGGGGCTATAGCAGCGGTGATACGGGTATAGTTGACGGCAATACGGTGACTATGACGACCGGCGAGATAAGGGCTGTTGTCTCTGGTGGCTGGACTTACAGTAAAGCAGCTGTCATCAATAATAAGGTCATTATATATGGATCGGCAAAAGTAGGTACCGTTATGGGAGGGCGTGCCAGTAGCTCTTCTTCCGGAAATAGCGTAAGCATGTCAGGCACCAGTTATGTAACATATCAGGTTTATGGCGGATACAATGTCGGACAAAATGGCGCAGCAAAAAATAATCTGGTGAAAATTTCGGGCGATGCTGATGTTGGACAAGTTTTGGGCGGCGTAACAACAAGTCGTAGTAATGGCATAGCGCAGGGAAACCAGGTTGTAATCGAGTCGGGGCATGTCAGAGGCATTAATGCCGAAGGTGTTATTGGCGGGCAATCACAGGGTGGCTCGGCGTCACAAAATACGGTTAAAATGTCGGGAGGGACGATAGAGGGACATATCTTTGGCGGACGTTCACTGTATAATAAAGTCGATAATCCAAGTGCTGTCAGTGTGTCAGGTAATCAGGTTATCATTACCGGTGGAATGGCTCTGAAAAATGTTATTGGAGGTAACGCAGATACATCCGGTAATGTGACAGATAATGTCGTTACCATAAGTGGCGACACAACAATAGTAAATGGCTATCTGACTGGCGGATTTAGCGGATCGGGTGATGTCTCCGGTAACACTGTCAATGTAAGCGGGGGTTCTGTTAGCGAATACGTTCACGGCGGAGATGCAATAAATGGTCGTGCAGATCGTAACATTATAAATGTTACGGGTGGGTCTGTTGGAAGTGAAATTTTCGGCGGGCGAGCTAATAAGGGTGCTGATAGCAATCAGGTTTTTGTTTCCGACGTAACGGCTAACGGGCAGATTATAGCGGGCTATTCAACAAATAGCTCGGTCACAAATAATGTTGTAGTGGTTAAAAATTCGACTGTTCCTTGGGAAATTTATGCTGGCTATTCTTCAACAACGGGTAATGCCGAAGGCAATTCACTTACGATTTCTGATCATGCATCAGTTCATGATGTCATTAGTGGTTATGCAAAAAATGGTTTGGCAATAAACAATACTTTAGTGGTGAGCTCGAATTCCACAGTTGATACATTTGCCATGGCAGGCGTTACTGAAAATGGTAATGCAAGCGGAAATTCACTCATTGTTAAGAATGGAGCGCAGTTGGCTGATTATGGCGGCGGCGGTAAAACACTTATTGGTGATGCGACAAATAACAGCGTGTCGATTGAAGATGCGACTATTAATGGCAATGTTTATGGTGGTTATACGTCAAATGGCAATGCCACGGATAATTTGATCACTTTAACAGGTGAAAATGTAAAAATCGGCGGCATCGTTTATGGTGGTTTTTTTGACGGCGAGGTCAGATCGTCCACGGATGTCTTTACCGGCAATACATTGAAACTCGTTCACTTCCGCGGCGATTTGGTGGGCATTGAAAACGTAGAAAATTACAATTGGGTTCTGCCAAAGGACGTTGTCAATAATGTGACTCTGGTTCACATAACCGGCGAAAACCCTGTTAATCTTGCCAATACGACGCATAAAGTTGCAATTGACAACGATGGTAGTCGTTTACGAGTCGACGACAAAATTACGCTTATTGATAAAACTGCCAATGGGCCGCTTATCTCTCATATAGAAGTTAAACAGGGTAACTTCATCATCTATGACATGAAGGCCGAACAATCCGGTAATGGTTATGTTCTAACCACTCTGAATAGTCGGCAAATTGGAGAAGAAAAACCTGACGATAATGACAGCAACGCTAACGGCGAAAGCGATAATCGCGAGCTTGCGGGTCGTCTGAACCCGCAAACGAAAGCATTTTCGGAAGGACGTGCAGCATCTCTGGGCTTCTTGAATCAAGGAGCGGATTTGATAGCCAATGCCGGTATTCGTTCAGCCAAAAGTTCTGTTGCAGAGGCTGGCAATAAACCATGGCAGATGAATTTGATGCCGTTCTTTGTCATTGACGGTAGCTCGAACCGTTACAAGACAGGAAGTCATGCAGATGTTGACGGTTTCAATATGGCTGTCGGCTTGGCAACCGGCTTTGAACTTGCAGACAAACATCCGGTAACGCTCGGCGCATTCTTCGAATATGGCCGTGGTACATATGACACCTATAACAGCTTTGCCAATTATGCATCTGTTCATGGTGACGGTGACACACACTATACAGGTGGTGGTGTTCTTGGCCGGATTGATTTTGCCGGTACAGGCTTGGGTCTTGTTAACAAGCTTGACGCAGGTCAGGCAGACGGGCTTTATGCGGAAGCATCATTCCGTGCCGGTCATATAGATACCGATTTCGACACAGATGACTTGTTGGGCGAATTCGGCCAAGGGAGTGATTACGACAGTGGGGCGGACTATTACGGCCTACATGGTGGTGTCGGTTATGTCATGAATTTCGACGAACGTAATTCGGTTGACGTCTATGGCCGCTATTTCTGGACGAGAATTGATAGCGAAACAGTTGATGTCGGTCGTGACCGTTTGCACTTTGACGAAGCAGATAGTTCGCGTTTACGCATCGGCACAAGATATACAATGATTTATAACCAACAGCTCAAACCATATGTGGGTATTGCTTACGATCATGAATTTGATGGTGAAGTTGCAGCCCGTGCTTATGGATTGAAACTGGACAAGCCGTCGCTTGAAGGTGACACAGGCATTGTGGAAGCAGGTATTTCGATGAAGCCTGTAAGCACGATTGATGCATTGAGTGTTGATGTCACCGGTCAGGGCTTCATTGGTAGACGTGAAGGCGGCGGTGGCGGCATCAAGATCAAATACCAGTTCTGATTAACTTCGCTCGAATATTTCTAAAAATTCGTTTCTTGAATTTACAGGAAATACGCGGGATAGAACCTTTCCTTTTTTAAAAAAAGGAGAGGTTTTATTTTGTTAAAATTCATCTAACTTATCGGGAGAATATGATGAAGTGGTAGCTTCCGGTACAAAAGTCATATTATTAGACTAATAAGACGTGAATTTAAAAAAATTTCTATATTCCGATAGGTGTTGCTGCAATCATGAATAACATCTTGGACGATGAGAAAATTATCCGGATTTCTATCGGGCAAGAAAATTGTAAAACCTATTTTAAAAATGTCAGGGTCTTTCCGAATGTACCAACTTCATATCGCTAACAAAAATTACTCCTCATGGTCACTAAGGCCATGGGTACTTATGAAAACTCTCGGTATAAAATTCGAGGAAATAAGGCATAGCTTCAAGCCGGATAATTTTGATCAGTTCAAGGTGTTTTCACCATCTGCAAAAGTTCCGGTTCTGATCGATGGAAATGTGACAATATGGGATAGTCTGGCAATAACGGAATATTTGTTTGAAAGCCATGCTACCGTTTGGCCGGAACAACGTATTGCCCGGGCGTGGGCGCGTTCGGCAGCCGCTGAAATGCATTCATCATTTCAATCGTTGCGTACCCAATGCCCGATGTCTGTCGGGGTTGTTGCAAAGTTGAAACAAATGACTGCGGATTTGGAAAAAGACATTCGCAGATTGGATGAATTATTTCTGTCAGGCCTTGAAGAATTTTCCGGTCCGTTTCTGGCAGGCGACAAGTTTACGGCGGTTGATGCATTTTTCTGTCCGGTGGCTTTTCGTGTTAGAACCTACAATCTTCCGTTAAATCGGAAATCACTAGACTATGTGGAAAAATTGCTTGCACTTGCCTCAATGCGGGAATGGGAAGAGCGGGCTTTGGAAGAGCCGGAAAGAGATCCTATGGAAGAAGCGGAGCTTGATCGCTATGCCAATCGCGAAGAGGATCGCAGAAGACATTCATAAATCATTCAATGGCGTTCCTGAAGTCTCATGGAAATATTTTTATCGTAAAAAAACGTCTCACCACATCACTAGGGCAGCAAGCGTTATACTGCTCTGGGTAACAGAATTACGCGAGAGATCGGAATTTTTTCGGTAGCAACGCGTTTTAACCTCTTCGCTCGCTTCGGTCAGGAATTTGAAAAGGCTCTGTCTTTCAGTGACAAAACCGTTTTATGGATAAATAATTTCGCGTTTTGAGCGTGACGGGGAAGAGTTTCGTGAGAAAGACCGGCATGAACATATGGCTGAAAGGGCAATGTTCGTTCAGATGGTTAATTAAGATGCAACTCACGAAAATGGCTTATTGAAATATGCCAATAGAACGGCGCAAAAACGGTTGTAACGCGTTGCAAAGAAAGAACGGGCGAACTTCCAGAAACTTTATAACAACAGATTAATTTTAAAGATATTTCTCAAAGTTCAAAAAAACTGCCCTGACCGTTATTTCGTATAATTCTTACACAAGCCATAACAGCGAACGTTTAGTCTAAATAAGCTATTTCGGAAAACCTCATCACCAGAACAGCCAAGAATTAAATGGCTCCCCGGGCCGGATTCGAACCAGCGACCAACCGGTTAACAGCCGGTTGCTCTACCACTGAGCTACCGGGGAATGGCGCTCACTTGTGTGATGCAGCAGGGCTATAGCAAATGAATTTATGTTTTGCAAATAGGGAAATGATATTTTTTAAAAAAAATCTCGTGACGACCTTGATAGAAGCTTCAATTTCAACAAATTATCCGGAAAATTGGCCTTTTTGGCAAGCTGTTGGTGAAAGACACTGCCTTCGGCCGAGCCGATAAAAAGGATGAAACCATTATTTTTCTCACGCAATAAAGCCACAGCTCTACGCAAGAAAGGATTTTTCCAAGACTCACTTTTTGAAAGGAGGATTGTTCTTAGAAGTTTTTGTTGCCATTCCGGTCATTTTTGATGTTTGCATATAAAAACCGTTTCCGATTTTTAACTTGGCATCAAAACGGGTTATCATATTTCACGACGAAATGATTGTAGCCGCTAAATTTTTAAAGATATGTCAGGAAGAGACCCAAATCATCTTCCGCTACACCATACAAAAATCCAAAGTTAAATCATCGGAAAAGATTTATCAAAAAATACACATAATCATAATCGGGTATCTTGACGGAAGCGTTTGCTTAACTTAATGACCTACGTACATTTTTTTGAGGCCTCGTGGCGGAACGGTTACGCAGAGGACTGCAAATCCTTGTAACCCGGTTCGATTCCGGGCGAGGCCTCCACTTAATCGCCTGCGTCTTCACGTTTTTTCTTATACGATTTCATTAAAACGTTTTTGATGAAGGAAGAAGATTATCTGTTCTGTAAGGGCGTGAGCAGGGTTCTTCTCGTGGCACTGTTTTTGATAATTCCGGAATATTGTTGTGAGGGCAAAACAGTTTATTCGGCATCTCTTTATTTGAGCAGCCTTATTCATAAAGTTTTCAACAATAGGAAATGGTTTTTATCACGAACTAGGCTGGTAAATGCCGTTTTAGGACAACAAGGACAAAATGCCTAAAGGCCGGAGGTGCTTCTACCCTGATTTGGAACTTCAGGCTCACGAAAAGCCCGAGCTTTTTTGTGATCCCCCGGTTTTTTGTGATCCCAGAGTTTTTTGTGATCAAAATCTTTTTCTGTGGTATATGGACTCGTAAACGGAACTATTAAGTGGGAAAAACTCTATTTGCTGATTTCTCTAACGGAAAACAGGGCCGCTAAATCTTGTGATTGACTGTAGCCGTGTTTTTTGCGACACCTCTCAGGGTATATATTTCCGTTACAGCATTTTTACGTGGTGGATTAAAAAGGAAGTTCGGTTATGGCAGCAGATTTTTCAATGCTCAGGCAGAGAATGGTAGACGGGCAGATTCGAACCGTAGATGTCACGAAGCTGGGAGTTCTGGCAGCATTTTTGACCGTTCCCCGCGAAAAATTCGTACCGGAAAACCTGAGGGAATTGAGCTATACAGACGAGGCGATTCCGTTGACGGCTTCGCGTGCCGGAGGACGTGGACGTTATCTTATGAAACCTGCGGCTCTGGCAAAACTTTTGCAGGCGGCCGATATCAAGTCTGAAGATGTTGTGCTCGATATCGGTGCAGGTACGGGATATAGTGCCGCACTTTTGTCCAAATTGGCGAGCTCGGTCATTGCTTTGGAAGAAGACGAAAAATTGGCAGCCTATGCCAATGAAAATTTGCAAAATGGCAGTTATGACAATGTTGTTGTTGTGAAGGGGCCATTGACAAAAGGTTACGCGGAAGAAGGTCCGTTCGACGTGATTTTGCTGGAAGGGGCTGTGGATTTTATACCCGAAGGCCTTTTTGCACAGCTTAGGGAAGGCGGAAGACTTCTCGTAGCAGAGGGGCAAGGAAATTCTGCGGTTGCGCGCCTTTATATGAAAGAAGATGGCGTTGTTTCGGCTCGTCGCTTATTCAACCTTGCAATCAATCCTTTGGAAGGGTTTGTAAAAACACCGGAATTCGTATTCTAAATGTTCCTCCCGAGGGTTGCGCTTGTGCAACGTTTTGATTTTTAATGCTTCGATCCATTGCTTTTTTGTGATGGTCGAGTAAATAGTAACATCTCGTCCGGGTAAGACGAGTTACTGAAAGTTTTTGAATAGAGGTGTAGCTGTGGTGAAAACAAAAAAAGCTCTTTTGTCGGCTTTGTTGCTATCAGGCGTTGTTTTTGCAACGCAATCGGTGCATGCCGAAACGCTAATGGGGGCTCTCGCCAAAGCTTACACGAACAATGGCAATTTGAACAGTGAAAGAGCAAGTGCTCGTATTCTTGACGAGGATATAGCTATTGCCAAATCGAATTTCCGCCCACAGATTGAGGGGTTTGGCTCCTATGCGCGTGGGCGCAGCGCTGCTACAACTTACTATACAACCACCGGTTCACTGGGTGTTCAATTAAGCCAGAAAGTCTTTGATGGCTTTGTTACCAAGAACACGGTTGCTTCGGCAGAGGTCAAGGCACAGGCGCAACGGGAATATCTTCGAAATACCGAGCAGAATATGCTGGTAAATGCAGCAACTGCTTATGCCAATGTTTTCCAATATCGCCAAATTGCAGAATTGCGCCGTCAGAACCTTGCAGCACTTGAAGAACAGGTTCGTGCTGATAAAGCAAAACTTGATGTCGGTGAAGGAACGCGTACAGATTTGGCGCAATCGGAAGCAGCCCGTTCTGTTGCAGTATCCGAACTTAGTCTTGCACGTGCCGATGTCAAATCGGCCGAAGCAGTCTATCGGCAGGTTATCGGGGCTGATCCGGACAAGTTGGAGCGGCCTCCGGTTTCCAAAGCTCTGCCGGCCTCGCCGGATGCAGGATACAAAATCGGTGCAGCGACTCACCCTGCGATTCTCTATTCAAAATATCTGATTGATGCGAGCTCCTATAATGTGAAAGCAAAGGAAGGTGCTTTGCTTCCTCAGGTGGATTTATCGGCAAGCACTTCCTATAACCAGATTTATAATGGCCCTGGTGATGGTGGACGGTCCAACTCTGTTGGCGTTTCCATTAATGTTCCTATCTATCAGGGCGGACGTACTTCGGCCCAAATCCGGCAGTCAAAAGAACAACTCGGGCAAGCAAGAATCCAGTTGGATCTTGCTCAGGATAGTGTTCGCGAAAATATGTCCTCTTCCTGGTCGCAACTGGAAGGCGCTCGTGCTTCGGTTATCGCTTATCGTGACAGTGTTCGTGCTGCTGAAATTGCTCTTGATGGTCGGGTACAGGAAAATCGCGTTGGTCAAGCGACAACTCTGGATGTTTTGAATTCACGCACCCAGCTTATTGATGCACAGATTTCTCTGGTTACGGCCGAACGGAATGTTGTAGTCGCAAGCTATAATGTCCAGTCTGCAATTGGTAAAATGACAGCCGAACAATTAGGCTTGCGTGTCGTTAAATATGATCCGGAAGAACACAACAAGGCCGTGAAGGATAAATGGATTGGTGTGCGTACACCGGACGGTCGCTAAGTTTAGCTAATAAGACGATTTTTCATCATCGTTCAAAAGAACAAAATTAGGGTGCAATGGTAATCCATGTACCCTTTTATTTTTGTGAAGTTTCTATTTTTTATGTTTGAATAGAAAACGCATAAATAGTGAATAATTTTTTACATTAATTTAAAATAGAAATTTATTGTATATACAATAAATATGATTTTTTCGAAGAAAGAGTTTGAAAAAATAATTTAATGGAAAAGTTTTTGTGGGGGCTATACGGAATAGATTAAAAAGTTAATTTATATATATCGTTTTGAATGAAATTCGACAAGAACACTTGATTATTATTGAAATACGAAAAATAAAAACAAAGCGCCCATTCCGTTCCGGATGGATATTTAACAAGACATTTTTCCGGAAGGAATTTCATATTCCCGATCGTGATTGAGAGAATACAAAACCCGTCGTCACGAATAGCGCGATTTCTTTGGTAAATTGCTAGGTCACAAAAAACGGGAAACGGAAGAGACTCGAAAAATATAGAGCGCGGTTACAAGTCTACATTTAATTCGAAAATGCAAATTTCGGCCGTTGGATATTGCTTGAACATCAAGCTTGCCAAAAACGGAGCGGGGCGGAGCGAAGAAATCTGTGCGTAGTAGGTTGGAAGATGCCCTCCATTATTTTAGTAGGGTTAACGATTTGCTAAGTTCAACGCAGATTCAGATTGCATTTATGAGGTTAATGGTATGGCACAAAGTTCAAATGCGTTGAGGGAACAACCGACAACGGATGAGATACTCGCGTCTATACGAGAAATAATTGAGGAAAATACCGGTCGTGTAAATGATCGTACTGCTGCAAAACCATCTGTGAATAATCGGAGCGCTGCTACAGCCACAGGACAACAAGCATTAAATAATGCGCAAAATAATGCACAGACAGGACTTGATGATTTGTCGGTTGATGAGGCTATGAAGGTACTGGCCGCACGGATAGGGCTAAAAAAAGACAGCAATCAAAACGTGGCTGATGCTGGTGCTGAAGATGCTTTTTCAAATGATGTATCCGCGCCATCGGCTCTTCGTCAAAAACCGGTTGATGAGCCATTACAATCCTCTTTCCAACAGCAAAACACTGTCAATGAGGCTCCGCAGGATTTTAATAACCGGCCTACCGATTTAGCGGGTAATGCCGACTTAGCCGGTGGACAACAGATTGCACCGGACAACAGGAATTATCAACAGATGCAAAGCGCAGATTTGTCAGCTCGGCAGGATGTTGAAACGGCTGCCGATAACGCGACAAATACGGAAGTGAATAATGAGGATATTTATTCCGATATTCATTTCAGCCCTGAATTTTGGAACCATGTTAATGCTCTGGCCGAAGAAACTCTGAGGCCGATTCTTGTACAATGGCTGCAAAAACGTTGGCCTGCTCTTGTCGAGAAAATCTTGCGTGAAGAAATTAGTGGCGCATTCAAGAGAAATTTTCCGTCCGATCAGGGATAAGGGCGGGGAATTTCTCCGTTAATCCAATTTTGATTGCGGGCAGATATAGTCATCGAAAGCCAATTCGGGTTATAAAGCCGTCTCATAAATGCAAAGTGTTTTTGTGTTGGTAGGCGGTTTTATTTTTTCGACAAATTATGCAGAATTATTCCATTATTTTTTGAATCCTGACACGAAGTCGGCTACAACCGTAAAATAGTGTTGTCCAGATTAAACTCGGCCATTTTTTGAAATGGGCAAAGAGTGCAATCGCGTACCGGTAATAATTGGAAAAGAGAATGTTAGACAAGACATATGATGCCGGCTCGACCGAGCCCCGTATAGAAAAACAATGGGAAGACAACGGCGTGTTCAAAGCTGGCGCTGGTTCGAAGCCCGGTGCGGAAGCGTTCAGTATCGTCATTCCGCCGCCTAATGTTACCGGCTCTCTTCATATGGGACATGCGCTCAATAATACCATTCAGGATATTATGGTTCGTTTCGAGCGTATGAGGGGCAAGAATGTTTTGTGGCAACCCGGTATGGATCATGCCGGTATTGCCACACAAATGGTTGTCGAACGGCAACTCGCGCAAAGAAAAGAACCGACCCGTCAGGAAATGGGGCGGGAAAAATTTGTCGAACGTGTTTGGCAATGGCGCGAAGAATCGGGCGGCAAAATAGCACACCAATTGCGGCGTCTGGGCGCTTCTTGCGATTGGTCGCGCGAGCGTTTCACAATGGATGAAGGGCTTTCGCGTGCGGTGCTCGAGGTTTTTGTTACCCTTTATAAAGAAGGGTTGATTTATAAAGACAAACGTCTTGTCAATTGGGATCCGAAATTGTTGACCGCAATTTCCGATCTTGAGGTCGAGCAGAAGGAAGTAAAGGGTCATCTCTGGCATTTCCGTTATCCTTTGGAAGGTAAAGTCTTCAATCCGGATGATCCGGGCACCTTCATTGTTGTGGCGACAACACGGCCGGAGACTATGCTTGGCGATACCGGTATTGCTGTTAATCCGAAAGACAAAAGATATAAGGCGCTTATCGGCCACCACGCGATATTGCCGTTTGTCGGCCGCAAAATTGAAATTGTCGGTGATGATTATGCCGATCCCGAGGCGGGCACAGGTGCTGTTAAAATTACACCGGCGCACGACTTCAACGACTTTGAAGTAGGGCGTCGTCATAATCTGAGAATCATCAACATCATGACAGAAAATGCGAAAATTTTTCTGCGTGACAACGAGGATTTTCTGAAAGATCTGGAGAAGACCGAAGAGCTGGACAAGCTTGTCGAGACATTCGATCAGGTGGACCGCTTTGTCGCTCGGCAAAAGATTGTCGAGATGATGGAAGAGGGCGGCTATCTTGCCGGCATTGAAGACCACACCCACATGGTTCCCCATGGAGACCGCGGTGGCGTACCGATCGAACCATTGTTGACCGATCAATGGTATGTCAATGCGGCAGAGCTTGCAAAACCGGCCATTGATGCTGTCAAGAACGGCAAGACCACAATTATTCCCAAAAATTGGGAAAAAACCTATTTCAACTGGATGGAAAATATCGAACCGTGGTGCATTTCCCGCCAATTATGGTGGGGACACCAAATTCCGGCCTGGTACGGGCCGGACGGCAAGGTATTTGTCGAGAAATCGGCCGAGGAAGCACAAAAGGCTGCTGACGCGCATTACGGCAAAGCGGTTGAATTGCGGCGGGACGAAGATGTGCTCGACACCTGGTTTTCATCTGCCTTGTGGCCGTTCTCGACACTCGGCTGGCCTGACAAAACAAAAGAACTCGAAATCTATTACCCGACGAGCGTTGTCGTTACCGGTTTCGATATTTTGTTTTTCTGGGTTGCCCGTATGATGATGATGGGGCTGCATTTCATGCATGATGTGCCGTTCCATAACATTTATATGCATGCGCTGGTTCGTGACAAACACGGCGCTAAAATGTCAAAATCGAAGGGAAATGTTATTGATCCTCTCGATTTGATGGATGAATACGGTGCTGATGCATTGCGCTTTACTCTGGCTATTATGGCGGCGCAGGGGCGTGATGTGAAACTCGACCCCGCACGCATTGCCGGATATCGTAATTTTGGAACAAAACTCTGGAATGCCACGCGTTTTGCCGAAATGAATGGCGTTGCCTATGATCCTGCATTCAGGCCGGAATCGGTCAAACTTTCGCTTAACCGCTGGATTTTGACAGAGCTTTCGAAAACAATTGAAGCAGTCACCTCCGGAATTGAAACCTACAAGTTTAATGAAGCAGCAGCGGCTGTCTACCGGTTTATCTGGAATACACTTTGCGACTGGTATCTGGAATTGTTGAAGCCGATTTTTCAGGGAGAAGATGAGAACGAGAAAAAAGAAGCACAAGCTTGTGTTGCCTGGGTTCTTGAGCAAGTCTATAAAATTCTCCACCCGTTTATGCCTTATATGACAGAAGAATTATGGGCTTTGACGGCAACGGATAAACATAAAAGAGATACCATGTTGGCGCTGGCATCGTGGCCGGATATCAATTTCCGTGACGAGAAAGCGGCAGAGGATATCAATTGGCTTATTGATGTTGTCGGTGGAATCCGTTCGGCTCGCGCTGAAATGAATGTCCCTGCGGGAGCTATGGCACCTTTGGTGATCGTCGAGGCGGGGCAGACAACAAAAGAACGTGTCGAGCGCCATGAAGCGGCAATCAAACGGCTTGCCCGCATTGAAACAATCGAATTTGCAAGCAAGGTTCCCGAAGCGTCGGCCCAGATTATACTAGGCGAAGCAACATTTTGCATGCCGCTCGGAAAATTGATCGATTTCGAAGCGGAGCGCGCAAGACTTTCAAAGGAAATGGGGAAAATCGACCTTGATATAGAGAAGGTTGAAAAGAAGCTCAATAACCCCAAATTTGTTGCAAATGCCAAGCCGGATATTGTCGAAGCCGAACGGGAACGTTTGGACGAACTGAATGCGGCCAAAGAAAAACTGGTTATTGCAATCAAACGGTTGGGATGAATTTCTTTCGAATAACGTCAAAGTAAAAATACCGCTCGGGAATTTTTTCCGGGCGGTTTTCTTGAAATTAAACCGTGTTTGCTAAAGCAAATTCAACCTCTTCCGCTACCATTGCCGACTGATGATGCATAGTTTTTACGCACCGCTGGAGCAGGAGCCGGAATGTCGGCAGGATTTAGTGTCCGCCACTGGCGTTCGCCATTGTCCCCAAGATACCAATAACCGGTTGTTCCGGAAGTGTCGGTTGCCTCGTTTACAGAAGGCTTTTGCGTTGTGGTACAGCCCGACAGAACTGCCATAAAAAACGCAAACGCTACGATACTCGGTTTACTCGTCATCATTTCAACTCATAGAAAAGGTTGATACGGATTAGATAAATAAAAGTGGCTCAAAAATGCGACTATCTCATGAATGAGTGCATCCCATCGTCAAAAAAGACCTGCCGGTATTAATTTTACATAACTGCTTGCCAGATGCAATTTCAAAAAACATCGCATTATAACGGATTAACCATAGCAAACTCAATTCTATATGTTGCTTTCAGGCAACACAATTTCGATTGTTTATGTGCTAGCATCAGCACCATAGTTGGTGCCTCATTCCCACCACAAAGCAAGTGCATTTTTAACAATGCGAAGTCATTTTGTTGCGTATCTGTGGCGAGACAGGAAAAATTCAAATGGAAAGATGCAAAGAAGGTTGGTTGACCAGTGTGACAGCACTCACATTGGGAATCTGTCTTTCTACTGCATCTGCTTTGGATATCAATCACAGCAAAAACGAGTCGAATAGTCCGTTCGAATTTTTCAAAAGTGGTATTTCTGCCTATAAAAACGGCGATAAAGATCAAGCGGTCAAAGCACTGAAATATGCGGCGGACAGGGGACACCCCGGAGCTAACTGGAAGCTTGCCCGCATGTATGCCGACGGCGACGGTGTGGTCGAAAATGATTACGAGGCTTATCAGTTTTACGTTCGCATCGTTCAGGAAGGCGCTGATCCGGGTTCTGAAGATGAAAGTTATCTTTCGGATGCACTGGTAGAAATAGCAAGTTATCTCGTAACCGGCATTCCGAATTCACCTGTCAAACAGGATATGCCTCAAGCGCGCAGTCTTTATTTGCAAGCGGCTACCAATTTTGGCAATCCCGAAGCACAATATCGCTTAGGGAAAATGTTGTTGAATGGCGATGGCGGCGAAAAAAATCCGGTTCAGGCGGCTCGCTGGTTTCAGCTTTCGGCAAGAAAAGGCAATCCTGCAGCACAGGCAATGTTGGGTAACATGTTATTTCAAGCCGGAAAGACCGTAAGGGGGCTGGCGATGATGACTGCGGCCTATGAAAAAGCTGCTCCACATGATCAGACATGGATAAGACAGTTACAAGAACGTGCTTTTGCCGTTTCCGGAGAGGCCGATCGCCGCACAGCTATTTCTCTTGCGAGCGATATTATCAAAAATGATAACGGTTTCTGATACCGGTTTTCTACTGTTATAATTTGAATCTATATTACCGCCATCTCTTATCGAGAGGCTCTAAAATCTATATACAGTCAATAAAAAACGCGGCTCGGTAGGCTGATGTCAGGTAAGAGAACGATATTTATTTACCGGATATAGTGAAAGTGCATATTTTCAGGAGCTGTAATAAAGTAAACATTTTCCGGACTTAAAATCCTCTAAAATGTCTTTGACTTTGTCATGAAAGACTTTGAAATATCCATTTCTGACGTTTTAAAAATTCACTTTTCAAAAAGAAAAATATCGGAATATGTTTTGGCGCCTACCAGTGGTGTTACTGCGCACAAATAGAATTTTTGAGTGGGCGAGGCCGGATAACCGGTTTGATGCTGGTTATGGAATTTGCCGGAAAAGAACCAATGACAAAATTGCCCCTCTCAGGCTGATAGAGAAGAAGTGGTACTCACTCTTTCTGTTAATTAAGAAAAAAAGTGGCTCAACAGGTAAAATACCTAACGAACTTTAGGGCATGAGAATAGAACCGGCCAAAGCCGGATTTTTGCCCGACCAATGCCACACGATCTAAATCGCACGAGTTATCATTTATCGGGTTTTATCAATTAATGACTTAATATCTTTGACAGAAAATCACGGGCACGCGGCGTTCTCAATTCCGGCGAAGCAAAAAATTCTTCCGACGTGCAGTCTTCCAGTATTTTTCCGTCATCCATGAAGATTACTCTGTCGGAAACTTTATGTGCAAAGCCCATTTCATGGGTAACGCAGATCATGGTCATTCCATCTTGAGCAAGGCCTACCATGACATCAAGAACTTCTCCTACCATTTCGGGGTCGAGAGCCGATGTCGGTTCGTCGAACAACATGACAATCGGATCCATAGTCAAAGCGCGCGCTATAGCAACGCGTTGTTGTTGACCACCCGATAGTTGACCGGGATATTTATCTTTGTGATCAATCAAGCCGACACGTTTGAGATATTTTAATCCGCTCTCAACGGCTTCTTTTTTGGAACGATGAAGAACTTTAATTTGTGCAATGGTCAAATTTTCCATCACAGACAAATGGGGAAACAGCTCGAAATGTTGGAAAACCATTCCGACACGGCTTCTCAGTTTAGGCAAGTTGGTCTTCGGAGAATGAACCGGAACACCGTCAACCCAGATTTGCCCCTCCTGAAAAGGTTCGAGAGCATTGATGGTTTTTATAAAGGTCGATTTTCCTGAACCGGAAGGCCCACATACAACGACCACTTCGCCCTTGCTTATATTAGTCGAGCAATTTTTCAAAACGTTGAATTTTCCATACCATTTGGAAACGTTTTTGACTTCAATCATGTGTTCGGACATGAAACCTTCCTATCAGCGAATAATCGAGACTTTTTTCTGCAGGTACATAACGGCCTGCGACAGCGTAAAACAGATCACAAAGTAGAACAAGGCGGCCAGTATATAAGCTTCCTGTTTGACACCGAAATTGTTTGCCACAATGTCGAAACCTTTAAGAAGGTCATTACCGCTAATTGCATAAACCAGTGATGTGTCCTGAAAAAGGATGATAACCTGCGTCAGAAGCACGGGAAGCATGTTGCGCAGTGCCTGCGGCAAGATAACAATAAGCATGGATTGCCAATAGGTCATGCCGAGAGCTTCACTGGCAAATTTCTGTCCCTGTGGAACTGAACGTATTCCCGCCCGCATAATTTCTGCAAAATAGGCTGCTTCAAAAGCAGTGAATGTTATAAAGGCCGAATTGTTTGCCCCGATCGAATGACCGGTGACAAAAGGCAATAGAACAAAAAACCACAAAATGACCATAACCAGCGGAATTGCACGCATAGCGGTGACATAGAAGGTTGCAAGCCATGATAACGGTTTTATCGAGGACAACCTCATCATTGCGAGAAGTGTCCCGAAAATGATCCCTAATATTGTAGCGACAACGGTCAAAACAACGCTGAAAACAAGTCCGGACAAAATATAGGTTTTGAAGACATCGAAGGTGAAAAAAGAAAAATCCATCCACGAAAAGTCGAATGTCAGATAATAGGATAGGGTAGATCCGAGGTTCGACATGATTATCTTCCCTCCGTCTGGAAACCGGGAATTTTGACCATCCGTTCAATGACTGACATGACGATAAAAATAGCCAGAGAAATAATGACGTAAAGAACTGTTACAACCATGTAGTTCTCGTAAACATGACTGACTTCTTCAATAGCCTGAAACTGGAATTGCATCAGTTCGTGGATTGATACGGCAAAAGCGACGGCCGAATTTTTCACAATCCCCATGGATTCTGATATGAGCGGCGGCAGGATTGTGCGCATTGCCCGGGGCAAGATAACATATCGATAAGTCTGATAAGTCGTAAATCCCATTCCCATAGCGGCATAACGCTGTCCTGTCGGAATGGCTTCAATTCCGGAACGGACCTGCTCGGCGATACGGGCAGAAGTAAAAAATCCCAATGCACAAATGATCAATATCATCGGCGGAAAGTCCATTGCCGGCGGATATATCTTCGGTACAACGAAGTACCAAAGAAAAATCTGGACAAGAAGCGGGATGTTGCGGGTTATTTCCACCCAAATCCGAGCAATTACCCGCAATATCCGGTTCAATAGTGTCGTCCGTGGCAGCGTTCTCATTGTGCCGATAATGACACCGACAATAATGGCTAAAATCAAACTCGAAATTGAAAGCAGAGCCGTATTCAAAAAAGCGTTGAGTAAAGTGTCAAGATAGGTATGGCTCACACCTGCTTTACCAAAACAACCGGCAACATGGGTGTGATCAATATCATCCAGACAGAGGAATGAAAAATCCATTGTAGACTATTCCCGACAAACTTATACGAGTACCCGCACACCTAAACTGGACGAGCCAATCGTTCCGATAACGGAATAAAATTGGCTGCACGCAATTTCAAATACATGCAGCCTTTACGCACAGTTTTATTATTTGTTTTCTTTATATTCTTCCATTGGCTTGTTGTTGGGATGTTCCCATGCATCTTTGGTAATATCCGAAAGAGGCAATCCGACAACTGTGTTTGATGGAGGAACCGGTTGCATGAACCATTTGTTATAAAGTGTTTCCAGTGAGCCATCTTTTACTTGGCGAACAATGCTGTCATCAATTGCCTGTTCCAAATTTTTGTCATCAAGGCGCAACATACAGGCAATCGGTTCAACCGAGAGAACGTCATTCAAAATAACATAATCGGATGGATTTTTCGATTTTGAAATATTTCCGGCCAGAATTGATCTGTCCATCACAAAGGCATCAGCACGTCCTGATTCCAGAAGCAGGAAACTATCGGCATGATCTTTTCCGTTTACTTCCTTAAAATCGATATTTTGCGCACGTTTGTTTTTGCGAATGAGCTGTACAGATGTTGTTCCGGTTGTCGTTGCAACTGTTTTTCCGTTGAGGTCGGCAATCGATTTAATGCCGGAATCTTTTTTGGTGGCAATTCGTACTTCTTCAACATAGGTGGTATAGGCAAAAGCTGCTTCTTTACCTCTCGCGGCATTGTTGGTTGTCGAGCCACATTCGAAATCATATGTTCCATTTTGCAAAAGTGGAATACGATTTTGCGAAGTAATCGGTAAATAATTGATCTTGATCGGTTTACCTATTTTTTTAGAAATATCGTCAATAATACGTTCGGCCATCTCGGTATGAAAACCGACATATTTGCCGTTACCGAGGGCATAAGCCAAACCTGACGATTCGCGCACACCTAACGTTATCGAGCCGCTATCTTTAATTTTTTCAAGCGTATCCTTTTGCTGGCCCATTGCTGTTCCGGTCAGTCCCAAGATTGCCATAGCGGCAAAAGCCATCAGGGCTTTTCTCATGAATGTTCTCCTTAATCGGTTATTTTTGCAAGAAAATTGCTGCTAAACGCAAGTTTAGCACATTTTTTTAATGAATATAACATTTCTGTATTTTTAAACGAATTCTTTATTTTTAAACGCATTCTTTGCATTTGACGGGTGAAAAACAAAATGGCCTAACGCAATTCAATAAGGACAGGAACATGATCGGACGGTTTATCCCAGCCGCGAACAGCCCGTTCTACTGAACTCGCTTCAAGTTTATCCGCAGCTTCGGGAGAAATGAAAAAATGATCAATTCTTATTCCATCATTTTTCTGCCATGCGCCGGATTTGAAATCCCAGAAACTATAATCCGGATTATCCGAAGTGGCTCGCGTGGCATCATAGAAACCGAGATTTTTTATCTTCCACAAAGCTTCGCGGCTTTTCGGCAGATATAATGCATCGCCTTCCCACTCCTGAGGATTTTTGGCGTCAAAAGCAGAGTCGATGACATTATAATCACCGGCGAAAATCAGAGGTTCTTCCAATGCGAGAAGGGAAACTGCGCGATCATAGAAGCGTTCATACCAACGTAATTTATAAGGATATTTTTCGCTATCAACCGGATTGCCGTTCGGTACGTAAAGCGAGACAATACGTATAACGCCGGTTTTGGTGGAATAAACAGCTTCGATATAACGGGCCTGTTCATCGCTATCATCGCCAGGCAGACCACAGATTACCTCGTCAGGATTTATCTTTGAAAGAAGCGCAACTCCGTTGAAGCCTTTCTGTCCATGGGTGCTGATATTGTAACCGAGCGCTTCAATTTCGGCTCTGGGAAAATTGGCATCGATTGTCTTTGTTTCCTGCAGGCATACCACATCAACTTGAGACTGCTTCAGCCACTTTATAAGAGTATCATGTCTGGCCCTGACACCGGCCACATTCCAGGTTGCTATTTTCATGAAGAACACTTTAACCAATGTTTTTCTGAAGCTTCAAGTGTTTGTTTCTATAATAATGAATATTGGTGACAAGAAAATCTTCAATCACGATTCTTAATTAATAGAGGTAATCAAAACTCTTGAATGTAGAGGCAATCATTTAACGGTATGGCAACCTCTTAATTATACGGGCTTGAAAAAAGTAACCTGTATCACTGGCAAGTCACTTACAAAGAGCTTAGGGGTTGCAAAATCTCGCATAAGCACAGCCTGTAGCGACCAAAATGCATGACAATATTATCCATATGGCTTTTTTGGGGCTGGGTTTAACGTCTTATCCACGACAATATGCCGAAATGTTCATCATATTTTAACAGAATAACTTATAGCCGATTCTTGGTTTTGTCTGTTTGATTCCACGAATGACCTGATAATGGACGTTAAAACCGAAATAGGAAAGTGTTCGACACTCTCTGAAAGGGGTTCAAAAAGGGAATAGGCTGTTAAAATCGGGTCAATATTGTTGCCTCTATGCCGATAAACCGTCAATTGTTCATTCAATCGCTGTAAATTTCGCGATTTCATAGTTTTTCTCGGCTATAGGACTTGACGCAACAACCGTTTATCGTTAATAAACCGCCATCGGAGCCGATGTGAGGTTAGCTACATTTTCAAAACGACACGTTTTGGAGTTCGCCTCAAACAGGGTTCGTTTTACGGTTTTGAAACGCAAATGCCGGATGCATGAGGCCCTTGAAAGGTCTCCTCTGCTTATAGTCGGGTGATCTGCACGATAGCGGTGAAGCCCGGTTTTTTGTGCATGTGTTTACTGTCGTTACCAGTTGGTTCGGAACTAAATCCGGTTGATTGGGAACTAAATAAAGTGAAGCGGCCCAAATTGGGCGAGACGAAAAAGAGATTGAAAAGAGGAAGGTTGAATGCCTACCGTAAACCAGTTGATCCGCAAGCCGCGTACAGCGCCGGTCAAGCGTAATAAGGTTCCTGCTCTGCAGGCAAACCCGCAAAAGCGTGGTGTGTGCACGCGCGTTTATACAACGACACCGAAGAAACCTAATTCGGCTCTCCGTAAGGTTGCCAAGGTTCGTTTGACCAATGGTTTTGAAGTTATTGGTTATATTCCTGGTGAAGGTCATAACCTTCAGGAGCACTCCGTTGTCATGATTCGTGGCGGACGTGTTAAGGATTTGCCTGGTGTTCGTTATCACATCATTCGTGGTGTGCTTGATACACAAGGTGTTAAGAATCGTAAGCAGCGCCGTTCCAAATACGGTGCCAAGCGTCCTAAATAAGTTTGAGAGACGAAGCCAATGTCCCGTCGCCATAGAGCAGAAAAACGTGAGATTAATCCAGATCCGAAGTTCGGTGATCTTGTGATTACAAAGTTTATGAATGCCATCATGTTTGATGGTAAGAAGTCAGTTGCAGAACGCATCGTTTATGGTGCGCTTGATGCAGTTGGAGATAAAGCAAAAACAGAACCTGTTGCTCTGTTTCATCAAGCATTAGAGAATGTTGCTCCTCATGTTGAAGTTCGTTCTCGCCGTGTTGGTGGTGCAACTTATCAGGTTCCGGTGGATGTTCGTCCTGATCGTCGTCAGGCATTGGCCATTCGTTGGCTCATTGCTGCGGCCCGTAATCGCAACGAAACAACTATGGTTGATCGTTTGTCGGGCGAATTGATGGATGCAGCGAATAATCGTGGTTCGGCTGTCAAGAAACGCGAAGATACGCACCGTATGGCGGAAGCCAACCGCGCATTCTCGCATTATCGTTGGTAAGAGAACTCTTTTTAATCGAAAGCAAAAAATATGGCTCGCGAGTATAAAATCGAAGATTATCGCAATTTTGGTATTATGGCGCATATTGATGCCGGTAAGACCACAATGACCGAGCGTATTCTTTACTATACCGGTAAGAATCATAAAATCGGTGAAACGCATGATGGCGCTTCCACGATGGATTGGATGGAGCAGGAGCAGGAACGCGGTATTACCATTACTTCCGCTGCAACAACCACTTTCTGGAAAGGTCGTAACGGCGAAAACTGCCGGTTCAATATTATTGACACCCCGGGGCACGTCGATTTTACAATTGAAGTCGAACGTTCATTGCGTGTTCTTGATGGTGCTATTGCACTTCTGGATGCAAATGCCGGTGTTGAGCCACAGACAGAAACTGTCTGGCGTCAGGCTGAAAAATATCATGTACCGAGGATGGTTTTTGTCAACAAGATGGACAAGATCGGCGCCGATTTTTATCGCAGCGTTGAAATGGTCGGTTCGCGTCTTGGAGCAAAAGCACTTGTTCTTCAGTTGCCGATTGGTGCGGAGAATGATTTCGAAGGCGTTATTGATCTTATTGATATGAAAGCCCTTACCTGGGATGGTTCGATTGGTGGTCATACAATTACCAGCGAAATTCCTGCTAATATGAAGGAAAAAGCTGAAGAATATCGTGAGAAACTGGTCGAGTCTGCTGTTGAAGTTGATGAAGCAGCGACAGAAGCTTATCTCGAAGGTAAAATGCCGACCAATGAAGAGCTGATCGCACTTATTCGTAAAGGTACTTGTGAAGTGCTTTTCCATCCGGTTCTTTGTGGTTCCGCCTTTAAAAATAAAGGTGTTCAACCTTTGCTGGATGCTGTTGTTTCCTATCTTCCGTCTCCGGTTGATGTTCCTGCTATTCAGGGTATCGACGTTAAGACAGGCGAAGAGACAACTCGCGAATCTTCGGATGCCGCTCCTCTTTCAATGCTGGCATTCAAGATTATGAACGACCCGTTTGTTGGTTCGTTGACTTTCTGCCGTATCTATTCAGGCGAATTGCATAAAGGTGTTTCGCTTGAGAATACTGTGAAAGGTAAAAAGGAACGTATCGGTCGTATGTTGTTGATGCATTCGAATGCCCGTACCGATATCGAAGAGGCTTTTGCCGGTGATATTGTGGCATTGGCCGGTTTGAAAGAAACAACAACAGGCGATACACTTTGTGATCCGCTTCATCCGGTTATTCTTGAACGTATGGAATTTCCTGAGCCGGTTATTGAAATTGCAATCGAGCCAAAGACAAAGGCCGATCAGGAAAAGATGGGTATTGCGCTCAACCGCTTGGCTGCTGAAGATCCATCATTCCGTGTAAAATCGGATGAAGAATCCGGACAGACGATTATTGCCGGTATGGGCGAACTTCATCTTGATATTATCGTTGACCGTATGCGTCGCGAATTCAAGGTTGAAGCCAATGTTGGTCAGCCGCAGGTTGCTTATCGCGAAACGATTACGAAGCCTGCTGAAGTTGACTATACCCATAAGAAGCAATCTGGTGGTTCGGGTCAGTTCGCTCGCGTCAAGATTCTTTTTGAACCTTATGACGGTGAAGGTTTGTTGTTTGAATCCAAGATTGTTGGCGGTGCTGTTCCTAAGGAATACATTCCGGGCGTTCAAAAAGGGCTCGAAAGTGTTATGGGATCAGGTCCTCTTGCCGGTTTCCCGATGCAAGGTGTTAAAGCCACTTTGCTTGATGGTGCCTACCATGATGTTGACTCTTCGGTTCTTGCTTTCGAAATTGCCGGTCGCGCAGCTTTCCGTGAAGGTGCCCAGAAAGCCGGAGCTCAGCTTCTCGAACCGATTATGAAGGTCGAGGTTGTTACACCGGAAGATTATGTTGGTGATGTTATCGGTGATTTGAATTCCCGTCGCGGACAGATTTCCGGTACAGAACCGAGAGGTATTGCAACCGTAGTTGACGCTATGGTTCCGCTCGCAAACATGTTTGGTTATGTCAATAGCTTGCGTTCGATGAGCCAGGGGCGTGCCCAATACACAATGCAATTCGATCATTATGAACCAGTGCCTACAGCAGTGGCTCAAGAAATTCAGAAAAAATTCGCGTAATCAGGCGGTTACGTATTAACTTTCAACTCAGCCCTGAATAGGGCAGAAAATGGAGAGAGCTCAGATGGCAAAGTCCAAATATGAACGTACGAAGCCGCATGTAAATATCGGCACGATTGGTCACGTTGACCATGGTAAGACAACGCTGACGGCAGCGATTACAAAGTATTTTGGTGAGTTCAAGGCGTATGACCAGATTGATGCTGCGCCGGAAGAACGTGCTCGTGGTATCACGATTTCTACAGCACACGTAGAATACGAGACAGAGAAGCGTCACTACGCCCACGTTGATTGCCCGGGACACGCTGACTATGTCAAGAACATGATCACCGGTGCTGCCCAGATGGACGGTGCAATTCTTGTTGTTTCCGCCGCTGATGGCCCGATGCCGCAGACACGTGAACACATTCTTCTTGCTCGTCAGGTTGGTGTTCCTGCAATTGTTGTTTTCTTGAACAAGGTTGATCAGGTAGATGATGAAGAACTTCTCGAGCTTGTCGAGCTTGAAGTTCGTGAACTTCTTTCGAAATATGATTTCCCTGGCGACGAGATTCCGATTGTCAAGGGTTCTGCATTGGCTGCTCTTGAAGGCACCAACAAGGAAATCGGTGAAGATGCTGTTCGTCTTTTGATGCACGAAGTTGATGAATATATCCCAACTCCGAAGCGTCCGATTGATCAGCCTTTCTTGATGCCGATTGAAGACGTGTTCTCGATTTCCGGTCGTGGTACAGTTGTTACCGGCCGTGTCGAGCGTGGTATTGTCAAGGTTGGTGACGAAGTTGAAATCGTTGGTATTCGTCCGACAACAAAGACGACGGTAACCGGCGTTGAAATGTTCCGCAAGCTTCTTGATGAAGGTGAAGCAGGCGACAACATTGGTGCACTTCTTCGTGGTATTGAACGTGAAGGCGTTGAACGTGGACAGGTATTGGCGAAGCCCGGTACAGTTACACCGCACACCAAGTTCAAGGCAGAAGCTTATATTTTGACAAAGGATGAAGGTGGTCGTCACACACCATTTTTCACCAATTATCGTCCTCAGTTCTATTTCCGTACGACAGACGTTACCGGCATTGTAACACTGCCGGAAGGTACAGAAATGGTTATGCCGGGTGATAATGTTACGATGGATGTCACACTGATTGTTCCGGTTGCTATGGAAGAGAAGCTCCGCTTCGCTATCCGTGAAGGTGGCCACACTGTTGGTGCCGGTATCGTTTCTAAAATCATTGAATAGTTGAATTTTAATTGTTAAGGAGCGTCTTTGAAAAAAGACGTTCCAATTGACAGGGATAAGAAAAGTATGAACGGTCAGAACATCCGCATTCGCTTAAAAGCGTTTGATCACCGGATTCTTGACGCATCGACACGTGAGATTGTGTCGACCGCCAAGCGTACTGGCGCCAATATCCGTGGACCGATTCCGCTTCCTACGCGAATCGAGAAGTTCACGGTTAATCGTGGGCCGCACATCGACAAGAAGAGCCGTGAGCAGTTTGAGATGCGTACACATAAGCGTCTTCTTGATATTGTTGATCCGACGCCGCAGACTGTGGACGCGCTTATGAAGCTCGACCTTTCTGCTGGTGTTGATGTCGAGATCAAGCTTTAAGGCTTGGGGACGGAAGGAACGAACCCGATGCGTTCAGGTGTAATAGCACAAAAGCTGGGCATGACCCGCGTCTATAATGATGCCGGAGAACATGTACCTGTTACGGTTCTGCGTTTGGAGAATTGTCAGGTTGTTGCTCAGCGTACAGTTGAGAAGAATGGCTACACAGCTGTTCAGTTAGGCGTAGGGCTTGCAAAGGTAAAGAATACCTCTCAGGCATTGCGTGGTCATTTTGCAAAGGCTTCGGTAGAACCGAAGGCAAAAATTGCGGAATTTCGTGTAAGTCCCGACAATCTTTTGGAAGTTGGGGCCGAGATTACTGCGGAACATTTTGTTCCCGGTCAATTGGTTGATGTCACCGGTACATCAATCGGTAAAGGTTTCGCCGGCGTTATGAAGCGTCATAATTTTGGCGGACATCGTGCTTCGCACGGTAACTCCATTACACACCGTGCCCATGGTTCGACGGGTCAACGTCAGGATCCGGGTAAGGTGTTTAAGGGTAAGAAAATGGCTGGCCATATGGGGCAGACGAGAATTACGACTTTGAATATCGAAGTTGTTTCAACCGACGCTGATCGCGGGTTGATTTTGGTTCGCGGTGCTGTTCCCGGTTCGAAAGGTGCCTGGATTTTGGTAAGGGATGCTGTCAAGAAGAGCGTTCCGGAGAATGCACCGAAGCCAGCCGCTTTGCGTCAGTCAAAGAATGCAAAAACAGATGCTGCTGCCCCTAAGGCGGAAGCTACAGTCGCTGAGGGAGCCTGATAATGGATCTCATCGTAACTACTCTTGACGGCAAGGATGCTGGCAAATTGAAGGTATCGGAAGATGTCTTCGGTTTAGATCCTCGTGAAGATATTCTACAACGTGTTGTCCGTTGGCAGCTCGCCCGTCGTCAGCAAGGTACACATCAAAGCCAGACACGCGCTGATGTATCGCGTTCGGGCGCAAAAATGTACAAGCAGAAGGGGACAGGCCGCGCTCGTCATTCATCTGCTCGCGTTCCGCAATTCCGTGGTGGTGGTAAGGCTCACGGGCCTGTTGTCCGCAGCCATGCACATGAACTACCGAAAAAGGTTCGTGCTTTGGGTTTGCGTCATGCATTGTCAGCAAAAGTTAAAGCCAATGATCTGATCATTGTGGACGAGTTGAATGTCAAAGAAGCAAAAACGAAAGTTTTAGCCAAGGATTTCGCAAAACTCGGTTTTTCTGATGCACTGCTTATCGGTGGTAAGGAAATTGATTTGAAGTTTTCCCGTGCCGCATCGAACATTCCAAATGTAGATGTTTTGCCGGTTCAGGGGATTAATGTTTATGACATTCTGCGTCGTGGCAAACTTGTTTTGTCCAAAGCAGCCGTCGAAGCCCTTGAGGAGCGGTTCAAATGACAGATCTTCGCCACTATGATGTCGTCGTAAGTCCGGTTATTACGGAAAAATCGACGATGCTATCGGAAAACAATCAGGTCGTTTTCAAGGTTACCCCCAAGGCGACAAAATCTGAAATCAAAGCGGCTGTTGAAGCTTTATTTGGTGTCAAAGTTACAGCAGTGAATACAACAACCCGCAAGGGTAAGGTGAAACGTTTTAAAGGCGTTGTCGGTCGACAGAGTGATGTCAAAAAAGCGATCGTGACGCTGGCTGAAGGTCAGTCAATCGACGTTTCGACTGGTCTTTAAGAGGCTCGGAGTTAGGAATAATGGCACTCAAGCACTTTAATCCGACCACGCCAGGGCAGCGTCAGCTTGTCATTGTAGATCGTTCAGGTCTTTACAAAGGCAAGCCAGTAAAAGCGCTGACCGAAGGGCTGTCGTCGAAAGGCGGTCGTAATAATCGCGGCCGTGTAACTGCCCGTTATCAGGGCGGCGGTCATAAAAGAACTTATCGCTTTGTGGACTTCAAGCGTTTGAAACGTGATATGCCTGCAAAAGTCGAACGTTTGGAATATGATCCGAACCGGACAGCGTTTATTGCGCTCATTCGTTATGAAGATGGTCATCTGAGCTACATTTTGGCTCCACAACGTTTGGGTGTCGGTGATACGGTTGTTGCTGGCGTTAATGTTGACGTCAAGCCCGGCAATTCGATGCCTCTTGGTAATATGCCTGTCGGTACGATCATCCACAATGTAGAGATGAAGCCTGGTAAAGGCGGACAGATTGCCCGTTCAGCCGGTACTTACGCCCAGCTTGTTGGTCGTGATCAGGGAATGGCTATTCTTCGTTTGAATTCGGGTGAACAACGTCTGGTTTCCAGTGGCTGCTATGCAACTGTTGGTGCAGTTTCGAATTCGGATCATGGCAATACAAACGATGGTAAAGCGGGTCGTGCCCGTTGGCGTGGCAAGCGTCCACATGTTCGTGGTGTTGCAATGAACCCTGTCGATCACCCTCATGGTGGTGGTGAAGGTCGTACATCAGGCGGTCGTCATCCGGTTTCTCCTTGGGGTAAGCCTACAAAAGGCAAGCGTACACGTTCGAACAAGGCGACTGATAAATTCATCATGCGCTCACGTCATCAACGCAAGAAATAAGAGAGGTAGTCTGAAGTGGCTCGTTCAGTATGGAAAGGACCGTTTGTTGACGGCTATCTTCTCAAGAAAGCTGAGAAGGTACGTGCCGGCGGTCGTAACGAGGTTATTAAAATGTGGAGCCGTCGCTCCACGATTTTGCCGCAATTTGTTGGCCTGACCTTTGGTGTCTATAACGGAAACAAGCATGTTCCTGTTTCTGTTTCGGAAGAAATGGTTGGACATAAGTTCGGTGAGTTCGCTCCCACCCGCAGCTATTATGGTCACGGTGCGGACAAGAAAGCGAAGAGGAAGTAATAATGGGCAAAGCTAAGGCTCCGCGCCAGCTTAAAGATAATGAAGCAAAGGCAGTAGCTCGCACAATTCGTGTCAGCCCGCAGAAGCTTAATCTTGTAGCGGCAATGATTCGCGGTAAGAAAGTTAATACAGCTCTTGCAGATTTGACTTTTTCTCGTAAACGCATTGCCGATACGGTGAAAAAGACATTGGAATCTGCAATTGCCAATGCAGAAAACAATCACGATTTGGATGTCGATTCGCTTATCGTGGCGGAAGCTTCAGTCGGTAAGTCGATTGTTATGAAGCGGTTTCATGTGCGTGGTCGTGGCCGCGCCAGCAGAATTTTGCGTCCGTTCTCTCATCTTACAATTGTTGTTCGTGAAGTGTCCGATAAAGAGGAGGCCGCATAATGGGTCAGAAGATCAATCCAATCGGGCTTCGTCTCGGTATTAATCGTACATGGGATTCTCGTTGGTATGCCGATACCGGTGAATATGGTCGTTTGTTGCATGAGGATTTGAAAATCCGCAAATATGTGATGAACGAATTGAAGCAGGCAGCTATTTCGGAAGTCGTTATCGAGCGTCCGCATAAAAAGTGCCGCGTTACCATCCATTCGGCTCGTCCCGGCCTGATCATTGGTAAGAAGGGTGCCGACATTGAGAAACTGCGTCGCAAACTGTCTGAAATGACACATGCCGACACGGCTTTGAATATTGTCGAAGTCCGTAAGCCGGAAATTGACGCCGAGTTGATTGCCCAGTCAATTGCACAACAATTGGAACGCCGCGTGGCTTTCCGTCGCGCTATGAAGCGTGCTGTTCAGTCAGCTATGCGTCTTGGTGCTGAAGGTATCCGTATCAATTGTGCCGGTCGTCTTGGCGGTGCTGAAATTGCCCGTATGGAATGGTACCGCGAAGGTCGCGTTCCTCTTCATACCTTGCGTGCGGATATTGATTACGGTACAGCAGAAGCCAATACTGCCTATGGTATTTGTGGCGTGAAAGTTTGGGTATTCAAGGGCGAAATTCTTGAACATGACCCGATGGCTTCAGAACGTCGTGCTACTGAAGGCGATAATCAAGGTTCGAATACGAACCGCCGTCGTGAAAACGCCTGATTTTTAGACGGGCAAAGAAGGATTTGGAGTAGAGAACAATGTTGCAGCCAAAACGCACAAAGTTCCGCAAGCAATTCAAAGGCCGTATTCACGGTGTTTCGAAGGGTGGTACGGAACTTAATTTTGGTGCCTACGGCCTTAAGGCTATGGAGCCCGAACGTGTTACTGCACGTCAGATCGAAGCGGCTCGTCGTGCCATTACGCGTCAGATGAAACGTGCCGGTCGTGTGTGGATTCGCGTTTTTCCGGATGTTCCGGTTTCATCGAAGCCTACCGAAGTTCGTATGGGTAAAGGTAAAGGCGCTGTAGAATATTGGGCAACACGTGTTGCACCAGGACGTATCATGTTTGAACTTGACGGCGTACCTGAAGATGTGGCACGTGAAGCGTTACGGTTGGGCGCATCAAAGCTTCCAATTAAAACACGTTTCGTCCAGCGTATAGCTGAATAAAGGGACTAAGCGATGAAAGCCTCAGAAGTACGGGCCCAGACGCTCGATCAGATGAATGAAGAGTTGGCCAAGCTGAAGAAAGAGCAGTTTAATCTGCGTTTCCAGAAAGCAACGGGCCAGTTGGAAAAAACAGCGCGCGTTAAACAGGTTCGCCGTGATATCGCACGCATAAAAACAATCGCCCGCCAGAAGGCGGCCGAAAGCAAGGCTTAAGGAAGTTAAGACATGCCTAAACGCATTCTGCAAGGCGTTGTCGTCAGCGATAAGAACGACAAGACTGTTGTAGTCAAAGTAGAGCGGCGCTATTCGCATCCGCTGTTACAGAAGACTGTCAGCCAGTCGAAGAAGTACAAAGCGCATGACGAAAACAACGAATTCAAAGTTGGTGATCAGGTCTTTATTCAAGAATCGAAGCCAATTTCGAAAGACAAGCGCTGGGTCGTTGTTAAAAACGGCGCTGCTTAATAAATCGGATTTTTGATAAACAAAAGGTTGGGTATTATTGTGCCCAACATTTTGTTTGAAAAAGTCTTAATCATAATTTGACAGGCAAGTCCGAATGTGTCAAATGCACTGCCGGACGTAAACATTTAGAGAAGGCGGCCAGTCATGATTCAGATGCAAACAAACCTCGACGTCGCGGATAATTCCGGCGCCCGTCGTGTCATGTGCATCAAGGTGCTGGGCGGCTCGAAGCGGAAATACGCTTCTGTCGGAGACATTATTGTAGTCTCGGTCAAAGAAGCAATTCCGCGTGGCCGCGTAAAAAAAGGTGATGTGATGAAAGCCGTGGTGGTTCGTACTGCCAAGGATATTCGTCGCGCTGATGGTAGCGTTATTCGTTTCGATAAGAATGCTGCTGTCTTGGTTGATAACAAGAAAGAGCCGATCGGTACTCGTATCTTCGGACCGGTTCCCCGTGAACTTCGCGGTAAGAATCATATGAAGATTATCTCGCTCGCGCCAGAAGTACTATAGGGAGCCGTTGCGATGAACAAGATTCGTAAAGGCGATAAAGTCGTCATCCTTTCAGGTAAGGATAAAGGGCGCAACGGGGAAGTGATCAAGGTCAATCCTGAGGAAAACACTGCCATTGTACGCGGTATCAATATGGTCAAGCGGCATCAGCGGCAAACGCAAACTCAGGAAGCTGGCATTATTTCCAAAGAAGCTCCTCTTCATATTTCCAAATTGGCGATCGCTGATCCGAAGGACGGAAAACCTACCCGTGTAGGATTCCGCATCGAGAAGGATGGCAAGAAAGTTCGCGTTGCCAAGCGTTCGGGAGATCTGATCAATGGCTGATAAGATTCAAGAGCCGCGTTTGAAGACGCACTATGTCAATGTTGTTCGCAAAGCACTGCAAGATAAGTTTCATTATGAAAACAACATGCAGGTTCCCTATGTCGAGAAAGTTGTTCTCAACATGGGTGTTGGCGAAGCAACTGCAGATTCCAAAAAACCTGCCAGAGCTGCTGAAGATTTGAGTCTTATTGCCGGGCAGAAAGCAATTGTAACACACGCACGTAATTCCGTTGCGACATTCAAGGTTCGTGAGGGAATGCCTCTCGGAGCTAAAGTTACATTGCGTAGAGACCGTATGTATGAATTTCTTGATCGTTTGGTAACAATTGCTTTGCCACGCGTTCGCGATTTTCGTGGTCTTAATCCGAAAAGTTTTGACGGTCGTGGCAATTTTGCCATGGGTATCAAAGAACACATTGTGTTCCCGGAAATCAACTACGATCAGGTAGATCAAATCTGGGGTATGGATATCATCGTTTGTACGACAGCGAAAACGGATGATGAAGCGCGTGAATTATTGCGCGGTTTCAATTTTCCGTTCCGTGCGTAACGGCAAGCGTAGCGAGGTAAAGTTATGGCCAAAACAAGTGCCGTTGAAAAGAATAAGCATCGCCGTGCGATGGCTAAGCAGTTTGCAGCGCGCCGTGCGCGTCTGAAAGCAATTGTCATGGATCAGAAAGTGCCTTTGGAAGAGCGCTTTCGCGCATCCATTCAGCTTGCCGAGTTGCCTCGTAACTCGGCAAAGGTTCGCATTCGTAACCGTTGTGAAGTTACAGGGCGTCCGCGCGGTTATTATCGCAAATTGAAAATGTCACGTATTGCATTGCGTGATCTCGGTTCGTTCGGGCATATCCCCGGCGTTGTAAAATCAAGCTGGTAAGAGGAGTTTCGTAAATGTCTATGTCAGATCCTCTTGGAGATATGCTTACCCGTATCCGTAATGCACTCGGACGCAAGAAGTCGAAGGTTTCGACGCCTGCATCAAGATTGCGTGCTCGTGTTCTCGACGTTTTGCAGACCGAAGGCTATATTCGCGGATATAGCCAGATCGATTTTGAAAATGGCAAGTCCGAACTTGAAATCGAATTGAAATATTTTGATGGTGCACCGGTTATTCGCGAAATTTCGCGTGTTTCGAAACCCGGCAGACGCGTTTATGTTTCTGTGAAGTCTATTCCACAAGTTGCGAACGGTCTTGGCATTTCTATCCTTTCAACTCCGAAAGGTGTGATGGCCGATCACGAGGCTCGTGAGCAGAATGTTGGTGGGGAGCTTCTTTGCCGCATCTTCTAAGATGTCGGGAAAAGCTAGAAAGATAGGTTAATACAATGTCACGTATTGGAAAAAAACCGATTCATGTCCCGGCTGGCATTACTGCTTCAGTTGATGGGCAAGCGATCAAGGTCAAAGGACCTAAGGGAGAATTGAGTTTCGTTGCTGATGACGAAATTCATCTCAAATTGGAAGATAATGTGGTTCATGTAACGCCGCGCGATCAGACTAAAGAAGCACGCTCGAAATGGGGAATGTCCCGTTCAATGATCGAGAATATCATTGAAGGTGTAAAGAGCGGCTTTGAAAAGAAGCTTGAGATCAACGGTGTTGGTTATCGTGCAGCGATGCAGGGTAAGAATGTTCAACTTTCTTTGGGATTTAGTCATGATGTAGTTTATCATGTTCCTGAAGGTATTACTGTTGCGGTTCCGAAGCCGACTGAAATTCTGGTTTCGGGAATTGACAAGCAAAAAGTTGGGCAGGTTGCCGCAGAAATTCGCGAATATCGCGGGCCGGAACCTTATAAGGGTAAAGGTGTCAAATATGCGAACGAGCGTATCGTGCGCAAAGAAGGCAAGAAGAAATAAGGAACTTGCGTCATGGCTTCGCCTAAAGAAATACTTCAGCGTCGCGCACAGCGTGTTCGCCGTCAGGTCAAAGCGGTTGCTAACGGCCGCTTGAGATTGAGTGTTCATCGCTCAAATATGAATATTTATGTTCAAATCATTGATGATTTGCATAGTCGCACAGTCGCATCGGCTTCAACTCTTGATAAGGAACTTCGTCCTTCGCTCAAGGGTGGTGCCAATGTCAAGGCAGCAACTGCTGTCGGCAAACTTATCGCTGAAAGAGCGAAAGCTGCCGGCGTTAAAGAAGTTGTATTCGATCGCGGTGCATATATTTATCATGGTCGCATTAAGGCTTTGGCCGATGCGGCTCGTGAAGGTGGTTTGAGCTTTTAAACTGATTGCCCGATTTTTTCGGGCTTTTTCGCCGAAGAATTCCTCTTGTTGTGGGGGAATTCTTTTTTGATACGTGCTTCCGGAAAAGAAAAAGGAATTAGGAATGGCACAAAAAGAACGTAATAATCGTGACGAGCGTCATGAAGAGCGGGACAGCGAGTTTGTCGACAGACTCGTTCATATCAACCGCGTTGCCAAGGTTGTTAAAGGCGGACGCCGTTTCGGCTTTGCCGCTCTTGTGGTTGTAGGTGATCAGAAAGGGCGTGTTGGTTTTGGTCATGGTAAAGCCCGTGAGGTTCCGGAAGCAATTCGTAAAGCGACCGAAGCAGCCAAGCATGAGATGATTTATGTGCCACTTCGTTCGGGCCGTACTCTTCATCATGATGTTGAAGGACGTCATGGTGCCGGTCGTGTATTGTTGAGATCGGCTGCTGCCGGTACCGGTATTATCGCAGGTGGTCCGATGCGTGCTGTTTTTGAAACACTCGGTATGCAGGATGTTGTTGCAAAGTCGTTGGGTTCGTCCAACCCTTACAATATGATCCGTGCGACATTTGATGCATTGAAACGCCAGGTTCATCCGAAAGATATTGCTGCACAACGTGGAATAAAATATTCGACGTTGCAGGCTCGTCGGCAAAATCTTATTGGCAACGAAGAATAGTTCGTGGAACTTGCGATATAGAGGAATTTGAAAATGGTTGGGAAAAAAACCCATAGTGGCAAGAAGGTAACTGTTGAACAAATCGGCAGTCCGATTCGTCGCCCGCAAGTTCAACGTGCCACGTTGAAGGGGCTCGGTCTTAACAAGTTGCATCGCCGCAGCACTTTGAACGATACACCTGCAGTGCGTGGTATGATTGCAAAAGTAGAGCATCTCGTCCGTATTGTGGATGAAGGCTGAGGATTGTAGGAGTAAAGAACATGAAACTCAATCAACTGCGCGATCAAGAAGGCGCTACAAAGAATCGTAAAAGAGTTGGGCGCGGCATCGGTTCCGGTATGGGAAAAACGGCCGGCCGTGGTGTAAAAGGTCAAAAAGCACGTTCGGGTGTTGCTATTAACGGTTTCGAAGGCGGGCAAATGCCTGTTTATCGCCGTTTGCCGAAGCGTGGTTTCAATAATCTGTTTGCAAAAAGCTTCAATGAAATATCGGTTGGGCGTTTGCAGGCTGCTATTGATGCCGGAAAAATCGACGCTTCTAAGCCTGTAAATGTTGCTGTCTTGAAGGCTGCCGGGGTTATTCGTCGTGAAAAAGATGGTGTCCGTCTTTTGTCAGATGGCGAATTGAAAGCCAAGGTAACCTTGGATATTGCCGGTGCTTCAAAAGCAGCAATCGAAAAAGTTAGCAAAGCCGGTGGCGTTGTTAATATTCAAGCTGCCGCCGAATAAAGTAATTTCTTGAAACATATGTCGGTCTGGTGTGATGTGGTGAGCATTCATTCCAGACCTTTTTTATATGCATGATTGTTATTGCAAAAACTATTTTTATCAGGCAAAACGTCTGTGAGTTAAAATAGGTTTAACGAACATTGTTTCTCTTTGCGTTTTTTTGCGCAGGGGGGTAAAGCATGTGTTGATTTTCATGGTGTTTTACCATGAATTAAAACCGGAGAGATTTTATGGCATCTGCCGCAGAACAACTGGCTTCCAATCTTAATTTTGGCGCCTTTTCACGCGCTACCGAACTGAAGAAACGTATCTGGTTTACTTTGGGTGCATTGCTTGTCTACCGTTTTGGTACTTACATTCCTATGCCGGGAATCAATGTTGATGCATTGAGACAGACATTTGCCCAACATTCTTCTGGTGTTTTGGGTCTGTTCAATATGTTTGCCGGTGGCGCTGTCGGTCGTATGGCAATTTTTGCTCTCGGCATTATGCCCTATATCTCTGCATCTATTATTGTGCAGTTGATGACGTCCGTTATCCCTTCGCTCGAAGCGTTGAAGAAAGAAGGCGAGACAGGGCGAAAGATCATCAATCAATATACGCGTTACGGGACTGTTTTTCTGGCGCTCATTCAAGCCTACGGAATTGCGATAGCACTTGAGAGCGGGATGGGGACGGGCTTGCAGATTGTGAGCGAGCCCGGAATGATGTTCAGAATCACTGCCGTGATTACGCTGACCGGTGGTACGATATTTTTGATGTGGTTGGGTGAGCAGATAACTTCTCGCGGAATTGGTAATGGTATATCGCTCATTATTTTTGCAGGTATTGTAGCAAATCTTCCGTCTGCGATTGCTCAGCTTTTGACAGCTCATGCGCAAGCCGATCTTTCTACATTCATGCTGCTTCTCATCATTGTGATTTGTATTGCAGTTATTGCCGTTATCGTTTTTGTCGAACGCGCTCAACGGCGGATCATTATTCAATATCCCAATCGTCAGATGGGTAACCGGATGTTCAAAGGCGATACATCGAATTTGCCGCTGAAGCTTAACACAGCCGGTGTCATTCCTCCGATTTTTGCATCGTCACTTCTGATGTTGCCTGCAACGGTCAATAATTTTTCGCAAAATATGCCCCATTGGCTGCAAACGATTTCGTTTTCGTTAAGTCATGGACAACCGCTTTATATGGTTGTTTATGCGGGACTTATGGCTTTCTTCTGCTTTTTCTACACTGCTATCGTCTTTAATCCGAAAGACACAGCCGACCAGTTGAAAAAGCATTCCGGTTTTATTCCTGGAATAAGACCTGGCGAACGGACAGCTCAATATATCGATTATGTGCTTACACGTATTACCGTTGTCGGGGCTATCTATATTATTCTTGTTTGTCTATTGCCGGAATTTTTAATGTCGACGTTACATGTTCCGTTCTATCTTGGCGGTACTTCGCTTTTGATCGTTGTAACTGTAACACTCGACACAATTGCCCAGATTCAAGGTCACCTTGTTGCCCATCAATATGAGGGGTTACTTAAAAAATCAAAACTCAGGAGCGGGAAAAGAAATAGATGAAACTGATTTTTTTAGGACCGCCCGGTGCCGGTAAAGGTACTCAGGCAAAAATACTAACCGAGAAATACGGTATTCCGCAATTGTCAACTGGCGATATGCTGCGCTCTGCTGTTGCTGCCGGAACCGAGATTGGCAAAAAAGCCAAGTCGATTATGGATGCTGGTGGACTGGTTTCGGATGAAATCGTCAACCAGATTGTATCGGACCGGATTGACGAGCCCGACTGCAAAAAGGGGTTTATTCTCGACGGCTATCCTCGCACAGTAGGGCAGGCAGAAGCATTGCAAACAATTTTGGCGAGCAAACATACAAAGCTTGATGCAGTGATTGAACTCGTTGTTGATCAGAACGCACTCGTTGATCGTATGAAAACCCGTGTGGCGGAAACCATTGCTGCAGGTGGAAAAGTTCGTTCGGACGATAACCCCGAAGCTTTCGCCAAACGGCTTGTCGAATATAGCGAAAAAACTGCACCATTATCACAGTTTTATGCAAAGACCGGACTGTTGAAGAAAATTGACGGTATGGCTCCTGTAAAAGAAGTTACATCAGAGATTGAAAAGATACTTCACTGAAACAGTTCATCATATACGTGAAAGGGAGTTGACTTTTGCGGCGAAATCCGTCAAAGACAGCACAATTTCATTTTTTTGAGAGATGATTGGAATCGGCTTTATGTGCGGTTCTGGTCGTTTTGTGCGTTAATTGTTTCATGACTAATGCACAAATGGTTGAAATTTAATTTAAGGAGAACAGGCGTGGCTCGTATTGCTGGCGTCAACATCCCTACGAATAAACGCGTTATTATCGCTCTTCAGTATATTCATGGGATTGGGCCGAAATTTGCTAAAGAAATCGTTGATAAGGTCGGTATTCCTGCTGAGCGCCGTGTGAGTGAACTTTCGGATGCTGAAGTTCTTCAAATCCGTGAAGCTATCGATCACGATTATCAGGTGGAAGGTGATCTTCGTCGTGAAGTTTCGATGAATATCAAGCGTCTTATGGATCTTGGTTGCTATCGTGGCTTGCGTCACCGCCGTTCGTTGCCGGTTCGCGGTCAACGTACCCATACCAACGCACGTACCCGTAAAGGCCCGGCACGGGCAATTGCCGGTAAAAAGAAATAATTAGCAATACATGAATTCGCTTCACTTGCAGGCTGGTCCTAACTGGTTACCAAAGATGCAAGTGGTAGCAAATAAGGTGTAGCCGCTGGAACTACGGCGGTGCAGAGATCAGTGAAAGGAAAATTATGGCCAAAGAGCCTACACGTATTCGCCGTCGCGAACGTAAAAACATTTCATCGGGCGTAGCCCATGTTAATTCGACATTCAATAATACGCTCATCACGATCACCGATGCTCAGGGAAACACGATTTCCTGGTCGTCTGCCGGTGCTCAAGGGTTCAAAGGTTCGCGTAAATCGACACCTTTTGCTGCTCAGGTTGCTGCAGAGGATTGTGCAAAGAAAGCACAGGATCACGGGATGCGGTCGCTGGAAGTAGAAGTTTGCGGTCCTGGTTCAGGTCGGGAATCAGCTTTACGGGCTCTTCAAGCTGCAGGTTTTATTATTACATCTATTCGTGATGTGACACCCATTCCGCATAATGGTTGCCGTCCGCGTAAGAAACGCCGCGTTTAATCCGGTTGTTTTTCGGTGTCAGGGCGCTGCCCTGGCGTTCAAGCTGGCCGTCACGGCTGAATGGTGACGGAAGTAAAGGACAGGAATAGGAATATGATCCAGAAAAACTGGCAGGAACTGATTAAGCCTAATAAAGTCGAGTTTCAAACGCAAGGTGGTTCAAATAAAGCTATTGTCATTGCCGAACCGTTGGAACGCGGCTTTGGTTTAACTTTAGGTAACGCTTTACGGCGTGTATTACTGTCTTCTTTGCGTGGTGCGGCTATCACAGCTGTACAGATTGACGGCGTGTTGCACGAATTTTCGTCAATACCGGGCGTGCGGGAAGACGTCACTGATATTATTTTGAATATCAAAGAGATTGCCATCCGCATGGAAGGTGAGGGACCAAAACGCATGGTCGTCCGTAAAGAAGGGCCGGGTGTGGTTACAGCCGGTGATATCCAGACGGTAGGCGATGTTGAAATCCTCAATCCGGAACATGTGATCTGCACGCTCGATCAGGGCGCAGAAATCCGTATGGAATTCACAGTGAATACGGGTAAGGGCTATGTCCCTGCAGATCGCAACCGTAATGAAGATGCTCCAATCGGACTTATTCCGGTTGATAGCCTTTATTCGCCAATTCGCAAGGTTTCTTATAAGATCGAGAATACCCGTGAAGGTCAGGTTCTTGACTACGACAAATTGATCCTGACGGTTGAAACGAACGGTGCGGTAACAGCAGAAGATGCTGTGGCTTTTGCTGCTCGTATTCTACAGGACCAACTTTCGGTATTCGTCAATTTCGAGGAACCCCAGAAAGAGGCTCCGCAAGAGCAGGTCTCCGAACTCGCGTTCAATCCGGCCTTGCTCAAGAAGGTGGATGAGCTGGAACTCTCAGTTCGTTCTGCCAATTGTCTTAAAAATGACAATATCGTTTATATTGGTGACCTTATCCAGAAAACGGAAGCAGAAATGCTGCGTACTCCTAATTTTGGTCGTAAGTCACTCAATGAAATCAAGGAAGTTCTTGCATCTATGGGGCTTCATCTTGGTATGGAAATCCCCGCTTGGCCGCCCGAGAATATCGACGACCTCGCAAAACGTTATGAAGATCAATACTGAGTTAAAAATTAAGGAGAAGGCTCATGCGCCATGGTAAGTCAGGCCGCAAGCTGAACCGCACTGCTAGTCACCGTAAGGCGATGTTTGCCAATATGGCAACGTCACTGATCGAGCATGAGCAGATCGTGACGACGCTTCCAAAGGCAAAAGAAATTCGTCCCATTGTCGAGAAATTGGTAACTTTAGGCAAGCGTGGAGGTCTTCATGCACGCCGGCAGGCCATTTCGGCAATTCGTGATGCAAAACAAGTAGCAAAATTGTTTGATACATTGGCACCACGCTACGCCACACGTAATGGCGGTTATCTGCGTATTATGAAAGCCGGTTTCCGTGCCGGTGACAATGCTCCTCTGGCTGTTGTGGAATTTGTTGAACGCGACGTTAACGCTAAAGGTGCTGCTGATAAAGCACGTGTTGAAGCTGCTGCCAAGGAATCAGAAGCCGCTTGATTGGCTATCATTTGAAAAAATGATTGATAATTAAAAGAAACCCGCTTGTTTGGCGGGTTTTTTTATTTTCTCGATTCAGTTGCTCTTTAATCGGCTTCCTAGGCTTCCATTTTGGTTGTGAAATGCCGAAACAATTTTTTTAAACTTTAAAAAATTCGGTATTGTAACTTCGTTTTGGAAGAAGCGTTTTCTTCGTTTTGATTATTCTGCTTTCATATAGAGCGTTTTGTCCAAGTTAAAATTATTGCGCGAATTTGCTGTTTTTGTCAGACAGACGGTAAATAAATCTCTTGGTTATTGAAGCTTAATTCAAATGGTGTTGATGTTCCCAAATCAAAAAATGGGACGAATTTCCTAATGACACCATTGAATGGTTTCCATATTGAATATCGGAATTTTGCTGTGACGAGAATATCGCTGAAGAAAATTGAATGCCGAAAAAATGCCGAAAATGGCGTGGTCGCTAATAAATAGATACATGTCAAATTCGAATTGTTTATAACCTTTCGGGCAAGTCGTTAAATTGCCGAACGAGGCTCGGGACATATCAATCAGGATAGAAGATAACTCTAAGGGCGATGCATATAGCCGAGAAAAAGCTCTGTACACATCGGTCATCGCGAGTTGTATTAGCCGCCAGTCTTTGAGCTTGATAAAGAGAATTTTGGGTTTTGTGTGTGAGTGAATAGACTCGCCTCATGAAGGGGATTTGCGTGGTTCTCCTTTTTATTGGTGGAAATGCAGAAATTGATCTTCCTGATAGGCGGCCACGCCGAACCAACCGGACATCATAACCCCGATCTCTGATAAATTCCCTGACCTCGGTTACGCGGGGCAAAAGGAGAGGGCTCTTATCGTTATTCATCCGGCCTTCGACATTAACGGCCAAATAGGTTTGTCTGATTTTTAACAGACATTATGCAGTCTGGAGTTCAAGCCAGCTTTAGAGCAGCAGCCAATATGGCGAGGAACATCTCCTTTTTTAAACGGCGTGCGGCAGTGTGATAAGCCTTGAGATGCGTTGCGTCGATCATAATGCGTCGAGGTCTTGGGCCTGGTTTGGACAAGAGCGGAAAAGACGCGGTCAAATGCTCCAAATCATTTCCAACGGATAAAGCGATTATAGAGCGCTTTATTCGGGTGAGGCGAGGGGGCATCTTTCCGCTGCAAACTTGGTTTGATGACATAGACAAGCGGCACATAATGCGCAGCCGGTCATCGACACACGTTCTTCCGTGCAACAAAGAAAAAGGACGAGATGTACGTTCTTTCACTCAAACAACCCGGTTGATAAATTGGATTTGATATCGTTCTTTTGCCAAAAATTATTAATAAGATAGAAATCGTTTGATTGAATGCCGGTAAGGATTTTACGGTTGCAGAAAAACTATCATCAAGAATCTCAATGGCAAATTGTAAGACACACACTGGTGTAAGGAAAAGATAATGAAACGTTTGTTTAAGATTATTGGCCTCTGCAGCTTTCTGGCGCTCATGGGACCTCAAGCAAGCCTTGCAGAAGTTCCGCAGTCACAAGCCGAAATCAAATTGAGCTTTGCACCTTTGGTTAAAAAGACAGCGCCGTCTGTTGTTAATGTTTACGCGGCAAGAATCGTTCGTGCCCGTTCACCTTTTGCCAATGATCCGTTTTTCGAACAATTTTTCGGGCAATCTTTACAAAACGCACCATCACGTAAGCAATCGTCGCTCGGTTCCGGAGTTATCGTTGATCAAAGCGGGCTTATAGTGACGAATTATCATGTTATTCGTGACGCCGACGAAATCAAAGTCGCCTTGTCCGATGGACGCGAATTTGAAAGCAAAGTGATGTTGAAAGATGAGGCGACAGATATTGCAGTTCTAAAAATCAACCCGAAGGGAACTCCCTTTCCGGTCTTGCCTTTGGGCGATTCGGATGAAGTCGAAGTGGGCGATCTTGTGCTTGCAATAGGTGATCCGTTCGGCGTGGGGCAGACCGTTACCAGCGGTATTGTTTCAGCACAAGCCCGCACACGTGTCGGTATTTCCGATTTCGACTTTTTTATCCAGACAGATGCCCCGATCAATCCCGGTAATTCCGGCGGCGCATTGATTGATATGAGGGGTGAGCTCATCGGTATCAACACGGCCATCTATTCACAGTCGGGTGGTTCGGTCGGAATTGGTTTTGCAATTCCGGCAAATCTTGTAAAAACCGTTCTTGATGCGGTAAAAAGAGGAGAGCAGACGTTCGAACCTCCCTATATTGGCGCCTCTTTTCAAAATGTAACAGCAGATGTTGCCGAAGGGCTGGGAATGGCTCAACCTTATGGCGCTATTATTACCGATGTTACAAAAGGAAGCCCCGCTGAAAAAGCCGGTCTTAAAATCGGTGATGTTATCTTGAAGGCGCAAAATGTGCGTATTGATAATCCGGACAGCCTTGGTTACCGACTGATGACAACGGGGATCGGTCATACCCTCGATATTGAGTATCTGAGAAATGGTGAAACCGGAAACACCTCTATTTCTCTCACTTCAGTTCCCGAAAACGAGGTTTCACGTCCGGAAAAATTGACAGGAAATACTCCTTTTGCCGGTGCCGAAGTTATGAATTTGACGCCAATGAATGCACGCCGGTTTCATGTAGCGCCAGACACAATAGGCGTTGTAATCAATAATGTCGACGACAACAGCAATGCGGCAGGTATCTTTCAGCGCGGTGACATTATCCACGGTCTTAATGGCAAGGACGTCAAGACAGTTGCAGATCTGAAAAAAGTTCTTTCAAACGGCAATCCGCGTATCTGGCAACTCGAATTCGAGCGCAATGGCATGTTGGTTCGTCAATTTGTGCGTTGAGGTGACAGGTGACTAACGACCTTTTTACATCCTCTACTGATTCCGAGATGGATAAAACGAGGCCGCTTGCCGAAAGAATGCGGCCGCAACACCTATCGGAAGTTATTGGTCAGGATCATCTCACAGGGCCGGAAGGTGTCTTAACCAGAATGATCGCATCGGGGTCGATGGGGTCAATGATTTTCTGGGGGCCTCCAGGAACCGGAAAAACAACTGTGGCACGTCTTCTCGCAAACGAGACGAAATTGGCTTTTGAACAGATCTCGGCTATTTTTTCAGGCGTTGGCGAACTAAAAAAAGTGTTCGAGAGCGCCCGTGCAAGACGTATGTCTGGCCGGCAAACCTTACTTTTTGTTGACGAAATCCATCGTTTCAATCGTGCGCAACAAGACAGTTTTTTACCGGTTATGGAAGACGGCACAGTCATACTTGTCGGTGCGACGACTGAGAATCCCTCATTCGAACTCAACGCTGCTTTGCTTTCGCGTGCACGCGTTCTCACTTTTCATCCGCTCGATGAAGAAAGTCTGGCAACAATTCTTAAAAGAGCCGAAAAAATCGAGGGTAAAACACTACCCGTTGACGAGCGCGCACGGGAAATGCTGGTGCATATGGCGGATGGCGATGGGCGTGCTGTGTTGACAATGGCAGAAGAGTTGTGGCGGGCAGCGCGGTCGAACGAAGTTTTTGACGAGAAAGAACTGCAAAATATTGTCCAGCAAAGAGCGGCTATATACGACAAAGGTCAAGACGGGCATTATAATCTGATTTCGGCTCTTCATAAATCGGTTCGCGGTTCCGACCCCGATGCGGCCCTTTATTATCTTTCGCGTATGCTGGATGCAGGAGAAAATCCTCATTATATCGGCAGGCGGCTTGTGCGGATGGCGATCGAAGATGTCGGGCTTGCGGATCCGCAGGCATTGGTAATTGCCAATGCTGCGAAAGATGCCTACGATTATCTCGGGTCTCCTGAAGGCGAACTTGCATTTGCTCAGGCCTGTATTTATCTTGCAACTGCACCGAAATCCAATGCCGGCTATACCGCTTTTAAGAAGGCAATGCGGTCAGCTCGCGAAAACGGCTCCTTAATGCCGCCAAAATATATCCTTAATGCTCCTACAAAATTAATGAAGCAGGAAGGTTACAGTGAAGGCTATCGTTATGATCATGACGAGCCGGATGCCTTTTCAGGTCAGGAATATTTTCCTGAAAAAATGGGGCATCAACATTATTATGACCCGCCGGAACGGGGATTCGAGCGTGAAATAAAAAAGCGCTTGGAATGGTGGGAAAGACTACGTAAAGAACGCAAAAAAGAAAATTAAATATGGTATTAACGGATAAAAATTGAATTCATCTAGTGAAATCCGGTAAGCCACCCCTATAATCTCCGACAGGAGATTTACGCAAATCCACTAAAACGGAGATTACAAACTATGTTGAAAAAGTTGGGTATTCTTTTTCTCTCTGCCAGTTTTTTGACCGCATGTGAAACGACAAATCCCTATACCGGCGAAAGTCAGGTATCCAAAACGGCAACCGGCGCAACAATTGGTGCTGTAGCCGGTGCTCTTGGTGGTTTGATGGTCGGCGGCTCGAGTCACGCGCAAAGAAATGCTGTTCTGATTGGTGCCGGCGTTGGTGCACTTGGCGGTGGACTCATAGGAAATTATATGGACCGGCAGGAAGCCGAACTTCGTCAACAATTGCAGGGCACTGGCGTATCTGTTACCCGTGTTGGTGATCAAATCCGGCTCAATATGCCGGGCAATATCACTTTCAATACCGATCAGGATTCAGTCAAAGGGCAGTTCTATCCGGTGTTGAATTCTGTTGCCATTGTATTGAAAAAATATAACAAATCTCTGGTGGATGTTTTTGGTTTTACAGATTCGACCGGCAGTCTCCAGCACAATCAGGACTTGTCGCAAAGACGTGCGCTTTCGGTTGCAAATTATCTTAACAGTCAGGGCATTGATGGGCGGCGTCTGGCTGTTCAGGGATATGGTCCTTCCAATCCGATTGCTTCAAACGACACAGTCGAAGGGCGCTCGCAAAACCGTCGTGTAGAAATCCAGATTGCTCCTTTGCGTCAGGACGGTTATTGATTTTCCCGATCTGTTAATGTTTTTTTAAAACCGCCGCACAAACGGCGGTTTTATTTTTACCCAGTTTATTTTCTTCAAGAGAACATTATTAGAACAAAAATATTTATTCCAATAAAAACAATATATTAGGATACTTGCCAAATGAGAACAAATAGTGTACAAACACATTGTAATTAAGTGCATGCTCTGGCTTCATATATTAGAAAAGGTTAGTGTAAGATGTCACAGAATACATTGCGACTCGTTGAGGACAAAACAGTGGATAAATCGAAAGCTCTGGATGCCGCACTATCCCAGATTGAACGTTCATTTGGCAAAGGCTCTATTATGCGCCTTGGCGATAATAAGCACATTGTCGAAATCGAAACAATTCCGACAGGTTCTTTGTCGCTGGATATTGCGCTTGGTGTAGGTGGCCTTCCCAAAGGGCGTATCGTAGAAATTTATGGACCTGAAAGTTCCGGTAAAACAACTTTGGCGCTTCATACAATTGCCGAAGCACAAAAGCGTGGTGGTATTTGTGCGTTTATTGACGCCGAGCATGCTCTTGATCCGGTTTATGCCCGCAAACTTGGTGTCGATGTTGAAAATCTTCTCATTTCACAGCCTGATACAGGCGAACAAGCTTTGGAAATTACTGACACATTGGTTCGCTCCGGTGCTGTTGACGTTCTGGTCGTTGACTCTGTTGCAGCTCTCACGCCGCGCGCTGAAATCGAAGGCGAGATGGGAGATTCGCTTCCTGGTCTGCAAGCCCGTTTGATGAGTCAGGCTCTTCGCAAATTAACAGCTTCAATTTCCCGTTCGAATTGCATGGTTATCTTTATCAACCAGATCCGAATGAAAATTGGCGTTATGTTTGGTTCTCCGGAAACGACGACGGGCGGTAATGCTTTGAAGTTTTATGCTTCCGTTCGTCTTGACATTCGTCGCATCGGTTCGATCAAAGATCGTGATGAAGTTGTAGGAAATCAGACCCGTGTCAAGGTTGTTAAAAACAAGCTTGCTCCCCCGTTCAAGCAGGTAGAATTTGATATTATGTATGGCGAGGGAATTTCCAAGTTAGGAGAACTTATTGATCTCGGTGTCAAAGTCGGTATTGTTGAAAAATCCGGCGCATGGTTTTCTTATAATTCCCAGCGTTTGGGGCAGGGTCGCGAAAATGCCAAACAGTTTTTGCGTGACAATAAGGAAGTTGCCGAAGAGATCGAGGCTGCCTTGCGCCAGAATGCTGGGCTAATCGCAACGGAACTACTAGAAAACGGTGGCCCGGAAGCCGATGATGAAAGTGCAGCGGGGTGATCCGGTTTCGATGAAATCGGCTAAGATAGGACAGGAAGATTTCCGGCTCGAAATTTTGTCCATACTAACGTGAAAACGTTTAGGGAATAATGATTTCGGGTTCTGGTTCATGATTGAATAAGGGGCGTTAGCCGGAAGGCTTCCGCCCTTTTATTTTAGATAATTATGATAGCGATTATGAATAATTCCGACGGCATTGAATATGAACAATGTTCGATAGAATTTGAATTGTGAGGGCGAGCTAATAAAGCCGGAAGGAAATACCGGCTGGGAAAAAAACGGCAGGGAAAAGCGGTTAGGAAAAGAGCTGGCAGCAAAAGTGGCTATGTCGTTGTGAAACGACACTGTTCTGACAAAATCATAATCGCTTTGCTGTGGTTCTGTGTAACAACACACATTTTTTTGCGATGGTTTTGCGTGACAACACAGTTTTTTCATGAGGATTTTTTCGGGCGTCATTCCAAAAGCGTTTCTAAAATTCCCAAAAATTCTATGTATGGCACATTCTACAGCGCGTTGTACTTTCATATGACGTGCCTTGAGTTTTTGTCGTTATCGATGCGAGGTGCTATCTTTTTAATAGCGTTTTGATCAAGCATTTCCGTAAATCAGACTGAACGGATAAAAGTTCGGTCTAATGAACTTTATTATCCACTATTGCTAAAAATTGTCGTGGCCTTGGTATCTCATGCAATTATTGCGGAATAATGAGCCGTGTTCCAATTCACGAATTGTCATGCTTTGAGTTGGATATTCGACCGATTGCTGGCGGCAACTGAAAAAATAGCGGATGAGAGTTTATCGGTGACGGTTTACTGTTGATTTCGGGATTGAATAATCAAGAGGAACAAGATCGGATTTGCTTCTGGCTGATTGAAGAAAAACCGGTTTAACACCCAAAAATATCGCAGCAATTCAAAGAAATCTCTCTAGCGCAATTCATCGAAAATGTGCAGGGTGTGTCATTCCGACAAGGATTTGTGTGATACAGCGGCGGTAATAGAAAACCGGACAATGAATAACAATTGAATTTAAACGGTTAAATTGAATTTTAGGGGTTAAAATGTGTTGGTAGGAAGTAGCTTTCGCCACCGCCCGTTAAAGTCGTTAAGACAATGTTTGAATAAGCACGACTTTTTTAAGCTCGCGGCATATGTTTCAAGTGTTTTCTGTTGATCTACTTTGGTTGAGCCAAAAAGCACCGGATATAGCATTCACAATGCGGGATTGGCGTGAAAAAGTGGTTTCCAGATTAGAGAATATGCTCTAAAAGGCAGTCAATATATTTTTTAAAATCGGGCGGGCAAGATGAAGCTCTGCGGCGAGTACAGGTGTCAGTGATGAATAGTGTTAACGAGATCCGGTCAACATTTCTGGATTATTTTCATAGAAACGGGCATGAAATTGTCCCGTCCAGTCCTCTGGTTCCGAGAAATGACCCAACCTTGATGTTTACCAATGCGGGAATGGTACAGTTCAAGAATGTGTTTACCGGCCTTGAACAACGTCCCTATAAAAGAGCAACGACTGCGCAAAAATGCGTTCGCGCCGGTGGTAAGCATAACGATCTTGACAATGTGGGTTATACAGCACGCCACCACACGTTTTTCGAGATGCTTGGCAACTTCTCCTTTGGTGATTATTTCAAAGAACAGGCTATTTATTTTGCCTGGAATTTGCTTACCAAAGAATTCTGTTTACCGAAAGAAAAGCTGCTGGTTACCGTCTATCATGAGGATGATGCGGCAGCCGAGCTATGGAAGAAGATAGCCGGTCTCACTGACGATAAAATTATCCGGATTTCAACCAATGACAATTTCTGGGCCATGGGCGACACCGGTCCTTGCGGACCATGTTCCGAAATTTTCTATGACCATGGCGATAAGATCTGGGGCGGTGTGCCCGGAAGCGCCGAGGAAGATGGTGATCGTTACATTGAAATCTGGAACCTTGTTTTCATGCAATATGATCAGGTTACAAAGGACCAACGTAATGATCTTCCGCGTCCGTCCATCGACACCGGTATGGGGCTTGAACGTATTGCCGCGGTTTTGCAAGGCGTTCATGATAATTATGACATTGATCTCTTCAAGACATTGATACGCGCTTCCGAAGAAGCAACCGGCGTCAAGGCTGAGGGAGAATTCGTTGCAAGTCACCGTGTGATAGCAGATCACCTTCGTTCATCTGCCTTTTTGATTGCTGATGGCGTTTTGCCTTCCAATGAAGGACGCGGCTATGTATTGCGTCGCATTATGCGTCGCGCCATGCGCCATGCCGAGCTGCTTGGAGCCAAGGAACCGTTGATGTGGCGCCTGTTGCCGACTTTGATACGTGAAATGGGTCAAGCCTATCCCGAACTTATCCGCGCAGAAGCGCTGATTTCGGAAACCTTGCGGTTGGAAGAAACACGTTTCCGCAAGACTTTGGAACGTGGTCTTACCCTTTTGAATGAGGCAAGTCACAATCTGAAATCGGGCGATCATCTTGATGGTGAAACAGCGTTCAAACTTTATGATACTTATGGTTTCCCGCTTGATCTTACTCAGGATGCGCTCCGTCGCCGCAATATAACGGTTGATGTCGAGGCTTTTGACAAAGCAATGGAACGCCAGAAAGCCGAAGCCCGTGCCAATTGGGCAGGTTCCGGAGAAGAGGCAACCGAAACCGTCTGGTTTGCCGTTCGCGATCGCGTCGGTTCCACCGAATTTCTTGGCTATGAGACAGAAAAAGCCGAAGCAGTGATTACTGCAATTGTGAAAGATGGCAAAATTGTCGATGGTCTGAAGGAAGGCGAGAAAGGTGCATTGATCGTCAATCAGACACCGTTTTATGGCGAATCCGGTGGTCAGGTGGGCGATACCGGCGTAATTGCCGGCGAAAAGTTCTCCTTTAACGTCACAGACACACAGAAAAAGGCAAATGGCGTTTTTGTCCATATTGGTGTTGCCAAAAACGGTTCGATCAAGACCGGCGACGTTGTCGAGCTTGATGTCGACGCAAAGAGGCGTCGTAAAATCCGTGCCAACCACTCGGCAACGCACCTTTTACACGAGGCTTTACGCGAAACATTAGGTACGCATGTGGCCCAGAAAGGGTCGTTGGTAACGCCTGACCGTTTGCGTTTCGACTTCTCGCATCCCAAACCGATGACGGCGGAAGAAATCAAACAGGTTGAAGATTTGGCAAACGAAATTGTTTTGCAAAACAGCCCAGTGACAACCCGTCTTATGAGCGTTGATGATGCCATTGCCGAAGGTGCAATGGCCTTGTTTGGCGAAAAATATGGTGACGAAGTTCGTGTTGTTTCTATGGGGCAACGGGTTGACCCGACAAAAGTCGGAAATCGTGCCTGGTCGCTTGAACTTTGCGGCGGTACGCACGTCAAACGCACAGGTGATATCGGGCTTATCCGGATTGTCTCCGAAAGTGCAGTTGCTGCGGGCATTCGCCGTATCGAAGCACTGACAGGGGATGCAGCCCGCCACTATCTTGACGGTCAGGATCAACGTGTCCACGAAATTGCCAATGCATTGAAGACAACACCTCAGGAAGCATTGGAGCGTGTTCATGCGCTTGTTGAAGAACGCCGCAAGCTTGAAAAAGAGTTGAATGAGGCGAGAAAACAATTGGCCTTGTCCGGTGGGGCAAATGATCACGGCGAAGCCGATATAGAACAGATAGACGGACTAGCCTTTATGGGACGTGTTGTTCACGGTATTGCGCCGAAGGATTTGAAGCCACTTGCCGATGCCGGTAAAAACAAGATCGGTAGCGGTGTTGTTGCCTTTATCGGTGTTTCGGAAGATGGCAAGGCCAGTGCTGTCGTTGGTGTTACCGATGATTTGACAAAACGGTTCAATGCTGTCGAACTCGTTAAAGCATTATCCGAAGTTCTGGGTGGTAAAGGCGGTGGTGGCCGTCCTGATATGGCGCAGGCCGGTGGGCCGGATGGCAACAAGGCAGATGATGCCATGAAAGCCTTGAGGCAAAAATTACAGAAATAAATAGTTAAAAAAGCGGGCTTGGCCCGCTTTTTTACTGTCTTATAGGCGTATAATTTTATTGTTTCTATCGTCCTTTTCTGCAGTCATTCCATCAAGGCCATAGAGAAGTTTGACGCTGCTTCCGGTTTTGGGATTCATATCATTTAATGAAATTGCGAGAGTGCGGGAAGCTCACTTTATAAGCCATAACGCGATCTCAGAATGGCACGTGTTTTTCAAGAGCGGGGCGTTACGGGCGGTTTTACGCCTATTCAAGGAAATATTCTAAGCGAGGCAGGACTTACAAGTTCGTTTTTGGCAAACAATCGGACAGGATTAAATTTATTGAAGAAATTCGGCTATTTCGCTCATGCGTTTATTCTATTCCGGTTCAACCCATTTCTTTTTATTCGAAAACGCCAAGTATTTTTCTTGCCCCGCAAGTGACACGGAACTTATTTAACCGATCTTATCATGGAACCAGCCAATCCGGCGACATTGGACTTATTACCATCCACGATGATTTTTATGTTCAATGCGTCAGTTCATAAAATCGGTCGGGTTAAGATGGTTGTTGAGCCTGAACAGCGTTGTCATGATTAAGCGCATGGGGCGAATGGTCTATTGTTAAACCACCTGCTTTCAGGAGGGCTGTGAAACGACCGCCTTTTTCGGCAAGTTCATCGAAACTGCCTTGTTCGACAATATGCCCGCGATCCATGAATAATACCAGATCCGCATTGCGCACTGTCGAAAGCCGGTGGGCGATGATGATTGTTGTCCGATTGCGGCTCACTGTGTCAATCGCTTCTTTGACACGTGCTTCCGTTTCGACGTCCAGTGCACTTGTTGCCTCATCAAGTACAAAAATAGGCGAGTTTTTCAGGACAGCTCTGGCAATTGCCAGCCTTTGCCGTTCACCACCGGAAAGCAGTGACCCGCGTTCGCCCACCCTTGTGTCATAGCCATTGGTTTTTGCGCGAATGAAATCATTGGCTGCAGCAATCTTGGCCGCCTCGAAGACCTCTTCATCAGTGGCATCGGGACGACCGATGCTGATATTTTCTTTGATTGTGCGGTTAAATAGTCCCGAATCCTGAAACACCGTTGCCATGGCATGGCGAAGAGATGCACGGTTGACTGTTCTAGTGTCCACACCATCAATTGTTATCACGCCGCTTTCCGGATCGTAGATACGTTGTAACAGATTGATCAGTGTTGTTTTACCGGCACCGGTAGGCCCGACAATCGCTGCGGTTTGACCCGGTTTAATTTCAAAAGAGATGTCATAGACACCCTGTAGAGTGTTTGAAAATTCATGGGTGACATGGTCGAAACGGATATCGCCTTTGACGTTTGTCAATGAAGGAAGGCCCGCCGGTTCGGCGGCAGCAATTGTCGAATCCATCATTTCATAAAATGCGTCGAGTTTCGCACGGTTGGAACCAATAAGGTTGATGAAATTGCTGATCTGATCAAGTTGACCAATCATCATTTGCGAAAAGAAGACAAAGGCAACAACATCACCAATGTTGAGAATACCTTTGGAAACGAGATAAGCACCAAGAACAATGACGACGATGACTGTAATTGTTGAGGCCATGCGGTTAAGGCCGGCAGCCAAGGCCCACCAGTTCAAAACCGGATATTGGGCTTTCAGAACATTTTGCGCATTCTGTTTAACACGCGCGCTTTCCTCGTCTGCTCTGTTGTAGCTTTGAACGACGGAAACATTGGAGATTGAATCTGTGACATGCTCGAATAAAGCAAGATGATATTTTTCAACCGATTCCTGTCCTGTTTTGGTCTTGGTCATGACAAGGCGGGCAATCATGATATAAATTACGCCAAGCGAAATCAGAACAATGGATAGCCGGTAGTCTGTCCAGATTGCGACACTTAACAGAATTATAAGCTGAATCATTGAAGCCAAATGCTGCCGCATGAATTCAAGCCACATAGTGAACATGGATTCGCAAGCCCGCAGCATTGTGTGAAGCGCGTTGGAGGTGCCGATTTTCTGGTGCCATGCGAGCGGCATATTGATAATGCGCTGATAGGATTCAGCCAATACGCCCAAGCGTCTGCGATGTGCTAGACGATCGGCACCGCGATCAACCATTACAGTTGCCACAATGGAAAACATACCAAGAGCTGTCCACAGTGCGAGATAAGGAATAACGGCTGTGAATGTATCGCCAGCCGAAAAGGCAGTGCCGCTTGATACTGCTTGCGCGGTCAAAGACAGTTCATCAATAATCCAGCCGAAAATTTTCGGTATAAAAACCTGCACTGCCGCCATGGCAATGTTGGCTGCACAAATGATGATGACTGTTTTCTTTTCTGTCATCAAATAGCTGACTGCGCGCGTATAAGTTTTAAAAAGCGACAAGCTTATACCTCCAATGACACCTTGTCCCCGTGGTCGTCTGTTTTAAAATCAGTTCGACTGTTTATAATGTTTATTTAATGTGCGCTACCGTTCAATTTACGATCAGCAAAACCACTTTTAACAACAGGATGTAACCGAGTGTGATCGTAATGATAAATCATGTCGCTATTGTCGTTCGATGATGCTAGAGAAAACACCAAGGAGATGACGATGGCCGGTGTTGAAATAAAAAAAGTTGATGAAGATGAAAACGGTATGCGCGTTGACCGCTGGTTCAAGGTTCATTATCCGGGGTTGGGATTCGGCTACCTGCAAAAACTTTTGCGTTCGGGGCAGATTCGTGTTGAAGGGGGCAGGGTAAAGTCTGACACGAGACTGCAAATCGGGCAATCGGTGCGCGTGCCGCCTCTCCCTGTTGATGAAAAAGGCGCTGTGCCGCTTACCGGCAAAACTATTCGCGGGCAGGATGATGGTGACGTTTTAAAGCAAATGCTTCTTTACGAAGACAAAAAGCTTTATGTGTTTAACAAGCCTGCCGGTCTTGCTGTTCAGGGTGGTTCGGGTGTTACCCGCCATGTCGACGGCATGCTTGAAGCCTGGCGCAATCAAAAAGGCGAAAAGCCTCGCCTTGTCCATCGGCTTGATCGCGATACGTCGGGTGTTCTTGTGGTGGCAAAAACACGTTCGGCGGCGCAGGCTTTGGCAGCAGCATTCCGTGCCCGTGAAACCAAAAAGACCTATTGGGCTATTGTGAGAGGTGTTCCCAAAAAACGCGAAGACAAGATTTCAACGTGGCTTGTTAAGGAATCGACCCCCGACGGCGATAAAATGCGGGTATGCCCGCATGGTGAACCGGATTCCGATCATGCTGTTTCGCATTACCGTGTTATCGACACGCGCGGGCAGATTTTGTCCTGGCTTGAAATGGAACCCTATACCGGACGCACGCATCAATTGCGTGTTCATGCGGCCTATATCGGCCATCCGATTATTGGCGACCCCAAATATTTTTATGCAGATCAGAACTGGGAACTGCCGGGCGGTATCCAGAATCGACTTCATCTCCATGCCCGCCGGATAAGAATACCCAATCCGTCGGGAGGAATATTGGATGTGACTGCTCCTCTTCCGCCCCATATGGTGCAAACGTTCAATCTTCTTGCATTCGATGAAAGTGACGGAGATCAAGATTGACCGACAAGCCGCTTCGCCTCGCGCTTTTTGATTGTGATGGAACACTGGTTGATAGTGCCTTTGCTATTCAACGGGCAATGGTTCAGGTATTTGAAAAATTTTCTTATAAAGAACCCGATCTTGACAAAACAAAACTTGTCATCGGCCTATCACTTGATCGTGCGATTGCCCGTCTTTTGGATCGTCCCGTTGATGATGAAATTCTTGAAATGGTGACAGCCTATAAACAGATTTTCGCAAAAAACAGAGGTGATATTTCTTTTACCGAGCCGCTTTTCCCGGGAATTTTGGAAATGTTGACAACACTCGAAACTAAAGATGATGTTCTTCTGGGCATTGTCACCGGCAAGTCGAGGCTCGGAATTGACAAAGTACTGGAAGCCTACAAACTTCATTGCTTTATTACAATCAAAACAGCAGACGAATGCCCGTCAAAGCCTGATCCCACGATGGTTATCGAAAGTTGTAAGCAAACCGGCGTATTTCCCGAAAATACTTATGTGATCGGGGATTCAATTTTTGATATGCAGATGGCGAAGCTTGCTCATGCGAAAGCAATTGGCGTTTTTTGGGGCTATAATACGCCGGAAGCTTTGAAAGAAGCAGGCGCCGATAAACTGGTAAGAGAGCCAAAAGACATAATTCCGATTTTTGAAAGTGATAACAATGCGTGAATTGCTGCAAGAGCTGAACGACGACGCTGAAAAAGCTGATCCGGTGAAACAGGCTCAGATTCTGTCAAAACGCCAATTACCAAAGCGGTTTTACAAAGAAGCTTCCGTTAAGGAAGAAGGCGGGGAATTTGCTGTTGTCCTTGACGATAAAACAGTCAAAACACCGGCACGCCATAAACTTGTTTTGCCCAACAGAGTGTTGGCCGAGATGGTCGCACACGAATTCAATTCGCAACAAAAGACAATTGATCCGGCGAAAATGCCGGTAACCCGCCTTGTCAACTCGATCATCGACGGTGTCATCGATAATGTGGATGTTGTGCGGCATGATATTCTGGAATTTGTCGGCAATGATATGTTGTTTTATCGGGCGGATTCTCCAAAAGAGTTGGTTGAAAGACAACACCACCATTGGGACCCGATCCTTGAGTGGATTCGTAATAATTATGGTGCGCGTTTTATGCTGACAGAAGGGGTGATGTTTGTAACACAGCCCGAGAGTTCAATTTCAGCCATACGCGATGCTCTTCAAACAATCGAGTCTCCTTATGTGCTGGCGGCATTACATTCAATCACCACTCTTTGTGGTTCGGCGCTCATTGCACTTGCGGTCTGGAAAGGCAAAATAAGTCTGACAGAAGCTTGGAAAATTGCCCATCTTGACGAAGACTGGACGGTCGAACATTGGGGAGAAGATTCCGAAGCCAAGGAAAAGCGCGCCTATCATCAGGCTGAATATGAAGCGGCGGCGGCAGTTATCGCTGCTATTGAAAACCCGTAAATTTCAAAAGTTTGACCAGTGGTTTATTGCTTCTCCGGAAAAACACGCTAGGTTAAAGAAGCAAGTTTTTATTACCAAGGAGTGAAGCTCAATGTTATCAAACATAGTTTATAGAACGACAGCGATTGCTGAAGGCGGGCGGGAAGGCCATGTGCACTCGGAAGATGGTGCGCTCGACATCGACTTGGTAAAACCGAAAGAGATGGGCGGTAACGGTACGATCGGTGCCAATCCTGAAACGCTCTTTGCTGCCGGTTATGCCGCATGTTTTGAATCAGCAACACGTTTTGCTGCACAAAAAGCAGGTTTTAAAGTTCAGGACGGAAGTTATGTAAAGGCCGAAGTCGGTATTGGACCGCGCAAAAGCGGTGGTTTTGAACTTACAGTCGTTTTGACAGTGCATCTGGAAGGGCTCGACAAACAACAGGCTGAAATGGCAGCTCACACTGCGCATAACGAGATTTGCCCTTATTCCCATGCGACGCGCAACAATATTGCTGTGCAGATTAAAGTTATCTGATAACAGAAACTAAAAAAAACACTGCGGTATCAAATGTTTATGAACTGATCTGGAAGTTTTTTGCAACGAAAAGCTTTCTCTCGGCATAATCGCAAAGTTCAGTCGAACCGGTTTGATACTGTAGTGTTTTTTGTTTTAGTGACTATCGTTGATAACCGGACTGAGCACTTACAAAGACAGATAAATCCGAAAGATCACACAACCCGAATTTCAAGTGCTCGGTCACCACGCGATAAGCCGTGAGCGTATATTCAAAATCGATTTTATTACGGCTTTTAAAAGAGGATGTTTTTCGTGTCCGGCATGGAAAAGACGCATCAGTAGCTGGAATTTCTGTTCGAGATCACTTGGTTAGTTGCGCCATTTGTAGCCAGCGATAGATAGGCATAAAAATCAATTACAAGTGACAAAATTTCAAATTTTGAAGGCTTTTATTCTGTTCCGAGCCGCAAAAATAAACGTTCAGGCAATGGCTTTCCGAAAAGCATTTAAAAATTATCAGAAGCCGGTTTGAAAAAGTGCGGTTCAGTTAGAAATCGCTCGGAAACTTCCTAGAACCGCACGTGGATTTAAAACCTCTATCTTGTTAAATCAAACGAATGAACCGTTAGATCACAAACGCTATTTGATCGGTTTGATTTCCGGTGCGCTGAGTTTTATTTCTTCAAATCCCGGAAATGCCTCGCTCATTGTCGAAATTGTTGTGGCGTCGTCACCACGGACAAAATACCACTGATTATTATCAAGAATGGCAACAAGTTCACCTTTGATCTGATTTTTGTTATTGCCGTTGATTGTTGTGATCACAAAATCGGTGGGAATAATATAATAAGGCGTTCCATCCTTGAATTCTCCTGCACTTTTTTTCGATTGGCTTATCGTTATTTTGTCAACCTTATAGGTTTGAGCCAATTGTTTCATCTGGTTCACCATTATCTGGCGAAATTGCTCCTGATCGACTTTCGATTGAGCAGCAAGTGTCTGGATGATACGCGGTGGTATTGCATTCAAAACAGCATCGAAATTGGAAGTTTGGAGCGCAGTTGCGTAATTATTTGTCGCATCGCTCAGCATCTTGACTTCTGCGTCCGTCGCCGATCGCGCATTGGCCGAGTTTAGTCCACAAAAAGCAATTGATAAACCAACGATGATTTTAGAGATGCGTCGCATAACTTACCCTTGATACTGTTCACTCATATGTCTGTTATAGTGAATCCGGAGTCTAAAGGCAAAGCGTGACAGGAAAAAGGCAGTAAATGTTACAAAAACGGAGGCCGAAGCCCCCGTTTTTAATGATCTTGGTTAACGAAAATCAGACAGAATAATACATGTCGAATTCGATCGGATGAGGTGTCATCTCGAAACGCAGAACCTCTTCCATCTTCAATTCGAGGAACGAATCAATCTGGTCATCGTCAAATACGTCACCGGCTTTAAGGAAGGCACGGTCTTTATCAAGACATTGCAATGCTTCACGCAAGCTGCCGGAAACAGTCGGGATTTTTTTCAATTCTTTTGGAGGCAGATCATAAAGATCTTTATCCATTGCCTGTCCGGGATGGATCTTGTTCTTGATGCCATCAAGACCGGCCATCAGAATTGCCGAGAAAGCCAGATAAGGATTGGCGGTCGCGTCAGGGAAACGGATTTCTACGCGCTTCGCATTTGGCGAAGAACCAAAAGGAATACGGCAGGAGGCTGAACGGTTACGTGCCGAATAGGCAAGCAGAACCGGAGCTTCATAGCCAGGAACAAGACGCTTGTAGGAGTTGGTCGACGGGTTGGTGAAAGCGTTAATGGCTTTCGCATGTTTGATGATGCCGCCGATGAAGAACAGGCAGGTTTCGGAAAGGCCAGCATATTCATTGCCTGCAAAAGTCGGTTTTCCATCTTTCCAGATTGACATGTGGACGTGCATACCCGAACCATTGTCACCAAAAATCGGCTTCGGCATGAAGGTGGCCGATTTGCCATAAGTATTGGCTACCTGATGCACGACATATTTGAATATCTGCATTTTGTCGGCTTCACGCACCAATGTGTCAAAGCGGATACCCAATTCGTGCTGGGCGGCTGCAACTTCGTGGTGGTGTTTTTCAACGCGAACGCCCATATCGGTCAGAGCGGTCAACATTTCCGAACGGATGTCCTGACAGGAATCGATCGGAGGAACGGGGAAATAGCCGCCTTTTACACGCGGACGATGCCCGAGATTGCCCATCTCGTATTCGGTGTCGTCATTCGAGGGGAATTCGTTGGAATCGAGCTTGAAACCGGTATTGTAGGGGTCATTTTTGAAGCGCACATCATCAAAGATGAAAAATTCAGCTTCAGGGCCGACATTGACCGTATCACCAATACCCAACGATTTGAGATAAGCCTCGGCTTTTTTGGCGGTCGAACGCGGATCACGGTTATAGGATTCGCCGGAGATCGGGTCGAGTACGTCGCACAGGATAACCATTGTGGATTGGGCGAAAAACGGATCCATATGGGCGGTGGTTGGATCGGGCATCAATACCATATCCGACTCATTGATTGCTTTCCATCCGCTGATGGAAGATCCATCGAACATGACACCATCAGCAAATGTGTCTTCGCTTATTTCAGCGATATCCATGGTTACATGCTGTAATTTGCCTTTAGGGTCGCTAAAACGCAAATCTACGAAGCGAATGTCATTATCCTTAATCTGCTTAAGGACATCAGATGCAGTCGTCATATTACATTCCTTGTTTAAGAGTAATAAAAGGTTGATCGGACATGCCCCGTAAATATGGGGCATGAGTTAACTTATGGCTTAGATAGCGTCTACGCCCGTTTCACCTGTACGGATGCGGATAACCTCTTCGACAGATGAAACAAAAATCTTTCCGTCACCGATGCGACCGGTTTGTGCAGCTTTGCGGATAGCTTCAATCGCCGGCTCCACGGTTTCATCGGCAACAACAATTTCGACTTTTACCTTGGGGAGAAAATCGACAACATATTCTGCGCCACGGTAAAGCTCTGTATGGCCTTTTTGTCGGCCAAATCCTTTGGCTTCCGTAACGGTTATACCTTGCAAGCCGACATCCTGAAGGGCTTCCTTCACTTCATCAAGCTTGAACGGCTTAATGATAGCCTCGATTTTTTTCATATTGATCTCGCCTCCAACGTTAAACTTTAGCTTCGGTAACCGCTTTAAGTCGATTTTTCCATTATCTGTTAAGTTATAAGCATGTTTTGTGCCAAGTTGGAAAAATAACGCAATAACTCAACAATATTTTGCTGGAATGCGCAATTTATAGATTGTTAACCATAGCGAATTTTGACCAAATAATTATATTGGACTTAACAATTTATGTCGTGGATGAATAAAAAATGGGCGGCGTGATGAAAAAATATGCAACACCGAAGTTAAGTAGACATTTTCCTGTTGAACTTTTGACACCGAAAGAAATGGGTGAAGCCGATCGTTTGGCAGTCACGTTAAACGGGCACGATAGTTTCAGACTGATGGAACGCGCAGGCGAGGCTATCGTCGATATTATTTTGAATGATTATCGGCATTGCAGAAAAATAGCTGTTTTATGCGGGCCCGGAAATAATGGCGGTGATGGTTATATGGCAGCGAATATTCTAAAAAGCCATGGTTTCGAACCCACTATATTTGCGTTAGGGAAACCAAGAGCCGGAAGCGATGCAGAAAAAGCGGCCGCTTTGTGGGGCGAAAAGTACTTACCTTTTAACGAATTTTCTTCGCCTCAGGATTTTGATGTCGTTATTGACGCCTTATATGGAGCAGGGCTCGATCGCCCCTTGGAACAAACGCTTCAGGAAAAATTGAAAAGATTGAATGAAAGTGGTGTTCCGGTTATCGCCGTCGACTTGCCTTCGGGTGTGTTCGGACAAAGCGGGGTAATAAAAGGAGAGGCTGTCAAAGCGGCAAAGACAGTTACATTTTTCAGGTTGAAGCCCGGACATGTATGTTATCCGGGCAGATTACAATGTGGCGAGATCAGACTTGCCGATATCGGCATTCCGGAAAAAGCGCTGGAAACCATCAAACCGGAGCGCTTTATCAATTTTCCTTCGCTTTGGCTCAAGAATTGGCCGGAACTCGATTATGACACACATAAATATCGTCGCGGACATGCGGTGGTATTTTCCGGCCCGCAATCATCAACCGGTGCTGCAAGACTTGCTGCCCATGCAGCAGCAAGAAGCGGAGCAGGGCTTGTTACAATACTCGCTCCGGAAGACGCACTTCTCGTTCATGAGATGCATCTCACCAGTATCATGCTTAAAAAAATGGGCAGTGACGCGGAAATTCTCGACTTTCTTGAAAACCGGAAAGTGCGTTCGGTCGTTCTTGGCCCCGCATTCGGTTCATTGGAGCGTGCTTTTTCGATTGTTGAAGCAATTCTTTCGAAGAGCGAAATTTTTACACTTGTTCTCGATGCCGATGCGCTTACCGCCATTGCAAAAGAAAGTCAGGAAATATTTGCACTTATCAAACAATCACCGGTCAAGGTTATTATGACGCCGCATGAAGGCGAGTTCCAACGTGTTTTTTCCTCTATTTCGGAAAGGAAGGATTTGTCGCGTATCGAAAAAGCCCGAAAAGCAGCGGGCGAAAGTGGTGCCGTGGTCGTCTATAAAGGTGCCGATACGATCATAGCATCTCCCGATGGCCGCCTTGCAGTTAACGTAAACGGGACACCGTTTCTTGCAACAGCAGGTTCTGGTGACGTGCTTTCGGGAATTATCGGTGGTTTGGGTGCACAACAAATGCCGATTTTCGAAGCAGCTTGCGCCGGAGTCTTTCTCCATGCGCAGTGTGCTGAACATTTTGGACACGGTATGATTGCAGAAGATATTGTTTCAGCAATCCCCTTGGTTCTTTCTGAGACAATTATGTGACTAATTTATCACTACTTAACTATAGATAGCACTTTTTTCCAATTTTGGCTTTTCATTGCGGGGGGACTGTCACATAACATTATCACAAATTTCTATTCACTATAGCCTATCGGGCACAGGGAGAAATCCGTATGAAAATTAAAGCACTGTTGGCAGGTTCCGCTGCTGCCATGGTCATTTCGAGTGCATCTTACGCTGCCGATGTTGTTGTAGCCGAGCCGGAACCCGTTGAATATGTACGCGTTTGCGACGCTTATGGACAAGGGTATTTCTATATTCCCGGAACCGACACATGTATGCGCGTTGGCGGTTATTTGCGTGCCGATATAAAAGGCGGCGATGATGTTTACGCATATAAGGGCAAAAAAGATCGTGACACCTATGCATGGCGTGCCCGTGGTGAATTGCGCTTCCAGACAGCAAGCGAAACCGAACTTGGTACTTTGCGCACTTTGGTCGAACTACGTAACCAGTGGGACGACGGTGTTGATAAGTTAGGTGGGCAGGCCCACTTTGCTTATATTGAATTGGGCGGTTTGCGCGTTGGTGTTGACGAATCGATTTTCTGGCATTGGACGGGTTACCTCGGCAAGGTCTTGAACGATGATGTTGTTGATAAGGGGATGTTCCAGCGTACCAATGTTTTGAGCTATACTTTCTCGGCTGATAACGGGTTTTCGGCGATTATCGGTGTTGAACAGGGTACCGATGGCGGCAGTGATAATCCGGGCGACAATTACTATCTGAAGGGCATGGGCAAACGCGTTGACGTAAATGCCGGTTCGGGATATCGCGGTGATGTAAATGCCCGTCATTTCTATAGTGGTAGCAGCATTGATGATTACACACCGAATGTTCTTCTCGGTGCCAAATATGTTCAGGGCTGGGGTTCTGTTGCCGCAGTTGGTGCTTATGAAGCCCAATCGGAAGAATGGGCTGCCAAACTGCGCGTCAATTTGAACGTAACCGATCAATTGTCGGTTTGGGTCATGGGCGGTTATAAAACCAATGATGACTATTATGCTTATGACGACGATTATAATGGTCCTAAAGGCCAGCAGAAGCATAAACATACCTATTATTATCGGATGTATACCAGTCAATATGGTGATTGGGGTGGCGATTGGGCCGTTTGGGGTGGTACAACATACAAAGCAACCAAGAAAGCTTCATTCAATTCTCAGTTGACTTATGACGATACAGACGTTTTCACTGCATCGGTCAATATGGCTTATGAACTTGTTCCGGGTCTCGTTGTCACACCTGAAGTTTCTTATAGGTATTATGGGGATGACAAGAAGTGGGATGATGGTTCACGCGTTACATTCCATGGCGACAACGCCGTTCAGGGAATGTTGCGTATGCAGCGCAATTTCTAAAACTCCATCAATAGGTGTTTCAAATGGCGGCTTTGGCCGCCATTTTTTTTTGACGAATTCCTGTTGGCTTTTGAATTTATAAGATTGATTGCACCGCCATGACAAAGAGATAGAAAAAGCGCGATATGACAGCAAATTGCGGACTAACAGGGAAAAGCAGCTATTCCGGATTTTTATGTTAAAGAGATTGATCGCAGGTGAAGGTGAGAAACATTTGGATTCTTGGAAGTTTGCCCCGCTTAGCCGGAATTGAAACAATCGCTGCGTAAAACGCATTCAACATATTTACGAATGAGATGTGTTTTAAAGCGATCTCGCTATCAGCTCTCAATATGACGGCCTATCGGAATAGTCGTATGAAAAAACTATAATGCCGATAGAGAAGTTGTACGTTTTATGAGGAGGGGCAAACACCATGAAACATGCGATTTGCTCATTCCGCGACAACGCTTTTGCATTTGGGTTTTTGTATTTGGCTATCGTTCTTTAAATCCAGTCGTTTGTCTACGACAAAATTTTTCAAATTTATTGCCCTCAAAAATTTCAAAAAGGCGAAACTTTGAAAGCCCCGCCTTTTTATAATTTTTCCCGAACGCATTTTGTTTGTCTTAATGTTACGACATTGCTTTTTTCGTTGGCCGGCGTTCCAGAAGTTCTTTCAGGAACTGTCCGGTGTAAGAGCGCTCGACTTTCACAATATCTTCAGGACGACCGACAGCAACGATTTCGCCGCCGCCATCGCCACCTTCCGGACCAAGGTCGATGATCCAGTCGGCTGTTTTGATCACTTCAAGATTGTGCTCGATAACCGCAACGGTATTTCCCTGATCGACCAGTTCATGCAGCACTTCAAGAAGTTTCGCAACATCGTGGAAGTGCAGGCCTGTCGTCGGTTCGTCAAGAATATAGAGTGTCCGGCCGGTTGCCTTGCGTGCCAGTTCCTTGGCGAGTTTTACGCGTTGCGCTTCACCACCGGAAAGGGTGGTCGCCTGCTGGCCGACCTTGACATAACCAAGTCCGACTTTGACCAATGTGTCCATCTTATCGCGAATGGCAGGAACTGCCTGAAAAAACTCTGCCGCTTCATCGACGGTCATATCAAGAACATCGGCGATGGATTTACCTTTATAGGTAACCTCCAACGTTTCCCGATTATAGCGTTTGCCGTGGCAGACATCGCATGTCACATAGACATCCGGCAAAAAGTGCATTTCGATTTTTATAACGCCGTCGCCCTGACAGGCTTCACAGCGCCCGCCCTTGACATTGAATGAAAAACGCCCTGCCTGATAACCGCGGGCTTTTGCTTCCGGTAAACCGGCAAACCAGTCACGTATCGGGGTAAATGCACCGGTATAGGTTGCCGGATTCGAACGTGGAGTGCGTCCGATCGGGGATTGGTCAATATCAATAACCTTGTCGAGATATTCGAGCCCCTCAATTCGATCATGTTCTGCCGGATGTTCACGGCTTCCCATGATGCGGCGCGAGGCTGCTTTGAACAGAGTCTCGATAAGAAATGTCGATTTACCACCACCTGAAACGCCTGTCACACAAGTGAAGGTTCCGAGCGGAATATCGGCTGTAATATTCTTTAAATTGTTGCCTCTCGCCCCGACAACACGCAGTTTCTTTGTCTTGGAAATTTTGCGGCGCTCGGCAGGTACGGGAACGAACATTTTTCCTGAAAGATATTGGCCGGTGAGGGAAGCCGGATCGTCCATAATATCTTTCGGCGTTCCTTGCGCGACGACTTTACCACCGTTAACACCCGCAGCCGGACCTATATCGACAACATAATCGGCAGTCAGAATGGCATCTTCATCGTGTTCGACAACAATCACTGTATTGCCGAGATCACGTAAATGTTTAAGTGTTTCAAGAAGGCGCGCGTTATCGCGCTGGTGTAATCCAATAGATGGTTCATCAAGAACATAAAGAACACCCGTTAGCCCCGAGCCGATTTGCGAAGCAAGCCGGATGCGCTGGCTTTCACCACCGGATAACGTGCCGGAGGCGCGCGCCAGAGTGAGATATTCAAGCCCGACATCGTTCAGAAATTTCAAACGGTCGCGAATTTCTTTCAAAATACGCGAAGCAATATTCTTCTGTTTTTCATTGAAGGTCTTGTCCACTTCCTGAAACCATTTATCGGCTTTGGAAATCGACATTTCGGACACTTCGCCAATATGAAGCTTGTTGATTTTTACAGCCAGTGCTTCCGGCTTCAACCGATAGCCTTTACATGCCGGACAAGGGGAGGACGACATATAACGTTCAATCTCTTCACGCGACCATGCGGAATCGGTTTCCTTCCAACGCCGTTCCATATTCGGAATGACGCCTTCAAAATTTTTTGTCGCAGAATAGGAGCGCATCCCGTCGTGATAGGTAAAGGTTACTTCCTTTTTGCCGGTACCATAAAGGATAGCATGACGGGCTTCTTCGGAAAGGTCTTTCCATTTGTCGGTAAGCTTGAAGTGATAGGCTTTCCCCAGCGCTTCAAGCGTTTGATTGTAATAAGGTGAAGAGGATTTTGACCACGGAGCAATAGCACCTGCTTTTAACGATAAATTTTCGTCAGGAACCACCATGGCCGGATCGATTGCCTGTAGCGACCCCAAGCCGTCACAGGTCGGGCAAGCACCGAACGGATTGTTAAAAGAAAAAAGCCGTGGTTCTATTTCAGGAATAGTAAAGCCCGAAACAGGACAGGCGAACTTTTCGGAAAACAATAAACGTTCGTGCGTATCATTTTTCGATTTATTGGCCGAACCACCGGCTGTCTGTTCTTTCGGGAGCGGTTTATCGGCAAGTTCGGCAACAGCCAATCCGTCTGCCAGATGAAGGCAGGTTTCAAGACTATCAGCAAGACGGGCTGAAATATCGGGTTTTACAACAAGACGGTCGACGACAACATCAATATCGTGTTTATATTTTTTATCGAGTTCCGGAACATCGGCTATTTCATAAAAAACGCCGTCGATTTTGACACGTTGGAAACCCTTTTTAAGGAGATCTGCCATTTCCTTTTTATATTCGCCTTTGCGCCCGCGTACGAGCGGAGCCAGAATATAAAGTCTCGTTCCTTCGGGGAGCGCCAGAATGCGATCAACCATCTGGCTGACAGTCTGGCTTTCAATCGGTAACCCAGTGACGGGCGAATAGGGCACGCCGACCCGCGCAAACAACAAGCGCATATAATCGTGAATTTCCGTTACCGTGCCGACAGTTGAACGCGGGTTACGACTCGTGGTCTTTTGTTCAATGGAAATAGCCGGAGAGAGACCGTCAATCTGGTCAACATCCGGTTTTTGCATCATTTCCAGAAATTGTCTGGCATAGGCTGAAAGGCTTTCAACATATCGCCTTTGTCCTTCGGCATAGATCGTATCGAAAGCAAGCGATGATTTACCTGATCCCGAAAGACCTGTCATGACAATCAATTTGTCTCGCGGCAAATCAAGATCGATGTTCTTTAGATTATGTTGGCGGGCACCACGTATTGAAATATATTTCTGATCGGACATATTTGGCCTTGCGGGGAAAGAACAAAAATGGAACACTCGCTTTCAAATAGGTGAGATAGTCAAAAATTGCAATGGTAAGATTTGGCCTAAAACAATAACAAAAATAGAAGTTCTGTGGAAATTGGACGAATAAAACAGGCTTTTTTGCCCCAAGCTTGAAAATAGATTATATGGTGGCAAATTGAGTTTTAGCATTTAATTTTCGGCTTTTGGCCGCGTGGTTTGGAGTTTTTATAATGGCAGGCAGTGTTAACAAAGTCATTCTGATTGGTAATCTCGGTGCAGATCCGGAAATTCGCAGAATGAATTCCGGCGATCAAGTGGCAAGTTTGCGCATTGCAACGTCGGATACGTGGCGTGACCGTAATACAGGCGAGCGTCGCGAGCGGACAGAATGGCACAGCGTTGTCATTTTTAACGAAAATCTGGTCAAAGTTGTCGAGCAATATCTTAAAAAAGGCGCGAAGGTTTATATCGAGGGGCAGTTGCAAACCCGTAGATGGCAGGATCAGAACGGTAATGACCGTTACACAACCGAGATTGTTTTGCAAAAATATCGCGGTGAATTGCAAATGCTTGATAGCCGCGGTGAAGGTGGTGGCAGCCGTCAGCAGGTGAGCGATCAATCCGGCGGTTTTGGCGGCGGCTACGGCAATTCCGATCAGGGCGGAAACAATCAATCAGGAAGCAATTTTTCGCGTCAGCTTGACGACGATGTTCCATTTTGAGGCTTTAGCTGTTTAGCGATTATCCCGCTTTGCGATTACAGTTCAATGTTTTTGTCGTGATCGTCTTGAAAACTCAGTTGCATAACTCAAAAAATTGAAAAAACTCCCCGTTTCCATTGTTTTCAGGCGAATCGCAGCTTTCGGGAATAAGTGGAGCAGGGAGCTTTTATCAGGCTGCAACTTCTGTTCATAAGACTTTTCGCCGTAGCCCATATTTGAATATGCAAGATTGGCTGGACAGGAGCAGGATATTCCGGAACTGTTTTTCCGGATTGTCACCCGTGTTTTCCGAAATGTTTTGAACATGTCTTCGTTTTGAGCTTATCCGGCAGGTTTTCATGAAAAATAGATCTGCAACCAACTATATGCGCAACAATTCTGAAATGATGTGCCAAAGGGCGTTTTGTGGTGACGCGGTTTCACACAATATGGAAGAGAGCCAAAATCCCGTTGGCAACGAATTGAACCGCTAATGCCGCAAGGATGACACCGAAGAGGCGAGTGAGTATCGTTCTACCCGTTTCACCTAAGAGTCGGTCAATCGGGTGGGCAAGAAGCATGAAGCCGTAACAGACAATCACCGAAATCAGAATAACAAAACAGGAAACGACAGTTCCGACGAATCCAGGGTTTTTGCTTGCCATCAGAATGGTGGCCGAGATCGCACCGGGTCCGGCGATCATCGGTATGGCAAGCGGAAAAGCTGCAATATTGTGAATATGATCTTTGGTGACGGCGGTTTTGACAGATTTCTGTTTTCTCGCCGAACGTTTTTCGAAAATCATTTCGAAAGCAATCGCAAACAATAAAATACCGCCGGCAATCTGAAATGCACCGAGCGAAATACCCAGCCCTTCCAATATTGCACCGCCAATAAGCGCGAAAGCGAGCAGGATAACATAAGAAATGACAGACGCAGCAATGGCGGTGGACTTGCGTTCCATGTGCGTCATGTCACGCGTCAGGCCCAAGAAAATCGGCACGAGACCTACAGGGTCAATCGTGACCAGTAATGTGATAAACGCATTTAGCAACAAACCTGCGTCAAACATGATTGTTACTCCTTGGTGCGCCATCATTCGGTATGTGCCAAAATCAGGGGCTGTTGAAAACATTTATTTCAGCTCTCATGGCACAAATTCAACATAAAGTCATCCACCGATTTTTCTCGTGGCTAACTAACACACTGAAAATAATAGCCGAATCCATACGCAGAAGGGCAAGAGAAATTGGCTTTTCAGGGCATTTTTCGTTATAAAGGAAAGGCTGATTCTATTAAGGAAGTTGTGTAGCCGTGAACGATCAAATTGTACCACCAGATTCAGGAAATCCGAACGGTATTGAACCGGTCAATATTGTAGAGGAAATGGAGCGCTCTTATCTCGATTATGCGATGAGCGTGATCGTATCGCGTGCGCTGCCTGATGTTCGCGACGGTATGAAGCCGGTGCATAGGCGCATTCTCTATGCAATGAACCAGATGGGGCTTTCTTTCAATAAGCCTTATCGTAAATCTGCCGGTGTTGTCGGCGAGGTGATGGGTAAATTTCACCCGCATGGCGATTCATCTATTTATGATGCGCTGGTGCGCATGGCGCAGGATTTTTCGCTGCGCGTTCCGCTTATTGACGGGCAGGGGAACTTCGGTTCGATTGATGGTGATCCGCCGGCAGCTATGCGTTACACCGAATGTCGGCTGGAAAAAGTTTCCGATAGTCTGCTTTTCGACATCGACAAAGAAACTGTCGATTTTCAGGATAATTATGATGGTCGCGAGCAGGAACCGATTGTTCTTCCGGCACGTTTCCCGAACCTTCTCGTTAACGGTTCAGGCGGTATTGCGGTCGGCATGGCCACCAATATTCCGCCGCACAATCTTGGCGAAATTGTTGATGGTTGTGTCGCTCTCATTGATAATCCGGCCATAACACTTGATGAAATGCTCAAGATTATACCGGGGCCGGATTTCCCGACCGGCGGGATTATCCTCGGTCGCGCCGGCATACGTTCGGCCTATGAAACAGGACGCGGCTCGCTCATCATGCGCGCCAAGGTCGATATTGAAGAAATCCGCAATGACCGGCAGGCCATCGTTGTTACTGAAATTCCCTATCAGGTGAATAAAGCGACAATGGTTGAAAAAATTGCCGAGCTTGTACGCGAAAAACGGATTGAAGGAATTTCCGATTTACGCGATGAATCCGATCGTGAAGGCTATCGCGTTGTGATCGAGCTGAAGCGCGATGCCGTTGCCGATGTCGTTCTGAACCAGCTTTATCGCTACACGCCTTTGCAAACCTCTTTCGGCTGCAATATGGTGGCATTGAATGGCGGTAAGCCTGAACAGATGACACTCCTTGATATGCTCAAGGCCTTTGTTCTGTTCCGTGAAGAGGTTGTTACACGGCGTACCAAGTTTTTACTGCGCAAAGCACGTGAACGTGCCCATGTCTTGGTTGGTTTGGCCATTGCTGTTGCCAATATTGACGAAGTCATCCAGCTTATCCGTAATGCTCCGGACCCGCAAACCGCACGTGACCAGTTGATGACACGTCGCTGGCCGGCTGCAGAAGTCCGCCATCTTATCGAACTGATTGACGACCCCCGTCACATTATTCATGAGGATAACACCTATAATCTTTCGGAAGAGCAGGCACGTGCCATTCTTGATTTGCGCTTGCAACGCTTGACAGCTTTGGGGCGCGACGAGATTGCCGATGAACTCAATAAAATCGGCGCGGAAATTACCGATTATCTCGATATTCTTGGATCCCGTTTGCGTGTCTTGACAATTGTCAAAGACGAATTGATGGCCGTTCGCAATGAATTTGCTACACCTCGTCTTACATCATTCGGCTCCGGTGGCGCCGAAATGGATGACGAAGACCTCATTGCGCGTGAGGAAATGGTCGTCACTGTAAGTCATAGCGGCTATATCAAGCGCGTTCCGCTCAATACTTATCGGGCGCAACATCGCGGTGGTAAAGGCCGCTCCGGTATGACAACAAAGGACGAGGATTTTGTAACCCGTCTGTTTGTTGCCAATACGCATGCGCCGGTTCTGTTCTTCTCTTCACGCGGCATTGTTTACAAAGAAAAAGTGTGGCGTTTGCCGGTGGGAACACCTCAATCGCGTGGCAAGGCGCTTATCAATCTTCTGCCTTTGCAACAGGGCGAACGTATCACCACAATCATGCCATTGCCGGAGGATGAGGAAAGCTGGAGCGAACTCGACGTGATGTTTGCAACAACACGTGGCACTGTGCGGCGCAACAAGCTTTCCGACTTTGTGCAAGTTAACCGCAACGGTAAAATTGCGATGAAATTCGACGATGATGAAGATGAAATTCTGTCTGTCGATACCTGTACAGAAAATGACGATGTGGTTCTGACCACTGCCGATGGTCAATGTATCCGGTTTGCCGTTTCCGATGTCCGTGTCTTTGCCGGTAGAAATTCCATTGGCGTGCGCGGTATAAATCTCGGCGAAGGTGATAAAGTCATTTCAATGGCTATTCTGGAACATGTTGAAGCAACGCCAGCTGAACGCTCGGCCTATCTCAAACGTGCCGTTGCCGAACGCCGCGCAGCCGGTAACGATAGCGATGACGTGACAATCACTGACGAAGAAGAAGCAACAGGCGATGCCGAGCTTAGCGAAGCACGTTATAATGAACTTTCTCAACATGAACAGATGCTGTTGACAGTAAGTGAGTTCGGTTATGGCAAACGTTCTTCCTCTTATGAATTCAGAATTTCCGGTCGCGGTGGTAAGGGGATAAGAGCCACAGATCCTTCAAAGACAGCCGAAATCGGCAAGCTGGTTGCAGCTTTCCCTGTTGAGGAAAGTGATCAGATCATGCTTGTTTCGGATGGTGGTAAACTTATCCGCGTTCCGGTTGCAGGAATTCGCATTGCAGGACGTTCAACAAAAGGTGTCACAATTTTCGATACAGCCGAAAACGAGAAAGTTGTTTCAGTCGAACGTATTTCTGAATCGGAAGAGGAAGACAGCGATATTGACGAAACTGCGCCGAATGATGACAACGGTTCGTCAGGCAACTCTGATACGCAAACGGATGATTGAATAATCAAGTCATATCAGGATGGCTGACGGGAGGTGAAAGATGAAAGTGGCAATTTTTGCTGGTTCGTTCGACCCGATTACCAATGGCCATCTTGATGTTTTGCGGGGTGCCTTTGGAGTAGCTGATAAAGTTGTTGTTGCTATTGGCATCCACCCGAGCAAAGCCCCGTTTTTTACGTTTGAAGAACGCAAGAAACTGATCGAAACCATTGCAAAGACTGTTCTGAGAGACACAGAAAAACGTTTGGAAGTTATTTCATTCGACAATTTGTTGGTTGATAAGGCACGCGAGATCGGCGCGAATTTTATTATACGTGGTTTGCGCGATAGCACGGATTTCAACTATGAAATGCAACTTGCCGGCATGAACAGGGCGTTGGCACCTGAAATACAAACATTGTTCTTGCCGGCAGCCGATGCGGTTCGTTCAATTTCCGCTACTCTTGTTCGGCAAATTGCATTGATGAAGGGGGATGTTTCGCCCTTTGTTCCCGAAAATGTTGCATTGGCTTTAACGAAAAAATTCAAGTCATAAATGGAGAAAAACCTTGGTTCGTAAACTTTTGGGCATTATGGCCGTTCTGTTTGCACTTTTTTCGCTTGCCCCCGTGGCTTTTGCTGCAGGCGGAGAAAATCTGGTATTAACATTGAAAGATGGTGATGTCACAATCAGGTTGCGTCCTGATCTTGCTCCCAAACATGTTGCGCAAATCGAAAAGCTCACCAAAGAAGGTGCTTATGATAATGTCGTCTTCCATCGGGTTATTCCCGGCTTTATGGCGCAGACGGGCGATGTAAAATTCGGCAAAAAAGGCAGCCCCGAATTCAATATTCGTCGTGCCGGCATGGGTGGTTCACAATATCCCGACCTTGCAGCAGAATTTTCCAAAGCACCCTTCAAACGCGGAACAGTCGGAATGGCGCGTTCGCAAGACCCGAATTCGGCAAATTCCCAGTTCTTCATTTGTTTTGATGATGCCTCTTTCCTCAATGGCCAGTACACGGTTGTGGGTGAAGTTGTAAAAGGTATGGATGTCGTTGATAAGATCAAAAAAGGGCGGGCAGATAATAACGGTTCGGTTGCTGATCCCGACGTCATTATAAAAGCACGCATTGAAGCTACAAAATAAAGGAAAAGAAATGGCTGAAATTAAAGATCCGGAAAATACTCTGATATTGGAAACGACAAAGGGCGATGTGGTTATAGAATTATTGCCTGATGTTGCTCCCGAACACGTCAAAAGAATTAAAGAATTAACCCGTGAAGGCGCTTATGATAATGTTGTTTTTCACCGCGTGATAGACGGCTTTATGGCACAGACAGGCGATGTCGAATTTGGCAAAAAAGGCGGCAAGAAGTTTAACGCATCACGCGCAGGTATGGGCGGATCCGACAAGCCCGATCTCAAGGCTGAATTTTCCAATGTGCCACATAAACGCGGCACTGCCTCTATGGCACGCAGTCAAAACCCGAATTCGGCAAATTCCCAATTCTTTATCTGTTTCGAGGATGCTCCGTGGCTCAATCGTCAATATACGGTCTGGGGACAGGTTATTGAAGGCATGGAAAATGTCGACAAGCTCAAAAAAGGCGAGCCTGTTAGCGATCCTGATAGCATTGTCAAAGCAACAATTGCTGCCGATAAAAAATAATTTTCAAGGCTCGACACAGTTGTTCGGAAGCTTTGATTTATAAAACTTGAAAAAAAGTGTTCTGATCAAATTCGGAACACCTTTTGTTTTTTAAAAACGTGAAATTCCGACAGATGGCAGTTGTTGCTCTTTCCAAAAATAAAGGCGATATAATCTTCACAAAATGATTCATGTGTTTTTATCAAAACATTGAATTTTAAAGAAAAATTTTATCGCTGTTTATTTATATCGTTCGGTATATTTGGCATCGGGAATGATCGGGTAACTGGCACCAAAAGCTTAAATGTAAAATTGATTATGCATCTGGCTAAAAACCGGATTTTCATTATTTTTTTATGTAAAATATGCTGATATTCATTCGGTTTCTCGCAAGAAAAATCTCGGAAAAGCGGGCTGAAAATATATCATTTCAATGTCATTCGCTGAGGTTTTCCGGCAAATCCTTTTAATAGTTATTTTAAATTTATATTCAGGTTAGATGCTCGCCGTTTACGGGATTGATCATTCATTATTATGAGCGTGACACTTGCTCTGAAACTGATTTTTTAAGGGCAAAAAATCGCGTTATGTCCATGTTCTAATTTCGATGATTAATGATATTTTATAGTTCATTACTCCCGCCAAAGCAGTTTTAAAGTGTTTAGAAAATGGTTTTTGACGACACATTTTTAATCCCGAAAACCGCTTCACACTTTTCGGAAAATAGGTTTTTAGTGGCGCATTTTTGATTCCGAAAACCGCTTCACACTTTTCGGAAAATGCGTTTTTAGCAGCGCATTTTTGATTCCGAAAACCGCTTCACACTTTTCGGAAAATGCTTTAGTAAAAAACCATTACCAAGTATCCTTGGCAAGGCCTCCATAAAGGTTGGTCCTTTAGTCTAATATAACAGTGTGACAAGCATTATCCGCTTGTCCGATTTATGAATGTGCGTGCGCTCTTATGCAAGTTGATCTTTTTGATTTCGAGTTACCTGAAAAACAAATCGCTTTGCGTCCGGCTGTTCCGCGAGAAAGCGCCCGTTTGTTACATGTCGGAAAAGGTGGAAGTCTCGAAGATTTACATGTGCGTGATTTACCCTTGCTTCTCAAAAAAGGCGACGCACTGGTTTTCAATGACACTAAGGTTATAAAAGCCCAACTACAGGGGGAACGGCGGCGCGGTGCAGCCATTGCCCATATTGGTGCAACACTTCATAAACGCGTTAGCCCTAATGAGTGGCTCGCTTTTGTTCGTCCGGCGAAACGTTTGAAAATTGGCGAAACAATTGTTTTCAACAAGAAGGATAGAAGTCTTGGCGATGATGACAAGCTTGTTGCTACGGTTCGTGAAAAAGGCGAAAACGGCGAAATGCTGTTGGAATTTGATAAATCGGGCGCGGAGCTGGATCGTGAAATCGCACTTATCGGCCACATGCCTTTGCCACCCTATATTGCTTTGAAACGGGGCGAGGACAAGCGTGACGAAACCGACTATCAGACCGTTTATGCACGTGAAGAGGGGGCCGTGGCGGCGCCGACTGCCGGTCTTCATTTTACCAAGGATTTGATGCAACAGATCAAAGATCGGGGTGTCGAAGAATATTTTGTAACGCTCCATGTCGGTGCGGGCACATTTTTGCCCGTCAAAGTTGATGACACAAAAGACCATAAGATGCATTCTGAAATTGGTCATATAGACCAACAAACGGCAGATGCTTTAATGGCTGTCAAAAAACGCGGCAACAGAGTGATTGCAGTTGGCACAACGGCGATGCGACTTCTGGAAAGTGCAGCGGATGAAAACGGGCAACTTGATGCATGGGCCGGTTCAACCGATATTTTTATAACACCGGGTTATCATTTCCGGTTTGTCGATTGCCTGATGACCAATTTCCACTTGCCGCGCTCGACATTATTCATGCTCGTGTCGGCTTTTAGCGGGCTTGATGAAATGAAACATGCCTATAACCATGCTATTGAAACAGGCTATCGTTTTTATTCTTATGGCGATACAAGTTTTCTGGAACGAAAAGATTAGGAACAATGAGCGAAACCTTCACCTTCAAAAAAATTACTGAAGATGGTCACGCGCGGCGTGGCGAAATTACAATGCCGCGCGGCAAAGTCCGCACACCTGCTTTTATGCCGGTAGGAACCGCCGGTTCGGTGAAGGCAATGTATATGGAGCAGGTTGAAGAGCTTGGTGCCGATATTATACTCGGCAATACCTATCATTTGATGTTGCGTCCCGGTGCAGAACGTATTGCAAGATTGGGCGGACTTCATGTTTTTGCACGTTGGCCGAAGCCCATTTTGACTGACTCTGGCGGGTTTCAGGTTATGTCGCTTGCAGGACTTAGAAAATTGACCGAAAAGGGCGTGACCTTCCAATCGCATATAGATGGCGCTCGTTATGAGCTGACACCGGAACGGTCGATCGAAATACAATGCCTTCTTGATTCCGACATCCAGATGCAACTCGACCAATGCGTTGCCTTGCCTGCCTCATTCAAAGAAATGGAAAAGGCAATGGAGCTGTCTTTACGCTGGGCAGAACGTTGCAAAACAGCTTTTGGAGATCAGCCGGGCAAGGCGATGTTCGGTATCGTTCAGGGCGGGGATAATGCAAGTTTGCGGGAACGTTCGGCAAATGCTTTGAAGGATCTCGAGTTGAAGGGCTATTCCATTGGTGGCCTGGCGGTGGGTGAGCCGCAAAATGTGATGATGGATATGCTTGATGTGACCTGCTCGATTTTGCCGGAAGATAAGCCGCGTTATCTGATGGGTGTTGGCACACCTGATGATATTTTGAAAAGTGTGGCGCATGGCGTTGATATGTTCGATTGTGTCATGCCGACAAGGGCAGGCCGACATGGTTTGGCTTTCACCAGATTTGGTAAAATCAATTTGAGAAATGCAAAACATGCCGAAGACCCGCGCCCGCTAGACCCTCAATCTCCTTGTCCGGCAGCACGGGATTATAGCCGCGCTTATCTTCACCATCTCGTAAAAGCGGGTGAGCCATTGGCCGGAATGGTGATTACGTGGAACAATCTCGCTTTTTATCAGCAATTGATGCAAGGCATAAGAGACGCGATCGAAGCACATCGTTATGCCGATTTCGTAGCCGAATTCACAGAAGAGTGGAATAAAGGCGATAGTGCGGATTGATTTAAAAAGCACTGCTTGATTGAATTTCACTCGTTGTATTCATTTCGAGAGTTCCTATATTAAAAAAATGAAAATATCTGTCCTTGATCTATGTCCCGTGCCTGAGGGAAGTTCGGTTGCTCAGGCGTTAAAAAATTCCATAGCTCTTGCCAAACATGTGGATGAGCTCGGGTTTCCTCGTATCTGGTATGCCGAACATCATAATATGACCGGCATTGCAAGTGCTGCAACGGCGGTTGTAATGGGGCAGATTCTTGCCTCGACCAATAAAATTGTTGTTGGTGCGGGCGGCGTTATGCTTCCTAACCATTCTCCGCTGGTCATTGCCGAACAATTCGGCACTCTTGAAGCACTCTACCCGAAAAGGGTTGAACTCGGATTAGGTCGTGCTCCGGGTACTGACCAGATGACAGCCAGAGCCTTGAGACGTTCGCTTGATAGCAACCCGAATGATTATCCCCGCGATGTCGTCGAATTGCTTGACTATTTTAAAGATGCCGAGCCTCAGCAACAATTGCGGGCGGTTCCGGGGGCAGGTTTACACGTGCCGGTCTGGATTTTGGGGTCGAGCCTTTATGGGGCGCAGCTTGCGGCAGTTCTGGGCTTGCCTTATTCGTTTGCCTCGCATTTTGCACCGGCCGAGCTTTATCGTGCACTCAAAGTTTATCGTGATAATTTCCAACCCTCGGAATATCTCGATAAGCCCGTTGCAATGGTTGCTGCAAATGTTGTGGTTGCCGAAACGGATGATGAAGCAAAGTTTCTGTTTTCTTCCCAACAACAATCCTTTGTCAATTTGAGAACAGGGCGTGCCGGTCCGTTACCAAAACCGGTCATGAATTATGTTGATAATCTTCCCTTCAATCACCGCTTGGTGCTTGAACAATCTTTGTCCTGTTCTGTGGTCGGCTCCTCTGAAACAGTCGAGCTGGGCCTGAAAAAACTGATAGCCGATACGAATGCAGACGAGTTGATTGTTACGAGTCCGATTTGGGATAATAAAAAACGCATGGATTCATTCACACTTCTTGCCCGTATCATTAAAGATATGTGATTTTTAATCTCTCTATGAGCAAGCGGTGAGCTCTCGATAAACGAGCGCTTATGGTTTCGGATTTGTGCGTAAATTCATTTATTTCAAAACTGCATAGCTGACGTTTTCTTGGGGGGTGAAGCTCTCTCATAAAGATAGCCACGTCGCGCGTTCTGAAAATATGTGGAAGAACCGGAAAGTCATCTTTTCTTAACCCGTAAAGCAGGCTAGAAATGCGTAAAACTGCGCAAGCGGTGACCCGTTTACGCAGTTTTATCTTACGCATTTTCCGGACGATACTCATACACATGTCCGGAATTACACCTCTGGTACGCACTACCTGATCCAGAGAGAAACAAGTTGTTTTTGTTTCTGGAGCCTTTGTAGATCAACAATGTTAATCACGGGTTAGCGAACACTTAATGAAGTATGAAAATCGCTATTTTTTTGAAAAAAAATTGCGGTTTTTTTTATCGATAAAGGGTGATTGATTTGGCACGTGCATTGATGTTTCAGGGCACAGGTTCCGACGTCGGCAAAACAGTTCTTGTTGCCGGCTTTTGCCGTTTGGCCTCCCGTAGAGGCATCAAGGTAATGCCGTTCAAACCGCAAAATATGTCGAACAATGCCGCCGTTGCCGATGATGGCGGCGAGATCGGGCGTGGACAATGGCTGCAAGCTTTTGCAGCAAATGAAAAACCGTCCGTTCATATGAATCCGGTTTTATTGAAACCGCAAAGTTCTACCGGTTCCCAAATCATTCTACAGGGTAAGCTTTCCGGTTTTAAAAAAGGTGCCGACTACCAAAAAATGAAGGGTGAACTTCTCGATCGGGTCATGGAATCTTTTGCCCGATTGAAGGAGAGGTGTGATTTGGTGTTGGTGGAGGGGGCCGGTTCACCGGCAGAAATCAATTTGCGCCATGGTGACATTGCTAATATGGGTTTTGCGCGAAGTGCCGATGTGCCGGTCGTATTGATTGGTGACATTGACCGCGGTGGTGTGATCGCTTCACTCGTAGGTACCGCAACAATTCTTGAGCGTGAAGACCGTGCAATGGTCTCAGGTTATCTCATTAACAAATTTCGCGGGGATTTGAGCCTTTTTGATGATGGAATCAAAGCAATCCGGAATTTTACCGGCTGGCCTTGTCTCGGTGTAATCCCCTGGCTTGAAGGGGCAAGCCTGTTGCCTCCTGAAGATTCGATGGCACTCGAACATAGATCGCCAAAAAGACACGGCAAAGTAAAGATAGCTGTACCGGTTTTACCCCATATTGCCAATTTTGATGATCTCGACCCGTTGGCTCACGAAAGTGATGTTGAAATTGTCTTTGTCCGGAAAGGTGAATGTTTTCCGGCCAATAGCGATGTTATTATCCTTCCCGGTTCCAAATCGACCATAGCGGATATGATTGCTCTTCGTGAGCGCAAGTGGGATGGGGAGATTATCGAACACGCCAAAAAAGGCGGTATGGTCATCGGCATTTGCGGCGGCTTTCAAATTTTGGGTAAGAAAATTCTGGATCCCGATTCTCTGGAAGGAAATGTTAGCGAAACAGAAGGGCTTGGCCTTCTTGATATGGTAACAGAAATTGGAGAACGAAAACTCACACGCAATTGCAACGCTATTCATCTGGCAAGCGGACTCCCGCTCACAGGCTATGAAATCCATATGGGCAAAAGCTTTGGTCCCGATTGTCGCCATGCCCCGTTAGAAATAAACAATGCCAAAGACGGTGCGGCATCGCCTGATGGAAAGATTTGGGGAACCTATCTCCATGGTTTGTTTTCGGCAGATGCTTTTCGTCACTATTTTATCGGAAATCTCGGTGCAAAGCCTGATAAGTCCGGACATTTTGAAAAAATTGATAATGCACTCGATAAAATCGCCGATGAACTGGAAAAGGCCGTCGACATAAACGCGCTTTTTCGGCTTGCACGATAAAGTTTAAGCAGCTATCTCTATAAATAGCCGGTTTTTTGCAAAAGAAGTTGCGAAAAATAAACTGGACTTTCAGGAAGTGGACCCAATTCGGGCATTTCATTCAAGCCGGTCAGTCAAATTATTGTATTTAAGAATGGGCTAGAAATCCGGTTCCGGTTTATGTTCTCATCATTCAAGAACTCTGATTCTGCATCAAAGGCATGAAGCCGGTTTTTCAGCTTTCTTTGTAAAGTGATGAATGTCTATTCCGCAAATGGAGGAGTTTTTTGGCAAAGATAACATTGATTCTTGGCGGGACGCGTTCGGGAAAGTCGGTTTTTGCCGAAAATTATGTGTTGTCTGCCAATAAAACACCGGTCTATCTGGCAACCGCAGAAATTTTTAATGAAGAGATGAAAAAACGGGTCGACATGCATCGCTCACGCCGCAAGTCCGGCTGGATCAATGTTGAAGAGCCGATTGATCTTATAGGCGAGATCCAAAAACATAATAGTGAACAAAAAATTGTCCTTGTTGATTGTCTCAGCGTTTGGCTTGGCAATTTATTGGAGCATCATAGGAACATTGAAACAGAAATAGCAAAGCTTGTTGATGGTCTTGCAGGACTTGACGTAGAAACGGTTTTTGTTTCGAGCGAGGTAGGGCTTGGCATTGTGCCGGACAACAAGCTTGCGCGTGAATTCGGTGATTATGCCGGTCTCATGAACCAGAAAATTGCAAATATAGCAGAAACGGTGTTTTTTGTTGCGGCTGGTCTGCCGCTTAAATTGAAAGGCGAAGTTTGATGTCGGAACAAAAATTTTTACAAAGCAAAATCCCAACCACCGTCATAACCGGATTTTTGGGTTCCGGAAAAACCACAATGATCAGGCATTTATTGGAAAATGCGCAAGGCAAACGCATTGCTCTTATTATTAACGAATTTGGCGAACTTGGAGTGGATGGCGGTTTGCTTAAAGGCTGCGGCCTTGATAATTGCCATGATGATGATCTCATTGAACTCAATAATGGCTGCATTTGTTGCACGGTTGCCGAAGAATTCATTCCGACTATGACCAAACTCCTCGAGCGTGAGGATAGACCCGATCATATTGTGATCGAAACATCCGGTTTGGCACTTCCCCAGCCGCTTGTTGCAGCTTTCAATTGGCCGGAAATTAAAACGCAGGTGACCGTTGACGGGGTGATTACCGTGATTGACGCTCCGGCGGTGGCCGAAGGCCGGTTTGCCGATGATATTGACAAAATCAATGCCGAACGGGCCCAAGATAATTCGATCACCCACGAAAGCCCGCTCGAAGAATTGTTTGAAGACCAAATTCATGCGGCTGATCTCATCGTCCTCAACAAGGTCGACCTTATCGACGAGGACACGCTCGATAATGTGCGCAATATCATTTCGAGCCATAGTGACAGAGTACCCCAAATGGTCACGTCGAGTTTCGGCAGTATCGGAACCGATCTTATATTGGGGCTTGGCGTCGGTACCGAGAGCGATATTGAAAACCGCAAATCCCACCATGAAATGAACCATGCGAAAGGCGTTCCACATAATCACGACGAATTCAAAAGCTTTGTCGTTAACGCGCCATCCATCCATGATCCCAAGGCTTTGATCGAGCGGTTGAAAACGATCATCGAAGAAAATGATATTTTGCGGCTCAAAGGCTTTGTCAATGTGGTTGGAAAACCGATGCGCCTTGTTGTTCAAGCTGTCGGTCAGCGGATTGATTCCTATTTTGATCGCCCCTGGCAAAAAAACGAAGAGCATAAAAGCCATCTTGTTGTTATCGGCCTTCATGAAATCGACGAGGAGAAAGTGCGCAAAACTATTGAAGCGCTTGATGTCTGATGCATTTGCTTCTTGCCCAGAAGGGAACCATAGCCGAACAGGATAAGGCGATTGATCTTGGACAGTCGCCTGCCGATGTTATTTTTCTTTCGGCGGCTGATACCGAATTGGCAAGCCTTTCGGTTGCAAAAGCCGCATTGAAGAAAACAACGTCTTCGCTGAGGCTTGTCAATTTGCTTTCGCTTTCACATCCCATGTCGGTTGACACCTATGTCGAAAAAACCGCGTCATATGCGAAATTGATTGTGTTGCGCGTCATAGGTGGCGAAAGTTACTGGCCTTATGGGTTGCAAGTTCTCCACTCGCTGGCACTGGAAAATCATATCAGACTGGTGGTTTTGCCCGGTGACGATAAAGTAGACGAAAATTTGCAAAAATTTTCTACTGTTGCCGAAGAGGATTGCCACAATCTTTGGCACTATCTCATTGAAGCAAGTGCGCAAAATATGCGCTCCTTTCTTGAATATTGCGATTATTTGCTTGGCCGCCACGAAAAGCCGGTCGAGGCGATCCCCTTGATGAAGGCAGGCCTTTGGTCTCCGGATGACCCGCCGTTAACTGTTGATGATCTCATTAAACGTCACAATGCCACGCATAAACCGGTTGTTTCTATCTGTTTTTATCGTGCATTGGTGCAGAGCGGGCAAACAGCGAGCGTTGAAGCGCTTATCGACGCTCTCCAAAAACGCGGCTTAATCGCGCTGCCAATTTTTGTTTCAAGTCTTAAAGACGAATTGAGCGTTGCAATTGTCGATTCAATTTTTGACCGGCTTCCTCCCGATATTGTTTTAAATGCTACGGGCTTTGCCGTTTCAAACGGGCATACGGGACGAAAATGCACTGTCCTTGAAAAACGCGGTGCAATGGTTTTGCAGGTGGTTTTTGGCGGAAGCAGCAAAGAGCAATGGGAAAAGGATGGACGTGGCTTAACTGCCCGTGACCTTGCCATGAATGTTGCGCTTCCGGAAGTCGATGGGCGTGTATTCACCCGCGCTGTGTCTTTCAAATCGGCAGTGGAATTCGATGACGAGACAGAATGTAATGTTGTTGTCCATAAACCTTTGAAAGACAGGGTCGACTTTGTTACAGAGCTCACAAAAAACTGGGTAAGACTGCGCAACAAGAAGCCGAAAGAGCGCCATATTGCCATTATCATGGCCAATTATCCGGGTGGCGATGGTCGCTTGGGGCACGGTGTCGGCCTTGATACACCAGCCGCCATGATTGTGACGCTTAATGCCATGAAGGAACAAGGCTACGAAATAGAAAATATTCCGGAAAATGGCAATGAGCTCATGCGGTTGATGATTGAAGGTCCAACCAATGAAGGGGTAAAGGGAAGGCTCGTCCGGAAAGCGCTTTCTTTGAGTCTTTACAAGAAGTTCTTTCAATTGCTTGATAAAAAGATTCAAGATGAAGTGACTGCACGCTGGGGCGCGCCGGTAGACGATGCCTATGTGGTTGACAACGGATTGGCTTTGCCGGTTTTAATGTTGGGAGAAACGGTTGTCGGATTACAGCCGGAACGCGCATTCGGAATGGATGCAAAGCAAGTCTACCATGCACCCGATATTGTTCCCACCCATCATTATCTTGCATTCTATTTCTGGCTCCGTTTTGTTTATAAAGCCGATGCCATCATTCATATGGGTAAACACGGCAATCTTGAATGGCTTCCGGGAAAAGCTTTGGCACTCTCGAACCATTGCTATCCTGAAATAGCTCTTGGACCGATGCCGCATATCTACCCGTTTATTGTTAACGACCCCGGTGAAGGAACACAGGCAAAACGACGCTCTTCCGCCGTTATCATTGACCATCTGACCCCGCCTTTGACGCGCGCGGAAAGTTATGGCCCGTTAAAAGATCTGGAAGGCCTTGTTGATGAATATTACGAGGCGTCGGGCGTTGACCCGCGTCGTCTCGTAAAGCTCAAAGGTGAAATACTTGATCTGGTGCGGCTCACCGGTCTCAATCATGATGCCGGAATTGAAGACCATGATAGCGATGATCTGGCACTTGAGAAACTTGATGCTTTTTTGTGCGATCTCAAAGAATTGCAAATCAGGGACGGGCTACATATTTTTGGCAAAGCACCTTCCGGCGAACAATTGGAAAATCTCCTTGTTGCAACGGCGCGTGTGCCTCGCGGCGAGGGGGAAAACGGCAGTTTACACCGCGCTATAGCCGATGATCTCGGACTTGCTTTCGACCCGCTTGATTGTGTTTTTTCCGAAAAGTGGCAAGGTGAAAAGCCTGAAATATTGAAGGGCATGACCGACAGCCTGTGGCGCACAAAAGGCGACACGGTAGAACGGATTGAACTTCTGGCGCTGGCACTGGTTTCCGGAAAGATCACTCTTCCTCAAAACTTTAGAAAAACAGCGCCAATTCTTAAAAATATTGAAGAAACATTGCGGCCATTGATTTTAAGTTGCGGAGAGGCGGAAATTGACGGGCTTTTAACCGCTCTTGACGGGCACTTTGTCGAGCCGGGGCCATCCGGTGCCCCGACACGCGGACGGCCGGATGTATTTCCGACAGGGCGCAACTTTTTTTCGGTCGATACAAGAGCTGTGCCCACACAATCGGCTTGGCAATTGGGTAAAAAATCGGCCGAGCTTCTCATTATCCGCTATGTACAAGACCACGGTGATTGGCCGAAGGCTTTTGGCCTTACTGCTTGGGGAACAGCCAATATGCGTACCGGTGGCGATGATATTGCGCAGGCTCTGGCACTTATCGGTGTTAAACCTTTGTGGGATGCGGCATCCCGCCGTGTAACCGGTGTTGAAGTTATTCCTGTAGCGGTTCTCGGGCGGCCACGTGTCGACGTAACATTAAGGATTTCCGGTTTCTTCCGCGATGCATTTCCCGAACAGATAGCCTTGTTCGATCAGGCGGTGCGTCTCGTTGCCTCGCTTGACGAAGAGGAAGAAGATAATCCGCTCCATGTGCATTATTTGAAAGACGTAAAAACGCTGACGGCCGCCGGAAAAACCACAAAAGAGGCGGAAAGAGAAGCCGGTTTTCGTGTTTTCGGTGCTCGACCGGGTGTCTATGGAACCGGCGTTCAGGAGCTTCTCGACAAGGGCGAATGGAATGACCGTAACGACCTTGGTAAAGCGTGGATTGCCCATTCTTCTTTCGCTTACGGTAAGGAAGATGGGGTGGCTACACAAAATATGCTTGAAAACCGGCTTCATCATATCAATGCCGTTGTCCAAAATCAGGATAATCGCGAACATGATCTTCTCGATTCCGGTGAATACTATGCCTTTGAAGGGGGAATGGCTTCGGCGGTTGCTGATAAGCAGGGGGCTTTTCCGAAAGTCTATCACAATGATATGTCGCGCCCCGAACGGCCAATGATAAAAACATTGCAGGAAGAAATCGGGCGGACACTCCGCGGGCGTGCTGTTAATCCGAAATGGATAGAAGGGGTCATGCGCCACGGCTTTAAAGGTGCTGTCGAAATGGCTGCAACGGTTGATTATCTCTTTGCTTTTTCGGCTACAACAAATGCTGTATCCAATGAACAATTCGAGGCGATTTATAATGCCTATATTGACGACGAGACGGTGCGGAATTTTTTAATCGGAAACAATCCTGCCGCTTTAAGAGAAATGGCACATAAACTTGAACAGGCGATCCGGAGAGAGTTATGGAAACCGCGCTCCAATTCTGCTTTGTTTGAACTGGAAGAACTACAGAAAGGCTCGATAAGATGGACGCCAAGGAAAAGCTGACGGAAGCGGAATTGAATGCCCGTCATGCCGAAAAAATGAAAAAGAAAGAGGCCGCACGGAAAAAAATAGAAGCCGGTAAAACCAAGGAAAAAGGCCTTCTCATTGTTCATACGGGGAAGGGCAAAGGCAAGACAACGGCCGCTTTCGGTATGGTTTTTCGTGCTCTCGGCCAGAATATGAAGGTTGGCGTTGTGCAGTTTGTCAAAGGGTTGCGCCAAACCGGCGAGCGTACCGCACTTGAAAAATTTGGCGATCAGGTGCGCGTTTATGCCCATGGCGAAGGCTTTACATGGGAAACGCAGGATCGTGAAAAAGACATTGCCGAAGCGCGAAAAGCGTGGGACATTGCCAAAGAGATGATCCTCGACGACACCACGGATATGGTGCTTTGTGACGAGCTGAATATCGTATTGCGCTATGATTATTTACCTTTGGAAGAAGTGCTTGATGTATTATCGAAGCGACCTTTCATGAAGCATGTTATCATTACCGGTCGCAATGCACGAAATGAATTGATTGAGGCTGCCGATCTGGTAACAGAAATGGAATTGGTCAAACACCCGTTCCGTTCCGGCATAAAAGGACAGAAGGGGATTGAATTCTGATGACCGCAACCTGGCAGTTCTGGGCATTTCTTTCAGCAATTTTTGCGGCTTTAACAGCGATTTTTGCAAAAGTCGGTATAAGCGGTATCAATTCCGATTTTGCCACTTTGATAAGAACAATTGTTATCATTGCCGCATTATGTTTGTTTTTAAGCATCACCGGACAATGGCAACGTCCTGGAGCCATTCCAACAAAATCATGGGTTTTCCTTGTTCTATCAGGGCTTGCCACAGGTGCTTCATGGCTTGCCTATTTCCGCGCTCTGCAATTGGGAGATGCTTCCCATGTCGCTCCGATTGACAAATTGTCGGTTATTTTTGTCGCGATTTTCGGCGTTACTTTTCTTGGTGAAAAACTGACAGCCATCAACTGGACCGGCGTCGTGCTAATCACCGCAGGTGTTATTTTGCTGGCATTAAAATTTTAGACGAGCATAATTGTTTTGTCTTAAAAAACCGGTTCAGCAGCTTTATGTGGACCGGTTTTTCTTTTAAGCTCTATGATGGCATTTCGAGAGACAAGCTTTTATCTCTCAAAGGTTCAACCATTCCCGTAGCGGATTGTCATGGGCTTGTAAGAGTTTATAGGCAAGAATAACGCATACGATGACCAATAGCGGTTTTATGAGCTTGGCACCGGTTTTCATGGCAACGCGGGCGCCCATTTGCGCACCGATAAATTGCGCAATTCCCATAGCAATGCCGATTTTTACATTGATCGAGCCCATGACTGCAAAGGTCAGGAAACCGCCAAGATTGGATGAAAAGTTCAACAGTTTTGTATGGGCTGTCGCTTTGAGGATTCCAAATCCCGAGATGGAAACAAAGGCCAGCATATAGAACGAACCGGCACCCGGACCGAATATGCCGTCGTAAAAGCCGACAAGTGGCGCCATAGTCAGTGAAAAGATGATTGGTCTCATCCGCTCCTGTTTATCGATGTCGTTGAGGTTCGGCTTTAACGCGAAATAAGCAGCGACAACAATGAGCAGAACGGGCAGAAATGCTTGAAATAATTTGACGGGAATAAGGGTTGCAACCAGTGCGCCGATGATGCTCCCGATAAAGGCCATGGCGGCTTGGAGGATTTGTTTCCTGATATTGACATGCCCACCACGGGCATAGGCCACCATTGCAGAAAATGAACCGAAAAGACCCTGCAACTTGTTTGTACCCAGTGTTTCGACAGGCGGAAGGCCCGAAAGCATCAGGGCAGGGATGGTGATAAGGCCACCGCCACCGGCAATTGAATCTATAAAACCGGCAAACAAACCGGCAAAAATCAACATCAGGACAGTCGGGTCAAAAAGGAATTCCAGCATTGGCGAATATTACCTGAACAGAATAGAATAAGGAATAATAGAATAATTTCGATAAAGAAACGTCAAACGTTGCATTCATGCACTTGTGTTTTTTGTGCAATATTGGCAAGCTCTGCTTTTAGTTCAGCTCTCCTAACGTGGCAAGAAGCGGAGTTTCGCATGTTTGACAGCATCGCAAATTATTTTTCCCGTCATAATTCGGTCCGTAAAGTGGCCGAAAATCCGGCAACAGCGGCCGAGCTTCTCTTGCTCATTCACTTGGGCTTTGCCGATGGCAAACATACGCCAAGCGAAACTGCCGCTTTTTCAAAAATTGCCGAACAGCAATTCGGCGTATCTCCCGATGCTTTGCCGGATGTCATCAAATATCTTTATGATTATGGCTATGAAACCACAACCGGTCAGGCTGCGGCTCTCTTTGGCGAGTTGGCGCCGGACCGGCGTATTGCACTTATCGAAAATTTGATGACAATTGCTGCTGCCGATAATCATGTCGATGCTGATGAAGTTGCGCTTATCCATCGGATAGCAGCCATTCTCGGTGTTCCCTCGCAAGAGGTGGAACGGATTTATAACTCCGTCAAAGAACGCGCTTAAAGGCAAAACCGGATATGGTCAACAGAAGCTCTATGCCGGTTTTTGTTGGCATAGGCATTTCGTCATCTGCCACGACGGGCGATATGGAAAAGGCTCTCGAATTTCTGGAAAAGTGGAATATTGCAGCTTTTTCAACGCTTGAAGGTAAAAAATCCAATCGTCTTATTTTACTTGCTTTGCAACGCCTTTCTGTTCCTCTCGTTACATTTTCACCAGCAGAGTTGGAGACAATGACTTGCTTTCTGAAGAACCCATCCGATATTGTTTTTCAACATACGGGTTGCCATGGCGTTGCGGAAGCTGCAGCTTTGGCGGCTTCAGGTAAAGGTGGTATATTGCTCGTTGAAAAAACAAAAATTGGTGGGCTCACCATTGCTGTGGCCGGACAGAAGGAAGAATGACAGTATATTTTATCGGCGCAGGTCCGGGAGCATATGATCTCATTACAGTGCGCGGGCTTAATCTTATAAAACGTTGTCCGGTCTGCCTTTATGCAGGCTCGCTTCTTTCGGAAGAATTGATTGCCGAAATCCCTCAGGAAGCGCGACGCGTCAATACCGGTCATCTTGATCTTGATGCGATCGTCGAAGAATTTGTCAAAGCCGAAAAAGAGGGAAAGGATGTTGCAAGGCTTCATTCCGGCGACCCTTCGATCTATAGCGCAATAGCTGAACAGATGGCAGCGCTCGACAAGCTTGCGATCAATTACGAGGTGGTGCCGGGGGTTGCTTCCTATGCGGCAGCAGCGGCAGCCATGAAGCAGGAATTGACGCTTCCAAAGCTTAACCAGTCGGTTATTTTGACACGGACATCGGTCAATTCTTCACCCATGCCGGAACTTGAGACATTGTCAAATTTAGGACAAGCAAAAGCGACAATGGCAATCCATCTTTCGGCAAAAAATATTGCCGCAATCCGGAAAGAACTATTGCCAATTTACGGGGCCGATTGCCCGGTCATTGTGGCCTATCATGTAAGCTGGCCGGACGAAAAAATCATTTCAGGCACGCTTGCCGATATTCATGAAAAGATAGCGCAAGAAAAAATAGAAAAAACCGCAATCATCTTTGTCGGGAAAGCACTTCGGCCTGAAAAGCTTAGCCGTTCGTCTCTTTATGCTTTTCCGCACGGTCCGCTTGGCAAAATGTCCGCACCAAGTCGATAACATCTTTTTCCGCGCTCAATGTGACAACATCGGGTAGGGGCTTTCTGGTTATCATAATCACCGGAAGGCCGAGTTTGCGCGCAGCCTTCAACTTTGGAAAAGAGGCAGTTCCACCGGAATTTCTGCACACGAGACAATCAAAATGATGTTTGACGAGAAAGTCATATTCTTCTTGTTCATTTTCCGGTTTCCCGAGCACAATTTCTATATTGGCTTCGGGAACAAAATTTTCCGGCTTCTCGACCATACGTCCGACAAATGAAACATCTTTGCGCACCAGAAATTCATTGACGTGCTGGCGCCCTATCGCAAGAAAGCAGCGGCTATTTACAGGAATAGCGGCAACGGCTTCCGCAATATTATTCACCGTCAGCCACTTGTCTTCTTTCGCCGCTTGCCAAAGCGGACGTTCGAACCGGATATAGCCGATCTTTTTTGCGCGCGCTGCCCGCCAGGCATGATCGGTCATAGTTTCGGCAAAAGGATGGGTTGCGTCAACGATAAGCCCTATGTTTTCCTTTTCGATTGTATTGATAAGCCCGTCAATGCCGCCAAACCCGCCAATGCGGTATCGCCCAGCAGGAATTTTCGGATGTGATGTACGGCCAGCGAGAGACGAAAGAACAGGATAGTCCTCTTCGGCAAATTTTTCTGCGAGAGCATAGGCTTCGCTGGTGCCACCCAATAATAAAACTGTCCTACTTTCTCGCAAGAATATTTCCCTTTCTGTCGGTCACAATGATTTCGACAGCAACCGGCGCTTCCCTTAATGTTTCTTCAGCAATATGTTTTGCCTGAAGCGCTATAGGAGTAGCAATATCAATTCCTTCTTTTGTAGCAATATCAAGTACTTCTTTCGCAGTGTTCGCATTTTCGATGAAGTCCTTGAAGGATTGGTTCAAGCCAGCATTCTTTGCAATAGTCCACAAATATGTCTTGTCGACTTGGGAGCGGGAAGAATGAAGGTCCATTTCCCCTTGCGCGAGTTTTGTCAGTTTTGCAAAACCACCGGCAATTGTCAGTTTATCAATCGGGTGGTGACGCAAATATTTCAACACGGCACCGACGAAGTCTCCCATATCCAATATGGCATAGTCGGGAAGATGGTAGATTGCCTGTGCGGCATCTTCCGAAGTTGCGCCGGTTGCACCAAGAACATGGCTTGCCCCTTCTGCACGTGCGACATCAATACCGCTGTGAATAGAATGAATCCATGCCGAACACGAAAACGGGTGAACAATACCGGTTGTGCCGAGAATGGAAATACCGCCCAGAATGCCAAGGCGCGGATTCCATGTTTTGAGCGCGATGTTTTCGCCATCGGGTACCGAAATTGTAATGACCAGATCTTGCGGAAAAGAATATTTATCACAAATTTCCTTGCAAACCTCGCTCATCATGCGGCGCGGAACGGGGTTAATGGCTGCTTCCCCGACATCAAGCGGCAAACCCGGTCTTGTAACAGTTCCAACACCTTTTCCTGCTTTGAATATAATTCCGCTCTCAGGAGAGGCAGGAGTGACAGTTGCAATAATGGTCGCCTTGTCTGTTACATCGGGATCATCACCCGCATCTTTGATAATTCCCGCTGTTGCCTGATTTTCTCCAAGAGTTTTGACAGATAGCGCAAATTGCGGCATTTGCCCTCTTGGCAATCTTATCTCGACGGGATCGGGAAAAGCACCGGTAATGAGAGCAGTGAGCGCCGCCTTGGTTGCAGCCGTTGCGCAGGCCCCTGTTGTCCAGCCTAAGCGAAGGGGGCCTTCCGGTTTGCGTTTCAATGTGCTTTGCAGATCTGCCATTTTGACAATATTTCTTGAAAATTTAACGTTTACAGTGGTTGGAAACTGCACAATAGATAACACATATAATGCATTGATTCTTGTTTTCTATAGATTTTACCATCAAAAGGACCCGAAATGACGGCAGATTTGCCATTCAAATTGCCACAGTTCATTGCGGGGCATGTGTGGTTGGTGGGCGCGGGGCCAGGTGACCCCGGACTTCTTACGCTCCATTGTGTCAATGCACTCAAACAGGCAGACCATATCCTTTATGATGCGTTGGTCGATCATTCGTGCCTCAAGCTTGCAAAACAGGGCGCAATTTTAGAATTTGCCGGTAAGCGCGGTGGCAAACCCTCGCTCAAACAGCAGGAAATTACCGAACGCATGATTTGCCTTGCCCGACAAGGCAAGCGGGTTTTGCGTTTGAAAGGCGGCGATCCTTTTGTTTTCGGCCGTGGCGGTGAAGAAGCGCTTGCCTTGATAGAAGCGCATATTCCCTTTCGTGTTTTTCCGGGAATAACTGCGGGAATAGCAGGCCCTGCCTATGCAGGTATTCCGGTTACTCATCGTTCGGTCAATCACAGTGTATTGTTTTTAACCGGTCATGATGCTGACGGAACAGTGCCCAAATCTTTTGACTGGAAAGCAATTTCCCGCGCCGCACCGGTTCTTGTGTTTTATATGGCGATGAAACACATTGATGAAATTGCCGATGACCTTATCAAAGGGGGTCGCACGAGTGATGAGCCGGTTATGTTTATCACGCATGCCACCACCTCCAATCAGCGGATTTATAAGACCGAACTTGGCCATATAAAACAAACAATCAAAGAGCATGACATCGAACCGCCGACGATTGTTGTCGTTGGTAAAGTTGTTTCGCTTGCCGATAAACTTGCTCCGAATATTGTTACAGACGAATTGGATAACAGATCATTATGAATGGCTTTATGGTGAGCGCTGCCAATTCGGGAGCCGGTAAAACTGTTATCACTCTGGCATTGATGCGCGCTTTGAAAGAAATGGGACTAACCGTAGCCCCGCGAAAAGCAGGGCCCGACTTTATTGATCCGGCATTTCATAAAGCGGCAACAGGAGAAGATAGTTACAATCTCGATTGTTGGGCAATGCGCGACGCGCTCATAAGAAATATCAATTTTACCGACAATTCAGAGCAAAAGTTTTTTGTTGTCGAAGGCATGATGGGGCTTTATGACGGTGCTATCAACGGCAAGGGTTCTTCTGCCGAACTTGCCCGATTATTGGATTTGCCTGTATTCTTTGTCGTTGATGTAACAAGCCAATCACATTCGGTCGCGGCTCTTGTCAAAGGTTTTGCCGAATTTATGCCGGGATTGCGCTTTGCCGGAATTATCCTGAATAAAATTGGAAGTCCGCGGCATGAAGCCATGCTTCGCGCGGCCTTGCAACCGCTTGATATACCGGTGGTTGGTGCGGTTTACAGAAATAACGCGCTGACACTCCCCTCACGTCATTTGGGGCTGGTTCAAGCTTCCGAACGAACCGATCTTTTTGCTTTTATCGGGCAAGCGGCAGAAATCATAAAGGACAGCGTTGATCTTGAGGCGATGATCGCATTATCGACTTCAAATGGCGTGAAGGTTGCTAGTGCCACAATTGATTATATCCCGCCACTTGGACAACGCATTGCAGTGAGCCGTGATGATGCTTTCCGCTTTTCTTATCCACACCTGCTTGATGGTTGGAGAAAAGCCGGTGCCGAAATCACATTCTTTTCGCCTTTGGCGAATGACGTGCCGGATAAAGAGTGTGATAGCGTTTATTTATGCGGTGGTTATCCGGAACTTTTTGCCGGAAAACTGGCGGCAGCAGAGAAGTTCAAAAAAGCCATGAGCAATATGGCAAAAGCCGGTAAAACCATTTATGGCGAATGCGGTGGTTATATGACTTTGGGGGAAACATTGGAAGATAGCGAAGGGGTAAAACATCCGATGCTTGGTCTTTTGCCACTGAATACCAGCTTCAAACAGAAGAAACTGCATTTAGGCTATCGCCGTTTGGTTCCTGAAGGAGAGTTTTTTGGAAAAACCCGCTTTCGAGGGCATGAATTCCATTATGCCTCTATTGTAGATGAAAAAGGCGCTACTCCGCTTTTTAAAGCCTATGATGCGCTCGATAATTCTTTAGGTACAATGGGAATGAGAATAAACAATGTTGCCGGTTCGTTTATCCATCTGATAGATATCGAGGGATAAAAAAATATCCTATACGTGTAAAGAAAATGCGGCCTAACTGTTTGATGTATTTTCGTATAAATTCACCACAAAGCCGGTCGTTTCGGCTTTTGATTATGAGATCAGGTGAGGCGACGATGTTGAAAACAAACTGCCTTGAACACATTGAATTTGGAAGATATTTTCTTGCGCCGACAGGGTGTTGAATGGCAAACCGGATATTTCAACCAAATGCATTCAGGGATTCGTTCTTAGGCTATGAAATATAAAATTGATCGACTCAATGTTGCTTCGGGAATTGACGCCAAAACGCGCCGTTTGTGTATTTTTGCGCTCGCTGTCGGTGCGTTTGCAATTGGAACATCCGAATTTGTATCCATGGGGTTGCAACCCGAAATGGCAAAAAGTTCGGGCGTCGATATACCGACTGCCGGCCAGTATATTTCGGCTTATGCGCTCGGCGTTGTCGTAGGTGCACCGGTTCTGGCTGTTGCAACCGCGAAATATCCGCGGAAATATGTTCTCGTTGCTCTGATGCTGTTTTATGCGTTCTCGAATATTGCCAGCGCATGTGTAACGAGCTTTCATGCTCTTGTCGGTTTGCGATTCATGAGCGGTTTGCCGCATGGCATCTATTTCGGTGTTGCTTCCATCGCCGCTTCTTCCATGGTGGAGATGAAAAATCGTCCCAAGGCAATCGGTGCCGTGATGCTTGGGCTTACAATTGCGACAGTTGTCGGCGCGCCGTTTGCAACCTGGCTCGGGCAGCAACTTGGATGGCAAATGGCTTTCGTTATGGTGGGCAGCATCGGAGCCCTTTGTGCAATTTTAGTGTTTTTCTTTCTGCCCAGTTTGCCGACAGCTTTGGGGACAAGTCCCCTGACCGAGCTTAGCGCGTTGAAAGAAAAACAGGTATGGTTCATGCTGGCAACAGTCGCCATTGGAACAGCCGGCCTCTTTACTGTGTTCAGCTATATTAAATCGACTTTGACTGTCGTTTCCGGCCTTTCGATAGGTTGGGTTCCATTTATTATGCCGCTCATCGGCCTTGGCATGGTTACGGGAAATATTCTGGGGCCCAAGATTGCCGTAAAAATCGGCCCGATGAGAATGTTGTTTTGCGCTCTGCTATGGAGCACAATTACATTCTTCCTGTTTTACTTTCTTTGCCATTCCGGCATCACTGCTGCCATCGGTTGTTTCCTGATTGGTACGTCTTTTGCCAGTATGCCTTCAATCCAGACGCGCGTCATGGATGTAGCAGCCAATGCCCAGACACTTGCCGGAGCACTCATGCAATCGGCTTTCAACGTTGCCAATGCTTTGGGAGCTGAATCCGGTGCGGAAATCTTGCGGCTTGGTTTCGGCTATCAGGATACGGCGATTTTGGGAGGCTGTCTCACATTTTGCGGTCTTTTGATTTTTACTCTCTCCTGGTATGTCGAAAAACGCGATCAGGCTAAAGCATTAAAACAGGTGTGACACCGGTGGAGCGTCTCTGTTTTATCCTTTTACTGGCGCTCCTGATTGATCGTTCAATCGGCGACCCTGACTGGATATGGCGCAAGCTCCCTCATCCGGTAGCGGCATTCGGGGCAGGGATAAAGTGGTTTGAAACAAGATATAACAGAAAGTCGATGTCGCCCCGCCTCAGGAAATGGTGTGGCCTCGATGCTCTTCTCGTCTTGTTATTCGCAAGCTTTTTTGTTGCGCTTTTTATTCATACGCTTTTGCTCAAAATGGGGTTTGCCGGAATAATCATTGAAGCGCTGGTGGCCTCCATATTTATTGCGCAAAAAAGCTTGGTTGATCACGTTGGTAAAGTGGAAAAAGCGTTCAAACAAGGTTCGCTTGTCGAAGCAAGAGGCGCCGTTTCACTCATTGTCGGGCGGGAAACAAAAAATTTGGATGAAAGTGCGGTTTGTCGTGCAGCTATTGAAAGCCTTGCCGAAAATAGCTCTGATGGCGTTGTGGCACCTGTATTCTGGTATCTTGTCCTCGGTCTTCCCGGCCTTTTTTGTTATAAATTGGTGAACACGGCCGATTCGATGATCGGCTATAAGAATGAGCGCTTCAAGGATTTCGGCTGGGCTTCGGCCCGTCTTGACGATGTTGTCAATTTTATACCGGCAAGATTGACAGCGTTTATTGTCATCCTGACATCCGGACTTTTTATCAATCGGATAGCTGCTGGAAAGGCACTTGAAGTGGTGAGAAAAGATGCGCGACACCATCATTCGCCCAATGCCGGTTTTCCCGAATGCGCTTTTGCAGGTGCTTTGGATGTCAAGCTTTTGGGGCCGAGAATCTATTCAGGCAAAGCCGTTGACGAACCTTTCCAGAACGAAAGCGGGAAAATGGCCGTTCCCGCCGATATTTATCGTGCCATCCGGCTCTTCAAGCGTTCCATGGACGTGTTATTTTTAATTATTCTGGTGCTATTTTTTATTGCTTTGGTTGTTTGAATGTTTTCCATCCGGATGGTTGAGCATGTCGCGCGAAATAATAAAGGCGAGCGGCACCACAAGCAGCAATATGATAATCAGGAAGATAAACAGCACTTTGGAGGCCGCAATCATACCGCTGACACCACCCGGATCAAATAATCCGGCAAGATTGGTAATGCTACCAGCAAGTGCTGCGCTTAAAGCCGTTGAAAATAACTGGATTGTTGTAAGAGAGGCACTGGCACGTGTGGCGTCTTTATCGGAAGCGCATTGTAAAACGCGGGTAAGCAAATGCGGCCATGACGTTCCCGCTCCGACACCGATCAGGAAAAGCGCAATACAAATCGAAATCAGAAATCCCGATGACTTCATTTCGGACGGGATAAAATAAAACAATGTCGCCATTCCGAGCATATCAATTATGGGCGCGAGAATGATGATTTTGCGCACAATTTTCGGAGCGGCTCCGGCACTTGGCAATGAACCACAGGTCCAACCGATACTCATAAGCGCGGCAATATAGCCGGCAACAAGTGGTCCTCTTCCATGAAGTTCCTGAAGGAACAGGGGAAGATAAAGCTCCGCACCGTTTACAGCGACCGAAATAATAACCATCAGGCCGTAAAGTGGCAGGAATATCGAGTGGATTGAAAATGAACCTTCGGGAAGAATTTTGTTGTTTGAATGGTTGTCGATAATCCCAAGAACAAAAAGTAGGATAGCACCGATAATAATACCGGCAATTTTGATATTGTTGTCGCTCACCGCACTGCTTGCCGAAATGACAAGAACCATAACGGTCAAAACGGCAAGTTGGATAACAGGAAGACGTTCCGAAACGTTTTGACGTTCTGTCGTACCGGGTAAAACTTTAAGCGCAACGCCGGAAAATAAAAGTGCCAGAATGCCAACCGTCCAGAATGACGCGCGCCAAGTGCTGTATTCGGCGAAAATGCCGCCGATGGCGGGGCCGAGCAATGTCGAAATGCCCCACATGCCGGAAATGAGCCCCATGGCACGTGGCCATAATGGAGGGTCGAACACGATTCTGACCATGGAATAGGAAAGTGATAGCAAAAAGCCACCACCGAAACCTTGAATAAGCCGGCCAAACAGGAATGCCGCCATAGTCGGGGCAACACTACAGATAAGCGTGCCAACTGCAAACAGGAGTGCCGAAAGGACATAAGCTGTTTTGGGTCCGAAACGGGCTAACAATTTTGCGGCAAGGGATGCACCGATAAGCGATGCTGTCACAAAAATTGTTGCTGCCCAGGAATAATATTGTTCACCGTGAATATCGGCAACAAGAGAGGGGAGAATAGTGACAACAATGTAGACATTGACCGCATGCAGAGCAACCCCGCCTGCAAGTGTTATCGAGCGGACACCATTTCTACCTGAAAGAAGTGTTGACCAGCCTTGTTCATTCATTGTCATCCCTATAATTTTTTAGAATCATTGTCGGTCTTCTAAATAACCTCATAAGACCATGGAGCCAAGAAACGAAACTTTGATCGGCAATTTTTGTTCCCGCCAAAACAAAAAGCCCCGTGTAAAACGGGGCTTTTTGCTTTTTCAAATTTGAAATGTTCAAGCAAGTGCTTTGGCGAGATTTTCCGCAATCTTGTCAAGAAAACCTGTTGTTGAAAGCCATTTCTGGTTCGGTCCGATAAGCAAGGCAAGATCCTTGGTCATGAAACCGGATTCAACAGTATCGACACATACTTTTTCAAGTGTATCGGCAAAGTGCTTCAATTGGTCATTATTGTCGAGCTTTGCACGGTGTGCCAAACCGCGTGTCCATGCGAAGATCGAAGCAATCGAGTTGGTCGATGTTTCTTCGCCGCGCTGATATTGACGATAGTGGCGGGTTACTGTTCCATGTGCAGCTTCGGCTTCAACTGTTTTGCCATCAGGTGTCATGAGAACCGATGTCATGAGTCCCAAAGAGCCAAAGCCTTGAGCTACTGTATCGGATTGGACATCACCATCATAGTTCTTACATGCCCAGACATAACCACCGGACCATTTAAGTGACGAGGCCACCATGTCGTCGATCAGACGGTGCTCGTAAGTGAGATGGTATTTATCGAATTCGGACTTGAATTCTTTGTCAAAAACTTCCTGAAAGATATCTTTGAAACGGCCATCATAGGCCTTCAAAATGGTATTCTTTGTGGAAAGATAGACCGGAACTTTGCGTTGCAAACCATAATTGAACGATGCACGGGCAAAATCGCGGATTGATGCATCAAGGTTATACATGGCCAATGCAACACCGGCACCCGGTGCATCATAAACATCATGTTCAATAACGGTTCCATCTTCACCGACAAATTTGATTGTCAGTTTACCTTTGCCGGGGAATTTGAAATCTGTTGCTTTGTATTGGTCACCAAAAGCATGACGACCGATAATGATCGGCTTTGTCCAGTGCGGAACGAGTCGCGGAACGTTTTTGCAAATAATCGGCTCACGGAAAATAACGCCGCCAAGAATGTTACGGATTGTACCATTCGGCGACTTCCACATTTTTTTCAGGTTGAATTCTTTAACGCGCGCTTCATCCGGTGTGATTGTCGCACATTTTACGCCAACACCATATTTCTTGATGGCATTTGCAGCGTCGGTTGTTACCTGATCGTTGGTCGCATCGCGATTTTCTATCGAAAGATCATAATATTTCAGATCTACATCGAGATAGGGATGGATCAATTTTTCCTTGATATATTGCCAAATAATGCGTGTCATCTCATCGCCGTCGAGTTCGACGACGGGATTTGCGACCTTGATCTTTGCCATATGATAATCCTCTTCCATAATTTTGGTATTTTTGCCGTTATAACATTCGCAAACACGAACTGGAAAGCCCTAAACCGAGATTATAACGGACCTTTGAAGATGAAGTAGGCTCCGCTTACAATAAGCGCAAAGCCGACAAAATGGTTTATCGTCAGTTTTTCGCCAAGATAAAGAATGGAAAAACCAGAAAATATCAGAAGCGTGATCACTTCCTGAATCGTTTTGAGTTGGGCCGCACTATACACAGTGTGTCCCAACCGGTTTGCCGGAACTGCAAGGCAATATTCAAAAAATGCAATTCCCCAACTTGCAATAATGACGATCATTAATGGCTTGTTGGTGAATTTCAAATGCCCATACCAGGCAAAGGTCATAAAAATGTTTGACAACAACAACAAGCCGATAGGCGCGATAAAGGGTAAAATTTGCATTTGTCGTAGATTTAAAAAGTTTATAAAGCGCGATCGTAATAAAGCTGAACGCCTGTCAGAGCAGAAATATGTTTGACATAATCCTGAAGTCGTTGTGGCATTTTGATATCTTTCACAATCGTCAGATTGCGTAATGTCGGAAATATCATCACGTCATCCCAGCTCAAGTTTTCATTGGTATTATCCGGATGAAAAGACAAAGTTGCCAGTTTGTCTTCGACCTTCTTTTTATGTTCGGCTGTTTCACTCATCGCTTGGTCGAATGATTCGCCAAGGTTTTTTTCTTTTTTGCCTTGAAAATATTCAATGGCTGATTTCGTAGCAAATTCCGGAAGAGACGCTTTTACATTGCGCGGGAAAAGCAGCGCATTAATATCCGAAGAGACGTCGGAAAGCTCGTCAGTGACCTGCTTTTGTAAATCTGTTGCCGGAGAAACAACCCGACTTTTTTTGCCAATTTCATCAAATTTATGCGCAATGTCCAAGCTTTCAACCATAGCGGAACCATCGTCGAATTCCAGAATTGGTACCTGTTTTTTGTGAACGAGCCGCATACATGTTTCAGAATCATCATTCAGTAAAACAATATATTCAACAGGAACCTGTTTATATCCGGCAACCATCTTGGCACGGGTACAGAATGGACAATGGTCGTAATAATAAAGTTTCATCGAATAATTCCTTACATATATAGGAGTTAGCTCAGTGATATGGGCACTAATGCAAGACTAAAGTCATATTCTCCAACCTTAGCTCAAAACAACCAATTAGGAAAGAAAAGTAAAGTTGAAGAGGAGCCGATTTGATAGGGGAGGGGAGACGCCTGATTTCATATGAATGTAATAATCGGGTTAATGTAACAATCGGGGGCGATTATTATCATAGCCGGTCGTATGCCAATCTCGTCTATGGCTTAGAATAGCAGGAAATCCTTGTTTTCAAAATAGCAAAGAAGATTAGCTTGATATAGTCCGTTTTATAGAAAACTATAAGATGCAAATTTCTAACAAGAATGTATTGGGAAAAATTCCTTACCTCTAACAGATCGGTTTAAAACCATGCGTTACGAGACCGCCTCTCTAAACTGCTATTGTTGTCTGTCTTCGTTCAGTTGGAATTGCCTCAACCAATAAAACATTTTTTGATAGGCCAGTTATCTTTGCAATTAATCCGGTTTCATAGCTTTTCGTCGGTTTATTTGCATATTTCGGCTAATTGAACTATATTATTAACAAAGAGTAATGCTGGACTGAATTGGCATTACACCGGAGGCGAAAATGGTATCAATCACATCAACCGACTTGAACTTGGTCAATCATGGTTTTGATGTTCCGGGGTTGCGGGCTGCCCAGAATATTCAGGAAATTGTTCAGGAAAAGAATGCGACACAGACCGTGCGTGTCGATGATCGTAATGTGATGTCGCCACGTATTTCCGATGCTTTATCGCGTATTCAGGAACTTGTTGAAAACGGTATTAATGCATCCGGCATTATCAATCAGCAAGTCAATTTGAACATGACAAATCCGCAATATTTTACCGGCACTTTGAAGGATGCCGATGCGGCTAAATATGCCGGGTTCGAAGGTGTTCCGACGGGCAATTTTCAGGTATTTACACCTCCTCAAATCAGTGACGACAAGCTGAAAGACCTTGTCAAATCGACCGCCCAGCTTGGTGGCCTTACAAAAGGTGATGATGCTTTGTTCAAAGCCCTGCAAAATGATACGGCAAAGATCTATAACCAGAAGGATTCCGAAAATCTTCTTGGTAAACCGGTTGATTGGAAGCAGGGGAGCATTGGCGGTACAATGTGGGATCGTAATGCAATTGACCAAAAGGCAGTGCAACAAGTTGCGCAGGATGGCAAGCAAATTTTTGCCGGCGCTATCGGATCAATTCATTTTGCTGTTGTCTATTAACGAAAATAAATTATTTATTTATTGAACGGCTCAATATAAAATTTATATTGAGCCGTTTTTATATGTCTTTTTTTTAATTTTACTTCGAATTGTCTCGGTATGTAATATTTTACCGTTGTTTTTATAATTTTGTATTTTTGTATAGCATGTAAAATTCTTATTTATAAAACTGTATAAAAGTTGTTTTTATCTGTCGACAGAGGCTTGAAAATAATCAACAAAAGCGGACATAAGTCTGTAAGCGGGCAGTGTGTTGTCATCCTGATTGATGCATCTTAACGTGATAACGCGGTAGTCCGTAATTCTACAATAAAAGACGGTATTGGAACTTTTTTCGGCCTTATTTTATTATTTAAATTAACAATGGATGCGCCTAGACTGTTTTAAGTCTCGAAAGATGGTATGGAGTGTATAATGCGCTTTCTCATTTCAATTTTGCTTTGTGTGATGACATTGCCGGCCTTTGCGGAAAGCCGTACTGCAATAATCGGAGCTATCCAAGTTATTGATGGGGAAACACTCGAAATTCAAAATCAACGTATAAAATTGTGGGGAGTAGATGCTCCGGATCTTAACCAGACATGTAAAGATGGTCAGGATGCCGGTTATGATTGCGGAAAAGAAGCCGCATCTGCTCTTTCGCAATGGCTGACAGAATTGCAACCTGTGCGCTGCGAACCTCGTGGCAATGATAATTCAGGAAATACAATTGCAATTTGCTATACCTCGACTGGGGATGACATAGCAGGCTGGATGGTTCGCAACGGCTATGCTATTGATTGGCCGAAATATTCCAACGGTTTTTACGGTGTTTCAGAAAAACAGGCACAATCAAACAAGAGTGGTATTTGGCAACATAATGAAGCCGCACCGTGGAAATTGACTGAAAAATAAAAAAATTTTAAAACAGCTGAACGCTTATGTTTACAATCTGCAAGGAAGTGTAAGCGCTGCCATATATTTATAATAGGTTGTTTACGCAATTTTAGTCCCCGCAATAGCGGGGGCGTATTAAGCGGGCATTTCATAGCTAATTCATGTAGCCTCCTTCGGGGAGGGAAGTTATTCCGTCGTATAGGGTGGTGGGGGGTGAACTTAACCGTTAAGCTTGCATTTAAATAACCAGTATCAACCTTGATGCTGGTGAGCATAGCGCCTTTGCCGGTTCAAATATTCATGTTGTGAGCGACATTAACATGAAAGGTAGCAAGGTTTCTGTCATCGTGGCGCAGGCTGCCGAGAATATGGCCAAGGGCATCAAATATGTCTCTGAGAAGATCGCGAAGGAGGTTAAGACGCCAGAAGATAGGCTTTATGGGAAGATGGTGGCTCAGCCAGAACAATAACTGATTTTACTGTGAATATTGTCATTACCGAACTAAAAAATGTTCGCTACCTCAGAAATAAAAAGAAATCCTAAGAACAAAACCAACTTGCTAAAGATCAAGGCATTCAATATAAATTTATTATTGATGCAGAACGCGGAACTGACCCCCTGAACAAGTTAAACAGTAAACTTGTAAAAGCAATTAAGGGTGTAGGTGGTAAGGTATATGCTTATGATCGGGGAAAAGGCGGAATCTTCAATAGTAGAGGTCCGAGCCTGATAGAGATACCCTTACCTTAATCTTGAATATATTTGGAGGCATTATGAAATTTGGTGAAGAGCGGCCACATATTAGGTTGTATTTTTCCAACACGACAGTACCTGAACAAAGGGAAGTTTTTTTTGAAAAATTCATTGAATGGCTATGCCAATATGATGAAAGGCTTGGCGTTGAATTCATCTCGGATGATCCTGAATGCATTCGTCATCCGTTTTCTTATGACAAGCTCAAGACAAATAGACAAGAAGTATTCGACGAAATAACAAAACTATCCAAATTTTATAGGTTTTCTTTCAGAAGACGTAAACAATTTAAATATAGTGGTGATTTCTCAATTGGAAGTTTTAGCCCAACACATCCTATTCCGCGTAGTAGTCTGGAGATTGGTTTTCCATTGACAAATAAAAACCTGAATAGTTTTAATTGGCAGGACTTTTATATGGAGCTATTAAACTGGTTTTATGATGTCGAGTTATCATGTTTGCATATGTATTCTTTGGGAGAATTGAAACGTCCTAAATATGAAACAACCTCTTTTGGTAGGTGGAATAACCCTAATATTCCCTTTCCTTATTGGGCGCAGTCTTTGAGAAAAGATCTCTATAAGAATATTGACGTTTCGATCATAAAAAAAGCCGGTTTTAGAGTAGAAGAAACTCTAAATCATATAACAATTTTTGTTACAAATGATATGTTTGATATTGTTAATCAACCTGATAAATTTCATGAAAGGTCATCGGAATTAATCTCTTTAATGCCAAAAGATTTTTATAAAGGCTATTACGAGATATAATTAAACTGTTTTATAAAACACCAACAATCGCGAAAACATTGTGATGAAAGATATCAAATGACACCTATCAAATAGGTTTGTAGGTTCTCTGATAGCTTCATCACTCTAGTAGGGCTGTAAACTCACAAGAATAAAAAAAGTTAGAGACACCACAAGAAAAGATAATGACCAAAAAATTTGGTGATTGGCGATTGCGCTGTATCGAATCTACAGCTTTCAGCACGCTGATTGCGCCGCATATCAACGGCATAATCAAAGAAGCTGTGGCACAATCCGGCCTTACGGGAGAAGATTCCACACTCATGTCAGATACCCTTACGTCAACCATTCTCCCCTGCTTACTCCGCTGTTGCAGGTAGTTTAGACGCTGCCGCTTATGCAATTAATTAAATTAAGGATGATCTTTTAGATTTTGATGAATCTAAGCGGCTACTTCAGAGTTAAAAGTTGATGAAACAACGAACTTTAAATCAAAATTGTACTGATGACTTGTTTAAGTTTTATCAATATAAAATAAATGAATTGATGTATAAAAATAAAATAACAAAACTAGAATGTTAAAAAATATATTATACAATAAATATATTCGATAATATTGTTATAAACTAGTATTATTGTAATAAAACAAATAAAATTCTACTTACAAAAAAATAGCGATCTAGATTATTAAGAATGTAACAAAATATTGAAACAGAATTTCAATTTTATACAGTTAGAAGATTGAATAAACTCCATATATTCGAAACGTTTATGTTTTGTATTTGGAGGAATTTTAACCGTTATCTTAATATAGAATTTTAGACATATTTTTATCTATTTTATCAATGCACATACACTTCTTGAAGAAAAAATTCAGGCATTGGAAAATGCAATAGAAAATTCTAAGAAATTAGCTTTTTTAGAATAATTTTGTGTGAAACATGGAAATTTTGCGCCATGCACAGGTCTGATCTGTTACATTTTTTTGGTCGTTAACTGCAGCATTAACGGTGTTGGTGTGGAGATCAATGCGGCGAACCGGGGTTTGAAACAATTATAGCATTCCCTGTTTTTTACGCTTTAACCCAATGCCGCTTTCGGAGTAGAACTGGTCACAGAATATCCCGACGACACTGTTTACGGGGTTGATTTTAAACTTGGGTACCAAATGCAGATGGAGGCCGTGTTGGGACTTACGAAGCTTGGCAAGTATTGATGCAAGAAAACAGTCAAAAGAGAGACAGGTTTGTTGATGAGAGAACTTTATCCGCTTATTGAACCATTCGCGCATGGTATGCTTGATGTTGGTGATGGACATAAGCTTTATTGGGAAAGAGTAGGTACTAAAGGGGCCGAGCCAGCAGTTTTCCTGCATGGTGGGCCTGGCAGTGGCATTTCCGAAAATCATCGTCGGTTGTTTGATCCGAATAAGTATGATGTTTTGCTGTTTGATCAGCGTGGTTGCGGTCGTTCTACACCTCATGCTTCGATAACTGCGAACACCACATGGCATCTGGTTGAGGATATGGAAAAGCTTCGTCAGATGGTGGGAATGGATCAATGGTTGGTTTTTGGCGGCTCTTGGGGATCGACGCTGGCTCTCGCCTATTCTGAGACTCATCCGGACCATGTTAGTGGTTTGGTCCTTCGCGGAATTTTTACCGGAAGCAGGGATGAAATGAATTGGTTGAACCAATATGGAGCTTCGGAAATATCACCCGATTATTGGGAGAATTACATTAAGCCCGTACCGCTTGCGGAAAGGAATGACCTGATCGGCGCCTATCACCGCCTGCTCAATCATGAGCAAGAGGATATCGCTATCAATGCTGCCCGCGCCTGGAGTGATTGGGAAGCGAAAAATGTATCGATCATACCGCCGAAGCCATCTCCCAGAACGCCACAATCTGATAAAGCGGCCTTGGACATAGCGCGGCTTGAAAATCATTATTTTGTTAATGACTGCTGGCTTGAAGAGGAACAACTTTTTCGTAACCTTGATAAAATCAGGCATCTGCCCTGTGTGATTGTACATGGCCGACATGACCTTATCTGTCGTCTATCTTATGCGTGGAAGTTACATAAATGCTGGCTCGGATCAAAGCTTCATATAGTCGAGGGAGCAGGGCACAGTTACTCTGAGCCGGGTATTCTTGATTGTCTCATAAAAGCTACCGATCAATTTGCTGATAGCAAAAATTTTTATGATGTTTAGAAAAGAGCGCCGTTTAATAAGTCCTGATCTATCCTACCGGCGACATTAATGAATGAATAATATCTCGCATATTCGCTTTTGATATCGTTGCCCACAATATCACCTGCCGCTGATGTTACAAACAGAAAACCGGATACGATAAAATAGTGGGTATTTATGCAATGTTTTTGGCAATGACTATTACAACATATCAAGCTGCATTCGGATTTCCAACTATCTCCGCAGTGTTGTAGCTGCTGGCGACAATGGTTAACGCTCAGCAAATCCGGTTTGCGGAATGATAGTTACACATGGCCTTCTCACGCGACCTTGCGTCTTTATACTAATTCGGAAACCGAAACGTGGCGTTTAAAAACATATGTAGCGCTGCGTTCGAAAAAGTATGCTGGCTCAAATTCTTCTTAGACGAATGTGCGTTAGAGCGATATCCCGTTACGCGAACTTTTAGTAGGAGTTGATGAACATATTATCACAAGCTGTTCAGCCTATTTCGGTTATGTCTGTAACGGCAATGTCAATGCGGCCTTTAGCAAGTCTATTTCTCGTGCAAAACCGAACGACAACCTCATGATCGAAGAGCCTTTTAACTGTGATAATTTCGGTGCGGTATCTATTCTACCGGCATTATAGCAAGGTTAAAACAAAGCAATCAGAGTACGAAAGTTAAACACAATTGAGCTATACGCTTACGGAACATCGTTTTGTGTTTATGTTTCATAAAATGGTAATGTTGGATTATTGATGACTTTTTTAGTTTTATTAAAACCGGGCCAAAACTCTTCAATTTCCCATAAACGACCTTTGGTTATATTTTTTATATGTCTTATAACATCTTCATAATCGTCAGATGAAAATTTGGACCATCCTTCCTTTACTTTTTCCCACCAAAAATTTTCAAGACCACCAACATTTTTTTCTGCTAATTTTTGCAATAAGAGGCGGTCTATCGGCGGATGCAAAGCGTTTATTTTGTTCTCGTAGTCGGAACGGTCTGCTGGAACATCATTTAGGAACATAGCCTTAAAATAAATATTTATAAATTTTGCAGCTACACCATGCGTGAACTGCATTCTGTTGTTTTTGATAGTATTTTCGGCCGCTAAACATATTTTTTGCCGTAATTTTTTATGTAAATTATCGAATTCAAGCGGGTCAGGTAAATCGTCTAAAGTCTTATAGTCCAACAGTGAGCTATTAAGAGCAATCTCTGCACCTTGTTCACCCGTAAATCGACATTTCCTTGAAGCTCGGGCGGCGGTTGATGCACACCAAACAGAAAACCTTTGCTTAACGTCAATTAATTTATCTCTATCCATTTGAACCGCCCTCCATTACTGCATGATATTTACTATGCAATCGAACGAAAAGCGCCACAATGCAATTTATAAATTTCAACAATAAATTTTTTGTATCGAATTTACCGTAATTGTAGCGGACGCTTATGGAAAGGTTGATGGGATTATCGGAGAGTTTCCCGATAATCTCGGTTTTAAAGACCATGATTTGGCCAAATCACTGGCACAGGAATTGACTAACACAATTCTAACCAAACACGGGTATCAGTTGGTACCGACTTAGCTGGCGGATATGGCAGTGACCGTTATAGGAAAAATGGCAATGATTTTGGCATTTCCAAAAGAAGGAAAAGCTAAAACACCAGATGCTGAAAAAAGAAGACTTATTAAGTGTTGAAAGTAAGAATGCTTCGGATATTTTCTATTATCCGAGGCTGTAACAATGACATGACGAGCCGACGTAGAACAATAAGCTCGTTGATTCACACCTTTGTTCTGACATGCCAGTTGGTGATATTGATCATGATATGTTTAATGTGTTTAAAGGCAATATTTACGGTGAGTTGAACAAGGCAAAAAAACGAAGTAGCCGTTGTGCGACTCGGTTGCAAGAATGAACAAAAAGAGCACATAGATTGTCAAACTCTTCAAAAAAGTGTCAAACTTTAATATGTGAATTTTTGTGTTTCGGAAATTAGACTTGTAAATCAAAGACTTAAGTGGTGCCCCCAGAGAGACTCGAACTCCCGACCCCCTGATTACAAATCAGGTGCTCTACCAACTGAGCTATAAGGGCGCCGCACTGCAACTAGCATAAACTTTGCCAAAGGCAAACAGAAAAATTGCCAAAACAACAATCTTTTTTGCGTGCTGAAAATTTTTGAAAAACATGTGGGAATTTAGCTGCCAATTTGGTGAGAAATATAAAGATTTTAAAACTCGGCGTGGCTGGATAGGGCTTTTTTCAGGCGCATTTCATAATCTTGTCTCGTAATTTCTATTGCGCCGAAATGCTCAAGATGCGGGGTTGTAAATTGTGTGTCGAGAAGAATGAAGTTATGGCTTTTTAAATGGTCTACGAGCGCAACAAGACATATCTTGGAAGCATCAGTGACGCGCGAAAACATGCTTTCACCGAAAAAGGCTTGTCCCAAAGCCAAACCATATAAACCGCCGACAAGCTTCTCGTTTTGCCAAGCTTCAACAGTATGGCAAAACCCTAGTTCGAATAGCTCACCATAAGCTTTACGAATGGGGTGATTGATCCATGTTGTTTCACGCCCCGGCTTTGATTCGGCACAGCCTGAAATAACGCCTTCGAAATCGGAATCAATGACGATTTTGAACGGCTCTTTCTTCATAGTTTTCTTCAGACTTTTCGGAATGTGAAAATTGTCCAAAGGAATAATTCCACGCCGTTCCGGACGTATCCAATAAATGTCGGGATCTTCGGCATCATCCGACATAGGAAAAATTCCCTGCGCATAGGCGCTTAGGAGTAGCGCAGGGGTTAATTTATCTTTTTCTTTTTCAGACAAAGCTATCAGCTATTCGAAGCCGACTTATTGGCAAGATATTTTTCCAGCCAATGGATGTCATAATTTCCCTTGGCTATATCTTCATTGCCGATAAGATCGCGGAAAAGCGGCAGTGTCGTTTTGATACCGTCGACAACGAACTCGTCAAGAGCCCGTCTTAACCGCATCATGCATTCAAGCCGTGTTCTTCCATGAACAATCAGTTTGCCGATCAGGCTGTCATAATAAGGCGGTATCCGGTAACCGGAGTAAACGCCGGAATCAACACGTACACCCAGACCACCCGGTGTGTGGAAATGGGTAATCAATCCCGGGGAAGGGGTGAAGTTGACCGGATCCTCGGCATTGATACGACATTCAATCGCATGGCCTGAAAAGTGGATATCACTTTGTTTTGCCGAAAGACCTTCGCCGGCGGCAACCTGAATCTGTTCGTGAACAAGGTCAATGCCGGTTACGGCTTCCGTTACCGGATGTTCAACCTGAAGACGGGTGTTCATTTCAATGAAATAGAATTCGCCATTTTCATAGAGAAATTCGATTGTACCGGCACCGCGATAACCCAATTCGGCACAAGCATTCGCCACGATCATGCCGATTTTCTGTCTAGCTTCATCATCAAGAACGGTGGAATTGGCTTCTTCCCAGACTTTCTGATTACGTCTTTGCAAAGAACAATCGCGTTCGCCAAGATGAATGGCATTTCCCGCACCATCGCCCATAACCTGAACTTCGATATGACGCGGATTTTCAAGATATTTCTCGATATAGACAGCATCATCTCCGAAAGCGGCGGCTGCTTCACTACGAGCGGTATTCAATGCAACCGACAATTCGTCACGCGAACGGGCAACTTTCATACCACGTCCACCGCCACCGGCTGACGCTTTGATAATAACCGGATAACCGATTTTATCAGCTACCTTATAAGCTTCTTCGTCCTCGGTCACACCGCCATCGGACCCCGGAACAACGGGGATACCCAACCGTTTTGCGGTTTTCTTGGCTTCAATTTTATCACCCATAATGCGGATGTGAGCAGCCGTAGGTCCAATAAAAGTAATCGAATGTGCTTCCAGAATTTCAGCAAATTTTGCGTTTTCAGAAAGAAAACCGTAACCTGGATGGATGGCGTCGGCACCGGTAATCTCGCAAGCCGCGACAATTTGCTGGATATTGAGATATGAATCTCGCGAGGGAGGAGGTCCGATACAGACACTTTCGTCGGCCAGTCTTACATGCATGGCATCGGCATCGGCTGTCGAATGGACAGCTACGGTTTTGATACCAAGCTCTTTACAAGCACGCAGAACCCTGAGTGCGATTTCACCACGATTGGCGATCAGGATTTTCTGAAACATTTAGCGATCCTGTCTTATTCAACAACGACCAGAGGCTCACCGAATTCAACAGGTTGCGCATCTTCCACCAAAATAGCCTTAACCGTGCCTGCACGGGGTGAGGATATTTGGTTCATCGTTTTCATTGCTTCGATAATAATCAAGGTTTGACCTTCCGAAACTTTTTGCCCGACTTCAACAAATGGACGTGCCCCTGGTGCAGGTGCCAGATAAGCAGTGCCAACCATAGGAGAAGTTACGGCATTTTTGGTCAAATCTTCTTTTGCCGATTCTGCAGGAGCAGGGGCAGCCGGTGCGGCCGGTGCTGCTGGAGATGGCGCGTAGACAGTTTGTACAGGTGCACCTGCATTCAACTGGCGCGAAACACGAATGCGCAAGTCTCCTTGTTCAACCTCGATATCCGAAAGATTGGTATCATTGAGTATTTCGGCGAGATCGCGGATGAGATCTTTGTTAACACCTGTGCTTTTGACGGTACTTGTTGTTTTTGTAGCCATCTCTTTCTTTACTCCTCGATCGTCGTGACCGCTTTCAAACTTCTATGACCGGACCGAATTTCAATCCGGTTGCCTTCCGCTGGCGCAATAACCATGAGAGGCAAATAAAATTTTCTATCATGAAGCTGTAACATTTTTAGCAACAGCTTGACACATAAAACGCTTATAAGCATGTTGAGGAAAAAGCGAAAGTGCAAATTCCTCAACTCAAACACAGCGTCAACAAAAGTTTAATCTTACGTGACATTACAGAAAAAATTATTGTTCTAGCAATGCAATTTTCTTTTTCAGAACATTTTCTCCAACGGCACCGACAAGAACTTCATTTCCTAAAATATAGCTCGGCGTGCCATTGATATCGAGCAAGTAAGCAAGTTTGCCGTTTTTCATAAAGACTTGCTGTATATCCGGATCCTTCATAGTTTGACGTAATTGTTTCTCGTCAACGCCAAGTTTTACAGCAATTTTTATGGCTTTTTCCTCATTCGCACGCCCTTCACTTGTCATCATTTGATTATGAAATGCCGCAAATTTCATAGGCATCAGTTTCATAAAGGCACGTGCCACAATGTGCGCTTTAACCGAATCATCACCTAAAACAGGAAAATCCTTGAGCACGATACGTAAATCGGGATCACCCTTTATAAGAGCCTGAATATCGGGATAGGACTTTTTACAGTAACCACAATTATAATCGAAGAATTCTACCAATGATATTTTTCCGTTCGGGTTTCCCAAGATACCGTCATCCGAAGAATTGAATATCTCGTCTTTCATCCCGGTTATTGTCGAAGAGCGATTTTCGGTATTTTTTTGCTCGATTTTATTATTGAGTGCTTCCTGTACTTCAAGCATGACTTCCGGATTTTTTACGAGATAGTCCTTAACAACCTCGCGAATATGATCATCTGAGGTCTGTTTTTTAACCGCGTCCGCCAATGCGGTGATAAAATTCGGATCGGCGAGAAGTTCATTTTTTATTTGATCGGTTGTATTGCTATTTGCTTCAACAGCCAAAGCCCCGTTTTCCATGGAGGCCACTGATAAGAAAATCCCCATCACTCCTGTGAACAAAGAACGTTTGTTTATGAATGAGGGCATAAAATATTGCATTGATTGGCTCGCTTTATTCAAAACTCAGGTAATTGCGTGTTATTTTTTCAGTTGCCGTGTTATTTTTTTTGTTGCGTTGTATTGAGAATATCTTGGGCGCGCAACCACTCGGCCGAGCCGCGTGCAAGCTTCTGTTGGGCTCGCGTTGCAAAAATGCGAGCCTGCATACGATTGCCACTATAATAATGCATGTCGGCTGTTGCAAGATCGGCAAGTGCGACTTGTCCGCTTCTTCCGTAAGCGAGTGCAAGATAGCCGTAACCAGCAGCAAATTCAGGCTCTTTGGCGATTCCGGCACGTATTTCAGTTATAGCGAGCGGAACGTTTTTCGGGTCATTTGTCAACAACAAAGCATGTCCATAGCTTACACGCAAAAGACTGGAACCGCGCGGGTCAAGCTCTGCCGAACGTTTATACGCATTTGCAGCACCGGCAGGGTCATTCGCTTTAATGAGAGCGTCGCCCAACAATTCAAGAAAATAGGGGTTTTTCGGTTCGTCTTTTATAAGGTCTTTTACCTTTTCAACCGCATTTTTCGGCGAACCGCTCTCGACAGCCAATATTGCTTCGCCGTAACGCGCAGGAAGCCCGCGCGGATTATCTTTGAACATGCGGCGCAGCTCCGTGAAATGATCGGTATATGCCGCTATTTTTGCCCGAGCCATATCGTGACGCAGTTGTAACTCGGGCGGGTCTTTCTTGTCATAGTAAGGGCTCTGTTTGGCTAATGTTTCCAAAGCGGCAATACGTTCGCGGGGTAATGGGTGGCTCACTCTATAGGGGTCAACTTTCGCACCGGAAAGAGCAAGTGCACTGGAAAAGCGCTCGAATGTTATCAACATTCCTTTTGTCGACTGACCCGTTGCGTTAAGGTAATTGACGGCCGCTCTATCGGCTGCGGCCTCTTCACTGCGTTGATAATTGAGAAGAGTACGCATTGCTATTTCGTTACTTCCGGCAGCTATTCCGCCGCCAGCTCCGGCTGCGGCCGAATTGCCGGTAGTAGCGCCGGCAACGCCCGCCCCAATTCCTAACAGCATACCAATAACGGCCATGGTTTGAGCGCGCTTTATTTGTTCGCGCAAACGTTGCTGGTGTCCATTTGCCAAGTGCCCTGTTTCGTGCGCTATAACGCCGATAATTTCGTTAGGGGTCTCGGCTTGCATCAAGGCACCGATGTTGACGAACATACGCTGACCATCGACAAAGGCGTTGAAACTTTGGTCATTGACGATAATGATTTGTATCTTGTTCTTTATGCCAGCAGCTTTAAAAATCGGCGTTGTATAATCGTATAATAATTGTTCAATTTCGGCATCACGAATGATGGGAACAGACTGGGATTGGGCTTGCGCAACATTCATAGATGGCGCAAGAACCAATATGGCAGCCAGACCGAAATGGACCAAGAGAGTTATTGATCGTTTTATAAAAGACAATAATTTTTGTCTTGAAGTCTGCAACTCTATCTTCATAGATACTCCCCGGAGTGCTTCGAGCAGAGATACATGGTTTTTCATCGTTCTAGCCATGGCTTTCAGGCTGTTGTGCGGCACATGATTTGAATCTATACGTTTTTTTATGTGGAGACCAGTATGATTTGTCTATCGAAAAGAAGTGATGTCGATCCCTTTTTTGCAATGGACGTGCTTGCCGCCGCCAATAAAAAGCTGAAAAACGGTGATCCGGTTATTTCCATGGCGATAGGTCAGCCCGCTGCATCTTGTCCAATGATCGTCAGAGAAGCTGCCAAACGCGCGCTCGAAGATGGTCATATCGGATATACCGATTCGTTAGGGCTTACACGTTTACGTGAAAAAATTGCCGCCTATTACAATGAACATCATCACCTTTCCATATCGCCTGAGCGGATAGCTGTTACGACCGGGTCATCTGCCGCGTTCAATCTGGCCTTTTTGACATTTTTCGATGTTGGAGAGCGAGTCGCGATAACGCGGCCGGGTTATCCGGCCTATCGCCATATTATGAAGGCGCTCGGACTTCAGGTCGTAGAGATCGACACCAATGGAAATGGTCTGATCGACATAGAAAAACTCGAAGAGGTACATGCTCATACACCGCTTAAAGGTATTTTGTTTGCCTCTCCCAGCAATCCAACGGGGGCATCTATGAAGCCGGATGACCTCAAAAACATCATACAATTTTGTAAAACGCATAATATTACAGTGATTGCCGATGAAATTTATCACCGGCTGAACTTTACCGGTCCGGATGTTACAGCATTGTCTTTCAGCGACGAGGTAACCGTTATCAACTCGTTTTCCAAGTATTATTGTATGACAGGGTGGCGTATCGGCTGGATGGTATTACCCGAAAATGCGGTAAGAACAGTCGAGCGGATTTCCCAAAATCTCTATATATCGGCTCCCGAACTTTCTCAAATAGCTGCTATCGCGGCCTTTGACGCAACAGCCGATCTGGAAAAGATAAAGGATAGCTATCGTATTAATCGGGAACATTTGAAAAATGGCTTGCCTTTATTAGGGCTCAAATTATTGGCACCCATGGACGGAGCATTTTATGCTTATTGTGATGTAACAAAATATAGCAATGATAGTACAGAATTTGCCCGGAAAATGCTTGATGAAACCAATGTGGCGGCAACTCCCGGCGTGGACTTTGATACTGTGGAAGGAAAACGTACAATGCGCTTTTCCTATGCCGGTTCGCCTGCCGAAATTGACGAAGCACTGAAGCGCCTCAAAAACTGGCTGCTTTAATAAATATCGACAAAATTGAAAGCGGAACGTTGAGTAATATGTCAATTTATGACGGAGCAGAAAAACCGAAATTCGCGATTGCGCCGATGCTTGATTGGACTGACCGGCATTGCCGCTATTTCCACCGCTTGTTAACGAAGCACTCCTTGCTTTATACGGAAATGGTGGTCGCGGACGCTGCCATTTTCGGTGATAGAGACCGGCTTTTGAAGTTTGACGCATGTGAACATCCGGTGGCCTTGCAATTGGGCGGCTCCTCGCCGGACAAACTCGCGGAAGCTTCGAAAATTGGTGAAGATTTCGGTTATGATGAAATAAATCTCAATGTTGGTTGCCCCTCGGATAGGGTACAATCGGGTGCGTTCGGTGCTTGTCTTATGGTACAACCCGATCTCGTCGGCAACATTGTTGAAAAGATGAAATCTGCGGTTTCTATTCCGGTGACAGTCAAATGTCGTATCGGTGTCGACGAACAGGATGTCCTTCCGGCACTTGATGATTTAAGTAATGCTGTGTGGCAGAGTGGAGCCGATGCCTTGTGGGTGCACGCGCGAAAAGCCTGGCTTAAAGGTTTGAGTCCGAAAGAAAATCGTGACGTTCCCCCGCTCGACTATCAGCGTGTCTATGATCTGAAAAGGGGAAACCAGAGTCATTTCATAGGGATAAATGGCGGCATTCAATCAATAGATGAAGCTGCCGATCATTTGAACCATGTCGACGGGGCAATGCTCGGGCGTTCTATCTATCATAATCCCTTCATTCTTTGCGAGGTTGACAACAAAATCTATCATGACGATCGGGCACCGTTAGCAGAAAGTGCAATCATTGATGCAATGTGCGATTATGCTGACCGCCACATTAAAGGCGGTGGCAGGCTTTCTCATGTTACGCGCCACATGATAGGCCTCTTTTCCGGTCGTAAAGGTGCAAAAAAATGGCGTCAAATCCTATCGACTGAAGCCGCAGATCAGGAGGCGAATTCCTCAATTTTGCGGAAAGCTTATTCCTATATCGAATAGATTGTTTGAGGAACACCCATTAGGTGCTAAGGATGTTGGTGGCCCATTATGGGCGGTTGTTCATAATTATCAATCAGCAAGAATAAGCCGGTCGCCACGCACTGAATAGCCCGAAAGGCGGTTGAGGAAACTCATTCCCAGCAAACTTTCAGACAAGGCGCCAGGCTGGCTGACAAGAGCACGAACATTATCGCGCTCGATATCACCGATTTTCATATGATCAATAATGACAGCGGCGGCATTTGTGCTCCCGTTTGCTGTTGCGACAGAATAATTAAATCCCAGTTTGTTGACATCAATATTTGCTGCAAGGGCATCGTCATAGGTAAGAACCACTGCGGAAGCGCCGGTATCGATCGTAAAGTTCAAATTTGTTCCATTAATCGAAGCACGCGTCTGGAAGTGACCATTTGCCGAGCGTTCAAGAGTTACCGTTTTGCCATTTTCATTGTAACGGGTAAGAGGGCTTCCCGGAATGATTCCGGCTGTTAGCCGATGTGCTATATCCTGCAATTCGTACCGTACACTGTAAACGCTCATAAGTGCAAAAATGATAACACACCAAATTGCGATATTTCGCAGTGCATCGCTCAATTTGATCTTAGAGCCGAGTAATGCCGACGTTGCTGCAAGCCCCCAAATTCCATAATAACCCAAATAGGCAATCTTGTCGGTTGCGGCAGTTTGGAAATCAGCGAATGCCAATATTAAAATGACAATCAAAGCAGCAGCAGAGATAATAAACCAGAGTGGTTTCATGACGTGTTCTCTCTCGTCAATAATGAATAGTGGCATTCGTTAGAAAAGATTTATTGTGGCCAATAAAATAATGGCTAGACATTGTTCGATCGCTCCCAGAGTGTCACCGGTATAACCACCAATACGCTTGAGACACTGTAAGGAAAAAACGTAAACAAACAAGCATAGAACAACAATAGAAACGATCATCCAAATAAGCCCGAACGAAAATAGGCCAGCGACAAGCAAAATAATTGCTGTAATTGTCAATGTTTTGCGTAAAGTAACGGGGGAAGGTTCTCCGGCAGCGGCTGCAGTACCATTCTTGCGTGCAAGAGGAAGTCTTGTCCAGAACCATACCATTCCGCCACGGCTTACCGCTTCGGTGACCATAAGAGCAATGAACGCCGCATAAAGGCCGAGATTGACCAAAATTGACGATATAAGTTCTATTCTCAAGAGGATTGAAAATAATAAAGCCACAGTTCCGTAAGTTCCGATACGCGAATCCTTCATTATTTTCAGGCGTTCTTCTCTTTCTTTTGCTACGAAAAAGGCATCTCCAACATCTGCTAGCCCGTCTTCATGAAGTGCGCCGGTTATGATAATTGTGAGTAGCACGGATAAGGTCGCAGAAATCCATTCATTAAACCCCGCCAAGTGGACCAATGCGAGGCACAATGAGGAAATGAAGCCTATAATCAAGCCCGCAATGGGGAAAAAATGGGCGTCTTCGGAAATCTTATGCTCGGGCGAAAACCAATGGCTATTTATAGGCAAGCGGCTAAGAAAGCCTAATGAACGCATTAATGGGCCTAGAAAATCGCACAAGTTTTCTGTTACTCCTGTTAAAGTGATTTCAAATTGCTTATAGAACAGTCGTTAATGAGATTCTATTTGTTCTTTTTTGTTTGACAGGTGTTTTTGTGACAGCTTCCAGTCCTTTTGATGATTTTCGTGCTTTATTGAACAGTTTGCCGGATCCCGATGAAAACGCCATAAGGTTGGCCAGAAAGCGTCAGTCGGAGCTTACAAAGCCGGAAGGTTCTTTGGGAAGGCTCGAGGATATTGCGCTTTGGTACGCTGGTTGGAGAGGCAAGGAAAAGCCGCTTGTTACCCGGCCTCTGGTTGCGGTATTTGCCGGAAACCATGGTGTGACAGACGAAAACGTTACGCCTGTGCCACGTGCAGTTACCCAGCAGATGGTTGAAAATTTTGCTGCCGGCGGTGCTGCTATTAACCAGATATGTATCGCTTACGATCTGGGGTTGAAGATCTTCGACCTTGCTCTGGACTATCCGACGATGGATATTACCAAGGACGCTGCGATGGATATGCGCGGCGCAGCCGCAACAATGGCTTTCGGCATGGAATCAATTGCCGGTGGTACCGATTTGTTGTGTTTGGGCGAAATGGGAATCGGCAATACAACAATTGCTTCGGCAATTTCTCTGGCTCTCTTCGGAGGAAAGGCCGAAGAATGGACAGGGCCGGGCACGGGTTCCAAGGGTGATTATTACCGGCGCAAGATTGCGGCGGTGAAGAAGGCTGTCGAACTTCATAAGGATCATCTCGACGATCCGTTTGAAGTTATGCGTCGTCTTGGCGGTCGTGAAATAGCAGCCATGATGGGTGCTATTCTTGCAGCGCGCATGGAAAAAATTCCAGTCATACTTGATGGCTTTGTTGTCACATCGGCGGCGGCAATTTTGCATAAGATTAACCCGCACGCTCTTGATCATTGCATTGCAGGGCATGTTTCGGCAGAACCGGCGCATCGCCGCCTGTTAGATAAAATAGGTAAAAAACCGCTTCTTGATCTCGGAATGAGATTGGGCGAGGGAACCGGAGCCGCAATTGCAGCAGGTGTTGTCAAAGCAGCCGTTCTCACACATTCGCAAATGGCAACCTTTGAACAGGCAGGAATTAAAATCTGATACTAATCTTCTGCTTTCCCGTCATTTTGCCAAGGACGGATTGAAACAGATCTATCAACCGTTTGGTCATCCAGTTCGGCAAGTGCATCAATAAAAAGGGGCACAAAACTACCGGGCCCTTTAGCCTGATGACCGGCAATCGCTCCGGCTGCCGAAAAGGTAGCAAATGCTTTCACTGCGGCTTTTAGGGCTTGGTCAGGCGCAAGCGCGATAAATGCACCTGTCACGCAGGTAAGGGCACATCCACTAGCCGAAACCTTGGACATCAAACTGTTTCCACCTTCGACTATTATGTGCTCATTACCATCGGTTATAAAATCGGTTTTGCCAGACATGGCAATCACAGCTTTTGTTTGTTTTGCAGCTTCTATCGCTGCATTGAAGCGACTTTCCCCTTCGGCATGGGCATCGACACCGTGTGCGCTGGTTTTTGCGGTAAATGCGATAATTTCCGATGCATTGCCTCTTATTATTCTAGGAGACAATTCAAGAAGATGTTTTGTAGCATTTTTTCTGAAGGACGTTGCAAAATGAGCTACGGGGTCAAACACAACGGGCTTACCAAGCACTTTGGCGCGTTCCATAACCAGTCGTATGCCCGCATATTTTTCACGCGTCAATGTGCCGATATTTGTGGTTACCGCATCAGCGTTATCCACAAATTCGGCCGCTTCGTCAGGTGAAAATGACATTACCGGAGAGGCACCTAATGCGTTAAGTACGTTGGCGCAAAAGTTCATTGCCACTTCATTGGTCAGACATTGAACAAGAGGGCATTTTGCCCTCAAATTATTAAGGCTCAGCCGTTTATCAATTTCAATGGACATTTCTAAAGATGGTTTACTTCTTTCTCTAATACCATGTAATCAAGCGGTAGTTCGGTTGTATATTTTATCTGCTCCATGGCAAAGGCAGAGGATACATCTCTGATGTCGATTTTTGCGATCAGTTTTTTGTAAAAAACATCATAGGCTGCAATATCCGGTACCACAACACGCAGAAGGTAATCGACATCGCCACTCATGCGATAAAACTCAACGACCTCGGGAAATGCGTGAACAACTTCCGAAAATCTTTTTAACCATTCATGATTATGGGCACCGGTTCTTACCGATACAAATACCGTGACCCGCGTATTGACCTTCTCTGGCGAAAGGATAGCAACACGGCGCTGGATAACGCCATCTTCCTCCAGTTTCTGAATTCGACGCCAACAAGGCGTTGTCGAAAGGCCCACTTTTTTTGCGATATCAGCGACCGCAAGTGTTGCGTCCTCCTGCAAAAGACGAAGAATTTTCCTATCAAGACGATCCATTATGACATCCAAAAAAAGTTAGTACAGTAAGCATCAAACACTTTATATAAAAAACAAATCCTTTTTAATAGTAGTAAATAAAAATTATTCTACAATTTATCATATGTAACGCGCGACCAGTGTTTTGAGTGTTGGTAGTAATTCACTTTCGAACCAAGGATTGTTTTTTATCCAATGAGTATTTCGCCACGAAGGGTGGGGGAGGGGAAGAACGTGATACCCTTTAGCTTGTTGAATTGTTAGAATATTTTTCCAATCTTTTACCGTTTCTGTTACAGATTTTTTATCAAGATTGTAAATGTGATATTTTTGGGCATAACCGCCAATGGCGATAACAAGTTCGATTTGTGGCATTGCTGCAAAAATCCGGTCATGCCAGGTCAGACGACATTCTTTACGGGGAGGTAGGTCGCTTTTAGTTTTGCTGTAACCGGGAAAACAGAATCCCATGGGGATAATGGCGAATTTGCTTTTATCATAAAAGCATTCCCGACCAACTCCAAGCCATTCACGCAAACGGTCGCCGGACGGATCGTTAAATGGTATGCCCGTGTTATGAACACGCATTCCGGGGGCTTGACCGGCTATAACAATGCGGGCAGTCGACGAGAGATAGGCTACAGGGCGAGGCTCGTGCGGCAATGGTGGCATGAATAACGGCTTGTCATAACATATCCGGCAAGCTGCTATTTCACTGTCGAGTTTTTCTATTTCGGATAAATTTGCTTTGCTTGATCTGTTCATCATGAAACCAATATATCCGGTCCAAATAGTCCTGCAACGGTCTATTCGATATGTGGTTTGAAAGGACTTCATTGAAGTTTCTTAAATGCAAGTGAAATGCATGAGCGCTCTACGTTCCGTTTTACAGAAATAGACAGAAAGGATTTTCCGGTAGAGCCGATGAAACAGCTCGGATCCAAGGAAAGATGTGAAATTTTAAGGAAAATTTTTAAAAAAGCCGAAAGGCTTAGGCATCTGGGAGAAAAAGTCAGGAGGCGAAAACGTGTAAGGGGATTTGAAATAGATATAATTCGTTTTTCTGTTACGGAAGGTTCCAATTAATATTTTTATATCGCAGAAATCTTTTTAACTTTTCAAATTGCCGAAATAAACGAACCTTGAATAAAACGGCTATCTATTAAAGACAGAAAATCATAAATTAAAATTATAACGTCAGTATGCGGTTTTCTTTATAACAAACGTTATTCGAACCGCGTGCAAAAATTACGTCAATTCAAGCCATATCAACACTGTGTGCTGTTTTCGAAAGCAACGAAGAAGATAGGAAGCCTCGGGCTAAAAGTGGGATGAGTTGGCAAATATTCTTAAAATCATAAACGAACTCAGCGAGATTGATGTGACCTAACGACTTTATTTTGGGATGGGAAGTTCTGCCTAAAAACAAGCTGATTTGTCCGATCAGTATTTACATAGCGAACGAGAAAAATTGGCAAAGTCAAATTCGTTAAGGATTGGGAAAAACAAGCGCCTATTTGTTAAAAATCAGCGTGGATGAGCACGGCGCCATGTGTGTGGCCACTCGAATGTGCCAGACCAGATACCGAGCTTTTGTTTTCGCGCATCCGCTTCTTCTTGCTTATAGTCGTAATAGCTAACCGCCCAGCCATCTTTTACCATTTCACGATTGAGCTCACGGTCTCCTGAATAGCATTTCGCCAATAAGCGGTTGTATTTATCTGTTTTCGTTGACGTACAACTTATTTCATTTCCGTTTATCAAGCTTTCAAGATGTTGTTTGGCCAATTCACCACAAGGGTAAGAGGCACCATCTTTATTACAAAATTGGTGGAGTTCGGGCGCATCAATCCCTAAAAGCCGGACTTTTACGCCTTGGAGATGTAACGAATCACCGTCCGAGAGCCGCGGGATGCCATGAACGATTTCGACTTTTTCGGGTGTGAAGGACCGGTCTTCCTCGACAGAAGTCTTTTTAGCACCCGAAAAATAGAGATAGAGTGCAGTGGCCACAACAACCACTGCCACAACAATATCCAATAGGTTGATATTTCTGCGGATCATAGGTCTATTATTCAAGTCCTCAGCAAGATGAATCGACCAAGGCGATTCAATCTTTAGCTGATCGGAATCATGACATGTTTTTTATATCCGGGGCGTGTTTGTAATTTTTGATACCATGATTCGACATGGGCAAACTTGTTTTTGCGCGGCAAATCCATTGCATAATAATAATAGACGAAAACGCCGGGGATGATGTCACCGATACCCAAATTCTCTCCCGAAAGGAAAGGCTGCTTTTTCAACTCGCCATCCATAATCGCAAGTCCTCTTTCGAACTTGTCTACAGCCTCGACAACTTTTCGGGAGTCGCGCTTTTCGGGAGCAAGGCGAACAACATTCATCAAGAGATCTACAAATGGCGTAAACAATGTCCCCATTGTCCAATCCATCCATTTTTCGGCAGCAGCACGTTTCCCACAGTCTTCAATCCACAATACCCCTTTGCCATAACGGGCAGCAAGGTAGCGCACAATTGTGTTGGATTCCCAAAGAACCAGGTCGTCATCCTTGATTGTAGGAACCAATCCATTCGGATTAAGCGCTAAAAACTCGGGTGTATCCAATCCACCATATGCGCCGCCAGCTTTGATATATTGATAATCGAGCCCGACTTCTTCGAGAGTCCAAAGAACTTTTTTTACATTGCTAGACGTAGGGCGCCCCCAAAGTACGAGCATTCTATGCCTCTTGCTTTTGTTCCAGTTTCATATGTTTAACAATAAAATCGGCAATTGCTGCTACATCATCGATGTTGAAATAAGGCAAATGCTTTTCTGCGACAGGCTCATCCGACGCAATAGCGACAATATGCGGATCCGATTTATTGAGAGGTTCGCCAATTTTGCCACCTTTGCGGCGAACTTCCAGCTTATCATGCTTATCATGTTTATATCCTTCGACTATGACCAGATCGCAAGGAGATAGAAGGTCCAGAATGGTAGAGAGTGGCGTTTCCTCTTCTGTCTTGTTTTCGTGGATAAGTGCAAAACGACGCGATGATACGACCGCAACTTCCTGAGCGCCGGATTTGCGATGACGCCATGAATCTGTATTTTCATGATCAATATCAAAATCATGATGAGCGTGTTTGACGGTCGAAATCTTGTAGCCGCGCGACGTCAATTCTTCAACGAGGCGCACCACCATGGTGGTCTTTCCATTGTTTTTCCAGCCGGTTACACCAAAAACTTTAAGATTGTTTTTCATCTTTTATCCCGAAATTTTTCTGCAGATATTGATAATCTTCAGGTGTGTTGACGTTGAAGAATGCACCTTCGCTATAGACATTGTCAAACCGCACTATAGACACATTGTGAGCGAAAGCGAATGAGCGGATGCTTTTGTTTTCGGAACCTGTCAAAAATTTGAGAAGGTCGGATTGAAGCTTTGTTGCCCACAGGGCAAAAGTTGGTTGCAACCCCGATGGTGTGGAGGCAATCCTGAGAGAAATCGTAGCATCGACTGCTGAAGTCATTTTAACAAAAAATTCATCCGGTATGATCGGGCAGTCAACCGGCATTGTAAGTACAAATTGGTAATCATTTGCAGAAGCATATTGGAGCCCGGCATAGATCCCCGCAAGCGGACCGGCATATTTAACCTCGGGCGGGTCGGGAAGAACAGGTATGTCGATGTCGGTGTTTACTTGGGTATTGGAGCTTATTGCGACGGGAAAATGGTGCTTTACCAATATTTCACGCTGATTTTCCGCAAGGGTCTTCCCGCCAAATTTCAAACCTGCCTTATCCTGTCCCATTCGGGAGGAATGACCACCGGCCAATATCAAACCCAGAATTTTCATTGATTTAACTCTGCGTCCTCGTTCCTATCACATTGTCATAAACACATGACAAAACACTCTATGACCTTTTTTGATCCAATGCATCGCTTCATTCGAACATTTCGACCGCAGGATATAGAGCATTAAATTGCCGACGGATTTTAATGGATGCATTCTTCAAAGTCGACAGAAATGCCATAACAAGTTTTTGTGTGAGGAGAAGTGTTTTTTTATCCAACATACTGCTTCAATTTGCGACGTTTTTTTAAAGTGTCGTGATAAAGGCGAAGCTCGATAGGAAACCTGTAGCCTTTTCAGGAGGACGAACAAAACATCAGACAGCATAACAATTAGCGGGGAGCTTTTCAGGTTTAACAGCTTGGTTACGAAAATCTTGTAAAAGATTGCTGTAATTTCTCGGAAAAGCTGGACAATGTTGAAAAAACCAATCTCTCGCCTTGTTTTTACATTTTTCGCCGGTTCTGTACTTTATGCTTCGCCTTTTTGCGTGGAACAAGCTTCTGCCATCAACAATCTGATGGAATTGTTCAGCAAAAAATCGAATCCTGCACCGGTGTATGAAGCACCGGTGGAAGGAAACAGCCAGCTCAAGGTGCAAGACCCTTCATTGTCTGACAAGTCGCAAAATAAAGCGATCAAGAAGCCGAATATCGAACAAATCAAGCGTGCAACTATCGCTAGTCCCAAGCCATTTGATTATAAGCCTGAACGTCTGGTTCCAATCAAATTTCCGGCGATCGATCTTATCGAGACGAATTCTACCGCCAAATCAACTACTCCCTTCGGCCTGCCATTATCTGCCCGCTATAATGTTATTCTGGAGGGTAGCGCTTCAAAAGAAGAACAAGCGACAACAGATTTTCGATTGGCCGATTTTTCCACTATTGATGCCGAGGCGGAACAGTTGATTGCAGAGATAGTCATTCACTATTACGAACAGAACCCGAAACTTTTATGGTCGCAAGACGGGGAAGTTGTTATAAAAGCAAAAGATATTTTGCGTTTTTTTAGCCATCTTGATGACGACGGCTTGGAACCACAAGATTATCTGGTGAAAATGCCGGATGAAAACCTATTCGGTGAAGAACGACAGCGTGCGCTTGCTAATTTTGATGTCACTTTGACAAGCCGGATTTTGCGTTACATTCAAGACGCTTCAAATGGCAGGATTATTGCCGACCGTTTGTCTCCTTTTCATGATTTACCACGAAAAGAGATAGATTTTGCCGGAGAATTAAATCGTATTGCAAAGAGCGAAAACACGATTGCCATTTTGCAATCCTATCTGCCACAGTCCGACTATTACATAACGTTGAAGAAAGCGTTGGCGGAGCTTCCCGAAGCCGGTCATAATGACAATATTAGAATTTCAGCTCAAACCGTAATCAAACCGGGCGAGACGAATGACAATTTGCCCAAATTTACAGCACTCCTTTTAAGTCGGGCGCCGTCGGGCTATCTCAGTGAGCACAAAGCGATACTGCAAAATCTCAATGGTGAGAAAAATTATAGCGGCCAACTGGTGGATGCTGTCAAAGACTACCAAAAATTCGTCGATAAAACGGCCGATGGCATTATCGGACCTTCAACTATTGGAAAATTGGTAAACAGTAATGTTGACGTGAAACGACAAAAAATCATCAATTCGATGGAGCGCCTCAGGTGGCTTCCGCATGATTTTGGTTCACGTTATGTATTGATCAATCAGGCAGCATATAGAGCGCAATATGTCGAGAATAATGAAATCCGGCTCGACATGAAGGTTGTTGTGGGCAGTCCAAAAAGACAGACTTATTTTTTCTATGACCGGATAAGGCTTGTTACTTTCAATCCGTCCTGGGGTGTTCCAAATTCAATTGTCGTAAACGAAATGTTGCCTCGTATCCTGCAGGATTCAGGTTACCTCCAGCGCAATAATTACCAGCTTTACGACAGTTCCGGCAAACCGGTTTCGGCGTCTGCGGTCAATTGGCAAAAGGTTGCATCAAACGGCCGCGGCATCAGCATTCGCCAAACGCCAGGGAAAACAAATGCCTTGGGCGAACTCAAGATACTTTTTCCCAACAAACATGATATCTATCTGCATGACACCCCCAATAAAGCGGCATTTTCACGTGATATGCGCGCGCTCAGCCATGGTTGTGTGCGGCTTGAATATCCTCGCGAAATGGCGGCAGCGGTGCTGGGTAAAAATGTTGATGATCTGAAACCTTATTTTGCAAAAGGTGAACGAAGCGTGTCGCTCGGCCAATCGGTTCCGGTCTATCTGACTTATTTTACTGCCTGGCCTGACTTTAAAACCGGTAAGATCAACTATTATGATGATGTTTATAGTCGCGACGCGTTGATGGCCGGTGCAACAGAAAAAACCGATTCCGTCAGACAGCAAAATATGTAGAACCGGAATAGCGAGGCAAAACATTCCGCGATCATCTCAAGACAGTGGTGATCCGGACTAGTTTTCTGCGGGTGCAATTGCAGATGGCCGCTATCTTCAAAAAATTCCGCTATGGCGTTGTTAACCGAGCGGCTGTAGCCGTCAGCTTGTCGGTATCGTTTTGTGAATTCCCGTTCGATCACGCGATCAGCGGCTCTTTCGGTAAATTTGGCTTGACAGTAGCCGTTCAAATTATGCCATTACCTGCAGATAAGCAGATACATGCGGATAAGCAGAAACAGTTCAGCTCTTTAAAATATTGATGATAATATCAATAGTGTCCGTTTAAACCAATTGTGCTTTTTGGCGTGTGAAAAGGGCACTGAAAAAATTGATGTTATGGAGCGATGTCCATTCATTTGTAATCAACTATTTCCATGAAAAGAATCGGGAAGTTTACGAAAGTGATTGGAGCGTTCTACCTATAAAAGAACGGGCAAGGTTTTGAATGTGCACAATCGCAGTCATTAATCAGACGGATAATCAAATCGTCAAATATTAATAAGAGATGAGGGCAAATCGATAAAAAGGTGAGGAAAATTACCGAAATAATAAAGGCAATTTAGCCTGATAATTAAAAATCAGCTAATAAAAAAGCCGCTCTTCCGGAGAAAAGCGGCTCTTTTAATTGAAAAAAATCAATTACTTGATTTTTGTTTCTTTGAACTCGACATGCTTTTTTGCAATCGGGTCATATTTACGTTTTGTCATTTTTTCTGTCATTGTGCGGCTATTTTTCTTTGTAACATAGAAAAAACCGGTATCTGCAGTCGACAAAAGCTTGATTTTAATGGATGCTGCTTTAGCCATAATAAGGATCCTGTTCCTAAAAATAAAACGACCACCTTCAAACCGGATATATCATTCCGGTTCACGTGGATTTTGCCGCGACACTAAGGATGTTGTACAAAAAGTCAAGAGCGGATTAGCTTTAACACAACTCTTGAGACCACTAAAATGATATAAAGTCCGAAAAATGTGGCCATTGTGTTCGAAAAGCCGAAAGGTGGAAAGAGATCCATCGCTTTTCCGATTGCCGTCGGCCCGACAAGCATTCCGATGCCATAGCAAAAAATAAAGGCTGAATTGGCTGCAGCAAGTTCGAATCCCTTGAGGCGTGCGCCTAATTGCGCCAGACCTATTGTATAGAGGCCAGCCGAAACTCCCCCCAAAATAAAAAGATCAAGAATAAGCAGCCATTTGACCTCGGCAATCCAGGGAATCAATAAAGTGCCAATCAAGCCGATGATTGCACAGCCCATCAAGGGATAGCGTCTGTCCGTAACAAAATCGCTGATAATACCTATCGGAATAAGCAGGAGAACATTTCCCAATGCAAGTATGGACATGAATTTGGCAGCTTCACTCTCGCTATAGCCGAGATTTAGACTGAAGGGGGTAATAAGCGTTAATGCGCCCATCTGTATTGCACCGTAAACAAGTACGGCCATAGTTGAACTTGGCACAGCAAAAATATAGCGGATAAAAGCAACGTGGTCGCTATCCTTGAATGTCGGACTTAAGTTCCAGGCCATAACAATCGGAATTGCTGCAAGAGCAATCAGAATACAGGCCGTGCCGAATGGGGTGAAACCTTGACTTCCTACATGGGCAAGAAGGGTAGGGCCGATAGTAAACCCAAGCCCGAGTGTAATCGCATATATCGCAAGAATCGTGCCGCGTTTAGCAGGCGGAGCAGAGCTATTTACCCAGAATTCGGAAAGGATAAACATCACCGTAATGGCAAAATGTAAGGTGAAGCGCAAAACGAACCAGATAAAAATCGATTCGAAATAATAAAATCCTAAAAAGCTTGCACATCCGACGCACATCATCGTCAGTATGGAACGCGCGACACCGAGTTTTTTGGCAATTCGTGCTGTAAAGACGGCAGCAATAATTGTTGCAATCCCCCCCACAGTTCCGCTGTAACCGATCACACTACTGGAAAAACCCCGGGCAGCCATGAGAATAGAAATAAGTTGGGTCCCGAGCCCCAATGCCATTCCCACTGCTCCAATTGTAGCAGTGGCGGCAAATATTGCGCGCCATGGCTTCAAATTCTGTGAGGGACGATCAGGCTGCATGATAGATTAACTGGTTATCTCTTATAAAATCGGGAAAAGGAAAGCGTTATCTTTTAAAATCGCTTGGGAGGCTAGAATAAGGCTGATCAATCCTTCTTTGTTATTTATGAGTTTATTTTCATAAATTTGGTTATGACCAAATTTAACTACTCTGTTTGTTCAAGTCAATTTTCGGGGTATTTGATGATTATCTGTTGCCACGATGACCACTCTTTAATCTTTGTTAGTTGATTTGATAATCTTTCGGTTCATTAGGAAAAACCGAAGGTCATTGAACAAACATCCCATTGCTTTACGCTCTGCTTCTTCGTGCTGAACGGTTAAAACGACGTGCACCTGTTCTGGCTTTATGATGAGATACAGGCGAAAACGCCATTGGTCGTGGAGCGCTCAACATTTCGAAGCGTAATGCGCCGGCAATTGGCTGGGCTTCGACAAGACGCACATTGACGCTGTCACCCAATTGGTAGCCTTTATGGCTCTTTTCGCCGATCAAAGCGTGTCTCGCTTCATCAAAAATATAATAGTCTGTTGCCAGAGTTGAAATGGGCGTGAAGCCGTCGGCTCCAAGGCGGTCAAGCGATATGAATAAACCGGATTTTGTTACACCGGCGATACGACCTGTAAATTCAGCACCTATCTTATCGGCAAGAAAGTGAGCGACAAGGCGATCTATCGTTTCCCGTTCTGCGGCCATTGCACGTCGCTCGGTGAGAGAAATTGCAACAGCAATTTCATCAAGATTCTTTTCTTCTTCATCTGTTAAACCATCATTGCCGAACTTCAATGAACGGATCAATGCGCGGTGGACAGTCAGGTCCGCATAACGGCGAATGGGAGACGTAAAATGTGCATAATTACGTAAATTTAGCCCGAAATGACCTATATTTTCGGGAGCATATTCCGCTTGGGATTGTGTACGCAAGACCACCTGATTGACGAGCTCTTGCTGGTCTGTATCTTTTACATGTTCAAGGATTTTGTTGAAGCGCTCGGGTGTCAGTTCGGCGCTTCGAGAGAGCGATAAACCAAGTGAATGCAAAAATTCGCGCAATCCTTCCTGTTTTGCAAGCGAAGGTTGGTCGTGAATACGATAGATCAGGGGCTGGTGCTTGGATTTGAGAGTCTCGGCGGCCGATACATTGGCTTGAATCATAAATTCTTCAATAAGCTTATGGGCATCAAGCCGCGGCGGAACAACCACATCTTTAATGCGGCCGTTTTCGTCAAGAATGATTTTCCGTTCAGGAAGATCGAGCTCCAGCGGCTGCCGTTTGTCGCGCGCCTTTTTTAACGCATCATAGGCTGCCCAAAGAGGTTTCAAAACATTTTCAACTATCGGAGAAGTCTTTTCATCCGGCTTTCCGTCTATTGCTTTTTGCGTCTGTACATAAGAGAGTTTTGCAGCAGAACGCATCATGACACGGTGAAAACTATGGCCGCGTTTTTTCCCCTGATCATCAAAAATCATACGCACAGCGATAGCCGGACGGTCTTCTCCTTCTCGCAACGAACATAGATTGTTGGAAATGCGTTCGGGCAACATTGGCACAACGCGATCGGGAAAATAAACCGAATTGCCACGTTTGAGTGCTTCTTTATCGAGTGCACTATCGGGACGGACGTAATAGCCGACATCGGCAATCGCGACTACGACAATAAAGCCACCTTTATTGTCCTCGCTAGTATCCATTTCTGCGTAAACGGCATCATCGTGATCTTTTGCATCTTCCGGATCAATAGTGACGAGCGGGAGATCGCGCCAATCTTCACGATTGTCCATCGTAGCAGGTTTGGCAGCCTCAGCCTCTGCAAGTACACGTTCGGGAAAAATATAAGGGATATCATGCGAGATAATCGCAATCATTGACAAAGCTTTTTCGCTATCGATACTTCCGAGAATTGCTGTTACTTTTCCGCGCTTTAAACCGTAATGCTTGTCGCGCCCGATTTCGACCTCTACGAGATCGCCGGATTTTGCTTCACTATCCGGCGGCAAATCGACAGCTATTTCGGAAGCTTTCCGGTCGATCGGCTCCAAACGCCATTTACCTTTGCCAATATCACGAAGAACTCCCATTGTAGTGAGTTCCTGTCTATCGATTTTTTTGATTGCACGAGCGGTATAAGCGGGGCCATCTTTTCTTTTGTTACGAAAAATTTTGGCTAGAACTCTATCCCCTACGCCAATAGCCGGTCCCTTGGTATGCTTTGCCGGATGGAGTGAGACCATGGGCGCATCTTCGCCATCCCAATCGCTCGGAAAGGCAATAAAACCGCCGTCACGATCACGACCTTTAATATCAATAAGCGTAACAGGCGGCAGAGTGTGTTTGGGAACTAATTTATTACGCTGTTTAGCAACGATGCCTTCGGCTTTGAGTTCACGCAGAAGATCTTTTAACCAAATTCGCGCATCCCCCTTGAGGTTGAAAGCTTTGGCAAGTTCCCGCTTTCCCGACAAATTCGGGTTTTCCCGAATGAAAGAGAGAATATCGTCCTTTGTAGGGAGATGAGAACTTTTCCGGTCAACGTCGGGATGTTGTTTCATAGCTTGTTTTCCATCCCGCCGTTTGACGGGTTATTCACCTTTTTTGGAGGTTGTCTTTTTGCTTGCTTCAGTTTTCGCTGTCGTTTTTTTTGTGGCAGTCTTTTTTGTAGCAGTCTTTTTTGTCGTTCCAGCTTTTGCTTGTGATTTCTTTACAGCACCTTTACGGCCATTTTTGGGAGATGCTGCTTTTTGTGCAATGAGTTCCAAAGCCTCGGCCAAGGTGACCGATGCCGGATCTTTGCCCTTTGGCAGTGTCGCATTAATTTTTCCCCAATTGACATATGGCCCATAGCGCCCATCACGTACAGTTACCTCTCCACCGTCCGGATGTTCTCCGAGTGTTGCCAGAGCTTTAGGTGTGGAACCGCGGCGAGAGCCACCACGTGCCTGTTTTTCAGCCAGAACAGTAACAGCCCGATTGATGCCAATGTCAAACACTTCTTCGGGTGTTTCAAGGTTGGCATATTGCCCGTCACAGGAGACGTAAGGCCCATATCGACCAATTGCGGCAATAATCGGCTTACCATTTTCGGGGTGGATACCAACTTCTCTTGGCAAGGATAAGAGTGCCAGAGCTTTTTCCAAATTCAGTTCGTTTGGTGTCCAACTTTTTGGCAGACCGGCGCGTTTCACTTCCTCGCCATGTTTACACTCGACATAGGGGCCGAACCGACCGGTTTTAAGCGTGACATCCTCGCCGGTGCCGGGATCTTTTCCAAGTATCGTCGGTCCATCGGTTTGCGCGTTTTCACCGTTGGAAGTGTCGTCACTCCCCAATTGCCTTGTATATTTGCATTCGGGATAATTCGAGCAGCCGACAAATGCGCCGTAACGCCCGAGTTTGAGTGACAAGCGACCTTCATGGCAAAGCGGACAGGAGCGTGGATCACTGCCATCTTCCCGCGGCGGAAACGCAAGCGGAGCAAGTGCATCATTCAATACATCGAGGACATTGCTTACCCGCAACTCTTTAATGTCGGCAACCGAGGCGTTAAAAGCGTCCCAGAATTCGCGTAGAACGTCTTTCCAAGAAAGTTTGCCATCGGAAATCAGGTCCAGCTTTTCTTCAAGATCGGCAGTGAAATCATATTCGACATAGCGGTTGAAGAAATTTTCAAGGAAAGCTGTAACAATGCGCCCTTTGGCTTGCGGGATAAGTTTACGTTTCTCGATCGTGACATAATCACGGTCACGCAATGTTCCAAGCGTAGATGCGTAAGTTGACGGGCGACCAATTCCCAATTCTTCCAACTTTTTAATAAGCGTTGCTTCAGTGTAGCGGGCAGGGGGTTCGGTTGTGTGTTTCAGAGCTTCAATGGAAACTTTTTTCAGCTTTTCGTCTGCTGTCATTGCCGGAAGACGTACAGAGTCTTCGCCATCAGCCGTATCATCGTCTTTTTGATCAAGATAAGCTGCTATGAAACCGTCGAATTTTATCACTGACCCGACGGCTCTCAAATTTGCACGATCAGAACCTTTGATTGCCTCGATCTCGACAGTTTTCCGTTCGATATCGGCAGGTTTCATCTGGCTTGCAATGGCTCTTTTCCATACGAGTTCATAAAGCTTGAATTGATCACTATCGAGATATTTCCTGATATCTTCAGGTTTTCTTTTGAAATCTGTCGGGCGAATGGCTTCGTGGGCTTCTTGAGCATTTTTCGCCTTGGTCGAATAAAAACGCGGCTTTTCAGGCACATAATTTCCGCCGAATGTGTCTTGAATTGCTTTTCTTGCAGCCTCGATTGCTTCCGGTGCGATTTGAACACCGTCAGTACGCATATAGGTGATAAGACCGGTTGTCTCTCCACCTATATCAATACCTTCATAGAGCTTTTGGGCAACCTGCATTGTGCGTGAAGCAGAGAAACCAAGTTTCGAGGAAGCGGCTTGTTGTAATGTTGATGTTGTGAAAGGGGGAACCGGATTACGCTTTGTCGGCTTTGATTCGACACTTGTGGTGCGATAATCGGCACCATCCAGCATGCTGCGAATGGTTTCAGCTTGTTGTTCGCTTTTTATATCAAGTTTCGCGAGCTTTTTCTGGTTGAATGCCGTTAATCTTGCCATGAAACTTTCGTCAGTTTTCGTGGCAAGTTTAGCTTCTATTGACCAATAATCTTCGCGCTTGAAATGTTCAATTTCCGACTCACGGTCGCAAACAAGACGCAATGCAACAGACTGTACACGACCGGCAGAACGCGCTCCCGGCAATTTCCGCCAAAGTACAGGCGATAATGTGAAACCAACGAGATAATCAAGCGCGCGTCTTGCCATATATGCATCAACCAGCGGAATATCGATATCACGCGGGTGCTTCATAGCCTCCAGAACGGCATGTTTCGTAATGGCGTTAAAGACGACCCGTTTAACGGGTTTGCCCTTTAATAACTTTTTATGCTGCAAAACATCAAGAACATGCCAGGAAATGGCCTCTCCTTCGCGGTCAGGGTCGGTTGCCAGAATAAGGCCATCGGCATCTTTCAAAGCTTTTGATATTTCAGCGAGACGTTTCGCACCGGTAGCGCTGGTGTCCCACTTCATTGCAAAATCCTGATCCGGCAATACCGATCCGTCTTTTGCCGGTAGATCACGCACATGCCCGAAAGACGCTAGCACTTTATAATCGGGTCCTAGATATTTATTGATCGTTTTAGCTTTTGCCGGTGATTCGACTACGACAACATCCATAATGATATCCGCTTCCCTGAACCAATGATTTTTATCTCCTCTCAATTGACTGGCTTGATCGCATTGGTCAAGGCTAAATGAAAAAAAAACGTATATGCAACTAATGATTGCACTACGAAAAAGTACACGTTATTATAATGAAGATCACTAATAATCATTAAAAATGACGCGTTGACCATGAAAATTATTACGTTGGCTCCATAACAGTAAAAAATAAGGAGAATTAACGTAACGAGGAGAAGTTACATGCCTCTAGAACGCCTGAAAACCATAGGCTATATAACCGATATGTCTAAACAAATGAACGAGATGGCGTTAAATGTCAATTTGCCGTTTCTGGCATTCTTGTTGGACATGGTCGCCAAAGAAGGACAAAATATTTTAAAAAATAATGATGCTAATCAGAAAACTCAGTGACAGCAAGTGAAACCATGCCGCCACTGTGACGGATAAGTTTTCCTGCCAGATCCAATTCGACTAGAATGAGATAGATTTGGTCAATCGGGACTTCGGATGCAAGACTGAGCGTCTCCAGATCAATCGGCGCTGTAGAAAGAGCATTTAATACGGCGTCACGGTCTTTATCTACCCTGCCAATCACGCTTTCATCTAAAACCGTTTTTTGCGAAAACTCTGTAAAGTTTTCGTCGATATCGCCGAATATCGCTAATTGCCTGTTATCTTGTGACGGAGATAAAGGTGTGAGTGTTTCTGCAATGTCTTCCGGACGGGTGACAAGCAGTGCACCTTCTTTAATGAGATTATTGGTGCCTTGTGCACGAGGATCTAACGGAGACCCCGGTATTGCAAAAACGATGTGCCCCATTTCTGCGGCCAATCGGGCAGTAATCAGGGAACCTGAACGGGTTGCTGCTTCGCATACCAAAAGTCCAAGTGACATGCCGGCAATGATTCTGTTGCGTCGGGGAAAATCCTGAGCTCTGGGTTGTGTTCCAATGGGCATTTCGCTGACGATCGCCCCGCCTTTATCCAATATGGTGTTATACAACTCTTTATTTTCCGGCGGATATATATGGTCAATTCCTCCCGCCATCACTGCAATTGTTCCGGTATCAATGCTCGCAGAGTGGGCGGCTGTATCAATGCCTCGGGCTAAACCGGAAATTGTTGTGAAACCCATTTCCCCTAACTGATGGGCAAACAGTGTTGTCAGTTTTTTACCGCCAGCCGATGCATTCCGCGAGCCTACGATGCCCACAGAGGGAGAAAAAAACCGATCACAATTTCCTTTTACCAAAATGAGAGGGGGAGGTGTTTCAATTGCCCGCAAATAGGGAGGATAATCGGGTTCACCCAAACCGATAAAACGCGCGCCAATTTTTCCCGCAAGTTCGAGTTCACGCTCTGCATCTTCACGACTGGCAATCCTGATAGGCTTTCCTCTGCCTCCTTTGGAACTCAGTTCCGGAAGTGCAGCGAGTGCCGCACCTGCCGAACCGAAATGTTCAATAAGATCAATGAACGTAACAGCTCCCACATTTTCACTACGTATCAATTGCAGCCAATGGAGGCGCTGCATATCGGTAAGGGGAATCCCTTTACGTTTTTCCATCTGAATTGCAACTTCCCGCTATGTTTTTGTCCCACTATGTTTTTTTAGAACCGATTTTGCTTTCTGTCCCGGTCATTAAACGTCGGATATTGGTGTGATGTTTCAAAATAACGATTAAACTCATTACCGAAAGAACAATAGCAAAGAGTTTCTGGGAAGGGTTATCCATAAAAAGTATGATGAAAACCGGAACAAGAATGACTGCAAAAAGCGCAGAGAGTGAAGAATAACGGGTAATAAACGCGGTAAGCAGCCAAACACAGATAAACACCAATGCAGCAGGTGGGAAAAATCCCAGACAAACGCCAAGATAGGTTGCAACACCTTTCCCGCCTTTGAATTTGAGCCAGATCGGATAAATGTGACCTATAAAGGCGGCAAAACCACCCAAGGCAATAACGACAATATTGTTAAAATCCAATGACGATAAGAAAGCGGCAATATAAATCGCAAGAGTGCCTTTAAACATGTCGCATAAAAGCGTCAGCAATGCGATTTTCTTGTTACCGGTGCGTAAAACGTTCGTAGCACCAATATTGCCCGAACCGATTTTACGAACATCTCCAAGGCCTGCCAATCGGGTGAATATCAGTCCGAAGGGAATCGAGCCTATGAGATAACATATAATCAATGTCAACCATGAGACCATTTTGGGAGATAAACCGATGTCGGCCATGGAGTTACCTTTTTTCAGTTTGCCGTTCAATTCAAGAGTTCTGATATTGGTATATCATTTTTCCCGACACGTAGGTTTTTAGCACATGTCCCTGAAAACGTGCATTTTCGAACGGGGTGTTTTTTGAACGCGAATGCAACATATCAAGAGTTAAAACCCAAGGTTCGTCGAGATCAACCAATATGAAATCGGCAGCTTTTCCGGGTTTTAGGCTGCCCGCGTCGATTTCCAGAATCTTTGCCGGATTGGTGGAGAGCAAAGCGGCAATTTTTTTAAGCGATAACGATTGATCATGATAGAGTCGCAAAGCGGCAGCAAGTAACGTTTCCATACCCACAGCACCGGCTTCTGCATCTTCAAACGGTAAACGCTTCGTATCAGCACCTTGAGGATCATGGCTTGACACAATCAGATCGATCGTTCCATCGCGAACAGCTTCAATCATGGCATGGCGATCATCTTCCGATCTGAGTGGCGGCGAAAGGCGGAAAAATGTACGATATTCGCCAATGTCATTTTCATTCAATGTCAGATTATTGATTGATACTCCCGCTGTAACATTATTCAATTTTTGCTTTGCCTGACGCATGGCATCTGCCGACATTGCAGTAGACAATTCGGCTGCATGATAGCGACAGCCGGTCAAGGCGGCCAAACGCAAATCTCTTTCCAGCGGGATCACTTCCGCCTCTTTGGGAATACCCGCAAGGCCAAGCCAACTTGAAAGGAGCCCTTCGTTCATAACGCCAGTACCTGTCAGCCACTTGTCCTGTGTTTCGTGGATAATGAGCGCATCGAAGTCATGGGCGTAAGTCATGGCACGCCTGAGAACCAAAGAATTTTCGATTGTTTGATGACCGTCGGTAAACGCGATAGCGCCGGATTCTTTTAATAGGCCGAATTCTGTCATTTCCTGACCGGCCAGTTGCTTTGTAATTGCTGCCGAAGGATAAACATGAACACAGGCATTATCGCGAGCGGTCTGCTTTACAAATTCGACAAGCGCTACGTCGTCAATGACCGGATGGGTGTCTGGCATCATAACGAAAGACGTAACACCACCTGCAGCGGCTGAATTGCTTGCCGAGCGTATCGTCTCGCGGTGTTCGTTCCCGGGTTCACCTACGTAAACGCGGGCATCAACCAGTCCTGGCAGGATTGCCTTTCCTTGGGCATCAAAAACCTCGGCCCCTTCAGGCGTTCCCTGATTTTGAGCCGCGGCACCACAAGCTTTTATAATACCATCAACAACGATGAGCGTTCCTATTTCGTCTTTGTCGCATGACGGATCGACGATGCGGGCATTTTGGTAAACGATCGACTGCGTCATTGATTTTCTCCTTCGCTGCGACGCGGATCCAAAAGAGCCTCGATAACAGCCATTCTGACAGCAACTCCCATTTCTACTTGTGTGTGGATAACGCTTTGCGGACCATCAGCGATGTCGGATGCAATTTCTACTCCGCGATTGATCGGTCCGGGATGCATAACAATACAATCTTTTTTCGCCAGTCTAAGTTTTTGTTTATCAAGCCCGAAAAAGCGGAAATATTCTCTAACAGAAGGAATAAACGCTCCTGACATACGTTCGCGCTGCAGACGAAGCATCATAATCACGTCTGCATCTTTTATCCCTTCTTCCATGTTTGTAAAAACATCCACACTCATATTATCTATTTCATTGGGAAGAAGCGTTGTGGGAGCAACTGCACGAACACGAGCCCCTAGCGCATTAAGACTGAGGATATTGGAGCGGGCCACACGCGAATGCAAAATGTCGCCACAGATGGCTACCGTCAGACCATCGATTCGTCCTTTTGCACGCCGGATTGTAAGAGCGTCAAGCAATGCCTGTGTGGGGTGTTCATGGGCGCCGTCACCGGCATTGACTACCGAGCAACTCACTTTTTGTGCAAGCAATGCGGCTGCACCGCCGGATTTGTGCCGGATGACGAGAATATCGGGATGCATGGCATTCAAAGTCATTGCTGTATCAATAAGCGTTTCGCCCTTTTTTACCGACGAATGGCTCACTGCCATATTCATCACATCGGCTCCGAGTCTTTTTCCTGCAAGTTCGAACGAGGATTGTGTCCGGGTCGAATTTTCAAAAAAAAGATTAATTTGTGTTCGCCCGCGCATGGACGTTTTTTTCTTGTCAAGTTGTCGCGATATTGCGACATTGGCATCTGCACGATCGATCAACGTTGTCAGGTCATGCGCAGTCAGGCCTTTTATGCCCAAAAGATGCCGATGGGGAAAAATGGGGAAAGATGTTGTTTGTGTCATGATAAAAATTTCCTGAAGAAACTGACTGACACTACAACAAGGCTTGCTTTTTATGCAATGTCTGTTTTAACCGCACGAGAACTAAATGTGTTTATATGGATTGATCTATATATTTGACTTGAAATGAAATTCGGGAAAAAATTGTGAGCACTTTGCCTAACCAGAATATGATGCGAAAAAATGCGTTTTTGGACGATGCGGTTTTGTTCCGTTTTTCGTCGCTTTTACCGACGCCGCTGCTTGCGGGGTTCGAGGAAATCGGCGCATTTGTTGCCAGTCGTGAGGCGCAAGATCTCGCAAGGCTAGCCAATATTCATCGTCCGATATTGAGACGGGAAAACGAATGGGGCGACGGCATACAACAATTGGAAACCCATCCTGCCTATCATGCACTGCTGCGCCGCTCACGTCAGGCAGGGCTTTGTTCTTCGTTGTGGGAGAATGGACCGGCTGAAAATGGTGTTCGCTACCAATCACGCGCCATCAGGCTTTTTCTGATGGCCGGTCTGGAAACCGGACATTTAAATGAAATCACATCAACAAGCGCCGGTATTTCCGCTTTAATTGGCGAATCCGATCTATTTGCCAAATGGCAAAATGCTTTATTATCACGTCAACACGATTATTCTTCTCGTCCTGTTTCCGCAAAACGGTCGGCAATACTCACCTTTGCATGTGACGATATAAAGAATAACTTGCAAAATATACCTCATGTTTCAACGGCAACGCGTATCTCCTTCGACGCGGCGAATGGACGTGATCTTTATCGAATTGACGCAGTCAAACAGTCGGTTTTAAATCCGATGTCGGACGGCTATTTCGTAACGGCTGAAGTAGGAGGCCAGAAATGTTGCTTCTTTATTTCCCGGTTTCTCGAAAATGGTACTTTGAACGGAGATCTTTCGGTAGACTTTCTTATCCATCGCGCTGGTGAATGTTCTGCCCCCGAAGGGCAGGTTACTTTCCACGACAGCCTTGGCTGGTTGATTGGTAAAATCGGTGAGGGAGATAAGGTCATAAGAGATGTCGAGACGATGACGCGTTTTGACCAGGCGGTTATTTCGGCCGGTGTACTAAGAGCCGCGCTGCAAAGCGGCATACAGTTTTTCCGGCGCTTCAATCCAAGGCAGGTTTTGCCGCCTTTGACAGAACGGGTTTTTGCCGATTTGGCACTCGATGTCGTCGCTTCGCAATGTCTGGTTATGAGGCTTGCTCGTGCTTTCGATAATGCTGCTTCAAATAAGGCGGAAGCTGCTTTTGCCCGCATTATGACACCGATTGTGGCGATCCATATCAACGAATTGGTCGTTCCGGTTATCGGAGAAATCATAGCACAAATGGGCGAGCAGGCATTTATGTTTGATAGCCGTATGGCGAGAATGCTTGTTGACGCTCCAATGCGTACGATAAAAGGAAACGGCGGAAATGACATTGTAGTTGATACAATCCGTTTGGGTGAAAGGGCACCGGGACTTTTTCAGGGGCTACTTGACCAGATCGGTCGTGATATTGGTGCGGCCGGTCCTAAAACCGTTGAAATATTACATGCAGCAGCACAAGTTGCCATAAGCGACATTGGTGCCGGACGGTTATTTATCGAACAAATGGCCTATGCGGGTGCTGCTGCCGCCTTGCAACAAGCAGAGATGCCCCATATCACTGCCGCCTATATTGAAAGTCGCCTTGGTGGGCAATGGCGTTCGTCTTACGGGATGCTGAGTGCGCGTCATCACGCAGGACATATATTGGATACGCTTTATCCCGCCGTTTGAGATAAACTTTTATTCTGCAGTTCGAGCTAAACTTTGAAGCCTGTCGAGCGCTCCTTGTAAAATAAAAGCGGCTGCTGCAGAATCAATTCTGTCAGCACGTTTTGCACGCGAAACATCCATTTCGAGAAGACCACGTTCGGCAGCCACTGTTGATAGACGCTCGTCCCAGAACACAAAAGGAATCGGCGTCAACCCGTTCATATTATGGACAAAAGCACGTGTTGCCTGAACGCGCGGGCCACTTGTGCCATCCATGTTTTTTGGAAGGCCGATAATTGCAACGCCAATATTTTCTTCGAGAAAAATTTTCAGAAGCTCACGAGCGTCGATAGAAAATTTTTTCCGTTTCAATACGGGGCGAGGGGTGGCAAAACGCCAACCGAGATCGGATACAGCGATGCCTATCGTTTTTGTCCCCAAATCAAGGCCTATAATATTTTTGTCCTTAAGACCGAGATCAGGAAGTTCAGTAATATCTATAACCGGCATTGAGGCTCGCCTTTATCAAATATCCTGCTCGAACAAGCAGGTACTTGGCAATTTTGGATTTTGCGTTCAATATACGGTAAAAGATCGAACTTCCAGTAAAAAACAAGGGTAGCAGTATGAAAATCACATGGCTCGGGCATGCAGCCTTTCGCGTCGAAGTTGGCAAAGCGGTTATTCTTATAGATCCTTTTTTGACCGGTAATCCGGCGGCAAAAGATCTGGATATTAAAAAAGCTGTCGAAGGTGTAACCCATATAGCCCTCACCCATGGTCATAGTGATCATGTCGGCGATACAATTGCTATTGCAAAGGAAAAAAATGTACCGGTGACAGCAAACGCCGATCTTGCTGCATGGCTTCAATCGCAAGGTGTGAAAAACGTTGTTCCTGGTAACGCCGGTGGTACACAGGCACACGACGGTTATAGCATCACTTTTGTCAATGCCATTCATTCGTCGGCAATGCTCACCGAAAACGGTGTTTCACAATGTCTTGGCAATCCGAACGGGCTGGTATTCCATTTTAATGATGCACCGACTCTCTATCATATGGGCGACACAGATATTTTTTCCGATATGCAGTTGATTAACGAATTGCATGAACCGGAAATCGGCATTGTGCCGGTTGGCGATTTCTTCACAATGGGGGGAGCCGTCGCAGCGCTTGCCTGTCAGCGCTATTTCCATTTCAAAACAGCTATACCTTGCCACTGGGGTACTTTTCCGGTTCTTGATCAGACGCCGGAACGTTTTGTTAGAGGCATGAAAGGAACAGAAACGACCGTTGCATTGCCAAAAGTCGGTGAAACGCTCAATTTCTGAACGTCTTTTCTTGCTCTTGAGTGCTTCGACCTGTATAGCTTCATTAGAGAAAATGTCTTTCATACGGGATTTACCTAATGTCTGTAGATATTAAAACGGTCAAACGTGTTGCCCGTCTTTCGCGCATTGCTGTGAAAGATGACGAAGCAGAGCGTATGGCAAATGAGTTGAACGCTATTTTGGGATTTGTCGAGCAGCTTGACGAAGTCAATGTAGACAATGTCGAGCCGCTAACATCTGTCATTCCCATGACTTTGCGTACACGTGAAGATGTTGTCACTGACGGAAACAAAGCATCTGACATTGTCGCCAATGCACCTTTGAGCGAAGACAATTTCTTCCTCGTTCCAAAAGTTATCGAATAGCAATTTGAATATTTATTTTTGAGGCATGATATGACCGATTTAACGAAGCTGACAATTGCCGAGGCTCGTGACGCGCTCAAGAAGGGCGAATTCAAGGCAACAGAACTGGCGGATGCGTATATTCATGCCATTGAAGCATCCAATCCCGCTATTAATGCCTATGTATCGGTAACTGCCGATCATGCGCGAAAGATGGCCAAAGCCTCTGATGAGAAAATAGCCCAAAAGAAGGCGGGTGCGCTTGAAGGTATTCCTCTTGGTGTGAAAGATCTTTACGCTACTTATGATATCCACACCCAAGCGTGTTCCCATATTCTTGACAACTTCAAACCAAAATATGAGTCGACTGTAACCAGCAATCTATGGGCTGATGGTGCGGTTATGCTCGGCAAACTCAATATGGACGAGTTCGCAATGGGATCATCCAACGAAACATCCTATTATGGTCCTGTTGTTAATCCGTGGCGTGCCAAAGGTTCCGAGGAAAAGCTGGTGCCCGGTGGTTCTTCCGGCGGGTCGGCTGCTGCTGTTGCTGCTCATTTGTGCGCCGGTGCAACAGCCACCGATACTGGCGGTTCCATTCGTCAACCTGCCGCATTTACCGGTACTGTCGGAATCAAGCCGACCTATGGACGTTGTTCGCGCTGGGGAATCATTGCTTTTGCCTCTTCGCTTGATCAAGCGGGCCCCATTGGCCGCGATGTGCGCGATTGCGCTATTTTGTTGAAATCCATGGCTTCCTTCGACGAGAAAGATTCGACTTCCGTCAACGTAGCTGTGCCCGACTATGAAGCGTCTATCGGAAAATCGGTCAAGGGCATGAAAATCGGTATTCCTAAGGAGTATCAGGTTGACGGCATGTCGGAAGAGATAACAGCTCTTTGGCAAAAAGGCATAGATTGGTTGAAAGAGGCAGGGGCTGAGATCGTCAATATTTCACTTCCTCACACAAAATATGCATTGCCGGCTTATTATATTGTTGCGCCAGCAGAGGCATCATCAAACCTGGCCCGTTATGACGGTGTGCGTTACGGGCTTCGGGTGCCGGGCAAAGACATTATCGAAATGTATGAAAATACCCGTTCTGAAGGTTTCGGGCACGAAGTCAAACGGCGTATTCTCATTGGCACTTATGTGTTGTCGGCCGGTTACTATGATGCCTATTATCTTAAAGCCCAAAAGGTTCGTACACTCATCAAACAGGATTTTGACAAGTGCTTTGAAGCAGGGGTTGATGCCATTTTGACTCCGGCCACACCAACTGCGGCATTCGGAATTGCCGATAAAAAATTGAAAAACGATCCTGTAGCTATGTATCTCAATGACATTTTTACGGTTACTGTGAATATGGCAGGACTTCCCGGAATTTCATTACCGGCCGGACTTTCAAAGGACGGGCTACCTTTGGGGTTGCAGCTTATTGGCAAGCCTTTTGGCGAGGAACAACTATTCCAGACAGCCAATATTATCGAACAGGCGGCTGGCAAGTTTTCTCCCGAAAAATGGTGGTAATCGATCGTTGAAATCTGCCAATAATGGTTTTGTCTATTAAATCTGCTTAACACGGCAAAAATTTTGCCGTGTTTTTTATTTTCCAAACCTCTCTTATGAAACAATGAATTTGTAAGCCGAAGGAATAAACGAGTAACTGTTTGACGTTTCGAAATTGGCATCTGATGGATGTGATATTTGCTGAATAAGTAAAAAATTGAACGCATAGAATATCAATAAGTTGAGACAATTTATTATAATATTAGATTAACAGACGGATATTCTCGATCAAACGGTTTGGTTGACGATTTCAATATCGTCGAATAAGGCCGGTAAAAAGCGTTAGTCTCGTATTTTATCAATCGGATTGTGCGTTTTAAGGCTTGTCGGTGTTTTACAGGCGACATTGTCTTCTTAAGTTTTATCGTTACGCCGGGTCTTCCGATATTTCAAAGTAAGATCAAAACGAATGCTTTAAAAAATCATCTACACAATCGGTGAACGACATTCTCAAATGGATAAACCAAACCGGATAGCTGAAACCATAGAGGAATTATCTCTAGCAAAATGCCGGTTCAATTTCGAGCAGAGCATCATTGTAAAACAAGCGGAATCAACCGGTGGGATCGTTATCCCCCGAGATAGGCTGCTTTCACGCGCGGGTCTTTGAGCATGGTTTTGCCTTCACCTTCCAGAATGATTTTACCAACTTCCAGAATATAGGCATAATTGGCAACCGATAATGCAGCAAATGCATTCTGTTCAATGAGCAGGACTGTTTTGCCCATCTCGTTGATTTTCCGGATGATTGAAAAAATTTCCTGAACGAGAATGGGGGCAAGACCCAATGACGGCTCATCAAGCATGACAAGTTCGGGATTGCTCATAAGCGCTCTTCCAACCGCGAGCATTTGCTGCTCGCCACCCGACATGGTGCCGCCCAATTGTTTTGACCGTTCGCGGAGCCTCGGGAAAAGATCAAAAATCCATTCGATATCCCTCTTGATGCCGTCTTTATCCTTGCGGATATAGGCACCGAGTTCGAGATTTTCCAAAACGGTCAAATGCGGCATGATACGCCGCCCTTCAGGGCTTAAGGCAATCCCTTTTTTTAAAATTTCCTCCGGCTGTTTTCCGAGGATATTTTCACCTTTATAGAGGATTTCACCTGATACCGATTTGTTCAGTCCCGCAATAGAGCGGACAGTACTGCTTTTTCCGGCGCCATTTGCTCCGATCAATGTGACAATCGAGCCTGTCTTGATAGACATGGACAAGCCTTGTACAGCTTTGATTGCTCCATAATTCACACGAAGATCGTTAATCTCAAGAATGTTCATCAACTTCTCCGCCTAGATAGGCCTCAATAACTTTCGGATTATTGCGGATTTCTTCCGGAGTACCATTCGCAATAAGGGCACCATATTCCAATACCCAAATGTGGTTGCACAGCCCCATAACAACACGCATATCATGCTCGATCAGCAAAATAGTGAGCTTGAACTCTTCTCTGATTCGTGAAATGAAATCGCGCAATTCTTCACTTTCCTGAGGATTCATACCGGCAGCCGGTTCATCAAGAAGTAGCAATTCCGGTTCGGTAGCCAAAGCACGGGCAATTTCGAGACGCCGTTGAGCGCCGTAGGGAAGTGCAGTTGCCGGCTGATCTGCGAGATCTGCAAGGTGAACACGATCCAAAAGGTCAAGCGCTTGTTCACGAATGTGTTTTTCTTCTCTCACTGCCGAGGGAAGGAATAGGGCACTTGCAAACCACGGGCTTTTTTGGCGCACATGTGCGCCAACCATGACATTTTGTAAAACGGTTAACCCTGTAAACAAGCGGATGTTTTGAAAGGTGCGGGCGATATGACGTTTGCAAACCACATTGGGGTGAAGGCCGGAAACTTTTTTCCCGTCAAAGGTAATTGTGCCGGTTGTTGGGGTATAAAAGCCCGAAATCATATTGAAAACAGTGGTTTTCCCCGCACCGTTGGGGCCAATGAGGCCGGCAATGCTGCCCCGCTCGATAGCAATGTTGATATCGTTAACCGCCGTTAGTCCGCCGAATCGCATAGTGACATGATCGAGTTTTAATATCGCGTCAGTCATGAACGGTCTCCGCTTCGGGCTTCAGAATTTTTCTTGAAAAAGCGATAAATACCGTTCCATGAAAATTCACGTATTCCAAGCAAGCCGCTTCTCCAAAACAGAATAATTCCCATCAGCAATATCGAGAAAATAACCATTCTAAGCCCCGGAATTCCGGGAATATGAATGAAACCGAAATCGATTGGCTGTTCGACAATACGCAACCATTCCAGCATTACGGTAATGATAACACTGCCAATAATACTACCGGTAATCGACCCGAGGCCACCGGCCACGACAATCATCAAAATATTGAAAGTCAAAAGAAAGTTGAACATTTTCGGATCAATTGTCGAAATAAGTGCAGCAGTCAGCGCGCCTCCGACACCGGCAAAAAATGCGCCGATTGTGAATGACAATGTACGGTAGAAAAATGTGTTAACGCCCATAGTTTTGGCGGCAATCTCGTCATCACGGATAGCGCAAAGTGCATTTCCTGTATTGCTTTTTAAAAGGAGCACAATAAAGGCGACGGTGAAGGCGAGCCAACCGTAGTTCCACCATAAATTGGCATATTGCGGTATTCCTTTAATACCGAGCGAACCGTTTGTAATTGGTGTGGCATTGGTAATGACAACGCGTATAATTTCGGCAAATCCCAGTGTTGCAATGCCGAGATAGTCCCCACCCAGTCGCAAAACAGGTATCGCAATAACGAGACCGAGAACCGCCGCGCAAATGCCGCCCAAAACCACAGCAAAGAAAAATGGTACTTGTAAATTTTGCAGCGGACCGAACATTGGCTGCAAAATCCACATCATTTGTTTCTGTTCCGGTGACAAAAGCAAGATAGCGCAAACATAAGCACCGATGGCCATAAAACCGGCATGACCCAATGAAAACATTCCGGTAAAACCATAAATAAGGTTGAGCGACACCGCCAGAATTGCGTTGATTGCGATGAGATTCAAAATACGCACAGTGTAAGCATCAAAATGATTCTGCGCATAGAACAAAAACGCTATAAGGCATGCAATCGAAATCAGCGAAAGTATGATTTGCGAGGATTTTGACATCAGATTTTTTCCTCACTTTTCTTACCCATAAGCCCTGTCGGCATAACAAGCAGGATCATGATAAGCATGATAAAGGCAAATGCATCCCGATAGCCCGAGAGCGACGGGAAAAATGCAATAATCATAATTTCGATAAATCCCAAAAGTAGCCCGCCCAGCATTGCGCCTTCAACCGACCCAATACCGCCGATAACTGCTGCAATGAAGGCCTTAAGTCCCGGAATGACCCCCATATAGGGGTTTATTTGCGGGTAACGTAGCGCCCACATAATACCGGCAATTGCCGCAAGTGCTGATCCAAGACCGAACGTAAATGCGATAATTTTATCGACGGATACACCCATTAACCGCGTTGTTTCAATGTCACGTGAAATAGCGCGCATAGCCAAGCCGGGTTTCGTTTTATTGATAATCCATAAAAGAAGGATAACAAGAATAAGCGAGACAATAGGGACGATCAAAGCCATTGGCACAATGCGGATGACACCTTGGGCGCCTTCGCCAAGATGCCATTGAATGGGCGTTACAAGGAGTTCCGGTTGTTTTACGCTTTTCGGCACGCCGGTAAACAGTACCGTTGCGAGGTTTTCGATAAGGAATGACATGCCGATTGCACTGATAAGTGCTGAAATACGGGGTGCATCACGCAAAGGACGGTAAGCGATACGATCGACCGCGATACCACCGGCACTGGTTACAAAGACAGCAAAACAGACTGCAAGCAGCCAGACAGGCGCGAAGTTTTGCGGGCTTATGAACGCATAATAAGCAAGCGCCAAAACCAGAATGATGAACAAAGCCGCCCAATAGGATTTGATCTGTTTTTTGAAACCGATAAAGACAGAATAATAAACGACAATTGCCAAAAGGATGAGGAGTACTGCCGCCCATGCCGGCATAAAACTGATTGTCGAGAAAAAAACAAAATAGGCACCGAGCATAAAAATATCGCCATGAGCGAAATTGATGAGTCGCAAAATGCCATAAACCATTGTGTATCCAATGGCTATTAATCCATATAGTGCCCCTAACGCCAAAGCATTAAAGAAATGTTGAACGAACATTTCCGTGCTCATGTTTTAGCCTTCCTGATACTCAAACGCGTATTGTTTAGAAAGCACATACACAACCAAATTGATCCGGTCGAGTTTATTTCGACCGGATCGTTCATTAAAATGGATTTATCCCCTTATAATGGATTTATCCTCTTACAATGCAGGTTTCACCTCACCGAGATAGACACGCTTTCCGTCCTTGATTTCGATCACGCCGATCGGAATTTCAGGATTATGATTTGCGTCCATAGTCATAGCACCGAATGGCGTTTCGAAGTCTTTCAGTTTTGCAAGTTCGGCTGTAATTGCCTCACGGTCGCTACTTCCGGCTTTTTCGATCGCATTCATAAACATCATATAGGAGGTATAGCCCAGAACCGCGTTAACGTTCGGTTCTTTGTTAGGATAGGTAGCTCTCCACTCTTTAGTGAAGTTTGCAGCTGCCGCGGGCATATTCGGCATATTGGCGTCATAAGGGAAGGTTGTGTGCAGGAAACCTTCGGAGGCGCTTCCGCCGATTGTAACTGTTTCCGGATTATCCATGGCGTCACCACCCATAATACGGAATGTCGCACCAAGTTCGCGAGCCTGCTTCAGGATAATCGCTCCTTCGGCAAAATAGGCTGGAATGAACAATACATCCGGTTGTTCGGCAATGATCTGGGTGAGGGCAGCCGAAAAATCCTGATCACCCGAGTTATAATTAAGGTTCGCTACAACTTCGCCGCCAAGTTTTTTGAAGGAGCTGTCAAAAAAGTTTGCAAGTCCGATTGCGTAATCGTTTGAAACATCCTTCAAGATGGCTGCTTTTTTCGCGTGTAATGTATTAAAAGCGTATGTTGCTGCTCCGGCACCCTGATAAGGGTCAATGAAACAGGCGCGGAAATAATATTTTTTCCCTTGGGTGACGAGCGGGTTTGTTGCCGATGTTGCAATTGCCGGAGTTTTCGCAGGCTCTGAAACCTCGCCACCGGCAAGCGCGAGCGACGAACCATAAGTTCCGATAATCCCGTTGACTTTATCGGATGCAGTAAGTCTCATGACCGCATTGGCTGCCTCGACTTTATCGGATTTATTATCCACAACGACAAGTTCTACTTTGCGTCCGAGTACCTCTGGTTTGATTTTATTGGCGAGTTGAACACCTTCAAGCTCGAGTTGTCCACCAAAAGCATTTTGTCCGGTCAGCGGAAGAAACACTCCAATTTTGATGGGTTCGTCGGCAAGAGCACTGAAATTCAGCGCTGTGACAGCGATAGCTGTCGCAATTAAATGTTTGAAAGCCATAATGATTTATCCCTCTCTTTTTTAGAATGAATTTTTTATTTTAAAACTTCATAATATAAACCGGTTTCCTGTACAAGTTACGGAACCAAAATCCATCTATATTTATAAAATTCAAGAATAGCTTCACCAAGTTCCAGTATTGTTCATCGAAGCCCACGGTTCTTGGGGCGCGAGTTTTTCGCCTTTTTGCAGTAATTCGATGGATATACCGTCAGGCGATTTTATAAAAGCCATATGTCCGTCACGCGGTGGACGATTGATAATGATTCCCTGCTCCGATAGATGTTTGCAAGTTTCGTAGATATTGTCCACTTCATAAGCGAGATGACCAAAATTGCGCCCGCCGTGATAATCTTCCTTATCCCAATTATAGGTAAGCTCGAGTTCCGGAGAATGCCTATTTTTAGCCGAATCCACGTCATCAGGTGCAGCCAGATAGACAAGGGTAAAACGCCCTTTTTCATTTTCGATACGACGGGTTTCCGTTAACCCGAATATGGTGCAATAGAAATGGAGTGATTGCTCGAGGTCTTTGACCCGAACCATAGTATGTAGGTAGCGCATTTTGTTTCTCACTTTCTCTCGAAAAAAATTTTAACGTTTTTTGAAGCCGATGTGAATATCGCAATCGATGTAAAAATGGTCGAAAAAGATTTCTTGTCACAATGCTTCTACTATTTGGGGAAATCTTGTTAAGGGGACTTGCGCCACTAGGACCGAGCTATATTAACTGGTCGTAAAGAGAATCATACGTGATTAATGACTATCAATAGGACTGTGAGAATTATGGCGAGTGACGAAATAATGGAAGGCTTTCTTCCATCTCAAGATAGTTCTGAAACAGCAGCAACAGATGTTGTCGAAATAAGTGGCAGCATCAAATGGTTCGATGTAAGCAAAGGCTATGGTTTCATCGTTCCGGATATTGCCGGTGTTCCGGATATCCTTCTTCATGTGACTGTAATGAGACGTGACGGTTTCCATACAGCGCTCGAAGGTGCACGTATTGTTTGCATGGTCAAGAAAGGCGAACGTGGATTGCAGTGCATTCAGGTTAAATCGATAGACCTGTCTACCGCTGTTCACCCGTCGGAATTGCCTGCACGTACCCATATCGTGGTGACACCGGAAAGCGGCTTGGAACGTGCAATTGTGAAATGGTTCAATCGGGAGAAAGGATTTGGCTTTCTGACGCGGGGTGAAGGGACGGAAGATATTTTCATCCATATGGAAACCTTGCGGCGGTTTGGTCTTGCCGAATTGCGTCCCGGTCAGGTTGTTCTGGTACGTTACGGTCGGGGTGAAAAAGGCCTTATGGCTGCGGAAATCCATCCGGATATTGCTATACCATTCCCGACGCATTAAAAATTAAATTTTTCGGGTAATATATTTCCACTAAATTATAGCTGTTAAAAGACTCGCAAGTGTTTGAGGAGTTTCCTTTCATGAAAAGTCTGGTTGCGGGTTTTATTTTTTTGTTATTTACGATGGGGCAAGGGGTCTATGCTCAGGAACCAATGCGTTTACCTGTCGACAGAGTACCGCTCGTTATAGTGACCGACACTGGTAAAGTCTCTTATAATGTCGAAGTTGCCAAGACTCCGGAAGAGAATGAAGCCGGACTGATGTATCGGAAGGATTTTCCTCCCAATAGAGCTATGTTATTCGTTTTTCCGGACATTCGCATTGTTACGATGTGGATGGCCAATACACCGATACCACTCGATATGGTTTTCCTTGATGACAAGGGAATCATTGTATCCATTGCGGAAAATGCAGTACCATACTCAACAAAAATTGTTTCATCACATGTGGCGGCTGCCTTTACAATCGAACTTAATGCTGGTGAAGTCCGAAAAAACGACATAAAGGTAGGCCAAAAAGTCGTCCATCCGGCTATATGTGGTGAATGTAAAGTGGATTAGACATGAGTGCAGAAGACGTACAATATTTCCATCATGACGGGTTCAAACTAGCTTATCGGGAAGAGGGGGTCGGTGAACCGGTTTTATTAATCCACGGTTTTGCCTCGTCTTCATATGTTAACTGGTATGCGCCGGGGTGGTTTCGTGCGTTGAACGAGGCCGGCTACCGTGTCATCGCTATTGATAATCGCGGACACGGTTTTTCCGATAAGAGCCATGATCCTGCCGTTTATACGCCACAAGCAATGGCAGGAGATGCCGTAGCACTTCTTGATCATCTCAAGATCAAAAAGGCGCAAGTTATGGGCTATTCCATGGGAGCAAGAATCACAGCCTATATGTCTATTCTTTATCCCGATTATGTTAATAGTGCTATTTTCGGTGGGCTAGGCATTGGCATGGTGACCGGTGCAGGAAACTGGGAGCCCGTGGCTGAAGCACTTTTGGCAGAAGATATTTCGACGATTACCAATAAAAGGGGACTGATGTTCAGAAAGTTCGCTGACAGGACGAAAAGCGACCGGAAAGCACTCGCAGCTTGTGTTATTACCTCAAAACAGGAATTGACAGCAGCCGAAGTCCACTCGATAAAACAACCGGCATTGGTAGCTGTTGGTACTCTGGACGAGATATCGGGAGAAGCTGAACCTCTTGTGGCTTTGCTGCCTCATGGAGAAGCTTTAATAATTCCGAACAGAGATCACATGTTGGCAGTAGGTGATCCTGTCTATAAAAAGGGTGTCATCAATTTTTTGGCGCGCTATCCCGTTGCTTGATAATGAGTATGGACAGGGCAAACATTTTGCCCGCAAAAGAGAAGGTTAAGAAAATTGCCTTGCTGTGAACAAAAGGGTGAAGCTATCGACCCCGCCTTACTTTTAAAAAATATCAAACAAGAAGCAATGGAAGCGTTGGAACAGGATCCTGCTCTAGGTGAATTTTTTCAACATGCAATCCTTGATCGCGCCAATTTGTCGGAAATGATCGCCGGAAGGGTTGCAGCACGGCTTTGGACGCGCGAACTCAATGAAGAATTGTTGTCGCAGATATTTATCGAACAGATAGATATGATGGATCATCTGGAAGATATTATCACCAGTGATATATCCGCAGTGTTCCATCGTGATCCGGCATGCAACCGCTTTATGGAGCCGGTACTTTATCTAAAAGGGTTTTTGGCTATAGAGGCGCATCGTTTTGCTCATAGTCTATGGCTCAAAGGCAGAAAAGATCTCGCTCTATTTTTACAGGGGCGGTCGTCATCTGTGTTTCAGACAGATATTCATCCGGCAGCCCGTATAGGCAAGGGGATTTTTCTGGACCACGCAACAGGCCTTGTTGTTGGAGAAACAGCGATCGTTGGCGATAATGTTTCCATGTTGCAGGATGTGACGTTGGGAGGAACAGGTAAAGAGTCCGGCGATCGGCATCCTAAAATCGGTCACGGTGTTCTGATTGGTGCGGGTGCAAAAGTTCTCGGCAATATTACGGTGGGCGATTGCGCAAAGATTGCGGCTTGTTCTGTTGTTCTAAAACCTGTTGCGGCGTATAGTACAGTAGCTGGTGTGCCGGCAAAGGTGGTTGGAAAAATAGCAGATAACGAACCGGCACTAAGCATGGATCAATCAATTAATGAGTGAAATGAAAGACCCGCGCCTTTACATAAGCGGGGTTGTACCTTATCTGGCATTTTGTTTAACGATTGCAATTTTTAGGAGATCGCTGTGAAGCCTGATGAAATCAAGAAACTTGATGGCTATTTTAAGCGCAAATTTCAAAACCAGTCACTGCAGGTAAAACCCAGACCTCGTAAGGATGATTCTTGTGAGCTCTATCTTGACGATGAGTTTCTCGGGGTGATTTATCGTGACGAGGATGAAGGCGAATTGTCTTACAATTTTTCGATGGCGATTCTAGATATCGATCTCGACGAATAATCGAGCTGTCGATCATTAATAACGTCATAAGCGAATAACTTTCTTGCATAATGCCGCTGCCATTCGTTAGCGGCTTGTTTTTCATTTATGCTTCAGAGAAGTTTCTTTGCGCGAAAGCTCACATAACCATTGCGTGCGATGATGATATGATCATGCACTGCTATGCCCAAGGCATTTGCAACATCTTTGATCATATGTGTCATTGAGATGTCGTCGCGAGAAGGCGAGGGGTCACCTGAAGGATGATTATGAACAAGAATAAGCGCCGATGCAGAAAGTTGTAACGCACGTTTGACCACTTCTCTCGGGTAGACAGGTGTGTGATCAATAGTGCCGATTTGCTGGATTTCATCGGCAATCAATCCATTTTTCTTATCAAGAAAAAGAACACGGAATTGCTCTCTTGTTTCATGGGCCATGGCTGCTTTGCAATAGCCTAGAACTTTATCCCAAGATGAAAAAATATCCCGTTTGCGTAATTCCGCACGGTTTACACGTTCGGCTATACCTGCAAGGATTTTTAAATCCCGCGCTACAGAAGGTCCACATCCGGGAACTTCCTGCAAAAGTGAAATATCGGCGCCGAGCACATCGGCAAGGCTGCCGAATCGGTTTAATAAGGCCTTGGCTAATGGCTTCGTATCTGCGCGCGGAATCGAACGAAATAACAAGAGTTCGAGATATTCATAATCAGGAAAACCGATACCGTTGGTTTCGAAATAACGATGGCGCAATCGTTCACGATGACCTTTATTCTCTGCAATAAGGCTATCTTTCGACAAATCCGGCTTTCGGCCGGAGAGTCCGGGCGTTAACGCGAAGGACGCTTCTTCGGAAAACGCATTTTTATCCGGATTCTTGGCCATGGTTTGAGGTTCCCACTCATGAACGTGTTACGGGAACGTAGAAAGTATTGTTTTGTGAAAGAGTGAAAACTTCACAACCGTCTTTTGTAACCGCCATCGTGTGCTCATATTGCGCCGAAAGCGATCTGTCACGGGTAACAGCAGTCCAGCCATCATTAAGGATTTTGACACCCGGCTTTCCAAGATTGATCATCGGTTCAATCGTGAAAATCATTCCCTCGCGTAATTCAGGTCCTTCACCGGGATTTCCGTAATGAAGAATGTTCGGCGCATCATGGAATATAAGCCCTACACCATGGCCGCAAAAATCACGTACGACAGAACAACGTTCCGACTCGGCGTAACGCTGGATTGCAGCGCCAATGTCACCGACAGTAGCGCCCGGTTTGACTACCGAAATGCCGCGCATAAGGGATTCGTGCGTGACTTCGAGCAAACGCTCTGAAGCTCTTTTTATGGGGCCGACAGGATACATACGACTGGTGTCACCATGCCATCCGTCTTTGATAAATGTTACGTCGACATTCACAATATCACCGGCATGAAGTTGTTTGTTTTCCGGAATGCCATGGCAAACAACATGATTGATCGATGTACAGCAGGATTTGCTATAACCACGATAATTCAGATCGGCAGGCAGAGCATCACGATCGGCACCAAATGCGAACACAAAATCATCAATTTCCTGAGTGGTTACTCCGGGTTTGACGATGTCGACAAGTGCATCGAGACATTCTGCTGCAATCCGGCCAATTTTACGCATTCCAATGAAGGCTTCTTCATCGTAAATGCGGATTTGTCCGGTGTATTTTACAGGTGCATTTTTATAATTGACGTAACTAACCATTTGCCTAACTATTTCTATCTTTTGATATGACCGCCACATTGAACAACTTCAATTGCATGTCATATCCCAAGCGATATTCCGATCTTCTATTTCAAACAAGCCTTCGTGAGACTGGTAGATACTAATCTTACCGAAGGTGAATTCAAAGCAGCATGTTACCACTAAATCGTGACAAGCATAATCTGTGATCGATATGATTGCACGTTATTTATCGGAATAACAAAGCAGAGGGCAGGAAAGATAACGTCTTTTTGACCGATGAAAAATCCATGTCATTTCCGGCAGCTCGCTGCAAGAGAGGTTAAAATCCAGGAAAACGACGTTGGTTCGAAATGATGGACGCAAACGGCAAGAAAATATCATTGGCGCATTCAATGCTTGGTCATCAAGTTATTTAACCGATGGAACAAATAGAAACAGGGAATGCCAACGGAATTGAAAAATATTTATAGGACATCAAAAACGGGACTAGAAAATCAAAAATCAGTAGCAAGACAATAGTTACGACAAAAAATTATCTATCGACTAAAACTATATTATCGGTAGTGTGAAACGGTATCGATAATAAGATACGGAATATTTTAACCGGATTTGAATGTCCGGACTGGCAATTGTTCTGAAAAAAGTTAGAGAATTGCCAGAACGTCGCTAATGGTCATATTGGCGCAAAGAACCATGATTGTTGTGATAATAGCAACTGCTGTTAGTGTGATTGTTGTTTTAATTTCAATGTTCATTTTTCTCGACCCCCATAGCAACAGGTTCAATAAAAATTTATATCATCTGCAAACATGACGGGATTTAGGCATGAAAAAGGCAATTTGTCGTTCTTTTCGAGATCAAGGTTAATGTTTGGTTGAGGTTCTGTGAAAGACGCATTAAAACGCATCAGAAATAAAAGAAGTAATGAAATGGCTGGAACAGATAGGAAAAGAGAAAATATGACGGGTGGTCCCGTTATTGTACTTGTCGAACCACAATTACCGGAAAATATCGGTATGGTGGCACGAGCTATGGCGAATTTTGGTCTTTCCGAATTGAGGCTTGTCAATCCGCGGGAAGAGTTTCCGAACGAGAAAGCTATAGCTACGGCCAGCAAAGCAGATCACATCATTAACGGGGCTCAGGTTTTTGATAGTTTGCGGGAAGCAATTTCTGACATAAATTTCGTCTTTGCCACGACCGCTCGTGAACGTGACGGATTCAAACCGGTAAGGAGTGCAGTAGAGGCGGCAGATGCGATGCAGATAAGGGAAAAATCGGGACAACGCACTGCCGTTCTATTCGGTCGGGAAAGGTGGGGGTTGAATAATGAGGAAATCAGTCTGGCTGATGAAATTGTAACTTTCCCTGTCAATCCGGCATTTGCTTCCCTGAATATTGCTCAGGCCGTTTTGCTCATGTCATATGAGTGGATGAAATCCGGTTTGGAACGGGAAACTGACACCGCATTTCGTAATAAGGAAATGGAGCCGGCGCATAAAGCCACGCTCTATGGCCTTTTCGAACAACTGGAAGAAGCGTTAGATGTTCGCGGGTATTTTCGCCCGAAAGAGCGCAAAGAGATTATGGTGGAGAACTTACGTTCGGTTCTCACTCGTGCAGCATTCAGCGAGCCGGAAATACGCCTGTTAAGGGGGGTTGTTTCTTCGCTTGATCATTTTTCACCCAAACTGCCGCGCGGGGCAGGGGCACCGGACCATCGTAAACGGACAAAGGAAAATAGTAATTAAAATGACAGAACGGCCTATACTGTTTTTCGACAGTGGCATCGGCGGGCTTACAGTATTGCGCGAGACGCGTATTTTTATTCCCGATCGAAAATTTATCTATATCGCAGACGATGCTGCTTTTCCGTATGGGAATTGGGAAGAAGATGAGCTCAAATCCCATATTATCGACCTATTTGCAAAGTTATTGAATCTCTATAATCCGATTCTTTGTATCGTCGCCTGCAACACCGCATCCACCTTGGTTTTAAAGGATTTGCGCCGTGCTCATCCCGATGTGCCTTTTATCGGAACAGTCCCTGCGATAAAACCTGCCGCTGAGCAAACTCGTTCAGGCTTGATATCGGTTCTTGCAACACCGGGAACCGTCAAACGGGCCTATACACATGAACTCATTTCCTCTTTTGCGTCGAAGTGCCATGTCAGACTCGTAGGGAGCGCCAAATTAGCCGGTTTTGCAGAAGATTATTTGAGACGAAAACAGGTTAATGATGCAGCATTAAAAAAAGAGATAGAGCCCTGTTTTGTCGAGAAAGACGGCCATCACACCGATATTGTTGTACTTGCTTGTACGCATTATCCATTTCTGGTCAATTTGTTCCGCAAAAATGCAAAGTGGCCGGTTGACTGGATAGACCCTGCAGAAGCTGTTGCTAAACGTGCATTATCTTTGCTGCCGGATGCCGATCAAGTCCAGACATTGACGGAACATCTTGATCTTGCCCATTTTACTTCCGGCAGAACCGACTATGCGACAAACAGATTGCTTCATGGATTCGGTTTGCGTTTGACGCCGTTTGGTCAAGAATGAAGATTTAATTTTCAAGTCGGGGCCGCGCACAGTTTTGTCGTTCAATCGACGAATAAAGTACGAGATCGTACCCAGTTGGACAGGCTCAGATAGGTTTAAGAGAGAGCAAAAGGAGGTACTTATCGCAGCTCATTGACGTCAACAGTTGAACAGGTCTGATCGTTTGACCTACATTCATGCTCTTTTTTCGATCCTATAATTGTTTTTGGAACAAAATTTACAAACTTCATTTTGTATTGTGCCAAAAATCGCAGAAAACAGGCGCTGTTTTTCAACCTATATTGATCCGTCCGCTTGACTTCGAATGTTAATTTCATTAAAGAACCTCACAAGTTTTTTCGGTTGACGATAAAGCTTTAACCGACGTGTCCCGTGGACATTTGCGCAAAGCGTGCGCGATTTGTCCTGTCAGTTCATGAATTTTCATGGGCAGAGGAGGGCGCGTTTCCCGGAAACAATAAATATTGTTTCGATATTAAATTTTAAGGAAATGCGATGAGCAAGCGCGAAACTACGAAATATAAAATTGACCGCCGTATGGGCGAAAACATTTGGGGGCGTCCGAAGTCTCCGGTTAACCGTCGTGAATATGGTCCGGGTCAACATGGTCAACGCCGTAAAGGCAAGCTTTCCGATTATGGCACACAATTGCGCGCCAAGCAGAAACTGAAAGGTTTCTATGGTGATATTTCGGAAAAACAATTCCACCGCATTTACGAAGAAGCTGGCCGTCGTCGTGGTGACACAGGTGAAAACTTGATCGGTCTTCTCGAATCACGCCTCGACGCAATTGTTTATCGTGCCAAATTTGTTCCGACGATTTTTGCTGCACGTCAGTTCATCAATCATGGTCATGTGAATGTGAATGGTCGTCGCACCAATATTCAATCTTATCGTTGCAAGCCCGGTGATGTAATTGAAGTTCGCGAAAAGTCGAAACAATTGGCACTCGTTCTTGAAGCAACCCAGTTGCCGGAACGTGATGTTCCCGATTACATTGAAGCCGATCACACCAAGATGAAGGCAACCTACACACGTATTCCGGCTTTTGCCGATGTTCCATATGCTGTCCAGATGGAACCAAATCTGGTTGTCGAATTCTATTCACGTTAATCGTGAAACGAATTTGCTGTTTGCGCAGGGAGCCTATCGGCTCCCTGTTTTCGTTTTAAGACATTTTTGAAGGAAAGTGAAATGGTCGCACTGAATGATATCGACGATAATGTTGATGGTTGTCATCCGCTGTTTCGTGATGCTCCTTCAACTGTTGAATTCAATAAGCTCAGAAAACGTTTGTTGCGGCATATGCGTCAAGCATTGGACGATTTTTCTATGATTAAACCGGGACAGAAATGGCTCGTTGCTTTGTCTGGTGGTAAAGATTCTTATGGATTGCTTGCCCTTCTCCTTGATTTGAAATGGCGTGGCCTGCTGCCGGTTGATCTTTTGGCTTGCAATCTTGATCAGGGACAACCCGGATTTCCAAAAAATGTATTACCGGACTTTTTGAAACACTATGGAATTCCCTTCAGGATAGAATATCAGGACACTTATTCGATAGTCACTGAAAAATTGGATAATACGCAAACCTATTGCTCGCTCTGCTCAAGATTAAGGCGGGGCAATCTCTATCGCATAGCGCGCGAAGAGGGCTGCTCGGCTTTGGTCCTCGGGCACCATCGCGACGATGTGTTGGAAACGTTTTTCATGAATCTTTTTCATGGCGGACGTTTGTCTGCCATGCCGGGTAAGCTGGTGAATGACGAAGGAGATATGCTGGTTTTGCGTCCGCTTGTCTATGCAGCGGAAGAAGATCTTGCAAAATTTGCCGAAGCCATGCAATTCCCGATTATTCCGTGCAATCTTTGCGGCAGTCAGGACGGTCTTCAGCGCAATGCAATGAAAAATATGCTGAACGACATTGAAAAGAAAATGCCCGGGCGAAAAGACACGATGATACGTGCTTTAACCAATGTCCGTCCGAGCCATTTATTGGATAACAAGCTTTTTAATTTTAACGAGTTATTTCTCTAGTTTGTTGCCATCGCCGGCAATGACGATACCGTCTTGCACGAGTGTTTCGTAAGCTTGTTTATCAATTCCTATCGTGGCAAGAACAGCTTCATTATCTGCTCCGAGTGTTGGTGCTGGTGTAGCGATGCTTCCCGGTGTTTCGGTAAGACGTGCGGCGATTCCATGCATAGGAATTGTTTTCATATCTTTATCGGGATATTCGGCAATAATTTCGCGTGAAATAAAATGCTCGTCCTTGACAATCTGCGATATGTCATAAATCGGCCCGACGGTGATTTGGTGTTTTTCAAAAAACGCAAGATTGTCGTTCAGGTCATGTTGGCCGATAAAATCTCCAATGATTTTATCAAGTTCTTCAACATTTTTCAGTCGTGCCGCATTGGTACTGAATTTGGGAGATGTTATCATGTCAGGGCGGCCAATTGCGTTGAAAAGGCGCTCTGCCATTTTTTGTACTGAACCCGACAGACAGACATATTTTCCGTCGTTACAACGATAAACATTGCGTGGTGCCGAATTTGACGAGCGGCTACCGGTTCGCTTTTTGACTTTGCCTGTTAATTGGTAATGGGCTGCGTGCGGCCCCAATATGGTGAACAACGGGTCAAGCAAAGGTAAATCTATTACTTGGCCTTTGCCATGGTTATGTTCGACATTGCGTAAGGCAATCAATGTTGCGCTTGCACCGGTAAGACCGGCAATACCGTCAGCAAGGTACATCGGCGGCAGAACCGGCTCGCGATCCTCGAAACCGTTCATTGATGCAAACCCTGAAATACCTTCAATCAGTGTGCCAAAGCCCGGCCTTTGCGAATAGGGGCCGGTTTGCCCCCAGCCGGAAATGCGTACAATGATCAGTGCAGGATTGATCTTATGCAAATTTTCCGGTGCAAGTCCCATATTCTCAAGTACGCCGGGGCGAAAACTTTCGACCAGTATTTGCGCGTTTTCTATGAGCTTTAGAACAATATCGATTGCTCGCCGATCGCGTAAATTGAGACACAGGCTTTTTTTGTTACGTGAATATATTTTCCAGTGTGTCTCAATATTTTCTGTTTTCCAGTTACGTAACGTATCACCTGTTGGCGGTTCGACCTTGATAACGTCAGCACCAAAATCGGCCAAGGTTTGTGTCAGAACATTGCCGGCAAATAGTCGGGATAAATCTATGACGCGAACATCGTCGAGAACACCTTTAGCGATTTTTTTATAATCTTTTTGATGAAGACTAGTCATCTGAATTACCTTTGAATTGTATAATTTGATAAGAACGTTTGCTTGGAATGTTATTTATCTGAAATTTGTTTTGCCCATTCCAATGTCTGATAGGCGGCTTGAATAAATGGTTCGTCAATCATCTGGCCATTGACCGAACTTGCCCCAAGGCCGGATTTTTCTGCTTCTTTTGCTTTTTCAATAATCGCCATTGCACTTGCGATTTCTTCTGATGTTGGTAAAAAAACTTCGTTTGCAGTTGTTATTTGTGTTGGATGGATACAGCTTTTTCCGGCAAACCCAAGATCTCTGGCATGTTGGCATTCGGCCCGATAACCCTCAAGGTCCTTGATATAGGGCCATGCGCCATCATAGGCTTCAATATTAGCTTCTGATGCAGCCAATCTGGTTTGCAAGCGGATATAAGATAATGCATCTAATTGACGACGATTAACGCGGCACGATTTGAACAGGTCCGCATATCCCAACTGTAGCCCACAGACCAAATCATCGGAAGTGGCCAAATCGGCGGCAAGCCTCAACGCTTGTGCCGTCTCGATATTGATTAACAGGCGGATATGGGGCGCATTGTCTCTGACAAGTTGGGCAGCTTTTTTTACCTCGTGTACATTGTTTACAAGAGGCAGGTTAATAATGCTGATTTTGGGATGTAAGGCGACTTTGAAGTCGAGCATAAAATTTTCGCTGGAAACGGGATTAACCCGCACCATAAGGGTTTTAGACGTTTTAAAATCGGTGGTGAGAAATTTGCTCAGAGTCAATCGTGCGAGAGGTTTTTGTGCATTAACAACAGAAGCTTCAAAATCGAAGCAAATCGCATCTGCCTGAGAGTTTAAGGCTTTCTCGTAAAAATCCTGACGTGTTGCCGGAACAAACAGTTTGCTACGAATTAAAAAACTGGCTTTACTATTATTCATCTTAATGGCTCCCATAATTCATATAATTTGGCCGTGTATCATCGCAATGATTGCCAATGTAACGGTAATGGCTCCGCCAATGCGTGTGGCGATTTGAGCAAATGGCATAAGTTCCATTCTCTCGGCTGCTGTTAAAATCATAATGTCACCGGTGCCACCAAGCCCGCTATGGCAGGAATTTACAATTGCCGTATCAATCGGATACATCCGGACCCATTTTCCAACATAATAACCTGTGGCGACGAGACTGATGACAGTACCAGCAATAATTACCAGATTTGCCGGATGGATGGCGCTCACCAAACGGTCCCAAGGTGTCATGGCGATAGCAGTAGAAAACAATAGTGGGTATGTGACACCAACAACGAAAAAGCGAAATACCACTCTTGCTCCTTCTTCAAGTTTAGACGGAACCATTTTCAAAAGCTTGGCGATTACGACGAGGAACAGCATGGCAACAGGAGCTGGCAACCCGAAAAGCATATGGAGGACGACCCCCAACATATAGATAGCTGCTCCCAAGACGCCGGCAGCAGCAACAGTTGAAACATCAATGGAAGAAACATCCGAATGAAAACGCTGGCGAGCACTGATTTCGTCTGTTGTTTCATCCACAGAAGGTTGTAGCCGACCATTACCGGTTAAATGCGGTTTTTTGCGACCGAGCGTGTTCAATATGCCCGCGCAGATGATCGCAACAAGATTACCGAGAAACACGACGGGCAAAATCTGTCCGAGCATGATACCTTGTTCGACACCCAAAGCATCGGCGTAACCTACGGCTAACGGAATGGCTCCTTCACCAACACCACCTGCCATAACAGGTAAGACGATATAGAACAGGCTATGAAGAAAACCCTTTCCGAGCAGCCAGCCCAATCCACTACCGACAAAAAGGGCAATAATTGAACCGGAGACGAGCGGAATAAAAATCTTGATGAAACCGTGAAGCAGTACCCGTCTGTCCATACTCAAAATAGATCCGACAACAACGGCTGTTATAAACAGATAAATAAAGTTGCTCGATTTTGTAAATTTTGTGACCGGTTCGACAAATTCGACAGGGAAAAAATTGATTGCAACCAGATATGAAGGCAAAAACACGTTGACCAGAGATGAACCACCGATTTTATTTAGAATTGGTATCCGCTTCCCCAATTCGGCACAGGTAAACCCGCCGAAAGCCAGTACACCGATCATAATTGTAATCTCAGGTTTCAGCTTTCCATTGATAACAAGACCGACTATCAGAATGCCCAACAAGATATAAGCGGGTAGCGGAATGATACCGACACGTATGTTCATTGCTCTTGTCCAATAAGAGCTTTCTTTAAATCCTTCCATGAAACCCTCCCAATGTTAAATCCACCCATATTTTGACCAAAAATAAGTTTTGGTCGTAAATGAGACTATCCAAATTCTTTAAATGTTGTAAAATGCAATAATGGAATTAAATGATGAAAAAAAATCATGAAGCTGCCAACGGATGGAATTGACGCTTTTGTGACTATTGCCAAACTGGGTAATTTCCAGCGTGCCGCCGATAAAATGCACATTACCCAGACAGCACTGACACGGCGTATACAAAAATTAGAAGAATTTTTGGGGCTGCGTTTGTTAGACCGAACGACAAGATCGACAAAACTTACTTCTGTCGGTCGTGAGTTTCTGCCGACGGCAGAACGGATATTATATGACTTGAACAGCTGGATTGAACAGTTAAGACACAAAGCACTGCGCTTTGTCGGTGACGTAAGACTGGCAACACTTCAGTCTGTTGCGGTAACAACATTGCCGACGCTATTGCTCGATTATCAACGCGACTTTCCCAACAACCGGATAACATTGATGGAAAGATCAGGCGCGACAGTTACAGAAATTGTTATTAAAGGCGAAGCTGACTTTGGCATTCATATACAACAGTGCGAACATGACGAGTTGGAAGAAGATTGTATTCTAGATAGTCCTTTTTCGGTGGTGTGCCACTATTTGCATCCAATGGCCAAGTTGGAAAATATTGCTTGGCAGGACATTCCTGTTAAGGAATTAATTATATTAGGGGGGAAAAGCGGCAACAGACATCTTATCGAAGCGCAATTGATAAAGGCAGGTGTCGGCATAAAATCGCATTTTGTGGTTGAAAGCTCGCCAACCGCTTTGGCTCTTTGCCGAGAACGGGTTGGCATCGCTATTTTACCAGAAAACGGCGGAAAAAATATTCATCCCGATTTGAGAGAAATACCGATTATAGATCCAATTGTTAAAAGACGGATATGCCTGATAAAACGTAAGAGCGAAACACTTTCACCCGCCGCTCAATCTTTGTATAATTTTATACGCGACAGATATCACAACCGTTCCGACAAATGTCGGTAACGTGACCGATGTGGGTATTATTTATCAATAACCGACATTTGTGTCGCGCGTTTATGGCTGAATAAACGGCCTTTTTCGGCTATCAGTATCAATATGATTGCGCCACACGAAAGCAGAAAAAATCCTCCCGCAATCGGAATTGTTGTACCGTCAAATTTTTGCGCAATAACAAATCCCAGTCCGGCACCGATAATCGTTTGTAGAAAGCCGAATACCGAGGAAGCAGTTCCTGCGACCTTTCCAAGAGGTTCCATGGCAAGCGAGTTGAAGTTGGCGCCTAACCCACCATAGGAAAACATGATGATGATAAGCAGGATCATGAAATATATGAATGGAGTGGAGCCTCCTGCAGAGATCGAGCCGATAAACCAGATTAATGATGCAAAACAAAAAATCAACAACAGCGAATGGGAAATTTTTCGCATTCCGAAGCGGCCGACAAATAGCGAATTCAGAAAAGAGGAAAGCGCCTGAAAGGCGGCAACAAGAGCGAAAGCCGCCGGAAACCAGGGGCCAAGATGATAAATTCCATCATAAATTTGTTGCGAGGTGTTAAGGGTGCAAAATAGCCCTCCGAGCACCATCGAAAATGCCAAAGTATAGCAAAGCGAAATCCGATTTGAGAGGACCATCAAAAGGCTTTCTCCAACAGACGAAAAGGTCAGAGGACGTTCTTCATACAAGGTTTCGGGCAAACGGAAATAAACCCAGAAAGCGATAAGAATTCCCGCCAAGGCCATAAAGAGAAAGATAAATTGCCAATGACCGAAAACCATAATTGCCTGACCGATTGCCGGTGCAACAACCGGAACGATCATGAAGACCATCATGACAATGGACATAACTTCAGCCATTTGGCGGCCGCCATATATATCACGCACAACGGAAACTGTGAGAACGCGGGTTGCCGCAGCGCCGATTCCCTGAATGGCCCGCAATATCAATAACCATGCAAAACTTGGAGCAAAGGCACAGGCTGCAGACGAAAGGGAATAAAATATCAAACCGGCTATGATAGGCTTGCGTCGGCCGAACCGGTCGCTTATCGGCCCGAATATCAGTTGCGATAATCCGAAGCCGATAAGATAAGAAAAAATAATATAATGTTGGTCGTTTTCCCCCGACATACGGAGACTATGGGACATGTCAGTCATTGCAGGCAACATAATGTCAATTGCAATTGCATTGGTCGCCATAAGTGTTGCGATCATGACTATAAATTCTTTATAGCCAAGATTTGCCTTTACCGCATCTATGTGCTGTTGTTCGCTCGAATTATGTGACATGGGTTCCCCATAACAAAAGTGCCGATCATAAGACCGGCACAATGAATAAAATGGCAATAGTCCTAATATGATTTAGGCAGTTTTAACAGCTATGCCTTTCTCTTCAAGCAAATTCTGCAATTCACCGTTCTGGAACATTTCACGGATGATATCACAGCCACCAACGAATTCTCCCTTTACATAAAGTTGCGGGATCGTTGGCCAATTGGAATAGTCTTTAATTGCCTGACGTAATTCGTCGGACGTCAATACATTGACACCTTTATAGTCAAGTCCGAGATAATCCAGAATTTGTACCACTTGTCCCGAAAAGCCGCACTGGGGAAAACCGGGAGTGCCTTTCATAAACAGTACAATGTCATTGGATTTGACTTCGTTATCAATAAAATCGCGGGCAGCGGTCATTTCTTTTCCTTCCGTTTAAGCCATTTAAGGCTATCGAAAAATCGAGTTATATGTATGGTTAAAAAGGGAATGAAACAAGCCCTTTCGCAATAAAGTCCGCGTCAATCCGGTACACTGGTTTGTAGGGCAAGTGCATGAAGCACACCACCCATATTGCCTTTCAAAGCGTTGTAAACCATTTGATGTTGCTGAACACGGTTCTTGCCGCGAAAGCTTTCGGCAACGACTTCGGCTGCATAATGTTCACCGTCACCGGCCAAATCGCGGATTGTCACTTTGGCATCGGGAATGCCATCACGAATGAGTTTCTCAATCTCATGTGCGTCCATTGCCATAATGCATCTCCTATATTTTATTCGGTCAGAATAGCATAAGCTGAATAGCTAATCGACGGTTTGTTATTTATTTTCCATAAAGTCTGGAAACCAGCTTTCATAGGCATTTTCAAGTTGTTTGGCAGAAAGTTTGATGTGTCCTTCAACGACCAGATCTTGGCCGGTCACTTTACCGAGATTGGTAAGTTTTACGCCGGCTTTTTTGGCTTGCTCTTCAACAGCAGCATATTGATCAGCTTTCACAGATATCAGGTAACGCGCCTGATCTTCCCCAAAGAGTTCTGCATGAGCCGGCGTCTTTCCGGTTAATTTTGCGCTTATACCATGATGCGATTTTACAACCATTTCCGCCAGAGCAATTGCCAAACCGCCATCAGAAAGGTCATGACAAGCGGTGATCATTTCTGCTTCTATCAATTTTCTGACGAAACAACCATTTTTCTTTTCTTTGTCAAGATCAACGTGGGGAGGGGTACCTTCTGCCTTGCCCAAAATATCGCGTAAATAAACTGATTGCCCCAAATGGGAACCACAATCTCCGACGAGGATGATAAGATCGTTGTCTTTCATTCCATCAATTCTTGCCATCTTATGCCAATCGTCGATCAGCCCGACACCCGCCATTGTAGGAGTAGGCAAAATACCTTCGCCATTGGTTTCATTATAAAGCGAAACATTTCCGGATACGATCGGAAAATCAAGCTTTTTACATGCTTCACCAATACCTTTGATTGCATAGACAAGCTGACCCATAATTTCGGGTTTCTCGGGGTTGCCGAAATTCAAATTATCGCTGCAGGCAAGCGGTTTGGCACCCGTTGCACAGAGATTACGCCAACATTCGGCAACAGCTTGTTTACCGCCCTCGAATGGATCAGCCTGACAGTATCTCGGTGTAACATCGGAAGAAAAAGCAAGTGCTTTATGGGCATTCCCCTCGACACGTATCACACCGGCATCGCCACCCGGACGCACAAGACTATTTCCCTGAATAAGGGTGTCATATTGCTCATAGACCCAACGCTTCGAACTCTGGTCAGCGGAACCAAGAAGTTTCAATAATGCATCCTCCAGATTTACCTGTCGGATGTTGGCGATATCTATTTTTTCAGCCTCTGCAGGTTTTACCCATGGTCGATCATATTCCGGTGCTTCATCACCCAATTTTTTAATGGGGAGATTAGCGACTTCTTCACCGTGATGAAGAACGCGAAACCGCAAATCATCAGTCGTTTTTCCGACGATAGCAAAATCAAGACCCCATTTTTTGAAGATTGCAGCCGCTTCTTTTTCGAGCTCCGGCTTCAAGATCATCAGCATGCGTTCCTGACTTTCGGAAAGCATCATCTCGTAAGCTGACATATTGATTTCACGAACCGGTACACGATCAAGATCAAGTTCGATACCAAGATCGCCTTTTGCCCCCATTTCAACTGCCGAGCAAGTAAGACCGGCCGCTCCCATATCCTGAATCGCTATAACAGCGCCGGAAGCCATGAGCTCCAGGCATGCTTCCAACAGACATTTTTCGGTAAAGGGGTCGCCTACCTGAACTGTAGGTCGTTTTTCACCAATTGTCTCGTCAAATTCGGCGGAAGCCATGGTAGCACCGCCGACACCGTCACGACCGGTTTTGGCACCGAGATAAACAACAGGAAGTCCGACACCTTCAGCTTTGGAATAAAAAAGTGCATTGGTTTTAGCGATTCCGGCTGCAAATGCATTGACGAGAATATTACCATTATAGCTCTTGTCAAAATTCACTTCGCCGCCAACGGTTGGTACGCCGAACGCGTTTCCGTATCCGCCTACGCCGGAAACCACACCAGAGACGAGATGTCTTGTCCGTGGATGATCCGGTGAACCAAAACGAAGCGCATTCATAGCCGCAACCGGTCTTGCTCCCATTGTGAATACATCGCGCAAAATTCCGCCAACACCGGTGGCAGCGCCCTGATATGGCTCTATATAGGAAGGGTGGTTATGGCTTTCCATTTTGAAGACAACGCATTCGCCGTCACCAATGTCTACAACGCCGGCATTTTCACCAGGCCCCTGAATAACGCAGTCGCCTTTTGTCGGGAGCGTTCTGAGCCATTTCTTCGATGATTTATATGAGCAATGTTCGTTCCACATTGCCGAAAAGATTCCGAGTTCGGTGAACGTTGGCTCACGACCGACAAGCTCGAGAATACGTGCATATTCGTCGGGCTTCAATCCGTGTGCAGCAATGAGTTCGGGTGTAATGGCAATGTCGTTCTTCACGCTCATTGATTGGCTCCATCAAACAAGTTTATTTTCAGCATCGCTAAAAAAATTTCAATCAGCACTGGTTATCACCTTTGACCCAGCGGTCGATGTCCTCGGCTATAGCATTGCCATGAGTGGTTGCCATAAGCGGACCATAAACTGAAACCCTTGCGGGATTACCCTCAGCTTCAACGACTAAAATCGGTTTGCCACCGGGTGTGTTTTTGGGGACGATCAACATGCGCGGGCGACCTGAATATGACTGCAATTCCGGTTCGAAACCATAGCGCCTGAATTCGGATTTATTCGATTTGAACCAGCAGCGATTGGCCGTTAGCGCCACGCGTTCCATGGTCTTTAATGCCGGTTCCCCACTAGCAAGTTCGATATTTCCCGGACCAACTTTTTGGGTGCAGGCCACGAGCGCTAACATAACTGATAAAAACGAACAACCCGCCAGATATTTGATTTTCATGCTGCAAGTCCTAATGCGCTAGTAAACAGTCTTTTCCCGTCCATTCCGCCATGGGCAGGTTCGATCAGATCTTCCGGATGTGGCATCAAGCCCAAGATATTGCCCTTTTCGTTGATGATACCGGCGATATCGTTGATTGATCCATTCGGATTTGTACCTTCGGCATAGCGAAATACGACCTGTCCGTTCCCCTCAAGTTGCTCGATAGTATCTTTATCGGCATAATAGTTACCGTCATGATGGGCGACAGGACAACGTATGACTTCGCCTTTACGATAAGCGTTTGAGAATGCTGTTTTCTCGTTGACAATTTGAAGTTTGACTTCGCGGCAAGCAAATCGCAAAGAGGCATTACGCATCAATGCACCGGGTAGCAATCCGGCTTCGACCAGAATTTGGAAGCCATTGCAGACGCCGATAATCTTTGTCCCTTTTTCCGCACGTTCGAACACGGCTTTCATAACGGGCATGCGCGCGGCAATCGCGCCACAACGAAGATAATCCCCGTAAGAAAAGCCACCGGGGATAACGATAAGATCGACATCGGGAATTGTTGTTTCTGTCTGCCAGATCTTTAAAGGCTCTATGCCGGTAATCAAACGGAGAGCGTCAATCATATCGCGGTCGCGATTTAGTCCGGGTAACTGGATAACAGCAGTTTTCATCACAATATCCGTTTCCGATTAGAGGAGTTTTATCCGATAATTTTCGATAACTGTATTGGCGAGCAGTTGTTCACACATTGCTGTCAGTTGTTTTTTTGCTTCGTCTTCGGTGAGATCGTTAAGCACGATGTCAAAGACTTTGCCCTGCCTGACGGACTCGACGCCTTTGAAATCAAGGCTATCCAAAGCGTCGACAATGGCTTTACCCTGTGGATCGAGAACGCCTGTCTTTAAGGTGACGGTTACGCGCGCTTTCATCATTTATTCCTGCGTTTCTTTTGCCAAAAAGGTAAGGCGGCCCAGAAAGCCGCCCGATGAACTATTTTACAAGAACAGGACCTGTTGGTCGGGGTTGTTCATTCTCATTCATGATTCCCAACCGTTTTGCAACTTCCTGATAGGCTTCAATCAGCCCGCCCATATCGCGGCGGAAGCGGTCTTTGTCCATTTTTTCCTTGGTGTTGATGTCCCAAAGGCGTGAAGAATCGGGTGAAATTTCGTCTGCCAATACAATATGCATAACGTCACCTTCCCACAATCGGCCAAATTCCATCTTGAAGTCGACAAGTTCTATACCGACACCAACAAATAAACCGGTGAGAAAGTCGTTGATCCTTATGGAAAGTTGCATAATGTCCTCGAGCTCGGCAGGGGTAGCCCAGCCGAAGGCAGTAATATGTTCTTCCGATACCATCGGATCATCAAGCTTGTCTTTTTTATAGTAAAATTCGATGATCGATTGGGGAAGGGGAGTGCCTTCTTCAATGCCGAGCCGTTTTGACAAAGAGCCTGCGGCAACATTTCTAACAACAACTTCAAGCGGCACCATATCAACAGCTTTGATGAGCTGTTCGCGCATATTGACGCGTTTGATAAAGTGGGTCGGAATGCCGATACGTGCAAGCTGGGTGAAAATATATTCCGATATGCGGTTGTTCAAAACCCCTTTACCGTCAATAATTTCATGCTTTTTCGCATTGAACGCGGTAGCATCATCCTTAAAAAACTGGATATAAGTGCCGGGCTCAGGCCCTTCATATAAAATTTTCGCTTTGCCTTCATAGACGCGGTTACGACGGTTCATGGCTTTTTCCTTCAATTAACCGGATAAATTAGCTTGATGTTTCCCTAACTCAATTCCGCTTATTTCACAATCATCTCTTGTCGATAGACACTAAAATTTCCCGCTTTGATACAAGTTAATTTTAAGTATACTATTGCTAACGGGATTTAAATGTTGCAAGAACATGCCGTTAGGCCGGATCATGGCAAAAATTAGGAGAGAGTCTCATGGACGGGATGAAAGAGCGTGCGGACGCTTTCGAACAAAAATATATGATCGATGAGGAACTTCGTTTCAAAGCAAATGCCCAGCGCAACCGCATGATCGGCCTTTGGGCTGCTGACCGCCTCGGTAAAACCGGTGAAGCTGCCGATGAATACGCCAAAGAAGTCGTCAAAGCTTCATTCCAGCGGGGGAACGAGGAAGCGGTTATCGACAAAATTGTCCATGATTTTCAGGCTACCAATGTTGCAATTAGCGAAGCCGACCTACGCAAGAAAATGGCGCAACTTCTCGCAGAATCTCTGGAGCGTGTTCGAAACAGTTGAGTGGAATTGCCAATCTCGTCCATCTATAGGAATGCCGGGCTTTTGACCCGGCATAATTTTTCATCTCAGAGCTTTCCCAGGAACTGGGAAAAGACCATAAGGCCTTCCGGCCACGGCCCGTAACCCGAGGCGGAATTTATATGGCCGGCTTCACCGGCATCGATAAATAAAGAACCCCAGTCTTTCGCAATATCTTCGGCAACAGCGAAATCGCAATATTCGTCATTGCGACTGGCTATAACGATTGATGGAAACGGCAAACGGTCACGCGGGTAGGGACCAAATGTCATAAGGTGTTTCGGCCGAATATCGGGATTTGCCACGTCAGGTGGAGCAACGAGAAAAGCACCCCTTACTTTTTTACCAAGAAAAGGAACCGAAAGGGTAAATGTGGGAACGCCGAGTGAATGGGCGACAATAACAACAGGTTTTTGAGCCGCTTCAACTTCCTTGATTAATTCCCGTGTCCAGTCTTCACGAACGGGTTTCGACCATTCGGCCTGCTCGACACGATGGGCGGTTGAAAGCTTTTTCTCCCACCGTGTTTGCCAATGATCAGGGCCTGAGCCCTGATAACCGGGAACAATCAGGATATCAACCTCATTTGCCCTCATCCGAAAACCTCCCGATAAAATCGCGACTGATCAACCGTAACCATTAAATAGGCTCTTGGACGATCAGACAGATCAGATAATACAACCTTGCCGGTTTCTGATTGGCGACAGCTATGTATTACATGAAAAAATGTCATACAATCTATCCGAAAACCCGGTGAAAAATCGTATCGACATGCTTTGTATGGTATCCAAGGTCGAATTTTTCACGAATTTCTTCCTCGCTCAAAACGCGACGGACATCGGGATCAGCAAGAAGTTCTTGAAGAAAATCTTTCCCGTGTTCCCAGACCTGCATAGCATTACGCTGAACAATCCGGTATGCGTCCTCGCGACTAACGCCTTTTTGTGTCAGTGCCAGAAGTACGCGTTGCGAATTCACCAAACCATGAAACTTGTTAAGGTTTTTCATCATATTTTCCGGATAGACAAGCAGCTTATCAATAACCGAAGTAAGCCGTGCCAATGCGAAATCAAGAGTTATAGTCGCATCCGGTCCGATAAATCTCTCAACCGAGGAATGGGAAATATCGCGCTCATGCCAAAGAGCAACATCTTCCATAGCCGGAAAAGCAAAAGAACGTATCATGCGCGCAAGACCGGTGAGATTTTCAGAAAGAACCGGATTGCGTTTATGGGGCATTGCAGATGACCCTTTTTGACCGGGCGAGAAATATTCTTCGGCTTCGAGAACTTCTGTTCTTTGCAAGTGACGAATTTCAATTGCCAGACGTTCGATAGATGATGCAATAACACCGAGTGTTGCAAAAAACATAGCATGTCTGTCACGCGGGATAATTTGCGTCGAAATGGGTTCGGGACGCATTCCCAATTGATCGGCCACATAAGCTTCAACACGTGGGTCGATATTGGCAAATGTCCCGACAGCACCGGAAATCGCACAGGTAGAGATTTCCTCTTTTGCTGCAACAAGCCGCGCGCGGCAGCGTGAAAATTCAGCATAGGCAAATGCCAATTTAAGCCCGAAAGTTGTCGGTTCAGCATGAATGCCATGGCTGCGACCGATCATAACGGTGTCTTTATATTCAAAGGCACGTTTTTTAAGAGCTTTAAGCAATTCGTCCATGTCTTTGATCAAAATATCGGAGGCGCGCATCAGTTGAACATTGAGCGTCGTGTCGAGCACATCGGAAGACGTCATGCCCTGATGGACAAAACGCGAATCAGGTCCGATAAATTCGGCAAGATGCGTCAAAAACGCGATAACATCATGTTTGGTTACAGCTTCAATCTCCTGAATACGGGAGACATCGAATTTTGCTTTGCTGCCCTTTTCCCAAATATTTTTTGCAGCTTCTTCCGGAATAACACCGAGTTTGGCTAATGCCGTGCAAGCGTGTGCCTCAATCTCGAACCAGATGCGGTATTTTGTTTCTGGCGACCAGATGGAGACCATTTCAGGACGGGAATAACGCGGTATCATGATCGAGTTCCTTCTGTTTCAGCGTCTTGCTGCTTGGCGCAAGGCGTCAATGCGTGTTTTGTAAATTTCTTTATTACCATTTTTAAATATTGCAGATCCGGCAACAAAAGCGTTTGCGCCAGCCGAAGCCGCGTTGCCGATTGTGTCGACTGTAATTCCGCCATCAACTTCGAGTGTAATAGGCCGATTTCCAATCATTGCATGTATTTTTTTGATTTTCTCGACCATCGCCGGAATAAAACGCTGGCCGCCAAATCCCGGATTGACTGTCATAACAAGAATGAGATCAATTTGATCAAGAAGATATTCAATGACGTGTTCCGGTGTACCCGGATTAAGCGAAATGCCGGCTTTTTTGCCCAATGCTTTTATGGCCTGCAAAGACCGGTGTGGATGGGGAGTCGATTCGGCGTGGACTGTTATAATGTCTGCTCCGGCCTTGGCGAAGCTTTCAAGATAGGAATCAACAGGAGAGATCATCAGATGCACATCGAAGATGGCGTTCGTAACCGGCCTTATCGCTTTTACAACATCCGGACCGAAGGTTATATTGGGCACAAAATGACCGTCCATTACGTCAACATGAATCCAGTCAGCACCTGCAGCGACGACATCTGTAATTTCCTGACCAAGACGAGAAAAGTCTGAAGCCAGAATTGAAGGGGCAATTATTTGTTGCAAAGACATTCCAATCTCCTCGGCTGCTGCTTCCTATCACGTAGTTTTCCTGTATAAAACCCGTTTTTCGGCCGATCCACATCTGAACACGTTCTTTATCAAAGTTATTTTAACCGAGATTGCTAGCATTTTAGGAAAAATTTGCGTACTAATGCACTGTAAATTTTACTAAAAATGGAAAAAGAACCAACCGGCAGATTTGAAAATTGAATTATGACTGAACATTCGACACATTTAATTTCTTCAGACAAGCCGATTGTAACGGTTTCCTCGGTCGACTATCGTAATGCGATGAGCCATTTTGCCGGAGCAGTTCATATTGTCACAACCGACGGCTCCAAAAATAAACGGGGCGTTACGATTTCGGCCTGTTGTTCTCTTTCCGATAACCCTCCGACTGTTCTTGTTTGTCTGATGCGGCAACATGAAGAAAACAGAATTTTTATTGAAAATGAAAAGTTCTGTGTGAACACATTGGCAGGGCATCACAAAAACCTGTCGGATATTTTTGCGGGTCGCGGCGGACTTTCCCAGGAACAACGGTTTTTGCAAGCAGAATGGGGCACATTGAGAACGGGAGCACCGGTTCTCTCCGATGCGCTTGTTGCACTCGATTGCCAGCTGGTTGGTTGGCACATTCATGCCACCCATTATGTTTTGATTGGCGAAGTGGTAGCGGTTAAAACCCATCCCGGAATTGATGCCCTGATGTATCTTGACCGCAATTACAGGACATTGCCACTCATCTAGGTTTACACTACTGCTCTAGGTTTATTTTTTAGCAAAATCACGCGGCACATCACCGGTCCGCTTGAGTTTCATTCCGACGACAGGAATAAGGTCATCCTGAATTTTTACCGAAACGGTGATATTCATCGAGTTTTTATCTTCAAGACGTGCCATCATAGCGCCATTGAGTTGCTTGCGGTTCAATCCGAAAACCATCCGGTCGGCACCGACTTTGCCGGAGACGACATCGAGTCCATCACCTTTTGCGCCGTCATTGAACTCGCCGGAAAAGCCGGAGGGGCCTCTCTGAACTGTTGCTTTCATCGGCTGTGAAAAAACGCCGACGCGACAATTGCCATCAAGTGTCATGCCAACTTGAGAAACTTCGGTTGTGCCGGCAAAAGTACAGGTGAATTTTGTTCCTTTATATTTTCCGGCAACGACTTCTCCGGGACCAGCCCAACTCCCTTCTATCGAGCGAAAGAAATCAACATCGCTATCAGCGGCGAAGCTTGTTGTCACCATTGACGATGATGCTATAGTCAACCCAATAAAAGCCGAAAAGATTTTTTTCATAATGGCGTTACTCTGCCTTTTACACAAATTACGCAAAACCGTACGAACCGATGTGACCTGTTAAGACAAATCCGCATCGCCGGCTATTATCGGAAAAAATGGTTAATTCTTTATTCGCTATCTTGCCGATCAAGCGTTTTTTTTAATTTTTCTTTGTCTTTATTCCGGTTGAAACCAATCAGGTCACCGGTAAAATCACTTATGCCGGGTCTTTTTTCTCCGTCAAACGGGAAAGGGCGGAGTGCATCCATCGTCGCTATGCCGATGCGCGTTGTCATCAAACCATTGACTACGCCTTCGCCCAAGCGTGCAGACAAGCGGGTTGCGAGCCCCTGTCCAATAAATTGTTCGACAAGACCATCGCCGACAGCAAGAGTACCGGTAACGGCAAGATGGGAAATGACACGCTTTATGAGGGAAATCAGACCGAAACGTTCCGGACGTGCTCCATAAAGCGTTGCCAGACGACGAATGAGCCCGACAACTTCGTAAAGTACATAGCCAAGATCAATAATAGCGCGGGGGCTCACGGCTGTTACAACCGAAACACGTTTTGCAGAATTGAGAATCATTTTTCGCGCTTCAAGATCGAGTGGGCGTAGAATTTCATATTCGGCGAGATGGATCAGTGCTTTACCATCTATAATATCTCCGTTGTGCGATAACATAGCCTGTCTCCCCTCGGATATATAAGGGCTTCGGGCCGTGTAGCGTATCAATTCTTCAACGGATTTCCTTGCAAGGTTGATGTTATCCGTTAGCGCAGCTTCTTCTGCGTTTTTGCGTATTTTATCAACTGACGCCAGCCGCAATAATGCGCGCACTTCACCGATGATGAAGCAAAGGAGAGCAATACCACCTACAATTGTAATAATAAGGGCAATAAAGCCTAAAAATTGGTATTCGGCAAAGAGCGAGCGTACGAGGCCATCGGCCGATAAACCGAGTGCCAAAATCAATAATAGCAAGACGGATGATAAAAATATTCTACCGCTTGTAAAAGTGCGTTTGGTTTCGGTTGTGTTATTATTTTCGAGCCTATTGAGTTCGCTTAATGCCTCGTCCAGAAAAGGATCGCTCAGGTCCTCTTCGATTGACTTCAGGTCGTTTATTGCCTGTGGTTTACGACTGGTCATATCAAATAATCTCCGAATAGAAATTCCAATGCACGGTCGAGACGGATTTGCGGAAAAGGCTGATTCATTTTTAATTGCGGCGGTAAAAAACGGACAAATTGTAACTTTTCAGGCAAATTTTCTTTTAACAGTTGAGATAGGGATTGAGGTAAATCACCGGGGAAAATAGCTGTTTCGGTTTTACCATCAAATACCATATCGCCAATTGTTTCACCTTTCATCGGTGTTCCTATGACGACGGGCAAGCTTTCGCCGTGTTTTTCGCTCGTTCCTTCTTTTGTAGAACGTAGTGAAGCCACTGCCAATGTATCGGTTAAAACGCCATTCAATTGAGCTTTATCCATGGCAGTCCGGACAATTTCCGAAGTGATTTTTTCGAGACGAGCATGGTTAATATGGTGGAGATAATCGGCTTTCGTGGAAGCTACCAAAATACGATCGATCTTGTGCTGAACGAGTTTACTGAGAAGATGGTTTTTGCCCGCCCTAAAGCAGTCGAGAATTTCGCATAACGCATTTTGCATTTCGAGAATTGAAGCAGTTCCGCCATTTATAGCGTCGAGAGAATCAACCAGAATGACCTGACGATCAAGACGGGCAATATATTCTCGAAAAAATGGTTTAATAACCAGATTTTTATAGGCCTCATATCGCTGTTCCATAATCTTTGCGATAGAGTTATCGGGAAATTCGGCAATTCCCAAATCGGGTAGAGGGGAAAAGCTAAGAACAGGTGCGCCTTCGAAACCGCCAGGTATCAGAAACCGTCCCGGAGGAAGTGCAGATATCATGTTACCGGAATTTTTTGCCGAGCGTAAATAGCTTTTAAAACTGTCAGATAGAACTTCAATATCGCGCTCGTTTGCTTCATTGAGGACGTTAACACTGCGGATAGCTCCGAGCCAGGCTTTCGCATGTGCTTTGTGTTCCGGTGAATTGGCTCTTGCAATTGATTGGGCACTGAATTCACGGTAATTTTTATCAAGCAATGGCAAATCAAGGAGCCATTCGCCGGGATAATCAATAATATCAATTGAAAGTTTTTTCTGTTTGGAACCGGAAAACTTTTGCGAACGCGTTAGAAATTCGAGTTTTAGGCGAAGTTGGGAAAGTGACCGCGTGGATTGCGGCCAAAGTTTTTCATTAACCAGGCGATCAATGTGTTTTTCGAATTCAAATCGGGCTATTTTGCTATCCGGTTGTTCGGCAAGCCGTGTGTTCAGCAGCCTTCCTTCGCGTGCTACCTCGAATACCGGTAAACGACCGGAATAAAGCAGATTTTCAATTAACGATGTGATGAAGACCGTCTTTCCGGCTCCCGAAAGACCTGTCACACCCAGTCGCAACGTGGGATTGAAGGTACTTTTCGTCCGGTCTTTCAAAGCATCGAATGCAATGACTGCTTCGTCTTTTAATGATGTCAAAGAAGGCAAATAAACTCAATCCTCGATTAATTTCTACAAAATCAGTTTGTTAATCAAGCATATGGTGCACACGAATAACGTGCGCAAGACAGGGCCTGCAATGTGGACAAGACAAGACCTGTTCATGGTTTGAGAAGTGCAATAAAGTTGCCCTTGCTAATTGATATCCGGTTTTTAGCTATAGGAAAATCGAATAAAGCAAGATTTGCCGGTTGTAAAAAATGGGGAAGAGAAGCAACCGGAAGGCAATTATTGTTCAACTTTGTGACGACCTGACTTATGGCCGGATTATGACCGATTACGAGCAAAGGCACACCGTCTTGCGAACTTGTTGTGATGAGGGAAATATAATCGTCAAAATTACCATAATATAATTTGTCAATAATTTTTAGGCTTATACTTGATTTCAGGCAAAGCGCATCAAGAGTTTGTCGCGTTCTCTGTGCCGGAGAACATATTATTGTTAACGGACCAGAGATATAACCGGCAAGTATTGTTCCTATTGTTTTTGCGTCAAAACGGCCTTTTTCAGATAATGGACGGTCAATATCTTTTCCCAGTTTTGTGCCGGTTTCCGCCTCTCCATGGCGCATAAGCCCTAAAGTTATTCGTTGGTGATCAGTCATCTCTCAATCACAAAATGAACTAAGCTGAAATCTAAATTGAAGAACGTCTATTCTATTGCGTTCTATACTGTTTGTTGAGTTGATATATTAGTAATGTGTTGAAAAATGGATCAAAAATATATTTTTTGTCTTGTGTTGGAATTTTTTGCACAATATATAGAGCCGCACATACAACATGTGGAGGCTTGACTATGAGCGAAACATTGGACGCCGAGTATCATCCCAGCGAAGATGAGCCTTTCATGAGCGAAAGGCAAAAAGTTTATTTTCGTGCTAAACTTATAGCTTGGAAAAACGATATTTTACGCGAAGCACGCGAAACGCTCGAAAATTTGCAGGAAGAAAATGCTAATCAACCGGATTTGGCAGATCGCGCTTCATCTGAAACGGACCGTGCAATCGAGCTGCGCGCCCGAGATCGGCAACGCAAGTTGATCGCTAAAATCGATGCAGCATTGGAACGGCTGAATGACGGTACCTACGGTTATTGCGAGGAGACCGGAGAACCGATTAGCATAAAACGCCTCGATGCCCGTCCAATTGCAACCCTTTCTATTGAAGCTCAGGAACGTCACGAAAAGCGTGAAAAGGTTTATAAGGACGAATAAACCGGGTTTTTAGCTGACTGAAAATAGTCTGTGTCGAGTGAATTCTTGACACAGACTTTTGTATTTTTGGCTTCTGTTTTTCTGGCCGTTGAGTAACACTTTGCTCCTATGAGGGGGGGGCAGGAAATTTACCCCTTGAGCAACTCATAACACAGTTTGAAAACTGCTCTTTTGGTCTGATTGGACAACTATGAAGGGGGGTATAATCAGACGAATGAGAAATATGCGATTTTTTCTTGCGAAGGATAGCTGTTTTCTATCATTGGGCGCATATGTGGTAAAAAATTTTAGTTATGTTGCAATTAAAAAGAGTGAAATATTAAAATCGGAAATCGGGAAACTTCCTTTTAAAAGCTATTGAAGAGGCAATTGCATCTTTAGAAAAATGTGAACTTTTGTTTCTTTGAACTTTTCTTCCAGTCAAATTATGTGTTCTAAGCGGATCAGCTTTAACCGAGACAAGCGGATTTTGTCGCTAATTCACGCGTTTTGCCAGACCGGAACAGCAGCTAAATATGAAAACGCTTGGACGTTTTGCATAATCGAAATCGAGTTCCGTTACAGATCCCGTTACAGACATATCAAATAATGATCAAACTGAACGATTGATAACGAAATAGCTGCAGTTTTTGACTGTTCTCAGCTCTTTTCGTCTTTGATTGCGTTTTTCAACTCGTTTTCGAACATATGATCGAAATCGTCATCAAGATTAACAGCTGGATCAATTGTTTTTGGCGGTACTCGTAAAGATGGTTCACGACGTCCCTCGATTTCCGCACTAATTGTTTCATCTTTCACCGATGGAGTGAAACGAGGTGCAAGTTCCTCTTTCAGAGTTGTTTGTCGAGGTGATGGAGCAACTGGAAAATCTGTCAAGGTTGGTTCCCGTGGGACAGCATTACGCGATGAACTGTTGGCAAATTCGTTGTTATCGGCAAGCACACCTACGTTCAGCTCGGCCGGGTTGTTTAATGTTTTCGGCGGTATCGCTTTATTAAAGTCGTTGTGTGAAGGAGTCGAATTGACATTACGACGGTTCTCAAATGCAACAGAAGGTTCTCTATGAGTTTGGCGAATGGGATTGACGTTGGTATTTTCGATTGACGGATCTAGATTTGGTTCAGGCACATGCCGACGGGGTGAAAAAGCCGCCTCTCTTGACGAAAGTGTGGGCTTGAAATCCTCCTGCAATGAAGACAGATCAGCTTCCAGCCGTTCGTCACTTGCTTGTATGGCAGGCGAAGCAGCAGCTTGTTGCGTATCGGATAAAGATGCACGCAACTCCGGTTCACGATAATTCGGAATAGATGCAGAGCCTTTAGCATCCTCATTCATTGGCTCGACATGAATTTCACGTTTGGTTGAATTTTCATCCAATTTTATGTTGGTTTCGATAACAAGATCTGTTGGTCCACCAATCATCAGCAGATGTTCGACATTGTCACGGCGCACAAGAACAAGGCGGCGAGTGCGATCGACCGCAGCCGCGTCTCGAACAGATAGTCGGGGTGTACGTGATTTTCCACCTACGACAAAGGTACCGTTATTGAATTTACGCAGTAACTTGATGGTAATCGCAATTGCAGCAATAACGATAATAAGCACAACAAGGCTGCTAATAATATTCGCTGCAGATTGTCCAATCTGATTTTCTAACCCAAAATGCATGCCTTATTTCTCTCCTGCTGGAAAAGCGTGATCATAGCTGTCTGTCTATCTATATGCCAGAGCACCTCTTGATGGAAAGTAGCAACATAGGGGAATGGACAGATGTTTGCAGTTATATATACAGTGGTTTTTTATTTTAACAAAATTAACGCTGTCAATTTTCTGTTTTCCACCATTAACACTTCATGACAAGCACAATTTGAGGCAAAATGTGATCGAGAATCAACTGTGATGGTAAGAGGCAGACATAATATCATGAAAAAGCCGGAAACATTGACGCATAATTGGGCTTTTTCGAATAAATATATAAAATTATTACGGTATGTCGTTGCTATAATTGTAAGCTTTAGTGTTCTGGTAGCAATTGGCGATCGCTTTACAGGAGAAGAACATTTGGATGTTCTTTCCTTTTTACTGTTTTTATTTTTTGCAATAACAGGATTTGCTGTACTTATATTATTTTTAATAGGTGCTTTTTCCAACGCAAAAGCTTTGGAAGACGATAGTAAACCGTTGCTGGTTGATACGCTTGACGACGCAATCATCCTTTCCGATGCTTCCGGCAATATTATTTCGACCAATGCCTCATGCGCAAAACTTAAAGGTTTTGATAGCGCAAAGAAGGTGTTTTCTCTTTTTTCGTCGCTTGAAGGTATCGAGCCGGCATTTTATCGACTGACCACGAAAGCGGTTGCCGGTCAGACAGCGCGCGAAGAATTGCGCGGAAACTCGCTATATCCGGAAGATGCGAACGAAACGCAAACCTGGTATAGTCTTTCGGTTAAACCGGTAGAGCTGAACGGGCGCGCCTTTTTGATATGGCGTCTTGAAGATACTGGCTTTGCTCGCAATATGTACGAGCCGCTTTTCCGGAATCTTCAGGAAGCTATTAATCATCTTGATCGGGCACCTGCCGGTTTTCTTTCAACCGATGTCAATGGCAGGTTTCTTTATGTCAATGCGCCATTGGCAAATTTGCTTCATATTGATCTTCAAAATTTCAAAATGGCGGGGATTTCATTTGATAAAGTCTTCGAGACATTCGGACAAACGTCAAACTGGGAAGAAATCAGAAACAATATAGATCATGCAGATGGAAGCTATGAGTTTTTTGTCGATTGGCATGGCGAGACCCAGGATTATTTGAAGTTTATCGTTTGCGCAACCAAAGAGACCTCCGAACAAAAGGAAGATATTATTTATCGATTTGTGCTGCTCCCCTTGTCGAGACAAGCCAATATCGCACCTACATTAGATAGCCTGTCAGATAATTTCCGTTATTATTTTGACAATGCGCCGATAGCCCTCGCAATGGTTGACCAACGAGGCGAATTAACGAATATGAATCGGCCGTTCAGTCTCCTTTTCGATATAAAAAAAGGCAAAGACGAAAAGATAGTTCTTGGTGATTTATTCACGCTCGAAGGGAAGCGTAATTTAGACGACTTTTTCAAAAAAATATCTGGAAACCCGCAAGCGAAATATTCGACCGAAGTTAGTCTTGCCGGCGATGAAAATAGACACTTCCGTTTATTTTTTCTCGGGATTTCGCAAGAAACGCGTGAGCAGAGTGAAGAAGCGGCAATATTGTCCGTTGTGGAGACAACAGCTCAAAAAACTCTGGAAGACAAAATGGCACAAGGACAAAAGCTGCAGGCAATCGGGCAGCTTGCCGGTGGTATCGCTCACGACTTCAATAATGTTTTGACAGCAATTATCATGTCATGTGATTTACTTTTGGCAAGTCATCGCAGTTCTGATCCGGCTCATGCCGATCTTATCAATATCAAAAATAATGCCAATCGTGCTGCTTCGCTTGTTCAACAATTATTGGCTTTTTCTCGTCGCCAAACATTGCGACCGGAAGTGGTGGATCTCACAGAATTGCTTTCTGACGTGAGAAATCTTTTGACGCCGCTTTTGGGAAGCAACATCCATTTGAAGTTCAATCACGGACGCGATTTGTGGAGTGTCAAAGTCGATCAGGCATCTTTTCAGCGCGTTTTGATGAACCTCGTCATCAATGCCCGCGATGCAATGCCCAAGGGCGGGAATATTACGGTTACGACCACCAATTTGGCAAAACAAAAGGCTGCAGATCTCGGCTTTGAAGGGTTGATCGCTGATGATTATGTGGAGCTTGATGTGGAGGACAATGGCACCGGTATACCGAAAGCGGTTCAGGAAAAAATGTTTGAGCCGTTTTTTACTACCAAAGAGGTAGGCAAGGGAACGGGGCTTGGTCTGTCGATGGTCTACGGGATTGTCAAACAGACCGGTGGTTTTATTTACTGTGAGAGCGAAGAGGGGAAAGGTACGAAATTCCGTATTTTCCTGCCAAGATTCATTGCCGATCCCGTCAAAAATGAACAAAAAGCAGTTGAACCGGTAAAATCATTAAGTGAAAAAAATGCCGATCTCTCAGGGAATGCAACTGTCCTTCTTGTTGAAGATGAAGCGGCGGTGAGAATGGGTGGTGTGCGCGCTCTCCAATCGCGCGGCTATAAAGTGCTGGAGGCCGAAAACGGTATTGAGGCACTTGATATCATAGCAGAACACAATGGTGCCGTCGATCTTGTGGTATCCGATGTTGTTATGCCGGAGATGGATGGACCTACATTGCTTGGCGAAATGCAGAAAAAATATCCGGACATCAAATTTGTCTTTGTTTCAGGATATGCGAAAGATGCTTTTGCGAAAAATTTGCCGCCTGACGCGGTTTTCGGATTTTTGTCAAAACCTTTTACGTTGAAGCAGTTAGCTATGAAAGTGAAAGAAATGCTTTCCGACGAAAGCTCTACCAATTCATGATTTTTTGCGTTTTTCATCAAAACAATTCGTTAAAATGATTGAAATCCTCGCTATCTAATGCAAGATAAGCACCGTAAAATACGCTAAAGAGGGTGAACCATGCGCAAAATACTGATTTCTACAGTTTCAGCCTTGGCTTTGACTGGTAGTTTTTTCACGTCGTCAGCTTTTGCCGATATTGTTATCGGTTTCATCGGGCCGATTACGGGACCTGTTGCAGCTTACGGCATACAGGCTAATAACGGTGTGAAAGTGGCCATTGAGGAATTGAATAAAAATGGCGGTATCAATGGCGAAAAAGTTGTTTTGAAGGTTTTTGACGACGGGGCAGAACCCAAGCAGGGGGTTTCAGCGGCAAATCAGTTGATTGGTGAAGGTATCCAATATGTCATCGGGCCGGTTACCTCAAATATCGCATTGCCTGTTTCCAATATTTTGGAAGAAAACGATGTTTTGATGATAACACCTTCATCGACAACACCTGAACTTTCAAGCCGTGGACTATGGAACGTCCTGCGTACTATCGGACGGGATGACCAGCAGGGCGATTACGCAGCAGACTATTATATCAAACATCTGAAAGATAAACGCATTGCTATCATTCATGACCGTGCAACCTATGGCAAAGGTTTAGCTGATGCGTTCAAAGCAGCGCTCAATAAAGGTGGTGTAACGGAAGTCTTTTACGGTAATATTACACCGGGAGAGAAGGATTATTCTGTTATGGTCAGTCGGCTGAAACAGGAAAAAGTCGACTATGTCTACTTTGGAGGTTATCATCCCGAGGCCGGACTACTCTTGAAGCAGATGCGTGAACAAGGTCTTGAAGCTCCACTTATTGGTGGTGATGGATACAATACATCGGAATTGTGGTCGATTGCAGGAAATGCAGCCGAGGGATCACTGTTCACCAATTCTGTGGATGTCAAGACAAACCCGGAAGCACAAGAGACGATCAAGGCATTGAAAGCGCAGAATATTCCTCCGGAGACTTTTGCAATCAATGGTTATGCGGCTATACAAGTCTTGACTTTTGGCATCGAAAAAGCTGGTTCTGCTTCAGATCCCGAAGCAGTGGCGACTGCTATCAAATCGGGCGAGCCCATTAAAACGACTTTGGGCGAGATTACCTATGGCGATCGCGGCGATATAACATCGAAAGTGTTTTCGATGTATAAATGGCATAATGGCGAGATTGTTTCTGCAGAGTAACCGATTTCAAATCAAAAGGCGGTTTTATACCGCGTTTTGTTTTTTATGAATTGTTTCCAACTCGGGCAAAATTGATCTTTTTAATTGCGAGCAAGTGTTGTTGACTGATAAATACGGTTCAGCATTTGCGCGCCATCTTTTTGCATATTTGCTTCCATTTTACTTTCTGTCGCGTCAAGTAAGGCGGCAACCGTATTGTTACGAATGGCTACGGGGTTCCTTTCGTAACCTGGACGTAAAAAGAAATTGGCAGTAGGGACCTTGGCACGATATTGGGATGGCATTGTCACCATGTCGTAGCCGTTACCATCACCGGTGAGGTTGAGCATCTCGAGCTCAGCGCCCGAAAGGGGACGCGAAACGCCTTTGCGTCGCAAAAATGTCAAGGAAGTTCTCAGCTTATGGATCTGTAAGAGCGGACCGACATCCTTATCCATAGTCATAGCATGCATTCCAAGTCCGGCATCGGTTTTCGCAAGCTCGCTTTGAGCTCCCCAATTATGCGGAACTGTTTTTGCTTTTGCCGTCATGCGTTCAACAACATTAGCTTTTTCCAGAAGTTTTGTTCTTTCTGTTCCTGACGCCTGCTGCGCTTTTTGTCGTAGTTCTTTTGCAATGTCGTTACCATATTCCCACATCAGGCTCACACTTGCTGTTGCAACAAGCTGATTATATCCTATAGCGGTGGAGATTGGTCGGGCATTTGCTTTGCCTTTTATCATGCCCGATTGCAGGTCGTGCGTGCCATCACCACCGGTTTCAAAAGCGTAGATAGACACAAGTTGTTCACGATTAAGACCAATTTCTTGCGCAGCATTTACGTAACTGCGCATAAATTCGCTTTCGTTAGATGGTCTTTCCGGTTGAAAACCATAAACGCGTTTTGAGGCAGCAATAAAATCATCAACACCTGGAATTGAACGCGAAGGTCCTGTTGTTTTGCCAGTGGAAGGCTTGGCTGGTCCAGAATAGAGAGGTGGCTGTGACAAAACATAATCGGTGAGTTCAATTGTTTGTCCACGTGCCCGCTTTTCATTGCGTAGTTTTCTTTTCGCGCTGATTTGATCCCAATAGGCAGTGGCTTGTTTGTTATACGCATTATAGGCGTTCCGCCAGGCCTCGTAATCTTTACTGTTGATCGTGCCGAGAGGGCTTGCAGGCCGGATGCTGGACGTTGTCTCGTTTGAAGTTTTTGATGGCGATTGGAAATATTGCAGTGAATCCGACATACAACCGCTGATAACAACACTACAACTTATCAAAAAAATGGTTTTTGTACGCAACACGACAGCTCGATCCTATAAGAGGTTTCAAAGCTATTATGTGGTGAATTGGTTGATAAGTTGTGAAGAGGAAAATGGTATTGCGCCGAAGTTTATTCGGAGACGGAGTCATATTTGAAGCAACGTTTTGCAAATGGACTAATTAATTTGTTTTAATGAATTTTCCAAGGCGCTTCATTAAATTATTCAATCAGAATAGAGCTGAATTAGGTTATGCTAATAAGTTTATTTTCGTGAATCAAAATAGTTTTTTACACGAAAAGATTTCAAGACAAACAGTTGCAGCTATTTCTTTCAAAAAGAGCTTTCGAATGCTTAAGGATTTTAATATCCTGATTGATCAGAATGATATGATTTGTTGCCCGGCATTGGTGTTTTTATAATCACTTTCAATAAATGCCCGTAAAGTTGCCGGATAAAGTTTGTGTTCAACTTTAAGAACCCGCGCAGCTAAAGTTTCCGCCGTGTCGTCGTCCAGAACGGGTACGGCAGCTTGACCTAATATAGAGCCTTCATCCATGCCTTCAGTTACGAGGTGTACGGTGCAACCGCTTATTTTTACGCCGGCATCCAATGCTCGCTGATGAGTGTTCAGGCCTCTGAAAAGCGGGAGAAGAGCAGGGTGGATATTCAATATCCGCCCTTCATAGGGTGTAATAATACGGCGCGAGATTAATCTCATAAAACCGGCAAGACAGATAATATCGGGTTTGAATGTATCAATCCGATCAAGAAGAGCAGTTTCGAATGAATCTTTATCGGTAAAACTTTTACGTCGCACGATATCGGCCGGAATACCAAGAGCTCTTGCACGCTCGATACCCTTTGCGTCGTCGTTGTCACTCAAAACGGCGACAACCTCGGCCGGAAAATTATCTTTTCTTGTTGCTTCGACAAGAGATACCATATTGGTACCACTTCCGGAAATGAGGATAACTAATCTTTTTTTCATAGCCCGAGGTGACCTTTGTAAACAACGCCTTTGTCTTTTCTGGCCGTAATACGTCCGAGACGAACCGGTTTTTCACCCTCAGCCTGAAATGCTGTGAAAACATCGTCGGCTTTTTTGTTATCGACGACAACGATCATACCGATACCACAATTATAGGTCCGCAGCATTTCCTGTTCTGCGATGTTTCCCTGTTTTGCAAGCCAGGAGAACACTGGCGGAACTCGGATTGCGTCAAGATTTACTTCGACAGCCAATGTTTTTGGCAATACGCGCGGGATATTTTCAGGAAAGCCACCACCAGTAATGTGTGCCAAGGCTTTAATGCCCAGATCTTTGCGCAATACTGAAAGAAGAGACCGGACATAAATCCGCGTCGGTACCAATAAAGCTTCTGCAAGTGAAACGGTCTTATCAAATGGAGCAGGGGCGTTAAAATCAAGGCCACTTTCCTCAACAATGCGGCGAACAAGAGAAAAACCGTTAGAATGGAGCCCCGAAGACGATAGCCCCAATACCACGTCTCCTTCATTTATATCTTTCGAGGGAAGAAGCTTTCCACGCTCTGCCGCACCTACAGCAAAACCGGCCAAATCATAGTCGCCTTTAATATACATGCCAGGCATTTCGGCAGTTTCGCCCCCTATAAGGGCAGCTCCTGCCTGCCTACAGCCCTCGGCAATTCCGGAAACCACTGCGGCTCCCTGATTAGGGTCAAGTTTGCCGGTTGCATAATAATCAAGGAAAAAAAGCGGCTCGGCTCCCTGAACGACGAGATCATTGACACACATGGCTACAAGATCAATCCCGACGGTGTCATGAATGCCGGTGTCGATAGCAATTTTTAATTTGGTTCCTACACCGTCATTTGCGGCTACAAGAACAGGGTCTTTAAAACCTGCGGCTTTAAGATCGAACAATCCGCCGAACCCACCTAATTCTGTATCGGAACCGGCGCGTTGTGTCGTTCGCACGATCGGTTTGATTTTTTCCACCATAAGGTTACCGGCGTCGATATCAACTCCGGCGTCCGCATAAGTCAGATTGTTTTTAAGGGTGTGTGTGTCGCCCATCGGATTTATCCTCGATCATGATCATGAACACATGAGACCAATGCCACGTTCAAAGACCGCTCGCAAGTTTTATCAAGCTTTTAAAAAAAGATATAAACGATTGTTTCTTGACGTTGTTACAGGAAGCTGCATATCCTTTCAAAACAACAAACTCAGTGGACGTCTATGAGCGATAGAGATTTTGATACCTCTTCCGAGGGGCCGTTGGTAGAAAAAGGCAAAAAAGGCTTGCGATTCAAACGGAATAAAAAGACTGTTTATATTCCGGCTTATGCCAATATTGCTTTCCGCGGGAATGTTAAGAGGCAGGCTATTTTTTGGCTTCTTACGCTTCTTTTCTTTGTCATTTTCATGTTTGTTTTCAGTTCGATTCTCTTGCCGTTTGTTGCAGGAATTGTACTTGCCTATTTTCTCAACCCTATTGTCGAAATGCTTGAAAGAATCGGAATTTCAAGAATGTGGGGAACGGTTCTTATAACAATCGCTATTGTGCTTGTGCTTGTTATCGCGTTAACAATCCTTATTCCGGTTATTACATCACAGTTACAACAATTCATCAGGGACGGGCTTCCTGTTTATGTAAATCGTATTCAGGCGTTTTTTGCCAATCATAGTTTTGAATGGATCAAGCGTTATATTGGCAGTGATGCCAACGAGATACAGTCGAATATACAAGCATTACTCGGCCAAAGTTCCGATCTCGTCAAATCTGTGCTGAATTCGGTTCTCGATTCAGGAAAATCTCTTGTCAATCTTGTCAGCCTTTTTGTTGTTGCACCGGTTGTTGCTTTTTACATGCTGCTCGATTGGGAACGTATGGTGACAACTATTGATTCGTGGATACCGCGTGATCATCTGGAAACGGTGCGTGGAATTTTTCATGAAATGGACCGCGCTGTCGCAGGGTTTATCCGTGGTCAAACTTCGGTTTGTCTTGCACTTGGCGTATATTATGCCGCAGGCCTCACAATTTCGGGTTTGAATTTCGGATTGTTAATCGGTTTATTTGTCGGATTGATCAGCTTTATTCCCTATGTGGGCTCGATGACCGGATTTGTTCTTTCTGTGGGTGTCGCATGGGTTCAATTCTACCCAGAACATTGGGAACGGATTATCGTTGTGATGGGGGTATTTTTTGTAGGACAATTTTTGGAAGGTTATATTTTGCAACCAAAATTGGTCGGGCAGTCGGTCGGTCTCCATCCCGTCTGGCTGATGTTTGCTCTTTTTGCTTTTGGTTCGTTATTCGGCTTTACCGGCATGTTGATTGCAGTTCCTGCAGCAGCGGCAGTCGGGGTTCTTGTACGGTTTGCGCTTCATACCTATCTTGAGTCCCCGCTCTATTCGCCAAGCGGGTCATCAACAAGTGGCCATGTCGGAGAACACGAATGAATAAAAGGTTGGAGCAATTACCGCTCTCACTTTCACATCCAACAGATTTCTACAAAGATGATCTTGTCGTAACAGAAAGCAACAAGGCTGCCTATGAGCTTATCGAGCACTGGCCGGACTGGCCGATGCCTATCGCTGTGCTTGTAGGCCCCGGTGGTTCGGGCAAAACGCATTTTTCGACTGTGTGGCTAAATATAGCTGATGGAATTCGGATTCCTGCAAGCAAGTTGAACGAAGCAATAACTGCAATAAGAAGCAGAAAACCGGTTCTCATAGAAGATATCAATAATGCGGCATTTGATGAAGTAGCATTTTTCCATCTCATAAATTCGGTCAAGCAAACCCGCTTGGCTGACGAGCGCGTTACGCTTCTAATAACGGCCGATACTGTGCCGTCAGGCTGGGATGTGAAGCTTGAGGATTTAAAAAGCAGACTGAAGTCGGTAACGTTAGCAGTTCTGGAGCAGCCGGACGATCAATTATTGAATTCCGTTGCGTATAAACTTTTTGCAGATCGGCAAATCAGTGTCGATCCGGCGGTGATAGACTATCTGATCAGCCGTTGCGAACGATCACTCTTTGCTTTAGGAAAAGCAATCGAGGCAATTGATCGTTTGGCGCTTCAAAGGAAGAGCAAAGTTACCAAGGCCATTGTAGCTGAAATCATTAACAGCGAATCCAAGGCGTCTTGATTTTTCTAAGGCTAGTATCAGTGTTTAACCGAGCTTGTGATAGCGTTATCAATCAAGCCGGATATTGTCGGGCTTTTTTCACTCAAGCTTTTGTCATTTGCCCAACCGATAATGTCGGTTGATGGCACAACAACGCGATGCCATGATCCTTGACGATCATAAGAGCGCATTTCTTGACCAATTTTGACGGTCGCAATTATTTTCGAATGCGAATCGGCGTTCATAAAAATAGGCGTGGGAGCTGTTGCAAAGATAGCATTGGCGGCGTTGTTAGCAGCAAATCTCGCTTTGGGGGGCAGGTTTTTATCAGCTTTATAAGGAACCAGAGGCGTTGCCTCTTTTGGCGTGACCACGGCAGTTGTCGGGTTTGCCAATTGGGAAGCTGATGGAACAGGAACATTCACTGGATGCGGATCGACTGGTTTGGGTGCGACTGCAACCGTCGTACCAGCTTTATTGAATGGTGTTACGTGAATTGATGGTGATACAAGAGATTTTGGTGCTTGAGCCTCAATGTGCTCACCTGTCCTAACTTCATAATTTGTATGATACCAGCCGGCTCCACCCATGAGTACGAGCCCACCAAGAATCAGATAACTTATAAAAGGCGACCTGGTTTTTTGTGCCGCGCGCCTGTGAGGCTTTCTCACTTTCGTTTGCTTCACTGCCATGATTGATCCTTTCAGCAGGATCGATTCTGTCATGGAATTATTTTGAAAAAGTTATTGAATCTAAAAATATTGTCATAAACGACGAAAAAAATGCGATTTGCGCTTGCACTTCCACATAGAAAAATTTAGGGAGAGTGCGTTAAACGTTAATAATACGTCGGAGCGTAGCGCAGTCTGGTAGCGCACCTGATTTGGGATCAGGGGGTCGTAGGTTCGAATCCTATCGCTCCGACCATGGCTTGATTTGACGAAAAGATGATGCGACATAATAGTTATAAAAGATTATAAATTCTTTGATCGCATGATCCGAAGGGAAAAAATCATGGTAGCGCGAATTTTCAGTCCGGCTAAAACAGCCATGCAATCCGGAAAGGCAAATACCGGTTTTTGGGTTCTTCAATATGAACCGAATGAAGCCAAGATGATTGACTCGTTAATGGGCTATACTTCATCGGCTGATATGAAGAGTCAGATCAAATTGACGTTTGAAACGCAGGAAGAAGCCATCGCTTTTGCTACAAAGAACGGCATTGCTTATCGTGTAGAAGAACCACATGCAATAACGCGCAAAAAAGTTTCTTACTCAGATAATTTCAGGAATGACCGTCAGGTTCCTTGGACTCATTGAGGCTGGTTGTTTTCTCCAATATTTTCTGGTCCCGTAGCTCAGCTGGATAGAGCAACGGCCTTCTAAGCCGTGGGTCACAGGTTCGAATCCTGTCGGGATCGCCATTTGCCTATGAAATATCGGTATTATGACCGGTTTGGTATGGATAGTTGCGTTCCTTGAGTTAGAACTGTTACTCTCATTTTTAGTAAAAATATCCGATTTCTGGACGGCATATTTAGATAAATTCGGCATTATGATCTTCGGCTATGTATAAAATTGCCAGGCATTTTTCCGGAGTTCGGCCAAAAATTACTATTTCGGGAAGAAAAATTCTTCATAGAATATTGGCTGCGAATTTATGATAAAATCGTTTTGATAGCTCGCAAACCAAATTCCGGCTATAATTGATCGTCAAAAAACAGTTCCAATTTTGGATGAAGTTTTACGACTAAGGTTTTGAAGTTTTTAAAAAATCTATATGACGAATAATAAAACTAAATTTTATCAAAAAACAATTAAAATTTTAAATCGTTAAATGGGAAAAATGGCAACGTGATAATCCAGCCGGTGGTTGTCAGCGATTATTTTTTCAATACGTTTATTTCCGTTTGAATATTGTGATGACGAGAATAATGAAATTTCATTTGCAGACCGATAGCTTTACATCACGAGGTTCCGGACAATTTTACTTATAGAAGGATATATGAGACCTGATTGCTTTTTAGGGTTTAAAAATATGACAAAATAGGTAAAGAATATTGCCAATATCTTTTATGCTGAAGAAGCGGGCACATTTTGTAAAAAGGAGCAGTCTAGATGTATATTGCAATGAATCGTTTCACCGTTTTCAAGACAAAAGAGGAAGACTTCAGAAGAAGGTGGAAAGATCGTCAGTCCCGGTTGGCGGAGTTGCCCGGGTTTGTTGAATTCCAATTATTACGTTGCGACACAGATACATCTGACGATTCTATATTATATGCATCTCATACGGTTTGGAAATCGAAAGAAGATTTTGTTCGCTGGACCAAATCCGAACAGTTCAGAGATGCACATAAAAATGCGGGCGAGTCTAGCGGATTTTATGTTCATGGGCCAAAGTTTGAAGGTTTTGAATCTGTAATCTGAAATATGTTTGTCAAGAACGTATGAAAAAGAGCCTTTTGTAAATTTTTACAAAAGGCTCTTTTTGTTCCTTGAAAGTTACAAGATAAGCGAGAAAAAGTTCGTCACTTCAAAAGAGAAGGCAGAATATTCTCGGAGAAGTCTTGATAGCAAACAGGACGCAAGAAACGATAAATCGCGGCTGTGCCGACGGATGTTGACCTTCCATCAGAAGTCGACGGGAACGGTCCGCCGTGAACCATAGCAGGTGATACTTCAACACCGGTTCCAAAACCATTGATCAAAAGTCGTCCGGCCATAATTTCGAGCAGCGGCATCAACTCATTTGCGAGAGCATTATCGGAGTTGGTCAGATGTATGGCGATTGTCAATTGACCTTCAAGAGCTTCCAGAACCTTAATAAGGTCATGTTTGTCATTACATTTGACAATGAGACTGGACGAACCGAAAACTTCCTCTTCCAGACGATGATCTTTGATGAAGTCCGATGCAGACACTTCGAAAAGTGCTGCTTGACACTCAAATTCACTGCCCGGTTTACCTCGGGCAATTGTCGTTACTTTAGCATTGTTTTCCAGTTGTTCTACGCCGTCGCGATAAGCTTTTGCTATGTGTGGTGTGAGCATTGTTTGCGGAACGGCTGCCTTTGTAGCCTCTCTGGCACTATTTAAAAATGCATCATATCCTTTCCCGTTAATAGCCAAAACCAAACCCGGATTTGTACAAAACTGGCCTGCTCCCATGCACAGCGAATTGATAAAAGAAGTACCGATTTCACTTCCACGTTCCTCCAGCGCTCCTGGCAACAACAATACCGGATTGATGCTGCTCATTTCAGCGTAAACAGGAATTGGTTGTTTGCGTTTTGCAGCAATATCCATAAAAACAAGGCCGCCCTTACGTGAACCGGTGAAACCGACAGCACGGATATGAGGGTCTGCAACGAGTTTTTGCGCAATTTCCGGTTCTGTTGTTTGCAGTAATGCAAAAGTACCGGCTGGCATATGACAGGCCGCAACGGCTTGTTGCACGCAACGCCCTATAACTTCTGAAGTGCCCGGATGGGCAGGGTGGGCTTTGACAATAACCGGACAGCCGGCGGCTAGAGCAGCAGCAGTATCGCCACCGGCGACAGAAAATGCATAAGGGAAATTTGAAGCTCCAAAAACGGCAACGGGTCCAATTCCGATATTGCGGAATATCAAACCGGGTTTTGATTGGGGTTTTCGGTTCAAATCTGTCGGATCATCGCGCCGATCAACAAAATGCGCTGAACTTACTTCCCGTGCGAACATTTTTAACTGATTGACAGTACGCATGCGTTCCCCTTCGAGACGGGCTTTTGGCAGGCCGGTTTCTGCCATTGTACGCGCAATCAATTCGTCGCCGGTTGCTGCAATAAGCTCGGCAATTTTTTCCAAAAAAGCAGCGCGTTTCTCAAGATCTGTTTCGCGATAGACGGGAAATGCTTTCCATGCAGCTTCTGTGGCTTGTGCGAGGTCTTCCAGGGTGGCACCACCGAATGTTCCGGGCAAATGTTTTCCGGTTGCGGCTTCGATAGCCTGAAACTTGCCATCTTTGCCCATATGTGACGATCCATTAATGAGTAATTCACCGGTAATATTCATTGTGGCGACTCCTTATCTGTTTTTTGCCATGTCCCGACTACTCCAAACGAGGTTCACGGGAATAATGATTGAAGGGTTATGGTGCCTTTCACCATCAGGATTTTTGTAACGGCAATCCGGATTGACACAGTCGCCAAAAATCACTTCTCCCTCAAGTAATATATTATAGATATTTTAAATTCGAAATATATGAGTTATCTTTCGCTTTTACAAACTAATGTGATGCGAGAAAAACGATATGGAATTAACGCGCCCAACGGAGAGCTAAAACATCAAGCTGTTTTGCCATTTCCAATATTTCGGAGCGAATTTCTGTAGAGACCGAAGGTAAGGGGGCCCGCAAGCCATCATGATGGATTATTCCACCTTCTTTCATCAGTATTTTTGCAGTTGCGAAACTTCCTTGGCGGTTCTCGAGATTTATAAGCGGTAACCAACGCATATAAGCGTTTTTTGCTTCTTCAAGATTTCCTTCCATAAAGGGATCGAATATCTGTCTTATGCCATCAACATAGCCGCCACCCGTCATAGCTCCTTTTGCACCGGCTCTAAGATCGGAAAGAAGAGTGATTCCTTCTTCGCCATCAAAGGGTCCTTCGATGTACTTCCCACCTTCTGCAATTAACTGACGCAATTTATTGGCTGCTTGTGGCGTTTCGATTTTGAAATAGGATATATTTTCAAGTTTTTTTGCCATTTGCACCAGAAGCGGAACCGAAAGGAAAGTTCCGCTCATCGGCGCATCCTATATCATAATCGGAATGGATATGGCATCCGAGACAGTTTTATAAAATTCGAAAATCTGTTCTGCAGAAACGAGTAATATTAAACTATGGTAGGTTCGCTTGTATTACATCATATTATTAATCTGTTTATCTATGTTTTTTATGCATTTTTCGACTATGTTTACTTATTCGGTTTAGATGATTCGGAGATGTTTAATTTCATGTATATTTCAGGTGAAACAATTGATGATATACTGTTTAAACTGTATCCAAAAATAATTAAGAGCCAAAATGTTGTGGAATCAACTAAAGGGCGTAACAGGGAGCTTACGGGAGTTCTCTTAAAACTTAAAAATCCGAGAGCTCGTTTGTGTCGGGCAGAGATAAGGAAGATTTTATACAGCAGCCTGGGTGAAACACTATGGTATTTTTCAGGACGGAATGACTTGGCCTTTATTAAATATTATATCCCACGCTATAGAGAAACGTCGGGTTTGCCAGAAAATGCCGTAACAGTAAGGGGTGCTTATGGTCCTAAACTATTTGGTTCAGGAGGACAGGTTAAAAAAGTAATTACAATATTAAAAGAGAAAAAAAGTTCACGGCAAGCAGTCATTCAAATTTTTGATAAATCAGATTTAACGAAAATAATAAAAGAGTTAAGAAGCGAAAAAAAAGATATAGGGAAAAAAATTGTCGATGTACCGTGTACGTGCACAATACAGTTTTTATGCCGGAATAATAGACTAAATATGGTCGTATCAATGCGCTCAAATGATGCATATATTGGTCTCCCTCATGATATATTTGCTTTTACGTTTCTTCAAGAATACGTAGCGACGTGTTTAGCAATGAAACTAGGTGAATACTATCATTTTGTTGGAAGTTTACATATTTACGAGAATAAAATTAAAGAAGCTAAAAAATACATTGATCTTGGAGTACAGAGAAAAACCGCAATGCCGCCAATGCCGAATGGCGATCCACGCAAACCAATGAAATGGCTTTTAGAAACTGAAAAAAAAATAAGGTTGGGTGAAACATTTCTGCCGAAGAATTCACATGTAACGCCTTATTGGCAAGATATTGCTTTGATATTACTTATAAAAAAATTGCAAGACAAAGAGGACACGGAAGCAAGTAATTTAGCTAAGAAAAGCTTGAGTACAGAATTTTACGATGAGTATATAAGAGAAAAGATGAAATAAATAAATAAAAATATATTTTTCCAACAAAATAAGGCGCTGATATGTCGAAAAATAAACTGGAACAAGTTCAAGAGATAAAAAAAAGTTTAAATTGTTTTTCTGAAAAAATATTCAAACTTGTTGGCTTAGACTCTGAAACAAAAATAGAGGTATTGTCAAGACAAATTAATGATAGCATCAGAAGAGTCAAGTATGTGAAGTATTTGACAAATGCAAAAATTGTTCATGAGAGAATGGAACCGTCATCGGAATTATTCGATCCCTTGAAAGCTGCAGTTCTGATGACGAGGCAGGGGAATATAGATGAAGCTTGCTGGTTAGTTTTCCTAGCTGTGCACTTTGGAAAACATTCAAAAAACAAGTGGCGTCTAGTCCGAAAGATATATGGGAAGTTAGGTTCGTCCGACCATTGGTGTTGGAATTCTATTAAAGGCGATCTTAAGGCTTTTAGTAATTGGTTCAATGATAATATTCGTCATTTTGATAATGAAAGGTTTAGTAATCATCGTAAATATGAGAGCCTAAAAGATACGGTAAAAGTGCTGGCGAGCTATGTTAATTGGGTGCAGTCGTGTGGCGGACATGATAATATGATCCGTGATATTCATAGGCAGGTTGGACAAAATCCGCGGGAAGTTTTTGATCAGCTTTATAAAAATATGAATAAAGTCACGAGATTTGGGAGGCTGGCTAAGTTTGACTATTTAACAATGTTAGGAAAGTTAGGAATTTTTCCTATAGAACCGGGATCAGCCTATTTGAAGGATAATGCAACTGGTCCAATTCGCGGTGCGAGGTTATTATTTGGAGGAGATGTAAACGCACAAATTTCCCCAAAGAATTTGGAGGAGCGTTTAAAAAAAATTGACGACCATTTGCATGTAGGCATGCAAGTGTTAGAAGATTCATTATGCAACTGGCAAAAAAGCCCTGAGGTCTATACCTTGTTTAGAGGATAAACTTCAAAGGAATTCACTCCATTTGTACCGCCGTTTCAGGTGATTCAGTTGGTTGGCTTTGATACGGCCAGAATGTTGAAGTTGCCCAACTACAATACCGCTTGAAATGCCTATTTGACTAGCCAGACGTAATATATCCTTCGTTTTTACGTTGACCGTTCTAAGCCGATCTTTAAAACGTTCTGGAATTAAAGTCTGTTCTGAAAATAAATTCGCCTCTATTTCTTCGTTGGATGATACATCGCTATTGTCTTCTAAAAAAAGTGGAGTTTCTCTATGTAGGATCAAGTGTCCAATTTCATGAAAAAAAGTAAACCAAAAATGATCGTCAGACTTATATCTCATACTGAGTACAATTTGAGCTTTCTTTTCCGATAAAAATCGTGTTGCTCCGCTGGCTTTACAACCTTTAGGAGCACTTATGATTGTCAATACAATCCCGCAGTTTGCACAAATTCGTTTCAAGTCAGGTATGAATAGCGCTGGATCCTTGCGCCTTGTTAGTTTCCTCATATTTTGAATATTAGATTTCAAAATATCGACATCCCAGTCAGAACATACAACATTTTCTGCTTTTATTTCAGCCCACCTCAGCCATGCAGTCACAGCTGCAGGATTAGATATATATGTGGGCGAGGTTCTGAAGGCTGCGACAGCATTAAATTTTAAATATCTATTATTCCAATCTTTTGCCGATTTTATGTTAAAGAAAGATTTCATTTTTTCGATGACATTTTTGGTATTGGTTGTTGTCGGTAACCAACCCAATTTTTTCATTTCATTTATAGGAAATGTAGATGCCCAAGAAAAATTTAATTCATCTATCAATTTGGGAGTTTTCTTCAGTCGAACAACTTCGTCTCTATATTTTTTTTCCCGATTTAGCCAAAAGTTAGGTGTCGAGCCAAAAAAACTGCTTAATTGAAGTGCTATATCTTGAGTTATAACTTCGTCACCACTTATGATTTTTAGTAGTACATTATCAGGAATATCTATTTCATTAGCTAATTCTTTATAATCGTATCCGGCTTTAACCATTAAGCGTTGAATGGTAGCCCCAGGCGGCGATACCCAATCTGGCAAAAAAGTATCAAGGCTTTTCATGATTAACACCTGTTATTTTAATATGTCGAATTTTACTGGGATCAAGAATAACATTTGATTTTGTCCGATTTATCAGATCATTAATCTTGAACTGAACACTTAAATTTGGACGAAGCTTTAATAAAATTTCGTCTGCAGCTATAAATAAAGCTTCATATCCAAATTTTATAATTTCATCCAGGGATTCAGCTGCCTCAAAATCACGAAAAATTGACATCAAATCATTAGCTAATTCGTCACCATACAAATTTTTCAATTTTTTTGATGATTCAATTAAATCTCGCAATTGAAAAGTAGCGAAAGCAATTTCCATCCCCAGCCTTCATTTTGAATCAGCTAATGTTGAGAATTGAACATAGAACGCGAGTTTGTGCAATATCCATATATAACACCATGGCTAATTAATTCAGCATTCCTGAATTAAACCAACTATAAGTAACGTTTGATGATGGGGGTAACTTCTTTATTTCCATAAAACGCAGCTAATTTGAAAGAGTTAATGGCATTCCGTTTTGCGTTTGTTTTCTTCAATGTCAATGACTGTTCACACGAGTGCTGCATATTCGAAGCGCATTACGAATTGCCAAAGGTTGTTCAGTGATATTTCCGGTTGTGGTGATGTCTAGATAAGAATTCAGATAAGGTACTGCTTGCACATGCATTTGCAGATTAATTGTGCAGAAAAAGATTTGGTACTTGTCCATCAACCATTGAAGATTGCCGATCAGCGCAAGATTTTAGAAAACTGCGGAGGATTTCGTTGATAATTTCTAGTTTTTTCAAGAATTGGCGCCTTCTTGGACATTCATATGGATAACCGGCAACGATTCAGTTATATCGGAAAGTGGGCGTTTTACAGCCGGTCAGCTGATGCAGCGTTCAATAGCTGTTGCTTGTCATGCATCGTCGGCGAGAGCCGTGTCGCATAGCGTTTGCGTAAACATAATATTCGAAATCATAATTATAACATCTATCTTCAGACACCTGAATTGCCATAACTCATGTGATGATAAAACATGTACTAATGGTATAAATGTAGTTGATGGACCATCATGCGAATGTAACTGTAAGAATATTGCAAAATTGTATAGCATTGGCGCGACCTACCTTGACAATCGACTTGTTGCCAAGAATTACCATGATAGTCTGGAATACAGATTACTTCTTTTTCTACTCTTGACGTTTGTCGCGCAGCTCCAAGATGAAAGTCTTGCCTATCTGTAGATCAAATGACCTCTTGAACTATTGTCTTCGGCTTGTTGATATTAGCCAAGAAGAGCCGTGGTGATTGCCTCGTTGGCTTTTCTGAGCAATTCGGTAGCTACGCGCTCAAGCGCGCCTAGTCGTTTCAGAATTTAGTCTTTCAACGCTGTCATGGGATCCACGTAGTCGAAAAGGCTTTTCCGGAGTTGTGTTTGACTCATGCCAGATAGATAGCATTGTCGAAACAAGATAGGCAGAAGGTTGGTCTTGGATGAAATTGTTATGAGCGAGGTGCCACTGTTGAGTGTGGCAAAATTAACCGAGTTCGCATCCATAATGGTGAAAAACTTTACCGCAAATCGATAAGAAGTGTTCGTTTTCAATGGATTTGAATGACAAGTTTGTGTCCGACAAACATCAAGATAGGCTGTGACCGTTTAATAAAAATAGCGAAAAGTAAAAATCGCTTAACTTCGCTTTGAAAAATAATACAACTCAATGATTTGAATATACAAAGGTGGTACGCCCAAGGGGATTTGAACCCCTGTTTCCGCCGTGAAAGGGCGGCGTCCTAACCACTAGACGATGGGCGCGTATCAGTGAGACGGCTTATAGAGAGGATATTTTTTAATCGCAAGCCCCCTTAAGCATTTTTTTTTAATTTTTTGCTGAACATGTCCAATTCCAATCGCGTTTTGGCCCCACATCGACATGGATTGATTGGTGACAATAGGTGCCTACGCCGCCGCGGTTGGGCAAAGCGCGGACAAATTTGGCAACTTCCCATTTATTTGTGTCGGGAACCTGAATATCCGCCGCTGCACAGGACATATGCATGGAGCGTTTTGCGCCATTTACTTTCTGGTTATATGACGGACTACGATATCCGGATGTTATAATAACCGGCTTGTTGAAGCGTCGTTCTATGGTTTTCAGGATAGCTACCAGTTGAGGTCTCAGGCATGAAACTTCAACATCTTTGCGGGCTACTTTCAATCCATTTGGCAATGAACGACCATAGATACTGACCGATGCGAGTGTGTAAAGCGAAGGCGAATCAATTTCGTTTGCGTCAATATCGGTATCATCATAAAGACTCGTACGATGTTTAATAACAATGCCACCATTGGGTCGAACCCCGGGTAAGTCATCATTATATTCATGCGGATCTTTCTTCGGCAGCGGTACAAGTGCTGTTTTTGTTTCGCTATCAACCGGCTTATTACTCTTCTGGTTATCCGAACGACCGAATAACCGCATTAAACTTCCCTGTTTTTGGCTTGTAGCGTCGCGTTCAGGCGGTTGTTGTGTATTAGAAGCGCTTTGTGAGACATCCTGTGTAGAAGAATCACGAGAAACTGTTGTTTGGCCGGAGGGGGGAGTGCTGGTATTATTATGTTGGGCTTCCGGTGCTGCCGTTGATGTATTTTGAGTTGGGGAAGATGCACTGGGTTGTGACGACTGTTCACTCGTATCCGAATTCGTTGTTGTGGGAGTGGTTTTAGACGTAGCGGGTTCGGTCTTTTTTCCAAGAAAAGAAAAAAGCGCGGTCTTTTTAGGCTTAGGCTCGTCGCCTGAAGCTGTTTCAGTCGCCGGGCTCACAATTGGAACACCAGAATTTCCCGTGGACAAGGGATGATTGTTCGCAGTTCCATTGTCAGTGAGAGGTGTCTGTTGGGAAGAATCTACCCCTTTATTATCTTGCGAAGGAGGTTGTGTCGGAAGCGGCACCTGTGCCGGTTGAGCACGGCTTTGATCTGCGGCTATTTGATTGCTGTCGACTTCTTGAGCAGATTGAGGATTCATAACATTTGTAGGGGCGGGGTTACCCGAATTTTTGTCTGGTTGCGCGTTTTGAGTGCCAACTGCCTTTTCTATTCCGCCCATTCCCCCGTTATTGGCTGTACAGGCTGACAATAATAATGCCGCTACCATGACCAGTCCGGAACATAATGACCTGCCGTGAAAAAGATATGAATGCTCTTTCTTCGGAAAAATGTCGGTATCTGCGAACAATCAGCAACCTTTCATTGCGGCCGAAGGCCTAACGCTTTTTCACTATTCTAAACAAACACTTCCAGTCGAAGCATCCGATCTCGCAACAAAATGCGTCGAATTTATATCGAGAACATCGAATTCTTATCACGTTGCGAGTCAAAATTGTAATCTATGACACTTTAACCACACAATTGCAGGAAAACAACAAAACTGCTCGAATATCTCCTATCCTCTCTTGACCTTGGCGTTGTGTTAATCTCATGATAAAGAAAACATTTATGCAAGTGATGGGAAAATAGAATTAAGATGCACAGGCCTTTTAAAAGAAAGCACAGTATTGTTCTTACTATGATAGCATTTGCCGTAATGGGCTGTGCTCGTGGCGCAGAATTTACGGCTCCGGAACAGGCTGGTGCCTCCCATCAAGAATCATATCCGCGATTTTCGGATAAACCCCGAGCTGCAACCGAACAATTTTCTGAAGTCGAGAAACAATCTTTGACCAATCGGTTGGATTCGGAAGCGGCACGTCTGAAAAAAGTGCCGGGGCCATCCGCGAATAGTGCGTCCAATCTGGCAAAAGCCAAGGACGACGCGCGTCGTGAGGCGGAAGAAACAGTCCGCCAGATTGAACAGAGTGGTAAACAGGATTAATCGTTCTTGGACCATCTATGTTTGATTATTAAACTTTTAACATCAACTTTTTGACCGGATTAAAAAATGTCGGAAGAATTCCATAAAATTCGTCGTTTGCCGCCTTACGTATTCGAACAGGTTAACCGCCTGAAGGCAGCCGCGCGAGCGAAGGGGGCCGATATTATTGACCTCGGAATGGGGAATCCGGATTTGCCGACGCCGCAAAATATCGTCGATAAACTTTGCGAGGTTGTACAGGATCCTAGAACACACCGTTATTCCGCATCACGCGGCATTCCCGGATTAAGACGGGCACAAGCCAAATATTATGAACGCCGTTTCGGCGTAAAATTGGATCCCAATACGCAAGTCATTGCCACCTTGGGATCGAAAGAGGGGTTTGCCAATATGGCACAGGCAATTACAGCCCCCGGCGATGTTGTCTTGTGTCCGAACCCGACATATCCCATTCATTCCTTCGGTTTTATTATGTCCGGAGGGGTTATCCGCTCTATGCCGGCATATCCGGGTGAAGAATTGCTCCGTGCGCTTGATCGCGCGGTCAAGCATTCGATTCCGAAGCCGATTGCTGTCATTCTGAATTACCCTTCCAATCCCACTGCCTATGTTGCGGATCTCGATTTTTATAAGGAAGTCGTTGATTTTGCCAAAAAGAACGAAATCATCCTGCTTTCTGACCTCGCTTATGCCGAGATCTATTTTGGCGACAAAGAGCCACCTTCAGTTTTACAGGTACCGGGTGCGATTGATGTTGCTGTCGAATTTACGTCTATGTCGAAAACCTTTTCGATGCCGGGTTGGCGGATGGGCTTTGCAGTGGGCAACGAGCGATTGATCGCTGCTTTGACGCGCGTCAAATCCTACCTTGATTACGGTGCATTTACACCAATTCAGGTTGCTGCTGCTTATGCATTGAACGGTGACGGATCGGATATTGCTTATGTGCGGTCGGTCTATAAAAAGCGTCGTGATGTCATGGTCGAAAGTTTTCACCGTGCCGGATGGGACGTTCCTTCGCCTGAGGCGACTATGTTTGCATGGGCTCCGATACCGGAGCAATACAAGCATCTGGGGTCACTTGAATTTTCAAAATTGCTCATCGAAAAAGCCGATGTTGCGGTTTCTCCGGGAATTGGATTTGGTGAGCAGGGAGATGATTATGTCCGCATTGCACTTGTCGAGAACGAGCACCGTTTAAGGCAGGCTGCCCGCAATATAAAGCGCTTCTTTTCTGACGAAAAAAACAAGGCAGCCTAACCAATGGTAAATGCGTTGAGGATCGGCATAGTCGGGCTTGGAACCGTAGGAAGTTCTGTCGTTCGTATATTGAAAGAAAAACAGGACTTGCTGACAAAACAATGTGGCAGGCCCATTGATGTCGTGGCTGTGAGTGCACGTGACAGAACAAGGGAGCGTGGCATTGATCTTCAACACATTGAATGGGTCGATGACCCGTTGGTTCTGGCTGCAAGCGACAATATTGACGTTTTTGTCGAACTTATTGGCGGCGAGGAGGGGATTGCGCGTTTTTGTGTCGAAGAAGCACTGAAACACGGTCACCATGTTGTAACAGCCAACAAGGCCTTGCTCGCTCGTCACGGGGTGGCGTTAGCAAAAATTGCCGAGAAAAAAGGCGTTCTTTTAAACTTCGAGGCAGCGGTCGCGGGGGGTATTCCCGTTATCAAGGCTATGCGCGAGTCGCTTTCGGGAAACAATGTTTCCAGAGTTTACGGTATTTTGAATGGTACGTGTAATTACATTTTGACCCGTATGCTCGCAGAAGGAATTTCTTTTGAAGAATGTCTGAAGGAAGCTCAAAAACTGGGCTATGCCGAAGCTGATCCAACTTTCGATATTGAAGGCTTTGACACAGCGCACAAACTTGCTCTGCTGACAAGTTTGGCATTTGGTTGCGTCATTTCCGTCGACGATATCTATGTCGAAGGAATAAGCAATATATCACTTGCCGATATTCATGCTGCGGATGAACTCGGTTACCGGATCAAGCTTCTTGGCGTAGCTGTAAAAACCGACACCGGTATTGAACAACGTGTACACCCTACGATGGTGCCAACATCTTCCGTTATTGCACAAGTGCAAGGTGTCACAAATGCGGTTTCTATACAAACCGATCTTCTGGGTGAACTGCTGCTGTCCGGCCCCGGAGCCGGAGGGAACGCAACAGCGTCCGCTGTCATTGGCGATATTGCCGATATTGCGAAATCCCATCCCGGTTTTCAACACGGACCGGTTTTCGGCACGCCGGCTCAAGCTCTTGCACCTTATAAACGTGCACGGATGCGGGCCCATGCAGGGGGCTATTTCATCCGTTTGACAGTCAACGACAAGATCGGTGTCTTTGCGACTGTCGCAAAACGTATGGCTGAAAATTCCATTTCATTGGAATCGATTGTTCAACGGCCGCTTGCAGAAAATAAGCAGCCGAATACGAAGAATATTGTTCTTGTGACGCACGAAACAACCGAGTCGTCAGTGCGCAAAGCTTTGTCGTCCATTATGGAAGACGGGCACCTTATTGATAAGCCGCAAATGATACGGATAGAACGTCCGAACTAAAAATCGGGTGTATTAACATTGGTTTGTGTAATGATCACTAATGTTATCAATTATAAGTCATGAATTGATCATTATTCCTCTTGCGATAAACGTTAGTCTTTGCCAAAAGGCTATTGTATAATGTTGCGCAACAACTTTAGTTTTTTTAACAATTACCCGATGGGATCAATCATATGTCGAACTCGGCTGACCGTACATTACATGGACTCAATCGTATTTTAACACTTGAGCTCGCTCGCGTTACCGAACGCGCGGCAGTAGCCGCCGCACGTATTCGTGGATGTGGAGATGAAAAGGCAGCTGATCAGGCAGCCGTTGATGCGATGCGCAAAGAATTGAACCGTCTACCGATAGATGGCACGGTTGTTATCGGTGAAGGAGAACGCGATGAAGCTCCTATGCTCTATATCGGTGAAAAAGTAGGTACCAAGGAAGGTCCGTCTGTCGATATAGCACTCGATCCTCTGGAAGGAACAACTATATGCGCGAAGAACTTGCCTAATTCGTTAGCCGTTATTGCTATGGCTGAAAAGGGCAATTTGCTCTATGCACCGGATGTTTACATGGAGAAGATCGCTATAGGTCCAGGATATCCCAAAGGCCTTGTTGACATAGATGCAAGCCCTGTTGACAATATCAACGCACTAGCCAAGGCAAAAGGTGTCAAGCCGAATATGATTACTGCTTGTATCATGGATAGGCCCCGGCACGCCAAACTTATTGAAGCAGTGCGCACAACCGGTGCATCAATCCGCTTGATTGGTGATGGCGATGTTGCAGGCATTATTCATACAACCGATCCTGATGAGACCGGTATCGATATTTATATGGGAATAGGTGGCGCACCGGAAGGTGTTCTGGCTGCCGCAGCTTTGCGATGCATTGGTGGGCAGATGCAAGGTCGTTTACAGTTGAACACGCAAGAAAAAATCGACCGTGCTGCCAAAATGGGCGTAAAAGATCCGAATAAAGTTTACACTATGGAAGAAATGGCAAAAGGTGACGTGCTGTTTGCAGCGACCGGCGTTACTGACGGAAACCTACTTTCCGGTGTAAAATTTGCCAAAAACTATATTCAAACAGACACAATTGTAATGCGTTCACATACGGGCACAATTCGTAATATTATTGCCCGTCATCAGGATATGAAAAAGTTCGACTAATCCGGATGAATTGAACCGGCATTGCCGGTGAATGATGAACTTGCATTACTCCGAAGGCGTATTTCGATCGCGAGATACGCCTTTTTTGTATGTCGTTTATATCGAGAAAGTGGGGAATACACGGGTTTCCATTATTTTACAAAGTAACAGCGGCGATTTTTTAAAACCGATAAGGTCGCTGAATATACCGGACTCTTGGTTTGATTATTTGATGGTTAACAAACTGCATTTTGGCTAAAACGATAACTTGCCGCGATAAATTTACGTTTACCGTAAATAGTGATCCAAAAAACAATAAGAAAGTTTTACACCGGATAAATTATCGGAAAGTTATTTCCAAAAGTACATAGTTTTACATTGCGTAAAACAATATGGTTCGTAAAAGGAGATTTATTTGAATTTAAAAATATAATTTAATATTACTATAGCTTTTTTTGATAAATGAAAACGAATTACTAACGTAATTTCCAAGAAAATATTTTTCAATGTAAATATATTCGTTAATGTTTGACCGATAATGGCTAATGAGTAGAAATACCGTTAGTTATGGAAATAACGGCCGGATTTCAAAGTAGATAAAAGGCTTTCCATCACGGCTATGATGTCAAGGCCACCTCATTCCGGCTATATCACATGAATGAAAACAGCTTAGAAGAGACAAAAGTGCAGCCTAAAGAGGCTGCACTTTCAATATGCTACAAACAAAGTGTGGCAAAATTAGTCGACTTTTACAGTCTTGACCCAGCCATAGGGATCTTTTGCTTCACCTTTTTGAATGTGGATAAGCTCATCACGTAATTTCTGGGTTATTTCGCCGCCATTCCCGTTACCGATGACCGTTTCGCCACCTTCGTATTTGAATACTCCGATTGGGGTTATCACAGCAGCGGTGCCGCATGCGAACACTTCTTTGAGGTGGCCACTTTTTGCATCTTTTTTGAGGTCGTCGAAGGAATAGCTGCGTTCCTCGACTTTCATACCATTATCTTTGGCGAGCTGCAAAATCGACTTCCTCGTAACGCCATGCAGAATTGTTCCGTCAAGTTTAGGGGTGATCAGGCGATTATCATCCATAACAAAACAGATATTCATACCGCCCAATTCTTCAATCCATTTGCGTTCGACAACGTCAAGGAACAGAACCTGATCGCAGCCATTTTTTTCGGCGTTGATTTGGGCAAGAAGACTCGAGGCGTAATTGCCGCCACATTTTGCTTCACCTGTGCCACCGGGGCCGGCGCGACTGAACTCGGTATCAAGCCAAACACTGACCGGTTTTGTCGAGCCGCTCTTGAAATACGAACCGACTGGCGAAGCAATGACACTGAAAATATATTCATTGGCCGGATGAACACCTAAGAAGGCCTGATTGGCAAACATGAAAGGACGTAGATACAAACTGGAGTCGGGTGTTTCCGGAATCCAATTACGGTCTATTTTTACAAGTTCTTTTATTGCCGTGAGGAAGACATCCTTATCAACCGGTGGCATTGCCAATCTTATTGCCGAATTATGAAAGCGTTCTGCATTTGCTTCCGGACGAAAAAGGAGAATGCGACCATCATGGGCGCGATAGGCTTTGAGTCCTTCAAAGATTTCCTGACCATAGTGTAGAATTGCACTTGCCGGGTCAATCTCGAAAGGTTTGCGCGCAGTTATAACCGCGTCGTGCCAACCTTTGCCTGCTGACCATTGCACCACTGCCATGTGGTCGGTAAACACCCGACCAAATCCAGGATTCTTCAATAGTTCCGCACGCTTTTCAGCACTAACGGGATTTGTGTTTTTTTCTATTTTAAATGGAAGAACAGTACTGGAACCTGTCATGACAATAACCTTTTGAAATCTATCTTTTCTTATTGCACGTTTTTTACAATTAACAATTTTAGTCGAGCAATAAGGTTTGAACATTAAAATTTGTTTGGCATCTGTGTCAACGATTTTAGATATTTTCGAGGCTTGAAGAACAACATTGTGAAATCTTTCTCGCATTTGAAGACCGAAGATTTTAATTTGTTATCTGCTAAAAAAGAAAATTGTTTTTCCTAATATAACCGACGAATTATCGGCTTTAACGGATTTTCTGAAAATAACGAAAATAGTAAAATTAGAGAAACGGTGACTTACTAATTGATTTATGATTTTCTCAATATTTAACTTGAATTATCAATTTACGGATCCTGATTGATACAACCGCATCCTGTTGTTTAATGATCGAATTTTTCAGCCCTATTGACATGCTGAATGGTTGTTATTGTCGGCTATCTCGAAATAACTTGGTACGAAATAATAGCAACAATAGTACAAAATCGGTTACGAGCGTTTAATTTAAATAAATAACGAAAAGTTAAGAAAAATAATAAAATAGATCATATTCCAAATTATAAAGAAATATTCAACGAAAAGAGAAGTTTTTAACAAACTGATTAAAATTTTCGGATTGACTAATTCTTGATATCAAGTTCGAAACGGTTTCATTACTTTACAATTTAATATTGAAAACCTCTATATCCCAGAAAAAATATCAAGGAAACGTTCATCGGAAACTTGTAAAGTTAGAAGGTATCGAGCATTCAGCGTCTTCAACCGTACAACCACAAAAAACCGGACAAAGATTGAATTCCGTTTAGAGTGGGACAGGTTTTGAATTATCAACCATAATCGCTGCATTGTGAAAAAGGAAATTCCGCCTGAAATGAAGCGGAAATTTCTCAAAGAAACCATTAGTTCATCAACATTGGAAAATGGTTATCTCTTTAAGTTATTTTCCAACGAAACAATTTCCTTTTTGGCTTCTGATACGATCGCAAATGCTGATTGCATTCTCGCGCGGTCCTACCTGTACTCTCACCCGATAATAGGTACCTTTTCCTGGTATCGAAGCAGGCTCAATACTCAATGGAAGCGAGCCGATTAAAGCGCCGAACGAACTCTTTGCGTTATTCAACGATGTGACAGCAGATTCTCTTGTTGGCTGGGAAGCTATCTGGACATAATATCCGCCTGAACCGACGCTCGCCATTGGTGTGACGTTCGCACTTTTTGCTGGTGCGACCGGCTTTGGAGCAGCTGCTGGTTCTTCTGATAAATCTGCTGTTTGTACAGGTTGTGCCTGCTTTTTCGTTTGCGGTGTCTTTACCGAATTAAAAATATCACTTTCGTTTTCTGAATTATTCGCATTGGCAGACGCATTATTCTTATTCTTTTCGTTAGATTTTGCGTCATCATTGATGATTTTCGCAAGTTCCGAATCCGTTGTCGACGTTTCGGTATTGGATTGCGAATTGGTTTTGGATGAAGTCGGATTAACCGCGTTCGGAGCCTTCGTTGCGCCATCCGCTGCCTCGGCGTGCGAATTTCCAGTGCCCGAATTATTGCCATTCTTTTCAGCATTGTCTGCCGAGCTGCTTGGAGAAATCGTTCCGTCCGGATTTACGACGACAGATTGCACTTCTCGAGTGGGAACAGCTTGATCCGAAGCGGCTGTGATTGCATCCTCGACATTGGAAGGGTCAGAAAAAGAGTCAACACTATCGGGCACGTTATTCAAGGCTGTTATATCTTCCGGAGTTTCCGAATGGTCCACAAGTTTGTCCTGATTTTCTTTTGAAGCATCGTCTGCTCCGTTTGCATGATTATAAACGTCCTGATTATTCGATGTGTCGTGATTGTTGGAGGTCTGTTCCGCCTGTATCTTATATGGAGCTTCGTCGGCATGGATAACGGTTGACTGACCATCGCCATGATTGGGGAGAAAATACTTCGACGCAGCATAACCGCCACCGACCGCAATAAACAAAGCAATGCCGCCAATCGTCAATTTTCTAACAATAGAGCTTGACCGTTTTTGATTTTGCAGACTCTCTAAAGGTAGATTTTCATCCGGTTGAGCAGGGGCTTCTGTCGGGTAACTCGTGTATGAACCGGCATTATCATAATTTGCTTGTTCAGAATCAGTTTCTTCAAAAGATTGCTGCTGCTTTAAATTATAACCTGATTGCGCATAGGCATCGGCAAAAAAATCGTCCTGCTCGGCCGCTTTATTTGCGCTTTCCTGCTTATTTCCAACGCTGAATACATCAGCAAATTCGTTTTCAAGAGCATCGCCTTGTTGTGCTGTCTCTTCTTCAGCATAGGGAATGTCGGGGACATCAACCGGCTCGGTTGTCTCGACGACATTTTCAGCAAAATTGTATGTATCTACATCTGGCGGAAGGTCGCCATTTTTGTCATTTCCATATTGTAAATTTTCATCGTTTCCAGAGACCGGGCTAGATTGATATGCATAGTCTTCTTGCCCATGCTCTTCTAAAACCGGCTGAGAAATTTGCGCGTGTTGATTTTGTACATATTGCTGCTGAAAATCATTATTTTGATTGTTGGAAGGCTCCGGCTCCTGCTGGTTTAAAGATTGCGCATATTGATCTTGTTCAGGGGCAAAGTTACCTTCTTGTTGCGGCTCGCCGGTGGACATTTGAGGTGCGGGAGGATTGACAATAACATTTTCGCCCGTTGACAAATCTTCAAGATCAAATGCAGCAATGTTATGTTGTTCACCTACGGATGGCGAAGGTGACTGGTTGCGGTCTGATAATTGCGTATCCGAATTCTGGGTATATGAATTCGCATAATCTGTGTCGCCCGCATAAACATTATCGTCCAACGGATCATGATTATCAAAAAAACTGTCGTCCGCTGCTGTTACATCGGCTGCTGGCGGCGTATAAGGCAAGGGCGATTGAGTGTTTCCGACATTTTGCGGAGCAGTATTGTTCGACACCATCGTTTCTTCGGAGTGCAAAGACGGCTGCACTTGCTGCGGATTATAGTTTTGCGTAACGTTGCTTCCAAACTGTTCCGGATTGTTTATAGCCGCATTGTTAACCGCCGCATATTGATTGGAATATCCGTATTGATCGTTATTTGATTGAACCGGATTTGCAGCCTGATGAGAAGAAGGATAAGCCGAAAAACTATTGCCGGTATCAGCAGGGGTAGCGTTATTGTCAAAGCTTTCAAGGGGCGCATTAACAAGGAGATTTTCCAGCTCCTTGTCAAATTTCATTTCATCGAAAGCGGGATATTGTTGCGCCGTTCCTTGTTCTTGAACGGGCGCCGTCGTTGGTTGTGGGGAATACCGGGGAGAGCTATCCGGTGAAGTAAATTGCTCCGCAGTGTTCGGTGCGTATTGTTGTGGATATTCACTCGCAACTTGTCTCACAGCCGAAGCTGTCTCGGGTCCTGATGCCGATATTTGATTATAGTTGTTTTGAGGAGGTGTCGGCAAAACAGGATCAGGTTTGCTTCTATTCTGGAATGTGGGCGAGGCTGCATTCCGCTCGGGCACGAAATTGAAGTCTTCGGGCAAGGTGCTATTTTGCGGGGCACTAGGGGATTGATTAAAACCTTGCCTGGGTAAAATAGGCTCGTCACCGATCGGAAGATCAGGTGGCATGTCGAGATGATCGTTGTTGAATGTGTTCGGCGCACCCGCAACATTCTCCGGTGTGCGTGCTCGTGGAGTGAACGAGGGAGCATCATAAAGTTCATTAAACGGCAAACCTGCTCCGCCTGCTGTTGAAGGCGATTGTTGTTGGTCAGCGTTGGGCAGAAAATCCAGATCGTCATTCACATTTTGCTGCGTCGAACCAATATCGCCCTGAGCATAGGGAGCGTTTTGAGTCTGCTGGGTTGGTTGTGGCGTACCAGCATCCAAAAACGATAAATCGGAATCATCGGGGTTATTCGTGTGCGGTGCAGGTGTTACATCTGCACTGGTCTCCGGGTTAGACGGCCGATTAGATTCATTATTCCCGTTGGGATTGAAGTCCAGATTGAATAAACGTGTCAGCTCGAGCAGCGGATCGTTGCTTTGTTGAGCCTGCCCTTCGGGACGAAAGGCATTACGATTATTATCTGTCATAGCTTTTCCTACGTGGTCGGTTACGCAATCAATTGTTTATTGCATTCTGCCGTATATTAAGCGGATTCTTTTTAAAAACCAATATTCTGCTTTAATATCATATATATGAAATGAATATATTACACGCAAGACGGGTGTTACCAGATGTAAAGTGTTGTTCGTCACCGCATCTCAACCGGAGCGTCAACACCGATTATTCCCAAGCCCGATGATAGCACACTGGAGACCGCACGAATCAATCCCAATCTTGCTAACGACAAATTCATATCGTTTAGCGCGACAAATCGCAACTGTTCATTCTCTGCCCCTTTATTCCAATGCCCATGGAAGGTTGATGCCAGATCGTATAGATAAAATGCCAAACGGTGCGGTTCATAATTTTTTGTCGCCTGTTCGACAATACGGGGATATTCAGCGAGCTTCTTTATAAGTGCGATTTCGCCGGAATCACTAAGCATATCAAGGTGACCCGTCAGATCTTCTATCGACGGATTTTTGATGTTCAGTTGTTCTTCCGCTTTTTGAAAAGCCGAGTGGCAGCGGGCACTTGCATATTGAACATAAAATACCGGATTGTCTTTTGATTGTTCGGTTACTTTAGCAAAATCAAAGTCCAATGGCGCATCGCTTTTACGGAAAATCATCATAAAACGCACCGGATCGCGTCCCACTTCGTCGACCACATCTCTCAAGGTCACGAAAGAACCCGCACGTTTGGACATAACAACCGGCTGTCCGTCACGGAACAACTTTACGAGTTGACAAAGCAATGCTGTCAACTTGGCCTTGCCGCCGGAAATAGCTTTTGCAACAGCTTGCAAGCGCTTGACATATCCTCCGTGATCGGCACCCAGAACATAAATCATTTCATTGAATTGGCGTTCGAATTTGTTACGGAAATAGGCAACATCAGCCGCAAAATAGGTATATGACCCATCCGATTTGATTAATGGTCTATCCTGATCATCACCGACTTCGGTGGAGCGGAACAAAGTCTGTTCACGGTCTTCCCAATCCTCCGAAGCTTGTCCCTTCGGCGGGGGGAGTGTTCCCTTATAAACATAGCCTTTCAATGTAAGATCGTTGATGGTGCTGCGTATCGCTTTTGCATTGTCTGCATGCAATGTCTTTTCCGAGAAGAAGACGTCATGGTGAATGTTGAGAGCAGCAAGATCGTCGCGGATCATCCGCATCATGGCGTCGACCGATCTCTCTTTTATGAGCGGCCACCTTTCATCTTCCGGCATTTCAAGAAGCTTGTTACCAAATTCTTTGGCTAAAGCCTGTCCCAAAGGCACCAGATAATCGCCAGGATATAATCCCTCGGGTATTTTTGCGATATTTTCACCCAGCGCTTCGCGATAACGCAAGAAAACGGATTTTGCCAATACATCAATTTGGCCACCCGCATCATTAATGTAATATTCTTTTACGACATCATGACCGGTAAACGAAAGAAGATTGGCAAGCACATCACCTACTACGGCTCCTCTGCAATGACCAACATGCATCGGACCCGTCGGATTGGCTGAAACATATTCAACATTGACTTTTTTACCGACACCGATATCCGAGCGACCAAAAGTGGGGCCCGATTTTATTATGGTTTTCAGCATGTTGCGCCAAAAATCATCTGTAAGACGCAGATTGATAAAACCGGGGCCGGCAACGTTGACAGATTCAATATCATTGTCGGATTCGAGAAGATTTACGAGCTTTTCGGCCAAAACACGAGGGTTACAGCCGACAGCTTTCGAAAGAACCATAGCAGCATTTGTCGCAAGATCACCGTGTGACGGGTCACGTGGTGCTTCAACGCTTATTCGATTTAAATCAAGTGGTTGCCCATCTTTTGATTTAATATCAGACTGTTGCAGCAGTTCCTTAATCTTCTGTTCGAATGTGTTGAAAATATTCATCATGAAAATCCGTATTGTTGTCACCTTCGTTTAAGACAAATAGGTCGCGCGGTCAAACAATCGTCGATATTCTCTTTGTGCATAATTGTCTGTCATGCCGGAAAGAAAGTCGGAAATTACGCGAGCGCGCCAATTAACGTCTCCATTACCGGCTGCCTGATACCAATCATCGGGCATTGCTTGCGGAGTTTTGAAATAAAAATCGAAAAGGCTGGCAACAATTTTTTCTGCTTCGCGCCTTCGTTCCCATACATATTCATGATGATAAAGGTTTTTGTATAAAAACTTTTTCAAGTGTTTTTCCTTCGCAGCCATAGAGGAGGAAAAATTTACCAGCTGTCGTCCTGCAGCGTGAACATCATCGACGCTCGTTGGCGCGGCTTCGGCAATAAGTTCAAACGAGTGTTGAATGACATCTTCAACCATTAACGTGATCTGGCGTCTGACAACTTCATAACCGGTTCGTGTCTTATCAAGATCGGGATATTCACTTTTTATCGACCCAAGGATACCGGCTGTTAGTTCGACATCTTCCAGTTGCTTCAAACTTAAAAGGCGGGCACGTAGCCCGTCATCAATGTCATGAGCGTTATAGGCAATATCATCGGCAATGGCGGCACACTGGGCCTCAAGACTGGCAAAACGGTCAAGTTCCAGATCCTGATGTTTATTATATTCTGCAACCGCAAGCGGAATTGACGAATTGGTGGCCGCCGGCCCCGCAAGCGGGCCATTATGTTTGGCCAATCCTTCAAGAGTTTCCCAAGTGAGATTTAGACCATTGAATTTCGGATAGCGGTGTTCGAGCGATGTAACAATCCGTAAGCCCTGGGCATTATGGTCAAAACCACCGTAAAGTTTCATCTTTTCATTCAAAGCATCTTCGCCGGCATGACCGAATGGCGTATGGCCAAAATCATGAACCAGCGCGATAGCCTCTGCCAAATCTTCATCAAGACGTAATGCTCGAGCCAATGCGCGTGCAATTTGTGAAACTTCGATCGTATGGGTTAAACGTGTGCGATAAAGGTCACCTTCATCAGCGATAAAAACTTGTGTTTTGTGGTTCAGACGCCGAAAAGCATTTGAATGGATTATTCTATCGCGATCCCGCTGAAAAGGCGTGCGCGTAGGGCTTTCAGGTTCATAAAACAAACGTCCACGGCTTTTTGCCGGATCGCTGGCATAGGGTGCTCGCGGCCGATAACCAAAGCCTATATTTTTTATATCCATTGCAACTTGTCCGATCGAGACCTAGATTCATCAGGAAATATCTCTTATCTGATATTCAAGTTTACGAAAACAGTCTAACGCAAGGAAATTTTGATTATGGGCGTTGAAGTTACAAATTCGGCGATCAAACGCATAGCGCATATTTTGGCAGGAGAACCTGACAAGACAGCTTTGCGCATTTCCATTGAAGGTGGCGGGTGTTCCGGTTTTTCTTATAAATATGATCTGGTGAACGAAGCCCCTGCTGACGACGATTTGGTCATAGAAAAAGATGGCGCAAAGATATTTATTGATTCGGTATCATTGCCGTTAATGGATGGTTCTGAAATAGATTTCGTTGATGATCTGATGGGGCAGGCATTTAAAATAAACAACCCTAATGCCGTATCTTCCTGTGGCTGCGGGGCCAGTTTTTCGATATAGTCCGATTAACAATGAAAAGCACCTGATATGCTTTTCAGCGTATTTTGCCAAAGTTCTTGAATCCCATCATAATGCTGACAGTTAAAATCAGATGACAGGCCAATCCAACTCGAAACGTAAAGAAAAGAAGATCTTTCCAGCGATTATTGTCATTTTTTCGTGGATGTTCTGCATCTTTAACAGCCATGCAGAGGAAAAAAAACCGGAATTAAATCTGGTTGCTCCGGAACAACATCATCAAGATAATCAATTCAAGCAAAACACGGCCCCCAAAAATTCAAATACACCTCCGGTGAACCCGAATTCTCCTCAGGCCCACCCCTCCACAGGTCCGTCAAATCATACGACTTCGATACAAAAAGCCGATCTTGCGCTCAGCGCCAGATTGACAGACAAAGGTACAGATATCACACGCGGTCTCATTTGGCGTATTTACGAGCCAATTTACGGTGTCGATAACAAATTACCACTGGTCGCTTCTTCTGAGGGGGGAGATGCACATTTTACGCTCGATCCGGGCAGTTACATTGTGCATGTGTCTTTCGGACATGCCAGCGCTATGAGACGGGTAACTGTGAGTACAGACCAAAAAATGTCCGAAATTCTAGTGTTGAATGCAGGCGGGCTAAAGCTCAATGCGACGATGCCGGAAGGTAAAATCAATCCGCAATATTTGCGTTTTTCAATTTATTCGGATGACAGCGAAAACGATGACACTGCATTGATTTTGGCTGATGTAAAACCCGGCAAAGTCATACGTTTGAAAGCCGGAGATTATCATATTGTTTCCAATTATGGATCGGCAAATGCGATTTCACGTTCCGATATCAGAGTTGATGCGGGTAAAATTACCGAAGCAACGATGCAACATCATGCAGCCTTGATCACCTTGAAACTTGTGCGCCAACAGGGCGGAGAAGCTTTGGCTGACACCAGTTGGTCAATCACCAACGATTCGGGCGATATTATCCGTGAGACGGTCGGGGCCTATGCTACACTTGTTCTCGCGGAAGGTGATTATATTGCTATCGCGAAAAATAAAGATCAAATCTATCAGAAAGAATTTTCCGTCACGTCCGGCCGCGATCAGGATGTAGATGTATTGACAACTGCGCAACCTGTTTCACCTGTTGATGATTCAATGGATTGACATGGTTCAAATAATGGCAGTTCCGCATGAAGCGGTTCGAATAAATAAAGCCATTCCGGAATGGCTTTTCTTACTTATTTTCAGATGAAAATTATTATTGGATAGCAAGTACTTGGTAAGTGTAGGGTGGATTTTTGTTTTTTTAAATTCAATATTAAAATTTACCGGCTTTAAGAAAAGCCAAGGTTTTCAGTAATATTGTTGATCACTCGTGATCAATGTCTAACAAATCTGGCAGATAAGCAGACTTATCTGCCAGACACGAGCATAATTCCTATTCTTCGACGTTAGCCCGGCGAAGATCGGGAGGCGTTGCTTCTTCTTTCAAATCAGCAATAACTTTTGACAGGGGCAGGGATACCTGTTCCTGACTTCCGAGCCGACGCATATTGACCGAACCGTCTTCAGCCTCTCTTTTACCGCAAACCAGAATAACCGGTACTTTTTGTAACGAATGTTCACGAACTTTATAATTGATTTTCTCGTTCCTGAGATCGGTTGTCGCTAACAAGCCGGCAGCTTTGAGCTTTTTGACGACTTGTTTCGCATAATCATCGGCTTCCGATGTGATCGTGGCAACCACAACCTGAAGCGGCGCGAACCATAAAGGCAAATGGCCTGCATAGTTTTCAAGAAGAATGCCAAGAAAGCGTTCCATAGATCCGCAAATCGCACGGTGTATCATCACCGGTTGGCGTTTCTCTGAATCTTTATCAATATAGAATGCGCCGAACCGTTCGGGAAGATTGAAGTCGACCTGCGTTGTTCCGCACTGCCATTCTCTGCCGATTGCATCCTTCAAGGTATATTCGAATTTTGGACCATAAAACGCACCTTCACCGGGAAGAATGCCGGTTTTGATACGGCCATTCGATTTTTCCCTGATGGTTTCCAAAACCTCTGACATAACGCTCTCAGCGTGATCCCATAATTCATCGGAACCAACGCGTTTTTCCGGCCGTGTGGACAACTTGACAGTGATCTCGTTAAAACCGAAATCGGCATAGGTACTTAAAATCAGATCGTTGATTTTCAAGCATTCATCGGCAAGTTGTTCATCTGTACAAAAAATATGCGCATCGTCCTGAGTAAAACCGCGAACGCGCATCAAACCATGTAATGAACCGGATGGTTCATAACGGTGAACAACGCCGAATTCGGCAAGTCTGATTGGCAATTCGCGATAAGATTTCAGCCCATGCTTGAAAATTTGCACGTGTCCTGGGCAATTCATGGGTTTCAAGGCATAAACGCGGTCGTCATCGGCATCGTCACCCGCTGGCGTTACCTTGAACATATTTTCTTTGTACCAGCCCCAATGCCCCGATATTTCCCACAAGGATTTATCAAGTACCTGTGGAGCATTAACTTCCGAATATCCCTCATCATCAAGACGACGACGCATGTAGCTTACGAGATTCTGGAACATTTTCCACCCCTTGGCGTGCCAGAAAACGACGCCTGGACCTTCTTCCTGAAAATGGAAAAGATCCATCTCGCGTCCAAGCCGACGATGATCACGTTTTTCGGCTTCCTCAAGCATGTGAAGATAGGCTGCGAGATCTTTTTCGTTCGCAAAGGCTGTTCCATAAATTCGTGTCAACATCGGGTTATTGGAATCGCCTCTCCAATAAGCGCCGGCGACTTTCATCAGTTTGAAGGCGTTTCCGATCTGCCCTGTAGATTGCATATGTGGTCCACGACAGAGATCAAACCATTCTCCCTGATGATAAATTTTTACGTCTTCATTTTCCGGAATTGCATCAACCAATTCAACTTTGTAAAGCTCACCTTTATCGGCAAAAATCTTCTTTGCCTTTTCGCGCGGCAACACTTCTTTTGTGAATTTTGCGTTGCGCTTGATTATTTCATGCATCTTCTTTTCGATGACCGGCAAATCTTCGGGCGTAAAAGGTTGATTGCGGGCAAAGTCGTAGTAAAAGCCATTTTCGATAACCGGTCCGATGGTTACCTGAGTTCCCGGAAATAATTCCTGCACGGCTTCTGCCAAAACATGAGCACAATCATGGCGGATCAGCGCAAGCGCACGTGGATCGTCACGTGTGATAATTTCGATCGAGCCGGACTGGCCAAGCGGATCGGACATATCGCGTAGAACACCGTCAAAGCTATAGGCAACAGCATTCTTTGCTAATGGCTTTGAAATGGATTGCGCAAGTTCCAATCCGGTCATCTCTTCAGGATAATCGCGCTTCGAGCCATCAGGAAATGAGATAGAAACAGTGGAAGACATAAAATTACTCCTAGTCCAGTCCCGCCAACGAATGCGGGTGGGGGTGTCAATTGCTTTTGTCGGTTATAACAAAGCGGTTCAATGCCTGCCCTTTTAAGTTTTCTTTTTGTAAAAAGAAAGCCTATTCATGTCTCTTTGCAGCAATTTTCCAATAACGCCAAGGCATATACCAATGGCAAGTCGGGTCGAGACAAATTGGAACCGGATCAAATCCATGTGTGCCGAACGGGCCACAACGCATAACGCGGAATAGCCCCATCCACGATCCTGTCCATAATCCATAACGTGCGATCGCTTCATAGGTATATTCCGAACATGTCGGTAGATGTCGACAGTGGTTGCCAATAAAGCCCGAAAGGGTGAGTTGATAAAAGCGCACAAGACCGGTGCCAAGAAGCCTGCCCGGGGTTTTGCGCCATGGCCCATCGTAATTACGGCTTTGAGACATTATCATTATGCCCATCTTTTTTGCGGGATTCGATCTGGTCTATACAGTCTACCACCGCATCAAATGTGAGCATAGTGGACGGTTGGCGGGCTTTGTAATTCTTGATCGGTTCGAGGCAGGCAAAATCTGCAAATTTGCCTTTTGGAGCCGGCCCGTTTTCAGTCAACATCTGCCAGACAGTCTCTCTGAGGGAACGCAGCTCATCGGCTTTAAGGCCGATAATGTGGCTTGCCATCAATGAAGAGGAGGCTTGCCCCAGAGCACATGCCCGCACGATATGCGCGAATCCCGTTACAACCCCGTTTTCCATGTTGAGATCAACAGTCACAGTTGATCCACAGATTCGGGAGTGCTTTTGTGCCGTGGCATCCGGGTGTGGGAGACGACCGATCTTGTCGATATGTGCCGCATAGCCGAGGATTTTATCGTTATAAATTTCGTCAATCATATTTTGTTGCTCGAAAAAACAACCTGTTTTTTATGAACTTACTTTGATTCTCGATATATGTGTCTATATAGGAGTAGTCATGAAAACTACCAAGTTTTCTCTGCTGGTAAATTGGAGTTGAATAATGCAATCTGCTCAAAAAAACGCTACTGGTGCGGCTAATCAAACAAAAAACAAACGTCCTGGCCGTGAAGAGGCGGAAGCAGCTGTACGCACGTTGCTTCTTTGGGCTGGTGAAAATCCGGATAGGGAGGGGCTGGTCAACACTCCCAAGCGCGTTGTTAAAGCTTATGAAGAAATGTTTGCCGGTTATAACCAGTCGGCAGAAGAAATTCTTGGCACGGTGTTTGATGAAGTATCAGGCTATAACGATCCGGTGCTTATAAAGGACATTCCGTTCTATTCACATTGTGAACATCACATGGTGCCGATCATCGGTAAAGCGCATATTGCTTATATGCCGGACGGCAGAGTGGTCGGATTATCAAAGATTCCCAGAGTTGTTGATGTCTATGCCAAACGTTTGCAAACTCAGGAAAGCATAACGGCAGAGGTGGCTGATGCGCTTTATCGGTATCTCAAACCGCGTGGAGTTGCTGTCCTTATTGAAGCTGAACATATGTGTATGGCAATGCGCGGAGTGAAAAAACAGGGATCGACAACTGTCACAGCGACTTATCGCGGTTTTTATAAAGATAATGTCGAAGCGCAGGTTAATTTTTTAAAAATGATACGCGGATTGTGATGACGGCGAGGAATAGAATTGTCTGAAGCGAAAAATAATCTGGAAGAGGGTACAGAATTTTTACCCAAATTCGATTCAAAAGGTCTCGTTACCGCAGTCGTAACCGATGTGGAGAGTGATGGTTTGCTAATGGTCGCTTTTATGAATAAAGAAGCGCTGAAACTTACACTTGAAACGGGAATCGCGCATTATTGGTCGCGATCCCGTCAAAAAATATGGAAAAAGGGCGAGAGCTCGGGAAACATACAGAAAATCGAAGAGATTCGTGTCGACTGTGATCAGGATGCATTGTGGCTGAAAGTTCGTGTTCTGGGAGCGGGTGCTACCTGTCATACAGGCCGTAAAAGCTGCTTTTATCGGCGTCTGGAAGTAAAAAATGGCGCTGCCCACCTTGAAGTGGATTCGGAAAAGCCGCTATTTGATCCGGCAGACGTATATCGGAGCTGAACTTATTTAGAGACGGAAAGCAATAGAGACAAAGCGTTAAAACCGCTTTTCTTAACCGTGTTGTAACATAAATATTCACGTTTTTTGAAAAAAGGTCTTGTTTTGCTGCTGTCGATTTGTTAAATGCCGCCAGCCGGTTAATTACAGGCTTCTACCACGTGCGGTCGTGGCGGAATTGGTAGACGCGCAGCGTTGAGGTCGCTGTGGGGAAACCCGTGGAAGTTCGAGTCTTCTCGACCGCACCAATCTTTTCCTGATTGCGCTATTCCCACCCCGATTAAAACCTGTATTAGTCGGTGGACGGGGTACAAATTAATTTTTGTTAGAAATTCATTATAAATGCTTTTAAATGGGGTAAAAACCCACCCTCTAGAAAGCAGTTGTTTTATTGCGCGCCACTCCTACCCGAAATAGAGCTCAGGCATGATAAATACGGCTGATAACCAAGTGGGGATGGAATGAGTGGATTTAATATTTTCTTGACAATAAAATTTGCCAATAAAAATTTCTGCTATAGATAAAGCTGAATAATCAGGAATATGAAATAGTCAGTAGCAACATTTTAGAAGCCATTGTGATCATTAGAAAAATTTTATTCGTTTTCTTGTTTGATAGAACAGATTAGTAGTGAACGGACTATCTACGGAATAACAGGATAATCCGATTTTTATTTTTTGTTTAGCCGTTAATCGATAAAGTTTCGTCGGCTTTTCTTTTATAAAAGGTAACTTTTCAAATGCAACTATGGATGATAATGTGACGCGCCGAATTTGGTTAGAAACGCATTCCTTTTTATCGGAATTAGAATGGAGACTGTTTGATGGCTGCAAAAGGTAAGGCAAAATGGGGTTGGATAGCGATCGCTGTGATTGCCATAGTTGCTGTCTATAGTGGCTTGAAAACCTACCTTCATCCGGGGCTGCCCGAAGGTATAGCTATGGGAAACGGTCGCATAGAGGCTACTGAAATTGATATTGCCTCGAAGCTTGCCGGGCGTATTCAGGATATTACCGTAAGAGAAGGCGATTTTGTCAATATTGGTGACGTCGTTGCCCATATGGATACCGAAAACTTGCGGGCGCAGTTACGTGAGGCACAGGCACAGTTGAAACGGGCAGTTATCAATGTTGATACAGCTAAAATGGAAGTCGAACAGCGCCAAGCCGAGCAAGAGGCCGCCGAGGCGACAGTCGCACAAAATGAAGTACAGCGCGATAACTCCAATAGACGTTACCAACGTTCGGCTACGTTACAGCAAAAAGGCACTGTTTCTACGCAGGTTAGAGATGATGATCAGGCAACCTATGACGGCGCTCTTGCGGCCGTTGCAGCGTCAAAAGCCCAATTTGCTGCAGCTAAAGTAGCGGTTTCTACAGCCAAAGCGAATGTTGTGAATGCCGAGGCGGCTGTCGAAGCTGCCAAAGCAACTATCGAACGCATCCAGTCCGATATTAATGATAGCGAGTTGAAAGCGACGAGATCGGGGAGAATCCAATACCGCATTGCTCAGCCCGGTGAAGTTGTGGCCGCCGGAGGTCGGGTGCTTAATCTGGTAGATCTTGGCGATGTATATATGACGTTCTTTTTGCCTACCAAGACGGTCGGTAAGATTGCAATCGGTACGGAAGTGCGAATAGTACTGGATGCCGCTCCGCAATATGTTATTCCGGCAAATATTTCGTTTGTTTCGGATGTTGCACAATTTACTCCGAAAACAGTTGAAACCGCCGAAGAGCGCGCAAAACTTATGTTCCGTGTTCGTGCGCAAATTCCTCAAAATTTGTTGGAAAAATATATCAAACAGGTCAAAACAGGCTTACCCGGCGTAGCTTATGTTAAAACTGACCCGAATGCAAAATGGCCGAAGATTGTTAGCACTCCTGTAGTTCAATGACAGAATCTTCCAAACTCCCAAAGCCCGAAACAGATAGACCGGTTGTAAAATTATCGGGTGTCCGTCTGGTTTACGGTGAAAAGATCGCGCTAGACGGTATCGATCTTGAAGTGCCGACAGGAAAAATGATCGGCATGATAGGTCCGGACGGTGTCGGCAAGTCAAGTCTGTTGTCGCTGATTACCGGAGCACGCGAGATTCAGGACGGCACTGTTAACGTATTGGGCGGTGATATGCGTGATAAACAGCACCGTCTCGATGTGTGTCCCGATATCGCCTATATGCCTCAAGGTTTGGGAAAAAATTTGTATCCGACCTTGTCGGTTCAAGAAAATGCCGATTTTTTTGCTCGACTTTTTGGCCAGGGAAAAGACGAACGACAAGCACGTATTTCCGAATTGTGCCAAAGAACCGGACTTAACGGTTTCGAAGACCGTCCGGCCGGAAAGCTTTCGGGGGGCATGAAGCAAAAGCTCGGTCTTATTTGTTCACTTATTCACGACCCCAAACTCCTTGTTCTTGATGAACCGACAACGGGCGTTGACCCCCTTTCAAGGCGTCAATTTTGGGACCTGATCGACGATATTCGCAAAGAACGCTCCGATATGAGCGTTATGGTCGCGACAGCTTATATGGAAGAAGCTGCGCGATTTGATTGGCTGATTGCTATGTATGACGGCAAGATACTTGCCACAGGCACACCGGATCAATTGCTTGAACAGACAAAGACCAAAAACCTTGACGAAGCTTTTATAGCTCTCATGCCGGCAGAAGAGCAGAAAGGCCACGTCGAAGTTGTTATTCCGCCTCGTAAAGAAACCGGAAATGAAGAAATAGCGATAGAAGCTGACGGCCTTACACAGCGCTTTGGCGATTTCACTGCGGTTGATCATGTAAGTTTCCGTATTAAAAAAGGCGAAATTTTCGGTTTCCTCGGCTCTAACGGATGCGGCAAAAGCACGACAATGAAGATGTTGACGGGACTTCTTCCTGCGACAGAAGGCACCGCCAAATTGTTTGGACGACAAATCAATGCCAATGACATGGAGACGCGTCGTCACGTTGGATATATGAGTCAGGCGTTTTCACTTTACGCTGAATTGACGGTTCTCGAAAATCTGCAACTTCATGCAAAACTGTTTGAAATTCCGCAGGAAAAAGTCAAGGAACGTATGCAGGCAATGATTGACCGCTTCGAGCTTAAGGATGTGCTCGATGCGATGCCGGATTCATTGCCGCTTGGCATCAGACAACGTATGTCTCTGGCCGTTGCGTTACTGCATGAGCCGGAAATTCTTATACTTGATGAACCGACCTCCGGTGTTGACCCTATTGCTCGTGACCAGTTGTGGCAGCAACTTGGTGAATTGTCGCGTAATGATAATGTTACCATTTTTATCACGACACACTTCATGAATGAAGCCGAGCGCTGCGACCGTATTTCCCTTATGCATGCCGGCAAAGTTTTGATTACCGATAAACCTTCGGAAATTGTGAAATCGAAAAATGCCGATACACTTGAGGAAGCTTTTATTGAATATTTGCAAGATGCTATAGATAAGCAGAATGCCGAGAAAAAAGCCAAAGTCGATGCATCTTCGCCTGTCAAAAACGAGGCCAGTGAAAAATCTTCAGAAACGGACGTTAACAAACAAAAATCCGGCAATAATGGAAATCCGGAGATTGAACGGTCTCATGGAAAGCGTTTTAAACGACGTTTCGATTTTATGCGGATGATGAGCTATGCCAACCGTGAAGCATTGGAATTGCGTCGCGATCCTATCCGCGCAACGATGGCTTTGCTTGGCAGCGTCATTTTGATGTTCGTTATCGGTTATGGAATCAATACCGAAGTTGAAAATTTGACTTTTGCGGTGCTTGATCACGACCAATCGGTTATCAGTCGCGATTATGTCCAGCAGATTTCGGGATCCCGATATTTTATTCAGAAGAAAGATATTGTCGATTATGACGATCTTGATGCGCGTATGCGCTCGGGCGAGATAAGTCTCGCTATCGAGATACCACCCGAGTTTGGAAAAGACATGGAACGGGGACGCAATGTCGAGGTCGGCGCCTGGATTGACGGGGCAATGCCGTTGCGTGCCGAAACAGTACGCGGTTACGTTCAAGGTATGCACGCTTTGTGGCTTCAAAATAAAGCCAAAACGCTACAGGGAAAAGCTGCCACTATGGGGGATTATCGCCTGGAAGTAAGATACCTCTATAACCCGGGCATCGAAAGTCTTACTGCTATGGTACCCGCTGTTATACCGATTTTGCTTTTAATTATTCCGGCCATGCTCGCGGCATTATCCGTGGTGCGTGAAAAGGAAATGGGTTCCATTATCAATCTTTACGTTACACCGGTCACAAGGCTCGAATTTCTGGTTGGTAAACAACTGCCTTATATCGGGCTCGGACTTATTAATTGTATTTTGTTGTGGCTGTTCGCTATTTTTATATTCAGAGTGCATTTTACGGGCGGCATTTTGACATTTATGTTGGCGGGATTGCTTTATGTGGCGTTTTCAACGGCTTTCGGACTGTTGATTTCAACCTTTATGAATAGCCAGATTGCCGCAATTTTTGGCGCTGCGGTGCTTACTATTCTACCCGCTACACAATTTTGCGGATTGATGGATCCGGTGAGCTCCCTTCAAGGAGCTGGGCGACTGATCGGCGATATCTATCCGACGACATATTTTATTCTGATTTCACGTGGTACTTTTGCCAAAGCACTCCAGTTCCACGATCTTGTCGGTTCATTTATTCCGCTGATACTGGCAGGTCCGATTTTGGTCATCATAGCCTCGTGGCTTACTAAGAAACAGGCGAAGTAAAGTCATGAAGTTAAATCATATTCTGGATTTGGGAATTAAAGAATTGCTCGGCGTTTTCCGTGACCCGATGCTATTGGTGCTGATTGTCTACGCGTTCACAATATCCATTTATATATCGGCTAATGCGACGCCGGAAACTTTGAACAAGACGCCTATAGCAATTGTTGATGAAGATAGTTCACCTTTGTCGACACGCATTGCCACGGCATTTCTTCCGCCTTATTTTATTACGCCTGAAGATATAAACCAATCCGAACTTGATTCCCGTATGGATCAGGGGATTGATACATTCGCTGTTGATATTCCACCAAATTTCCAGCGTGATGTTCTTGCCGGTCGCTCACCTGCAATACAGCTTGACGTTGATGCGACACGTACAACGCAGGCTTTGACCGGTTCACAATATATTCAACAGATTGTCGACGCCGAAGTGAAAGAGTTCGTCTCGCATTACCGCACGAAAGAACCGCAACAGGTTTCGCTTACTTTGCGCGCGCGTTTCAATCCCGAATTGGAAAAGTCCTGGTTCGGTTCGATTATCAATGTGATTGATAATGTGACAATGCTGTCCATCATTTTGACGGGGACCGCGCTTATCCGTGAACGTGAACATGGAACGGTCGAGCATCTTCTTGTTATGCCGGTCACACCGACCGAAATTATGATTTCAAAGGTGTGGTCAATGGGAGCAATCGTTCTCGTTGCCGCAACGTTTTCGTTGATCGTTATTGTGCAAGGCCTGTTAAAAGTCCCTATTGAAGGGTCGGTTACGTTATTCCTCGCGGGAACCTGCCTACATTTGTTTGCCACCACGTCGATGGGCATTGCACTTGCGACCGTTGCAGGGTCTATGCCACAATTCGGCCTTCTGCTTATGCTTGTTCTGATGCCATTACAAATCCTGTCAGGCGGCGTTACACCGCGTGAAAGTATGCCGGAATTTATACAGAATATCATGCTTGTAGCGCCGAATACGCATTTCATTATGATGGCTCAATCAATTCTTTATCGTGGAGCCGGTTTTTCGGTTGTTTGGGTGAATTTCGCTGCTTTGGCAGTGATTGGTTCTGTACTATTTGTCTTCTCGCTCAATCGTTTCAGGGCTACACTTAAATGATAACAAAAATACTGGGTCGATATATATCGTTTTGCGTTTGTCTGATCTTCCTGACAAATTGTGGTGGTTCACGTGCTGTTTTATGGCATGGAAAAAATGCAACACCGGCAACAGTTGCAGCACAAAATGCCGCCATTCAAAAACCCGGTCAACCCAAGGCAGTGGTTCCTGTCTATGTTGCAACGAGCAGGCAAGCACAAAACGATTATTCCGAACCTTTTGGCACAAAGAGGTCGAAAACCCTGAATTACGCACGTGTTGATGTCGGTATACCACAAGAGCACAAAAAAGGCTTAGTCGAAACAAACGGTTATAAGCCCGATTTGAAGAAGTATTTTTCTGCGGTTAATATGGTTAAATATAATGGCCGCGAGGAATTCAAGAAAGAGCTTAATAAAGCGCTTGATCAGAAACCTAAAGGAAAGCGCGAGATATTTCTTTTTATCCATGGCTACAACAACAATTTTGCCGATAGTACCTTTAGAGCAGCACAATTCTCTTACGACTATTCATTAAAAGCGGTTACCGTGCATTATTCATGGCCTTCGGGCGGCTCTATCCCGCTTTATGTCTATGACCGTGACAGCGCGGATTTCGCGCGTGATGGCTTGGCTGATCTCCTGACATTGCTAAGCGAAACGGATGCTAACGAGATCACTGTTGTCGCCCATTCCATGGGAAATTATGTAACGATGGAAGCGTTACGCAGTTTGGCACTTCAGGGCAAACGGTATCCTATTGACCGCATATCAAGCTTTTTGATGGCCGCGCCTGACATTGACGTCGATGTCTTCGAACGCCAGCTCAAGGATGTTAAAAAAATGCCGCAACCGACGGCGGTTCTGGTGTCGCGGAAAGACAAAGCTTTGGCAGTGTCAGGGCGACTGGTCGGTGGACATGCGAGAGTAGGGGACGGCTCCAGTATTCCGCTTTTACAGAGTAACGGAATCGCTGTTCTGGATTTGTCCGATGTCGACGGTGGTGCCCATAATGTGTTTGCTTCCTCGCCAACGCTAATGGCACTGGCTCACGATGGTTCGCTTTCAACGTCTATGATGAAAGAAACCAGCGAGACAAGCGGCCAGCGGATGATGGACGATAGTGGAAACATCTTGAGAGGAACAACCAATCTCATTTTCTACACTCCGGCGAGAATAATTTCGGCTGTAAGTCAGGATTAAGGTGGTTCAGGGTTGAAAACCCGGCGCAATGATCAAAAATAGAGGCTAGAGGTTTCGATGGAGTGCAATGTCGCGAGTTGATTAAGGTGTTTTTAAAAATATACCGGCTGCTTTCACTTGCTTTCGTTCTAACAATTGCCACCTCTCTTGCAGCGAATTCCGCTTATGCGATTGATAGAGATGCTTTCGTTAAACGTTTTTCGGAAGCTTTCGGAAAATCTGTCACGGTTTCCTATGGCACAGTCCTTGGTGATGGCGACAATCTAATACTTGATAATGTGCGGGTAACGGGTACGCCAATCTCACCGGATTCGTCACTTGGTAAAGTCGAATTTTCAGGTATCAAGCAAGAAGACCATGGCGGTTTTTCCGTCGAAAAAGTGGTGATACCGCAAATTTCTTACGTTTATGAAGGTAACACAATCAAAGTTGCCGATGTAACATTTAGCAATGTGGTACTGCCCCCGAACAAGGGCATTTATAACCAGAATATAGGATTCCGCTATCAGAATGGTCAATTCGGCAAGTTGGAGTTGCAAGACAATTCCAAAAAACGTTTGGCATTGCTGGAAAAAGGCTCTGTTTCCCTTCACCCCTCTATTCGTGAAAATCCGGTTGAATTTACGATCAACATCCGGAAAATAACCGTTTTTGTTGATAATTTTCCTGATGGCTCGACCAGAAAAGACTTTATTGCAATGGGCTATAAAAATGCCACCGGACGATTGGATATCTCCGGGGCATATGGCGGTTATCTTGCGATGATGGATCTGAAACATTTTCACCTGGTGCTTGATAAAGGTGGAGTGCTGGATGTCAGCCTGAAAATGGATGGTATGACACTTGACTCGCTGTTAACCGTTGTAACGCTTCAGCGGGAAAATGAACGCGGCCATATCAAGTCTGGCCAAATGTGGCTTGGTATGCTTGCTCAGGTTCAGCGTTATAATTTTTACGGCGGTAAATTAAAGTTTGAAGACCGCTCCATTACGCAAAAGCTTGTTAATACCGAAGCAAAGAGAATGGGAATAAGTGCTGACGCGCTTAAAGCAAAATGGAAAACGGGTCTTCCCGGCTGGCTTTCTTTTGCAAAAGACACGAATTTTGAAAACGATGCCCAAAAAGCCGTAACAGCTTATCTGGACACACCCCGTTCATTGGAGATTTCATCCACTCCGATGGACAAATTACCCGTCATTATGCTTGCCATTTCAGGAAAGCTTAGTCCGAAAGAATTCGTACGAGAGCTTAACCTTGAAATTTCGGCAAATAAATAGCCTTAAATTGACATTAGGCCACCATATTATTGATGGTATAAGCCTCAGATAATTTCTGTTTTTCACTTTCGACTTCAAGCCGGAGTGGATTTTATATAATAAATCGTGTCAGCTTGCTTTCATCAAAACAGGCGGTTGTTGACTGGAAGCGTAAATGACGCAGGGGAATTTCCATTGATATTGAACGTATCTCTTTTTGAACACGTGTAAATTTTTCTGAAAATAGATAGCACGAATGATCGAACAATGAACGCGTGTATCGAGAGAGCAAATTTTTTAAAGAATGAAATCGAAAAACTTTTACAGAAAATGGATTTTATTGATTATGTGCTTGCTCCATGTTTTTCGCTACAAATCCATTTCCCATACAATTTCTCAAAGCGGAAATCATTATTAAACGTATACATTCCAGCGGAAACGCTTAAACCTGTTAATCCTGTCTAATCAATATTGTTGTGAAAGGGGAAATTGGTGGAGCTAAGCGGAATCGAACCGCTGGCCTCTTGCGTGCGATGCAAGCGCTCTCCCAGCTGAGCTATAGCCCCTTGGCAAATGGAACATCCATTACATTGTAGGCGGTATTAAAGTGCAACGCCTAGAAGATCAAGAGCGATTTTCAATTCAGTTAAATTATCGCCCTAATTCTTTAACAACAAACAAAAAAGGAGGCGAAACTCGCCTCCTTTTTCTTTTAACGCATTCAGCCAGCTTTACGTGGCTCAACGAAGACTTCAACCGGGGGAAGTGTACCGGTGAATTTTTCGATTTCCACCACGGCAGTCTGACCGCAGTTCGCCTGAGCCAATTTCGAAGTCGATATACTGGTCGTCAAGTTGTTAACATCACCATATCGACAAAGCGAATGGGGCTCTCTCGGATTTACCGGATCATACCAGCCGCCTTCATTGATACGGATAACGCCGGGACGGATAACATCGGTTACTTTGATACCGACCAAAATCTGTCCGCGATCGTTATATGCGCGGGCAATGTCACCATCTTTCAAACCACGTGCTTCTGCGTCTTTCGGATTGATCCAGCATGGTTCGCGTCCACCGATTGCATATTTTTCTCTCAATTTGGTGCCGCACAATTGTGAGTGCAAGCGATAAATCGGGTGATTGGATGCAATGTGGAGCGGATATTTGGTCGTCGGTCCGTCAAGACGTTCGATCGGCTCCATCCAGGTGGGGTGGGGCGGGCAATCGTCATAATGCATCTTCTCAATGTTGAGCGAGTAGATTTCGATTTTTCCAGAAGGAGTTCCAAGAGCATTAAGCAGTGGGTCGTCACGGAAATCTGCATAACGCACAAACTGTTTCTGCGCTTCCTTGACGGGGAAACCGAGTGCTTCTTCACTCTGCCAGAAAGTGTCGAATACCGGCATTTCCATTCCCTTGGCACGAGATTCCAGACGGGCTGATTCATAGAAGCTCTTGATCCAGTCCATTTCGTTCATGCCTTCAGTGTATTCTTCACGTTTGCCGAGACGTTCACAAATATCGGCAAAAATATCGAAGTCTGAACGTGCTTCATACATCGGTTCGACAAGTTTCTTCATGGGAACGATATGGCTTAATGCATAGTCTCCCAATTGTTCGATGTCATTGCGTTCGTAGGAAGTTGTAACCGGCAAAACAATGTCGGCATGACGTGCCGAGGCAGTCCATTGGAAATCATGAACAACGAAAGTATCGAGTTTTTTCCAAGCCTCGACCATTTCGTTACGGTTCTGCTGGTGCGAGAACGGATTACCGCCAGCCCAATAGACCATGTGGATTTCAGGAAGAACAATGTCCGACCCGTTATACTTGATGGTTCTGCCCGGGTGGAGCAGTGCTTCGACAAGACGGCAAACCGGAATGGCATTGGATTTGGGCTGGCAAGCAGATTCGGTAGAACCCGGGTGACAACCAGCCGGCAAATCTGTCACCGGAGCGGCAGGTCCATCGGTGATACCACCGAGAATTGGACTCGTGGCCGTAGGTGCACCACCGCTACAGTAGTGATAGGAAAAGCCGAAACCGCCACCTGGCAAACCGATTTGTCCAAGCATCGAGCAGAGGGTGACCAACATCCAGTGGGATTGTTCACCATGGTGTTGACGCTGGATAGACCAACCGGCTGCGATCATCGTGCGGTTTTTAGCAAAATCGCGAGCAAGTTGTTTGATTGTGTCGGCATCAATGCCGCAGATTTTCGAAGCCCATTCGGCGGTTTTCGGAGTTCCGTCTTCTTTGCCAATGAGATAGGCAAGAAACTTGTCGAAACCGACGGTGTATTTTTTCAGAAAATCTTCATCGTGAAGTTTTTCTGCATAAAGTGTATGGGCAATGCCGAGCATCATGGCAACATCGGTTTGCGGGCGGGGAGCCAACCACTCGCCGTCAAGATATTGGCAGGTTTCCGTTTTAATCGGATCAATACAGATAACGCGAATGCCGGCTTTCTTCACCTCTTCGAGGCCGACAAATGCACCATGGTCAGCAATCAACCAACCAATCTGGTCTGTATTCACGGGATTACATCCCCAGAATACAAGTGTCTTTGTGTTGTCACGTACAACGTCCCATGATGTACATTGTTCGTAGACTTCCAAAGAGCCGACAACGTGGGGCAAAATAACCTGTGCAGCGCCGGTTGAATAGTCACCCAGCGAGTTTACAAAACCGCCGGTTGTCTTCAACATTCTGCGCAACAATGTACGGCAATTGTGGAACTTGCCAACGCTTTTCCAGCCGTATGAACCGCCGAAAATTCCATTCGAACCATATTTCTTGCGAACGCGGGTTAATTCGCCGGCAACAAGATCAATGGCCTTATCCCAGCTTACACGGACAAAGTCACCCGTTCCACGCCCTTCAGGGTCGGCACCGGGGCCTTTTTCCAACCATGCACGACGGACCATCGGATATTTGATACGTGAAGGTGAATAGATCGAATCCATCATGCCTTCCAACATCGGCGTCGGATGAGGATCATGTTCCCAAGGTGTAACTTCTACCAGACGGCCGTGGTCGACACGTCCCCGAAAAACACCCCAGTGACTGCCGGACATAGTCAATTTGGAGGCTGATTGAGCCTGTGCACCGCGGCTGAGAAGTGAACCGCTCGCGGCACCGACCATGGTCAACATAGCACTACTTTTGAGGAATGAACGCCGGTTCATCTCCGGTAGGGTAATTTTTGTTTTGTCGAATGACATAGCATTCTCCTAGTGTTTAATGTTGTCTTGGTTGCCAAAGAGGCGACTGAAAGACGAAAGATAAATAATAAGCAACTCGACCAAATGGGCATAAAGGCTATGACTAGCCACTTTACCCAATGCTGCGTGCATTTCAGGAAGCCATAAAGCCAGACGGGATGTCATGTTAAGAATGGCATCCTGATCATGCTGACGGAAAGCTTCCGCCAAAGCGGCCAATTCCAAAGCAATATGGTCGGCCGGTTCTTTGCAAGATGGACCAACCGAAACATCTAGTCTCGTCAATACATCCAGCATTTCAACATATGGGGCCTGGAACAATCTTCCGTTTTCGTCCCGATAGTAACTTTCATAGGGTGGAACAGAGAGTGGTCCAAAAGCTCCGTCAAACAAACTTATATATTGCTGCGAAATCAAATGATTGAGCTCTTCCGGAGAATGATTGCGGAAATAATCCGCAATCATTGTGGTTAACTCCGTAGCTTCGAGCTCTTCACCGAATTCTTCCAGAAAAGTCATAACGGGAAGCGAACGACATTCCTCAAGCAAGTCGATCTTCGGCGGGGCGATGAATAAACGGGCGAACCAATCGATTATTGTCGCTTGAGCCTGATCTTCCCGAGAAGTTAGTTGGCTGTTTCCGCTATATGACGCTTCTGATTGAACAACAGTCATTAGTGTACCTCTTGACCGTCATTGACATCTTTCGAATGGTTCTGGAGATAGCTCAAGAGCAAACGATATTGGTCAGGTGTCAAAGACGTGTAACGCTTCATGGCATTCAAGTTACCGATCCACTGATTGGCCAGCAAATGACCGGATTCAGGGAGTGAATGGCAAACGCTACAGGTTGCACTGAAGAGATCGGATGTGTACGACCACATGTCGCCAATCGAAACGTTGACATCCTTATCGCTTGTCCACAATTCGAGACTTACTGGATACCAGGTTTGTTTGGTTTCTTCATCAACAACTGCTTTGCCAAGTTTATAGGAGGCCATGGCCTTGTCGCCCAACACGGCATACATAATGCGTTGACCTTTCAGCGCATAGACGACCGAGGGAGCACCATCCATTTGCCAACCGTCAAGACGAACTTTCAACTTGTCGCCTTTGTGATCAAGAACCGCGAGCTTGGCTGCTGCCAATAACTTACCATCCTCATCACCTGAACCATTTTCATCGACGTAAAACGGTTTTGTATAGACAGCATAAAGTGTATCTGCACCTTTAACCGCGCTATCCGATGACGTTGGCAAAGTAACATCGAGTTTGTTTGTTGTGGGCAACATAACAAGCTTCGAAGTATGGTTTGACTCGGGCTGTCCGGGAGCGGGCAGATCAACGCCTGGCAAGGTTTTGATATAGGCAGCCATTGCACGAAGGTCTTCATCAGGAAGTTGCTTCGTATTTTTGATGACTTCAGCCATATCGCCGCCAGCGACCTTGTTAATCGGGCTTTTGCCGGTCTTCAAATAATTGAAGATAGAATTTTCAGCCCAGAATTTGATGCCGGTGTCGTCCTGACTGATATTCGGGAAATGCCCTTTGCCATCAGGAGTAGCACCGCCGCCGTAACGCAGATTGCTCTTTATTACGCCCATAAAATTACGTGTGGAGTGACATTCGGCACAGTGACCGGCTCCTTCAACGAGATAACGTCCACGTTCCAGAAGCGCTTCCTCATCTTTGGTGTCTTTTGTATCTGTCGTCGGTGTGATGGCCATAGGTGACAATGCTTTACCATCAAGAAATGCCAAACGCCAAACACCAACGCCGCGACGCATATTGAACGGGAATTTCAAATCATGATCAGGTGCAGCACCAGGTACCGGTTCGAGCGATTTGATGTAGGCAAAAAGATCGCGAACATCATTTGCTGTCAAACGCTGATATGATGTGTAAGGGAAGGCCGGATAAAGGTTTTGTCCATCGGGCATGATACCATTCGGTCCTACACCTTCGCGCACTGCTTTAGTGAACTCGGCAAGTGTCCAATTACCAATGCCGTCCTTTTTATCCGACGAAATATTAGGCATATAAAAACGCCCGAATTCTGTGTCCAATGCACGCCCGCCACCCAGCTTTAACGGGTTGTCCTGATTGGGCGAAGCATGACAAGTCGAGCAATCACTGGCTACAAATACAACGCGACCATTTTCCAGATCAGGTGCGGTATTGTCAGCAACGTCTCGAGTGGGATGAGTAAGTGACCAAGTGATCGGGGAGGTAAGAACAAAAAAACCTACGATCCCTATAACAACAAGGACCAAAAACCATCGGGTTAGCCGTTTCATATTTTTGGCATCCTTCTATGCAATTTTATTCCAATTTTCTTTGTCGACATTTTTCTCCTGTTTCTACCTCCGCAACAGGAATGCCTTCGGGTTGAAGTTAAAATTAAACGTGACAAATTATTCATAGTTGCGAAATATCACTATTTCGTGACAGAAAAAGCATTTTTGGAAAAACCGAAAAAAAAGAAAAATGTACTGGAAAAACAGCAAGTTGAAGGTTGATATTTATCAAATCATGATAATTAGGCCATTTTCTGTTCCTATTTTGAAACAGTCTCTGCTGAAAAACTAGCCGAATAAATAATATGACTGATTGATGAAGGTTTTAAAAACGGCCAATTGGAAAAGACGCGAGTCTGTTTAAATTCAAGTGATGTTTCCGCTGCTATTTCACGATATTTGCCGTCACCATTTCACAATGAAAATTCGAAGGGGTGTTCTGGCTGTCGAAAAATCTGCCGATTTTTTAAATTTATGATCAAGGCAATACCGGATAACTGATTTCTCGCGGGCAAATAGTAACATCGGTTTTTAGTGCGTCAGAAGCCTATTGTCCGGAAAGACAAATCGGCATCTGACACTCGGTATTATGTGGACGAACTTTCCATTCCTCATCAGACTTAGGTGATCGTACATGTAAGAGATGTAACTATTGATTGGTTGATCTGTGGTTATCGCAAACCGGAAAGCGGAGCTGTTCCGGAAATGGATGGAATTATGGCAATGATTTTGTTGGATATTCCCGTTCTCGTTTTTATTGGCAAAAAAACTGTATTTTACAAAAATTTCCAATATGGCGAAAATAGATAAGGATATAATAATTTAATTATTTTAACAGTTATTCTCCATTTATTTAAGATAAAGATATAATAAAGTTCCTATAAATCGTTGTAATATCGTATTTTTATTTATATTAAAACGGAATAACGTTTTCCGTTATCGACACAAATAATAAAACGACTGAGCAACTATGCATAGTCGTGATAAAAAATATGTCTTAAAATTTTCCGTATGTTTAATTCGAGGGACATAAACTTTATCTGTTTTTACAAACATATATCAATTCATGAACATAAAAATTCTGACAACATTTCGTAAAATTAGCTTGTTAGTTTTTCGTAGCGCGTGAAAAATGGACTTACACAACTATATTTATATGTGTTAATATGAAACAGTAGAGTGGATAAATAAGGATCGTATTTTTTTGAACATTCTTGAGTGTTATAGAAATAGTAAATATTGACTTCGAGAAGCGAGAAAAAATCAAAAACGAGCTTGTTGAAAAAGAAAAATTTTCCATATTTCAAAAGGCGTGCGGTTACCGCACCAATTTAGAATTCGTCAAATACAAATACAGAATATGTGAATTTCCGGAATAATCCGGAAAACTCATATATTCCTAGCCAATGAAGGAGACCATCATGGCAAAGACGATGCAAGCCGCAGTAGTGCGTGAATTTGGAAAGCCGCTTACCATTGATGAAGTACCTATTCCCGAACCGGGAGAAGGAATGATTCAGGTAAGTGTGCAAGCCTGTGGTGTTTGTCATACAGATTTACATGCTGCACATGGCGATTGGCCGGTGAAACCGAACCCGCCCTTTATTCCCGGACATGAAGGTGTGGGCTATGTCTCTGCTGTGGGACGTGGTGTAAAACATGTGAAAGAAGGCGATCGGGTGGGGGTTCCGTGGCTATATACGGCTTGTGGGTGCTGCTCGCATTGTCTGGCCGGATGGGAAACGCTTTGTGAAAATCAGTTGAACACTGGATATTCCGTTAATGGTGCATTTGCCGATTATGTTGTGGCTGATCCGAATTATGTTGGACATTTACCAAAAAATATCGGTTTTAACGAGATAGCACCCATTCTGTGTGCCGGTGTTACGGTTTATAAAGGTTTGAAAGTAACAGACGCAAAACCGGGCAACTGGGTTGGTATTTCCGGTATTGGTGGCCTTGGTCACCTCGCCGTACAATATGCTAAAGCAATGGGCTACAATGTTGCGGCAATCGACGTTGCCGATGACAAAATCGAGCTGGCAAAACAATTAGGGGCAGATGTCGGAATCAATGTAACAAAATACAATGATGCTACTGCCGAATTGCGTAAGCTTACTGATGGTGGTGTGCATGGCATGCTTGTTACAGCTGCGTCTCCAAAAGCGTTTGAACAAGCGCTCGGTATGGTTCGTCGTGGCGGCACTTTGTCCATGAATGGGTTACCGGCTGGCAGTTTTCCGGTATCAATCTTTAATATGGTGTTGAATGGAATAACATTGCGTGGCTCCATTGTTGGTACAAGGTTGGATCTTCAGGAGGCGTTGGATTTTGCCGCCGCCGGAAAGGTCAAATCACATATTTCCACCGATAAGCTGTCCGACATCAATCATATTTTTGATAATATGATAGCAGGCAAGATTGAAGGCCGCGTTGTCCTTGATATGACTAAATAAAAATATGCTAAGCAAACGTTTTTCGGGCCTGATTATTCAGGCCCGATTAATTTGAGGCTAATATTTTTGACGAATTGGGAAACTCATTCGTATGTTTTTCTCTCGTCGTTTGTTCCCTAAATTTTATGTCGTATTGTCCAAAGGGGGGCAATCGGCAGATCAAACGTTTATCAGCTCTTTCCGGTAGTTAAATAATTACAGAAAGATGGAGTGTTGAATGATCTTGAAGGGACATCAGAAAGCTTCATCAATCTCACTTCCAGCTCTATATAAACGCTGTGAATTTTGCCGGACAATGATGTGCGCTAACTTACCGTTTTTATCAAGCTGCTTTAATGTGGCTAAACTGTTAACGCAGGAAAAATTATGACCTCTTCTGGTGAACACTCGTTCGTTTTTTGCTATCAGCGCTGATGTCACAATAAAAAACGACCTGTTTTTCTTGGCAATCAATTTCAATTGCAGGATTTCCAACCATAATATTCCCAAAAAACCGACAAAATAGCTTCGATTGGGGTTAAATTCGTCTTGGTCAGGCGCAAATCCATATTAATCAATTTTTGTTCGAATTTTTTACAAAAAAGACTTTGGCTAAACAAGATTGAAAAGACATTATCGATAAAATCGGAGTTTTATGGCTTTTTACTTAGTCCGCATTTTCAGTGCACACTCAATTCGCCAAATAAGGTTTGAAACCAAGATTTCATTTTCGTGAATTGGAAAAATCTGAATTTGCGGTCGTAAATCTGGCGGGATGAAAAGCTTTCTTGAACTGGAAAATGCTATTCTTTTCAGGTGCTAGCGGTGTTGTTTTTCGTTTGTCAGTTTATAAGACACAAGTACTTTTATCCAAATGCGCGGGCAAAATACTGGCACGGCGGATATTCACAGGTAATTTTATTGTGTTGATTAATGCTGTAGACAAAACTTTATAAATAATAATAGAAATTTGAAGGAGGGCTTTTGTTGGTTTGGGGGCAACAAAGCAAGTATTTTTCATTGTGAGGATTTTCAGGAGGAGGGGCATATGGCGACCATAAGAAAACCCTTAACCACAACTCAAATCATAATTTTGATTATCTTGGCGGTATTGGGAGCCTTTTCATTAGGCTATATCGCGCTTCAACGGGGCGAAGCAATCAACGCCATGTGGATCGTTGTGGCCGCAGTTTGTGTCTATCTGGTTGCCTACCGGATTTACGGGATTTTTATATCCAGTGTTGTTTTAAAAGCGGACAGCACACGTATGACACCAGCCTATCGGCGTAATGACGGGCTTGATTACGTTCCCACAGACGAGAAAATTCTTTTTGGTCATCATTTTGCTGCAATAGCGGGAGCGGGGCCTCTTGTGGGGCCGGTACTTGCTGCGCAAATGGGCTATCTTCCGGGGCTCTTGTGGATTCTAGCCGGATGTGTTCTGGCGGGAGCCGTTCAGGATTTTATGGTCTTGTTTATTTCGACACGGCGCGATGGACGTTCCCTCGGCGAGCTGGTTCGTGAAGAAATGGGGGATGTTGCCGGCGTAATAGCCTTAATTGCCTGTTTCATGATTATGATCATCATTCTAGGCGTGTTGGCAATGGTGGTTGTAAAGGCCTTGGCCGGAAGTCCATGGGGAACATATACAGTCGCTTTCACTATCCCCCTTGCTTTTTTTATGGGAATATACTTGCGCTTTATCCGGCCTGGCAGAATAGGTGAAGTTTCCGTTATCGGTCTTGTCCTGCTTCTCTTCGGCATTGTTTCAGGCGGCTGGATAAAAGACAGTTCTTATGCATCTTGGTTCAATTATGAAGCAACAACATTGACGTTGATGATCATCGTTTACGGATTTATTGCAGCAGTTTTACCTGTGTGGTTATTGCTTGCACCGCGCGATTATCTGTCTACCTTCCTGAAAATCGGGACGATTGTTGCTCTTGCAATCGGCATTGTTGTTGTCCGACCAATGCTTGAAATGCCGGCTTTAACCAAATATGTAGACGGTTCCGGACCGGTTTGGGGCGGTAACCTTTTTCCATTTCTTTTCATTACAATTGCCTGTGGGGCCGTCTCGGGTTTCCATGCTCTCATTTCATCGGGAACAACACCGAAAATGTTGGCTAATGAAGACCAAGCCTGTTTCATTGGTTACGGTGGCATGTTGATGGAATCTTTTGTTGCCATCATGGCTTTGATTGCAGCGAGCGTCATCAATCCCGGTGTCTATTTTTCAATGAACGCACCATTGAGTGTGCTTCTTCCGTCCGGAACCGGCGATCTTGTGCAATCGGCTGCAACGGTTGTTTCCGGATGGGGATTTCAGGTGACACCGGAAATGTTGACAAATATCGCAAACGAAGTGGGCGAAAAATCCATCATTGCCAAAACAGGCGGTGCACCTACCCTTGCCGTGGGGATGGCTCATATTTTGCATAATGCCTTAGGCGGCTGGATGGGCATGTCCTTCTGGTATCATTTTGCGATTTTGTTTGAAGCATTGTTTATCTTGACGGCGGTTGATGCCGGTACACGTTCGGCCCGTTTTATGCTTCAGGATCTCCTCGGTATTGTGTTTCCGCATATGCGAAAAACTGATAATCTTTTCGCCAATTTGGTTGCTACCGCACTGGTTGTGCTGATGTGGGGATATTTCGTTTACCAAGGAGCGGTTGACCCCAAAGGTGGCATATATTCGCTTTGGCCGTTATTCGGTATCGCAAATCAAATGCTTGCAGCTGTCGCGCTCCTGCTATGTGCTGTTGTGTTGTTTAAAATGAAACAGCAACGTTATGCCTGGGTGGCGATTGTTCCGGCGGCTTGGTTGTTCATTTGTACGATGACAGCCGGTTGGCAGAAAGTGTTTGATGCCAAGCTCAGCTTTTTTGTTGCGGCCGGAAAAGCGACTAGCAAACAATTGGCAGTCGGTAATTATATTAATGGTATCTTGACGGCATTATTTATGGTTGTCGTTGTTACGTTAACATTATTCACGATCAGATCGGCCTTAAAGTCATTGAAAAGCGATAAACCCACTGTACATGAAACGCCTTACGAACCGTTTCCTACTGAACCTATTAAAGTCAGATAAACGTGATGGGTACAAACGACGTTATGGCGTTACCTGAAGGTAGCGCTATAACGTTATAAATATGGAGGATGCTGAATATGTGTTTGAATTTCCTTAGTGTTGGCAAGTTTCTTGGCCAAACGGCGAAGTTGATGGTCGGAGTACCCGATTATGATACTTACGTTCAACATATGAAGAATGTTCATCCTGATCAGACACCCATGTCTTATAATGATTTCTTTCGGGAACGTCAGGAAGCGAGATATGGAGGGAAGGGCGGTTTCAAATGTTGCTGACATTAACGGCAAAATGAAGGGGCTTATCGTTTTTAAAAAAACAAATAAAATTAGAAGATACTGAAACCAATCGCTTCAAAAGATTTCGATTGGTTTTTCCTATTTTTTAAGGACGAAATCTTTTAATTGCTCCATCACACTTCATGTCGATGTTCTTTAACGTAAGCGATGAGAATTTAATAATTATATTGCTGCAAAGACTTCAGGATTTGAACCGCAATCCGTCCGGTAATAACGTAGCTGGCTTTATGATTAAGCCTCAAGTTTGCTTGTTCTATTCACGGGGCAAAATGCCCTTTCTTGCTCCTGTCAAATAGTTCATCGATAAGGCAAGCAGCCTTACGATTGACGATGGGTTTCAATAGGCAGCTTGGTTGCGAAGTTGGTGATAATGGTAGGACATTCTCTGGTTACTGCTGAATTTTACGTGGCAGCTTCGATTTTTAGAATGCGGTTAGCCTGTTAAAATTCCAAACTTCTTCGCCCTATCGCTTTTATGATCGTAGTCCTCCAAAGTTGTCTGAGCCGGCTTTTCCAAAACGGGATATGGGTTTTGTTATTTTTAACTGGTATGATAAAACTCGCTAAAACACCGGAAACGCGTTTTTGTAAAAACTTGTCTCACAGATTACTCGTTTTAAATTACTTCGCACCAAACGTCAGTGCCAGGCAGAATTCGAGAAAGATGGAAAACTCATTTCTCTACTTGTTTGACGACTTATGGTCATTTTTTTCTGCTTGAATCTTGTTAATCAAGATCGCATGAAGAGATTTTGCAAGGCTTTTATAATCTTCATCAAAATGATGCCCTCCGGGCAATTTTAAACGTTGCATTCCATCAAGGGCAGGGTCAGGACAAGCGGTATCATCCTCGTCCTCGCCATAAACACAGACCGTTTTTTCTGCAGGCAGATATTCCATCTGATCAAGCACAGGAGTGTCGCCTGAGCCGCCGAGCCAACCATCAATCGAAATTTGAAAGTCCGCTGTTTTGGACAAGCCCATGAGTGCTATCATAACCGTTTGATCTTTGACCGTTTCATCGAGCACTTCCCAAGCAAAAGGTAAAACATCCGCTCCGAAAGAATAACCGAAAAGTGCAACCGGCAACCGTTGTTCGGGGTCTGCTTCCTGAACAAGTTGCTCAATATCTTTGGCAATTTCCTCCGGGGTGCGTGTGCTCCAGAAATAACGTAACGAGTCGATACCGATCACATGGATGTCCTGACTTTGCAAAAGATCGCCAATTTCCATATCAATGTCGCGCCAACCGCCATCACCGGAGAAGAAAATAACCAGTGCCTTTGCCGGGTTTTTGGAGGGCATATCAATAATGGGAAGGTCGGCATCGGCCGCATCACGAATAGCATAATCAAGTGCTGTATCAACAGTCTCCTTCAACCGCGATTCAAAAGCCGGATCATTGATGATTGCGGCAATTTTATCTCGTGCCGCCTGCTTTATATCATTGCCCGTCACATTATTACTGATAATCGTCACAGGAGAGGGGACTTTTACGCCCGTTTCATAACTATAGCCGCCGTCAGGCATTTTTGTTGCGTCAGCCTCTTCCGTGCAGGAAGGTAACCGAGTGTGCGACGATGGCGACGGATCAAGAACCACAGTGCCTGCCAATGTATTTTCCGGAGAATCGGCCGCCGCCGCGTAAGAAGCTGAGCCCCCTTCACCAATTCCAACCACAACAGGATGAAAATAGACATCAAGATCCAACCGACGCAGAATGTCTTTCGAAAGAGCTTCAAGATCGGATACGAGATAAACACAATCGCCATCTTCTTTATCCAGTTCCTCGCGCCAGTTATCAAAATTGACAGACGCCACAATAAGGTTCCGTTTTAGCAATGCTGCGGTCATATCTGTTTCCCGCGTTTTAGGACCACCGGCATCCGAAATAACTATAACGAGACCTCTAATATCTCCTTGCGGCAAATAAACCGGTATATCGGTGAAACGTTCTCCTTCTGCATAAACGACAGGAGATGTGGAGCCGATGAAACTTGCCCATAACCGGTTAATCTTCCCACGATGCAAAATACCATAAGCAGAGGCTGCGACAATAAAAACGGCCAAGACCAATAAAATTATACGTCGGATTGTCATTTGCGTAAAAACTCCAGCGGGTTGCCGTTTATAAGTGTTGTGACATCAAAAAGAACTTTAGCAGTTTCAAAACCACCAGGGCAGATCAGATAATGCGGTGACCAAACCGGATCGAACTTATCCTTGAACGCTTTCAAGCCGTCAAAATGATAAAGATCACGCCCACGCCGGTAAATAAAAGAGCCGATACGTTGCCATCTTGCAGCCAGACGGTTGGTCGAAAGACCGGCGAGAGGGGCAGCTCCCAAATTGAACCACTGGAATCCTTGCTCTTTGCCATAAAGCAACAGATTGGCAAATAATGCATCCATCATAACTTTGGACACATTGGGCAGGTAACGCATCATATCGACTGTTATTTCATTCTTGTTACCACTTTTCCAGACATTGGCAAAAGCAACAATCTGATCATCTTTGGTCATGACGGCTACATCGTACCGTTTTAAAAATTCGTCATTGAAATAACCGATTGAAAAACGTTTTTCGGCTCCGGATTTAGAAGCAAGCCACGTATCAGATACATGTCGCAGCGCCAACAAATGATTTTCTACTTCATGCGCCGGAATAATGGAGAATACCAAGCCTTCGCGGGTCGCTTTACGTTCAGCATAACGGAAGGGTTGGCGTTTTGGCCCCTCAAGTGAAAAATCGGGCAGGTAGACTTTTGCGACCTCGCCCAATTTGATCGCAGTTAATCCCATGTCTAGATAAAGCGGCAAATGGCGCGGTCCTACACCGTAAAAAACAGTGCGCAAGGCTGCATCATCGGCATGTTTACGAAATTCCCAAGCGAGATCGTTAAATACTTTTTCGTCATTGCTTACAGGTTCACCCAATGCAATCAAACTACCACCGGATTTACTGTACATAATAAAACCGTCCTCGTTGGGAGAAATCAGAAACTGTTTATCTCCGAGTAGCGCTAATGCAGTATCCGACAAAGGTGATTGGGCAACGAGTTTAGGGATACAATCTGGAATCGTTGTCGCGCGTTTTGAACGCTTGCGCAGTGGTCTATGAATAATATTGTAAAGGGCCGCGATAAATATCACGGAAAATATGACAACACTTGCTCTTAAAAAACGCGGTGCATTGGCGTTCCAGGCGAAACTCCACCACAATTCGTTTGAATATTCGACGTGACGATAAACAAAAAAGCCGAGCCATATAACCGCGCATGCAAAGGCGGCGATACTGGCAAGCCAACCCCAACTGATGGTCAAACCATTATTCAATGGCCGACGATAAAACGAACGTTTGAACCCCCATAAGATCAAAGCAAATATGCACAGAATCGTTGCTTCTTCCCAATCAAGTCCTTTGGTCAGGCAGAAAACTGCACCCGCCAGCAATAGAAAAATGGTCACAAACCACGCATTGACGAGGCGTCGCGCCAATCCGTAGGAAACAACAAGAAGTGTCACACCAATAAGACTGGCGGCCAGATTCGATGTCTCGATAAAAATCAGGGGCAATATATCCGACAGGACATCAAGTCTTATCCGGCGCCCCGGAGTGACAACCGATATCAACATCACAACACCGGCAAGAAATGTTAGACCGGCCGATATAAATGGTATCATCGGTTCGATAATGCGAGAAACCTGCGCAGCACGTGCCGAGACACGTTTGCGTTGCCGAAACATTTCCCAGAATGCAATACCGATAATTGCAATGACGAGCGGCAATATTGTGTAAATCAACCGGTAAGTCAGAAGAGCAGCCACACCTTGTGCGTTTCCCGCAAGGCCCAAACCACCAATGAGTATGGCTTCAAAAGCACCAAGGCCACCCGGTGAATGGCTAACCACGCCTATAACAATGGCAACTGCGAAGACCAGATTGAAAGCAAGAAAACCGGTTTGTAAATCGGCAGGCATGAGCACGTAAAGCGTGGCAGATGCGGAGGTAATATCGACAAGCCCCGCAAAAATTTGCATCAAAGCGCCACGGGAGCCTGGAAGCTTCAAGGAAAGAGGGCCAATTTTCAGCTCTCTTGCTCCGCCGTAAAGCCACAAAATCAAGGCAATCAATATAAGGATAATGGCAACGCCGGCAATTCTGTCAGCCGTTAAATTGAAGGTACCGAGAAGGGGGAGATTTTCAGGTTCGAAAGCAAGTGCAAATCCGATAACAGTAAGCAAAGCAAACCACATTGAAAACCAGGACATGCTGATAATACGGCCGATATCGGCAAGACCGACACCTTCTCCCGCATAAACGCGGTAACGGAGTGCTCCGCCGGTAAGAAATGAAAAACCGAGAGCATTGGATACAGCATAACCGGCGGATCCTGCGAGAGCTGCCACCGGCATTGTGATTTTACCGGGCGCAATTGTACGAGCCGCTACAACATCATAAAGCGCAATGCCACAAAAACTTAGCGCGGTGAAGAACAATGCAAGCAATAATGTCGGCGTTGTATAACTTTTGAAAGCCTCGATTGTGTCGTGTCTGGAAGTCGTCTTCAAAAGTTCCCAGAGAACAAAAAATGAAATTGCAGCGATTGTCAGTCCTAATAACGGAACAACTGATGTTTTTGCCAGATGCAAAAGGCGCGAGGGCTGTTTGCTAGCGTTGTTGTCAACGGTGTTCTCGTTCATTTCATTTTCGCTTGTCATTTTTATCCTTTTAAACCGTTGGTCAATGCGCCTATCAGGACTGTCTCCGACCAGTATTGCGAAACTCTATGGATTTAATTTGTCATATTTATACGAAGGAACAGATTTTTATAAGTGTACGTTTTCGTAAGGTTGAAGGTTTTCATTGAGATTAATATAGGATAGAACTGTTACAAAATTTACGGAACGAGACACTTGTTATCAGAATTATCGACATTCGGGGTATTTTTAGGCGGCGCACTATCATTTTTATCGCCCTGTGTATTGCCGCTGGTGCCTCCTTATCTCTGCTATATGGCCGGTGTTAGCGTCGAAGATTTTCGCAACAGCGACATGCAAAACAAACAGCCCGTCCGTCTAGCATTGTTTATTGCTGCAATCGCCTTTTCATTGGGCTTTTCAACAGTTTTTATCGCACTAGGCGCGACAGCCAGCACAGTCGGGCATTTTATCGGTCAATATCGTGACATATTGGCGATGATTGCCGGGGTTATTATTATAATCTTCGGTCTTAATTTTTTAGGTGTATTCAGAATTGGAATACTCGCACGGGAAGTTCGTTTCCAGACGAGAAAAACACCGGCGGGTCCATTGGGGGCTTACATCATTGGTCTGGCGTTTGCTTTTGGATGGACACCCTGTGTAGGACCGGTCCTTGGACCAATTCTTACTTTTGCAGGATCAAAAGAATCGGTTGGCGAAGGCGCGTTGCTCCTCGGTATATATTCGCTCGGTCTTGCTATTCCTTTCATTCTGGCGGCCTTGTTTTCAAACTTCTTTATGTGGTTTTTAAGCTCGTTCAGAATGCATTTGGGAAAAGTCGAAAAGATCATCGGCATATTGTTAATTATCGCCGGTATCCTTTTCTTAACCGGCGATATGCAAAATGTCTCGTTCTGGTTGTTGGAAAAATTTCCGTCTTTGAGCAGTGTCGAAGCATTGGGCTGGTCGGACATTGTCGAATTTTTCCATAATCTTTTTTGAGGATTGAATAAGGCAAATGATTAACCGTAGCTGTCTTTCAATAATTCTAGCAGCAGGCGAAGGCACGAGAATGAAATCGGATTTGCCGAAGGTGCTGCATAAAATTGCCGGTTTGCCACTGGTTTGCCACGTCGTTCGGCAAGTTCAGGCCATTGAAAATAGTGAAATTGCAGTTGTTGTCGGGAAGGGAGCCGAGGAGGTATCTTCGGTGGTGAAAGACTTTTCGAAAAGTGCCAAAATATATGTTCAAAAAGAACGACTTGGAACTGCGCATGCAGCACTGGCAGCGCGCGAAATGCTGGCCGAAAATTTTGACGATGTTTTGGTTGTTTTTGGCGATACACCACTCATCGAGTTAACTTCGCTCAATCGTGCGCGTGAGGAGCTCGCACACGGTGCTGACATTGTTGTAATGGGGTTTAAGACCGAAAATCCGTCAGGCTACGGCCGTTTGATCGAAAAAGACGGAAAACTTCAAGCAATTGTCGAAGAAAAAGACGCAAACCTTGAACAGAAAAAGATAAAATTCTGTAATGGCGGTGTTATGGCGTTGAATGGCAAACGTGCTCTTCCATTGCTCGAACAAATCAAAAATGAAAACGCAAAAAAAGAATATTACCTCACGGATGTTGTTACAATCGGCGTTTCTCAAGGTCTGGATGTCAGAGCAATTACGATACCGGTGGAGAATGTTCTGGGTGTGAATACACGCGTTGAACTCGCCGAAGCCGAAGCATTGTGGCAAAAACGTAGAGCCAAAGAACTCATGCTATCCGGAGTAACACTGCTGCGACCGGAAACTGTTTATTTTTCATATGACACTGAAATTGCCCATGATGTCATTATTGAACCGAATGTTTTCTTCGGGCCTAATGTAAAAGTGGAAACCGGCGTTATAATTCATGGCTTTAGCCATTTGGAAGGGGCAATTGTCAAAACGCATTCAGAAATCGGGCCTTATGCGCGTTTGCGTCCCGGAGCGATTCTTGAGAATTCTTCAAAAGTCGGTAATTTTTGCGAGATAAAAAATGCAAAAATTGGTGAACAGACCAAAGTCAATCATCTTACTTATATTGGGGACGCAGAAATTGGTCGCGGCACGAATATTGGTGCGGGAACCATTACCTGTAATTACGACGGCTTCAACAAGTGGAAAACAATCATTGGCGAGAACGCATTCATCGGATCAAATTCCGCTCTGGTTGCACCGGTTGAAATTGGCGATGGGGCTTACGTCGCTTCCGGAAGTGTAATAACCGAAGCGGTCCCACAAAATAGTGTAGCCTTCGGTCGTGCAAGGCAGATAAACAAGGAAGGACGAGCCGATTTGTTGAGACAAAGATTCTCGTCAATGAAAACAAAAAAATAGTTTATGACAGAAAAAAAGCCATTTTTAACATTTAAAAGAGGGAATTATTTTTCTATCTAGAACTAACCTAGGCCCGAAAAGTCAGGAACAAAAACACTTTTAAATTAGTTTTGCTGTCCTAACTCTTCTAATAAACAGATTAATACCCGGAGCGAAGTTTTACATGTGCGGAATTATTGGAATCCTTGGTAAAAGGGATGTGGCTCCTTTGCTGCTTGACGGTTTGAAAAGGCTTGAATATCGGGGTTACGACTCTGCAGGCATTGCTACTGTCTACCAAGGTCATCTTGGACGCTTACGAGCCCCCGGTAAGCTCGTCAATCTTGAGGGAAAACTGAAGAAAACGCCGCTGAAGGGTGAAATTGGCATTGGACATACCCGCTGGGCTACCCATGGCGCACCGATTGAACGGAATGCCCATCCTCAGATGACTGAAAAAGTAGCTGTAGTTCATAACGGCATTATCGAAAATTTTTCCGAATTACGTGACGAGCTCATAGCTGACGGTTGCGTTTTTGAATCTGATACAGATACTGAAGTTCTGGCTCACCTTGTGACAAGAGAAATAAAAGGCGGATTGACACCCGTCGAGGCAATGAGGGTTAGCCTCAAGCGGTTGCGCGGTGCTTATGCCGTTGCTCTGATTTTTGAAGGTGAAGAAGACCTGATGATTGCGGCTCGCTTTGGCCCGCCACTTGCTATCGGTTATGGTAAAGGTGAAATGTTCGTCGGGTCGGACGCAATAGCGCTTGCTCCATTCACTGATCGGATCAGCTATCTGGAAGACGGTGATTGGGTTGTCCTCACCCACAATAGTGCAACAATCTATGATGCAGATGACCGGATTGTCGAACGTGAAATATCGACATCTTCAGGTAATGCTTTTCTTGTTTCGAAAAGTAATCATCGTCATTTCATGCATAAGGAAATGTTCGAACAGCCGGAGGTCATTTCGCACACTCTGGCTCATTATATCGATTTGGGGGATGGCAAGGTCAATGAGGCAGCCAATCCGATCGATTGGGCCAATGTAGAACGTTTGATCTTTGCAAGTTGTGGAACAGCCTATTATTCGACATTGGTCGCACGTTATTGGTTTGAAAAATTATGTGGGCTGATAGTCGAAAACGATGTTGCTTCCGAATTCAGATATCGCGAACCGCCTATGACCGATAAAACCTTGGCGATGTTCGTGTCACAATCGGGGGAAACTGCTGACACCCTTGCATCCTTGCGATATTGTCGGGCAAAAGGAATAAAAACAGCAACTATTGTCAATGTTCTGGAATCGACCATGGCACGAGAAGCGGATTTTATGTTCCCAACGCTCGCCGGCCCCGAAATAGGTGTTGCCTCGACAAAAGCTTTTACTTGTCAATTGTCCGCTCTGGCATCGGTTGTTCTGACTGCTGCCAAACACCGCGGTATGCTTGACCGGAAAGCCGAACAGAAAATGGTTCAACAGCTTTCCGAACTTCCCAGAATTATCACGGATGTTCTGAAACTGGATAGCGATATTGAAGAAATATGTCGTGATCTTATGAGTGTTAAGAACATTCTCTATATTGGTCGCGGCACGTCCTATCCAATTGCCTTGGAAGGCGCTCTCAAGCTCAAAGAGCTGTCCTATATCCACGCCGAGGGATATGCAGCTGGTGAATTGAAACACGGGCCAATCGCACTTATAGATGAAAACATGCCTGTTATTGTGGTCGCACCACATGATAGGTGGTTTGACAAAACGGTTTCCAATTTGCAGGAAGTGGCTGCGCGCGGCGGACGCATTATTCTGATTACGGACAAAGATGGTGCGGCTAAAGCAGGGGTGAATAGCCTGTCAACGATTGTTATGCCGGACGTTCCGGAATTCATTGCACCGATTGTTTATGCAGTTCCGGTCCAGTTGATTGCTTATCATACGGCGGTACTGCTTGGTACAGACGTGGATCAGCCACGCAATCTCGCTAAATCTGTAACCGTTGAATAGAACCGATATTCAACTTACAAAAAAATGATCGTTCCTCCTCGTTTATGGGGAGGGATGATGTCAATTGTCGGATTTTGAATCCTGTGCCTCATAGGGAATAGCAACAGCAATAATAGGACCAAGCCCATACCACCAATCATAACGTTTCAGTTCGGGGGCGTAGAGGCTTGAGATTGATCCATCAAGGAAAAGTGCGTTCGGGGTTTTCATTTCATCACGAAAAAATCGCGCGAATTCTTCAAAATTCACTCGTCCTTCGGAATTGGCAAAAACAACAGTTCCATCTGTTCTGACGCCGACGCCGTTGCGATATTCAAGATAAGGCGAGTTGACAATAAACCGCGGATGAATTTTGTTTTCGATGACGAGCATCGGCCCGGATTGTGTTGCAATATCCGGTTTGATTGTCGATTTCAGAAATCTGTCCGTGTCCATAACACCGGCTTTTTTCCCCTCGACAACGAAAATGCCGTTCGGCTTCATATGAAAATTTCCCGGCCCATCTTTTGTCGAAACGGGATGAAGCGTTTTGCCATTTTCTATATAAAGGCCGACGGCTGAAAAATCCTTGTGGTACATGCCGCCATTGACAGCAAAAGCAATCGTTTTCCCTTGTTCTCGTAAATATTTTTCAACGTTGCGAAAATATTTGAAAGGTTGGCCGTTTGCATCGTCGAGAAAAAGCGAAATATCATATTTTTCCGGATCGACCTCACAAACGATATAAGATTTATTTTCGAATTTCTGGTGGTAGCAGAAATTGTGTGTTGTGAGTTTTTCTGGCGTTTCTTTTGGCTTTTGACTTTGTTGTTGTGGTTCGGTTACAATCGGTGGAGTGGAGCCCTGCGGGGTGCTGTCAGGCTTTTCGAACGTTGGCGGCTGTCTGAAAAACATAAAACTTCCCGCTGTCACCAATATTCCGGTCAGTGTTATCAACAGCGGCGTGATGATATGGTTCTTTTTCATAATTTATCCGGCTCGAAGTAATCTGATGGCCCCGTCCTGGCGGAAAAGGTAAAGCAACAACCGCAATGCCTGACCGCGTTCCGACATGAGTTGCGGGTCTTTTTCCAATATGAGACGCGCATCCTTTCTGGCAATTGCCAATAAATCGCTGTGAACCTCAAGATCGGCCATGTGAAATTCGGGCAGTCCGGATTGGCGGGTTCCTAATACTTCACCTTCGCCACGAAGTCGCAAATCTTCCTCTGCAATACGAAAGCCATCTTGCGTTTCACGCATAACATTCAGTCTTGCCTCGGCAATTTTTCCAATCGGCGCCTTATAAAGTAAAATACAAGATGATTGTTTGTCGCCTCTACCTACTCTTCCACGTAATTGATGAAGCTGTGAAAGGCCAAAGCGTTCGGCATGCTCGATAATCATAATCGAAGCGTCAGGGACATCGACGCCGACTTCCACGACGGTGGTAGCGACAAGCAAACGCGTTTTTCCTTGCTTGAAGTCCTGCATTGCCTGATCTTTTTCGGCGGGAGCCATTTTACCATGAACAATTCCTACAATGTTGCCAAATCGGGCATGGAGAATATCAAATCGTTTTTCAACGGATGTAAGTTCCAGACTTTCTGACTCCTCGACCAACGGACATATCCAATAAATCTTGTCACCACGTTGAAGCGCGACACGGACACGGTCGAGAAGCTCTGCCAATCGCTCTTCCGGTAAAATAGCTGTGGTTACAGGTTTTCTCCCCGATGGCTTTTCCTTTAGTTGTGAAACATCCATGTCGCCGAATGCAGTCATAACCAAAGTTCGCGGAATAGGCGTCGCAGTCATGACAAGCATATCGGGTCTGATGCCCTTCGCCAAAAGATTAAGGCGTTGATGAACACCAAAACGATGCTGTTCGTCAATAATTGCAAGCGATAGGTTATGATAATCAACGCTCTCCTGAATAAGTGCGTGTGTTCCGATAATAATGGCAGTTTTCCCGCTTTTGATATCATCAAGAATTTTTTCGCGGCTTTTACCTTTTTCGCGGCCAGTCAATAAAACTGTTTTCAGACCGATTTTTTCCGCCAAGGGTGCAATTGTTGCAAAATGTTGCTGTGCCAGAACTTCCGTAGGCGCCATGAGTGCGGATTGACCGCCATTTTCGGCAATTTGTGCCATTGCCATAAAAGCCACCACCGTTTTACCGGATCCGACATCGCCTTGTAACAATCTCAACATTGCCTCATTCGAGGCGAGGTCTCGCGATATTTCGGCAATTGCCGTTTCTTGACCTTTCGTCAAAGTGAAGGACAGGGCGTGCAGGAGTTTTCTCGTATATGTGCCTTTTAGGGGATTGGCTCGGCCAGCCAGTTTCTTGGTTTTATGCCGTACCAACCCCAACGCTAATTGACCGGCCAGAAATTCATCATAAGCAAGGCGTTTTCTCGGGGCACTATCGACAATGACATCGGCGGGATCTACCGGTGTATGGATTCGTCGTAAAGCGACACCGAAGGATGGAAAGCCGGATTGCTTGAGCATTGTGTGATCAATCCACTCAGGTAACAAGGGTAACCGGTCAAGTGCTTCACCTATTGCACGGCCTAAAGTTTTTCCCGACAAACCCGCCGTTAGCGGGTAAACGGGTTCTATCAATGGTAGTTTTTCGCTTTGTGACGCCGGAACGATATAATCGGGATGAACCATGGTAACATGGCCGTTAAAGCGTTCCACTTTACCGGAAATAATAACTTTTTCGCCCTCGGGCAATTGGCTTTGTAGCCAGCTTGGTTGAGCATGAAAAAACACCAAGGTAATTTCCCCCGTGTCATCATGACCGAATACTCTATAGGGAAGACGTTTATTGTTGCTTGGAGGAGCCTGATGATAATCGACAATTATTTCGGCAGTCGTAACAGCACCGTCTAACGCAAAAGCAACACCGGGGCGCTGTCTGCGGTCGATAACAGAGTATGGCATTAACTGGACAAGATCGATAAGTCGTGGTTCGTCTTGTGTCGGATCAATGTTCAGGAGTTTGGATATCGTTAAACCGACCTTGGGCCCTATGCCGGGAAGGCTTCGTATCGTCGCAAAAAATGGGTCAAGTAATGTCGGTCGCATGACTATGAATTTAGCGGCGAGAAACCATTTTTACCAGTATCAAAATCCTATTCATCAGCTAAAACTTTTTGAAATTGAAACGGTTTTGAAAATAGCGGACAAAGCTTTGGGCTAGCCCAAAAAACGAACAAATTTCATTCCTTTTGAAATGGCGATCATTGCTCTTGGTCTCTGACCGCATATGCAGGATCCGTCGGTCTTCTACCGTTCACCTATTCGAAGTGGGGCGTAACAATTCCAAACCTCGAACAGGTTGTGGCAGGAGTTCCTTGAAGATCTCACCCCATTCAATGCCGATTTTGCGGATTGGATATTTTAGGCCACAAAACAATCGGCCGATCATTGCAAAAGTGCTGACGGATGCCGCTTGAGCGAAACTTCTCTTTTAAAATTCAGGACCGGGCGAGATCGGCAATTCCGGTTCGGTCGAATATCAGGAATATGATGACGTGTAACCGAACCTTGTTTGCAAGAAAAAAGTCCTGACGAGAATATTTCTCTCTATTGAAATTGCGAGAGGAAATATCGGTCATGGAAACAAATTATTAACTATGGAAAACATGGTGAAAATTAAAGCTTGAAAACAGAACAAAACAAGAACATAAAGAATACATAACGAGAAAGGAAAAGCTGATGTCCGAGATTTTATATGATGTATTGTCCTTTGTTTCTGTGAGTTTGTTCGTGACAACGATAGGAATCTGGTTAATAACGTTCTAAAACAGAAGCGTGATTTTGCGGGTAGGGGCCGATGTTGCAAACAGGGGCCTTCGCCGAAAAGCTATGAAAACCTGCCCGAGCCCGCCGTGATGATGATCGAGAGCAGCATTGATCACGAGAGAATCTGGCAGAATCATTGACATTTTCTTGTCGTGGCAATCGCGAACAATTGTTGGAAAGATTGAACGTGTCTGACGGTAGTACTGAAAAACAAAGCGAAGAAATTGAACGCCCGCGGTTTATCCATTTGAGGATTCACTCGGCCTATTCATTGTTGGAAGGTGCAATAAAGGTCAAAGAAGTTATAAAATATGCTCTTCATGACCATGCTCCGGCTATTGCGATTACCGATACGAATAATCTTTTCGGTGCACTCGAATTTACCCAGTATTGTTTTGCCGACGGCATTCAACCGATTATCGGTTGCCAATTGGCTATCGACTTCGAAGATGTGGGGTATGACCCGCGTGTTACAAAATGGCGTTATCCTTCGGACTTTACGTCTATTGTTCTCCTTGCAGCTACAGAAACCGGCTACAAGAATTTGGTGCATCTTGTAAGCCGCGCCTATCTCGATAAAAGCGAGACTGATCCTGCAAATGCGAGGATTGAATGGGTTGAAGAATTGAGTGAGGGCATTATTGCCCTGACCGGAGGGCCAAACGGTCCGATAAACAGCTCGATTGTTGCAGATAAAAAAGATCGCGCAATCGAACGTTTGCAACGTCTGCAAAAAGCCTTCGGCGACCGGCTATATATGGAACTACAGCGGCATGGCAATTATGATCGCGCAACGGAAGCGGAAATTGTCGATCTCGCCTATAAATATGGCATACCGTTGGTAGCGACAAATGAAGCTTTCTTCAAAGATAAAAGCGGTTATGAAGCGCATGATGCACTATTGGCAATTGCAGAAGGACAAATTGTATCCAATCCGGATAGAAGACGCGTCACACCCGATCATTACCTGAAATCGCAAGATGAAATGGTCAAACTGTTTTCCGACCTTCCGGAAGCAATCGACAATACCGTTGAAATTGCAATGCGCTGTCACGCCTATACGCCGACGAGAAAACCGATTTTGCCACGTTTCACCGGTCAATCCGATGATCCTGCAGCGGCTGTCAAAGCGGAAGCTGACGAAATGATACGTCAGGCAAGAGAAGGGCTGAAAATGCGTCTTGAAACGGCCGGACCTTCGGAAGGTTATACGCCCAAGGATTATGAAGAACGACTGGAATATGAAATATCCATTATTACCAAAATGCAGTTTCCAGGCTACTTCCTGATCGTTTCCGACTTCATCAAATGGGCAAAAGCGCATGATATTCCTGTAGGGCCGGGACGTGGGTCAGGTGCAGGCTCGCTTGTTGCCTATGCCTTGACAATTACCGATATAGACCCGTTGCGCTTTTCATTGCTGTTTGAACGTTTTCTCAATCCGGAACGTGTATCTATGCCGGATTTTGACGTCGATTTCTGTCAGGATAGACGCGAAGAAGTTATCCATTATGTGCAATCCAAATATGGCAACGAACAAGTTGCGCAAATTATTGCACTCGGTAAATTACAGGCTCGAGCGGTTATTCGCGATGTCGGTCGTGTCCTTGAAATGCCTTATCGTCAGGTAGATTATCTTTCCAAATTGGTTCCGCAAACGCCCGGAAACAACGTCGAGCTTGCAAAAGCCATCAAGGATGAACCAAAATTCGAGGAAGAAAAGAAAAAAGACCCAACGGTCGGGCATCTCCTTGATATTGCACTTCAGCTTGAGGGGCTTTATCGGCATACATCAACACATGCCGCCGGTATCGTTATCGGTGACCGGCCTTTGTGGCAATTGGTGCCAATGTATCGTGATCCGCGCTCGAATATGCCGGTTACGCAATTCAATATGAAATTTGTTGAAAAAGCGGGGCTGGTCAAGTTCGACTTTTTGGGTTTGAAAACCCTTACAGTTTTGAAGACCGCTGTCGATTTTGTCGCGCGCAAAGGGATAAAGATCGATCTTTCCCATATTCCGCTTGATGACAAACCGACTTATGACATGCTGACGCGCGGTGAAACGGTGGCCGTATTCCAGGTTGAAAGTACGGGGATGCGCAAGGCGCTTATCGGGATGAAGCCTGACCGTATCGAGGATATTACCGCCCTTGTCGCTCTTTATCGGCCGGGTCCTATGGAAAATATACCGACCTATATTGCCCGTAAACACGGTGAAGAAGAGATTGCCTCCATTCACCCGAAAATAGATTATCTTGTGAAGGAAACCCAAGGCGTTATCATCTATCAGGAACAGGTGATGCAGATTGCGCAGGTGCTTGCGGGATATTCGCTTGGACAAGCTGATCTTTTGCGCCGCGCCATGGGTAAGAAAATTCATGAAGAAATGGAACGCCAGCGTGTCCACTTCGTTGCCGGAGCTGTCGAACGGGGCGTGGATAAAAATCAGGCTAATTCGATCTTCGATTTGCTGGCGAAATTTGCCGATTATGGTTTCAATAAATCCCATGCAGCGGCTTATGCTTTTGTTTCTTATCAGACTGCCTATTTGAAAGCCCATTATCCAGTCGAATTTTTAGCCGCTTCCATGACCTACGAAATGGGCAACACCGAAAAGCTCAACGATTTTCGGCGTGAAGCTGAAAGACTTGGAATTGAAGTTGTCGCCCCTTCCGTCCAGACATCCTATCGTGCGTTTGAGGTTGGGGAAAATCGTATTTATTATTCGCTTGCTGCAATCAAGGGGGTTGGCGACCCTGCAGTCAATCACATTGTGGAAAAACGCGGCAACAAACCGTTCAAAGATCTCGAAGATTTTTGCGAACGCACTGATCCTCGTATTGTCAATAAAAGGGTGATGGAAAGTCTTATCCATGCTGGCGCATTCGACTGCTTCCATATTCCGCGTGAAGTGCTCGTTGCAGGAATTGACGTGATCAATGCCCGTTCAATGCGGGTACTTGATGACAACCGGAGTGGCCAGACCGATATTTTCGGAATGAGCGACGGACCGAAAGAACCACTTTTATTGCCTGAGGCAAAGCCATGGTTGCCGGCTGAAAAGCTCCATCACGAGTTTCAAGCCATCGGTTTTTATCTATCTGCCCATCCACTGGATGAATATAAGGATGTTTTGCAAAAACTCCGCGTTCAAAACTGGAACGATTTTTCCAATGCTGTGCGGCGAGGGGCAAATGCCGGTCGTCTTGCCGGAACTGTGAGTGCAAAACAGGTAAGAAAGACGAAATCGGGAAAGAAAATGGGCATTATCCAGTTTTCCGACCCTACCGGACAGTTCGAAGCGATCCTTTTTTCGGAAGGATTGGCGGCCTATGGAGATATGCTGGAACCGGGGCAATCCGTGGTCATAACAGTTAATGCCGAAAATCGTCCGGAAGGTATCAGTTTACGGATAGAAACAGTCCAATCATTGGAACATGAGGCAGAACGCATTCATAAAACAATGCGTATATTTGTTCGTAATGCCGATATGGTAGAAGAAATCGGCAGTAGCCTCGAACGTGGCGGTGATGGGGATGTCGGCTTTATTATCATCAAGGATAATGGTGCACGCGAAATAGAAGTTTCGCTTCCGCACAAATATCGCGTAACCCCGCAGGTAGCGGGCGCTATGAAAGCTATTCGCGGTGTTGTCGATGTCGAGCTCGTCTAAAACTGTAAAATGGTTTAACAAACGCGTATATCATATTGATAATAAATAAAAAATAGGAAGGCTCCACTATCGTCTTCCTCATATTGTATTTTCATTACTTTTTTGAATTATCTTCAGAGTTTTGTTGCCATTAACGCCTGTTCAAGATCGGCTTTCAGGTCGTCAAACTCCTCGATGCCGATTTGGAGCCTCAGAAGAGAACTCGAATATTGGTGTTTAATAACCCTGTCTCCCAGATATACTTCGACGGCCAGACTTTCATAGCCGCCCCAGGAATATCCGAGTTTGAAAATTTTAAGTGCATTCAAAAAAGCATGGGCTTCTTTTTCGCCGCCGCCTTTCAAAACAATCGAAAACAATGACGAAGCACCTTTGAAATCGCGTTTCCAGATTTCATGGCCTTTATGGCTCGGAAGTGCCGGATGAAGCACTTCTGCAACCTGCGGCATAGTTTCCAGCCATTGGGCGAGAGCTAAAGCAGTCTTGCTTTGGTGAGCAAGTCTTATACCCATGGTGCGCATCGAACGCAGAGTATTGTAAGCATCGTCACCGGAAACGCTCATTCCAAGAAACATATGGGCATCTTCGACAATTTTTTTCGTCCGTTCATTCGCAGAGATGAAACCGATCAGAATATCGGAATGGCCGGCTGGATATTTTGTTCCTGCGGTAATTGAAATGTCGACACCATGGTCAAGAGGTTTGAAATTAACGGGCGTTGCCCAGGTATTATCCATCAGTACAACTGCACCATGTGCGTGTGCAACTGACGAAATTGCCGGTATATCCTGAATTTCGAATGTATTTGATCCCGGTGACTCGGTAAAAACCACCTTGGTGTTCGGCTTCATCAAAGTTTCTATAGCTTTACCAATTGTCGGGTCATAATATTCTACCTCCACGCCCATTTTTCTTAGCATATTATTGGCAAAACGACGTGTCGGTCCGTAGACAGAGTCGACAATCAATGCATGGTCACCTTGTGCCAATACACCGAGGAGCGGAACAGTAATTGCAGCAAGCCCCGAAGGCACTAGAACGGTTTTTTCCGCTCCTTCGAGCATGTTGATTGCCTCGCAAAGAGCATCGGTTGTAGGCGTTCCATGTGTGCCATAGGTATAACGTTGATTTTCGGTTTTTAAGGTCTCCGCATCGGGAAACAATACCGTTGAAGCATGGACTACCGGCGGATTGACAAAACCGAAATAATCGGCCGGATTATTTCCACAATGAGCAAGTTTGGTATTGATGCCGGACGGGTTTGAATATTTATTTAAGGTCATCAACTGTACTTTCCAATTTTTTATTCCACTTTATATTTTACCTTTGATAAAACATGATAAAGGTCAAGCAAAATCTGTTCGCTTTTCATCAGAATGATAGCACGCTATTTGCTTGACGTTATCGGGATAATGCTTTTCGATAGCGATCAGGACAAGTTTTTGCAAAAACAGGAGAGGACATTATGTTTTTCAACACTTACATCGCTGCTGTCGGCGTTGCTGTTGCGGCCCTGAGCGCTGTTTCGGCCTCTGCGGGTACTTTGGACGACGTTAAGGCGAGGGGATATCTGCAATGTGGCGTAAGCACGGGACTTGCCGGTTTCAGTATTCCCGATGAAAAAGGCCATTGGACGGGTTTTGATGTTGATTATTGTCGGGCCGTTGCTGCCGCTGTTTTCGGGAGCGGTGACAAGGTAAAATTTGTTCCGTTAAGCTCCAAAGAGCGTTTCACGGCACTCCAATCAGGTGAAATCGATGTTTTGATCCGCAATACGACCTGGACGATCAATCGGGAAACAGCCTTGGGACTGGATTTTGTCGGTGTCAATTATTACGATGGACAGGGCTTCATGATTAATAAAAAGAATCTTGAAGGTGTGACATCTGCTCTTCAATTATCGGGTGCATCCATATGTGTCCAGTCTGGCACGTCGACCGAACTGACACTTGCCGATTATTTCCGTAATAACAAAATGGAATATACACCTGTTGTTTTCGATAAATTTACCGAAGTCAATCAGGCTTATGATGCAGGGCGTTGCGATGTTTACACAACGGACCAGTCGTCACTTTATGGCTTGCGCTTACAGCTTAAAAATCCGGAAGATCATGTCGTTTTACCGCAGATAATTTCGAAAGAACCTTTCGGTCCGGCTGTTCGTCAAGGTGATCCCCAATGGGCAGATGTTGTGCGGTGGACGCATAATGCGTTGTTGAATGCTGAAGAATTCGGCATTACTCAAGCCAATGTCGACGATATGTTAAAATCCGACAATCAGGATATCCGGCGTCTTCTCGGAGTAGAACAGGGAAATACAATTGGCAAAGACTTGGGGCTTGATAATGATTGGGTCGTAAAAATCATTAAAGCGACCGGCAATTACGGTGAAATCTTCGAACGCAATATCGGGCAGAATACACCTTTGAAAATTTCACGTGGCATCAATGCATTATGGACGAAAGGCGGGCTGCAATACGGTCTCCCGATTCGTTGATAGTCTTTTATAGCGTCAATTTCCCTAATGGCTAAACACCCGCTAATAATGTCCGAGCGCTCCCTAAAGGCAGAATTGGCTGCCTTTTTCAACGTGCGTTCGCTGATATCGTTTGGCCTTCAATGTTTAGTCATTTTCGGGCTTTTTCTCGTCATCAGATGGATAGCACACAACACCATTGTCAATCTGCGCGCCTCCAACATCGCTTCCGGTTTTGATTTTCTTGATAAACGAGCCGGATTTAATCAGCCATCAAGCATCATCCAATATGATGATAACGCAACCAATGGCGAAGTTATTGCAGCAAGTCTTGTTAATCTGGTGTTCATTTCGGCAATAAGTCTGGTAACAGCAACGCTTATCGGACTTTTTATCGGCATTGGCCGTTTGTCGCAGAATTGGCTGGTTGCCAAACTCTCGCTCTGTTATGTCGAATTTTTTCGTAACATACCGCCACTTGTCCTGTTATTTTTCTGGTCAATCGGCATTATGCAGATTTTACCGCCGGCAAGACAAAGTCTTCACTGGGGTGATATAGCAATTAATATTCGGGGAATTTATTTGCCACGGCCGGTTTGGGGTGAACATGTATTATTATTTGCAGTGCTCTCGATTATATTGATAGCTCTAGCGTTTGTTCTCCATTTCCGTGGCCGGTATATGATAAAGGAAACCGGTAACACACTGATAAAATGGTGGTATGGTCCCGCTATCGGTATTTTTTGCCCGATCATTCTATTTCTGTTATTTGCCTATCCCACATCGTGGGACATTCCTACATTGAAAGGTTTCAATTTCAGTGGCGGCTATTATATTTCGCCGGAATTCCTTTCGCTTTATCTTGCACTATCAATCTATACGGGTGCATTGATTGCCGAGACAATTCGTGCCGGTATTCAAGGCGTGGATAAAGGCATGTCTGAGGCCGGTGCATCGCTTGGTCTTTCCAACGGCCTGATTATGCGTCTGGTTATATTGCCGCTTGCCTTGCGTATCATTATCCCGCCGCTTGCCAGCCAATATATGAACCTGATCAAAAATACATCCCTAGGAGCAGCCGTCGGTTATTCCGAGCTTATGATGGTCTCAAGTACCATTATGGAAAGAACCGGACAGTCTGTAGAACTTGCCGTTATCTGGATTGAAGTTTATCTGGGGTTGAGCATTGTCGTTTCGCTTTTCATGAACTGGTTCAACCGTCATATGGCTTTGGTGGAGCGCTAAAATGACCGAGCGTTATGTCCAGACGAAGTTTATATCGGCGTCTCCTCCTCCTATACTTGATAGGGGAATATGGCATTGGTTGAGGCACAATCTTTTTTCAACACCTGTAAATTGTGTTGTCAGCATCATACTTGCGCTCGCAATCATCTATTTTGCTGTTCCGCTTATTAATTGGCTGATTATCAATGCTGTATGGAGTGGTAGCGACCGCAAGGCCTGTACCACAATCACACAAGGCGGAGTCATGCCGGATGACTGGAGTGGAGCGTGTTGGGCATTTGTGAAAGCGAATTTCTGGCAATTCATTTACGGACGCTATCCTGATAGCGAACGGTGGCGTGTCGATCTCATGGCATTGATCGTGGTTATAATAAATTTGCCATTACTTATTCCGTCTTGCCCGTTAAAAATTGCCAATGCGCTTGCATCGCTCTTTGTCGTTCCGTTTATCGGTTATTTTTTGCTTTTTGGTGGCTATTTTCATTTACAACCGGTCGCAACCCAATTGTGGGGCGGATTGCTTGTGACTTTGACGATCGCCTATTGCAGTATCACCATTTCACTTCCCCTAGGGAGCCTATTGGCGCTTGGCCGCCGTTCAAAGATGCCCGTTATCCATACAATCTCGTTGATTTTTATAGAGACTGTACGAGGCATACCTTTGGTTGCCGTGTTATTTATTGCCAGCGTTATGCTTCCTTTATTTCTTCCGCAGGATATAACCTTCGACAAATTTTTGCGCGCTTTGATTGGCGTTGCATTGTTCACCTCCGCTTATATTGCCGAAGTCGTTCGTGGCGGATTACAAGCAATACCGCGCGGACAATATGAGGCGGCAGAAGCGCTTGGCCTTGGTTATCTCAAAACAATGGGTCTTGTTATCTTGCCCCAAGCCTATAGTCTGGTCATACCGGGTATTATCAATGTGCTTATAGGGATGTTTAAGGAAACAAGCCTTGTTTATATTATCGGAATGTTCGATCTTTTGGGTATTGTGCGACAGGCAATTCAACAGGCACAGTGGAGCACTCCCCAGACGCCCCTTACAGGAATGGTGTTTATAGGTCTGGTTTTCTGGGTATTTTGTTTTGGCATGTCGAGATATGCGCATTTTATTGAAAGGCGCTTGAATGCTCCGAAGACTAACGGTGCGGAAGGATAAGTACTTGCGGAAAAAGCCGGATATGATTGATGAGAATTTGGATGTAGCGATGCACCATGTCAACAAATGGTACGGCAGGCTTCATGTTTTGCGCGACATCGAACTCGAAGTCAAACCGAAAGAGAGGGTGATAATATCCGGTCCTTCAGGGTCGGGAAAATCCACATTGATACGGTGTATCAACGGTCTGGAAAGGGCGGAAGAGGGGGATATTACAGTAACGGGAATTCCTCTCAAGCATGGAATGTGGAGTTTGAACAGAATACGCCGGAACGTCGGCATGGTATTCCAGCATTTCAATCTGTTTCCTCACCTGACAGTGCTTGAGAATTGTGTGCTTGCGCCTATCTGGGTAAAGCATGTGGGCCGGCGCAGAGCAGAAGAGCAGGCAATGCATTATCTGGAACGTGTCAAAATTCCGGATAAGGCCCATAAATATCCCGGACAGCTATCAGGTGGACAGCAACAACGCGTTGCTATTGCCCGTTCTCTTTGTATGGAACCGCGTGTCATGTTGTTTGATGAACCAACCTCGGCTCTCGATCCGGAGATGATCAAAGAAGTTTTGGATACAATGATTGATCTTGCTGAAAATGGCATGACAATGCTTTGCGTCACCCACGAAATGGGCTTTGCCAGACAAGTTGCCGATCGGGTGATTTTTATGGATGAGGGGCAAATTCTTGAAGTTGCCCCACCGGATGAATTTTTTGACCATCCGGTGCATGAAAGGGCGAAGGCATTTTTAAGCCAGATTTTATGATTGTGCTATTGGTTTTTGGCAAAACCGGTAGCGTCATAACCATAAAGCCAGTCAAGATTTGCCATGAAATTTTCTGACGGGCGTATCTTCATCACAAAATTGCGTGCAAAAGCAACTGGTCCGGTGGCGTGGTATACAAAACGGTTGAACGCCCCCCTTTTATTGACTGCAGCAACGCGTGGCGTGCGAATATTGCTGTAAAGTCTCATAGCCGAAGACAAGTCCATGTCTTCACTGGACAAAATTTCAGCCAGAGCGGCTGAATCTTCAATGGCCATAGCCGCACCTTGCGCTGCAAAAGGTAAAAAACCATGCGCTGCATCGCCAACAAAAACGCGAAATTTATTATCGGTAAAACGATGCGGTAACATTTGGAACAACGGCCAGAATGTCCATTTATCAACCAGAGTGAAAATGCTCCTTATGGCCGGATGCCAGCCCTTGAAATGCTTGAAAAGCTCATTTTTATCGCCATCACGTGACCAGATTTCACCAGGGTTGTTTCCTTGCGTGATTGCAACAAAGTTAAACGACTTACCTGCTTTCAACGGGTAAGCTACAAGATGATTGTTCGGTCCCATCCATGCGGTCACAGTTTTAACATCCTCGAAAGAACGTAGAAATTCTTTCGGAAGGGTATCAACGTCAATTGTAGCTCTCCAGGCAATATAGCCGCTAAAACTTGCGTGGTCATTTAATGGAGGAAATTGTCTCAACTTCGACCAAACGCCATCACATCCGATGACAAGTGGCGTTACAAAGCGTTGTTCGAACCCCTGATGGTCTGAGCGGATTTCTGCCAAGTTATCGGTCTCATTGGAAACAGCAATCACTTTTTCGTCCAATTTTATGTCGATCAAGGGATTATTGTTTGCTTTTTCATAAAGTACATTTTGTAAATCGGCACGGTGAATTGTTATATAGGGAGCATGCCAACGCCGCTCCGAGATATCCTGCAGACCGACATGTAGAAGCGTTTTCGCCGATGAGCTGTCTCTTAATTCAAGGAATTTGGCTTTAACCCCAACTTCCAATAATTGGTCAAGAACGCCCCAGCGCTTTAATAATCGGGTAGCATTCGGTGCTAATTGAACACCGGCTCCAACTTCTTCCAGATGATCTCGACTTTCAAGAACAAGGGTGCTTATTCCCTTTTGAGCTAATGCCAATGCCGAACTTAATCCGGCAATTCCTGCCCCCACTATGATTGGTTTGTTCTGGCTCTGCCAATTCATAGTTTATTCCTTATTCAATAGTGATAGATTGCCAGTCAACCAGCGATTTTGAATTGCTCCGCGTCAAATGTGCAACCGGCGGGTTTTGTTTCTGTTTCAGAAAGAGACGGGTTATATCTGTACAATGTCGAGCAATAGGAGCAAATTTTTTCGTCATCGGCTCCCATATCGATAAAAATATGTGGATGATCGAACGGAGGATTGGCACCGACACACATGAACTTCTTCACGCCGATTTCTATCATTTTATATCCACCATCATTTTGAAAATGAGGAATGTTATGATTAGCCATGCCTGAACTCCATGTCGTTATTGAAACCCTGTGCAATTATGCACTTCTACTGATAACTTTCTCTCTATAACCTAATTGTTCAATAATGGCTAATAATTTGTATGTGGGAACCGACACGAAAACTCGATTATCCATTTTTCATGATTGATAGGAGAAATGAACGCTTTTTGAAACCGGTTTCGGGGTTGACGGTTATCTGAAGTATATTGATCAATTTTTTAGCAAGCTGAACAACTATTCAATGACAAGTTACGATTTCACAATATTTTTGGCTAAAACAGCCGTTTGGCATTGCAATTTCGTAGAGTTTTTGATGCGGGAGATCGAACTTTTTTCTGGCCTGTTTCAAAACTGTTAAATCAAAATCAAACCGGGTAATTGTGCTCGTTATCCAGTTCTATTTTTTCCGGAAAAAACGACTAGAAACACTGGATAAAACAAATATTGGTATCAAAAAATTGATATTGGATTTGTCATAGCGGTATCCGAGTTGTAAGCTTGAAGTTGTGACTAAACCGGAATTCGATGACTCGAAACGTTTTCGCCGGAAGCGGACTGATGTGATTATTTCGGTTGCAGCATTAAAACAATAAGGATGAAGGGAAAAAGCAATATGGCTTTACGTACAAAAAACTCATCAAATTCCGAGGCAAAACAGCCTAATGCTGATACAATCAATATGGAAACTCCGGAACGTTTTATAAATCGTGAGTTTTCGTGGCTTCAATTCAACAATCGTGTGCTGATGGAAGCTGCAAATAAAAAACATCCTTTATTGGAACGTCTGCGTTTTTTATCAATATCGGCTACAAATCTTGACGAGTTTTTTATGGTTCGTATTGCCGGTCTTGCCGGTCAGGTACGTGCAGGAATTGTTACACGTAGCGCGGACGGGCGCACACCGCAAGAGCAGCTTGATTTTGTACTGGCGGAGGTGGCAAGGCTACAAGCCAACCAACAACAAGAATTGCGTGCGTTACGTCATGAACTTGAACAGGAGAAAATTGCGATTATTCGTCCTGATCGTCTGACTGAAACTGAAAAAACATGGCTTGAAAATCATTTTCTCGAGACAATATTTCCTGTTCTCACGCCACTTTCAATTGATCCGGCTCACCCGTTTCCATTCATTCCGAATTTAGGCTTTTCGATTGCACTTCATTTGTTACGTCGTGCCGATCATCAACCTATGACAGCACTTTTAAGGTTACCGACTGCGCTCAAGCGTTTCACGCTGCTTCCCGATGAGGGGCAAGGTTATCGCTTCATTTCTTTGGAAGATGTTGTCAGTCTTTTCATCGGCAAACTTTTTCCCGGATATGAGGTTAACGGGGCAGGAACTTTCCGTGTCATTCGCGATAGCGATATTGAGGTTGAAGAAGAAGCGGAAGATCTCGTTCGACTATTTGAATCAGCTTTGAAACGTAGACGCCGTGGTCAGGTTATTCGCATAGAATTCGACGCTGAAATGCCGGATGATTTACGCCAGTTTGTAACCACCGAGCTTGGTGTTCCTGATAATCGTATAAGCGTGCTCGATGGCTTGCTGGCGCTCAATATGATTTCGGAAATTGTTTCAATCCCGCGCGAAGACCTGAAATTTGTTCCTTATAATCCGCGTTTTCCGGAACGGATCAGAGAACATGCGGGAGACTGTTTTGCAGCCATTCGTGAAAAAGACATTGTTGTGCATCATCCGTACGAATCGTTTGATGTCGTCGTCCAATTCCTGCGTCAGGCTGCTGCCGATCCGGACGTTTTGGCAATCAAACAAACGCTCTACAGAACATCGAACGACAGCCCGATTGTACGCGCACTTATTGATGCATCGGAAGCCGGGAAATCTGTTACAGCTCTGGTCGAACTCAAAGCCCGTTTTGACGAAGAAGCAAATATCCGCTGGGCAAGAGATCTCGAAAGGGCGGGGGTTCAAGTTGTTTTCGGTTTTATTGAACTCAAAACCCACGCTAAAATGTCGCTGGTAGTTCGTCGCGAAGAAAACAGGTTACGCTCTTATGTCCATCTGGGAACCGGAAACTATCACCCGATAACGGCAAAAATCTACACCGACTTGTCATTTTTCACGACCGATGATGACATCGGCCACGATGTTCAATTGATCTTCAATTTCATTACCGGTTATGCGCAACCGGACGAGCCGATGAAACTGGCCTTTTCACCTTTGACCTTGCGGCGCCGTATTCTTGGACATATCGAGGACGAAATTGCTCATGCAAGGGAAGGAAAACCTGCAGCAATCTGGATGAAGATGAACTCGCTTGTCGACCCGCAGATTATTGATGCTTTGTATCGGGCGGGGCAGGCCGGTGTTCAGGTTGATCTGGTGGTTCGCGGCATTTGTTGTTTGCGCCCCGGTATTCCCGGTTTTTCCGATAATATTCGTGCAAAGTCGATTGTCGGACGTTTCCTTGAACATAGTCGTATTTTCTGTTTCGGCAATGGAGAGGATTTGCCGAATGAAAACGCAATTGTCTATTTCGGTTCGGCCGATATGATGACAAGAAATCTTGACAGACGCGTTGAAACGTTAGTACCGGTCTTCAACAAGACAGTTCACCAACAAATTCTTTCGCAGATCATGCTGGCAAATATCATAGACAATCAGCAAAGTTTCGAAATATTAAGCGATGGAACCTCACGTCGTATTACCCCGCTTAAAGGTGAAAAACCGTTCAACGCTCAGGAATATTTCATGACCAATCCAAGTCTTTCCGGACGTGGAAAATCTTTGAGATCCTCGGCTCCACGAATCATTGCATTACGCCGTCAACAAACGGAAACAACGAACACAGATACAACCGATACAACAAAAAAAGACTGAAACATAAATGGATAGCTCCGTTGCTCAAGGCCGTTTGAAAGGCCGAAAACCTGTTGCCGTAATCGATATCGGATCAAACTCGGTGCGATTGGTCGTTTACGAGGGGTTAGTGCGCTCCCCTACAGTCCTATTTAACGAGAAAATTCTTTGTGGACTGGGGAAGGGAGTTGCAAAAACAGGTTGTCTTGAACCAGACTCGGTCGAAATGGCATTACGTACTTTGAGACGCTTCCATGCCATTTGCGAGCAGATCGGTGTTTCGGCAATTCATACATTGGCAACAGCCGCAGCACGTGAAGCCAAGAACGGTCCGGCTTTTATATCGGAAGCTGAAAAAATTCTCAAAGCCGAGGTAAAAGTTCTGACTGGTAAAGAAGAGGCGACCTACTCCGCCTATGGCATCATATCTACTTTTCATCATCCGGATGGAATAGCCGGTGATTTGGGTGGAGGAAGTCTGGAGCTGGTTGATATCCATGAAACGTCTGTCGGCGATGATGGAATTACCTTGCCCCTCGGCGGTTTACGGCTTCAGGATATGTCTGACAATAATTTGGCGGAAGCCACAAAAATTGCCCGACGCTATCTGAAAAGCAGCGATATTCTTAGCAAAAACAAGGGGAGAAACTTTTATGCTGTCGGGGGGACATGGCGAAATCTCGCGAAACTTCATATTGCAGTCAAACGCTATCCTCTTCCTGTCATGCACGGCTACGAAGTCGAGGCATCCGATATGGAATCATTTCTTCATCGTGTTGCAAAGGGTGAGATCGAACAGCTAAAAAATATCTCTGCCATTTCGAAAAACCGTCGGCAACTCCTATCTTATGGAGCAACCGTCCTGACAGAAGTAATGCGCTGTCTTAACCCAAAGAAAATTATATTTTCAGGTGCGGGAGTACGCGAAGGATTTATGTTTTCAGAACTAAGTCCCAAAACACGGCAAGAAGATCCGCTCATAGCAGCCTGTCAGGAAATGGCAACTTTACGTGCCCGTTCTCCGGCACAAGCTTATGACCTTATCGGCTTTACAAAAAATGCGTTCGATATTTTCGGCTTTCAGGAAAATGAAGAACAAAAAAGATATCGCGAAGCGGCTTGCCTGCTTGCCGATATCGGTTGGCGTTTTCACCCCGATTATCGCGGCGATCAATCGGCTAATCAGGTGGCTTTCGGGCCTTATCCCGGCATTACACATCTTGGGCGTGTCTATGTCGCATTATCGGTTTTTTATCGTAATGAAGGACTATTCGTTGACGATGATGCACCGGAAATAATAAAACTTGCGAATAAAGAAATCATAGAAAGAGCCCGTTTTCTGGGCGGTCTTATGCGCGTTGCCAATCTCTTTTCTGCCTCGACTGCCGGTATTCTGCCGGATTTGATATGGAAAACACAAGGTAAGGAAATTGTTTTAACAATACCGGAACGCCATGCCGATCTTATTGCGGAACGGCCGATAGGGCGTTTACAACAACTCGCAAAAGTTACGAATAAAGATTTGCGCTATTTGGTGGTTTGAAATTTTAAAGAAACCACCAGCTTTCTCATCCGGTTAGGGGGGGGATATCTAAAGGCCAAAACATCCCCATTTAACCAAGGCTCGTATTTTTTCAATTGAAAACGGAAATCAACTTTGAGGCTCATGCGTAAATTTTACGCCATAGGTGGCCTTCAACGTCCCAATTACTTGGACAGACACCCGATTAATGACCAAAGAGAAAGTATTTTACCGCTTTTTGAACGAGACACTGAACACACACTCAAAAGGCTATTAAAGTTGATTTCATCGGCTTAAATTTTTAAAACGTTTTCATTAAAAACTTTTTATATGAATCAATTAGAGACGATTTTTAATAAAACGGATGAACTAAAATAAAACCGGAATTTGTTTGTTTTTAAGTGCCGAGAAAACCCATTTCAGAAGATAAATAGCCTATGTCCATTAGGCGAGCTTCCGACGTCGTTACTATTTTAGCGAACATTGGATAATCGTTATTAATTCCCCGACTAAAGCTCATGGGAATGCAGCAGCTTTTAAAGCGGTGCGATCTATAGTTATATGACTGGTGCTAAAAGCGTTCATCAATCCGGAGAACACATCTGAACGGTTGCCGGAACTCTATCTATAATGCCGATTGTGGGGGCTATAGCCCCCACCTAGCTTCTCAGTCCTGTGATAGAGTTGCAGGACCGATATTTTTACCTTTGCGGGCAAGATAATTATAAAGGCGTTTGATATTTGGAAGCTGGCACAAACCGTTTCCTTTTTCAGCCACAGCAGCAGTGCCACAGGCTGTTGCCAAACGAAAAGCATCCTCGGCTTCCCAACCAAGTGCTAATCCTTGCACCATACCGGCAACAAAGCTATCACCGGCGCCAGAAGCGCTGATAACGCGCACATGCGGTGAGGGCAGATAAAGTGTTTTATCCTTTGTGGCCAACACTGCCCCCTGATGTCCCAGCGTAACAGTGATAATATCGGAAGCGCCCTTGATACAATATTCCTGAGCAGCTTTGGCAATATCGTCGGTTAGATTATAGGTTTTTCCGGTACAAGCCTCGAACTCGCCCTGACTGGGTTTTACAAGTGTTACTCCGCCTTTATCGAGAACATGTTTAAGAGCCTCGCCAGAGGTATCTATAACGATACGGGCATCCCTTTTTTTAGCAATGTCTATCAACATATCGTAGACATCGATAGGAACATTTCTTGGAAGACTACCGCTTACAACAATCCAGTCCCATTCAAGTTTTTTTGTCGCATCGATGACCGCTTTCCATTCTGTCTCTTTCATAATGGGGCCTTCGGCAATAAAGCGATATTCCATACCGGAAGCCCGTTCGTGAATGACATTATTCACACGCGTATTTCCTGAAATCGCGATTTTAATGCACTGTATGCCACGGTCTTCCAGAAGGTGGTTCAGAACATTCCCCATAATGCCACCGCTAGCATAGAGCGCTTTGACATCACCACCCAAGCGATGCACCACGCGAGCGACATTAATTCCGCCGCCGCCGGGATGAAAACTTTCATCAAATGTTCTGATTTTATGGGTCGGACGCACGACCTCCGCTTCGCTGGCTGCGTCAACGGTCGGGTTAAATGTAACTGTAATGACTTTTTCCATCATCCGCCTCTGCAATAAAACTGCGTGTTTCAAGCCAAATCAGAATTTTGATTGGATATTTCTTTCTGTTCAGAGTTCTTTTGTCAATATTTTCCCGTTACGAAAATAAAAACCCAAATTGCCATTTAACAGTTTCTTGGCTTTTTCACCGAATATCTTGTAACGCCAGCCTTCCAAGGCTGGAACATTATCATCGCTCTCCTGTTTAGCAATTTTTTCGAGCTCGTCATTAGTCGCGATAATACGCGGAGCAATATTTTCTTCATCTGCCACGAGCTTAAGCAATACACGTAGCAATTCGACGGCCGCTGCCGTACCATTTGCAACCGGAACATGTTTATGAATTTCCGGTAGTGTGCTTAGGTCCGTCGCGAGACCAGTCTGGACGGCTTTCAATAATTCTGCAGCCGCTGCCGAACGTTCCCAACCTTTCGAAATACTACGCAATCTTGCCAATGCGTCGGCATCTTTCGGTTGTTGCGTAGCAATCTCGATGAGGCATTCATCTTTTAAAATGCGTCCGCGCGGGACATTGCGATTTTTTGCCTCTTGTTCACGCCATGCCGCAATCTTTTGGAGAACGGCCAATTCTCTTGGCTTTCTTATGCGCCCCTTAATTCGCTTCCATGCCTCTTCATTTGGCATGTCATAAGTTTTTGTCGAAGTTAAAACGGACATTTCATCGTCAATCCAATGAGTTCGTCCGGTTTTTTCGAGTTTTTTATCAAGATATTTATAAACGTCTCTGAGATGGGTTACATCAGCCAATGCATATGACAACTGTTTATCGCTGAGCGGTCTTCTGCTCCAGTCTGTATAACGGGATGATTTGTCGATATGTTGACCTGTAACGCGTTCGACAATTTGTTCATAGGAGACACTTTCGCCAAAGCCACAAACCGCACCGGCTACTTGCGTGTCGAATAACGGAGAAGGAATGATATTTCCAAGCTTGTAGATAATTTCTACATCCTGACGCGCGGCATGAAAAACTTTTACAACATTCTGGTTTTTCATGAGCGAGAATAGTGGTGCGAGATTAATGTCGGGGGAAAGCGGATCAACGATGACTGCAATATCGTCCGATGCCAACTGTATGAGGCACAGTTCCGGCCAATAAGTTGATTCACGAATAAATTCTGTATCAACAGTCACAAAATCCGATTTACAAAGTGTAGCGACGACGTCTTTTAGATCGTCCGTATGTGTAATAAGTTTCATATTCAAGGCTATAACCCATTATATAATATTTGTCTTTTCCTATATTTTTTCATACACAATCCTTCAATAGCTTGACAAATGTGCGGCAAAATGCGCTTTTGCGCACAAGTAGACTATTTCAGAATGCATGAAACAAAAAAGGCAAGACTATGCATCGTTATCGTTCCCATAACTGTGCCGCTCTCCGCAAGAGCGATGTTAAAACAAAAGTTCGTCTCTCGGGATGGGTTAACCGTGTTCGGGACCATGGTGGGATATTGTTTATCGATTTGCGTGATAATTACGGCATAACACAAATTGTCGCCGATCCGGATTCACCGGCGTTTAAAATTGCCGAGATGGTGAGAAGCGAATGGGTTTTGCGGGTTGATGGTGAAGTTCGGGCACGTTCCGATGATACCGTCAATACCAATCTTCCAACCGGCGAAGTCGAAGTATTTGCCAACGAAATCGAAATTCTATCGAAATCGGATGAATTGCCCTTACCGGTATTTGGTGAACCCGATTATCCTGAAGATATTCGCTTGAAATATCGTTTTCTGGATTTACGTCGCGAGACACTACATAAAAATATCTTGCAAAGAACAAAAATAATTGCAGCTATCCGTCGTCGTATGCAGGAAGCGAAATTCACCGAATTTTCGACACCGATTTTAACTGCCTCATCGCCGGAAGGTGCGCGCGACTTTCTTGTACCGAGTCGCATCCATCCCGGAAAATTTTATGCTTTGCCGCAAGCTCCACAGCAATATAAACAGCTTTTGATGATGTCGGGATTTGACCGCTATTTTCAGGTTGCACCATGTTTTCGTGATGAAGATCCTCGCGCCGACCGGCTTCCCGGGGAATTTTATCAATTGGATATGGAAATGAGTTTCGTCGAGCAGGAAGACATCTTGCAGGTTATGGAACCCATTATCCGTGGTATTTTCGAGGAATTTTCCAATGGAAAACCGGTAACGCAAAAATTTCCGCGTATTCCATATAATGAAGCAATGAGAAAATACGGTTCCGATAAACCGGACTTGCGCAATCCAATTGTTATGGAAGAGGTAAGCGAACATTTCCGTGGTTCAGGGTTCAAGGTATTTGCCAATATATTGGAGAGCGATACAAAAGCAGAAGTCTGGGGTATACCTGTCAAGACCGGCGGTAGCCGCGCTTTTTGTGATCGCATGAATTCATGGGCACAAGGCGAGGGGCAACCGGGACTGGGTTATATCTTCTGGCGCAAGGAAGGTGATCATATTGAAGGTGCAGGTCCGATTGCTAAAAATATCGGACCGGAACGGACTGAAGCTATACGCAACCAGCTCAAACTTGCTGATGGTGACGCCTGTTTCTTCGTGGCAGGCGACCCACGTAAATTTGCGCTTTTTGCAGGGGCTGCAAGAACACGGGCAGGCGAAGAACTTAATCTTGTTGACCGTGACCAGTTTTCACTGGCCTGGATTGTTGACTTCCCGTTCTTTGAATGGAACGAGGATGAAAAGCACATCGAATTTTCCCATAATCCGTTCTCTATGCCACAGGGCGGCAAAGAAGCGTTGGACACCGAAGAGCCGTTGAATATCAAGGCTTATCAATATGACGTGGTTTGTAATGGTTTCGAGCTTGGTTCAGGCGGTATTCGTAACCATTCGCCGGAGACTATGGTGCGTGCTTTCGAGATTGCCGGTCTGTCAAAAGAAACGGTTGAAGAGCGTTTCGGCGCACTCTATCGGGCTTTCCACTATGGTGCACCGCCTCACGGTGGCATGGCCTGTGGAATTGACCGTATGGTTATGTTGCTTCTTGGTGTCAAGAACTTACGCGAGATTTCGCTGTTCCCGATGAACCAGCAGGCGTTGGATCTTTTGATGGGAGCGCCTTCGGAGGTGACTGCGGCACAGCTAAGTGAGCTATCGCTTCGTATTGCACCTTTAAAAAAGAACGATTGAATAAAAGACAGTTAAACAAAAAACCCGGCTGAAGCCGGGTTTTTTCGTAATAGATTTCGACTATTTATTCGCTTTCACTTTCAATTTTAATAAATTTATTAACTTAACGACGGACTTCTCACCAATTGCGCCGATAAGATCCAAGGGGATTGTTTTTCCCTGTGACATGCTGACGGTCAGTGAAACGGGATTTTCGAGAAAATTACCTAGTTGTTCGGAAGTATTTTGGACAAATCCAGGATCATTAATTTTTGCTCTTATTCAAGGTAGCATTAACTTGATTTATGTTCTCGGCGTCTCGCGTGTCATCCCGTCTTTTTTGTATTATATCCAGAACCTTGTTCACGAAGCCTCTATCATCATACCGGATAGTCATATCTCCGATTTTTAATTGATCGCCAATAAGATCGAAAACAGGCAACCTAGCAAGCGGATTGACTTCGGTTTATACAAGAATGAAGTGTTTCATCATATTTTCTGTAATTCCAGCGGGATTCATGCTGGCCTTCAGGTTTCCAATATCATCAAGCTCGATTTCATTATGGTCGCTAACCAATTTACCATTATCAATATCCCAATTTGCATGGAAATAGAAAGAAGCTGAATGTTATAGCGATAACAACTTGGACGCTGTATTTCCGGTTTCGTCTTTCGACATATCATCCCTACGATAGAGTTTTTAAATATTCGTTTTTCGCCCGACATTCCCTAAAAAAATATCCAAGTTACGAAATAAAATAACTTGGATATGGAGTGAATTTTTCGCCTAAAGCGATTTATTATTTATTAGCGTCCACTTTAATTTTGAACAAATCTATAAATTTTGCACCCGAGGTAACCGCGGCCATATAGGCAATCGGTAATGGAACTGCTGCTTCCGGTGTAGCACTAATAGAAAGTGATTTTGGATTACGAAGAAAAATTTCTATTTGTTCCGACGTAGATTTTATAAATTCGGGATCATCAACTTTAGCACCGATCAGCGACCAACTTTCCAGAATTTGTTTTATAAAATCATCACGCGTTACGGTGTTCTGTTTTGCGTAGTAATCAAGTACCCGGTTAACGAGTGAATTATCTTCATAACGTATGTTTATATTACCAACTTTCAGTTGTTGGACAATTCCCAAAAGAATCAACGTTTTAGCGTTATCATCGTCTGTCTGATTTGAAGTCTTTTGCTGTTTTGCATTTTGTATTTTATAGACGTTGTTGATTAAATCTTCTGTAATTCCATCCAGATTTATACTGAATTCCAATTTCCCAGCGTTATCGATCGTAATCTCGTTATGGTCGGCAACAAATTTACCGTTATCGCTATCCCAATTTGCATGAAAATTTAAAGAACCGGATAGTTTGTCATATCCAAGGTCTTTTATCCATTTATACTCATCAGGTTTGTAGATCTTATCAGGCTCGTAACTGAACGATTTTACGCTGTGAACGAGGTCCATACGTTTTCTGTCGGGTTGCCAAAGATATATTGCCTTGAGAGCTTCGACATTCAGAAATATCTGATCTTGATAGGCCGAATAAATCTGCCCGATAGCCAAGCTTTCATACGGGAAATATAAAAATAAAGGATCTTTGTTTTTTTCCGATGCAAGCCTGATTTTAGTGAAAGAAATATCTTTTAAATATAATGATCCCGTCTGACCCGGGCTTTTGAGTATCGGAATTAAAACATTTTCTGCATAATAATTTCCGTCCTTATCCTCCGTCACATTTTTAAAGCGCAGGCTATCGATTTTGTCGAACTCCATAACCGTAATGGTTTGTAAATTTTCTTTCGGTTGGGCGTCTGTAGGAGAAGATTGGTCAGTTTGTTCTCCGATATTACGGTCTCCCTGAACCTTTATTGTTACATCGCGCAAAACAATATCATTGCCGTCTGCTTCAGACTTCGTTGAAGAAATCGAAAAGCCTGTTTGTTTTGTGCTTTCTTGCAAACGGGAAGTGAAAGCATTCGGATCGACGGCCCACGCCGATGTCGGAACTGTCGATATTGTTAAAAGAGCTAATGTCGATAGTGTTAATGCACTTTGAAATCGTCTCATCGGAAGACACCTTCTCTCTTCTGTCATTCGGTTTGGCTTTTGCGGATCAGTTGGTAATTTTTATCATAGTTAAGTAAAAACGAAAACAAGTCCACGGCTTGCGGTGGATTCACCAAATTGCTATTCAACAACTATGTCAAGTAAAGTGATTCGATTATCCGAAAAAGATCATATTGAACCCATAGAATTGCGTTCTGCTTTGCAAGAGCGCTATTTGGCTTATGCACTTTCTACGATTATGGATCGCGCTCTTCCGGATGTACGCGACGGGTTAAAACCGGTTCATCGTCGCATCCTCCACGCAATGCGCCTGTTGAAGCTCAATCCGGATCAAGCTTATGCAAAATGCGCGCGTATTGTCGGCGATGTTATGGGTAAGTTCCACCCGCATGGTGATTCGTCTATTTATGACGCGCTTGTGCGTCTGGCACAAGATTTTGCGGTTCGCTATCCTCTAGTAGACGGGCAGGGTAATTTCGGAAATATCGATGGCGATAATGCGGCTGCAATGCGTTACACAGAAGCACGTATGACAGCGGTCGCAACATTGCTGCTTGATGGTATAAACGAAAATGCAGTTGATTTCCGTCCCACCTATAATGAAGAGGATGAGGAACCGGTCGTATTACCATCCGCTTTTCCAAATCTTCTGGCAAATGGTTCATCGGGCATAGCTGTCGGAATGGCCACGTCCATTCCACCCCATAATGTTGCCGAACTTTGCGATGCAGCGACATATTTGATTGCACATCCCGATGCGACAAATGATGATCTTGTCAAATTTGTAAGGGGTCCTGATTTTCCAACCGGCGGGATTCTCGTCGAGCCTCAAGAAAGCATCCGTGAATCTTACAAAACCGGACGAGGCGTTTTTCGTTTGCGCGCACGTTGGCATAAGGAAGAGGGGAGCCGTGGCGCTTATTCTATAGTTGTTACAGAAATTCCCTATCAGGTACAAAAATCGCGGCTTATCGAAAAGACTGCCGAACTGTTGCTTGCCCGTCGCTTGCCAATGCTCGACGATATACGCGATGAATCGACAAAAGATATCCGCATTGTTCTGGAGCCGAAGACGAGAACTGTCGATCCGGAATTGTTGATGGAATCCATTTTCAAACTGACAGATTTCGAAGTGCGGGTACCGCTTAATCTAAACGTTTTAACTCTCGGAAAAATACCGAATGTCCTTTCATTGGGGCAGGCGCTACAACAGTGGCTCGACCATCGTAAAGATGTTCTCGTTCGTCGGTCAAGATTTCGTCTTGACGAAATAACACGGCGTCTCGAAATTTTGGAAGGCTATCTCATTGCTTATCTCAATCTGGATGAAGTTATCCGGATTATTCGTGAAGAAGATGAGCCCAAGAAAAAGTTGATGACGAGCTTCTCGCTAACGGAAAATCAGGCCGAAGCAATCCTGAATATGAGATTACGCTCGTTACGTCGACTTGAAGAAATGGAAATTCGCAAAGAGTTTGACGCTTTGAAAGCCGAAGAAGCCGAGCTTGATGCTCTTTTGCAATCGAATACAAAGCAATGGAAAGCAATAGCTGGTGAAATCGCCAAAGTTAAAAAAATCTTCGGCCCTGACACAGCTTTAGGCAAAAGGCGCACCACATTCGAGGATGCTCCCGATCATGATATTAAAGATATAGAACAGGCAATGATCGAAAAAGAGCCGGTAACGATTGTTATTTCCGAAAAAGGCTGGCTGAGAGCGCTAAAGGGGCATTTAACAGATTATTCCACCCTTACCTTCAAAGAAGATGACAGGTTAAAAATCGCATTTCCTGCAATGACAACCGATAAAATTATTGTCATGAGCACCGGCGGGAAATTTTTCACCATTGCTGCTAATTCACTGCCGGGCGGAAGGGGGCATGGTGAGCCTATCCGTATTCTGGTCGATATGGATAATGATGAAGATATTTTGACGGCATTTGTTCACGTGCCCGATCGAAAACTCCTGCTTATTTCTTATCAGGCGAACGGTTTTATCGTGTCTGAAAATGATGTCATTGGAACGACGCGGAAGGGTAAGCAGGTCATGAATGTAAAATTGCCTGACGAGGCAAAATTGTGCCTGCCTGTTGACGGCGATCATCTCGCAATCGTTGGCGAGAACAGAAAAATGCTTATCTTCCCGCTCGAACAGATATCGGAGATGACACGCGGCAAGGGAGTGCGCTTGCAACGCTATAAAGACGGCGGGGTGAGTGACGCAGTTACCTTCAAATTGGAGGAAGGTCTCACATGGCGTGATACCGCTGATCGGACCTTTAGCCGCAGTGCAGCAGATTTGATTGAATGGCAAGGAAGCCGAGCCGGAGCAGGGCGGATGGTACCGAAGGGTTTTCCCAGATCCGGAAAATTTTCAGGTTAATTCCGAGATAATACAAAACGCTTGATTCATTAAGTGAAGATGGAAAAAACGTTAATTTTTCCGTCTTCTAAAAAGTTTTTTTAAAGTTTTTTATCAACCGCGACCGCGGTAATTGGAAACGTTTTGCTCGGGAATCCAAACGTCGTCAGGCGCTTTTCCTGTTTGCCAGAAGACATCAATTGGTATGCCACCACGAGGATACCAATACCCCCCAATGCGCAACCAATGGGGTGACAAAAGTTCCACAAGGCGACGTGCTATCGTGACCGTACAATCTTCATGAAAAGCGCCATGATTACGGAAAGACCCGAGATAAAGTTTTAGCGACTTGCTCTCGACCAGCCATTCATGGGGCACATAATCGATCATCAGATAAGCAAAATCCGGTTGGCTTGTGATAGGGCAAAGGGATGTAAATTCAGGTGCTGTAAAGCGGACACAGTATTTTACATCTGCCTGAGGATTGGGAACACGCTCCAATACCGCTTTTTCGGGAGATTCCGGAAAAGGCGTCTTTTTTCCTAATTGCTTTAGATTCTCGTAAATTGAATGATCGGATGCCATTGAATTGTCCTTGAGAAAAAGTTGATTTTCTAAGAAATGCTACCGGAGCTTTTTCGCTTTGTTGCGATTGACTGCTTCAATCCAGAATGAATTGTCCTCATATATTGTCGGATCGTCTACACCTGCCAAGGCAAAGGCCTCCCGCCGTTCGACACATGTGCCGCAACGTCCGCAATGGTGTTCGCCTCCTTTATAGCATGACCAGGTATCTTCAAAAGGAACGTTATATTTCACACCATCTTTTACAATTGCCGATTTATCCTCATCAACATAAGGGGTTAATAATTGACATTGTCCTTCCAGAGATAATTGTTCCATTTTATTGAATGCATTGATAAAATCTGCACGACAATCGGCGTAAATAAAATGGTCTCCACCGTGTACGGCAATCGCGACGCTATCTCCGTGTTTTGCTGCTGCAATTGCGAAGGCTATCGAGAGGAAGACAGCATTTCGATTGGGAACAACAGTCGATTTCATGTTTTCTTCGGCGTAATAGCCATCAGGAACAGCAATATCATCTGTCAGTGACGATCCGGAAAGATTTTTTCCAATTGCAGATATATCAATCGGATAATAGTCGACACCAAGCCGTGAAGCACATTTTTGAGCGAAAACAAGCTCTTTCTTATGCCGCTGGCCATAGTCGAAGGAAATTACGCCTTTGAGGCTTTGTTCATGCGCAAGGCGATAGGCAAGTGTGACGGAATCCAGTCCGCCTGAACAAATAAGATAGGTTTTCATTTTATCCCTTGTTTTAGAAACCGGGTGGGCCGCGACCGGTATTTTCTTGCTATCAAAGAGGCTAACGACTGTAAAGGCTCAACAGGGTCAATTTTTCCCTTTGTAAAAAGATATTGCAAGAACAGGTAATTTTTTAAATTTTTTAATATTCCAACGACAATATGGTACATTTTGACCGGATTTTTATGATCGAGGTTTTAAGCCACAATCTTTCTTTCGTCAAAAAAGATTCGAAACAAATAGCCGCCGGATATTTGTCTAAAAGACATTATATGGATTACTGAATAAAGCTCTTGGTTCTTGATCGTTAAAAACGGGTTATTTGGGTTGCAACATGGTATTGAAGGGCAGGAGCCTCATTATTCATTACCTGCACGTTTTGGTAAATTTGAGCGATATTGAATTCGGGACAATTAACACCGGAAATATCCCGCCTTTTGATGTTAAGAAGAATTAGGAAATTCATTCACATCAATAGCAAGATAATTGACTCTGTTTTCGGAACATTCCTGAGTATTTTCAAGGCCGACCTGTTATTTTCAAGGCATTTGACCTATTGAAATATGTCTCTTTGATAAAAACATTCCGGCGCAGCGAATAAGCTGTAATTCCCGTTAAACTATCCCCGAGCCGCACTTTCTCCTACATTATTGTGGATTTGCCACCCGTCGGAAAACATAAGCCGGTCTATTTTTCCATCCGTCTCCATCCTAGAGAAGTTAGATGCTCTTGCGGTTGATAACGCGATTTATATTCCATTTTTCGGGATCCATTCACCCAGTAACCGAGATAGACATAAGGAAGTCCAAGGCGTTTTGCTCGTTCGATGTGATCAAGAATCATAAAAACTCCCAGAGAAGACCGCTTTTCCTCCGGTGAAAAAAATGAATAGACCATTGATAATCCGTCTTCTACTTTATCGGTCAATGCACCGGCTAGTAGTTTGGCCTTGTCATCTCCCTCTTCCCCGTTTGACAGCTTCCGCCTATATTCAATGAGCGATGTTTCGACTTCCGTGTCTTCGACCATCATTTGATAGTCCTGAAATGTCATCTTGCTCATTCCACCATCATCATGACGTTTTTCGAGATAATGTTTAAAAAGCGCATATTGCTCGACAGTTGCCTTGGGAGGACAAACCTGACCAACCAGTTCCCGATTTTTCTTGACAATTCGTTTCATCGTTCTGTCTTGAACGAAATCATTCACAAGGATACGAACGGACACACATGCATTACAGCCATCACAAACCGGCCGATAAGCAATATTTTGCGATCTCCGGAACCCGCTTTGTGTCAAAACAGTATTTTTTTCTATCGAATACGGGCCGACAAGATAGGTAAATACTTTTCTCTCCAAACGTCCAGCCAAATAAGGGCAGGGTGCCGGAGCTGTCAAAAAAAACTGTGGTTCGTCTTTATCAATGGTTGTCATATTTATCGCATTACGAAAACACCACAAAACTTTTTATACTGAAAACTACAAAGGTTGCCTCTATCATTCATAGAAACAAAAGAGCTTGTCAAATAACAACTCTAGCGTATTTTCTAGACAATCATACCATAAAGGTCATAATCATCAGATTGTTCGATTTTTACCGTTACCAATTCTCCAGTACGGATTGGACGACGGGATGTCAAATGTACAACGCCATCCACTTCAGGAGCGTCATATTTTGTACGCCCGATGCCTTTATGTCCATCACTTTCGTCAACAAGCACCTGTAACCGTTTACCGATTTTTTTCTTCAGGAGCTGGGCGGAAATTGTTTTTTGATGTGCCATAAAACGCTTCCACCGACTTTTCTTTACTTCTTCAGGAATAATTTCCAAATCGAGGTCGTTAGCTGCAGCACCTTCGACCGCTTCATATTTGAAGCAGCCGGCACGGTCTATTTTTACCTCGCTCATCCAGTCCAGAAGCAATTGAAAATCTTCTTCCGTTTCTCCGGGAAAACCGACAATGAATGTTGAACGCAAAGCAATATCCGGACAAATAGAACGCCATTTTTCAATGCGTTTATTAATTTTTTCAAGGTGTGCAGGGCGCTTCATATTACGAAGAACTGTAGGAGACGCATGCTGAAAAGGAATATCGAGATATGGGAGTATCTTACCCTCGGCCATGAGTTCAATGACATCATCAACATGGGGGTAGGGGTACACATAGTGCATACGGATCCAGACACCCAGCTCTCCAAGTTCTTTGGCAAGATCATAAAAACGCGCACGCACCGAATGGTCTTTCCAGACACTTTCGCTATATTTCAGATCCTGCCCGTAAGCACTCGTATCCTGTGAAATGACCAGTAATTCCTTTATGCCCGCATTTACCAGTCTTTCTGCTTCTCGTAAAACGTTTGACGCTGGTCGCGAAACGAGCTTTCCTCGCAATTGGGGAATAATGCAGAAGCTACAATGATTGGAACAGCCTTCGGATATTTTTAAATAAGCATAATGACGGGGTGTTAAACGAACGCCTTGCGGTGGAACAAGATCAACAAAAGGATCATGAACGGGTGGAGCAACTTTATGGACTGCTTCCATTACGCTTTCATAAGCTTGTGGTCCGGTTATCGCCAAGACATTCGGATAAGTTTTGGTCACCACCTCAGGTTCTGCACCAAGGCAACCAGTCACTATGACTTTACCATTTTTGTTCAAAGCTTCACCAATATTGGCGAGCGATTCATTGCGTGCAGAATCGATAAAGGCGCATGTATTGACAATTACCAGATCGGCACCGTCATGCTTGGGAGCAATTTCGTAACCTTCAGATCGTAATTTTGTTATAATGCGTTCAGAATCTACTAGCGCTTTAGGGCAACCCAAAGATACAAAACTGACACGTGGAGCTGACATATTATTTCCTGCAAATATCTGAAATTCCAAAACACGTTTTGTGGTGGCCTAATCTCTTTTATTAAAAAGGCAAGCCCCAAACGCTGAAAACACCATAAACATCACGGTCCAAAACAATCAATCCTTGTTATTGACCATTACGACATCACCGGACTGCCACAAAGCCGCATAAATCGGTACCAAATTTCACGCTTATTGGTTAAGCGGCCAATTTGTCATAATTCCTGTGGTAAACATCGCTGTCAAAAACCGGTCATTTTAAACCGCTTCGATAATTATCAACATTAAACTTTCGTCAATTATCAATCTTAAACAGAGTGTGTCGGCTGTTGTCGTTCATGAGCTGAATTATACTAATCGCTAGCGCCTTATCAACCTGTCAGTAGCGCCGTATCAACCCGACCAGTTTTCCTTGAATTTTGATACGGTCGGGACCGAATATTCTTGTCTCATAGGCAGGATTGGCCGCTTCAAGAGCAATTGAGGCGCCTTTTCTTCTATAACGTTTCAGCGTTGCTTCCTCGTCGTCAACGAGAGCAACAATAATTTCTCCCGGATTTGCAGTGTTTCCACGTTTGATAATCACCGTATCACCATCAAAAATTCCGGCATTGATCATGGAATCCCCTTTAACTTCCAGAGCATAATGTTCACCGCTCCCGACCATATCCGGAGGCAATGAAAGCATGTTGGTCTGGTTTTGAATGGCCGAGATAGGAACCCCAGCAGCAATACGCCCCATAACCGGAACATTTACATTGGCTGCCGGACCACTTTCGCCATCATTGAGCTCTTTCGCAATGACATTTTTAAAGGGTTTGTTCTTCGTGCCTTCGATAACGTTTGGAGAAAATTTACGTACAGTATTCACGGGAGGCATCATGGATTCAGGCAGTTTCAAAACTTCCAAAGCACGTGCGCGGTTAGGGAGGCGCCGAATGAAGCCGCGTTCTTCCAAAGCTGTAATCAACCGGTGAATGCCCGACTTCGATGCCAGATCCAATGCTTCTTTCATCTCGTCATATGATGGGGGAATGCCGGTTTCTTTTAGGCGGTTATGAATAAACAGAAGCAATTCATACTGCTTGCGGGTTAACATAAAACTCTCCAATAATACGAATCAATGAGAAACAAAACCAGAACATACACTATATGTTCTATTAATGTTCTACAAGCATTTAAACGTTTTTCGCGCGCGATAATTTATAAAGTGGGAGTTTGTCCTGAAATAACTGACTTGTTTTATCCAGAGTCCGATTGTTTTAAGTTAATAAAAATAGACGATATAAACGGTTTTAAAAAAGCAAATACAACAGTGTGCATTAAACTAAAATGTTTGGTCGAAATTCCTGTGTGAACAGGATTTAACTTGATGCCCGTGAGAATTTCACTCTCCAAGCGTCTTTGATTGTGCATTTAGATATTTGCTTAAGAAAAATTGTCCAACGAATTGATTTTTTATAAAAAATAGAACCGGATATATCATGTTGAGGTGCGAACGATATAAGGACGTCATTTAATTGGAAAACCTTGCAGCCCAACCAATCAGAGTCGTGATCAGGTAATTTCATGCTGACGAGTTTTACCCCCTTCAGATCAGTTAATCGACTGTCCTGACTACGGCCATTCGCGACAAGCTGTTCTGAAATGATTGCGTTCGAACGACTTGGAATAGGTTTTGGCACAGCTTTGGTTTCGTTTCGGCAATCCGCTTTGTTCATACCGAACATCGAAAGCAAGGTGTTTATTGCCGGTGGATGATCTTCGTGAAACAAAAGCGCAAAAACGCCCGGTTCTTACAGTCATGTAAATTAAGTTAAATGCTAAAAATTCGCTCGTTCAAACCTCAAATTTAAAGCTTGATGCGCATGAATGCGAAAGGCGTAAAGGGGAAGGGGGGTCAAGCGTCAGTTCGTATCAAAAGCTCTTCCAACGCTCAATTATTGGCAACTCTATCTTCTATTTTCGGCCTTATATATCAAAAAATTGTCTGTCTATTGCTCATATCCGCCTCATCCGACGTTGAGTAGTCTCATTGCAGATTTTAATCCTATTTTTTAGCTTGCAAATTGATAATTGTGCGAAATTACTGTCTTCGAAAGCGCGTACATTAATTTACAGATCAAGCCGCATTGATTTGTTGTCGGTGTTGAAGCAAATTTTTGAAGAATCTGAAATGCGTTAAGGCAATTAACACCATGTCCCAATCATAATCGCGGATTTGGAGAGCATCTATCGTTGCTTCCTATAACATTTTGCTCTTGCAACCCATTCAAACAGCGTGGCCGGTAACATATATCGAATTATCTTTGGGTACTAACATTCTGCTATATGTAAAATTCACGTAAAGTGCCAATCTGTCATTGTCGACCCGGTTTTTGTGAACACGTCGAAATCAACGTTCAACGTAATAGGTTAGGTCTGATAATCCAAACTTATCAAAATTTATTGAGAGACAAAATTATCGTGCAATTTTCCATATTATCGTGCATATACCTTGTATCTTACATCCCGATTTCATACGCAAAATCGGAAAGAGCGTTGAGACGGGCATAGTGAGTAATTTGTGTCGAGACGGTGATCGATAAAAAGCTTGATTATTTTCGGGGCTTTTTTATTGCAGATTTGATCAACAATCAGCTTCGCCTGCTCTCACACCTTAAAGAAAAAGTTCCATAATATATCTTATGCAATAAATGGACAAATAAGAGAACGATCTCCCGGCGCATAGTGATTACCGGCACAGTGACAACAGAATAAGAGCTCCTTCTGACCGATCGCACAATTTGCAATTTTATAGTTCGCGATTTATATGCGTGCCATCCAACATCGAGATTAATAAAATGACACTTCGATCATTCCAGAAATCGACTCCTATGGCTCTCCTTTCAGCGCGCGAAGCGATTATGGAATATTTTCGGCCGCATTTGCGGAATTTCAATCTAACAGAACAGCAGTGGCGCGTGTTGCGAGCCCTGACAGCGGTAGATGAAATTTCCACCACCGACTTGGCTGACGCAACTGTCATTCTAGGGCCTTCGCTTACGCGCATTTTACGTGATCTTGAAGACCGCAAGTTAATAAAAAGGTGGACTAGCCCGGAAGACGGACGACGTTTAATGGTGATGATAAGCAAAGCCGGTTCCGACCTCATTGAGGAAGTCGGAGTTGGTTCCGAGCTGATATATAATGAAATAAGTCGGGCTTTCGGCCGAGAGAATTTGTCAGAATTGCATAAATTGCTTTGTGAATTTATAGAAAAAGCTAAACTGGCTGGCCCAATTATCCATAAAATAATAGAAGAAAACGCTGGCCAGCCCAAAGAAAAGTAGCTCACTGCTTTTGTGTTTTGTTTTCCGGTAAGAAAATACGTTAATCCAGTCGGCAATCATTCTCTTTCGCATATGAGACTGGATCTTTAATCTCTTTATTCAAGCGGCATAACGGCTTTCACCTGCCCTGTACCGGAACTCCGCTTCCCCTTTGTCGTTTTCTCCACCTGATACACCGAACATCATAGACGCGTCGTGCATAAAACCTTCGCCAAAGCAGACAAGAGAATATTGAGAAGCTTTCGCGATAATTTCAAGATCAACGTGTGAAATCACATTGAAAGCCGTTCTTCCATCATCTGCGGGTACCGAATGGTCATTAACTTGGTTAAGTACTCCATCACGACGAAACCGTTCAAAATCTTTATTCGCCTTTTCAATCCGCTCTCTCAGTGTATTTTTGCCATCTGTCCTCTACCCTTGCTATGCATTATTTTTCAAACGTGAACGGATGGAATTTTCTTTCGGGAAGCGTTTTTATTGATTTTGTTAATCTCGAATGAAAGCGTGAAATTTGGTTCGCTAAAAAGCTCGGCGCAAAATTTGCTTGCAACTAGAAAATTTTTTCACCGGCATTAATGATTTGTTGCTTTGTGCGCCCTGCCCCGATGCGTAGCGTCACCGCTATAAAAGCATTTTCTGGGGCACAATCGGCTCTGCGATGAATTTCTGCCTGGTAAACACGAACCCTTATACCGCCTAAAGTGAATATCGGGTTCGATTTAAGAAATCTCCAAAGCATGTCAAACAACGTATCAATATCAATGCGATTTTCCAAGTTCGCGGAATATTCAACAATCATATGTGGCATGTTCAAATTTGCTAGCAAAACCGATCTATTGGCCACGATAATATTTAATACGTTAAATATTTTTAAAAATATCTAGAATTGATTTCAAAAACCGCTTGCGAGGTGAGTGAAACTTTTTCGAGCTACCCGCAAAATTAAAATCCAGAATATCAAGGGACACATATTGGATCAACGCAAGAGATGCCTTGATATCAATGGCGGTCTTGTCGGCTATTTACCTCAAGATTTGAAGGAACGTTTACTGCCGATGAGCTAAGTTTCAATTTGTCGTTTTTTATATTCGTATCAACATCCATATGCCACGGACTTTTAATCGGATATATAATCAATGAATGTTGTCGCATCAATAGAATTGAGATTTTTGGTAACCCTCAAATATCTTATATTTGTTCATTTTCGTTCGGAAATTTCATCAAGAATAGAAAGGCTACCCAATATAAGTGCACGAATGCCAATGGCATATTCATCGTCGATGCCCGGAATGCCGAGGTCTGATTGATAACGGGTCAAATCCTCGTCATCTGTATTATCCGGCAAAACGCTATCGGCTACCGAAAGTGTGTGATAACAAATGGTAAAAGCCAACCAATGCGACTGGATGAACGAAAGATGGTAGGTTTCAGCGAGTTTCCGTTGATGTATAAAAATGCGCTGTTCGATTGCCGGCGTAATCATATCGCGGCGCAACAGATAAGGCGTTATACCTTGGTGGGTTTCAACAAGTTTCCACAATGAAGAAGCAAGTGTTACAAGATAATCATCCAGACTAACGTTTGACGTTATTTGTGGTAATTTCCACTTCAAGAAAATTGTTTCTGCAGCGAGAGTTTTTAAAGCCTCCAACCCGTTAACGTGATTATAGAGAGCCATATGGCTCACACCTAATTTTTCAGCAACGCCAACAAATGTAATTTTGGGGAGCCCAATTTCAATTGCGGCTTCCAGTATTCTATCTTTACTGATTGTAGGCGGTCTTCCCCGTGAAAGTTTTTTGAGCGGTTCAGTCATTAGAGCCAATTTTGTTCGAGTTTTAAGAAAGAAATTCGCAAAAATATATCACAAACAATTGAATGGGACAATCAGATGGCTTCTGAGCCTAACAATTTTCTGTCTTTAAATTCTGCTTATTATGCGACGTAAGCAAGCTTTAACAAGCGACAATTTATCGGGGTGAAACTGCCCGATCTGTATACACCCGTCATGTGTCTGCATCACATCTGTTTTAATGGACATATTAACCCGAAATTGTGGGTTGACTCACTTAATTAGGAAAGCCGCTCAAGCATTTTAGCCAACTCAACGGAGCAAAAGAACAAATGTTGCGCTATATGGTTTTTGTATTTTTTAAATAAATATCCGGTTCGATTAATGGCTAACAAAAAAGCCATATAGCAGCGCTATATGGCTCTTTCATGATTTGACTGGTCAATGTGCAATAAGGACCATTAGAATTTCATTTTCAAACCAACACCGAATTCACGTGGTTCGGTGATATAAGCTTGAATGCCTGCTATACGATCGCGATTTTTTTCGGTTGGAACACGTTCATCAAACAGATTTTTCGCATAACCGAATATCTCCATATGATCATTCGGTTTGTATGATAGCTGCATATTGGCAATTGCATAGGATCCCACGCGTAAAGCCGGATCATTATCATCTGTTGAATAATAATCATCTGTATAGCGCACATCACCACTCAAACGAAGGTTTTCGATGATATCCCAATCAGCTCCGACATTGAACATGTAACCCGGTGCCTTGGCAAATTTCTTACCATCAAACACATTTCCGCGTGTGTCACCAAATTCACTTGTATCGGTGTGGAGCAGCCCTAGTCCGCCCCGCAACAACACATTATCCAGAACCTGATAATCGGCACCCAATTCTGCACCATAAGTTTTTGCTTCATCAGCATTGACGATAATTGAACCGAATTGTTTGCCGTTCATGTAATCGGTGACAGAACGTTGGGAATCCGTGTAGCGGGTGTAGAAAATATTCGGAGTAATAGAGAGTTTGCTGTCAAGCACGGTAATACGCGAGAAAATTTCATAGTTCCATGCTTTTTCAGCATCAAAATCATAATACCGCTTACCGGAAAAATTAAGCCCGGTTCCGCCCGGCAAATAACCGCGAGACGCCATAACACCAACAGTTATATCGTCACGAATATCGTAAGAAAGTGAAATTTTCGGAAGCACCGCATCAAAACTTTCGTCATAAATGTGGCGAACACCCGGAACATAGCTCGCAACACCGTCGTGACGGATGCCGTCATATTGATAACGCAAACCTCCGGTCAACGCCCATTTTTCGGCAAAACGATATGTCAATTCACTGAAAACACCGACACTATCCTGATCAACGGTAAAATCGGTTGATGCAAAGTCGTGCAACATATGGTTGTCGGAATTGCTTTTTGAGTAAAACACTCCTCCAAGACCACTTAACGTCGTTGTTTCGTCACCAAAATTGACACGAAATTCGTTCGAAATATTATCATAGTCTTTTGAAGCGGTGCCGTTAAACGAACGACCGAAGTTATAATCGTAAGTGCCGTTTGAATATTGTAACTCGTTAAAGAAGATAACGGTATTGCCCAAATCGTATTTCATGTCAAAAATACCGACATCCGTTTTTGTCTGGATATTATCGGTACTGTTACGGGTATCGTGAAGCTGATCATAAGGATGAGATGCAATTTCGAAAGCCGGACGTTTGGAGTCCATGTGGGAATAAGTCAGTTTTCCTTCGAACCCCGGTATTTCTGACGGTTGCCAAAGCAGTTTTAGACGGCCGTTGACATTACGCGGGTCGTTATCCATATCCGAATCCAGAAACTGGGGATTTGTATATTTTATGAAAGTGTCACGCCCGCTATAATCCAGAGCGATACGACCAGCGAGTTCTGGTGTTATAGGCCCCGAAGCCATAAGCGAACCGCGTTTTTGTTGTCTTGTGCCATAGAGAGTTTGTATTTCCGCTTCAGGCGTAAAAGTCGGGTCTTTTGTCTTGATAACAACCGCACCAGCAATAGCATTTGCACCTTGCGTTGTCGTTTGCGGACCACGGAATACTTCAACAGATTCAACATCCCAAATCGGTGCAGCGCCAATACCGAATTCTCCAGAGCTTAGATAACGGCCGTCGACGCTGATTGTTGCACGGGGAATTGGATTGGCCAAATAGGCATTACCTTTGACCAACGGACCTTTGGTATCAACACCGCGGATAATCGGCGCATCGCTATCATTTGTATAAAGAAGGTTCGGCGTTCCTTTTAAAAGATCGGTCAGTGTTGTCACAGCAGGCCGTTCTTCGATACGGTCTCCGCTGAGCACCGTCACCGAACTTGCAGTGTGTTGAAGCGACCGCAAAGTTTTTTCACCGCTAATGACCACTTTTTCCAATACAGTGTTATTGGACGCTGTTTGTTTCTGATCCTCTTTTTCCTCGGCAAAAGCAGAAGGAACTGCAGAAGATAATACAATCAAACCACAAATGATCCGATAATGGGCTGACGATAGGAAAAACCGGTTTTTCGATAACGTTTTTGACATCAGATGAGACCTTTTAGGGAAAACAAAGAAAATATGAGTTTATTACTCATGATATAAATTAAGTCAATAATTATTTTATATAGTGAAACAAAATATCCTCATTTTGTTTTCGCCCATTTTCTCACTTCGCCCAATGTGTAACGGGCACTCAAAAAACTGGGCGTAAAAACCTTGGAGCCATCAAGATAAATGACACGTCCCTCACGCGCCGGTTTCATATAGGTTGCCCAACCCGGCACAAGTTTGTTCAAAGCTTCGTTTGTCGCCTCAATACTTTTGTCAGGAGCCCCCCAGTTAATGATTACAACAAGAATATCCGGATTAAGGGAACCGAGTGTTTCTGCACTGATTGGTAATACTATTTTTGGAGATCCATCCGAATGCGTCTTGTCGTTCGAAACTTCAAAAGGTTTCATCCCCAAATCATTGAGAGGTTGAGAAACGCCAATCCCCTCACCCACAATGTTGATCTGATCCATTATGATGACAGGTAGATATGTCTTGTTTTCGAGACTTTCAGGAAGTTGCTTTTTTGTCTCCTGAACGTCTTCAACGTATTTTGCTTTCAAATTCTGAAATGTGTCTTCTTTGCCGAAAAGTTTTGCAAGGTTTTCTTCAATTGCAAAATTATCAAGATGTCCGGTTGTATAATGTTGCATATAAACAGGAGCGACTGAAGAAAGCTGTTTGACCTTATCAACGTCGAACTCGGTGCCGATAATGAGGTCCGGTTTCATCGAGTAAAGTTTTTCAAGATCGACCTGACGGTTATTCCCTATGCCTTGAGGTTTTTTCTGGTTCGGCCCGAACAGAGTATCAATGAAATCGGCACCAACCTGATATGTGCCATCATCGGCGCGGCCAAAACTGCCAATCGGATTGACACCGAGTTCGATCATCGGAACGGCAATAGCCGGTTCGCTCATGACAACGACCCTCTCGGGATGATCCGGAATATCGACTGTGCGTCCCATAGTATCAACGACTTCCCGAGCCTCGGCGGTTGCGGAAATTGCCAGTAGAACGGTGCTGATGAACAAAGTTGAATATTTGATACGCATGAAATATTTCCTTATTTTTGAAAATACTGACGAAGGGTTTTTAGGCGTAAAACGATAATGAACAACGGAACACCGATGATGGTGGTTGTTAATCCCAAAGGCATAGCAATGCTTGTTGCATTTTTCGAAATGATGTCGGCCCCGATGACGAGATTTGCCCCTACGAGTCCCGAAAGATAAAGTCTGGCGCTCCCATTCGCACCGGTCATGAATTGTGCAAGTTGTGGCGCTAGAATTCCTAAAAAAGCGAGCGGCCCCACAATTGTTACAGAAGCGGCACTTAACAATACTGCGAATAATAATAATAGGGGACGAGAAACGATAACCGGTTCACCGAGCGATTGTGCAAGCTCGTTTCCCAAGTCGTACCGGTTAAGCGAGTGCCCAGAGAGAAAAATTCCGACAAGGCTGAACACAAAAAGCGGTAGAAATGCCGAAACGCTTAACCAGTTGGCCTGAAAAAGAGAACCGGCCATCCAGCTTGACGCATTGTAGGACGCTTCGGTTGGCAGATAAAGTATCAGGAAAGAATTGATTGAAGCGAGGACCGTTGCAACGGCAATCCCCATTAAGAGAATGACCAGACCACCAGAATGCCGGTTACCGACCAGAGCAAGCAACACCAATGCAGTGCCAAGGCCTCCAGCAAGAGAAGCAAAGGTGATAAGAACACGGGAGGCTGTAGGAATGAAGGCAAGCAAAACAATTGTCGTTGTCAGGGAACCGTGACTGATACCGAATAACCCCGGATCAGCCAAAGGATTACGGGCAATCGGTTGTAAAATAGCTCCCGAAACTGCAACACTCCAGCCAATCAAAAATGCCAAAGCCAAACGCGGAAGGCGCACATCCCATAAAGCAAAGTAGGATTGGTGACTGATCTCTTCGCCCGAGACAAGTTTCAAGAAATCGTAAAGGCCGGTATCGATTGTCCCCAAATTCAAGGAAATGAGAAAAAGAATAAATGCGAACAATAAAAGCAAGATCCCGATTACGAAATTGCGGATGACAAGCTCTTTTCCATTTGCAAAGCGGATCGAAAGCCGTTCGTCAAGTGTGCGCGATATCTTCATATGTCGTTCCTGTTCTTTGGAGAAACATAGAATTTTCGGATCAATAGAATGAAAACGATACCGCCGAATAGATCCAGAATAATTCCGGTATTGACGACATAGGGTTGAAAAGCATTTTGCGAGATAGTACTCGCCAAAAGACATAGAGTTGCTCCCGTTAATGCGGAAGCCGGTAAAGTTTCTTTAAAATCCTGTCCGACAAGCGGTTTTATCATATGTGGAACAATCAGACCTATAAAACTGATTGGTCCGCAGACAGCTACGGCGGAACACGAGGCGACAATTGCGCATGCCAGAGCAAAGCGGGAAACAGCGACCGTTCTTACTCCCATTGAAGAAGCTTTCTCGCTGCCAAGGAGAATAAGGGTTAGCGGCTTCGAGAACATAAAAATCAATGCCAGCGCCAAGATACCAATCCACCAGAATTGATACAGCCGATCAATATAGGCATGGTTGATATTACCGGCAATCCAGGACAGGAACTCGCCTCTTCTATCCGCATAAGACAATAAAAGCGCGTTGCTTAGGCCGATGAGCAGCATGGATACAAGCGAACCGGATAAAATAAGCATGAGACCGGTAGTCTTTTCATTGCCACCGGCTATACGTGCAATGATTGTACAGAGAAGAAAACCGAACAGGCCACCACACAAAGCGGCTACCCCCTGCTCTGCCAGATTTGCCCCGAAAACAAGCGCACCACCTACGACAAAAAGCGTCGCTCCTGCATTGATTCCGAGTGACGAAGCCGAAGCGAGCGGATTACGGATAAGCCCTTGGAATACCAATCCGGAGCTTGCCATGATAAGACCTGCATAAATAGCAATAATGGCACGTGGAAAGCGCTGGTAAAGGATGGATGCCTGACCATAATTGTTTGGCTCTCGCGATATCAGAACTTGAAAAACATCAGACGGCGAAGAAAATGTACCACCCCAAGCTATTCCGAGATAGAAGACAAAGAAAAAGAGAACGACACTACCCACCCAGAACTTGGAAAAAATCATTTTATTCTTCCATGTACCGAACAGACTGGGCCGCGTCGGGATAAGGCTGACAAATGAGATGCCCGTTATGGACGAACAATTCAGCGGGAATTCCGAAAACTTGCCGTAAATTTTCTTCCGTTACAACATCTTGCGTTCGACCGTGAGCATGAATTTCGCCCGCTTTCACCATCACAACATAATCGGCAAAATAGGTAGCCAGATTGATATCGTGCAAAACGACGATGACAGTCTTCTTCAGTTCGCAACTTAATTCACGAACGAGCTTCAAAATTGCGTACTGATATTTGACATCAAGATGATTGACGGGCTCGTCAAGCAATATCATATCGGTTTTTTGCGCCAATACGAGCGCAAGCCAGGCTCTTTGCTTTTGACCGCCGGAAAGAGAATTCACAGGTAAATGAGCCTTGTCGGAAAGCCCGACAATCTCAAGAACCTGATGGAAATATTCGCGATCTTTCGCCGACGGGCCGGAAAATAAAGAATTACGTGCGTAAGAGGAGAGCTCGATAAGTTGTCCCAATGTCAGGTAATCAGGACAAAAACTCTCCTGAGGAAGATAAGAAACGAGTTGTGCAAGTTTTTTTCGGTGAAAACTTCTGATATCGCGCCCATCCAAGGTGATATTGCCACCTTGAAGATCCAGAAATCCCATTATCGCTTTGAGAAGCGTTGATTTGCCACAACCATTTTGACCTATAAGAGCTGTAACTTCACCGGGAATAAAATTGACGGAAATATCATGCAAGATTGTCAACTTGCCATATCCGGCTTTTACGTTGTGTAAATCCAGTTTCATATCGCCCTCAATTTATTTTAGGGCGTAAACTATATAATTTTTCTCAAGTTTGCAATCTCAAAAAATAAGGGAATATTTTCGATATATCGCCTGCTTTCTCAAAGATCATCAAGGTATTATGTCGAGTAGACACCGTCATGATAAAATTGAGCGGTCCCCCTGCCCTTGTTGCGGATGAGAAAACGCTAAAAAGTCCGGCATTTTGAACTAATAGATTTCCCTTTGCGATGAAGCTAACAAAGTATTTTTACTATCCACTTTGGTAACGAGATAGCTAATCAATCAATAAAACCCATTCGATATTCCGGATAATGGGTTAAAAGCCTATATTCCGAATTTGTTCGGTGAATTTTCCTGTTTTTCAAATTCATAATTTTCGGGGACAAAAACCGACAACAAGACCAATTTCCAAGCTGTTTGTTAACGAGAGTTACTGGTTAGTCGGCAGGATTTCGGGCTCATTCCAAAACGGAGGAATTTTTGCTGTGCCATCTAATCATCACGGTAATATGTGATCATATTGCAGAAGATCTGGTGAAAAAAATGCCGACATCGTGATTTTTCAATCAAGAATACTGTGCCGACATTTTTATTCAATTGCCTATTTTGTGTCGACCTCGAAAGTTAGTCCTTGATAGGCCGGCTCGACATTGTCGGGCGTATATTTCGTCACTTCGTCGTAATCCAATGCAATATGCATATGAGTCAAAATAACTCGCTTGGCATTGAGTTTTTTACCCCATTCAACCGCTTGGTCGACGGAAAAATGACTTGGATGAGGGCGATATTGCAGAGCACCGATAATCAGAACATCAAGGTTTTCGAGATATTGTGGTGTTTCTTCAGGAAACGCATTGACATCGGTACAATAGGCGATGTTATCCAGCCGGAAACCGAGCGAGTGGATATCACCATGTATCTGTAAAACAGGCATAAGGGTTATCGGCCCGCCGGCACCCACTATAGTGAATTTGTTGTAAGGGGTAATTTTTATACGGTTTAATATCGGAGGATAATTCGACCCTTCGGGAGTTTTGAAACAATAGCCGAATGCTTCGTCAAGTCTTTGATATGTCTCGTCGTCGGCATAAATATTCATAAGATGATGTTGGCTTATTGCATAAGTCCTCAGATCATCAATTCCGTGAATATGATCTGCATGAGGATGAGTATAGACGACAGACGTTATTTCATGAACGTGATGGTCAACCATTTGCGAACGGAAGTCCGGACCTGTGTCGACAACAACGGTTGTTCGATCTCCGTTTTCCTTGATACGTTCAATCAATATTGATGCGCGATAGCGATAATTTTTCGGATTATCGGGGTTGCATGACCCCCAATCACCATTAGCACGGGGAACCCCCGGCGAGGAGCCGCAACCAAGTATTGTAAACTTGTAGCGATCTTGCATAAATCTTGTCCTATTTCATCTTGGAGAAAATACGGTAAGCATTTTCCGTGGTGTGCTTGGCTATTTCATCAAACGGGACGCCAAGAACATCAGCCAATACTAACGCAGTCTGTTTGACAAAGGAAGGTTCATTTGTCTTACCCCTGAACGGCACGGGCGCGAGATAAGGTGAATCGGTTTCGACCAACACTCTATCAATTGGCACGGTTTTGGCAATCTGGCGGACATTCTCAGCATTTTTGAACGTCAATATGCCTGAAAATGAAACATATCCACCAAGTTCCAGTGCCGCTCGTGCAAGCTCTGCTCCGGATGAAAAGCTATGAAGAATAAAAGGAAATTTTCCTTTTTTTGTTTCTTCAATCAGAATGTCGCGTGTGTCGTTGTCGGCATCGCGCGTATGGATAACGAGTGGCAAAAGGCTTTCGCGGGCCGCAATGATATGTTCGTGAAAATTACGTTTTTGCTCTGCTGGTGTAGCATCGTCATAATGGTAATCGAGCCCCACCTCGCCTATCGCCACAACTTTCGGATTTTTTGCAAATTCCAGAAGCTTTTCGGCTGTCGTGTCATTTTCGTCATGAGAAGAACTCGGATGTGTGCCGACCGAGCAATACACATCCTCGAACTGCTCTGTTATATCCAACAGCTTGTTCATATCCCGAACGAGCGTGGAAATAGTGATCATCCGCTCCACGCCTGCCTTATGAGCGCGGTCGACAACATCATTGAGCTCTTTGCTGAAAGTCTCGAAATCCAGATGGCAATGTGTATCGACAAGCATGGTCAATCTTCGTCTTCCGTCGGAACGTAACGCGGAAATACCGGCTCCGGTGCAGGCAATTTCGTTTCCGGAACAATTTTCCGGTTAACAATATCATCAAGCATACGTTCGTTTTGATCAATTGCCAACAGATCAAGAAGTTTTGAAGCTGATTGCGGAATGAAAGGACAAAGCAAAATGCCGACCTCTCTCAATATCTCAACTGTTACGTAAAGAACCGTCGAGAAGCGCTCGAAATCAGTCTTTTTTAGTGCCCAAGGTTCTTCGGCAGCAAAATAACGATTCGCATTCGAAATAACTGCAAAAATGGCAGTTAAAGCCAAATGTGGTGCTTGCTTTGCCATTGTTTCACGAGCCGTTTGAAGCGCTTTTTTGCATTCATCCAAAAGCTCGTTATCCTGCTTAAGAAATTTTCCGGGGACCGGTACAAGGCCGTTACAGTTTTTCATAATCATCGAAAGTGATCTCTGCGCGAGATTACCAAGATCATTGGCGAGATCAGCGTTTGTCCGATTGACAATGGCATCGTGACTATAACTTCCATCCTGACCAAACGGCACTTCCCGTAAAAAGAAATAGCGCACCTGATCAAGGCCGTAATGTTCAACCATCTTGAACGGGTCGATAACATTTCCGACCGATTTCGACATTTTTTCCCCACGGTTCAATAAAAATCCGTGCGCGAAAACACGCTTTGGAAGCGCAATACCCGCTGACATTAAAAATGCCGGCCAATAGATAGCATGAAAGCGGATAATATCTTTACCGATGATATGGGCATTTGCAGGCCAAAAATCCGACCTTGGTGTATTCTTGTTCGGAAAGCCGGTGGCTGTCAGATAATTTGTCAGCGCATCCACCCACACATACATGACATGTTTGGGGTTACCCGGTACCGGTATTCCCCAATTGAATGTTGTACGGGATATCGAAAGGTCTTTCAGACCGGATTTCACAAAACTGATAATCTCGTTCCGGCGTTCATTGGGGCCAATGAAGTCGGGATTTTTTTTGTAAAAGTCCAATAAACGATCTTCATATTTCGACAGACGGAAGAAATAGCTTTCCTCTTCATTCCATTCGACCGGTGAACCGACTTCTTTTTCCCGCCGGATTCCATCTTCCCCTACTTCAGTGTCGCTCTCGTCATAGTAAGCTTCCTGACGCACGGAATACCAACCTGAATAACGATCAAGATAGATGTCGCCGTTTTCTTCCATCAACTTCCAGATGGCCTGACAGGCATCATAATGGCGCTTTTCGGTTGTGCGAATAAAGTCGTCATTCGAGACATTCAATGTCTTGAGCATTTTCTGAAATACGGCGCTGTTGCGGTCAGCGAGCTCGAGTGGCGTCAATCCCAGTTTTTCGGCAGTCTGCTGCATTTTCAAACCATGCTCGTCAGTGCCGGAAAGAAAAAACACATCCTTGCCATTGGCGCGTTCAAAACGTGCCATAGCATCTGTAGCAATAGCGTTATAGGCATGACCTATATGGGGATTGCCATTCGGATAAAAAATCGGTGTTGTTATATAAAATTTTTCACGCATCGGATATCCAACTATATCAATATCAGCTTTTCATCTGACATAGCGATAGTTGAGGCACTTGTCACGGAAAAACCAAATAGTCAGACATCTTCCGCAATCAATTTATGAAGTTTATAAAGAACATTAATCACAAATTGTTTTTTATCCAGATTAAATGCTTCTGTTTTTGCGATCTCGTCGGCAATATTCTTCCAAGCATCGGCATAACGGTTACTGAGCAACGAATTCCCGTCAAGCCCTGCTTTCATCGCTTTTGATGAGATAATAGAAAGCAAATTATCGCAAAACTGGTGAAATTGAATAATGGCGTCCCGCCCTGATAATGCTTGCGCAATTGTCTGTGCTTTAACAACATCAAAGACCGGCCCATTCAATATTTCTCGTTGAACACGGATAATTTTCATTCCGCCATAACATATCAAGAGAGCTGCTTTTCTGACACTTCCCTCCGATTCTGCTATAATTGCGTCCAGTTCGGAGTTTTGTGGTAACTGTTTTACCAGAATATGATGGAGCGCTTTTTCCATATTATCGTAATCAAGCGGACGAAATTTGATTAAGTGACAACGCGAGCGGATTGTTGGCAATAAACGTCCCGAAGAATTCGATATAAGAATAAAAAGCGTTTTTTCCGGCGGTTCTTCAAGGGTTTTCAAAACGCCGTTTGCGGCTGCCCTATTCATATCGTCAGCGGTATCGATAATCACGACCCGCCAACCGCCATTATACGATGTTTGAGCCAAAAAGCGGTTGATTTCTCTTATATCGTCAACCGTTATACCGGTATTGAAGCGTTCTGTTTTATTATCATATCGCCTTGAAATATGGATAACGGACGGATGACTACCCTGCGCAATTTGTCGCCAAATTGGCGAGTTCTCCTCGGGGGCTACAAAATCTCCGGAAACCGAGGAAAGAATGTTCCATGTCAGATGGTAAGCTAATGTTGCCTTTCCGATACCAAGCGGGCCTTCAAACAACAATGCGTGGTGAAGACGCCCTTCTTTGCGCATGCTGCTGAGCGAGCTTATTACGCCATTATGGCCAAAAATATGTGTGTTTTGCGAAGGACGGATAACGCCATCAATGTCATCATATTGTCTTGGCGTTTCAAGCGCTTGCATCTTTTTTCCTGTCCAAAAAAAGCAAAGTTATCTTTTCTATTTTTTTCGCAATGTCATTAATATCCCGCGTTGCATCAATAACATAACATCTTTGCGGTTCGGCTTCAGCTATCTTCAGAAAGGCTCGCCTGCGAGCTTCTTGAACCGTAAGAGCATCATTTTCAAAACGGTCTATTTTTGCAGCCTTTCCTCGCCGTTTATCCGCCCTTTCCATCCCCGCTTTTGCAGGCAAATCCAGTATAAAAGTGATATCGGGCATATATCCATGAATTGCCGATTTCTCGAGTATGTCGAGATATTGGTTAATATTCTCGCCGTTTGCCCCCTGATAAACTCTCGTCGAATCAATGAACCGGTCACACAAGACAATTTTTCCTCCTTTTAATGCCGGTTCGATAACTTCGTTCACATGATCAATGCGTGCGGCAGCAAAAAGTGTAGCCTCGAAAAGCTTACCCCCTTTCAAAGCGCTTCCCGAAAGAAGGACATGCCTTATTGCCTCACCACCCTCAGTACCACCGGGTTCACGGGTAACAACCACGTCATAACCTTTTTGTTTAAGGAACTGTCCTAATAAATTGATTTGAGTAGACTTTCCAGCCCCTTCTCCACCCTCGAATGTAAAAAAACAGCCACTCACAATGAAATCCTGAACATGATTTATAATAGATCAAATATATTTTCTTAGCCAACCGATTGTCAGCTCATATAAGGCATCTTTGGCTTTTCCTACAAGTCCTGTCTCTTCAACTTCATCGGCGGTAAAGACCGGCTTTTCTAGAAGAACAGTTTTATTTGCCAATATTTGCAATTTGCCGACTTCCACATTAGGCGATATAGGCGCGTCCAATGGGCCATGATAAATGATCCTGGCCGATATGACCGGTTTTTTTTCGACATTCATCAAAATGTCGACAGGTTCCTTGACTAAAAGCGGGACAACCGGTTTCACGCCGCCAAAAACACGTGCGTAACCAACGACCACATCCTTTGAAAAAACCTGTTTGAATTCGAATGCATTCATCCCCCAGTTCAGTAATTTTGCGGCTTCGGTCGGCCGATCTTTTTCTTTTTTAATGCCGTTTAAAACCAGAAAAAGTTGTCTGTTATTATTCTGGATAACTGAAGATGTAGAAAATCCTGAACTGTCACTATAGGCATTTGCAAAGCCTTGAGCGCCGATATCCAATGCAAAAAGCGGATTTTTATTACGTTGGGTAATTCTGCTCCAGGTTATTTCCGGCTCGGAATAAATTTTAAAATATTTCGGATAATGCGTCGCTATATATCGTGATAATCTGATAATATCGCTGGCGGTGGTATATTGGCCATTTTGCGGTAGACCGGTTGAATTTACAAAATGGCTCGAATTCAGCCCCAATTCTTTTGCTCGTTCGTTCATAAGGTCAGCAAATTTTTCTTCACTGCCGGAAATACCTTCTGCCAAAGCAATAGCCGCGTCATTGCCGTTTACGATGATCATGCCGCGCAGCAAATCAAGAACACTTATATCGCTATTTACCGGAGCAAACATTGTATTTGTCCGCGATGGTGCACCTCCGGTCCTCCACGCGTTAATGCTGATGTGAAAAAGCTGGTCTTCACGCAACGCACCACTATCAAGCAGATGAAAAACCAATTCTGCAGTCATCAACTTGGTGAGCGACGCTGGTTCAAATTTCGTGTGAGAGCTTTTCTGATAAAGTATCGATCCTGTCTCACCATCAATCATGATCGCTTGAGTGGCTGAAACTTCAAAATTTTGACCGAAAGATTTCGACGTTACAAAAGCGAAAAAAATGGACAATAACAGTTTGATAATGGTTGAGCGCATCATTAGTCTCCGTGATTTGTTTTCAGCACAAACCAGCGGTTCACTCAAGTGCTTAACGGACACTCGCAAAACTGAAAGCTTCACTCACACCTGTTGCCCAAGCCAGTTCAAGACCATGATCCGGTGTTCCAACGGTTGCTTTTACACGTCTTGCAGTTGACTTTACCTCTGCTTTCGCCAAATCTTTTCCAACAGTAGTTTTTGTGCTCTCTTTCATGTTGTTTTTGTCGGCTGTTTTTCCAGCTTTACTAACAGAAGAGTTTTTCGAAACAGGAACGGATTTTAAATTGTCATTGTGATTGAGAATAGTATCGAAAACGTTATCTTTAGATTTGGTGATCGCCTGATCAGCAAAGGCCACCAATTGGGTGTTTTCCGGTTTGAAAGCAGGAAGAGGTCCAACGTCCGGTAAATTCGGGTAAGTCGTACCAATTGTTGTCTGCTCATTAAATTGTGGAGCAGCTTTTATGTTGGAATTTTCCGATGCATTCTGTGTCGTCGGCAAATTTAAATTTACCCCGGCCATAGCGAGCAATGTCTCAGGAGTTATGTTGCCCGGTTTGTAAGATGCCATCAGGAACTCTTTATCATTCCCTTCAATTGGAGCCCGTCCGACATATTCCACTTTTACGTCAGCCAAACCGTCATCTTTATAATCAAGCATTGTGGCTGCTTGTTTGGAGAGGTCAATAACCCTATCAGCGGCAAAAGGTCCCCTATCATTGACGCGAACAATTATGGAAGCGCCATTTTCCAGATTTGTTACACGTGCATAACTCGGGAGAGGCATTGTCGGGTGGGCTGCTGTCAAATTATGCATATCATAAATTTCGCCATTAGCTGTCAAACGGCCGTTGAAAGCCGCCCCATACCATGACGCACGACCTACTTTTTTGTATGCCCGTTCGGCTGTTGAAAGATAAGCAATAGGCCTTGCGGTCTTGCCTTCTTCATAGAAGTTGTTTTCGGCCTGTACCGTTTTTCTCTGGTGCGGTGTTGCCGGTTTTGCAGTTGGTATCACTGTATAAGCTTTGGCTTGGCTGCTTTCCGGTTTGACAGGCGTTGTGTCTGCTACTTCTTTTGCGTGATTGGCACACGCTGAAAACATTATTGCGATGACTGAAACAAAAAAAACACGAGCAAAAACATTGCTTTCGTTCTTTGTATTCTTTTCAACTTCTAACAGCATCAACTAACCCGTTTGATTTAAACATCAATAAGAAAAGGTGACGTGAAGCGGTAACTAACCTTGACATAGATACCCACATTCCCGAGCCTTATCGTGTTGGATAAGATTTCATGCCGTTTCGATTAACACATCTTTAATAATTGTTTAAGAAGTGTATACGCGCGTCAGCCGACTTTCTTAAAATATCGTTAACAAACGCGCTTTTCCGATCCGGTCGCCCTTCTTCGATCTTGCAAACAAGCCAATGTGATAATGAGGCTGACGGGCAAACGGATAGCGCGCGGAATATAGGTTTCGGAAGCCTATCCGGACTGGGTGGATATAAAACAATAATCTTGTTATTGGGAAAGGACTGTAAATCAGACCAGTTTTATAAAACAAACTTTTGATGAACTGGTGAGCGCGCAGGGATTCGAACCCTGGACCTACTGATTAAAAGTCAGTTGCTCTACCGGCTGAGCTACGCGCTCTTTCACTAAGGTGATTACCTGATGAAAGTGGGCGGAACATACGGGCGAGATCGCGTCAGGTCAACACCTTTTAGCAAAAAATTTTCAACTCGATTAAAAATTTTTGTTTTTCTCGACGAAACCACCCCACCGAAATACGTATTTTTGCTGGTTCTTCAAACCCGACAAAGCGCGATCTTGTTTGACTTTTTACGGTACAGACAAACGTTGATTGCCAATAATTGTCTATTGTAACGGAACAAAAAGCCGGTTTAACCGGTTTCCGGTTTATCGTTTCAATGAAGCAAAACCTATATCGTAAATTCGCTGTCGTGATGCTGTTTGTTCTCACAATCAGTCGTTCATCGGCTTATTCAACGTCTATTCTTGCGAATCGCGCGCATCTGATTGCGGAGACATTATGATGGGGAGCCAATCAGAAACAGTTTCTAATTGTCAAATAATATAACTGATGGCTAACTGCTTGATATGGGCGGTAAAAAAGGATTACAAGGCACAATCAAAATTTTTGGAAATTTAGGAGCTTGGTATGTCGCTTCCGGATAAAGCTTTTCCCGTAAGCTGGGATCAATTTCATCGTGATGCTCGCGCCTTGGCGTGGCGCATTGCTGACCAGAAAAAGGAATGGCGTTCTATGGTTGCCATCACGCGCGGCGGTTTGGTTCCCGCTGCTATCATCTGTCGTGAACTCGGGATTCGCCTTATAGAAACTGTATGCATTGCATCTTATCACGATTACCGACACCAATCGGAAATGGAGATACTTAAGGGAATTAGCGATAACGTCAAAGTCGATGATGGAGAAGGAGTTCTCGTTGTCGACGATTTGACTGATACTGGTAAAACAGCAAAAATCGTCCGCGACATGATACCAAAGGCCCATTTCGCAACTGTTTATGCAAAACCGAAAGGCCGTGCGCTCATTGATACTTTTGTGACGGAAGTCAGTCAGGATACATGGATCTATTTCCCGTGGGATATGGGATATGCGTTCCAAAAACCGATAGCCGATTCTCATGCAGGTTAATGGCAATCTAAAAAAAGATTCGTCCTATCTCTTGCTAATCCGATTTATATTTCAAATCACTTTGAGAGATCGCCCCACCATAGGCTCCAGAAAAAAATTCTGGAGCCTAATTTTTTGTGCCTTACAAAAAACTGTCGCTGACAGAGAAGAAGAACGAGCGTGCAGATCGATTTTAAAACCTGTTTTTTTAACGCGTGGAGCTTTTTAGAAAACCGTTAGCGTATTTTCAATTGGAAGAAAAACCGGTTCAACAAACTCGAGCACATGCCCTCACCCAGATACTTCTTTATTTTTCATTGGCATTTCACATATCCTCGCCAATTGAGCATAGAAATTGATCGAACAATTGCTCAACGGAATTCACTGCCAGAACCTTCAAGCTGAAAATACTCGATCATTCGACTGGCTTTGAGGCTTTGAGGCTTTGAGGCTTTGAGGCTTTGAGGCTTTGAGGCTTTGAGGCTTTGAGGCAAATCCGAATTGGTTATCTATTGGTTAAATAATCTATTTTTTCAGGCAGAATAAAAGGCCGCAAGCGGCCTTCCATTATTTTAAAAAAGATTGAAGCATCAATTGCCGGACTTGGCTTTTTCCTGTTCGGCGCGCATTTTATCTTCAAACTGTTTTTCCTTGGCTTGAACGGCTTTCTGAAGCTTCATCTGTTCAGCTTCAAAATCTTTTTCCTGCATACCAGGACCGGTATAGGCAGCGCTGAAACCGTCTAGCGAAATTTCGATCGGGTTAGGAGTACCACGGAAGTTGATGGTTGTTACCACCAATTTCTGACCGGTCTTCATAGCATTGATGAGTTTGTCATCAAATGTATCATTGGCAATGCAGCTCGGGCCGTTACAGATAACATAAGGTATCTTCTTCACAGGGCCATCACCGACCTGAATGTGAACGCCTTCAGGAATAAAACGGCCTGTCGGTACCTGAATACCGATACGCTTTTCGTTTTGCTTTCCTTTGACTTCAACCAAATTTACAGCCGTCAGCGGTTGTCCGGTGTTGGAAACAACGGTATTCATTGTGTTACAAACATCAACATCCTGTTGCTTGCTGCAAACCTTATACCACCCCTGAGGCATGCCCTGAGCATTGGCGGTGCTATGTGACGCAACGAGTAGAGCAGCAGCGCCAGCCAATGCGGAAATAGCAGCGTAGGTTCTTTTATGGGACATGATCAGGCAAATCCTTTCAATGCGCAAAAAAATAATCCCGAAAGGTAAATATCAACCTCTTTAATAAAAGCTCTACGCAGAATTAGGGCAACAGGATGACGTTTCCTTCCTTTACAGCCGCATTTACACAAGATTAATCAAAAAATCCAGCGTTAGAAGCGAACAAATTATAAATTGCACCGATCTTTGTGTTTTTCCAATCACACTCCACTTAATGAACAGCGGTTAAAATTGGTATTTTTTCTTGTAATTGATTATAAATCCCAACCAAATAGTCGCTAGCAGGTTAAAACAGGGCGAATCGGAAACATTCGGCTCCCAAGGGTTTCACATGAACATTGTCTATAAACTCGGTCTGTTCTTTATGATTCTCTGTTTGAGTTTCGGGCAAAATTGTCAGGCAAACGAAAACGGAATAGCAATGCATGGAACGCCTGCATTAGGTGCCGGTTTCGATCACTTTCCCTATGCCAATCCTGATGCTCCCAAAGGTGGCAAGATCACTTACGGAGTGGTCGGTACATTTGACGGACTCAATCCTTTTGTCATTCGCAGTTTCCGGACAACCGCGCGCGGTTTGTTCGCCGACGAGCAATTTGGCGGTCTCGTTTACGAAAGTTTGATGGTTCGTACATGTGATGAACCATTTACGCTTTATGGTCTAATCGCTGATAACGTTATTTTGAATGACGATCGTACCGAAATCACATTCCATCTCAATCCCAAGGCCCGATTTTCTGACGGTACTGCAATTACAGCCGAAGATGTTTTATTTACAGTCGATCTCTTAAAAAATAAGGGGCGGCCACCTTTCGATCGCTATATGAAGCGCATCGAACATATTGAAAAACTCGACGAGCAGACCGTAAAAATGGAATTTCCACATTCGAAAGATCGTGAATTTCCTTTTATTCTGGCAAGCAGCATGCCTGTTCTTCCCAAACATGCAATTGACGTAGAAAATTTCGAAAAAAACGGCCTTACCCCTATTCCGGGAAGTGGCCCCTATATTATCTCGCATATTGATGCAGGCGAGCGCATCATTTACGAACGTGACCCCAATTATTGGGGGAAAGATTTGCCGGTAAATCGCGGTTTGAATAACTTTGATACAGTGCAGATCGAATATTTCCGGAACGACAATACCCGTTTCGAGGCTTTCAAAAAGGGGATTTTGGACGTTTTTCTTGAAGAACCGGCCAATCCGAACCGCTGGCGGTTGTCCTACAATTTTCCGGCTGTGCGTCATGGCGACGTTATCAAAGAAAGTTTTAAGAAAGGAACACCGGCCGATATGATTGGCTTTGTGTTCAATACGAGAAAGCCTATTTTTAAAGATCGTAAAGTAAGGCAGGCACTTTCACTTGTATTCGACTTTGAATGGGTCAACCATAATCTCTTCAACGACGTCTATAGCCGCACGGAAGGTTTCTGGTGTGGTTCGGAACTTTCTGCAGTGGGACGGCCCGCGTCAGACAAAGAAAAACAACTTTTAAGCCCCTATCCTGACGCCGTTTTACCCGAGGTCATGGACGGAACTTGGCATAATATAAAAACCGACGGTTCCGGAATTGATCGGACCTCTGCGGAAAAAGCCTGGCAGTTATTGAAAGAAGCCGGTTATAAACTGCAAAATCGGCAAGCAATTGGCCCGGACGGTCAACCGCTTCACTTTGAAATTATGACCCAGTCGTTGGAGGAAGAAAAAATCGCACTCGCCTATCAACGTTCGCTTGAGAGAATTGGTGTCGGGGTGGATGTGCGAACGGTTGATGACACACAATATCAAAACCGGTTAACCTCTTTTGACTACGACATGATTGTCGGAAAACTAAAAGCGTCGCTCTCGCCCGGTAATGAGCAGCTTAATCGTTGGGGCTCTTCTTCACGCGACCTTGAAGGTAGTTTCAATTTTGCAGGAACATCCGATCCGGCAATTGATGCCATGATTTCCGCATTGCTCGATGCCCGCTCGAATGAAGATTTTACGGCAGCCGTCAGAGCTCTTGATCGTGTACTTATCTCGGGGAGTTACTATCTTCCGCTTTATCATTTGCCTGATCAATGGGTTGCACATTGGTCACGTATAGAATATCCGGCCTATACCCCGCTTTATGGATATCGCTTGCCCGCCTGGTGGCATCGCTAGAGGAAAAATACCGTGAGTTCTCCAGTAATTTATATCAATATGATTTCGGATCTTGTTTGCCCTTGGTGTTTCATTGGACGCAAGAGACTTTTCAAAGCAATAGCAGCACTACCGGAAATCACGATAAAACTTTCATGGACGCCGTTCCAGCTTTATCCGAATATGAAGCCGGAAGGTATGCCCTATCCAATTCATATGAAGAAAGTCCTAGGCAACCAGAATGCAATTGACGAAACCGAGCGCACGTTAATTGACCTCGGTAAACAGGAAGATATCGAATTCGATTTTGCTGCTATCAAAACAGAGCCTAATTCTCTTGATGCCCACCGCGTGGTCTATTGGGCTTCTCAGGACAAAAAAGGTATACAAGAGAAGCTCATTGCCGAACTTTTTTCCCGTTTTTTTGAACAAGGACAAAATATTGGGGATCATGCTGTATTGGTTGATGCAGCAAAAAGCACTGGAATGCGTTCCGACGTTGTTGAGAAATTGCTAGCGACGAACATTGATAAAGACACCATCAAACAGGATAGCGCCCATTCCTATTATATTGGTGTCCGTGGTGTTCCATCATTCATTATCGACAAAAAATATGTGATTATGGGCGCGCAACCAACCGAGGTTTTAATCGACACAATCGAACAAATTGCCGACGGCTATGAACCCGGAGCAAGTGAAGATCGCTAAAACCGGCTTCAGTTGTAATCGCACAACTTATTTTTTAATCAAGAAAATCCAAAAATTTTTTAATGCCTGATCAACAACACCATTAAATCACGGTTGAAACAGCTTACGAATGAAGACGCAAAGTTTATTTTTTTGCGCCTTCTTTTGAAAGTTTTACGAGTTGTGTCATGACAGTTGCAGCACCGTTCAAACGTTGATCGGCATTCGGCCAATCACGAATAAAGACCACGCTTTGGTCCGGACGTATTTTGGCCATGCTTCCTTGCTCGCCAATCCATTTGATGAGTCCGACACCATTGGCAAAGTTGTTTTCTCTGAACTGGATAACAACGCCTTTAGGACCGGCATCCAGTTTTTCAACATTGGCTTGCCGACATAGAGCCTTGATATAAACGACTTTGAGCAAGTGCTGTACAGGAACAGGCAAGGGGCCGAATCTGTCGATCAGTTCCGCACCGAACGCGTCGATATCACCCAATTCTTCAATTTCTGCGAGCCGGCGATAGAGCGACAGGCGCAATGGAAGGTCGGGAACATAGTTATCCGGTATCATAACCGCTGTTCCTACCGAAATCTGCGGCGACCATTGGCTTTCACTCACAGCCGTACCGTCTTTTAATTCGGCAACCGCTTCTTCCAACATTTGCTGATAAAGTTCGAAACCGACTTCTTTGATATGCCCTGATTGTTCTTCACCAAGAAGGTTGCCAGCACCCCTTATATCCATGTCGTGACTTGCAAGCTGGAACCCTGCTCCAAGACTATCAAGGGATTGCAACACTTTAAGGCGCCGGTCCGCTCCCGGTGTCAAAACTTTCTGGTTGGGAAGTGTAAACAAAGCATAGGCTCTCTGCTTGGAGCGCCCTACCCGCCCGCGCAATTGATAAAGAGCAGCAAGACCGAACATATCGGCACGGTGGACTATCAATGTATTTGCCGAAGGAATATCAAGACCGGATTCAACGATACTGGTTGAAAGCAGCACGTCATATTGTCCGTCATAAAAGGCATTCATAATATCATCAAGCTGGCCTGGCGGCATTTGCCCATGAGCTGCAGTGACTTTCAGTTCGGGAACGTGGTTGGCAAGAAACTCCTGAACATCTTTCAAATCCGAAATTCGCGGGCAGACATAGAAGCTCTGGCCGCCGCGATAATGTTCGCGCATCAATGTTTCGCGCACGATCAACGGATCAAATGGCGAAACAAAGGTTCTCACCGCCATACGATCGACTGGTGGCGTTGTAATAAGGGATAACTCTCTGACACCGGTTAAAGCCAGTTGTAGCGTACGCGGAATCGGAGTTGCCGAAAGGGTGAGTACATGAATGTCCGTCTTCAGTTCTTTCAGACGTTCTTTCTGTTTAACGCCGAAGTTTTGTTCCTCATCGACAACCAACAAGCCAAGCCGTGAAAACTGCATTGTGGAGCCAAGAAGTGCGTGCGTTCCGATAACAATATCGACTGTACCTTCACGCACACCATTTTTAACGGCTGCAAGCTCTTTGGCTCCAACAAGCCGCGATGCTTGTCCGATTTTTACAGGTAATCCCTGAAAGCGGGCTTGGAACGTTTTATAATGCTGGCGTGCCAATAGCGTTGTCGGTACCACAACGGCAACCTGATAACCATTTAATGCAGTAACAAATGCGGCTCTGATTGCAACTTCTGTCTTGCCGAATCCGACATCACCACAAATCAGACGATCCATCGGTTTTCCGGCTGCAAGGTCGCCAAGGACCGCATCAATAGCGCGCAATTGGTCATCCGTTTCATCATAGGGAAAACGGGCAACAAATTCGTCATAACTACCGGTCGGCGGTACAAGAACAGGGGCATTGCGCATCTCGCGCTCGGCCGCGATGTGAATGAGATGACCGGCAATTTCGAGCAAACGTTTTTTAAGTTTTGCTTTTCTTGCCTGCCAAGCAACGCCGCCAAGTTTATCAAGAACAACATTTGTACCCTCACCGCCGTAGCGTGAAAGAAGTTCGATATTTTCGACAGGAAGAAAAAGCCGGTCTTCATCGGCATAGTGAATTTCCAGACAATCTCTAGGAACTCCGGCTGCTGTAATCGTCTTCAAACCAACAAAACGACCAATACCGTGATCAACGTGAACAACAATATCACCGCTGTTCAATGTGGTCATATCCGAAATGAAATCGGCATTGCGTTTGCGCCGACGGGCTGAGCGCACAAGCCGGTCGCCCAATATATCCTGCTCGGCAATAACAACCAGATCATCAGCAACAAATCCGTGCTCGACAGTCACCACAGCTGCAGTGATATGATCGCGTGGTGTGACTTTTACGGAATGAAGAGATGTAGCCTTCTCTATACCTTTAAGACCATGTTCATCAAGCACCTGTAACAGGCGCTCCAACGATCCTTCACTCCAGCCGGTAAGGAGAACCTTGTGACCCTTGGAGCGGAGTTCCGCAACATGATCGACAACGCTTTCAAATAAATTCTTGTTTTCGGACGTACGTTCTTCAACAAAATCACGCCCGATCGTGACATTGCTATGAAGGACCAGATGGCCGGACGATTCCGGTTTGTTAAACGGCGTAAGGTCAATCCGGTGTCGCACTTTTTCAGATAATGACGCTATATCTTCAGGCGTCAGATAGAGCTCTGCCGGTTTTACCGGATTATATGGTGTCGAAGAGTCTTTCGGGTCGTGTTGTTCCAACCGGGCCTGATAATAATCTTCGATGAGTTTATTCCGTTCTATCATTGCCTCTTCGGCTAGATGATCAAATACGACCGGAATATCACCAATATAATTAAAGATCGTATCAAGATGATCGTAAAAAAGTGGCAGCCAGTGTTCCATTCCGGAAAACCGCCGCCCTTCCGAAATTGCTTCATAAAGTGCATCATTCGGACTGGCTGCGCCAAATGATCTGATATAATTCGTGCGGAATTTGCTAATCAATTCGGGCGTTAAAGTGATCTCGCTCATCGGCTCCAGCGAGAATTCTTTAAGCGTCTTCGTTGTTCTTTGGCTTGCCGGATCAAACGCGCGTACTGTTTCAAGGGTATCACCAAAAAAATCCAGTCTTACTGGTGCATCGCTTCCCGGTGCAAACAAATCGACAATTCCGCCTCTCACAGCAAAATCGCCAATTTCACGCACGCTCGACACCCTTTCGAAACCATTATGCTCAAGGTGATGAACAAGTTTGTCCATGTCGAGATTTTGCCCCGGTCGCGCGGTAATCGACTGGCCTTCAACCATTGAACGCGGAGGCAGCTTCTGCATGATTGCATTGGCTGTTGTCAGGATAATTGCCGGATGAGGATTTTTTGAAAGCGCGGAAATATTTGTAAGCGCGGACATCCGCTTTGCAGAAATTGCAGGATTCGGCGAAACACGGTCATAGGGAAGACAATCCCATGAAGGCAATTGTACCACCGGCATCTGCGGCTCGATAAAACTCAAAGCATGCGTCAGATCATCAAGTTTCTGCCCGTCACGTGCGATATAAAGAATTGGCCCCTTACCGCCAATTTCAGCCGCAATTTTATATATCGCAAAAGGTTCGTATCCGGAGACGACACCATCAAAACTCAAATATTGTGGTAAATTTTCAGTAGCGAAGTTTTTCTTAAATATCGACATAACTTAAGCGTTAAAATCCATGCGCGTGCGGTAATCGAGAATATCGCGGAAAAGCGGTGAATCGACATCATAAGGCACAGGTACTTCACCTGTTACCCAAGTCAATAAATCCCTATCTTCAAAGGACATGATATATTCAAGCTCATCCATGGCTTTTTCATCGAGTTTCGTAATATGGGCATCGACATATTGTCCGAAGACCAGATCCATTTCACGGATACCGCGATGCCATGCTCGAAACACAAGCCGGCGTTGCCTTGCATTGAGCTTACTGTTATCGACTTTCGAGCCTGTCATCATATCCTCCGGTTCAACACAATACGGGAATTTGTTCTATATTACGTGAGCGCTCAGCTTTCAATAATTCGTTGTTTGACAATAGTCCAAATATGTAAACATGTATATGAAGACGTCATTTCAAAAGACGTTGAATATCAATTGAGTCTTTGAACGATGGATAAAAACCACTGGCGTCTTTTTGAACAAGGTGTCGTTGCCTGCATTCCGACCTTGCTCGGATATTGGGCAATCGGTTTTGCGTGTGGCGCTATCGGTGCAGTGTCCGGCTTTACGATTTTACAGATTTTCTGTTTAAGTACATTTGTCTATGCGGGTTCAGCGCAATTTCTGTTTTATTCAATGGCGTCCACCGGCGCGGGATTAATGCAAATCGCATTAGGTGTATTATTCATCAATATGCGTTATCTTTTAATCAATACCTATATGGCGCAATATTTCTCCCACGCCAATCGGCTTGAAAAGCTTGTTGGCGGCTTTTTGATGACCGATGAAACCTTTGGCGTTGCGTCACAATACGCACGTACTCACGATAATGTTCTCCCGTTTTCATGGTTATTGGGACTTAATATCACAGCATGGCTAAGCTGGATTGTTGCAACACTTGTCGGAAGCATATTTGCAGCATCCCTGCCCGATTGGTTAAAAGACAGCTTGAGTTTCAGTCTTGTCGGTATGTTTATCGGTCTTCTATTGCTTGGATGGTACGCGAGCCAGACCAAAAAAATCGATATTGTTGTGATTATTGTTGCAATGGCAATTGTCACCTTTTCACACGGCATAATTGCGGCAAATCCATCGTCAATCGTCGCTACTCTCATCGCGGCAACAATTGGTATGTTTATGCTTCTCAAGTCCGGGAGTAACAAAATATAATGATGGAAAATATCGGATTGGGAATTGCGGTAGCAACTGCAGTAACCGCGATCATCAAAATCGTGCCAATCATGGCTTTGGCTCACAGGTCGTTTCCCAGACTTTTTCGTTATTGGCTGAATTTCGTTCCGGCGGCGGTGCTGTCGGCTATTATCGTTGCCGAAATTCTTGAAAAACCGGAAACAACCAGTTTCGGCATTTCGGTTGCGCTTTTAAGTACAATTGTTTCGCTTATTGCAGGTATGCTAACACGAAGCCTTTTTGTGACAGTTGTCGTCAGCATATTAGCTTACCTCGTATTCCAAAACATTTAACGAGATTTCAGTTTTAAAAAATATTTAGATATCAGTGTTTTACGAAGATAACTTCAAGGAAGTTCAATAATTTTGCCGCCCTTAAGCGTAATGCGCCGGTCCATTTGTTTTGCAAGTGACAGATTGTGCGTCGCAATAAGAGCCGCCAATCCCGATTGGCGAACCAAAGCCGCCAAAGCCTGAAAAACATATGCCGAGGTAACAGGATCAAGGTTTCCTGTCGGTTCATCTGCCAACAGAATTGACGGTGCATTGGCAACCGCCCGGGCAATAGCCACACGTTGCTGCTCGCCACCGGAAAGTTCGGATGGCCGGTGTTTGGCACGATGCCCGACGCGCAGATAGGTCAATAATTTCAGTCCACGGTCAGCCGCTTCGGAACGCTTAAGTCCGGCAATCATCTGCGGTATCATCACATTTTCCAACGCCGTAAACTCCGGCAACAAGTGATGGAATTGATAAACAAAACCGATATCGTTGCGACGTATTGCAGTACGGTCGTTATCGGACAAATTGGAACAGGAATGCCCGCGTAAAACGACGTCTCCACCATTAGGCCGTTCAAGAAGTCCGGCAATATGCAACAAAGTGGATTTACCGGCACCGGACGGTGCAACCAAAGCAACAGTCTGCCCCTGTTCGAGTGAAAAGTTGGCTTTATCAAGTATGACAAGGGGTTTGTCACTATCCAGATAACGTCTATCGATATTCACAAGTTGTAACAACGAGGCCATTATTCATACCTCAGCGCTTGCACGGGATCCAGTTTGGCAGCGCGCCAGGCCGGTATCAATGTTGCAAGAAAAGAGAGAAACAGCGCCATAAATACTACAATCAACGTCTGTCCCCATTCCAGACGCGCTGGCAATTTGGTAAGAAAGTAAAGCTTAGGATTGAAGACATCGACATTAAAAAGCCATGAAATGAAATCCTGAATATGTCCTATATTCTCGCATGTCAGAACACCTAACAAAAGCCCGAGAACCGTACCAATCACACCGATTACCATACCGGTCATAATGAATATGCGCATAACCGCACTTTGTTTGGCACCCATAGTACGCAAAATGGCAATATCATGCCCCTTATCCTTGACCAACATGATCAATCCGGAAATGATATTCAAAGCTGCTACCAAAACGATGAGCGACAATATGAAAAACATGACGTTGCGTTCAACTTGTAACGCAGAAAAAAACGCCTGATTTCTTGAACGCCAATCAATAGAATAAACTTGCCGCCCGACAGCTTTTTCGATCTCCGGGCTGATTTTATCAACTGCATCAGGATCGTTCAAAAATATCTCGAGTGATTGGACTTTATTGCCTAAATTGAAAAAAGCCTGAGCTTCTTTTAAAGGCATAAAGACGAAAATCGTGTCATATTCCGACATTCCCACCGTGAAGATAGCAGTGACTTTGTAAGCTTTAACACGCGGGGTTACACCAAAAGGTGTTACATCCCCATCGGGAGTAACAATACGGATATCGCTCCCCACAGAAAGACCCAATTTTTCAGCCATGCCGCTGCCAATCGCAACGCCATCCTGCTTGTCAAAGTCGTCGAGATTACCGAATTTGATATTTTTTGTAACCGTGGTGAGTTTATCGAGATCTTGCTTACGCAGTCCACGAACCAGTGCTCCGGTTCCGCCTGCGGCTTCTCCTTGCGCCATGGCTTGCCCTTCAATCACAGGAAGTGCAAATTTGACACCGTCGACACCTTCAATACGTGGAATGAGCGTATTGTAATCAGTAAAATCGCTATCAATTGCCTGAATTACGAGATGGCCATTCATACCCAGAATGCGATCAAGCAATTCGGTTCTGAAACCGTTCATAACGGCCATCACCACGATTAATGCAAAAACGCCAAGCATAATGCCAATCAGCGATATAATCGATATCACCGAAGTAAACATCTGTTTCCGGTTGGGAAGCATATAACGAAATGCAATCATCCATTCATAGGACGAAAATCTTAACCGGCTACCAAGCTTGGCTCTCGTACTCATCAGGCCTCCGTCAGACGCCTTAAAGCCGCATCGAATGGAAGTATTTCTTTATAACCGGTTTTACGATCTTTTATTTCGACTTCGTTTTGAGCAGCATTTTTGGGACCAATGATAATTTGTGTCGGCAGTCCGATAAGATCCATAGTTGCAAATTTGGAACCCGCGCGTTCTTGTGTATCGTCAAGCAGTGGATCAAAACCGGCATTAATGAGTGATTGATACAATTTTTCACTCAAATCATCACACTTCTGATCGCCCGGCTTCATATTAATGATACCAAAATCGAAAGGCGACATTGCGCTCGGCCAAATGATCCCGTTTTCATCATGAGAAGCTTCGATAGCTGCAGCTACCAAACGTGATGGGCCAATGCCATAAGATCCCATGGATACCGGATGTTCCTGCCCGTCAGGTCCCATAACTGTAGCATGCATCGGCAACGAATATTTGGTACCGAAATGGAAGATATGACCAACTTCAATTCCCCTTGCCGCTATCTGGTCGGATTGCGGAACTTTCGCCCAAAGCTCTTCATCATGCATTTCATCGGTTGCGGCATAGGGCGTTGTCCATTGTTTGACAATGTCCGCGATCGCTGCATCATCGGAAAAATCGACATCAGCCGGAGGAATAGTCAAGTCCAGAAAATGCTTATCACAATAAACAGCACTTTCGCCGGTATCGGCCAGAATGATAAACTCGTGGCTCAAATTACCACCGATAGGTCCGGTATCAGCGCGCATCGGAATTGCTTTTAATCCGGTTCGCGCGAAAGTACGCAAATAGGAAACGAAAACGCGATTATAGGCAGCTTTTGCGCCTTCATAATCAATGTCGAAAGAATAACCGTCTTTCATCAAAAATTCACGCGACCGCATAACGCCAAAACGTGGTCTGATCTCGTCACGGAATTTCCATTGAATATGATAAAGATTTAACGGAAGATTTTTGTATGACTTTACATGAGCCCTGAAAATATCCGTAATCACTTCCTCATTGGTCGGGCCATAAAGAAGCTCACGTTCCTGACGGTCTTTGATGCGCAACATTTCCAGTCCGTAAGCGTCATAACGCCCGCTTTCACGCCATAAATCAGCCGATTGTATGGTCGGCATCCAAATTTCAAGGGCGCCTGCGCGGTTTTGCTCCTCACGAATAATGGCACAAACTTTATCGAGAACCTTTTTGCCAAGCGGTAGCCAGGCATATATTCCCGCAGCCTGTTGTCGGATCATACCGGCACGCAACATGAGACGGTGAGAAGCAATTTCAGCTTCTTTGGGGTTTTCCTTCAATATAGGCAAAAAATAACGAGATAGACGCATCGACCATTAAAATCCAACTAAAGCTCTTCGAATCGGAGCAGATTTATCAATATTTATTAACCATAGCGGCTAAACTAACGCTTGAAAATAGAAACAATCTACGATCAAAAAGTTTTCGCAAGAAATATGTTGCCTGTTTTCTCTCGCGCCAATTTGCACCGTCATTCAATATCGCACATATTTTATTCAAGTGTCATAAAACGGATGCACAATTCAAATCATTGACGATAACAATCAATGACCGTCAAAAATTGACTTCAATCATTACGAATTCCGTTTATTTCGAATGATGTATAAACACGGTACAAACCGGCTTTTTACCCCATTTTTCATTAATTGTAGCTCTAATTGAACGACGGACGGCCTCACGAATGACTTCATCGTCTTTACGTCTTGCACGTGGGATACTGTCAATTGTTGTTTCAATCGTATCCGAAATAATATCGTCAAAAAGCTCACCCTCATCGTCTGTCTCGGGTAAACCGAAGGTAACGACTTCGGGCATTTCCATCAGATTATAATGTTTGTCGAGAAGAAATGACGCAGCCACATGCCCTACATAGCTTAATTTTCGGCGTTCGCTAATACCCATCTCATCTTCATTGCCTATGAGATTTCCGTCTTTATAAATTTGCCCGACAGGAACTTCGTCGATAATCTCGGCCGGTTCGGGAGCAAGTTTAAGCATGTCACCATTGCGGATTTCTGCCACCGTTTTAATTCCTGCCTGCCGTCCTAAAGCGGTTTGTGCAGCCAAATGAAGCGCTTCGCCATGAACCGGAACCAATATTGTCGGCCTAACCCATTCATACATTTTTTTAAGGTCATTGCGTCGCGGATGCCCGGAAACATGAACAAGTGCGTCATGATCGGTAATAATTTTCACACCCATATCAATCAATCGATTTTGTGTATCAATAATCGACCGTTCGTTACCAGGTATACTCCGCGATGAATAGATGACAGTATCACCGGCTGTCAGAGCGAGTGAACGCATTTCATCGCGAGACAATTTGGCTAGAGCAGCTCTTTGTTCTCCCTGACTTCCCGTCAGAACCATGACAATTTTATCACGTGGAATATAGGGATAATCTTCTTCATTCAGAAAAGGATCTATACCTTCAAGATATCCTAATTCTTCAGCTACACTAACACTACGTTTTATCGACCGGCCAACTAATAGCACTTGTCTTCCGGCTTCTTTTGCTGCACGAGCTATCGAAATAATTCTTCCGACATTCGAGGAAAAAGTTGTAATTGCAACACGCCCCTTCTCGTTCGAGATTATTTCTGTCAGACTTTTCAAAACGTCGTGCTCTGTAGGCGATACGCCATCGCGCATAGAATTGGTCGAGTCGCAGACAAGAGCAAGTACACCCTCATCACCCAATTCTCTAAACCGCTTCTCGTCAGTCGGTGCGCCTAAAGATGGTTCATTGTCTATTTTCCAATCGCCAGTGTGAATGACAGTGCCAAGTGACGTTTTGATTGCCAATGAAACCGGTTCTGGAATGGAGTGCGCGACGGCTATAGCTTCAATTGCAAACGGCCCCAGTTCGAATTGGTCACCTGCTTTAAAAAGCGTGACTGGAACATCATAAGAACTGTAGTCCAATTCGCGTTTTGTTTCCAGCAATCCGGCAGTAAAAGCAGTACAGTAAACCGGTATCTTAAGCTTCGGCCACAAATCCAGTATAGCGCCGAAATGATCTTCGTGCGCATGTGTGACAACCAATCCCAATATATTCGGTCTTTCGTTTTCTAAAAATCTTATATCCGGCATTACAAGATCTACACCGGGCAATTCAGGGCCTGCAAAACTGACACCAAGATCAACCATCAACCATTGTCGGTTATCTTCCGGACCAAAGCCATAGACGCCGAGATTCATACCAATTTCGCCTACGCCTCCAAGTGGTAGAAAAACCAGCTCGTTATTTTTGCCTGATGCCATTAAAGACTCCCTGATAAACGACTTTTAGGGCCGTAATTGTCTGAATTTAATTCTTTTATCGACCTGCACTTGAAGATGCAACGTTACCGAAATGTACGTCGCCGGCCGAAACAGATATTTCATCACCTCGATCATTGGTAATAATGCAATTGAATTTGTCGTCGAGGCCTGAAAAGATTCCGGAGATTGTTTGATTATTACCGGTAATTGTCAGCTCTTCGCCAAGATGGGCAGCATAATCGAGCCATTTTTTTCTAATGATTTCCGGTCCTTCGGGAGAAAGAAACAAATCATAATTCAACGCCCAATATTCACTAAGTAACTTGAAAATTGTTGCGCTATCTACAGCTATTCCCATGTTTATGAGTGCTTCAGTCGGATAAGGAGCGTCTCGAAAAAGGTGAATAATATTAACGCCTATACCAATCACCAATGCATAACTGTTTTGGCTCATCCGCTCCAGTTCAAGCAATATTCCGGAAGCTTTTGCGCCCTTTAACAGCATGTCGTTCGGCCATTTAAGGCGCACAACCTCCTCGGTAATTCCATTTTTTTTCAAAAAAGCCGTTACTGCATCAGCAAGGGAAACACCGGCAACAAAACCCAACTGTGCAGCATTTATAGGATTGATATTCCGGGTTAAAAGAAGGCTCGAATAAAGATCACCTTTCGGGCTGTTCCATTGGCGCCCGCGTCGGGCCCTTCCCGAGGTTTGTTCTTCGGCAACGACCCAAAGTCGATCCTTGCCTTCATGAGCTTGTGCCAAAGCAACTCGATTGGTGGAGTCCACACTCACGTAGGACTCCAGCTTATAATGATGTTCCTGAGCAAGAAGAGAAAGTGAAAAATCCATCTCGCTCAAAAGAGTGATGCAGCAGCCTTCTCTGCCAATTGGAAAAGACAACTGCCAAAGAATACATAAAACAGGACAAAAATACCGCTAATGGTCAATACGAACTTCAGCTCACCTGTGAGTGGCAGGAAGAGCGATTGCTGGGCTTCATCGAACCACATAATTTTTATCACACGAAGGTAATAAAAAGCACTGATAACCGAAGCGATCATACCGACAACGACAAGCGGAACCAATCCGGCATAAACTGCGGCAGAAAAGGCGTACCATTTGGCAAAGAAGCCGGCCATTGGCGGAACGCTTGCCAAAGAAAATAACATAATTGTCATTATAGACGCCATAAACGGCCTGCTTTTTGCTAATCCTGCGAGATCATAGATATTTTCGACATTGCCATCCCGTGTCCGCATTCCGAGGATGAAGGCAAAAGACCCCAAAATCATCGCGACGTAAACCGTCATATAAAGGATCACACCGGTAATGCCGAATGATGTTCCCGCCGAAAGACCGACAAGCGCATAACCCATATGGCTGATTGATGAATAAGCCATAAGTCGTTTTATGTTTGTTTGGCCGATAGCGGCGAATGCCCCCAAAACCATAGACGCAATCGACATGAAAACCAGGATCTGTTGCCAAGCAGCCAGTGCGCCGTGCATACCCGATAGTGGAAGAAAAGCTTCAACAATGACACGGATAATAAGCGCCATGGCTGCAACTTTCGGAGCACTCGCAAAAAATGCTGTGATGGGAGTTGGTGCACCTTCATAAACATCGGGTGTCCACATATGAAACGGAACGACCGAAATTTTGAATGCAAGACCTGCAAGGACAAAAACAATGCCGAAAATGATACCGAGCTGTGGAACTTGACCATTAAGAACCGATGCCAATTCATGAAAACCGATTTGACCGGTAAAGCCATAAATCAAACTAATTCCATAAAGAAGCATGCCTGAAGACAAAGCGCCGAGCACAAAATATTTCAATCCGGCTTCCGACGATTTTACGTTATCCCGATTGAAAGCAGCGAGAACATAAAGAGCCAAAGAATGAAGTTCCAAGCCCATATAAAGTGTGAGCATATTTCCGGCTGAAATCATGAGCATCATGCCGAGAACGGCAAAAAGCATCAGAATTGGATATTCAAATTTGGCAAGCTTATCCGAACGCGCAAATCCGACCGACATAATCAATGTGAATATTGCGCCGACGAGCATAAGAACTTTCATGAACCGGGCAAAATCGTCAATGATAAGAGCATTGGTAGCAAATGCGCTATCTTTCGGCGACAGAATTATTACAAAAATTGTCGCGACTAAAAGTGCAATGGATAAGCCGGTGATTGTTACATAAGAACGTGCGCCGGAATATACACCGATCAAAAGCAGCACCAAAGCTCCTATAACAATGAGGAGTTCGGGAAATATCAGCGGCAATTGAGCCATTAAATCAGTATGCATGGACCTTCGCCTCTTTAGTGCAGCTGGTTAACAAGAGCTTCTACTGCCGCAGCCGTAGTATTGAGAACCGGCGTCGGATAGAAACCGAAAAATACGGTAAGAACAATCATCGGATAAAGGATGAATTTCTCCCGCGGTGACAAATCAAGAAGAGCCTTCAAACTTTCCTTGTCGAGTTTTCCAAAGATAACACGGCGGTAAAGATAAAGTGCATAAGACGCAGACAAAATAACGCCGGTCGTAGCAATGATAGCAACCCAGCTATTGACCTGGAATACGCCGATCAAGGTCAGGAATTCACCGAGGAATCCCGATGTACCCGGAAGAGCTATGTTAGCCATTGTGAAAACCATGAAGGCAACAGCATATTTCGGCATATTGTTAGCAAGACCGCCAAATGCTGCAATCTCTCTGGTATGCAGCCGATCGTAAATAACGCCGACGCACAGGAACAGAGCAGCGGAAACGATACCATGAGAAAGCATCTGATAGATCGCGCCTTGAATACCTTGTTCATTGGCCGCAAAAATACCCATTGTCACATATCCCATATGGGCAACAGATGAATAGGCAATCAGTTTTTTCATATCTTCCTGAACGAGTGCGACCAGAGAGGTATAAATAATAGCGATCAACGACAGAGTGAAAACAAAGGGTGCCAAGTCGGCTGAAGCAACCGGAAACATTGGTAATGAAAAACGTATGAAACCGTAACCGCCAAGCTTCAACAGGATACCGGCCAAAATTACCGATCCGGCTGTAGGAGCTTCTACGTGGGCATCCGGCAACCATGTATGGACCGGCCACATCGGCATTTTTACAGCAAAAGATGCAAAGAATGCGAACCATAACCAGAATTGCATATGAGCTGGAAATTTATAGTGCAGAAGCGTCGGAATATCGAGTGTACCAGCTTGCCAGTACATGACCATAATGGCGACCAGCATGAGTACTGACCCCAAAAATGTATACAAGAAGAATTTCAAGCTTGCATAGACGCGCCTTGGACCACCCCAGACACCGATGATAATGAACATCGGAATCAGACTTCCCTCGAAGAATACGTAGAACAAGACAGCATCAAGAGCGCAGAAAACACCAATAACCGCAACTTCAAGAAGAAGAAATGCAATCATATAAGCTTTTAAACGGTCTTTAACGGTTTCCCAGCTTGCCAGAACGCAGAGCGGCATAAGAAAACCTGAAAGGACAACGAACAAAACCGAAATTCCGTCAACGCCCATATGGTAGTTTATGCCACCACCAAGCCAACCGATCCGCTCTTCCATCTGGAATCCGGAGTTATTGTTATCAAATCCAGCCCAGATGATGAGGGACAATACAAATACGAACAAAGTCGTAAAAAGTGCCACATTACGAATATTGCGTTTTGCTGTTTCACCATCGTCCTTGATCAAAAGGATAAGAACAACGCCAACAAGCGGCAAAAATGTGACCGTAGAAAGAATAGGCCAGTCGGTCATCAGTTTAAGCTCCCGATCATCATCCAGGTGATGAGCGCAGCGATACCGATCAGCATCGCGAATGCGTAATGATACAGATACCCAGTCTGCATACGAACCACCTTATTGGTTATGTCTACAACGCGGGCCGCAACGCCATTCGGGCCAAGGCCATCGATAATCTTTCCGTCTCCCACCTTCCAGAAGAAGCGACCAATTACAAAAGCCGAGCGGACAAACACTACGTTATAAAGTTCATCAAAATACCATTTGTTGAGTAGAAAACGGTAAAGGAAGGGAAATGCGTTGGCCAATGCCTTTGGAATGGCAGTTGCAACAATGTAAAAAAGATAAGCCAATACAAACCCGCCAACCATTACTACGAATGGCGACCATTTCACCCATACCGGAACGCCATGAGCGTCATGAAGGATATGATTTTCAGCACCGGTAAATATCGCGCCTTTCCAAAAAGCATCGTATAATTCACCGGAAAAATATGGCTGGAAAATAACACCGGCAAAAACTGCACCGATCGCCAGAACAATCAACGGCACAATCATTACCGATCCCGATTCATGAACATGGTGCATAATATCTGCTGTTGCCCGTGGCTTGCCGTGGAATGTCAGGAAAATCAGACGCCACGAATAGAAGCTCGTAAACAACGCAGCGATAACAAGCAACCAGAATGCATAGCCGCTAGCCACATTATGGGAAGCAAATGCTGATTCAATAATACCATCTTTAGAGAAAAAGCCGGCTGTACCGAAGACCGTTCCTGGAATACCGACACCGGTCAGAGCGAGCGTTCCGATGATCATCATCCAGTAGGTAGTCGGAATAAACTTACGCAAACCACCCATTTTCCGCATATCTTGTTCGTCTGAAACTGCGTGAATGACCGAACCTGCCCCGAGAAAGAGCAATGCTTTGAAAAATGCGTGAGTGAACAAATGGAAGACACCTGCACTGTAAGCACCGACACCAAGTGCCACGAACATATAACCCAATTGAGAACAGGTAGAATAAGCAATGACACGCTTGATATCGTTTTGTACCAAACCGACAGTGGCGGCAAAAAATGCGGTTGTCGCACCTATAATCACAATGACTGTCTGAGCGGTCGGAGCAAGCTCGAAAATCGGCGACATACGTGTAACCATGAATATGCCGGCGGTAACCATCGTGGCGGCGTGAATAAGCGCCGAAACCGGTGTTGGCCCCTCCATAGCATCAGGCAACCATGTATGCAGGAAGAATTGTGCCGACTTGGCCATTGCACCGACAAAGAGAAATAGACATGCAACTGTTATTGCTTTGTTGCCATCAACCTGCCAGCTGAGAAAAGTCATTTGCTCAACGAAACTCGGATCGGCGGCTCGTGAAAAAATCGTATTGAAACTGACCGATTTGAACAGAACAAAAACGCTGAACACACCGATCAAAAATCCGAAGTCCCCTACCCGGTTTACGACGAACGCTTTGATTGCGGCAGCACATGCCGAGGGACGTTGATACCAAAAACCGATCAACAGATATGACGCCAGACCGACGCCTTCCCATCCGAAGAAGAGTTGAACCAGATTGTTCGATGTGACCAGCATCAACATCATGAACGTAAAAAACGACAGGTAAGCAAAAAATCTTGGCCGCGACGGGTCGTTATGCATATAGCCGATAGAATAAATATGAACCAATGCAGAAACTGTGTTGACAACGATCAGCATCACCGCCGTCAGAGCATCAATGTGCAAAGCCCAATCAAATTGCAAGCCTCCCACTTTAATCCAATGGAATATTGGAACATCAACAGTCTGCCCGCTTCCAATAGCAATATCGAAAAATGCTATCCATGAAAGAACAGCGACGATTACCATAAAGGTACAGGTCACCAGTTCGGCGGCGCGGGCTCCCAGCGTTTTTCCACCCAATCCGGCAATGAAAAAGCCTAAAATAGGTAGGAAGACAATAGCGTAAAACATAACGCGTCAGCCTTTCATCACGTTAACATCTTCGACCGCAATCGAACCGCGATTACGATAGAACACAACCAGAATAGCCAAGCCGATTGCAGCTTCTGCTGCAGCTACGGTCAGCACAAAGAGCGCAAATACTTGCCCTACAAGATCGTGCAAGACCGAAGAAAAGGCCACAAAATTTAAATTGACTGAAAGCAATATGAGCTCAATCGACATCAGTATAATAATGACGTTTTTTCTGTTCAGAAAAATGCCAAAGACACCAATTGTGAACAACAATGCAGAAACGGTCAGATAGTGAGCAATTTCAATGTGCATATTATTCTTCCCGTTAAATACCTTTACCAGATTCAACTTTTTTAATTTCCATCGTGTCTTCAGGCATTCTGGCAACCTGTTTCGAGATTGATTGCCTTTTTACGCCTGCACGATGTTGCAATGTCAAAACGATCGCCCCAATCATCGCCACAAGCAATACCAAGCCGGCGAGCTGGAAGTAGAAAACATAATCGGTGTAGAGAATGTCACCCAAAGCCTGTGTATTTGTGCGCTGTGCCAGACTTGGCATTGGCTCGGTAACATGTTCTGCCAGTGTTGGAGAGAAATACGAACTTCCAAAAACGACAATCAGTTCTACAGCTATAATTATTCCGACAAGAGCGCCGATAGGAGCATATTTCAACGCACCACTTTTCAATTCGGCAAAATCCACATCAAGCATCATCACGACGAACAAGAACAACACTGCGACTGCGCCGACATAAACAACCAATAAGATGAGACCCAGAAATTCTGCTCCGGTCAAAATGAACAATGCTGCCGCGTTAAAGAACGCCAGAATAAGAAACAACACCGAATGCACCGGATTACGCGCGGCAACAACCATAACTGCGCTAGCCAGCATAATGAAAGCGAACAAATAAAAGAATGCCGCTGCTATACCTGTTAACATTGGTTTCCCCTAAGTTAAACCAAAAGATGACGCAAAAAATTACGCCGATTTATCTTAAATCGCGTCGATAAACGCGATCACACGATTTCTCCAAACTCACCGATAAGGTGCGTCCATAGCAATATTCCGCGCTATTTCACGTTCCCAACGGTCTCCGTTCGAAAGCAGTTTTTCTTTGTCATAATAAAGTTCCTCCCGTGTTTCGGTAGCAAACTCGAAGTTCGGACCTTCAACAATTGCTTCAACCGGACAGGCTTCCTGACAAAAGCCACAATAAATACATTTAACCATATCTATGTCGTAACGAACCGTGCGACGGGTGCCGTCATTACGACGAGGTCCTGCTTCGATGGTAATAGCTTGTGCCGGACAAATCGCCTCGCATAATTTACATGCAATACAACGTTCTTCGCCATTCGGATAACGGCGCAATGCGTGTTCACCACGAAAGCGGGGAGAGACAACTCCCTTCTCATAAGGATAGTTGATCGTCGGTTTCGGAGCAACAAACTGGCGCATGGACAGCCAAAATGCACTCCAGAACTCTATCAGAAGAAGTGACTTGGCAGCTCTAAAAAGACCAGACATATTCTTCACCTTCAACTTACAAGTTTCAAATAAGCTGCCGTAATAACAACCATTGCGAGTGAAATCGGCAGGAATACTTTCCAACCCAATCTCATTAGCTGGTCATAGCGGTAGCGAGGAACAAATGCTTTCACCATGGCAAACCAGAAGAAAACAAAGCATACTTTGAGCACAAACCAGATAATCCCGGGCACCCAGTTAAGCCACCAGACATCCAGAGGTGGTAGCCATCCACCCATGAACAAAATGGTTGTCAGTGCGCACATAAGGACGATTGCGACATATTCCCCAAGGAAAAACAACATATAAGGCGTTGAAGAATATTCAATCATATGGCCGGCAACAAGCTCGGATTCAGCTTCTACCAAATCGAACGGTGGGCGATTTGTTTCAGCTAAGGCAGAAATAAAGAAGATGATAAACATCGGAAATAGTGCCAACCAATTCCAATCAAGGAATGTATTGAACGGCAGTCCGATATTTGTACCAAGACCCGCTTTCTGTCCATTAACAATCGTTGTCAGGTCAAGCGAACCGCTCACCAGAATAACGGTTACCAGAACAAAGCCTATCGAAACTTCATAAGAGACCATTTGGGCGGTAGAACGCAAAGCACCCAAGAAAGGATATTTCGAGTTGGAAGCCCATCCCCCCATGATCACGCCATAAACTTCAAGTGAAGATATAGCTAGAATATAAAGCAGTCCGATATTGATGCTTGCAACTGCCCAGCCTTCACTCACTGGCACAACAGCCCACGCCGATAACGCCAATGTAGAAGAAATGAACGGCGCAAGCAAAAACACGCCCTTATTTGCTCCTGCCGGTATGATCGGTTCTTTAACAACGAATTTGATCAAATCCGCAAAAGATTGAAACAAGCCCCAAGGCCCTACAACATTTGGCCCACGCCGCAATTGAACAGCGGCCCAAATCTTTCTATCGGCATAAAGCAGATATGCGATGATAATCAACAAAACTACCAAAAGCAGTACCGCTTTGCCGACGATAATCAGCAGGGGAAGCAGCCAGGTCATAAAGAAATCACCCATCGTCTTTATTTTTCCTCTCTACCTTCATTCTGCCGCTTCTGTCAGTCGGGCTTTTGCAAGGGCTGAACATTCAGCCATTACAGCCGACGCACGGGCAATCGGGTTTGTCAAATAGAAGTCTTTTATCAAAGAAGAAAAGGTTTGCTTGCCAAGTTTGGCAGTCTGCGAACCGAGCTTTTCAATGTCTTTGATATCCCCGGTTTTAATTGCGTTTACATTAGCCATATGCGGGAAGTTTTCAAACAAGCTACGGCGCAATTCTGCCAATGTATCAAACGGCAGCTTATGCCCCAAAACTTCCGACAAGGCTCTTATAATTGCCCAATCTTCTTTGGCTTCTCCCGGTGCAAAGGCTGCACGTGCAGTCATTTGAACGCGCCCCTCTGTATTGACATAAATACCGGATTTCTCGGTATAGGCCGATGCTGGCAAAATGACATCCGCATTCAGTGCGCCATTGTCTCCATGACTACCAATGTAGACAGTAAATCCTCTCTTTTTATCAAGATCGATTTCGTCAGCTCCAAGAAGGAACAATACATCAGAGTTTTTGACAATGTTTTCTGCACCAAGCTGCGAAGAAAAACCAATATCCAACCCGCCTACACGCGAAGCTGCCGTTTGGAGAACACCCAAACCGTTCCATGTCTCCGAGAGAGCGCCTACTTCGACACAAAGCTTGGCTATCGACTTCAACACGGCTTCACCAGTTTCTCCCACCAAAGCGGCCTGCCCTACAATAATCAACGGCTTTTCAGCTTTTTTCAAAACTTCAAAAAATTCGTTTTTACCGTTGACCACTTGCGCGAGAGTATCTGCACCTGCACCGAGATAAGTATAAGGATAACGTAGTTCCAACTTATCTCCGATAACGCCGATCGGGAAATTGCCCTGACGTTCGCGTTTGCGAATTCTTGCGTTCATTACCGCCGCTTCAAAGCGTGGATTTGAACCAATGATCAAGAGTGCATCGGCTTCTTCAATTCCGGTAATCTTAGGATTGAACATATAGGACGAACGCCCGTTTTCAGCCGAAGGGAAGCTCCCATCCTGCCGACAATCCACTAGAGTAGAACCAAAAGATTTCAGCAACAGTTTAAGCGCATACATCTCTTCTACAGTAGCAAAATCGCCAGCAATAGCGCCGATCTTGTCAGCCGAAGCAAATTCTACCGCCGATTTGATAGCTCCGAACGCTTCTGCCCAGCTTGCTTCAACCAATTTGCCTTCTTTCCGGACATATGGTCGATCAAGTCTTTGGGTGCGCAAACCATCCCAGATAAAACGCGTTTTATCAGAGATCCATTCTTCATTAATATCGTCGTTGACACGTGGCATGATACGCATAACTTCCCGACCGCGTGTATCAACACGAATGGCACTCCCCAACGCATCCATCACATCGATCGTTTCAGTCTTTGTCAATTCCCACGGACGAGCGTGGAAAGCATAAGGCTTCGACGTCAAAGCTCCAACAGGGCAAAGGTCAATGACATTGCCTTGCAATTCGGATGTCATGGCTTGCTGAAGATAAGTTGTAATCTCTGCGTCTTCACCGCGTCCAATCAATCCAAGCTCCGATATTCCGGCTACTTCCGTTGTAAAGCGCACACATCTTGTACAATGGATACAACGATTCATCACCGTCTTCACCAATGGCCCGATATACTTGTTTTCGACAGCACGTTTGTCTTCTGTATAACGTGAGAAATCGTGACCATAAGCCATTGCTTGATCCTGAAGGTCGCATTCACCCCCCTGATCACAAATCGGACAGTCAAGCGGGTGATTGATAAGGAGAAATTCCATCACCCCTTCACGTGCCTTTTTCACCATCGGAGTGTTGGTAAACATCTCCGGCGGCTCACCATTGGGACCAGGACGCAAATCGCGCACACCCATTGCGCATGAAGCTGTCGGCTTGGGCGGACCACCCTTCACTTCAACAAGGCACATGCGGCAGTTACCAGCGATCGATAACCGCTCATGAAAGCAGAAACGCGGAACCTCTGCTCCTGCTGCCTCGGCAGCCTGAAGAAGCGTATAGTGATCCGGTACTTCGATCTCTTTTCCGTTAATTTTGATCTTCGCCATTGTTATTCCAGTCCGCGGATAAACCGCCTAACCTTTAAAACTCTAAATTCTCAAACACTGCCGTCTTTATTCTGCTGCTTCCAAAGCAATATTCTTACTCTGGACCGCATTGCGCGTATAATCATCAATACGTTTTTCTATTTCAGGACGGAAATTTCTGATAAGGGCCTGTACAGGCCAAGCGGCCGCATCCCCCAATGCGCAAATTGTATGTCCTTCAACATGCTTTGAAACGTCAAACAAAAGATCAATTTCACGCTTTTGCGCCCGCCCTTCGACCATACGTCCCAAAAGACGCATCATCCAGCCGGTGCCTTCGCGACAAGGCGTACATTGTCCGCAACTTTCATGTTTAAAAAACGCAGAAATACGCCAAATAGCTTTGATGATATCTGTCGATTTATCCATTACAATTGCACCACCTGTGCCGAATGAAGAACCGATTGCCTTCATGCCGTCAAAGTCCATTATCGCATCGGGCATTTTCTCTCCCGGCACAACCGGACAGGAAGCACCCCCCGGGATAACAGCCAGAAGATTATCCCAGCCACCGCGAATTCCGCCTGCGTGTTTCTCAATCAATTCCCGAAAGGTAAGTCCCAGACTTTCTTCGACAACACAAGGTGTGTTAACGTGTCCGGAAAACATAAACAGTTTTGTTCCCACATTATTCGGCCGACCAATGGACGAAAACCACGATGCCCCACGCCGCAAAATAGTCGGAGAAACAGCAATTGACTCAACATTGTTAACTGTTGTTGGGCAACCATAAACACCCATATTAGCAGGGAAAGGCGGCTTTAATCGTGGTTGACCTTTTTTACCTTCCAGACTTTCCAAAAGAGCGGTCTCTTCACCGCAAATATATGCGCCTGCACCATGGTGAACGATAATATCGCATGCATGACCATGTTTTGTCTTTTTACCGAGAAGGCCAGCTTCGTAACATTCATCAATAGCGGCCTGCAGAGCCTCACGTTCACGAATATATTCACCGCGAACATAGATAAAAGCTGTATGCGCCCCCATAGCAAAAGTCGCAATAACACATCCTTCGATCAAGGTATGAGGATCGTGGCGTAATATCTCACGGTCTTTACAAGTTCCGGGCTCCGATTCATCAGCGTTGACAACCAGATAATGCGGACGCCCATCATTCTGTTTAGGCATGAAAGACCACTTCATACCGGTCGAAAATCCCGCGCCGCCTCTTCCGCGCAAACCGGACGCTTTCATCTCGTTGATGATCCAGTCACGGCCCTTCTCGAGAATGGCTTTGGTTCCGTCCCAACAACCGCGAGACATCGCGCCTTTGAGAGACTTGTCTTTTAAACCGTATATATTGGTGAAGATGCGATCACTATCTGCCAGCATTTCTCACCTATTCCTTTGTTTTCAACACTTTATTCAGTTTCTTTAAACTGCTTTATCAAAAGCCTTCAAACCTTGATTAACCAGTCCGACCTTAACCACTACCTCATTCATCTGCCTTCTTGGCGGAAGACTTCTTCTTGGTTGTTTTTTGATCTCCGTCCAGCAATGCCGTAAGACCGGTAATCGGTTCCGACGTTTTACGCCCATTTTGTGGCCCTACCGGAACAGTATCACCCTTACCTGCTTCGAATGCGTCAATAATTTCTTCCAAACGTTCCGGTGTTAGATCCTCGTAAGTATCTTTGAAGATCATAACCATCGGTGCGTTTGCACATGCACCCAAGCATTCAACTTCTTCCCAAGAAAGAGTTCCATCCTTATTGGTTACAAATGGCGTTTCATTAATTTTGTTTTTGCAAACTTTAATTAGGTCCCCCGCACCCCTCAACATACAAGGAGTGGTTCCACACACTTGAACATGGGCTTTTGTCCCGACCGGCTTCAATTGGAACTGGGTATAGAACGTCGCAATTTCCAACACCCTGATATAGGCCATCGAAAGCATGTCTGCGACATATTCTATTGCTGCACGGGTAACCCAACCCTCCTGCTCCTGAGCGCGCATAAGCAATGGAATGACGGCAGATCTTTGCCGCCCTTCCGGATATTTAGCAATAGTCTTTTCTGCCCATTTTAAATTCTCCTTATTAAAGGAAAACGAGCTGGGTTGTATGGCTTCATTGGCAAGACGGCGCACAGACATCAGCGATCAACCTCTCCAAAAACAATATCAATAGAACCCAGTATTGCGGTAACATCAGCCAGCAAATGACCCCGCGCAAGAAAATCCATTGCCTGCAAATGTGCATAACCGGGAGCACGCAATTTTACACGGTAAGGCTTATTTTTACCTTCCGAAACCAGATAAACCCCAAACTCACCTTTTGGCGCTTCAACAGCAGCGTAAACTTCTCCGGCAGGAACATGAAACCCTTCCGAATAGAGTTTGAAATGATGAATAAGAGATTCCATCGAACTTTTCATAGCAGCTCTTCTGGGCGGAGTAACTTTATGGTCAACAGCCAGAACAGGTCCACTTTTTTCAGTACTCAATAAGCGTTCTACGCATTGACGCATAATTTTGGCAGATTGACGCATCTCTTCCATACGGATGAGATAACGATCGTAACAATCACCGTTTTTACCAATCGGTATATCAAAGTCCATTTCGTCATAGCATTCATAGGGCTGGCTCTTACGCAAATCCCACGGAACGCCTGCACCGCGAATCATTACACCAGAAAAACCGCGAATCCATGCATCTTCGATTTTGACAACACCAATGTCGACATTGCGTTGCTTGAAAATACGGTTCGGTGTCACAAGCGCATCAAGTTTATCAAGTGCAACCAAAAATGGATCAATAAATTCGCCGATATCTTCTACCAGCTTTTCCGGTAAATCCTGATGCACGCCACCTGGTCTGAAATAATTTGCGTGTAGCCGAGCGCCACAAGCACGCTCGTAAAAAATCATCAGTTTTTCACGTTGTTCGAATCCCCACAACGGCGGTGTAAGAGCACCGACATCCATTGCCTGTGTCGTAATGTTCAACAAATGATTGAGGATACGACCAATCTCCGAAAACAGAACTCGAATAAGCTGTGCCCGCTTAGGAACTTCCAATCCCAACAATTTTTCGACTGCAAGAACAAATGCGTGTTCCTGATTCATCGGGGCAACATAATCCAACCTGTCGAGATAAGGGGTAGCCTGCAAATAGGTCTTCGTTTCCATGAGCTTTTCGGTGCCGCGGTGAAGCAGACCGATATGCGGATCAACACGCTCGACAACCTCGCCGTCAAGTTCCAGAACCATACGCAAAACACCGTGTGCAGCAGGATGTTGCGGACCAAAGTTTATATTGAAATTACGGACATTGACCTCAGCCACGATCAACTCCTCTGTCTCTAAATGGTATGAATGTAATGATCTGCGCGTTCATAACGTTTAGCAATGAACGAAATCCGGAATTCGTAACGCTCGATTTTAAACGGGCTGGACCGCAACTCATTTTGCACCTCCAGCTTTTTCGTCACCCGGCAGAACATATTCGGTTCCTTCCCATGGAGACATAAAATCAAAATTACGCATTTCCTGACGAAGCACAACAGGCTCATAAACAACCCGTTTCACTTCATTATCATATCGGCATTCGACAAACCCAGAAGTCGGAAAATCCTTGCGCAATGGATGACCTTCAAAGCCGTAATCCGTCAAAATACGGCGTAAATCCGGATGACCGGAAAAAAGAACACCGTACATATCGTAGGTCTCGCGTTCATACCATTCCGCACCCGGATATATACTGCAAGCAGAAGGAACCGGGGTATCTTCGTCGGTACGAACCTTCACACGTATCCGAAGATTGTGACGGGGCGACAAAAGATGATAGACAACATCGAAGCGCTTTTCCCGTTCCGGATAATCGACACCACATATATCAATCAGACCAACAAATTGACAATGTGAATCATCTTTCAAAAACGACAGAACATCGACAATCGCGTCAAGTTTCGATACGAGCGTGAGCTCATTATAGGCGAAAGTTGAATCCTCAATCACCGTTTCCAAGCGTTCGGTAACATAGGATTGCAATTCCTTTAGCGCTTCAGTAGTCATCAACTGCTCTCCCCTCACCGCTCGATCGAACCGGTGCGACGTATCTTTTTCTGCAACAGAAGCACACCATAAAGTAAAGCTTCAGCCGTTGGCGGGCAGCCCGGAATGTAGATATCTACAGGCACTATCCGATCACATCCTCTGACAACAGAATAGGAATAATGATAATAGCCACCACCATTTGCGCATGATCCCATCGAAATCACATAACGAGGTTCCGGCATCTGGTCATAAACTTTTCTCAGCGCAGGTGCCATTTTGTTCGTCAATGTGCCAGCAACCATCATCACATCGGACTGACGCGGTGAAGCACGCGGTGCATAGCCAAACCGTTCATTATCATAATGCGGCATGGAACATTGCATCAATTCGATTGCACAACATGCCAAACCAAAACTCATCCACATAAGCGAGCCGGTTCTTGCCCAGGTTACAAGTGCATCAACCGACGTCACCAAGAAACCTTTATCAGAAAGCTCACCACTTATATTTTGAAAAAACTCGTCATCAGATCCAATCAGCTTTCCTGTATTTGGATCAATTATGCCTTTAGGCTTAGGAGCGACCAAAGCCGAATTGTCATGAATCAATCCCATTCAAGTGCTCCTTTTTTCCATTCATAAATAAAGCCGACAGTCAGCACAGCAAGAAACACCATCATCGATAGAAAACCAAAACAGCCGATTGCGTCAAATGAAACAGCCCACGGAAAAAGAAAGGCTACTTCCAGATCGAAAATAATAAATAGAATTGAAACCAGATAAAATCTGATATCGAATTTCATGCGTGCATCATCAAATGAGTTAAAACCGCATTCATATGCAGATAATTTTTCCGGATCCGGGGAACGATAAGCCACGATGTAAGGCATTATCAAAAGTACGCCAGCGATCAACGCCGATACGATGATAAAAATCAATACTGGCAAATAAGAACTAATAAGATCAGCCATGGTTCACTTCTGCCTTTAATTAGGTGCCGAACTAACACAACCAACGTCGACCAAATCGACGACTTTGCTGGTTGATAAGTTAATCCCGCCCGTGCAGCTTAAAGGGCATGCCGTGCGACAAATCTGCGCTAAGCGTTACCCCACCAAACGCTCCTGCGCAATAGCTAACGCTATCATAAAATCACAAGCTGTGCAAAAATCGAGCATGTTAAAAAAAGCAACAATGTGTAAAACATTCTTGATTATTCAAAAAAACAATTAGAAAACAATGTATTGGCATGATTTTTACGTATATTATTCGATATAAAATATCGAAAATTTCCCATTTTATTCATCTGGTCACGTTTTGGCGAGCGGCGATATTTACGTCATCGTTGAGCCAAAACGACACATTTTTCCTTTTTTATAGGAAATTTTGAGCATGACGGCGGTTGAGCAGATTCTATCATGAAACTTTAAAATGCCGCTGAAGAGCACGAAGGAACAAAATTTAACTGCACGGAATCCCGACGGAATATAGAGAAATTTTTAAATATCAGGAGATTTGCGAAAATATTGGATATTTTGGGAAAAACGCCAATTCAAACAAGCTTTTAAAAGCTGTTTGAAAATGGCGCGAGTGACGGGACTCGAACCCGCGACCTCCGGCGTGACAGGCCGGCGCTCTAACCAACTGAGCTACACCCGCGCACTTTTCAGTTCAGTCATTGTGACTGTGTGCGGTCGTTTAAGGTGTTCGTCTGCATCTGTCAAGCGACAAGAGTTCAGTTTTTTTATAAAAATTGTTTTTTTCACGAAAAATGCCGGAAAACCGCGATTTTTAATTTTTTCGGTAAAAAAAACTAATTGGATGCGATCTTTCTCTTGCGTTTAGGAAAACTTTTGCCTAAAGAGAGCTGCAGTTGTTACCGACCAAGGTAACGGCGGGCGATTAGCTCAGCTGGTAGAGCGCCTCGTTTACACCGAGGATGTCGGGAGTTCGAGTCTCTCATCGCCTACCAAAATTTTCAATTGATTTCATCAAGTTATTTCTATTCGTTGCACTTCACGCTGACCACGTGGCACACAGGAAGAGTGCGTGATAAAGAATCCCCCTGACGCCCTGTGTCACACTTAACCAGCAATACAATTTACATGTCAGAATTTCGGCCGACCCGATAAAATGAGTTTATGGCGCAGACAATTCTTCTGACACCGCGACAGCCAAGAGACACTTCACGGAGACTACGCCGACCTGATAGCATACTTTAGGACTGTTAGAAAGGACCCTAAAAAGTTGCACTAATAAGTAATCATTTGTGTTGGCTGGTCCTATACCCAATGCCCTCATTGAGGCGTATAACGAGAATCATGTTCATCCTGACATGTGCCGCGACGTTCTTGAGGTAAATATCATCACAACAAGGCAAGCTTAGCGCTCTCAAAATTGTACCCAACGACCTAGACACTATCGAAGCTGACTTGGAAAGGCATTTTGAGCAATAGCAAACGGAGCGTTGCTAAACCAATCATCACAATGGCATGCAAGCCACGGTTCCATTTTATAAGGCATTGTGCCCACGCTTTGAATGACATGGCAGCAATCAATCTAAGGAAGCCCGAAGGAGACTATTCCGAAACAGGATTCATGACGAAGTATCCTGATCTCGTTCCCCTGCGTTACCAGAGAACACGGCATCTAACAACGACCGTAACAACGCTATTACCCCCCCTTCCTTCAATGCTGTCATTGATAACAAAGAGAAACAGTGAAACATTGGCCGGGACTCGAAACCTATTCGACCAATTACGATCGGGAAATATCGTCTTACTGATAATGAGTATGCAGAGTTTAGAAAAGTGCTATTGTCGCCGCAATAATGCCGCTTGAGGTCCAATCTTAGCGTAATGATTCTTTGAAAAAAACAGATCGTTGGAAACAGAAGCCAGCGGTAATAGATTGAATAGCGTCAAAGTCGGTGTTTCACGGGCTAGGATTCTGAAAAAGAGAAGCCGGGTTATCAGACGGCGCCGAGTGATAAACGCGCTTACACGATGGAAGACAAGAAGCGTCTTGCTTGCGGACAGAAAAGAGATAAGCAATAACAAAAGGTGATCTCTTTGGCTCAGCCCTTATTTGGGCGCAAGAATCAACGAACTTGCTCAATTGACCCCTTTCGGCTTTTTACAGGTTTACGGGTTATGATTCTACACGCTGACAACCATCGGAGCCAGAACACTCAATACGGCAAGCAGTGAAAGAACAATCCCTGACCTTCCTGATCTCTCGCAAGAAGGACTAATAGAGCTTATCAAACGTTCAAACAATATACCCGCTCATTTCCTACGCGCTCCCAAGCCAATATCTCAGGATGGACCAGAAACACGCTAAGTTTTGAGCGGGAACGCCTGGCACCATCCCCACGGCAGGCGACATCAATCTGAAGATTTATGTATGTATGAATTGAGGGAGGGCTTTCGGATGCCGCTCCTCTATCTCTGACAGACTATTCATCTGGTAGAGCTGACCACCAATATGGTGGCAATCATGCGAGGTTTCCTAACCTCCCCAAGGAAATGGCAAAGATTCGTTCATTCCATATCGTGCGAGATCTGGGGGGGTAGCGGGAAAAGATAGGAGAGTTGAACATGAGAAAGACTGAGAAAGAATAATATGTGGGAGGCCATCCACTTCGTTCACCCGATTAGAATTAACACTCAATAACATGTTTGTTAAACTGTTTATTAAAATGTTAAGTAAAATGTCTCAATGAGGTTGCTCACTTTGATGAGGTAGTAATTGAAACGCCAGTTCAAAAGCTCCCGTGTTTGTTCATTTGTCTATATACTGACAAATGCAAAAAGTCGCACCAGATTCTCCCCCTACCTCGTTTATTCCTAACTTTGAGACGCATAGGCAAAATGAATAAAACGTTGTAGAGAGCCACTGAGTGTGATTATAGAGCTTGCTTATTAAATTCACCAACGGAACACTTAACGCCTCTCAGTAGTCTCTTATTTCGGTTGATTGCTATTCACCACTTTCCTTCTTCCGATGGTTCCACCTAAGGCGGTACGCAAAAAACCTACACTGTCCAAGAAAACCTTCACAGAAAGCCTCTGAAAGGAATTTGATTGCCAAGATGAAAAACAATAGTCTGATCGACAACACGCAATTGGACGCTTTTCCGTTCCAGCTGGTGAACGATGGAAAGAAGGTCCGTTGCTGATCTCGCCAAGTGGTCAATCATGATGATAACAAAAAATTTTCCTTTCGGACAAACATTATTGTTCCCTCAAGAGCTGGACAGTTGCCGCCTACACCAGAATATTTTTCCTCAAAGATATTTTTTTAATAAATACCAAGAGACGGCATCTTGTTTCGCTAGACTTCACGACTCTGTCCAGTTGATGAAACCGGGATATACGAGATCCGCTTTTCCGCTCTCTTTTCTTCACCATTGCCTTGCGTTGCGCTTATGTTTGTTGGATTTGTGTTGTTGATCAATCATGCTCATATTTCCTTAGAATTTATAAGAAAACTTTTATGAGACGTTTAAAGAGACACGTTAAGGCATTATCTTGCATGTTATACGTAGTGTTTTTTTTCGAAAGAAACCTGATACGTGCAATAAATACGAAAATATAGGAGAACTATGCATGAGCAAACGTGTATATAGACTAGACCCAAAGACTAAAACCGAACAATATCCTTATATAGAAAATGGGTTTTATGTGCTAGGCGACCCGGCTTTCGGGAAGAAGAAACACCTCAAAAAAAACCAAGTCACGGTTAAGACGGAACGTGAAATGATAGAACTCATCATCCGCAAGGGGTTCTCGGTACGTGTAAACACAGCAGCAACACGTCCTTCGCTTGTCCGTCTTAATATCTACATAGATGGAAAGAAAGTGAGTTAAAGCTTGCTATATGGGGGAGTGTCCCAGACCTGCGAGATGTGATGCCTCAGAGGTTTTCTATTCTTAAAAGACTATGCCTCTTTAAAGCTAATGGATTTTGTCGTTAATTTTTTTACCTCATTCGTCAACTTTTCTAATTCAGTCGCTACATTATGGATACCTTTAATTATCCACCCACCTTTTATTTGATTTTTGGGTTTAATTTGATAAGAAATTGATTCTCGTACAGACCCCTTTGAGGGGGTCGGACCAACTCACACTGACTTCGTAAAGGGTGGCGCCCATTTCTTTTAAAGCCACTCCGTATATTGACTATTTAGTAGTTGGAGGTATTAGAAGTACTTCGTAACTTGTTTCTGTTGCCATGCTGCTTGGGTGAGAATAATTTGGCATAGCTGGGGTTATTCTTACTGATACATTAAACGCCGGGGCATTACCTGTGTTATGGATAACAATATTCATGGCTTCATTGGTAACTTCTGTAGACTCTAAATAGGTGATAACAAAAGCCTTTGAGGTCATCCTCGCAAGAACCTTAGTTTCTTTAGCAAGAATGTACGTCATCCAACTCAATATTATAGTTGATATTGCTGTCAGTGATGCTGCAATAAATGCGCCGAAGTTAATCCACATTGCATCATACCTCGCACAGATAATTATATTCAGGATATGGTACCAACGTGCATTAAGGCCGTTGGCTAGGCAAGTATATATCGTCAATTATTGGCCCTCGTGAACCAAGTTTACCCAACTCTTGCACATATTTGATTGAGACCGAAGAAACCCCCCAATGAAATCGGTAATAAAGAGGTGACTTTCCAGAGTTCTAGTCTCCGATAGACTACGACTTCGTTTTCTCATTCAATGATAAAGTTTTTGAGCCCTTACGAGCGTTTCAATTTGCGCTTTAAAACGCAGAAGAGCTGGATATCCACTCTTGAGTGATTGATGAATCTGGGAAGAGCGAATTTGTTTACAAGAATTCAGCGGTCGGGGATTCGTAACAATAGAATCCAACTTCGTAAAAATTTCATCCAACAAAGAATATTAACAACATAATCAGAAGTTTTCGCGTTAGATGGGGTAAGCGATTATTTGGCTTCAAATTAATCACGATCGATCATGATTCCTTGCCGGCTTTTCATGAAACTGGATATCGACCATAGAATCAGCGTGCCATCGAAGATCAGGCACCTGATAAGTTACTTGAATCAATTTTTTCTTGTCACCGACAAAAAGCCATAAAAAGCGCAATAAAGATCTTTTCAATATCAAAGTTTTTCCTATCTGCACCTGTATGGTGTTTTTATACGGAGATGATTTTATGCAAGCGGCTTATCTGAAAAACGACTCTTATTCGCTCAAATTGCCCTTTATTTTTGTGTTATTCTTATTTGTTCTGCCGGTATTATCCGGATGCGGATTTAATACAATTCCAACGAATGAAGAAAAAGCTCATGCCGCTTGGAGTGAAGTTCTCAACCAATATCAGCGGCGATCAGATCTGATACCGAATCTTGTTGAAACGGTGAAGGGATATGCACAGCATGAACAGGCTGTATTGACCGGCGTTGTCGAGGCACGTGCAAAAGCAACGCAGACCAACATTAATGCCGATATGCTCAATAATCCCGAGGCAATGCAACAATTCATCAACAACCAGTCCAATCTCACCGGAGCGCTCTCGCGCTTGATGGCCGTGGCTGAAAATTATCCGGATCTGAAAGCGAATCAAAATTTTCTCGCTCTGCAATCGCAACTGGAGGGTACAGAAAATCGAATTGCTGTTGCACGACGTGATTATATAGAGGCGGTTCGTATCTACAACACTGCAATCAAAACTATGCCAACTATGATTTGGACGTGGTTGTGGTATCGCGACGCAAAGCCCATGCCGACATTCTCAATCGACGAAGCAGCCGAGAAAGCACCTAAGGTCGAGTTCAACAAATGAATCATTTCCGTTGGCCAATCAACACGGCACTATTTTTTCTAGGATTGGCCTTCATCTTCATCGCACAATTTATGTGTGTTGACACGTTTGCAGAAGATTCTCTGCCTGCCCTTTCTGGCCGGGTAGTTGATAATACTGACTTGTTAAGTCCGACGGTAAGAGCCTCTTTAACCGAGAAGCTCTCTTCTTTGGAGGAAAAAACGGGAGCCCAAATCGTCGTCGCTACATTACCAACACTGTCTGGACATGATATCGAAACTTTTGCAAATTCATTGTTCAGGCGCTGGGCATTAGGGCAAAAACAAATGAATAATGGTGTGTTGCTGCTCATAGCTCCAAGCGAGAGACAAGTTAGAATCGAGGTCGGCTATGGTCTGGAAGGAGTTCTGACCGACGCTCTCTCTTCGACTATTATCAATGCGATTATTTTACCAAATTTCAGGCAAGATAATTTTGAAAAAGGTATTGTTGAAGGAGTTGCAGCTATCGTCGAAGTTCTGACAGGTAGCAAAGCAGATTTTGACGCACGTGTTCACGAATATCAACAGATTGAACAGGAAAGACTTAAACAACAACAAAGACAGGATATGATTGCGAATAACGTTGCCGTTCTGATATTTTTACTCTTTGTTGTACTTCCCGTACTTGCATCGATTTTCGGTACAAAAGTCGGACCAAGACGTTACCGTTGGCTTGGCATCGTGTTTGTTCTCTGGTTCTTGGGTTCCGGCAGAGGCGGCGGCTTCGGCGGAGGCGGATTTGGCGGCGGATTTGGGGGAGGTTCCGGTGGCTTTAGTGGCGGCGGCGGTTCATCGGGAGGCGGTGGAGCTTCAGGACGATGGTGATACAAACAAACTCTGCAAATTGTATGAATATTCTTCAACGTGACCAAATTAGCGCGGCTATTCACGACGCAGAAAAATCGACGAATGGAGAAATTTTCGCGGTTTTTGCAAAAGAAAGTGACAATTATTTTTTCATTTCATTTTTTATTTGGACGGTAACGATCTTTTTCATATCAATAATTGCAGCCTATGGAATTCATTGGTTTTGGCATGACGTTCCTCTCCATTATTTTGCCTCCACCGTCCTTGCCATCCACCTTCTGGGTTTATTCTATTTGTCGATTCTGCCGCAGTTACGGCTTCTTATAACACCGGCCGCAATTAAAAATCGCATTTGTCATGCGAATGCAGTGCGGCAATTTCTTGCGCAAAATATCAATCATACAAAGAAACGAACAGGTATTCTGCTTTTCATTTCTCAAGCCGAACATTATGCGGAAGTTATATCGGATATCAAAATTGTCGAAAAAGTACCTGCAGAAATCTGGAATAATATTGTCAAGGGAATGATGACCGAGGCCAAAGAAGGCCATTTGACCGAAGCTTATGTCGAAGCCATAAAAAAGTCGGGCGAAGTGCTGACACACTATTTTCCACGGATCCCAACTACCGAAAACGAGTTACCCGACCATATTATCGAAATATAGACGATAAAAACGTTAATTATCTTTTTAATTCCTCTTATCAATAAAAATTCTCATAAAACAATTACATTAAATCGTAATGTGAATTTATTTTTATAATTACGCATAATGTATTTATTTTTATTTATTTTATAGTTTTATCTATTTTAAGAAATTAATTTAGTTTATAAAATTTTAACTTACACTTTGCTTTTTGTGTCACTAATATAATTTTCAATTAAACCTTAACTCTCCTACGCTTCGTCTTTTCACATAACCCGACTGTTTTTGGCATTCAAAACTGTTTTTGGCATTCTAATTTGGCACTAAAAGTGGTCGTCGATTCTTGCTCGCTAGCGCCACGCCTGGACTAAGGCTTTACCTTGATTTTATTGATTGAAACTTATAAATTGCTCAAGTTGAAGTTTTCTCTCAGAGATATAATGAATAATAACATACGCCAAAATCTCAATCATATTTTTTTGCCAAGCGTTCCCTCTGCCCATCCAGTTGAATGGTTGGTTAGTGATGGATTGACACCTTACCCCTACGCTCTTCATGAAATGGAAGAACGCATTGCTAAAATTGCTTCAGGTGAAGCTGATGAACGCATCTGGCTGTTGGAACATCCACCTATCTATACCGCTGGAACCAGTGCAAAAAAAAGCGATCTACTCGCCCCCGACCGTTTTCCTGTTTACCAAACGGGTAGAGGTGGCGAGTTTACCTATCATGGCCCTGGACAGCGTGTCATTTATGTCATGCTTGACTTAAAGAGACGAAAGGAAGACGTTCGCGCATTTATTGGAGCTTTGGAAGAGTGGATTATACAAACTCTTGCCGAATTCAACATTAAGGGTGAACGTCGGGAAGACCGGGTTGGCGTATGGGTCGTAAGACCAGAAAAACCATCGACAATAAAAAATGAACCGGCTGAAGACAAAATTGCAGCTATTGGTATTCGTTTACGAAAATGGGTTAGTTTTCATGGAATTGCTCTCAATGTGGAGCCGGATTTATCACATTATAGTGGCATTGTTCCGTGCGGAATATCTGACCATGGGGTAACCAGTTTGGTTGATCTCGGCTTGCCTGTCACGATGGCAGATGTTGACGTTGTTCTTAAAAAAACTTTTGAAAAAATATTTGGTCCAACACGTTCTTTAAACCCTTAGGTTCAAAATTATGATCTGCGACAATACAGACCAAAAAAAGTTTTTAATTACCGCCTCTATAGCTACTGTTTTATTTTATTTCCCACTTGTCATCGGGAGCTATTACTACCGTGATGATTTTGAACGTCTTATCTCACAAAAACCGGGTTGGAGCGAATTAGGAAGACCATTCGCAGATTTGCTCGCATATTTTCTTTCGGCTGACTGGCAGTGGGTGCCCGACTCGTCACCTTTTTTCTTGTTGGCTGCTTTGTTTCTAACAATAACTTCGACGTGCTTGAGTTTAAAAATACGTGCGATCCCATTCAATGCGACAACTGCAGTTCTGGTCGTTACCTTTCTTTTTAATCCTTTTCTTTTGTCGGCTTTTTTCTATCGTTTTGATTGCGTCATTATGGCGATGGGCGTTGCCTGTAGCTTGCTGGGATGGGCCTACTACAATCAATCGAAACTGAAATCAGCATTATTATGCTTCGTTTCAACGGGATTTTACCAATCCTATATCAACATGTTTATTGTTCTTGTCATAATGGAAGGATTATACCTAATTTATAGCGGAAAACCCGTCTATTCCACTGTAAAATTTGTGATCAAAGCACTCGTTTTCGCAGCCCTTATTTGTATCGCTACCTACTTCTTCGACAAATTGTTCATTAATGAATACGCGATCGGAAAAAGCCAGTTTATTTTTTTCGGTGAAAAAGGTATTTGGAACTATTTTGCAGTTATGATGGAAAACGTTTTTTCTCGTTATTTCGGTTTTCTATCCACTACCGGTAAAATATTGTATTCAGTGGCTATCTGTCTGGCATTTATCCAAATTCAGCTTCACTTTTATAGACATATGAACTTTGATCATCCGGTTTTGAGAGCCACGATTTGTTCAATTGTTTTTTTATTCATGTTACCCATTTCACTCGGTGTATTAATTGGAATTGTTGGCGATGGCGTTATTCCCCCGAGAGTTATGCCAGCATCAATTTTCTTTTCTGTGTTGATCGTTTTCCTGCTATCCCGTTTTATCACGGTTTTCCAACAACCCGAGCTCATTGAAAAAATCGGAACAGTTGCTCATACAAAATTAATTTGGGTGACATTACTCGTCTTGCTTCTATGCCCGCTTGCGTTCAGCTATATCGTCAACAGCGCAACCCGAATTCAGAATGATTTAAACCGCTTTTATCTTCAACGTATTGCAACTTCTCTGGAAAGCTATCCTGCTGATAAACCGGCTGTGATTATCGGTGGACTAGGAAAATCACTATTTGTTGCACAGACAGCGGAAAGAATGCGGCTCGTTGCCATTATAATCCCTTTTGCCAATGCCTGGGAATTCTCATCCCGGTTAAAAGAATTCGGTTATAATAACATAACCAATCTGTCGGATAAGCTGAAAGCTCATGAATTCGTAACACAAATATGTGCTAACCGCGCTTCACCGAATATTACCACCCCTTATTAAACGATATTCGATTTAGGAGATTGTTTGTTCGTATCACTCGGGAAAAAAATACGTGCCTTGGCGAATATAATGACAATTCTGATCTTCACCTCCGACAAGAACGCTTGTCGCTTGAAATCTTGCCTCTTTTACTGAAGTGATAATGGCATTCGAACAAGATGAATTCAGTGCAAAATCATCCGCATTCATAAGGCAATATAGCGTCATTCTTCAGTTTTTCTTTTTTTTCGGCCGTATTCTGCCTCCACACCAATTTGATCACTGATGAGATAACGCGGACGATTTTTGACCTCGTAAAATATTTGGCGCACATAGGCTGAAAGAACGCAAAAACAGGAGAGAATTGCGACGCCTGTTATAAGCACAACCAAAATCAATGTGGAAAACCCGCCAACCGACTTTCCCATCATTTTCGAAATTAGGGCTTCTCCTCCAATCACCGTTGCAAAGATCATGAAGAGAAATGTTAAAAACCAAATAACAATTAATGGTTTTGCTGAAAAACCCGTCAGAGAATCCACCGCCAGTCGGATTTTTTTCCAAAATGAATAACTACTTTTTCCGTTTTGTCGATCGGCTGGAATGAATGAAAGGCTTTTTTGCTTGAAACCAAGCCATTGAACAACTCCACGATAAAAAAAGAGTTTTTCTGGTAAAGCGTTCAACGCGGTGACAACTTTACGGTCCAAAAGTATAAAATCACACGATCCATCGATATCATTTTCGGTAACCCATTGGAAAATTTTATAAAAAAACTTGGCTGCCAACCGGTTGAAAAACGATTCTTTCTGCCGCTCCTCTTTTACAGCTAAAACAATCTCAGCCCCCTCTTCCCAAAATTTGAGCATCGGCTCCATCAATTCTGGAGGGTGTTGCAAATCACAATCAATCGTAATGACTACATCACTATCGGCCAATGAAAGGCCGGCAGCAATAGCGGCTTCTTTCCCGAAGTTTTTGGCCAAACGTATGCCTAAAAGTTTGAATTTTTCTGGAACAATTTCTTTTAAGCTTGACCAGCTATTATCTTTTGAACCGTCATCTACCATTATGATCGTCAAATCATAATCCAGACCGGCGAAAATATGCGCAACTTTTTCAACAAACAGTCGAAGACCGTGTCCTTCATTATAAAATGGGCTTACCACAGAAACTGTTGTCATTATCGGTTCAAGCAAATATTATAGCCTTGTATAATCTTTCGGACGAATTGATCACAAAGAAAAGTGTCGCGAACATAACACGAACATTCTCGCTTTTTTTCGTCAAATGTGTAAACTCTATACGAATCGCATGAACTGACCTTCTGTTAATTATTGGATATATAATCGGGACCGATGGACGAGAAACATAATGACCTTTTTGGCAACTTGCAAAGCCAAACCGAAACCGTAAAAGAACTTGTCGATTCACCTTCGAAAACTGAAAATTCGGGGAAAAAAGACCGGCAGACATCGAAGTCTCTGAATATCACCACCGACGCCGAAGATAGCTATGATGCGTCTTCGATTCGTGTGTTGGAAGGTCTTGAGCCTGTGCGTTTGCGGCCTGGTATGTATATTGGCGGCACAGATAGCAAAGCGCTCCATCATTTATTTGCTGAAGTTATCGATAATTCCATGGATGAAGCCGTCGCCGGTTACGCCAATTTCATCGATGTCACGCTGGATAATGAAGGTTACCTCACAGTTACGGATAACGGGCGCGGCATACCGGTTGAAAACCATCCGCAAATGCCGGATAAGTCGACACTCGAAGTCATTATGACCCAGCTTCATTCTGGTGGCAAATTCGACGGAAAAGCTTATGAGACGTCGGGGGGCTTGCACGGTGTTGGTATATCGGTCGTTAATGCTTTATCCGATGACATGGAAGTCGAAGTAGCGCGTGGACGTCGGCTTTACCGCCAGCGTTTTTCACGCGGAATTCCGCAAACAGGACTTGAGGATTTGGGCGAAGTTCATAATCGCCGCGGCACGCGCGTTCGTTTTCACCCCGATGCAGAAATATTTGGTCCGAAAGCTGCTTTTGATCCCGAATTGATATATAAAATGGCTCGTTCCAAGGCCTATCTCTTCGGTGGTGTTGAAATCCGTTGGAATTGTGCTCCGGAAAAGCTCGTAGGAAAAAATGATATCCCGGAAAAAGCTGTTTTTCATTTTCCCGGTGGGTTGAAAGATTTTTTAAGTTCATCCCTCAATGGAGAATACCAAGTTACTTCCGATATTTTTGCAGGGAAAACTGAACAACGCGGAGGCCATGGTTCGGTTGAATGGGCCATTACATGGTATGGTGGCGACGGCTTTGTCCATTCTTATTGCAACACTATTCCTACCGGTGAAGGCGGAACACATGAAGCCGGTTTGAGACAGGCGCTGTTGCGGGGATTGAAGGCCTATGCCGAGTTGATCGGTAACAAACGTGCATCGGTTATTACGACAGATGATGTTATGATATCTGCTGCCGTTATGCTTTCTGTGTTTATTCGAGAACCTGAATTTGTCGGGCAGACTAAAGACCGGCTAGCAACAGCGGAAGCCCAAAAGATTGTTGAAAACGCTATTCGTGACCCCTTTGATCACTGGTTAGCCAATTCACCACAAGAAGCAACCAAACTTCTTGATTGGGTTGTGGATAGAGCCGAAGAAAGGCTCAAAAGACGTCAGGAAAAAGAAGTAAGCCGTAAAACAGCCGTACGCAAATTGCGACTTCCTGGAAAGCTTGCAGATTGCACACATAACTCAGCTGCCGGAGCCGAGCTATTCCTTGTTGAAGGTGATTCTGCTGGAGGTTCGGCAAAACAAGCTCGCAATCGCGCGACACAGGCAGTTTTGCCATTGCGTGGAAAAATCTTAAATGTTGCCAGTGCCGGTCGCGATAAACTTAGCAATAATCAGATTATTTCCGATCTCATTTTGGCACTGGGATGCGGTACCCACTCGAAATACAAAGAAAGTGATCTGCGGTATGACCGCATCATCATCATGACAGATGCGGACGTTGATGGCGCGCATATTGCGTCTTTGCTAATTACCTTTTTTTATCAGGAGATGCCTGAACTCATTCGAAAAGGACACCTGTTTTTAGCCGTTCCTCCTTTATATCGCATTTCACAAGGCGGGGTTGTTGCTTATGCACGTGACGATGCTCATAAAGACGAATTATTGAAAACGAAATTTACCGGACGGGGGAAAATCGAAATTGGTCGCTTTAAAGGCTTGGGCGAAATGCGTTCCGATCAGCTCAAAGAGACAACAATGGATCCTAAAAATCGTACTTTGTTGAGAGTTGATATTGATAGCGAAAGTAATCAGGAAACAAAAAAGGTCGTCGAGGATCTTATGGGATCAAAACCTGAAGCGCGATTCCATTTCATACAAGACAATGCCGAATTTGCCGATAATCTTGATATTTGAATCGACAGTGTAAAACGTAACGGTGTTTAATTGTAATGATGGTATTGTTAATTCTCTCTAATTAACAATTTTGTTTTTACAATAGAAATTCCTTGTTCAGAATATATAAATTGTTGTTTATTTCGGTCACATCTTGAATAAAAATAGAAATTTATATTGTTGATTTGGCAAAGTCATTTTATTACTAATATGAGCCAATTTGTAATTGATCCATAAAATTCCAATACTATTTTTGTAAAAATGCCGATGAAGGAAATATTTCACGAGAGAAACAATGTAAACCAAACATTATTTTACGTTTTTTATTATAAAAATATAGAATATTATACGCTATTGTCGATATTGTTACGTAAATGATCTGCTTTATCAGCCTGTCTACAAGATTTTTTAAATCAAAAAATTCATTTGATAAATCAATCTTCGAAAAAATAGAATGTTGTTCTTACATTATAAAGCATTGTCGGCGCGGACAGACGAACGATATACGACCCTTCCAACCCAAATTTATGAACATCATGATAGCCCAATAATCTATTAATTAGGTTCGGCAGCATCAATAACACGTAATTGGGGTAAAGCTTGCCCGTTCCAATAATTAAGGCTGAGGTTGCCCGCGATATGGATGTTTTTCCCAAGATGAGCCATTAAAAAATCGCCCAACTCTGTTCCAACCGCGCGGAATGCTATGGCTTTCAACTTTTTACCCTCAACATTCGAAATGGACATAAGCAAATGCCCTTTTCCAACTTCCCTAACATCGCTCAAACGGTGGGAGGGCAATACAAATACCGGTAAGGGATTGCCTGCTCCGAAAGGCCCTGCTTTTTCAATCATTTCGTAGAGTTCTTTTGTAGCACCTGACGCAGAAATGACACCGTCAATCAAAAGTGTTTCATGGGCATGAATATCGTTAACGCGAGCTGACAATTTGTGCTCAAGCCATGTCCGGAATTCTTGAATTTTGCTTTTTGACACCGTGATGCCAGCTGCCATCGCATGTCCGCCCCCCTTCTCAAGAAGCCCTAGTTCAACCGCCTCGGTTACGAGCTCACCAAGGTTAATTCCGTTAATTGAACGACCCGAGCCGGTAGCAGACCCGTCTTCTTTGATTGCGATCGCAAAGGTGGGGCAACGAAATTTTTCTTTGAGTCTTGCTGCGAGAATACCGACAATTCCTGGATGCCAACCTTCATGTGCTACAACAATTACACCCGGGGTTTGGTCGATTTTCATTGACTGTAAATCGCCTTCGGCCTCCAGAAGTTGTCGAGCTTCAATATCCTGTCTTTCCTGATTGAGAACATTCAACTCTTCTGCAATAGAATTGGCATCTCCCTCAGTTTGCGTTGTTAACAAACGTGCCCCCAGAGCCTGATCTCCGATACGGCCTCCCGCATTAATTCTTGGCCCCAGTAAAAAGCCGAGATGAAAAACATTGAGCGGCTCACCTATTCTGGCAACACGTGAAAGCGCGGCAATACCGGGATTGGACATCATCCTTGCGACTTGAAGTCCTTTGACAACAAATGCCCGATTAATGCCTCTCAACGGCACAACGTCGCAAACTGTTGCGAGTGCTACAAGGTCAAGATAACGCAGAATATCCGGATATTCTTTATATCTTCCTTGTTGTTTCAGGTGTTTAAGTGTCCAGGCAACTGCAATAAAAACAAGTCCGGCAGCACAAAGATGCCCCTGCCCCGACAGATCATCAGGACGGTTGGGATTCACAAGTGCATAAGCTTCCTGATGGATTTCAGACATTTGGTGGTGGTCTAGAACAACGACATCAACACCCTTTTCACGTGCCGCTTTTATCGCCTCCGGACTATTTGCTCCACAATCTGTTGTTATGATCAGACTGGCACCATCATCCGCAAGCATTTTCATCGCTTGTGGATTTGGTCCATATCCCTCTACGATGCGATCAGGTATATAAATCGTCACGTCGAGACCAAAAAATGTCAGAAATCGAAAAAGAATGGCCGACGAACAAGCACCATCTACGTCATAATCGCCGAAAATTGCGACTTTTTCCTTTCGATTGATTGCTTTGACAATGCGTTCAGTTGCTTTTTCCATATCGACAAAAGTCGTCGGGTCAGGTGTCAAAGCTTTCAAAGTCGGGTCGAGATAATTTATAACTTCCTCTTCGGAAACCGAACGTGCAGCGAGAACACGTGCCAAAGGTTCGGCAAGACCGAACTTTTGCGACAAAGTACGGGCATTGTTGAGCCCTTCTCTGTCAAGGCTATCAATCCACGTCTGTCCAAGCGCGGAATGCGCCACACCCAGAAAATTTTGTTTTGTCTGTTTCATGAATGATTTGATACAACAAAACAGCACTGAAAGCGAAGGACAAAAATCTGATTAACGTAATCCGGACAGAGTGAAGGATCACCATTTTTGCAAAATTGCTTCGAGCCTTCAGCCCTTTCGATATATCCACGGCTGAAGGCTACAATATTCGTAATTGACAGAATTTTCTTGTCAAATCTGGTTCAAAGCCTGTTCGATGTCACCAATGATATCCTTGATATCTTCAATTCCAATCGACAGGCGAACAACATCCGGTCCTGCTCCGGCAGCAATTTTTTGACTATCAGTGAGCTGACGGTGTGTGGTGGAAGCCGGATGGATAACAAGGGACCGCGTGTCTCCGATATTTGCAAGGAGCGAAAACAGCTTTAATGACGAAGCAAATTTTACACCTGCTTCATAGCCGCCTTTTACTCCAAACGTAAAGACCGAACCGGCACCTTTAGGGGCGTAGTGCTGCTGCAATTTATGATATTTATTGCCGGTCAAACCTGCATAGTTAACCCAGGAAACCTTGTTATGTTTTTCAAGATATTGGGCTACAGCTAAAGCGTTATCACTATGTTTTTGCATACGCAGCGGTAAAGTTTCCGCTCCCGTCAAAATAAGAAATGCATTGAAAGGCGAAATAGTCGGACCAAAATCACGCATTCCCAAAACACGGGCGGCCGTTGCAAAAGCAGCATTACCCGTTGCTTCGTAAATAACAAGACCGGCGTAATCCGGACGTGGTTCTGTCAATTTTTTATAATGTCCTGATTTCCCCCAATCGAATGTACCGCCGTCAATGAGAAGACCTCCCATTGAATTGCCATGACCACCTATAAATTTCGTGAGAGAATGAACAACAATATCCGCTCCGTGTTCAATCGGGCGCAAAAGATAAGGTGTTGCAAGTGTATTATCCACTATGAGAGGAACACCGTGAGCATGGGCAATCTTTGCAATTGCCTCAATATCAACGACGATGCCTCCCGGATTGGCAAAGCTTTCAATAAAAATCGCACGCGTTTTCTCGTCAATCTGCTTCTCGAACGACTGCGGATCTTCGCTATCGGCCCAACGGACTTGCCAGTCAAATGATTTGAAAGCATTTGCAAACTGGTTGATGGAACCGCCATATAATTGACGTCCCGCAACAAAATTTTCACCTGGTTCCATGAGTGTGTGGAATGTAAGAAACTCGGCAGCATGCCCCGAAGCTGTTGCCAAGGCTGCTGTGCCACCTTCGAGTGCTGCTACTTTTTCCTCGAGAACTGCTTGCGTCGGATTGGTGATACGGCCATAGATGTTTCCCGGCTCTGTCAAAGCAAAACGGTTTGCTGCCTGATCAGCGTCCTTGAACACGTAAGCTGTCGTCTGATAAATTGGTGTAATCCGCGCTCCGGTTGTCGGATCTGGGGCGGTTCCCGCATGAACCGCCAATGTTTCTATTCCCGGTGTAACTTTTGTCATTTTCATCTCCATAAAGCGTCGTGCAATATTTTATTTAAAATGAGGCTAGAGGACACTGAGAATGAGTACAAGGAAACAATTTCTTTAATCCCTTAATTATTACTCGTTTCATCTCACAATACCCTGACTTTCGATATTTGTTTTCTCTGCAATTTGTTCCGGCCAAATAGAAAAGATTTTAGAAAGATAAAACTCGTATTAGAAATCTAGCAAAACCCATCATTTTGCTCTTTGTCGAAGACAATTATGCATTTTCTGACATCGATGATGTTCGATGATTTATCGGCAAATTATTTGTTGCGGGAAAATTCATTTGTTTTTCTCTGCGTTGCGACTTGAAATTAAAACCCGCTATCGTCTGGAGGTTCGCCAGTTCTCAAACCTGACGCGTCCACCCCTGCACTTATGATCATAAACAAAAACCGAACGTCAATTTTATTCTTTATGGCAATGGTGCTGAACTTTTCCGATCAATATTTTAAGAAAAAAACAGTAAAAGACCCCGCTTTGCAGATAACCGGCTAAATCTCAGCCTAATCCATAGTGTGACAACCGGTTAGCGGTTGAACTTTATCCACTCTTCGTCCGGTAAAAATTGAGAGAAATTCTATAAGACCATAAACAAGCGATAATGATAACCGCCTTTTCTTTTGGTTGACATGAGCCGCCACGCCGCCTCTTTCATAGCGGTTTGAGAATTCATTGTTGAATTTGAAGTCTACAACCTCGCCTTCCGTGAAGGCAAAAGGATTTTCATGGAACTTATCATTCGGTTTGAGTTTCACCCCGTAACAATTGTCTTCTCAAAGAGATTACCTCCCTTAGAAAGCAATCATATAAAACAATGGGCCGGTATTGATGTTCAATGATTTCTCTTTCGCTCCACTTTCAATCTATCGGCAGGTATACCGAAGCCGATGCGGACAAATTGTCGGTCTTACAATATTTCGTAAAAAACCGATTCAAAATATTGGTTGGTGACTAAACTCAAGCCAAAACGAACGCGTTCAATAAGTACTTAACCGGTATAAACTGATCGACCATCCATATTCTGCCGGATTTCAAAAAATGCCTTGGTCGCGCATTGATACCGATTGCTTAATCCAATTTGTTTGTTCCGGTCATCAAGATTCTTACCTCTTTAATTTCGCAACACATTTTAGATTTTTTTAAAGATAATTCTGTAAGAATTTTCATTCTTATGGCAAAGTTCGAGAAGTAGAGGTAAATCCTTGTTGTAATCTTGATAATCAACGACCAAACGACAGCGGTATTATATTACCGTTATTGCAAAATATTGGAAATATTGTCTTATTTTTCGATTGACGTAATTGTTGTAAGCCTATAAGAAGCTCGCACGTGTCGTATTCGGCACAATTGTTGCGGTATCATATCGCAACGCCAAGCAACAAAAAACGCCCTTGTTTAACAAGGGATTTCAAAAAGGAAAGCTTCAATGGCAACTTTTTCACAAAAGCCCGCTGAAGTGGCCAAGAAATGGGTCATTATTGACGCAGAGAACCTTGTTTTAGGTCGTCTTGCCACACTGGTAGCCAATCGGTTACGCGGTAAACACAAACCAACTTATACACCTCATGTTGATGATGGTGACAATGTTATCGTAATCAATGCCGACAAAGTCGTATTGACTGGCAAAAAATTTCATAACAAAAAATATTACTGGCATACCGGATATATTGGTAGCGTCAAAGAACGTACAGCCCGTCAAATCCTTGAAGGACGTTTTCCTGAAAGAGTTATTGAGAAAGCTGTTGAACGTATGATTCCGCGTGGTCCTCTTGGCCGTCGGCAGATGAAAAATTTGCGTGTCTATGCTGGAACAAAACATCCTCATGAAGCCCAGCAGCCTGAAGTTATCAATGTTGGTGCACTCAACCGTAAAAATAAAAGGATTGCTTAATTATGGCCGAGATTAGTTCTTTTTCTGAGCTTGGTGCGGCAACCGAAACGGTTGTAGCTCCTGCAGCACCGGAAGCACCTGTTCACGAACGTAAACTTGACGCTCAAGGACGTTCCTATGCTACAGGTAAACGTAAAGACGCTATTGCACGCGTTTGGATAAAACCCGGTAGCGGCAAAATTGTCGTCAACGGTAAAGATTTTGACAAATATTTTGCACGCCCTGTTTTGCAGATGATTTTGCGTCAGCCAATTCTTGCTGCAAATCGCGATGGCCAGTTCGACATTATTGCATCGGTTGCCGGTGGTGGTCTTTCCGGTCAAGCAGGTGCTGTTCGTCACGGCATTTCCAAGGCTTTGACCTATTTCGAACCCGGACTGCGTTCGGTACTGAAGAAGGGTGGCTTCCTTACTCGTGATAGCCGCGTTGTTGAACGTAAGAAATATGGTAAGGCAAAAGCCCGCCGTTCTTTCCAGTTCTCCAAACGTTAATTTCTATTTTGATTTACAAAAGAGCCCCGCTTTGCGGGGCTTTTTTATTTATTCTGACAGATTGAATAAGCGGGGTTAAGTCGATTCACCCCAAGAACCGTTTAACCATAGCCATGAAATTAACGACTGATATCGGCTTTGACATATAATCTTCACAGCCGCTGGCTCTTATTCTTTCTTCGTCACCTTTCATGGCAAAAGCAGTGACCGCAACAACCGGAATCGATTTCAATTCATCGTCTGCTTTCAATTGTTTTATAACATCAATTCCGGAAACCTCCGGTAATTGGATATCCATTAAAATGAGACCGGGTTTACTCTGCCGTGCCAAATCCAACGCAGCCAAACCGCTACGCGTTTCTACCGTTTCATAGCCGCTCGCTTCGACGAGATCGCGGAATAATTTCATATTGAGTTCATTATCTTCCACGATCATAACTTTTTTTGTCATTATATAATCTCCGCTCTTCCAGCTTTGTGCTTTGGAGAGTAAACTCGCTATGGTTACTACTTGGCTAAGATGATATGAAAAAACACATAACAAATCGCGAAGAAGCTGAAGAATTAGCTGTGGCAGCACTGTTATTCATTGCAAACGATGCCGAACTTATGCCACGTTTTTTAAATATCACAGGTATTAATGCTTCCGATATTCGCCAAGCAGCCTCAACCAAGGGGTTTCTAGCCGGTGTTTTACAATTCATAATGGCTCATGAACCAACACTTATAGCCTTTTCAACCGAATCTGGCTATCCCCCGCAATCAGTCGGAGAAGCCATCAACTTTCTTCCTGGTGGAGAACAACCTATATGGCTCTGACCCCGTTTAACCAACCTGAATTTGGTTTTTGTCGGGATTGTTTGTCCATTCAACATAAGTTCAACAAACGTTGCGAAAAATGTGGTTCGCCGCGCCTTATCCGCCATCCGGAACTTTATTCTCTCACATTGGCCCATATTGATTGCGACGCCTTTTACGCCTCCGTTGAAAAGCGTGACCATCCGGAGCTGCGTAACAAACCGGTTATTGTCGGAGGTAGCAAACGTGGGGTTGTTTCCACAGCCTGTTATATTGCGCGAATTTCTGGTGTGCACTCGGCAATGCCAATGTTCAAGGCACTGGAACTGTGCCCTGATGCGATAGTCATTCCCCCCGATATTACAAAATATGCCCGCATAGGACGGGAAATCCGTCAGCTCATGTTCGAACTGACGCCGCTTGTCGAGCCAATTTCGATTGATGAGGCGTTTCTGGATATGCGTGGTACTGAAAAACTCCATAAGGCGCCGGCCTCATATACGCTTGCACGTTTTGCAAAACGTATCGAGCAAGAAATCGGTGTTACTGTCTCGATCGGTTTATCATATTGCAAGTTTCTGGCAAAAATTGCGTCCGATCTGGATAAACCACGAGGTTTTTCAATCATCGGCGAACATGAAGCACTCGCGTTTCTGGCAAAACAACCGGTAACAAAAATATGGGGTGTCGGTTCCGCATTAGCGCAAAAATTATCCCATGACGGAATTACCACAGTGGGCGAACTCCAACAATTGGATGAAGCATTACTTATCAAACGTTATGGACAAATGGGGCAGCGCCTTTATCGGTTGTCGCGCGGGCAAGATAATCGGCCGGTTCAACCTGAACGAGAAATGAAGAGCATATCTTCCGAAACGACCTTCATGAGCGATTTATCAAATGCGGAAGACCTGATACCGGTTTTACGAATGTTGTCTGAAAAAGTTTCTGCACGACTGAAGACAAGTGAAATTGCCGGACAAACTGTTGTTTTGAAGTTAAAGACCAAAGATTTCAAAACGCGAACACGCAACCAGAGCCTTGATGACCCGACACAGACTGCTGACCGCATTTTTCGCGTAGGGCTAAGATTATTGCAAAAGGAACTTGATGGAACAAAATTCCGTCTACTCGGAATAGGTGTCCAGCAATTATCGAAAGCGTCCCATTTACATGATAATGATCTTCTGGACCCATATCAGCACAAACGGGCTGTTGCTGAAACCGCGATGGATAAACTCCGTGCCAAATTCGGAAATAAATCAATCGAAACCGGTTACACATTCGGAAAAAATATTTCCTTGCATAAAACCCCGGATGACAAGTCTCGGTAAATCGGAAATATCGCCATTTTTCGAATAATACAGAGGTTTTCGAATTTCACTTGAAAGGAAAAGCCATGTCGGTTTTTCCGGTTTAAACTCTGCCTTTTCCACCCGTTTAGCCTTAATGCGCAAATCGGATTTTTCTATATCCAAACAATATAGCCTGACGAATGTCGTCTTTATTGAACTTCTGATTATAAAGAGCTTCCCATCTTCCGGCTTTAACTCTGGAAGAACAACTTTATTTTCAATCACATGGCCGGAACTCGATATATCGGAAAAATTCAATATGTTCTTATCGGGTGGCGATTATTATCAAGACGCGAGTTTTAATACCAGCCAAGCGCGATCTGGGCTTCTTCCGACATTCTATCTGGTGTCCAAGGTGGATCAAATGTCATATTGACCTCGACATGCGAAACGCCCTCTACCGCACCGACGGCATTTTCTACCCAGCTCGGCATATCGCCTGCGACCGGACAACCCGGAGCAGTCAAAGTCATGTCGATTTTTACAGTGCGATCATCTTCAATGTCGATTTTGTAGACCAGACCCAACTCATAAATATCGGCGGGAATTTCAGGGTCGAAGACTGTTTTCAAAGCATTGATGATATCCTCCGTCATACGATCGAGTTCGGCAGGGGGAATCGTTGACGTGTTTGCTGCAACAACATTTTCGCCCCAATCACCTACCGGCTCGGCAGTATGAATTTTGTTGTCGGATTCACTCATTAAAAAACCTCCTTGCCTTTTCCAACGCTTCGGCAAGCTGATCGACATCATCGCGATCATTATACATGGCAAAAGATGCACGACAGGTCGATGTGACATGAAAGCGATTAAGGAGCGGCTGGGCACAATGCGTTCCAGCTCTCACGGCTACTCCCTGACGGTCGATATACATCGAGACATCGTGAGGATGAATTCCTTCGAGTTGGAACGAGATAATGCCGCCTTTATCAGGAGCGTGACCGAAAATGCGCAACGAATTGATCGCTTCAAGCCGTTCATGAGCATAGGCCGTCAATGCTTTCTCGTGAGCCTCAAGAGCTTTGCGATCTTTCGACATAATATATTCGAGAGCAACACCCAATCCGATCGCCTGAACAATCGGCGGCGTTCCAGCTTCAAAGCGATGAGGGGGTTCGTTGTAAGTGATCTTGTCGACACTCACATCTTCAATCATCTCGCCGCCACCCTGAAACGGGTGCATTTCTTGCAATCGGTCTTTTTTGCCGTAAAGAACACCGATCCCTGTCGGGCCGTAAAGTTTGTGGCCTGTCATTACATACCAGTCACAATCGAGGTCTTGCACGTCGACGGTCAAATGGACTGACCCTTGTGCCCCGTCGATCAAAACCGGAATATTCCGCTCATGGGCAGCCTTTATCATCTCTTTGACCGGTGGCACTGTGCCGAGAGTATTAGACATATGGGTGACGGCTACAAGTCTCGTCTTTTCAGTCAATGCCTTTTCGAAATCCTCCAAATGGAGAACTCCATCGTCGTCAACGGGCACGAAAACAAGTTTTACGCCCTTCACTTCGCGAATAAAATGCCAGGGAACGATATTGGAATGATGTTCCATAATCGTCAAAACAATTTCGTCACCTTCCGAAAAACGCGGCATTCCATATCCATATGCAACAGTATTGATGGCTTCCGTCGCATTTTTGGTAAAGACAATTTCTTCATGGGATGAGGCATTCATAAATTTACGAACGCTTTCTCTGGCTTTTTCATAAAGCTCGGTTGCAGTGTTCGATAAAAAATGAAGGCCACGATGAACATTGGCATAGCTTGTCCGATAGACCTCGTCCATAGCCTCAAGAACCTGCCTCGGCTTCTGGGCCGAAGCAGCATTATCAAGATAAGCCAGACGTTTACCGTAAATTTTCCGATCAAGAATCGGAAAATCACGCCGTATTTGATTGATATCGAAAGACGAAGACGTTTGGTCTGTCATCATTATTCCTTCTTAAAGGTGCTTTTCCAACCATTGATTAATGAGGGCAACAATGACGTCTTTCATTTGATCGTTTTCTACGTCATCAATCAACTGTGAGACAAAAGCCTTTACCAGCAAGCCGCGAGCGACAGATTCTTCGATGCCGCGTGCCATCAGATAAAAGAGTTGTTCGTGATCGATCTCCGCAACTGTGGAACCATGTCCGCAAGCAACATCATCGGCAAAAATTTCGAGTTCGGGTTTCGAATCGAATTCGGCGTCATCCGATAAGATAAGACTGTTGCACGTCATGCGGGCATCAGTTTTCTGGGCTTCTCTGGAAACCTTGATCATGCCCTGAAACGCACCTCTTGCATTATCAGCTACAACATTGCGGACAATTTCGGTCGAAACAGTATCTTCGCCAATGTGACGAACAAACATTGTAACATCGCTATGACTGGCACCTGCAAGGAGATTGATCGTCCTCAATTGGAAGTTCCCTCCCTCGCCCGGCATCTCGATGTCTATTTCCTGCCGGTTCAACTGACTTGCGACATTCACGATGTATAGGGTCAGTTTTGCTTTCTTATCAAGATTTGCGAGAAACTTGGAAAACTGCGTCGCGTCGAAACCCCGATCACGAATGATAATCCAGGTTACATCTGCTCCCTCGCCTATTTTGAGGTCTTGTACGGAAGTTACAAATGTGGATTTTTCTCCACCCAATTGTCTTTCAATGAAAGTAACCGCGCTATTATTTCCTACTTTGATTTGGGAATAGGCATGAGCCTGCCCACCCGGATTGATCATTTGCAATTCAATCGGATCAGCGATTTTTGCACCGTCTGCTACTTCAAGAAGCCAACCGTCAGTGACAAAAGCCGTATTGACCTGACCGACAAAATCATCGTCGGAAATATCCGGCTTCAGAGTGAAATGCTCGTTAGCAAGTTCATCGGCAACGCGTTTAAGAGTGACTGAATCGACCTCAGGGGCTGCGAGTGTTTTGCCGTTAAAAATGGCAAATACAGAATTCTTTGGCAGAAGCGGGTCGCGAGATAATCCGTCACCTTCATCACTAAAGTTCGGAATTGTCTTCAACAAGGTGCGCAAATCGGTGTAATGCCAATATTCGCGTTTTCTGGAAGGAATGCCCACGCGTTTGAACTGTTCTACCACGCTATCGCGCGTTGACATAACCTCGCTATTTCCAGGAAAATCACCCAGTTTTTGACCAAAAATATCGACTATTGCCTGTTCTGCAGCAGTCATTTCCGATTTTTTATCGACTTTGGAGGTTTCACTCATGTCCTTCCTCCGCTTCTACCTTGTCGATAATGTCGGCATAACCTGTTTGTTCAAGCTGCATAGCCAATGTCTTATCGCCGGTCTTGACAATTTTACCTTTATAGAGGACGTGCACAGTATCCGGCACAATATAGTCCAGAAGTCTTTGATAGTGGGTGATGACCATGAACGAACGGTCCGGAGAGCGCAAAGCATTGACACCGTTTGCCACAATTTTTAACGCATCAATATCAAGGCCTGAATCTGTTTCGTCAAGAATACAGAGCTTCGGTTCCAGCAACAGCATCTGGAGTATTTCTGCGCGCTTCTTTTCACCACCGGAAAAACCGACATTGAGAGGACGCTTGAGCATGCTCATATCCATATCAAGCTCGGTAACGCCCGCTTTTACTTTTTTCAAGAATTCGGGCACTTTCAATTCTTCTTCGCCGCGCGCTTTTCTCTGGCAATTCATTGCGACTTTCAAAAATTCCATTGTCGCAACGCCAGGTATTTCCATCGGATACTGGAAAGCCAGAAACACACCGGTTGCCGCCCGTTCTGCCGGATCCATATCAAGAAGCGACTTGCCGTTAAAGATAACTTCTCCGTCCGTCACTTCATAATCATCACGACCGGCAAGAATATATGAAAGCGTCGATTTACCGGAACCGTTCGGTCCCATAATTGCTGCAACTTCGCCATCATGGATTGTCAAATCCAGACCATGCAGAATTTCGGTCTTGGTTTCGGCTATACGTGCATGAAGATTTTTAATTTCTAACATTTTTAAATCCTATTTTGCGGACACTGATAAGGCCCCCAACAAAAAACAACAGCTTTAGTTAGCCGACACTACCTTCAAGACTGATGCCGATAAGCTTTTGTGCTTCAACAGCAAATTCCATCGGTAATTCCTGAATAACTTCTTTGACAAAGCCATTTACAATAAGAGCAATCGCTTCTTCTTCCGGAATGCCTCGCTGCATAACGTAGAACAATTGATCTTCGGAAATCTTCGACGTAGTTGCCTCGTGCTCGAATTTTGCTGTCGCGTTTTTCGCTTCAATGTAAGGAGCTGTGTGGGCACCACAATTATTGCCGATCAACAGGCTGTCACATTGGGTGAAGTTACGGGCATTGGTGGCTTTGCGATGGGCCGAGATTTGGCCTCGATATGTGTTATTGGAAAATCCGGCTGAAATACCTTTGGAAATAACACGGCTTGATGTGTTTTTTCCAAGATGGATCATTTTTGTGCCTGAATCGATCTGCTGATGGCCATTGGAAACTGCAATGGAATAGAATTCACCGCGTGTATTATCCCCACGCAACAGGCATGAAGGATATTTCCAGGTTATCGCAGAGCCGGTTTCAACCTGTGTCCAGGAGATTTTCGAATTATCACCGCGACAGTCACCACGCTTGGTAACGAAATTGAAAATTCCGCCTTTGCCGTCTTTATCACCCGGATACCAGTTCTGAACGGTTGAATATTTTATTTCCGCATCTTTCTGGGCAATGAGCTCGACAACCGCCGCATGCAGCTGGTTTTCGTCACGTTGCGGTGCTGTACAACCTTCAAGATAGGATACGTAGGCGCCTTCGTCGGCGATAATCAACGTGCGTTCGAATTGACCGGTATTGCGCTCGTTAATACGGAAATAAGTCGACAGCTCCATGGGACAACGAACGCCTTTAGGAACGTAAATAAATGACCCATCCGTGAAAACAGCCGCATTGAGCGCCGCATAAAAGTTGTCGCCGGCAGGAACAACCGAGCCGAGATATTGCTTGATCAGATCAGGATACTCACGTATCGCTTCCGATATTGAACAGAATATAACGCCGGAACGGATCAATTCTTTCTTGAATGTGGTGACCACAGAAACCGAATCGAACACCGCATCGACCGCAACGCGACCGGATGCATAAACATTATCGTCCAATTGTGAAGGTTCTGCCTGCTTACGTACACCGGCGAGAATTTCTTGTTCTTTTAAAGGAATACCAAGCTTCTCATAAGTATTCAGCAATGCAGGATCAACTTCATCAAGAGACTTTGGTGCATTCTGGCTTTTAGGTGCCGAATAATATGAAATCGCCTGAAAATCTATTTTAGGGATTTCCAGTCGGGCCCAATGAGGCTCTTCCATAGTCAACCAATGCCGGAATGCTTTCAGTCGCAATTCCAGCATCCATTCCGGTTCCTGTTTTTTTGCCGAAATCAAACGGATAATATCTTCGTTAAGACCGAGCGGGGCTTTATCCGCCTCGATCTTGGTCTCAAAACCATATTTATATTGGTCCACGTCAATTTCACGGACCTGACTTATAGTTTCCTGCACTGCAGGCATGGGCTTCTCCCTCCTGGCCGGGTCAAAAACCGGCAGTTGTCGATGATACCAAAATAAGCATAACTTGATTTAGTGTCTCGGTCACCGGACTTCAATGAAAAACATGATAAATCCAGTCAAGCTTATTTGACCTTGTTTAAAACAGTTCTAAAGAAGATTTCAAGTGCTGTTTTTTAATTTTTTGAATTCCGGATGATTTTTTCGAAAGCCGAGAGAAAGTCATCAATGTTTTTCAAGCTTGTGTGTTTACCTGTAGAAACCCGGATTGCGCCATCGGGTACATGGCACCCCATTGCTGCAAGAACACCACTTTGTTTCACTTTTCCGGATGAACAGGCCGATCCGGCCGAAACCGCAAATCCGGCAAGATCAAAACCGATTTGCAGCGTTTCCGCCTTTAAACCGTCAACAGCAAAATAGGTTGTATTCGGTAGACGTGGTGATTTTTCTCCGAAAATAACAAGATTGTTACTCAATTGATGCAACCCGTGTTCCAGACGCATTTGAAGAGCTTTAGAATGATCTAAATCCTGAGTTGTCGGTTTTTGTTCCATCGCTGCACCGAACGCGGCGATGAGCGGAATTGACTCTGTGCCAGAGCGGAAGCCTTTTTCCTGTCCTCCACCCAATATAAGCGGTTGTGGCATAAGAGCACTTCCTGTGGCTACAAATGCGCCGATGCCTTTTGGCCCGCCGATCTTATGTGCTGCGACAATAAAGAAATCCCCTCCGAAGCTATCAACATTGACAGGGAGTTTGCCAATATATTGCACAATATCGACAACCAGAACGCCGCCCGCCTGTTTGACAATATCGGCAATTTTTCCAACCGGCTGAATGACGCCGGTTTCGCCGTTGGCCGCCTGAATAGCAACCATTGGTAGTCCTTCGGATTTATCATGAGCCGAGAGTTTTCTTTCGAGTTCGTCAAGGTTGATGATGCCATTTTCATCAACATCAATAATTTCCTGCCGGTCTTTTTCAAATCGACCGCCTTTTCCAATGCAGGGATGTTCGGTTGCTCCTATATAGACTTTAGAAAAGTGGACATCCGAACGTCCCATTTTGTAATCGGGTGTAAGAAGCGTCATTGCCGCTTCCGTTGCACCGGAGGTAAAAACAACGTGATCCGGCTCGGTATGAAGACGGTTGGCGACCTGCCGCCGTGCTTTTTCCAGCAGGGCTTTTGCAGCTCGCCCTTCCTGATGGACCGATGAAGGATTGCCATATACGTCAAGTGCGCTCACCAAAGCGTTGCGGGCAGCATCTGACAAAGGCGTTGTAGCATTATAATCGAGATAGCATCTTGAAGATGACATATGGAGGCCTCGTAATTTTTATTATTTCAAACGCATCCATAACGCAATTTCCTTGAAAAGTGCACCCATTACAGACTATCTAACGCTTAGAATAAATTTTAAACATGCAAAACAGTTTGAATTTACCGATTTTCTTTTATGTCACAACGGGATATCCAAGCTGATTAAGTAAGGAGTACTTGATGCCTGAAGTCATTTTCAATGGTCCTGCGGGTCGCCTAGAAGGCCGTTATCAACCCTCGCCGGAAAAAAATGCTCCTATAGCCATTATTCTCCATCCACATCCGCAATTTGGCGGTACGATGAATAACAAGATCGTTTATGATCTTTTCTATATGTTCCAACAACGCGGATTTACCACATTGCGTTTCAACTTCCGCAGTATCGGACGCAGTCAAGGTGAATTCGACCATGGCGCCGGCGAGTTGTCCGATGCAGCGGCAGCACTGGATTGGGTACAGGCACTGCATCCGGATTCGAAAAATTGTTGGGTAGCTGGCTATTCTTTCGGCGCATGGATCGGCATGCAGCTCTTGATGCGTCGACCTGAAATCGAAGGGTTCATATCGGTTGCTCCCCAACCGAATATATATGATTTTTCTTTTCTTGCTCCCTGCCCGTCGTCAGGCCTCATCATTCATGGCGACGCCGATCGTGTCGCTCCGGTAAAAGACGTTCAGGGCCTCGTGGACAAGCTTAAAACACAAAAGGGAATTACGATAACCCAGCAAATTCTTGAAGGTGCAAACCACTTTTTTGCTGGTCAGGTCGACGAACTGATTGATGATTGCGCCAATTATCTTGACCGGCGGCTTAATGGCGAATTGTCCGAGCCGCGTATGAAACGGTTAAGATAAAACTTTTCATTATTTGTTACTATTTTCCTCCAAAATAGGTTCATGCGAGAGTTTCCGCACGGACCTTTTTTAATGAGCGCAATCGGTTTCAGACAAAAACTTTCACTGCCATATCAAAATCCGAAACTTATAATCGAAACATCCGATAAAACAGTCTTTCGATTACTTTCGAAATGGCGGATTTCGCCGCGCATTGAACCCATTTTTAAATTTGTTTCATTCAATTTCCGGTTACATCGCAATCCGGTGTCGTATTCTGGTGTCGTGCAAGACGCCCGCCTGATTGTGGTGTTAGACAACCGGTTGTGGTTGGAAATGTGATCGGCAAGTTATAAATTGACCTGATCGCAAGATAAGCCCACGCCTCCGCTTCTATGAAATCCGAAGAAAGACCAAGTGACTGCGCCGTTAATGTGATGATTCCATATTTTTTCGTAAGTTCTTGTAATGACCTGATAATTGCTCTGTTATAAGCCCCACCTCCAGAGAGGACGAGTGTTTTTGGATACACCGGCAAATGTCTGAAGGAATTGACGATTCCATAGGCAGTTACGAAGCTCAGCGAAGCTGCTCCATCTTCAACAGAAACAGCTTTATCCGTTAGAGGTTTAAAATTACGCCAATCGAGAGAACCCGGTTTTTTCTGATTAAAAAACGGGTGTCGAGAATAGGAATTCACAATCCCCTCATTAACAGTTCCGCGTAGACCGGCTTCACCATTGCGATCCATCGGGCTTCCGGTTCTAAAATACATCCATTGGTCGATCAAACCATTTCCCGGTCCGCAATCAAAAGCATAAAGTTCGTTATTTTTACCGACGAACGTCAAATTGGAAATTCCGCCAATGTTAATAAAAGCTACTGGAAAATCGAGTCTATCGGTCAATTTCAAAGCCAAAGCCCGGTGATAAACAGGAACCAATGGCGCCCCTTGTCCGCCATGTTTCATATCGTTTGACCTCAGGTCGTAGACAACATCAATGCCACACTTTTGTGCAAGCATTGCACCGTCCCCTATCTGGATAGTTAATCCGATCTCGGGTTTATGGAGTATAGTCTGACCATGGAAGCCGATTAAATCCACCTCGTTCGGCAAAATGGAATATTTTTTTAATAGTTGATTGACCGCAAATGCGTGTTTGATTGTCAACTCGGTTCCGACATTCAAAACCGATCTTGGAAGCTCATCATGCTTCACAACATTTGCCACTTCATCAAGCGTTGACTTCAATTTTTTACGAAACGCGGCATCATACTCACAAGACAAATGACCGATAATGTTGACGATTTTTTCGCCGTCACTTTCAATCAAAGCGGCGTCAATGCCATCCATAGAGGTACCGCTCATGAGGCCGATCGCCGTTTTTACCGTGCGCATAGCTTGTTTCCCGTACTATGTTTCCTTGTGAATCACATATATTCTATGATAAAGCCCACGAAACAGTTGAATATTCTTTTCCAAATATAAAATTTTCAGGGAAAAAGTCCGATGTCCGGTTTTAAATCCGATTTCCTAAATGTGATGAGCGAACGTGGTTTTATCCACCAAATGTCCGACGAAAAAGGTCTGGACGATCTCCTTTCGAAGGAAATCGTGACAGGATATATCGGCTTTGATCCAACGGCCGCAAGCCTCCATGCCGGCAGTTTGATCCAGATTATGATGCTTCACTGGTTGCAGCAGACAGGCCATCGTCCGATAGCGCTCATGGGTGGCGGTACGGGTATGATCGGTGACCCTTCGTTTAAAGACGAGGCGCGTAAACTCCTCACTGTCGACAAAATCGACTCCAATATCGCCGGTATTAAAAAAGTTTTTTCCAAATATATCAAATTCGGTGACGGTGCCACAGACGCCATTATGGTCAACAATGCCGACTGGCTTCGGGATTTGAATTATATTGAATTTTTGCGCGATGTCGGTCGCTTTTTCTCGGTAAACAAGATGCTCTCTTTTGACTCTGTCAAATTACGTATGGATAGAGAGCATTCGCTGTCGTTTCTCGAATTCAATTATATGATCTTGCAAGCCTATGACTTTGTTCAACTCAACAAACGTTACGGCTTGCGTATGCAGATGGGCGGTTCCGATCAATGGGGAAATATCGTAAACGGCATTGATCTTGGCCACCGTATGGATACGCCACAGCTTTTTGCTTTGACTTCGCCATTATTGACGACAGCATCTGGCGCTAAAATGGGTAAATCGCTCAATGGTGCTCTCTGGCTCAATGCCGACATGCTTTCGCCCTATGATTTTTGGCAGTATTGGCGCAATACGGAAGACGCTGACGTTTCACGTTTTTTGAAACTTTATACAACTTTGCCAATGGACGAAATAAAACGGCTTTCCGCCCTCCAAGGCTCGGAAATCAACGATGTGAAAAAGATATTGGCGACAGAAATAACCGCCATGCTCCATGGACGTGACGCGGCTGAAAAAGCTGCCGAAACCGCACGTAAAACATTCGAACAAGGTGAAGTCAGTCATGATCTTCCCAAAATAGACGTTCCGGCAACCGAACTTAAAGATGGTATTGGCTTACTCACCCTGTTGGTGAAGGCAGGACTTGCCAAATCGAATGGCGAAGCGCGGCGTCATGTTCAAGGCGGTGGTATACGGGTGAATGATGCGTCTGTAGAAGACGAAAAACGTATAATCAATGAAAATGATGTCAACGCCGACGGCGTCATCAAATTGTCTTTCGGTAAAAAGAAGCACGTTCTCGTCAAGCCAGTGTGAATAGTTCGCATTTCCGCACGGTCATAATAATGGTCTTCCGGCAGATCTTGCCGGAAGTATTTTTATATAAAAGTCCATTTTCAATAAAATTTATGCGTTCTTGATAACGCATTCCAAAACAGCTCTATAACTGGGACATGAGAACGTGACTTACTAAATTGGTCTCTTCAGAGCTTACCCTATGTAACAACTATTATAATTCACTTGTTAACGTGATTGCTGTGGCAGGCTTAAAATCTAACTGTTTCTGCTTCAATCCGGTTCGTTCAGCAATATTAAAAACCGGAGACAAGCCATTCCGTCACCAAGACACACTGATAATTCACCCACGTTCTCCATTAGAAAAGCTTATTGGAATTCGAATATCGACCTGAAAATACCGGGTGCGATCACAGAAATCGGATTGACCATAACTTGCGGGTGCTTCGCCTTGCCTTCAATCTTAAAAGTAATTCCGATCAATCCACGGTCGCGGCCATTTCCTAACACTTGTCCTATAATTGGCAGATCACCAAACAAACGGTTCAAACCATAAGCCGGCATAAAAGTACCAGTGATCGACATATTTCCCGAGACATCATAAAGGACTCCTTGAAAAGTTGCACCGACTGTCGGCCCTCTCAGGACACCTTTATCAAGAACCAGATAATTATCACCCTTTGCAATATGGGCATAAGCAAGGTCAAAACCGATACTCGAACTGTTGATTTTGCCCCTGACGGCTTCATTCAAACTTTTACCACCGCCACTTGGTCGTGAGGAGACAATCGCAGCCAATCTCGGTTCGTCGACTACCGCAAAGTTCCTGATACTGACGCGACCGGATAACGGTTGGCCGGACGATGACGTTAAATCGGCTTTCAGATCACCACCGCGAATTTTGTCATAATAATTCATAAATCGCATCAATGCTCCGGCATCATTGCTTCTTGCCGAGATCGTTTGTCTCCCCTGACTTTTTTGTGTCTCGACGTTGACAGATCTGCGACTATGGGTCGTTCCGGTTAATGAAAATTGCGCAGCTTTTTGCTCGGTTATTTCGTAAGTCGCCTTAACGTCATCAAGTTCTTCCCCATAAAAACCCGCAAGGCTTCCTATGGATGCATTCAGGGATATAGCTGTTTTATCATTGGAATTCGAATTTTGTGCTTTTCCCATTTGCTGGATCAGGGCACGTCCATCGTAACTTTTTCCGGTCGCTTCTATGTGATAGGTTTTTCCGGAACTGATGATTTTCAATCCCAAATCGTCGTTTCGACTTAAATTGGCTTTGCTGAATTCAGCACTTGCAAGTTGTTTGTCCTTGATATGGATTTGACCAGCTACATCCAAATTCTGACCGGATAAAGAGAAATTTTCTATCGTATAGTCAGGTTTATCCTTTATATTTGATGGCATATCAAATTGGGCACGCGCAGCCATGCCTTTGCCCTTTTTCCAGCCTGCCCATGAAAATTCCAGCTCGGCATTGGTGAGATCTGCATTAAAATGGCGTTTTCCATTATTATCTTGCCCGACCTCTATATTAACCGGCCCTGATAGAAAATTATTGAGGAACGAGAAATGTTTTGCCCGAATTGAATCATCAATATTGAGCGTAATTTTTTCGCTTTTTTGTAAATTCGAGTTGTCAAATGGCTGTACAAGCTTGATTTGGGCAGGAAATTCATTGAGCAAGCCATTCGCTTCCAGAACAATACCCGATTTTGTAACATTAGCTGTACCGGAAGCATTGCTGACCACATTGTTTTCAATCGGGTCCGGAATGGAAAAATTACTGAAATTGACATTAGCGTTATAAGTTATCTCACCTCGTGGATTATCACGCGTTACCGGAAAGCGGAGATCAAGATCGACTTCTACATTGCCCTCTGCATGATCAGGGTTGAACGGCAAACGATGGCGGGCATTGATCGGTGCATAGCCGATCATCTCTCCGGCTGCATCAATCTCGCTACGCGCGGTCAAGTTCATATCCGCATAAACCGGCCGTTGAGGGCCCCAAGGAATAACCATCGTTCCGTCCGTAGCTTCAATTTTACGTCCGTCGGATAAATAGCTTACCCCCTTGTCAAGCGTGATTGTTGTCGTCATCCCGTCAACGGCTATGTTGCCGGATGCATCCCGCAAAGCTGGTAATTCTCCAACAAGATCAGAGCGCGTATTCAAGATTTCAGTCCTGATTTTTATTTCATTTCCTGAAATTGTTCCTGTGGGTATTCCCGATTGAAAATATCCTTGCGGCAAGGCTATTTCGATAGAACCGTTTTTTAACTGGCCGCCGAAAATATGGGAAACAACCCATCGCCTTGCTCCCGGAGATAGATTGACCGGCCAAAGTTGTTTTGCTTCAGCTACATCCATTTGAGGAACACGAAGAACAAAGATCGTTTCGGGGGTACCGTTCCCGAATTTAAGACTACCCTGCCCCATCAAATTACCATGCGGCGTATTGATGGTTATTTCATCCATCGTTACTTTTTTATCGCCAATATTGTACTGGCCAGCGAGCTTCATCTCGAATCTGAGTGCTATATCGGGAACCTCGTTCGAAGCGCTGACTGCATGTTGGGCGACAATTTCGAAACGATAATCATTAACCGGCTTTCCTGTTTCTTTATCATTTGGGGTAATCCCCAATGCACCGTTAAACGGCAAAGTGAGCCCGCCGATTGTCAACAATGACGTTTCGACTTCGATTTTACCGCTGTGAGGTGTGTGCAACAGATTTAAATCGATTTTTGAAGGAATATTTTGTTCTGTTCCAAAGTCCATAACGCCATCAGCCATCACAAGAGATGTGCGCACCACCGGTTCATCTGCTAATGACACACGATGAGCCTCGACTGCCAGATTGGCTTTTCCCTTCAATCTGAAATGCCCATTATTTGTGTGACCATTTGGTAAAAATGGTGAAACATCATCAGCTGCCCCTAAATGGAGGGGAAAAGATTTGACCTCGAGCGTTATGTCGGTAGCATGCCGGCTGACGTAGTTTGCATTTGCTGTAACGCCAATTTTTTCACCGTTCCACGTCAGGGAAGATAAAAGTGCGGCCGTTCTCCAGCGTGTGCGCAAATCAAAATCTTTTATTCCCAATATTGCGCCATTATCGCCGGGCATATGCAGCGAAATGTTCTTCAAAACGAGTACATTAATTGACATTGAACGCAATTTATCGGCACCACTATCGAAAGCCGAGAACAGTGCTTTGGACGTTGCGTCAGGGTCAATGCGCCCATATTCATCTTTTGGTAATTGCTCAAAAAAGCCCGGTCCGCCGGTTTGCGGCAAAAGGACATTGGCATCGTGAAGTTCGATCTGTGCTATCTGCAATTTCCCCATCAGAAGAGCCCATGAGGAAAAGCCAACGCGAAAAACCCCGATCTGGTCTACTTTTACACCATCCTTGATATCATCCAACATGACATTTTGTGTTTCCAATGCAAGATGATAATCCTCATCCAATGAAAGACGAGCGTCGGTGATTTTTACACGTGCGTAATCACCTAACTGCTGGGTAAGTGTTGCCTGCATTTTTTGCGTCAAATATTTGCCGCTAATGCCTACTTTCAATAGAGAAAAGATCAGCCCCAGCAATAATATAACGATAATAACAGCCCACAAAATGATATGGAAAAGGCGCCTTGCCAATGTTTTGCGTCGACGTGGTGTATCAACCGTCACGCCATCGCTATCTTGTGCTGACGGAAATTGGTCGAGGCTTTTTATCTCGCTTTTTTTAAAGCGAATCTCTTCATGTGGATCTGACAAATTGCAATCAACCCCATTTATCTCTGTAATCACATTTTACGATGTAGGATTAATATCGTAAGACTCTTTATAGCACCGAATAATGTTGATTCTTATGGTTTCTAATTCAATTTTCGTTCTACCCACAGAAGAAAGGTAATTATAATGGCAGGTTTACAAAAAGGCGATGTTGCACCTGATTTCAATTTGCCTCGCGATAGTGGAAAGACACAAACTTTATCCGAATTGCGGGGGCATCCTGTTGTACTTTATTTCTATCCGAAAGATGATACCAGCGGCTGCACACTGGAAGCACATGACTTTACGGAACTTCGGCCCGAGTTCGACAAAATTGGCGTAACAATTATCGGAATGTCGCCGGACAAGGCTGAAAAACACGATAAATTCATAAGCAAACACGATCTTCAGCTTATCCTTGTTTCCGACGAGGAAAAAACAACACTTCAGAAATATGGTGTATGGGTGGAAAAGTCGATGTATGGACGCAAATATATGGGCGTCGAACGCACGACATTTCTGATCGACAAAAACGGTAAAATTGCTGAAATCTGGCGGAAAGTTAAAGTTCCCGGCCATGCCAAAGCTGTATTGGAGAAGGCGACGACAATTGCTTGAAAATAACAATCGTTAGGACTTTGTTAACTTTTTAGTGTGTTAATTAAAACTGAACAGGGAAGATGAAAATATGCACTATTTTGCAAAGATTCTGGTTCTAACATCGGTTTTGTTTGCAGCAATGTCGGTTGCTACAACAGCAAAAGAACTGACAAAAGAAACAGATGCAAAAAAGCCCTATTTTCATCAATCTCTTCCGGCTATGCCCAAGGTTTCGGTTCCAAAAACAGAAAATATTGTCTTAAAACCTTATGCCGGCATTGATCCCATAATAACAGGGCCACGTGGATAACCTGTTTTATCCCGCCTTAACGATCTTTATAGCCGATTGTTAGAAATCCGGTTGCTTGCGATATACAGCTCAGCCGCAAAATATACTTCAATCCGCGAACTGATATAAAAATTCGTCGAATTGAAGCCCAATATTATAACCTAAAATGGTGCGTTCCAATTCTTGTTAAATTCATGTTGAAGATGTCAGGTAACATCTTCAACATGCTCGACACCACCTTTGATCTTTTGAGCAAGCGCCGCTTCCATGAATTCATCAAGGTCACCATCAAGCACGGCTTGTGGATCGGTGTTTTCCACACCGGTGCGCAAATCTTTTACAAGCTGATAAGGCTGTAAAACATAAGAACGGATTTGATGGCCCCAGCCGATTTCTGTCTTGGATGCTTCCAGCGCGTTGGCTTCGTCTTCACGACGTTTCAACTCTTCTTCATAAAGGCGCGCTCTTAACATGGCCCAAGCTGTAGCACGGTTTTTATGTTGGGAGCGTTCAGCTTGACACTGTACGACAATACCGGTTTTCAGGTGCGTGATGCGCACCGCGGAATCTGTTGTGTTAATGTGCTGCCCACCGGCACCTGACGAACGATATGTGTCAATGCGTACGTCCGCTTCCGAAACATCCACTTCTATATTGTCATCAATAACCGGATAGACCCAGACGCTGGCAAAAGACGTATGGCGCCTTGCATTGGAGTCATATGGAGAAATACGAACCAGACGATGCACGCCAGACTCGGTTTTAAGCATACCGTAAGCGTTATGACCTTTCACAAGTATGGTTGCGGATTTTATTCCTGCTTCTTCGCCATCATGAACTTCCAGCACTTCAACTTTCATCGAGTGTTTTTCTGCCCATCTGGTATACATGCGAAGGAGCATAGAAGCCCAGTCCTGACTTTCTGTACCACCAGCACCAGCGTGAATTTCGAGATAAGTGTCATTGGCATCCACTTCACCGGATAACAACATTTCGATCTGGCGTTTATCGAGTTCACCTTTGAGGGCATGTATCGATGATTCGGCATCTCTGACAATGTCGTCATCGCCTTCTTCTTCTCCCATGGAGATCAATTCGATGTTGTCATTCAGTGTTTGCGTCAGATGTTTGATATTATTAATACCGTCGTCCAGTCGCTGACGTTCGCGCATAAGTTCCTGCGCTTTTGCGGCATCGTCCCACAAACTGGGATCTTCAGCTTTTTCGTTGAGATATTCCAGGCGTTTTACCGACTGATCCCAGTCAAAGATGCCTCCTCAGCAAGCCAATAGCCTGCTTGATTTCTTCAACCAAAGTTTCGATTTCTGCTCGCATTGTTATGTCTTTTTCCTGATCATTTATTTTGGTGTTCGTTGTCGGGTCTATGTTCCGTTACAATAGCGAATTCAACTTTTCCGCTTTGAACGTCATTTGTCCGACAACAATTGTGCAGCAATATTCACATGATGTCTTTTTTGTCAAAAGGCAATTTTCAATAAAGGCCATCGGCTCCACTTTGAATAGCTTTATTGACTTGAGGAGACGTTGGCGCAACCGGCACCCCTTCTTTAAAGGATGTCGTTCCACCAATAACCTGATAAACATCGGCGGGACCAGTACCCGGTTTGAAGGCTTCAACAATCACATTGCTATTTCCGGGTTCCGCGCGCATACCGGTTTTCCGATCAATAGCAATTTGCATCATGCCATCCGGTATTTTAAAATCAACGTCGGGAACGCCTTTCATAGCGTTCTCCATAAATTCACCAAATACGGGAACTGCAAGAGAACTTCCGGTACCACCATATCCGAGTGTTGAAGGCTGGTCATAGCCAATAAACACACCAACAACGATATTGGGAGTAAAGCCCATAAACCATGCATCTTTCGAGTCGTTCGTGGTTCCGGTTTTACCGGCAATATGACGATTAAGATATGCAAGGCGTGCGGCCGTACCGCGTTGAACCACACCTTCCATCATCGATGTAATCTGATAGGCTGTCATAGGATCGAGCACCTGATCCCGCTCATCTATCAATGTCGGTTCGGGCTGGTTATCCCAGCTCTTTACGTTGCATGCCTCGCATTTACGTTGGTCATGCCGATAAATCGTCGCACCATATCGATCCTGAATGCGGTCTATAAGGGACGGTGAAATGGAGCGGCCACCATTGGCGATAACCGAATAAGCGGTAACCATGCGCAATACCGTTGTTTCCCCTGCCCCTAACGCCATAGGAAGGTAAGGTTGCAATTTGTCATAAATTCCGAAACGTTCCGCATATTCTGACACAATCGGCATACCGAGATCGTTTGCCAAGCGGACTGTCATCAAATTACGAGAATGTTCGATACCATAACGTAAAGTCGACGGGCCGGCGAATGTCCCGCCATAATTCTTTGGTCGCCACACTTCGCCATTCGGCTGTTTGATTTCCACAGGCCCGTCAAGCACAACCGACGCCGGTGTATAACCGTTATCAAGCGCTGCCGCATAAACGAAGGGTTTAAAAGAAGAACCGGGTTGCCGATAGGCTTGGGTTGCACGGTTGAACTCGGATTCAGCAAACGAGAACCCGCCAACCATTGCCAGAACACGTCCTGTTCTTGGCTCCATAACAACCATTGCACCTTCAATTTTAGGTGGCTGGCGGAGCAAATAAGCGTCCTCGCTTCCGGGCTTTTTCTCAACAAAAATCACATCGCCAACCTGCAGAACGCCAGCAGGATTTGAAGCTGAAGAGCGGCGGTCGTTCTTGCCTACCATTCGGTAAGCCCATTTCATATCGCTTGCGATAATTGTGGCCACATCGCGCTCGGCCGAAAGTGCGCCCGATACTTCACGTTTTGGTTGCAAACCGATTTTTACTTTATCCGGCGAAACGGACAGAACGACAGCCAAACGCCATTCCGGAACATCGCTAAAGCCGCTGACATCTCCCAAGGCGACACCCCAATCATCAGAAATGTCGATGTGTTTATAAGCTCCGCGCCAACCGTGGTTCTGGTCGTATTTGACTAGACCATCCTGCAATGCCCGACGGGCCTGAACTTGTAAATTTGGATCCAGAGTTGTGCGAACAGATAAGCCACCCTCATACAAGGTTTTTGAACCATAACGGTTGATCAATTGCCGACGAACTTCTTCGGTAAAATAATCTGCCGCGAAAATATATGAATCGTCACCACGCAGCGAGATTCCCAAAGGTTTCAGTTTCGCCTGCTCGCCTTGTGCCTGCGTCGCATAGCCATTTTCAACCATACGATCAATTACCCAGTTTCTACGGTCGAGAGCACGTTGGGTATGTTTGAAAGGATCGTAATTGCTTGGCCCCTTTGGAAGAGATGCAAGATAGGCACATTCTTCCAATGTAAGCTCGTTCACAGACTTATTGAAATATGTAAGTGCAGCAGCGGCAATACCATAAGCGCCACGTCCCAGATAAATTTCGTTCAGATAAAGTTCGAGAATACGGTCTTTGGAATAAGCCCTTTCGATACGCATTGCCAATATGGCTTCCTTGATTTTACGCTCCATCGTGGCGTCGGAACTCAAAAGGAAATTTTTTGCAACCTGTTGGGTGATTGTCGAAGCACCTTCAGGTCTGCGACCGGAACCGATATTTTTGACGTTGCTTACCAAGGCTCGTGCAAGCCCTTCCGGATCAAGACCGAAATGGGTGTAAAAATTTTTGTCTTCGGCAGAAATAAATGCAAATTTCACTAAATCGGGAACCGATTGAATTGGCAGATAAAGTCGACGATTCGTCGCAAATTCTGCCATGAGGCCACCATCTGCAGCGTGAACACGGGTCATAACGGGCGGCTCGTAATCGGCGAGCACCTGATAATCCGGAAGCTCGTCGCCTTGCTGTTCATTCTCGGCGCTTGCCAAGCCGATTAGATATGTGCCCAGACTGAGAGTAACTCCAGCGGCAAGAAAAATTTTAAAAAACTTCATCATAATAACCGGATGTCGCTTTCTCCCGTACCCGCTTTATGCGAGACCTTTATTGGTAAAACCCGATGCGTGTGCACTGGAATTTCGTTAGAAACAAGGCTAAATGCACTATTTAGTATTTTAATGTCAAAGTTAAGACTATCGCTTTCGTTTTTCTCAAGCATTTTTATCATGGCTGTGGATTATTCCCGTTACGGGTCCTATAATTTGCAAATTGTTGCACAGCTGTCGCAATTGCGCTTGCTGCTTGTCTCCTCCAAACGGGATCCGAAATGAGCTTCTCGTCATCCTTATTCGATAAATATCCGATTTCAATGAGAACCGATGGAATGTCGGGGGCTTTTAGAACCTGAAAACCGGCATAGCGATGCGGATTTTTTATAAGGTTTATATTATCTTCCAAGAGACTTGAAACTACACGATCGGCAAAATTCACCGAAAAAGACAATGTCTCCCGTCTTGCAAGATCGATCAGAATATCAGTCACCTCGGGAGATTCGTCAGCCGGTAAACCGTCAAGCAGATCAGCTTTATTCTCTCTTTCCGCCAAAGCTTTTGCCAAATCGTCAGATGCGCGATCCGAAATTGTATAAACTGTTGCGCCACGCATCGATGTCATATTTATTGTATCGGCATGGATAGAAATGAACAGATCGGCACCATAATCACGTGCTTTTTGAACCCGCTCGTTAAGTCTGAGAAAAATATCGGAATCACGTGTCAAAAATACCTGCAAATTGACGTTTTTTTCCAGTTCATCGCGTAATGTGCGCGCAAACGCCAATGTAACGTTTTTTTCAAGCACACCCGAGACACTTTCAGCCCCGCTATCAATTCCTCCATGGCCGGCATCAATCACGACGCGAAAAGGCTTTTGTTGAGCTTTTTTATCGTCACGTGCCGGCGCATTATTTTCTGTTTGCTGTTTTTGGATTAACTTTTTGAAGTTCTCCTCACTATCCTTGGTCAAATCTATGACCAATTGCCAAAGTCCACTATCAAGTTGCTCAATATTATCTTTTTCGGTTACGAAAGGGGCGTTGGTTGTCAATATAATTCTTGATGAATTTGGCCCGGACGTTCCGTAACGCAAATCGGTAACCATACCGAGCTTTAACGGAGGCTGTTTTTGTGAGGAAAAGTCCGTTCTAGGAAGATTGACAACGAGCCGGTTCGGGTGGTCGAGAAACTGTAAGGAGTAGTCGGGATTGCCCGAGAATACCGCAATAAGTCTTGTTCTCGTTAAATCTCCTACCGCTCTAATGTTCACGAGTTCCAATTGTTCACTACCGGCATTGCATCTACCAGAAAAGCTCATAAGACTTAAGAAAAATGCAACAATAAAAACAAGCCATTTTGATTGTCCGATATTGCCAATACCAATTGCTTGTTGTCCGGCATGATCCATTGCGGCGTGGCCCTCGTTTCTCTACTTCCAATTTTTGTTCTAAAGCATTTAAATAAAAACTAGCAAATCCCGGAAACGTTAATCAGGGTCTTTGGCAATTTTAAGATAATATTTTCTTAAAATAACCGCTGCACCTGTGGACACGAGCGCTGCGCGAACCACCAAATTTATGTTTTTCCAGCAAATAAAGTAGACGTCTTTATAAAGTTACTTGTGTTCGGCAGGATATCGACTTAAAAGCGTAAATGTCTTGAACGGCTGGAAAAACAATAAATGAACCTTCGGTTAACCGGTTCATTCAAACCATTTTCAGCCAAAAAGTCTACAAACTTTAGCTGTCCTAGGTCATTTGACGTTATGTTTTCAATGAATATGGAGCAAGTTTGTAATGATTAAGTTTCGCTGGTTCGGTTATCCCGAACTATTTTAAAAACGTTTTGCCGGAGACTCGCTGGATATGAGTCGAACACAACTGGTAGTAGAAGTAGTTTTAAGCGCGGCACATGCAAGCGGGGATATGCACGCCCATTCTCACTATAGTCTGTTGGCAAATCTTCTTTCCATCGGCAGACAGTATGCATCGGCTTTGATCGGTTTTTCAAAGACCTCTATCCGTTGTTCCATACGTGTCGCCTGCAGGATTTTCTATAATGTCAAACAAAATGCTTATCGATGCCTCCCACCCGGAGGAAACTCGCGTGGTTGTTGTTCGTGGTAACAGGATTGAAGAATTCGATTTTGAATCCGAACACAAAAAACTAATAAAAGGAAATATCTATCTGGCTCGCGTAACGCGGGTTGAACCTTCTTTACAAGCTGCATTCGTTGAATATGGCGGTAATCGCCACGGATTTCTTGCGTTTTCTGAAATTCATCCTGACTATTATCAAATTCCTGTTGCTGACCGCCAAGCACTCCTTGAAGAAGAAGAAAAGGCAGCCCGCGTTGACGATGAGGATGAACAGGAAAACGAAAAGGCTTCACGATCCAATAATAGGAAAAAAAGTCGTTCGTCCGAAGCAGGCAATGAAAGCGAGACAGTTTCTGTTTCCAGTGATGAAAACGACGATGTCGAACAAACAGCAGATGACACAGAAGATAGTGTAGAACTTGTGGGAGCAGAAGACGCCCTCGAAGAGGTTCCAACCCGCGAACGCGCCCCGCGTCGGCAATATAAAATTCAGGAAGTTATCAAACGCCGCCAAATCCTGTTGGTTCAGGTTGTAAAAGAAGAACGTGGCAACAAAGGCGCTGCCATGACCACCTATCTTTCTTTAGCAGGACGATATTCGGTTTTGATGCCGAATACAGCACGTGGAGGTGGCATTTCCCGCAAAATCACCAATGTACAGGATCGGAAACGTCTCAAGGAAGTTGTTAAGGATTTGCATGTACCGAAGGGAATGGGGGTCATTTTACGTACCGCCGGCGCCAATAGGACAAAGACCGAGATTAAGCGCGATTACGAATATCTGATGCGCCTATGGGAAAATGTCCGCGCATTGACACTTGAATCCGTTGCTCCTTGTCTTGTTTATGAAGAGGGTAGCCTTATCAAACGGTCGATCCGTGACCTTTATAACAAAGACATCAGCGAGATACTCGTTTCGGGCGAACAAGGCTATCGTGAAGCAAAAGATTTCATGCGCATGTTAATGCCGAGTCACGCCAAAGTTGTTCAACCATATCGTGAGCAATTGCCAATTTTTGCGCATAATGGGATTGAAGCACAGCTTGATGGTATGTTGCAGCCGGAAGTAACGCTTAAATCCGGCGGATATCTCGTTATCAATCAGACTGAAGCTCTCGTCGCAATTGACGTAAATTCGGGCCGTTCCACAAAAGAACATTCTATCGAGGAAACGGCTTGCCAAACGAATCTCGAAGCTGCCGAAGAAGTTGCGAGACAGTTGCGACTGCGCGACCTCGCAGGACTGGTGGTTATTGATTTCATTGATATGGAAGAAAAACGCAATAATCGTCTTGTCGAGAAAAAACTCAAAGATTGCCTGAAAGATGACCGGGCCCGCATTCAAGTCGGCCGCATTTCACATTTTGGACTTATGGAAATGAGCCGTCAACGTATTCGCGCATCTGTGCTGGAAAGCACGATGCAGCCCTGCCCTCATTGCAATGGCACAGGCTATATACGTTCTGACTCGTCCTTAGCTCTGCACGTTATCCGCTCTATTGAAGAATATCTTCTGCGCAATCCGCACTTCAATATTGTCGTCCGCACGTCGGTTGCTACTGCTCTTTATGTTCTTAATCATAAAAGACAAGCTCTATCCGATTTGGAAAACCGTTTTGGTCTGACGATCAATATCGAAGCTGATGACGAGGTTGGTGCTCAAAATTTGGCGATATATAAAGGGACACCTGCCGAAGGGACACCTGCTGTGGTACCGCAGCTTCCGCCTGTCGATGAAACGGATGACGACGATGCTGTCGAAGAAACCGCAATTGAGGTCGAAAGCGAAGAAAAAGATAGCGACAACACCGATAATAACCAAAGACGCAAACGTCGCAATCGCGGAAAATCTAACGATCGCAATGAAGGAAAAAATCAACGCGCCCGGAGTGAAGATGATGTTATTCGCAGTGACGAAGACAATAAACGTCGTCGTCGGCGCGGGCGGCGCGGTGGCAGGCGCTACCGTGAAGGCGAATTCGAACGTCGCAGAATACCTTATGCGGAGCCGGTAGGAGATTTTGCTGAAAAAGCGCTTGCAGAGGTTATTGCTGCAAGACGCCAACGCCGAGTTCCTCATGCAGAACCTGTTGGTTTTTCGACAACTGAAGTTGCAGTTCAGGTTACACCTGTTGCTGTAAAAGAGCCGCAGGAGCTAAAAGCTTCTCCGGAAACGGACGTTTCTAAAGAAGAACAAAAGACAGAGCTAAAAAAACCAACAACAACGCGTAGGAGACGGACGAAAAAAACGTCTGCAGAAGAAGAAAAAGTAGTTTCCGAAACGAATGTTGAAGCAAGTGTTGAAAGTGAAGAAGCTGAAAAACCTGCTTCTCGCGGACGCAAGCGGAAGACAAAAACGAAAGAAACAACAAATGAAACAATTTCGGATGAAACTGCAAATGCGGTAACGTCGAAAGAATCCGATTTAGCGCAAGAAACTGAAAAACCTGCTAGAAAGACTGCAAGGCGTTCACGGAAAGCTAAAGCCGAAGATCAATCAAACGAGACAGCGATTGATAACGTGAAGGACCAAACACAAAAACCGGCAAAAAAATCTCCACGTAAAACGGCCAGAGCGAAAACAACTACAGCTGAAAACAACGAAACGGTTACAACAGAACCGGTCGTTACATCATCGGATGAAAATGAAGATAAAAAACCGAAACGCGTCGGTTGGTGGCAAAGAAAAGGTTTCTTCTGATTTATGAAATCTTAAGGACTTTGGTCGTTTTTCGACCTGAATTATCAGCCTCACACAGCTCGAAATTTTTCAAGCTTTGTGAGGCTATTTAATTTGCTCGTGCTCCCACTGAGACTTGATCGGGCTTATTCATCACGAGCTGCGGCTATCCAATTATCCGTAAATAGTTGTTAAGAGGTCGTCTCCGATTGCCTGAAAAGTAAAACACAAGGCACTATAAGCAGAGGGCAGAAAAGACGTGGCTTGTTTCAAGATTGCGAGACGGTTGGAGATATTACGACTTGATTGATTATGAATTTCGCAATTTCCGGATTGACCATTGGAAGGATCAACTTGCCAGTAGTCAACTTCATATAAATATGAAAAGAGAGCTAATGGAGATTGGTAAAGGCCAGACCAGGGAAACTTCATTTTTTCCTGTCAACATCTTGCATGTGCATCTGACAAAACGAGAATTAAGAAAATACCACCGGCACTCCGATATCTAAAACTTTAGACATGATCTGACCGTTTGGACTTTTTAAAGTGAGAGTTGGCCACTTTGAGTGTTTTGATGATACGAACATTCAAACAAAGGCAACTCTGATGATTGAAAAGAGCGAAAGAATTAGCAAACACAAGGTCGGATTGTTAAATCTTGCTGAACAGCTGAAGAAATTCATCAAAATTGGGTTGTCTGCACACTTAACAACTGTAGTTACCTCCCCAAATCAGGCCTTAATTCTACCTTTAGAATATATAATAGATGATGCTAAAAAACTAAAACATCGGGTTGAGCGTAGTGAAAAAAATAACTTTTTCTGTAGTGAATGACGCCTCATCAATAAATTTTAATATTATAAACGCTAAATTTCTTCCTGTTGATAGAATTGTTAATATTGACAATTAATCTTTTTAATGTACCGTTATGATACATTTATGAAGAATGTGAGGAAGCGCTGGAATAGCTATGAGAGCTTGAAAGGCTGCAGTATTCTTAAGGGGATACGACATGAGCATCTCATCTACTGCAGTAAATGGACGAAGTGGAAAAATAGCACTTCAGTTGATTCAGTCGATAACAGCAAAGAACAACATTTCAAATAAAACAAGTCCTTCCGACGTTAAAAACAATATTCAAGAACTTGTGAAACAAGCTGATGAACTTCGGGTTAAGTCTCAAGCCGATTTTCGATCCAAGTTGGTTGAAAATGCTTTAAAAGCAAATAATGCGCAATCTCAAGCTAAAGTCAAAGATGATAACAAGGTTAAGATTGCTGTTTCTCGAGAAAATCAGGCTTCTGTTGATAAAATACAAAAAATTATAGGCGACTCTATTGATATTACAGAAGTAAAAGATGGTTCATCGTCTCGCAGTTTATTAAGTGTTATATATCAAAATTTATATGATTATTTAGAAGATAACCCTTATGCTCTATCTCAAGATCAAATGAAAGAGATTGTGGTTGAATATTATAAAATCGGTGTTCGTGAAGGTGAAATAGAAGATCGTAACGGCCTTATGGATAAATTGGTTTCAGGCGATTATCAAATCTATATGGGTGACGAACTCAACGATCCGATGTTTGACCAGGTCAACTACGCTTTTAAGCGAAAAGAGGGGGGTGGCGCAGTCAGTGAACTTGAAGTTGACAAATCTCAACTCGCTCCAGGCACGAACGAAAGGGCAAGAAAGCTTTGGGAAAGCGGCAAAACAGTTGCAAGTGGCGATCTTTTCTTGAGTGGTAAAAACGCTCATCGGTTGCGTTATAATATCGTGTTCTAAAAAAACAGATAATATCAGGTAAACACGACTGTCATCATTATTTGTAAAAGTTTAGACACGATCTGACAATTCGGACTTTTCAAAGCGGGAGTTGCCCTCTTTGGGTGTTGTAAAGAAACAAACATTCAAAGAATGGCAACTCTCATGATTCATGAATATGTTTTTCCCGAATTGTATTTCCAACACAAAATTTCGAAAGAATGGTCTTCGACCTTATTTTTCAAGATAACGGCTTGTTAGAACCTCTATCGGTTCAAATTCGGTTCTAAACATTTTTAGCCATAACTAATGGATGATTGAAAATCGCCTTTAAACTTTAAAACAAATTGAAACGAGGAAATGGCGCACCCGAAGAGATTCGAACTCTTGACCTCTGCCTTCGGAGGGCAGCGCTCTATCCAGCTGAGCTACGGGTGCAAAACCGAAAATTATTTTGCCAAAATTCGATTTGTTCGACGTTTTTCTAGCCGATCACAGTGATTGGTTCAATGGTGAAAAACGTTCTCTATGTCAATAAGTTGAAAATTATTAAAAATAACGAAAACGAACGTCGCGGGAATCCCACGAAACTGTTGAACTATTCGCTCAAAACCCTTTCGAATTGAGTGAGACAGAGCCGAAGGACTGTTATTGCAACAGATCGGTCAAAATACCTCGGATTTTTGGATGCCAAGGTGTCACTGATAACGGTTTTTGGGTTTGATCATGAAGTGCTTTTGAAAAACCGTTATCTGCTTGAAGTCGAGATCAGTATCAACTTCACGAACAGTCTAAGATTAGAACTAATATCGTAATGATATTTATCCCTTCTCGTGGCGTTTTTCCAAAAACTTCCTAAAAAAATATCTTTTGATAAGGAGAGCCTTTGAAATGCGCTTCGCCAATTGATCAAAAAATCCCCTCGGGGTTGTCATTTCTGTCAGCAAATGGCAATTTTTACAGCATTTACATTAAATAACTTGCTACGCTTCAATCGGGTCGAAACAATACTTCTCTATATAGTCGCCCCTGCCCTTAAAAAACCGGTTATTTATTTCAAGAATTGAAAGGCAAAAAAGTTTCTAACCCGAACGCGAGTTCAGATGTTTTCTGGTATAACTGTCCTTGACGAGTTGAAAAAACGCAAAATAAAACTTGTCTGATTAGCGATTCAATTCGTCTTGCGCCTCTTTCAACTCCTGTTTTGCCTTTTCCAGTTTTTCCATTTTTTTCGTTATTTTTTTCGTATTACCCTTTGCTTTCGCATCGTTGAGTTCGGCCTCTCTTTCAGAGACTTTTCTCGTTTTTTCGGATATTTTGGCCTTCCGTTCTTCTCTCAGTTTCTCGTCAGTGCAATTTTCAGCAACATCCTTCAGCGCTTTTTCCAACCCGACTATCTGGTGGTTGTTGTTGTGTTTACGGGCATAATCAAGCTGCGTTTCAATAGCTTGCTTTTTAGCCGCACATCCTTTCAGTGCCGGTTCAGCATGAGCAAATGAAAAAGTTAAAAATACGAGAGGAAAAGCCAAGAACAATTTTCTTTTCATGAGCGATACCTTTCACTAAATGCGCCGCCAACTATGCAATGGTTAATTTGCCCGAATAAGCAATTATTAAAACTTGCCATTATTCTCGAACTTTGTCAGCAAAATTTGTGAATTGTTGAAAAAGCCGTCGTGTCAGATTAGATATCGTATCAGATGAGATATTGGATGCTTTGATTGATAACTATCGGACATGAGCAGATCCAATTCATTTACTTGGAAAAACGGAAAAACTTGATGGAAAAACCTATAGAGCGATTTCATTTTATCGCGTCTAAAACCGAACAGGCGCGCAACTCTCTTCAAGCGTTGATAGAGCGCTACGGTCAATCGACAGTGGACGACGCTGATGTCATTGTCGTTTTGGGGGGCGACGGGACAATGTTGGAAGTTCTGCGCAACTTCATGAATTCCGGAAAGCCTATTTATGGAATGAATCGCGGTTCTGTCGGATTTCTTATGAATGAATATCGAATTGCCAATCTGCCGCAACGGATTGCGAAAGCACATAAAGAAGATATAAAGCCGCTCAGAATGATTGCCGATTCCAGCTCCGAGGGTCATGTTGAAGCATTGGCAATCAATGAAGTTTCTCTATTTCGCCAATCTTACCAAGCTGCGAAGATAAAAATCAGCATAGATGGCAAAATCCGTATGGACGAGCTTAATTGCGATGGCGTGATGGTTGCAACACCAGCGGGATCGACAGCCTACAATCTTTCCGCTCAAGGGCCAATTTTACCATTACTTGCTCCATTGCTCGCGCTAACGCCTGTTAGCCCATTTCGTCCGCGCAGATGGCATGGTGCACTTTTACCAAATTCTGTCACAGTCCGTTTTGATATGCTTGAACTAGATAAACGGCCGGTCAATGCTGCCGCCGACAATGTAGAAGTAAAGTCGGTCAGTTCGGTGGTTATTTCTCTGGCAAAGGGTGTAAAAGCGTCAATTTTATTTGATTCCAACCATTCATGGGACGAACGTATATTATCCGAACAATTTCGTTATTGAGAAGAATACACGTTAAAACGCATTGCAAACGATCGTTTTTGTTGACTTTTTTATCAATGCACCTTAACGCGTTTGTTGATAATGTAAAATGGTTGAACCATTTTGACTATTGTCACCTAAGTTAGGCGAAAAAGAGAAAGAGTGATAGCGCCTTTGACCAGTTTCAATGATTTGGGCCTTTCAGAAAAGGTTCTCAAAGCAGTAAAATCTATTGGATATGAAGAACCAACTCCAATTCAGCTTGGGGCCATTCCTCATGTCTTGAAACGCGAAGATGTATTGGGTATTGCACAGACGGGCACAGGTAAGACCGCTTCTTTTGTGCTTCCTATGTTGACGCTCCTTGAAAAAGGACGTGCACGTGCGCGGATGCCACGTACACTCATTCTGGAGCCCACTCGTGAACTTGCGGCGCAGGTGAAAGAGAATTTCGATCAATACGGCATCAATCACCATTTAAGCGTAGCGCTACTCATTGGTGGCGTTTCATTCGATGATCAGGACCGTAAACTTGACCGTGGGGCAGATGTTCTGATTGCAACGCCCGGGCGCCTTTTAGACCATTTCGAACGTGGAAAACTTTTGCTGACCGGTGTGGAAATTCTGGTTATTGATGAAGCTGACCGTATGCTTGATATGGGCTTCATTCCGGATATCGAACGTATTTGCAAACTCATTCCCTTTACCCGCCAAACTTTGTTTTTTTCAGCTACGATGGCTCCGGAAATTACAAAACTGACCGAACAATTTCTACATACACCTGTTCGTATCGAAATCGCGAAAGCATCTTCTACTGCTGCGACGATTACACAAAAGCTCGTCGCTTCCGGTCGCAAACCATGGGAAAAACGGGCAGTTTTGCGCGATATTATTCATAACGAGGGTGATGAATTAAAAAACGCGATCATCTTTTGTAATCGTAAAAAAGACATTTCGGAACTTTTCCGCTCTCTCGTCCGTCATGAATTCAGTGTTGGTGCTCTTCATGGAGATATGGACCAACGTTCGCGCATGTCTATGCTGGCAAACTTCAAAGATGGAAAAATCGCTTTATTGGTAGCGTCTGATGTCGCAGCCCGTGGGCTGGATATTCCTGACGTCAGTCATGTGTTCAACTATGACGTTCCCACACATGCAGAAGATTACGTTCATCGTATCGGTCGTACAGGACGAGCCGGAAAATCCGGTAAAGCTTTTACCATTGTTACAAAAGCCGACAAAAAATATGTCGACGCTATAGAAAAGATGAGCGATCAAAAAATCGAGTGGTATGATGGCGACTTATCTTCTGTTGTTCCGGAAGAGAATGCTAAAGACTCCGATCAAAAACGCACAAAGTCATCAGGGGCTAAATCTCCCACAAGTGAAAAGCACACCGAAACAACCGAATCGAAAAGCCGGAAAAAACAGACAAAGACCAGTGGCGAAAAAACAGACCGTTCTGGCGATAAACGGCCTGCTTCGCCGGTTAACCAACAGCCGGTGAGATCGCAAAGACACAATCAAGACAAATACTCTTCAAAAGAGCCGCCGTCTCCCAAGGGATTTGGTAACGACATTCCCGCATTTATGCTTATCGACACGAAAGGGTAAATCCCTTTCGTTAGCCACCTAAAATCGGTAGGAACAACGCTAACAATCCACTTACAGGGCGTAAATATCGGGTAGCGGATAATAAAATTAATCGCTGTTCTGCCTCTTCACTGAATGAATCTAAAAAGGCAGCTCACGAAATGAGCTGCCTTTTTCATGTATATTCGAAGGATATAACATTCATGCCTTGAGGCGTTGAAGAACCCGGTTTCTTCCTAGAAGAGGCAGCAAAGCAGCCATTTCCGGCCCGTGGTCCAGCCCTGTCAATGCTTGCCGCAATGGCATGAAAAGTGCCCTTCCCTTGCGGCCTGTCTGTTTTTTCAAGGCATCTGTCCAGACTTTCCAGCTATTTTCATCAAGTTCGCCATCCGGCAAAAGCGAAGCTGACTGATGAACATATTCGCGATCTTCCTGCGAAACGGCATCGAACGTTTTGTTCACCTCTAAAATGTCCCACCAGTTTTTTGCCTCGTTTACTTTATCGATATTGCCACGAACGGCATACCAGAACGGTGAAGCGTCTTCGCCTTTAATGCCAATTTTTTCAAGTCTGGCTTTTACTTCGTCAAATTCAAGCTCATGCACAATGTGTTTGTTGAGCGTCAGCAAATCGGCCGGATCAAATTTTGCTGACGACTTTGATGCAGATGTGAGGTCAAAATGTTCAAGCAGCTCCTTTTGATTCCGACAAGCGGTCACATTTTCCGAAGTACCGATAAGAACCGCCAGAGATTCGACCGCTAAAGGCTCGAATCCCGCTTCTCGCAACGAGCGGATCGACAGATCGCCTTTGCGTTTTGATAGCCCCTCACCCGAAATCGTTGTCAAAAGGTTGATGTGACCGAATGTCGGTGCCTTTGCACCAAGTGCTTCAAAAATAGCAATTTGTACGCCCGTATTTGTGACATGATCGTCACCGCGTATAATATGGGTTATCCCCATATCGATGTCGTCCACGACCGAAGGCAGTGTATAAAGGTAACTGCCATCTTCACGTATAAGTATCGGATCGGACATCGAGGCAAGATCTATCGTCTGTGGACCGCGAACCACATCGTCCCAATGCACATCTGTCCGTCTGGTCTTGAACGGATCCGACTCGAAATTAGGCAATTTGAAACGCCAATGCGGTTTTCTCCCTTCCGTTTCGTAAGCCTTGATCTCCTCCGGTTTGAGTTTCAAGGATTCACGTCCATAAATGGGTGGGAGTTTACGCGACAAACGGATTTTACGCCGTCTTTCCAGTTCTTCCGGTGTTTCGTAACAAGGATAAAGGAGGCCTTGCTCTTTGAGCTGTGCTACGATTTCATTATATCGATCAAAACGCTTGGATTGATAATAAATTTCGTCAGGTTTTATCCCCAACCAATCAAGATCGACGCCAATACCATCAATATATTCCTGTTTCGAACGTTCAAGATCGGTATCGTCAAAACGCAAAACATATTTACCTTGCTTGGCTTTTGCAAAAAGCCAATTAAACAAAGCAATTCTGGTGTTTCCAATATGAATATAACCGGTTGGAGATGGTGCAAAACGAACTTTTATCATAAATATAACTCAATTTTTATCGCGAAAACGATTGGTAATAGGATAACGCCGATCGCGGCCGAAATTCTTGTGACTGATTTTAACACCGGGAGCCGATTGGCGTCTTTTGTATTCGGATATGTATAACAAATGCTCGACTTTTTCGACTATGTCACGTGAATGACCTCGTTGAACGATTTCCGAAATACCCATTTCATCATCGACGAGACAACGCAGAATATCGTCCAATACAGGATAAGGCGGGAGCGAATCTTCATCCTTCTGGTTCTCGCGGAGCTCGGCAGTCGGAGCCTTTTCAATAATATTCTGGGGTATGACTGCTGCTTTAGGCCCTAAGCCATTTATCGGAAAATGGCTGTTACGCCAGTTGGATAGTGCATAAACCTGCATTTTATAAATATCTTTGATCGGATTGAAACCGCCGTTCATATCGCCGTAAAGAGTGGCATATCCAACAGAAATTTCAGATTTGTTACCGGTTGTGACCACCATTGAGCCAAATTTGTTGGATATAGCCATTAAAACCGTGCCACGCGTACGGCTTTGCAAATTTTCTTCGGTAATATCCGGTTTGCGCCCCTGAAAAAGTGGTGTCAAAATATCTTCAAATGCCTCGACCGGTTTCGCAATTGGTACCGTATCATAACGACAGCCCAACATTTTGGCGCATTCCTCTGCGTCCGTTATAGATTCTGAAGATGTATAACGATAGGGAAGCATAATTGCATGAACACGCTCTGCTCCTAAAGCATCTGTTGCAATAGCTGCCGAAAGAGCCGAATCTATACCGCCCGAAAGCCCCAGCACGACGCTTTTGAATCTGTTTTTATTGACATAGTCACCAAATCCCAAGAGGCATGCCTGATAATCGGCAGCCAGGTCATGAAGCAATTTTTCTTGTGGACCTGAAAGGCAAAACCATTTTCCATTCTGTTTTTGCCAATGGCTAAATGCCAAATCACTTTCAAAATGTTTCATTTGAAAAGCAGTCGAGCCATTTGCATTGAGTGCAAAAGACGCACCGTCAAAAACGAGTTCATCCTGACCACCTATCTGATTGGCATAAACGATCGGCAGAGAAGACTTCAACACCTGTTTTTTGACAACTTCGTATCTCAACTCCGGTTTTTCGCGACTATATGGAGAACCATTCGGTACGAGAATAATTTCGGCACCTTCCGCAGCTAGACGCGCTGCCACTTCATCATCGTTCCAAATATCTTCGCAGATCGGTAAACCTATCTTTATTCCGCGGAAATCGACCGGTTTCGGACGAGGCCCCGGAGAAAAAACACGTTTCTCGTCAAACTCGCTATAATTCGGGAGGTCGAATTTACGACATTCTGCAATGACCTTTCCCTCATCAAGAAGGAGTGCAGAATTATAAACATGGCCTTTTCGCCGGAGAGGAACGCCAACAATGATCCCTGCACCATTGCTTGTTACAGTTGCAAGCTCGGTTATTGCTTTTTCACATGCTTCATTGAAAGACGGCTTTAAAACCAGATCTTCAGGCGGATAACCACTAATAAAAAGTTCGGTAAAAAGTAAAAGATCGGCACCCGCATCGCTTGCTTGTCTGTGGGCGTCAAGTGCGAGTTTCAAATTGCCTTCAATGTCACCGACAACAGGGTTAAATTGTGCAATTGCGAGCGTGAGGTCATTTTCTATCAACTTTTTGGTCATGATCCTGATTTAGCCTGTCATCGTTGCACTTGCAACGGCATAAGTTAAACGAAAAACAAGGTTTGAATAATCACTGCCATCCATATGCATATTGTCAAGATAATAGAGAGCAAAACTGCTAACGAGCCAGCATCTTTAGCGATTTTAATTTCTTCGCGATAGTCGCGTGTGACGGCATTGCACGCCGCTTCAATCGCTGTGTTCAGCACCTCTACGATAATAACAAAAACAATAGATCCTGTAAGTAGAAGAAAGCTCGCCCATTCTTTGGTAATAAAAAAAGCTATGGGGAGAGAAACTAAAAAAACTATAGCCTCTTGGATAACGGCTTTTTCGTGGGATAGCAAATATCGGAGCGCATGAAGGGAATTCAAAAATGCGTTGAATAGTCTCTCCATGCGTTCACCATTCAGTTTGAAAAACAAACCGCTTTCAGTACCGGTTTCAAGCCGAAGTCTTTACTGTCTCGGCATCACGTTGTTTTTTCAACAACTCTGCAACAAGAAATGCCAATTCCAGTGCCTGATCTGCATTAAGTCTCGGATCACAATGTGTGTGATAACGATCAGAGAGGTGATCTGCCGAAATAGCATGTGCACCGCCAGTACATTCTGTTACATCGCGACCGGTCATTTCGATGTGAATACCGCCGGGATAGGTTCCTTCGGCATGATGAACTGCAAAGAAATTCTCCACCTCTTTCAGGATACGCTCGAAAGGACGGGTTTTATAGCCATTTGCAGTTATCGTGTTTCCATGCATCGGATCGCAAGACCACACAACCTTCTTGCCTTCGCGCTCAACAGCGCGAATAAGTTGCGGCAAATGGGCTTCAACTTTATCATATCCAAACCGTGCTATCAGAGTAAGTCTACCCGGCTCGTTTTCCGGATTGAGGATATCAATGAGCCTTATCAGGTCGTCCGGATCAAGTGATGGTCCGCATTTGAGACCGATCGGGTTTTTAATGCCTCGGCAATATTCGACATGGGCATGATCGAACTGGCGGGTACGGTCACCGATCCAAAGCATATGGCCCGATGTCGCATACCAATCACCTGAAGTTGAATCCACACGGGTCAATGCTTCTTCATAACCAAGAAGGAGCCCTTCATGACTGGTATAAAATGACGTTTCCCGAAGCGACGGATTGGTTTTCGGCGTAATTCCGATTGCCCGCATAAAATCCATCGTTTCCGAAATCCGTTGTGCAAGCTTGCTATAACGTTCACCTTGCGGGCTGTTTGCTATAAAACCCAGCATCCATTTATGGACATTATCAAGATTGGCATAACCACCTTGAGCAAAAGCACGCAGCAAATTCAATGTTGCGGCAGACTGACGGTAAACCTCCGACATACGTTGCGGATCAGGAGTACGGGATTCTTTGTTAAACTCTATGCCATTAATGATATCGCCACGATAGGATGGTAAAGTGACACCATCTTTGGTTTCGGTATCAGAAGATCTCGGCTTTGCAAATTGACCGGCAATACGGCCAACCTTGACAACCGGCTTTGATGCCCCGAAAGTAAGCGCAATAGCCATTTGCAAAAACACCCGGAAAAAATCACGGATGTTATCTGCTTCATGTTCTGCAAAACTTTCCGCGCAATCGCCACCTTGTAAAAGAAATGCCTTGCCTTCGGCAACATGGGCTAGCTCGTGTTTCAAATTACGTGCTTCACCCGCAAAAACTAAAGGAGGATAACGACGCAACTCGCTTTCAACATGAGCCAATGCTACAGGGTCAGGATAGGTCGGTACCTGCTTGATCGGTTTTGATCTCCAAGATGCAGGCGTCCAATTTTTAGTCATCATTATCTCGCTTCACAGTATAAATCTTAAGATAAGCGCACTTTCATCGGAAGATTATGAAATATTCGCGATGAGGCACTTAACAATTTTCCGATATAAGCAGAATTGTTGTTTAAAGCCAAGACACAGGCTCTTCTAATCAAAAAAATTGATTATTTTTATAGGAATTCAACAATTTTTCGCGTCTATCAGTTCAGTTTTCAATCCAGTTTTTTACCGTTTTCATAAACATATGTCGGCTTATACATTGTGACCAACTCTTCCGAAGCTGTCGGATGAAGTGCCATAGTTCTATCAAACACATCTTTTGTTAAATTGCCTTTGAGAGAAACACCAAGCAGTTGTGCCATCTCGGCGGCATCGTGTCCCAATATATGGGCACCCACAACAACCCGTGACGTGCCATCAACAACAAGTTTGGTGAGCATTTTTTCAGTATTTCCCGATAGCGTATTCCGCATAGGGCGGAAAAGCGCCCGATAGATCTCGACACGTTTGAACTTTTGTACAGCTTCTTCCTCTGTCATTCCGACTGTACCGATTTCAGGCTGCGAAAACACAGCCGTCGCAATCAATTCATGATCGGGAGCGACCGGATTATTTTTGAAAGCGGTTTCAATAAAGCACATAGCCTCATGAATTGCGACCGGTGTCAGTTGTATCCGGTCAGTCACGTCACCGACAGCCCATATATTATCAGCCGTCGTTTTCATGTATTCATCAACAATAACTGCATTATGAGAATTGCATTTTACGCCGGCTTTATCGAGGTTCAAGCCTTCTGTATTGGGCGAGCGCCCCAGTGCCAGCATTACTTTCCCCACGGTCAGTGTTTCGCCGTTCGAGAGCTCGACTTTAAAGTTTTTCGCTTCTTTTTCGACTTTGTTGATCGTTGCATTATAAACAATGCGGATGCCTTTTTCCTGCATTGCATCGTTTAACAATTGCCGCAAATCGGAATCGAATTTGCGCAAAACAAGATCACCTCTGTAAACGAGCGTTGTTTTCACACCTAATCCGTGGAAGATATTTGCAAATTCTACGGCGATGTAACCGCCTCCGGCAATCACAATTGATTCCGGTAATTGTTCGAGGTTGAAAGCTTCATTAGAACTGATACACAATTCATGACCGATAATTTCGGGATGCCGGGAAACATGTCCGCCTGTGGCAATGAGGATTTTCTCGGCGCTAACTTCTTCTCCCGTTTTCTCTATCTTCAAGGTATGTGCATCAACAAAAACAACGCGGCTTTCGAATATCTTGACATGATTATTATCAAGTCCTTTACGATAAAGCCCTTCTAGCCGTGAAATTTCGTTGTTTTTGGCCGCGACAAGTTTTTTCCAGTCGAAACTAGAACCGCTGACCGTCCAGCCAAACCCGTAACTATCTTTGAATTCCTGGGAATATTGCGAGGCATAGACAAAAAGTTTCTTCGGCACACATCCACGAATAACGCAAGTGCCACCCATCCGATATTCTTCCGCTATAGCAACTTTTTTGCCGAGTGCACCGGCCAAACGCGCTGCGCGCACGCCACCCGAGCCACCACCTATTACAAATAAATCAAAATCATAAGATGACACAGGCTATTCCTTTCAATTCGATTATGCAGTCTTTTATATGGTGTAATCGCACCAAGATTGTAAGCCAACGTAATGCAATTCACTTTACTTATGTCCTGCAATACCGAAATTTTGGAATTTTTGCCAAAAAAAATAGCGGCAAATATGCCGCTATTTCCAACAATCACCGAAAAGTTATTATTGCGCTGGCACCGGAGCTTTTGGCTTGGCTGTCGAGGGCGCTGTCGGCGCAGCAGGAGCGGCACGTTTTTGTGTCCCAATCTTTTGAGCCATTGCTTTACCGACATTTGCCGCTAAATCCTGAGCAACCCCTTGACGCCATACGTCATAGGCCGAAAGAATATCCTTGACAGCAACCGGTCCTTCAGTGAGCAATTTCTTGCCGGTATCAGACGTGTAGAAAGCTGTAATTTGGTCAAGTTCCTCTTGTGAGAAATGCTTGGCATAAGCACGTGCAGCTTCCTTTTCTAGATCGGCACGACGTTTGACCAGCGCCATTGCCTGCTCGTCGACCGTATCGGAAATGATATTCGAAAGATTAGGGTCTTTGCGCATGAGCTCGTCTTTCAGATCACGAGCGGTGCTTGGCAGAAATTCATCAAATTGGTCTGTTGCATGGATTGCTGCGATTGCTTTTTGTGCTGATTGCAAGTGGGCTTCGCTAATATCGTCAGCATGGGCAAAATTGATTCCGATACTAACAATGGCAACCGTCCCCAGCGTTGCAGCAAGGCGGCGAATGGAAAATGCCGTATTCATTCAGTGGTTACTCCATAATTGTGGTCAATAATTCTTAGCCATTTTTTTCGTCAAGAAATATCCCGATGACAAAGACATTTACTCTAAAAATCCGTCTCTTCCAAAACTTTTATTTCACCATTAGCCATTGCGACCACCGATTTCTTGGCCAAATTCAAAAATAATCCGTGCTCGACAACGCCGGGAATAGAGAAAAGCGCATTCGACAAACTCTCTGGATCAGAAATACGGCTAAATGATGCATCAAGAATAAAATGTCCACCATCAGTAACAAAAGTTTTGTTGTTTTTGGTGCGCAAAGAAATATTGCCGGAAAGACCAAGGCTTTTTGCAACGTCGACAATGGCCAGTTTTGTTGCTTCCAAACCGAATGGATTGACTTCAATCGGTAATGGAAATGCCCCGAGTGTTTTTACAAGTTTTGAATGATCGGCAATGACCAACATCCGGGCGGATGCGAAAGCGACAATTTTTTCGCGCAAGAGAGCCCCTCCTCCGCCTTTGACAAGCGCCATCTTCGGTCCGATTTCATCAGCACCGTCAATATCAAGGTCGAGACTGGGCATTTCATCAAGGCTAGCAACCGGTATTCCCAGCTCACGACACAATTGTTCGGAGCGTTCCGATGTCGCAACACCCGTTACTTTCAAACCTTCTTTTACTCTGAGAGCCAATAAACGAATAAATTCATTAGCCGTCGAACCGGTACCAATTCCCAATTTCATTCCGTCTTCGACAAATTCAACGGCCTTTGCAGCCGCGGCTTTCTTTAATTGCAGAGAATCCATGACGATCTGTTTTTCCTCAAAAATGCTATTTACCTCTTACGTATCGGTCGAAAAATTGCAATCACTACGCGTAATGAAACTGCTATTTTGTACAAATTTCGCCAATTTATACCCCGCTTTTATAGTTGATAAAAAAAATCCAGTTTATGCTTGATTTCGGTTCTAAAGTTTCATATGTTTGTCATGTTTATTTGAGTCGCATGGGTTAATTGAACTTGGTTATCGATAATGATTGTTTGTTCGTGTAACGTAATAACTCAATCAGAGATCGAAGATGTGATCAATTCTCTGTTGGAAGAGGATTGTTGGCAATTGATTGTTCCCGGAAAAATTTATAAAGTAATGGCGAAGCGCGGCAAGTGTTGCTGTTGCTTTCCGAATATACTTGAAACAATTATTCGAGTATCGGAAAATTTTCATCGCCTACATAATCGGGACGAGGCTGAAATTATCTCCTATCTTGATCGTGTGCGCGCATTACGATTGAAATATAGGAGAATAGGCCAACATGAAAGGTCACGAAAAGGTCATAGAGCAGCTTAATCATGCGCTCTTTTTGGAACTCGGTGCTGTCAACCAATACTGGATCCACTATCGTTTAACTGAAGATTGGGGTTACACAAAACTTGCCAATAAGGAACGTGAAGAGTCTATTGAAGAAATGGGCCACGTTGACAAGCTGGTAAAGCGCATTGTTTTCCTCGAAGGTCATCCAAATCTTCAAACTCTTGCACCATTGCGTATCGGACAGAACATAAAAGAAGTTCTCGAATGCGACCTGGCTGGTGAATATGAAGCAAGAGAAGCTTATCGCGTTGCACGTGAATTATGTGCCGAACTTTCCGATCATATTTCGAAAAAAGTGTTTGACGAATTGTTGGAAGATGAAGAAGGACATATAGACTTTCTCGAGACACAGCTTGCTCTTCTCAACAAGATTGGTGAAGAGAAATATGGCCAGCTCAATGCCGGTTCGGCCGAACACGCTGAAGCAAAAGAGTAATTTTTATGTTTATTGGCTGGAGCTCAAAAAAACTTCGCTCCAGCCAGTTTCTATAACTTATTCTGTTTTAATTATATGTTTTTGAAAATATAATCACTCTTGCCAAAAAGAGTTTTAATGAAAGTAAGCCATTTAGCCTGTCGAATTATCAAGTGGTCGATTTATCAATCCAATTTTCAGAATGGAAAATATCGATAACGTGAGCGCGATGCTGTCTCGCCAGTAATGTCGCGTGAGTAATGCCCCGCCTTTCATGTCACGTCAGTCATGTTGTTAAAACCGGTGACAATGGGGAAATTTGCCTGCCGGATAGTTGATCGCAGGTTTTGACGTTTCGAAGTCCGTTATTATTCATTAACAAAATCGGGGTTTCATCTTTCACGGTTTTTCAAGCAACTGAAACTAAATTCAAATGCACTCGGCATTGATCAATCTACAATAATGAATAGGTCATCTTCTTTTCTTCATTTTCTCGTTCAAAATTCGGAACCCGAAGAACGCAAATATTTCCTGTGTTCGTTCCAGGGGCGTGTTGGTCCACTTTCGATTGACGAGATAATTTTGCCATTGTCTGTCACGACCATGCTTCCTTTTAGCTTCAAGGAAGTTTCGGTAATGACTTTTTGGTCCGGCCTACAATTTATCACATGAATATTGCTGAAAAGTACGATTATATCGTCATCCGGACAGGTCAAGTTGCTACTATTTTGTTTTTCAATTACCGCTAGTTTCAGCCCGCCGTCTTTTTGCGCGCGACAAGTACCAAGATCACAACTGAATTGGGCATTCTTCTGATGATCTTCTGACGACGGACCGACAATCCCGTTCAAAGCGTATGAGCGCAACCAAACTTCTGCTGTAAATTTGGTCGGTTTGATATTAGTAATATAAAGGGTTTTGTCGTCTATCAACCCGACTGCTCCTTTGTCTTCAGATATAAGTAATAAAGGCCGTGTTTGTTGAATGACAAAAATTATACCGACCGAAAAGAATATTACGGAAAACAAACATAGTCTTGTTTTGAAAAACAGCAGGATTACGAGGCCTATGGATAAAAAAACCAATGCTATAGGAGGTATCAACCCCGGATTGACGTCGGGAGAAATTGAAGCCACGCTATAAGCGATTTTTTCAACAATTTTCACCCCTACCCCCATAATTTGCAAGGGCCACCACTCCAGACCAAAAGACATCAGCAGCGCGGCAGCAAGAGCGAAAGGCATGACAGCAATCGACATAACAGGAAAGGCTAAAGCGTTGCTAAGAACGCCTAAAGGCGCCGTGTTGGAAAAATGATAAGCGGAAAAAATCCCGCTTGCTAATCCAGCAACAAGTGATGCAACGGCTGTAGAGAGAACCGGAAACAGAATAATTCGCATCACACCGGCACCGAAAAACATTGGCGTTGTCTGAAAACCGGATTGATGTCTCCGGCTCCACCAGCCGAATGTTGCAACCAGCGCACCGGTTGCCGAAAACGACATTTGAAAACTCGGCCCCAAAACTTCATGAGGAAACACAACCAGAGTTATAATCGCTGCGATAGCAAGGTTACGCATTGTAATTGCCGAACGATCGAAAATTATTGCCACAAGCATAACCGCAACCATTACGAAACTGCGTTGGGCGGCAACATCCGAGCCGGACAATAACAGATAAAAAGCGGATACAAACAACGCCGCAACAGCAGCGATTTTCTTTGATTGATAGCGCGAAGCAAAAGAAGGAAATAGTGCAAGCAATGTCCGGATAACAATTAAAACCATTCCCGCGACCATCGCCATATGTAAACCCGAAATAGACAATATATGGGAAAGACCGGCTATGCGTAGTGCTTCATTCGTTGCCGGTAGAATACCGCCCCTCTGGCCGGTAATAAGAGCCGCCGCTATGCTACCTGTTTCGCCACCTATCGCATTGACTATCCTGTCTGTCATTGCCAATCTAAGACGCGCGACTGCCAGAGAAAACCGTTCCATTGACGAGGTGGTTGGCTCAACAAAAATCTTTGTCGGTTTACCGACAAAATATCCTTGTGCACCGATGGATTGAAAATAGTTTGCAAAGCTGAAATCATAACTGTCAGGACGTATCGGTCCGGAGCTCACCCTTAATTTTGCACGTCCTTCGATACCATCTCCTGGTTCAAATTCTGCGTTGGTACTGGAGAAGGTTAGTTTTGCACGTTCGGGAGCGTGATTGAGATGCGGTTTTTCGGTGGAAATTATATCCACGACTACCCGTGATTTCCCTCGTGTTACTTTTTCAACAGATATAATCCGTCCTTTAATTGTCGAAGAGATATCACTCCCGAGCATTGGCGTAGAAAGGCGCCAGGTTTCTATTTTCGAACACAGAGCTCCAAGAAAAATGCACATTGCCAAACCGGTTATATAAAAGGCCGGACGAAAGTGGCGGGAGAGAATGAATATTCCGATTGCAATAATACCAAGCGCTGTAAGACTAGCGCCATCAGGCTCATAAGAAAGTCTGAAATATGTCACGACACCGACAGTCATGAACACAGGTATTAATAAAAATAATAATCCTTGTTCGCGTTCGAAAATGAATGCGGAATACCCCCACAAAAATATATCGGCGAGTTGTTTATAAAGCCTCTTTACCCCTGTTTTATGTGGAATGATAAATGGTATATCATCTGGCAGACTCACGACATGCCGTTCAAGCGGACTGTAAAGCTGCGCAACAGACCTCGTTCTGGTCTTAACAGATTGGCTGTTCAACCTTTGCGCATTTGATTTGCTTTCTAACGCATTTCTCTGCTTTATAATTCTATCCGTCCCCGTTGGTATGGCTGGTGCATGGTGCTGAGTCTATGCTAATGGTTCGACGCCATACTGACAATGGAATACTCGTAGAAATCTGGAGACATTATGTCCACGCCTGTAGTTACACGTTTTGCCCCTTCACCAACCGGTTTTCTCCATATCGGAGGGGCGCGTACCGCTCTTTTCAACTGGCTTTATGCCAAACACACTGGCGGCAAGATGCTGCTCCGCATTGAGGATACCGACCGCGAAAGATCAACAAAAGCTGCCGTCGATGCAATTATTGACGGATTGAAATGGCTGGGACTGACATGGGATGGCGATCCCATTTCACAATTTTCGCGCGTTGACCGGCATCGCGAGGTGGCAGAAGAGCTCGTCAAAAAGGGGCAGGCCTATTATTGTTATGCAACGCCGGAAGAATTGACCGAAATGCGCGAAAAAGCCCGTGCGGAAGGAAAGCCGCCGCGTTATAACGGCATATGGCGTGACCGTGACCCTTCGGAGGCTCCCAAGGGAGTGAAACCGGTTATCCGCATCAAAGCGCCCCAACAAGGTGAGACAATTGTTCATGACCGCGTTCAAGGCGACGTCCATTTTCCGAATAAAGATCTTGACGATTTCATTATTCTTCGTTCGGATGGCACGCCAACATATATGCTTGCGGTCGTTGTAGATGATCATGACATGGGGGTCACTCATGTTATTCGCGGTGATGACCACCTGACCAATGCCGCGCGCCAGACAATTCTCTTCAAAGCTATGGGTTGGGATGTTCCGGTTATGGCTCATATCCCGCTCATCCATGGGGCAGACGGTGCGAAACTTTCAAAACGGCATGGTGCACTCGGCGTTGATGCCTATCGTGCCATGGGATACTTGCCTATTGCATTGCGCAATTATCTTGTTCGTCTCGGCTGGAGCCACGGAGACGACGAAATTATGTCGACCGAAGATATGATCTCGTGGTTTGATATTGACGACATTAACAAAGGTGCAGCGCGGTTCGATTTTAAAAAGCTCGAAGCGATCAATGGTCAATATATGCGTATGAGCAACGATAAAGATTTGTTTGACGCTGCTCTTTCTATTTTGCCCGAAATTGAAGGTGGTAAAGAACTACAGGCAAAATTGAACGAGAAAAACCGTTCAGAATTTTTGAAGGCAATGCCGGAGCTGAAAGAACGCGCTAAGACACTTGTCGAACTTATTGATAATGCAGCTTTTATCTTTGCTGACCGCCCATTGAAGCTCGATGAAAAGGCCACCAACCTTCTCAATGACGAAGGTAAGGCCATCCTCAAGGGAGTTTATCCTTCTCTCGATTCTTGCACCGACTGGACCAAAGAAAAGCTTGATCATATTATCCGGAACTATGCTGAAGAGGCCCAATTAAAGCTCGGTAAGGTCGCTCAGCCATTGCGTGCGGCATTAACCGGAAGAGCCGTTTCGCCGGGCGTTTTCGATGTTCTTGTCATTTTAGGACGTGAAGAGTCGCTTGGACGCATTCATGATCAGATTGCTTAAGGAAAAATCGCAAAACAAGCTTTATAATCTGAAAACAAGTTTAATATTTCTAGATTAATTTTATGCCACAGCCTTTTTTTTCAAAGGGCTGTGGCTTTTTTTCTTAACAGTTTGAATAAAAATCGGAAGTTGCAAGAACGCCCCTTCACTTTTACGCAAATTTTTAAAATTGAATCACACAAGATTGACACCGGTAACGAAAAAATACGCAACTTAGACATTGCAAGCCGGCTCTTTTCGGATAATCTGGAAAACAACACAGGCATTGGACATGAGCCGCAGTCATTACCTGTAATGTGAGCGCGGTACCTCATCGTTTGTGGGGTGGAGGTTCTGAAAGGGAAGACATATGATAGATAATAAAGCACATATAACTGTTGACGGTAAAAGCATTGAGCTTCCGGTACGTAAAGGTACCATGGGGCCAGACGTTATCGAAATTGCTCCGCTTTATAAAGAAACCGGAACATTCACTTATGATCCCGGTTTTACATCAACGGCTTCTTGTGAATCTAAAATCACATTTATCGACGGAAACAAAGGCGTATTGCTATATCGTGGCTATCCGATAGATCAGCTTGCAGAACAGGGCGATTTCTTGGAAACCTGTTACCTTCTCCTATACGGTGAGCTTCCGAGTAAAAAACAAAAAGAAGATTTTGACCGCACGGTACGCGAACATACAATGGTTCACGAACAGTTTTCGCGATTCTTTCACGGCTTCCGCCGCGACTCACACCCGATGGCTGTGATGGTGGCTTGCCTTGGAGCAATGTCGGCTTTCTATCACGATTCACTTGATATTGCAGACCCGCGTCAAAGAATGATCGCATCAATCCGGTTGATTTCGAAAGTGCCGACACTCGCCGCTATGGCCTACAAATATTCGATCGGCCAACCGTTCGTATATCCTCGTAACGACTTGGGCTACGCTGCGAACTTCCTGCAAATGTGTTTTGCTGTTCCTTGCGAGGAATATAAAGTTAATCCGGTGCTGGCACGCGCTATGGATCGTATTTTCATTCTTCATGCCGACCATGAACAGAATGCTTCGACATCAACTGTTCGTCTTGCCGGTTCTTCGGGTGCCAACCCGTTTGCTTGTATTGCTGCCGGCGTTGCCTGTCTGTGGGGTCCTGCCCACGGCGGTGCTAACGAAGCCTGCTTGAAAATGCTTCAGGAAATTGGTTCCGTTGATAGAATTCCTGAATTTATCGCACGCGCCAAGGATAAAAACGATCCTTTCCGCCTGATGGGATTTGGTCACCGCGTCTATAAAAATTACGACCCGCGTGCAAAGATCATGCAGAAAACATGCCATGAAGTTTTGACCGAACTTGGTATCAAGGACGATCCGCTTCTCGACATCGCTATGGAACTTGAGCATATCGCCCTTAACGATGAATATTTCATCGAGAAGAAGCTCTACCCGAATGTTGATTTCTATTCCGGTATTACATTGAAAGCTCTCGGATTCCCGACCGATATGTTCACAGTTCTGTTTGCCTTGGCACGCTGTGTCGGCTGGGTTGCACAATGGAAAGAAATGATTGAGGATCCGGCACAGAAAATCGGCCGTCCGCGTCAGCTTTATACCGGTGCTGCACGCCGTGACTATGTTCCTATCGACAAACGCAAATAATTTGCTTCGGAAATATTCAATTTCTTGAAAGACAAAATTATAACCCCGCCACAACATTTTGTGACGGGGTTATTTTTAATTTAAAGATTACATTAGAGACAGAGAAAGCATCACGTTAGAGACACATCGTCGGAAACAGTTGGCCGCTTTATATCCTTGCCGAATTCCATAAACGTGCTCGACTCTGCTAAACGATATTCTCTGCCGGCCACAACCGGCTTAAGAAGCATCCAGCCGGTTGCATGCATTCGAGTTGCATTTAGAAATTACCCGTTTCGTCTAATTGGGCAATGCGATTATTTCGCGCTCTTTATTGAGCGGTATAGCCGCCATCAATAACCAATTCCGAACCGGTGACAAAACCGGATTCATCGGAAGCAAGATAAAGAATACCGTAAGCGATATCGTCCGGTACTCCCAATTTCCCAATCGGGTGGAGAGCTGTTAGCGCTGCTTTTCTTTCCTCGACATCGCCGCTTTCTTTGGCACTTTCTTCAACCATCGGTGTCCAGATATAGCCCGGATGGACGGAATTCACGCGAATGCCATAGCCAGATTTCGCGCAATGCAATGCAGCAGACTTGGTGAACAGGCGAACCCCGCCCTTACTTGCGTTATAGGCAGCAAGCGTTGGGTCCCCAACCAGGCCTTCGATCGACGACAAATTGATAATCGAACCGCTCTTTTGATATTTCATCACGCGGATAGCTTCGCGGGTACCAAGAAAAACCGCATCAAGATTGATTGATTGCAGAAAGCGCCATTTTTCCAAAGTTTCGTCTTCTGCAGAAGCCGAATGCCCGACGCCGGCGTTATTCACCAGAATATCCAATCGGCCGAAGAGACTGACTGTGTCGTCAACAACTTTTTTCCATTGGTCTTCCTTGGCAACATCATGTTTCATGTATTTTGCAGTACCGCCGGCTTTGTTGATTTCCGCCTCTACTTTCTTGCCTTGCACTTCATCAAGATCGGTCAAAACAACTTTCGCACCTTCTTTGGCTAGAAGACGTGATGTCGCCTCGCCCAAACCTTTTGCGCCACCTGTAACGATTGCAACTTTGTCTTTCACCCGCATAGTAAATTCTCCTCATAGGTATATTGACATAGTATTCAATTCTAATCGCAATTATCGAGTGTTATCAGAAGAATTGATTATCTTACAATTGTCAATTTTTCGGCTGCACGCGTAATTGCTGTATAAAGCCAACGTTCTCGGGTATCTCGAAAAGCGAAACTTTCATCAAATAATACGACATTATCCCATTGCGAGCCTTGGGCTTTATGAACAGTTAAAGCATAGCCATAATCAAAATCATCATAACGGCGTTTCATTTGCCAGGAAATATCGCTTTCCGGGTCATCAAAAACTGCTTTCAACAACTTGATTTTCGCAACGCCGCGATCCTCATCTTCCGGAGTGACGAGTAAACTTATACCGGGTTTTACGGTTTCCTTGGATGCCGTCATTACCCTCCATAATGAACCATTCAACAAACCTTTTGCCGGATCATTGCGCAAGCAAACAAGCTTATCGCCGGCTTGCGGGTAATCGGCTGTAAAACCTTTGAGTTCTCTTAAACGCTTATTATAGAGTCGACGTGTCCGGTTAATGCCAACGAGAACCTGATCAGCGTCAAGAACCAATTGCTGGTCAACCTGTTTCCTCGTTATGACCTGAGCGGCGCCATAGTCGCCATAGTCAATATCGCGTCCTTCACGAACATCCATTGCCAGACGGATAATCGGGTTATCCCGCGCCTGACGATGAATTTCTGTCAAAAGAAAATCCGGCTCATGTTCGGTAAAAAATCCGCCGCCCGATATTGGCGGCAATTGTCCAGGGTCTCCCAACACAAGAATAGGGGTTCCAAAGCTCATAAGATCACGGCCGAGCTGTTCATCAACCATCGAGCATTCATCAATGACAACAAGCTTGGCCTGAGCAATGGGACTTTGACGATTGAGTGAAAACATCGGGGCCATCGATGTTTTACCGGTGTTTTCGTCGGCAACTTCTTCTTCACCCCGTGGGCGATATATCAAAGAGTGAATAGTTCGCGCATTGCTTGCGCCTTTTGAACGCAATACCTGAGCGGCTTTACCGGTGAAAGCAGCAAATTGAACCGTACCATCAACGCTTTCGGCAAAATAGCGCGCCAAGGTCGTTTTTCCCGTGCCCGCATAGCCAAACAAACGAAAAACCTGAGACTGACCATTTTTAAGCCAATTTGCGACACTGGTCAGTGCTTTATCTTGTTGTGGTGAAAATTGCATAACTTATCCAAACAGGATTCGACGGTTCAGAGCAAGTCTATTATAGTCCTTTTAAAAAAAGCACCCGTGTTTTTAGGGAGGAAGACATGTCCTACATCGATTTCTGTCATCATTTCAATATCGAAATCCCGCTTATTCAAGCTCCCATGGCAGGGGTTTCAACACCGGAACTTGCGGCAGAAATCTGTAATAATGGAGCAATAGGATCTTTGGGCTTGGGCGCATCCTCGCCTGATGCTGCCTCTCGGTCAATCAAAACATTAAAAAGAACTACAAGGCGACCTTTTAATATCAATTTTTTCTGCCACAAGCCTATCAAACCCGACAAACAAATTGACGACGCGTGGCTTAAAAAATTAAGTCCCCTATTCCAGAAATTTAACGCAGAACCACCTCGAACTTTGCGGGAAATCTATAGCAGTTTTTATACGAACGACGAATTGTTCGAGCTCGTCATGAAAGAAAAACCGGCAATTGTCAGCTTCCATTTCGGACTTCCGGAAACCGGAAAAATCTCGGCAATGAAGCAAGCCGGAATATATCTCATAGCAACAGCAACCAATCTTGACGAAGCAATGGCTATTGAAAAAGCCGGTTTGGACGCAATTATTGCCCAAGGTTACGAGGCTGGTGGGCATAGGGGGATATTCGATGAAAATTTAGCGGACTCCTGTCTTTCTCTCAAACAACTTTTAAAGATAATTTTGAAAAATCTTTCCATACCCGTCATAGCCGCTGGCGGATTAATGGATGGTCAGGATATTGCAGAATGCATTAAAGCCGGTGCGAGCGCCGTACAAATGGGAACAGCTTTTATAGCCTGTCCCCAATCACAAGCCGATAGCGGATACAAAAAAACTCTGGCCAGCCAATCTGCCTATCATACTGTTATGACACGTACTTTCTCGGGACGACCAGCGCGTGCGCTTTATAATTCTTTTGTCGATTTCACCCGAAATGTGCCGAATAAAGATGTGCCTCCCTATCCTTATGCCTATGATACTGCAAAACAAATCGCCAATCTTGCCAAAGAACAACAGGACTTCGGGTTCGGTGCCTATTGGGCCGGCCAAGGTGCTCCCTTTTCCCGACCAATGGATGCAAAGAAACTACTCGCTTGCCTCGGAAAAGAATTTCTTCAGGCTATGCAACCCTCATAAAAATCGCATTTGAAAAAAGGCCCCTACCTTGCGGTAGCGACCTTCAATCAGGTTTATCATTTGGTTTTTCGTTATCACATGCCGTCCGGACCGCGGTTCATCGCCGAAACACCTGTACGGCATATTTCTACCAACCCCAAGGGTTCCATAATGGAAATAAACTGATCGACCTTGGCGGTGCGTCCGGTAATTTCGAAAATAAAATGGTCGACCGTTGCATCAATCACCTTGGCGTGGAATGCCTCGGCCAAACGCAATGCTTCCACCCGATCGGCACCTTCACCTACTACTTTTATAAGTGCCAATTCCCGCTCGATAGGCCCATCTTGCCCCTGCTCACGTGCGCGAACCGTCAAATCGACCACGCGATGAACCGGTATAATCCGTTCCAATTGATGGCGAATCTGGTTAAGAACTTGCGGCGTTGCCCGTGTCACAACCGTAATACGGGAAAGCTTTTCTGCATGTTGTGTTTCCGAAACGGTCAAGCTTTCAATATTATAACCGCGTCCCGAAAACATCCCGATAACACGGGCAAGCACGCCCGGCTCGTTATCAACGAGAACTGCAAGCATATGCGTTTCCATCGGGTCATTATCCGGTTCGATAAAATAAGCCGAACCAAAACTTAAATTCTGTGCGTTCATCATTCTATCCCTTATACGAGCGAGCGACCTTTTGCATCGATAGCATTCTGAATTGATTCATCATTGGCTTCGTCAGGAAGAAGCATGTCATTATGTGCCCTACCCGATGGAATCATCGGGAAGCAATTCTCCTGCTTGGCAACCACACAGTCAAAGAAAACCGGCTTGTCGCATTCAAGCATTTCATTGATTTTCTCGTCAAGCTCATCCGGTTTCGAACATCTGATACCAACTGCACCATAAGCCTCGGCAAGTTTTACAAAATCCGGCATAGCATCTGTATAGGAATTCGACAGCCTGTTTCCGTGAAGGAGTTGCTGCCATTGACGTACCATTCCCATATAATGGTTGTTCAATATAAACACCTTGACGGGTGTTTTATGCTGCATTGCCGTTGCCAGTTCCTGAATATTCATCTGGATCGAAGCATCGCCTGCAACACAAATAACCAGCGCATCAGGGTGGGCAATTTGCACACCGATCGAAGCCGGAAAGCCATATCCCATTGTCCCCAATCCACCTGATGTCATGAAATGGCGTGGTTCCTCGAAGCCATAATATTGAGCTGTCCACATCTGGTGTTGACCGACTTCTGTAGTGACATATGCCTTTTTGTCTTTTGTCAGTTCATAAAGGCGTTTTATCGCATATTGCGGCATAATGACATCGGATCTGTGCTTATAAGCCAGACAATTACGCGCTCTCCAGCGATTGATTTCGTCCCACCAGACTTTTCTTGATTCTTTGTCAGGCACCGGTTTCAAGGCGCGCAAACTGCGCGTCATATTTTCCAGAACATGCGCAACATCGCCAACGATCGGGACTTCAACCTGAACCGTTTTATTAATTGATGAAGGGTCGATATCGATATGAATAATTCTTGCTTTTGGTGCGAAAGCGTCAAGACGACCGGTAATACGATCATCAAAACGTGCACCGATGGCCAACATCACATCGCAATCATGCATTGTCATATTGGCTTCGTAAGTGCCGTGCATACCGAGCATACCCAACCAGTTTTTTCCCGATGCCGGATAGGCTCCCAATCCCATGAGCGTTGACGTGATAGGAAAATCACCGAGAGCAACGAGCTCACGCAATAATCTTACCGCATTGGCACCAGAAGAAATAACCCCGCCACCGGTATAGATTACAGGTTTTTTCGCTTCAGCGAGCATTGAAACTGCATATTCGATTGCTTTGGCGTTACCATCCAGTTGCGGGCGATAGCTTTGGCGCGGCATGGAGCGCGGCGCTGTATAAACGCCCGAAGCAAATTGTACATCCTTCGGTATGTCGATCAAAACCGGTCCCGGCCGTCCTGTTTGTGCAATATAGAAAGCTTCATGAATGATGCGGGCAAGGTCGTTTACATCTTTTACCAACCAGTTATGTTTCGTGCACGGGCGTGTAATACCAACGGTATCGGCTTCCTGAAAACCGTCTGTACCGATCAGCGTTGTAGGAACCTGCCCCGAAAAACAGACAAGCGGAATAGAATCCATCAATGCGTCTTGTAATGCTGTCACGGTATTCGTAGCCCCCGGACCGGACGTTACCAACATAACGCCGACTTTACCGGTACTGCGAGCATATCCTTCAGCCGCGTGTCCTGCTGCCTGCTCATGACGAACAAGAATATGTTCGAATGAATTCTGCTGATAAATTTCGTCAAAAATCGGGAGAACTGCTCCTCCGGGGTAACCGAATACACGTTCTACCCCCTGATCGATAAGCGCTTGTACGACCATTTCCGCACCAGACATTGTTTTTCCGTCGAAACTGTCCTTTGGTTTTGGTTCTTCTGTCATTTTTCCTACTCGTCAACTGAATTCTTTGGGCTAATAAAAAAGGCCCCCAAGGGAGCCTGTTTCGCGTATGAGTGGCTATTAGCCGAATGGTTACACCATTTGCCCCATACGCGTTCGCACTACTAGAATAATCTGTTTCATGCACGAAACATTATTATGCCTATGACAGCCCGTCAATCCAAAAGTTTCAATTTTTATAGAATATGCGTAGTTTATTAAGCAAAATCTTGATTTTCCGATTTCGTGTTTTTGTATAAGCCGCTTCTATTTTCTACGGGTTATGGAAATCAACGCGCTAAAAACGTGTGTGTCCCACAGACGAATTCAATCGGAAGAAAAATACAATCTTTGAACCTTGGAATTTTTTTCCGCATTATTTTCTACGGGTTTCAGGAATTACAGGACTAATTTTCATATATTAGAAACCCGGCATATTCCCCACTTCGTTTCAAAGCACGGCAAACCTCAACTCTATATCCGGCTTATGGAGTAACAAAAACAGTTGGGGCGCAAAGAAAAGGGGCTCGAAATTCCTCAACAATATAGAGAAAATACTCGCCAGTTCATTCGTTCAATCAAATAGACAATGAGAACAAAAAGCCCCGATCTGTAACCAAACGATGATCCGGTCGAAAAGTCAGGATTTCTTGCGAGTGACATATAATTGTCCCGACACAGGTTCACCCTGTTCGGCACGAACAACTATATTATTGACGCTTACACATTCAATATTGTGTTTTGCCAATTCATTCCTGATATAATCCTCGTTGTGGGCAAAACGTTGATGCGGCCCTACTTTATAGTCCAGTCCGTTAAAGGCGCTTTCGGAGAGTGTTTCGGTTGAAAATCCGAAAACTCCGTGTTGTGCAAGACGTTCGGAAACTTTGTCAAAAAACAACCCGATGTCGCCCATATAGGGCAGAACGTCGGTAGCAACGATCAAATCCCACTGTTCGAGCGAGCGTGTAACAAATTCCACGGCATCGCCCACAAACAGATGCTGGTAATCACCTTTTTCATGTGCGATCTCGATCATATTTTCGGAAAGATCGACACCGGTCTTGTCGCCTGCCAGATCATCAAGTGCATCAGCAGAAAGTCCTGTGCCACAGCCAAGATCAAGCATTCTATCAAATCTCAAGTCCGGGAAAGCTGCTAATAATTGTTCCCGTAATTGCAATGGGACGTCATAGCCCAATTGATCAACCAGAATATAATCGAACATATCGGCATTTTGGTCGAATAACGTTGCGACATAGGCTTTTGGAGCGGTCTTCGGTGTTTCGCCACGGTTGATAGAAGCAAGTCTCACTCCAATCCCGCCATAATCTTCGGGATCCGCATCCAATGCCCGTCGATATGCTGCGGCTGCTTCATCAAATTTCCCCTGTTTTTCAAGGGAAAGCCCGAGATTATAAAAATGTTCCAATTCGGCTTTATTCGTCTGTGCCACTTTGTTTTCTTCTTTCCGATAAATGACGGGCAATAATCGTACATACCATCAATTGTATCTGGTGAAATAACATAAGTGGCAAGACAATTGCGCCGATTGCCCCACCAGAGCCTGCAAAAATGGCATTTGCCATTGGCGCGCCACTTGCGAGGCTTTTTTTCGAACCGCAAAAAGTAATTGTTATGCAGTCTTTCTCGTCGAAGCCTAACAATTTTGATCCATACCACGTGACAGTCAATACAATCGCTAGCAAAACCACGTCGATAATAATCATCACGATCAGTTCGTGCCAGCTTGTGGTGTGCCACAATCCGCTTGTGGTTGCTTCGCTAAACGCAAGATAGACAACCAGAATAATTGACCCTCTGTCGACGATAGAAGTCAAGGATTTGTGCCGTACGATAAAATTTCCGATAAAGCGCTGGCAAAGTTGACCGAGCACAAACGGTATAAGCAGTTGAACCAGAATGCTTTCAAATGCCGTTGCCGATATTGTTGCTTTGCCACCACCTGCGGAAAACAACAATCCTACGAGAAGTGGTGTCAAAAACATACCAAATATGTTCGAGGCTGAAGCCGAAACAATTGCAGCAGGAATATTACCACCCGCAATGGACGTGAAAGCTATCGACGATTGGACCGTTGAAGGCAAGACGCACAAATAGAGAATGCCCGCATAGAAAGCAGACTCTTTCAACCCTGGAACAATAATGCCAGCCAAAACACCCAAAATCGGAAAAAGAACAAATGTCGCAAGAAACACTGTCAAATGCAGTCGCCAGTGAACAATACCGGCCAGAACCGCTTGCCAAGGTAACTTTGCTCCGTGCAGGAAGAATAGCAATCCGACGAAAATCTGGGTGAGCAACGAAAACCAATCTGCCGCTTTTCCGGATATTGGGGCGATGCTGGCAATAATAATTGCCACAATCAGCGCAGTTAAGAATTTGTCTGGCAAAAACTTCATTATTGTTATTCTTCTTGTTGTACGAAGAAAATGGAATAGTCGATGAGTAGCCTCTCGTAAAAGGACCTATCATTGTTCCGGCAAAGTGAGAGGCACCAGATTATATTTGAATCTTTGTGCATTGTCATAATAATGTGACGCAGATTTTTTAATGCCTTCGATTTCCTCATCGGTCAAATTTCTGACAAAACGTGCCGGATTGCCAACAATAAGCGACCGGCTCGGAAACTGTTTTCCTTGAGTGACCAATGCCCCTGCTCCCACGATCGACTCTTCGCCAATAACCGCGTGGTTCATAATAATGGCGCCCATTCCGACCAAACTTGTATCACCAATGGTACAACCGTGAAGGATGACTTTATGACCGATAGTACAATTTTTGCCTATCGACACTTCGATACCGGCGTCGGTATGAACCATTGTCAGATCCTGAATATTTGTTCCCTCACCAACAGTAATCGTTTCATTGTCCCCGCGCAAAACGCTTCCGAACCAGACACTGGAGCGCGGCTTCAAAACAACCTTTCCGATAATTTCGGCACTTTCTGCAACCCAGCTTGCTGAACTATCTTCAATAACGGGATCTATACCATCAAGCCGATAAAAAGCCATTTGCATTTCCCTCCGGAGATAAATATCGGTTAGTCTGACTGTTTTGTTTTAATGATATTATCGAAGCGTTCATTCGCCTGTCCGGTCAAATTTGCCGAAACAATAACCGAACCGTCATCTTTAGATGTCTTTTTAATGACTTCCCCATTCTTGTAAAGCCAATCAAGAAGACCGTATTCATCCGGCTTGAGAACAATTTGACGTTTGATCATTTCGCCGGATATTCGTTTTTCAATAATCGCGAGGAGTTTGTCAACACCTTTGCCGGTTAGAGCCGAAACAGTCACAACCGGTGTGAGAGAAGCACGGGCAGAATCCTCCAAAGCAGCTAACGACACATCGTCGAGCAAATCGACCTTGTTCCAGATTTCTATAATGTGATAGGGATCATCTGTATTGACACCAAGACTTGATAAAATATTCAAGACATCCTGCGCATGGGCATGGTTTTCAACATCCGACATATCGCGCACATGAAGGATAAGACCGGCTTCGACAACCTCTTCCAATGTTGCTCTGAACGCTGCAACGAGATGGGTTGGAAGATCGGAAATGAATCCAACCGTATCCGACAACATCACCGTCTGTTCGTGCGGCAAGATTACTTTGCGCAATGTCGGATCAAGTGTTGCAAAAAGCATGTCTTTGGCCAGCACATCCGCGCCCGTCAAACGATTGAATAATGTCGATTTACCGGCATTGGTATAACCGACAAGTGCAATAACCGGATAAGGGACTTTTTTTCTTTTCGCCCTATGGAGTGCTCTTGTTCTGACAACCGTTTCAAGCTCACGCTTGATGCGGACAATTTTTGACTGCAAAATGCGCCGGTCAGCTTCAATCTGTGTTTCACCAGGTCCGCCAAGAAAGCCGCTACCACCGCGCTGTCTTTCCAAGTGGGTCCAACTTCTGACCAATCGACCCTTTTGATAATTGAGGTGGGCAAGTTCGACCTGAAGGACACCTTCTTTTGTTCTTGCCCTATCGCCAAAAATCTCGAGAATAAGAGCTGTGCGATCAATAACTTTGCAGTTCCATGCTTTTTCAAGATTTCTCTGTTGGATCGGCGTCAGGGAAGAATCCATGACTGCAAGATCGATGTTTTTATAAGAGACAATCTTGCCGATTTCTTCGACTTTTCCCTGCCCCAACAGCGTTGCCGGACGCGGTTTTTCAATATTAACGGATATTTTTTCAACAACATTCAACCGGATGGCTTCAGCAAGCCCTACAGCTTCATCGATACGCGTGCGCGACGATGCTTCATAATTTTTCTTCGAATTCTCCCGATCATATATGGCCGGAACGATAACAATTGCTCGTGTATCAACTGTTTGTCTTGAAATCAGCTTGTGGGTCTTGTCATGATCATCCATCATGACAAGCTAACCACAAAACTCGACATGAAAGTGGTAAGACCGGGAAGTGAAAAGCCCGGAAAGCGAAAAGACCGGATTTTTTGACAAGAAAACTTTTTTCAACCGAAAACTCTTTTTTGAAGTTTCAACCGAAAATTCCTTTTAAAAAAAGCCCAAGAAGCTATTCCCCCGAACAAATATTCAAAGAGAAGCTATTCAATGTCCTCATCTTCATCCAGCATCTGCACCGGCTGACTAGGCATTATGGTCGATATCGCATGTTTGTAAACGAGCTGGGAGTGCCCATCACGTCGCAGCAACACGCAAAAATTGTCGAACGATGTTACTATGCCGGTAAGTTTGACGCCATTTACCAAAAAGATTGTAAGAGAAATCTTTTGTTTACGTACTGCATTCAGAAAGAGATCCTGCAGGTGCTGCGATCGTTCTGTCATTGTTCTTATACCTATATTTCGAACCGCATAAAATTCCAATTTGTTCATATCGAACAAAAAACCACCAATTGTCAATCCGTAACTACAACCGCGCCCACAGCTTTAAGTAGCATGATATGTCAAAAAGTTCAGGTTTTTCGGGCAATCATCATGGTGATCGGAAGCGAATTGCGCCATACATGGAAATTTCCCAAAGGAACAGCTTCGGCAAATGCAAGATGAATGAGGCGCGCATTAACGTTTTTGGAATGCTCTGCAAGGATGGCATTGGTTTCAAGCGTTACAGCATTGACAATGAGCCTTCCACCGGATTTCAAACTTTTCCAGCAGCGGTCGAATAAATCTGGATGGGTAAAACCGCCGCCAATAAATATTGCATCGGGACTTTCAAGGCCAGCGAGACAAAACGGCGCTTCTCCTCTTACGAGTGAGAGACCGATAACTCCAAAATGATCGGCATTTTTTAAAATCGTATTTTGTCTACTCTCTTTTCTTTCAATTGCATAAGCACGTGTTCCTCTAGCGGCACGTAACCATTCAATCGAAATCGAGCCGCTACCGGCTCCAACATCCCACAACACTTCACCAAATTTCGGAGCAAGATGCGCCATAGTAACTGCCCGAACATCCTGTTTGGTGAGTTGACCGTCTGTAAAAAAGGCGTCATCAGGCAATCCTGAACAAAAACTAAATCCGGCATCTGCACGATCGGCGTGACATTCAACCGCTACCAGATTGAGATTTTCGCAATCATCAAGGTCGAATTTATCAGCCTTTAAAGAGCGAATGCGTTGTTTCTCACCACCCAGGTGTTCCATGACTGTCATTTTGCTTGCACCAAAACCATAATCTACTAGGAGTTTTGCAAGCTCTGACGGACTGTTTTTGTTTTCGGACAGAATAATCAATCGGTTATTGTTCTGCAATTGGCCAAGGATGGAACGAATAGGACGGCCATTGATTGAAAGGCAGACTGTGTCTTGCAATGCCCAGCCGAGATGGGATGCGGCCAATGAAAACGATGAGGGGTGCGGCAGAACCAATACCTCGGCTACAGGTATTTTTCGCAGTAAAGTTGCTCCTGCTCCGAAAAACATCGGGTCTCCGCTGACCAGCGCAACAACATTTTGCCCTTTTAACGACAATATCCCGTCTATGCCTTTTGAAAAAGGTGATGGCCAAGGGATTAATTTCGCAGACAAATTTTCAGGCAAAAAATCAAGATGTCTTTTGCCGCCATATATATGGGAAGCTGCAGTTAAAGCATTTTGTTGGCGCAGCGTAAGGCCACTCCAGCCATCATCTCCGATACCAATAATTGTCAGCCAAGGTTTTTTGTTCATTCACGTTGATCGGTAAGCTATTTGTCCCTATTTAGCTTTATTAGAATCTGCCCACTCCGAGAGCAAGCAAAATGATTACCGCCGCACCTACAGAAAATGAACACAAAATCAAGGCAGTTCAGGATAGACGATTTGCCTGTCCGGGATTGTTTCGTATGCCATTAGCCAATGATGGCGGGATTTGCCGAATAAAACTTCCATTAGGCCGTTTGACGAGCGAGCAAATTGACGGCATAGCAGATGCAGCCGAAACTTTTTCGCGTGGCTACGTCGAACTCACGACAAGAGCAAATGTGCAAATACGCGCTGTTGCAAAAAACAACCAACAGAAGTTGATCAACAAAATTCTTGATCTTGGTCTTGGACCTTTAACTCCGGAAGGCGATGACATACGAAATGTCATGGTTGCACCAACCGCCGGCATTGACATAGGCATGTCGTGTAATACAGTTGAATTTGCCGACAAGCTTCTTGCCATGTTGCAACTTGACAAGAACTTTGCGACCCTGTCTCCGAAGTTTTCATTTCTGATAAATGGCGGTGAAACAACGCAGGTTCTGAACCACAAAGCCGATATCTGGCTTTCAGCCCATCCTGACGGCAAAACTTATAACTTTGGATTTGCTTCATCGGCGCTTGATAAGCCGGATGGCAAAACGCATGCCATTGGCAGCATCACAGAAAAAAAAGCGCTGGAATTTATACGATATGTGCTCGGATTGTTCATCTCCATAACAAAATCCGAACCTTCAATAAGTCGCATGAAGCATCTTTGTGTCAGTGGCAGATTTAAAGATTTTCTTGCCCAAATCTATCAACACTTTGGCAATGATATCTCTAATCCGTTGATGAAACCCGAATTACACGAAAACCTGTCGACATTAACCGGCATATTACTGCAGAAACAGAAAGACCTTTTTTATGTGGGAGCAAGACCCGAGCTTGGACGAATGGCATCGAAAACCTTGCACGGTGTCGCAGAACTCGCCAGAATTCGCGCTCGCAACACGCCGATACGCCTTACCCATTATCAGGGAATCGTCATACCCGATTGCAGTCGGGATGAAGCAATATTGATCAGAGACGGTCTTTCGAAACTCGGGCTTGCAACCGACGAAAATAACCCGGCACTTTATGTTTATTGTTGTGCCGGTGCGCCTTTCTGTCATTCGGCACTTTCCAATGTTCAACGTGATGGAAAATATCTCGTTGAGCATTTTTCAGGCAATCCGAGAGCGCTCGTTCATTTGACCGCGTGTTCAAAATCCTGCGTGGCAACCGAAGCTTTTCCGTTCACTATTCTGGCTGTCAAAGACGGTATTTATAACCTTTATCGTGCGAATTTAACGAATGAGACGGGAAAAAATAAATTCGGGCAACTATTGTGCGAGAATATGAGCATATCTGATGTTATGCGCTATATAGAAAACCAGAAATAGAAAAATACCCTAAAAAGGCGTGAAGCTATGCTTGAATATATCAGAGATGGTCAGGAAATTTACAACCGGTCATTTGCAACAATACGCTCGGAGGCTGATCTCACCAATATACCGGACGATCTCGAAAAGCTGGTCGTCAGGGTTATACACGCTTGCGGTATGACTGACATCGTGAAAGATATTGCATTTTCTGACGGGGCTGGCAGTATCGGTAGGAAGGCGCTCGCCGACGGTGCTCCAATATTATGCGACGCCAAAATGGTTGCTGAAGGAATTACACGAAAACGTTTACCGGCGAATAATCAGGTCATCTGTACACTCGAAGATAAATCTGTGGCAGAACACGCGAAAAAAATTGGAAACACGCGTTCAGCAGCAGCAGTCGAACTTTGGAAACCTTATATAAAAAATTCTGTTGTCGTAATTGGTAATGCACCAACAGCACTCTTTCACCTGCTCAACCTCATTGAACAAGGTTTCGAAAAGCCTGAATTAATTATCGGCTGTCCGGTAGGATTTGTCGGCGCAAAAGAATCCAAACAGGCTTTGGCTAAAAACCAATTTTCCATACCCTATATTGTTGTTCACGGAAGACGTGGCGGTAGCGCTATGGCTGCGGCTGCTATTAACGCTTTGGCGAGTGAATGCGAATGAACGGGAAACGAGCAAAGCTTATCGGTGTTGGCGTAGGTCCTGGTGATCCCGAACTTATAACGGTTAAAGGGATGAAAGCGATCCAGTCAGCCGACGTTATCGTTTATCACGAAACGGAAACGCATAACAGTAATGCGCTAAGAATTGCCAAGCGTTGGATTTCTGAAAAAGCACATTTACAGCCATTAACCTACCCTGTAACTGTGCAATCCGACAGCCGATCCGATCTCTATCGCGAAAAGTTAAATCAGTTTTATAAAAACGCGTACCAAACAATTGATTTATATTTAAAAAATAACAAAACTGTTGTTATTTTGGCTGAAGGGGATCCGCTATTTTATAGCTCGTTTATGTATCTTTATGACCTTCTGGGAAAAAGCTACCCGACAGAAATCATTCCGGGTATTTCTTCAATATTCGGAGCAGCATCTGTTTTACAGGTGCCTTTGTGTTACCGCAATCAAAGCTTTACCGTTTTGTCAGGCGTCTTGGAGAAACAGGCGCTTGTCGATAAACTCCGCAACGGCGATGCATTTGCTATTATGAAAGTAGGAAGAAACCTGTCCAAAATAAAAGAGGCTTTGGAAATAACCGGACTGACGGAACGCGCACTCTATATTGAGCGGGCGACAATGGATGACCAGAAAATCATTCCGATCCTAGAAGCTGATAGTGAAAAATCACCATATTTCTCACTTGTATTGATACCGGGTATAAAGCACCAAAATAAGACCTGACATAGGTAAAAAGGTTAATTATATTGTTTAATTATCACTCGCACCATATTGATATTTTTACCTTTTCCGATTTTTCTAAAGATCGGGCTATTGCTATTTCCAAATTTTTGAAAAACGCAACCATATATGGAACAAGCCGTGTTGAGGGCGGCGATATTACGATCGTAGATGATATAGCCAATTCAATAAAAGATGCTTTCCTATCCGGCCGTCCGATTATTGCTTTTTGTGCTAGCGGTATACTCATCCGAATTCTTGCCCCGCTTTTGAAAGACAAATTCAGTGAACCTCCGGTTTTGTGTATTGCCGAAGATGGCTCTTACGTTGTCCCATTATTGGGAGCGAATATCGGGGCGAATGATCTCGCTTCTGACCTTGCAAAGCTTCTTGATAGTCATGCAGCAATTACCACCAGCGGATATTTGCGATTTGGTCTAAATCTTCTCACTCCTCCGGAAGACCTCGAACTTGTCAACAAAAACGATGCTGCAAGTTTTCTTTCTTCGCTTCTTGCCGGAGAAACCGTGGAGCTGGTAGGAACGCATCAATGGTTTTCTACCGGTTCACTCCCATTTGCAACGGACGCTTCACTCAAAATCGTTATTGATGAAAACGGGAGCGATATAAAAGGCTCGTCTACCAAGCTTATTTATCGCAAGAGCAAAAGAAACGGGCTACTTACAATTGTCGGGCTAGGGCCCGGAAACAACGAAAATATTACCTTTTCTGCTCGTAATGCTTTGGCAGAAGCAACCGATATTTTCGGCTATGATTATTATATAAAACTCGCATCTCCGTTTCTGGGGAAACAAACCCTCCATCCGAGCGATAACAGGCAAGAACTTTTAAGAGCAAAAGAAGCGTTGGATCTTGCCGCCACGGGGAAAAGAGTGGCTATGATTTCTTCGGGAGACCCCGGAATATTCGCCATGGCAGCCGCTGTTTTTGAAACTCTCGATGAGAACTATTCGCCGCTTTGGGACAATGTCGAAATAAAAGTAGAAACGGGAATAACGGCTGCCCAATCTGCCGCAGCGCGTCTCGGAGCTCCGTTGGGGCACGATTTCGCGGTTATTTCATTGTCCGATAATCTGAAGCCCTGGGCAATCATCGAAAAACGGCTGGTTGCGGCAATAAAATCGGATATGGTGTTGGCTCTCTACAACCCTGTATCACGCGCCCGCCCGACGAAAATCGTTGATGTCTTGCGTATATTGAACCAACTTTGCCCTGCCGACCGGATTGTTATGATAGGAACGGATATCGGACGCACCGGCGAACAGACTTTGATAACGACACTTGCCGACTTGAACATCAGAGACATTACGAGTCGTTCTGTGGTTATCATCGGTTCAAGTCAAACACGTCGTTTTCAACGGGCTGGCAAAGTGTGGAGCTATACCCCCCGTTCCTATCCGGATAGATAAAACCCCGATCACCCTTTTATCAATGCTGTGCTGCTATTAACGCTATGCCAGACAAACTCTTAGTATAATGATTGCCCTGAGGCTGCTGTCGCTTGTGTCCGTTTTTTAACGCCGGTGGAGGTTTTCGTTGTCGATGTAGTTTTCTTAGGCGTCCTGACAACAGTCGTTTCTGTTGTATTTTGCGATAAAGCTTTGGTTCCCGCAGCGGCCTGAGCTTCCGCAGCTATCTGATCTGCACTTTTCGGAGATGTGTCAATCACCGATTTTACGACACCTCCCGCACTGACGGTACAAACAGCATCACGTAAATCAACTTTGAGGATGACTTGTGTCGAGCCATCTCCGGGTTTGCGGGAATCAACCGCTTTAATAACGCGCGTAGGCAGAAAATACTTATTTGCTGCGCTATTGATACAAGCTTGTGCGAGATCGGGGGCTACGCTGCGTGTCGGAGCTGTAAATGAAGGAAATTTCGGTGCCGGATTGCTTGCAACAGCAGTTGTCAGAGAATTCGTCGCGGTTGTCGAGTTTTGTGTTGTTGTACATCCGGTAACGGAAAGTGCAAAACCTGCAACGATAAAGATGGATTTCGGAAATACGCTTGACATACGGGCACCTCAGCTTAGCTACTCGACGATGCTTTAAACACGATCGAACTTATAAAGCCCTTTAACGATTTTTTTCTCTTCCGTCATCATTAATATGTGAAATGACAGTCATCTCATCGTGAAGTGTGTCGGAAGTACCACAATGCCATCATCCGAGCAGTCCTTCTTCCATTCCCCGACAGTTCGTCCATTAACAATAAGAGCCGGCGCTATTTCGCATAAAGGGTATAAAACGAACGCTCTTTCAGTCATCAACGGGTGCGGTAATGTCAAGGTTTCCGACTGGTAATGAGGGATATTTTGGTAAACAAGCAGGTCTATATCAAGAGTTCTCGGCCCCCATTTTATTTTTCTTTCCCGACCATATTTTTTCTCGATAGCCAAACAGAACTGCAACAAATTTTCGGGATCAAAAAGCGTCTCGATTTCACAGCAAATATTGACAAACCGGTTTTGGTCTATTTTGCCCCATGGGGGTGTCTGATAGAAGGATGAAACAGATATCAGATGATTTTCCGAAGAGTGTTCGATATCGGCAAGAGCGTATTTTAAAGTCGATGGAACATCCCCGATATTACCCCCTAGCCCCAGCCAGGCTTTATTGGAAATATTGTCGGAACTTTTTTTCTTATTAGCTAGTTGCATGCCACGCCTTCGACCCCGTCTACAACAGCCAATGCATCCTTATTCATCATCACATTATGTACTCTAAAAATCGAAAAACCCGCTTGTCTTAATAAAACGGAGGTTGCTGTCGTTGCGATATCGCGCATTTTTGCCTCTTGCTGACCGGTTAAAGTACCAAGGAAACGTTTTCTCGAAGTAGCAGCCAGTAAAGGAAAACCGAACATATGAAGTTCTGACGCGCGGTTCAACAAGACAAGATTATCATGAAAATCCAGACCAAACCCGAATCCCGGGTCAAGTACAATAGCATCATCGGCAATACCGGACTTTTTGGCAAGTTCCAAAGATTTATCAAAAAAGAATTTCTGATCTTCGATAATGTCTGTCAAAACGTCGCGGTCACGGGAATTGTGCATGATGACAACGCCCGCCCGTTCCGAAGCAATAATCTCCGCCATCTCGGGTTCCCGCTGCAACCCCCAAATATCGTTGATAATGTGGGCACCCGCTTTCAAGGCAAGATGGGCAGTTTCCGCGTGATATGTATCGATAGATAAAAATGCCCCCTCTTTTCCGGCCAATTTTTCGACAACCGGCAATACACGATTTTGTTCTTCTTTTACGTTGACGGCATCAAATCCCGGTCGCGTGGATTCGCCTCCGATATCAATAATGGAAGCGCCATCATCCATCATTTTTTGTCCAAAGCTAACGGCCTCTTGCAAAGAATTATGTTCCCCCCCATCTGAGAATGAGTCCGGAGTCACGTTCAAGATGCCCATCAAAACAGATGACGGATGAAGTGAAATAGTTTTATTATGACCAATCGACCAGAAGTTTTTCATATTAATTTTCGCTTGCTTCAAGATTGTCTTATTTTGTAGACGCTTTTTTAGCATATTCATGTAAATGATCACACAAGTTTACTATTTTTAACGACAGAGATTAAAATGTTCAAAAAAACGATCAGTACTTTGGCTGCTACATGTTTTTTCTTGATACCGTTTTCTGTAACGGCTGATGCCGCCAGAATTTATAAAACTGTCAGCTATTACACCTTGTCAGGCACAACTCCTGAGCAACTCGATAAGGCCTTGGCACATAAGGGACCCTATATTAAAAGTACCGCAAGCCGCCACCCCGGAGCCACAACAATTTCGTTTGATCCGCGATTGAAACTTGTTCAGGACGGTCGTTATTGCAAAGTCGCATCTGTGAGTGTTGATGTTCATGCAAAAATGTCTCTGCCGAGATGGAAACAGCGTTCAACGACCAAATCGATCGAAATGGCTCTCGTATGGGACACATTGTCGAGGGATATCCAGCGCCATGAAGAAAGTCACATTGTGATTGCCCGCTCCCATGCGACAAAAATAGAACGCTCGGTAAAAAGTCTTCCCTATAGATCGAATTGCAATCTGTTGAAGCAGGATATCGAAAAGACAACCTATAATATCCTGATCGACCATGAAAATGCCCAGCGACAGTTTGATCGTGCAGAGGCCGTCAATTTCGATCACCGCTTTATAAATTTACTTGTCGGACGTTTGCAAAAACTGGAACAAGCAAAGCAATAATCATCAGCTTTGGCGTTCTGGAATGTAAACAACAAGTCCATCCAGACTTTCATCGAGAACAATTTGACAAGAAAGTCTGGAATTTTCACGTCTGTCATAAGCAAAATCCAACATATCATCTTCCATTATATTTGGCGCCCCTACCCTGTTCTGCCATTTTTCATCTATATAGACATGACATGTTGCACAGGAACATGCGCCACCACATTCGGCGATGATGCCGGGCACGTTATTTTCCAGTGCAGCCTCCATCAGAGTGAGGCCTGATGAGCTATCCACAGCAAATTGCTGGTTGTTTTCCTCACTTATGAACAAAATATGTACCAACTTTTAATCGTCCTATATATTTGATTTATCACATTTTTTTTAGTTTTTTGAGACTCCCGTCGTGGCGCCGTTAACTTTATCTTAAAAGATTTCAAACTTTAGCCAAGAACGTATTCCTTTCTAATTCCTTAAAGGTTAGGATAAGCATGCTTTATTGAAAGTACCACCGTCTTTCAATGTGTATAGAGTAAAGAGGCTAAGATGGCACGTAGAACCAAGGCAGAAAAAATTGATGACGAAGTCGAGGAAGCACTCGAAGAGGCTTTGGACTTCAATTTCGATAATGCCACCACAAAAGAGAGTGCTGCCCAATCGACCAACGGCCTGATCGATCTTGATGATCTCGCCGAGCAAATAGCGCAAGCAACCGAAGAGCTTGCTGCTGAAAATGCTTCCACCGCTCGATTGAACGGCCAGAATAGCCCGACTGTTGATGAATCTGTGGCTGAAAGCCTGTTCGGCAAGAAACCGGATCGCGAATCGACCGGCGGTACCGTGCATGACAGTCTCGTAGCCAATCCACCGAAGCCTGCCAATGATGATCTCAATTTAATAAAGGTTTCCGGAAACTATACGGCAAAGCCATCGCGTATTTATTGGAGCACCACTGCACTCAGTGCTCTGTGGGCAGCAGGCGGTGCGTATGTTGCCAATTCATTGGCTCCTGCCGGCCTTGCAGCATTTGCTGCCACTCCTGTCGGACTGGCCGTTGCCGCCGGAACCGCTGTTCCTATTTTAATGTTCTGGGGATTTGCGCAGCTTTCCAAACGATCGACTGAACTTCGGAATATTGCCGCTGCAGTAAGTGATGCTGCTTTACGTTTAGGTCGTCCGCAAGCAACAGAAGAACATGCCGTATCACTTGGTAAAACTATCCGTCAGGAAGTTTCTGCCATGAACGAAGGTATTGAACGGACTCTGTCACGTGCTGTGGAACTCGAAGCACTCATTCAGGGTGAGGTTCAAAATCTTGAACGTGCCTATACAGAAAATGAATCGCGTATTCATAATCTCATTAGCGAACTGAGCACCGAACGCGAAGCAATTCTCGGTCATGCCGATCGGGTGCAATCCACTATTCGCGGCACACAGAACGAATTAAGTAAAGAATTCGACGCCATCACGTCCAATATTTCGACCAATGTCGAGAATGTTACAAAAACACTTACTCAAACACTCCAAAAACAAGGCGAAGAACTTGTTGCCAGATTGGCAGAGGTGGGTGACGGAGTAAGTGGTGAACTTGCTGAAAAATTCCGTCAGACTGCCGAAGAATTGCAAAGGCAGAATTCCGATCTTTATAACAATCTCGAACAGAGCGTTACGTCTGCGGCAGAACGGCTGGAAAAAAATAGTGAAAAAATTTCCACAAGTTTCAATCAAGGAGCCGAGGAAGCAGAACAGCGCGCAGAAGCACTCAGTCAACGGATGCAAGCTGCTACCGAGCGGGCTCTATCCGATTTTAACGACAAAATTACAAAACTGGGCGACCATGCCACTACTTTGTCCACACAATTCGACAATGTCGCCACAGAAGCGATTGCGGCGTTTGAAAAACGTCTTGCCGATGTTGACAGTTCACTGGGCGAACGTGGCAATTCAATCATCGCTGCCTTTATAAACCGTGCTCAGGAGCTTGAAGAAAACACTGAAAAGCTGGGTGGCGTTCTTGATGCAAGAGCAAATCAAATCAACGAAACTCTCAAGGCTCGTACTGTCGAAATTGCGAATGCATTTACCGCAGGTCGTAATGACTTCTTGTCAACATTTGATGACGGCAAAAAATTGCTTGCTGATGAAGTCAAAGGGCTTGATATCTCGCTTGGCGATATGCTCAAAAATCGTTCCGAAGAATTCAAATCACAGATTGCCGGAGGACGCGAACTCATAGCAGAAATGCTCGGGAGCGAAACCGACAAATTGGCTCAGACAGTGAAAGGCCAAATGGACGTACTTTCACAGCACGTCAGCAGTATTGAACAAGTTTTGGTCAAAAATGTCGAAACACTTGATCTGCACTCGCGCGAGCATGTTGAAGGCATTGAAAAACGCACCAACGCATTACAGGCTGCTATTGAAAAGAGTTTTGAAACAGCCAATGAACTTATTGATACACAAACCCAAAATATTGACACGAGAGCGGATGCTTTAAGAGATTCACTTACAGTCAACAGTTCCGCTCTGAACGAAGTCCTTGCCGATCAGGCACGTATTCTGGAAGAGCGCATCGATTATATCAAGGATGTCATTGCGAAAGGTGACGCTACATTCAACGATACGGTTGGCAGCCAGGTACTGAAAGTACAAGATTCGATCGCCAACAATAGTCAGGAATTGAAAACGGCATTCGCGAATCATTTGGACACTCTTAAAAATCATACGCAATTGCTCGAAAAAGCGCTGAGCGAATCAAATGAGTCATTGTTGACATCAATGGATAACCGCATCGGGTCCATGAATGAGACATTGACGACCAATTCCAATATCGTCACCGAGCGCGCAAAAGAGTTACAGGATAACTTTACGAATACGCTAGGTGACATATCGAAGTCGTTCGAAGCGCAAAGCAACTTGTTAGAACAAAAATCAGACGAACTTAAAAACGTGGTAGCCGAAAACAATGAAGGCATTAAACGCACGTTTTCCGAACAGACTGCTATTCTGGACAATCGTACCCAGACGATACAGAACGCACTGGAAACCGGCATACAGAACGTAAAAAGCTCGTTGGAAGGTTCGGCCCTGTCTTTTGCTAGCGGGCTTCGCGACAGCATTACTTCTGCATCCGAAACCTTCACCGACGAAGCCAAAAAAGCAGCCGAATTGATTACACAATCAGGTGGTGATCTGGTGTCGAACCTGACATCCCAGACCGACAGAGCGCATACGTTGCTTGACGAGACAAGCGATAAACTCGTTAACGGGCTGACAGAAGCAACAAACAGAGCATCCGACATTCTTTCGTCTGCCGGAGCTGGTTTGACAACATCTTTGGCCGAACAAACCGATAAAACCAAAACAATTCTTGAAGATTCAAATGAATCTTTGAAAGGTTCGCTGAACGATATTGCTGACAAAGCATCTTCTTTGTTGTCGCAATCGGGCAATCAGGTTCTCTCCTCCTTCAATGAGGAAGCAACCAAACTTCAGTCTACCCTCACGAACATTAGCGACGGCATTTTGTCGACGCTGAACAATGAAACAAATAAGGTTCAAACCAAGATTGCCGATCTTGGTCAGGAGTTTGTAACGTCTTTTGCCGACGTAGCTGTAAAAGCCGAAGGTGTCCTATCTGCTTCCGGAAAACGGGCTGTTACAAACCTGTCGGAACAATCCGAAACAGTTGGCAAAGCTCTTTCGGCTGCAGGCGACAACATTCTTTCCTCTCTTGATGCAAAAATTAATGAAGCCACAACACGCTTCAATGAAGCTGGACAGACTCTGACAACATCTTTTGACGGTGAAATGGCGAAAGCCGAGGGGATTATCAATCAGCAGGCCGAACGTTTCAATTCGGTTATAGTCAGTTCAGCACAATCTATAGAACAATCATTAGCTGATCGTTCCAATTTCCTGAACGAAACGATGCAGCAATTGCAAACCAATATCGATTATCATTTGAATAGCATTGGCGAAAACGTCAATAATGTCGTTAGCGGAGCTTCCAGCAAGATTGCAGGTGATGTCGAACAACTGACAAATGTTGCCGAAAATCTCGGACAGGCCGCTCAACAGACGACCCAATCACTCGGTAGTCTGGCAGCCCAGTTCAATGATCAATTGAGCGCTGCAACACAAGAAGCCGAACAACGCATGCAAGCGCAAAATGATGCCTTGATGAACGCCTTGGCACAACGCACCTCGGAAACACTTCAAGCGGTTTCCGGTGTCAAGGATGATTTCATCGGCAATGTTTCGGGAGTGTTGATGCAGATGGAACAATCTGCACAGAATATCAGTGCCAATGCAAATAGCTTGATTACGTCAATCCAGAATATTGACGGACAGTTCAATGAAGCCGCCAATAGTTTCTACCAGAACAGTAATCAGATTGCTGAAAATCTGAACAATTCTACCCAGATGTTGGGCAATAATGTTGAACTTCTGCAAGGCTTGTCTGGCAGCGCACTTGAACAAATAAATCAAATGTCTCAAAGCCTTGATCAACACGCAAATGTTCTCAATCAGGCTGTTCACATGCTTAATCAATCACAAAACTCGTTTAGCGGTACGATTGAAGAAAAGCAAAATGCACTGGCCCAATTAAGTGATGCATTGATGTCCAAATCGGAAGAAATCAATCAGGTCATTGCTCATTACGAGGAGGCTATCGGGTCGGCCTTGAAAGAAACAGACCAGAGCACACGGGATTCAGCGTTCAGACTCCAGCAGAGTTTGAACGAGATGGTTGTTGTCGCTTCGTCGAAATTTTCCAATGCTACCGATGAAATTCGCCGCGCAACAGAATCCATCAAGAGCGAGCTTGAAAAAACAAGCAATAATTTGAACACCACTATCCGTCAGCTACCGGCACAAACGAAAGAATCAGCCGAGCAAATGCGTCATGCTGTTACCGATCAGATCAAAGCGTTGCAGGAATTGTCTCTGCTCATGCAACAAAATGCGCAGAACAGCAATTTTTCGCGGCCATCAACGTCGGCTACAAGCTTGAAAGCAGAAACCCCTGTTTTTGAAGACAGACCGCGTTCATCCACTTTGTTCAAACAGAATTTTACGGCAAATCCGTCAATGACACCAAAGCCTGCCACGGCGCCTGTAAAAGACGGTTGGGTATCAAATCTTTTGGCTCGAGCTTCTCGCGGGGATGAATCGGGTGTTGCAACTCTCACCAAAGTTGACCAGCCGCGCCCTGCCGATCACGTGATTGAATCGCTGAATTCTCTATCCGTCGATATTGTCCGGGCAATTGATCATAATGCTGCGGTTCAACTCTGGGATCATTATCGTCGTGGACAGCGGAATATTTACACACAGAAGCTCTACACGCTGAATGGCCAGAAAACATTCGAAAAAATCCGCCAAAAATATCTGGTTGATAGTGACTTCCGTCGTTCGGTCAACCAATATATCGCAGATTTCGAGAAACTGCTACGCGATGTCTCGCGGGAAACCGGTGACAGAGAAACAATAAGGAAATATCTCACTTCCGATACAGGCAAGGTTTATACAATGCTTGCCCATGCAAGCGGCCGTATCCAGTAATCTGATAAGGGGAGCATCAAGCTCCCCTTTTTCATATCCGTGGTCTGCGACTTCATTTCTCGCTATCTATCTGTCTATCAAACTTGATTAACCTTGTCGGAGATTTACTTCCGCTCGATTGGCGTTCTATCTCTCGGCTGACTATTTTTCCCTGATTATTCATTCTGTTCCTGTCCCTTGATTGGGGTCACAGAGGTCTGAAATAGGTTATTCAAAGTCAGTCTTCCTGATTAGATACGACCACCATTTCGTTAAATGTTTAGAGCGCTGTCGCTATTTTCTATGCTTTAATGTGGAAAATATCATTCAAACAGATCGGAATTGGAGAGTGAATCCTCAGCAAATCATTATCCTGAATGCTTTTGTCAATTGAAGCTGGTAAGGACAAACTTGGTTGAGCGGATAATAAGAAGCCAATAAATTGGCTAGAGACAAAAATTTCAGAAAAAACAACCGAACACCCTTTTTATTAAAGAGATCACGGCTTTGAAAAATTCCATTTTTTCAATTGAGGCCGTTTCAACTCGTCTCGACAAACAATCAAACATTAAGTTGTTTCAACAAACAATCAAAACGGGGATTTGGAGTTCAACCTGCCCTATCTTTGAAAGACAAATCAATTTTAAAGCCATAAATTGTTGAAAAACTATTGGGAAAACAATTAATCAAGCGACGAAGGCTCTGATTGATTAACCTGTCAATAGTTAAACAATCCCGCCATAGAAAGGTGAAACATCCCCCATCTTTTTTGTTTTACGAAAATCGACAAATTGCACATTATCGATTTTCAATATTTAGTTTTTAAAAATTGCTATCTGATTAGCTTCGCAAAATTCATTACAGAATACGAAACCGATAAAGCGCACAAAATTCTTTGCTTTCCTGACAAGCCGTCTTTCTAAAAATAATATCGTTTCAGGCTTTCATATCAACTTATGAATTTCGGCTTTTTCTTGAGCGACAGCACTCGAATTTCCGGAACTGTTATCTGTCTTATTCGATTGACCGGTTAACTCACGACCGTTTATCAAGCATAGAACTGCTTTTCGTGTTTCAAACCGAGCCTAAATGGAAACTGTTTTAGGATTATTGAACCCCGCGAATGAAACAGCAATAATGAAAATATCAAGAATGGCGCAGTCGTTACTCGCCCTTTTTGGCGATGCATCGGTTAGTGACCAAAGTGTTCGATGGCGATAAAACAGGTTAAAGCCAAAAATTCTGCGAGAACCTCACCATTTATTTCGCCAATATTTTTTCGCACCGGTTCGGGGGTTGGCTATCTTTTTTGCTTAACCTTAATCCCATGACGGGTCATCAAAATTCGCACGACTCCACCACAAAGGCGGATGCCCTACACTTTTCAGATAGTCGAAATCGTCCAATTTACGATGTCATTGGTCATTTTCTTAAAGGCATTATCCAATGCTGCGGCATATTGATTATTATTTGTTCCTGAAACAGGTGCCTCGGTTTTGAAAACTCTGGAAGCCGTTATATTGCCGTTTCTGTCATCCATAATTTTTACAGATATTTCCAGAGTGGCAATGTCGTGTCCGTTAACAACATTGACATCGAATGATCGGATATCGGTCAGGATACGATAATTGATTGCCAAGCCGTCACCTGGGCGTCCAACGCCACCAAAATGATTGCTATTGTCAAAGGCCTGAACAAGACGTGCCTGAACAAGATCAGGAAGACGGTCGCTCCATTGTGCCCGTTTGAGGTAAGCGATGGAGCCATTCTGCTTGATAACAATATCTTGTCCGTCAAGCGCTTTAACCGCATCCGGTTTTTCAATAAGTATCTGTATCTTTTGATGTTTCGGTGTCCCTGCAACAGCAACATCGTTGATAGAAAGATCATAGGTATCACGTGCGGGCGCACCACATGCTGAAAGAAGAGAAGCCGTCAACAGTAAACCCAAAGGATACCAAAGAACCCGTTTGACGTGTTTCGTTTCCATTATCATCGACGTGTTCTCCCGTCATATTGTGGCACAGTTCCCGAACCTCCGAACAATATCCGTTGAGGATCACGCTCCAGATCGGATATTGCCCTTTCAATACGGTCAACCGAGCGGCGGCTATCGCTGACAAGCGCCTCGACATTTCTCAAGCCCTGCCCTGAAAATCTTTCGAGATTATTTGCAATCGGCCCGATATGCTCATTTATCGTGTCGGCAGCTTTCTGAATAGAAGCTAAAGTTTGCTGGGCTTGTACAATAACACTGTTTCGGTTGTCGGGTGAAAGCATATTGTCAAGCTTTGCCATTATAGAATCTGCTTTTTCCGAAGCCGTATTAAGCCGTGACATCATTTGTCTTGTATCATCAAGAATTTTCTGCACATTGTCGGTGTTTTTGTTCAAAGTATCCGAGAAATTGCGGGCATTTTTAATCGTTTCCGTGAGCGGTTCACGGGAATCTTTCATAAATTGTTCCATCTCGCCCAGAGTGGAATTGGCGCGGGCAAATATGTCTTGCGCTGTAGCCAACAGATTGTTGAATGTCGACGGATCCGCATCGATACGAGCGACTGTATCTTCCTTCTTGGCCTCTTGCAAAAGGTTCGGTTCTTTCAGGCTTCCCCCTTTAAGCTCGATAAAGGCAAGGCCGGTTAGTCCCTGAAAGCCTAAAGTTGCGACTGTGGAGCGGGTTATAGGGGTGGTACCATTAATTTCGGTTTTTGCTATAACCATGTTCGGATTGGTATCATCGAGCACCAGCCTACGTACTGTACCAACGCGAATGCCGTTGAAAAAAACCTGACTGCTTTCACCAAGCCCCGTAACCGAACCGGGAATGCGCACATCCAAAGGTTCGAGCTGATGGGAATCACCCATTCTGGCTATGAAATAAACGATCATAAAAGCAGCGATAAGTGTCACCACAGTGAAGATACCGACTGTCACATAATCTGCTCTGGTTTCCATCTTACTCTGCCGTCTCTTTTATATCAGTTTTTGGATGCCGATCACGAGGAACAATCTGTCTTGCGCGTTTACCACGAAAATACGATTGAACCCACGGATCGTCAAACTTCAACATATCCTCAATAGTCCCCTCGACCATAACCTTTTTATGACCGAGAACTGCTATTCTGTCACAAACAGCGTAAAGGCTATCAAGGTCGTGTGTTACCATATATACAGTTAATCCCATAGTGTCGCGTAAATCTTCAATCAAAAGATCAAAATCTGCCGCGCCAATCGGATCGAGACCGGATGTCGGTTCGTCCAGAAAAACAATATGGGGATCAAGCGCCAATGCACGAGCCAGAGCCGCACGTTTAATCATGCCGCCGGAAAGCTCGGAAGGATATTTTTCCGCCGTATCGGCTTCAAGTCCGACCAACGAGATTTTAAGACGTGCCAGTTCGTCCATTAATTTTGGCGACAAATCAAGATATTCCCGCATCGGGACCTGAATGTTTTCCAGAACATTCAATGCTGAAAAAAGCGCACCATGCTGGAATAATACACCCATTCGCATATCGATCTCGACCTTTTCCTGATCCGAAATTTCATCAATGTCCTGTCCCAGTATTTTTATATGGCCTGATACTTTTTTATTGAGCCCCAGAATAGTTCTCATCAGAACCGATTTTCCGGCGCCCGAAGGACCGATAAACCCCAAAATTTCCCCGCGATGAATATCCAAATTCAATCCATCAAGAACTTTTTTGCTGCCAAATTGGACTGTAACATCACGAACCGAGATGATTTCATCGGTTGTCAGATCCAATGTCGAGTGGTTTCGTTTGGCTTTTCTCACCTTGAAAACCTCTTAAAAATTGATTGCAGCATAGAAGATGGCAAAAAAGCCATCGATAACGATGACAACGAAAATCGATTTAACAACCGAACTTGTCACTCGTTGCCCTAATGACTCGGCACTTCCACCAACCTTCATCCCTTCGACAGATGCGATGATGCCAATGATCAATGCCATAAAAGGTGCTTTGATAAGTCCTGCAAAATAGGTTGTCGTATAAACAGCATCGTTCAAACGCGTTATAAAAGCCTCATATGAAATATTCGAATAAAGATTGGCAACCACGCCAGCACCCACCAGCGCAGCGAGATCGGAAATAACTGTCAGAAGTGGCAAAATAATTGCCAAGGCCACAAGACGCGGAAAAATCAGAACACCGATCGGATTTAATCCCATAACTTTCAATGCGTCCGTCTCTTCACGCATTTTCATGGACCCTATCTCGGCAGTTATCGCACTTCCGGAACGTCCGGCAATCATAATGGCTGTCAAAAGAACACCGAGCTCGCGAAAAACCAGAATCCCGACGAGATCGACGACAAAGATTTCAGCTCCGAAAAGACGTAATTGGAATGCGCCTTGTTGAGCGATAATCGCACCAACGATAAAAGACATAAGAACGATGATTGGAACAGCACCAACGCCCATTCGATCTATTTGCGTCACCACGGCGGGAAGACTTACGCCAGATCCACGACCTTTTTTCATTTGCGAGCCACGAATCGTCGCTCCCAAAATATCCATAGCGAGTAAAAAATCGTGAAAACTATTGATCACCCTTTCACCCAGAGCCGAAAAAAAACGGATATAGGCCGGCAGTTTCGGCTCGTTGAGCGTGTCATCTTTATTTGAAAAACTCTTTCCCACAGTAATAAGCAGCGAATGCCAGGATTGTTTTGTACCGGTAAGTTTGACAGCAATATTCCGTTTTTTAAGTTTTACATAGAGCCGCTCGAGGACCCAGGCTCCGGCAGTATCAAGAGATTGAAGTCCCGAAGCATCCAGAACCGCTTTTTGGCAATCGACATTTTCCAGCTCACGTAAATCGTCGTCAATAAGATAGACAGTGTGGGTCGTCCAATAGCCATGGCACAAGACAGACAAAACACCATCGCGGAGCTCATGTTCCACAATTGCCGGTTTTTTCTCTGCCTTTTCCTTCGCGTTTATGCGATCAGTCATTCAACCCGTCCATTACCCCGTTGAAATGTCGATTCCTCTCAATACAATTTTAAGTATCATTCAGAAAGATTAATGTGCCATTAACTATAAAAATTTTGATTATAACACATTCGTGTAAGGAGGGAGCTTCCGTGGATCATGACAGGTGACTGTCGTTAGACTATAGTTGAAAAAGATGAAACGAAAGCATAACATTCGTCTGACAAGACGAGATGAGTATTGAATTTCATCTCGTTATCAAGTTTTTTCTGAATGAAAGTATAATATGGATTTGGGTATAAGCGGGCGTAAAGCGATCATATGTGCTTCAAGCAAAGGACTCGGAAAAGCATGTGCAATAGCTTTGGCAAATGAAGGATGCGACGTTATAATCAACGGACGACATGCGGATAGTCTTCATAAAGCAGCACAAGAAATCAAAGCACTTACCCGGAAAACCGTGATAGAGGTTGTTGGTGACGTTTCAACATCCGAGGGGCAGCATTTACTGTTAGAACAATGCCCTGAACCGGATATTCTCGTTACCAATAATCATGGCCCTCAATTTCGTGATTTCAGAGAGCTTGATCGCAATAAAATTGTCGATGGCGTCATTCAGAATATGATAACGCCAATCGAACTTATCAAAGCGGTTATTGACAAAATGGTCCAAAAAAAATTCGGCCGCATTGTCAATATAACGTCTACATCCGTCTACGCTCCGATAGCGGGACTTGATCTGTCATCGGGCGCACGGGCAGGCCTCACATCGTTTCTCGCAGGCATTGCCCGAACGGTTGTTTGCGATAACGTAACGATTAACAATCTTTTGCCCGGTCCATTTCTGACTGACCGGCTAAAACAAAGCTTTGATGCTGCTTCCGGTCAGACCGGAATATCCGCTGATACGATCATGAAGGAAAGACAATCACAAAATCCGGCAAAACGATTTGGCAATCCTGAAGAATTCGGACAGGCTTGCGCTTTTTTATGCTCGGAAAAATCCGGTTTTATAACCGGACAGAATTTAATCATTGATGGCGGCTCTTATTTGAGCGCCTTTTGAAATTTGGATGAGCAATATGGCACAGAAAAACAAATCTCCCCGTCAGGAAGAACTCGAAGAAGCTGCACTTTTTTATCACCGTTATCCGAACCCCGGAAAACTCGAAATACATCCGACGACTCCGCTTGGAAACCAGCGCGATCTTGCACTTGCCTATTCACCCGGGGTCGCTGCTCCTTGCGAGGCAATCCATGACGACCCAAAAACGGCTGCAGAATACACTTCACGAGCAAACCTCGTTGCAGTTGTTTCGAATGGTACTGCGGTTCTCGGTCTTGGAAATATCGGCCCGCTTGCGGCCAAACCGGTTATGGAAGGAAAGGCCGTTCTCTTTAAAAAATTCGCGAATATTGACGTTTTCGACATCGAAATAAAAGCAAATGACATTCCGCATATTGTCGAAACGGTGGCTGCTTTGGAGCCGACATTTGGCGGCATCAATCTTGAAGATATCAAAGCACCTGAATGTTTCGAAGTCGAAGAACAGCTTAGGGCACGGATGAATATTCCGGTATTTCATGACGACCAGCATGGCACAGCCATTATCGTTGCAGCGGCTGTTATCAATGGCCTCGAACTTGCTCACAAAAAAATCGGGGATGTAAAAATTGTCGCTTCCGGAGCCGGTGCGGCAGCCCTCGCTTGCCTCAATCTTTTGGTCCGACTCGGCGCTAAGAAAGAAAATATCTGGGTCAGCGATCTTGAAGGTGTTGTTTATGAGGGACGCGAAGCGCTGATGGATCGCTGGAAAAGTGTCTACGCGCAAAAGACAGATGCCCGCAAACTTGACGACATCATTGATAATGCCGACATATTTCTCGGGGTTTCGGCAGGAAATGTCCTTAAGCCGGAAATGGTCGCCAAAATGGCCAAGACGCCGCTCATTCTGGCTCTTGCCAATCCGACGCCAGAAATTATGCCCGAAGAAGCCAGAAAAGTACGTCCTGATGCGATGATTTGCACCGGTCGTTCCGATTATCCCAATCAGGTTAATAATGTTCTTTGTTTTCCGTATATTTTCCGAGGTGCACTTGATGTCGGAGCAACGGCAATCAACGAGGAGATGAAAGCAGCAGCTGTTTACGCTATTGCTGCACTGGCCAAGGAAGAACCTTCCGATGTTGCTGCCCGCGCCTATTCGGGTGAAGCTCTGAGCTTCGGACCAAATTACCTCATTCCCTCCCCTTTTGATCCACGGCTTATTTTGCGCATTGCGCCGGCAGTTGCAAAAGCGGCAATGGAATCAGGTGTTGCGACACGACCGATCAAAGATATGAACGCTTATCTTGATCGATTGAACCGGTTTGTTTTCCGTTCCGGACTGATCATGAAACCGGTTTTTGCCGCCGCAAAAATTGCCGAACGTAAACGCGTTATCTATGCAGACGGTGAAGACGAAAGAGTTTTGCGCGCAGCTCAAATCGTTCTTGAAGACCAGACAGCCACACCAATTCTGATCGGCAGGCCGGATGTGGTCGAAACGAGACTGAAACGTTTCGGTTTGAGAATTCGTCCGGGTAAAGATTTCGAACTCATCAATCCGCAAAATGACCCCCGTTATCGTGATTATGTCGATCTGTTTCTTCATTACACCGGCCGGCGTGGTGTAACACCGGAAGCCGCAAAAACAATCGTTCGGACATCGACAACAGCAATTGCCGCTCTTGCTGTCATGCGTAACGAGGCAGATGCCATGATCTGCGGGCTTGGTGGCCGTTTTGGAAGGAATCTTCAACTTGTAGATCAAATCATAGGTCTCGGAGATAATGTCGGTCAATTTTCGGCTTTGAGCCTGCTGATATCGCAGCGTGGAACATTGTTCCTGACAGACACTTATGTAAACACCGATCCAAGTGCAGAACAGATCGTGGAAATGGCAGCACTCGCTGCCGAAGAAGTTCGCGGTTTCGGTATCGAGCCGAAAGTTGCGCTTCTCTCTCATTCCAACTTCGGCTCTAAAGATACCGAATCCGCCAGAAAGATGCGCAAAGCTTCCGAGCTTCTTGCCGAGCGTTATCCCGAGCTTGAATCAGATGGTGAAATGCATGGAGATGCAGCTCTTTCACAAATTTTACGTGATCGTGTTTTCCCTGGATCTCGTTTGAAAGGGGAAGCAAATCTGCTTGTGTTCCCTAATCTTGATGCTGCCAATATCACTCTTAACGTTGTAAAAAATCTGACAGATGCATTACATGTCGGGCCGATATTGTTGGGTACAGCAAGACCTGCCCATATTTTAACAACATCCGTTACCTCTCGTGGAGTCGTCAATATGACAGCTCTTGCCGTCCTTGAAGCCAATACGAAAGGGAATCAAAAACAACTCAAGAACGGATAAAGGCGTAAAATTTGCTTTCCATTTTACTTTTTGACTGTTATTCCGCCTCTATCTCCATAAAAAAGCCGAAATAGAACCGGCTTTATAGTGGAAGAGGCGGAATATTGTTTCCGTGAAGCAATAAGAAATGTTAATTCTGCTTTAAGTCTTTTTTTTAATCGAGAAAGACGCTAGATAGAGTCGCTGAAAGGCTGCTTGACGGCCGTAACTAGTAAAAGGAATTGCACATTGTCCTCTACGTTTGACAAAGTTGCCGATATCATCGCTGAAACAAGCGAGATCGATCGTAATACAATCACACCGGAAAGCCATACAATTGACGATCTCGGTATTGATAGTCTGGACTTTCTGGATATTGTTTTTGCTATAGACAAAGCTTTCGGTATCAAAATACCGCTAGAGCAATGGACACAGGAAGTTAATGAAGGCAAAGTAGGAACAGATGAATATTTTGTTTTGAAAAATCTTTGCGCAAAAATTGACGAACTTGTTGCAGCCAAAAACGCCGGATAATCCTGTATAATGCAAAAAAACCATTCTGTCGTTATCACCGGTATAGGTTTAATCAGCTCTTTGGGAGAAGGTGTTGAAAAACATTGGGAGATGCTGAACGCGTCTCCCCTCTCCCCGCGAATTGATAGTGAAAGCTTTTCTCCTTATACCGTTCATGCTCTCGGGGAAGTTAACTGGAGTGAGCAAATTCCCAAGCGGAGCGATCAAAGGCAGATGGAAACCTGGCAGAGATTGGGTACATATGCGGCCGGTCTTGCCTTGGACGATGCGGGTGTCAAAGGTGATCTTTCGATCACTTCAACCATGGATATGATCGTTGGTGCCGGTGGCGGTGAACGCGATGTCAATGTTGATGTCGAGATACTCAACAAAGGTCGCACAACAACGGATCGTGGTGTGATGCTCAACGCAACTCTGTCAACCGAGTTGCGTCCAACTCTTTTTCTTGCGCAGCTTTCAAATCTATTGGCAGGCAATATTTCGATTGTTCACAAGGTTATAGGTTCGTCACGCAGCTTTATGGGAGAAGAAGGAAGTGGCCTTGCTGCCTTGATGGTTGCAATTGCGCGTATCAGATCCGGTCAAAGCACTCATGCCCTTGTTGGCGGCTCATATAATGCCCAGCACTATGATATGTTGTTGGGACAAGAATTGGGTCAATTATTGAAGCGGGATGGTTGGTCACCTGTTTGGCAGCGCGAGAATTGTCTGGGCGGTGGCCTTGTCACCGGATCCGGCGGCGTTTTTCTCGTGTTGGAAAGTGCCGAATATGCAAAAAAACGCGGTGCCAATATCTATGCAGTCATTTCGGATTTTGTAGCCGATCAAACCAATCGTAAAAAAATACCGCTTGAGAAAACACTGGATACAATTCTGGAACGTGTCAAAGGAAACGCTCATCTTGGACAAAACGATCTCATCGTATCAGGCGCTTCCGGTGTTAAAGGCATAACCGCAGCCGAGAAGACTTTATGGGACAACAACAAGCTTGCCTATAGAGGTATTTCGACTTTGTTCGGCCATTGGCGTGAAGCGCAATTTCCTCTTGCACTGGCTCTCGGAGCTATGGCTATGAAGAAAAAACAAGGCTTCAAAGCATTAAGTGATGATGAACAACCATTCGATGGCAGTCTTGAGAGCGTTATCGTTTCTACCGTTGGAGCAACAAGAGCCGAAGGCATGGCAAGACTTATAGCTGGCTAAAGGATTCGTAATGGACAAATATACCGATCATCTTGGGCGGCCAGTTGTCGCAATTACCGGAGCTGGTGTCATCAGTTCTTTAGGTCAGGGAAAAGACAAAAACTGGGAAAAGCTTGTCAATGGTGTCAGCGGCATTCACAGGATTACGCGCTTTCCGGTTGAAGGTTTAACCACACAAATAGCCGGCACGGTGGATTTTCTTGAAGAAAGTCACATTGGTGCTTCGGCTTTATCGGAAAAACTGGCAACAGTCGCTGCAAGCGAAGCAATTCAGGAAGCCGGACTTGATGAAACTGCTTTTAACGGGCCACTCTTTTTAGCCGCTCCGCCGGTAGAACTTGATTGGAAGTCGCGTTTTGCTCTTGACGATGAAGTTAATCGCGAAAAAAATCCGTCCTATCAGGCGTTTTTGGAAATATGCGCTAAAACCCCTCATCAAGCTTTCTTCGAGACTACGCAATTCGGCTATATTGCTGAACGTTTGAAGGATCATTTTGGAACAACCGGCCTTCCTGTTACTCTGTCTACCGCCTGCGCCTCCGGCGCAACGGCGATACAACTCGGCGTGGAAGCTATAAGACGCGGCGAAACCGATCGCGCATTGACAATTGGTACAGATGGTTCGGTTTCGGCAGAAGCTCTGATAAGGTTTTCCTTGTTGTCTGCTCTTTCAACACAAAACCAGATACCCGAGAAAGCCTCGAAACCTTTCAGCAAAGGCCGTGATGGCTTCGTAATGGCTGAAGGGTCAGGCGCACTCGTTATAGAATCGCTTGAAAGTGCATTAAAGCGCGGCGCAAAAGTTCTGGGTATTCTTGCCGGTTGCGGAGAAACCGCCGACGACTTTCACCGCACGCGCTCAAAACCCGATGCATCTCCTGCAACCGGTTCGATGCGCAAAGCATTGGAAGACGCAGGAATCGGCATTGATGACGTTGATTATATCAACGCTCACGGGACCTCGACTCCGGAAAACGAGAAGATGGAATATCTGGCCTTGTCAAATGTCTTTGGCGAACGTGTTCATGATGTTCCGGTGTCATCCAACAAATCTATGATTGGCCACACATTGACTGCAGCCGGCGCGATAGAGGCAGTTTTTTCACTATTGACCATCAGAACCGGTATTATGCCGCCAACCATCAACTATGATGACCCAGATCCGGCAATTCCACTTGATGTAGTGCCTAACAAGTGCCGGAAGGGCAATGTGACCTCTGTTCTTTCCAATTCTTTCGGATTTGGCGGACAGAATGAAAGTCTTGTCATCAGAGCTTATAACGGGTAACTCACCTTTTAACGGCATTCTCTGGTACATTATTTTAAGAAGGAATAGTCATGCGCGCATTGCAATTGCTTGACGACAAACGTCTTGAATTAACTGAAATAGCGCCTCCTCCGGCCCCCGGCAATGGTGAAGTTACCGTTAGAATAAAGGCTGTAGCGCTTAACCATATCGATGTTTGGGGGTGGCGGGGTATGGCTTTTGCAAAGCGCAAATTACCGCTCACAATCGGAGCGGAAGCTTCCGGCGTTGTACAGTCGATCGGTTCGGGCGTTGGTAACCTTCAAGTGGGACAAATTGTATCCATTTACGGAGCAAGAACCTGCGGACTTTGCAAAAACTGTCGTGAAGGACGGGATAATCTTTGTACACATGTCAGCGGTGTTCATGGCTTCCATATTGATGGTTTTGCCTGTGAAGCTGTGAATTTACCTGCCCGATTGCTGGTACCGGCACCGCTCGATTGTGATGAAATTGATGCCGCTGTAGCACCAATCACTTTCGGAACTGTTGAACATATGCTGTTTGATAATGCAAAACTTCAGCCCGGCGAGACAATTCTCGTACATGCCGGTGGATCAGGCATCGGTTCGGCTGCGATACAATTGGCAAAGCGCATGGGCTGCACGGTTTATACAACAGTCGGTTCTGACGGCAAAATCGAAAAAGCGAAAGCTCTGGGTGCCGATGTTGTCATCAACTATCGGAACGATCGGTTTGAACATGTTGTAAGAAAGCTGACCAAGAAAAAGGGGGTTGATGTCGTCTTTGAACACGTAGGTGCCGATACTTGGGCCGGTTCGATGCTGTCTTTGAAACGCGGCGGACGCCTCGTTACGTGTGGTTCGACATCGGGCGTTTCTACATCAATGAACCTTATGCAACTCTTCCAACAGCAATTGAAAATTTTCGGTTCTTTCGGCTGTCGAATGGAAAATATGGCGAACGCCATGCAAAAAATGGCACAAGGCATTGTTCATCCGGTTGTTGATACCATTGTCGATTTTGGAGACATTGAAAAAGCACTGAAACGGATGGAAAGCCGCGATGTGTTTGGTAAAATCATCCTGAAAATCAGTTGATGCAAAAATTGCGTGTGAAACTCATTCTTTTTCGTATCCGGACAAAGTTGAAAGACTGGTGGGACTGGTCTTGGGCACATTTCGTCGCCGGATTGATGGCGCTTATTCGCTATCTTCCGGCAAAAGCAGGAATCGGTTTTTTTGCCTGGTTTGCCCGAACTGTCGGACCATTACTCCCACGTCATCAGATTGCGCTTGATAATTTGCGTCAGGCCTATCCGGAAAAAGATCCCGAATGGATCCGTAAAACCGCTCTTGAAATGTGGGAAAATATGGGGCGCCTGTTTGCGGAATATGTATTCCTCGATAAAATTTTCGACTTTGATCCGAATGCGAAAAAGCCCGGTCTGGTTGAAGTCGATGGAATTGATATCTTTGTACGGCTGCGAGACGAAAAAAAACCGCACATTTTCTTTACAGCCCATACCGGTAATTTTGAACTTTTACCTATTTGTGCTGCAACATTCGATCTCAATGTAACAGCACTTTTTCGCCCGCCGAATAATCCCTATATCGCAAAACGGGTTTTGAAGGCGCGGCGCACTGCTATGGGTCATCTTGTACCTTCAAAAGCCGGTGCTGCGTGGGCGCTTGCGGGTAAATTAGCAGAAGGTGAAGATGTCGGCATGCTGGTCGATCAAAAATTCCGCCGTGGCATAAAGGGAACTTTTTTTGGCAGACCTGTCAGAACCAACCCTTTATTGATCAAGCTTGCCCGCCAATATGATTGCGATGTCTACCCTGCCCGCTCTATCCGGTTACCTGGCGGACGTTATCGGCTGGAACTCTACGAACGCATGGAATTGCCAAAAGATAAGGATGGCAATATCGATGAGGTTGCAGCCGCCCAAAAGCTGAATGATACTGTCGAAGCATGGGTGCGCGAATATCCTGGCCAATGGATGTGGTTTCATAAACGCTGGGACGATTAGTATCCCACGTCAGAACAAACACACAGATTTCCCATTTATTGCACCCGCTGGACATCTATTCGGCGTTGATGATTATCATGATAACGCATAAAAGCGCATCATGATTCAAAGACAATAATGACGGCAGTATTGACAAAGTCATGGCTCACGAAAGTGAACGCTCCAGCGGGAAGCAAGCTACGTGACTATCAGTAAAATAGGCACATTTTCATAGACACATTGACTTCCGAGTGCTTTCTCAACCGATTGAAAGCTAGTAAGTTAAAAAGCACAAAGCTCTAAAAGATGAGTGCTTTGAAGATAACATCAATAGCCTGTCAAAGCTTTTATACACGCAACAGTTTCCGGCTATTTTCCAAACTACCCAAGGGCTGAATAGCAAAGGAGATATTATTCCGTCCTACGCTTTATTACGACTGAAACTCGTTGAAAAAGATAACTGATCAGGGTGTGTTTGTCAGAGGCCAAATTCAATGAACGGTTTGATTGATTTGACGAGGCAAATTCCGGTTTTTTAATGTAAAAACTTGCGTCCGCGCACGGCTGTCAAATCTATATGCTTTTGCACCGTTCTTTGTTTCATGGTCTCCTCACAGACGAACCAAAGTAGCCCGACACACACCCTCGTTTTTCAGCAGATAACGCCATGAATTCGACGTGAAAAAATGGCGATATTTTCTGTCTCTCGGCACGAGGGCTGCCCCCCACCAAGCAAAATAACGCGTCATCGGCCGTTCTTTATCGCCAGTTCGTAGGCCGTCTTAATCTGCAATTGCAACCATAACATCGGATGATTTTATAACAGCAGCAGCCGGTTCACCGACTTTTAGCTGAAGATCATCAACAGCTTCATTGGTGATCGATGCGGTTACAATCGGGCCGCCTATGTCGATCTGGATATGGGCAGTGGTTGCACCTTTCTTGATGGCGACAATTTTACCTTTGAGAATATTACGTGCACTAATTTTCATTTCTCAGTTTCCTTTCCGGTTAAGGTTTATTTATAACCATCTGGGTTCTTGACCTGAAAATTCCACATATCCGCGCACATTTTTTCCAAATCTTTTTCGGCTCGCCAATGAAGTTTATCAAATGCCGTCGACGGATTGGCGAAAAATTCTCCAATATCGCCGGGGCGTCTTGGCCCTATTTCGTATTTTATTTTTCGGTTGGATATATGTTCAAATGCTTTGATGACTTCCATCACACTATAGCCGCGACCGCGTCCGAGATTAATAACATCGCAACCAGGATGTTCCAAGGTCTTCAAGGCTCGTAAATGCCCCTCGGCCAAGTCACTCACATGAATATAATCACGCACTCCGGTTCCGTCTTCTGTGTCGTAATCATTACCCCATATCATGACTTTATCGCGTTTTCCCGATGCAACCTGAGCTATGATAGGCATAAGATTATTTGGAACGCCCTTGGGATCTTCCCCTATCAGCCCGCTTTCGTCTGCCCCTACGGGATTGAAATAGCGAAGAATGGAGAATGCCCAACTCGGGTCGCTTGCGTAAAAATCACGCAGCATATTCTCTACAGTTAGTTTCGTGCGCCCATAGACACTCACCGGATTGAGCGGATGTTTTTCATCATAGGGCAAATATTTCGGAGGACCGTAAACAGTGGCTGTTGATGAAAAGACCAGTTTTTTCACACCGGTCGACTTCATAGCTTGCAGCAAACGCAAACTTCCAACCACATTGCAATCATAATAGAGATCCGGCTTTTTTTCGGATTCGGCAACCGATTTCAAGCCGGCAAAATGGATGACCGCATCGCATTTATGATGTTCCAAAACATATTCGACAAAACTACGATCGCGTACATCACCTGACTCGTTCGTCGGTGCACGTCCTGTGATCTTCTCAATTCTGCGTAATACTTCCGGATGACTATTGCCGAAATTATCAAGAATAATAACGCGATAGCCGGCATTCATAAGTGCCACACAACAATGCGAACCTATGTAACCCGCGCCGCCAGTCACCAAAATATTCATAATGAAACCTATAGACCACAAGACATGTGACTTTTATGAAAGAATTCTTTATCACTGACAAGCCGTTGAATGGAATAAATTATTGCATTTTTTTAATATCTGAAAGATTTTTCACCATGGAACCATCAAACAATATTAGCCGTCTGATCGAAATTATGAGAGCACTGAGAGATCCTGAAACCGGTTGTCCTTGGGACAAAAAGCAGGATTTCAAATCCATAATCCCTTATACTGTTGAAGAAGTTTACGAAGTTGCCGATGCAATCGAACGGAACGATAAATATGATCTTTGCGAGGAGCTCGGAGATTTGCTCTTGCAAGTTGTATATTATGCTCAAATGGCCGAAGAAGAAGGCAGTTTCAACTTTGGAGATGTTGTCTATGCTATAACGAAAAAGATGATACGTCGGCATCCCCATGTTTTCGGTTCTCCTGAACAGAGAAAGAAGGGACTTATAAAGGGTGAATGGGAGCGCATAAAGAAAGAAGAAAAAGCAGAAAGGAGCGAGAAGCGAAAATCGGCAAACCTTCCAGACGATACTCCAAAAGGCTATCTCGCATGCGTAAAATCCGCTCAGCCATTGGAAAAGGAAGCTATTGCGTTACAACAGCGAGCTGCAGAAGTCGGATTTGACTGGACAGACCCTGCCCCTATTTTTGAAAAAATGGACGAGGAAGTAAAAGAACTCAAAGACGCTCTTCAATCCAAAAATAAAAAAGACATAGAAGATGAGTTCGGCGATGTTTATTTCACGCTTCTCAATCTTGCAAGACGAATTGGTGTCTCGCCACAAACAGCGTTAAAAAACGCGAACCAAAAATTCCGCTATCGTTTCGACTTTATTGAAAACGCACTAAGCAAAAATAATAAAAGTCTGAACGATACCTCTCTCGACGAGATGGAAAAACTCTGGAACGAAGCCAAAGTTGAAAGCCGTCAGAAACAGCCAAATCCCCAATAAACAAAATTCGCGGTAAACGAAATCCCCAGAAAGCAAAATCCCGAGTAACTAAGACTGAACGTTTGTTCTCTGATGATGCGAAAGTTTTAATGATATCAAATTTTTAGAATAAGTGCGAAATGCAATGAAATTCACCCTATAGCACGATCAAATTGCGATCGGGTTAGCACAATTGATTTCGCAGTTCTCGTTACTTTTGGGCAACAGCCAAATCAGCCTGGGTCGCAGGACGAATTTCAACGGACATTCCACAACCACAAGCAGAGGTCTGGTTAGGGTTATTAAAAACAAATCCGGTATGTAAAGTGGTTTTTTCAAAATCGATCTGTGTGCCTAGCAGGAACAGCGTGGCTTCACGAGACACAAAAACGCGTGCGCCATCATCTTCAGCGATATCGGCATTCTCGACAAGGGTTTTTGCGAGGTCGACAGTATATTCCATACCTGCGCATCCGCCCTTTTTTACGCCCACAACGATTCCACACGCATCGTTATTTGCCATTATGTCACGAATGCGCTCTTTGGCAGCATCTGTCATTGTGATTACTGAAAATCCGGCCATAGATTGCTTGTTCCTTTTAAATTCCGATTGCTAATCTGGTGTTTCAATCGTCTCGCGTCAAGATTTAATCACGATTTTCGGAAAATCGGGGTCAATCTTTGAATACCAATACAAAAATTTTGGTGCTAATAATTAGCTAACGGAAAATTCTATGAGTGAAATTTGATCAAGTTGATGCGTCGTTTTATTATTTTTTGTCTGATAATTTTTAGCATTTTGACACTTGCTCCGGCCTCTTACGCTGCTGATGTCGAAAATGGAAAGATCATTTTCAAACGTTGTGCCGCCTGCCATAATGCAGATAGTCCCGACAATCGGATCGGTCCGACACTTCAAGGCATTATCGGACGGAAAGCCGGCACACTTCAGGGCTACCGCTATTCTCCTGCTATGGTGAATGCCGGTCAAAATGGCCTTATCTGGAATAGAGAGACACTCATAACCTATCTTCATAACCCGCAAGGGATGGTAAAAGGAACGCGCATGGCATCCATTCGCCTGAATAATGATTCGGATATTGATGATCTCATTGCCTATCTGAATTCGGTCTTGCCTGTTCCCGATAAAAAATAAACCAAATCTGCATTAAAAATCCGACTTTTACCGGCTAGCTTATGTTTGTTCTGCACGTTCCGGCATTATTTATTTTGGAGATAACACTACAATTTTTAAAATGATAAAAATCAAAATCGGTTTTTGCGGAAATGATAACTTCGCCTGCAAAAATGCAAATGCTGGTGGAACGCAATGATGATCCCGTAAGGTCAATAATCGGGGCAAAAAAATTGATAAAAATCCGGAGAGAGCCAAAATTCGAGTTTCTATCAAATCTGCACAAAACAGCGAAATTGAATGGCGTTTTAGCAATTTTGATCTTTTTTAAGAATTTTTCACTTGCCTTTATAACGCTAGTATTTTAGGCCTTCTTCACGGTTCGGAGCGTAGCGCAGTCCGGTAGCGCACTTGACTGGGGGTCAAGGGGTCGTGGGTTCGAATCCCGCCGCTCCGACCATTCTTCTTTCAATATCTTGATCTTTGTTCTCACTGACCGGATGTTTTCCGGTTCATCACAGCAAAATGTTGTTGTGGGCGCGGAATTTTTTATTCTTTCCTTTTTCCAGTGAATTTACGAAATGCGCATGAAACAATTGTCGCTTTCACTTATCGCCTACGATCGCTTTGGCCCGATTAGCTCAAATAACTTTCATTGAAAATGTTCAATATAAAAAGGCTCCGGAAATTCCGGAGCCTTGAAGGAAATGGTATATCGCGGGCAACCCGTTCTTTGTCGTCGATTTAACGGGGCAGCAATGTCTCGCCCATCAGGAACTCATCAATGGCACGAGCAGCCTGTCGCCCTTCCCTGATTGCCCATACAACGAGTGATTGACCGCGTCTCACGTCACCGGCTGCAAAAAGCTTATCGACACTGGTTTTATAATTGTTCGTATCAGCCAAGACAGAATGCGCTCCGCGACGGTCAACTCTCAACTTAAGGCGATCTCCCAATTCGCTACAAACACCGGTTTCGAATGGTCCGGCAAAACCGATTGCGACAAATGCCAAATCAGCACGAATAAAAAACTCGGTACCGGCTATCGGTTTACGTTGTTCATCGACATGACAGCATTTCACATGGGTCAATTCGCCATTTTCAGCGACAAATTCGAGTGTAGCAACCTGAAACTCACGCTCCGCACCTTCCGCCTGACTGGTCGAAGTACGCATTTTGGTAGCCCAATAAGGCCAAACACTGAGTTTATCTTCTTTTTCGGGTGGTTGAGGACGAATATCCAACTGGGTTACCTTGACCGCACCTTGTCGGAAAGCCGTTCCCACACAATCGGACGCAGTGTCCCCGCCGCCAACAACAACGACATGTTTTCCGTCAGCGATGATCGGTGGTGAAGGCCAGCCGACTGATTCGATATTTTCGCGCCCGACACGTTTATTTTGCTGAACGAGGTAACACATGGCATCATGTACACCATGAAAATGGATTCCCGGAATATCGATCTTGCGCGGCGTTTCAGAACCACCGCAATAAAGAACCGCATCATAATTGCTTAAAAGATCATCAACTGCCTTGTCGACGCCGATATTGACACCGCAATAGAATGTGACACCCTCGCCTTCCAATTGTTCGATACGACGATCAATATGATGTTTTTCCATTTTAAAATCAGGAATACCATAACGCAGAAGCCCTCCCGGACGGCTTTCACGTTCGTAAACATCGACCATATGACCGGCACGGGCAAGCTGTTGGGCTGCCGCCATTCCTGATGGGCCTGATCCGATAATAGCAACTTTTTTTCCTGTTTTCGCTTCATTAGGCTGAGGCGCAAAAAAACCGAGTGCAAAAGCTTTGTCGGCCAATGTCTGCTCGATTGTCTTGATTGTTACAGGAACATCCTCAAGATTGAGCGTACAGGCCTCTTCACAAGGAGCCGGACAAACGCGGCCTGTAAATTCAGGAAAATTGTTTGTGGAAAGAAGATTGTTGATCGCTTCCTTCCAATTGCCTTTATAAACGAGGTCGTTCCAATCCGGTATCTGGTTATTGACAGGACACCCCGTCGAACCATGACAATAAGGAATGCCACAATCCATACAACGTGCGGCCTGTTTCTGCACCTCTGCTTCGGACATCGGAATAGTAAATTCCCGAAAATGGCGGATGCGATCAGAGGCTGGCTGATACTTTTGAGATTGGCGATCTATTTCAAGAAAACCGGTTACTTTACCCATTTTTTGTTTCCGTATCTGAAGTTTGCACTATGGACACCGGCTGCTGTTATTCAGCAGCCGTTTCCATGCGCATCTGTTCCATTTCTTCCAAAGCACGGCGATATTCGACCGGCATAATTTTTACAAATTTCGGACGATATTGCTCCCAATTATCGAGGATTTCCTTGGCCCGTGCGGAACCCGTGTAATGCAGATGATTGGCAATCATTTGAGCCAGTCGCTCTTCATCATGGTGGGTCATATTGGCCGAAACATCTACCCGACCTTTATGCATGAGGTCACCACCGTGATGATGAAGTTTTTCAAGCATATCATCTTCTTCGGGAACAGGTTCGAGTTCAACCATCGCCATGTTGCATCTTTGAGCAAAATCACCTGCTTCATCGAGCACATAGGCAACGCCACCCGACATGCCTGCGGCAAAGTTTCTACCGGTCTTGCCGATCACCACCACGATACCGCCGGTCATATATTCGCAACCGTGATCGCCAACTCCCTCGACGACCGCAGCAACGCCCGAATTACGCACGGCAAAACGTTCACCTGCTACGCCGCGGAAATAACATTCGCCCTCGATACCGCCATAAAGAACGGTATTTCCGACAATGATTGAATCCTCGGCGACAACATTACTGTCTTCAGGCGGGCGAACAATAATTCTGCCGCCCGAAAGACCTTTGCCAACATAATCATTACCGTCGCCGATAAGGTCGAAGGTTATTCCCTTGGCAAGGAAAGCACCAAATGACTGGCCGGCTGTACCCCTGAAATGAACGTTTATAGTGTTATCCGGCAATCCTCTTTGACGGTAACGTCTCGCCACTTCGCCAGAGAGCATTGCACCGGCAGATCTGTCAACGTTGCGTATGAGCGTTTCAAACTCGACAGGCTTCTTGGCTTCAAGAGCTTCCGAAGCGCGTTCAATCAGTTTACGGTCGAGAACATCCTCGATCGGATGATGTTGATGTTCCGTGTGCCTTGTCTGTTTCTTTTCGGCATCGGGCTTATAGAAGATACGACTGAAATCGAGACCCTTTGCTTTCCAATGATCGATCGCGGGCTGTTTATCCAACAAATCCGATTGACCTATAATATCGTCGAGTTTTTTGAAACCCATATGTGCCAGAATAGCGCGTACTTCTTCGGCAAGATAAAAGAAGAAGTTGATCACATGTTCCGGCGTTCCTTTGAAACGCTTGCGCAATACGGGATCCTGTGTCGCAACGCCGGTCGGGCATGTGTTAAGATGACATTTGCGCATCATTACACAGCCTGCCGCAATCAGAGGAGCTGTCGCAAAGCCGAATTCGTCAGCTCCGAGAAGCGCCCCGACAATGACATCGCGACCTGTTCTTAAACCGCCATCCACCTGTAATGCAACGCGCGAACGTAACCCGTTGAGAACCAGCGTTTGCTGGGTTTCGGCAAGTCCCATTTCCCACGCTGAACCGGCGTTCCTGACCGAGGTCAAAGGAGAAGCTCCTGTACCACCGTCATAACCGGAAATCGTAATGTGATCGGCACGAGCTTTGGCAACACCTGCCGCAACTGTTCCCACACCGACTTCCGACACAAGTTTTACAGAAATATCTGCAAATTCATTGACATTTTTCAGGTCGAAAATGAGCTGCGCCAAATCTTCAATCGAATAGATGTCGTGGTGTGGAGGCGGTGAAATCAAACCAACGCCCTGCGTCGAGTGACGCGTTTTGGCAATAATGGCATCAACCTTGTGCCCCGGCAATTGTCCGCCTTCACCAGGCTTGGCACCTTGTGCTACCTTGATTTGTATAACATCGGCATTCACAAGATATTCAGCCGTTACACCAAATCGTCCGGAAGCCACCTGCTTGATAGCAGACCGTTCAGGATTTTGTGTACCGTCCGGCAAGGGATAAAGACGATCAGGCTCTTCACCCCCCTCACCGGTGTTGGATTTTCCGCCGATTTTATTCATAGCACGAGCCAATGTCGTGTGAGCCTCACGCGAGATCGAGCCGAATGACATTGCACCGGTTGAAAACCGCTTTACAATTTCGCTAGCCGGTTCAACGTCCTCGATAGCGACGGGTTTCGCACCACGCTCTTCTGCGCTTTTGATTTTGAAGAGGCCACGAATGGTCTTGGCACGTGCCGTTTCACCATTAATACGTTGTGAATAAGCGGTAAAAAGCGCCGGATTGGATGTGCGAACAGAATGCTGCAAACTTGCAACTGCATCCGGCGTCCAGATATGCGCTTCGCCGCGAACACGATATGCATATTCACCACCAACATCGAGAGAATGAAGGAGAACAGGATCATTGCTGAATGCGGCTGTATGGCGTCTAACTGTTTCGGTCGCAATCTGGTCCAGATCGACCCCTTCGATCGTAGTTGCTGTTCCGGTGAAAAAACGATCGACAAATGACTGTTTTAGCCCGACAGCATCGAATATTTGCGCACCGCAATAGGATTGATAGGTTGATATGCCCATTTTGGACATAACCTTGAGCATGCCTTTGCCAATCGATTTTATATAGCGATAAATTACCTCGTGCTCTTCGACTTCTTTCGGAAATTCTCCGCGCTCGAACATGTCAATCAATGTATCGAATGCGAGATACGGGTTGATCGCCTCTGCCCCGTAGCCTGCAAGGCAACAGAAATGATGAATTTCACGAGGTTCACCGGTTTCGACAACCAATCCGACCGAAGTACGCAACCCCTTTCTGATAAGATGATGGTGAACAGCCGCTGTCGCGAGCAATGCAGGAATAGGAATACGGTCCGGTCCAATCTGCCGATCGGACAGAATGATAATATTATAACCGCCGTGGACTGCTGCTTCTGCACGCTCACAGAGGCGTTCCACCGCACCTTCAAGTCCTGCTGCACCTTCCTGAACGGAATAGGTTATATCAATTGTCTTTGTATCAAAGTGGTCTTCCGTCTGGCCAATAGCCCGAATTTTTTCGAGATCTCCGTTTGTCAAAATCGGCTGGCGAACTTCCAGACGCTTGCGACGTGAAGTCCCGACCAAATCGAATATATTCGGGCGTGGACCGATGAAAGATACGAGGCTCATCACCAGCTCTTCACGAATAGGGTCGATAGGAGGATTGGTAACTTGCGCAAAGTTCTGCTTGAAATAAGTGTAAAGCAGTTTGGATTTATCGGACATTGCCGAGATCGGTGTATCAACACCCATTGAACCGATCGGCTCTTGTCCGGTTGTTGCCATTGGCGAAAGCAGAAACTTCTTGTCTTCCTGTGTATAGCCGAACGCCTGTTGACGGTCGAGAAGCGACACATCTTTGCGTAAAGACCGCGGTTCGACGGGAGCGAGATCTTCCAGAATAAGCTGGGTGTTATCGAGCCATTGACGATAAGGATGCTTGGAAGCAATCTCGGACTTTATTTCTTCATCCGAGACAATACGCCCTTCCTCCAGATTGATGAGCAACATTTTCCCCGGTTGCAAACGCCACTTGCGAATAATGTGCTTTTCTTCAACCGGAATAACGCCGGCTTCCGAAGCCATGATGACATAATCATTATCCGTCACAATATAGCGTGCCGGACGCAGGCCATTACGATCAAGCGTTGCACCTATCTGGCGGCCATCTGTAAAGGCAATTGCTGCCGGTCCATCCCACGGTTCCATCAATGCCGCATGATATTCGTAGAACGAACGCCGTTCGACATTCATCAGACTGTTTCCTGCCCAGGCTTCCGGAATGAGCATCATCATCGCATGCGGGAGCGAATAACCACCCTCATATAAAAATTCCAAAGCATTATCAAAGCAGGCTGTATCCGATTGTCCTTCATAGGAAATCGGCCAAAGTTTTGAAATATCATTGCCGAAAAGCTCTGAATCGACCGAAGCCTGACGGGCAGCCATCCAGTTGACATTTCCTCTCAGTGTATTGATTTCGCCATTGTGAGCAATCATCCGATAAGGGTGTGCAAGTTTCCACGATGGAAAAGTGTTGGTTGAAAAACGCTGGTGCACAAGCGCCAAAGCACTTTCAAAACGTTCATCCTGCAAATCTTTGTAATAAGCACCAACTTGAAAGGCCAGAAACATGCCTTTGTAAATTACAGTGCGGGATGACAGACAAACGACATAAAAGCCATTATCTCTGCCACCTGTTTCATGGAAGATTCTGTTCGAGATAACCTTGCGCAGTACAAAAAGCCGCCGTTCAAAATCGTCATCCGATTTTATAGACGGGTCACGACCGATAAACACCTGTCGATGAACCGGCTCAGTTGCAACAATCGCAGGCGCTTTGGAGAGCGAGGAATTATCAACCGGCACATCACGAAAGGCAATAAAATGTTGTCCTTCCGAGGCAATAACTTCCTTGACAATCTGCTCGATATGGGCGCGCATGGCTTCGTCGCGCGGCATAAATATATGTCCGACAGCATATTGACCGGCTTTCGGCAATTCCACGCCCTGTTCGGCCATAACTTCACGAAAAAAACGATCCGGTATCTGGACCAATATACCTGCACCGTCTCCCACCAAAGGATCTGCCCCTACGGCACCCCTGTGCGTGAGATTTTCAAGCATGAAAAGCCCATCTTCGATGATCTTGTGGGATTTTACATTTTTCAACTGTGCAATAAATCCCACACCGCAAGCATCATGCTCGTTTTTAGGGCTATACAGTCCTTGCGCGGCCGGAATTCCATAAGCCGACGTGGCCCCTGTGCCCGCCAATGATGACGTTATTGAACCATTTTGAGTAATTTTATTACCTGAAATAACGCTATCCGACATTTAGAAAGCCCTTTTTTCACAAACCAATATGAAAACTACGCCAGAATTTTGCTGTTTTTAGTCTTCAAATAGCATTGTTAGCACGGCGTAATCTCTCGTTTAAGAAGCTATGTCAGAAAGATTCTAAGTTTTCAACTGCTAAACGTAAAATTTGAAAGATTATTTCAATATTTGTTTATTTATTTTATTTTTATTGTTTTAAATGCGATGTTTCGTTCCATTTATTTTTTGCGTATGAAAAAAAGGCTTCTCCCCTTTAAAAAGTTCCGAGAGTCTGTGACAGGTGAAGTGCCTCTCCGGATAAAGATTGGAATGATGGGGTGAATAACACACATCAATTATTGTCGAATAAAATTCAAAGTTTCGGTAAAACGGAAATTCATTCCGCTACATTCATTTCAGACAAAAAATCGATAATAAAAAAGCGTGAGGCCTGTCATTGACAGACCGTCACGCTTTCCGAAGTCAACATTCAGGAATGATTATTCCGCTGCTTCAACTTCCACATCATGTTTTTGAACACGCTTGTTGCTGTTAGAAGCTTTTGGCGTCTGCACCGCTATTTTACGCGGCTTCATCTCTTCGGGAATTTCCCGTTTCAATTCAATATGAAGCAAACCATTTTGAAGCTGTGCGCCAACCACTTCAACGTGATCAGCTAATTGGAAGCGACGTTCAAAGGATCGCGAAGCAATTCCGCGATAGAGAAAATCACCTTCATCATTTTCTTCTTCATGTGATTTCTCACCCTTTACAGTGAGTTGATGGCTTTGTGCTTCAATATCAATTTCATCTTCGGAAAATCCGGCCACCGCCATGGAAATCCGATAGGAATTCTCGCTCAACCGTTCGATATTATATGGAGGATAAGCTTGAACGCTCTCCGGCTGTGTCATCGTATCAAACATATTGAATAAACGGTCAAAACCGACAGTTGAACGATATAATGGTGAAAAATCTACTTGACGCATAATAATTGCCCTCCTTCAGAGCGACGATTTGTTTGGTTACGGCAATCTCCAAAAAGGCAGATCAATATAACCAACGACCCCGTATCGGCGATCGCAGAGCTTATCTGGTTATTAATTAGTCGACTTTCAAGACACTGATTAAAAATTGTTCAAAATTGTACATCCCCGAGGACGCGCAAATTCCAACAAGGGAGGTAGAAAGATTTTTTTCAATCCGCTTCCCTTGCTTGAGGTTATCTTTCATTTTCTTCAGACCGGAATTTTGTAATTTTCCCCGTTCCAAGCGGGAGTAAGTTATGTTTTTGTGATAGATTCCAATCAGGCAAAAAGACGGAAATGTTTTTTTAAATTTTGCGGACTAAATGGACAAAGGCCATAGCGAGACAACAAGGTGAGATAGTAGAATTGCACACCCCCCCTGACAATGCCAAGTGACAAGAATGGAATTTACTTTCTCAACACGTCTTTGATGGAAACCTCTGACAAAAGACGCTTACGCATTGTTTCGAAAGTGCAAAAACACAACACCCAAAAAGGCACTCTGGTTTTTCTTCAGGGGATGGAAGATAGTTGTGAAAGATATGGCGAATTGTTTTACGAACTATCCAGACGTGGCTTCTCATATGCATCGTTCGACTGGTATGGGCAAGGTGCATCTGTTCCTGATGTGACAGAGACCAAGAAAAAGTTGAGATTAACTTTTGATATCAATCAGCACATAGGTGATCTTGACGAATTTCTGCAAAAGATTGTTTATCCGGATTGTCCACCTCCCTACTATTTTTTGGCTTATGATATGGGATGCCTTGTCGGAATTTCTGCACTCAATATCATCAACAATCAATGCCAACGCTTCATCGGCCTTTCACCGCTTTTCACTCCATTTGGGTATACGACCGGAAGTTTCCAGAGCAAACTTACGAGCCTCATGACTGATTTTGGCCTTGGCCGCTTGAAACTGCCGCGAGCCAAATCACTATTTGCAAACAATAGCGGGCTGACAACAGGAAGGGATTCTGAAATTAGTCGGCTAAAAAAATCACATAATATTCGCTTACCTGACAGAAGTTGGCTTGCACAGGTTCTTGAAACAGTAAATTTTGCAAAGGCCCGCCTACACAAAAACGATTTGCGTTTTCCCACGTTTTTTGTTCTGGGACATAATGATAAACTGATCAATGCTCAAAAATCGCTTCGTTTTTGCAACAATGTCAGGCTCGCCGACACAATGACACTTTTTGGTGCCGGGCATGACATCCTGAATGGGTCAGACAATCTAAAAAAACAGTTCTGGGCACTATTTGACACGTTTATTCCTGGAACCAAGGCCTATGATATCAACTATTGAGAATTGATGCTGCCGCGTCGAATAATTCCGGCGTAGCTGCTGCTACAATATTTCCGGCATTCTCCGCGTTTTCACCGTCCCACTGCTTGATGACGCCGCCAGCCTGTTCGATAATCGGAATTAATGCCATAATATCATAAGGTTTCAGTCCTGTTTCAACGACAAGATCAACAAAACCCGCAGCAAGCATGGCAAATGCATAACAATCCGCACTGTAACGTGTTAGGCGTGCTTTTGAACGGAGTTCAGCAAAACGTGCTTTGTCCTCCGCTTTGAAAAGTTCGGGATCGGTTGTGAAAATTGTAGCTTCAGCAAGCAATTTGCACGAGCTTGTGGCGAGCTTTCTGTGCTGACCATCACAATTTGTATAAAGATAACTTCCTTTTCCGCAACTATAGTAAAGTTCGCGTGTGAAAGGTTGTGTCATCATGCCCGCCACCGCTTTGCCAGCTTTTTTCAATCCAACGAGACTGCCCCAAACAGGCATTCCCGTAATGAAAGAACGGGTCCCGTCTATCGGATCGATTACCCATATATGGTCGTTAAGCCCATTCAAAGCGGGAAATTCCTCACCCGCGATTCCATCATCAGGACATTGCTGATGGATAAATTCACGTAAGGCAATTTCTGTTTTGCGATCAGCAATTGTTACGGGGTCGAAACCACTTTTGTCTTTATTATCAATTGAAAGCGTATGCCGAAAAAAAGGTAGAGACGTCTCCTCTACTATTTCAGCGATTTTTTGAAAAAATTCGAATCCCGGAAGATCACTCATGATTACTCTCGATTGTTGATTATCAGGTCGAACCGGATAGAGATTATTTAAGCTGCTTTTTCACAAAAACTCAATGACTGCCTGATATCGACTGACGACCGTAAAATGCTCTTATAAATCCGATATACGATAGAAATCTTCGATTGGCTTTATCTTTTCGAAAAATATAGGTTCCGTCAGATAAGTGACCAATTTCTCTTTTTTAACACTAATCGCATTATTCCGCAGCTATTTTGCAAAGCGTGAACTCGCGTTCCGGAAATGCCATAAGATCAGCCGACAAAGAAGTGAGATCATTCTGCAATGAAGTGAAATTATGGTTCACTTCAAGCGTAATTTCATCAAGATAGAGGCTTCTATTGATTTCAATTTGAAGAGCGTGGATATTTTCAGCAGGTTTTCCGTAATGGGCAGTAATGAAACCGCCCGAATAAGGCCGGTTGAGGCTGACATTATATCCCTTTTCTCTCAAAAGCTCGGCGGTATATTCAACAAACGCATTGGTGCAGGATTGCCCATATTGATCGCCCAGAATAAAATCCGGTTGTTCGCCACCGTTAAAAAACTTCAGTTTTCCCGGCATTGAGTGGCAATCTATAAGAACTGCAAAACCGAACCGTTTTCGCATTGAATTGAGCGTCGATTGGAGATGATTGTGGTAAGGAACATATAGACTATCAATACGTTTTAGAGCATCTTCCAGATGGATTCGCCCGTTATATATCGGTAGATCACTTGCTACGTTTTTAGGTATTGTCCCCAAGCCTGCCATGACGCGGGTTGACGGATTTGGAACATAATCCGGCATAGGTTCGAAGAACATATCAGGATCAAGCTCGTATTTGTCACGATTGACATCAATAAAAGACCGCGGGTAATTTGCTGCCATAAGCGCGGCACCCAGCCCTACAACTTTCCCGAAAAGCAAATCGACGAAACAATCTTCCGACATCCGGATCGTAAAATTGTCAAGCACGGATTGTTCAAGAAAGCTTTCCGGATAAAACCTGCCAGAATGAGGTGAATTGAACAAAAACGGCACACGCAGTTCAGCCGGTTCAAAATATTGAAATGCTGTTACGCCGTTTGCATCCATATTGATAGCCTGCTTATTTTTCGTTTGTTTCATAAAAGGTAAACCAGTTTTTATGGCATTCGCAACCGGCAATTAACCATTATAAGAAACAAAGTCCACTCAACATGGCTTTACCGCTTTTTTTACGAACCTGATTTATTGTATGAGTAAGAGTGAGATAAGGTTCCAAATCGAATAAACAACTGCTGGACATTATTATGAAACGAATTTTGCTTGCCGAAGACGATAATGATATGCGTCGATTTTTAGCAAAAGCTCTGGAACGGGCCGGTTACGAAGTTACCGATTTCGATAACGGTGCAAGCGCCTATGAACGGCTTCAGGAAGAACCGTTTTCACTTTTATTGACCGATATCGTGATGCCGGAAATGGATGGTATAGAGCTCGCTCGCCGTGCAACCGAAATTGATCCGGATTTGCGGGTAATGTTTATCACCGGATTTGCTGCTGTCGCACTCAACTCCGATAGCAATACACCACGAGATGCAAAGGTTCTGTCCAAGCCATTCCATTTGCGTGAACTCGTTTCCGAAGTCGAAAAGATGCTTATCGCAGCTTGAAGGATATTTTTTAAAAATCCACAATTTCCCGATTTATAAGCGATTTTTTATAAAAAGGCATTGACCTCACGGTCTTGTTGTGGTGTATGCAACAGCGTCAGATGGGCGTGTAGCTCAGAGGGAGAGCACTACATTGACATTGTAGGGGTCACAGGTTCGATCCCTGTCACGCCCACCATCTGTTTTTCAATTAATCCGTTTTTCTTAGCTGGGAAAATTTGTTTTTCCGTTGGTTTCTTATCGTCATAGAACAGAAGCAGATTACCTTTCTGTTTAAGCATACAAGCTCTTATCCGCTCTTCTTATCACACACTACTAAGGCCATTTAGTCCTTTCTCGTTCACGACACGTCAATCACATGACAAATTGTTCAGAAGCCCTTCGTTTCTGAAAATCGGGAATCATTAAATCGGCTACATATTCGGTTTTTTGATTCCCCACGTGACGAGTGACTCTGCTTTTTTAAAAAGTTTTATGAGCGAAATTGTCCTCCGAGACGAAAATTCAATTGGTTATTCGCATTACAGCAGAAAATTTTTATTCAAAACTGAAGTCAAGGTTACGGTCGTGACACTTCAACCGACATACGGCTCCCGAGAAGCCGATAATCACGAGGTTAATCTGATATCTTGTCAAAACCGTCCAGACAGGAAATTGCCGGTAAAATGCTGCTTTATTGGACATAAAATGCCGGTCTATCCTGCGTCTGGAATAGGCTTTTTTGGATCCGGCTGGTGTTGCCGCTATTCAAGCGGGTTTTAGTTCCATTTAACTATAGGAAAGAAGCGGTATTATAACAAAACGTCCTGTGACGTTCATATCGGCAGGCTAAAATATCTTTTGATCAAAAATTCCCGATAAGTGCCGGAGACGGCAATAAAAACCTGCCCTCGCCTGTCACATATCCAAAAAACGAAACCGCTCTATAGTTACGAATTTTTATCCACTTGAAACGCACTGAATTGAACGAAATGGATTCAAGAAATATCGGTCATCGTGAAAAACGCATTTCGCTTGTCGTAACTTATTACATATATTGCGCCCTGACAAATCATGGACATAGTGAATGCCTGCTCTCTGTCAGGTTTTAATCCATCCCGACTATGAATTTAAAATTATATTTTTTCAGCAACAATTGAAAGCTTAACGAGCGCGATCAAGAACTCTTTTGCATTCGATCAATTCAAACAAAGCTTCCTGAAGCAAAGTTTTGTTATCCTTGCCTTTTCCGATATTGCTTCCGCCCACTTCAGTGTCGGAATCGGATTTCATGAAGCTGAATAGGCCTCTGGATTGTTGTGGTTGTTTTGCTGGTAGCGGCGTGTTTTCGGCTTCCTCTTCAGCTTTTTTCTTTCTTGTAATCGCATCAATTGCAGCAACGTCGCCATTACCCAACGCAATTACAAAGGCTATGCCATTTTCTTTTAATAGGCGCTGTGCACCTTTTATTGTGTAACCTTGTTCATAAAGGAGCTGCCGTATTCCTTTCAGCAAATCCACATCGGCTGGCCGGTAGTAACGCCGCCCGCCCCCACGTTTTAACGGCTTGATCTGGGAAAAACGTGTTTCCCAAAACCTCAGAACGTGTTGGGGTAGATCCAACGCTTCAGCAACTTCGCTGATTGTACGAAAAGCATCTGGACTCTTATCCATTTTTTGGCCTTTTCCGAAAATAACAACCTCGAACTTTCTGGTAATTGACAGTTACCGTAATGCTACTTCAATTTTCACAAAAATCCGGCATATGCAAATAAACAATCGGCCATTGGCACCTGCCACGGCTCTCGAATAGGCCTTTTGTCGTGCCGAATTATATTTATGTAATCTTACGATTTTTTGGAACGATGGCCGTCGAGAATTTTTTTCTTCAAAACATTTGATGCCTTGAACGTCATGACGCGACGGGGGGAAATCGGTACCTCTTCACCTGTCTTCGGATTGCGACCAATACGTTCTGTCTTGTTACGGACATGAAAAGTTGCAAACGAGGATAATTTTACCGTCTCGCCTTTGACAATCGCATCGCAAACTTCGTTAAGGATCATTTCAACCAATGAAGCCGACTCTGTGCGTGACAGGCCAACTTTTCTGCAAACTGCATCTGCTAAATCCGCGCGCGTCACTGTATTACCAGCCATAACAACCGCCTTCTTATAATTGAAGTATAAAAAACTTATACGTTAAATACATTATCGGTCAAGTTGTCTTGCCATTACCAACGGATGAGAATAGCCCCCCATGTGAATCCGCCGCCCATTGCCTCCAGCATGACCAGATCACCTTTTTTTATTCTACCATCTTTAACAGCTACCGCAAGCGCCAAAGGCACAGACGCGGCCGAAGTATTGCCATGCTGATCAACAGTGATCACAACTTTTTCATCAGCGATACCAAGTTTTTTGGCCGATGCGTCAATAATACGTTTATTGGCTTGATGGGGTACAAACCAGTCAAGCTCGGAAGGCGATATTCCGGTTGCAGAAAAGCAATCATCCACAACGTCGGTAATCATCCCGACAGCATGTTTGAACACTTCGCGGCCTTCCATTCGCAAATGTCCGGTCGTTTGGGTAGTCGAAGGGCCACCATCCACGTAGAGCTTGTCGACAAATGCACCGTCTGAACGTTGTTTACAGGCAAGAATACCACGATCACTGTTATTGCCACTCTGGTTTTCGACAGCCTCGAGAACAACAGCGCCCGCGCCATCACCGAAAAGCACGCATGTCGAACGATCATTCCAATCAAGAATACGCGAGAAGGTTTCTGCACCAATGACAAGAATTCGCTTGGCCATGCCGCCTTTCAAGTAAAGATCGGCGGTCGTCATTGCAAAAATGAAGCCTGAACAGACAGCCTGAACATCAAACGCAAAACCGTGCGACATTCCCAACGCATTCTGTATTTCCACCGCGGAAGCGGGAAAAGTATGGTTAGGTGTTGCTGTCGCCAGAATAATGCAGTCGATATCGGCGACAGTAAGTCCGGCATTATCAAGAGCAGCTTGTGCGGCAGCCGCTCCAAGAGAAACGGTCGTTTCATCTTTTCCGGCAATATAACGCTGGCGGATTCCGGTCCGTTGAACGATCCATGCATCGGATGTCTCGACAATCCCCTCGAGCTCGCTGTTCAACATTTTCTTTTTAGGCAGCGCACTTCCTATGCCACATATGGCAGATCGAATCATTCAGTTCTATCCTTAACCAGCGAATCAATAATTAATTTTCAATGCGTTATATATGCTCCGCACCATGGCCCGCATGGTCACCATGATTGAGAAGCTCGGGTTTTTTATCGTGAAAATGCCTCAAATCCGCTGCGATTTTCTCGAGAAGTTTATTGTTAACCATTTCATAGCCTACACGTAAAGCAGAAGCAAACCCATCCGCATCGGTTCCACCATGACTTTTAATAACAACACCATTCAAACCGAGTAAGACGCCACCGTTTACGCGTCCGGGATCCATTTTTTGCTTGAGCTGACGAAAAGCACTGATCGAAAGAAGATAACCGAGTTTCGTTAGCCAGGAGCTGGACATTGCTTCACGCAAAATTTGCGCCATTTGCCTTGCTGTCCCTTCTGCTGCCTTCAACGCGATATTACCCGAAAAACCTTCGGTAACCACAACGTCGACAGTACCTTTCCCGATATCATTGCCTTCTACAAAGCCTTTATATTCCAGTCCGTCGAGCCCGATTTCACGCAGCATCATGCCGGCCTGCTTGATTTCATCAAGTCCTTTGACTTCCTCCACCCCAATATTAAGAAGACCTACTGTCGGACGTTTGACATTATAGAGAGCACGAAACATACCGGCTCCCATGACCGCCAGATCGACAAGCTGATCCGATGATGCGCCAATGGTTGCACCAATATCAAGCACAAGACTTTCGCCACGCAATGTCGGCCAGACCCCTGCAATGCCGGGACGGTCGGCTTCTTCCATCATTCTCAAACAAAAATATGACATTGCCATCAATGCACCGGTGTTACCAGCTGATACACAGGCATCGGCTTCACCATTTTTCACAGCTTCGATCGCCTTCCACATCGATGACTTGCCGCGCCCGTTCCGCAATGCCTGACTGGGCTTTTCGTCCATACGGGTATAGGTTTCGGTTGCTATGAATGTCGAACAGGAACCAAGGTCCGGATAACGCTTCAAAACCGGTTCAACTGCACTTGCAACGCCATAAAAAATAAAACGTATTTCAGGAAAACGTTTCTGCGCAATTGCCGCACCGGCAATTGTGATCTCAGGGCCAAAATCGCCGCCCATTGCATCCACAGAAATTCTGATCACTCTCAAATGTCCTATTAGTTTCGAATTATATATAAGCAATGTCGCAATAAAGCGACGCTGTGTGAAACTTAACGCCGAAAATACCGGTTTTAAGCCATTATACAACAATAAATTTTGTTTTTTCGACGACCTTGGCTATTTCAGTTGTTTTAAAATGGCAAAAGGTGAAGGTTCACTTTTGTCTTTTTCCATATCTTCAATATAGTTTCCATCCACACCTTCTTTACGTGGATAAGGATCAATCGATAGTTCTAAGAATTCTTCAAGAAAAGCGCCGATATCAATTGAATCACCATGGAATACTTCAGGAGTATCGGGACCTTCGGCATCTACAAAAACTTCACTTGTATTATCGTGCTCTTGATATTTGACGAGCTTGGAATCGTCGGGAATAAAAACCGACTCCACCTCTTCTTCTATATGTTTTGGAAGAGGTTCGAGTGTGACGACACAGGCCTGGACTATTTCGGCTTCAAACTTGCCTTTGACGCGAACACCGCGTTTCTTCCACGGAGAAATATGAACATCGGCGCGAAACGATTTCACCTCCAGCAAGCCATGGTTTTCCACAAGCTTCAGCCGTTCTTTCTCATCTGCGTCAATCTTGATACGGATTCCTTTCACCGGTAACGAACGGACATTGACAGGATAGTGAATGGCAAAGCTCATGACGTGATGGTCATTATTGTGTGTTTGATCATTATCATCCATAACGATTTTGTCCTGTCTCTTTTCAACCGATAATTTTTCCCGATACCTTTAACGATATCGCCCGATACCTTTAAAGATATCGTATGAGAGTCACAGAAAAGTCTTTGCTCTATTCCGGTTTTTTTACATACTCATTGTTAATAATTGCAAGTCTCTAACGATGCAATCTATTGCAAACCGCTTTAAGGTGGTTTAGGCAAAAAGGTTGAAAAAGAATTTATCCCCGCCATGCGTTAGATGGAGATGTCATTGTTTTACACGGTCCGCATTACAACCCGAGCCAAGCGTGGGTTAATCATCGGTTTAATGGCTGCTACAACAATTACACTCGGTGGCTGTAAATCACATGATTTTCTAAATACGAGTCAGACCTATAACGAAGGCTATGTTCTTGACGAATCGGCACTAGCATCTGTTCCTGTCGGTTCAAGTCGCGATCAGGTTTTGCTTGCACTCGGCTCGCCTTCAATGACGGCAATGTATGACAATGAAGTGTTTTATTACATTTCCCAAACGCGTTATCGCGGTGCACAATTTATGAAGCCGAAGATTGTCGATCGTAAAATTCTGGCTATTTATTTCAACAAAAATGGGCAGGTTGAACGGATTGCCAATTACGGTCTGGAAGATGGCAAGGTTTTCGATAGCATTTCGAAGACGACCCCGACCGGTGGTCATGACCAATCATTCCTGTCCCAGTTGATCAAGGGCTCGAAAGGCGTTCCACAGTTACCGACCAATGGCCGTTGATAGCCACTTTATTCCGCTTGCAATAACTATTGTGGGCGGAGCAAAATGTTTGGCTCCATGCAATCGATTTCTGCACTCGGTGCTGATTGAATTAAAAAAAGCTCTATCGAATGATAGAGCTTTTTCAGTTTTTGTTTATTGCAACTTATTTATGTCTCAATTCTTTTGCCATGCGGTCAAGAACCGCATTGACCATTCGGGGCTCTTCTCCGGAAAAGAAAGCTTTGGCAATGTCGACATATTCGTTTATTGCAACGGCGATCGGAACATCTTTACGATTTTTGATTTCCCACGCCCCTGCCCGCAATATGGCACGCAGTGTAGAATCAATACGCGATAGAGGCCAATCCTCCGGCAAATGTTGACGAATCATCGGATCAAGCTGACGTTGTTCCTCCACCACCCCTGCTATGATGGCACGAAACCATTGCGGGTCAGCCTCTAGATATTGCTCGCCATCGACCTCTTGTCCCAAGCGATAAGTCTCATATTCCGATGTAATTTCCAAAATACCTGTTCCGGCAACATCCATCTGATAGAGCGCCTGAACAGCAGCCAAACGTGCAGCGCCGCGTTTATTCGCGCGGCGCGGCACGTTAATATTATTGGCAGGGCTTTTATTCAATGATTTACTCCGAACTTGTTTTTCAGCGCGATCATATGGAGCACTGCATCGGCGGCAAAGCCGCCTTTATTCTTTTTATCAGGCAGGGCACGTGCCCAGGCCTGTTTTTCATTTTCGACTGTGATGATGCCGTTGCCGATAGCCAAACGCTTGCGAACAGTCAAATCCGCAATGCCGCGGCATGATTCGTTGGAAACAATTTCAAAATGATATGTTTCCCCTCTGATAACACACCCCAATGCGACATAACCATCATAGTTTTTTTCGCCTTTTTCCGCAAAGGCAATGGCTGCCGGAATTTCCAAAGCTCCCGGAACAGTTACAACGTCAAACTCTGCTCCCGCTGCTTTGAGCGTTTCCGTGGCACCTTTCAATAATGCGTCGGAAATTTCATCATAAAAACGAGCTTCCACGATTAGTATGTGAGCGTTTTTCACATTTTTCTTTGTCATAATCTGATCCTACAAACCAAAAATAGGGTTGGCACTCTATGTCCCTCAAAGCCCATTATAAACAATGGGAACGAGCCAATATACTTCCATTTAAAACAGTTTTTTAAAATGCGAAAGCGGCTTTTCTCAAAATGGCTCCAATAGAGTGCCATTTGAAGACAGCAAGGTAAATGAATTGAAAAATAACCGGAGCGCTAGCGGCGGAACTCCGATAAGCGCGCAGCATATCGAGCCAATTGATCTATTTCAAGATTAACGCAATCGCTTTTCTTGCGCTCCCCCCATGTTGTCACTTCCAGAGTGTGGCGTATGATCAATATGTCGAACAAATTGCCATCGACCGAATTTATTGTAAGCGACGTACCGTCCAATGCGACGGAGCCTTTACGCGCAATAAAAGGAGAAAATTCCCGCGGTGCTTTCAATTGAAAACGCCTTGCATCCCCTTCTTCTTTTATCTCCATAATCTCGGCCAAACCGTCAACATGACCGGAAACAAGATGGCCTCCCATTTCATCGCCAAGTTTCAAAGACCTCTCAAGATTGATATGGCCGCCAATTTTCCATCTGGAAATATTTGTAAGACGTAAGGCTTCTTCCCAAGCTTCTACAGTAAAAGAGTTTTTGTTCGTGCTTGAGCGGGATTTTTCAACAACCGTAAGACAGATACCGGAACAGGCGATAGAAGCACCGATGTCGATTGTATCTATATCGTAATGGGTGAGGATTTTTATCCGCAAGCCTTCATTTAAAGGTTCTTTTTCGGCTAGCTCGCCAATATCTGTCACTATTCCGGTAAACATTCGGGACGGAGCCTCCATTCACTGTATTTGTCTCTGTCAAATTCGGCTTGTTCGATTTTCGTGAAATCAGCAAGATATTTTTTGAAATCCGGTGCAGAAATCCTGTCATCGCCAAGCATTATTGTTGAACGGAACAGCACGACCTTGTCAACCGCCTTCTGCTCTAGAAAAGTCCGGGCTGTTATCGCACCGCCCTCGATCAGGACGCTTGCAATATTATTTTCAAACAATATGCGAAGGATTTTTTCGGGCGTTATTGTGTTGCTTCCGTCACTTTCAAAAAGTTTGACGCCTTTTTCCCGAAGTTCGATTTTTTTTTGCTCGTTGGCGTTCTTGTTGCTTATTACCCATGTCGGAACGGTTTTTGCAGTCGCCACCAGTTGGCAATCAAGAGGTATTCTGAGTTCAGGATCAACCACGACACGCACCGGCGACCGGTCTTCAAGCCCTGACAATCGACAGGTCAGTTCGGGATTGTCTGCCAGAACGGTTCCAATTCCAATGAGAATTGCGTCGTTTTTCGCTCGCATCATGTGGCTTACCGAGCGCGAAAGTTCGTTGCTGATCAGGACATTCCGCTTGCCTCTAATACCAATGCCATTGTCAGCCGATATCGCCATTTTAAGCGTCACTTCAGGACGTGATAACTGTCTTGTTGTCAGATAGGCGCTCAATCCCTCGAAGGCCTTGCCTGCCAATATACCGGTTTCAACAATGATGCCGGCATTTTCCAATATCTTTACACCGCGTCCACTCACTCTTTTATCGGGATCGAGAAGTGCAATGACAACACGCCTTATACCTGCATTTACAAGAGCATCGGCGCATGGGGGTGTTTTCCCGTAATGTGAACAGGGCTCAAGCGTAACATAAGCTGTGCCATTTCGCGCGTTTTCGCCCGCCATTGCCAAGGCTTGCGTTTCTGCATGTGGGCGCCCGCCCTTTGCTGTCACCCCATGCCCGACGATCGTATAACCATCGGAACCGACTATAATAGCCCCGACTGAAGGGTTTTCGGCAGTTTGTCCGATATGCCAACTTGCCAAACGGATAGCGGCAGCCATAAATCGACAATCGGCAATTTTATCAACCATTATTGTTGTTTTCTTTTTCTCCGTCACGATCCGACAATTCGTCGATTACATCGTGAAAATCACTGGCATTGCGAAAATTGCGATAAACGGAGGCAAAACGGATATAGGCAATATCATCGATACCTTTCAGTGCTTCCATGACAAGGCGACCTATCTGTTCCGATGATATTTCGGGTTCTCCTGAACTTTCAAGTTGTCTGACGATTCCCGATATTGCCCTCTCGACACGTTCGGGATCGACATTTCTCTTGCGTAAGGCAACTTCCACAGAGCGCATAAGTTTGTCACGGTCAAAAGGAACATGACGTCCGCTCTTCTTGGTGACCATCAATTCACGTAACTGGACACGTTCGAATGTTGTGAAACGGCCGCCGCATACGGGACATATGCGGCGACGGCGAATGACCGAACCATCTTCGGCAGGACGCGAGTCCTTTACCTGAGTATCTTCAGATTGACAGTAAGGACACCGCATTTTTTACTCCGTTCAAATAATCAGCCAAGATAAGGATATAACGGGAAACGTTCGGTCAATGCCTGAACCTTTTCACGTACATGTGCTTCTACAGCAGCATTTCCCTCATCCGAATTTGCAGCTTTCAAGCCATCAAGAACTTCGGAAATCAGCTCGCCAATTTCATCGAATTCTTTTTCGCCAAAACCACGTGTCGTTCCTGCCGGTGTACCAAGCCGCACACCTGATGTAACAAACGGTTTTTCCGGATCGAAAGGAATTCCGTTTTTGTTGCAGGTAATATGGGCGCGGCTTAACGCACTTTCTGCCCGTTTACCGGTTGCATTTTTTGGTCTCAAATCAACCAGCATCAAATGGTTATCGGTGCCGCCGGATACAATATCAAGACCATTTTTAATAAGACGTGCCGATAAGGTTTTCGCATTTGCGACAACATTTTGGGCATAAGTTTTGAACGATGGGCGCAGAGCCTCGCCGAATGCGACAGCTTTTGCGGCAATGACATGCATGAGCGGTCCACCCTGAATACCCGGGAAAACAGCCGAATTGATCTTTTTTGCAATTGCTTCATCATTCGTCAAAATCATACCACCGCGCGGTCCGCGAAGCGACTTATGCGTCGTCGACGTGACAACATGGGCATAAGGAACAGGCGAAGGATGGACACCTCCGGCAACAAGACCGGCTATGTGCGCCATATCCACCATAAGATATGCACCAACTTCGTCAGCAATTTCGCGAAACCGTTTCCAGTCCCAAAAGCGCGAATAGGCTGTACCACCGGCAAGTATAAGTTTGGGTTTGTTTTCGCGAGCGATACGAGCGACTTCGTCCATATCTATTCTTTGGTCATCTCTGCGAACGCCATAAGATACCACATTAAACCATTTTCCGGACATATTAACCGGCGACCCATGGGTCAAATGCCCACCGGAATTGAGGTCAAGTCCCATAAATGTATCACCCGGCTTCAAAAGGGCGAAAAATACAGCCTGATTCATCTGGCTACCGGAATTCGGTTGCACATTTGCAAAAGCCGCTCCGAACAGTTTCTTTGCGCGTTCAATTGCAAGATTTTCAACCACATCCACATATTGGCAACCGCCGTAATAACGTTTACCCGGATAACCTTCGGCATATTTGTTGGTTAGAACCGAACCTTGTGCTTCAAGCACAGCACGCGATACGATATTTTCCGATGCAATCAACTCGATTTCATTACGCTGACGGGAAAGTTCGCCGCGAATGGCATCATAGATCTCGGAATCAGTTGTTTTAAGATCGTCATTAAAAAAGCGCTTTTGCGCCACATCCACTTGGTCGCTCATGGGAAATATTCCTAACAATGAAAAATAGCCGCTTAATAATTATCACAGCGTTATATTATGTTAAACGCTTTCGACGTGAATAGCCAATAATTCGAAAAAAATCCTCAGAAAAATCAATTTGATCTGCAATTATAATTTACTGATCGCTTGATTAACCGCTAAAATTACCTCTTGAATAATTTTCCCCGATAAAACCATTAAACGTTTATAAAAAAGAATTTATTTTTATCGCTTCGTAAGGCACAATACACCGCCTCTTGTTTAACAGAACGGCTCTGTTCTTTGAGAAGAAATAAAAATCATTCGTGTAAGTCTTTTAACAACCCCAATTCCGGTGAAATCAGGTGCAAGGAAATGCAAACAAAAATTTTTATTGATGGCGAACACGGTACAACGGGCTTACAAATCAGGAAGCGGTTGGCCGCACGAGATGACCTCGAAATTCTGTCAATTCCGCTGGAAGATCGCCACAATGAAGCTGCGCGTTTGGAAAAATTGAATGCGGCCGATATTGCCATTCTCTGTCTTCCTGACAAGGCGGCAATTGACACTGTCAATAGTCTTGCAGGCAATGTGAAAATTCGCATCATCGACAGTTCCACGGCGCACCGCATTGCTCCCGAGTGGGTTTACGGTTTTACCGAACTCACGAAAGGTCAAGCGGAACGGATAAGCTCGGCACGTTTCGTTGCAAATCCGGGATGTTATCCCACCGGTGCGTTAAGCATTATTCGTCCATTGAGGGAAGCTCATATTATAGGTGAAGATTTTCCAGTCTCCATTAACGCTGTGTCCGGCTACACCGGTGGTGGAAAAAAGATGATTGCGCAGATGGAAGACCCAAACTGTGACGACAAGATAACCGCAAATTATTTCATTTACGGGCTTAATCTCAGGCATAAGCATGTGCCGGAAATACGTGTTCATGGTAAACTTTCACATTCGCCGATTTTCGTACCAAGTGTCGGAAGATTTCCCCAAGGTATGATTGTCAATATTCCGCTTCACAATTCGCTTTTACAAAAAACCGTTACAACCGACGTTTTACGTTCTATTTTCAAAGCCCATTATCACGATAGCAAGCTCGTCAGCGTTGCGAATGAAGGCGAAACCGGTAATTTGGCGCGGCTTGATGCAGAATTGCTCGCCAATACAGACAAATTGAAAATATTTGTATTCGGTGATGATTCTAACGGGATTTACAATATTTCAGCCGTTCTGGATAATCTCGGTAAAGGCGCTTCGGGAGCGGCAGTGCAAAATCTCGATCTTATGATCGGAAAATCTTGAAAATCCGGTTTTTTCCTGCTCATAAATAACAAAAGACCGGCCTATTGATGACCGGTCTAATTTTTTTGCCTTTTTAAATGTTTTAATTGTTTGTCAGCTGATCGTACCTCTGTTCTAGTGAGGTTAAATGCGCTGAAAGTTCAATTTTGTCGTGGCAATCATGCTTTTTCTACAGCATAAGCGCCTTTTGTTGCGCGCCAATGGGCAACTGCAAATACCAGTACCAATAGCGCAACACCCTGATGTATCAATCCCCAACTGATCGGTGCTTCAAGCAAAAGCGTAATGATTCCGAAAATAGCTTGAACAACAATGGCCAAAAGCAACAGCATTGCACGGCGCGCATGGGTTGTTCCCGATGCGAGCTTTTCCACTTTCAGAGCATGGACAAGCGCTGCCAACAACAAAAGATAGGCAAAACAGCGGTGGACAAATTGTACCGTCAACCGATTTTCGAAAAAATTGCGCCAGGATGGCTGATCGGCAAGCAATCCTTCCGGCACCAACTGGCCATCCATTAATGGCCACGTATTATAAACTTTGCCTGCATGTAGACCTGCAACAAGAGCACCAAGATAAATTTGCACAAGCACCATAAAAACAAGCCAACCGGCAAATTTCTGTATGCTGCGGTTGGCAGGCTTATCACTGTAATCGGCAAGTCCGCGTGAAACATAAGTGACAAAGATCACAACAATACAGGCTGTAACAAGATGAATCGCCAGCCGATATTGACTGACACTTGTCAAATCACTGGCGCCGAGTCCGGAGGCAACCATCCACCAGCCAATCGCCCCCTGTATGGCGATAATGACCGGAACCGCGATTAATTGTGGAAGAAAAGTTTTTTCAATGCGTTTGGTTGCCCAAAACCAGATGAGTCCGAATAATGCAACAACACCGACAAGACGCGCCAATAAACGATGGGCCCACTCCCACCAAAAAATACCTTTGAATTGTGAAAGCGTCATCCCCTGATTGACAACTTTATATTGCGCAATTTGTTGATATTTCTCGAATTCATCTTGCCATTCTGCCTCGCCAATCGGCGGAATAACCCCGTGAACCGGCTTCCATTCGGTAATAGACAGCCCTGAACCGGTAAGGCGTGTAGCGCCCCCGACGATGACAATTGCCAAACACAGAACTAATATAACATAAAGCCATATCTTAATCATTTTGCGATTGCGCGCCTGTTTGGCATTAGGCACGGTTTCATCAATTGCAGTCATTGTCATAACGAGAAGCTTTCACTCAACAATATCCGCCGGATTATCCGGTTCTTTTTCCTATTGGTGCAGCAATGTTTTTAAGAAAACAAGGGTGCAAGCCGCGACAAGCCGTCGCGTTTTCCACTTTTTATCAATTATTGATGAGCCTGAATACCGGTTGCGCAGAATATTTCAAGAACAATTCTGTCCAATGATCTTCATCGGATTTGTCACCGGACGAAATAACAAGGCAATCGCTTTCAGAAAATATTTCTTCCAACCCGAATTCCGGCTCATCCGACATTGCAACAATAACAATCGAATAGCTGCTTTCGAGCGCCGAAATGAATGCCGGAATATCTTTTGAAAAATCCTTGGCACGAAGTGGACTAGCCAAACCTTGAGGCAAAATATCGACACCCGTATCATAATCGTTATAGATAACTTCCGAAATTTTTGCGTCACCCGTCAATACATCAGTGAAACCACGATGGGGACCGATGAGATTTCCAATTTCATTGGTCGAGATATCAACCAACAGAATTGCATTGTTTTCTTGTTTCAATTCCATCGACAGGCGCGCGGCTGTTTTTGCCGCTTTTTTGCCAACCACCGCAATAAACCCTGCGTGGTTTTGTTCGAGTTTTTCAACGGTTTCGGCTAAATTCAATGCAGCTTTCGGTAAGGACTGGTCGACCGAGTCCATGCTTCCGCCATCGCTATTTCCTACATCATCGGAAAATTGACCATCCACGTTTCTGCGTGTTTTAAATAAAGCGCAGTTGTTAATGATCGTCTGAATAATCAAAAGTAACAAGAAAACAATTAAAGCGAATCCGAAGATCCTGCTTCCATATCGCGATAAAACAGATTGTTTTGCGATCGTTATTGGACCATTCACAACAACAAAATTGCTCGCCCGCAATAGGCCAGATCTCTCGATTGTTTTATCATAGTCGTTCCAAACCGCCTTTAATTTTCCCTCAAGTTCATCAAGCGACCGATTGCCATCGGAAGAACCGGAAACGCCGCTCGCCGCATTGAGTTCATTGCGCAAACCGTGTTCAACTTTTGTCGCAACATCCGCTTGCGCATAGAGACGTTTGATCGCCAGTTCAATATTACCTTCAAGCTCCGACTTTAGCGCATTCTGTTCAGCCCGCATTGCTTTGATCTGGGGATGGTTACTAGCTAATCGGGTTTCCATATTGGCAATTTCTGCTGTCAACGCATTCAAGTCGTCGGTCGTTTTCACAACTGCCGGATCGTTGGCGATGAAGTCGAGAACAAGCGGTGACTGGCCGGTATTCAATAGATTTTTCAAAACCTCGATCGACGCATTATAGGCAACGCGATTACCAATCGCGACAATGAGCGAAGAATAGAGATCGTCGATTTGCTTTTCGCGCTCACCCCGTTTGGCGTTTTTGCTAAAACTATTCAAAGTCGAGCTCAAAACGTTGTTACGCTGCGTGCGAATAGCGGAAATTAGCGCCAAATCGGGATTGGGATAGGCTCGTTTCACTTCTTGACGGATAGCTTCCAGCAATTTTGCCAATACAAGTTCGGCATGAGTCGCATTTTCATCGTCAAACTCCAATAAAAGATGATTTTTATCTTCATGGAGTGAAAGAAAATAATTGAAATTTTTCAGGTTGAACGGAATTTCCTGCTTTTCCAACAGCTCGACCGTCCGCTTCAAAACCGGTTGCGATGTGACGATTGAAATGGCCCGATTACGGTTATCGTCGTCTAATGCGAGGCCATCCAGTTTTCTAATAGAAACTTCTACCTTTGCCTCGTAAATCTGCGGTTTTGACAAACAATAAAGGAAAGCGAGAACAAAACAAAAGGCCGTAACCAGCAAAACAAATATTATGTTTTGCGGCAAAAAACGCGTGAAACTTCTATTCTTTCCGGCTTGTTCTGGCATTCCTGTTCAACTGATGCAAAAGACAATGCATTCCAGATAGAACAGAATGGGTAACTATCCCCTTAAAAAATAAAAATAAAACCGCCATAAAGGCGGTTTTTTGATGTTTTTCGGCAAAAATAGCTCAACCGGCCGTATCAAGAGCCAATTGCGAGGAGCCATCCATGTGATAAATATCGTCACGGAATTGAACAACCCCCTGTCCCGTTGACCAAGCAGAAATATAGACAAAATGAAGTGGTATGGGATCGGGAATATTAATCGGTGTATTTTGTCGTGAGGCAATCACCGCTTCCATACGTTGCCTGTCCCACCCGGGCGTATTCTTCAAAATCCACACATTGAGATCGCGAATGTTCTGAATACGGATACAACCAGATGAATCAAAACGCATCAAGCTATTGAACAGGGTTTGAATGGGAGTATCGTGCATGTACACAGAATAAGGATTGGCAAAATTGATCTTTGTCGATGACATTGCGTTAATTTTGCCCGGATCTTGCCGGAACATCATACTGACAGCCTCGTCACTATGCCAATTGATGCTTTCGGGGGCTACTTCCTCGCCACGATTATTAAAAATATGGATGCTGTTATCCGAAAGATAGGACGGATTTTTTTGCATCAAAGGAATAATATCTTTACGAATAATCGACTTCGGTACTGTCCAGAACGGATTGAGGATGATCTGGCTGATTTTTGAATCCAGTAACGGGGTTTGTCGATCAATTTTACCGACAACAGCTGTATGCCTTTGCGCAACCACACCATTTTCTACGGCTTCGATTTGAGCGGCCGGTATATTGACCATTACAAAACGCTGTTCCTGAGCTGTCATTTCGACTTTCGTCTTCAACCGCTCGACATTGATATGAAGTTGATTAAGGCGTGTCTGGGCATCGACATTCATTGATTTATAGGTCGCCTCGCCCGTCACACCATCGGCTGGCAATCCATGACGCGCCTGAAAGCGTTTTACAGCGGCATCAACATAGGTGTCGAAAGATGAAGACATCCCCACACCACTTTGAAGATCTCCCGACGCTGCAAGTCTTTGCCGTAATGCGGTTACTGCCGGATGTGTCACACCAATTTGCAATTTGCCCTGTTCTGTCGGAACTCTTTGCCAACCGCCGCGACTGACAATCTCCTCATATTGCGTAATCGCCTTTTGAGTGTCTTCAACAGTTGCAAAACTTAATACAGGCTGATTGGAAGCAACTTTGGTACTCCCTGCAGGACCCGCATCAAACTGGTCATCCCAACGGGCACGTCCCGATTGCGCAAACAATGTGTTGTTTGCCTTGGCTAAAACGGGAGCATATGACAGAGCCGTTACAGTTGCCAAAGATTTTAAAAAGAACCTACGGCCGATTGAAGTATTTTTGACCGATGTCATGTTTTTATTTGTCATTCTTGATTTTTTCCACGCATGCACTTGTCGATAAGATCGACATTGACGCTTAACAGCATCTGGTAGAAGTAATTGTCACTTTTTCCTAGAATTAACCATTTTTGTGTCTTTATCATGTCTATCAAAAAAGTGACTCTCCGTTAGCCGATAGATATAGGCATTGTCACGTTAAAATTGGGTAACTAGATTATCTTTTTCTTCTTTTCGAGAAACAGAAAAACCCGAAACATAACAAATAGTATAGCGACCAAAAAATGGAATACTGCAAGCGAGGGGAAAAAAATAAAGCTTGAGCTATAGACAGTAAATGCGAGAGATTCGGTCAACGCTGCAAAAAACCATAAGATTATTCCCCAAAGAGACCCCATCCACAGTCCGAGAGCGGCAATCGGATAAACAACGGAGAGAATAACAGTCAGCACCTGCCAAAGCCAGGGCATGCGATCAATCCGCCATAATGTTCCTGGAAATACGCCGACCATCCGTATCCAGTAAAAAATGGAAAACAGGAGAGCAACAAAAGCCAGACAATGCAAAAAAATGGAATAAGATGATAATACCAGACTTGGTTTAGCTACTTGGCGTAACTGGTTATCCATTAAATTTCCAATTCTTTTTCAACCGGTTGAAAATAGGAATCAACTATCTCGTCGGTAACACCGGCCAAATTTTCCGGTTGCCAATGCGGTTCATTGTCCTTGTCGATCAATACCGCCCGCACACCTTCATAAAAATCATGATTATCCATCATGTGGTGGGCAACTCGGTTTTCAAGCTTCAGACAGTCGTCGAGCCCCAACGGTTTACATTGTTTCATCGCGCGCCAGGTCACCATCAAACTTGTCGGTGAACGTTCCAGAAGCGTTGCAAGAGTTTCTTTGGCAAAATCGTTGCCCTCATCGGCTTTTTGTTTGAGGAGATTAATGCCTTCCTCAAGCTTGTCGGTATTGAAGCACTCTGCAATCAGTGACCGAGTCTCGGCATTTGTTTCAAAATCGACTTCAACTGCATATTGTTCCAGCGCCGGACGTGGATTACCCTGCTCAATGATACTTGCACGCAGATCTTCAAGCTTGTCTTGTGAAACCGCGTGGGTAGCAAGCCCCGTCTGCAAACAATCGCCCCATTTGCATCTTGCACCGGTTAGCGCCAGATACATTCCGAATTGCCCGTTCAAACGGGATAGAAAATCACCTGCTCCGACATCGGGAAAGAAACCGATAGCACTCTCCGGCATAGCAAAAGTGGTATTTTCTGTCACAATCCGGTGTGAGCCATGAATGGAAATACCAGCGCCGCCGCCCATACAAATACCATCAAGTATAGCGATATAAGGCTTCGGAAAACGTCCTATATAGCTGTTGAGCTTATATTCAGAGGAAAAATAGTCATAAGCGGGGTGCCCTGCCTTGCCTTGCTTATAAGCATAAACAACATCGCCGCCTGAGCAAAACGATCTGCCTTCTCCCTCGACCACGACACATAATACATCGTCATCTGTTTCCCAACTGTGCAAGGCTTTTTCAAGTGCACGCAACATATCGAGACTTAATGCATTCAAAGCTTGGGGGCGTGTGAGCCGGACAATCCCTGCCCGACCTTCTTTTAAAAACGTGACCTCGTTCCCGCCACCAAAATCAAGTTGCATAGCCCAAAACTCCTTAGGAAAACTGAAAGGCTTTTGCTATTTAAATCATTATTGGCCGTAAAATCAATCAACCTTGTCTCGTTGAGGCTCAAGCCAAGAGACAAAAATTAATATTTGGTAAATTTTTTGATCTAGCTTTCTTTATTCCCGAGTGTGGGGAACAATTGCATCACGGCACCGATGAGATAAATGTAGAGGCCGGAAATAGTCATACCTATTTTCACCCATTCCGGTGCTTCGAGCCGGTAGCAAATCCCGATAATGCCGAGAGCGCACCATATAAGAAAGACTGTCAAATTGAGTGGACGCAAGCGCACAACGCGCACCGGATGCAAAAAATAAATCGGAAGGAATGAAATAATAGCGGAAATCACGACAATGCTGAACGCTGTCCATTCTCCCGGTTTGACAATGAAAAGCGTGAAAATCAGCATATTCCAGACGACCGGAAAACCTTTGAAAAAGTTTTCCTTGGTTTTCATACCTGTATCTGCGTAATAAATAGCCGAGGAGACCACAATAATGGCACCGGACAAAAATGACAGTCCCTCCCCCATGAAACCGCTTTGATAAAGCGCGAAAGCCGGTATGAGCACATAGGTGACATAATCAATTATATTGTCGAGAAGTTCACCCGACCATGTAGGAAGGACATATTTTACCTGAAGCTTACGGGCAATAGGCCCGTCGATGCCATCAACCAATAATGCCAGACCGAGCCAGCCGAACATTGCCGTCCATTCTTTTTCGGAAGCAGCGACCAGCGACAAAAAGGCAAGAAACGACCCTGATGCGGTAAGAAGGTGAACCGAAAACGCCCTTGCCTGCGGCATCGTTACCTTTTTATGACGCAGTTTTTCGGCACCACTCTTTATTCTACCAGCAAGTTTATTTTTCAAAGCAGACCAGTCCCTCTCGTCAAATGCGATTATCACATTTCGGTATAAATTTTTATGCCCTTTCTATCACTGATCACAAAAATTAAAACAATTGATTGCAATTGCTAGATTGATCCACATATTGTGTTAAATTGACAGTGAAATCCTTCTATCAGCTAATCTAGCAGAAAGGCCCGGCTATGGTAGTTCCAGCAGACAAAAATAATACAACAATTGCCATTATCGGTGCCGGACCTGCCGGAATGATTTCTGCACTCGCAGCTGCTCAAAAAGGTTATCGCTCCTATCTGATCGGCCCCGAAACAAACAGCAATGATCTAAGAACCACCGCATTGATGATGCCGGCAATAAAAATTCTCGATTCTCTCGGCATTTGGGAAAACCTGAAAGACAAGGCAGCCGCACTTTCCACAATGCGAATCGTTGACGGAACAAAAAGGCTCATCCGCAGTCCGGTTGTGAGCTTTCATTCTTCGGAAATCGGAGAGATAGCCTTCGGTTATAATATGCCGAATGTTGCACTTAACAATGCTATCAGTCAGGCCGTAGCCGACTGTAAGCTGATCAAACGTCTGGATGTTTCGGCGAAATCTATCGTCCATAGCGACGATCACGTCACAATCACTCTGGAAGATAATTCTCATGTGGATGCCCGTCTTCTTGTTGCCGCAGACGGGCGAAATTCAAAAGCACGCATTGCTGCGGGGATTGACTGCCGCCAGTGGAATTATCCACAAACAGCCGTTATCTTAAGTTTTTCCCACGAGTTTCCGCACAATAACATTTCTACCGAATTCCACACGGAAGATGGTCCGTTTACACAAGTGCCACTACCCGGCAAAAAATCCAGTCTGGTATGGGTTCTCAACCCTGAACGTGCAAACAGAATTCTTGGACTTGGGCCCGAGGGACTGGCGAGTGCGATTGAAGAGAGAATGCAGGCGATGCTTGGAAAAGTCACTGTTATTACACCTGCACAAGCTTGGCCTTTATCCGGCATTGTCCCGAAGGCATTTGCCGACAAACGAACAATTCTGGTTGGTGAAGCCGCCCATGTATTTCCGCCTATTGGCGCCCAAGGGCTTAACCTCGGTATTCGTGACGCCATCAATACGGTCAAAGCCATTGAAAGCGATCCGAAAGATCCCGGAAGCAAGCTGGTCATGGAAAATTACAACAAATATCGTAAAGCCGATATTTGGGTACGCACCGGTTCGGTTCACGCTCTCAACAAAGCATTGCTTTCAGATATGTTGCCTGTACAATTCGTGCGGAGTGCCGGTTTGGAGTTGTTAAGAAACTTTGCACCTCTTCGAAACATTTTCATGCGTGAAGGGATGTATCCGGGTAACGGTCTGCGTGCTATTGCAAAAGCTTTATGTCCAACGAGCAAATCCGGGGTGACGAACTAACATTGCTTTGTCGGTCAACCAATTTTTTCGTTCGTCAATCGGAAATAGAGCGGACAGGGTGTTTTTGTAATGAGACAACATTTTTATTTCCGGCGAGGCTAACGCAAAAAGGAACGAGATGGTTCAAGCAGCAGATATAAATGGTACATTGGTAGCCGCCGACAAAAAGATCGTTGTCGATGGTGACCATTTTTTGCAGGTGGCCGCTCTGGTCTATCGCCTGCAAAAAGGTGCCGTCGAGTTTCTGCTCATTACAAGTAGAGGTACCGGTCGCTGGATTATTCCTAAGGGTTGGCCAATGCCGGGGCGCACTCTATCGCAAGCCGCCCTTCAGGAGGCCTATGAAGAAGCGGGCGTGCGCGGTATTGCCGAGACAGCCTCTATTGGCTCCTATCAATACACGAAAACCGATATGCCTGGCGGTGAAAATGGCAATTTCAGTGTCGATGTATTCGCTGTACTCTATTCCCATCAGGAGAAAAAATGGCCGGAACGCGGCCAACGCATCTTCGAATGGGTTTCACCGGAGGAAGCTGCTCATCGAGTCGTTGAACCACAATTAAAGAAATTGCTTCTTGATTATCGGCCGCGTTGATAGAAATCGGATGACTCATCGCCTATAGCCATTGAATGCCAAGCTCTCCCCTCTTCTCCGGATACCGATTTGATCGAATCGGAATTTTTTAAAGATATTTTCCAAATCCCGTGAAATAACATCTGTCGGAAAAGATGCCGACAATTTGCATCGGTGGTGATTCGGGAGCAGACCTTTCACTATCCCACCGCAAAATTTATGTTTTTTCAAATCCTCACTTAGGGAATTTCAGCTAGAGATATTTCATGTTCACGTAATTTGACGAAAAATAAAGGGTGGAATTTGTTCGTCCCCGTTATTCACATTATTTTTCCACCACTGACCCACTATATCTAGTTGTTGTGCGATTTGAACAAACGACTCCTTGACGCCAAAGTGGTTTTGTTCTTTTATGACTTTCAAGCTGATGCGCTTTAGAGCGCGTCACGTTCCACATTGTAATCATGAGTAAATCAGTGAGTAGTCAAAATTGTAATTGCGAGCGGGCATGGCTCGCAATTTTGTTGTTTTGCGTTGATTTGAGGGTCCATGAAGCGTTGTGTAAAACTTAAAAGTTTATAATAAATTTACTATATTTAGTATAGTCTTTGAGTTAATAGCACAACATATGCCAGCGAACATCTTTCGCTTAAAGAATGTGTGTTATAGGTAACTGCATTTGACGGATCACAAGAATGGTCCGTTTTTTGCTCGTGACTTACGATCATAAATTAGGGGTTAATCTCTCTCGCCCGTTGTAGAAGATTGAAGAGATTAGGGACAGTTTGTCGTCGGCGTGAGACCGGCAGGGGCAAACACAACATATTGAATAAGGACAGGCTATGAAAATTGCGCGCCATTTCACAAAGGAGGGACAATCTCCCTACACAGGTATTGAATTCCATAAAGCGACAAGTGAAATCAAAAATCCCAATGGTTCGATTGTTTTCAGGCTCGAAAATATTGACGTTCCCAGCCAGTTCAGTCAGGTAGCAGCCGATATTCTGGCACAGAAATATTTCCGCAAGGCGGGCGTACCGGCTGCCTTGAAAAAAGTAGAGGAAAATGGTGTTCCTTCATGGCTTTGGCGTTCTGTAGCAGATGAAAAAGAACTGGCAAAAATCGCCGAAGACAGGCGTTATGGTTCGGAAATGGACGCGCGGCAGGTTTTTGATCGTCTGGCCGGAACATGGACCTATTGGGGCTGGAAAGGCAAATATTTCGATACCGAAAATGATGCCCGCGCTTTTCATGATGAACTTGCTTATATGCTTGCCACGCAACGCGTTGCACCAAACAGTCCGCAGTGGTTCAACACAGGGCTGTTCTGGGCTTATGGTATTGATGGTCCAAGTCAGGGGCATTTTTACGTCGATTGGAAAACCGGAGAGCTGACAAGGTCGAAATCATCCTACGAACATCCCCAGCCACATGCCTGCTTCATTCAATCTGTTGCTGACGACCTTGTGAATGAAGGCGGCATTATGGATCTATGGGTGCGTGAAGCCCGCCTTTTCAAATACGGTTCCGGCACGGGTTCGAATTTTTCCCAATTGCGCGGCCAAGGTGAAAAACTTTCCGGAGGCGGTAAATCTTCCGGTTTGATGAGCTTTCTAAAAATTGGTGACCGCGCAGCCGGCGCAATCAAGTCGGGCGGTACCACGCGTCGCGCAGCAAAAATGGTTGTGGTCGATATAGATCATCCGGATATTGAAGCCTATATCGACTGGAAAGTTCATGAAGAGCAAAAAGTAGCCGCTTTGGTAACCGGCTCGAAAATTGTCAAAAAACATCTCACAGCTATCATGAAGGCTTGTGTCAATTGCGAAGCAGATAACGGAGATTGTTTTGACCCCAACAAGAACCCGGCATTAAAACGGGAAATTCGGGCAGCCAAAAAAGATCAGGTTCCGGAAAATTACATCCAGCGTGTTATCCAATTTGCCCGTCAAGGCTTCCGCGATATGGAATTTGATACCTATGATACAGATTGGGATTCGGAAGCCTATCTTACTGTATCAGGGCAAAATTCGAACAATTCCGTTTCTTTGAAAGACGAATTCCTTCGTGCCGTTGAAAATGATGGCGATTGGAACCTTATTCGTCGCACAGACGGAAAAGTTCATAAAACCGTACGCGCCCGTGATTTGTGGGACCGTATTTCTTATGCAGCTTGGGCTTCTGCCGATCCGGGTGTGCACTTCAATACAACGATGAATGATTGGCACACTTCGCCAGCCGAAGGGCCGATTCGCGCGTCGAACCCGTGTTCCGAATACATGTTCCTTGATGATACGGCCTGCAATCTTGCTTCGATCAATCTGTTGACCTATCGCAACTCCGATGGTTCTTATGATCTTGAAGCTTATGAACATAGTGTCCGTCTATGGACTATCGTTCTTGAAATATCGGTGATGATGGCGCAATTTCCGTCAAAAGAAATTGCCAAGCGCTCCTATGAATACCGCACACTCGGGCTGGGCTATGCCAATATTGGCGGCTTGTTGATGACTTCCGGTATCCCTTATGATTCGGACAAAGGACGCGCAATTTGTGGTGCCCTTACGGCAATCATGACCGGCGTTGCTTATGCGACCTCGGCTGAAATGGCCAAGGAACTTGGTGCATTCAAAGGATATAAACCGAATAAAGACAATATGTTGCGTGTCATTCGCAATCATCGCCGTGCAGCCTATGGGGAAACCTCGGGCTATGAAGGCCTCTCCGTTAATCCGGTGGCTTTAATCGCCAAAGATTGCCCGGATCCGAAGATGATCGAACGCGCCCGTAAAGCCTGGGACAAAGCCTTGGAACTTGGCAAGCTCTATGGTTATCGCAACGCGCAGGCTACGGTTGTCGCACCGACCGGCACAATCGGCCTCGTAATGGATTGCGACACGACCGGTATCGAACCTGATTTTGCCTTGGTGAAATTCAAGAAACTTGCCGGCGGCGGTTATTTCAAAATTATCAATCGCGCTGTGCCGGAAGCTTTACGCACATTGGGCTATTCCGAAAGCCAGATTGCCGAAATTGAAGCTTATGCAGTAGGTCACGGGAATATCAATCAGGCGCCGGCGATTAATCCGACAACGTTGAAAGCCAAAGGTTTCACTGATGAAAAGATCGAAACTTTGAACGAGGCAATGAAAAGTGCCTTCGATATCAAGTTCGTCTTCAATAAATGGACATTGGGCGAGGATTTCTGCAAAAATGTTTTGAACTTCACTGAAGAACAGCTTGATGACGTTTCTTTTGAAATGCTCCCTGCTCTCGGTTTCTCGAAAAAGGATATCGAGGCTGCCAATCTTCATGTTTGCGGTGCAATGACACTTGAAGGTGCCCCTCACCTCAAACAAGAGCATTATCCGGTATTTGATTGCGCCAATGCTTGCGGAAAAATCGGCAAACGCTATCTATCGGTCGAAAGTCATATCCGCATGATGGCCGCGGCCCAGCCCTTTATTTCAGGGGCTATTTCCAAGACAATCAATATGCCGAATGATGCAACAGTTGAAGATTGCGCAAATGCCTACATGTTGTCATGGAAACTCGCATTGAAAGCCAACGCGCTTTATCGTGATGGTTCGAAATTGTCCCAGCCATTGAATGCATCGCTTATTGCCGATGATGATGATGAAGATGCGGTTGATAACCTGATTGAACAACCGGCGGCTGCACGTACGGCAAAAGTTACAGAAAAGATCGTCGAAAAAGTCGTTGAAAAATATATTCATGAACGCGAAAAATTACCGAATCGCCGGCAAGGCTACACGCAAAAGGCGATTGTTGGCGGACATAAAGTCTATCTTAGAACCGGTGAATTCGGGGATGGACGTTTAGGTGAAATTTTCATTGATATGCACAAGGAAGGCGCTGCATTCCGTGCAATGATGAACAATTTTGCTATCGCCATTTCGCTTGGGTTACAATATGGCGTACCGTTGGAAGAATATGTCGATGCTTTCACGTTCACCAAGTTCGAACCGGCTGGAATGGTTCAGGGAAATGATGCAATCAAAAATGCAACGTCAATTCTTGACTATGTTTTCCGGGAACTAGCGGTTTCTTATCTCGGGCGTTATGACCTTGCCCATGTCGATATGTCCGACTTTTCCAACACAGCCTTGGGTAAAGGCGTTAGAGAGGGTAAGACAAACCTGATATCGACCGGTTGGACACGCGGTTACAATCTGAAACTGACAGATCCCAAAGGGCCGGTTGCAAAAATCGCGACGCCAGCCACTAAGTCGAATGTAACGACGTTGAAAACTGCAACTGCTGTCCAATCAAAAGCTTCATCAGCTTTGGAAACGCATGGCGCCACTGCTTTGAAACAGGACTTGGCTGAAGAAGAAAACAAAATCAATAATTTGTTCGATGCCGATACTTCTGAAGAAGCAAAAGCAGAAGAAATTGCCAATGAAGTTGCAGAGGCGAAGAAACTCGCATCTGACCGCAGAAAACAGGCTATGATGCAAGGCTACACCGGAGATATGTGCTCCGAATGTCAGAATTTCACAATGGTGCGTAATGGTACTTGTTTGAAATGTGACACATGTGGTGCTACAAGTGGTTGTAGTTGATCATTTCATACATTTCTTATTTCTCCTAACGGCCCCTTTGAGGGCCGTTTTTTTGTCCCCCTTTTGGTTACAGAACACAAAATTCATGCTCTGTTTTTTCATTCCCGAAACTCGAACGGAGCACGCGAAAAGACCTGTCAAAAGACCCGATTGACCGCAAGATTGCGTCATTTTCTACTTTCTCAAATCTATTTTCGGGATAGATCGCTTATCGCATACGAAAATTCTTTCACCGCAACATGTCAGCCGGATGAAAAAATCAACGAAAACAATTTGTTCTAGTCTTCATGCGGTTGCATTTACATAAACGACAAACGCAACTTGTTATAAATTTGCGATTACAAGCTAATTTGTAATCCTCGGCCGATCAAAGCGTTTTCCAGACATTGGATAAATAATTACGATCTCTTTCCGTCAATTTATCTCATGCCGGTCAGCACGTTGATGTTTCATCGCATGGCTGGCAATTCAAGACATATTCGCTATGATCAGGTCTGTTCAAATAAGACTTCCGGTAACTGTTATAAGAAAAGTTTTAAACAGCCATAAAAACCAACTAGCCTAAAATGGACAGCAAAATTTTTTGGACACACAAAATATCCAACCGGCTCCTTTAACCAAGAGCCAAGAGCTGTTATCCAATCCTAATTGGAAGGAAAATACCTCAAAAAAGATACAAAAACCGACTGGTTGAAATGTTCACTTTTTGATTCAAGTTTTTTATTTATATGACTGATTTTTAATTGTTTTTCACTTATAAAAGCTTTGCTTCAGTCCGTTGGGATGACAGGACAATTGCGTTTTCAGCATGATATTTCTTCATTATGCAGCTTCGACCACAAAAACGCATATGCTTACTGATCGCATTTTTAGATAACGACTTTGAGGCCGGAGGCCATAATTTCGCCTTTCAATAAAAGCTTGAACAGTTCTTTTTCAAAAAAACTTAAATTCTTTTCCAGTCACTGCCCAACTGGTGCCGGAACCATGTCATTTGGCGTTTTGCATAACGGCGCGTACCTGTTTTGGCTTTGACAATTGCCGTTTCGATTGAGTCTTCACCCCGTAAAACACGGTTGAATTCTGGCACACCAATGGCTTTCATAGCGGGCATTGAAGGATCCAATCCCAGTTTTATCAGTGAACGCACTTCGTCCAAAGCACCATTATCAACCATTTTATCGAAACGATCTTCTATGCGGCGATAAACAAGGTTACGGTCCGGCATTAAAAGTAATTTGGTGACATCTTCACCTTCAAGTACCGGTTTAGTCTTTTGACTTTGCCAATAGCTAAGGGTTTTTCCTGTCGCCTCATAGACTTCCAGCGCACGAATAATTCTCTGGCCATCATGTTCACTCAATCGACTTGCGACAGGGCTATCAATATCTTTAAGGATATTATAAAGCGCAAATGCACCTTTTTTCTTCAGCTCTTCACGCCATTTTTCTCTTATATTTTCCGGTATATCGGGAATTTCAGCCATGCCTTCCAATAAGGTTTTAAAATAGAGTCCCGTTCCTCCGACAAAAATAAGAGGGCCTTCAATTGACTTTATGATATCCGACGCATCTTTGAGCCATTGACCCGTAGAATATGGATTTTCGGGTGAAACATAGCCGTAAAGATGATGTGGAACGCGCTCCATATCATCATTATCTGGCCGCGCCGTAATAATCTGCAAAACGCTGTAAACTTGCATAGAATCGGCATTGACAATCGAGGCCCCGTTTTTCTCTGCCAATTTTAAAGCAAAATCCGACTTGCCGCTTGCTGTTGGGCCCGCTATCAAAGTAATTGTTCTTTTTTTCATGAGCGGAGTTTTCCATGTCCCGAAGTGAGTTGCTTGTGGCAACGTTGATTGCCAATCCTGATAGACCGGTTTTAACACCGCAGCTCGTTGATAAAGCCTCTCATAGTATTAATGCAAGGACTGTCTACTGGCTTTGTGACGGAGTTGCATGTGATATCCCGCTTGGTGACAATATCGGGCCAGAAAAAGCGAAACAAGCCTTGCGTGCAGCACTTCAAGGCGAACCGGTGGATTTTGCTGTCCAAATTCAAGACAAGAGGCGAAAAAAACTGCTTGTCGCCGACATGGACTCAACCATGATCGGGCAAGAATGTATTGACGAACTCGCCGATGCTGCAGGATTGCGCGACTATATTTCCGACATCACCAGACGCGCCATGAATGGCGAAATTGCATTTGAACCGGCGCTTCGCGAGCGGGTATCCCTGTTGAAAGGCTTGCCATTATCAATCATTGACGATGTCATTGAAAAACGTATTACTCTCACCAATGGCGGAAAAGAACTTATTGCGACCATGCGTGGGAATGGCGCTTACACCGCTCTTGTTTCAGGCGGTTTTACATTGTTTACATCAAAAATTGCCAATGCAATCGGTTTTGATGAACACAATGCCAATGAGCTTGTCGTTGAAGACGGGCATCTTGCCGGTCTTGTCAATGAACCTATTTTAGGCAAACAAGCAAAATTGGAAAAACTTGAAGAACTCTGTAACAAATTGAATATTTCACCCGAAGATGCCATGGCCGTGGGCGATGGCGCTAATGACCTTGCAATGCTTAATCGGGCCGGTTCCGGTGTTGCACTCCACGCCAAGCCACTCGTGGCGGAAGCTGCTTCAATTCGCATTGATTATGGTGATCTCACCGCTCTTCTTTATCTACAGGGTTATCGCAAGTCGGATTTTCTCCATTGAAAAATATCTCGTAATCATACTCTGGCGAGAAAGAAATTCGCTTTCTTGAGTTTGATAGTCAATTCACCAAATCCGCTATGGTAACAGGCGCTGAAAAGCCAAATCATGGAAAATAGGCGCATTAAAGCTATTTTCAAACACCATCTGTTTTTGTGATGAAGTAATAACTCAATACGAACGAGTTGGTCTTAATGATAACAGAACCAGTTACGCCTGATTATGGATAATGAATTTAACTATCCGACATTCATGGTCATAAACCATGTCATAAAAGCTCGCTCCAGTATCGTCGGAATATTGCACTTCATTCAAGACGTAATGTAACGAAGCGCAACTCGCCATCCTCGCCAGCAACCATTAAAAGCGCATTTTTACGGCCGTTTGCCCGTAAAAGTTCCAATTGTTTTGCAACATCTTCCGGCGTTTTGACGGCTTGCTGATTAATATCAACAATAACCTCGCCAGTGCGAATACGTTTTTCGTCGGCCGCGCTATTTGCCGAAACGGCAGTAACGACGACGCCATTAATATCCGGCTTGATATGGAAGCGTTTGCGCAGTTCGTCCGACAATGTCGACAATGTCATCCCCATTGCGTGGATGGAATCAGAGGCTTCCGCCTTTTTGTCCTCTCCCCCATGTTCGTCGTCGTCAGAAGTCTCGTTTTCCAGATCCTTCTCTTTCAGGCGACCAAGTTTCACTTTTACTGTCTTCTCTTCACCATTGCGAAGAATGGTTACGTCGACAATTTTACCTACGGGACTTTCAGCAACTATCCTTGGCAATTCACGCGCGTCTTTAATGGCATGAGTACCAAAGCGCGTGATCACGTCTCCATCTTTCAATTGCGAATTATCGACCGTTTTGTCGTCTATCTTTCCGGCAACAAGCGCACCTTCGGCTTTTGGCAATTTCAAGCTATCCGCAATTTCTTGGCTTACCGGCTGAATCCTTATTGCGAGAGAACCACGGCGGGTTTCACCAAATTCTTTCAACTGGTCAAGAACGCCTGTTGCCATATCGGAGGGGATAGCAAAACCGATACCGATAGAACCGCCGGATGGTGATATAATTGCCGTATTGATACCAATGACTTTGCCGTTCATATCAAATAGCGGACCGCCGGAATTACCGCGATTGATCGCTGCATCTGTCTGAATAAAATCATCATAAGGACCAGCGCTAATGTCGCGATTGCGCGCCGAAATAATGCCAACTGTCACTGTGCCGCCAAGACCAAACGGATTGCCGATGGCCATAACCCAATCGCCAATGCGTGCACTTTCAGAATCGCCGAATGAAACCGCGGTAAGTTTTTTGCCCTTGGGGTCAACCCGCAAAAGGGCAAGATCCGTTTTACTATCTTTGCCCAAAAGCTTTGCCTTGAGCTTGGAACCATCGGTAAAATTCACCTCTATATCATCAGCATCAGCGATAACATGGTTGTTGGTGACGATTAACCCTTTTTCAGCATCAATGACAAATCCGGAACCAAGAGACTGGACTTTGCGTGACTGGTTCAATTCATTCTTGTCATTTTTAGACGAGAAAAAGTCGTTAAAATATTCCTGAAAAGGTGCGCCCTCTTCCACTTTCGGCGGGGTGGTTTTGTCTGTCTGTTCTGTGCCTTTTATTGTTTGGGAAGTTGAAATATTGACAACCGCATCCAACAAACCAGACGCAAGATTTGCGACCGATTCAGGTGCTTTGTGTTCCAATGCGACTTCTGCAAAACTTTCAGACTGAGAAAATGAAACAACCGAGCAAAGAGCCGCAGCAAGCATAAAACGCTTTAACACCATATTCCTATCCCATCTGAAAGCGACAATGACCGTGCTATCATCCCGTTTAAAACATTTCATGACAAAGGGGAATGACTGAATTCTTCTCGAACCGGCCTTTACCCCCAATTATCAATAGCTGATTTTTACCCTATCATTTACGAATGTGAAAGCCACACAATAATCAAACCGATAACCATTGCACCAAAGCCGCTAGCCCGTAAAATATGTTCAGGCGTCACATGTATCTGTGACGCCATTTTCTTTACCAATGCCGGAAAGCCTGCATAAACAAGTCCTTCGATAAAAAGAACAAGACCAATTGCAGTAAAAAAGAGCTCCATCAATTATTTGCCGGCGCAGTCACTTTTCCGGTCGCGAGTGGATTATGGAAATAATAGAAGAAATCCTCGTTCGGCGAAATAACCATCGGCGTCGATTTCAACTTCTTATAATTTTCCATTGCCAACCAGAAATCGTAAAATGACGGATTGGTTTTTCTTGCTTCCAGCAACAGGCGGATACTTTCAGCCTGTCCTTCACCGCGGGTAATTTCGGCGTCACGCTTGGCCGCTGCAACGATTTCCTCGTATTCGCGATTGGCTTCGGCCACAATGCGGTCCCGTTCCTGCTGACCACGAGCACGAATATTTTCGGCTGCTGCCTCACGTTCGGCTGCCATCTGGCGATAGACGTCTTCCGATACTGCATCTGTCAAATCGGTTTTGCGGATTCTGACATCAACAATCGTAATGCCGAGTGAACCGGCATCAGCCGAAAATTGCTGCTGAACCTCTTCCATCATAGCTCCACGTTCATCCGACAGGGCAGCTTTGAATTCGCGCTTTCCATAAACGGCACGCAAAGCATCAATGAAGCGTGGTGCAAGGTTTTCCTCTGCAGCAACTTGCGGACGACCCGAGCTGATGCGCTGCAGGAACAATTTCGGATCGGTTATCCGATAGATGAAGAATGCATCGACCTCATAATAGGCACCACCGCGGACCTGCACGGATTGCGTAGGAACATCATAGCGCAACAGACGATTATCAATAATGACTGTTTGGTCGATAAAAGGCGTTTTGAAGTAGAGTCCCGGTTCCTGTTCGACACGGACAATTTGCCCGAAACGTTTAACTGCGATCTGCTGACGTGGATAGACGATAAATACCGACATCCAGATCGCTAACAGAACAACAATAATGACACCAAGGGCAATGAAAAAACGGTTCTGCTGCATTATTGTTGCCCTCCTGTGGTATCAGAGCCAGATTGGGTTGGCTTTGCCGCCGTGGAAGTTGTTGAAGACCGATTTTGAACCGACATCAATTCGCTCAAAGGCAAATAGGAAACCGGTCCACCGTTCTTCTGGTCAAGCACCAGTTTATCCGGTGCATTAAGAATGTTTCCTATTGTTTCCATATAGAGACGATAGCGGCTCGCCTCGGGGGCTGCTGCTGCCTCATGCGAGATTGCTTCGAAACGTTCCGCACGGCCTTTTGCCTCTTCAATCATCTGGGCTTTTTCGCCCTTGGCAACTTCGCGTGCTTTTGAAGCTTCACCATTGGCCTGCCCCAATTTCTTGAAACGTACGCGATTACCTTCCTCGATCATACGTCCACGCTCCTGCTCAGCCTGCTGAACCGAATTGAAGGCTGCTGCAACTTTTGTCGGCGGAGCGGCCTCGCTTATAGAAACACGATTGATCTGTACACCGATTTGATATTTATCGGCTGTCGACTGGATAATCTTTTTCACGTTATCGGCAACTTCTTCTTTTTTGTCGCGCAGAACATCGTCGACCGGACGGCGTCCGATCACTTCACGCATAGCACTTTCCGCAACTTGCCGCACAGTGCCTTCCTGTTCATTGACATTGAAGAGATATTTGCCGGGATCGGAAATGCGATAATATACGGAAAAATTGACATAGACGATGTTCTGGTCGCTTGATAGCATCAAACCATCGCTCTGTTGCGTTTGCCCGGGCTTACCGCCGATGGCAATCGATTTTTCCGTAAGTGGCACTTTCAAATAATTTTCAATCGGCCAAAAATGGAAATGAAGGCCGTCATTGATAATGCCGGGTTTCGGCACACCAAACCTCAGTTCAACAGCCTGTTCATTCTGCTGGACAATGTAAAAACACTGAAAAAGCCAGAATATGATTGCAACGATAATCACAACAAGTACGATGGCACCACCGCCGAACTGTTTGAGTGTATCCTGACCTTTGCGCAAGATATCGTCTATATCCGGACCATTGCCGCCATTACCACTGCCGCCATTGCCGCCCGAACCTGTCGGCTTTCCACCCCACGGATTTTTGTTATTGCCATTATCGTTTCCACCACCGCTCCAGGGGCTTCCACCGTTATTTCCGCCGCCTCCCCATGGGCCGCCGCCGTTCTGATTGCTCCAGGGCATAATCACCTCTTGCTCAGCGCTATACTCGCGCAAATTTATCGTTCCTCTTTTATAGGGATGTAAATCTCACGTTTCAACGCATTGATCGCGCTTTTGTCCTTTTTTAAAAGCTTATTGGCGTTTATAGACGACAAATCTTGTAGGAAATGTGTCTTTTGGCCCCTCTGGCACCATTTCAGTTGATAAAGCTCGCCAATTTTCGGGATCAAATGACGGGAAAAATGTATCTCCCTCAACAGGTGATAATATCTCCGTCACATACATAAGATCGGCAAAAGGCAATGCTTCTTTGAAGATCGCTCCCCCACCGATAACAAATATCTCATCCGTTTTTGCTTTTTTTGCTTCTTCCTCGGCTATCTGTCGTGCTTCGGAAAGAGAATGGGCAACAATCGCCCCCCCGCCCGAAAAAGACTTGTCCCTGGTGATGACAATATTGGTCCGTTCCGGTAGCGGCTTTCCGAGCGAATCCCATGTTTTACGCCCCATAATCACAGGATGTCCGAGTGTCAGTGATTTAAATCTCTTCAAGTCGGTCGACAAACGCCACGGCATTGCGCCATCGCGACCAATAACACCATTTTCGGCAACAGCAACAATGAGACTGAGTGTTGTCATCAGACCGCCACCGGTGCTTTTATGTGCGGCGCTGCTACATAGTTTTCGAGTTCAAAATCCTCATATTCGAATTTGAATAGATCCTTGACTTCCGGATTGAGTTTCATCGTCGGCAAGGGCAATGGTTCACGTGTTAATTGCAGCTTTGCCTGTTCAAAATGGTTGGTATAGAGATGGGCATCGCCGAATGTGTGGACAAAATCTCCGACCTTCAAGCCCGTGACTTGTGCAATCATCATGGTGAGCAAAGCATATGAGGCAATATTGAAAGGCACTCCCAGAAATATATCTGCTGACCGTTGATAAAGCTGGCAAGACAGTTTTCCATCGGCAACATAAAACTGGAACATGCAATGACACGGCGGCAATGCCATTTCATCGACCAATGCAGGATTCCACGCTGAAACAATAAGTCTACGGGAATAAGGGGTCTTGACAATCATGTCGACAACCTTGGCAATCTGGTCGATGTGGCGCCCATCTGGAGCCGGCCAGGAGCGCCATTGATAGCCATAAACAGGCCCGAGATCGCCATTTTTATCAGCCCATTCGTTCCAGATAGAAACGCCGTGATCGTTCAACCATTTGATATTGGTATCGCCACGCAAAAACCATAACAGCTCATAGATAATCGAGCGGACGTGAAGCTTCTTCGTGGTCAAAAGCGGAAAGCCTTTGGAAAGATCAAACCGCATCTGGTAGCCAAATATCGACCGTGTCCCCGTTCCGGTACGATCGGAACGGTCAACGCCGTTTTTCAGAACATAAGAAAGAAGGTCGAGATAGTTTTTCATGACTTCTCATTAGCAGATTCTTTTCAAAGAGGGGAATAGTCACCCCATGCTCACCCCCAGCTCTTTCAACAATAAATCACATCAAAAAAATAAATCACATGGTAAAATCGCATTTTTCGGTTTTGAAACGTCCGAACTCTTTTACCGCTGTCCCGCGAGGTTTTTTTTAATTAATCGCTCCTGTAACTTCAGGCGTTTTCACGTAATGAATCATATAAGTTTCATAACGCCTTCATTCGGAACGCATTTTTGAGGACCATCATCAAGATATGAGAGGCTTTGAAGCGAAGTTCGTAGATTAAAAAGATTTTCGTAAAATTCTGACCTTAGCCATTCATTACCGATAAAACCACGTTCGACAGGAATCGGGAAGTGGTCTTCGTCCACGTCAATATTTTCGATTAAGAGAATTTTGCAGAACCTGTCGGAATCTCAAGATTCAAAAGTTTTTCGGCCTCTGATTGTTGGTAAGTGAGAACGAGGCGAACCTAACCGGTCTCATTGAATAAACGGGCCTAACACCCGATTTTTCACTCTAGCTAAGATAAGTTTCAACCAGCCGAACCCAATAAGTGCTTGCCCGCAATAACAATTCATCATTGAAATCATAATGGTCGCTGTGGAGGTTTGCCGTATTTCCGTTACCGATAAAGAAATAACAGCCGTGTTTCTTCTGAAGCATGTAAGAAAAATCTTCACTGAAAGTGAACGGTTGCGACCGCTCTTCGATAGCGTCTTTGCCAAATGTTTTTTCGGCAACATCACGAGCAAAAGCGGTCAGCTTTCTATCGTTTTGGCAAGCAGGATTGAGATGAAAATACTCGATCTCACATTTTGCTCCAAAGACATTTGCCTGATATTCGGCAATTTCTTTTACCCGTTTTTCGAGAAAATTGCGCGTTGTTTCGTCATAGCTTCTGATAGTCAGTTTCAATTCTGCGGTTGCCGGAATAATGTTATATGCTTCGCCGGCGTGAAAACTTGCTACCGTTACAACGGCAGGTTTTAACGGCGGTATATTACGCGAAACAATTGTTTGCAATGAAGTGACGATTGCAGCACCGACGACAATAGGATCGACCGATGTTTCCGGCTGCGCACCATGGCCGCTTTTTCCCTTAACAACAATTCTTGCGCGGTCCGAGGCGGCAGTTGCGGCACCGGGAATAAAGCAGAAATTCCCTACAGGAACACCCGGAACATTATGATAGCCGAAGATAGCCTCACAGGGGAATTTTTCAAAAATTCCCTCTTCAATCATACGTCGGGCACCTCCCAAACCTTCTTCGGCCGGTTGGAAAATAAGATTGAGCGTACCTGAAAATTGCTTTGTGCGTGCCAGATAGCGAGCCGCCGCCAACAGGCTTGACGTGTGGCCATCATGGCCGCAGGCATGCATTTTTCCGGAGTTTTTACTGGCATAGGACAAACCGGTTTGTTCGGTAACCGGCAAGGCATCCATATCAGCGCGCAGCCCCAATGTTTTTTCACCATTTCCCGCTTTTAAACTTGCAACAATGCCGGTTCCGGCAAGCTCAGAGACTTTATATCCCCACTCCTCCAGCAATTTGGCAACAATAGCGGAAGTTGCTTTTTCTTCAAAACCGGTTTCGGGATTGGAGTGGATTTGATGCCGTAACGCTGTCATTTCTGGCAGATAGAGCCTGATGGCAGCAGCGACTTCACAACTATCTTCTATCATCTTCAATTACAGCCGGCGTGCCTTTCTCGCGAGGCACTCCAGATTTTCCCCTATTTCAATTTCGTTATTTTACCAGAATATAAAAGTGCAACAACGCTTATAAAAGCGCCAAACATAATATAATAGGCAATTGCACGATTGTCTCCGGTCATGCCGATAAGCGCGGTGGATATTGCTGCTGAAAACCCGCCGAATATTGTGACTGCAATATTGTAAGAAAGTGCAATTCCCGAAGAGCGGAAAGCTGTCGGAAAGAGTTCGGATAAGGCTGCCGATGCCGGTGCCGTATAAAGCACCATGAGAACCGCATAAAAGAATTGTTGGGCAATTAAGACCCACACATTCGGATAGGCTGACAATATCCAGAATGACGGATAGGCGAAAACAAAAATAGCGATGGCCGCTCCAATCATAATCGGACGCCGTCCGATCTTATCCGACCATGCTCCAACCAGCGGGCAAAACAGTAAAACAACGCCCACTACGATCATGCCGAGATAAGGAGACGTCAAAGCCATATGCAAATTGTTAATAGCATAGGTTGCCATAAAGGAACTTGCGGTCTTGCTCGTCACTGTCCAGATCATAACAATGCCGATGCCTATCAATAACGGCTTCCAGCTATTTTTGAGCAAAATGGCAAAAGGTACATGTTCTTTGACGCCTTTGCCCCGCTCGGCCAAGAATTCCGGTGATTCGTCAATTTGTCGACGAACGTAAAATCCCACAGGTGCTACCAGCATGCCAAAGGCAAAAGCCACACGCCAGCCCCAAAGTGCAACATCTTCACGCGGTAGAAACGCGGTAATCAACCAACCTATGATACCTGCCACAAGAAATGCGCCCGTCTGACTAACCTGCTGCCAAGCAGCATATTGGCCCCGTTTATTTGCAGGCGCCGTTTCAACGAGGATAGACAATGCCGAGCCAATTTCTCCTCCCGCCGAGATACCCTGTATAAGTCTGGCAATGACAATAATTATCGGCGCAAATATGCCGATTTGCGTATAAGTCGGACATATTGCGATAATCCCCATACCAACGGCCATCAGAATCATCGTCAACGACAATGCCGACTTTCGACCTACGCGATCGGAATAAATTCCCAGAATAATGGCACCGAGAGGACGGGTCAAAAAACCGATGGCAAAAGTAATAAAGGTAAGCAGCATCGACACTGTTTCATTGCCGGTCGGGAAAAACTGGTCGGAAATGACATAGGCAAAAAGTGCATAGGCACCGAAATCATACCATTCGAGCATGCCCCCTATAACGGCAGCGATAATGACTTTCCTCGAAACCGCCGGACTTTCGTTTTCGGTCGAATCTTTCGTAAGCGTCTGGGCGCTCTGCATGAGTTCTCCTTAAGGTTATCAGCTTTTTCCAAAATATCGTAAAGGCAAACAACTACCTGTTGTTTTTTTAAATGAAAGCCATAACGAAAAACCATGGACTTTCAAGTTTCCAAGTTAGTGGGTTAACTGTTTCAATATGAAGAATAGTCAATATTCGATAGAAAATAGATCGGTAACTTTCGGAGCATTGAGCAATATGGCAGTGTTCCCGAAACAGCACGAAACCTGTTTATTGTCCGAATTGCGTTTGGTCTTTAATTGTCCAACGTGCGTTAAGGCGATTGAATATAAAACCGGAACGAGAAACGGCAGAAAAACTCTTTATCAGGCGGAAAAAAATATCGAACTTACAAGGGGTTACGAACAGCTGTTAAAAAATAGATTCGGCATTTTACAAGCTCTCGATCTTACTTTTATTTGCGCCTGATGTCACTCATGTCCGGCAATGGTTTTATGTAGGCTGAGAACCATTTATTTCATGTATCACGCTATAAATGCCCTGAAGGAGGCAAACTTCATGACCCCGTTACTACAAGGGCGCACATGACTTCAAGTTTGTTCATTGAAAACCGGTGAGGTCGACAAGCATTACCATTCATTATTAAACACGTTAAAAAAGCGGCAGGATTTTCATTTCCGTTCAAACTGACGGCCGTGCTTTAACGGAGAGAGACAATGAAGTGTTTTTAAGGGATATATCGGTGGATTGATGTTTTTAAATTGCCCTTGGCTAAAACTTGGCGCTAAAACTAATTGTAATAGACTTATTTTGTTTAAAACAGGAGTACAACATGAAAATCCTTGCAGCTGGACTCGTTTTGGGAAGCCTTATGATGAGCTTTTCCGCACATGCTGAAAACTTGCGTATTGCAACCGAAGGAGCCTACCCGCCATTCAGTTACGTTGACTCCAATAATAACCTTCATGGTTTCGATGTCGATATTGCCTATGCACTCTGCGACAAAATGAAAGTTGAATGCACGGTTACAGCGCAAGACTGGGAAGGTATCATCCCCGGACTTCTGGCAAAAAAATATGATGCTATTATTGCTTCAATGGTTCCGACCGAAGAACGCAAGCAAAAAGTCGATTTCACAAATCGCTATTATACAACAACACTTGCTGTTGCTGTTCCGAAGGATTCAGACATCAAGGACTTAAGTCCGCAGTCTCTTAACGGAAAAAATCTGGGGGCACAGGCAGGCACAACACAGGCAATCTATGCTGAAGATAATTATGCCCCCGAGGGAACCAATCTGAAGCTTTATCCAACGCCCGAAGAAGCCAATAGCGATTTGATCAATCACCGTCTCGACGCGATTATTCATGATAAATTCCCGCTTCTGACCTGGCTTGAAAAAGACGGGAAGGAGTGCTGCAAACTTCTTGGAGAAGTTGAAGGTACAAGAGAGCCTATTTCCATTGCTATTCGCAAGAATTCCGATGATTTGAAGAATCGTCTGAATAAGGCAATTGATGATATTCGCGCTGATGGTACCTATGACAAAATTGCCAAAAAATACTTTCAATCCGATATTTATTAATTAACCGGTTGAATTATTTTGCGATTTTTTCTATCGGCTATTGATAACGAATAACCGGAGCTTTCATTGATGATCGAGTATTTGTCATTGCTGTCATTTGGCAGTGGCGGTTGGGGTATGGTTATGCTCATCGGAGCGGGAGTGACTTTGTCACTCGCGCTTTGCTGTCTACCTTTGGGGCTTCCGCTTGGTCTCATCTGCTCGCTCATGATTCAGTCGGATGTGAAATTTTTCCGGATTATTGCAACAATATTTTCCGCAATATTCCGCGGATTGCCTGAATTATTGACATTGTTTCTTGTCTATTATGGATTGCAGACCCTCGTACAATCATTGATGGCACATTTTAATATAGAGGCAGAGTTCTCGGTGAATGCTTTTTTTGCCGGTGTTTTGGCTCTGGGGATGGTTTTTGCCGCTTTTTCCTGCGAGGTCTGGCTTGGCGCTTTCAAGGTTTTGGACAGTGGACAATATGAAGCTGCTAAAGCTTTAAGTCTTTCACCAGCCACAACATTTTTTCGTGTAGTTTTGCCACAACTTGCACGTAATGCCCTGCCCGGTCTTTCAAACAACTGGTTGACATTACTCAAGGATACGTCGCTGGTTTCAACGATCGCACTCGTCGATGTGATGCGTCAGACAAATCTTGCAGTCGCAGCAACCAAAAAACCGATGTTTTTCTACCTGACTGCTTGTGTCATCTATCTTATCTTTTCGGCCGTTTCTTCTTTCATTATCCGCCATTTGGAAAAGCGTGCCAATGCCTGTTATGAAAAGGTATCCGCATGATGATACCCGACTTTCTGCATTTCATCATCAATCCGGATATTTTGAGGCGCTATGGCCCGAACTTTATTAACGGTTTTTTCGTCACCGTAAAGCTCGTGGCACTTTCCTATACAGTCGGCTTTTTCTTGAGCATCATGATAACATTTGCATGGCGCTCGAAACATTCGTGGCTAAGTTTACCGGCTCGCATTTACATCTATTTCTTCCGTGGCTCGCCGCTCCTTGCACAATTATTTCTCTTTTATTACGGCATCGGTTCGTTCAGTGTTTTTTGGAAAAGCGTCGGATTGTGGTGGTTTTTCCAAAGCTCGTGGTGGTGTTGTCTCTTCATTTTCGCGTTGAATACCGCTGCTTATCAGGCAGAAATTTTCCGAGGCAGCATGCAATCGGTACCCGCCGGTCAATATGAAGCGGCCAAAGCATTGGGACTCTCCCGAAAAACCACATTCATCCGTGTTATATTACCGCAATCCATGATCATGGCATTACGTCCTTTAGGAAACGAGTTCATCCTTATGATCAAAGCCAGTGCTGTTGCATCTCTCGTAACAGTTTATGATCTGATGGGCGTTGCCAAACTTGCCTATTCACGTACGTTCGATTTTCAGGTCTATATCTGGGCGGCTGTACTTTACCTGATCATCGTTGAAGTTGTTCGACGCTTGATCGGCATGACAGAACGTAGACTGACGCGTCATATGCGTTAATGTCATCCGGATAAAAGAGGTTTGCGGGATTAGGTTCGAATGAAAAAATTTGATGTTATCGTGCTCGGAGCCGGAATTGTCGGTGTATGCACATGTTTACATCTTCAATTGAGAGGCTATCATGTCTGCCTTGTCGATAAAAAAGACCCCGGACAGGGAACAAGCTACGGCAATGCGGGACTGATCGAGAGATCGAGCGTTATTCCCTATCATTTTCCGCGGGAATTTTCGCGTCTTGTTGCTTATGCTTTCAATCATCAAACCGATGTGCGGTTTGACTGGAGTTACCTGCCAAAAATAGCACCATGGCTTTTCAAGTTCTGGCACCAATCATCACCGAAGAATCTGGAAGAATCGACATTGGCTCTGTTACCTCTCATTGAAAACAGCGTCAAAGAACATGATTTTTTAGCCGAATTAGCCGGTGCTACTTCCTTTATAGAGCCGAAGGGGTGGCTCGAGATATTCCGCACCAATAAAGATTTTGATAAAGCGAAAAACCATCTTCTTTCGCTTGATCGTTTTCACCTCAATTATGATGTTCTTGACCGGAACGCTTTAATTCAACGTGTTCCGTCTATCAGTCCGCAGCTTGTCGGCGGCATTCATTGGCTTGACCCGAAAACTGTCAACGACCCCGGCGGGCTGACCGCCGCTTATGCGCGTTATTTTATCAAACAAGGCGGGAGTTTCGTCAAACTCGATGCTTTGAAAACCGAATATAATAACGGAATCTGGCAAATAAACGATAACGGCATATCGATCGGAGCACCTGATATTGTCGTTGCTCTTGGTCCCCAATCCATTCAGTTTTTGAACAAATTCGGCTATCGTCATATTCCTTTTGCCATAAAGCGTGGCTATCATATTCACTACCAGCAAGTTGACGAGAAAACTGTCCTTGAACATTCGATATGTGACCCCGTCGCCGGTTTTGTATTGGCGCCAATGCGCCAAGGAATTCGGCTCACGACAGGAATCGAATTTGCAAGTCCGAAAGCCCCGCCTTATTGGACACAACTAAAGCGGGCTGAAAAAATTGCAAAAAACATTTTTCCGCTCGGCGAATATGTCGAAACCAAACCTTGGCTCGGTGAGCGCCCTTGTCTCTCGGACATGCGCCCGATTATCGGAAAAGCCCCCTCTCACAAGGGGCTTTGGCTCAATTTTGGTCATGCGCATCATGGATTGACGCTTGGAGCGGTTAGTGGAAAATTACTTGCCGAGATCATGGCAGGTGAACAACCATTGACATCTCCTGATGCTTTCAGTCTAACACGGTTTTGAGAACCAGAAACGGAGAACAACAGCAATGGCGGCAGTTCAGCACAATAATAACGATAAAGCCAAATCTGATGAACATGTCATTGTCATTCAAGAATTGAACAAGTGGTACGGCGAATTTCAGGCCCTTCATAATATCTCGCTTGACGTTAAAGCGGGAGAACGCATTGTTTTATGTGGGCCATCCGGTTCCGGTAAATCAACTCTTATCCGCTGCATAAACCAGCTCGAAGTACCCGAACAAGGCAGCATCCGTATTTATGGTGTCGATATCATGAGTGCAGCGCCGCAAGAGCAGAAAAAGGTGCTCCGCGAAGTCGGCATGGTGTTTCAACATTTTAATCTCTTTCCCCATATGACTGTCATGCAAAATTGCATTCTTGCCCCTATGACCGTTCAAGGGCTGACAAAGGAAGAGGCAAGAGCGCGCGCCATCAAATATTTGAGTAAGGTTGGTATCGAGGCCCATAGCGAAAAATATCCTTCCCAGTTATCCGGCGGTCAGCAGCAACGCGTTGCTATTGCTCGTGCTCTTTGCATGGAACCCAAGGTCATGTTGTTTGATGAACCAACGTCCGCTCTTGATCCGGAAATGGTCGGAGAAGTTCTGGATGTTATTGTCAAGCTTGCAGAAACCGGTATGACCATGCTTTGCGTCACACATGAAATGGGATTTGCGCGTGAAGTTTCGGAACGTGTACTTTTTCTCGAAAATGGAAGGATTCTTGAAGACACAACGCCCGATAAATTCTTCTCAAATCCTGATAACCAAAGGGCTAAAGATTTTCTCGCAAAAATAAAACACTAAATAACCTAGTGTGAAATCGCTTCATGAATATCGGTTTAAAACGAAATTACACCCTTCGGTAACTGAGCCATACAATCTCTTCCGCTTGTTTCGACAAATTTTAACGGGCACCACAAAGCATTTTGGCTTCTAAAGTAATTCCGGAATAATTAAGTAGATCATTATAAATTTGCGGCAGAAATATACCCGATAGAAGCGTTTATTTTAAAATAATCCGAATTCAATTCTGTGCTGTTTTCCATTTCACGCGACTTTAATGAAATTCAAGCATTTCACTAGAGCTTCAGGTATTTCAACAAGGCTTGTGACGCAATTTCACCTGACGGTGCAGATGTTTTCATGGTCGTTTTGATCAAAGAAAATCCGTCAAGTTGCGCTTGACGAACCGGCCCCGCAACAACCAATTGTTCAACCTGACGAGCCAGCATGCCGGGACGCAAAAATTCATTGAAATACTCCGGAACAACCGGCCGGTCGGCGATGATATTGGGCAATGCGGCGCTCCACACTTTTACCCGCGGCAAAATGAAAGTCTTTGAAAAAAGATCCGCTTTATACCCAAGAACCATTGGAATATTGGCAAGTGCCAGTTCCAGAGAAACAGTACCGGAAGCCGCTAGTGCAGCATCCGCTTTTGCAAAAGCTGCCCATTTTGCCTCTTCACCAACCACAATTTCAACTTTTATCGGCCATTCACTCATAAGTTTGCGTACACTGTCGGCAAGCCTCGGCAGAGTGGGCAAAACAAAATTGATAGCTGGCTGCCGTTTTTTTAAAATTTCCAAAGCCGCCCCGAAAATCGGCATCAAACCACGAATTTCAAAATGTCTCGAGCCAGGTAATACAACCACTGTCGGCTCCGACTTTTTCTCTTCCAAATGGCGCGACCGCATTTTTTCCATTGCCAGCAATGGCGGATAGGTCAACAACCTATGACCGACATAAGTCGCTGGGGGCCCTTGCAAATCATGCATAACCTTTTTTTCGAAGGGGAGCACAACAAGAACATGGTCGATATAGGAACACATTGCCTTGGCCCGCTCGGGGCGCCATGCCCAAACAGAAGGTGCAATATATTTTACGATAGGGATTTGAGGCGCTAATTTCCTTACTTTTTTGGCAACACGGTGGGTAAAATCCGGACTATCAATAATGATAAGACAATCCGGCTTCTCATCGGCGATAAACCGCGCCAGACGGTGTATATGCAAGATAAGCTTCGGCAGTTTTTTTAAAACGGCTCCAAGCCCCATCAGAGCTATGTCATCGACATTAAAGACACTTTTTAAACCCAATGCTTCAAGATGCGCACCGCCAACGCCTATGAGCTTGATATTGCGCCCGGTTTTTCGTGCCAATGCCGATATCAGATCTGCTCCGAGCAAATCTCCCGATTCCTCGCCAGCAACGATAGCAATTTTTATAGGACCATCAGACATATTCGTTCTTTCCGAAGGTCTCGATAAAAAGCGAACATTTGTCTGCTTGCTCAACCGTCTCTTTTAATGAAACGATGAAAGTTCGCTCTGCTTCGACGGCAACACCATCCAAATGACATTGTTTGGCATGGATAATTGTTTCGGGCCCAATTGTGGGCAAGTCCGCTCTTTCATCCTGCTGTTCTTTAGCTCGCTTGACCAACACGCCCCCTGTTAGAGGAATGCGTCTTTCATTACGCATTTCCGTAACACGGCGTAACATGTTATCGGTACCCTCCGCACCTTCAACGGCCACGACGCGCCCTTTTACAGCAACTGCTCCCTGACCGATATCGAGTTTTCCCAAAATTGCAGCTGCTTCCGCCGCAAGCATAATATCCCGCCAATTTTTTTCGTCAGCGCGTTTCTTTGTCAGATTGAATTCTTTGGGAGCCAATAATTGTGGAACGACTTCGTGGGCACCCACAACATGAAAACCATATTTTTCGACAACGCTAATGAAGGCTTTCAAAAGCGCATCATCGCCCTGCCCCAAAGCACGAAACAATTTTGGCAGTGCCGATAAAGTCGTCCAGTCGGGGCGCAAATCTTTGAGATTAGGCCGACTTTTGACGCCACCTGCCAATATAACATTGGTGATATTTGCTTTTTTTAAAGCTTTAATTAGTCTTGCTAGCTGTACGACCGATATTTCGCAATGTTCATAGGAGTAAAGTCTCGGATCGGCTTCGCCTTTCAGCGGAACAAGAAACGGCTTTTCCCCCATTTCTTCTATTGCGCTGGCAACAGCCAAAGGCAAAACGCCATTTCCCGCAATAATTGCGGTACGACCGGAAAGGCTACGTTTTGTGTCGCCCTTCCCCATACTCAATATCCGATATCGCCGCTGTTATTTGTATTATCGAGTTTTGGTGTGCAAAATGCGCGTTTGTGATCAGCTTCAACAAAATCGATAATGTCATTTACCGCTTTTGAATCGGGATAGGCGTTACGCACGTCAATAGCTCTTTCGGCAACGGGTTTGGTTCTGTCAAAGAGCATCGGCACAGCATGACGAACAGCGTGAATTTCACTATGCGGCAAACCTGATCTTTTCATGCCGATAATATTCAAGCCACCCAGCCATGCGTGGACGCCGATAGCAGATCCATAAGGAATGAGATCACCGACCAGTGCGGCCAAACCACCAACAAAAGCGTGATGACCGACACGGACGAATTGATGAACCGCACCGCCGCCACCAATAATCACGTAATCACCGATCACAACATGGCCGCCAATCATCACATTGTTGGAAAATGTTACATGATTTCCCAAAGCACAATCATGTGCCACATGGGCATAAGCCAAAAATTCGCAATCATCGCCGACCGTTGTTGTTCCACGACTGGTATCTGACCCGCGATGCATGGTGACACCTTCACGGATGATGCAATTCTTTCCGATAACCAAAGTGGTACGCCCACCTTTGTGTTTGTTGTTTTGAGGATCTCCCCCTAAAACTGCATTCGGATAGACGAGAGCATTTGCCCCCAATGTCGTCGGCCCCATTATGACAACATGGCTCAACAAACGGGAATCATCGCCAATGACAGCATCGGCGCTCACGGTACAAAAAGGCCCGATTTCCACATTGGTACCAAGTTCTGCACCTTTTTCCACAATCGCAGTTGGATGAATTTCAACACCGGACATTCTAGAATCCTATTCTTCTTTATTCTCGGCAACCGCTATCATAGCAGCAACTTCCGCTTCTGCCACGCGATTTCCATCAACTTCTGCGAGGCAGGAAAAGCGCCTGATTCCACCATGTTGTTTCAATTTCTTGACATGGAGTCTTAACTGATCTCCAGGCACAACAGGTTTACGGAATTTTGCTTTATCGACGGTCATGAGATAAACAACGCCGGGTTTTTCATCCCCCTGTACAAGCAATGAAATTGCGCCGGCAGTCTGAGCCATCGCTTCAATGATAAGCACACCCGGCATAATCGGATTTTCCGGAAAATGCCCTGTGAAGTGCGGTTCGTTTACCGTAACATTTTTAATGCCAATTGCCGATTGATCACCGTCAATATCAATAATACGATCGATAAGAAGAAATGGGTAACGATGAGGCAATATTGACAGCAGTTTACGAATGTCTACTGCCTCCAGACTGTTCTTCTCAACAGCAGCGTTCATCTTGTCATTTCTCCTTATTGAACTTTGTCATATTTCTTAGCGCCGCAACTTCACGGAACCATTGTTTGATCGGGCGAGCGGGGCTACCACCCCATTTTTCGCCGTCAGGTATGTCATTCATAACGCCGCTTGCTGCAGCGATCTGAACACGCGAGCCAATTTTCACGTGATCAGCCAAGCCGACACTTCCCCCCAATTGCGTCATATCACCGATTGTGGAACTACCCGCAATTCCACAATGCGCAGCAATCAAACAAAAACGTCCGATTTGCACATTATGAGCAATTTGAACCAGATTATCTATTTTTGTTCCCTCGCCAATGATCGTATCTTTCAATGCCCCACGGTCAACTGTCGTATTGGCACCGATTTCTACATCATCCTGAATAATAACGCGCCCAAGCTGCGGAATTTTTTCAATGCCGCTCGGACCACCGACATAACCGAACCCGTCCTGACCAATTCTCACTCCCGGATAAAGACGGACCCGATTGCCTATAAAGCTATACTGGATAGAAACAGATGGCGCGATATAGCATTCACGCCCTACCCGACAATTTTCTCCGATAACAGCCGTTGAGGAAACAAGTGTGCCGCTCCCTACCTCTGCACCGCGTCCGATAACAGCACCCGGTTCTACTGTCACTCCTTCCTCGAGTTTTGCGTCCGGATGAACAAAAGCTTTTGGTGAAACGCCATATTCTCCAAACCAGGGAGCCGGTGTTGAAGCAGTCGGAAACAGAATGCGCCCAATCATCGCAAAATCGCGATGTGGCGACTGTGTTACAAGAGTAGCAATATTATCGGGAACTTTGGAAGCAACATCTTCGGAACAAAAAACGGCAAGAGCCTGACTCCCGAGCAGCGCTTTTGCAAATTTTCTACTTTCGACAAAAACGAGAGAACCCGGCTCCGCATTATCCAGCGAAGAAAGATGTTTGATTACTGAACCACTTAATTCAGGATTGCGTAAAGCGGCACCTGTTAAAGCTGCCGCCTCGCCAACAGTCAACTGTCGGGACGGCGTAAAAAATAATGAATCCGCCATCAGAACACTTTCTCTCCCGACCCTTCAAGATCGGGAGAAAGGGAAAATTAGAACTTGGTCGAGACACCAAAGTTGAAGTTCTGTGTCCGGTCACCGCTCTCTTTAGCAACAGGCCAAGCATAGTCAAAGCGCAATGGTCCAAACGGTGAAGCCCACATCAAGCTGACACCGGCAGATGCACGCCATGCACTGTCGTCACCCGTAACCGGACTTTCATTGGGAAGACTTGGATCATACTTATTGCCGTAAAGAGTTGCCGTATCTGCGAAGAACGCACCACGCATACCCAAGCTATCGGGAACAACCGGCATCGGGAATTGGATTTCCGCAGTGGCATTCATATAGGTTGTACCACCGAGGAAGTACTTATCTCCGTCTGTAGAGCGTTGACGTGGACCGATACCGTTATATTTGAAACCACGTATCATATCCGAATTGCTCTTGAACATATCGAAGATACGGACGCCATCGTCACCAATCTCGTGGATATAACCACCACCGACAGATAACAATCCAACGAGATCGTATGTTTCCGAAATCGTCTTGTACATCATGGCCTTACCGGTCGTCTTCAAGAAGTCAGCATCACCACCGACACCGGCATATTCCTGAATACCACGAATGAAGAGACCATCATGCGGGTTTTTCATGTCATCTATCGTATTATAGGTCAAACCATAGCTGACTGACGAGCGGATCCACGGACTATTCTTCGAAGCCTGAATAATGGCACCGGAATAATCCTTCATTTCTTCTTGTTCTTTAGTCGTACCGTGATCTCTTGCGCGATCCGCGTAGCGACCCTCGTGGTCAAGATCATATTCTTCCTGAACATAGTTATAAGCGATGCTACCGGTTAACTGTTCGGTAATCGGTACACCAAAGCGAACCGAACCGCCTGTTTGTTTGACATCATAGTCGTCATTCATACGATATGTACGACGGAAAACATCAAAACCGGCCGACAACCGATAACCAAGGAAATAAGGCTCGGTAAATGACAAATTATAGTTACGTGCGTCATCTTCACCGGCACCGGCACCAATACGGACATATTGGCCGCGCCCCAAGAAGTTACGCTCTGTAATAGAAGCTTCAACCGAAGCACCCGGCGAATCACCACCCGTTGTATAACCGCCACCGATAGAGAACTCACCAGTTGATTTTTCGGTCACATCAACAACAAGGATAACCTGATCAGGTTCCGATCCCGGAGCTGTCGAGACATTGACAGTCTGGAAGAAACCGAGCCCTTCAAGGCGCCGTTTAGCACGCTGCACCATTGTCTGGTTATAAGCGTCACCTTCATTCAGGTCCAGCTCACGACGGATAACATAGTCACGTGTTTTATCGTTACCGCGAATTTCAATTCGCTCGACATAGGCTCTTGGCCCCTGATCGATATTGTAAACGATAGACATCGTATGATTATTGAAATCACGGTCACCACGAGGTTCAACTTTAGCAAAAGCATACCCCGAATCAGCAACCTTGTTATTGATCGCCAAAACCGAGTCTTCAATGCGCTTGGCTGAATAGACATCGCCTTCATGTGTCTTCAGCACTTTTTCCATTGATTTGGTATCAACCCCTTCAATCGTGCTATCGACCTGTACATCGCCTATTTTATAGCGGGCACCTTCATCAACAACAAATTTGATTTTATAGGAATTGCTGGCTTCATCGAATGTCGCATCAGCCGAAACGATCTGAAAATCTGCATAACCGTGATTGAAATAGAAACGGCGCAAAGCTTCCTGATCAGCTTGCAAGCGATCATCACTATAAACATCGCCTCTGGTAAGCCAGGAAAGGAAATTGGAGCGTTTGGTTGCGATAACATCACGCAGACGGCGGTTACCAAAAGCCTTATTTCCTTCAAAGGTAATATCATCAATCTTGGTCTTTTTGCCTTCTGTAATCTTGAAGACAACATTGACACGTCCTTGCCCGAGATCGACAGTCTGAGCCGAAACCTCTGCATCATTACGACCTACATAACGATAGGCATCACGAATGGACTGCTCGTCGGATGCAAGCTTCGCAGGATCGAAAGCTTCGCGTGGCTTGAGCGAAATAACGCGCTGCAAATCAGGATCCTTGACCTTTTTATTACCTTGGAAAAGCACCTGGTTGACGACTTCGTATTCCTTGACAGAAACCACGAGCGTACCACCAACCTGCTTCATCTTGACGTCGGAAAACAGCCCCATTGCAAAAAGCCGCTTCAAACCTTCATCAATATCATTATTGGAAAAATTCTTTCCAACCTTGATACCCGTGTTATCACGAATCGTCTGTGCGTCAACACGCTGGTTGCCACGAACCTCGATGGCGTGAACGACAGCCGCCTGTGCAACCCCCATCCCCAAAACCGAGACAGTTACAGTTGCCGGAACGGCCATTGCTACTGTAAGTGCCAGTGCAGATGCTGCGCTAAGAAATTTCGAATTCGCCGTCATTGGCTTCTTTACCCTTGTTTATTTGTTTCCAGACACACCGTGCCCAAAAATGCTTATATAACCCTAATAGCGGGTTTTTTTATACAAGCAAGGCCTTCCGTTAAAATCTGCCTACTTCTTTACTCACCGTGGCATGTATGCCACGGCATTTCACAAATATGGTAAACAGTTTACATCATTTTTAAATAACAAACATCGCCCAACTTGATAAACTGTTAACACAGCTTAATCAACCTAACCAGCACAAATAATCGTTGGATATTGCAAATAACATAAAAGCAACGACAATAATAAAGCCAACGGTAAAAATGATTTCCTGAATACGCTTGGGAACCGGCCGCCCGATAACACCTTCAATAACATAAAAAACCAGATGCCCGCCATCAAGCGGTGGCAAAGGAAACAGATTTATCAACCCGATACCGATTGAAAGAAACGCTGTAAGATTGAGAAGCGACATAAATCCGGTCTCACTTACCTGCCATGCTATCGTTGCCGTTTTCGAAGGCCCACTCAGTTGACAGCGGTCTTCCCGCCCTTCAATCAATCGCCCGAGAAAACGAACTGTCTGAACGACAATAAAAGCCGATTTGTCCGTCGCTTCACCAATTGCTGAAAACAATCCATAATTGACATGTTTTTCATATGCCGGATCCAGTCTTCCCGGGTTATTCGGATCAGCAGGTGCTCCGGCTCCAATCATGCCGACGCGAACTTTATTGCCAAATCCATCATCCCGTTCCGTCGGTTTTGGTGTAATGGTAACGTTATAAGGCTGCCCTGATCTTTCCAGAGTAAAATCGATCGGATCACCTCCGTGGAGCGAAACATAACCGATGAGGTCGTCGAAGCTTTCAACCTTTTGACCATCCATCTCTATAAAACGGTCTCCGGGTTTTAACCCCGCCGTCATTGCCGGCGCACCATCCACCAACGAACCGATAACCGGTTCAATGATTATCCTTCCATAAGAAAAGAAGAAAAACGACAAAACCACAACGGTAAAAAGTGCATTGGTAAATGGTCCGGCAAAAACGGTAGCTGCACGAGCCCAGGCACCAGCCGAAGCAAAAGACCCGGGAAGCGCCGCCGCATCCGATTTCGAAGTCATACCGGCAGCATCTTCGTCGCCGATAAATTTTACGTAGCCGCCAAGAGGTATCAATGCAATACGCCAGCGTGTGCCACGCTTATCGGTCCGCGAACAGATTTCCGGACCAAATCCCAATGAAAAGGCACTCGCGCCGATGCCGCACCAGCGCCCCACAAGATAATGGCCCATTTCATGGACAAAAATAATGACCATGATGACACATATCACACCAAAAATACGCAATAACGGTGTGCCGACATCAGCAATAAAACTCATTATTTCCAAAAGAGGCTCCGTCAATCAGATCAGGTTAAACATATTAGAAGGAACTGTCATATCTGCAGCGATTGCTCCGACGAGATAAAGCAGAATGGCAGCAAAAACCAGTCCATCGACGCGATCCATAAAGCCGCCGTGTCCCGGCAGGAAGTGCCCTGAATCTTTTACACTAAAGTGCCGTTTTACCCACGATTCAGAAATATCTCCAATTTGCGAAACAATCGAAAGAGCAAGAGACAGTAGAGGGATAAACAAATTGGCCGGAGTAGTATCAAGTGCTACAAATGCTACTAGACATCCACCTGCAGTACCGGCCAACGCACCGCCAATGGCCCCACTCCACGTTTTGTTAGGAGAAAATTTGGGAGCAAGTTTTGGTCCACCGAGCGAACGTCCATTGAAATAGGCCGCTATATCCGTTCCCCAAACAATAGCGAAGAGAAAAATAATCGCACCGAATCCGAATGGTTCTTCTCCTCTTATATATGTCAAGGATAGAACGGGCAAAGTTGCATAGAGATAACCTCCAGCGACCCAACCGGCTTTTCGTCCTGCCACAAGTGCGAGGACAATAGCACATAAAAAAATCACAACAAAAACGAGAGGCGCTGAAAAGTCGGCAACAAGCAGAATGCCAAAAATAATATATGCCACGGAGGCAATAATTTCGTCTATTTGCCGCCAGCAGCTTTTACTAATCCCTCTCCACTCGTATAAAACCAAGCCACCAACGCACCAGGCAAATAATGCAAATAAAAAGCCGCCTTCCCATGTCAGAAAAAGTGCTATAGCTGCAAAGACAATAGCCGTCAGAATTCTCATGAGAAGATTAGACATTGGTTCTCCGATCCGAACAATATGCATCTCGAACTATAATTTTCATCCAATTTCTTTTTAAGACAAAGATCAAAGTTATAACAACTTTTCTTTTTCTTTTTTATAATCGGGAATCCGCCCGAAACGACGTTCACGTAACCAATAATCTTCAACAGCTATATCAAGTTGTCTTTCATCGAAATCAGGCCAGTAACAGGGAGCAAAATAAAATTCGCTATAAGCCGACTGCCAAAGCAAGAAGTTCGACAAACGTTGTTCCCCGCTGGTGCGGATTATCAAGTCAGGATCCGGCATTTCAGCCGTATCAAGATATTTTGAAAAAACGGCTTCATCAATTTCATCGATATTGATAGTTCCGTTTGCCAGAGATTTGGCGATTTTTTTTACAGACCGGACAATTTCGGCGCGTCCACCATAGTTGAACGCGACAACAAGATTGAGTCCGTCATTTTTTTTCGTAATTGTTTCTGCTTCATCGAGCAGGTTTTGAATATCCGCCGGCACCTCTTCACGATTGCCTATCACCCGTACTCGGACATTATTATCACGAAGATCAAGCAGATCACGTTTTATAAATAACTTCAAAAGTCCCATCAGATGATTGACTTCAGATTCCGGACGTGACCAGTTTTCAGAAGAAAAAGCAAAAACCGTCAACCATTCAAGCCCCATTTGACTGGCATGATGCACAATTCTATGAAGTGCTTCCATGCCAATCTTGTGACCGGCAATCCTGGGTAATCCACGAGCACGTGCCCATCGGCCGTTTCCATCCATGATGATGGCAATATGACGTGGATATAACATATTTTTCCGACCTGTTTGCTGCAATAAATATTTTTAGACTTGCATAATTTCAGCTTGTTTAGCAGCCAATACCTTATCGATCTCGCCGATTGTCGTATCCGTCAATTTCTGAATTTTATCAGAAGCAATACGGCTTTCATCCTGACTGATCTCGCTATCCTTTTCAGCCTTTTTCAATCCTTCCATGCCATCGCGACGAACGTGGCGGACTGCAACCCGCGCCTGCTCTGCATATTGGTGAGCAATTTTGACGAGCTCTTTGCGGCGTTCTTCGTTAAGTTCCGGCAATGGAATGCGCAAAGTTGTGCCGTCCGTTATAGGGTTCAGGCCCAATGAAGATTCTCTGATGGCCTTGTCAACTGCAGAGACCATTGATTTATCCCAGACTGAAACCGACAACATGCGCGGTTCCGGTACGGAAATATTGGCGACCTGATTGAGCGGCACAGTCGAGCCATAAGCTTCGACCGTTATCGGTTCAAGCAAGCTTGCAGACGCCCGACCGGTCCGCAAACCGGTGAGCTCATGTTTGAATGATGAAATGGCGCCTTCCATACGGCGCTTGAGATCGTCGATATTTGTAGCGTCACTCATACTAACTCTCCTTCGGATTATTTTTAGACGAATATTATTCGGATACCACTGTATAGCGTCCCGTGCCATTCAACACATTGGCCAGTCCACCCTTTTCACCGATCGAATAGACGATAATAGGAATATGGTTTTCACGAGCCAGAGTAATTGCGGTGGTATCCATAACTGCGAGACCCTTTTTGATAACTTCTTCATGCGTTAAATGGTCGAAACGGGTTGCAGAAGGATCCTTTTTCGGGTCGGCCGAGTATATTCCATCAACCTGGGTAGCTTTTAAAAGCACATCCGCTCCGATTTCTGCCGCTCTAAGGGCGGCTGCCGAATCAGTGGTAAAAAACGGATTTCCGGTGCCACCTGCGAAGATGACAACCTTGCCCTGACTGATATAGCCGACAGCCTTACGTTGCGAGAAACTTTCACAGATTTGTGGCATTGCGATGGCGGAAAGCACAACCACATCTACCCCAAGTTTTGTCAATGATGTGCGCAATGCAAGAGAGTTAATCGCTGTTGCCAGCATTCCCATATGGTCACCCGTTACACGGTCACCACCTCGCGATGCAACTGCAACGCCGCGAAAAATATTCCCGCCACCGATAACAACGCCGACTTCGACACCCATTTCATGCGCATCAGCAATGTCTTTGGCAATACGATCGACGACTGAAACATCAATACCGAAACTTTGCCCACCCATTAATGCCTCGCCAGAGGCCTTCAATAAAATTCGTTTGTAGAGCGGGGTATCTGTCATCAATAGTCTCCAAATGCAAAATTCATTTGTGCCTTCGATACACGAAGGGCACCGCATTGTCACGCGATGCCCTCTCTACAACGTTTTTTCCGTGTCTCACAATGCAAAAAGCATTGTTTTTACGCAAATAAACCGGATTTTGTCCAAAAATCAGCCTTTTACTGCTGCAGCGACTTCCGCTGCAAAATCGCTTTCGGCTTTTTCAATACCCTCACCGAGGGCAAAACGGACAAAACCTTTTATTTTTGCCGGTGCGCCGATTTCTTTTTCTGCATTTTTCAAAGCCTGACTTACAGTTTCATCAGGATTGATGACAAAGGCCTGTGAAAGCAGAACGACTTCTTCGTAAAATTTGCGCATACGACCTTCCACCATCTTTTCTACAATGTTGGCCGGTTTTCCAGATTGGTGAGCCTGTTCGGAATAAATTGCTTTTTCACGCTCTACAGCTGCAGGATCGACTTCCTCGGCAGTCAATGCCAAAGGATTTGTTGCAGCCACATGCATGGCAACCTGCCGACCAAAATGTTCGGCTGCGTCTTTATCGCCATTGGTTTCGATTGCGACAAGAACACCGATTTTGCCAAGGCCGTCACCAATACCGTTATGGATATAGGTTGCAATAACGCCATTATCGACAGATAGCTCGGCGGAACGACGGAATGTCATGTTTTCACCAATTTTGCCAATGGCATCTTTGAGTGTTTCGGCAACAGTTTTATCCGAACCGGGATAGCTTGAAACCGAAATTTTTTCCAATGTCCCATCCGTATCCAGCGCGGCTTTTGCAATATTGCGAACAATATCCTGAAATGCATCGTTACGGGCAACGAAGTCTGTCTCGGAATTCACTTCGACAAGAACAGCCTTTTTACCGTTGGAGGCTACACCTACGAGACCTTCAGCCGCTGTACGACCAGCTTTTTTATCAGCCTTGGCAATGCCTTTTTTACGCAGCCAATCAACGGCTGCTTCCATATCGCCATTTGTTTCTGCAAGTGCTGCCTTGCAATCCATCATACCGGCGCCCGACAATTCGCGAAGTTCTTTCACCTGTGCTGCGGTAATGCTCATATTTGCCTCTTAATCTTAATAACGGCGAAAGCGTGCAAGGATTATCCCTCAGCACGCCCGCGACCATACATCTTTGAGTTGAAGTGCCCTTTTCTAAAAGGGCACAGTTTATTCGTTATTCTGCGGCAGGAGTTGCTTCTTTATTTTCTTCCAGAGCAGGTTCGGCAGGAGCTTCAGCCTGTGCACCAAGATCAACGCCCATTGCACCTTGTTGACGGGCGATACCATCAAGGGCAGCCTTTGCAACCAGATCACAATAAAGAGCAATCGCACGTGAAGCATCATCATTACCGGGAATCGGATAATTGATATTATCCGGATCGCAATTGGTATCGATTATAGCAACGACCGGAATTCCAAGACGCTTGGCTTCGTCGATTGCAATTTTTTCCTTGTTTGTATCAATGATGAACAAAAGATCCGGAACCGAACCCATATCCTTGATACCGCCAAGAGCGCGATTGAGTTTATCGCGGTCATGTTCAATATTGAGACGTTCTTTCTTGGTGAAGCCCTGTGCTTCATTCTCAAGAATTCCGTCCAGTTTGCGCAAACGCTGAATAGAATTGGAAATTGTTTTCCAGTTGGTCAACATACCGCCGAGCCAACGTGCATTGACGTAATACTGTGCCGAGCGGTTAGCCGCTTCCGCAATAATGTCGGAAGCCTGACGCTTGGTGCCAACAAAAAGCACACGACCACCGCGGGCAACCGTATCCGATACCACCTTCAAGGCGTTATGGAGTAACGGTACAGTCTGTGCAAGATCGATAATATGAATGTTATTGCGCTGCCCATAGATATAGGGAGCCATTTTCGGGTTCCAGCGATGTGTCTGGTGACCAAAGTGAACACCGGCTTCCAATAGCTGGCGCATAGTAAAATCTGGCAATGCCATTTTTTTATCCTTTCCGGTTGAACCTCCACGGAATGAGGCAGGTAAAACCTGCCACCGGCGGAAAATTGCGGATTTCTCCCGCAATCACCCATTTCCCGTGTGTGGAATATTTGGTTAGTTAAGTGATATCGCACAAAGTTTCAAGTGTTTTAACCTCAACCAAGCGATATTCTTACACAAAATACAAAAAACGTTGTAACCGGTTTTAGTCTTTACAATTTTCTTTTGAAGATGGCGCATCAAACAATTTGAAAGTTTGTAATTTACCCCGAACAGAAAAATTTCCATAATCCATTACAAGATCGCGTGTGACACCATTCTCGTAAAGAAGAAAGCTTGTTCGATAGACTGGTAAACCGTCCTGATTCTCGTCATCATTGAAATAGGAAATTGTCACCGGCCAATACGGCTCTTTTCCGAGTTTCCCCATGATTTTGGTTTCATCGTCGGATTTTGCATCCACTTTATCGCCTAACACCACTGTCGCTTCTGTCAGACGATCGGCATCATCCGAGCCGTCAAACAAGACTGTCCGGTAAAAATGCTGGCCTGCTTTTGCTTTACGGATGACTTCTTCCGTCTGGACTGTCGGAAAAGCGGCCGATTTTAACTTGACTTCATTTTCTTTGGGCTTCTTCGTATTGACAATCATATTTCCATTGGAAATTTTGGCAACGCCATCCGTTTCACTTGTAACTTCCTGATCGATTATAGTTTTGCTTAAAAAACGGAATTCTTTACCATTTGCCGATTCAAAACTGGTCATTTGTTGGTCGGTAAGACGCGTTGGTGAATCAGCCATATTGATGCGTGTGACGAAGCGAAACCTGGTGGTATAACCTTCACAAGCCGAGCCATTGAATTCATAAGCCATCCGTCCGCTCAGTCCCGAAATGCCCGATTTATCTGCAGCATTTTCAAGCTGGAGGTCATAGATTGCCAGATGCGGCACCATGACAACTTTATCTTCGCCTCGTGCAACATTCAAGCACATAACCGATAAAATAAAGGCAAATAGAAATTTTGGCATCCGCATATTCCTGTTTTTTCCTTAACCTTGGCGTTATCATATATAATGGTAAAAAAGCGAGTAATTTCTTTTTTTGAAGATCGCATTTCCATGTTCGAGAAAATGGGTTATTGAGCAAATATGAAATGACGGGAAAAGAGGTAAAAAATGTCTGATACGATTGAAAGTCGTTTGCAAAAACTTGGCGTTACAATTCCCGCTGCTGTACAACCTGTAGCAAATTACGTGACCGCCAGAAAATCCGGTAACCAGCTTTATATTTCTGGTCAACTTCCACTTAATAACGGGAAGCCTGTAGCAATAGGCAAAGTCGGCCGGACAGTCACTGCCGAACAGGCCAAAAAATCTGCCGAAGCATGTGCAATCAACATTCTGGCACAAGCCAAAGCCGCTTTGGGAGATTTGAACAAAATCAAGCAGGTCGTAAAAGTAACCGCTTTTGTTGCAACCGACCCCAATTTCACCGACATTCCTCAAGTTGCCAATGGTGCTTCGGATTTGTTTGTCAATGTTTTGGGTGAAGCCGGAAAGCATGCTCGTTCGGCTGTAGGAGTTGCTGCACTACCGATGGATGTTCCGGTGGAAGTGGAAGCAATTCTGGAAATCTGAGTGATGAGGATTGATTGGTTATCAAAAAGGCCCATCGCGAATAGTGGACTTCATGGCTACGATAAGTCTGTTCAAGAAAATACGCTGCCGGCATTCGAATTGGCAGCGCTTGAAAATTATACCATTTGTTGCGATGTCCAATTGTCTCATGACGGCGTTCCAATGGTATTTCATGGTGCTTCACTTGAACAAATAACCGGCCAAAAAAAACGTATCATAGATCTCCGTTCATCGGAAATTGCCAATATCCAAACCAGTGAGGGCAAGCCACGCATTTTTACCCTCGAGACACTTCTTCAAAACATTGCCGGCAAAGTACCCGTTCTGGCAAATCTGGAAGGTAATGAAGGAGAAGACGCAGGCCTGATTTCAAGGGTGACAGAGTTGTTGGTTGCTTACCCGAACAAGTCGGCAATCATGTCCCAGGATGTGCATATCTTACGGCGCATACGTTTCGGTGACCGTGCAATACCACACGGGATAAAAGCTGAAGGCAACAAACGCTCGGAGATTGAACAACATTTTGCAATGCTTGCGCATGATATGGAGTTTGTGGCCTATAATTTCAGGCAGTTGTCCAATCCTTTTGTACGGTTTGTCCGTGAAAAGCTGGGCATGCCCGTCCTTGCTTTTACTATTCACAATCCTGAAGAATGGGAAAGAGCACGTGTTAATGCCGACCAAATGATATTTGAAGGTTTTAAACCCGACAACGATAATTAAAGCTGTTCACCCAAAGAGTTGAAGTGATGTGCAAAACAATAAGTGAGGAGAAAAATGCAACAAAGTTATGATGAAAATAATATTTTTGCGAAGTTGATTCGTGGAGAAATTCCCTCTATCCGCGTTTATGAAGATGACGATGTCATCGCTTTCATGGATGTCATGCCGCAAGGTAAAGGACATACATTGATTGTTCCGCGGAAAGGCTCGCGCAATTTACTGGACGCGAACCCGGAAACCCTTGCTAAAGTTATCAAGGTTGTGCAGAAAATAGCTAAAGCTGTTAAAAAAGCCTTCAATGCAGATGGTGTGACCGTCATGCAATTTAATGAACCGGCAAGCGGCCAAACTGTTTTTCATCTCCATTTCCATGTTATTCCGCGTTTCGAAAATGTTCCGCTAAAACCACATAGCGGAGAACCGGTCGATACAAAAACACTGGAAGAATCTGCTGCAAAAATCCGCGCGGCACTTTGAAACAAAGGCCGACCGCAATAATCAACCGGTTCTACGTAACAGTACCGTAACAAAAAAGTTTATTAGCAATGCCTGCCCGATGGTTCATCGCGCAGGCATTTTTTCTCGATACATTTTATTTTTCGACGTTATATATCGTCATCGGCTTTATTGATCGGCTGGCGTCGGCTTTTTTACGCGCCTTCCGGAAGCCTTGACTGCTCTTACCGGCTTTTTATTCGTTTGTGCTTCATTACTGATAATTTCCAAGGCCAGTTTGTTTTTGTCCGATTTGTCGGTCATAACTTTAACAGTACCGCCATGGCGGAGCTTTCCGAACAATATTTCTTCAGCCAGCGGCTTCTTTATATATTCCTGAATAACCCGCGATAGAGGGCGAGCCCCCATATGTGAATCATAGCCTTTGTTAGCAAGCCATTTGGTTGCATCATCACTCAATTCGAAGGTTATTTCCCGATCGGCAAGTTGCGCTTCGAGTTGCAAAATAAACTTCTGTACGACCTGATGAATAACCGGTTCAGACAAGGGCGCAAACGGAATAATCGCGTCAAGCCGGTTACGGAACTCCGGAGGAAATAACTGGTTAATTGCCTCTATATCATCACCCTCGCGCTCGGTCTTTCCAAAACCGATAGCAGACTTTGCCATATCCACTGCACCGGCATTTGTCGTCATTATGAGAATGATGTTGCGAAAATCGATCTGCTTTCCATTGTGGTCAGTCAGCTTACCGTGATCCATCACCTGTAGAAGAATATTATAGAGATCAGGATGCGCTTTTTCTATTTCATCAAGCAAAAGCACGGCGTGTGGATTCTGGTCGACAGCATCTGTCAACAAGCCGCCCTGATCGAAGCCGACATATCCCGGTGGCGCACCTATCAATCTGGAAACAGTATGCCGTTCCATATATTCCGACATATCAAAGCGTAACAACTCGATACCAAGAGACGCTGCAAGTTGTTTGGCGACCTCTGTTTTACCAACGCCCGTCGGACCTGAAAACAAATAGCTTCCTATAGGCTTGTCCGGTTCACGCAGACCAGCACGGGCAAGCTTGATCGATGAAGTCAAAGCAGCAATTGCTTTATCCTGCCCATAAACCACTCTACGCAATTCTTTTTCGAGATTTGCCAATGTTTTGCGGTCATCGCGTGATATGTTTTTTTGAGGAATGCGTGCCATTGTTGCAACCGTTTCCTCAATCTCTTTCACACCAATTGTCTTTTTTCTCTTGTCTTTAGGCAAAAGCATTTGTGCCGCGCCCGTCTCGTCGACCACATCTATCGCTTTATCGGGTAACCGCCTGTCCGACATGTAACGCGAGGAAAGTTCAACCGACGCCTTCATAGCGTCATCGGTATATTTTATCTGATGGAAGTTCTCGAAATAAGGCTTCAAACCTTTCAGAATTTCAATGGCATCATCAATGGACGGTTCATTGACATCAATCTTTTGGAAACGCCGCGCCAAAGCCCGATCTTTCTCGAAGATTTGACGATATTCCTTATAGGTCGTCGAACCGATGCAACGAATAAGGCCCGAAGAAAGCGCTGGTTTCAAAAGATTTGCCGCATCCATGCTGCCGCCCGACGTTGCCCCTGCCCCGATCAGAGTATGAATTTCATCAATAAAGAGAATGGCTCCCTTATAATTTTCCAGCTCTTTTACAACCTGTTTCAAGCGTTCTTCAAAATCACCACGATAACGGGTACCGGCAACAAGCATTCCCATATCGAGTGAAAAAATCGTTGCATTGCTTAAAACGTCTGGCACTTCGCCGTCGACAATTCGTTTTGCCAAGCCCTCGGCGATGGCTGTTTTACCTACTCCGGGATCTCCAACCAGAAGTGGGTTGTTTTTCGACCTCCGGCATAAAATCTGGATTGTTCTGGCAATTTCTTTATCTCTGCCTATCAATGTATCAATCTTGCCCTGACGCGCACGTTCATTAAGATTGATACAATATGCCGAAAGTGCATCCGTATCTTTATTGGCCGATTGCGAAGCTGACACCTCGTCATCAGAATCATCAAGCGGGAAGCTTGCAGCACCATTTTCACTGGCGATGCCATGGGAAATAAAGTTGACCGCATCATAGCGTGTCATTCCCAGTTCCTGAAGGAAATAAGCGGCAAAACTTTCCCGTTCGGCGAAAATTGCAACAAGAACATTTGCTCCGGTTACAATATCCCGTCCTGCCGACTGGACATGGATAACCGCACGCTGGATAACCCGTTGGAACGAATTGGTAGGCTTGGTATCTTCATCATCGCCTATCTGCGAATCGAGTTCCGATTGGACATATTGCGTCAAACGCGTGCGCAATTGTTCAATGTCAACGTTACAAGCAAGGATAACGGCTTTGGCATCAACATCATCAAGCAACGCCAATAACAAATGTTCCAATGTCGCATATTCCTGATGCGCGTCACTGGCAATCATAAGTGCTCTATGAAGGGTCTTTTCGAGGCTAGTGGTAAAAGACGGCATCGGCGTTCACTTTCTTTCCATCACGCATTGCAAAGGATGCTGATTTTCCCGGGCACAATCCATAACTTGCGCAACTTTTGTTTCGGCGACTTCATAGGAATACACACCGCATTCTCCAACACCCGTATGGTGAACATTCAACATAATACGCGTTGCATCTTCACGGTTTTTACGAAAAAACTTTTGTAAAACAAACACAACAAAATCCATAGGTGTGTAATCATCATTCAAGAGGAGAACACGATAAAAATCCGGTTTTTTCACTTTCGGAAGGGATTTCGTTGCGACACCGGTTTCAAAACTACCTGTGTCTCTCTTTTCCTTCCCGCCATTCTGTCCGGCTAATTTTTGCAAACTTAATTCTACCAAGGTTATTGTTCTTTCTCGCCCATGCATTCCATGTAATGTATTTTTAACAAATTATAAGTCCCAGAATCGCAAGTTTAATAATTGTTTTACGCCATTTTCCACCACTAAGCTTCTCCCTTTAGCCAAATAATAATCACGAAAAATTTGTTCTTATAAAGAAATTGGTAACGCTGTCATATTAATCTTCCCCGCGAAAAGGCGGCAGGGGTCTCGCACGGGCCTCCCGGGGGTCTCTCTGTCGCGAATTCTGTTTGGCGTAAAAAAGGTCGTAAAAAGTGCAAAAAGCCTACCAAAAAGTAGCTCGCTTCATAAAAAAAGCCGCCATTGCAACTCTCATATTTTCAGTGTCTATGACCTATGCACAAGCTGCTCCCCAAAGCGCTTATGCCGATAAATATGCCGCTATAGTTGTCGATGCCAATACCGGACGAACCTTATACGAAGTTAACGGAAATGCACGTCGCTATCCGGCATCTCTCACAAAAATGATGACGCTTTATCTGTTGTTCGAGGCAATGCAATCGGGTCGCGTAACACCAAACACCCCTATTCCCGTTTCTGCCTATGCAGCTTCCCGCCCACCCACAAAAATCGGTTTCAGAACCGGCCAAACGATTCCGGCAGAGCTTGCAGCCAAGGCATTGATCACGAAATCTGCCAATGATGTTGCAACTGCAATCGGTGAATATCTTGGCGGCTCGGAACAGCGCTTTGCCCAGATCATGACGGCAAAAGCACGTCGCTTGGGCATGATGAATACCAATTTTGCCAATGCATCAGGTTTACCTGACGTACAGAACTATTCGACGGCACGCGATCTTGCCATTTTATCTTTGGCGCTCCGCGAACATTTTCCGAAGCAATATGACTGGTTCAAAACCACAAGTTTCCAGTTCCGCGGCCAAACCATTAACGGACACAACCGTTTGGTGCGGGATATGAAAGGCGTCGACGGCATTAAAACCGGCTACACCCGCATGTCCGGCTCAAATCTAGCTACATCTATGCGTATGGACGGACGCTCAATTGTTGCCGTTGTCATGGGTGGCAAATCATCGGCTTTGCGTGACGCGCACATGGCCGAGCTCTTGCGCCGTTATCTGCCGGAAGCAAGTCGGGCCAAGACACGCGCCCCTCTTATCGCTGCAACACAATATGACTTGCCGGAGCCTCACAAAGCACCCGTTCCGGCTGCCAAAGCCGATATAGCCGTGGCCAAAGCCGATACAACTGCTTCGACGCCGAAGCCAGAAGCTGTAACGACTGCTTCGAATACGCAGATTGTCAAGACGCCGGATAATAAATCCGACGTTTTGACAGCGCTTGCCAACACAACGGCAAAAACCGCTCCGGCTGTAAAAGAGCTTGATCAGGCAATCGTTTCCAAACAGAAAAACGATGCCAATGAAAAAACAGCTATCGATCCCGTAATCACCGCATCTGCGCCAACCAACGGGCGTTCCGACCAGACAGGCTGGGCTATTCAGATCGGTTCTTTGCCAAATCAACAACAGGCAACGGAAATGCTGTCGAATGCATCGGATGCTGCCCGCTCGGCTTTGGCAAATGCTACGCCCTATACCCAGATTTTTGAAAAAGACGGCCAGCGCTACTATCGCGCCCGTTTTGTCGGTTTCAATACAAAAAAAGCGGCATGGGACGCCTGTTCGCTTCTAAAGAAAGCAAATTTTAACTGCTATGCGATAACAATGTAACCAATGTCTGAGTTTTGCGTAAAAGGTAATCAAGCTATGGCAAATGCAAATGATATGGTGTTAAAAGCCCGCTCCGTTAATCACGAGGGCTCGCTTCTCGCTTTGCGATCTCTTCAGCAGGCCGCTTTGAAATTGGCTGACCTGAAAGCGACGCCGCGCGGCATCACCACGCGCTCGCTTCTTGGTCTCCTGATTTGCCAAACACAACGTAACCGTCGTCTGGCTATGCCACCGGTTCGTATCCATTTGCGCGTTGCAAGCCCGCGTGGATCTTTCGGTGTAAAATTCCGCTTGGGATCAACAAATATCTAAATCCTTGAAGACAACAAAATATCCGCCTGCTCTAAAGCAAACCGAGATCGGCCAGTTCCTGCTTTAAAGCAGCCGGCAGGCGGGCCTTCTCACTGCTGTTATCATCCTCTGGCGCTTCACTTCCATCAAGATAGCGCCACCCTTGAAAAGCACGTCTCGGCTGCCAGACTGTCGGTATAATTTTTGGTACGAGAACAAGCTTGCAACGATGGATACCTTCACCATCGGTAAAGGGGCGAATATCCAGAAATTTTTGTCGGCATTGTATATTGCCTTTCATCACCCAGTAGAGCGAGCCACCGTCCAGAAGTTCGTCAATTCTTTTTGGCACCATACGGGTGATGTGATATTGCTCCGGTTTTTCGCCCGCAGCTTTCAATTGTTCCAAACGATAATCAATCCATTGGGCAAGCTCCTCTGGTGAAGAACAGCCAACGCATAATTTTACCATGTGAAGTGTCATAACTTATGACTTAACAATCCGTTACATTGACCGCAAGTCCACCCTTGCTTGTTTCTTTATATTTGTCACTCATATCACGGCCGGTTTCGCGCATAGTTCTGATGCAGGCATCCAATGAAACAAAATGGCTGCCATCGCCGTGAAGTGCGAGTGAAGCAGCCGTCACTGCTTTAACGGCGCCCATGGCATTTCTTTCGATACACGGCACTTGAACAAGGCCGGCTACCGGATCACATGTCATTCCCAGATGATGTTCAAGAGCAATTTCCGCGGCATTTTCAATCTGCATCGCTGTACCACCCATTGCAGCGGTCAAACCTGCCGCTGCCATAGAGGCTGCCGAGCCGACCTCGCCCTGACAACCTACTTCGGCTCCTGAAATTGAGGCATTATATTTTATGACACCGCCAATCGCCGCAGCAGTCAGCAAAAAATTACGTATTCCGTCGCGTTCAGCTCCGGCACAAAACCGCAAATAATAACTGAGTACGGCCGGAACCACACCTGCCGCGCCATTGGTAGGCGCGGTTACGATGCGTCCGCCTGCGGCATTTTCTTCATTAACCGCTATTGCATAAGTTGAAAGCCAGTCATTTGCCGCTAAAGGTCCAACGTGATTTCGTTTGCTATCGCTCAATAATTTGTCATAAAGTTTCTTGGCCCTGCGCTTGATGTGTAGCCCTCCGGGTAATTCACCATCATGATGAAGCCCCCTATCAACGCTTGATTTCATCGCAAGAAATATTTTATCGAGACCCTCATCGAGTTCATTTCGCGTCATCAACGTTTCTTCATTGGCGCGCTTCATTTCGGCGATAGACAGGCCGGATTTTTTCGCCATATCGAGCATCATTGTTGCTGTATCAAAGGGAAAAGGAACAATCCGGTTGTCATTTTTTTTATTATGTTCAACGCGATTTAATTCGTCCTCGCTCACAACAAATCCGCCGCCGATAGAATAATAAACGCGCCGCAAAAGGACATTTCCAAATTGGTCAAGTCCTTCAAAAACCAGACCATTGCTATGCCCTGGCAACACCGTCTTTCGATCGACGATCAAATCTTTTTCGGGATCAAACCGGTAGCCCGGATGACCTGCAGGTTCAACTTTCTTTGTCTGATAGACTGACGTGACCAATTTATCCATGTTATCGGGATCGACGCTTGCCGGTTGTTGCCCCAACAAACCCAATATAACGGCACGATCTGTTGCATGACCGAGACCGGTAAAGGCCAATGATCCATGTAAAGAGACGCGCAAATGGGTAATTGACGTATTGACCGGCTTAGGCCAATTGTTCGACAGGATCTCCGCCAGAAACCTGTTGGCTGCCGTCATTGGCCCCATTGTGTGAGAGCTCGATGGTCCAATGCCGATTTTGAATAGTTCAAAAACTGATAGAAACATGGATTTAAACGAACAAATCGATATCCATTATAAAATGGACGTTTGCACCTGAACGAATTCTAGAAACCGACAGTCAGATAAATCACGGCAATAATAGCAAGGAGTCCGAGTGATGCCCGAATAGCGATGCCCCAACATGATTTTTCGACAATTTCATCCATAAAGCACCTTTTGATACCCGCAATACAATCAACGCAGAATTCGTATTGACGACACCTATAACGGTGAACCCGCAAAGACACAATATTAAAATTTGATTAACAATTTTTTCTATTCACAAAATATTTTCGCGGCATTTATCATTTAAGCAAAGCGAAATCCCGTTTTGGTCAAACTCAATCAACAAAGCGAACAAAATCCTCCAACGGGACACGTTCGGTCGGAAAATTGTTTTCAGGTGCGTTTTCATCGCGATAGCCTAGGGCAAGTCCGCAAATAACTTGCCGTTCAGGCGGTATTTGAAGCTCGTCAGAGATCGTTTTATGATATTCTGAAAAAGCCGCCTGAATACAGCTATCAAGACCATAACTTCTCGCTACAAGTGCGATTGTCTGAATAAAACAGCCAAGATCAAGCCAACTGCCAAGCTCCATATCCCTGTCCATTGTAAAAATAAGTCCCACAGGAGCACCAAAAAACATAAAATTTTTCGCTTGCTGGTGTACTATCTTGCTCCGCTCTGAACGCGCGATACCCAGTGACCGATAAAGGTCCCAGCCGACTTTACGCCGCCGCGCGAGATAAGGCTCACGCCACGAACGGGGATAAAATTGATATTCACATTCTTCTTTTATGCCTGCGACCGACATGTCGAAAAGTTTTTGTCCCAACTTTTTCAGTGCCCCGTTATGGAGAACGATTACTTGCCAAGCCTGTATATTGGCTCCCGAAGGTGCTCGCGACGATAAGCGCAAAATATCTTCCACCATCTTACGGTCAACGTCTTTATCCAGATAAGCCCTGATAGACTTCCTACTTTTTACAACGTCGCAAAATTTTTCAATTCTGGTCATTTTTATGTTCCACCCACAGGAAAAATGAACAAGCGGCCTAATTTACCCAAGCAAAGCAAGAACTTTGTGTTAGATAGATAGCAAAGGATACCGATATGAACCAGCCTGAAACGATTAAAATACGATTACAAAAGGTTGATCTCTTTCGCGGGCTCGCCCTGATTGGCATGGTGGTTTATCATTTCAGTTGGGATTTGAGCTATTTTTCCTATATAGACCCTCAAGTTCCTGCTGAAGGCAGTCTGCGCGTTTTGGCGCGCATTGTCGCGTTTTGCTTCCTGTTTATTTCCGGTTTCAGTCTCTATCTTGCACAGGGAAAACAGTTCCGCTTGTTCCCCTATTTCCGACGCTTGTCGATCATCATATTGGCTGCTTTGGTTGTCTCTGTTGTTACCTATTTCATCATGCCGCAAGGCTTCATCTATTTCGGCATATTGCATGAAATAGCTGTGACAACCGTCATCGGATTGCTCTTCTTGCATACGCCGCTTGTGTTGAATTTTTTGGCTATTTTTATCTTCGTTCTGTTGCCATTCATACTGAAATCCGATTTTTTCAATGCCCCTTATTTGTTATGGGTCGGATTTTCGAGCTATCCCCTCCCCTCATTTGATTATGTTCCGGTTTTCCCGTGGTTTGGCTCAGCTCTTTTAGGGCTTACAACAGCCCGCATCTGCGACAAGTTTCATCTATTTATATATTTGCAAAACGGAATCCACCCACAATGGCTCAACAAATCCTTGCAGCTCATCGGGCGCCACAGCCTCATATTTTATCTCGTTCACCAACCTGTCCTGTTAGCGCTCCTTTATTGTATCTCTGCTGTTTTTCCCCCTTCTCCGGATGCATTGCGTAAACCCTTGGAAAACTCCTGTGTCAATGAATGTCGTGAGAGTGAAGCCGATAGTCATTTATGTACTGCTTTTTGCAGTTGTGTATTTGACCAAATAGATCAGCAACAAATGTTGAGCGAATTTTCTAGAGGAGAGGTCAGTCAGACCGATGAAAGGTTACAAAAATCCATCAATGCTTGCTGGGGGCAAACTGTTCTAAAGCAACAATAGCTTTGATGAAAGCGTTAAAACTGTCCTGAATTTATCTTCGACTTAACCATTGACTTCCCGTTCGGCCAAACGCTCGAAACATATTTCTTCTATGCGTTCAAGCTCGTGCAATGATTCGTCTATATCGCGGCGCATCTGTTTGAGATCCTCGCGTTTTTCTTTTATTTCTTGCAATACGTTCTCGACTTTCACTGTATCGTCAAGCGGCGTACCGGTAACGGTCAACAAAGAGGCAATTTCTGCCAAAGTAAAATTCAGTCGTTTGGCTCTCAATATCTGTTGCAACCGATGCCGATCAAGCTCGGTATAGAGACGTGTCCTGCCACGGCGCATCGGGACAATAAGTCCCTGATCTTCATAATAACGCAATGTCCGCGTTGTTACGCCAAATTCCCGCGTAAGTTCACCTATTGAATAATATTCATGCATAAGCTTACCAAACAAGGTTAGACTAACAATCTGTCAAACCTCAATATTTCCCTCTTTTGTTTCCACCATAGCGTTGAAAAATGCTGATGCAATAGAACGCGGCCATTAAAATTCCATTCCACCACAATTATATCCACGCACCATCCTACCATATCACTCAGAACGCCCTTCATCGCTTTGAACCGCGTTGACGGCATTTTTCTAAACCCACTCCATTTTTCTCGTTTATTAAGGCAGCGATAAGTTTACTTCAACACCGATATCTCAGACTATAATGCGCTTGTTCGGGCGTTCGTGTCAGCAATTTGCCAAGAGAATACTCTCTTATATTTGAATTTTTTAAAAGAGTGATGCAATTATGCTCTATTTCAAAGGCCTTAATCCGGCTATCATGCGGACAAAGTGAAAACGTCGTCAACAAACGAACACGTCAAGCGAAGTGTGCCATCATGCATAAGAAAATTTGGATATTTGGCTTGATCGTTTTGATTATCATTGCCGCCATTCCGATTTCTTTCAACAGCCTCGTCAACTGGCTTGGCAAATCCGAGCTTTATGCCTTTGCCGAGGACAAAAATTATTGTCGCACCGAAAGCTGTGAGGAAGGTATTGCCTATGTTACAGAACTTCTCCACAAACAATCGGGAATTGACGCGAAAGACGTCCCTTGGTGCATGGCCACAAATCGTATTTACTATACCGATCTTTATTCGCTTAACGGATTGAAAGTAAAATTCACGAATTGGATGTATGAAACCTGCGAACGCCATGAGCTAACTCTTGACGATGCCAATATCGAAATCGGTGATCACGATGACCACCATCACGAAGAAAACGATCATTAATCTGATCAGAAATCCGATTTTTAAAATCGGCTAGATTATTTAAAAATTGAAAGTCTGATAGCCGACCGCTCCAAATGTTGTAGCATGGCGTTACCCGCTTTATCTTTATCGCCGTTCAATATTGCCTCGACAACTGCCCGATGTTCCTTTTCAGCAGCTTGAAACGCTCCCGCCACCTTGCTTGTATTTCCATGAGCAAGCTTCAAAAAATCTGTCATTGTTTCATGCAATTTCTCTAAAACCAGCACAAAAAGCGGATTTCCACTTGCAACTGCAATAGCTTGGTGAAACTTCATATCAGCTTCAACACGTCTGGCAAGATCGTCCCCTGCATTTTCCAAAATTGCTATCTCGTGATTAAGATGGGCAATATCGTCATCCGTCCGTCTTTGTGCAGCAAATCTGGCCGCAGTAACTTCGATGACACGCCTTAGCTCCATTACATGAAAAGGCTTAACACCGGAATGAAAATCAAGTTTTAAAAAATCTGCCGGATCACTCGGCTTGATCACAAAAGCCCCGCGGCCCTGCTGTGTTCTTATCAGTCCAGTTTGTTTCAAACGAGCAATAGCCTCGCGCACCACTGCCCGGCTAACCTGAAAACCATCCGAAAGTTGTTGTTCGGTTGGCAGTTGATCTCCAACAGCCAAGTTTCCGGACGTAATTCGAGACCGCAACACCTCAACGATCTGATCGGCCAATGTCGCTCTTCTTCTTACTGGTGGATAGTTTGTCGTATCGTTTAAATTGCCGTTTATTGTAGCGGCATCTAAGTTATTTTTATCCATCACCAGAAACTCTTCTTTTGTTTTACCCGCCAGAACTTGCAACGTAGCCGTCACAACTCCAATTTACGTAATTTTTTCAACAAAACAAGATTTTACGTCTGAAAGCTCTATCAATTGACTTGACACGGGCCATTTTTATAATCTGCATTTCAACGTCAACAATTTTCTCTCTCCAATAATTTTTTAAAATAAAATAAATAAAAATATTTCTATATACAATATTATTATTCTTATAATAACACTGATCTATGAATCATAGTAATTCAAACGGTAAAATAATTAATATAACTCAAATTTAATATTTTATATAAAAATATTGTCTTTTGTTTTTCTTTTGAATTATCAATTCAGATAACTTTATTGGTTTAGACATCCATTTTTTCAACGAGCGAAACAATGTGACGACCGATCGGTAATGATGCAGTAGCTGCCGGTGAAGGCGCGTTACATATATGTATCATACGTGCAGTCTGTTTTATTAAAAAGTCATGAACCATATCCCCATTGGCTAAAACTGCTTGAGCCCTTATGCCTGAAGGATAGGGCTGCAAATCCTCAATTTTCAGTTCAGGACAGTACTTTTGGCACAATTTGAGATATTGTCTCGGCATAAAGCTGCTTTCCAGCTCGGAAAAAGCCGACTTTCTATTGTTCCACAATACGTGCCAGAGACCGGAAAAAGACACCATGGATAAGGCATCTTTAAGATTGAAAGCAAAGCGGGAATATTTTTCACGCGCCAGTGCCAAACATGCATTGGGCCCGACAGTGGTGGCTCCATTAATCATTCTTGTTAGATGAACTCCCAAAAATGGAAGGTCGGGATCTGGTACCGGATAAATGAGATGTTTGGGCAAATTCTTCAAACGTGATGACAGACGAAAATAATCTCCACGAAAAGGGATAATCTGGAAATCTATCTTCAAACCTGCCATTTTGGCGAGTCGATCCGCCTGTAGTCCACCACAGACAATGAGATATCTCGCTTCTATAGTTCCGGCCGAATTGCCTACAACAACGCAATCCGCTTTTTCTTCTATAGCAAAACATGCCGTATTGTAGCGAATTTCCCCTCCTAAACGGATAATTTCATTTGCCATTGCTTTGCACATACCTGGATAATCGACAATACCGGTATCTTTAACGAGCAAACCGCTTAAACCCGAAATAGACGGTTCGTTTTCCTTTATCCATCCCTTGTCAACTCTTTCGAGATTTAAACCATTTTTGGTTGCCCTTTGTTCAAGCGCATCAAGCCGTTCGAGTTCTATCGGGTTGGTAGCAACAATCAATTTACCGCATTGTTCAAAGCGGACATTATGAGACTTACAAAAGGCGATAGTCGCTGCCAATCCTTCTTTGCAAAATCGCGCTTTTAAACTGCCAGGGGCGTAATATACTCCTGCATGAATAACCCCGCTATTATGCCCGGTTTGATGAAATGCCGGCCCACCTTCCTTCTCAATAACGACGAGCTTCTTCTGCGGATATTTTTGCAATAGCTGCATAGCGGTTGACAAACCGACAATTCCGGCACCAACAACGCAAAAATCATAAAATGCCACTTATTTCCTCCCAAAAAATTGAACCGGATTTTTTGATTTTGATAGTTATCAAATTGACTTGTCAAGTTATCATACAACATGATATCTGGCAATAACAATCGCGATAAAGTTTAGTGGTCGCGCTTTCATCAATGCGTGCCATTCACACGCTGGAGGAAGACGTTCGCGATATGGGAGGAGCTTAGGATGAACGTAATAAAAGATGAAACGGAAGTTGAAACAAAAAAGCGCAACAGAAAAGTTGCGACAGCTACGATCGTCGGGTCGATGTTGGAATGGTATGATTTCTATCTTTATGCAACCATGGCATCAATCGTATTCGGCCGTGTATTTTTCGACAGTTCCGATACACAATCAGCCACTTTGAAAGCGTTTGCCACTTTTGCAATCGGTTTTCTTGCGCGTCCAATCGGCGGTATGTTCTTTGGATATTTCGGAGATCGTTACGGTCGCAAAAAAATGTTATTTGTAACATTTTGTATGATGGGTACATGCACTGCCCTGATAGGTCTCATCCCGTCTTATGAAAAGTTGGGCATTTGGAGTGCGGTTCTGCTTGTCGCAATAAGAATTATTCAAGGACTTGGAGCCGGTGCAGAATTGGCAGGTGCGGCGGTAACCTCATATGAACACGCCTCGCAAACCAGACGCGGAAGGCAAGGTGCCTGGCCAGCTCTGGGATTAAATCTCGGGCTCCTACTATCTTCGGGAATTATCTATATACTCACCATTCATGGCGATAATTTTTTAATCTCAGGCGGATGGAGAATACCTTTTCTGTTGTCGATTGCACTTGTTTTTGTCGGCTTATGGGTTCGCAGTCAATTACCTGAAACACCCGAATTCGTTGATATGAAAAATGAACACACTCAACATAACACGCCTTTGAAAGATGTATTTAAATACAGTTTCAAAGGTCTGTTGGTCGTCTTTTTCGTTGCTATCGGATATAACGCCTTAAGTTATATTTTTAAAACTTTTTCACTCGCTTATCTTGTCGAGTATCAGCATGTAAGTGCGAAAACCACATCACTTTCGATAACAATTGCGAGCTTCATAGCTATTTTTTCTGTCCCGGCATTCGGCTGGTTATGCGACCGTTGGAGTAGCAAAGCCGTTTTAGCTACCGGTGGTATCCTTTCTATTGCCTTTGCTTACCCCTTTATGATATTGCTCGAAAGCGGTAATCACCTTATGATCTACTTTGCTCTTGCCATCGCCACAGGTATCCTGGCGCCGATGATGTTTGCGCCACAAGGGTCATTTTTAAGCCGTCAATTTCCTGTCGAAACCAGATCCACAGGCGTTGGAACCGGTCGTGAGCTTGGAACAGCAATTGCCGGCGGTTTGGCTCCAATGAGTGCCTTAGGGCTTGTCGCAGCGTCGCCGACCCATTCTACATCCGCTGTTTCCTTAATTTTAATCTGCTCGGCGATCATTGTCGTCGTCTCCGTTCTTTGCGACCAAGGGAAACGATATACCAAGTTCAAGAACTAGTGTTTTCCAGCAAAGAATTTCATTAGATATCCGTTTTTAGAAGTTTTGTCCCCGTAATAGCGTTAATAGCCGCTATACCGACGGGGACAAGACTTAACCGATCGCAACCCGTACGACGATTTTCAACCTTGCAATGGCAAATCATTATCTCGCTTTGAACTTCCGAAATAATTGAACTTTCAACGATATATAGTGGCGGTCATCCGCCTGAATGCCGCCAATTAGAGTGCCAACGCCCGTAAGCCACGCAAATTATAGCAAGATATGCGTTTACTGTTTTACTGGCAAAATTCGTGAAACCGGTACCCGCAAACTTACCTATTAAACAAGGACCGTTTTCGGAAAGCAAAAGTTTAGGAAAACAGCAGCCAAAATTATTGTAATTGGTTCCAGTCTAAATTTCCCATTAATTCAGGTTCTTTTTTGAAACGACTCATTTCGATTACTCAATCATTCTTTCGAAGATGACAGATACAATTTTCCATATAAATATTTAATTTTGCCAATTCATTACATCGTTTCGAGCGCTCTATTTTCCACTCGTAAAAGATGTTAAACAACGAATTTAGGTTTCTTGAAAAAGAGATTTTAATATCTTTAAAACGTCTGAAACAATTTTATTCTTTGTTGTCTATTTTCAAGTTTACCGGAGGCCCATTATGTTCATAGATCACATTGATCATATCGTGATGACTTGTTTCGATCTCGAAGCGACCAAGCGTTTTTACACTGAAATTTTGGAGCTCAAGCTCGAAGTTTTCGGAGAAAATCGTTTTGCACTCCGCTTCGGCAATCAGAAGATCAATCTCCATCAATATGGCAAAGAATATGAGCCTAAAGCCCACCTGCCCGTTCCAGGTAGTTTGGACCTCTGCTTCATATCAAAACTTCCTCTTGATGAAGTCATTACCCACCTGAAAAAGAACAACTGCCCTATTGTTGAAGGTCCTGTCGAACGTACCGGAGCAAATGGGAAAATCCGTTCCGTTTACATACGTGACCCCGATTTGAATCTGATTGAGATTTCCGAATATCTGAAATGATAACCGATTGAACAATTCCTTTGTAAAAATCGGCTCTCCTCTTTCAAGTCCGAAAACTTTTAAACGTTAAAATACAAAAAAGCCCGACAATTAAGTCGGGCTTTTCTTTTTTTCGAAAACCAGCCTGATAGTGGCTTATTCAGCCGCCGTATGTGTCATATCAGACAACATGGCATTTGCTTTATCGCCACCATTGGCTTTGCGATGTTCATCAACGATCAGATCGTCGCGTGCTGTTGCAATACGACGAATCTGGGCAATTGTGCCACCGGTACCGGCAGGGATAAGACGACCAACGATAACGTTTTCCTTCAAGCCCTGCAAAGTATCCATCTTTCCGGCAACGGCTGCTTCAGTAAGCACACGCGTTGTTTCCTGGAAGGATGCAGCAGAAATAAATGACGGTGTCTGCAATGAAGCTTTGGTAATACCCAGCAGAACAGGATTGCCGCTTGCCGGTTTCTTACCTTCTTCGATGAGCCTATCATTAACTTCCTGTAGCTCGATCCGGTCAACATTGTCGCCCGGAATATAGCCTGAATCACCGGAATCGGTAATTTCGACTTTTTGCAGCATCTGGCGAACGATAACTTCAATATGCTTATCGTTGATCACAACACCTTGGAGACGATAGACAGATTGTATTTCGTTGACGAGATAGGAAGCCAAGGCTTCCACACCCTTGATCGCCAGAATATCATGCGGTGCCGGATTGCCGTCGAGGATATAATCACCCTTTTCAATCTGGTCACCATCCTGCAGATGGAAAGGCTTGCCCTTCGGAATGAGATATTCCACAGGTTCGACCGTATCATCATTCGGCTCAATTGTGATGCGCCGTTTGTTCTTATAGTCACGGCCAAAACGGATCGTGCCATCAATTTCAGCAATAATAGCATGATCCTTCGGACGGCGTGCTTCAAAGAGTTCGGCAACACGTGGAAGACCACCGGTAATATCCTTGGTTTTGGCGCTTTCCATCGGCAAACGACCAATAACATCACCAGCCATTACATGAGCACCTGGTTCAACCGAGAGAATGGTTTCAACCGACATCATGTAACGGGCATCGCCACCCTTCGAAAGCTTGGCGATCTTGCTGCCTTTTTTATCAGAATAGATGACAATGGCAGGCTTAAGATCGGCGCCACGCGGATTGGCACGCCAGTCAATAACCTGACGTTTGGTGATACCGGTTGCTTCATCGGTCGTTTCTGTAACAGATAGACCATCAACCATATCCTCAAAGCCGATATAGCCTTCAACTTCGGTCATGATCGGACGGGTATACGGATCCCACTCTGCAATACGCTGACCACGTTTAACGATGTCACCATCGTCGACAAAGATGCGAGCACCATAGGTAATGCGGTGGGAAGCGCGTTCCTTACCGTTTTCATCCTTGATAAGGATAGCCATATTACGGCCCATAACGACCAGATGGCCTTCAGAATTGCGAACAACCTTGCGGTGGCGCAATTCAACCTTACCTTCATAGGATGCTTCCAGATAAGAGGTATCAACAACCTGTGCGGTACCGCCCAAGTGGAATGTACGCATGGTCAACTGAGTACCCGGCTCACCGATAGACTGGGCAGCGATAACACCGACTGCTTCACCCTGATTGACCGGCGTACCACGTGCGAGATCGCGACCGTAGCACTTGGCACAAACACCGATGCGGGTTTCGCAAGTCAGAGCCGAACGGATCTGGACAGACTGGATACCGGCAGCTTCGATCTTGGCAACATCGGCTTCCTCGATCATGCGGCCACCTTCGACGATGACTTCACCCGTTGTCGGATGGATAATATCGTGAAGTGCAGTACGACCAAGGATACGTTGACCGAGAGAGGCAACAACCTGACCGGCATCAACGATTGCCTGCATTGTCAAGCCTTTGTCTGTTCCGCAATCAACCTCGGAAATGATAGCATCTTGTGCAACGTCGACAAGGCGACGGGTCAAGTAACCGGAGTTAGCTGTCTTCAAGGCGGTATCGGCAAGTCCCTTACGGGCACCGTGTGTCGAGTTAAAGTACTCGTTCACAGTCAAGCCTTCCTTGAAGTTCGAGATAATTGGTGTTTCGATGATTTCGCCCGAAGGTTTAGCCATCAAGCCACGCATACCACCCAACTGTTTCATCTGGTTCGGCGACCCACGGGCACCGGAGTGAGACATCATGTAAATCGAATTCATCGGTTTTTGACGTCCGGTTACGGGGTCAAATTCAACCGCCTGAATGCGTTTCATCATCTCGTCGGCAACGCGATCGGTACATTTACCCCAAGCGTCGACAACCTTGTTGTACTTCTCACCCTGTGTAATGAGACCGTCATTATATTGCTGTTCATATTCCTTGGCCAAAGCCTCGGTTTCCTGAACCAGTCTTGCCTTGCTTTCCGGTATAACCATATCGTCCTTGCCGAACGAAATGCCGGCACGGCAAGCATTGGCAAAGCCCAGAGACATGATGCGGTCACAGAACATGACCGTTTCTTTTTGTCCGCAGTGACGATAAACATGGTCAATCATCTTGGAGATGTTCTTTTTGGTCATTTCCTGATTGACAATGTCGAACTTGATGTTCGGGCTTTTAGGCAGTGTTTCACCGATGATCAGACGACCCGGTGTGGTATCGTAAATCTTCGAAACAACATTACCCTCTGCATCAATACTCTTGACACGTCCTTTGATCTTGGTGTGGAGCGTCACAACTTTGCTGTCCAAAGCGTGTTGCAATTCACCCATATCACCAAAAGCCATGCCCTCGCCCGGCTCATGTTCGCAAACAATTGACAGGTAATAAAGGCCAAGCACCATATCTTGCGAAGGAACAATAATCGGCGCGCCGTTGGCCGGGTGCAGAATATTGTTTGTCGACATCATCAAGACGCGGGCTTCAAGCTGGGCTTCAAGCGACAGCGGTACGTGGACAGCCATTTGGTCGCCATCAAAATCGGCGTTGAAAGCGGTACAAACCAGCGGATGAAGCTGGATTGCCTTACCTTCGATCAAGGTCGGTTCAAAAGCTTGAATTCCCAAACGGTGCAACGTCGGAGCACGGTTCAACAGAACGGGGTGTTCCCGGATAACCTCTTCAAGGATATCCCAAACTTCCGGACGTTCTTTTTCAACGAGCTTCTTGGCTTGCTTTACGGTTGAAGAAAACCCTTTTGCATCGAGGCGTGCATAAATAAACGGCTTGAACAGTTCCAAAGCCATTTTCTTCGGCAAGCCGCATTGATGCAACTTCAGCTCAGGACCTGTAACGATAACCGAACGACCGGAATAGTCGACGCGTTTACCGAGCAGGTTTTGACGGAAACGTCCCTGCTTGCCTTTAAGCATATCCGACAGCGATTTCAACGGACGCTTATTGGCACCGGTAATGACACGACCACGACGACCATTATCGAACAGAGCATCGACAGCTTCCTGCAACATACGTTTTTCATTGCGTACGATAATGCCGGGAGCGCGAAGTTCGATCAGACGTTTCAAACGATTGTTACGGTTGATCACACGACGATAGAGGTCATTAAGATCGGAAGTCGCAAAACGGCCACCGTCCAACGGAACCAACGGGCGCAAATCCGGCGGAATAACCGGAATGACTTTCATAATCATCCATTCCGGACGATTTCCCGATTCAATGAAGTTTTCAACGATCTTCAGACGTTTCATCAATTTCTTGATTTTGAGGTCCGATGTCGTCTCTGCCAATTCGGTGCGCAAATCTGCAGCAATTTTCTGCAAATCCATCGCAGCCAAAAGTTCGTAGATAGCTTCCGCACCGATCAAAGCCGTAAACTGGTCGGGACCGAATTCGTCAACAGCCATCATATATTCTTCTTCGGAAAGAAGCTGATGCATCTTGAGCGAAGTCAAACCCGGCTCGGTTACAATGTAGTTTTCAAAATAAAGAACGCGCTCGATATCCTTGAGGGTCATATCAAGAAGCGTACCGATGCGGCTCGGAAGTGATTTCAAAAACCATATATGTGCGACTGGAGCAGCAAGTTCGATATGCCCCATGCGTTCACGACGAACACGTGAAAGAGTTACTTCAACGCCGCATTTTTCGCAGATAATGCCTTTATATTTCATGCGCTTGTATTTGCCGCACAGACATTCATAGTCCTTGATCGGCCCGAAAATACGCGCGCAGAAAAGCCCGTCACGTTCTGGCTTGAACGTACGGTAGTTAATGGTCTCAGGCTTTTTGATTTCGCCGTAAGACCAGGACAGAATCTTCTCAGGGCTGGCGATTGATATCCTGATGGAATCAAACGTCTGTGTAGGCGCCTGAGGATTGAAAAGATTCATGACCTCTTGGTTCATGCCGTTCTCCTTCAGGGGTTTTACTAAAAACCCGTTGCGATAGTTGTTTTTGTAAACTGATAGACAAAAACCTATCTCAATAGAAATCTATTTATTCGACTTAACAAAAGCCAATGGAGGCGCGCCCTCTCGGGCGCACCTTTCAGATTACTCGGCTGCATCCGGCAAGTTTTGCTGCTGAGCCAATAATTCACGCGTATCATCAAGCTCGACATTGAGCCCGAGAGACCGCATTTCCTTAACCAGAACATTGAAGCTTTCCGGTATACCCGCTTCAAACGTATCATCGCCACGAACAATAGCTTCGTAAACTTTGGTACGTCCGGCCACATCGTCCGACTTCACTGTCAGCATTTCCTGCAAGGTGTAAGCGGCACCATAAGCTTCAAGTGCCCAGACTTCCATTTCACCGAAACGTTGACCGCCGAACTGTGCTTTACCACCCAACGGCTGTTGGGTAACAAGCGAGTAAGGTCCAATCGAACGGGCGTGAATCTTGTCGTCGACCAGATGGTGCAGTTTAAGCATATAAATATAGCCCACTGTCACCTGACGATCAAAAGGTTCACCGGTACGGCCATCGAACAGTTGAACCTGTCCTGAAGTTGCAAGTCCTGCCTCTTTCAACATTTCGTTGATATCGGCATCATGAGCACCATCGAAGACCGGTGTCGAAATCGACACACCATGGCTCATCTGGTCAGCAAGACGAACAATGCTCGGGTCATCGTATTCACGGATTGGCTCGTTACGATCATTATCGGGAATAATATCCTCGATACGTTGACGTAACGGCTTGATATCTCCGCCTTTACGATAAGCATCCAATAAATCGCCTATCTGCTTGCCAATTCCGGCACAAGCCCAACCAAGGTGGGTTTCAAGAATTTGCCCAACATTCATTCGGCTCGGAACGCCCAGAGGGTTCAACACGATATCAGCGTGTGTACCATCTGCAAGGAAAGGCATGTCTTCAATCGGCAGAATGCGCGAAACGACACCCTTGTTACCATGACGACCCGCCATCTTGTCACCCGGCTGGATTTTGCGCTTAACAGCAACAAAAACCTTGACCATCTTCATGACGCCCGGAGGCATTTCGTCACCACGCTGGACTTTTTCAACCTTGTCCATGAAGCGACGTTGGAGAGCATCCTTGGATTCGTCGTATTGTTTGCGCAATGCTTCGATCTCGCCTTGGAGCTTTTCATCCTCGACAGCGAATTGCCACCATTGTGAACGCGGGAACTCGTTCATGACAGCTTCATTGAGGCTCGTGCCTTTCTTGAAGCCCTTAGGCCCTTCAATAGCTGTTTTTCCATTCAGCATATCAATAAGGCGTGCATAAACGCTGCGGTCCAGAATGGACTGTTCGTCATCACGGTCTTTAGCCAAACGCTCGATTTCTTCGCGTTCGATAGCCATAGCACGTTCATCTTTTTCAACGCCGTGGCGATTGAAAACACGAACTTCAACGACTGTACCAAAAGCCCCCGGAGGCATACGCATTGACGTATCACGAACGTCGGAAGCCTTTTCACCGAAGATGGCTCGCAAGAGCTTCTCTTCCGGTGTCATCGGGCTTTCACCCTTCGGCGTGATCTTGCCAACGAGAATATCACCCGGTTGAACTTCGGCACCGATATAGACAATGCCGGCTTCATCAAGGTTCTTCAGTGCTTCTTCCGAAACATTCGGAATATCACGTGTAATCTCTTCCGGTCCAAGCTTCGTATCACGGGCAGAGACTTCGTATTCCTCGATGTGAATCGAGGTGAATACGTCTTCTGCAACCATCCGTTCGGACAATAGAACAGCATCTTCGTAGTTATAGCCGTTCCAAGGCATGAACGCGACGAGAACGTTACGTCCGAGAGCCAAATCGCCAAGATCGGTCGAAGGACCATCAGCAATGATATCGCCCTTCTCGATATGATCGCCAACACGAACCAAAGGACGCTGGTTGATACAGGTCGACTGGTTGGAACGCTGGAATTTGTGCAAACGATAAATATCGACACCCGATTTGGTCGGGTCGAGATCCTGCGTTGCACGAATAACAATACGCGTTGCGTCAACCTGATCGACAATACCACCACGTTTGGCTGCAATAGCTGCACCGGAGTCACGAGCGACAATCGGTTCCATACCGGTTCCGACAAACGGTGCTTCGGCGCGAACCAGAGGCACAGCCTGACGTTGCATGTTGGAACCCATCAAAGCGCGGTTCGCGTCATCGTTTTCGAGGAACGGAATAAGCGCTGCAGCAACAGAAACCAACTGCTTCGGTGAAACGTCCATGAGGTCGATATTCTCGCGCGGCGCCATCAACACTTCGTTGGCATGACGACAAACGACGAATTCATCAACAAATTTGCCGTCATCTGACAAATTGGAATTTGCCTGCGCCACATAGTGCTTGGACTCTTCCATAGCTGAAAGATAAACGACTTCGCGCGTAACCTTGCCATCAATGATCTTGCGATACGGACTTTCGATAAATCCATATTTGTTGACACGGGCAAATGTTGCAAGCGAGTTGATAAGACCGATATTCGGACCTTCCGGAGTTTCAATCGGGCAGATACGACCATAATGGGTCGGGTGCACGTCGCGAACCTCGAAACCGGCACGCTCGCGGGTAAGACCACCCGGTCCCAATGCCGACAGACGCCGCTTATGGGTAATTTCCGAAAGCGGGTTAGTCTGGTCCATAAACTGCGACAACTGGGATGAGCCGAAGAATTCACGCACAGCAGCAGCCGCCGGTTTTGCATTGATAAGATCTTGCGGCATAACCGTGTCGATCTCGATTGAAGACATACGCTCCTTGATGGCGCGTTCCATCCTCAACAGACCAATGCGATACTGGTTTTCCATCAATTCGCCGACAGCGCGGACACGACGGTTACCGAGGTTATCAATATCGTCGATTTCACCACGACCATCACGCAATTCGACAAGTGTCTTGACGACTGCCAGAATATCCTCTTTCCGTAAAATACGGATGGTATCCGGACAATCAAGATCAAGACGCATATTCATCTTTACACGACCAACGGCCGAAAGATCATAGCGCTCCGGATCAAAGAACAGCGAATTGAACATCGCTTCGGCTGTTTCAAGTGTGGGCGGTTCGCCAGGACGCATAACACGATAAATATCGAACAGAGCATCCTGTCGGCTTTGATTTTTATCGGCTGCCAGAGTATTGCGAATATAAGCACCGATATTGACGTGGTCGATATCCAGCACATTGATTTCGTCAACATTCCGGTCAAGCAGAACCTGCAGCGTTTTCTCATCAATTTCGTCGCCAGCTTCAAGATAGATTTCGCCGGTTTCGTAATTGACAATATCTTCAGCCAGATATGAACCGAAAAGATCGTCTTCGGTCGCCTTGATCTCTTTAAGGCCTTTTTCAACAAGTTGCTTTGCCGCACGTGCCGTCAGCTTCTTGCCAGCTTGTGCAACAACTTCACCCGTATCGGCATCAACAAGATCAGCCAGCAACTTCATTCCCTTATAGCGTTCAGCCGAATAAGGAATGCGCCAACCATCTTTGGCTCGTTTGAAAGTGACGGTATTATAGAATGTCGACAGGATCTCCTGTCCGTCCATACCGAGTGCCATCAAAATACTTGTTACCGGTATTTTACGGCGCCGATCAATACGGGCATAAACGATATCCTTGGCATCAAATTCAATATCAAGCCAGGAACCGCGATACGGAATAATACGTGCAGCAAACAACAATTTGCCGGAAGAATGTGATTTTCCCTTATCGTGATCAAAGAAGACACCCGGTGAACGGTGCATCTGTGAAACGATAACACGTTCCGTACCATTAACGATAAAAGTACCGTTGTCTGTCATAAGGGGCATATCGCCCATATAGACATCCTGCTCCTTGATATCTTTAATATCCTTGGAACCGGTATCTTCATCAATATCGAATACGATCAAACGCAGTGTCACCTTGAGAGGTGCCGCATAAGTAAGATCGCGTTGCCGACATTCTTCAACATCGAATTTCGGTGGATCAAATTCGTAACGGACGAATTCGAGCATGGATGCACCCGAAAAATCCGTTATCGGAAACACCGACTTGAATACAGCTTGCAAGCCTTCGTCTTTTCTTCCGCCTTTTGGTTCATCAACCATCAGGAACTGGTCATAAGAAGCCTTTTGAACCTCGATGAGGTTTGGCATCTTGGCCACTTCGGGAATCTTTCCGAATACCTTGCGCACGCGCCTGCGACCGTTAAATGAAAGGGTCTGAGCCATCGTCGCTCCTCGATTTGTGCCCTTCGGGAAGTTAGACTCCCTAGAGGCAATGCATCATCAATCTGCATAAAGCAGACCAGTTAAAGTAGATCAAAAAATGACCTACATCTTACTTGTTTTATACGTCATCCGGTAAAACGGATGACATTGGCAACCCCCATGCTACCGGAGCGCCTTGTTTTCTCAAAGACCGACGACCAACCATCCAATCGTTGATTCTAATGTCATGTCCCTGAACGGTTTAAACCCGTTTCCTGACAGCCACCGAACTGTCAGGAAAAGGGTTCAATCCAAAGTCCGATTCCACCTCTTTCGAGTGGAACCGGTGGGTAAATACCCACCGGCTTTACGAACTTATTTAAGTTCAACCTTAGCACCAGCTTTTTCAAGCTGTTCTTTAAGTTTCTCTGCTTCGTCCTTCGAAACGCCTTCTTTAACAGGCTTCGGAGCACCTTCAACCAGATCCTTGGCTTCTTTGAGGCCAAGACCTGTAATGCCGCGAACTTCCTTGATGACGTTGATCTTCTGTGCACCGCCAGAAACGAGGATAACGTCAAATTCGGTCTTTTCTTCAGCAGCCGGAGCAGCAGCGCCGGCAGCGGCAGCAACTGCTACCGGAGCAGCAGCAGAAACGCCCCATTTTTCTTCGAGCATCTTGGAAAGCTCTGCAGCTTCCAAAACGGTGAGGTTGGAAAGGTCTTCAACGATCTTTGCGAGATCAGCCATTTTTATATTCCTTCAATTAAAAGGTTTAACCAATTGTTTAACAGCGAACCGGCTAAAAAGATTTTCCTATCTTTTTTAATAACCGGTTTGCGAAACAGCCTTAAGCCGCTTCGCTCTTGCGGGCATATGCGCCAATAACACGTGCAACCTGACCAGCAGGTGCCTTGACAACTTGAGCAATACGGGTAGCCGGTGTGGAGATCATTCCAACCAGTTTTGCACGCAACTCGTCCAGAGATGGCAACGAAGCCAGAGACTTCACAGCATCTGCATTCAAGTTGGTAGCACCCATGGCACCGCCAAGAATAACAAGTTTGTCATTAGCTTTAGAAAATTCGACAGCAATTTTCGGTGCTGTCACCGGATCCGACGAATAGGCTATCAGTGTCTGTCCGGTGAACAGATCTGAAATCGATTCCGAATCCGTGCCTTTAAGAGCGATCTTGGCAAGGCGGTTTTTTGCGACTTTAACGGCGCCGCCAGCTTCACTCATTTTCGAACGGAGTTCGTTCATTTGTGAAACTGTCAGACCGGAATAGTGAGCCACAACGACCGAACCGGACTCTTTTAAAGCCCCATTGAGCCATGTGACAAATTCGCGTTTTTCCGCTCTATCCACTGTCTCTCTCCATTTAACAGGTTTTATCAAAACCCGTCGGGTTGCCTTGAGATAACAGAAACCATTTCCGTTATCAGTGAGGATCCTGTCCCCTTTTTCACGCTTTCAAAGCGCTCAAAGGCAACGCTGGTTCAAACCTTTTAGTCTCAAAAACATCCAGGTCATTACCCCAGTCTCATGCAGGTTTAACTCTATTAAGACACTTCACCGTGTCACCCACAATCTCGGACAGGACATTCCGGGTTTCCCCGGTATGACCCGGGCTTCTTTAAAAAGCCCGGATTGATACACCAGCCAACGGCCGGTTGAATTCTTATTGCTCCGGACGAACCGAAGCCAAATCGATCTTGACACCAACACCCATTGTTGACGACAGACCAACACGCTTCAAATAGTCGCCTTTTGCGCCTGACGGCTTTGCTTTCAAAACAGCATCAGCGAATGCTTTCACATTCTGGGCAATCTGCTCGGCACTAAAGGAAGCTTTGCCAACACCTGCATGAACAATACCGGCTTTTTCAACACGGAATTCGACGGCACCACCTTTTGATGCCTTAACTGCAGCTGCGACATCCGGTGTAACAGTACCAACTTTAGGGTTCGGCATCAAGCTACGCGGTCCGAGGATTTTACCTAAGCGACCAACCAGTGGCATCATGTCCGGTGTTGCAATGCAACGATCGAACTCGATTGTACCGCCATTCACAGTTTCAAACAAATCTTCTGCACCAACGATATCGGCACCGGCAGCTTTCGCTTCTTCAGCCTTATCACCGCGCGCAAAAACTGCAACGCGTACGTGACGTCCTGTTCCATTCGGAAGATTGACAACGCCACGAACCATCTGGTCTGCGTAGCGGGGATCGACACCCAAATTCATCGTGATTTCGATTGTTTCGTCAAACTTGGCAATCGCACGATCTTTGACCATCTTGACTGCTTCGTCCAAAGGATAATACTTGTTAAAGTCTACACCTTCACGAATTTTCTTAAGTCTTTTTGCTATCTTCGCCATGATCTTAGCCCACCACCTGTAGACCCATTGAACGGGCTGAACCTTCAATCATGCGCATCGCAGCTTCAACGTCATTGGCGTTAAGATCTTTCATCTTGGCTTGCGCAATTTTACGAACTTTGTCGCGAGAAATCGTTCCGGCAACTGTCTTGCCTGGCTCTTTTGAACCCGATTTCAAATTGGCTTCTTTTTTCAAGAAATAAGAAACCGGCGGTGTTTTCATCGAAAATGTAAAAGACTTATCCTGATAATAGGTAATAACAACCGGTATCGGAGAATTCTTTTCCATTTCCTGCGAAGCAGCGTTGAATGCTTTACAGAATTCCATAATGTTGATGCCGCGCTGACCAAGAGCAGGTCCAATTGGCGGAGACGGGTTTGCCGCTCCTGCCGGAACCTGCAGCTTAAGCTGGCCTGCAATTTTTTTAGCCATAATAATCTGCCTTTTTAACTATGCCGAAAACCGGCGGTTTGATGACCGGTAAAACCGGCCTTGCAGTTTTGTGGTCTGGTTTTTGCAACCGGCTAGAGCCGCATTCACCTTCCACAGTTCAATCTTCAAAAAGCACCTTAAAAAGCACTTCTCGAAAACAAACAAATCAAAGCTTCTCCACCTGACCGAAATCAAGATCAACCGGAGTTGCACGTCCAAAAATAGAAACTTCCACTTTCAGACGGGATCTTTCATCCTCGACTTCCTGTACAATTCCGTTAAAGGAAGCAAATGGACCGTCAGCAACACGAACCTGTTCGCCCACTTCAAACGAAACAGAAGACTTCGGACGCTCGATTCCCTGTTGAACCTGATTAAGAATCTGGTCAGCCTCACGATCGGTAATGGGTACAGGTTTCGAATCCGAACCCAAAAAACCGGTTACCTTCGGCGTATTTTTGATGAGGTGATAGACATCATCTGTCAAATCAGCACGAACAAGCACATAACCCGGGAAAAATTTCCGTTCGGAATCCACTTTGCGCCCACGCCGAACTTCAACCACTTTTTCAGTCGGAACAAGAATCTTCTCAAAGAGATGATCCAAGCCTTTCAGCTTGGCTTCCTTTTCAATAGCCTCCGCAACTTTCTTTTCAAAATTTGAATAGGCTTGAACAATATACCAACGTGCAGCCACGGTTACTTTTCCTTGAACTATTAGCTGAAAAGACGTTTCAGGAGAGAAATGCTCTCCCAAACACCAAAATTCATAATCTGGTCTGCGATAAAAAAGAATGCAGCTGCAAACGCTGCCATCAAAACAACCATAACCGTTGAAATTGTAGTTTCGCGACGAGTCGGCCAAGTGACTTTTGCAGTCTCGGCACGAACCTGCTTGATAAATGTAATGGGATTTGTCTTGGCAGCCATCACTTTTCCTACATTTTTTCTTTAAAACTATCGCGAATCACAAAGTCAACTTCAAACATGCCAAAACCGCGAAAAGCTCTCACACAAGCTTCACGCGATTTTATTGTTAACACTAAATAAAGCGTTACTCATAAAAATACAAGCCAAATTTTGAAGCAACTGCTTCATATGATTTGTAATTTTATTTCATGAAGCCAAGTTCCTATCACGAACAGATTATCCAAATCGTCTTCTGTTCCTGATAAGCTCTATCTATCTCTTTTCCAAAAAAAACCGGACAAAATCTGCCAGCCCCACCCTGTTCGAGCAAACTGTAAAATTAGGCGTCCTGTTTAAAAAAGGAAAAATGGCAGGGGCAGTAGGGTTCGAACCCACGACCTGCGGTTTTGGAGACCGCCGCTCTACCAACTGAGCTATACCCCTTCAGATCAAGGCAGACGCATTGCCATGCACTACGTCTGCCTTTTATCTAAAAACTATTCAATGATTTTAGAAACGATACCGGCACCAACAGTGTGGCCACCTTCACGGATAGCGAAGCGGAGCTTCTCTTCCATAGCAACCGGAACAATCAGTGTGACATCCATCGTAACATTATCACCCGGCATAACCATTTCTGTACCTTCCGGCAGTGTTACAATACCGGTAACGTCTGTCGTACGGAAATAGAACTGAGGACGATAATTGGTGAAAAATGGTGTGTGACGACCACCTTCATCCTTTGTCAAAATATAAGCTTCTGCCTTGAACTTGGTGTGCGGTGTAACTGTACCGGGCTTCGCCAATACCTGTCCACGTTCAACACCTTCACGTTCAATACCACGAAGAAGTGCACCAATGTTGTCGCCTGCTTCACCTTCATCAAGAAGCTTGCGGAACATTTCAACGCCGGTTACCGTCGTCTTTGTTGTCGGACGAATACCAACGATTTCAACTTCGTCACCAACCTTGACAATACCACGCTCGACACGGCCGGTAACAACTGTACCACGACCGGAAATCGAGAACACGTCTTCAATCGGCATCAAGAAAGGCTGATCAATCGGACGCTTCGGAGTTGGAATATATTCATCAACTTCATGCATCAAAAGACGAACAGCATCTTCACCGATTTCCTTGTTGGTGCCTTCAAGAGCAGCCAATGCAGAACCCTTGACAATCGGAATCTCGTCGCCAGGGAAATCATATTTCGAAAGAAGTTCACGAACTTCAAGCTCGACAAGCTCGAGAAGTTCTTCATCATCTACCTGATCAACCTTGTTCAAGAAAACAACAATTGCAGGAACGCCAACCTGACGAGCAAGAAGAATGTGTTCACGTGTCTGCGGCATCGGCCCATCAGCAGCGGAAACAACAAGAATTGCACCGTCCATCTGGGCAGCACCGGTGATCATGTTCTTGACATAGTCAGCGTGTCCCGGGCAATCAACGTGGGCGTAGTGACGCTTCTCTGTCTCGTATTCTACGTGTGCTGTAGAAATCGTGATACCACGAGCACGTTCTTCCGGCGCAGCATCAATCTGGTCATACGCCTTGAACTCACCAAAATATTTTGTAATCGCTGCCGTCAGCGTTGTCTTACCATGGTCAACGTGACCAATCGTGCCGATATTTACATGCGGCTTCGTACGTTCATATTTGCTCTTTGCCATCGCCGTCGATCTCTCGTCTTGTTAACACCCCTATCGGGGTTTCAGAACCGATTTTTGCCGGATCAAAAAATTCAAACCGGCTTACATTTCAAAAAAACGGAAACTTCCGTCTGGTCACAACAAGGGGTTAGCCCCACATCTTTTTTTGCTTTATCGTCAACGACCGTCTGGAGCGGGTAGCGGGAATCGAACCCGCGTATTCAGCTTGGAAGGCTGCTGCTCTACCATTGAGCTATACCCGCACGTTGACTCCGGCTCCGGTAAATGGTGGAGGGGGTTGGATTCGAACCAACGTAGCATACGCAACGGATTTACAGTCCGTCCCCTTTAACCACTCGGGCACCCCTCCATTAAAAATACCTAGCGGAGTTGCGCGATAAGGCATATACAACCAGACCAAATACATAAAGAACTCGTTCTGTTTGTGTGGGGCGTTATGCCGTGTACCATTGCCTCTGTCAACAGGTTAAATTCCGTTCTTTTCAATTTCATAACAAAAAAGTCTTTTTTGACATTTTTTGGTATCGGATCGACATCTCAATCGGCTATAAAAAACTATGAATGAAAAAACTCCCAAAGATTCTCATTATGCCCGCTTACGCCGCCAATATCGCGACCGTACAGGCAAAAAACCTGAGAAAACCAATAGACAAAAAATCGAACCGGCCGCGTTTAATGCGGGTGAGCTTAGACTTTACGGGCTTCACACAGTGGCGGCGGCGCTACGTAATAAAAAACGCAAGCTTCAAAAACTTTTTGCCACGCGAAATGCGCTTGATCGGCTCAACATCAACGAATCAGAAATAAATTGTCCGGTTGAAATTGTTGCGCCGAAAATGCTCGATTCGCTGGTTGGCAGCGATGCGGTGCATCAGGGCGTCGTTCTCGAAACCGAGCCTTTGACGCCCCGTTCACTCGACGAACTTTCGGATACCGATCTTGTTATTGTACTTGATCAGGTTACAGACCCTCACAATGTCGGTGCTATTATGCGTTCGGCGGTCGCGTTCAATGCCGGTGCTCTCATTACAACAAGCCGACATTCAGCACAGGAGACCGGAGTACTGGCAAAAGCTGCTTCCGGTGCTTTGGAACTGATAGACCACATCACCGTGCGCAATCTCGCAGAGGCGATTGAAGAATTACACAAAGCCGGTTTCACAAGTTTCGGACTTGATTCGGAAGGTCCGCTTCCGCTTGAGCCGAGCTTAAAAGGCAAACATATTGCCCTCGTTCTGGGCGCCGAAGGAAAAGGATTGAGGCAAAAGACACGTGAAACTGTTTCGGTTCTTGCACGCCTTGATATGCCGGGAGCGATAAAATCACTCAATGTTTCCAATGCGGCTGCTATTTCGCTTTATGCCGCCCGTAATCATCTTCATTAAATTGGAGGCGATAACGCAAGAAGCGCTTTACTTGCACAAGCCCCGCCCTATTGGAGGCTGTGGTTGTTCTACATCACGGTATTCCCGGTTTTAATTGTCACGGATTTTTACCTGGCTAAATTTCCTGATTTCTTCGCTTGTCGAACAATCCGATAAGAAAGAAACCGGCTACCAATCCGCCGATATGGGCGACCCAGGCTATCGAACTCCCCTCCCCGCCCATTGATGGTGTTGCAAGACCGGTAATAATATCGATAATTATCCATGTGCCGATAAAACCAACGACATTTCTCGAAGTAAGCGATTGCCCGATAGACAGAATCGGACCGGCAAATTCCGACCTTCTGTCTTGACCAAATGTGCGTACTTGACGAAAACCGTATCGGGCAGCCGCACCCATCATGCCTGATATTGCGCCCGACGCGCCAACCATCGGTACATAACTGTCCGGATAGATGAAGAGATGTGCAAAAGCTGCGACCGCCGAACAGATAAACCAGAAAACAACGAATTTTATATTGCCTATCCGGTTTGCGAGCGGTGAGCCGAATATGACAAGCCACATCATATTAACGCCCACATGCATAATACTCGCGTGCAAAAATGAATAGCTTACCGGTGTATACCACAATTTAAAAAAGTCATGTGTGAAGAACTCTGGAATAAACGAACAATATATATAAACCAACTCATAATATCTCGGTGATAAAAAATATTCCGGAATAACAAAGCTTAGTACACAGATAGCGACAATGGCAATAATAACGGGAGGTATATTAAAAATTGGCGCATGTTTCTTGCGATTCTCATAATCGTGACTAAAATTATCGTTCACATTCAATCTCCCGAGATCGGACGTGTTTTTTTACATAACACGGTATAAAGCGCACATATATAATCTCTGCAACAAGTTCGACACAGGTTTGTGTCAAAACAACAGCCGCAACCAAAGCTTGTTCATCGGCTGGTGATATAGTTAGCAAAAATGGCAACAAAACAAGTGAATTACGTGTTGAAACACTGAAACTCAATGCGATTTCTTGTTTTCTGGAAAGTTTAAAAAGCTTTGCGGTGAAAAAGCCGACAAAAGGAGCAAAAACGGCATAAAGGCAATAAAAAGCTATTCCATAAATAAAAGCATGCGATAGCGTCTTTTCACCGCTGCCATAGTCCGTTGTGTTTTCATAAATCCCTGTTGCCTTGTCGGCTGATATTTTTGTGAAGGCATAACCATGATCGTCAAATATCGAGAAAAGTTCCGAGAAAGCGTATGCGGCAATTATCATTAAAGTGAATGCCGTAATCACCACGACGCTGTTTTTCATGAAACAAGTCGAATAGGCAACGACCTTGTTATAGCGAGAAACGGATTGCAAAATCCAGGCGAGAGCGAGAGGAAAGATCAGAACCTGAAAAATGGATTTGATAAATTCGACTAATTCCGGTCGCGTAGCTTGCATGTTTTGCTCGTCATAAAACTGCCCCGTTCCCAAAAGCATTATAAAAGCGAGCTCGATGATTAACAAAACAGGCAATGCGGCCGTTAGCGCGGAACTGTCCCCTTTGGCCAAGCGACAAAAAGACACGACATAATCGACGCAAGGCGCACAAAGCAGAATCATGCCATAAAAAGCAAAGGCGAGATAAGGAGTTGTCGGGTTCAACTCATCTGGAAAACGAAAAAGATCGGATAATTGATAGAAAAACCCCGCCCCTATTAACAACAATAAGGCTACCAATATCGGTATGAATACAAAATTTCCTACAACGAGCGCTGCCAAAAAACGCTTATTAGCGAGATTGTCGATTACCGAAGAAACCGGAACCTGCAAAAATGTGACAAATAATAGTACCGGCAAAATAAAGTTAAGGACACTATTTGCGCAGCTTGATACGCGAAACAAATAACCGATAGCGGTTCCGCCGAGAATAGCCAGAAAATAAAATTCAATTTGATGTTTTTCTAAAAAAACAAACCAGTCCCGACGTTCCGATTTCATTATTTAATGACGATTTTGAGGTTTTCCTGCCCCTCTTTTAACAACATTTTATAAAGGATTTCTGCATTTGCTGTATTCAAGCGTATGCAACCATGACTTGCCGGACTCCCTAAACGGCTCACATAAGAAGTGCCGTGGATGGCGTAACCTTGATTATAAAATATTGCATAAGGCATCGGCGCATTGTCATATTTCCGGCTTCGCCACATTTTGTGCATTCTGACAGGGCGATAAGTCCCGCTTGGCGTCGCATATCCTTTTCGTCCGGTGGATACTTTCCACTGGTAAAGCGTTTTACCATCTTTTTTAACAATCATTGTCTGATTCGAAACGTTGACGAGTGCCAAAATATCGTCAGCCGATGCTGGCCCCATCAATGAAAACATAAAAATCGTGGCTCCACTCAAAAGAGCAGATATTTTCCAATAGTTCATGGCCCTATCCCGCTCAAAATTCACAAAAAATGCGATAGATAGAGTAAAACGAAAAAATACAAAAAAGAATCAAAAAGTTAAAAAATAGTTAATTCAGCCCTTTAAAAATCCGTAACTGTCAGTATTTCGGCATTGACTGCATCTGATCCAGAACTTGCTGAAAGGCTCTTTTATCAAGGAAACCATCTACATAATTTCCGCGTCCGACAAGTTTGAAAATAAAGCCGCTAATTGCATATTGACGAAATTCGTCTTCGGGAATGAATATGCGTCCCTTTTCCGAATTGGTACATCCGATGGTACAAACGATATTCAGTTTTTCTCTCGCAACATAGCGATAGTTGCGTTTTTGCGACCAGGCGAGACTAATATCCAGATCGTTGCTATTCGTGGAAGTCGCTATTGTATCAATGACATAGCCCTGATTGCTGATCCATTTTGCCTGCATTTCCAACTGAATCAAAGGATTGTTGGTAAAATAAAAGCTCTTGGAACTCAGCTCTGTAACACGCGTATAATAATCATGCGTGGTTGAAGGTTCTGTCGACCACTGGCAACCGGTCAAGTAACAGCCCAAAAATAATGATGCAAAAATCTGTTTCACCACACGAATTGACGGCATAGTGAGCCTTCCAGTACTTCAGTTTCTTGATAGACGAGACTAATACCCGATGCTTACGCCAAGCTTGAGCCGATATTTTTAAAACTGTTTCAAACAAAAATAAGCCGAGTATCAAAAAAGCGGGCACGCAAATGAACAAGCAGGAATGAGATACCCCCTAACACTGAAAATCCAAACCGGAATAGCTTTTGATATTTGACTACGGCAATTTTCATTATTTTTATCCGGCATGGTTATTTCGGGGTTTTACTGCGCCTTCCACACCGGATTTTTTTTCAAAGCCAAAACAGTTGCGCGTATATTCCTAGTACAATCGATTATCTTCCAAGGCATTATTGGCCTTTTCCATGAACACCAACTCCACTATTAAAACGGGGTTGATATTTCGCACATGTTATAACGTTATAAAAAATCGAATAATGTTGAAGATTGGAAATTTTTAAAAAAATAATCTATTTGAATAAGTCGCCTATATTTTTCAAATAGCCTTCAAGCGCGTTATTTAATCACCATCATTGTTCACTTTGTGATTTATTTATCAACACAATAAAGTCAACTCACTCGGTCATTCAATATATAAAAAGACCAAAACAAATATGGCGTTACAGAGCCCTATAGCAATCTATTATTGGGGAGCTGGAACTTTCGATTTCTGTTTGCAGTCTTTCAACCATACATCATAAATCGGGTGTTCGACAGCATTAAGACCGGGGCTGTCAGCAAACATCCAGCCAGTGAATATGCGTTTGATTTTTTTATCAAGGGTGATTTCGTTAACCTCGACAAAACCATCTGTGCGCGTTGCTTCATCTGCCGAGCTTGTATAACACACGCGCGGGGTCACCTGAAGAGCACCGAATTGGTAGGTCTCGCCTATATAGACGTCGAAAGTTGTGATACGGCCGGTAATTTTATCAAGACCGGAAAAAACAGCAACGGGATTACTTAATCGCGTTGTCTCCTGCGCATAAGATGATGCAGTCACAAAAAGCCCAAGGAATAAGGCAAACAGGACAAATAAGCAACGTCTGAAAAACGGTTTAAAAAATCTCATAGCACCGCATCAATGGTTATCTATTATAATTCGAAGCTTATTTGCCAATTATGGCAATATGGCGAAAAAACAATCCGATTTACGCTGCGAAATGTCTATTTGCCCGGTGTCCAAGCGTCGTAATCGCCGGTAACATGAGGACGTTGACCATGATGGGCAATCGAACCCTTCGGTGTATAGGCCTTGCTTGTACCGGTCAGATTGGGAAGATGTGGTTTCTCCCAGTCACGTGCATGATAGTCTTCCGCACTTGGTGGCGTATCAGTACGATGATGAATCCAGCCATGCCAACCGGCAGGAATCGTTGAAGCTTCCGAATAGTTCTTGTAAATGACCCAGCGCCGCGGATAGCCGTCTTTATGGCGGCTGCCTTCATAATAGATGTTTCCGAATTCGTCTTCACCTACACGCTTGCCATGTAGCCACGTGAAAAAACGTGTATTAATGGTGTTACCGTTCCACCATGTAAAAACCTGTTTCCAGATACCAGCCATTTCAGTGTGAGCTCCTTCAAGTTCAGCCCATAAGCTTCAAACGAAAAACCAACTTTTAACGTTATGCAGCTCATCAACATTAAAAGCAAGTCAATATTGACGTGATCAGAACAGTGTCTTCTCCAGGACAACATCATCATTCGACTTGTTCTCGGTAGTTTTCCCGAGGTGCTTATACCCTTGTTCTTCAAAAAATTTCTGTGTCTTCTCATCTTTTTTATTGAGAGCCACACGAATTTTACGGGCAGCAGGAAAAGCTTCTTCAAGCTCGATCAATAATCGTTGACCGATCCCCTGCCCCTGACTTTCCGGTTTTACGCATAGATGAAGCACAAGTGCAATTTCAGAATCACCTTTGACAGCTCCCTGAGCTGCATAGGCAACACCATGAAGAGTATCCCCGTCGTCCGCTACGACATATTCGGATGCTGGACGACTGAGCATTTTTTTCAAGAGATCAGGCGTATAATCGTGAGCAATTTTACGATCAACTTCTTCACGTCCGACGATATCATCTAATGTTGCATGCCATGTTTCGATCAACAGATCATGAATAGCATTGATATCATCCTTGGATGCAGTGCGAATCCACATGGTCGTTATTCTATCCCGAGTTTTGCCTTAATCAGTTTATTTACTACTTGAGGATTTGCCTTACCACCGGTTTTTTTCATTACCTGACCGACAAACCAACCAGCCAATGTTGGCTTTTCTTTGGCTTGAGCAACTTTATCCGGATTGGCAGCAATAATTTCATCGACAGTTTTTTCGATAGCGGCTGTGTCGGTCACCTGTTTCATGCCGCGTTCCTCAACGATTTTTGCAGGATCTCCGCCCTCGTTCCAAACGATCTCGAAGAGGTCTTTTGCAATCTTTCCGGAAATCGTACCCTCTTTTATCAAATCGATGATTCCACCAAGTTGATCTGCGCTCATTGGAGATTGCGAAATATCGAGGCTTGCTTTGTTCAAAGCGCCGAGCAAATCGTTAATAACCCAATTCGCAGCGAGTTTGCCATCGCGACCATCTGCAACAGACTGGAAGAAATCGGCAATCGCCTTTTCGCTTACAAGGATAGAGGCATCATAGGCACTCAAACCCATTTCATTAATGAAACTTGATTTGATTTCGTCCGGCAAGGCTGGCAAGTCGGCTTTCAAATCGTCGACAAATTTCTGGTCGAAAACCAAAGGCAACAAATCGGGATCAGGAAAATACCGGTAGTCATGTGCTTCTTCTTTGGAACGCATTGGCCGTGTTTCACCCTTTGCAGAGTCAAACAGCCGTGTTTCCTGATCGATTGTGCCGCCGTCCTCAAGAACTGCTATTTGCCGACGCGCTTCATAGTCAATTGCCTGTCCGATAAAACGGATTGAATTGACATTCTTGATTTCGCACCGTGTACCGAAATCCTCACCCGGACGACGCACCGAAACATTGACATCGGCACGCATTGCGCCTTCATCCATATTGCCATCACATGTTCCAAGATAGCGAACGATCGTACGCAATTTCGTCACATAGGCTTTTGCTTCATCTGACGAACGCAAATCCGGCTTTGACACAATTTCCATCAACGCGACGCCGGAACGGTTAAGATCGACAAATGACATTGTCGGGTGTTGATCGTGAATAGATTTTCCCGCATCCTGCTCAAGATGGAGCCGTTCGATGCCGATTTCCACATCCTCGAACTCACCTTTTTTATCAGGACCAACAGAGATGATGATTTTACCTTCTCCGACAATTGGCTGTTCAAATTGGGAAATTTGATAGCCTTGAGGCAAATCCGGATAAAAATAGTTTTTGCGGTCAAACACAGATTTTAAATTGATCTTGGCATTCAATCCTAATCCTGTTCTCACCGCCTGTTTGACACATTCGATGTTGATGACAGGCAGCATACCCGGCATTGCAGCATCAACAAGCGAAACATGAGCATTGGGTTCAGCCCCGAATTTTGTGGAAGCGCCGGAAAAAAGTTTGGAATTGGAGGTTACCTGAGCGTGTACTTCCAATCCGATAATGACTTCCCAGTCTCCGGTTGCTCCGGAGATGAAACGTTTCGGGTCAGCTGTGCGGGCATCAACGAGTGTCATTAGAAATCCATCATTCTTATTTTAAAGATAAAATTATTTCTATTGGCTAGTCCAAACAAGCGCCAAGTGCAAGCAAAGAGTGTTATCCTTATAAAAAAGGCCCGGAAAAACCGGGCCAGATTTATTTTATCTAACGGCAAATCAATCTTTTTTCGTTGTCTTTTTTGCGGCTGCCTTTTTGGCAGGTGCTTTCTCTTCCGCATGAGACTTCGAAGATGACTTCTTGTCATCAGCCTTTTTGTCTTCGGATTTCTTGCTTTCGGTCTTTTTCTTTGCCGCTGATTTCTTCGGAGAATTTTCGTCTTCTTCCTCTTTCATCAGCTCTTCAGCTGTCACTTTCTTGTCAGTGACTTTGACTTTACCGAGAAGATGATCAACGACTTTCTCTTCGAATATAGGAGCACGCAAATTGGCAACTGCATCCGGCGTACGACGGAAAAATTCGAATATTTCTTTTTCCTGTCCGGGATATTGGCGAACCTGATCATAAACAGCCCGCTGCAATTCGTCTTCCGAAACGCTGATTCCGGCCTTTTCACCAATTTCCGACAAAACAAGACCAAGACGAACACGACGTTCAGCGAGCTTGCGATATTCATCGCGGGCTGCTTCTTCTGTCGTCTCTTCGTCTTCGAAAGTACGACCGGCTTGCTTCAGCTCATTGGTAATTTGTGCCCAGATATTATTGAATTCGACATTGACGAGACGTTCCGGTGTCTCGAAATCGTAATCATTATCAAGAGCATCGAGAATCTGACGCTTTACTTTTTGACGTGTAATTGTGCCATATTGGTTCTCGATTTGCTCGCGAATAACGTCGCGCAGCTTCTGGAGTGATTCGAGGCCAAGCTTTTGGGCGGCTTCATCATCGATTTTGAGCTCGTCCGGCTTTGAAACTTCTTTCACTGTTATGTCGAAAGTAGCTTCTTTGCCAGCCAGATGTTTCGCATTGTAATCATCAGGGAATTTTACTGTAATGACTTTTTTGTCACCAGCTTTCACACCGATGAGCTGCTCTTCGAAGCCGGGTATGAATTGTTTGGAACCGAGAACAAGTTGCGCATCATTATCAGCGCCACCTTCAAACGGTTCGCCATCAAGCTTGCCGAGATAATCGATCGTTACGCGATCGCCGTCTTCCGCCTTCCCCTTCTTTTCCGTATAGGTACGGGTAGAAGAAAGAATGCGCTCGACCTGTTTATCAACGTCGGATTCAGGAACTTCCACGACTTCGCGTGTAACAGCGATACCGGAAACATCTTTGAGATCGAATTTCGGCAAAACTTCATATTTCAAAGTAAAGACGAAGTCGGCATCACCATTCAAGACCTTCTCGGCCTCTTTTTCGTCTTCGCTCATATCAATTTCCGGCTGAGTGGCCGAACGTTCATTGCGGTCTGAAAGAATCGAACGTGGCGTATCCTTCAGAATCGAATTGATAACGTCAGCCATAAACGACTTGCCATACATTTTTTTCAAATGGCTGACAGGCACTTTACCAGGGCGGAAGCCATTCAGCTTGACCTTGTCTTTAGCGTCGTCAAGACGTTCGTTTAGTTTTGCTTCCAGATCTTTAGCCGGGATCACTACCTTGATCTCGCGCTGCAATCCCTTATTAAGCGTCTCGGTAACTTGCATCGAACAACCTTCATTTTTCTGAGGACAAGTACTTAAGCCCTGTCCGATACCAATTCTGCTCTAACACCCAAGCGTCAGAATACCATGAAGCGGACCTCCGCCTCACGCGAAACTCCGCAAAAATTCTCTTTGCATTCAAGGCCGTTGCTTTGGTGCGGATGAAGGGACTCGAACCCCCACGGTTGCCCGCCAGAACCTAAATCTGGTGCGTCTACCAATTTCGCCACATCCGCAATTCCTGATAATCAGGTTTGCAACAAACCATAGGCAAGCGGCGTCTCTATATCATTCAATTTCTATCAATCAAAGGAAAAAAGCCGACTCTTGCGTTTTTTACCGGATATTTAAGAAAAGAACCACCATAATTTCTGAAGACAAGGAATAATGCGCAGATAAACTGGCAAAAATATCGCCTCTCGAACCATTCCAAGCAATTTTCCCGCCGAACAGATAAAATCAACGGTCACGCGAACTTCCGGTTGTAATCTCCGATAAACTTCACAAGACTTTGCAAGATTACGTTTTTCCAATTTCCTGAATAGTTTGCTTGATAAAATATACCGTTAATGCATTTACGCTGATTTTCGTCTTCAGGCTTTGGTTTTTGTCGTCAGAATTGTCCGCCTACTTTCCTATCGCGCAACAATGTTCTCCCCCCACCCGACGATCCGAGAGACTTTTGTTTTCGTTGCTCCGATGTAATCGTAAAGCAAAAAAGTGTAACGAATGAGTTTCAAAAATATAATGTTTTTGATTCGCAAATATAGGTTTTACTCGAATATTTATTACCGTTATCGACAAGAAATGCTTTATTTATTTTGTAATATTCCTATTTGAACGTTCCGATCCTAAAATACACCTCATCACTCATTTTCTTTACAATTGTTCGTTATATTAAATCGTTAGCAATCTTTAACCGGAAAATCTTGATAATATTTCTGGTTATGTGAACCGCTAAAGTTTCACTCCTCGTCACTTCATGATAATCCCTTATTACTCGCAAGTGACATACCACGCTTGCTGACATAATCATTCTGGCAAGATTTTACATATTTAATCTATTCAACTGAAAAAATAGTCTGAAGAACGGTCATTGTCTCAGTGCCTTTTGTACCATAAGGTGTTATTGACCGTTCCACGCTTGGAATTTTATGTTTTGCGCAAAGAATGATGATGTCGAATTTTTCTATGAAGCCAGTCCATGTTATTGGCGGCGGTCTGTCCGGCAGCGAGGCTGCGTGGCAAATAGCCGAAGCCGGTATTCCGGTTATTTTGCATGAAATGAGGCCGGTCGAAAACACGCCCGCTCATAAAACTGCAAATCTGGCGGAACTCGTCTGTTCCAATTCATTTCGTTCCGACGATGCTTCAACAAATGCGGTGGGGCTCCTTCACGCCGAAATGCGGCTTGCCCATTCGCTTATTATGAAAGTGGCTGACGAACATCAGGTTCCGGCAGGCAGCGCACTTGCTGTTGATCGTGAAGGATTTTCAAAAACAATCACCAATAAAATTGAAAATCATTCCCTGATCAGTGTTGACCGCAGCGAACTTGTGACACTCCCGCCAAAAGAATGGGGGAATGTAATTATCGCAACGGGACCTTTGACATCCCCTCGTCTCGCAGAAGCAATTGTAGACATTACCGGAGCCAATTCATTATCATTTTATGATGCCATCGCGCCTATTGTTTATAAGGACAGTATCAATATGGATATTTGTTGGTATCAGTCCCGTTATGACAAAGTCGGGCCAGGCGGTACCGGCAAAGATTACATTAATTGTCCGCTCGACAAGGAACAATATGAGCACTTCGTACAAGCACTGATAGATGGTGAAAAAATCGAATTTCATGAATTTGAAAACGTACCTTATTTTGATGGCTGTCTTCCTATCGAGGTAATGGCCGAGCGTGGACCGGAAACCTTGCGTCACGGTCCGATGAAGCCCATGGGGCTTACCAATGCACATAATCCGACTGTAAAAGCTTATGCCATTGTACAGTTGAGACAAGACAATGCGCTTGGCACACTCTATAATATGGTCGGCTTTCAGACCAAGCTGAAATATGGCGAACAAACGCGCATTTTTCGCTCAATTCCGGGGCTTGAAGATGCCGAATTTGCGCGGCTCGGCGGAATCCACCGCAACACCTATCTCAATTCGCCTGTCTTGCTTGACGAAACATTACGGCTTAAAAAACGCGAAAGCTTGCGCTTTGCCGGCCAAATGACCGGATGTGAAGGCTATGTTGAATCGGCCGCAATCGGGCTTTTGGCAGGTCGTTTTGCTGCGGCTGACTATAAGGGGAAGGAACCTGTCATACCGCCGCTCACGACGGCATTCGGGGCGTTGCTTAATCATATAACGCGGGGTCATATAATGAGCGACGATAGTGGCAAACAATCCTTCCAGCCGATGAATATCAATTTCGGTTTGTTTCCGCCTGTCGAGGTTGAAAAACCGGAAGGCAAACGTTTACGCGGCAAAGAAAAAATACTGGCTAAAAAACAGGCTTTGACAAAACGCGCGCTTGCCGATTGCGAAAAATGGTTGAACGAGGAGAAACTTCAGTGAGTAACACGCCTATTGTTGTCTTTGACCTTGACGGAACACTTGTTGATTCCGCGCCCGATTTGCTCGATAGTCTCAATTTCTGTCTTGCACAAGAGGGCCTCAAAACGTTCGAGCCTGTTGACATTCGCCGTCTTGTCGGCATGGGCGGACGTATTATGATAGAACGTGCGCTCAGTTTCCAGAACATCAAACCGGATAATACGCATGTCGAACAGTTGCTTTCCGTATTTATGCGTCATTATGAAGAAAATATGCCGGGAAAGACACAATTTTTCGAAGGCGTAGACAAAGCGCTCACAAAACTTTCCGATGCGGGATACAAGCTCGCCGTTTGCACCAACAAATATGAAAATTTGGCCCGTCACCTTTTGGAAGGAATGGGTGAATCCGATCGTTTTGTAACGATTGTCGGCGGAGACACATTTGCCTATCATAAACCGGATGCCCGACACATTCTTTCTACCATCGAACGTGCTGGCTGTTCGCCTGATAAAGCAGTTATGGTCGGTGATAGCCAGACCGACATCCTTGCCGCACAAAGTGCAGACATTCCCGTTATAGCAGTCGATTTCGGTTATACCGACAAGCCGGTCAGTACATTCAATCCGACCAAAATAATCAGCCATTACGATGAATTGACCCCGCAATTGGTCGCCGGATGCCTGATGTGACGTTTCGGGAATTGTAACAGTAAATCTAACGGCCTTGCACAAAGTGAGGTGAAGTCGCAATGAAACATATCCTTACCTTGTCAGATAAAAAGCCGCTGTTTGAAGGACTAACCCGCTCTGTATACATCAATGAGCAAAATCCGGACTATCTGATAAAAATTCCTTCGCCCGCATGGCGTAAAAAAATCGCCGGTTTTTCGAGGCTACGACAATTAAGAAAAGCAATCGATATAAACTCGCCCAATACCCGCGAAATTCGGGAATATATGCATCATTTTACCGATCCCGATATGGCAGAAAATGAAAAACATCTGATGCAGATTGCCGGAATCGTTTCAACTGACATAGGTTGGGGATTACTCGTCAAAGCTGAAAAGGATTCGTCGGGAAATTATGCAAAGCCTTTTGGCCATTACCAGAATGATATTCCAAAATATCGTCAAGAAATTGAAGATTTCATTCACTGGGTAAAAACAACAAGTATTATCTGCTACGATCTGAAATTCGATAATATATTACTGAGCTCGAGAAACGGCAAATCCACCCTTGTTCTCGTAGATGGCATCGGGGAAACCGGACTTTTTCCATTGCGCGCATGGTGTCAAAAATATAACCGGGCAAAAAATATTCACGAACTTCAGGAATTCATTGACGCACTGGCGCCATTTCTTGACTTGAAAAACCGCAAATAGCCGTCAAGAAGACAATGAAAAGCCCGGCACTCAAGACAAGACCGGGCTTTTAAACTATGGCAATGAATTATTTGTTGTTGACGGCGTCTTTCAAACCTTTGCCAGCCGAGAACTTCGGAACATTGCGGGCAGGAATGGTGATTTCTACGCCTGTTGAAGGGTTGCGTCCTTTCGTGGCAGCACGGTGGGAAACTTCAAATGAACCGAAACCGGGAAGACGAACATCACCGCCATCTTTCAAAGCATCGGTGACAGAAGCAATAAATGCATCTACGGCTGAAGCCGCTTGAGTTTTTGTGATGCCGGCTTTTTCAGCGACAGAGCTGACCAATTCGTTCTTATTCATTGGATAATTCCTTTCTTTCTATTACCGGACAATAGTGATTCCACCGGTTGCGAGCGAGTTTATTGAAAACTATGGCAAACAGAAGCCAAATTTAAAAAAAAAAGCCTGAATCTTCGGGATAATCACAGTTATTCACGGAAAAAATAACGTAATTCACAATTGAAAAACGAAAATAACAAGAAAAGGCAGTCTAAACTGCCTTTTCTCAATGTTTGTATATGTCATTACTGACTTGTGATTCAGTGGGCTATAGAAGTAACGCCATCCTCATCACTTGATATATTGTTGGTAACCGGCGGATTTGCGGGTTCTACCCATTCAATCGGTTCGGGGCGACGAACAAGTGCATGATCAAGAACTTCACTTGCAAAACTTACCGGAACAATTTCCATGTTGTTTTTGACATTATCAGGAATATCGACAAGGTCTTTCGCATTCTCTTCAGGAATGAGTACCTTCTTGATACCGCCGCGTAATGCTGCAAGCAATTTCTCTTTCAGCCCGCCAATCGGCAAAATCCGGCCACGCAACGTAATTTCGCCAGTCATCGCGATATCCTTGTGGACAGGTATACCGGTCAGAACCGAAACAATCGCCGTTACCATGGCAACACCTGCTGATGGACCGTCTTTTGGTGTTGCACCCTCGGGAACGTGAACGTGGATATCACGGCGTTCGAACAGAGGAGGTTCGATACCAAAATCCACAGCTCGCGAGCGGACATAGGATGCAGCAGCCGAAATTGACTCCTTCATGACATCGCGCAAATTACCGGTAACTGTCATACGGCCTTTACCCGGCATCATAACGCCTTCAATCGTGAGCAATTCACCACCGACCTCGGTCCATGCCAGTCCGGTAACCACACCGACCTGATCTTCGCCTTCAATCTGACCGTAACGGAATATCTTGACGCCAAGAAACTCGTCGATATTGCTGTCATCAACCTTGACCGACTTCTTTTCTTTCTTGACAATCTCCGTCACTGCCTTGCGTGCAAGTTTCATCAATTCGCGTTCAAGCCCGCGAACCCCTGCCTCGCGCGTATAATATTGAATGATCGAGCGGATCGCTTCGTCAGTTACAACAAACTCTTTCTTCGAAAGCGAATGTTCTTTCATGACCTTCGGGAGAAGATGGCGTTTGGCAATTTCCATTTTCTCTTCTTCGGTGTAACCGGCAATACGAATGATCTCCATACGATCCATTAAAGGCTCCGGAATATTCAACGTATTGGCAGTTGTCACGAACATAACGTCCGAAAGGTCATATTCGACTTCGAGATAGTGATCCATAAAGGTGTTATTCTGTTCCGGATCAAGCACCTCGAGTAATGCCGATGACGGATCACCTCTGAAATCCTGCCCCATCTTGTCAATCTCGTCGAGTAGAAAGAGCGGGTTATTTTTCTTCGCCTTTTTCATCGACTGGATGATTTTGCCGGGCATAGATCCGATATAGGTACGACGATGACCACGAATTTCCGCTTCATCACGCACTCCACCTAAAGACATACGCACATATTCACGTCCGGTCGCTTTGGCTATCGAACGGGCAAGCGATGTCTTACCAACTCCGGGCGGTCCAACGAGACAAATAATTGGCCCTTTTACTTTGGCTGCACGGCTTTGAACGGCAAGATATTCGACAATACGTTCTTTGACTTTCTCAAGACCGAAATGTTCCTCATCCATAACTTTTTCAGCATAGTTAAGGTCATTCTTGATCTTGGATTTTTTGCCCCATGGGATACCAAGGAGCCAATCAAGATAATTACGTATTACCGTCGCTTCAGCCGACATAGGAGACATATTGCGAAGTTTCTTGACTTCACCTTCTGCCTTTTCACGGGCTTCCTTCGACAATTTCGTTTTCTTGATGCGTTCTTCCAATTCAGAAATTTCGTCGTGGCCATCTTCGCCATCGCCCAATTCTTTCTGAATAGCCTTCATCTGCTCATTAAGATAATATTCGCGCTGGGTTTTTTCCATTTGCCGTTTAACGCGCGAACGTATCCGTTTTTCAACTTGCAAGACAGAGATCTCGCCTTCCATAAAGGCAAGTGCTTTTTCAAGTCTTTCGCGAACAGACAATAATGCAAGCATTTCCTGTTTTTCTGAAAGCTTGATTGCCAGATGTGAAGCGACCGTATCGGCAAGTTTCGTTGCGTCATCTATCTGGCTGACAGCACCAATGACTTCCGGAGAAATCTTCTTGTTCAATTTCACATAGTTTTCAAAGTCCGAGATGACCGAACGCATCAATGCCTCGATCTCGACCTTGTCTTCTTCCGGCTCATCAAGTGGTGTTGCATAAGCTTGATGGTAGTCCGGATTATCCGAAAAACCGGTGATTTTGGCGCGCTTTACACCTTCGACCAGAACCTTGACAGTTCCGTCCGGCAATTTCAAAAGCTGCAGTACATTTGCCAATGTACCAACATCATAAATGTCGTCGGCCTTCGGATCATCATCCGAAGCATTCTTCTGGGTAGCCAGAAGGATCTGCTTATCCTGACCCATCGCCTCTTCAAGAGCACGAATGGATTTTTCGCGACCAACGAATAGCGGCACAATCATATGGGGGAAGACAACAATATCGCGAAGCGGCAAAACAGCATAAAGCTTACTGCCGACATCCGCCGTCTTCTCTAAATCATGTTGCATAACATTTCCTTTCTGGAGCCTTGGGCTCGTTTGCAACGTCGGCACCCCTCACATTAAGCAGATGCCTACGCACAAAGGGATTAGGTGGTGGTTCACCACCTATAAATCAAGAGCTGCGCGATAACGAAAGACAGGATCGCCCGATATTTTAAATGCATAGGATTTCGGATTTTATTGTCCGACCACTTGAAAAATCAAGCAGATGCATTTTCCTTGGAATGGTCCCGCTCGGCATAGATGTAAAGCGGACGCGCTTTACCTTCTACAACATCACTTGAAATGACCACTTCCTGAACACCTTCCAATGTAGGAAGTTCGAACATCGTATCCAGCAAAATCTTTTCCATGATTGAACGCAATCCGCGTGCGCCGGTCTTCCGCTCGATAGCTTTATTGGCAATTGCCCGTAATGCATCATCATGGAATGTCAATTTGACATCTTCCATTTCGAATAAGCGCTGATATTGTTTAACCAATGCATTTTTCGGCTGCGACAGGATTTGAACCAATGCATCCACATCCAGATCTTCCAAAGTTGCTATAACTGGCAGACGTCCGACAAATTCCGGAATTAGACCGAATTTCAACAGATCTTCCGGCTCGAGATCATGGAAGATCTCGCCAATGCGACGTTCATCCGGTGCTTTGACTGTGGCACCGAACCCGATCGACGTCTTTTCTCCACGTGCAGAGATAATTTTTTCAAGGCCGGAAAATGCACCGCCGCAAATAAACAGGATATTGGTTGTATCAACCTGTAAAAATTCCTGTTGCGGATGTTTGCGACCACCCTGCGGGGGAACCGACGCAACCGTACCTTCCATAATCTTCAACAATGCTTGCTGGACACCTTCGCCCGAAACATCACGTGTGATCGACGGATTATCGGATTTACGCGAAATCTTATCCACCTCGTCAATATACACGATGCCGCGTTGTGCCCGCTCGACATTGTAATCGGCAGCTTGCAACAGCTTCAGAATAATATTCTCGACATCCTCACCGACATAACCTGCTTCAGTCAAAGTGGTTGCATCGGCCATTGTAAACGGCACGTCAATAATTCTGGCAAGTGTTTGGGCCAGATAAGTTTTACCGCAGCCAGTCGGTCCGACCAGCAGAATATTCGATTTCGACAATTCGATATCATTGCTTTTCGACTGGTTTGCCAAACGTTTGTAATGATTATGGACAGCAACTGCCAGAACACGCTTAGCATGCGACTGCCCGATAACATAATCATCAAGAACAGCCATGATTTCCTGCGGTGTCGGAACGCCATCGCGTGCTTTCACTCCGGAAGATTTATTCTCCTCACGGATAATATCCATACAAAGCTCGACACATTCGTCGCAAATGAACACCGTGGGTCCAGCGATAAGCTTACGCACCTCATGCTGACTTTTGCCGCAGAATGAGCAATAAAGCGTATTCTTCGAATCGCCCCCGTTATTACCAATTTTGCTCATTTCCTTTATCCTTTCGCCCGAATTGCATGAAATATTTTGCCTTTTCGGTTCAACTTTTCAAGCCCATTCCATCAAGAAACTAAAACAATTCAAAATTACGGCCATCTATGTAACCGCTTTTCCCCCTAAAACATGTAAACGCTAAACGTTATTTTTTACTAAAAATCGGGAAGCGGCGATTTGATGGCTTATTGTTTCAAAAATATTGAAACAGCCGCTACCCGATCTTGTAAAATTTAGTCGCTCTGTTCTTCTTCGGCCTCGGCACGATATTGGATGACCTCATCAATCAATCCGAATTCTTTCGCTTCATCGGCTGTCATAAAATGATCGCGGTCGAGTGTACGTTCGATGGTCTCATAATCCTGACCTGTATGATGAACGTAAATTTCATTCAGCCGCCGCTTCATTTTTATGATATCTTGCGCATGGCGTTCGATATCCGAAGCCTGCCCCTGAAAGCCGCCGGAAGGCTGATGCACCATAACGCGTGCGTTCGGCAATGCAAAACGATGCCCTTTGGCACCGGCAGTCAATAAAAGCGACCCCATAGAAGCTGCCTGCCCCATGCAAAGAGTTGAAACAGCGGGACGAATGAACTGCATCGTGTCGTAAATAGCCATCCCCGAAGTGACAACGCCACCGGGAGAATTGATATAGAGGCTGATTTCCTTTTTCGGGTTTTCTGCTTCGAGAAACAGAAGTTGGGCGCAGACAAGCATTGCCATGCTGTCTTCAATCGGGCCATTGATAAAGACAATTCTTTCCTTCAACAAGCGGGAAAAAATATCATAGGACCGTTCGCCGCGATTGGTCTGTTCCACAACTATTGGAACAAGATTGAGGGCAGTCTGGATCGGATCACTCATTTTCACTTCCATATTATACGAATCGTCGTTTACGACCTGAAATGTCGTTATAACCAGAATATCAATCCATTAGAAGATCAATAGATTTTTGTTTTGCCTTAAAAACGCAAGGCCATCGGAACCGCTACCGGATGATTTGTATGAGAATTATCTCGAGAAGATTACTATACGCTATTTCTTCATCTGAAATAGCACTTTTATATGTGCTCATCCCGCTTCAACTTCAAGTCTTTCAATAAAGGCCGGAACATTTATACAAACAACACTTACAATTGTTTTAACGTGGCACAGAAAACACGACAGCAAACGGCTTTATATAAAATTGATGATTTGAATTTCAAAATCCGGTTATTGCAGTTGTTTCCCGAAAACCATGATATAATCTGGCCGGCTCAAGTCCAGGACAGTCGGGTCGAGAGCACTTTCTAATTTTTTTGCTGTTCAACTATCTTGAAAAAACCGGGAATTCTTTTTGTTGCCCAGTCATAGAAACTTCCTTCTCTAATAGGGTCGGTCGTTCTTTCTTTTTTATGAACATGAAAACCTATAAAGCGTGGATCGGAGAGCGGCTCAAGACCATAAGCAGGGTCAAAAATACGTTCGGTATCACGACCGGTCCAATAATAAAAAGTTTCCTTTTCTTTGGCCTCACCAAAAAAGCCGTATCTTTTGGCAAGCCGTGATATTCCGTCATTGCCAAAAACCGTAATACCCAATCTTCCGGGGACGACAGGCAAATTTTTCCTTTTGAGACGCCACGGTATCCATATTCCCCGATGAAAACCGAGCCAGTCCGGTACCATTTGCCCGCTTTCAAGATAGTCATCATATTTCTTGATGATAGGATTGTCGGCCGGAAGATAAAGAGCAGAAACACCCACACGCGAACGATTTTCACGTGCAAGCCACACCTTTCCTTCTTCCGGATGGAATTGTTTGACAAGATAGACATCGGTATCAAGCCAGACACCGGCGCGGTTTTTCATAAGCCTCACGCGAAACAGATCAGACAATTGGACAATTGTACGGATAGGTTTGAAATCGGGAAATTTCGGGTCAAGCCGGTAGAGTGTCGAAAGTGGCAATATCGGTTCTGCCTCAAGAAGCTCGACACCTTCAGGTACATTTTCCACATTTCCATGGCTATAAAGTTTCACATGTTGACCGGTCATTACCATTGACGAAAGGCACAGCCAATCAATAGGACGCAAGCGATCTCCATACCAGAAAGTGCAGATATCCATTCGAAGACCTCTCAGAAATATTCCAGGCTGACACGAAACAGTTGTTCTACATCCCGTACGGCATCAGCCATTGCAAAAATGACAACCATATCGCCTGCAAGAACACGTGTATCCCCCCGTGGACGGATCATCGAATTGTCACGATAAATAGCGCCGATACGCAACCCTTCAGGTAATTCGAGTTCGGACAATGGCTTTCCGACAAGCGGAGATGTCTGCATAGCTTCTGCTTCGATAATTTCGGCTTCTCCGTTCGACACCGAATAGACCGAACGAATACGCCCTCTACGCATTTGCTGAAGCACTTTTGAAATTGTAACGCTACGCGGATTAAGATGGGAATCAATGCCGACAGTTCTGGTAAATTCCTGAAAAGCAATATTGTTAATGAGAACCATATTCGACTTGCAGCCAAACATTTTGGCCATGATAGCACTCAGCACATTGACCTGATCCTGATTGGTCAATGTTACGATCAGATCGGCCTGTTCGACATTGGCTTCCTGCAAAATCGCCGGATCAAGGGCACTGCCATTCAGCACAACGGTACGATCCAATTGATCGGTAATCGCAAGCGCCCGCGCTTTATCCGCTTCGATAATGCGTAGCCTCGCCTTGTGTTGACGTTTTTCCATTGCCCGGGCAACATAAAGCCCGATATGACCACCGCCTGCGATAATGATGCGGTTTGCTGCCTGCTCATCATGACCGAACAGTCCCAAAGCACGGCGCACCTGACTGCGTGAAGCGACAAGATAAGTGATATCCCCCACTTTCAATTCCGTATCGGCATGGGCAATGAAAAGTTTCTTTCCTCGTTTGACGGCTGTCACAGTCGTTAGCAAATCCGGAAAAAGATCGGTCAATTGTCTAAGCGGTGTGTTGATGACGGGACAATCTTCCATACATTCAAGTGCCAAAGCAACAATTTCGTCATAACTGAAATAGAGAACGTCCAATGCACCTGGCAGAGCAATGCGGCGCAACACCATTTCGCCAACCTCGATTTCCGGCGAAATGACGACATCAATCGGCATGGCATCACGCTGGAATAAACCTTGATATTGCGGATCAAGATAGGACTGGTCACGAACACGTGCAATTTTTGTCGGCACATTGAAGAGCGCATGGGCGACCTGACACGCCACCATATTGACTTCATCGGAAAGCGTTACAGCAATGAGCATATCTGCTTCATCGGCACCGGCTGCGCGCAAAACATCAGGCCGTGCGCCATGTCCGACAATACCCCGAACGTCAAGAGTATCACGCACTTTTTCAATCAGCTTCGGCTCGATATCGATAACCGTAACGTCATGTTGTTCATTGGAAAGACGTTCTGCTATCCCGTAACCGACCTGACCAGCCCCGCAAATGATGACGCGCATATTCTAAGAAACTCCAAGCGATTTCAGTTTACGGTGCAGTGCAGACCGCTCCATGCCGACAAACTCGGCAGTCCGCGAAATATTACCACCAAACCGGTTGATTTGCGCAACCAGATATTCCTTTTCGAACAGTTCGCGCGCTTCCCGTAACGGCAGTGCCATAATATGCAAATCCGAGTCGGTGGGTGCGCGTGGCAAAGTATCGCCGACTTCTGCAGGCAGAAGTTCGGCCGTAATCGGACCATCACCGCCCTCGCCGCGTGCCAGAATCAACAAACGCTCGATATTATTGCGCAACTGCCTGATGTTTCCAGGCCAACTATGAGCCTGTAGAATTGCCATCGTATCATCACCGATTTCACGTGGTTTTATACCTGCCTGCTCGGAAATCTGGTGCACGAAATAATGCACAAGTTCGGGAATATCCTCCCGATGGCTTGCAAGTGGCGGAACAGCAATCGGCACAACTGCCAACCGGTGGAACAGATCTTCGCGAAAACGGCCTTCGGCAATCAACCCTTCCAGATTCTGTGCTGTTGACGAGATAACACGCACATCCACTTTAACGCGTTTGCTCCCCCCCACCCGTTCGAATGTCTGGTCGGTCAAAACGCGCAAAATCTTGTTTTGTGTTTCGCGCGGCATGTCCGCAATCTCGTCTATATAGAGAATGCCGCCATGCGCTTCTTCAAGAGCGCCGACTTTACGCTCTCCTCCATCCATTTCGGTCCCGAAAAGTTCGATTTCCATTCTTTCAGGAGTAATGGTTGCCGCGTTGATTGTCACAAACGGGCCGTTTGCACGGTTTGAAAGGGCATGGATTGCCCGCGCCGTCGTTTCTTTACCCGACCCTGATGGGCCGGTAATCATGATACGACTATTGGTAGGCGCCACTTTCTCAATCGTCTGGCGCAAATGGTTCATAACAAGCGACTTGCCGAGTAACTCCGGCGTAACACTTGTTTGTTTGCGCAATTCACTGACTTCGCGTTTCAACTTGGATGTTTCAAGTGCGCGTTCGGCAACCAAAATCAAACGATCCGCTTTGAACGGTTTTTCGATAAAATCATAAGCACCGCGTTTAATCGCCGAAACAGCCGTTTCGATATTTCCGTGGCCGGAAATCATCACAACGGGTAAATTGGGATAGCGCGTTTTGATTTTATCAAGCAGTGCCAAACCATCCAGACGACTTCCCTGCAACCAGATGTCGAGAAAAATCAATCGCGGAACACGGTTTTCGATTTGCTGAAGTGCTTCGTCCGAATTGGCAGCGAGACGCGTTTCGTGCCCTTCATCCTCGAGTATTCCACCGACGAGTTCGCGTATATCCGCTTCATCATCGACAATCAAAATATCTGAAGCCATCTTACTTAACCGTCCTATTTCTCAACATCTACTTTAACAACATCGGATTTGCCACTACCTGCTGCAGGAAAGACCATACGGATCATTGCACCACGACCGTTATAAAAATTTACCGGTGCATCATGTAATTCCATATAGCCTCCATGTTCCTCTACAATTTTACGCACGATTGCCAGTCCCAATCCGGTTCCCTTCTCTCGTGTCGTTATATAGGGTTCCAATAATTTTTGCCTTTGTTCCTTCGGTAAGCCTTTGCCATTATCTATTATATCAGCAACGAGTTTATCCCCTTCGCGATAAGAACGCACGAGGATATGTCCCTCGATAGCTTTATCGACCGCAATTGCATCAATTGCTTCGCTCGCATTTTTTATAACATTTCCGAATGCCTGCCCGATGAGCCGGCTGTCAAATTCGCCCATGAGCGGTTCTTCGCCCAAATCCCGCTCGAATTTGATATCATGACGTGACACTTCAACAAGAAAAAACGCCTCTCTTAACGGCTCCCGCATATCAAGCAGGTGCATTTCCGGCTTAGGCATACGGGCAAAAGACGAGAATTCGTCGACCATTCTTCCGATATCGCCGACTTGCCGAATGATTGTGTCGACACATTGATCAAAAACATCCCGATCATCCGAAATCACTTTGCCATAACGGCGGCGTATGCGTTCGGCCGATAATTGTATCGGTGTCAGCGGATTTTTTATTTCATGGGCGATACGGCGGGCAACATCGGCCCATGCGCTTGATCTTTGAGCCTCGACAAGATCTGTTATGTCATCAATCGTCAAAACCCATGATTGCCCGTTACCATCGTTTTCCTCCATCGTAACCTGCACATTATAAACCCGATTACGCCCATCTTGCGAAAGGGTAACCTGTTCACGATGATTTTTACGTCCCGATGAACGCGCAACCTCGAATACTTGTCCAATATCCGCGTTAAGCGACATAAGACTTTTCCCGACAACTTCTTTCGGATCAAGATTGAACATCGTCTGTGCAGAACGATTGATAATCGTGACATCGCCATTTTCGTCAATTCCCGCAACGCCTGCATTAACACCGGCAAGGACAGCTTCCGAAAAACGACGTCTCTCGTCTATCTGGTCACGCGCCGAAATCAACTCGTTGCGCTGACTTTTAAGCTCGCTCACCATATAATTGAATGTTCGCGAAAGTTGACCAATGTCACCATCCTTGGCTCGAACGGGAACCACAACATCCATATTGCCGGAAGCGACGTCATCAGCCGCGCCAATCAACAAACGGATGGGGCGTACCAAACGGTCTGCCACGGCAATGCCTGTCCAGATTGCCGAAATCAACAAACTGAGAAACAGACAAAGATAAAGGACAGCAAAAGCAATTTGTGTCGGAACACGGTTTTCGTTAAGATCCCGATAACGTGCAGTATTGGCTTCGGTCAGACGCAAAGCCGATAAAACGCGTTCGTCGACATCCCGTACAAGATAAAGAAATGTATTTGGTATATCGTTCAGTTTTAATATGATACCAAAATAATCATGCTCGCCGGGTTGAAAAGTGAACGGACTACCATTTGTCGCTTGAACAATGAGATTTGCTGGTGGTATTGGCAATTTGTCTTCACCACCAAGATTACTTTGCAAAAAAACCGTGCCGTTCGGACTTAACAAAAAAGCTCCACGCAAATCGCGACCTGCCGCATGGCGCGTAAGCTGCAACCTGTATTCGGTGGGATTTAATGCGAGAAGCCTGCGGTTATCGAGTGCGAGGGCCATAGCATATGAAGAATTTTTCAGGTTTTGCAATGTCTCATCTGCGTAACCATTGGCGAGATCAATCGAGGAAGCCACAATCTGTCTAGTAGTTGTATCAAACCAACGATCGAGCCCCTGATTGAGCGTTACTCCGGCAACAATTGCAACCACAACGGCAGGCAATGTTGCAACAAGTGCGAATAGCGAAATTATTCTGACGTGAAGTCTCGAAGCAGCCCTTCTCGCTCTCCATGCTTGAATAATCGGCATTAACTCATAGCAAGCGATGGCTATAAGCCCGAGTACCCAAACACTATTGACCGCAATGAGGACAAGTGTCACGAAAGTGCTTGGAATAATTGGCGTAAAGCCCAACAGAATAGTAAAAGAAACAACTGCCGTCAGCAAAGCCAATGCAATAACCATGATTCCGAAGAATGCATGCATATTCCGTCGTTTGACGCCATATAAGCTTTTATCTGCCGGCTTTACCAATTCACGATTCTTCCCAAACCAACCCATTGTTTCGACAATGATGCAACACTTTGTGGCGAAAATGCAACAGAAAGAATTAAACCTTCCCTAATTATGAAGAAAAAGTCCTCTTTTACAAGATGAAGATGCAGTTCATATCCGGTGAATTCACGATATCGGTTCGCTTGCCAACCGAAAATTGTCTCTAGACCCGATACATTTATCTTTCAAAAACAACTTCAGCAGATGAGTGCTCGTTATCGCCGATGAATTAAATTCGCTCCATAAAAATAGTCAGCACTTATTCCTTTGAAAGGCGGATATCGAATTTTGCAAAAATCGAATTTGGTCCGTCTTCAAAATTCTGTTGTCATTCATATTAAAATGTGCGGGAGCGCATTCTTTTCCAATCACTAAACCGGAATAGATTCTAACGGACGTTTTTCCTTGTTTTACCTATGTGCTGTCCGAGCTTCACACTTTACCCATGTGCTATTCAACCGCCACAGGCATTGGCTAGTCTTGAGTTCCTCTTTCTTGTCACGTTACAACGTCTGGATATCCGGCTTGTTTTGTCAAAATCAGGACAAATTATGCTGCTAGGATAGTTTTATTGCCATCATTCTTATCCACTTCATGCCGGATGATTGCTTCCAATTATCAAAGCCAAAGACGCTTATTGACAATGGTTTGCTAAAACCTTCTAAAAAAAGTAAAGAAAACATCTTCACATTTTTAAGAATCGTTCTAAATTATAGAGAGATGTCTCTAACAGAAAGGAATGGAAATGCGGCTCACAAAACAGACGAATTATGCCATCCGGATGTTGATGTATTGCGCTGCTAACGAAGGAGAGTTGAGCCGCGTACCGGAAATTGCCAAAGCCTATTCGGTTTCCGAACTGTTTTTGTTCAAAATTCTTCATCCACTGGTCGAAGCCGGATTAATGCAAACCGTACGTGGACGTAATGGCGGCGTAAAGCTTGCCAAGCCGGCTGACGAGATTTTTGTTTCCGACGTTGTGAAAGTGACAGAAGAAAATTTTGCAATGGCGGAGTGCTTTGAAAGTGGCGCCATTGAATGTCCGTTGGTGAATTCGTGCGGCCTCAATGCAACATTGAGCAAGGCTTTAAAAGCTTTTTTCGACGTGTTAAAGGCGACTTCCATTGCCGATTTGCAACGGCCAACTTTCAGGGAACGTCTCGGTATCCATGAGCATGACGAGCATGATGAAAACGCGAAAGTTTTGAACTAATATTCTGATCGGAACTCACGTTATAATCTCTTGTGTTGTTGTCATAACCAATTTTGAAGGGGCGCATCATTTCCAACGCAGCCATCATATTAGCCGCTGGCAGGGGGGAACGCATTGGTTCACCCGAAAATGGCCCCAAACAATATCGACCGCTTGGCGGTCACGCAGTCATTTTTCACACGCTCAAGCGTTTTCTGGATAGCGGGTTCTTTTCAACCATCATATTGGTCATCCACCGCGATGACGAAATGCTTTGTCATAAAGCAATTGGTGATTTGGCAAACCATATCACAATTGTTCATGGCGGAAGCACACGCCAGATATCAACCCTTTGTGGTCTCCGCGCATTGAATGATCTCACTGAAGACAAAAAGCCTCAATATGTATTTATTCATGATGGCGCGCGGCCTTTTGTTTCACGTTCACTTCTGGAACGGATTGATAATGCACTGTCTCCAGATTTCGGGATTTTACCGGCTGTAGCAGTTTCCGATACACTAAAACGTGCCGATGATAACGGCATAGTTGTCGAGACGGTGCCGCGCGATCATCTTTTCGGGGCGCAAACGCCGCAGGCATTTCCTTTTTCTAAAATTTTAGAGTTGCATGAAAAAGCTGCGAACCTGGGATTAACCGGATTTACCGACGATTGTGCCTTGGCGGAATGGGCGGGGTTCGGTATAAAACTTGTTGCTGGCAGCAGTGAAAATGTGAAAATTACCTGGCCTGCCGATCTTGCTATTGCCGAATTGCGTATGAAAAAGGAAGCCATGACAAATCAGGAAAACCAGATACCCGCTTCTTTCCCATTTCCGGATGTTCGCACCGGTAACGGATATGATGTTCATCCATTCGAACCGGGTGATGGAGTGACGCTTTGCGGCGTGAAAATAGCTTATGAAAAGAAATTGAGCGGCCATTCGGATGCCGATGTTGCTCTTCATGCTTTGACGGATGCATTGCTTGCCACACGGGGTGCGGGAGATATCGGTACACATTTTCCTCCTTCCGACCCGCAATGGAAGGGTGTCTCGTCCGATATTTTTGTGCGTCATGCCGTATCCATTATAAAAGAATCCAAGGGGCGCATCGCCAATGTGGATATTACGCTGATTGCAGAAGCGCCGAAGGTTGGTCCCCACCGCAAGGAAATGACCGAAAAACTCATGGATATGCTCGGCATATCCGCCGACCGTATCTCGGTCAAAGCCACAACCAATGAAAAATTGGGATTTGTCGGACGCAAAGAAGGAATTGCTGCAATCGCAACTGCGACAGTTATCTATCCGGGGAGTGTTCCAGAATGACTCTTATTGCTGAAGCCAAGGCAACAAAAGTTCTTGAAGCCTGCCGTTTACACCATTTGAAACTGGCGACTGTCGAATCCTGCACAGGCGGCTTGATCATCGGCAGCCTGACCGACATTGCAGGCTCGTCCGACGTTGTGGAATGTGGCTTCATTACCTATTCCAATGAAGCAAAAAATAGGCTCGTCGGTGTACCTTCCGATATGATAGAGGCCTTCGGTGCCGTATCGAAACAGGTCGCGATCGCAATGGCCGAAGGCGGTGTCAAACACTCAGGTTCCGATATTGCTGTTTCGGTAACAGGTGTTGCGGGTCCGGGTGGCGGCAGCGCCGAAAAGCCGGTGGGGCTTGTCCATATGGCAGTTGCTTTGACGAATAAGCCCACGCTACATTTTGAAGCCCGTTTTGGCGATCTCGGTCGCGAAAACGTTCGTCATGCAACTGTCGAACGGGCATTGGATCTCGTTCTTGAGGCAATCAACAGGATTTAGCATTTCGGAGATTGGCTGTACGTCACAAGTCCACCAAGCGGCCAGCACGATTTTCAGTTTGGCACATAAGCCATTACCTTCCTCAGTCTTAATCGCCGTTTGCGATAGAGATTAAATGCCGGACGCAAGTCACGATCAAACCTCCTCAGGGAATTTAAACCGGAACGGAGGAAATCAAATACCGGTACTGATGAAACAAACTTGGCTCAATTTATATTTGTTGCCAATTTTTTCGCCCGCAACATTATGCTATTAGTGCTGCCCTCCCCTCTGGCAGAAGTTAAAGTTTTTGAGATTTAATATGGCCATCCCGATAGAGCCTTAAAATCGGAAAGAGGAGCAACCTTGAGCTATCCTAATAACGTTCATGAACAAGGTTGCGCCTTTTCAAGAATAAAATTATTCAACCTTTTGGAGCCATTTGAACCTATCGCAGTTGAAATAATTCCCTATGAAACCGCTTGCGGTCGAAGCCACTTTTAGCCATGTCATCTTCCAGCGTCTCGCCGAATTTTATAGGCCCGCAAAACCATATTGATGATTGTTTCCAATTCATAAATAGCTGCCTCAACAAGGTTCCATTAAACCTACCCTCTTCAGGCGTTAGCCAAATTTTCAATCTGACACCAGCCGATTGCGCCAATTTTGCAAGCTTTTGTTTCTCGCTTTCACTGATCGCCTGCACAACATAGACAAAGTCAATTTGCGTTTTATTGCTTTTCTTTGATGAAGCCAACTCGTCAAGTTTTGCAAGAAATGGCGTAATTCCTATGCCTGCTCCAATCCATATTTGTTCGGGTGATTTGTCGTCGCTAAAGCAAAATTTCCCGTAAGGCCCGTCAATACGCGCTTTCCTGCCGTTCAAGTTCAGTTTTACGAGTTTATCGGTATAGTCTCCCAAACCTTTAACGAAAAACGTCAAAAAGGGTTTTTGCGGATTCCAATGGGACGCTATTGTAAAAGGATGGGCGCCCTCGCCTTTATCCAATGTAACAAATGCAAATTGTCCACTTTTGTGACCGGTCCATTTATTGGAAACTTTTAAAGTCAAACGTATGACATCATTGGCTTTATCAATCGCATAGTCCGTGACGGTCGCCGCGATGTGACGTCCAAAGCCGAACCGTTTGAGCAAAATTGTCATTGCGGCAATGACCCCGAAAATTGATGAAACCAATACCAATAAACCGAATGGCTCGCTCCAATAGGCAAATTTCGTCAACACAACCGCATGAAAAACCAGAACAAGATAAACCGCGGCAAAAATTGTATGGACGTGAGCAAAAAACCGGTAAGGAATAAGCTTGATCAACGCAACAAGACAAAGAATAACGGCTATGTAAAAAGCCCATTCCCCGAAGAATTCTGCATTTTTTCTAAATGCCGAGAACAGATATTCAAGCCCGACTTTTTGAGGCAAATTGGCTATATCGATATGTTGCCGAACAGGCTTTACGAGCCATCCCCAGCCAACAGCCCATTTTGTTCCTTTGGCAAGGAGAAAATGCACGATAGCCGTAACAAGTGCGGTAATGCCGAGCCATTTATGCAAGCGATAAGCCTTATCAAGCCCACCCAAAGCATCGTCAATTATTTTAAGACGACAGGCGATTACCACATCGATACTCATGGCCACAAAAGCAATAAGTCCTGTGAATTGAATAACCTCGGAGCGGAAAGCAAAATAACCGCGACTGATGCCATAGAACTCGCCCGTTGCCAACCAGACCGCGATACAAATGAAAATGAACACAAAATACGAAATCTTCAAGTTTCTCATCAAGAGCCATAACCTGTTTTCTGTTTTTCATCAGAAAATAGCATGGAATGAGCGAAATTAAAACTTAAACTTATTTAATATATTGATTTCATTAAACTTTATAATTTTTATCCAGTTTTAAAAAAACTTTCGAGACTATTTTCAAAACTGTTTTAAAATCAAATGGCAAACTTCACAAACAATTCGGCTTCAGGCTTGTTGAGCCCCGTAAATCTTGTCTGCCCGCATCTCGAATGCTTCTGTAAAACGTTTGAATGCTATATCGAACATAGCGCCCATCAGCATACCAAGCATCCGGCTTTTAAACTCGTAATCAATATAAAATTCGACTTCGCATGACTTGCCATCGTCAAGGGGCTTGAATATCCAGCGGTTTTCAAGATAGCGGAATGGTCCGTCAATATAACGGACATCAATACGTCGTTCTTCTTTATCCAGCAGAACCTGCGTCGTGAAAGTTTCCCTGATCATTTTATAGCCGACGGTCATATCGGCAGTAAGCAGGGTTTTATTTCCCCTCTCTTCGCTCGAGCGAACATTGAGGGATTCACACATTGGCAAAAATTCCGGATATCGCTCAACATCCGAAACAAGATTGAACATCTCAAGATCGGTATGCTGAACTTTCCGCTGGGTATTAAATTTTGGCATTCTTTATCCGCGTTGATGAGCCAGTTTCTCTGCGCGAGCTTTTCTTAGTGCTTCAAAATCTTCGCCCGCATGGTGTGACGAACGGGTTAGCGGACTTGAAGACATATGAAGGAACCCCTTGGTTTTGCCGATAATGGCATAGGATTTGAATTCTTCCGGCGTAACAAAACGGATAACAGGATGATGTTTACGCGTTGGCTGCAAATATTGGCCAATGGTCATGAAATCAACATCGGCCGAGCGCAAATCATCCATCAATTGAAGAACTTCATTACGTTCTTCACCAAGCCCGACCATAATACCGGACTTTGTAAAGATTGATGGGTCAAGCTCCTTGACCCGTTGCAACAGTCTGATCGAATGGAAATAGCGTGCACCCGGACGCACCGTCAGGTATTTTGACGGTACAGTTTCGAGATTATGGTTAAATACATCCGGCTTGGCTGCAACCACAGTTTCAAGAGCACCTTCCTTATGACGAAAATCGGGTGTGAGGATTTCAATGGTGGTACCTGGTGACTTTCTTCTGATTGCATGAATGACATCGGCATAATGCTGGGCACCACCATCGGGAAGATCATCGCGATCAACAGAGGTAATAACCACATGTTTAAGTGCCATTTGTCTCACTGCATCAGCGACACGTTCAGGTTCGTCCTTATCAACAGGAAGAGGTATGCCGGTTGCAACATTACAAAAGGCACATGCACGGGTGCATATTGCACCCAAAATCATGAAACTTGCGTGCCTCTGAGTCCAGCATTCGCCAACATTCGGGCATCCAGCTTCTTCGCAAACTGTTACCAGATTGTTATCACGCACGATATGACGGGTTTCGGCATATTGCCCACGCAATGACGGCGCTTTCACCCTGATCCAATCAGGCTTTTTTAAAACCTCTGAATCCGGTCGATTTGCTTTTTCCGGATGCCGGACCCGTTTCTGCGATAAAGTGTCAACAACGGTAACCATTTAGTACCTCACGCTCTTTCTCCCCTCATATGGAGTATAAGCAACAAGAATGCAATTCACATCTTGATGCGCGTCAGGCGTTCAAAACCTGACCATAAGCATCAAGGACACTTTCCTTCATCATTTCCGAAAGCGTCGGATGAGGAAAGACTGTATGCATCAGCTCTTCTTCTGTGGTTTCAAGATTCATCGCAACCACAAACCCTTCAATCAGTTCGGTTACTTCCGCTCCAACCATATGCGCACCAAGCAACTGACCGGTTTTTCGGTCAAATATGGTTTTGACGATACCCTGATCCTCTCCCATGGCAATTGCCTTGCCGTTTGCCGAGAACGAAAAATGCCCGACCCTTATGTCATAGCCTGCGGCCTTGGCCTTTGCTTCGGTCAATCCGACGGAAGCAACTTGCGGCGTGCAATAGGTGCAACCGGGAATCTTTCTCTTGTCCAGAGGTTCTGCTGTTTCAAGGCCGGCAATATGCTCGACACAAATAACGCCTTCTTCTTCTGCCTTATGGGCGAGCATAGGAGCACCCGCAACGTCCCCAATGGCATAAATGCCGGGAACATTGGTGCGTCCCCATTCGTCAATTACCACACAACCACGTTCGGTTTTTACACCTAACGCTTCGAGCCCGATATTTTCTATATTGCCTTGCACACCCACCGCAGAAATCAGACGATCTGCAGTAATGGTCTCGGTTTTGCCATTTATATCAATGTGAGCTGTCACAGAATTGGACGTTTTTTCGATTTTCGAAACCTTTGCTTCGGTAAGGATTCGGATGCCTTTTTTCTCCAATTGCTTACGGGCAAATGCGGAAATCTCCGCATCTTCAACAGGCATAATCTGCGGCATCATTTCCACAACTGTAACTTCCGCACCCATATCACGATAAAAGGACGCAAATTCTATTCCGATAGCGCCCGACCCCATTACGACGATGGATTTCGGCATAGTTTCAGGAACCATTGCTTCAAAATAGGTCCAAACCAGTTTCCCGTCCGGTTCGATACCCGGCAATGTACGCGGACGCGCACCGGTTGCCACAATAATATGCTTGGCCTGATATGTCCCCTCGCCCAAAGTTCCCTTCGGAATCGGGTTTTGTGGTTGCATAATTTTTTTGGTGATTTTGCCGACGACAATTTCACCAAGACCGGCGCCGGAAGCTGCTTTAGTGAGCTTTGCCTCACCCCAGATAACGTCGATCTTGTTTTTCTTCATCAAATAGCCGACACCGCCGTTAAGACGGGCAGAAACAGTGCGGGAGCGTTGCACGACATCCTTGATGTCTGCTTCAATCGAACCATTGAGTTTCAGGCCATAATCTTTTGCATGTTCGCCAAAATGTTTGATTTCTGCTGTTCTAAGCAGCGCTTTTGTAGGAATACATCCCCAATTCAGGCAAATACCGCCAAGGTGTTCGCGTTCGACAATAGCGGTCTTGAAGCCCAATTGAGCAGAACGGATTGCGGTAACATATCCGCCGGGGCCAGAACCGATAACAATAACATCATATGAATTTGCCAATTTTTCCTCCATGGGGAAAGATAGAACTAAAGGCCGAGAACGACATGTACCAACGGTTGAAGCCCTTTGCCAATTGCTTTTGTGTTGTTTTCATCAAGATGAACGCCATCCACAGGTGACGCGACTGCGACAGATGCAGCATCGAAGAAGGCACATTCCATCTCGTCAGCAAGATCCGAATAGAAAATCGACAGCTTTTTGGATTCTCCAATAGCACCACTAAAACGCTCGCCACTTAAAGGATGAGTGGTCTCCGCCAGATGAGGCGGAGAAACAATAATAATTTCCGGAGGTTCCGTCTGCGACATATAAGGATAGGAACGGACAATATTGATAAGCCGTTTCATACCCAAACATGCCGCCATTGCGGAACCCGCAACAAATTTTTTCAAGTCATTGGTGCCCAGCATCATGATCACCAGATCAAGCGGATGACATGAGCCCAAGATTGTCGGGAGTATTGCTGCACCATTCCGGTCGTCGATTGAAGTTTTATCGTCAAAACAGATTGCGCGGCCGCACAATGCTTCTTCGACAACTTCAATCGCGCCTTTGAATTGCTGTTCCAGCACATGCGGCCAACGAATTTCGTTGGTGTAACGTGTTTGGTTTATCGGATTTAATCCCCATGTCAGGGAATCTCCATAAGCCAGAACAGTTTTTTTCATTATTACACCAACATGCTCATCGGGTTTTCAATGAACTTTTTGAAGGCTTGTGCAAGTTCGGCTGCCAATGCTCCGTCTACCGCGCGATGGTCGGTTGACAATGTCACCGACATGACCGTTGCGATAGCCAAGGCACCGTTTTTAACGACAGCGCGCTGTTCACCTGCACCGATCGCAAAGATCGTCGCATGTGGCGGGTTGATAATGGCGCAGAAATCCTTGACACCATACATCCCCATATTGGAAACCGCAGTCGTACCGCCCTGATATTCCTCGGGTTTCAACTTGCGTTCCCGCGCCCGTTTTGCCAAATCTTTCATTGCATTGGAAATTGTCGAAAGCGATTTTTCCTCTGCATGTTTGATGATCGGCGTAATCAAGCCGTTCGGAATGGAAACAGCGACACCCACGTCCACAAATTTGTGGCGCATCATCCCGCTATCGAGCCAGGAAACATTGGCATCCGGCACAGCCTTGAGTGCCAATGCTGTGGCCTTGATAACCATATCATTGACTGAAAGCTTATAGGCCGGTTTTTCGCCTGCACTTGTTTTAACCATCGGAGCTGCTGCGTTCAATTCTGCACGCAATTTCAGCAGCGCATCAATCTCGCAATCAATTGTTACATAAAAATGCGGAACTGTACGTTTCGATTCAACGAGACGCTTGGCAATGGTCTTTCGCATACCATCGTGAGGTACGATTTCGTATTCATCGGTATTGAAAAGCTTCATTGTCATTTCGTCCGAAGAAGAGCTTTCGGTCGAGGCGGAAGTTTGTACAGACTGCTCCACATTACTTGCAGCCTTGCCGGTACCGTTGGCAAGAGCATTGTCAATATCACGCTTGATGATGCGACCATGTGGACCGGTGCCTGAAATAAGCGACAATTGAAGTCCGTTCTGCTTGGCCAGACGCCGTGCCAATGGCGAGGCAAATATACGGTTGCCCTTTTCTGTAACTGGTGCTTGCGAAGACGTGGGAGTCGCTTGGCCGGGAGCCGGAGACGCCTTAGCAGTTTGAACGGAAGTTGTATCTGCTTTTGCGGCTGCGGCGGGTGCTGCCGGCTGCGCCGGTGCCGGAGAAGATGAAGGCTGTTTTTTCTCTTCATCTTCAATCGCTTTGATGGCGTCCTCGGCACTTTCGCCGTCTTCTGCAAGAATGCCGATCAAGGCATTCACTTTTACGCCTTGTGTCCCTGCCGGAACGACGATTTTTACAAGTGTGCCTTCATCAGCGGCATCGACTTCCATCGTTGCCTTATCTGTTTCAATCTCGGCAACCGTATCACCGGGTGAGACTTTGTCGCCCTCTTTGATATCCCACTTCGACAAAGTGCCTTCTTCCATAGTCGGGGAAAGCGCCGGCATTGTGATTTTTATAGCCATAGTGCGTTCTCCTTCAGGCTTTGTAGGTGACAGATTTTACGGCATCAACAACCTCGGCAACACTTGGCAAAGCAAGTTTTTCGAGATTGGCAGCATAAGGCATAGGAACATCCTTGCCTGCAATTGTAGCAATCGGCGCATCAAGATAATCAAATGCCTGCTGCATTATGCGTGTTGCAATTTCTGTTCCGACAGATGATTGCGGAAAGCCTTCTTCGATTGTGACCAAACGGCCGGTTTTCTTCACCGATTCAATAATTGTCGGCAAATCCATCGGACGAACAGTTCTCAGATCTATCAACTCGACATCAATTCCGAGTTTCTCGAATTCCGGCAGTGCTTCAACCGCGTAATTCATCCCCATGCCCATGCCGACGATTGTTACATCGTTACCGGCTTTATGGATGCGGGCTTTGCCGATTGGCAAAACGAAATCATCAAGCTTTGGCACATCGAACTGATGACCATAGAGCAATTCATTTTCAAGGAAAATAACCGGATTGTCATCGCGGATTGCTGCTTTCAAAAGCCCTTTGGCATCGGCAGCCGTGTAAGGCATGATAACTTTCAAGCCCGGCACATGACTATACCATGATGCATAACATTGGGAATGTTGAGCACCAACGCGGGAAGCCGCTCCATTCGGGCCGCGGAAAACCATAGGGGCATGCATCTGCCCGCCGGACATATAATGTGTCTTGGCGGCGGAATTCACAATCTGGTCGATTGCTTGCATGGCAAAGTTGAATGTCATGAATTCAACGACCGGACGCAAGCCACCAAAAGCTGCACCAACGCCAAGGCCGGCAAACCCCTGTTCGGTAATCGGCGTATCAATGACACGACGTGCACCGAATTCATCAAGCAGTCCCTGACTGACCTTATAAGCGCCCTGATATTGAGCAACTTCTTCACCAATCAGGAAAACCTTGTCATCACGACGCATTTCTTCAGCCAAAGCTTCGTTCAAAGCCTCGCGAACGGTCATTTTGACCATTTCTGTTCCTGCCGGAATATCAGGGTCAGATTGAACAACCGGCCCTGCGGGCTTCGGTGCAGCCGGTGCAGAGGGAGCCGGAGCGGCAGGTGCGGATGCGGCAGGTTGTGGTGCCTGTGGTGCTGCTTCTTTTGCCGGATTGACGGCATTTTTAATATCAGCCGCTGTTTCACCATCTTCAAGCAGAACCGCGATAGGTGTGTTGACCTTTACACCTGCTGTTCCTTCCGGAACAAGAATCTTGCCGATTGTTCCTTCATCGGCTGCATCGACTTCCATAGTGGCTTTATCGGTTTCGATTTCGGCAATCACATCACCGGCCTCGACCTTATCGCCTTCCTTTTTAAGCCATTTTGAAATTTTGCCTTCTTCCATTGTGGGCGAAAGCGCCGGCATCAAGATATCAATAGACATAGTCGCTTTCCTCGCTATTAAAGAAGAACATCGGTATAGAGCTCGGATACATCCGGCTCGGGATCATTTTCAGCAAAATCTGCCGCATCAGCAACGGTAGCACGAACCTTTTTGTCAATGTCTTTCAATTCGTCTTCTGTTGCCCAACCCTTTTTGATACAGCGGTTCTTCACCTGATTGATCGGATCATGTTCGGTCTTGACCTTTTCCACCTCTTCTTTGGTGCGATATTTGGCCGGATCCGACATAGAGTGACCACGATAACGATAGGTCTGCATGTCGAGAATAATCGGGCCTTTGCCTGAACGTGCCCATGCAACAGCCTCATCGGCTGCCGATTTTACAGCACAAACATCCATACCATCGACAACATAACCGGGTATTTCGAAAGACAAACCACGACGTGAAAAATCGGTCTCGGCAGAAGCACGGGAAACTGCCGTTCCCATGGCATATTGGTTGTTTTCGATAACATAAACGACGGGAAGTTTCCAAAGCGAAGCCATATTGAAGCTCTCATAAACCTGCCCCTGATTGGCCGCGCCGTCACCGAAATAAACAAGCGTTACATTATCCCGCCCAAGATATTTATTGGAAAAAGCCAATCCCGTTCCAATCGGCACCTGTGCACCAACGATACCATGCCCGCCAAAAAAGTTCTTTTCCTTGGAAAACATATGCATCGAACCGCCCTTCCCTTTGGAAAAGCCATCTTTGCGACCGGCTAGTTCAGCCATAACACCGCGCGGGTTCATGCCTGTTGCCAACATATGTCCATGATCACGATAGGAGGTGATCACCTGATCGCCTTGTTTTATTGCTTTGACAGTTCCGGTTACGACCGCTTCTTGTCCGATATAGAGGTGACAAAAGCCGCCAATAACGCCCATGCCATAAAGCTGACCGGCTTTTTCTTCAAACCGTCGGATTAAAAGCATATCATGATAAAACTGAAGTTCTTCTTCTTTGGTGAATTCCGCCGGCTCAGGTGATCTGGCGGTATTGGTTAATACGGTCTGCGTTTTTTTCGCAGAAGTTTTTTTAGCCCGTGCTGCCATATTAAACTCCCTTAATTGGTGTTTTAAAAAATACGCTTTCCCCGCCAAAGTTACAAGCACTATAAATGTTTGTAAAAATTCGTGTAAGGTATTGATATATTTATTTTTTAGGAAATAAACAGAATTTTTCTATTTTGACAAATCGCCTTGACCCGTCAAGATAACAAATTCATTCGGCTTCGAAAGATTAAGATTTTTGCGAGCATATTCATCAAGCATATCACGTTCTATATGACCGTCTTTTAAAAGCGAAACCTTTTTTTCTATTCCTTTGCGCTGCTCTTCAAGCGATTTCAACTCGTTGTTGAGGCTGTCGATATGTTGTTCTACTTTGACACGAGAATATAAACCATATTCACCGTGATAAATGTGGTAACCAAAATAGCTCAGCACACCAATCGTCATAAGGGGCAATATAAAGCGCCCCTTGATTGATCTGCGTTTCTGTTTCGTCCACATCATTTCAGCATTTCTGTCCCTATCGAACTTAAATCATTGATGCATGATTTTTATTAAAGATAGATTACCGGAAGGCCAAATTCCTGAAAACAAAATGACAAAAAGCCATTGCCGGTTGGAATTTTGGCATTTTAAAAAATAAACGTTATAGACATTTTAACCAGTGCTATCTCGACCACTTATCTCGTGCAGACACATCAAAAGACAAACTTCACAAAGTTCATTGCCTGACAGATAATCCCGAAAATATTCACCTCTGTTTTCCGGTGTTGACCTTTCCAGCGATTATTTCCAAGTCAAAGATATTCGCTTGTGATCGGATTTCCGTCTTTATCTTTGAATTTCCCCATAAGGATCAGAATAAAATCGATAATTGACCAAATAAACGAAATGATCGAACCGATAACTGTGACCGTAAGCAGAAGCATCAATACGCCAGTACCAATTTTTCCGACCATAAAACGATGAACTCCGAAAATCCCGAAGAACCAGCATACGATTGCCATAACGACTTTCGAATGCTTGCTATCAATGCTTAAGGGAAAGATATTTTTGGCGATCGCGCCTTCTGCCACAAAATCAACCTTGATTCCGGCCGACGGTTCGCCTTGCCCGCTCCAGTCAAGCCGCGTGAATTCGTAACGGTTGTTATCGGCTCCCGAGATAAGACCTTTGTTCCTTGAGTAACTTATAATCGAACCGCGCATAAAAACTCCTGATCTTTGCGTGACAAGTTGCAAAATCACCAATCTGATCGGCAATCAATTTTGCACTTTTTTTAAATTCAAATCCGATGAGTTAAGATTACCCGATTAAATAAGTAACAAACTAGAAAAAACGAGTCTCAAGAACGCAAAAAAGAGCGGACATAATGCCCGCTCTTTAAGATCAAAATTGCGATAGCCGGTTTTCAATCAAATGCGAAAAGCAGAAATACCGGCATAGCGAGCCTGACCGCCCAGTTCTTCCTCGATTCGCATCAACTGGTTATATTTCGCAAGCCGATCTGAACGGGCAAGAGACCCGGTCTTGATCTGCCCACAATTGGTGGCAACAGCCAAATCGGCAATGGTCGAATCTTCGGTTTCACCGGAGCGGTGCGACATAATTGCTGTATAACCGGCTTTATGAGCTGTTTCGACAGCATCAAGTGTTTCACTTAAAGTACCAATCTGGTTGACTTTGACGAGCAAAGAATTGGCGACGCCCATTTTGATACCATCGCGTAAACGTGCAGAATTGGTAACAAAAAGATCATCTCCAACGAGTTGGCATTTTTTACCAATCCGGTCAGTCAGAATTTTCCAACCATCCCAATCGTCTTCTGCCATACCATCCTCGATTGTGATAATCGGGAAATCGCTAATGAGTTTTTCCAGATAGTCTGCCTGTTGTTCGGCACTGCGTGTTTTGCCTTCGCCAGTGTAAACATAGGAACCGTTTTTATAAAATTCCGACGATGCACAATCAAGGCCGAGAGCGACCTGTTCGCCCGGCTTGTAACCGGCTGCCTTAATGGATTCGACAATGAATTCGAGCGCTGCTTCGGCACTCTTGAGATTCGGAGCAAAACCGCCTTCATCGCCGACATTGGTATTGAAACCAGCATCTTTCAAGCGCTTTTTCAAGGTGTGGAAAATCTCGGCGCCGTAACGGACAGCTTCCTTCAAGGTCGGTGCACCCACTGGCAAAATCATGAATTCCTGAAAATCGATCGGATTGTCAGCATGAACGCCGCCATTGATAATATTCATCATTGGCGTTGGCATCAAATGGGCCTGAGTGCCGCCGACATAACGATAAAGCGGCAGACCGGCAGAATTTGCGGCAGCTTTTGCTGTTGCCAGAGAAACTCCCAAAATTGCATTTGCACCAAGGCGCGACTTGTTTGCTGTACCATCCAGCGCAATCATCGCCTCATCAATGGCTATTTGATCTTCCGCATCAAGACCACCAATTTCCTGAAGAATTTCGCCGTTGACGGCATTCACCGCTTTTTCAACGCCCTTGCCCTGATAACGTGTACCTCCATCACGCAGTTCGACAGCTTCATGAGCCCCTGTCGAAGCCCCTGAAGGCACTGCTGCCCGTCCAAATGCACCATCTTCCAAAACTACATCAACTTCGACAGTCGGATTGCCACGACTATCCAGAATTTCACGGCCAACAATATCTACAATTGCAGTCATCTCGCGTTTCCTTCCCGATCAGGGTTCGTTAGTTCTTTAATGATTAGACAAACTCTCTTTGCGAGGGAATACCTAACATCTCATAAAATCGATTAAAGCTTTTTTGCCAACCGGTCAAACGCCATCAATGTTTCCAACAGATTCGGCAAATTTTCGAGCTTGACCATATTCGGCCCATCAGACGGAGCATGATCCGGATCCTGATGTGTTTCCAGAAAAACACCGGCAACACCAACCGCTACAGCCGCACGTGCAAGCGTTTCAACAAATTCTCGTTGTCCTCCCGAAGATGTGCCCTGCCCGCCCGGTTGCTGGACAGAATGGGTGGCATCAAAAATAACCGGCGAGCCGAATTGTGCCATAATCGGCAATGCCCGCATATCCGAAATCAACGTATTATAACCGAACGAGACACCCCGCTCACAAGCCATAACATTGGGATTTCCGCTCTCCGTAATTTTGGCCAGAACATTTTTCATATCCCACGGGGCGAGAAACTGACCTTTTTTTACATTGATAACGCGGCCGGTTTTTGCTGCTGCCACCAGAAGATCGGTTTGACGACACAAAAATGCGGGAATTTGTAAAACATCAACATGAGGAGCAACAAGTGCACATTGTTCTTCTGTATGAATATCCGTCAATACAGGAATATTGAATTCCCGTTTCAAGTCATCAAAAACGTCCATAGCCTTTTCAAGGCCGATGCCACGCTTGCTGTTCAAAGACGTACGATTTGCCTTGTCAAAACTCGACTTATAAACAACACCAATACCCAGTTTTTCTGCAATCTCTTTTATCTTACCCGCCATATCAAATGCATGTTCACGGCTTTCCATCTGACATGGCCCCGCAATAATTGAAAGCGGCGCACTATTGGAAAATACAACATTTCCTACAGAGACAGTGCTATTCGGTTTCGTCATCTAGTCCTCTAATCTAATCATTTTCATATGATTTTTGCTGATTGTCAGACCTTACCTTAAAAAACACAGTCTATTCAATATGATTGTTTTCAAACACCGTTCAAAAGCAACAATCGTCTGCTTACGGTAACTTAGTATAAAAGAACGCATCAATCCGGGAAATTTTAAAACTGTGACCGAGAATAAAACGGTCAATATCAAAATATCCGGTTCCGTTTTTTTAGGAAAAAAGAAGCAATTCGAAAACCGGTTAACGATGCAAAATAACACAATAGATCAATGCGTTATAGCAGACAAATGATCACTATAATCCGGTATAATTTTAACGTATCAAACAATCCGCAAAATTATTTACTGCCAAAAAAAATTGCAAAGTTCCTATTGGAACTTTGCAAAATTCAAATATCAAAAACGATTACGATATAAAACCGATCGCCCTTATTAAACCAATCTTCCTTGTACCATCGCCGCTTTTATAAAAGAGGCAAAAAGCGGATGAGGCTCGAAAGGACGGGATTTCAGCTCGGGATGATATTGAACCCCGATAAACCATGGATGATCTTTATATTCGATTGTCTCTGGCAAAACACCGTCAGGTGACATCCCTGAGAAAATCAAACCACATTTTTCAAGCCGTTCTTTATAGTCGATATTCACCTCGTAACGATGGCGATGGCGTTCGAAAATATCAGTTTTTCCGTAGATTTTTGCAATGGCACTATCTTCTTTCAGGATTGCTTCATAAGCGCCAAGGCGCATTGTGCCTCCAAGATTGCCCTTTTCAGCACGTTTTTCCAAAGCATTTCCCTTAAGCCACTCTGTCATCAAGCCAACGACCGGCTCGTCGGTGGGACCAAATTCGGTCGATGATGCATTTTTGATACCGCCGAGATTACGAGCAGCCTCTATGCAGGCCATCTGCATACCAAAGCATATACCGAAAAACGGAACTTTACGCTCGCGAGCAAAACGGATGGCCATGATCTTGCCTTCGGCACCACGTTCGCCGAAAGCACCGGGAACAAGAATGCCATGGACTTTTTCGAGATAAGGCGTCGGGTCTTCTTTTTCGAAAATTTCCGACTCTATCCACTCAAGATTGACTTTGACCTTATTGGCAAGACCGCCATGGGTTAAAGCCTCGTTAAGAGATTTGTAGGCATCTTTTAAGCCGGTATATTTACCGACCACAGCAATGGTAACTTCGCCTTCCGGATTGTGAAGACGACGATTAATTTCGATCCAACGATCCATTTTCGGTTCCGGAGCCGGATCAATTCCGAAAGCAGCCAGAACTTCCGAATCCAGCCCCTCACGATGGTAGGCTATCGGAACGTCATAAATCGTATCGACATCGAGTGCCTGAATCACGGCTGACGGACGGACGTTACAAAAAAGCGAAAGTTTGCGCCGTTCCGATTCCGGAATAGCCCGATCGGCACGCACCAATAAAATATCCGGAGCAATACCCACAGACTGTAATTCACGAACCGAATGTTGTGTCGGTTTGGTTTTCAGTTCTCCGGCAGCGGGAATATAGGGCATCAATGTCAGATGCATATAGACCGTTGTATGAGGCGGTAATTCGTTATGGAGCTGCCTTATTGCTTCCAAAAACGGCATTGCTTCGATATCGCCGACCGTGCCGCCAATCTCGCATAAAACGAAATCATAATTCTCATTCCCTTCCATAATGAAATTTTTGATTTCATCGGTAACATGGGGAATGACTTGCACAGTCGCGCCGAGATAGTCACCGCGCCGCTCACGCTCGATGATATTTCGATAAATACGGCCGGTCGTGATATTGTCCTGCTTGTTTGCCGAACGACCGGTAAAACGCTCGTAATGCCCAAGATCAAGATCAGTCTCGGCGCCGTCATCTGTCACGAAGACTTCTCCGTGCTGATAAGGCGACATTGTGCCGGGATCAACGTTAAGATAAGGATCCAGCTTGCGGATCCTTACACGGTACCCGCGAGCCTGTAACAATGCAGCTAAAGCTGCTGCGGCAATGCCTTTTCCGAGGGAAGAAACCACGCCACCAGTAATAAAAACATATCGTGCCATGGGCTTATGGAGATAACCGTTCATTGATGATTCTTCCAGAAAAAAATTGGGTTTTTCGCAATTTTTTCTTTTTAATTACGATTCTCGAAGAGCTACCCGAAAGCCCCTATTTTCATGTTCTATGCAGATTTTCAGACTAAAAGCTGTCCAAGACTTGAAAAACTGATTCGCTTTTTCAAAATAAGTCATTGTTTTTATTAACAAAAAAGCCCCGTATTAAACGGGGCTGTTAAGAGTAGATTTTTTACAGTTTCAAAGCACAACAACTTCTGTACCGACATCGACCCGATCATAAAGATCAAGCACGTCATCGTTGATCATACGGAAGCAGCCATTGGAAGCAGAAGAACCGATTGTCCAAGGCTGGACTGTCCCGTGAATACGAATATAGGTGTCTTTGTTCCCCTGCCAGAGATAAAGTGCACGTGCTCCGAGCGGATTTCCCGGCCCGCCATCCATACCATTGGCAAATTTTGCGTAATGTTCGGGACTGCGCTTGACCATATCTTTTGTCGGAATCCAACGTGGCCATTCCCGTTTAAAACGAATATTGGCTGTTCCTTTGAACTGAAGCCCGATTTTACCAACAGCAATTCCGTAACGCCTTGCTGTTGTCGGTGTCTCGATCAGATAAAGGAAATAATTCTTGGGATCGATAACAATCGTCCCCGGTTTATAACCGGAGAAGGATACAGTCTGCGGACGATATTTTTCCGGTACATTGTAGCTTTTTACAGTTGGTATCTGAATATGTCCAACGGGTGCAACCGATGCGACTTGCGCATTACCGGCATCATCGCTATCAGCAATTTCTTCTGAAAAGGCAGCATTACCTGACAAAAAAAACAAGCCGGAAAAACCGGCAATCAATAAACGGTGGATCATTTCAACTTCAATTCCGCGATGAAAGTTCGAGAGGTTTTACAACAAATTCGGTTTTAGCAACACTGTTGCTGTTCATACGACCAAATTTGTTTGTCCTCAATCTTTTTCAAGTAGCGCCATAAAAGTTGATTGGCTGCTATGGCAGTCATGCAACACTTTGTTAAGATTTGGAATTTTTTTCCATTTGTTTAACTAAAAGACATTTTAACCAAGTAATATTTCGCTCTGGCAAGCGCCAGAGCAAACAAGGTTAAAATCCATGGTCAGAACGCCACACGAAGAGTTTTGCATAGACATTCGATTTGTTTTCCTGATGCCCTGCCCGCTCTTTTTCAAATAACACTAGCCTTGCTTCGGTTAGCCTGACAGAAAATTTTAAACCCGATTTCCCGATTGGCTAAAGAATTTATCCATCTGTAAAAAATATTTAATTGATCGAACGAACTACTATAAAATTTTTCAATAATTTTTTTGAGCCTAAAAATTCAGCATGAAACAAACGAGTAGTTCAAAAAATAAAAGGGCGAAAACCGCCCTTTATTTTCTGTACCTGATCAACCGGAATATCAAAACCACGCAACAAACCGTTGTTTAGTTGTTTGGAACCGGATTTTCCTGTTGCTGCGGCACCGGATTTTCCATAACCGGAGCTGATTTATTGCCATCTGTGGAAGATTTTTGGGCATCCGGCGTTGTCGTGCTTTGACCATCCGTCTGACCTTTACCACCAGACTGGTCAGAACCTGCCGGCTGATTTGCGTTATTTGCCGGTGTCTCACCCTGGCCCGTCGGTATCTGTCCGGATGTCGTCGACGGTGTATTTTGAGTCGGAGCTTTTGTATCCTTCGCAGGAATACGATTGATAATATCGGCAGCAGGGTTCGAAACACTATCCAAAACCACAAGAGCAATCGATGTTGCAAAAAAACAGAGTGCAAGAATTGCCGTCAGCCGTGTCAGCGCGTTTTTTGTACCGCGTGCTGTCATAAAGCCTGAACCACCGCCAATGCCCAAGCCGCCGCCTTCGGAACGCTGTATCAATACAACGCCGACAAGTGCGATGACAATTAAAAGATGAATGACAATCAATACTGTCTGCATAAGCTCTGCTCTATTATTACCGTTCGCGGCTGTTTACACGTAATTTTTACATAATCCAAGAGGCAAGACAAAAATCTTCAACTATAATTTCCGATAAGCGCCGCAAATTGCCAGAAAATCATTGGCCTTCAAGCTTGCCCCACCGACCAGCGCACCGTCGACATTATTAACGCCCAATAACTCAACAGCATTATCAGGCTTGACGGAGCCACCATAAAGCAAACGGAAGAGTTTTCCCGATTGTCCAAAACGGGCAACCAGCTTGTTGCGCATAAATTCGTGGACTTCACCAACGTCTTTAGCTGTCGGTGTTTTACCGGTACCAATTGCCCAAACCGGTTCATAAGCGATCACGGTATTTTGCGGTGTTGCATGATCGGGGACAGAACCAGCCAATTGTTTTTCAATGACATCAAGTGTCTTTCCGCTTTCGCGTTCTTCAAGTTTTTCGCCAACACAAATTATTGAAACCAAACCGGCTCGCCATGCCGCTTCGGCTTTTTGCCGAACAAGATCATTGCTTTCATGGTGGTCATTACGTCTTTCCGAATGGCCGACAATGACGTAGCTCGCTCCGGCCTCTTTGAGCATGGGAGCGGAAATATCTCCGGTATGGGCACCAAAATCGGCGGTGTGGCAATCCTCTCCGCCGAGAAGGAGTTTTTCGCCATCAAGACTGTCGGCGGCTCTGGAGAGCAAAGTAGCCGGTACACAAATTAATGCTTCGAATAAACGTCCGAGATCCGAATTAACACCAGCGGAAATTGCCCGCAACTCGGCAAGAGATTCGCCAGTGCCATTCATTTTCCAATTTCCTGCGACGAGCGGTCTAACATTCGGTGTCATGATTTTTCCTCAATAACAGTCTTAAAACAGCGCATTAATAGCCTTAACTAACAAATTACACCACTAAAGCAAGTGTTAAACCTTGCATATTGTGCGCCTTTGTTGCACATCCTATCAGAGCTTGTTGCTTAAATGAAGCCAATTAAAACGGAATTCGCCGATGCTTGATACAATACGAAGTGCTGTCAATTCTTGGATTGCCAAGGTTTTCCTCGGTTTGCTTGTTCTATGCTTTGTCCTTTTATGGGGAGTGCCGGAATTAAGAAGAACCAGTGGACATGACTTGTTCACATCGGGAAAATCCACAATCAAAGCCAATACTTACAGATTGGCCTTGCAAGATCAGATCAAGCTTTTTTCTGGTACCAATCAGCTACCACGTCTGCTTTCCGAAGCCGAAGCCAAGCAATACGGTCTTCCTCAAATGGCGCTTAGCCAGCTTCAGCAGGATGTATTGCTCGACGAGCAAGTTCGGCTGATGAAAATCGGCGTCTCAAAAGATGGTATTGCCCGCGCCATAGGTGCCGACCGTTTTTTTCAACAGCAAGGGCAATTCGATCGCAACATTTTTCTGAGCTACCTCAAACAAGAGGGTCTTCCCGAGGCTGATTTTATTGACTACCTGGCCGGTAAAGAGAAACGTAACCAGCTTATCTATTCCGCAGTCAACGACATGGCTGCACCCGACGTATTTTACTCTGCACTCCTGAATTACCGCAACGAAACACGCTCCGTCGATTATCTTCTTGTGACGAAAAAAGAAATTGGCGAAATTAAAGACCCCACTTCCGAACAATTGCAAAAGTCGTTTGACGCCCATAAGGCCGAATTTCACGCGCCGGAATATCGTCAAGTCACTTTAATGGAAATGACACCGGAAAGCTTGCTTAAACCTGCCGATATTTCCGAGGATGAAATCAAGGACTATTATACTCGCAATGCTTCTCGTTTCATGTCACCCGAGGAACGAACGGTTCAAATATTGCGCTTCAAAACGAGAGAGCAAGCAGACAATGCTGCCGCCAAGCTCCGCGATGGAGGAACTTTCGAAGATCTTGTGAGTGCAGAACATAAAACACTGGAAGACATTACCAAAGGTCCCGCAGCAAAAACCGGTTTCTCGTCGACCATTGCAAGAGACATTTTCGAGCTGGAATTAAACAAGGTCAGTGATGTCATCAACGATCTTGAAGGACCGGTCATCATGCGTGTTGTAAAAATTACACCGCAAGGTCCAACTCCATTGGAAAAAGCCGAACCGGATATCCGCAATAGATTAGCCAAGGAAAATGCTGCAAATGCTATGCGCGATAATCACGATGCCATTGAAAATGCCCGTTTCGAAGGGGCATCGCTCGATGAGCTTGCAAAACAATATAAGCTCGATTTGCGGAAGATTACGATTGATTCAAAGGCCCAAACGCCTGATGGAAAAGCGTTAGGTGAATTGCCACAACAATCTATGCTCGTTGATAATATCTTTCAGGCTACAGAAGGAGCCGATCTTGATCCCATTGCGATCAAGGGAGGTGGTTACTTATGGTATCGCGTTGACAAAATTGTCGATGCTCGTGACCAAACTCTGGATGAGGTTAAAGATAAAGTCGTAACTTTATGGAAAGCCGAGGAAACACAAAGACTACTCGACGAGAAAGCTTCGAAACTGGAACAGGAATTGAAAGATCACAAAACACTCGATGATTTGGCTCGAGAGCTTGGCGTGACGAAAAAGACTGCTCGCGGGCTTAAACGTGGCGGTTCGGATGAAGTTCTGGGAGCTGATGGTGTCAATGCGGCTTTCTCCGGTCCCAAGGGGCATAGCGGTGTGTCCAAAGCTGCCGATAAGGACCAGCGGATTGTTTATCTTGTAACAGAATCGGTTCTGCCTTTGAACACCGACCCCAAATCGCTCGAACCTCAGCTAAAAACCAATATCGATGCTATGGTGGGAGCAGATCTTGGTCTGGAAATTTTGGATATTGCCAATGCGAAAGCACCTGTCAAAGCCAATATCGCGAATCTCAAAGCGATAACCAACAACCTTCAGTGAGGATATCATGAGTGACCTTAAGCCTTTTATAAACAAGGTTGCAACGGGTGCTTCACTCACAAAAGATGAAGCCGAAGCAGCCTTTACAATCATGATGTCCGGTCAGGCAACGCCTGCCCAGATTGGCGGTTTTTTAATGTCGCTCAGGGTTCGCGGCGAAACCATTGATGAAATCACCGGTGCTGTTGCATCCATGCGTAAGAAAATGTTGCGGGTCGATTCAGTAGATGGCGCTGTCGATATTGTCGGTACCGGTGGAGATCAATCCGGTTCTTACAATGTTTCGACCGCTACAGCATTTGTCGTTGCCGGTGCCGGTATTCCTGTCGGTAAACACGGAAACCGTGCCTTATCGTCAAAATCGGGCGCCGCCGACGCTTTGGCAGCACTCGGGGTAAATATTGACGCCACTCCCGAAATGATCGGACGCTGTATCCGTGAAGTGGGGTTAGGCTTCATGTTTGCACCAACCCATCACTCGGCGATGCGTCATGTCGGGCCTGCGCGTGTCGAACTTGGTACACGGACCATCTTCAATATACTCGGACCACTTTCCAATCCTGCCGGCGTTACGAACCAGTTGATCGGCGTTTTTTCACCCCAATGGGTTGTTCCTATCGCCAAAGTTCTTCAGGGACTTGGCTCGAAATCCCTTTGGGTCGTTCATGGCAGCGGCATGGATGAACTGACAACAGCAGGCGAAACCGATGTTGCAGCTCTCAAAGACGGCGTGCTCACCACTTTTACAGTGACCCCCGAGGATGCCGGTTTGAAACGTGTTACAATGGCAGACCTCAAAGGTGGTGATCCGCAATATAATGCACAGGCATTGCGAGCCGTTCTTGAAGGGCAACATGGAGCTTATCGTGATATTGTTCTTTTGAATGCTGCCGCCGCCTTCATCATAGCCGGAAAAGCCGACACACTGAAACAAGGTGTCGAAATTGCCAAGCAAAGTATCGATCAAGGTAAAGCCAAAGAAAAGCTGGAACAATTGATAAAGGTTTCGAACGACCTTGGTGAGAATAATGAGTGATATTCTAAAGAAAATTGAATCCTATAAACTTAAGGAAATAGCCAAAGCTAAAGAAGCTTTGCCGCTCGAAAACTTAAAAAAACTGGCTGCAAAAGCCGATAAACCACGCGGGTTTCATAAAGCACTGAAAGCCAAGGAAGATAAAGGTCTTTTCGGTTTGATTGCCGAAATAAAAAAAGCGAGCCCTTCAAAGGGGCTTATCAGAGAAGATTTCGACCCGCCGGCACTTGCAAAAGCTTATGAAAAAGGTGGGGCAGCCTGTCTTTCGGTTCTAACTGATACCCCCTCTTTTCAGGGTTCTCCCGATTTTTTACGTGCAGCACACAAAGCTTGTAATCTTCCTGCCTTAAGAAAGGATTTTCTCTTCGACACCTATCAGGTTTATGAAGCCCGCGCATGGGGAGCCGATTGCATCCTCATCATTCTTGCGGCGGTTGATGACAATTTGGCCAAAGCACTGGAAGAAACCGCATTCGAACTTGGTATGGATGTTCTCATAGAAACCCATAATGAAGCTGAAGTCGAACGGGCATTAAAACTCAAATCACCACTTATCGGTGTCAATAACCGCAATTTGCGCAATTTTGAAGTTGATCTTGCCAATTCGGAAAGACTTTCCCATATGGTTCCTGATGATCGTCTGTTGGTTGGGGAAAGTGGCATTTTTACCCATGACGATCTGAAAAGATTGGAAAAAAGCAACATTCGTTCATTTCTGATCGGAGAAAGTCTGATGCGGCAGAACGATGTAGCAAAGGCGACGAGAACCTTATTAGGACTATAAAATGAGCGATAAACTAACCCATGTGAATGCCAAAGGTGAAGCACACATGGTCGACGTCGGGGGAAAACGCGAGACCGACCGGATAGCTATTGCCCATGGTTCTATAAAGATGGCAAGAGAAACTCTCGAAGCAATCGAGAATGGCAACGCCCCCAAAGGCGATGTTCTGGCAACGGCCAGAATAGCGGGCATTATGGGGGCAAAAAAAACATCGGAGCTTATTCCGTTATGCCATCCCCTCATGCTCACAAAAATTGCTGTCGACATTACTGCCGATCATGATTTACCCGGCTATCAAATTACTGCAACTGTCAGTCTTAACGGCAAGACCGGCGTCGAAATGGAAGCTTTGACGGCTGTATCCATCACCTGTTTGACGATTTACGATATGGCAAAAGCTCTCGATAAAAACATGATCATCAGCAATATCTGTTTATTGGAAAAGCGGGGAGGAAAATCTGGCACATGGAAGCGAGAAGAAAAAAATGCCTCTCATCAATGTTGACGAATCTCTAAACCGTTTACTTGCAGCAACTGAAACGCTTGAAAGCGTGCTTACTCCGTTAACCAAAGTTGGACAGGCGCAAGTTCTGGCTCAGGATGTTATTGCGGAATTGACCGAACCTCCCTTCCGGTCTTCTGCGATGGATGGTTTTGCCATACGCTTTCAGGATTACCGGCAAGATACGAAATTCCATGTTGTCGGAGAAGCTGCCGCAGGCAAAGGCTATGACGGAAAAATCGGCAAAGCCGAAGCTGTCCGGATTTTTACCGGTGCTCCTGTTCCTGACGATGCCGATACTGTCATTATTCAGGAAAACGCCGTTATAGAAGGCGATAGCGTCTCTTTTACAAAAGCGCCCGAACCGAATGCCAATATTCGTCCCAGAGGAGGAAATTTCGAAAAAGGTGCCAGTGTTCTTAAAAAAGGGCGTGTCATGACGCCATCTGCCTTGGCACTTTGCGCATCAACCGGCCATGGAGCGATAAAAGTTGTCAGGCGTCCGAAAATTGCTGTTTTGGCAACAGGAAATGAACTTGTAGAAGCTGGCGAGATACCTGGAAAAGACCAGATCGTGTGCTCGAATTCCTATGGTCTTACCTATCTGATACGGGCTCATCATTGCGACGTTGTCGATCTGGGGATAGCCCGCGACAATGAGGAATCAATCCGCGAAAAGATTAACCGTGCAAGAGAAGAAAAGGTTGATCTTCTTGTCACCAGCGGTGGCGTCTCTGTCGGTAAATATGACCTTGTGCAAACTGTTTTGAAGTCGGAAGGTATGAAACTCGACTTCTGGAAGGTTGCAATGCGTCCGGGTAAACCTCTCATGTTCGGGGTTTTGCCACATGACCATAAAATGCTGGTTTTGGGGCTTCCCGGAAACCCTGTGTCGAGCATGGTTTGCGGCCATGTTTTTCTGGTTCCGATATTGGAAAAACTTTCAGGAAGAACTTATCGTCCTCATATCGAAGACGCGCTTCTTGCCGTCCCGCTTCCGGAAAATGGCCCGAGACGACATTTTGTCCGTGCCAATCTCACCGTTAACGCAAAAGGTGAAAGATGGGTCACACCGGTACGTAGTCAGGATTCATCCTTGATACGGCTCATGGCCAATGCGGATTGTCTCATCATCCGCGAGGAAAACGGTACACCACTTCAAGTGGGTGAGCCATGCCGCATTTTCATTCCTGACGGTGCAGGCTTATAATAATTGTCGCGAGGTCGTGTCGATGCCCCGTTGAATGAGGGTAATGACGCGGCCTATCATTTAAAATCGGGGACTATGCATGCATGTTCATTCCCGATATGCGGGCTTACAATATTTTTGGCATGCGTCCGGTTATAGCTGCTTTTGTAATAGCAAGATAATGGCGAAGCGGAGAAGGTGTGACACATTCTTTAAATGCCAGTGTGCCTTTCTTTTCAATCTTCTTTAGCGCCTCCGGTATGATGGCCAGAGGTAAAAAAACAGGACGCACACTCACCGGCAAGTTTTTATAATGTTGATAGAATTTCTGATAATGTTTTTTATCGAATTCGATTGCCGCGTTTAAAAGTTTTTTCTGCTGTTCCGATTTTTCATGGGGTGCAGAAACAATGAAATCCTCTGCCGTTGCTTCAACAATATTCTTCGGAAAATATTGGCGTCCATTTGCTTTTAATAAGGGAAGCGAACGTAAAAGCCGGCACATAAAATCTGCAACACCACCGTGTCCTGAGGCTTCCGCCGTCAATGACGAAGCATTTTTTTCAAGAATCTGACATGAAAGTTCCAAAAGCGCACTTGTTGTTTCACCGCAATAGCCTTCAAGACTTGTGAGATCAGGCATTTGATCATCATAAAAATCGAACACACGTGCATCACAATAGCGTAATAGCGTTGCTTTCGGTAAATCATATTGTTTGATAGTCGAAAGCAATGCACTTAAGACCGGATTGCCCTCGCCCGTTTTACCGGCTTCGATTGCATCCCGCCACCAACGCAAACGAATTTCACCAATCATCGGCTCATGCACCGTTTCCGAAATACGATTGATTTCGACATTAAAAGCAAAAAGGCTCGCAAGTCCCTCGCGATATTGTAGCGGTGCGAATAAAATCGAGAGATAGCGATCTCTATCGCTCTCTTTTAACAGTTTTAAACAATAGGACGCGTCTTTATTCATTCAACTGCATAAAGAAGTGCGGCGACTGCGCGATCTTCCGCCAAGAGGACATTAAAAGTACGAACCGCAGCGCCGGTACTCATCGTGTCAGTGGAAATATGTTTTTTGCGCAGAACCATTCGCAAGTTTTCAGGCAATCTTAACAAATTTTCTCCTGTACCAACGAGAAAAACCTCGATTTTATCGGCTTCATCAAGAACATGTTTTATGTCCTCCATGGTCGGCACAGGCGTTTTCATTTCCAGACCATATATACCGGACGGAACGCAAATGATCGAGCCCCTATTCGACATATCGGCAAATCGGAAACCACCATTTCCATAAGCATCAATAGGCGCACGTCCGGGGAAATGTGCCTCCCTCATCTTGATTGCATCAGACATCATGAACCCTTACCGTCGGTCTGGTTCGGCTTGACTCTCAAGAGCACCAGCAATGGACCGGCTATAAATATAGAAGAATATGTACCTATGATTATACCAATGAGGAGAACCGATGCAAAATCTTTCATATCGGCACCACCAAAGTAATAAAGAGGGACATGTGCTAGCAGGGTTGCAAGAGAGGTCAAAATTGTGCGCGACAAGGTACGGTTGATGGCAATATCAACGAGACTGCGCATATCTATATTGCCACGTTTTTTAAGGAGCGAACGGACGCGATCGTAAACAACAATTGTATCGTTCAATGAATAGCCGATAATTGCAAGGAGTGCGGCTATGCTCCACAGATTGAATTGCCATTGGAACAGCAGAAAAATTCCGACAAGAATGATAATATCATGAACCGTTGTCAAAACGGCTCCGATTGCAAATTGCCAGCGGAAACGCCATAGAACGTAAACAAATATTGCCAGCAATGACACAAAAATAGCAAGCGCGCTGACACGGCTCAGTTCTGCCGAAACTGTCGGTCCAACAATATCAAGGCGCTGCAAAGTGTAATCACTGCCGAATTCTCCCCGAAGTTTCACAGCAACAGTTTGTTCGGCATCTTCGCCATTTTCCTGACTTGCAATTGTCAATTCGGCTTCCGAAGGTCTTTTGGTCGGCGAAACATTGACACCCCCGATATTGAGGTCATTGACCCGAGCGGCAATGTCGTAAATATCCGCCTTACCGTTTTTGGCTTCGAGAACCGCTAATGATCCTCCGGCAAAATCAATTCCGTAATTTACCCCCGCTGTCACATAGAGGCCACCGGTCAAAATAATCAGCACGGTCGACAAGGCCAAGGTAATTTTGCCAAGTTTCATAAAGCGGATGCTGGTGTTCGGAGGAATAATGCGAATGATGCGCTGTGGTATTTCACGAGGATGGAATGTCCGGATCCACCAACTGATCATCATCCGCGTGAATGTGAAGGTCGTAAAGAGCGAAGTTAAAATGCCGATCGTAACTGTCAGCGCAAAGCCATGAATGGGACCTGTCCCCAACATGAACAACACCAGTGCGGCTATGAAAGTTGTAACGTTAGCGTCAACAATCGTGCTCATGGCACCGGAAAATCCGGCTTCAACGGCTTGGGTTACCGAATAATTGTTGCGTCTTGCCTCGCGCACGCGCTCGTAAATCAAAATATTGGCGTCAACCGATACGCCGATAATCAGAACCAGACCGGCAAATCCGGCAAGCGTCAGCGGTGTGCCAACAAGGCTTAGAACTGCAACCAACATCATCAAATTGGCAGCCAGCGCCACATCGGCAGTCAGCCCCAAAAGGCCGTATGACAAAACCATGAAAACGGCAACAATGATAAGAGCACCGAAAGCAGCGTGCAAACCGGCTTTTGCATAGGCTGTTCCGAGGTCTCCTCCAACTGTTCTCTCTTCAATAAAAGTAAGATCTGTCGGGAGTGGTCCTGTTGTCAAAACAGTCTCAAGATTATGGGCTACATCATCCGGCAATGGCCCTACCCGAATATAGCCGTCGTCAATCGGTACCGGAAATCTCATTGCTGCCAGAACTTCATTGTCAAACACAATGATAAGCCGCTTGTCGGAATTTTTTCGCGTAAATTCGGAAAGTTTTTGTTGTCCTTCGCTATCCAATGCGACAGTTAATAACGAGCCGTCCGTATCAGAATTTTTTTCTGCATAAGCGCTCGCAATATTGTCATTGGTCAGAAACGGCCGATCTTTCAACAAATAGCTTACCGGCGGGTCATCCATTGAATAGGTTACAATTGTACCTTCGGGACGCGCAACTTTACCCATGATCACGTCGTTTACCGGAACGGATGTGTCTTCTTCATAAAGTGAAAAACGCGCTGTTACGCTCACGATATCTTTGAGCAACTGGACATCAAAAAGTCCTGGTACTTCAATGCGGATTTTATCGCGGCTTTGCTTGGCAATAGAATAGTCTTCAAAGCCTGCGGCTCCGATATCGAGCCGTCTTTTCATAACGTCTATTGTCGCATCGCGTTCAGCAATTTCATTTTTTGGTAACTGGACCACAAGGCGCGAACCACCCTGTAAATCTACACCCATTGGCAAGTGAAGAGTTGAATAGAATTGCGGTAAATGGGCAAGCAAAGTCCGCGGTAGAATATTGGGTAAGGCGATTATTACGCCAACAAGGACCACAAACCAGATCAGAAGCCGTTTCCAGCGAGGAAAATAAAGCATGAGAAGGCTCCCGATTTTACCTCAAAATTTTACGTTCCCAAAATTACAATCAATAGAGTGTGCCAATGACATTCGCGCCAAAGCAAGCATTTTAAACAGGAAACACCCTGTTATTCAGAAGCTTTCAATGACAATTCCAATAGGAACTCGCGGAAATTGCCATTTTTGCAAGAATCAATGATTCCCGTTTAACGGGAATCATCTTTAGCAAAGTTAAAAAAAACGTCAAATATCCGTTTTCTGTTCGTTCAAGCTCCGGTCTTTTCCTGACTTGCTGCACTATCGGACTTGTTTTCGTCTTTCTCGATTTTTACGGTATCATTTCCGCTATTATCGCCTTCGGCCGATGCTGTTTGTTGAGCCTGATCAGTGTTTGACTCTTCGCTATTATCCGCCTGTTTTTTCTTGTTTTTGCCTTTAGCAGCTTTTAGTGCAGGCTTGGACTTTGGCTCCTTGACCGGCTCGCCCTTGACCTCGACAGTCAGAATTTTTGCCCGCAACACGCGAACGCGGGTATTTTCTGCAATTTCGATTTCTACTTCACCGTTAGCATCACCAACAACTTTCGTAACGCGACCGATAAGGCCGCCTTCAGTAATCACTGTATCGCCCCGACGAATGGCATTCAGCATTTCCTGACGCTTTTTCATCTGGTTGCGTTGTGGGCGAATGATGAGAAAATACATGATGACGAAAATCAGAATAAAAGGTGCAAACGTCATCAAAGTTGACACTTCCCCCGTCGAACCACCAGCGGCCTGTGCATAAGCGTTGGTAATAAACATTAACTATCTCCTAGCTTTGATAGCGGGCATTACCCGTTTTGGATTGATCCATGTAATTGACAAGTCAAACGCGACATCAACGAGCTTAAAGCTCATTCAACCGCTTCAAGCGATTTTTACTCAATCCTAGGCATTAAAGCTTTGCCTGCAAGAACGCAACCGGCAATGTTTTCATGAAGAAAAATTTTGGTTTTAATATTACACATGATAAAGATACGCTTCTACTTAATTGGTGGAAATTAAAATGATTGATGAAAATCTAAACCTCAAACTGGATCAACTGATTGCTATATTGTCGCGCATGGCCCCCGCAGAAGCCAAGCCCCTCGATATGGACCACTGTGATTGTTTTGTATGGAATCCTGATAAACTTGCTCTGACGCCTGTCAAACACGTAAATAGAATTGATATTGATCTCATCAAGGGGGTCGATCAGGCGCGTGATGCGCTCATTGAAAATACGCGCCAATTTGCTAACGGTTTGCCGGCTAATAACGTACTCCTTTGGGGAGCGCGAGGCATGGGCAAATCTTCATTGGTAAAATCCGTTCAAGCGAAAATTAACGAAGAAAATGCCGATAAACTTCCATTGAAACTTATCGAAATCCACCGTGAAGACATCGGAACATTACCGGTATTGCTAACGGAACTCAGAAAAACACCATACCGGTCAATTATTTTTTGCGACGATTTGTCTTTTGATCAGGATGACACTTCTTATAAATCATTGAAAGCTGCCCTTGATGGTGGTGTCGAAGGGCGTCCGGAAAATGTGGTTTTCTATGCGACCTCCAACCGCCGCCATTTGATGCCTCGCGAGATGATTGATAATGAATCATCGACCGCCGTGAACCCCTCCGAAGCTATCGAAGAAAAAGTCTCGTTGTCGGATCGCTTCGGTTTATGGCTCGGTTTCCATAAATGCGGGCAAGATGAATATCTTGATATGATTGACGGATATGTCCGCCATTACGGACTTGATGAACCGCTTGATAAAATTCATCATGACGCGCTCGAATGGGCAACAACGCGTGGAAACCGTTCCGGACGCGTGGCATGGCAGTTTATAATGGGGCTAGCCGGCAGGTTGGGCAAGAAACTCGATTAAGCACTTTCCGATAAAATAACAAAAAGCCGGTCCAAAACCGGCTTTCTCATGAAATTCGGGCTTTCGCAGAATTATCAGTTTTCCAGATATTTGATCGGGTTGACAGGACTTGAATTCTTGCGCACTTCAAAGTGGACACGCGGCGTCGATGCATTGCCCGACATACCGGATTTTGCAATTTCATCACCACGGCGAACTTTCTGTCCGCGTTGAACGAGAATTTTGCTGTTATGCCCATAGACGGTAACAATATTGTTTTCGTGGCGGATAAGCACGGTGTTTCCGAATTCTTTCAAACCATCACCGGCATAGATAACAACACCGTTTTCTGCCGCTTTAACAGATGATCCTTCCGGTGCCATGATATCGATACCGTCATTCGTGCTTGAACCTTCTTTCTGGCCGAAGCTTGAAAGAATACGTCCCTGAGCAGGCCAACGCATTTTGGAAATGCCGGTTGCCTGAGGTGCTACAACGGCAACATTTTCAGCCTGATTCATCGTCGTATCGCTGCTTTTTGCAACAGCAGGCTCGGCGGCCGGTTTTGCCGGTTCATTCTGTGCGGTCTTTACCGGTTCTGCTGCCGGTTGAGAAGATGCAGGCTGGCTTGCAGCCGCGGTTTTTGTCGGCGCTGCAGCCTGCTTTGTTTCAGGTAATGCTGCCGGCGTTTGTGTTTTTGTTTGAGCAGCCGTTGATGCTACTTCCGTATTATGGCCACCAGGAATAATTAATGATTGCCCGACACGGATGGCACCATTGCTCAAACCGTTAGCACTTTTAAGCGAATCGACGCTTACGCCGGTTTTACGCGAAACGCTATAAAGTGTGTCGCCACTTTGTACGATGTAGCTGCCATTTTTCTTTGATGCCGATTGGGCAGGCATTGAAGAAGACGATGATGATGATGACATCTGCCCAAGATTATGAGGCGGTGTTCCCAGAACCTGACCTGCAGATGCTACCTGCGTTGGCTGGGAAGCGGAAGAACCATAAGTCGGTTGGGATTGTGACTGGGCTGCCTGATAGGAAGGCTGACCGGCTACGGGCGGCAACTCGCTGCTCTGGATCGAGCCGGTGGTTTGCGGCATTTGTTGGTAACCGGCTTGTTTGTTGATCGCCTGTTGTTGATTGGCGGTAGCACCGGTATAAAAACTGTCGGTAAACCGTTGAGTACCTGAACTACATCCTGTGGCAAAACCAGCTAGGATGAACAATGCCGCTGTTCGAAGATAGCGGTGCGAAGCTTTACTCATAACTTTCAAACGCATGTTTTTTGTCCATATACCCGATACTCAACTATAGCCATTAAAACGTGTTAATGTTACTCGACGGTTAAAATTTCGATTAAGGTTAAAAAAAATTATTGCCCGCAAAATTAGCCTCCCCTGCCTCATGAACCGATCAGAAGTACATATTATTATATATAATTTACGAGAATTTTAAAAAAAGCCCTTTAAGGGATTAAGCCATTTATCGCTTGAGGATTTTCAATATGGCTAGTAATTTCAGGAAGCGATATTTTCAGGGAAATTAAAGAATAGCTGCAACACCTTCGATAAATGGTTGGTAGCGCACTCTGAACATATCTGTCCTCTCGAACCTGCTTCCCGTCTTGCGGTAGCGTACAACCATCTGTTCGCCTTCGTCCGGTCCGATAGCTTCGATAAGCACACCATTGGCTGCCAATAATTCGAGAAATTCCTGCGGATCACGATTACGTGATGGCCACACCAATATCCGGTCATAAGGACCTGAACCCGACAAAGCGCGGCTGCCGTCCATTTGCCGCAAAACGATATTATCTATTTCCAGCGCGTGAAATCTCTGGCGGGCAATGTCGCATAAAGTTTTATATCTTTCGACTGTCGTCAAACGGCCGGCAAGTCTTGCAATCAAAGCCGCGGTAAAGCCCGAGCCTGTTCCGATCTCGAGCACACGATGTTTTTTTTCGAGAGACAATGCTGAAATGATATATAATTGTTCTTCAAGCCTCTCGATATATTCCCCGCATTCTATCGGGATAACCTTATTCTCATAAGCACTATCGGTAAAAGGCGCCGAAACAAAGTCCCGACGCGATGTGCGTTCAAGCGCCGCAAACAAGGCCATATCATCAAGCCCCCTGCCCCGCATTTTCAGGACAAGGCTTATCAGTTCTTCCCGTTCTGACATAGGGGGCACAGCTTCCATCCCTCTATTTTCCCAAGAGCGCTTTTTCTAATACATCTAAAAATCTATGTGCCGTCAGATCAAGCTCTATAGGCGTAACAGAAATAGCTTTCTCCTGAAGCACATCAATATCTGTTTTTTCTTTGTTCTTGCCTTTTCCTCTGCTGAAATACATCCAGTAATAAGGCAGACCACGACCATCAGCGCGTTTATCGATAAGTATCTTGTGTCCGCGGTTACCAAGTGGAGCAACAGACAATCCTGTCACCTCGTCAGCTTCGCAAGCTGGGAAATTCACATTGAGCAAAACGCCTTCGGGAAGCGGAATTTTTACGAGCTTTTTCAAGATATCCGGAGCGAGAGATAAAACCGTATTCCAAGGTATATTGTCGCGATTCGTTTCGTGTAAAAATTCTTGTGAAAGAGCAATCGAGCGGATCCCCTGCAGCATCCCCTCTACTGCACCCGAAACCGTTCCCGAATAGCTTACATCGTCAGCCAAATTACCTCCGGCATTAACCCCCGAAAGAACAAGATCGGGTGCTTCCGGCATAATATGCTTGACCGCCATAATGACACAATCGGTCGGCGTGCCTTTCAAAGCAAAATGTTTTTCATCAATTTGACGAAGACGTAAAGGTTCCGAAATGGTCAATGAATGCGAAACACCACTTTGATCTTCTTCCGGAGCGACAACCCAGACATCGTCAGAGAGTTGACGGGCGATCTGTTCAAGAATTTTCAGCCCTTCCGCATGGATACCGTCATCATTGGTTAGCAAAATACGCATATTGAAGTTCCCTGAAATTTTTAAGCTTCAATCCGTTCCAATCCACCCATATAAGGGCGCAGAACTTCCGGTATGACAACCGAACCATCTTTTTGCTGATAATTTTCCATAACTGCAATGAGACAGCGCCCGACCGCAACACCCGAGCCATTCAGAGTGTGAACGAAGCGCGTCGATTTTTCGCCTTCTTTGCGGTAGCGCGCATTCATACGCCGCGCCTGAAAGTCGCCACATACCGAGCAGCTCGAGATTTCGCGATAGGTATTTTGCCCCGGCAACCATACTTCAAGGTCATACGTTTTGCGCGAACCAAATCCCATATCGCCGGTACATAAAGTAATTGTGCGGAATGGAAGTCCAAGACGTTTTAAAATATCTTCAGCGCACCCTGTCATGCGTTCCAATTCATCCAAAGAGCTGTCTTCATCAGTAATAGACACCATTTCGACTTTCCAGAACTGGTGCTGACGCAACATACCACGTGTATCACGACCGGCAGCACCGGCTTCCGAACGAAAGCACGGGGTCAAGGCAGTGACGCGAATCGGAAGTTTTTTGGCGTCCAGAATATCGCCTGCGACAAGATTCGTCAGAGGCACTTCTGCCGTTGGAATAAGCCAACGCCCATCCGTTGTCTCGAACAGGTCTTCGGCAAATTTTGGCAATTGGGCAGTGCCGAAAAGTGCGCTGTCACGAACCAGAACCGGAACTGAAACTTCACGATAACCGTGTTCCAGAGTGTGAACATCAATCATGAATTGGCCAAGTGCCCTTTCGAGACGGGCAAGCTGTCCCGACAAGACTGTGAAACGCGCGCCGGAAAGTTTCACGGCACGATCAAAATCCATTTGGCCTAATTTTTCACCAATTTCGAAATGTTGTTTGGGCTCGAACGGGAAAGACGGTGGTGTTCCCACTTTATAACGTTCGACATTGTCATTTTCGTCGCGCCCTACCGGCACATCGTCAAGCGGAATATTAGGAATACGAGACAGTGCGTCATCAAGAGCGGCTGTCAGCTCTTTTCCTTTTGTTTCTGCTGTTGAAAGGAATGTTTTGAGTTCTGCCACTTCCGACTTCAAGGCTTCGGCCCGTTCTTTATCACCGGATGCCATAGCCTGCGCAATTTCTTTCGAAGCGGCATTGCGTCTTTCCTGCGCAACCTGAACATGAGAAACGTGGTTACGACGCTCAAGATCAAGCGCTATCAATTTCTCTGCCTGTGGTTCGGCACTACGTTTTGCCAAAGCTTCGTCGAGTTTCTGCGGATTTTCCCGAATCCATTTGATATCAAGCATCAAGATATTCCTGTACAAATTTTTTTTAATTCTATTTCTGTTCTTAAACCACAATGGCCTAATCAGGAAGCCTTGTTATTTTGTTTTGCCTGTTTCTTTTCAATCCAGCGCGAAACAATAATAGAAACTTCATAAAGCAGAATTGTCGGAAGCGCGACGCCGAACATCGTAAAGAAATCGGAAGGTGTCACCATTGCCGCAACAACAACGGCAATGAGAATCGCCCATTTCCGTTTGGAAACCAACATTTTCGACGTAATAAGACCGGCTTTTGTCAACAGACTGGTAACAAGAGGAAGCTGGAAGATAAGTCCGAATATCAGAATGAAAGACTGCATGAAGCTCAGATAATCGGAAATACGTGCAATAAATTCAACTTTCAAATGAGAATCAGGCAATAATTGCTGTGACAGGGAGAACCACAACATCATAGGGGCAAGCACACAATAGACAAATGCTCCCCCTAAAAGAAACAATACCGGCGCACTTATGAGAAATGGCAAAAAAGCGCGCCTCTCGTTGCGATAAAGCCCCGGCGCAATAAAGCTGTATAACTGGAACGCAAGATAAGGAAATGACAAAATGACGCCGCCAAACGCTGCAAGCTTCATTTTGGTCAGAAATGTTTCCCAAACCTGTGTTGATTGCAAACGGATGCTGTCAGGATTACCACCTGAAATTTTCATTGCCCATTGATAAGGCCACAACAGAAAGTTCAGAATGTAATCCTTGACGAAAAAGCAGATAATAAAGGCAATAGCAAATGCAATCAAAGATACGATAATCCGGTGGCGTAACTCGATCAAATGATCCAGTAGCGGCGCCGAGCTTGCTTCGACTTCGTCTTCATCCTCATGCACGATGGTCTTTTCCTATTTTATTCAAACGTCGGCAACGGTTGTCTTTTTAGGCCGTGAAGCAGCCTGTTTTGCGGTTTTCTGTTTTTGTGCAGGAGCTTTCACAGCTCCGGTACTAGTGGTCTTTTCAGGCGATGACGACTTTGTTGTTGCTGACACCTTACGCTTTGTCGCCGTTTTCGGCTTCAACGCTGCGGTTTGTTTTGCCGTCATCTTGCCTTTGGCCGGTGTTTCGACTGTCGGCTTTGTTCTTGTCACTTCAGAGGATGTTGGTGTTGCCGGATGTTCCTCCGTTGCCACACTGTCACCTCCTGCAGAGGCAGTTGAAACTGTAGCTGACTGGAATTTTTCATCATCAACTATTCTGACAGCACTGGCCGTCGCACCAGCAGATAATGAATGACTTTGCGAATTTTCGCTATCTTTACCACCGGAAGACTTATCAGCCACGTCTTTTAAAGCAGCATCTTGCGACTTCGATTGCTTGTCGTCCTCCTGACTAACCTCAATACTCGCTTTGACATCTTTTGCGACGTCTCGAATAGGATCGAATATTTCGGTTAGCTTTTTGCGAGGATCAAGATCCTTCACGTCGGAAAGAGTTTTCTGCAAATCATCAAGCTCGGCTTCATGCATGGCTTCGTCGAATTGGCGACGGAACTCGTTTGCCGTCGTGCGCATACGAGCCGTTGCCTTGCCAATAGCTTTCAGCATTTTTGGCAAGTCTTTCGGGCCAACTACAACAATCAGCACGATAAGGATAACAATAAATTCCGGTCCATCAATTCCGAACATTATTCAAAGCCCCTTTCCGACAAGAAAGGCTTTTGCAAGAAAAGCTCTAACGCCAAGAAAACTTACGATTTTGTTGTTTTACGTTGCGTCGTTTTGGCTTTCGGCTTGGATGCACGTGGTGCAGCCTTTTTTGCGGTTGATTTCCGAGTATTTGCAACCCGCTTCACCGGTTCAACTGTTTCTTCCGGCTTAACATCAATGGTTTTGATTTCAGGCCGCTCGGCGGGTTGTTGAGCTTCAACCTCGTCATCGTCCTCTTTCAGACCTTTTTTGAAACTCTTGATACCCTTGGCAAAATCTCCCATGAATTCCGAAATTTTACCACGACCGAATAGGACAAGAATGATGAGTAGGATCACTATGAGGTGAACTGGTGAAAGGAAATTTCCCATTATGTACTCTCTTCAATGCTGGAACTGTCTTAATGTGTACTTTTAGACACTTTTTTCAAGTCTTTTAAACACAACCACGTGTATTTACATTTTTTATTCCCAAACAAGGTGATTTTAAGATTTTTCGTCCCGATCAAGTGGACTTAAAAGTCCTAATTGTTCCAAATTGATATCTTCAAGCGGTTCTTCTTCATCGGTCAGAATATCCGGATCGGCTGTCGGTGACGGCATACGGAAACTTGACGGTAATCTTGACGATAGAAGACCTGCACCTTTCAGCTCTTCCATCCCCGGTAAATCCGAAATTTCCGGCAGGCTGAATTCATCCAGAAATGCAAGGGTCGTTCCGTAAGTGACTGGTCGTCCCGGAACGCGCCTCCTTCCACGAATTTTCACCCAACCTGCTTCCATCAACACATCCAACGTGCCTTTCGATGTTTCAACGCCTCTGACGTCTTCTAGTTCCGCACGTGTTATCGGTTGATGATAGGCAATAATTGCCAGCACTTCCAAAGCGGCACGGGAAAGCTTCCTTGGCCGTTCTTCTTGCCTGTTCAAAAGAAAGGCAAGATCGGGTGCTGTCCGGAACGCATAAGCATTTCCCACTTTAACGAGATTGACCCCGCGTTTTTGATAATCCTGTTTCAAAACATCCATAATCGCCGCAATATTTGCGCCTTTGGGAAGCCTCTCTTCCAAAGCGCGATCAGTCACAGGTTCGCTTGACGCAAAAACAATTGCTTCGGCCATGCGGACAAGTTCGGGTGTTATATTGAGCTCGCCATTTTTATTTTTTTCTACGTTTTTTTGTTCAGTCATCTTGCTTACTTTCGGGCTTTACCCCGCCCCCGATATTTGCGTTTTGCGGCGCCTCAGCCTTTTTGTGCGCACGAAGATAAATCGGAGCAAAAGGTGCAGCCTGACGGATATCAAGCTGCTTTTCTCTCACCATTTCAAGACTTGCCGCGAAAGTACTCGCCAAAGCTGTGCGACGTTCATAAGCTGTCGGGATAAAAGCAAATAGAAACTTGTCCAATGCCTGCCAATCTTTTGCTTCGCCCATCAACCGCACCAATATTGCGCGTGCTGCTTTTAGCGACCAGACTTCCCTCTTTCCTACTTCGACGCGTTTCACAGCCTGCCTTTGGCGCAAACCGGCATAAGCCATCAACAAGTCATAGAGCGATACGTCATAGAGGTGCTTTTTTTCAACCACTACCATTTCCGGATTGGCGCGCTTGAAAACATCACGCCCCAAACGATTGCGGTTTACAAGTTGCCCTGCCGCCTCACGCATGGCTTCAAGCCGCTGCAAACGGAATTGTAACAATCCGGCAAGCTCTTCGCCACTTTCCCCCTCTTCATCCGACCGTTGCGGCACCAGAAGACGGGATTTGAGATAAGCAAGCCAGGCCGCCATCACCAGATAATCGGCGGCAAGATCGAGTCTCAATTCATGCGCAGTTTTAACGAAATCGAGATATTGTTGCACAAGTTCGACAATTGATATATGCGCCAAATCGACTTTCTGGTTCCGTGCGAGTTGCAACAGAAGATCAAGCGGGCCTTCAAACCCCTGAACATCGATAACCAATGTCGGTTCACTGACGCCGTGTTCCTCATCTTGCTCCCAAATGGGTTCCATTGCTTTTTGAGCACGGTGTCCGTTCGCATTTTTGCCTTTCGGATTAGATTTTTTGTCGTTTTGTGCCAAATCCGCTTCCTCTTAGCTCAACGCAAGGAGATTTTGAAATTCCTCCCGCAATGCCTTCTCATCAGCTTGATCGGGGTCGCTAACCCAGTTTGTCGCATATTGAGCGCGCTCGAGCGATTTACCTTCAAGCCAGGGCGTTGCTGCGGCAATTTTTTGCATTTCTTCTTGTTCGCCATTGCAGTGTAAAACAAGATCGCATCCGGCTTCGAAAGCTTCTTTCGCCAAATCGCCGAGATCACCTGAAAGTGCCTTCATCGATAAGTCATCAGTCATCAACAAACCGTCAAAGTCAATCTCTTTACGAATAATGTCGCCCACGACCTTTTTTGATAAAGTCGCCGGTTTTTCGGGATCAACACTTTCATAAACAACATGTGCCGTCATTGCCACCGGCAGATCGGATAATGCCTCGAACGGGGCAAAATCATTAAGACGTAAAGTCTCCAGTGATGCGTCAACACGGGCAAGGCTTTTGTGGGTGTCGCATAATGCACGACCGTGACCGGGAATATGTTTCATGACCGGCAGGACACCGCCTGCCTTCAAACCTTCTGCGGCTGCGCGCCCCAAGGCTATGACTGTTTCATGGTCATTGCCATAAGCGCGCGTACCAATGACATTATCTGCTCCCTCAATCGGCACATCAAGAAGCGGAAGGCAGTCGGCATTTATTCCCAACCGGCGTAGGTCAAATGCGTGAAGACGTGACATGATAAAGGTTGCACGCAAACCTTTTGCTTTATCTTTTTTATAGAGTTCACCCAATGTTGCGGCCGGAGGATAATCAGGCGCTAGCGGCGCACGCAACCGCTGGACACGTCCGCCTTCCTGATCGATAAAAATAAAAACATCGTCGCGGCCGCTTGCAGAGACGAGCGAGGAGGTCAATTGTTTAACCTCGTCGGCCGAACCGATATTTCTCGCAAAAAGAATGAAAGCCCAAGGCTGGTTTTCTGCTATAAAATCTTTTTCGGCTGCCGTTAGGCTAAGGCCTGATACACCAACAATCATAGCTTTCATATTTTGCATAGTCCTTAACTGTTTCGCCGTCTCAAGGCGCCTTTCCGAAATTGATTATAACGACTCTATATCATTTTTCGAATATTTGCCGTGACTTTATTAACGTTGTGTCCTGATTAACGTTGTGTCTTGGCAGAATTATCAAGCCTTTTCACCCACACTTTTATATCATGAACAGCAAGCCCGCCATTGGGAGCCGGTGAATCTGCTCCGGTCAGAACATTTATCCCTTCCCCCCGAACAAAACTTGAATTGGCAAACAATCCTTGCGAGACCACAACATGTCTTTTCAAGCCTTTAAACAATTTCGCATGAAGAGCCACACTGCCACGTTGATTACCTATCTCGACAAGATCGCCATCCGCAATTTCATAAATTGCCGCATCATCGGGATGAATCATGAGTTCCGGTCGCACTTCTTTCAATAAAGATGTCGGCGATTCCGAAAATGTCGAATTGAGAAAATTATGTGCCGGCGAGGTCACCAGCTTGAACGGATGTTCTTCATCCGCTTTTTCAATAACATCCCACTGATCTGGAAAATCGGGCATTTCATCATAGGGCCCTTGATATCCCATCGTATCAGGGGGAGTATCGGGAGCTTTATAGCCTGTCCATTGTGCCTTGAAACGGAATTTCCTGTCAGGCCAGGCAAAACCGTTCAGAAAATGTGCCCGTTCAAAACGCGGCTGAACGTCAAGCCAGCGCTTTTCCTTAAGCTCTGCATAAGTACCGAAGTGCGAGGCTTTCAACATATTATCGATAAGTTCAATAGCTGTCTTGTCAAACCCCGCCATGTGGCCAAATCCGAGCCGTTTTGCCAATTCGTTGATAACATAAAGATTGGGCTTCGGTCCGAGCGGCGGTTCAATCAATTTCGGCCCCAAGAGAATATGCTGTTGGCCCCCTGCCCGATAAATATCATCATGTTCCAGAAACATTGTTGCAGGTAGCACAACGTCAGCCATTTTAGCCGTATCTGTCATAAATTGCTCGTGAACCACGGTAAAAAGGTCTTCGCGAGCCAAACCTTTCCGGATTAACCGTTGTTCGGGCGCAACATTTGCCGGATTGGTGTTCTGGATAAACAAAACGGTTACAGGTGGGCCACCATAAAGTGTTTCTTTATCGCCAAGCAGGATTCTGCCGATTTTCGATTGATCAAGAGAACGGATTTTTAGGTCAGCGAAAGCCGTTCCTTCAACTTCATTCTTGTTAAGGGCAAATATCGACGCATTGGAAAAAAATGCGCCGCCCCCTTCATATTGCCACGCTCCCGTAACTGCGGGGACAGAAAGCGCTGCATGCATTGCAACCGCGCCGTTACGTTGTCTCGTAAAACCGTATCCAAGCCGGAAGAAAGTGCGTTTGGTTGTACCAACCCAATGGGCGAAAGTTTCTATCTCTTCAACAGATAGTCCGGTAATTTCGGCTGCCCATTGCGGCGTTTTTGCTTTCAAGTGGCGCTCGAGCCCATGCGGATCATCGCAATAGCGTTCCAGATAATTCCAATCGGCAAAACCGTCCCGAAACAATATATGCATCACCGCACAGGCCAAGGCTGCATCGGTTCCCGGTCTTACAATCAAGCCGAGGTCGGCCTGACGCACCGTTGCACTCTCGAAAACATCAATAGCGACAATACGTGCCTGATGGTCTTTACGTGCTCTGGTGACATGGGTCATAACATTGACCTGTGTACTTGCCGCATTGGTCCCCCAGATCACAACAAGATCGGATTTTTCCATTTCGCGCGGGTCAACACCCGCAATCCTGCCGGTACCGGCAAAATAACCGGTTGCCGCAGTATTGGTACAGAATGTCGAAAATTGTCGCGAATATTTTCCTGCGTGGCGTAAACGATTGATTGAATCGCGCTGCACCAACCCCATGGTTCCGGCAAAGAAATAAGGCCATATCGTCGTTGAATCGTATTTTCTTTCTGCCTTTTGAAAGTTTTCGGCTATGAGGTCGAGTGCATCAGACCATGAGACTTCCTGCCAATTGCCCTCGCCTTTTGGACCTTTTCTGACAAGCGGTTTCAACAGTCGGTCGGGATTGTGTACGCGCTCGCTATAACGGGCGACTTTTGCACAGATAACGCCTGCTGTATAAGTGTTGTCTTTTGCTCCTCTGATCCGTCCTATTTTTGTCGGAGACAATAATTCCACATCAAGCGCGCAGGTTGACGGGCAATCATGGGGACAGGCAGTATGACCAATTTTTACGTTGTTCATGGCAATTCCGACTCGGTCGATGAAAACGGATATGTTTAACAACTTTCCTATTTTCAGGCCAGTCTTATAACAATAACGCCAATAACAATGATGATCGAGGCAATAAAGCGCGAGAGGCTCACATGTTCACGCAAAACGAAATAGGATAAAATAACAGCAAAGACTATGGCGCTTTCGCGCAAAGCGGCAACCAGTGCTACCGGTAACTTTGTCATTGTCCAAAGTGCAAGCCCATAAGATCCGAGCGATAAAAATCCGCCAACAAGACCGATAAACCAGTAACGTTTGAAGTGGGACAAAAATGGTTGACGGGTTTTATCATTGAAAAGTTCAAAAACAACTTTCACCAAACCAATCAGAAAAAATATCCTTAAAATATAAGAAACCGGCGCCCCCGATAGTCTGACACCGATCCCGTCGAGGAGAGTATAGAAAGCTATGAAAGCAGCCGTTAGCAAAGAAAGTGGAATGATGGAGGCGTCAATTCTGCTGCTCCGTCTTACTGCTTCAAGCGCCAAGGTCAGTACCCCGAAACATATAAGGATAACACCACACCACGCTTTGACTGACAGTTTTTCGCCGAGAATAGGCCCGCTAAAGAGTGCAACAAAAAGCGGTGCTACACCGCGCATCACCGGATAAGACTGGCTAACATCGCCTCTTTGATAAACGATTCCGACAAGCATCATATAGACGACCTGCACAAAGACTGAAATGAGCAAAAACGGCAGGCTCGCAAGTGACGGCAAGGATTGAAAAGGAATACCTGCAAGCGCGAGGATAGAAGAACCCGCCATAAAAACCGTGATATTGGTCTTCGCATCACCGGTTAATTTCAAAACCACGCTCCACAGTGCGTGCATCAATGCCGCCAAAAGCACAAGTGAAACCATCACGCCCGACATATGGCATACTTTCCGGTCAACAAGCCGATAAAAGGGAAGTTTATGAATAGAAATCCGAGTTAATTCAAAAAAATTAGAAAACCAGATTCAAAGACCTCTATCAAGTCAGGTTAATTTTGTGTTAAAAGCTTCCCACACAAAAATTGATTTGCAGAAAAGAGTCGATGTCCATTTTCTTTTATCTGCTCATCAAACCTATTGAAGGATATTTGCTTTTTCCAATTACGACAGACTAAAATTTGCTTAATAATCTTACGGTCTGTCCGCGCTATCGAGATCTTTAAAATGAACAGACGCTTTTTCCTTCTCTCGGCACCGCTTTTCCTTGCCGGTTGTACTTTTCGCCACCCTTTACCCAAAATGGTTCCGATTGATACCGGCGAGCCGGTAACGACAACGACCTATGTTATAAGGCGACATAAGGCAAAGCCGAAGGTTACGCCCAAAAAGAAGAAGGTTAGTTACGGCGAATATCCGGTAAACGAAAAATACGCATCCATGTATGCGGCTACGACCGATAACGGTTTCCCAGTGAACGCTGTTGATACAAGCCGCATCAATCCCGAATATTTGCGCCATGAAGTGGCGTTCCATATGCCTTATAAGCCTGGAACTATTGTCGTCGATCCAACCAACTTTTTCTGCTATTTTGTACTTTCGGAAGGACGCGCCATGCGCTACGGCGTCGGTGTTGCGCGGTCGGCCGCTGCCGATTTTCAGGGGGAAGCAATAATCGGTCGCAAAGCGGCATGGCCAACATGGCATCCGACTTCAAGCATGGTACAAAAGCAGCCTCAAAGATATGGCCATCTGACTGATGGCATGAAAGGTGGCCCGGGCAATCCGCTGGGTGCTCGCGCCCTTTATCTCTATAGAGGCGGAACAGACACACTTTTCCGTTTGCATGGAACAGTCGAACCCTGGTCAATCGGCAAGCGGGTATCTTCGGGATGTATCCGTTTTCTCAATCAGGATATTATCGATCTTTATAGTCGTGTGCCAGTCGGAACCCGTGCTGTTGTTTTGCCGCATAAAATCGGCCTCGGCTGATATCAGAAACGGTTAGAACAAAATAATGAATTATCGTCATATTTATCATGCGGGCAATTTTGCCGATGTGTTCAAACACATCATTATCGCCCGCATCATCGAATACTTAAAAAAGAAAGACCATGCTTTCCGCGTGATCGATACACATGCAGGGATCGGCGTTTATGATCTTTCTTCGGATGAGGCCCAAAAAACCGGTGAATGGATTGATGGTATCGGACGCATCCTTGATCGGCCGGTTCAACCCGACATCGAATTGCTGATCAAGCCGTGGCTTGATGTGGTCATTGGACTTAATGGCGAAAAAAGCGAATTGACCCGCTATCCGGGTTCACCTTACCTCGAGCGGAAGCTCTTAAGAAAACAGGACCGGTTAACGGCAATAGAGCTCCATGAAGCTGATTATAGGAAATTGGCGAATAATTTTGCCGGCGATTATCAGGCCCGTATCATCCATCTTGATGGATATCTTGCGCTTGGTGCCCACGTACCACCAAAAGAAAAGCGCGGACTAATCGTGGTTGATCCGCCATTTGAAAAAACAGACGAATTCGAACGGCTTATTGAAGGTCTCGAAAAAGCATATAAGCGCTTTTCCGGCGGAATCTACGCTCTCTGGTATCCTGTCAAACATTATAATGAACTCAATTGGTTCATGAACGAGTTGAAAAGCACTTCGATACCGAAAATCTTGCGACTGGAGCTTAGAATTAAACAACGCTCGGAAATGCCGGGACTCGACGGGTGTGGTATGATTATTGTCAATCCACCTTATGTGTTGCCCCAGGAAATGAACAAGCTCAAAGCATTTTTGCTTGAGCGCCTTGGCGTAGACAAACATGCACAATTAATTAACGAATGGATAAATGGTGAAGCTGTTTGACCTTGACGGATTTGAGACAATGAAACATATTGAGCCCAGAAATGGTCAATGTGGAATAATCATGCAAAAGTCATCGTTCTTTAACGCAAGTTTTCGCAAAGTTTTGTCTTTCTCGGTTTTCGGGCTTGGCTTCTATGCCTGCGTGAATTCTGCAACAGCAGCCGATTTGGCGGCATCATCAGCTCCTCAAACGCAAGCTTCTGCAGTGAACGATGCCGGTGTGTGTGGTTATAAACGTACTTTATGGGAAGTCGGTTACAAGTTCCGTCATGAAGTTCGTAATGTTCCGGGGTTACCGGACGTTCGTATCGAACAAGTTAAAGATATAACGATGGCACGGGGTGAAAATCCGGCAACAAAGCTTAATATCCCCCGTCAATTTTGTCGCGCTACAGCCGTAATGAATGACGGGTCAAGTTATCCTCTTTATTATATGGTGGAATACGGCCAAGGCTTCACCGGTGTGAGTGGCTATAATGTCGAATTCTGTGTTGAAGGTTTCGACAAATGGCGAATTCAGGACGGTAACTGTCGGGCAGTCAAATAATAGGAAGCCCGCTGCTGATCTTCCACTCTTTTTCTAAAAAAAGTCTGCTGCAAACTCTCTTTTTTGCTGCTCTATCTCAAGATAAACGGGCTTCTATAAAGCGGTTTAACGGGCTGGCTTCAAGATAATGTTTTTTAGAAAATTCGTGGGGCTTAGCTCTCCCGATTGAGCGTTCTTGCTATCGGTGCTCATGCAATAATTTCCGGTTGGAATTGGTTTCCAGTCCATCCCAAAAAGATCGTTGGCTACAGGCTCGGTAAAACTTCAACAAACTCTTTCACAGCACACAACATCACTTTTATAGCCTCCTTGAAAGCCAAAAAAATGGAATGAAGTGTGGGAAAGTATAAAAGAAGATGGCCGCTTCTGACCTTCAGGCGCTTGGTTACAAACAACCATAGTCTTCAGAAAACAGGTGAGCTTTTTTTCGATCCTTCCGCACTGGTTTTCTGGAGTTCATTTTCCAAGTCTAGTAAGTTTTACAATCATCTGCCGGTTAAAGCGGCGTTCCATTTTTAGCAATGCGCTATAAGCGTCTTACGGCTACATAAATTTGAAAATTCTTTTCTCTGTGCAACTGATTGGTTTGCTTTGTGATTTTACAAGCCTTGATTTCAGCAGAAAATATCGCCATTTTGGACTGTAACGGTTCAAACTTGGCGAGAGTTCGGGCTTTACAAAAGATTGTCAACGGAAACTGTTAGATCAAATGGAAAAGAAGCGTCCTGTCGTTCTGATTACAGGCGGTGCCAAACGTTTAGGCGCCGCAATGGCGCTTGATTTGGCTAAACATGGTTTCGATCTCGCAATTCATTATAATGAAGGGAAGAATGAAGCCGACGCGCTTGTGCGCAAACTGGAAGCTTCCGGAGCCAAAGCATTGTCTTTCCAATCCGATCTTCTGGAAACGCATGGCAGAGGCCTTTTGGAAACAGTGACAGAAAAAATGGGACGGCCTGTTGAAATCCTTGTCAACAATGCCTCTCTATTTCTTGATGACCACATTGGCGCACTTGATATGGATGTCTGGGATAAACATTTTTCAATCCATCTGAAAACCCCTGCTCTCTTGGCTGACCGCATGTTTTTTCTGTTGCCGGACAATTTGAAAGGATTAATTGTCAATATTATTGACCAGCGCGTTTTAAAGCTTAATCCCAATTTTTTGTCATATACCTTATCCAAATCATCACTCTGGACATTGACCAAAACTCTGGCTCAGGCACTTGCACCGCGTATCCGTGTCAATGCTATTGGCCCGGGACCAGCACTTAAAAGTCCAAGGCAGGAGGAAGAGGATTTTTTAAGGCAGGCGCGTTCTGTTTTGCTTGAACATGGACCGGAATTGTCCGAATTTGGCGCAACTATACGTTATTTTTGGTGGCAAACGTCAATAACCGGACAAATGATTGCTTTAGATGGTGGCCAGCATCTTATGTGGCAAACGCCGGATATTGCAGGACGAATTGAATAATTATGAAATCCTTGAACGAACAAAACACTGAGGCCGCTAAAAATCAGGAAGCGAAATCGGATGACGATCGTCATTCGGCTTCGCTGACACCCGATATTATCTGGGATAAGGGTGGTTTCAAAAATGATGATCTGAAGCTCACCGGTGCACCACTCATTCAGGAATTTGTAAAAAATTTGCCGAATAAACCGGGCGTTTACCGGATGTTCGACAAGGATGGTAACGTTCTTTATGTTGGCAAAGCGCGTAATTTAAAAAAACGCGTGTCGAACTATGCGCGTGGACACGGACATAACAACCGTATTGCGCGCATGATACGGGCCACCCATTATATGGAATTCGTGGTCACCAGCACAGAAACCGAAGCTCTTCTTCTGGAAGCCAATCTTATCAAGCGGTTGCGCCCGCGTTTTAATGTTCTTCTGCGCGATGATAAAAGCTTTCCCTATATTATCATTACGCGCGATACACGCGCTCCTGCTATCTATAAACATCGGGGTGCAAGGTCTCGTAAAGGTGATTATTTCGGCCCCTTTGCGTCTGCCGGTGCTGTAACGCGAACAATCAACGCTATGCAAAGAGCGTTCTTGCTCAGGACATGCACAGATTCTGTCATGGAATCACGTACGAGACCATGCCTGCTTTATCAGATCAAAAGATGTTCAGCACCTTGTACACATGAAATCAGCGATGCCGACTACATGAAACTTGTCGACGAGGCGGAAGCATTTCTTTCAGGAAAAAGTCAGGCTATTCAAGACAATATGGCAAAAATCATGCGGGAAGCGGCCGACAAACTCGACTTTGAAAGGGCTGCCGTCTATCGCGACCGTTTGTCGGCCTTGTCCCATATTCAGGGGCATCAGGAAATCAACCCCCAAACAGTTGATGAAGCGGACGTTTTCGCAATCGCCCAACAGGGCGGAATGACCTGCATTCAGGTGTTCTTTTTCAGAACCGGACAGAATTGGGGAAATCGTTCCTATTTTCCCAAAGCTGACCCTTCGATTTCTGCCCCCGAAGTGCTCGGCGCTTTTCTTGCACAGTTTTATGATGACAAACCGGTACCGAAACTTATTCTGCTTTCCGACCATGTCGACGAGGAAGAATTGCTCGCTACAGCTCTTACCGAAAAAGCCGAGCGCAAAGTCACAATTTCTGTGCCGCAAAGAGGTGAAAGAAAGTCACTGGTTGAACATGCGCTGACCAATGCACGCGAAGCCTTGGGACGTAGGCTCGCTGAAACGTCGACACAGGACAAACTGTTGCAAGGAGTTGCCGAAACCTTCGGCCTTGAAAAAGTACCCCGCCGTATCGAAGTCTATGATAACTCGCATATCATGGGAACCAATGCGGTGGGCGGCATGATCGTTGCCGGACGCGACGGTTTTATCAAGAACCAATACAGAAAATTCAATATCCGCTCGACCGATATTACACCGGGTGATGACTTCGGTATGATGAAGGAGGTTATCGACCGGCGGTTCAAAAGGCTCATCAAAGAGCATGGTATACCGACGCCTGAAGCCGATGATAATTCCGGCAATGACGACAGTTTTCCGGCTTGGCCTGATATTATTCTGATTGATGGTGGCGAGGGCCAGATGACAGTTGTGCACGAGATGCTCCGAGAACTCGGCATTGACGATGTTGTCACTGCTATCGGCGTTGCAAAAGGTGTCGATCGCGAGGCAGGACGGGAACGGTTTTTTGTTTCCGGTCGTCCACCTTTCATGTTACCACCGCGTGACCCGGTACTTTATTTTCTCGAGCGGCTACGTGATGAGGCTCATAGATTTGCCATCGGTACCCATCGTATAAAACGTAAAAAAGAAATGATGAAAAATCCGCTCGACGAAGTGGAAGGCATCGGACCGGCCAGGAAACGCGCTTTGCTTGGCCATTTCGGAACGGCAAAAGCCGTTGCCGGTGCAGCCGTGGAAGATTTGATGAAAGTCGAAGGAATATCAGCAGCAACAGCTCAACAAATTCACGATCATTTTAATGAAAGATAATGCTTGTTTCTGTCAATTCTATCGCTAATTTATATATGTATCTCGATTCAATCGATGGCCTTTTTGTTAAAGAGGTATATTCGATTAATTTTTATAAAATGCAATCAATTGGCCGCTTGCTATGTTTCGCCCTAAAGCAGTCATAAGACATTAAAAGGATTGATTACGGCAGAATGAAAAATCATACTTTATCGTTGCCAAACATCCTTACATATGCACGCATTGTTGCTGTACCGCTTGTCGTTTTGTGCTTTTTCGTAGAAGGCCGTCTGCAATCGACCGATACGGCGCGCTGGTGGGCGGTTGTCATATTTGTGGTTGCCTCTATTACAGATTTTTTCGACGGTTATCTTGCCCGCGTCTGGAAACAGACCTCAAATATCGGTCGTATGCTTGACCCGATTGCCGATAAACTTCTTGTCTCGGCGTGTCTTTTATTGCTTGCCGCCGATGGTACAATTGCAGGATGGGCTCTCTGGGCTGCAATCATCATTCTCTGTCGGGAAATTCTGGTTTCAGGATTGCGTGAATATCTGGCTTCTCTCAAAGTAAGTGTGCCGGTTTCAAGGCTCGCAAAATGGAAAACGACAGTGCAAATGTTTTCCATTGTTTTTCTGCTTGCCGGCCCTGCTGGTGACAAAGTTATTCCTTATGCAACCGAATTCGGACTTGTCATGTTGTGGGTCGCCGCTATTCTTACTCTATGGACCGGTTGGGATTATTTCCGTGCTGGTCTTAAACACGTAATTGATTGAAGGATACGCATGAAATTACAATATTTTGCCTGGGTTCGCGAACGTATCGGTCGCGGAGAAGAAACTCTTGAATTGCCGGAAAACGTCAAAACAGTCGATGATCTTCTGTCCTATCTCAAAACCCTCGGGGAAAATTATGCTTATGCGCTGGAGACGCCCGAACTTATCCGTGTGGCTATTGATGAAGAACATGTCGATCATGATAGTCTGATTGGAAAGCCGCATGAAATCGCGCTTTTCCCGCCGATGACAGGTGGTTGAGCCATGGCATTCAAAATTATTGTGCAGGCGGAAGATTTCGATATGGGAAGCGAGGTTGAAAAAATCCGCACCCTTTCGCCTTCCATTGGTGGCATTGTAGCTTTTTGTGGTTTGTGCCGAAGCGAAGGCGGGCGTCTTTCTGCCCTTGAAATCGAGCATTATCCCGGAATGGCCGAGAAACGCATCAAACAGATTGTTGATGACGCCGCTTCACGATGGTCATTAAACGGAGTTACTGTCATTCACCGTTTCGGAACGATCAAGGTAGGCGAGCAGATTGTTCTGGTCGTCACCGCCTCCCCTCACCGCAGAGAGGCTTTTGATGCAGCAAATTTCATTATGGATTTTCTGAAAACAGAAGCTCCGTTCTGGAAAAAAGAACATCTTGTTGATGGTACGCCGCAAAACTGGGTTGAAGCAAAAGACACAGATCTTCATACACAGGAGAAATGGCGAAAAATCCGACCTGAAAAATAGAAGATAAAAATCCATCCAAACAATAACGGACGCAAATTCTTGGTCGTCACGTCATACGGAATTTTGGAAACTATCGCCTGTTAAAAATAATTGTGGTGGAAGAATCACCGCTGTGCCTTATTTTTTCCCGAAAAAAAGGGTTACATTCTATCGGTCACTGAACGAAGCTCATCAATAGCTCTCCATAAAAGCATCGTTGGCAGTCAATGGATCGTTCATCAACAAAGGTTATATCACTTTATGAAACGGAATATCTTTGCGGCTCTTACATTTGGTGCAACTGCATTGGTCGGAGTTTCACTCCTTACAATCCCCTCTTTCATTATGAATACAATCGTTCCAGCCTATAGCTCTTCTCTATCTTCTATTCATGGCGATGTTACTTATTTGCAGCGCATTGCCCTGCCCCAACATGCTTATCTTGTTGTTCAGCTTGTCGATGTTACCAATGAGGAAGGACCTTTCCCTGTTGTGGCAGAAATTTCGCAACAACCCGACGGTTCGGTTCCTATCGAATTCGATTTGCCACTGAACGAGGCCAATATCGTTCCACAGCATAAATATGCGCTTCAGGCCCGCATCGCTGTCGGGGATATTTTATGGTTTGTAAGCGACGAACGAAAGCCGGTCAATCCGGAAGATAAAGATGCCCGTTATGAACTGGTACTCGGCATGGTCAATCAATCCACAACCACTCCAAAACCGGTTTCAACAACAATTTCCGGCAGAGAGTGGAAAGTGGAGGATATGTTCAGCGCGGGTATTATTGATAACTCGAATCTGACTGTTTCTGTGGAAAACAAAGCAGAAGATAAAACAACTGACAGTTTACCCAAATATCGTGTGAGCGGTAGCGGTGGTTGTAACCGTTATACCAGCTCGGTTTCAATCGATAATGATCGTGGAATTATAGCTTTCGACCCGCCTGCCATGACTTTTATGGCCTGTGCAGAGGCAATCTCGCAGCAGGAAAACCGCTTCATTGAAATGCTTGCCAAAGCAAAAACATTTATGTTCGACGATCTCGGTCGTCTTATTTTGAAAGACGAGAATGGAAATTATGTAGCCCGCCTCGTGCCGGAAATCTGAAACTTTGGTTCTAACCAACCGGTTCGACCCGCTTACATATCGGCGCTTCTCACATAATCCGAAGACCTATCGCTAAAATCAGAAAGCCCGGCACGCATGCCGGGCTTCTTCTGTTTTTATAAGTGTTGTTCTAACAATTAGCCGACAATTTCAGTACCGGAGAACCAGTATGCAATTTCTTCCTTGGCGGTTGTTGGTGAATCCGAACCGTGAACAGAATTCTCGCCGATAGACAAGGCAAAAGTCTTGCGAATTGTCCCCTCTGCCGCATCTTTCGGATTTGTGGCTCCCATGATCTCACGGTTTTTGGCAATGGCATTTTCACCTTCAAGTACCTGAACAACAGTCGGACCTGATGACATAAATTCAGTCAATTCGCCAAAAAACGGGCGGTCTTTATGAACAGCATAGAAGCCTTCTGCTTCACGCAAACTCATCCAGACACGCTTGGATGCGACGACGCGCAGACCCGCTTCTTCAAGCATTTTTGTAATGGCGCCCGTCAGATTACGACGTGTTGCATCCGGTTTAATCATAGAAAAAGTACGTTCTATAGCCATTTTGCCACCTTTAAAATAAATTCCAGTTGCGTCTCTATAGACGTATAAGGGGTTTTTGCCAAGTCAAACCGTTTTCCCTTAAAGGAACATTTTGACATCTCCCGTCCATTTTTCACGCATAAATAATCCGGCTTTCAATGAACGCAATTATTAAATCGGGATCCAAACGATTTTTCTTGCGTTCATAACTAAACCTATGCAAAAGCCTGTGATTATGTTGATTTTGAACGATATTACAGTCCGTATTGCTGGACGTCTTCTGATTGACCACTCCAGTGCAACGCTTCCTACGGGGTCGAAAACCGGATTTGTCGGCCATAACGGGGCTGGCAAGTCAACGCTTTTTCGCGTCATAATGGGGGAACTTGCCCCTGAAACCGGCGAAGTGACCATCCCTAAAGATACCCGCATCGGACAAGTTGCCCAGGAAGCTCCCGGTACCGAAGAGTCTCTTATTTCTATTGTTCTTTCAGCAGACAAAGAACGCAGCCGGTTATTGCGGGAAGCCGAAACTGCAACCGATCCAATGAGAATTGCTGCAATCCATACCCGCCTTAGCGATATCGGTGCACATTCTGCCGAAGCGCGTGCCGCAAGCATTCTGTCAGGATTGGGATTTGACGCAGAAGCACAACAGCGCCCTGCTTCATCCTTTTCCGGCGGGTGGCGCATGCGCGTTGCTCTAGCAGCCGTTCTGTTTTCAGAACCCGACCTTCTCTTGCTTGACGAGCCGACAAACTATCTCGATCTCGAGGGTACGCTATGGCTTATTGAATATGTGCGTCGTTACCCTTACTCGGTCATTATCATCAGTCATGACAGGGAACTTCTTAACAGTGCAACAACCTCGATTCTCCATCTTGAAAACAAAAAACTGACACTCTGGCGCGGAAATTATGACCAATTCGAACGCCAACATGCGCAAACAAAAGAACTCCAATTGAAGCAGGCAGCCAAACAGGAAGCCCATCGCAAACATATGGAAGATTTTGTCCGGCGTTTCCGTGCCAAAGCAACCAAGGCAAGACAAGCGCAATCGCGGTTGAAAGCATTGGAAAAACTGAAACCTATCAGCGTTTGGCAGGATGAACATGTGCAACCTTTTTCATTCCCTTCGGCAGAAAAGATTGCTGCCTCGCCAATTATCGCGCTGTCAAAAGTCGATGTCGGTTATGAACCGGGAAAACCGGTATTGAAAGGTCTCGATCTCAGAATAGACAATGATGACAGAATTGCCCTTCTGGGTTCGAACGGTAACGGAAAATCCACTCTGGCTAAATTGCTTGCAGGTCGCCTTAAAGCCGAGGCTGGGACAATGACAGTTTCGCCCAATCTGAAAGTGGCGTTTTTTGCGCAGCATCAAATGGATGATTTGAGGCCGGAAGAAAATCCTATCGAACATGTGCGCCGCCTCATGCCGAATCAACCGGAGGCAAAAATCCGCGCTGCGGTTGCGCGTATGGGGCTGTCGACCGAAAAGATGATGACAAAAGCCAAGGAGCTTTCGGGTGGCGAAAAAGCCCGCTTGCTCATGGGGCTTGCTACTTTTGAAGGGCCAAATCTTCTCATCCTTGATGAACCGACCAACCATCTGGATATTGACAGTCGTGAAGCTCTCGTCATGGCTCTCAATGATTTCGAAGGTGCCGTCATTCTCATTGCACATGATCGCCATCTGATCGAAGCGACAGCTGACCGGCTTTGGCTGGTGCGTAATGGCACAGTCCATCCCTATGAAGGTGATATGGACGATTATCGTAATGATATATTGGGGCTGCAAAGACCCAGGCACGTTGAAAAACAGGAGAAAGCTGACGAGGCTCCTAAATCGAAGAACGAACAGCGTAAAGCAAATGCTGAAAAACGTGCCGGACTGGCGCCGCTCAAGAAACAGATAACCGATACAGAAGCGCTGATGGAGAGGCTGCAAAAACTGATTGCACGTCTGGACGCAGAACTTGCAGCACCGGATCTCTATACAAAGTCGCCCGAAAAAGGCGCAGAGCTTGCAAAAGAACGTGCCGATGCAGTAAGCAGGCTTGAAGATGCCGAAAATCGCTGGCTCAAAATGAGTGCCGATTACGAGGACGCTATCGGGTAACAGACCATCTAATATTATCCGCGGCGAGTGACATATCGTCAATTGCTCGACCACCGGATTAATCCTGAAAAACCTGTTGTCTTTCAGGTTCTTTTTAACGTTCAGTCAATCATGAAAAATCGGACATTTCCGTCGGCAGATAACAGATTGAAGAGTTTATTCGAGCGTTTTCAAGACATTCCGCAGGCTGACTTCATTTGAATTTATATCAAGCCGTAAGCTCGATCGTAATAAATCACTATTGCCTGACGATAGGCGATAAGTTCTTTTTTTACTTATCAAGCCGCCATCATCGCATTTCAAAAGCGGCCTCTACCCGCTTATTCAAAGGTTAAATATATAGATCGGGTGCGTCATCATATAATTTTCGCCATAAATTTCTTGGCGCGGCCGAAGCTGCCAAAAGCTGTTATCCCCCAAAACTGGAGAGACACCCGAAAAGCTACCCTGCTTGAAGCAAGCAAAATAAAAAACCGGAACAGGCACATCCTGCCAAGGCTCAGGCGCACAAAAACCGAACATATTAATTGTTTTATCGTTTACAACATTTTTGCATAAACGAGACTCGACACAACAGCGAAATTTTTATAACTATTGCAAACTGTTTTTATAATTTCATTACGTTTATTGGGTGGAGACTTTCTAATCATGTCAACAGCTACCATCGAAGAAAATGCCCAGCCGCATAATTCGGTTGCGCAGATTTTGCTTGCCAGTATGATCGGTACGACTATCGAGTTTTTCGATTTTTATGTCTTTGCAACGGCAGCAGCACTTCTATTTCCTGTGTTATTTTTTCCGAAAGGTGATCCGACTGTTGCACTTCTAAGCTCTTTCGCCATTTTTTCGGCGGCGTTCTTTGCCCGTCCTTTAGGATCAATCGTCTTCGGTCATTATGGTGACAAATTAGGTCGCAAAGTGACACTCGTGGCTGCATTGCTCACAATGGGTATCTCGACTGTTCTTATCGGTTTTCTACCGACATATGCATCCATCGGCTGGTATGCCCCGTTATTGCTGACTCTCTGCCGTTTCGGTCAGGGACTTGGTCTGGGAGGTGAATGGGGCGGCGCTGTTTTGTTGGCAACAGAAAACGCACCGAAGGAAAAACGCGGTTGGTATGCGATGTTCCCGCAATTAGGGGCCCCCATCGGACTTATACTTTCAGCCGGTACATTCTGGTTCATGTGGAATTTTTTAAGCGAAAGCCAACGTTTTGAATGGGGATGGCGGCTACCTTTTATCGCTTCGATTATCCTGATTATTATCGGCCTTTGGGTACGCCTTTCGATCAGCGAAACGCCCGAATTCAAAAAAGCTATTGCACGTGCCGAACGCGTCAAAGTACCATTGATCGACGTCTTTATTAAATATCCGCGGGCGCTTTTCCTCGGCAGTTTTGCCGGTATGACAACCTTTGTCTTGTTCTACCTGTGCAGCGCATATTTGTTATCCTATTCAACCCACCACCTTAGCCTCACTTTCGGCCAAGCGCTTGAAATCCAGATGGTTGGTGCCGTATTCTTCGGTCTTCTCATTCCGTTTTCAGGAAAAATATCCGACCGTATCGGACGCCGCACTCTGATGATCTGGGTTACAATTTTTATCGGGCTTTTTTCTTTTTCTATGCCCTATCTTCTGGATGGAGGTGTGTTCGGTTGCTTCATACTTTCAGCCGTCGGCCTCGGCCTGATGGGGCTGACCTATGGTCCGATCGGCGCAGCACTCGCCTCCCCTTTTCCAACAACAATCAGATATACCGGTGCATCAATGACATTCAACCTTGCGGGAATTTTCGGTGCATCATTCGCGCCTTATATTGCCGAAACACTCGTCCAGAATTTCGGCACCGCTTATATCGGTTATTATCTATTGTTGTGTTCGTTTATCTCGTTGACCTGTTTTGTCGGATTTACAGACAAAGAGATTTCACACTGATCAATTGAAAATATCAAACTATCAAGAAGAACAAAAATAGCAGTGGCAGCAGAAATGTTACCACTGCTATTTTTTTTGACATAGATTTCGGTATGATCAAATTGAGCGCCAAGGCTGATAAAATCGTTGTTATAATGAATATAACATTTGCCGCAAAATCGATATGTTCAATATGAAAAGTGCTGGACAGAAGATGTGTCGAGCCAATCCATGACGTTACGACAAAGCCTAAAAAAACAGCCCAGATGAGAAGTGCCAATCGCGTAAAATTCATCGGCTGCTATTTCGTCTGGCAGATCGCAAAATCGTCCAGACGCCCAATGCGATAATGATGACAAAAACCCATCGTCCTCCGCCCGATCCATCCTCTATAAATTTTTCCGGATAGATAAGGCCGGCAAGACCGATAAAAATAAGAATAACGGGAGTTATACGCATCAGGCTTTTTTCTCCCATCGGCGGTCTTCGGTTTGCTGCCAGTAAGTCAATTTATGATTTTTAGCCTTATAAGTTTTCCATTGTTCGCGCGTTTGAGCCAACAGATCCTCGTCATGACCGTCAAACATGACAACTAGTCGTTCGTAACTGTCGGGATCCGAACAATTTGATCCTTCAAGCATGAAACGAACTTGCGAACCATTCGGATTTTCTTCCCCCACGGTCAAATAAATCGGTTGAAGATTCGGGTATTTATCCCTTTCAGTGCCGTGACCTATAAAGGAATCATCCGAATAGACCCAAAGATAGGAATCCATTGCATCGCGCCGTTCGTCACTCATAAACTGGATAGTCACTTTCCAGTCGCGAGCCAGCGAACGCTCGAGAAGCCCCGGTAGGGCGTCTTCGAGCGTAGATTGTGTCAGGTGGTAGAACAGTATTTCTGCCACTTCAACCCTCGTAGCTATCCTGAATAAGACGATCAAGCAAACGAACACCGAAGCCCGAGGCCCAAGACTGATTATATTCGTTTAACGGGGACTCTATTGCTGTACCGGCGATATCAAGATGCGCCCAGGCTGTATCCCCGACAAAACGCTTCAAAAATTGCGCGGCAGTGATGGAACCGGCGTGACGCCCACAGCTATTTCTCATGTCGGCCACTTTCGAATCGACCAATTTGTCATAAGTTTCGTTCAACGGCATCCGCCAGAGTTTTTCGCCAGTTTCAAGCCCTGCCTTGATGAGGTTATGAGCCAAATCGTCCTGATTGCTGAATAGTCCGGCATGATCACTACCAAGTGCCACCATAATTGCACCGGTCAGCGTTGCAAGGTCGACCATAATCTTCGGATTGAAACGTTCTTTGGTGTACCACAACGCATCCGATAGAACCAAACGGCCTTCTGCATCAGTATTAATGACCTCGATTGTCTGGCCTGACATTGATGTAACAATATCTCCCGGACGTTGGGCATTGGCATCAGGCATATTTTCTACAAGCCCGATAACACCGACAATATTGGCTTTGGCTTTTCGAGAAGCTGCAGCCTTCAGGAGACCGGTAACGGCGGCGGCTCCCCCCATATCGCCTTTCATTCCTTCCATCCCGCCACTGGATTTCAGAGAAATTCCGCCTGAATCGAAAACGACCCCTTTGCCGACGAAAGCCAATGGGCGATCTTTTGTTTTTCCGCCCTGCCACTGCATAACCGCCAGATAAGGTGGGCGTTTCGAACCACGTGAGACGCCAAGAAGAGCCCCCATACCCAGTTTTTTCATATCTTTTTCGTCGAGAATTTCGACATTGATGCCAAGCTTTTCAAGTTTTTCAACTTCTTTTACAAATTCCTTGGTTCCCAGAATATTGGCAGGCTGGTTGATCAAATCACGCGCAAAAAGTACCGCATCTGCAAGTGAATTTGCCCGCTCCAGAAGTATTTTCCCAGCTTTTTCATCTTCCAGTTGAAGCGTTATCTTACAGGATTTTGCCTTCTTTTCTTTATTTTTCGAAACAGTTTTATAGTCGTCAAACGCATAGCCACGGAGCCGTATTCCGAGAATAAAATCGAGAATGCTTTGTTCTTTCAATTTTTCTCCAGCTACAGTCAGATATATATCTGCTTCTTCGCTATCTTTCAGAGCGGCAAATGTCGCGCCCCCGAGCTTCACCCAGTCATCTCCTTGAAGCTGCGCAACGTTTCCTACCCCGAGCAGCACCAACCGATCAAAACCCTTTTTTCCATCGCATACTTCGTCGACCAGCTCCAACTTCTCACCTTTGAAGTGACGCACTTTCATAATTCTGTCGACAAGTGCTTTTCCAACCATTTTTTCTACTTCAAAAGCGCTTTTACCGTCTTTGTTAACAAGAACGACAACAACATTTTTTTTCGGTGCAGAAATTGTACTGCTTTCAATTACAATATTTTTTTGCATTCATAACTCCTGCCATCTGGTTACTGCAAAATATGGATTTGAAAAAATCCATAATGATCAAGTTTTCTTTTATACCTTTTAACGGCAAAGTGTGACTTGTTGGCACTGAATGTATTTTTTTATCCCGTTCGCCGCAAGATAGCCCTTGCTATCTTGCAACTTATCCGTCACTTGTGGCAAAAGAAATCATTAAGAAACGGTTAACTATTTTTTTTTGTTTCTTGTTAGACTCGTCATGCTATCAAGGGGAAAAAAGAATTAGAGCGGTTCAAACATGGAACTCGGTTCCATAGACTCGTGGTTATTATGAACATCAGTGATGAGGATGTATTATCCATCAATGCGCATTATTGAATTATACATCCTACGACGTGTTTTCGTTCTGTTTATGGCAGTCCTCCTGGCTGCTGTAGGAATCAGCTGGACTGTTCAGGTTCTGTCCAGAATCAATTTTTTAACCACCAGTGGTCAGACTCTTTTTACTATTCTGCAATTCTCGTCCCTTTTTATCCCCTCGGTCATTCCGCTCGTTATTCCGTTTGCTCTCGTTATCGCCATTGCCCAGACATTATCGACAATGAATCAGGATTCAGAGCTCGTTGTCATCAATGCGTCAGGAGCACCTCGCAGCACCGTCTGGAAACCGATTGTGCTACTTGCCGTTCTCGCTGCAATATTTTCCTTTGTCATCACAAACTTCATAAGCCCGCAAGCGCGTATCACAATGCGGGAAATGATGGCGACAACACATTCGGACCTGATTAATGTGTTCATACAAGAAGGAAATTTTCGTGAGCTGACAGACAATCTCTACATGGAAATCGGGGAACGCCATGATGATGGTACTATCGGGAGGCTTTTTATAGCCGACCAGCGTGATCCGACGACCGACCTCTATTATTACGCCGTCAATGGCTCGGTTATCAGCAATAATACCGGCGATTTTCTTGTCCTCAATAATGGCGAAGTGCAGAGGCGTGACAATAAAGCCGGAACCATGTCGATTATCAAATTCGGCTCCTATACATTCAACCTGAGCGATTTTACAGCAAGTGACGGAACGCCAACGATATTTCCGAAAGATCGTCCGCTGGTTTATCTTTTTCATCCCGATGCCAATGACTCCTATTATCAGAGACGGCCTTTGCAATACACTGCCGAATTGCATCGCCGCTTCACCGACTGGCTTTACCCGATTGTTTTCGCTTTGATTGCCTTGGCCGTTGCCGGTGACGCACGTTCACAACGTCAGGCGCGCATCTCTGCATCATTTTCGGCGATTTCCCTTTCACTTATTGTCTATGCTATCGGTTATTTTTTTGGCGACCGTTCCGATAATGATCTGGCTTATATACCGCTTCTCTACATTTTGCCGATCGGTGTTTGCTGCTTTATCCTGTTTCTGTTTCTGACAAATCGTAAAATGACATTGCCTGATCAATTCGGTTACAAAACATGGAATGCTCTAAAACATTTGAAAGATAGAATTTTTCGCCATAAACAATCTGATGTAAGTGGGGGCGCATCATGATTGGATGGACATTAGGACGGTATTTCTTCTCCCGATATGTAAAGACAACCGTCTATTTTTTGCTGGGAATTTTTGTTCTTTCTCTTTTGATCGATTTTACGATCAATGCCGGAAGACTTGCAGGTTTACCCGGTTATTCGCCTTTCGGAGCGCTCGCAATATCGGCATTGCGCATTCCGTTCAATATGCAACAATTATTTCCGTTTGTAGCGTTGTTTTCCGCCATGGCAACGCTGATCTCTCTTAATAGAAAAATGGAACTTGTTGTAACCCGTTCTATAGGCGTATCGGCATGGCAATTTCTTACGCCTTTATGTTTTGGCGCTTTTTTATTCGGTCTTTTCGGTGTTGTGGTGGTTAACCCCGTTGCAGCATGGGGAACAGCACAATCGGAAAAAATTCTTTCCCAGTGGAAAGGCAAGAATGTAGAAACGCCTGTGGATAAAGAACGTGTGCCATGGTTAACGCAACGTACCGACTTCGGGCTTACAACCATCGGTACAAAATCTGTTGCAGATGGCGGGCTGACATTGATTGATGCGACTTTCGTCGAATATAATGATGATCAAACGATCAAAGATTGGCTGAATACATCTCGTGCCCACCTCGTTCAGGGCTATTGGGTTCTTGAAAATGGCGGTCGTTACAGAGCTGGTCATGAGCCTGAATTGTTTACAGAATTAAAGATTCCGAGCAATTTGCGGCCGGAATTTGTCGAAGAAAAATTGGCGGATCCGGCAACGATTCCGTTTTATGATTTGCCCCGCAAAATAGAGGTTGCCCGTTCATTCGGATATTCGGCCAATTCTTTCGATATGCAACTACAATCATTAGTTGCACTTCCTGCGCTTCTTATAGCGATGACATTGATCGCAGCAACTGTTACATTGAAATTTGTAAGATTCGGACAATCACGTACGATGATTTTGGGTGGAATCATTGCCGGGTTCGTGCTTTATGTGGTTACGGTTCTTGTGCAAGCATTCGGTAAGGCGGATTATGTGCCTCCGGTAATTGCTGCTTGGGTGCCGGTTGTTATTGCGTTATTTTTTGGTATATCCTTTTTGTTGCATAAAGAGGATGGCTAGGTGAGACAATTGACAAGTGGAATGAAAATTTCGAACAGCCTAAGGGCTCTGGCACTCAGCACCGCGTTAGGGTGTTCTCTGGGAGTGGGCGCAATTTACGTTGCCTCTGCACAAGATTTTAGTGCCATGACAGCCACTCATAAAACTGATCCGGATGCACGCATGTTACTTTCGGCGGACGAGCTCGTTTACGATCGTGACGCCAATACAGTTACTGCGCAGGGAAATGTGCAGATTGAATATGACGGAAACCGAATCGTTGCACGCAAGGTAGTTTACAACCAGAAGACAAATCGTGTCCTGGCTGAAGGCGATGTGGAAATTGTCCAACCGGATGGCAGCAAATATTATTCGCAACAAATTGATATGACCGAAGATCTGGGGGAAGGTTTTGTCAATTCGCTGCGAGCTGAAACGCCTGACAACACCCGTTTTGCCGCAGTGAGCGCAGAACGTAGTGGCGGCCAAATGACGGTATTCAACCGCGGTGCCTATACGGCCTGCGAGCCCTGTTATTATAAGCCCGATAAGGATGTCCTCTGGCAGATTAAAGCAAAAAAGATCATATGGAATGGTGCAACAAAAACCATGCGTTTTGAAGACAGCCATTTCGAGTTTTTCGGCATGCCTGTTGCCTGGTTCCCTGTTTTCGAGATGCCGGATCCAACAGTAAAGCGTAAAACCGGTCTTTTGACACCTAATTTCGTCTATACAAATGATCTCGGTTTAGGAGTTCGCAATTCTTATTTCTGGAATTTGGCTCCGAATTATGATTTTACGCTGTCGGCAACCGGATATACAAATCAGGGGCTATTAACCGAAGGCGAATGGCGCCACCGTCTGGAGACAGGTACATATAATATTCGTTTTGCTCATATCTATCAGATTAATCCGGGTGATTTTGATCATGATACGATCGATAGCAATAATGATAATCGTTATATGGTGGCAACAAAAGGTGATTTCCGGATCAATTCCAGCTGGACCTATGGATGGGATATTCTTGCCCAGTCTGACAGGAATTTTAGTCGCACCTATGATCTTGAAGGTTACAAAAACGATGTGTTCCGTTCGCAAATCTATTTGACCGGACTTGCCGACCGAAATTATTTCGATATGCGCTTTTATCATTTTGAAGTGCAAGATTCGATGCTCAAAGATAATCCGAGCGAACGTTATACTCGCCAGCCATGGGTTCTTCCGCGTATAGATTATTCTTTCACACCGGACGAATCGGTGTATGGCGGTGAATTTACTTTCCATACAAATTTACAATCTATCTATCGCGATAAAGCAGATTTTGCTTTTGCTGACTGGCAAGGTCGTCCTCTTAACACCGCACGACTGGCAGGTATGTCCGGAACAGACTTCCGATTGACAACAGATGTCGAATGGAAAAGAAGTCTGATCAGTCAAGGTGGTTTGGTCTTCACGCCTATTCTGGCATTGCGTGGCGATGGTATAGGCACTGATGCACATGGCAGCTATGGTGGTTACATGTCGGATGGCAGCTATAGCAAGATGGATATCGAATCAGGTGCGTTCCGCGGTATTGCAACTGCCGGTTTGGATTTGCGTTATCCCCTGCTCTTTACCGCCGGTAATTCTACCCATGTCATCGAGCCTATCGCGCAGATTTTCATTAGAAATAACGAACAACATACCGGCCGCCTTCCCAATGAGGATGCTCAAAGCTTTGTTTTTGATGCCACGACATTGTTTGAACGTGACAAGTTTTCCGGTTATGACCGTGCAGAAGGCGGAACACGTTCGAATGTCGGTCTGAGATATTCGGGTAATTTCAATAATGGTTGGTCACTTTATGGTTTGGCCGGCCAATCCTTCCAGCTTTTTGGCAAAAATTCTTATAACGCTGAAGATTTTGTCAGTGTCGGTGCTGATTCCGGACTTGAAACTGCCCGTTCCGACTATGTGGCTATGATCGGCGCAAGCAATGAACATGGTTTTGCTATTGCTTCGCGTGGCCGTTTTGATGATGAGACCGGTTCAATCCGTCGTGGTGAGGTTGAAGCTTCACAAACCTGGAAGCGGGTATCACTTTCATCGCAATATGCGTATATCCAAAGCCAGCCGGATTATGGTTATGCACAGGATCGCCAAGAAGTCAGTCTTTACGGCAATTATAAATTTACTGACCATTGGTCGATTCATGCCAATTCAAGTTATGACCTCGTTTCCGATACATTTGTGAGATTGGGCACAGGATTGAATTATCTTGATGAATGTTTCGGATTTAATATTGGATACCAACAAACACGTAATCCGTGGGAGAATGAACCCAAGCACACATTCGGCTTTCTATTATCCTTCCGCACTGTGGCAGATATTGGCAAAGCCATGTAACAATATTGCGATTTACGGGCAGTTTTTTGGTAAAATGCTGTTTTTGTGATATTCAAATTTGTAGACTGTTTGGAAAATAATTGGCAAAAAGTAGAAGCTGAAAACAATGAAAAAGATGAAAATACGCTCCTTGGCATTAATCATTGCGTCGATGCTTGGCGCAACTTTCTTGTCGGCTGACGCTTTTTGCGCTCCAAAAGCCTCCCAAACAGAAAGTTCCGGATTGACTGCCGTTGCTGTTATCGTCAACGGTAATGCTATAACCAATTACGACATACAAAGGCGAGCAGCATTTCTTAGACTGCAGAGAAAAACCGGCAATCTTGCAGCCCAGGCTAAAGACGAGCTCATTGAAGACATGCTCAAACGCGTCGAAATGAAAAAGCGCAATATGGATGTCAGTGATGAGGAAGTCGACAAAGCATTTGCCGGTTTTGCCGAACGAAACCATATGACCGTCGCTCAATTGACAGACATGTTAGGGAAAGCCGGTGTCACTGCGGAACATTTCAAAAATTATATTCGTGTCCAGATGGGATGGGGACGTCTTGTCAGTGCCCGTTTTCGTGCAGAAGGCGGTATGGTTAGCGAGCAGGAAGCAGTCCAGCGTATGCTGAAAAATGGCGGAGTAAAACCCACTGCCAATGAATATGAGTTGCAACAGGTGATCTTTGTTGTTCCCAATAACCGGCGTAGTGCTATATTGGGAAAACGCAAACAAGATGCCGAAATGTTCCGTTCAAAATTTTCGGGATGCTCAAATCTTAAGCAGCAAGCGACAGGTATGATTGATGTCACAGTCCGCAATCTTGGTCGTGTTCTTGAACCACAATTACCTGAAGAGTGGGAAAAAGCGGTCAAATCAACGCCTGCCGGTCGTATGACACCACCGCAAGAAACACCAAGAGGTGTTGAAGCTCTTGCTGTCTGCAATATTAAAAAAGTTTCGGATGATAAAGTGGCCCAACTGGTCTTCACTGTTCAAGACAATGAAAAATCCGGAGACAAAAAAGCTGAAGATCTCAGCGCAAAATACCTCAAGGAACTGCGGGACAAAGCCCGCATTGAGAACCCCTGATGATGCCACCACTTGCGGTTAGTAGCGGTGATCCCGCCGGCATTGGATTGGAAATCGCTCTGAAAGCATGGTTGTTGCGCCAATCTCGCGATATACCGCCATTTTTCATCCTTGCTGATCCGGATATGACAAACGAGACCATATCTGCGTTAAAGGTCAATGTTCCTTTGAAAATCGTTGAACCCGACGCCCTGACAGATGTCGTGTCGCTGTTTCATGATCATTTTCCGGTCCTCAAGCTCGATAACCGCCAATCCGGTAAACCCGGTCATCCGTCTTCAAAAAACGCTGCCGGAATTATTGAGGCAATTGAACGGGGTGCCCACCTTGTTAATGCCCATAAAGCGTCTGCACTTGTTACGTGTCCAATCGCAAAAAATGTGCTTTATGATGCCGGTTTTCATTTCCCCGGTCATACAGAATATTTGGCTCATCTAGCGCAACAGATGAACGGGAAGACATATCAACCGGTCATGATGCTTTGGGGGCCAGAGTTAAAAACAATACCCGTAACAGTCCATATTGCAATCCAAAAAGTTCCCGGTTCTCTCTCGGAAGAACTTCTGGTGAGTACCGGTCTCATAGTCGCGCATGATCTGCGTGAACGATTTGGCATAAATAAGCCGAGACTTGCTATAGCCGGTCTTAACCCTCATGCAGGTGAACGAGGGGCAATGGGAAACGAAGAAAGTACTATAATTGAACCGGCAATAGAAAAATTGCGTTCCCATGGTATCGATGTTACCGGCCCTTTCCCCTCGGATACAATGTTCAACGTCAGAGCAAGAAAAAATTATGATGTTGCTCTATGTATGTATCATGATCAGGCACTCATACCGGTTAAGACAATCGGTTTTGATGATACAGTGAATGTTACTTTGGGATTGCCTTTTATTCGTACTTCACCGGATCATGGAACAGCCTTTGACATAGCTGGTAAAGGGATAGCTTCGCCGGACAGTTTTATTGCTGCATTAAAACTTGCTCAAACACTTGCAAGAAATGCCCGCCATCATGACAATTGACTCGCTTCCACCGCTGCGGGAAATTATCGCGAAATTCGGTTTACAGGCTAAAAAATCGCTTGGCCAAAATTTCCTTTTCGATCTTAATTTGACATCAAAAATTGCCCGGCAAGCCGGTGATCTTTCTGGCAAACCGGTTTTGGAAATTGGTCCGGGCCCGGGTGGTTTAACACGCGCTCTATTGGCTCAAGGGGCTATTGTTACGGTTATAGAGCGTGATACAAGATGTATCGGTGCACTTAAAGAAATCTCGGAGATTTATCCTGATAAACTTCGCATCATAGAGGGAGATGCTTTAAAACAGGATTTCAATGCCCTTTTCAACACAAACGAAAAGCCCGCTATTGTTGCCAATCTTCCTTATAATATCGGAACAGAACTTTTAACGCGCTGGCTATTAACCGAGCCGTGGCCACCGTTTTATCAATCAATGACATTGATGTTTCAAAAAGAAGTCGCTGAACGTATTGTCGCCCTTCCTGACACGCCTCATTATGGACGCCTCAGCGTTCTTACCGGATGGCGGGCTCTTGCAAGAATCGCATTCGACGTTCCAAGACAGGCTTTCACTCCGCCGCCAAAAGTTACATCCTCTGTTGTTCACATTATACCTCATCAAAATCTGCTGCCCTGCTCATCACGCTATCTGGAAAAAGTCACGAGAGCGGCATTCGGACAAAGGCGGAAAATGCTTCGCCAAAGTCTGAAATCGCTTGGCGGAGAGTTGTTATTGGAAAAAACCGGAATTGACGGAACAAGGCGTGCTGAAACACTCGAAATAAAAGAATTCGTCGCCCTTGCCAAAGCGCTAGGGACTTGAAAATAAATCTATTTCCAAGATCATGAACAAAAACACCCGATTTTAGGCAAAATCGTTCAGAGCTGACACATCGGAACTCAATAGAAAATTACGTTGAAAGTTTTCGTTTGTTTCTAATTCTTGCCTGCCAAGACAAGGAGGAAAACTTGAACAGTGTGAATACGCGTGACAGGAAAAAATATTTTCGTTCCGCTATTTGGATGGTTGTCGTCGATATCTTTGCGACCATGGAATATCCGGCCTACTAACGACGAGAGATTGACTAAAAAAGCCACTTCGCTAGATAGGCTTACCCCACTTTAAACATGCATGGATTCACGAAGCGCCTTCCTCCAATGTAATTTCCGGAAAAAATGTCCATTCCTCGTAACTTTGCTGTAAGCCGAGCGTCGTTTCGCAATTTGTCGGCTGGAAAACGCATTATAGCATCAAGTGTTCGGGATAGAATTGTCAGGGATATGACGGTCAAAAAAATCATAACTATTCGCCGAAAAGAGCAGACACTGAACCGGTCTTTTGCTCGAACAAACGATTGTCGTCATTTGGCAAAGCCCCAGACATCACACTCATATTCTCACAATCAGAGAAGCGTCATAGCAGAAAATTAAGCCGAAAAATTTTCAAATGAGCAGCCAAAAATGGTTACAAAGCTTTGATTTGCCTTCCTCTTTTTTAGAGAGAAAAATCGGTTTTTCCCATTATCGGGACCGAATGAAATATCTTGATATCGTCCCGAAAAATCGGGAAAGCGAAGGTTATAAGCGCCTCAGGAAAATTCCGTCGTCGGGGTTAAGATTTTTAAGTAAATATATTATCTCTTCAAAAATTCATTCGATCTTTTCATCCAGCAAACTCTTTACGAACGAATCGATATAGAGACAGCGCCGGCGTTTTATAGCCTCGGCAAGATGAATTGCTTTGATCAATGCAAATGATTGTTCCAAATCCTGATTGATAATGACATAATCATAGGATTTGAAGTGTTCGATTTCACCACGCGCATTATGAAGCCGTAAATTAATTACCTCTTGTGAGTCTTCGGCTCGACGATTTAATCGCGATTTCAACTCCTTCATGGATGGTGGCAAAATAAAAACCGAAACAACATCTTCCGGCATTTTTTCCTGTAATTGTCTCGCCCCTTGGTAGTCGATATCGAAGAGCATATCCCGCCCGCTTGCAAGGGCCGTTTCAACGGTCTCCCGCAATGTTCCATAATAATGTCCGTGAACTTCCGCCCACTCTATCAGCTCGTCATTATCGCGTTTTTGTTCGAATTCTTTTCGGGTTATGAAGTGATAATGAACGCCATTGACTTCGCTCGGTCTACGTTCGCGCGTGGTGACGCTGACAGATAATCCAAGATGCCCGTCTTCCAGCAATAAACGAGATAAAGTGGACTTTCCGGCTCCCGAAGGCGAAGACAAAACCAATAACACACCACGCCGTCTGCCGGTATTCTTAAGGTTGAGCGCGCGTTCAGTTGTATTTTCCATCAAATAATGTCCTTATCAATTATCTCAAAACAGTCGCGTATCCCGCTTCTGTCCGCCCTATTCAACATTTTGCAGTTGTTCGCGAAACTGGTCAATAACAGTTTTCAAGGACAATCCTGCAGCAGAAAGGGAAGCCGTATGGGCTTTCGAACACAGAGTGTTGGCTTCCCGATTGAATTCTTGCGCCAAAAAATCCAGTCGCCGGCCAACAGGTTCGTCCAGTGCCAATAGATATCGCGCTGCCTTTACATGTCCGTCGAGTCGATCAAGCTCTTCCTGAACGTCGACTTTGGTGGCAATAAGAACAGCTTCCGTCTCCAATCGTTGTGGATCGAGTTTGTCACTTGTAACAATGAGCGATTCAACAAGTGTCTTCAACCTCTCCTTGATAGCTTCTTGCGAGCGACCAGGGTCATTCCTTGCTTTGCTAACGAGATTTTCAATTTTATCTATTTGACCCGATAATATATTTTTAAGGCTATTTCCTTCGTGTTCACGGGCAGACAGGAGCTCTTTAAGAGCATTTTCGTAAGTTTCGATGATCGCTGTCTTTAAAACGTCGTTTTCCAACGTTTCATCCGTCGGTGTTCCATATTCCAGTATACCCTTCAGCCCCAATAGACCATCTATCGTCGGCTTCTGGATCCCATGAGTTTTTTCAAGCTCGGCAGACAATTTCAGTACCCAATCAAGATAATCCTGATTGATAACCGGATGGTTATCACCCGTTTCAAATGTCACATTCAGAGAACAGGTTATATTTCCACGCGAAAAAACTTCGCCAGCTTTTTTTCTCAACTCGTATTCCACTGTATCGATCGCAATGGTCGAGTGAAATCTCAAGTCGAGATTCCTTCCATTAACCGAGCGCGTTTCCCAAACAATGTTGGCATTTCCGGCCGATTTAGTTGTTCTGGCAAATCCCGTCATACTCTGCAATGTTAAAAAACTCCTCAAATATTCAAAGTTGTCAGCATCGGTTTGAAATCATTCTCGTCAAAAATAATTTATGTCCGGAACTGCCTGATAGAAAGAAAAATGCCTATTTTCAAGCTTTTGTCTATAGACCAACAGGTCGTATCGTCAAAGTGCCAAGTTCGAAACCCGGCTTTCAAACATGTTACTCTCCAACTTCTTTCCGCAAAAATCCGGCATAAATTTACTTTTTCCGGAAAAGAGTGCCAAATATTTTTTTTCTTTCAGTTGCCATATTGGCCATCATTTTTCTAACCAGACTTGTTGTCTTATTCCGCTTTTATATCACGATAGAACAACAGGCAATCTGCAGAACGGCTTGTAAGCCCTTGTTTCCCTGTCGCGATTTTTTTAACTAATGAAAATAATAATTTTCCATTCCCAATCGACATTCAATGCCGTTTTGCCTCTAAAACATGACAATGCAAAGGAAAGGGGACGAAAAGTTCAAACAAAATGAAAAGTTTTGCTTTTAAAAATCCGGATTGAATCCAAAAGCATATCGGACGTCACCTTGCCAAAAGGTTATGACCGATTGTCGTCGCTAAACCTAATTATTATTTTGCAACGCACGCCATTTGCGTACATTTGCATTGTGTTCTTCCAGCGTCTTCGAAAACACATGCCCGCCCGTACCGTCTGCGACAAAATAAAGTGCGTCCGTTTTTGGTGGATTGGCGACAGCTTCCAGAGCATCACGCCCCGGATTGGCAATCGGTGTGGGGGGAAGACCGTTAATCTTGTACGTATTATATGGCGTTTCTTTATCAAGATCGGACTGGTAAATCGGCCTATCGGATGGTTTTCCTTTTCCGCCAAACAGCCCATAAATAACTGTCGGATCGGATTGCAAGCGCATATTTTTTGCAAGTCTGTTAAAAAACACCGCAGCGACTTGCGGTCGTTCGGATGCAATGCCGGTTTCTTTCTCGACAATCGAGGCAAGTGTCACAAATTCATTGATGTTCTTGAGCGGTAAATCGGGTGCACGTTTTGCCCATATATCGGCGATAAGCTTTTGTTGGCCGTCCCGTAGTCGTTTTATTATTTGTTCACGAGTGGTACCACGGGTAAAATTGACGGTATCGGCCATCAAACTGCCCTCGGGAGGGAAATTTTTTGGCAACTCGCCTACCAGAATATCATTCGCTGCGAGACGGTCAAAAACCTGCGCAACAGTCAACCCTTCAGGAACGGTGAATGAATGCTCGATCGATTTTCCGTTGACCAATATATCCATGATATTCTTCATCGAAGCATGTGCAGGAATAGCATATTCACCAGCTTTCAAGAGCCGCGCTTTACCTTGATAATTTACTCCGTAAACAAAAATGTCGGCTGACCTTATCAACCCCTGTTTTTCAAGTATCGAAGCAATTTCCCTGATTCCCGCGCCTTGATTAATAAGAACAACATGGTCTTCTGTTAGCGGACCAGCTGCGATAAACATATTTTTCCCGACATAAACCGGTATCGTGACCGCCAGAATAATGACGATAACCAGCATCAGAAAGAAATTACCAAGGATAACCAGCGGATTACGCGCGACTTTGGAACGGCTTGGCTTGGCCTTTACTTTTTTCTCGTCATTCGGCCCAGAACCATTGTCACCGCAACTTATTCCCTCTCCATTGTTTTCACTTGGCGTAGATAAAGCTGATCCGTTCTTTTTTTCGTCAGAGGCGTCACTTGGGGAAGATTGATCTTTCTCGGGAAAAGATGATTGGCTCCCGGATTTTTGCTCGGATGATTGCGAGCTTTCTGTCGCTTCTGTTTCCGATTGCGCGGGGGACGTTTCCGGTTTCGATTGATCCAGCGGCGATTGGGCCGAATTGGTCTCTTCTTGTGGCGAATCCTCAACGATCAAGGAATGATCTTTCGCCAATGGTGTTTTTGCCTCTTCAGATTGCGATGTTTGTTGTGCTGACCCGGATGACGAAATTTCATTAGAATCGGATGTCATCTTCTTTTCTTCGTCAGACATAAACGCACATCCTGTTTGCTATAAAAGGCTTGTCATTTTCACTTATCTCAAGATTGCGGCGAAATTTCAAGGCGTGCCAAATCGTATAGATTTACATCAACATTTATTATTTTGAAAACCGGCGCATGATCAATGACGCATTGGTTCCCCCGAAACCGAACGAATTTGATAGAATAGTATCTATCTTGCGTTCCCGCGGTTTGTGCGGCACGAGATCGATTTTGGTCTCGACAGATGGATGATCGAGATTGATCGTAGCAGGTGCTATGTTATCGCGAATGGCTAGAACACTGAAAATAGCTTCCGCAGCCCCGGCTGCACCCAAAAGATGGCCTATTGACGACTTTGTCGAGGACATAGAAACTTCGGAGGCATGCGCTCCCATGACACGTTCAACGGCGGCAAGTTCGATTGTGTCGGCCATTGTAGACGTACCATGCGCATTGATATAGTCAATTTCGGAAGGGGCAATGCCGGCACGTTTTATAGCTGCCCGCATACAACGTTCAGCCCCTTCACCGCTTTCGGATGGCGCGGTAATATGATGAGCATCGCCGGATAAACCATAGCCGATCACTTCAGCATAGATTTTCGCCCCGCGTTTTTTCGCGTGTTCGAGTTCTTCCAGAACGACGATGGCAGAACCTTCCCCCATTACAAATCCGTCACGATCAATATCGTAAGGACGTGACGCATGTTCGGGATCGTTATTGCGGCCTGTCGAAAGTGCCTTACACGCTGCAAACCCTGCGAGCGAAATACGATTGACGGGCGATTCTGTTCCGCCGGCGAGCATAACATCGGCATCGTCAAGAGCAATCAACCGTGAGGCATCACCAATAGCATGAGAGCCGGTAGAACAGGCAGTTACTACCGCGTGATTTGGACCACGCAACTGATGCTTTATCGAAACATAACCCGATGCCAGATTGATAAGACGGCCTGGAATAAAAAATGGCGAGATGCGCCTTGGCCCTTTATCACGCAAAGTATATCCGGCCTCGACAATGCCTTCGACACCGCCAATACCGGAACCGATCATAACGCCGGTACGAATCTGGTCTTCATCACTTGTTGGATGCCAACCAGCATCATCAAGTGCCTCGTCTGCCGCACCCATTGCATAGAGGATAAACGGATCAACCTTACGTTGTTCCTTGGGTTCCATGTGAAGATCGGCATTGAATGTGCCATTCGAGCCGTCACCCAACGGGATACGACCGGCAATTTGACACGGAAGATCATCGACATCAAATTCGGTAACACGGCGAACGCCGCTCTTACCTTCGAGAAGCCGCTTCCAGCTATGCTCGACGTCGCCGGCCAGTGGAGAAACCAATCCCATACCGGTAATGACGACACGTCTCATACTTCCAATTCCCAATCTTCTACAAACAAACCGGATTACCCGTTGTCTACGAGTAAAAAAGCGATGGAGACAAAAACTTTATAGCGTTTCTGTCTCCCAAAGAAATCAGGCCGAAGCCTTGTCAATAAACTTGACTGCATCGCCGACCGTCAAAATTGTTTCGGCAGCATCGTCCGGAATTTCTACACCGAATTCTTCTTCAAAAGCCATGACCAATTCTACGGTGTCAAGACTATCGGCACCAAGATCGTCAATGAAACTTGCGTTTTCGGTTACTTTATTTGCATCAACACCAAGATGTTCGATGACGATTTTCTTGACGCGTTCTGCTGTATCACTCATGTCGGATCCTCGACTTTTGTTGTTTCCCTGCCTTGGTTAGCGGCACGGGCTCATCTAATCAAGCAATAGATGCATTTACACCTATGATTTTTAGGTTTTCAAATGCATCCTGTGGATATCCCTCTCAAGGGATTAACCGGTTTTACGAACCGGCCTTAAAGGCGCCAATTACCATGCTCGGCGCCAAGACGCAAAGATATTTTAACGAATTTCGCGTCTTTATTTTAATTTTATGCCAAAATCCTGTGTTTCTTCTCGAACAAAATTAAAAAAATCACAGACTTGGCATAAAATAATGCGTTTCCGCTTTGACAATGTTCGCCCGCTTTCTTCGAATATGCATGCGAGTCTCATTGCAAAGCTCTATTAGATCATAGCCATACCACCGTTTACGTGTAATGTCTGGCCGGTAACAAATGCAGCTTCGTCACTTGCAAGATAAATTGCCGCCGCAGCTACATCTTTACTTGTCCCCATTCTTCTCATCGGAATAGCCGACATAATTGTCTCTTTCTGTTTATCGTTGAGCTTATCGGTCATGGCCGACTCAATGAAGCCTGGAGCAATACAGTTGACAGTTACATTACGGCTTGCAATTTCCTGAGCCAAGGATTTCGAGAATCCGATGACACCGGCTTTTGTTGCACAATAATTTGTTTGCCCCGGATTGCCGATAACACCGACAATAGAAGAAATATTAATAATACGACCATAGCGCCGGCGCATCATCGGATGCGTTAATGCACGGGTTAGAAGAAATACGGCCGTCAGATTAACTGCCAGTACATCATCCCAATCCTTGTCACTCATTCGCACAAAAAGACCGTCACGGGTAATTCCGGCATTATTGACCAGAATATCGATCCCTTCCATTTCGCTTTCGGCTTTTTCAGCCAATTTGGCGATCTCCTCACGGTCCGACAGATTGGCGGGAAAAACAAAACAATTGTCACCCAGATCTTCAGCAAGACTTTTAAGCTTTTCTTCACGCGTACCATGAAGTCCGACAATAGCGCCACGTTCATGGAGTTGACGTGCAATTGCTTCTCCAATGCCGCCGGTTGCTCCGGTTACAAGTGCTTTGCGCCCTTTAAAATCAAACATTGTCAAATTCCCTGATTATACCCCTAGCGCTTTCAGCGCATTTTCTATTTCTTCCGCAGTGCCGACCGCCATGCCATTCAGATTCCGGTCAATTCTTCTTGCAAGCCCGGTAAGAACTTTACCGGAACCAATTTCAAAAAGCGTATCAACACGATGGGCAGCAAACCATTCGACGGTTTCGCGCCACCTGACACGGCCTGTCACCTGATGAACCAATAACTCGATTATTTTTTCAGGATCTGTTTCCGGTTCCACAGAAACATTGGGAATGACAGGAACCACCGGCGCCAATTTATTGACGTCAAGAAGTGCATCATGCATCGCATCTGCAGCCGGTTGCATCAAGCTCGAATGGAACGGCGCAGAAACCGAAAGAAGAATTGCTCTTTTTGCTCCTTTTTCAGTTGCAAGCTTTACCGCTGCATTAACGGCTTTTGTAGCTCCAGAAATAACCAATTGACCACCGCCATTGTCATTGGCAATTTCGCAAATCCCCTCGCCCAGAACCGAACTACAAATTTCCGAAACGACTTCTTCTTCAAGGCCGATGATTGCTGCCATTGCGCCCTCGCCTACAGCGACAGCTGCCTGCATAGCATTTCCTCGAATTCTCAAAAGACGTGCAGTATCGGCAAGGCTGAATGTTCCTGCAGCACAAAGTGCCGAATATTCACCTAAAGAATGCCCCGCCACAAATGATACCTTCGATTTCAAATCAAGGCCGTTTTTTTCCAGCACCCTGATCACTGCCATTGAAACGGCCATCAGAGCGGGTTGTGCATTGGCTGTCAAAGTCAGCACATCTTCCGGTCCTTCGAACATGACAGACGAAAGCTTTTCGCCCAATGCATCGTCTACCTCTTCAAATACAGCCCGCGCTTCGGGAAACTGTTCCGATAAAGCTTTACCCATGCCAACGGACTGACTCCCCTGACCGGGGAAAGTAAATGCATAAACCACTAGAGTGCACTCCTTGGTTCAAAAAACAAACATTATCCGGTCTTGACCTATAAAAGCAACAAAAGTCAAGCCGGACATAGTCTACTATGCTTCCAAATCCGTTCCTCTTCCTTTTGGTGAATAAGGTAACTGATAAACAAATTTGGGAACAAATGGCATAACAATATGAATGACAAACATTGCGATAACAAGTCCGAGAACTACACCGCCCAGAATATCCGACGGATAATGCACACCTGTAAAAATGCGTGCCCAACACGTCAATAATCCCAATGCAAGCCCAAATCGCGCCACGTGCTTATAGCGATAGAAATAAAGAGAGAATACGTAAATTGTGAATATTAATGCGTGATTGCTAGGAAACGAGGCATTTTCTTTATGTTCTATCAGAGCTTTCACAATTCCGGCCACAAATGGGCGGGGGCGGTAGCACAAATGTCCTATAACGAAACTAAAAATTAAACCGATTACAACTGCGAAGAAAATTGCAAGCGCAGTCTGGCGTTCTCCGCGCCCTCCCAGAAACCACAATATTATCAAATGAAAGGGGATGAAATAAATCAGGAATTTTGCGCAAATAATCCCGAAATATGCCATAACTGTCGGGGTTTGAGGCGTTGCAGCGAGAAAGTTGAAAATGAGAATATCGATATTTTCCAGAAATGCCATTTTGGCCTAACTCCGAATTTTGGCAGTTTGCAATTTCGCCACTCATATATCGACATCATCATTCTTCCAAATAAAAAACAGTTTTCAACCGCTTCCTTCTTGCTATTTTTATAAAATGACTGTAGAAACCGCCCGTTCATTGTCGGCATTTGGCCGGGGGTTGAACGGAGGGTCGCCTGGAATGCGACAGGAAACATTAATGTTTCAAGCCTCCCGTGTCTCCGCTCTCGAATGTCTCGAAACACGCGTCCTTTCTTCTTCGGGTTTTCCGAAAAGGCAAGTCGCAGAGGCTCTGCGCCGGAAGTCGACAAAGATTAACCGAAGAAAGGCAAAACAATGGCTCTTTATGAACATGTGTTCCTTGCCCGACAGGATATTGCACCGCAACAGGTTGACCAGCTTGTAGAACTCTACAAGGGCGTTATCGAAGCCAATGGCGGTAAAGTCGGGCGTATTGAAAATTGGGGTTTACGCACCCTCACCTATCGTATTCGCAAGAATCGCAAAGCCTATTATACTTTGATGAATATCGATGCTCCGGCTGCGGCCATTGCAGAAGTTGAACGTCAGATGCGCATCAATGAAGACATTCTCCGTTATATGACCATTCGCGTTAACGAGCTTGAGGAAGGCCAGTCAGCTATGCTTTCCCGCCGTGACCGTGATGATCGTTATGGCAAAGATGACGAGCGTCCACGTCGTTCGCGTCGCTCACGCGATGATGACAATAATGAAGGAGATGAATAATGGTTGATATTAGTCAGATTCCAACCCGTCGTCCTTTCCATCGTCGTCGCAAGACCTGCCCGTTTTCAGGTCCGAACGCACCAAAAATCGACTATAAGGATGTAAAACTTCTTCAGCGCTATATTTCCGAGCGCGGCAAGATCGTTCCTTCACGCATTACAGCAGTGAGCCAGAAAAAACAGCGCGAATTGGCAAAAGCCATCAAGCGCGCCCGTTTCCTTGGCCTTCTGCCTTATGTTGTGAAATAAGCAATTCTGGCAGCCGGCTTGACCGGCTGCTTCCCCTGCTTTCGGTGCAGGTTCAAATAAAACCGGAGTTGGAGCAGTCATCTTAGCCCCTAACTGCAAAGGCAGGACAGCGAATCAATGTTGCAAAAAAAATCCTATACATTTCCGGCAGGTATTTTGGGCGGGCTGTTTGCTGCTGTCCTTGCAACGGCTATTATGAGCTTTTTTACGGTTTTCCCGCCATTTGCATTGTTACTCGGTTGCTTTATGTCGCTACCGATTTTCATCGTAGCCTTTGGTTGGGGCACGGCTGCCAGCATCATTTCTCTTGTTACAGCAGCAATCGTTCTGATATTTGCGCAAAATTTCTATATCGGGCTTGGCTTTACATTGCTGTTTTTCCTTCCCGCCGTTTATGCATCCTGGCTATTAGGGCTTGCCGAAATGGACGAGAATGGACATGCCATCAAGTGGTATCCGCTTTCTTCGGTCATATTTTTGTTGACCGGCTTTATCTCTATTATTTGTGTCTTCATTGGCACAATCTTATACAATAACCCGACCACGCCGATCATTGCCGGTGAAATTGCGAGTTTCGTCACAAACTCCTTGCGTGAGACCAATTCGGCAAGCGAGGCCGACATAGCTATCTTCCACGACTTTCTGGTAAACAATATCGTTCCATTATTGTCGAGTAGTCTGGCCACTTACGGGGTGCTCTTTCTAACCGGAAATTTGTATTTTGCGCTTGTCGGTGCACAACGCATGAAACGGCTTGCCCGCCCGCGCGATGACTGGCCGAAAAAATTTCGTCTGCCATTGCCTGCACTGTTCATTTATATTGTCGCCTTTGGCGCCACGTTTTTCCAACTGGGGACATTTCTTAATCTGTGTGCATTGGTCTTCAACACAACTTTTACATTGGCAATTTCGATGACCGGACTTGCCTATTTACACAATCTGACACGGGGCATTAGTGGACGCTTTTTTATATTGGGATTCGTCTATATTGCCCTTTGCACTTTCATATTCGCTGTTCCGGTATCGCTCATTCTTCTTCTGATGGGAATCTGGACAACCATTCAAGTGAGCCGTCAACACGGCCAACCCAAACAATAAATGCAGCTGAAAGGAATTCAAAATGGATGTTATACTACTCGAACGCATTGCCCGCTTAGGACAAATGGGTGATACCGTCTCTGTGAAAGACGGCTTTGCCCGCAATTTCCTTTTCCCGCAGGGAAAAGCTTTGCGTGCCAATGAAGCAAACAAAAAGAAATTCGAAAAAGAGAGAGCACAGCTCGAAGCCCGCAATCTTGAACGCAAGAGTGAAGCCCAACAGGTTGCCGACAAGCTTGACGGCAAGACATTCGTTGTTATCCGCTCTGCCGGTGAAACCGGACAGCTCTATGGTTCAGTTTCGACCCGTGATATTGCCGATATTATCACTTCGGAAGGTTTCACAATTATTCGCACGCAGGTAGAACTTAATCACCCGATCAAAACAATCGGTCTTCATAATGTTGCGGTTAATCTTCACCCTGAAGTACAGGTTAATGTAACCATCAATATTGCCCGTTCTGCCGAGGAAGCCGAACGCCAGGCTGCCGGTGAAGATTTGACTTCTATCGAAGCAATCTATGGCATTGAGGAAAAACCGCTCTCGGAAGAAATTTTCGACGAGGAAGGTGCCGAACACGAAGCCGAGAAAAAGGCTGAGGAAAAGGCCGAAGAAAAAGAATCCGAATAAGCATTTATCAGCTTATCGGGACACAATTGTTATAAGTGCGACGCACTGCCCCAGTAATTTGGAACAGTTGTTTCTTGACAGGTCAAAAAAAAATGAACACACCCGATCTTCTGGTCGGGTGTTTTTTTTACAAATAGGCACTATAAACGCGACGTCGGACGGAATAGATTTTCGTGAACTTTATTAGACGCTTATTTGTGCATAAAAAGCGGCCAAAGTATTAATTGGAAGATGGGACTCGATAGATGTTTGCTTTATTGAAGACGGCTGCCAGCCACATTATTACGAAAGGTAATCTGACAATTACCGATTCACGAGGGGTCACGTACCAGTTCGGTAACCAGACGGGCAAGCCAATTCAAATACGCTTTACATCAGCAAAATGGGAACGCGAAGTTGCTCTCGACCCTGCTTTGAAACTGGGCGAAGCCTATATGAATGGCGGTTTCGAGTTTATTAAAGGCGATATTTATTCGTTGCTGGAGACAATCTTCGAAAGCACCGGTCCGATTGCAGAAAACCAATTGTGGATGAAAGCATTTTCTTTCATTCGCACGGCGACAAAACGATTCGTACAGATGAATACGCTGCGTCGTTCGGCAAAAAACGTCGAACACCACTATGATCTCTCCGGCAAACTTTACGAGATGTTTCTTGATCCCGATCGCCAGTATTCCTGCGGTTACTTTGAAAATCCGAATGTCAGCCTTGGCGAAGCACAACTTGCAAAAAAGCGCCATCTGGCGGCAAAGCTTCAGGTGAAAGAAAACGAGAAACTTCTCGATATTGGCTGTGGCTGGGGCGGATTGGGGCTTTATTTCGCACGGGTTCTCGGTGCAAATGTCACAGGTGTCACGCTTTCTCATGAACAGCATGGCATCGCCAATCGGCGCGCCAAAGATATGGGACTACAAGATAAAGCCAAATTTTTTCTGCTCGACTATCGCAAGCTTGATGACGCTTTTGATAAAATCGTCTCGGTGGGTATGTTCGAACATGTCGGTATCGGCCATTACAAAGAATATTTCGACCACGTCAAAAGATTGTTGAAGCCGGATGGACGTTTTGTTCTCCACTCGATCGGCCGCTCAGGCGAGCCCGGTGCTACCAATCCGTGGATTGCCAAATATATTTTTCCCGGTGGCTATATTCCCTCATTATCGGAAGTCATTCCCGTTATTGAAAAAAGCGGACTGATTATCACCGATATAGAAATATTGCGTTTGCATTATGCCGAGACATTGAAAGCTTGGCGCGAAGCATTTCTTGCACATTGGGACGAAGCCAAAGCACTTTATGACGAACGGTTTTGCCGGATGTGGGAATTTTATCTTGCAGCTTCAGAAAGCGCTTTCCGCTGGCAAGGTATGATGGTTTTCCAAATCCAGCTGGCCCACAAGCAGGATGCGGTTCCCTTGACACGCGATTACATTACCGAGGAAGAGGCCAGACTCAAGAAAATTGACGCCGACCCCAATCTTGAAAAATCCGAAGGCAATGTAAAATCCGCGACAAAAACTGTTGAAAAAAAAGTTGAAGATGCCGCTCCCCAAGCGCCTAAGTCGCGCCGCAAGACAACGACCTCTCAAAAAGACAAGAAATAGCCTGTGCAAAATCGGTTTCCCCTGTTTTGCACAATATTGAGCAATCCGATATTGGACAATCCGGTCTGATCTGTCGGAAAATGCTGTATATCCGGATATATAGTGCATTTTCGGCGTTCGAAATGCGCTTTCCGGATTTACGCTACATAGGATAATCCTATCGACACAACAGCAAAAGCCTTCGGGAAAAATCGATCCGACGGCATAAAAGCGCATTTATCTGGAAAAAAATGTGGCAGTCCCTACCCTGAATGGGTTAAAGTGGTGGGGTTTTCCAATTAAACAAAATTCAGGCGAGCAGCAATAGACTAATGTCAGAAGCAAAAGTTCTCAATATCGGGCAGACCAATGGTGACGAGGCACTCCCGTTCAGGCAGATTCCGCATAATATCGAGGCGGAACAAGCTCTGCTCGGTGCAATTCTCATCAATAATGACGCGCTTGACCGCGTATCCGATTTTTTGAAGCCTGAACATTTTTTCGAGCCATTGCATCAAACGATTTTTGCTGTTTTGAGCGAGATGATCAAAAATGGCAAGCTTGCCAATCCGGTCACAATCAAACCGTTTATTCCGGCCAATGAAAAAATCGGTGACATGACCGTTTATACCTATGTTGTTCGCATGGCGACGGAAGCAGTCACCATCATCAATGCAGAAGATTATGGCCGTGCCATTTATGATCTTTATACACGTCGTTCCTTGATTGATCTTGGCAACGAGATCGTCAATACCGCATATGATGCGCCGATTGATCTTACCCCTTCGAAACAAATCGAAAATGTCGAACAAAAACTGTTCACACTTGCCGAAACCGGTAAATATGGCGGTGGCTTTGAAAGTTTTGATGATGCGGTAAAAAAAGCCATCGATATGGCCGGAGCTGCCAAAAAACGTACCTCGCGGCTTTCCGGCATTCCGACACAGCTCAAGAAACTCGACGAGCAAATGGGCGGCTTGCAACGTTCCGACCTTATCATCCTTGCCGGTCGACCGGGCATGGGGAAAACGTCGCTTGCCACCAATATCGCTTTCAATATTGCCAATGCCTTTATCAAAGCGAAGGAAAACAACCTTCCGGCAGAAGAAAATGAAGGTGGAATTGTCGGTTTCTTCTCGCTCGAAATGTCGTCGGAACAATTGGCAACACGTATTATTTCCGAGCAGGCAGAAGTATCTTCGTCAAAAATCCGTCGCGGTGATATTACAGAAGACCAGTTCGCCAAACTGCTCCATTCAATGACGAGATTACAAAAAGCGCCGCTTTATATCGACCAGACCGGTGGCATTTCGATTGCGCAGCTTTCAGCCCGCGCGCGGCGGCTTAAACGCCAGCATGGCCTCGATGTTCTGGTGATTGACTATGTGCAATTGATGACCGGCGTTTCGAAACGAGCATCGGAAAACCGCGTGCAGGAAATAACCGAAATTACGACCGGTTTGAAGTCGCTTGCCAAAGAGCTTAATATCCCGATCATTGCCTTGTCTCAGCTTTCCCGTCAGGTTGAAGCACGTGACGACAAACGCCCGCAACTTTCCGATCTTCGTGAATCCGGTTCTATCGAACAGGATGCCGATGTCGTTTTGTTTGTTTATCGCGATGAATATTATATCAAAAACAAAGAGCCCAAGCTTGGCAGTGAAGAGCATCTGAAATGGCAAGCGGAGATGGAAGAAGTGTTCGGTAAGGCCGAGGTGATTGTAGCAAAACAACGTCATGGACCGACAGGAACTGTCAGATTGGCGTTTCAGGCCGAATATACCCGCTTTTCCGATCTTGCTGAAAGTGACAAGTTACCGGATCAATTCGGCTGATCGTAATGGCAAAAACACGCACCCAGTTTGTCTGTCAAAATTGCGGCACAGTCTATTCCCAATGGGCTGGAAAATGCGATGCCTGTGGCGAATGGAACACTATTGTCGAAGAAGGAACCAGCGGCGGTATTGGCGGGGGGCCTGCCAAAAGCAGCCGTAAGGGACGCGTTGTCGCGCTCACATCGCTTTCGGGCGCTATTGAAGACGCACCACGGGTAAAATCGGGAATTGCCGAACTTGACCGTGTTACAGGGGGTGGCTTTGTGAGGGGCTCGGCGCTCCTTGTCGGTGGGGATCCGGGAATTGGAAAATCGACACTTTTGACGCAAGCCGCAGCAGCGCTTGCCCGTCAAGGCTTTCACGTTATCTATGTTTCGGGTGAAGAAGCAGTAGCGCAGATACGCTTACGTGCACAACGTTTGGGAGCGGCCAACACAACTGTAGAGCTTGCTGCCGAAACCAATGTCGAAGATATTCTCGCAACGCTCACAAATGCCAAAAAGCCTGATTTGGTCATTATCGATTCCATACAGACGCTTTGGTCCGAGGCAGTTGATTCTTCTCCCGGAACAGTGACACAGGTGAGAACCGGTGCGCAGGCGATGATACGTTTTGCCAAGAAAACGGGAGCTGCTGTTGTGCTGGTTGGTCACGTCACAAAAGATGGGCAAATTGCCGGCCCGCGAGTTGTCGAACATATGGTCGACGCGGTGCTTTATTTTGAAGGTGAAGGCGGACACCAGTACAGAATTTTGAGAACCGTGAAAAATCGCTTTGGTCCGACGGATGAAATCGGTGTTTTTGAAATGTCGGATCATGGCTTGCGGGAGGTTAACAATCCTTCCGAATTATTTCTTGGAGAGCGAAACAGCAATGCACCGGGTGCGGCTGTTTTTGCGGGCATGGAGGGAACAAGGCCTATCCTTGTTGAAATACAGGCACTCGTTGCACCGACTTCGCTGGGGACCCCAAGACGGGCAGTGGTCGGATGGGATAGCAACCGGCTTTCCATGATTCTTGCAGTCCTCGAAGCCCATTGCGGTGTACGTTTCGGGCAGCATGATGTTTATCTCAATGTTGCCGGCGGATACCGCATTTCGGAACCCGCAGCCGATCTTGCAGTCGCAGCCGCGCTGGTTTCTTCTCTTGCAGGAATTGTGCTGCCTCAAAATTACGTATTTTTCGGTGAAGTCAGTTTGTCGGGGGCTCTACGCGCCGTCTCGCATTCAGGTCAAAGACTGAAAGAAGCTGACAAGCTCGGTTTTAAGGGGGCAATTCAACCATCCGGCACAACCGAGACCATCAAATCGCCGTCTTTCAGGCAAAGGAGTTTCTCTGACCTGCCCGAACTTGTGGCTGCAATTGCTTCCGGAAAAAAGCGCACCACGCCTCCAACACAGAATTGAGTTTGTGGACAAAAGGCTGGCTTTGCACTTTTAAAATATAGGAAATATTGATATTGGTTTTCCAAACTGGCAATGAAGATGTAATTGACGCCACTTTTATTGTCTTTTGCCGATTGAAGCGAACTTAAGGACAAGCCTGATGTTCATGACAGCCCTTGATGGCCTGGTTATTGTAGTGATCCTGTTTTCCGCCTTTTTGGCGATGGTGCGTGGTTTTTCACGTGAAGTTTTATCCTTGGCATCCTGGGTCATTGCTGCTATCGCGGCTGTGCTTCTTTACAAAAACCTTCTGCCCTTTGTAGAAGCTTATCTTTCCAATAAAACCATTGCACTCATTGCAAGTCTGGCAATTATTTTCGTTATTGTTTTCATTATTGTATCCATCATAACGATGAAAATTGCCGATGTCATTATAGATAGCCGAATCGGTGCGCTCGACCGCACGGTAGGATTTATTTTCGGCATTGTTCGTGGGCTTTTTATTATGGTGATCGCCATGTTGCTCGTTAATCAGCTCATCAAGCCGGAAGATCAGGCGCCTTGGCTGAAAGACGCAAAAACCAAACCCATGCTTGATTCTATGAGCAATAAAATTTGGGATTTATTACCAAAGGATCCTGACTGGATTTTCGACAAAGCTTCAAGTGTTCTGAAAAAAGATGAGCCGTCCAATACCGACAATAGCGTCGGCGATAATCCGGCTCAATCGGGTGACTGAATTTAAATGGGTGGCCTTAAATGCCACCCATTTTACCTATATTATATGTTCTAACAAAGAATGTTCTTAGATATCTCTACGGGATGGTCAAAATGGCAAATGAGGTCTTTTGTGAACCGGATTTTTCTTTCGACGACGATAGTTTGCACGAAGAATGCGGCGTTTTCGGAATTCTGGGGCATGATGATGCGGCAACACTAACGGCACTCGGCCTCCACGCCTTGCAACATCGTGGACAGGAAGCAGCCGGTATTGTTTCTTATGATGGACACGTATTCCATCAGGAAAAGCATATGGGGCTTGTTGGCGACCATTATACCAACCCGCAAACTTTGGCCAATCTTCCCGGTAATCGGGCGATCGGTCACACGCGGTATTCGACAACAGGTGAAACAGCACTGCGTAATGTTCAGCCGCTCTTTGCCGAACTCGAAGTGGGAGGCATTGCTATTGCCCATAATGGCAACCTTACCAACGGGCTCACAATACGCCGCCAACTCATCGCATCAGGTGCAATTTGTCAATCAACTTCGGATTCGGAAGTTGTTCTTCATCTCATCGCGCGCTCCCGTCACGCAAAATCTTCCGAACGTTTTGTTGACGCTATCCGCCAGATCGAAGGCGGTTTTGCAATGATCGCGATGACCCGTTCAAAGCTCATTGCTGCTCGCGACCCCATCGGCATTCGCCCGCTGGTTATGGGTGAACTTGATGGCAAACCGATTTTTTGTTCGGAAACCTGTGCCCTTGACATTATCGGAGCAAAATATATCCGCGACGTTGAAAATGGTGAAGTTATCATCTGTCAATTACAAAAAGACGGAGAAGTCACAATCAAGACGATCAAACAGAAAGATCATAAACCGGAAAAACTTTGTCTTTTTGAATATGTCTATTTTGCTCGCCCTGATTCGATTATTGGTGGACGCAGTGTCTATAATGCGCGCAAAAATATGGGAATTTATCTTGCCAAGGAAGCGCCATGTGATGGTGATGTGGTTGTTCCTGTTCCCGATGGCGGCACACCGGCTGCAATCGGCTATGCGCAGCAAAGCGGCATTCCATTCGAACTCGGTATTATCCGTAACCATTATGTCGGACGGACATTCATCGAACCCACACAACAAATCCGTGCGTTTGGCGTCAAACTCAAACATTCGGCAAATCGCCCTGTTATTGAAGGAAAACGCGTTGTTCTGGTTGACGATTCGATAGTTCGTGGCACAACATCCATCAAAATTGTGCAAATGCTGCGTGATGCGGGAGCCAAAGAAGTCCATATACGCGTCGCAAGTCCAATGATCTTCTATCCTGACTTTTACGGCATCGATACACCTGAAGCATCGAAACTTCTTGCCAATCAATTTCCTGATTTGAAATCCATGTGTGAATTTATCGGTGCTGACTCGTTACAATTTTTGTCTCTCGACGGGCTTTACATGGCAGTTGGAGGCGAGGTCAGGAACAATGCCGATCCACAATTTACCGACCATTATTTTACTGGCGATTATCCGACTCGTCTGGTCGACCAGGAAAATGCCGATAATGTTCATAAACTCTCTGTTTTGAATTGTGGACGATAATGGAAAAAAACCAAACATTCGACCTTAAGGGGCGCGTTGCTCTTGTAACCGGTGCTTCACGAGGCATCGGCTATCATCTTGCTTTGGAACTTGCAAAACGCGGCGCTCATATTATCGCTGTAGCGCGAACTGTTGGCGGCTTGGAGGAACTTGACGACCAAATTGTCAAAGCTGGTTCCACTTCAACATTGGTACCGCTTGACCTCCATGATATGGAAGCCATTGACCGTCTGGGAAACGAGATTAACGAACGCTGGCATAAACTGGATGTTCTGGTTGCCAATGCCGGTGTTTTGGGATCCATTTCACCGGTTTCGCATGTCGAAGCCAAGACATTTGAAGATGTATTTGAAATCAATGTCATCAGCCAGTGGCGTTTAATCCGTGCTGTCGAACCGCTTTTAAAAAAATCGGATTGTGCGCGCGCAATTCTTTTTTCTTCCGGTGTTGTGCATAAACCAAGAGCTTTTTGGGGACCTTATGCGGCTTCCAAAGCTGCCTTCGAAGTATTGGGACGCTGTTGGGCTGACGAGTTGAAGAACACCTCTGTAAAGGTGAATATGGCAAGTCCGGGAGCAACCCGCACCGCCATGCGTGCACAAGCTATGCCCGGAGAAGACCCGAACACATTGCCATCTGCAGAAGAAATTGCGGCCAAGATAGTTGAGCTTGCTTCCCCCGACCTTAAAGAGACTGGCGGTTTTTTTGATGCCCGTAAAAACCGTTTTCTTACCTATCACGTTCCTGATTAGGAAGACCGGAATGAATGGCAGGAAAAGCCCGAACGGTTTTTCCTGCATGGCTATCTTCTAAAAACTCCATTTGCGTCCATGAATGGCGCAGAATGCGCAATGTTTCTATACCGGTTGAATTTACCTTGCGAAAGAATGGGGTTTTATCTTTATAACCCCTGCACTTTATAACTCCCGCAATTGCGGCAGTTCTTGTCATGCACACATTGCCGGAACGTTTTGTGACAACCAAACAAATTCCGGACGGTAACAATCCGGTCATATGGATTTTGACAGCCGGAAGATTCCGTGCAAATTGCGGAAGGTGTGTGAAAACACCAATAAAGCTTTTGAAGTCTGAAAGCCTGTTTTTCAAATTCCGGATTTGTCTGCCCGCTATAGAACACCGCCAATTCAATCAGAACAGCAAGACACAAAAATTAATCCTGCGAATCCCGCCCCAAAGACCAGAATTCCAATTGGTAGACTAGTCCTTGTCTTCCTCTTCTTCATCCCCGGTTGCTGCGCCGTCTTTTATTTTTGCTGCTTCACGAACCGAACGTTTTTGATAGGCCATCAAGCTGAATGGAAGGAATGCCATATAACCGATTGCTGTAACGAGTAGTACCTGCCACGTATAAGTGGCAAGAAAGCCGACATAGATCACGACAACAAGCATACCGGGTATGACGACATCGCGGCGCAATTGCTGACCGATTGTTTTACCGTTCCAAACCGGTAGACGGCTGATGAGTAGAAAAGCGATAATAACGGTATAAAGGCTGAAAACCAGAGCCCAACCGGCCCCCGGTTCAAGACCAAGACAGCCAAGATATATCGGTAACAATACCAACAACGCACCCGCCGGGGCCGGTACACCGACAAAATATTCCCGCTGCCAGCGCGGAATGTGCTTGTTATCAATCATCACATTGAAACGGGCAAGGCGCAAACAGCAGGCAATACAGTAAACAAGTGCCGCTATCCAGCCTACCTGATGAGCCTGATTGAGGAGAAATGAATAGACAATCAATGCCGGTGCAACACCGAAGTTTACCACATCGGCCAAGGAGTCCATTTGTGCACCGAATGAAGAGCCGCCGCCCATAAGACGCGCCAACCGCCCGTCGACACCATCAAGCACGGCCGCAAGCAAAACCATTAAAATCGCCGTTTCGAAACGGTGTTCAAAAGCGAGCCTGATACTGCTTACACCAGCGCATATCGCCAGAATTGTGATAACGTTTGGAAGAACAAAGCGTATCGAAATTGACCGACGTGGCTTCACATCATCATTTTTGTGTCCTTCGGGGTCGAACGAAGAAAAAGGCGAAGAGCTCTCCATTAAAATCTAATCCAGTCTAAAGTCTGTTATGGTCGCGCTTTTGTCAAACGAAGCAAAAACAGTTTCACCGGCAATAGCCTTCTGCCCGATTGCCACCCGTAATTTTACATGCGCTGGCAGATAAACATCAAGTCTGGAGCCGAAGCGGATAAGACCGAAACGTTTGCCTGCGACCACAGGTTCATTTTCCTTCGACCAGCATACTATGCGGCGGGCAACAAGACCAGCCACTTGTACAACACCGATATCGCCGTGGGCTGTTTCAATGACAAGGCTGTTTCTTTCATTATGATCACTTGCCTTGTCGAGTTCGGCATTTCCGAACTTTCCCGGACGGTAGACAATCGACTTCACAACACCATCCATCGGAATGCGATTGATGTGGCAGGAAAATATGTCCATGAACACCGATACCCGCATCATCTCTTCGTTGCCCAAGCCAAGTTCCTTGGGTGGCATAAACATACCGACAAAGGAAATGCGGCCGTCAGCCGGACTCATAACGAGATTCATATCAATCGGCGTGACCCGTTCCGGATCGCGAAAAAAATAGATGCACCAGATAGTAAGCACCAAACCGAACCAGAAGAGCGGATCCCACATCCAGCCGAGAACCAGCGATAAAATGAAAAAGCCGACGATAAACGGGTACCCTTCCTTATGGATGGGCGCAAAACCGTTACGAACCGATCTTACAATGCTCATACGCGTATACCCCATTTATCTTACACCGTACCCACCCGTTCAACACGAAGTCGGTTCCTATTTATCCAATCAAAGCGAAAAAAGCGATAGTTTGTTTCTTCATTGTCCGCAAGATAGTTGTCAATGATGGGAGACAATGCCCAACTCATCTTCCTCGCGAATTTTACGCAATTGTTCTTCTGCCTTGGAAGCTTCAAGCTGTTTGTGCCACATTGAAGCATAAAGACCGCCTTTGGCGAGCAATTCGTCATGTTTGCCGCGTTCGATAATCCGCCCGCCTTTCAATACGAGAATTTCATCCGCCCCGATGATTGTGGAAAGCCTGTGCGCGACGACCAGAGTTGTGCGTCCACGACTTACGACATCAAGTGCATACTGAATTTCCAGTTCCGTTGCCGTATCAAGTGCAGATGTTGCTTCATCAAGTATCAGAATTGGTGGAGCTTTCAAAATCGTACGGGCGATAGCAACGCGTTGTTTTTCACCGCCCGAAAGCTTTAACCCGCGTTCACCAACCATAGACCGGTAACCATCCGGCAGTTGCGCAATAAAATCGCCGATTTGCGCCATTTCAGCCGCCTTTTTCACTTCCTTGTCAGAAGCATCGGGACGACCGTAGCGGATATTATAGGCGATTGTATCATTAAAAAGCACGGTATCCTGCGGCACCATGCCGATTGCATGACGCAAACTTTTCTGTGTCACCGAACGGATATCCTGCCCGTCTATCGTAATTGAACCTTTTTGAACGTCATAAAAGCGGAATAACAGCCTTGAAATTGTTGATTTCCCTGCCCCTGACGGCCCGACTATGGCAACAGTTTTTCCGGCCGGTACTGAAAAATCTATATCTTTGAGAATCTGCCGGTTTGTATCGTAAGAAAATTCGACATGATTGAAGCGGATTTCGCCTTCTTTTACAACGAGCGGTTTTGCATCGGGTGCGTCGGTAACTTCCTGTTTGACATCCAGAAGATCAAACATGGCTTCAATATCTGTCAAACCCTGGCGAACCTCCCGATAAATCGAACCAATAAAATTAAGTGGTATCGAAAGTTGCATGAGCAGCGCATTGATAAAGACGAAATCTCCGAGCGTCTGTGTGCCATGCATGACTTCATATGCCGACATCAGCATCATCGTTGCCATGCCGGCACCGAATATGACCGCCTGCCCGAAATTAAGCCATCCCAGCGAAATCCACGTTTTTATGGCCGCCTTTTCATAGCCTGCCATGGAGCTATCAAAACGTTTTGCTTCAAGGTCTTCATTACCGAAATATTTCACCGTCTCGTAATTCAAAAGCGAGTCGATTGCCCTTGTATTTGCTTCGGTATCCGACTCGTTCATCTGACGGCGAATTGAAATGCGCCAATTGCTTGCCTTGATCGTAAACCATGTATAGAGGCCGACTGTAATTGCGACAACGCTCATATAATGCCAGCCATAACTGATATAGACCACCAGCGCAGTGAGCGCGAATTCAAGTACAGTCGGTGCTGTATTCAATATTGAAAAGCGGACAATTGCTTCGATGCCTTTTGTGCCGCGTTCTATCACACGTGATAAACCGCCGGTTCGCCGTTCAAGATGAAACCGCAAAGACAGTTCATGCATGTGAACGAAAGTCTGGTAGGCCAATCGCCTGACAGCATGTTGACCGACGGTCGCAAACAAAGCGTCGCGTAGCTGGTTTAAACCGGCCTGTAAAATTCGTGCCACATTATAGGCAAGAACCATCATGAACGGCGCGGCAAAGACAGCCGGAAGCCATGAGGGGGGCGTATAATCAACATTTAGAGCATTTGTTGCATATTTGAAAAAATAAGGAACCGAAATCAGAACCAGTTTTGACAAAACGAGATAAAGAACTGCCCATAAAACGCGCAGTTTCAGGTCCGGTCGATCGGATGGCCACATATAAGGCCAAAGATTGAGAATTGTACGAAATGTATTTCCGGAATCGGCCGAAACGGTTTTTGCTCTGTTTGGTTCTGTCATTTTTCTTTCAAATTGGTCTGAGCATTTGTTGCTTTGGATTTTTGCAAGTTATCTATCTCGGGCAAAATCAATTCCTGCCCTTGAGTGATATGGTCAGGGTTTTTTAAGATAGCAGAATTAGCCGAATATATTGCCTCGCTATAACGGCTTGATCCATAAGCTTTTTCGGCAATAGATGATAAACTGTCTCCCTTTTCGACAATCACGGTTTTTACCGGCTTGCCACCACGATAAAGCTGGTTCACAGGGTGATGGCGTTCATCAATACGAAAAGGTATGGCTAACGAACCGACATTTTCTCCGCTGTCATTAAACAAATCAACACGAAAAACATGGTCACCGGAAAAAAGTGACACAAAACGGGAGAGCTCGAATTTCCCGTTTATGTCTGTCTTGTCACTGCCAAGGCGCATATTCCCAAGCGTTGCGATGATTTGCATGTTCTTTTCAGCCTGACCGCTGATCGTCAGAATACTGTTTTTATAGGTAATTCTTGTTACATCAAAATTATTATGGGGTTTCTTGCCGATCTTGATAATTCCCGGTGCATTGGAAATAAACCGCGAGGCGCCTGCCGGATCGTTCATAAAAGCAGCCATGCCGTCTTGGACTTTACGGGATATGATAACCGTTACAGTTTCAACCGATGTGAATGATTTTCCCGACTGGTCTGTCGCCCTTAAGACAAAATGATACTGACCTTTCCCGAGTTTTTTTTGCAAAGTCAGAGTGAAGCTGCCTTTGTCGTCGGCGCTTGTCTCGCCGAGTTTTCGCGCTCCGTCAATGAGCTCGACTTGCGCATTTACAGGCGCTTTACCGACGATGACGGCAAAGTTTTCATCGTTTAACATAACACTTTCAAAACTCGGACTTTCAAGTTGGTCGGCCTGAACATTATTTTTCAATTCGTCAGCATGAAGAGTGCCGACAAACAAAATAAACGCCGCGATAAACGCGAGCGTCAAAGTTACGGCAATTTTTTTCATCGACAAAAAGAATGCCATGAACAATCCTGTTTAAAGCACAATAAAAAACTTTTTATGTCCTATTCCATTTGCCACACAAACGGAATACCTAACCCGTTCAATTGATCCTTTTCCTCAATCTTCGGTTTTCCCTTGACGAAAATTTTATTAAACGGCAAAACACCAATCATGACAAAAATCAATTCTATCTGTGTTTATTGTGGTTCTTCATCGGGCAACAATCCCGATTATGTCCAATCGGCCAACCGGCTTGGCCAATTGCTGGCTCAAGCCGGCATTACGCTTGTTTATGGTGGCGGTACGAGCGGCATTATGGGCACAATTGCGCGGGCGGTAAAAAGCAATGGTGGAAAAGTTGTAGGAATCATTCCGGATTTTCTTATTAAAAAAGAAGCGCGGAATAAAAATGATGATCTCTTTGACGAATTCATTGTGACCGAAACAATGCACCAGCGCAAACGATTGATGTTTGATCGCTCCGATGCTTTTCTCGCCCTCCCCGGTGGCATCGGAACATTGGAAGAAATTGTCGAGATCATGACATGGGCACAACTTGGACGGCATACAAAGCCGATAGCGTTTGCCAATATAGACGGCTTTTACAACCCGATGATTGCACTTCTCGACCATATGGCAAGACAAGGCTTCATCCACTCCGACCACAGGCTGAAACCGCTTGTTATTGACGACATTGAAAAAATTGTCACCGCCATTTCAAGGAATAAGGATACCCACCCGTTATAAGGCGTTAAAATTTTTTCAATGCCCTTCTAGCAAGGCTAAAGACAAACGCCTTCCCGTTGTCGAAATTTATCGGTCCTTTATGGTCGAACTGTCTCTTATTTTTGCGGATGTTTTTTAAGTTCGATTATCGTTTCTTTTGGTTGTCTATGTTTCATCGTCGAAAGGCTGGCTGCGGTATAAATAACGAGACCGAGCCAAATCAGTGAAAAGGCAAAAAGTTGCACCGTTGAAAACGGTTCGTGAAAAACGAAAATTGCGATCAAAAATAGAAATGTCGGCGTTAAATATTGCATGAGCCCCAAGGTCGTCAAATTCAGCATCTTAGCACCGACTGCAAACAGGATAAACGGAATGGCGGTAAAGGGACCAGCCAATATGAGCAGCCCCACATCTTTCCATGTACCGTGGAAAAAATAATCCTGTCCCGTTGCAATAAAATAGCCCCACCCGATGATTGCCGGAATAGTCATAATCAATGTTTCGAGTGAGAACCCTTCTGTCGGTCCAATGGGCAAGGATTTTCTGAAAAAAGCATAAAACCCGAAAGTGAGCGGTAACAAGATCGCAATCCACGGCAGGCCGCCGGCATTGATCGTTAAAATGAGAACGGCAACAAGCGCCAACATGATCGAACACCATTGCCAGCGATTAAGCCTCTCGCGTAAAAAAATGAGGCCCAACAGGACATTGACGAGCGGATTTATATAATAACCGAGCGCAGCATCAACAGCGTGATTATTGGCGATTGCCCAAATATAGATGCTCCAATTGGCGGTAATTAACGCCGATGTGAGACAGGCCATAGCCAACATTTTCGGCTGCTTTAATGCAGCCCAAAGTGCCCGACCGTGCCCGATCACAAGAATGATACCAAGACCAATAGGAAGCGACCACAAAACGCGGTGGACAACAACTTCCATGACCGGAATATGGGCAACCGCTTTCATATAAAGGGGAAAGATGCCCCAAATGACATAGGCACCCAGTGCCGCCAAAAAACCTGAAATATTGGCAGGAAATATTTTAGTTTCTTTTGAAACAGGTTTTTTCATGAGCATTTGTCAAACGGTCCCGCTCTTTTAGAATCTCGTCAAAATCAGGAAGTAGTCCCTTTTACAATAAAAAGTCCAGTGCGCGTTCTACCGTTACGGCTTTTTTCCTCGTACCACTCGGCGGCATAGATATCATCAATGGAAACTTTTTTCTTCTTTAACTGCTCTTCGAGCCAGGCTTCATCTTTCCCGATTTCGTCGAGACTGCCATCAACGATGCTACCATTCTTGACCACAAGCGTTGCGTTTTTGCCTTCTTCCTTGCGGATAACCGAAAGACTTCCATTTGATTCAAGACGCGCAAAGGCAACTTCATGAAGCGCACAGCCCTTGATTCTGAGCATGGTTGCAAAGTCGTTCACATCGATATTGAGCCGCTTGATTTCATCCATTTGGAATTTTCCGTCAAGTACCAATGCAACATCGCCACCTGCTACAAGATTATGAAAAAACACCGAATGACGACGGAGATAATTCAATCCGATAACCAGTAATTGCCAGATAATCAGAACAATCAATAACTGGATAACGGTGATTTTCGGATTATAGATAACGCCACCGATAATACCGCCCATAACAAAATTGCTGATTAAATCTGTCGGGGTCATTTGACTGAGACTTCCCCGACCGCTTGTTCGAAGCACCAGCAAAAAAACTGCAAGTCCTATAAAAAGCTTGAGTGCCACATAGCCATAACCAAAAAGGTAATCCATTTCTGAGACCTTCTTTATCGTTGCCAGTGGCGAATTCTGGCGGGATTAATGTTTGATTTCCCAATGTGTCACGCGTTCGCCTGTTTGCGGATTTTTCTCGTCCCTCAGCGATATATTTTTGTTTCCAAGCTCGTCTCTGATACGATCTGCTTCAGCCCAATTTTTCTCTTTGATAAACGACAAGCGTTTGGCAATTTGGCTCTCGACATACTCGCTATCAATGCCGCTTTTTTTATTAAAGAGCGGGCAATTGTCTTCATCCAACCAGTCGTTATGCAACAACCCCATAAGCTCCATGCCGGACTTGAGTGCTCCAACATTTTCCGATTTAAAATATTGGCGCAGATGGGTAATAGCGCTCCAGCAATTAAGATCCTCGCCCAAAGCCTCGACAAGTTCGTCGTAAGCATGTGCCGGAGTTGAAGAACGAACTTTTTTCTGGCGTAACAGTTCATACCAGCGATAGAGTTCGGTACTTGAGTCCGCAAGGCGCTGGGCTGTCCAGTTTAACGGTTCACGATAATGGGTTTGCAACATGGAAAGACGCGCACTTAACCCCACCCATTGATGACGCATCGCTTCATCAATATCGGAAGATAGTTCCGCAAGTTCGGTCTCCAACACATCATGAATGGTAATAAAATTGCCCAGACTTTTGGACATTTTCTGCCCTTCGACCTGTAGAAAACCGTTATGCATCCATAAATTTGCCATGCGTTCTGTTCCAAAGGCCGAACAGCTTTGAGCAATCTCGTTTTCATGATGGGGAAAAACCAGATCAATCCCGCCGCCATGAATATCGAAAACATTATTGGCAGGATTATCGCATGTGAGACCACCCCCAAAGGGTACCAACAATTTTGCCATAGACATTGCGGAACATTCAATGTGCCAGCCCGGACGCCCTTTGGCTTTAATTCCCGCAGGTGAAGGCCAACCCGGTTCCCCCTCTTTCGAGGGTTTCCACAAAACGAAATCCATTTCGTCACGCTTATAGGCAGCAACATCGACACGGGCTCCAGCCATCATTTCATCAAGCGAGCGGCGCGCCAAAGCACCATAACGGGGATGATCTCCCATACTGGAAACAGAAAACAATACGTGATCTTCTGCAACATAAGCGTGACCACGTTCGATCAACCGTTCGATCATTGCGCGCATATTATCGAGATTATCTGTCGCACGTGGTTGTGTTGTAGGCGTTAAACAACCGAGAGCCGCCACATCTTCCTGAAACTGCTTGTTGGTTTTTTCTGTCAAAATACGGATAGCATCGTTTAACGGCAGTTCCGGATAATCGCGGGCAGCACGTGCATTGATTTTGTCATCCACATCCGTAATGTTGCGAGCATAGATAACATGGTCATTTCCATAGACATGACGCAATAACCTGAACAAAACGTCGAAGACCACGACCGGACGCGCATTGCCGATATGGGCATAGTCATAAACTGTAGGGCCGCAAACATAAAGGCGCACTTTATTGGCGTCTATCGGATGAAAATCCTCTTTTGTTCTCGTCAACGTGTTATAAAAATGCAAATTGGTCATCAATCGTCTTTCATCTGTCAGGTAAGGCCAAAACTTTGGCAAGCTATTCAAAAACGGTTATGGCATTTACCCTAATTATCCTTAAATATTCCAGTGAAGCATTTAGAAAAGATCAAACTGGTCTTTATTCTTTGGACTTTTCCCCTGTTTTTGATCCTCGCTGTTTTGCTGTTGAGCTTTGTCGCCGGAATCTTCGACAGGATTTATCCTATCTTTCACGTCGCTTCCTGAATAAGCAGCATTATTGATTTTATCGGACACAGGAAAAACTTGAAGTTGCTCGGCTGGTGTATTTTTTAAAATATCCATAACATCGGCAGGGCGAAAATTCCGGCAATCGAGCCATCTATCAATATCTTCCCGCCGGACAATGACGGGCATACGGTGGTGGATTTCCGCAAGCGACGATTTTGCCTCGGTTGTCAAAATAGCAGCGGTGTCAATTTGCGAGCCTTCGCTACCACTCCATGTTTCCATGAGGCCTGCGAAACCGATGATAGAGTGATCGTCAAGTGCAGCATGATAAGGTTGTGATCTGCCGCGAGACTGTTTTTTCCATTCATAAAAACCTGTTGCCGGAATAATGACACGGTGATGACGAAGCGCATTGGTAAAAGACTTTTTTACCGCTACTGTTTCTGACCGTATATTGAATGTTAGCGGCCATTGATCAGGATTTTTCGTCCACCCCGGAATGAACCCCCAGCGCACAAGTAAGGCATCATGTTTGGGTTTGTTCGACAAAGTATCGCGATAGGCTTCCGGTGCCTTGATAACCAAAATCGGTTGTGTTGGCGCAATATTATAGCGTTTCGGGAAATCTTCTTCTATCCAAGCATCAAATGCATTGGCAACCTCGCTTTTCGAGGCATCAAGCTCATACCGCCCACACATGGCTACCCTTCTTAATTCAACAATCCGAGTTTTTTGCAATCAACAACCGGCTTTTCCAAACGGAAAATGGCAATTGATATTGCATGAATATTATTACTGTCACCGGAAAATATGTATCGTAACGACAAAAGACCAATCTTTCTTTGCTGGATAAGTCAGGAAATTTATGACCACCATAGCCGGTCGAGCTACCAAAAACAAAATATATGCTGAAGGACTTGATCGACAAAAACTCCGGCATTTCAAAATCTCCGGTTACGTTTTGGCATTGCTTATAAGCTTCAAAAAGACCTATAGAAATATCCTTATCACGATAGCTTTTTGTCTGAATAACAAAATGAGTCCGAGAACATGGCCAAGTATTTGAAAACCCTTGTCATTATGGCTTTTCTTTTTGCTGCTGCGCCGGCCGATGCCGAACAGGTCCCACAATATGATGCCAAAATGTTGAGGCTTGCCGAAATACTTGGTTCACTCCATTACCTGCGCAATCTGTGCGGGGAGAAAACCACCTTGTGGCGCGACAAGATGGAAGAGCTGATCAAAGCGGAAAATCCGACACCAACGCGTCGTGCACGACTTTACGCAAGCTTCAACGATGCCTATCGTGCTTTTTCGGACAATTATCACACATGCACAAAAGCAGCCGTTGATGCTGATCGCCGTTATATCAAGGAAGGAACAGCCCTTTCACATGAACTTTTAAACCGTTACGGCAATTAACCCTTTTTGACTATTAAGACTGACAGGCGGTGAAATTGTGCTAATGTATTTCACCGAACAGCACTGATAGAACGAGTTCACTGATGAGCCAAACGAATACTGATCTTTCGGCCATTATCGCTGAAGAGCAAAAACACGCAGCCCATGAGTTTCAATCCGAAGCTTGGGTTGGCGGTATTTCCAATGGTATCGAGCCGGAAATTCTGGCCGAAGCGGCCTTTGATACCGCGCTTAAATATTTACTACAGGCGCGTAATGAAAAACAGGTACTCAAATTTCTATCCCATATGCGCGATAAAGTCGTAATGGGTGAACTAAGCGATCATAAAACGATTCAATAAAGGATTTTATTTCATTGAAATCATTCGGCTTTTGTTTGCTCTTAGGGGCTTTGGCACTTGCTTCTCCTGTGGCCAGTTCTGTTAGCTTTGCGTCAACAGATATGACCAATGACGATATAAAAGTGCACACCGATGTCCCGAAAGTAGATGACGCCGCAAATCCTATTCCGTTACCGGAAGCGAAGAAAAGTAAAACTTCGAACAACGACGATACGCCGCCAAAGGTTGAATACGATATCGAAAAACTGCCCGCACCTGTTAAATTGATGCGGCAAAAAATTATTGACGCGGCAAAAAGTGGCGATGTCAACAATCTGAAACCGTTGCTCGGCACGAGCAGCGACCCGATGCAACTTTCCGTTTCCGATAATGTCAAGGATCCGATTGCTTATATCAAACAGCTTTCCGGTGATGGTGACGGCCTTGAAACCATGGCTATCATGATTGACCTTCTCAATTCCGGTTATGTGCATCTTAACGACGAAGACGACGAGGAAATTTACGTCTGGCCCTATTTCGTTGCCATGCCGATCGATAATCTTTCAAAGCCTCAGCTTGTCGAGCTATTCCAGATTATGACGGCCGGCGATCTTGAACAAATGAAAGAAATCGGCACCTATTCCTTTTTCAGAATTGGTATTACACCTGACGGTAAATGGCGGTTTTTTATTACCGGCGACTAATCATTTTCTTCAGCCAACCGAATAACAATTATGTTTAAGCGGTTGTTCCCACTTTATAAGCTTCACCATTCCATGTGGTGGCAAGAACGGCTTAACCTTTGCGGTCGATCATCTTTAAAAGGTCGGGAAGATCGGCAAACTTGTCGATTTTGAAATAGCGGCCATTGTCATCCGGTTCATCGGCCATTTCATGAACCCAGGTAATATCATAGGGTATGTAGACTGCATAAGCACCTGCTTCAAGAGCGGGCAGAATATCCGATTTCAACGAATTACCGGCCATTACAAATTCGTTTCTATCCACTCTGTTTCGTTTTAACAGTTCTTCATAAACATTTTTTTCTTTATGGCTGACAATTTCGATGGCATCAAAATAGCTTTTTAACCCCGATTTTTCGACTTTTCGCTGTTGCTCGACGAGGTCGCCTTTGCTTATCAGCAACAGACGGTAATTTTTATGGAGTGTTTCAAGCCCTTCAACGACACCGTCAATCAAATTGACCGGTTTATCCATCAAGGATTGGCCAAGCGAAATGATCTCTCTCATCTTTGGAGACGGGATAGCCTCGTTATAAAGGTGACTCGCCGTTTCTATCATTGAAAGTGTGAATGATTTGAAACCGTAGCCGTAAAGGCCGAGGTTACGTGCAATTGTCGAAAAAAGAGTGTTTTCAATTATTTCTTTATCGGCACAACTCCCAAGAAGCTGAACAAAATATTGTTCAGCCTCCCGAAATGTTTTCTCGTTATGCCAAAGCGTATCGTCGGCATCAAGACCGACAGTTTTAATGCCCATTCTGCATAATCAGTTTGTGTGGTGCAGACATTCCAGAAATTCGATCGGCTCGCCGGTCGATGGTGTAACGATTTCACCCTGCCACATAACAGTTTTCCCGCGAATGATCGTGCCAACCGGCCACCCCTTGACCTTCTTGCCGTCATAAGGTGTCCAACCGGCCTTGGAACCGATTTGTTCATTGCGGATAATTTCTTCACGTTTCAAATCGACAATTGTGAGATCGGCATCATAACCGGCGGCAATGCGCCCCTTGCGGCTGATACCGAAAACACGATTGGGGCCATGGGAAGTGAGATCGACAAAACGTTCCAGCGAAAGCCTGCCAGCGTTAACATGATCAAGCATAATGGCTGCTGTGGTCTGAACACCGGTCATGCCTGAAGGAGAAGCCGGATAGGTTTTGTGCTTCTCTTCCAATGTATGTGGTGCATGGTCGGAACCGAGAACGTCAATAATGCCTTGTCTGACGCCATACCATATGCCAGCACGATGGCGGCTTTCACGGATTGGCGGGTTCATCTGGATGAGTGTTCCGAGGCGGGCATAATCATCTGCTGTCAAAGTCAGATGATGTTGTGTTGCTTCCAGAGTGGCAACATCCTTATGGTCCTTGAGAAACTCGATTTCTTCGGCTGTTGAAACATGAAGAACGTGAATGCGTGCACCGGTTTTATGGGCAATTTTCACAAGCCTTTTTGTGCAATGAAGTGCTGCTTCCACGTCACGCCAGACCGGATGGGATGTCGGGTCACCTTCGACACGCAAATGTTTGCGTTCGTTAAGGCGTGCTTCATCTTCCGAGTGGAATGCCGCCCGTCGGCGGGTGTGTTTCAGAATTTCGGTAACACCCTCATCATCGGCAACAAGCAGATTACCGGTTGATGACCCCATGAATACCTTGATACCGGCAGCACCGGGTAAACGTTCGAGTTCTCCTACATCGCGGGCGTTTTCATGTGTTCCACCTACCCAGAAAGCAAAGTCGCAATGCATCCGGTGGTAGCCGCGTTTCACTTTGTCGGCAAGGGCGGCCTCGCTTGTTGTCAACGGATTGGTATTCGGCATTTCAAAGACTGCTGTCACTCCGCCCAATACGGCAGAACGTGAACCGGTTTCAAGATCTTCTTTATATTCGCCACCGGGTTCGCGAAAATGCACCTGACTGTCAATCATTCCGGGCAGAATATGAAGTCCTGTGCAATCAACCGTTTCACCAGCCGAACAAGCCGACAGATCGCCTATTTCAGCGATGCGTCCATTAACAATGCCAATGTCCCTTTGACCGATACCGTCATGATTGACAACTGTTCCGCCTTTAAAAATCTTATCAAATGTTCTCGACATTACTTTTGCTCCTTGCAGCCCATAACTATACCGATTACGTAAATGCGAGAAGAAAGGCAAGGAAAATGGTCGAAAGTCACTGCTCTCTCACCCTCGAAAACCGTCGTGTATTGACAATTACAGGCGAAGATAAAACGCATTTTCTGGAACGGTTGATCACCACCGATGTTGAAAAAATAGGTGCCGGAGAGATGTTGCCCGGTGCACTGCTTTCGCCGCAAGGGAAGGTGATTTTCGATTTTCTGATCGGCCGCATTGACGATGGTTTTATCATCGATATTTCGGTTGACCTTGCCGACAGTTTCAAAAAACGCTTAAACCTTTATCGCTTGCGGTCGAAAGTCGAAATTAGTGAGTCTCCTGAATCGGTTATAGGGATTTCTTGGCAAAATGATTCAACTATCTCAGAAAGTGATTCAAGTTTTGCCGATAAACGGTTTCCGGCAGAAGAAAAAGTCACCCGCCTTTACGGGGAAAACATGACCGCCCTCCCCTTTTCGCAAAGCTCCTCCGATCAATGGGATCTTCTGCGCATAAAATATGGAATTGCCGAAAGTGGAAAAGATTTCAAAATTGGCGATGTATTCCCACATGATATCAATTTTGATCAAACCGGTGCCATTTCTTATAAAAAAGGCTGTTATATCGGTCAGGAAGTGGTTTCCCGTATGCACCATAGAGGCACTATCCGCCGCAGGATGTTGGTCGTCGAAGGTAAAGACAATCTCCCTGCCACAGGTTCTATTGAATGTGAGGGAAAAACCGTTGGCAATCTTGGTACAGTCATCGGCAAACATGCCTCGGCTATTGTGCGGATTGACAAGGTAAAGGCAGGCATTGACAAAAACATTCCTTTTTTCGTGGAAAATGTGCCGGTCACTCTGACAATTGCACCCAATATGAATTACGGTTTTCCGGAAGATGTCTCGGAAGGTGAATAAATGGCTGATGCCGAAATAACAAGGACAGGAGAAGCACGTGCCTGGCAACGTATGTTGTCAGGACGTCGGCTTGACCTCATAAATCCCTCTCCTCTCGATGTCGAAATTACCGACATTGCTCACGGTCTTGCACGTGTTGCCCGCTGGAACGGCCAGACAAAAGGCGAATATGCCTATTCGGTTGCCCAACATTCATTACTGGTCGAAAAGATCTACCGTCGCCTGTTTCCGGATGCCACGGCTGATGAAAAACAACTCGCCCTTCTCCATGACGCACCCGAATATGTCATTGGTGACATGATTTCTCCCTTCAAAGCCGTGATGGGCGGAAGTTACGAAATGATTGAAAAAAGGCTCGAAGATGCAATCCGCATCCGCTTCGGCCTTCCGACCGAACTTCGGGTAAAAATTGTAAAACAATTGAAACAAGCCGATCGTATAGCAGCCTATTTTGAAGCAAGCACTCTTGCCGGTTTCAGCAAAGCAGAAGCAATCCGTTATTTTGGCGAACCGGAAACGATAACCCCGCAAGGACTTGATCTGATTGCGCGACCGACACCGCAAATTGAAGGCGCGTTTTTGGCTCGTTTCAATGTAATCGAACAAGAAAGAGCGAATTGATGGCCTATCTTATTGTTTCCCCTCTTTCGAAACTTGCTGAAACTGCAATTCGCCACCAACCTCGGGAACTCATCACTCTGATGAACAAGGGCACGCCTATGGAACGCCCGGCCATGATTGAAGAAAATTGTCATTATTTTCTGGAATTCAATGACATTAACGAGCCACAAGAAGGACTTATTGCCCCGAGTGAAACAGAAATTTATAAAATTCTGGAAATTGCAAAAAACTGGAACCGTGCCTATCCGCTCCTGATAAACTGCTTTATGGGGATTTCACGCTCGACGGCTGCGGCTTTTGTTATTGCCTGCGCACTTCAGCCGCAAAAAAGTGAAGCGTCGATTGCCCGACTTTTGCGGGAAAACTCGTCAACTGCCACACCGAACAAATTAATGGTTTCGCTTGCCGATAAAATTCTTGATCGTGGCGGGCGTATGAGTTCTGCTATTGCCGATATAGGCCGCGGCGCCGAAGCCTTCGAGGGAACGCCTTTTATTCTGCCCGTCGAGGCTTAATGGTTCGGGATAGATAATTTATCCTTCAAATTTCGGGTGTTCCCACTTTTGCCTTTATCAATAGTAAAATGGTCTATTCTTCGGGCTTAGAATAAGTCTCTTTGCCAGCCGGAAATGAGCGTGTTTTCACGTCACTTGCATAATGTTTGATAGCTTCGGCCATTTGTTCTTCAAGATTGCCATAACGGCGAACAAATTTCGGTACAAAATCACCAAAGCCCAGCATATCTTCCATCACAAGAATTTGCCCGTCACATTGGTTAGACGCACCAATACCGATCGTGGGTATAAACAAATCGCGTGTGATTTTTGCCGCTAGTGGTTCGACAACACCTTCAAGAACAACGGAAAAAGCGCCCGCTTCGGCGATGGCCGATGCATCACCTTCAATACGCGGCCAATCACTTTGGTGAAGACCTTGCGTTTTAAATCCTCCCAAACTGTTGACGGATTGTGGCATCAAGCCGACATGTCCCATAACAGGTATGCCGCGACGTGCAAGAAAGCGGACAGTCTTTGCCATTTCGGCACCGCCTTCGATTTTGACTGCTCCGCAACCTGTTTCAGAAAGAATTCGGGAAGCATTGGAAAAAGCCTGCTCCGGACTTTTTTCATAAGAGCCGAATGGCATATCAACAACCACAAGTGCGTGTTTCGAACCACGCATAACGGCCTGTCCGTGAAGAATCATCATATCGACAGTGACCGGCAGAGTTGTTTCAAAGCCATGAACCACCATCCCCACGCTATCTCCGACAAGCAGAAAATCACAATAAGGATCGGCAATTCGTGCAGCATTGGCTGAATAGGCAGTCAGCGAAACGATCGGGTCATTGCCTTTTCTCGCTTTGATTGCCGGTACTGTCACCCGCTTTTGTTCATTCTGCCGGCTCAATCTCTGTCACCTTTTTTTAAAAAACATATTGGTCGATCAATCTGACAGAACCAAAACGCACCGTCAATAACAGGACGCTCGGCTTATCAATGCTATCTTTGACTTCTTCCAGAGTTTCTGCATCACGAAAATCTATCGCTTCCGGAACGGCACGTGGTTCCTTAACCAAAATATTTGAAACAGCAGAACGGAGAGCTTCTATTTTTCGTTCTCCGCTTTCAAAGAGACGGGCAGCAGCTTTCCAGCTTTGCGGAACGACGATCGCAGCTTTCCGATCTTCCGGTGTAAGAAGTTGGTTGCGCGAAGAACTTGCAACACCATCTTCATCCCGCAGAATGGGGACACTCACCATCTTTACAGGAAAACCGAGATCTTTGGTCATATGCCTGATGATAACAAGCTGTTGGTAGTCTTTCTCGCCAAAAAAAGCATAATCGGGTTGAGCAATATTGAAAAGCTTGGCGACGACGGTGGTTACGCCGCGAAAGTGTCCGGGACGCAATTTGCCAATCAATATGTCCGATAACCCCTCGACTTCAACGCTCGTCATATTTCCCGAAGACCACATCTCGTCTACTGACGGGGCAAATACATAATCAACACCCGCTTTATCAAGGAAAGCGCAATCGCTTTCGAGATCGCGAGGATAAGCTTCGTAATCCTCATCCGGTCCGAACTGTTTCGGATTGACGAAAATAGACACAATTGTTTTTTGACAGACTGTTTGCGCTTTTTCCACCAGTGACAGATGTCCTTGATGTAGAGCACCCATTGTAGGAACGAGCCCTATGACCAGACCCTTTCTTCTATCTTCCATCAATTGGTGGCGGATATCATCAATTGTTTCGAATATCTTCATGAGAAAAAGAGTCCGTTAAATATGGGAGTCCGTTAAATTGGGGATTCCATCCAGTTGGGGAGTCCGTTCGGCAGCGATCGCAATGATATTATTTTTAAAAGACTATTCCGGACCGGCTTATTTTGTTGGTATAACACCATATCCGGCGACCATTGCCTCTGCAATCTTGACTTCCATTGCGTTGGTAGCACCGCTTACACCGACCGCACCGACGACAATATCATTATTCGTGACCGGTACACCACCGCCGAGAGGAACCATATGAGGGATAGTTGCAATAGCCGGTTCGTCTCCATTCACGCGTTGCATATTGACCGACGTTTTGACACGGAAGAGAGCAGCCGATTTGGCCTTTGCTATAGCCGCATCGACACACCCATAAGGCGCGCGGTCCATGCGGTCAAAAGCAATCAGACTGCCACTCGGATCAACGACAGCCATGCAGACATTGACCTTCAAACTATCTGCAGAGGCATGTCCTTTGGTAATCAATGCACGTGCGTCATCAAGCGATAACATTGATGTCGTATATTCGGCTATGGCCACAGAGGAGAAGACCGGCACGACAAGCGCCAAACAGAATAATTTTTTGAGCAGTTTTTTCATTGTTTTTTCCATAACAGTGATGTTTACGAACTTAAAATAATAGGAAAGCGATTTGATGCAACAATAAGCTGGTTTTATGTGGCTGCAATAATCAAAAATCCGAGATTTCATGATTATCCGATTGAATAAAAGGATAAAAGAAAAACGATCGCGATTTTGATTTTAGATAGATAAACATTATCAAGCCACATAAGCCGGTTAAATAGTGCTAGACAGGCAATCGGCCAGACTGCCGTTTTTCTTGAACTCTACCTCGAAACACAGGCTTTTGTACAAGAAGCACTAAAAATATTTTTAGCAAAATGTCAGAGAGCTTTTTAACTTTTTCCATTTCCTCTATCAAACATTTAAAATAAATTTTTCTATATCCAACAAATTTTTCCGCGTGTTTTTATGTCTTTTTTTCACAAAACCGGAGGGTAAAAAACAAAAACGTCAATAAGCGACTATTTTCGGTCCAACGCACAATAAGCATTCTTCACAGCCCATTCGTGTTCCGGTCTCCCGCCGCTTTTTCGATTTTTCCCGAATTTCATTTTGGAATGACATTATCAAGAGTTTGCAGTACTTCGCTTTCCTATTTTGATGAGTATCTGCAAAAACCAAGGCAAGATTATTACAGTCCCCGTTCTGCTTGCCGATTGTTTTACAAATCCTTCCCCTCGAATGCCACCGGTCTTTCCAACTATTTATTTATTTAAAAAACGGGAAAGTGATTCAATAAACCCCTCCCGCACCTTCGGTGGTTCAATACCACGGGCATTCCAAACATTACGGGTTAAAAAATATCCGGTTAAAAAAAAGCCTTGTTTGATGTCTTCGAAATTTTTCGGGCGCTCGGAACTTTTTAACAAAAATTCCGGAAGCGGCATTAATTTATCTTTCCATGGTTCCCCTGCCTCTTCACAAATGGCTCGTGCCGTTTTTGGCGAGACATATTTGAGGTTTTCGTGCTTTCCTGTCGCCCCGCATTTTGACAGATCAAGGCCGAACCCCGTCGCCTCCAGCAACTTTATTTCGAATCTCACCATCAATTCGCCGGTAATAAGCTCGTCGTCGATATTGTTGATCAGAAGCTCGAATATATCATAAAGAGCGGGATAAGGGTCCCGTTCGGGAAGAAGTCTGATATGGGCAGCCGCCAATTGCAAAGCGTATAATGCATGCGGTTCCACCATCATACGGGAAGCGTTAAAATCAACCGGTTCGAGTTTAAAAATACCGAGATGTTCGTCGAGCCTTGCCCACCAATCGGCAATGACCTTGTTTCCGGGCTGGAGAACAGCGCTCATCTTGCGGGACCTTCCGCCTTTGACCAATCCCATATGACGACCGTGCGAGCGGGTCACCACTTCAACTATGGCGCTCGTTTCACCATGTTGTCTGGTACCAAGAATAAACGCCTGTTCTTTCCATTCCATTGTTAGTTCGAATAGTCCAATCCCATTTCGCGATAGCGTTCCGGATCATCGCTCCAATGGTCGCGCACCTTGACGAATAAAAAGAGATGCACCTTTTGTTCGAGGATTTCCATCAACTCTTTTCTGGCAGCCTGCCCTATTGCTTTGATCGTTTCGCCTTTTGTACCCAGAACAATCTTTTTCTGCCCCTCACGTTCGACATAGATGATCTGATTGATTTTTACAGAACCGTCCGGCCGCTCTTCCCAGCTTTCAGTCTCCACCGTGGAAGCATAAGGCAGTTCATTATGCAGCCGCATATAAAGCTTTTCGCGCGTAATTTCGGCTGCCAATTGACGCATCGGCATATCCGATATCTGGTCTTCGGGATAATACCATGGGCCTTCCGGCAGCTTTTTTGCCAGATAATCAAGAAGATCATCGCAGCCGGTTCCCTTTAAAGCCGAGATCATAAAGGTTTCGGAAAATTGCTGGCCTTCATTCAACTTCTTCGTAAGTTCAAGAAGCGAAGGACGCGGTACCGAATCCACTTTATTGATGACCAGTATTTTTTCCTGTTTCACCTTGGAAAGAGACGCAAAAACTTCTTCGGTTTCTTCATCCAGTCCCTTTGCCGCATCCACGAGAACAAGGACAATATCGGCATCTTTCGCGCCACTCCATGCTGTCGTGACCATCGCCCGATCAAGTCGCCGTTTGGGAGTAAAAATACCCGGTGTATCGACAAGCACAATCTGGGTATTGTTGTGAATAATGATGCCGCGAATAAGTGCACGTGTGGTTTGCACCTTATGGGTCACAATGGAAACTTTTGTTCCCACGAGCCTGTTGACAAGTGTGGATTTACCGACATTCGGAGCGCCGATCAAAGCAACAAAACCGGAATGTGTCTTATTATCATTATTCATTATTCTGGCTTTCGCTTTCTTCCCAGACATTTTCACGCACGAGGAGTTTTTCTGCTGCGTTGCGCTCGGCCTCACGTTTCGAGCGGCCTCTTCCTGTTTCGGGGGCAAAACCGGAGACACGCACCTCTATATCAAAAATCGGGTCGTGATCGGGTCCATGGCGTTTTACAACACGATATTGCGGCTGGGCGCCATTTTGGGTATGTGCCCATTCCTGCAATTCGGTTTTAGCATCTCTGCGGGCAGCACCTGACTGGCGGGCGCGTTCTTCCCAATACCGGCGTATGAATGGACGTACCGCATCAAGGCCGCCATCCAGATACATCGCTGCAATCAATGCTTCTACGACATCGGCATGCATATTTGCCAAACGCCGCTCGTCAAGATTTTTCATTTCCGCACCAACATAAACGATATCGGGCAAGCCGATTTCCTGTGCTATTGCCGCGCAAGTTACTGCATTGACCAAGCCGTTCAATCTTACCGAAAGTTCCCCTTCGCTGGCACGCGGATAAAAACCGAAAAGCATTTCCGAGACTAAAAGTCCCAGCACCCTATCGCCCAAAAACTCCAAACGTTCATAATTGCCATGTGTCTGATCTTGAACACTCGAATGTGTTAAAGCGCGTCTCAAACGCTCTTCGTTCAGAAATTTATGACCTGTCGCCTGTTCCAGTTTTTCGACTTTTTGATGATCCATCTTGTTACCTATTTATCAGGCGGAAAATATTTGATTGTCTTCACAGATGAAAACAATCTGTCCCACCTTATATCTGCTGGCCAACGCCAGATTTGCCATGCACTTGCACCGTTTCCTATCGAAAAGAAAATAATATTGGCGCGGCCGACAAGATTTTCATAGGGCACATAACCGATACTCAACCGGCTATCGTCCGAGCGGTCACGATTATCACCCATCATAAAATAATAGCCTTCGGGCACCTCGAACACTTTGGTATCGTCCAGTTGGGGATAATACTCCATATCAAGTGTATTATAAGTCACGCCGTTCGGCATGGTCTCGCGGTAAACATCGACCGGTCTTGCGACTTCGGTCACATCGGCATTGGTAATTTGTCCCACGAGTTTACGCGGTACTGCTTCATCATTAATGTAGAGCGTACCATCGCGAACCTGTATCCTGTCACCGGGCAGGCCTACAAGTCTCTTGATATAATAATCGTTTATTCTGTTCGGCGGGCGGAACACAATAACATCACCGCGTTTTGGCTCCCCGCCGAAAATACGTCCCGAAAAAAGATTCGGTGAAAATGGAATCGAGTAACGTGAATAACCGTAGCTATATTTTGAAACGAAAAGATAGTCGCCCACAAGCAAAGTCGGCCGCATCGAGCCGGAAGGTATTCTAAAGGGTTGGAAAAGAAGTGTTTGAAACAGAAGTGCAATAATGAGCGCCTGTATGACGATAGAAACAAGTTCGCCAACTCCTCCACTCTTTTGTGTCTTGGGGGAAAGAGTGTTTTCCATTTCGTTCATTTCTGTTTCGCCCTTATAATAAAGATTGCTCTACTCAATATGAATTCTATTTATATCTTACTTCAAGCAATCTCTTCAAAAGAAACCGCCTCGATGATTACAAAAGCCTGAGCCCAAGGAAAATCGTCCGTAATTGTCAAATGAATAATCGCTTTGTGCCCTTCGGGTGTCATTTTTTCAAGAAATCTTTTTGCATTATTGGTAAGCTCCATTGTGGGTTTTCCGCTTGGCAGGTTGACAACCCCCATATCTTTCCACCACACGCCGCGAGAAATTCCGGTGCCTAGCGCTTTTGCGCAAGCTTCTTTTGCTGCAAACCGCTTAGCATATGAGGCAACGCGATTTTTCCTTCCATCCGATTTTATTCTTTCGACAGAAGTAAAAATCCGTTCGGTAAAACGGCTGCCATGACGCGCAAGAGTTTTTTCAACTCTGCGAATATCAATCATATCATTGCCAATACCAAGAATCACTGCCAAGCACCTTGTTTTTCTTCCTTCTCAAGCCGCACACGCACCTTTTCAGCCATTTTTTCCTGCCTGTGTTTTTGAAAGCGAGCCGTTGCGCGATAAGCACAAATATAGGCCAAACTTCCCAAAAACAATCCAAGGATCAATCCTCCAAAAAGAATGGGCTTCATGACTGTGTCCCACGCTTCAAGCAGAATTCCCCAAGCTTGAGAAACTGAAAGACCTTCAAACATTGCACGTATTTCAGCCAATGGTATTTCATCAGCATTGCCAAAAAACGAAAAACAGAAATGTCCAAGTTTATAATCGAGCATCACAATCGGCAGAAATGTCAATGGATTGGAAAGCATTGTACCGAGAATAGCTGCCGCAACATTTCCACGCAAAAGCCAGGTTACCAACCCTGCCAGAATGATATGAAGCCCGAATAAAGGAGAACTGGCAGCCAAAACGCCAATAGCAAATCCCAACGCCACCTGATGCGGCGTTGCAGAGATACGTAACAAGCGTTTTCCGTAATATTTCAATGAACGAGAAAATGACCGCCGTGGCCACAACCACACACGTATCCGTTCCAAGAAACTTACAGGTTTTCTTCGGCGAAAAAGCATTTTGTCTTCATAAACGCCCCGACAGCACGAGACAATCTTTAATATTCAAATTATTGTCCTAACCTGAATTTTTCGCTTCTATTCAACAACACAATCACTTTACCTTACAGATTTTTAGCTTGCTGGCCATTATTTTAAAAGTTAAAAATCTTCATCCATGGGAGTGAAGAGGACATGACCATAACGAAAAGCGGTACCGCCGGACAAGTGGAAACTACTTTTATTTCCATAATCTTCGCTGTGAGTTGTGGACATTTTTTGAATGATGTCATGCAATCCATGCTTCCCGCCATTTATCCCATTTTGCGCAATAATTATGGCCTGACCTTTCTCCAGATCGGTATTATCACCGCCGTTTATCAAATGACCGGCTCGGTTCTACAACCGCTTATCGGCTTTTATACAGACAAGAAGCCAAGTCCCTATTCTTTACCTTTTGCTTCCGCATCAACCATGGTTGGGCTGCTTTTGCTTGCCAATGCACACCATTATTACATTTTATTGGTCGGCTCGGCCTTTGTCGGACTGGGATCATCGATCTTCCATCCGGAGGCTTCACGTGTTGCCCGTCTGGCGTCCGGCGGAAAATATGGCGTTGCACAGTCGATATTTCAAGTTGGCGGCAATTGCGGTTCGGCAATCGGACCGGTGATAGCGGCTGCGTTTATCAGCCAGCAACAACGCATCGGCTGGCTTTCCATTCTTGCCTTTTTCGGTATCATAATTCTGACTTTTGTTAGCCACTGGTATGCCAATAACCTCAAAAGACGGTTGACCAAAAAAGCGTCTGCCAATCAACATCACTTGCCCAAAGCCAAAGTTCGTAATGCCATATTTGTTCTTGTCGGCTTGATGTTTGCCAAATATGTCTACATGGCCAGCATGCAGAACTATTATATGTTCTACACAATGGAAAAATTCGGTGTCAGTCTCCATCAGGCCCAGCTTTTGCTGTTCCTCTATCTCGGGGGAATTGCAATCGGCACGATATTCGGTGGCCCGATAGGCGATCGTATCGGTGCCAGAACCGTCATCTGGGTGTCTATTCTGGGCGTATTTCCTTTTACCGTCATTCTGCCTTATGTAAGCTTGCCTTTCACGGCAATTCTCACAGTTATTATCGGAATGATATTGGCGTCGGCATTTCCGGCAATAGTGGTTTTCGCACAGGAACTGATGCCCGGAAAAGTCGGAACCGTGGCGGGGCTGTTCTTCGGTCTTTCCTTTGGAATCGGAGCTTTATCTGCTGCCGCACTCGGTCGTGTCATGGACATTGTGGGGGCACAAACCATGTTTGAAATTTGCTCTTATATGCCGGCTTTGGGACTTATTGCGGTTTTTCTGCCGAAAATACGCACCGGACGAGCCTGACAAACGCAATTTCTATAACCGGCTATTACCGCAACGGGTTATATGCCAACCGGCAATTTGTCTTGGAACAAAATCCTTGGCAACAAAATTACCGGTAAGAAAATTATCGGGATAATCTAAACGGCAGCACTGAATTGGGCAATATTTTGCTGACGATATGCATCAAACAGGCTCGCAACCGCCCGAACGAAAGGCCGACCTTCTTCTGTCATCTCGATAACACCATCATTTTCGACGGCAATCCCGTCGGCAATAATCGGTTTAAGGCGGATCAGAGCATCCTGAAATTTTGCTCTCCCGCCAAATTTCGAAAGATCCAGCTTAAAATTGCACATGAGTTCGGCAATCATGGCCGCACGGAGCCGGTCATCGTCATTTGTCGCAATGCCACGCACCGTTGCCATTTCATTTGCATCAATTGTACGGCGATATTGCGCAATTCCGGCCACTGTCTGGGCAAATCCGTCATGAAATTCCGATATTGAAGAACAACCGAATCCGATGAGAACCGGACAGTCATCATCGGTATAACCTTGAAAATTACGATGTAGATTATGGTGTTTTGCCGCAACCGCCAAATGGTCTTCGGGAAGTGCAAAATGATCAATACCGATCGGAATATAACCCATATTGACAAGATTTTTTTCAACCGCTTCCGCCTGATGAAAACGTTCAAGCGGGCCGGGAAGCAATGCCGCATCTATCAGGCGTTGATTGGCACGTCTTTTCGGCAAATGAGCATAACCATAACAAGCGATACGATCAGGACGATAGTCTCCAATTGTCCGGCATGTATCATTCAGCGTCTCGATTGTCTGAAGTGGAAGCCCATAGATCAAATCAAAATTGATATGCTCGATACCTGCCTCGCGAAGATTATCGACCGAACGTTTAACCACTGATGCGGGCTGGATGCGGCCGATTGCTTTTTGCACTTGTGGATTGACATCCTGAACACCAAGGCTCGCACGATTGACACCTATTTCCAGTAACGTCTTGACCAGTTCACGGGTAACAGTGCGCGGATCAAGTTCTATAGCGTGTTCGGCTTTTTCATCGAAAGTGAAGAATTCATGCAAGGTTTCCATAATCGCAAGAAACGACTGACGTGGCAGAATGGACGGTGTTCCGCCGCCCCAGTGCAAATGCACAATGCGGGGTTTGCCATGTAAATGTTGCGCTTGCAGCTTAATGTCTTTCACGAGACTTTCAGCATAGCCGACGATCGCATCATCTTTCCTCGTGGCTTTTGCATGACAACCACAATAGTAGCAAAGTTGCCTGCAATATGGCACATGGATATAGATTGATACAGCCTCGTCAGCCTTTATCTTGCCAAGCCAGGATGCCCTTTGCTGATCGGTAACAGTAACAAAATCTGCTGCTGTAGGATAGGACGTGTAACGGGGGACCGCCAATGTCGCGTAATGCAACAGTGTTTCCGTTTTCATCTTTTATCCTTCCATGTTGGATTTGCAGATTTCTTCGTTTTACATTCTCTAACACATAGTTATAGATCAGACACTATTCAACCTCGCCGGTAATCGCGGCGATCTGCTTCAATAATGTCGGGTCAACGATCTCGACCTGATTGACCGAGACGAGTTTTATTACCCCTTGCACTTTAAGTTTGGAAAAACAGCGACTGACGGTTTCGATTGTCAAACCGAGATGATCGGCAATGTCTGTTCTATTCATCAATAAAGTAAGAGGTGAAGCGCGTAAGCGATTGTTTTCCATCCGCCTTATCATATCAAAAAGAAACCGCGCGACTTTTTCGACCGGTGACAAACGGCTCAAAATAAGCTGGTTTTCGTAAGAACGCTGCAAAGCATTCTTTGCCATATCGAGAACACGATCACGCACTTCGGAGTGTTGGCGCAAATAGTCTTCAATCATTGTTCGATCAAAAGAACAAACAACAACCGGCGTAATGGCTTCTGCTGTTAAAATATGTGACCCGGCTTCGACAAAGCCCAAAAAGTCACCGGCAAAAGCAAATCCGGTAATGCAGCGACGACCATCATTCAATGTTTTGACAAGCCGCACAGCACCCGAGATGATCGTGTAAATCTTCTCGCGTGCACTCCCTTCCTGAAAAATGACAGCGCCGGACGAAAAGCTTTCACGATTTTTCAAACTGTCAAGTTCGTTCAAGTCATCGTCGTGCAACGGGGCGCACATTGCCAAATCATGCACCATACATAATTGGCAACGCTCTTCATTTTTGATTTCGCCCGAACAATTCGGACAATGTGCGTCAGTGCTTGAAATCAAATCTTCGTCCATCAATGATAATTGTTGACCGTCCCGCTTTTACTCAACCTATGATAAATGAGATAAGGCGAAATTTAAAGAAAACAATTATATATTTCTGCTACCGGGTTTTATCGCCGGAATTTTAGCCAACTCGGCCGGAATTTGATCGGCCGGATAAGAAGGAACAGCATATTCGACAAGCGGAATAAGCGGTACACCTACGTCTACTTTTCCAGCCGACCGGTCAACGATACAGGCCGCAGCGACCACTTCCGCCCCCGCTTCACGCATAGCCTCGATGGTTTCTCTTATGGAAAGGCCTGTCGTTACAATGTCTTCGACAATGACCACACGCGACCCTTTTGGAATGTCGAACCTGCGCAGTCTGAATTTTCCGTTTTCACGCTCGACCCAGATAGACGGTACGCCTAAATGACGGGATGTTTCATATGAAGGGATAAGCCCGCCAATGGCCGGTCCCACGACGTAATCTATTTTGCCTTTAACATTTTCGCGTATCTTATCGGCAAGAGCGCGACACAATTTTTCGGTCATATCGGCATGCATAAAGACTTTTGCCTTCTGCATATAGATTCCGCTATGTCTGCCGGAGGTCAAAATGAAATGACCTTCCAATATTGCACCCGCTTTTTTAAAAATATCCAGCACATCTTGCGTATTCATAGATTAACCTCAGTCATTCAGGCGAAACAGTCCGCCTCGTATTATCAAGTCGATAAAATTCCGACAAATTTTCTACCTATCAAAAGTAACCACTTAGAACCCGATTACTCAACCCCGGATTATTCAACCCCCGATTATTCAACCCCCGATTATTCAACCGTTGACACGCTCAGCCGTACTTACCGATGCAGCCTCTTTAAGTTGAGTAAGAATTCTGTTCAAGTGTTTTAAATCCCAAACCTCAAGATCAATGATCATTTCGGTAAAATCCGGTGCGGTACGAACCATTGACAAATTCTGTATATTCGCATCATTGCCCGCTATTGCTTGCGAAACCTCGGCCAATGACCCGGGAGAATTAATTGCCAGTACGCTGATACGGGCAGGAAAACGTTCTGTCATTGCCGCATCAATATCCCAGCGCACATCAATCCACCTTTCCGGCTGATCATCAAAAGCCTTTAAAGCAGGTGACTGTATAGGATAAATGACGATACCGGCTCCTGGTTGCATAATTCCGACAATTCTGTCACCCGGAACCGCTCCTTCCGGTGCAAAACGCACCGGAACATCACCATGTGTACCTCGAATTGGCAAAGCATGGTCTTCCTGATAGGGACCAACCGGCTTGCTCTTGTCGCCTTCGGGTACTTTAAACAGCATACCTTGTGCATTCTGTATATTGAACCAGCCTTCTTCACGCGGATTGACGTTCGGCTTTTGTTGGGCGCGGTTGTCCTGATAATCGGGGTAGACCGCCTTGACAACATCGGAAGAAGGCAATTCCCCGCGTCCAACGGCCGCAAGAACATCGTCGACATCCAGTCGTGCCAAGCGAGGCAAGACTTTTTTCAATTCCTCTTTGGAAAACTGCTTGCCGGCACGTTCGAATGTCCGCTCCAATATACGCGTTCCCAAACCTGAATATTGTTTGCGAACAGCCACACGCGTTGCCCGTCTGATGGCTGCACGTGCCTTACCTGTAACAACGAGTGATTCCCAGGCAGCCGGTGGCACCTGCGCCTTCGAGCGGATAATTTCGACTTCATCGCCATTTCTAAGCGCTGTCATAAGCGGCATGATGCGTCCGTTGATTTTTACGCCGACACAGGAATCGCCGACATCAGTATGAACCGCATAAGCAAAATCAATGGGCGTTGCCCCTTTAGGTAAGGCAATAAGGCGCCCCTTTGGAGTAAAACAGAAAACCTGATCCTGAAACAATTCCAGTTTTGTATGCTCAAGAAATTCTTCAGGATTATCTCCTTCGGACAGTGATTGTATTGTTTGGCGTAACCATGCATAGGCATTGGTTTCGTTTTCAAGCTTGCTCGGGGAATTATTGGAACCGCGGTCTTTATAGATCGAATGAGCCGCCACACCATATTCGGCGATCTCGTCCATTTCCCGTGTTCTGATTTGTAATTCAACGCGTTGGCGTGATGGCCCGACAATAGTGGTGTGGATCGAACGATAGTCATTCTGTTTGGGAATTGAAATATAGTCTTTGAATCGGCCCGGAACCATCGGCCAGGTTGTATGGATAACACCCAAAGCGCGATAACAATCGGCAACGCTGTCAACAATCACACGGAAACCATAAATATCCGACAATTGTTCGAACGAAAGCGCTTTGGTTTCCATTTTTCTAAAAACCGAATAAGGCTTTTTCTGCCTGCTTTTGACATAGGCTTTTATGCCATGTTCGGCAAAAAGCTTGGTCAAATCTTTTTCAATTGTCGACAACAGGTCACGGTTACGCTCCGAAAGATCGGCCAGACGATCGGTAACTGCGCGATAAGCTTCGGGATTAAGATAAAAAAAAGCGCGATCCTCGAGTTCTTCGCGCATATCCTGCATACCCATGCGCCCCGCAAGCGGGGCGTAAATATCCATGGTTTCTTCTGCAATACGGCGGCGTTTTTCTTCGCGCATCACGCCAAGAGTGCGCATATTGTGCAAACGGTCGGCAAGCTTGACAAGAAGAACCCGAACGTCTTCCGAAATAGCGATCAGAAGCTTTCTTAAATTTTCCGCCTGTATGGCTTTTTTCGAAACCAGATCAAGTTTTTTGAGTTTCGTCAGCCCTTCAACCAATTTGCCGATCTCGGGGCCAAAAAGTTGGTCGATTTCCGCACGTGTGGCACTTGTATCTTCAATGGTGTCGTGGAGCAGCGCCACAGCAATCGTTGCTTCATCAAGATGCATATCTGTGAGGATTGCTGCCACTTCCAATGGATGGGAGAAATAGGGATCACCCGACGCACGTTTTTGCGAACCATGCTTCTGCATGGCATAAACATAGGCTTTATTGAGCAATGCTTCGTTGACGTCAGGCTTGTAACGCTGGACACGCTCGACAAGCTCGTACTGACGCATCATTCCGGCATACTCCCCTTCTTAAGCGATATGCATATCATGTAACTAAAAATAACAATACAACAAGCAAAAAGCACAAAAAATATGCGCTACCAAACCGGAAGCGCATATTCACAGTTAAAATATGGAAAAATGATCAATAATCGTCATTTTTTTCCGGAGCGACCAAGCCTTCAATACCGGCAAGCAGTTCATCTTCCGACATATGATCGAATGAAACCTTGTCGTCCGACTTTTCGCCATTCGAACCGAATACGTCATTGGCTTCTTCGCTATGACCAATCAATGCCGGTTCTGGCTCTGGCTCGTCCACTTCGACATGTTTTTGCAACGAGTGGATGAGATCTTCCTTGAGATCTGCCGGTGACAATGTCTCGTCAGCAATTTCGCGCAAAGCCACAACAGGATTCTTGTCATTGTCTCGATCTACAGTGATCTGTGCGCCTTGCGATATTTGGCGCGCACGATGGGCTGCCAAAAGCACCAGTTCAAAGCGGTTATCAACCTTATCAATACAATCTTCTACCGTAACGCGGGCCATAGATGCCCCTTTCCTAAGAGTTCGCAAATTGATGGAATTGTCTTTGGCATATACAATTTGAAATCAAAAAACAAGAAAAACCGCATTCACTTGATATTTTTTCCAAAAACCTCTCTTGGCAAGCGCCCACAGAGCTGACATATCTAGCGGTAATAATTTGTTAATTAGACCTTTATGGTAAAATGGATATAAAATTATGTTTGACCCAAGAGAAAAAATAGCCCTTTTTATCGACGGAGCGAACCTTTACGCGACCTCGAAAACACTCGGATTCGATATTGATTATCGGAAACTTTTGAAAGCTTTCCAGAAACGCGGCTATTTGCTCAGAGCCTATTATTACACGGCCCTGATCGAAGATCAGGAATATTCGTCAATACGTCCCTTGATCGACTGGCTCGATTATAACGGCTATCGTGTTATCACCAAAAATGCCCGTGAATTTACCGACCCGGCAGGACGGCGCAAAGTGAAAGGCAATATGGACATTGAACTCGCGGTTGATGCCATGGAGCTTTCTGACACTGTCGATCATTTTGTCATTTTTTCCGGCGACGGTGATTTTCGTTCCCTTGTTGAAGCCCTTCAGCGGCGTGGACGCAAGGTAAGTGTTGTCTCGACACTGACAACGCAACCGGCAATGATTTCAGATGAACTCAGGAGACAAGCGGACCACTTCATTGATCTTACGACCTTGAAACCTGAAATTGGTCGTGCTCCTTCAGATAAACCGCAAAAAGAATATCCGGTTGGCAGTGACGATGACACTGACGATGATGAACTCTACTGATGCTTCAGACTTTGAATAAAGAAATTGCGGGGACTAAAGAAATAGAGGGGATTTGTCCGGAGCCTCTGCAAAACTGTGGCCTATGCCCGAGGTTGCACGATTTTCGTGAAGAATGGCGAAAAAAGGAACCACTTTGGCATAACGGACCTGTCAAGCCCTTCTTGCCTCGTAATGGTGTCGATTCGACCCGACTTCTCATAGTCGGTTTAGCGCCGGGACTAAGGGGGGCGAATCGCACTGGCAGACCTTTCACGGGCGACTATGCCGGTGACCTTCTTTATTCGACGTTAAAAAAATATGGCTTTGCACGCGGTATTTTTGAAGCAAGAGTTGATGATAGTCTGGAGCTTGTTGAAACAACAATTGTCAATGCTGTGCGGTGTGTTCCACCGGAAAACAAGCCGACAGGAGCGGAAATCAATCAATGCCGTCAATTTTTTGCGCCGCTTCTTGAAAATTTGCCAAGATTAAAGGCCGTTGTAACGTTGGGATCAATTGCGCATCAATCAACTGTCCGCGCCCTTGGTGCAAAAATTGCGCAGCACCCCTTTGGACACGGCAAGGTCACAGATATCGGGCACTTGCGCATTTTTCCAAGTTACCATTGTTCAAGATATAACACCAACACCGGCCGACTGACCGAGATGATGTTTCATGAGATTTTTTCGGCGGTACGCGATTATCTTGATCACAACTAGTCTGATTTAATGATCGAATATAATTGTTTTGCTGTCTATTATCGGAAACGCTGTTTTTCGGCTCGCAATCTTCCTGCTTCTGAACGTCAGAACGGCAAATTTTTTGAGGGAATGCTTATCATTAGATAAGACAAAATCGCTTTTTGAATATGAATATTACACATCATTTGGCCGTTTCAGGCTAAAGTGTCCCCTTGCCTAAGGCCGATTGTGCCCGCTCATAAAAGTTTTTTTGCCTGTCCAATGGCCCGTTTTCTTCCGGCATCCATTTCTTGTCAGCTAATCTTCTTTCAAAGAGGATCAATTTCTATCTTAAAAACGAAAAGCCGCGAATGAAAACTTTTTACAGAAGCGCATCAGACACTAAACAAGCGCATCAGACAAATTTTCGAGTTATAGAGAACGTTAACCGCGTTCACGCATAAGGCGTGCTTTTTCACGATTCCAGTCGCGTTTCTTTTCCGTTTCGCGTTTGTCGTGAATCTTTTTGCCTCTGGCCAACGCGATCTCCAGTTTGACCCGTCCGCGATCATTGAAATAAAGTTTCAAAGGAACAATCGTCATTCCCTCTCGTGCTACGGCATTTGCCCAACGTGACATTTCATGTTTTGAAACTAGGAGTTTTCGCAATCGACGTGGATCGTGATTGAATCTGTTTCCTTGGGTGTATTCTGGAATATAGGAATTGATCAACCAGAACTCGCCATTTTCAAAGCTTGCATAGCTTTCGGCAATGTTTCCGTGATGCGAGCGTAGAGATTTTACTTCTGTACCTTGCAGAACCACCCCGGCTTCCAATGTGTCCAGAATTTCATAATTGAAACGCGCCTTGCGGTTATCAGCGACAACCTTATAGGCCGAGGAGGTGTTCTTTTTATTCATGAATTACCAAATAGTCAGCTATTAATCGTTGACAAGACCTGCATGCTTCAATGCAGCATCAATAATACGTTTTGTCGTGTCTTCGATTGGCACAATTGGCGAACGCACAACACTTGTGCAGATACCGAGTTTTTCAGCAGCATATTTGACACCGGCAGGACTCGGCTCCAAAAAGAGAGCACGATTAAGCGGCATCAAGCGGTCGTTCAATTCGAGCGCTTTGGCGAAATTGTTTTCGCGACACGCCTGAAAAAGCTCGGCACATTGTTTAGGCGCAACATTGGAAGTGACAGAAATACAGCCAACACCTCCTTGCGCATTAAATCCCAATGCTGTGCTATCGTCGCCTGAAAGCTGAACAAAATCCTTGCCGCATTTTTCGCGCTGCTCGCTAACACGCTCGATCTTGCCCGTTGCGTCCTTGACACCGATAATATTTTTACAATCATGGTGGAGCTTGGCCATTGTATCGGCGTTCATATCGATGACCGAGCGACCGGGAATATTATAGATGATAAGCGGAATGGAAATGGCTTTTGCGACTGTCGAGAAGTGTTGATACATTCCTCGCTGGTTCGGCTTATTATAATAAGGTGTTACAACCAGGACTGCATCCGCACCGGCCTTTTCTGCAAATTCTGCAAGTTCAACAGCTTCTTTTGTGCTGTTTGATCCGGCACCGGCAATAACCGGAACACGTTTTGCGACCTGCCGGACACACAATTCGATGACGCGTTTGTGTTCCTGATAGCTTAGTGTCGGCGATTCTCCGGTCGTTCCAACGGGGACAAGACCGTTAATGCCTTGTTTGACCTGCCATTCGACAAGATCACACAGTGTTTTTTCTGCAACATTACCGTTTTTGTCGAAAGGTGTAATAAGTGCGGTCAGTGCTCCCTTGAGCATGGTAAACTCCCTGATTATATATTCGGTATTAAGGCATTTGCCCCTTCAATAAGCCTTTTAGACCATAGTATCGCCATACGAATGACGCAAGTTGATTTTAACTTACCGATATGTCTTGGTCGAGCGAAATAATTCGCTCTTGCAAAAGAGTTTAACAAGACAAAAATTCGATAACATGTTTTCTTTTTATTGATAGGCGAAAGGAAGAAAATCGTTAACCCGTCTTTCACAGTTGGCACCTATGCTCTTACAAAAATGATGGAAATTGGGTCTTTGGAAGTATGATGCACAATCACACATCAGGTGTTCTAGAAAAAACAATGATTTCATTCTTCGCGGTGAGTACCATGCTTTCCACGATTTTTGACAGTCATGCGACTTCGGCTTTAAGTCAAACGCCTGTTCCACTTGCCCGCCCGTCCATTGCGACACCGAAAAGCGCTGTCACGATGAAATCCGATGCTATTGTAACAAATGGCATTCCAAGGACAGTCAACAGCATAGCCACGGGAAGTCTTAAATCAGGTCTCGACGCGCTCTACAGCAAACAAGCAGCCAATGCCATAGCAATCCGCAACAATATGCCGAAAAATAGTCTGGATCGGCACATTCTGACTTGGGCAATCGGTGTATCCGGGGTTCCCGGTGTGCCAAGCTCCGAAATATTCAACGCAGCGCAAGAATTGCACGACTGGCCTGGCATGACGGCAATGCGCCGCAATTCCGAACGTGCGCTTGCCAGTGAAATGAACTCCCCGCAAGCAATCATCAGCGGCTTCGGAAATTATGTTCCTGTAACGGCACAAGGCATGGCAGCCCTCGGCGGTGCTCTGATTGAAACCGGCCAAACGGCACGCGCACGGCAAATTATTGCACCTTGGTGGTATAAAGCAAAACTCAGTGCACAGGAAGAACAGCTCGTGTTGAAAAAAGCCGGCGCGGCTTTGCTTCCGGCAGATCATCTCCAACGCATGCGCGCAATGCTTTATGCCAATCGTATTTCTTCTGCCGAACGGGTAGCAAAATTGGCAAATGCCCAGTCTCTCTATGCCGGTTATGCGGCTGTTGCCAATAATGACTCGAATGCCCGCCAAAAACTTGCAGCCGTTGATAAAAGCTACCGCAAAGATTCGCTTTATCTTTTTGCCCAAATTCAATATTTGCGCCGCTCGGGTCAATGTGATGACGCGGCAAAGCTCATGTTAAAAGCTCCAAAAGATGCTCTTACGCTTGTCGATCCGGATGCGTGGTGGATTGAAAGGCGTGTTTTGTCACGCGAAATGCTTGATGAAAACAAACCGAAAATTGCCTATCAATTGGCAGCCTCCCATTCAGCCGAAAGTCCGACACTGGCAGCCGACGCAGAATTTCATGCTGGCTGGTATGCTCTGCGATTTTTAGGTGATAACAAAACGGCAATGCAACACTTTTCCCGCATCGTGCAAATCTCCTCACGACCGGTTTCTGCCTCGCGTGGATATTATTGGATGGGAAGAACTGCCGAAGCACAAGGAAATCGTAACAACGCCATTCAATATTTCCGCCGTGCCGCCCATTATGGCACTACTTTTTATGGCCAACTTTCTGCTGCCCGACTTGGAGAACAGAGACTTGAAATTCCTTATCCGAAGCCGACAGCAAGCGATCGCCAGCGTTTTGAATCACGCGAACCGGTTATGGCTATAAAGAGACTTGAAGCGATAGGATATTCCGATCGTGCAGGCGTCCTTTATCGAGAACTTGGTGAAGAGCTTGATAGCCCTGGTGAACTTGCTATGCTGGCTGTTATGGCCGAGCGTAAAGGGGACCATTATACGAGCCTGAAGATCGGCAAAAGCGCAGTCATCAGAGGTATGGATGTCGGATCCCTCTCCCACCCTGTCGGAGCAATTCCTGAAACGGCCAATATTTCGGCTTCCGGCAAGGCACTTGCCTATGCCATTGCAAGACAGGAAAGCGAATTTAAAACCGATGCGGTTTCAGGTGCGGGTGCCAAAGGCATGTTGCAACTTCTTCCGACAACGGCAAAAGCGGTTGCAATCAAAAATTCGATAAAATGGCAGCCGGAAAAATTGGCAACCGATGCCGGCTATAATGCGACTTTAGGTGCACATTTTCTGGGCGAACAACTTGACCGCTTCAACGGCTCCTATATCCTGACATTTATCGGCTATAATGCCGGTCCACGACGCGCCAATGAATGGATCAGCCGCTATGGTGACCCGCGCGGGCAATCAGTCGATTGGGTTGTTGATTGGGTCGAACGTATTCCTTATTCGGAAACGCGCGACTATGTCATGCGTGTCATGGAAAACTATCAGGTTTATAAAGCACGCCTTACCGGCACCGCCGATATCAATGTTGACCTAACCGCCGGTCGCCACGGTTGAAGAATAAATGAAGTTCGCTCTTCAATTCCGTAAAGTCAGCTTATTTAACGATAAATCCGGATATTGATGAATATAAATATATTTCATAATTCTGGTAAAACATTCAGAATTATATTATGAATATATTTCGTAATATGAAATATTTAAAATATTTTATTAATTTTAATAAAATATTTTAAATATAACAATATTATTATGTTTATATTCATTAACTAATTTTAAAATATAAAAATTTTATTAAAATTTTTATCTAATATCGTTTTGAACGATACAGCATATATACAATATACCATTATTAAATGATATCGTCATGGAATAAAAACACATCCAGCACCGACATAATAGAATGGTTTATATAGGCTATCAGGATTATCGCGATCATAGCGGTTCTTGCTTGTTAGCAGATTGGTTCTGACATCTGCCATCTCCCCAGTAACAGTTATGACATTGCCGAGTTGAAGCAAATATTTATTAATCTGGAACGATAGATAATTTAACTTCTACCGGATAGCAGCCAGAATGGTTTGGCAAACAATCGTCATGCCTTGGTTGTTTCTATCCGCGCCAAGCAAAGCCAGTTTCTATCATGATAGGCTTCGATTTCTCATTCCGAACAAGAATTTTGCCAATAACCGCCTTCGGGTTTATCCCAGATACATGCATCATCCAATTGGTAATTTTCCAGTATTTTAATACTTTTATCCGAAGTTTGACGGTCTTTTATTTTGTAGAGCGTAGCGCGGTCTAGCGTCAATTTATCACCTTTGAGGGCAATGACACCCGTCGTCATATCCGGCAATATATCTAAAAAGAAAGAAAAAGCCTGTTTGAATTTTTCAGGCATAATGGCACCTACATCCAGTTCGTCATACACCATCATTCCCGGCTTTATGGCTGATATCTGGTTGATCAAAGCAAATCGGGCAAGCCCAATCGGAAGCGTTCCACGAATTGTAACGCTATCCTGATCGACGACAAGCATAAGATAATTATTTGTCTGGTCTGAAAGCAAAATAATGTCGGATTCGACAGTTCCAACATTTTTCAACGCTTTAACTCTGGAAAGCACTTTGTCACGTTCCCCGCTATCGGGAGCATATCCATGCAAAGTGACATCAAATCCGTCAATGTCATAAGATAGCCAGTTTATTTCACTGCGCAATTGCCCCAGCTCCTCCGACAGGTGCCTTTCCTGCCCGCCGATACCAAACCAGACTGCCATTACAACCACAAACACGGCGATAGTGATGAATGGCCAGAAGAATTTACGAATTACCATCAACATTTCCCGATACAGGTCTCACCGTGAACCGTTTTAATCAAAGCTTTTTTTCCACACAATGGATTTTTAATCTAATTTGAACGATTATAAATGAATTCTCAAAAAACCGTTTCCTGTAAAAATTATATAGAATTTTTTTTAAAAAATAAAATAATACTAATATTAATTAATATAAATTGCAATAATACCCATTTTATTATTTAATAAAATTCATTCTATATTTTTTAAAAATAATAATTAATTTTTTAATTAATTTATTTTCAAATTACTTACATTTTTTTACTTAAAAATTTCGTATGCATGCTGGCTACGACAGAGGGAGGTTGGTTCAAGTTTTTTCTTGATTAATATTGTCATGTTTTATATAACCGAAAACATCAACGTTCGGGGCGTTGATATTTTGCTCAGCCAGCCAGCCTATAAGCCTAGCAAGCCAAGCGCTTTTTATTGACCAGATTGCACTCAAAAGCGAGGGATTAGGCATGTTGCTGAAAATTGGGGCGAGACTGAAAGCATGTGTTGCGTTGGGGGGACTCATATTCGCAATGCCGCTATCGGTTTTTGCCGAAAACGTTGATAATGATGCGGCTAAAAATACACCACTCCTCAATCCTGTTATCGTCAAGTCACCATCAAGTTCTTTAAAACTTAACAGCCCGACGATTTTGACAACGCGTAAAACGGCTGAAGATATTATTGAAAAACAGGTGGATGATGTCCATGACATTGATCGTCTGGATCCATCCATCAGTTACAATTCGGATAGCGACAGTTTCAATATTCGCGGACTTGATCAAAACCGTGTTTTAACCACAATCGACGGAATTCGTCTTCCTTGGCTTTATGATGGCTCCCGACAAGTCAAAAGCGGCATCTCTATGTTCGATTTTTCTTCGCTCTCGACATTGGATATTATCCATGGATCGGATTCCAGCCTTTATGGATCGGGTGCTTTGGGCGGAGTTGTGGCACTCCGGACTCTTGACCCGGAGGATCTTCTGACGCTTGAGAAAAATTGGGCGAGCCTGACTAAAGGCAGTTACGATTCAACCGATCGTAGCTGGCGCATTAATGAAGCTTTCGCCATGCGTGCCAAACAGACATACGCTCTGTTTCAGGGAGGATATACACGCGGCAAACAGCGCGAAAATAACGGTAACGGAGGCGGCTACGGTACAAACAGAGTAGAAAACAACCCCGCCAATTTTGATCAGGATAATTTGCTGTTCAAACTTTACCAACATATTGATGGAAGCCAGCGTTTGGGCTTCACCGCAGAACGTTTCAATCTTTCGAAAGATATTGATACATACAACCTTTCGACGACAACCTATCGTCCGGGCTCCGGTACAGAGGAAGATGAAAAACGTCGGGAACGGCTATCCATGTCCTATGACTATAATGGTGGCGGCGTTATCGATGAAGGCCACGCCATTTTATACTGGCAGCGACAACGAAATGATGAAAAATCCGAATCTGACCGCTTATCTATCCCGAAGGGGTATTATATGCGCGACAATCTTATTCGTGATACCGATTACGGACTTAATCTCGCTGGCTTAAAAAAATTCGACGCGGGTTCAGCGACACACACTCTTCGTTTGGCAACAGAAGCTTCGTCTTCAAAATTTCAGCAATATGCTGCCGGTCACGATAACTGCCCCCCGCCCCCTTTCAAAGGGCCTTTTATGGCCTGTAAATTCATGCACATCAATCAATCGGATTCTCCCGATACCAACAGCGTTATATTCGGTTTATCGGTCGAAGATGAAATCGGCATGATTAATAACAGTGTGCGGCTCACTCCGGGACTGAGATATGATTGGTATGACCATCGCCCGCAAGACACTTATACTTATGAGCACGCCGCCGGTTTTAATGGTTATCCATCAAGCAACAGCGATTCTCATCTTTCGCCGAAATTGCGTCTGGAATGGGATGCAGTCCAACAGGTGACATTATATGCACAATGGGCTCAAGCCTTTCGCGCTCCCAGTGTTACAGAACTTTATCTGAACTACACCAATCCCGGCTTCTATTATACGCGTGGCAATCCTGATCTAAAACCGGAAACAAGCAATGGTTACGATATTGGAGCCCATCTCGGTGATGACAATCTCGGTGGCTCGATCAGCCTGTTTTCCAATTACTATCGCAATTTTATCGACGAGATCGATCTCGGTGCCGACCGCGATTTCATGCTGCAACGTTTACATTATATCAATCGGGCCCATGTCCGGATTTCGGGTGTCGAAGCAAGAGGTCATATTGTTTTTTCGAGCGGTTGGCATAGCAATCTTGCAATCGCCTACGCCGAAGGCAAAGACACCGATAATGATGAACACCTGAATTCAATCCCTGCTTTGAAGGGCGTTATCGGAGTTGGCTATTCGCGTGAACAATGGGGTTCCGATCTTTCACTTACCGCCGCCGGAAAACGCAATAAGGTCGAAGAAAACTCCGATTTTGCAAAAACACCCGGATATACCCTTCTTGATCTCACCGGTTGGTGGGAACCTGTTGGTAAAAAAGGTCCACGATTGCAAGCGGGTATCTACAACTTGTTCGATAAACGTTATTGGAATGCCGTTGATCTTCCATCAGCGCCATCATCACCAAAAGATGCTTATAGCCAGCCGGGACGAACATTCAAAATATCGTTTACCCAGAAATTCTAGCTGAGTGAAAAACATCGGGACAATGAAACAAAAACATCCATCTCTCTATCAATTTTACACGCTAAACATTCGGAAAACGTCACAAAAAGAGTGTCTGAAGCTTGAAAAAAATACGGATAAAAACAGAGAGATAAAAATAACTCAAGGCATTTTGTAATTCCGGATTCACAAATATGTCGCACTTCTCCATAAAACATGATAAATATTATCATGTTTAAAATTATCGGGTAAAATATGATGGGAACGAACATCAAAAAGCAATTGGATGGCGGGCTGCAAAGCCCTCCGTTAACGGTTGATAGCAAAGCATTATTCGGCGCGAATAATGAAATACTTATTCTTCATGACGGGGCCACATATCGGCTGAAAATTACTCGTTTTGGTAAACTTATTCTGAATAAATAGAAGGGCGAACATTCATGGCTATGGAGAGCGAAAGAATTCTTTCTTTACGTGAAAAACACGAGGATTTGCGTGATAGGGAATTTGCCAGATCAATCGGTATTTCAGAAGCCGAACTGGTCTCGGCACTCACGACAATCGGTAAAGCCGAACAATTGAAAGTTGATATTCCGCTATTGTTGAAAAATGCCCACAAGCTCGGAGAAATCATGGCGCTCACCCGCAATGATTATGCTGTGAGCGAAAAAAAGGGGCATTTCCAGAATGTGTTTCCCGGTAATGACGTTTCAATGACACTCGGTCAAATAGACCTCCGTATTTTTCAGAAAAATTGGAAATTTGCATTTGTTAGAGACATGGTGGTTCATGACCGCGCGGTAAAAAGTCTTCAATTTTTCGATGCGTATGGTTCGGCAGTTTTCAAACTTTATCCGGAAATGGCAACGAATATTGACGAATGGAATAAGCTCATTGATCTTTTTAAAGTCGGCGCTCCACAAGCACCTATCGAGGTTTTAGTCCCTAATCCTTCAAGCGATCATCCTCCTCATAATGCCGACATAGAAGAATTCCGCAATCGTTGGCGACAAATGACAGACGTGCACCAACTCCATGATATATTGAAGGAATTACAAATCGGTCGACATGAGGCCGTGAAAATCGTCGGTAGTGAATTTGCCAATGAAGTTCGATCGGATTCGGTAGAGCTTTTACTTCATGGTGCGGTAGAGAACAGTGTGCCTATTATGTGTTTTGTTGGCAATAATGGCTGTATCCAGATATTCACCGGCACAGTCGAGAAATTGAAAAAACTCGACGACTGGTTCAATATTCTTGATGACAAATTCCATCTTCATCTCCTTACATCCGGTATTTCACGTATCTGGCACGTCAGAAAGCCGACCAGCGACGGCTATGTAAGTTCTCTAGAAGTGTTTGATCATAATGGTGAAATGATCATCCAGTTTTTTGGAAAACGAAGTGCAGGCGAACAAGAACGGGAAGATTGGCGCGCTTTGCTTGCGAGCTTGCCACCTGCTCCGGAAACGGCGGTTGCATAATAAAACGGCACTGACAGTACAATGAATTATTTCTTTCCTCATTTGAATTTTTGTTTTCGCTGTTCGCCGCTATCTTCCGGAATAAGCCGGTTAGGCGTGGTGATGTGTATTTTTCTTGCTGTCACCACAACACCCCAACCAGCGAGCGCAAAAAAAGCCGATGTTTTTCCCGAAGGTGCCAAAATTATTTCTGTAGGCGGTGCCGTGACAGAAATTGTCTACGCTTTGGGTGCTGGAGAGCAACTCATCGCGCGCGATACAACAAGCAGTTATCCGGATGAAGTGCAAAAATTGCCTGATGTCGGATATATGCGTAATTTGTCACCGGAGGGCATTTTATCGCTCGCTCCGGATGCCATTTTACTTGATCAAGGCAGTGGACCGGCTTCCACTGTCGAAATTCTGGAAAATGCTTCAATCCCCATGCTGGAAGTACCTGAACATTTTACACGTGAAGGTGTCAGAGAAAAGATTGAAAAAATCGGCCAGGCATTACATAGGCAAGACAGCGCGGAAGCTTTGATAAAAGAAGTCGAGCAGGAATTTACGAAAAATGATCAGCTCATCAAAGAACGTCATGAAACAAAGCGCATTTTGTTTGTTCTTACCGTACAAAACGGCCGATTGATGGCTGCCGGAAAGGATACGGCTGCCGATGGTATCATCAGATTATCCGGAGCACAGAATGCCATTGACGGCTATAATGGTTACAAGTTGCTAACAGACGAAGCGATCATTAATTCCTCCCCTGATCTGATCTTGATGATGGGGCACTCGGGCATTAGTGCAACTGTTGAGGATCTCTATAAAATACCTGCAGTAGAAACAACGCCCGCCTTTAAACACAAAGCGATAAAGCAGATGGATGGCCTCTATCTCCTTGGGTTCGGCCCCCGTACACCATTGGCGGTTCGTGAAGTGATAGATGCGCTATATAAAGACGGACAGTGACACCGTCTCTACCCAACAATTTCTATTTGAAAATCTATGACTTGGATGAAACTTCGAAACAATAAAACAACTTTTTTCGGCTTTCGGGTAATTGTCTTATCCAGTTCCCGAAACCTTGAAAGAAACAGCAATGATATCTGCATTTTTTAAAATCCATCCGGTTGAAGGAGACCGCAGCCATAGAGGGAAAATGGCAATTATCTTGCTTATAATTGTTCTGCTTATAACGATATATTGCGGGCTTGTAATCGGTGCCTATGATGTTTCGGTTATGAATTTTTTGACCTCGATCCGGCAATCAGGCTTGGATGAAATCATCAAGACGCGCGACTATCTTGTCCTTGTCAATATCAGACCACCGCGTGTTATTCTGGGCATGTTGATAGGTGCGGCACTCGCGGTTTCCGGTACTTTGATGCAGGGACTGTTTCGCAATCCGCTCGCCGACCCCGGCATTATGGGAGTTTCCTCGGGTGCTGCTTTGGGAGCGGTGTTGATGATCGTGGTTTCGTCTTCCCTTCCTTTTCCGGTCATCAAATTTCTTGGAAGTTTTAATGTGGTAGCCGGAGCGTTTGTCGGCGGACTTTCATCTACTATCATACTCTATTTCATAGCAACCCGTAACAAGCAGACATCAATTGCGACAATGCTTCTTGCGGGAATAGCGCTCGGGGCATTTTGCGGCGCATTATTGGGTATTCTCATCTTTTTGGCGAATGACAACCAGCTCCGTGATATTACATTCTGGAATCTCGGTTCCCTTGCCGGTGCGACATGGCCACGCGTAGCAATTGCCTCTCCTTTTATTATTATCGGGTTAGTTCTCGCTCCTTTCCTTGCTCGTGCGATGAATGCCCTGGCTCTTAATGAAGCGGTTGCCGGACATTTGGGTTTTCGGGTGCAACGCATAAAACACATGACAATTTTTGTTGTTGCATTCATGTGCGGAGGTGCCGTTGCAGTGAGTGGAAGTATCGGATTTATCGGCATCATTGTGCCCCATATATTGCGCCTGACAATTGGCCCTGACCATCGTTACCTTATTCCATGTTCGGCTCTTTTGGGGGCTTCATTGCTTATTGCTACCGACACAGTTTCGAGAATAATCGTAGCACCGGCCGAACTGCCGATCGGCATTATTACCTCGTTAATCGGCGGACCATTTTTCTTGTGGATTCTGTTAAAAAGACGTGGAGCTCTGGAGCAATGATCGAGGTTGAAAATCTTGCACTCACTCTGGGTAAAGTCGAAATACTTCATTCTTTGACATTACAGGCGGAAGCCGGACAAATAACCTCGATTATCGGAACCAATGGCTCAGGAAAAACCACGCTTGTCAAAGCATTGAGCGGGGAACTCCGATATAGTGGCAAAATAAAATTCAACGGCGACGATATCGCTCTCAAAAGACCTGACGAAATGGCTTTGATACGAGCCGTTCTTCCGCAATCCACGGGGCTGAGCTTTCCATTTCTCGTTCGGGAAGTCGTCGAGCTCGGCCTTTCCGCCAGTTTATATTCAAACGAAATGAAAAAAAATTTGCCGGAAAAAGCTTTGCAAAAAGTAGACCTGAGCGGTTATGAAGGGCGTTTTTATCAGGAATTGTCAGGCGGCGAACAAGCACGTGTCCAGCTCGCCCGCGTACTTTGTCAAATTTGGGAACCGGTCATTGACGATAAACCCTGCTGGTTACTGCTCGATGAACCGGTTGCCAGTCTGGATATCCGCCACCAACTCATTGTGATGGATATTGCCCGTGACTTTGCAAAAGCTGGTGGCGGAGTTCTCACTATTTTGCACGATCTCAATCTGGCTGCGCACTATAGCGACAAAATAATCGTTCTCGATCACGGTCACATCGTCAAAGAAGGAGCCCCTCGCGAAGTCCTGACGACGGAATTATTGCACGACGTATATCATTGCAAATTGACCGTCGGAAAAATTCCGGCAGAAGGAATCCCTTTTGTTCTCCCCCAATCTGCTTTTCTTTGATGAGAAAAGTTACTTTTATAGAAGAATTATCAAGAACAATTTACGATTTAGCTAGCCGATTGTCGGCTCTCCGAGAGACAACATTAGCCGGTTAGCCCAATTAAAAAAGCTGACGGCATGAATGACGTCAAAAATTTCATTGTCATCAAGACCTGCAGCACGAAGAGCTTCAATTTCTGTTTTTCCGAAAGACGGCGGTGTTTGGCTGAGAGTGGTTGCAGCCTTAACAATAGCGTTCCAGCGTTCTCCCAAATCGGCAGATATGCCCTTATCAAGAAGTTCATCAACATCAGCCGGTTTTTTTGAATAAACAGCCGCATGTCGGGCATGAACCGAAGCACAATAAATACAGCCGTTAAAGCGTGATGTTGCTGCGGCTGCAAGTTCCCGTTCGGCACGAGGCAAGCCATCAACTGTGTTATAAAAAATATCCTTATCTGTCCTTGTTCGCGCTTCCAATATGTCGGGATCGCGTGCCAGTAACCGGAAATAATCCGATTTTGCACGAGCCAGTTCGACCAAAGACTCGCGTTGACGTTCGCTCAAACTCTCTTCCGCAACCGGTTCGATCCACGGAACCCAATCCAGATTGTCGCGCGTAAAGACATTGGGTCTTTTGATTTCTTTAGTCGAATTATTTGGCTTTGTGTTCATTCTCGCTAAATTCCAATGTGAGAGGTGATATTATTACGAAGCTTTTCAAAAAAATTACCGTTAATCTGCGCTTTTAAAGGCAGACAGAGCTTGTAGCCCCAGAGCAAGTCTCAACTGGAAGCTCAAAAAAGCAACCAGTTGTGAAAGCGTAACGATTTCATCATTGCTCCAACCGGCCTGTTTCAGCGCTTCAAGATGGGTTGGCTCACTATCCCGCGGGTGGAAAACCAAAAGATGACTGTGGTTCAATGCGGCTGCCAATTTTTCTCCCAAAGAATTCTTTAACTCTGCATCCGCACTCCAGCTTTTTCCGACCGTATTCTCTTTTGTGAGAGGACCATCGGGATATTTGCCGAATGGCCCTGTGCTTTTGGCAGCGTTCGCCGCCTCTTCTATAATTTTAGCCCAATCGGGTTGTAATTTTTTCAATTCATTTTCATAAAAATTGATTGCATTATCAAAACCATGTAGTCGGGAAACAAAAGTTGCAATCGCAAAGCGATCTTTCAAAGGAAAGCCGCTATCCTTGACGTTTGAAAACAGCGCTTCATAACTCTTTTGCGCCTGATCTTTGGTAATTGGCCGACGCTTGCGTAGCTCTAACGGCGAGCCAACAAGCTCGTCAATGATATCATACTGGGACATTTGTTGGTTCCTTATAGCGGACACTCGGTAGCATATTTCATTTCAATGCGTGGCAAGGCTCAAGCCCAATGCAGGAGCAACTTCTTTCGCCGTCAGTTCTAACGATTTCAAAATCTCTTCATGAGGTGGATCAATGGAGTGGACCTGAAAAACGACATCTGTCGCGCGATTGAGCGACGTATCTTTTTTGAGCGATGCAATAACATCTTCCGGCGTACCAACATGTTGGTCAAACGCGACAATAAGATCTTCAAGCGAGCTCCCTTTAACATTCGTTAGAGCTTTCCCCAATCGCTCTGCTGCACTTCTTAATCCTTTTTCAGCCAATTCGAGGGCATGGGCACGATCGCGAGATACAAATAAGCTTCGAGAAGCCATGATACGCGGCTTTACACCTGCCGGTAATGCAGAGAGATAGGCGTCAATGATAGGGTTTTGTATTTCATCAAGCGTAGCTTCAGGATTATCTGCCGGACGTGGTTGGGTCCTTGACAACATCAACCCATCGCCTTTTTCACCCGCAAGCTTGCCGCCAAAAGGTGAAAAGGTCGCCATCCAGAAACGCCGCAACAAATGGGGGGCTGCCGGATATAGCCGGTTGCCATCCAATAGATCTTCGCCGGAAAAGGCCTTACGCAGCACACCAAGATGGTGGGCGTATACTTCGCCACGTTTATCCGGATCAACACCGAAAACTTCAAACGATTCACGTGTTCCACCTGTGCCAAATCCCAATTCAAGCCGACCATTCGATAACAGGTCAAATACGGCAGCATCCTCGGCCACTCTCACCGGACTTTCCATTGGCAAAGTGATGACACCGGTACCAAGTCTTATCTTCTTTGTTTTTGCTGCAATATTGGAAAGAAAGACAAAAGGAGACGGTAAGCCACCTTCTTGCGGATGAAAATGGTGCTGGGCAACCCATGCGGTTTCAAAGCCCAACTTTTCAGCATAGATTATTTGTTCTTCAGCCAACCTGTAACGCTCGCCCGCCGGTACAGCATCCAGAAGACGTGAAAAGAAGCCGAGCTTTTTTTGATTATCTGCCATTATAAAATCCATTGTCAAAAATGAAACATTTTCCAACAAAAAGCCTAAACATTTGCCACGTGACCGACAAAGAATGGATTTTCCGATTTAGACTTGGATAAAAATTTAAATGGCATAATTTTTAAGATTGTTAGAAAATTCGTCTCAATCTTGTTGAGTGTGCATTTGTGCCGATCAAACGTCCCTCCCCTCTTTCACTATTTTTATGTTATATTTTCTGTTTTAATTATACTATAAATTTAAAAATTATATAAAAAGTTCAAATTTGAAAATTATATTTTAAAATTATAAATATATAATATTAAACAAATAAAATTAAAATATGTTATAAAAATTATTTATTTTTATAAATTCAGATAGCATATTACTATTTATTGTCATATAATATTTTTATCAAATTCAATTTAGAAAATAATATTTTCTAGGCGCATTAAAAAGATATGCTCCATGCGGGCTCAAAATTTTCCGATCCGAATAAGCACCAGCTCCGTCTCTAATTTCAGAAGCCTTCAGCCGCTTTAGACCTTCAGCTGACGATAGAAAAATCATATTTCGCGCGAGACTATATCGAATAATGATAAACGCGCATATCATCAAATTCATGCCATTCCTGCATCAACTCCCTTTGTTGGTTTTTACTTTCTGTGAGGTTTTATGGTGTCGTCTGACACTGTGTCATCTGACTAAATGTGAAAGTTATCTTTTACAAAAGTTCCCGTTAAAGTTGATAAATAAAGTTAAGTAAAAACTATTTGATTTTACAAATTGATGCACTTGTAATGGTATCACTGCTCTGGAACATATGAGCGAAGTCTCCCTTCGAGAGAGGTCCGATAGCGCGGTATCTTCCTGTGAAAGATTAAAATATCATTCGCTATTTCAAGTAATAAACGTTCCGCCCTCATTATTTTTAATACGCCCAACGCTAAAAGCTAAAAATACCGGAATGAGAAGGAGCGTTGCGACATGTTACCTGTCAGAATATCGTCAATCTGTTTATCTTTGTCGGCATTGGCCTTGGGGCTTTCTTCTTATATGACTGCCGGTTTGATACCTCTGATTAGCAACGACTTTGATGTTTCGATTGGCTTGGCTGCGCAGTTGGTAACCGCTTTTACGCTACCTTATGGTCTTTTGTCACCGGTTCTGGTGGGAATGACGGGGCATCGTGATCTTAAAAACAACGTCTGTATTTATCTTGGTGTGTTTGTCATTGCCAATGCCGCATGTGTGATTGTTCCGGAATTTTATTTTTTAATTCTTCTTCGCGCTATAGCGGGAGCCTCTGCCGGTGCGTTTCTTGCTTGCGGAATAACAGCATCGACCCGACTAAGCAGCAACGAGAAAAAGGGCAAATCCATTTCAACAATAATGGCTGGAATGGCAATCGGAACTGTCATAGGTGTACCCGCTTCGCTCGTTATAGCCGATCATTTCGGTTGGCGAAGCGCTATGATAATCGTAAGCATTCTTGGTGGTATCGCTTTCATCGGTTTATATCTATGTTTACCGACCTTGCCATCAACAATGATAAAATCCGAAAAATCCCGTTTTGCCCTTTTATACGAATGGCCCGTTGTGAGAGTTTTATTGATCTCTCTTTTTGCAGCAATATCGAGCTTGGGAATGTATACTTTCCTATCTCCATTCGTGAGCGCCGTAAATAAAGAGGCATATGTGACGGTTTATTTATGGTATTGGGGCTTAGGGGGCGTTTGTGGAAGTATTCTGATCGGATATTTTGTCGATGACTATGATCTGAAAAAAATCCTGTTCGTTATTCTCGGATTGCTTTTACTATCATTTATCGGTTTGGCTTTACTGTCACATATCTATCTGCCGTTGATCGCATTGCCCCTCGTTATATGGGGTGCGGTTGGCTGGGCGCTGCAAGTCCCCCAGAACAACGAGCTATTAAAAGTCAGAGAGGATAAAGGCGATGGTAATCTGGCGGTCGGTTTAAACCAGTCATCCGTGTATCTCGGAGGATCGATCGGCTCGCTAATTGGTGGCGTTCTTGTTTCGTACGGGGTTAATCCGGCAGCACTGCCCGCTTATTTTATGCTACCTATCATTATTGCTCTTGTTCTTCTATGGACAGGTAAAACTAACTCTTCTGTAGACAGATAGTACCAAACCGTTAGAACGCGCCCGGTCTTTATTCCCTGTTGCTTTGTCGTTTTGAATAACCGCGCTTTTGGCATAAAATTCATCAGAAAGCGCGGATTCAGGAACTTGCAAAAAATAAACCCGTTATCCAAGATCATTATATTTCAATGCATAAATATCACCGCTCACCGTGCCCCGGTTTTCCTCTCAACGAAGAGCAACAGCGGGCAAACTATCGTTAGCGACATGCCTGCACTCACATTTTAAAATATGTGAGACCGATTTTGGCAAAACCGGTAATTGTTCTTTATCAATTGAGGGTTCATTGGCTTCGCAGATGTAACGGCGTGGAATTAACGGCGCGGAAGTGGCATTAACGCGCGCTCCGCAAACTGTTGTTGATAGATATTTGAAAAGGCTCGGCGGCAAGCAGGTAATGAAGGAAAGAATGAGCATTTCTTCCGCCATCCTGTCACGTAAGCACTGGCGAACCGAAAATTCGGGCGATAAGCTTAAACACAACAGACTATATACGGGTTAGACGAATTTCCTCGACTTGAAGCCCATTAAAAACAGGCGGAACAGGAAGAATTCCCGTTTACAACTGAAAATCAATTCAAGATCTCGAACCGGTAGTTCCCCGAAACAAAATCACGATATAAAAATCCCGATATTTACGTAAATATGCCGATAAATTTTCAGTTCTCAACAATACGGCAAACCGGCTGAAACGCTTGCCTTCCAAAATCAGTCAAATATTCCGATTGGACTACAGGAAATGTGTCCATAATACCTTATGATATTGAAAGCACTTTATGCCATGATAGTTATCACTATCATTTAATTTACGCGATTTTTGAAAAATTTGACGATGTAATCAATACGATCGACTTTGTCATACAACCGACATGTCCTCTCCCCTTCATCACCCGTTACAGGCAAATCCTTATCCTTCCCCTTCCCCTTCAATACTATAATGCCTTGGACTTTGTCTTTGTCCGACGACACAACATCATCATTATTGAATAAAGGAGCGAGATCATTTTGGTCTTTGAAGCGTTTTTTTAGATCTTCGTCACAATAAGTGCTATCAGTAGGTGAAGATGATAGCTGCCAACCGTTTTCAACCCCATGGAGATAGACTCCTTTTTCTATTTCCAGACCTTCATCCTCAAAATCGCGCTCCGAACCTAGGTCTTCAGGTCCAAATGGTAAAAATTTTATTTCTTTATCCAATTCTTTCTTCAAAATTTCCGAAACACAAAATAGAAACGGGTTCCAATATACTTTTACTTTATGTTTAAAATATACATTGCTAGTAAATATATGTCCACATATTTCTTCTTTCAACAATTTATACTTAGAGTGTCTTGTTATAAAATTTTTTGAATATTTTACTAAATAATAATTAAAACAGAATATTTTGTATTTTTCGCAACGTTTAATCCATTTTCTGTTTTTACATTTAAGTTTAACTCTTAATGTTTTTTCGTTTTTTTCTTTATCAATGTCATCTTGATAAGGAAAATTCGGGTTTGAAATATAGCGGCATAATTTCGTGACTGCTCGCCGACAATTTATCCGTTGATTGTTTAAGCTTCTATTAAAAATTGAATTCCAGGTAGATTGCTTATGACGGATGTCCTGTAAAGCTCCATAGGTAAAATATGATCCCGTTGACAAGGCATAATCGTCCTCACATAACAACGAATTCTTTAGTAGCAAAGAGTCCGCCGAGAGCAAAGAATCCGCCGGTGGAAAAGAATCTTTTGGTAGCCTACTCTCGGGAGGATATGCAAAATAACTGAAGAGTCTATCTCCCGCCTCAATGTCTTTACGATTAAAGCAAATAAACTTTTCTGGCTCCGGCTGTTCACTCTCTTCTGTTTCTTGCTGTTCACACAGAGAAAATGCGCCTAAATTACCACGAAAAAATTCATGATTTTCAAGCCGGTTCATTGCGTTCAGAAATTTTTCATCGCCTTTATGTTGTCGGCGAAGTTTCTGTTTTACCGCTTCTTCATTTATTTGATAAACATTGAAATTGGTGTCCTTGATCCATTCGTTTTTGTTGTCGACTTGATCCAGTGAACCACTATTCGACAGATCGGGTGAAACACTATTCTCTTTTTCACTTGAACGATCAGTTAAAATAATTTTCACCAGTTCACGTAATTGATCCGGATAGTTTTCATATCGAAGTTCAAAGGCTGAATTCTCAAGAAGATTGCGAATAGGACGCAGCGACTCGACCATCGCTTTTATATCATCGTCATTAATCGCCAACTTGGCACCCTTATTATGAGAAATTTTTCTCCATATTAATAATAGAAACGCAAATAAAAGAAGGCGTGTAGCAACTGTATCTTCCTTTTTCGGATCGATTAAATTTTCAAATAAATTTTCGTCTGTGTTATAGAGAGCGATTTTTGAAGACGATTCACCATGTTCGTCTCTAACATTCATCTTCTTTTTATAAAAAATTTCTTTGAATATCTTGTCTATTTCATCGTTACCAAGGTCATTTATTCCGTCGAGTAAACGTTTTAGTCCGTCAATATTATTACCGTCTATATCCGACAAAAAAGATTTTGTTCCTACGACATGTTTAAATATCGCGAACAATTTCATGGTTCGGAAATCGTCTGGCGGATTTATTGCTTCATTATCTTCAGAAGGTAATTCTTGTTCAGCCAAGAGATATAAAATGGTGCCGATATAACGCAAAAAACGCGCAAATGCTTTGTCGCATAAAATCGCTTCATCATTTTCGTTGACGTTACTGTCTGAATGAGTTTTGCTGGCATCACCGCGTTGACGAACATTATCCCAAAAAATTTGTATCCATGTCGTATCAAAACATCTTTCGATTTCGTCCAATGGCGTTTTGGTTTCCAGTTCTCCTCTCAAGGATTTTTCTCTCAGCAGTTCCACAAATTTTGCTTTGAAATTTTCAAATTCGGTCAGTTGTTTGCCGCGCGCGTTCATCTTTATGTATAGCTCATCGCTTGACAAAGACAGGTCTTGCAATGGCTTATAAAAAAATGTGATAAGCGGCGGCTCGTCAGTTAATATTTTCCAAAGGTCCGGAATATCGCTAAATCTCTTATGAATCGCATCCAGCATGACCAGCATACCGGATATTGATTGATCCAATTCCCATCTGGAAACATACCAGCGAGCATTTTTAATAATTGACGAAATATCATCGTCGTCGGAAAGACGTTCCGATGAAAAAACGACTTCATTATTAAGCTTTTTAATAAATACCCTTGTGCTTTCACGAATTTCATAACAAAAGCGGTTAAAAAATTCCTTTTCATCGACTAATTTTCCGGCTTTTACTGCTGCATACCAGTGCAACAAATACAATGTAGTCAGCCGTTGTTGCCCATCAAATGGCTTAAAAACTCCTTCATCTTCCTCCCCATAGATAAAATCGAGATGTAGCGGCTTTATTTCTTTACACGCCTTATAAAGTGCATCCAAAAAATCGTGGCGAATAGACTTCACTTTTTCGGTGAGACGTCCTTGCGCATAATCACGTTGGATCATCGGGATAACAACTTCAGTGTCTTGCAAAAGTTGATAAAAGCTTTGAACTTTGCCACTCCCCATCATTTTCATCCCAATAAGTACGTTAGTTTTTCTTTGATGTCACCGAGGTATGCTTCGCGATCTTTCGCTGTCCAATATAGATGATCTTGTTCTTCCATGCTAAACAGGCGCAAGAATACAGCTTGTGTAGCGGGTGGAATGAAATTGCCTTGTTTCATCTCTTCAATAATTTTGTTCTGTTTGACACGAAAAATCGAATTGTTCAGAACACTGTTTGCCGAACCGTCAAGAAGCGCAAGGTTCGACAGCTCGTGCAAGTCCTTGGTGCCATAGTCATCTGCCGGATTAATTTCTTTCACTATATCATCGGACAGCTTCAAAAACTCCTTTCCGAGGTCTGACGATTTTAATTGGCCGGAACGTTCGAGCTTATCTATCAATTCATCCACGCGCGCGATCAGTTCTTTTTTCTTGTTTTCCTCATTCCGGTTTTCCTTATTCTGGTCTTCCTGATTCAGAAAACGACTGTCCAACACTCCCCTATGGCTTTTTAACCAAATCAACCATTGTTCTTTTGTGTTGAGTCCCTCAACATTTTGCGCGTTGATGTGCTCTATTGTCCATTTCTTTTGATGATGGGCCGAGAAGTCATATCGGTGCTTTGTGCCGGTTGTTTTCATACTTCTCACATATTCTACATTGTATAAAAACAGGAGCCTTTCGCATCCCGGTTCATTGGTATCGTAAGTATATTCCAGAGCTGTATCCAAATCAGGATAAAAACTTTTGATATAACCTTTAACTTCTTCCTTTAACTCGTCTTTTTTCAGATCTTTAAATTTCGAAAACAGGTCCGGATTCATTCGTTTTTCAGCGAATAAATAACCAATCCAATGATAAAGGTCATTATCGTCATACCAGGTTTGTAACTTCCATAGATCAAGCTGGATTGATTCCCATATCTGCTTTACATTATCAGTGGAAAAATTATTGTCTTTAGCGTTTTTCAATTTTTTTTCGAGTTTTATAAAAGGAGGAAGATTTCTATCTCGATCGCTATTTTCGGTATTATCTTCATCTTTATTTTTGGTATTATCTTTTTTGTTTTTTTGGGAAAAATGAAAATCCAGAAGAAAATCTATGCGCGTTTGATAACGCTCGTCTTCAAAACTTTTGTTTCGTTGATCTTTAACATTCGACGAACAGTCATTTTCCGAAAAACCGAGAAATCCCCAAAATTCCGGTTTTCGCAACTCGTATTCAAGATTATCCCACCCAATGCTAATCAAGCCACGTTCTGTTTTAATATCCGGCAAGTTTTCATTATCGTTTTTGTTATTTTCCGATTTGTAATAAGCAGGGTTCAGGAGTGCTGCGCGGCTTAGCTCGGCATTTGTTAAGGGAATTTTTCCGCTATTCAAACGTGTAAATGCCGCTATTTCACCGCTGGAGTCGTTATTATCAATTACGTACCAAAGTACCTTTACCTGATTAGCAAACACCCTATAAAATTCTGACCAATTGATAATTTTTCTGTTATTCTGGTTAATACTATTTTCTATATTTTCAATATATTCAATTATTGTCATGTAGGCATTATATAAAAATTGTAAATCTATATTATTAAAATGTACATATCTACGATCTTCGCTTTTTTTATTGTTAGTATATTTTTTTCTGTGTTTTATGAACTTTCCAATATATTTTAAAAATTTAGTACTCTTATTCCGTGTCTTAATGGTTAGAGTATAATCAATGAAATCACTCTTTGCACTTTGGCATCGTGAATTATCAATTTTTCCCTGAATTCGCTCATCATATTGGTTCAATAGGACTGCGTTCAATAAAAACACTGTTGTTAAACGTTGTTGACCATCAACAATATTTATTTCAGGACATTTTTCTTCCTTGCCGGTGCCATCGTTGTAGTTCTCCATAACAATAACAGGTTGAAGAAAATAGATTTTGTTTTCTTTGCTGTTCTTGAATTGTTCATAAAACTCGAAAATATCGTTTAAAAAGTCTTCAATCTGTTGCTTATTCCAACGGTAACCACGTTGATAACCCGGAATAATAAAATTTCCCTCCAATTCAATGAGGGCGCGTAATTCACCACTGTTTCCAGATGGGCGCTTAAAATGTTCGTCGTCGGCATTTCCAATATCTTGCTCTGTAGACATATTGATTTTCTATCAATCTTTAACAAATAAAAATTCTGAACAAGATTTATATTGTTTCGTTTCGGTACGCAATCGCTCCAAAAAATCATGCAAAATTTTGCACTTTTTATTTATTATCTTAAACTGAAGAAAGACTGGTCAATAATTCGTTTTCCCAATATATACTGACGCACTTTTTTAAAGGTCATGACTGATTATTATTGAAAACACCGAAAAAGACCGGCGGCAAAAACGAAACTGTTTTTCTATCGTCTGCATAAAAACTGGTTTATATCGCAATAATAGATCAATATTAACTGCGCAACGCAACAACCTGAAGCATTCGAAAAATGTTCTGTCTTTCGTTATGCTTCGCGTCAGCTCTCTATTCCGCATCAAAATCCTCTCATGGCAAGAGTTTCGTTTTCTTCTCTTTGCCTGTCATTCAATTCTGCCCGTTAATATCAACAATTATTACAAAGCACATCGGGAGTAGTTCCGGAGTTTAAAATTCGGATAAAAGTCGATAATAAAACAACATGGAGAACAATGAGACAAAAAGATAATTTTGCGGGTAATAATTGCAATGTTGCACCACCCACATGATAAATTTTGCCACGTGATAAATTTGATATTAGGCTCTATTTTCATGTCCAGCGGATAACTGTTTTCCGGATTGCCGGATGTCTATTGAGTTCCTGCCGTAAAGAACCAATTGATTGCGTCGGCGCTTTTTTATCCGTAGGCAATGAAAATGCGAACCGATTGCAACCAATGATATGTACAACAAGCCGCATAAGAAAATAAGTGCCGGTCAAATTACAATTCAAGACGAACAAAGCGGCGACATTTTATAACTTCGTGATAAATTATATTGTGAGCGGAAGTCGGAGGAAAGCAAACTCGCCCAAGCCGCATAATTTATTATTCTCATCCTACTTGCTTAGGAAAATAACAGAGAATTTAACTAAAAAATGGCGGAGAAGAAGGGATTCGAACCCTCGAGAGCCTTTTGAGCTCTACTCCCTTAGCAGGGGAGCGCCTTCGACCACTCGGCCACCTCTCCGAGAGCAGCCAATAAACATTCTTTCACGGAAGTTCAAGCAATTTTCTCAAAAAATCCTTTTTTATACATAATATATAATAATGAAGGTTTCGCTGCCCCCTCCAAGTTCGTTCGAACAGAGGAGATCGTTTGAACAGAAGACAGTGAGGAAATCCCGTTTACACGACAAGTCTCCTTTGCAGGAAGTTAGATTTATAAAATTTTTTGGCTACCGATAAATCGCATATTGAAGCTCAAACATAACCAAACCGGCCTTTTTAATTAAGAGCAATAGCGACTCAAGAAATGGTTTATGACCGGTCAAAGTTTTGGGTTAAAGTTAATTTAACACAAAAAATATGGTTAATAATTCACAAACAAATTATCTGAAACCCTATCTTTTTGTGTCATTTTTGCAACAAGACGTGACGATACTCGCTTCAAAACCCCGCTTTTTCCTTTTTCACGGTTGAATCAAAAATATCGTCGGGTATGTTCGATTCATGAAGAAGGAGCGCTCGCGTGCGACTTTTTCGGTTAAGGGGATCGGGATTCAAACTTTCTGAACTTCGTGAACCCGACCCAATTTTAACTTTGACTGGAGGTCAGATATGAACATTAAGAGCCTTCTTCTCGGCTCCGCTGCAGCTCTCATTGCAGTTTCTGGCGCTCGTGCAGCCGACGTTGTCGTTGCAGAGCCGGAACCCGTTGAATATGTACGCGTCTGTGACGCTTATGGTGAAGGATATTTCTATATCCCTGGAACTGAAACTTGCATGCGCATTTCGGGCTATGTCCGTGGCGACATCAAGGGCGGTGACAATGTTTATGCCCGTAAACGTGGCGACATCGACCGTGATACTTACGCTTGGCGTACACGTGCAACACTCCGTTTCCACACTGCTTCTGAAACAGAACTCGGCACTTTACGCACATTCGTTGAATTGCGTTCGCAGTGGGATGACGGACACGACACCAATGGCGGGCAGCTCCGTTTTGCGTTCATCGAACTCGGCGGCATTCGCGTTGGTCTTGATGAATCCATCTTCAACCATTGGACAGGTTATTTTGGTAACGTCATCAATGATGACATCTTGACCCCAATGGCTTACACACGTACCAACGTCATCAGCTACACATTCAATGCAGGAAACGGTTTCTCCGCGATCTTGGGTCTTGAACAAGGCAATGATGATGCGGACGATTATGGATATCGTTACTCCAAGGCAGATAACGGTGACGTCAATTTTAAACGCTATAAACTCAGCGGTAAGATCGATGATTACACACCGAATGTTGTTGGTGGCTTGAAATTCGTTCAAGGCTGGGGTGGTGTTTCCGTTGTTGGCGCTTACGATGCCTATTATGAAGAATGGGCTGCCAAGGCTCGTTTGGATTTGAACGTTACCGATCAGTGGAGCGTTTGGGTCATGGGTGGATATAAATCTGCTGATGATTACTACAACTTAGATGAAACATACGGTATGAAAAATGTCGACGGTGGACGTCGCCATGCAGCACGTATTGGTAGCGACGGTACCCTTAAGTACGGTGTTTATCGTCAGATCAACTCAATCTATGGTGATTGGGGTGGCGATTGGGCTGTTTGGGGTGGTACAACCTTCAAATTCAACAAGAAGACAAGCTTCAACGCTCAGGTTGCCTACGATGACACAGATACATTCGCTGCATCTGTTAACGTAAAGTATGAATTGGTACCGGGTCTCGTCATTACTCCTGAATTGACCTATATTTCTTGGGAAGATGACTATAGCTATCGTAATGAGTTAGCAAATGCTAAATATAGTAACTCGCTCAAGGGGCAGGATGCTTTCCAGGGTATGGTTCGTATCCAACGTTCGTTCTAATTCTTGAATGGATTGAAAATAAGAACCGGTGGTTTTACCACCGGTTTTTTTATGCCAAAAATAACTTTAGTTTTATGTCAAAAAGCAATTAAATCGGGTCATCAGTAACCGGATCCGAGCATTAAATTGCGTTCGATCATTCTGGCAGTGAGCAGGACAAGCCCGTTATGGAAAAACGCAGTTTGAATGCCCTTCCTTCAGGCAGTTTGTTTTTCAAAATTTTTTGTAATGCGGTTTAGAATAAATTTGTGTGCTTTTGGTTCTTCCGTTTCGACCTTCTACCGATTGATTCAATACACAGTTTGAATTTTTCCATTTATCAACAAATCCGTCCATTTACGCCTGATCATGTGCAAATTTACATAGAAATGACCGCCTTTGATGTAAAAGAAAACGAATGTGTCATCGCACATCAATAATAAATATCAGGATCGTTAATTTCACATTCGAGAAAGCGACAAATTTTTCTTATTTTCTGTCATGTTTAGAGTGAATAAATTAACCCCGATAGTTTAACTGATAATTTTATTTAGAAACTATGCGTACAGAATATTTCATTCAAAGTATCTGTATTTTCCAGTATTTTTATCATATTGTTTTATTTTCTTTTTCAATTTTTAATTTTTTATTTCAATATGATAAATTAAAAACATAAAAAATTTTCATTTTTTCCATATAAGTAATTTTTATATGTATGTTTCGTTATGTATATTATTTCTTGTTAAATTTTAATATTATCTATTTGAATTTTTTTGTTATTTATTTTATCTCGTTTGAGATTTCAACAATAACTGTCAATTGTCACAATATGCCCTCGCCGGTAAACAACGTCAATTTTCAAAATTCCGGATTAAAATCATAGGCATAACGATTTATTGATATCTACGGTAGAGCCTTTTTATGCTAGTCATTTTAGAATGCTTTGATGCATGTCGCCCGCTGTAATTGGATTGAATTATGTCAGACAAATATGTTTTTCCGGCTGTCACGCCTCTTGTCGCTTCATTACCTTCGACTGTTCCTTTTACAGGTCCTGAAGCTATTGAGCGAAAAACGGGGCATTTATTTCGTGCAAGATTAGGAGCCAATGAAAATGGTTTCGGGCCAGCACCTTCCGTCATCGAGGCTCTTAAAAATTCTCCGGACGAAGTTTGGAAATATGGGGATCCGGAAAATTACGATCTCACCAATGCCCTTGCAGAGCTCTACAACTTGAAGCCCAACCAGTTAACCGTCGGTCCCGGAGTGGATACCCTCTTAGGATTGATTGTTCGCCAATATATCGAGCCTGGTGACGTTGTTATCAACTCGCTTGGCGGATATCCGACGTTCAACTATCACGTAGCAGGTTTTGGCGGAAAACTGGTGGAAGTCCCCTATCTGAATGACAAGGCTGATCTTCAGGCTCTATCGGATGCGGCGCATAAATATAAAGCAAAAATTGTTTATCTCGCGAATCCGGATAACCCGTTAGGGACATGGCATAACGCGAAGGAGATTGAAGCTTTCATCAAAAGTTTGCCCGAAACTACACTACTGGTTCTTGATGAAGCTTATGGAGAACTTGCTCCAAAAAACGAATTGCCTGCCATGTCAAAATTATGGCCCAATGTTTTGAGAATGCGTACCTTCTCTAAAGCTTATGGCCTTGCCGGATTGCGCTGTGGCTACGCAATAGGTTTTTCCGAGCTGATCAACATGTTCGATAAAATTCGTGACCATTTTTCTGTCAATAAAATGGCACAAATTGCGGCACTGCAAGCTCTTTCAGATCGCAAATATCTTGAGGATGTCATCAAGAAAATTGAAGCAGCAAAACAGCAAATTGTAACAATTGCCGAAAAAAACGGATTAAAAACTTTGCCGTCTGCAACCAATTTTGTTGCCATTGATTGTGGTCGTGACGGGAAATTTGCGTCAGCTGTTTTAAATGAACTTATAAAACGGCAAATATTTGTACGAAAACCTTTTGTGCCAGTTCTTGATCGACTCATTAGGGTGAGTGTTGGTCCCCGCAAAGAACTGGACCTTTTTGCAGAGGCTTTCTCATACGCGCTGATTGCGGCAGATAAGGGGTGAAAAATATGTCTGATTTGAATAAACGTATATTATGCGGCTTTTCCGGCCTTTATGGCGCCGGTGGTATTGCTGCTTACGCGGCCGCCTCGCATATAGGTGGCTATTACGAAGCAGTAGCACCTGTCCTTCTTGGCAATGCAGCAGCGCTTCTAGGCCTCTCGGTTGCAACAAAAACAAATATCGTCATGCGCCTTTCAGGTGTTCTCATCATTATTGGCGTCGCGCTTTTTGCATTGGATATCATGTGTCGCGAATTTGCCGAAACACGGCTCTTCCCTTATGCTGCCCCTCTTGGAGGCACAATCAACATTCTCGGCTGGCTTTTGCTGATCATTGCTGCATTTTTGCCTTTTGAAAAAGAAGACGTTTGACATCTCTATTGCTTATCAAAACTTCTCTTGCATTTAAAAAATCTTGAACGCCGTATTTTTGGACTTCTATGTTCAACGATAAGCCGCGTTCTTTTTCAAGATTCATCAATCACGTTTTATAGATGTTGACAAAATAACCATTTAAGCCAAACATGCGCACCAACCTTGGGGAGCCTTTCGGGGCTGAGAGTCTGTATCGGGAATGATTAACGTCTGATCTTTACAGTGACCCATTGAACCTGAACCAGTTAGGACTGGCGGAGGGATGGTGTTTATGTTTGACCTGCTCGACGAACAGCAGTCATTTGATTTTCAATCATTCCGATCCGGTTTTAAGTTGTGTTCCAAGAATTCTCATTCTTGATATCACACAACTGGTTCATTCCGGCTTAACGGGATTGCAAATTCTTCTTGCAACCTGAATTGATTGTGGATGATGCGAATGCAAAAAACGAACAAGAAAATACTTGTCAGAGGATGTGGCGTTGCGGGCTTGACCAGCGCTTATATGTTAGCAAAAGCGGGAGCAGAAATAACGATCTCGGCTCCGGCTGATTCTCCCCGTGGAGCTGCAAGCTGGTATGCCGGCGGAATGCTTGCCCCCTATTGCGAACGCGAAAGTGCCGAAGCACGCGTTGAAGAACTGGGGTTACAGACAATGAAATGGTGGGCCGAGACTCTCCCCGATCTTGTAAAACATAATGGTACTCTGGTTGTTGCGCCTCAAAGAGATGGCGCAGAATTGAACCGCTTTTCACAACGCACCGGTGGGCATCGCATAATCGATGGAGATGAAATTGCAAAATTGGAGCCCGATCTTGCCGGGCGTTTCAACCGCGGTTTATTTTATGAAACGGAAGGCCATATTGATCCTCGCAAAGCCTTGTTGGCTTTGAAACAAAAATTGGCAGATATGAATGCGCATTTTGTTGACGTTGGAGCAAGTGAAGACGGTTTTGATTTTATCGTCGATGCAACAGGAATCGCCCGTCTTGGGCAGGATAAAGACATGCGTGGCGTTCGTGGCGAAATGTTGCTTGTCCACAATACCGAAATTTCCTTTTCAAGACCGATCAGGCTCGTTCACCCGCGAATTCCGCTTTATATTGTTCCCAGAGACAACGGAATTTTTATGATCGGCGCAACCATGATCGAAAGCAATGATGACAGGCCGATTACAGCCCATTCGATGATGGATTTTCTGAATGCCGCCTACACTATTCACCCCTCCTTTGGCGAAGCCGATATTGTGGAAATCGGCGTTGGCGTTCGCCCTGCCTATGAGGATAATTTTCCACGAGTAAAACAGGACGGCAACCACATTTATGTCAACGGAATGCACCGCCACGGATACCTCATCTCGCCCGAGATGGCCCGTCAGGTGACTGAAATTGTGATGGGCTGATTAAAATGCAGTTATTCGTTAATGGCGAAGAAAAACAGGTTGCCGCTGAAACTCTTTCAGCCCTTTTGAACGAACTCGATTATGAAGGCGATTGGCTGGCAACAGCCGTCAATGCCGAGCTTGTTAGTGAAAGCGAGCGCGAAGATTTCAAATTAAATAACGGTGATAGAATAGAAATTCTAAGCCCTATGCAGGGAGGTTGAGCAAGTTGCTTGAACTTTATGATAAAAAATTTTCATCCCATCTTCTGTTGGGAACAGCGCAATATCCATCGCCAAAAATTTTTGAAGATGCAATTCGTGCTTCCCATACAGAGATTGTAACATTATCTCTGCGTCGTGAAACGGCAGGCGGAAAACAAGGGGGACAATTTTTTTCGCTTATAAAATCCCTCGGAGTATCCATTCTTCCTAACACCGCCGGATGCTTTACAGTAAAAGAAGCTGTTACAACGGCGCATATGGCGCGCGACATTTTCAAAACGCCCTGGATTAAACTGGAAGTCATCGGCAATGCCGACACGCTGCAACCGGATGTATTTGCTCTGGTTGAAGCTGCCCGCATTCTTAATGAGGACGGGTTTCAAGTCTTTCCCTATACGACAGATGACCTCATTGTCGCAGAAAAGCTCGCTGATGCAGGGTGTCGTGTCATTATGCCTTGGTGTGCCCCTATCGGATCGGCAAAAGGACCGAGAGATGTTGACGGCTTGCGTACAATCCGCGCCAATTTTCCGGAGCTTTCTTTGATTGTGGATGCCGGAATTGGTCGCCCGTCGCATGCGGCAATAGCCATGGAACTCGGTTATGATGGTGTATTGCTCAACACGGCTGTCGCCAAGGCTGGTGATCCGGTATTGATGGCGGAGGCGTTTGCACATGCTATAAAAGCCGGACAAAGTGCATATAAAGCCGGAATGTTGGAGCCCAGAGATGTTGCTGTTCCTTCAACACCGGTGTTTGGAAAGGCAGTATTTTGATCAAATTAGACCCCTTTTATCTTATCGTTGACAGTGCAGACTGGATCGAGAAACTGATACCGCTTGGCGTTAAACTGGTGCAATTGCGGATGAAAAATGTACCTTTAGAGGTTCTCCACCAGCACATCCAGAGAGCAAAACTTGTTTGCAAACAATTTCATTGTCAGTTGATCATCAATGATTATTGGAAAGCGGCAATCGAGGAAAAATGTGATTTTATTCACCTCGGACAGGAAGATCTTGTCGATGCAAATGTCGACAAAATAAAGAAAGCAGGATTGAAACTCGGCGTCAGTACGCATGATGCAAGCGAGCTCAATAAAGCGCTTGAGGCCAAGCCGGATTATGTCGCTTTAGGGCCTGTTTATCAAACCATATTGAAAAAGATGAAGTGGCAACCTCAGGGGTTGGAAAAAGTGACCCGCTGGAAAAAGCTCGTTGGTGATCTTCCTCTGGTTGCAATTGGTGGATTGAATCCGGAACGTGCCAAGGCTGTATTGGAAGCCGGTGCCGATAGCGCTGCTGTGGTAACCGATATTGCCTTGAACAAAAACCCCGAAGACCGTGTAAAACAATGGTTAGAAGCTACACGAAAATGGCGCTGATGCCCAAAATACTCATCGTTGCCGGAACCGATCCAACGGGTGGTGCGGGTATCGTCCGTGATATCGAAACAGCAAGCCATTTTTCGGTCAAAACAGGGCTTGCTGTCACTTCCGTCAATGTGCAGGATGACTACCATGTCGAAACAAAACTGCCGATGAATGGTGACATTATCCGCGGGCAAATGTTGGCCGCACTCCGGTCGGATAAAATTTCGACTATTAAAGTAGGAATGACGGGATCACCTGAAATTGTCGAGGCAATTTGCAGCGTTCTTGACAATTTTTCCGACATTCCGGTTATACTTGATCCGGTCATTCGCGCGTCATCGGGCGGTGTCCTTGCAGACGACAAAACAGTAAACGTCATCAAAGAAAAGCTGTTGAAATATTGTTATCTTGTCACGCCCAATATTCCCGAGCTTGCTGCTTTGACCGGAGAGCCCCCTTCTCAAAATCATACCCGAACGATCGAGCAAGCAAAAAAACTGTTAGCTTCGGGCTCCAAATATGTTCTCGCAAAAGGCGGGCATGAAACAGGAGATATTGCAATCGATAGCCTTGTTTCCTCTTCCCGTACCACCAATTTTTCGAATTCACGTCTCAATGCAACGATGCGAGGAACAGGATGTACCTTATCAACGGCCATCGCCTGCGGGATTGCCAAAGGTAAATCACTGGAAGATGCAGTCGAAACTGCCAAAAACTATGTCTATCAATTATTGCGGGAACGCGCTGCTTCTTTTTCAAAAAGTTGAGCAGGTCTTTTCACTCACCTCACGATTTGCAGGCTCGTTTTACTGATTTTTTCGGGTGTTTTTTGGCTATTTTCACTTCGCTTGAAAAGCGTCACAATTAAAGCAATCGATATTTCTAAACGAAGGGGAAATCGTTAATGATAGACAAAAACCGTATTTCTGTCATTTGTGGCGACATTACCACGCTTGATGTCGATGCCATTGTCAATGCGGCCAATACAACTCTTCTTGGCGGCGGCGGAGTGGATGGTGCAATTCATAAGGCTGCCGGCCCCGAACTGCTTACCGACTGCAAGGCGCTTAATGGTTGTAAAACAGGTGAAGCAAAGCTCACAAAAGGTTATCGCCTGCCCGCCCGCTACATTATCCACACAGTCGGACCGATCTGGTATGGCGGCGTTGACCATGAAGCGGAAAAACTTCAATCATGTTACGAGAATTCACTTGCGATTGCAAAAAATAAGCAATTCCAATCAATCGCATTTCCGGCAATTTCTGCCGGTGTCTATGGTTATCCTCACAGAGAAGCAGCAAAAATTGCTATTTCCACCACTATTCAATTTTTAAAAAAGAGCGACTTTCCTCAAAAGGTCATTTTTTGTTGTTTTTCGAAAGACATGATGGATATCTATCGCGATCAGCTTCACGGTTTGCCATGACACATAGTCAATTTTATCAACTATGTGTGCCAGATCATATGAGTATTTGTTAGACGTTTTTTTCGGGACAGTTCACATGAAAAGTGGCCAACCCGACTTCACTTGTTTACAGCCAAAATTTCAGGCCTTTGGCGATATGAAGCGATAAAAAGAGATAGTTCCTTTTGGAACCAACGCCACGTATTTTATAATCAATACGATATCAGTAACTGCTATTGTCCAAAACAACAGAACAGTTGATATGATAATAAATCTCGCTTCCTCATGGAAGATAACTAGTTTCAAATGAAATAATTTATGCAATATGGTTAACGAAGGGAGCCAAATTATGCTGATTCGTCGCTTTTCTATATTGTTTTTGACTTTGGTTTTTGTGGCGGTTCTAGGCGCATTTGCTTTGTTCCATGCCAAGACTCCGGCCTATGCAAAGCCGATTTTTGCTCCCCTGACAAGTCAATCGACGAATTGATGGTTGGCTTGTGCCGCATTTTAGACGGCAACCAAAATGGATAAACATTCCGGAAAATCCGTTTGTCAGCCTCTTACCTTCGTTTGGTTTATTGTCGTCGTTTTGTCGACTTTGCCGTTATTTGCGAGTTTATTCACAGCTTTTCATCCGTTTTTTGATTCACTTTCCGATATTCGCATTCCACTCGCGTTTTTTACTATTTTACTGGCTTTTCCTCTTATTTTCACAAAACTTCGGCAAAAAGCTGTTTTTCCGATAATATTCGCGGCTGCCCTCATCAGTTTAAGCTTGACTGATGGCGGCGTTTCACCAAACTCCGGAATGCTAAAAAGCTCGACTGTCAAACTGTTGCAAGCCAATTTACGCTTTGACAATCAAACTCCGGAAAAATTCCTGACTCTCATAGAAAAAGAAAAGCCTGATATTATCACGGTGCAAGAAGCTTCCGCAAAATGGCGCGAATTTTTTCAAAACAACAATTTGACGATTATCGGTTGCGTGGCCGACAATGACCGCGCAGGTGCGACAGGCGTTATCCTGTCAGACAGGTTTTTATCCCGCTACGGTTTTACCAATTCTCCTATTGTTACCTGTTACGATGCGACAACCACCCATGGTTATGTCGCAAAAATAAAATTACAGTCAGATAAAACGGATTATCCTCCGTTTGAAATTGTCTCCGCTCATCTTGCCTGGCCATGGCCATTCGGGCAGAATTTACAATTAGATGAACTGGAAAACGGTGCGTTCAGAACCGATTTCGAGCACAAAGTTCCGCAACGGATTGTTGCAGGCGACTTCAATAGCGTAACATGGAGCAATACCGTTTCCAGAATGGAAAGACTAACCGCTACACGGCACATTTCCGGCATCGGTCCAACATGGCTCTCATGTAGCTTTCCGGCTCCTTTGCGGCCTTATTTAGGACTCCCTATTGACCAGATTCTGCTTTCCGAAGACATCAAACCTATAAGCGTCAAACGTCTTGCTTTTTTCGGTTCCGATCATCTACCGGTACTTGCCGAATTCAGCTTCGATTATGACCGGTTTTGATACAACCAATCTACCAAATTCCGGCATTTCCATGAACCTCTAAGAAAAACAAGGCCAAATGCGGAGCGAATGGGCCTTTTTCCGTTTTGTTTTTGAATTTCTTCCGCCTTTGCGCATTTTAACTTCCGAGCATTTTTTGCTGACGGATTTTCTGAAATGTTTATGGAAACACCTATGTCTACGGATGATGAAGCCCTGTTTGACCTCATTTCGGAGAGTGCCGATCATGTAGAAGAATATGGGCTGACGGTCGACTTGCAACGGTTGAATGAAAGTGGCGCACTTCGTGCTTGTCTCCCCAAAAAACTTGGCGGCAGCAATTGGGCTTTGACGAAAAATGAAAATGAAACCAAAGCTTCATTCGATTTTTTACGCAGGCTTGGCAAAGCCAATCTGTCGCTTGCACGCCTTTTCGAAGGGCATCTTCATGCCGTGCGTCTTATCGAGCTCTATGCCCATAACCGTTTAAGAAAAACCATTTTTTCCAAGGTCAAGGAAGGCGCGCTTCTGGGAGTTTGGGGTGCCAGTCTCAATCAACCTTTAAGATTTACCACTTTGCCGAACGGAAAAATCAGGCTCCATGGGGAAAAACGTCTGGTAACCGGATTGGGAATGGTTGAATTGGCAATTATACGTCTCCGAAAAAATGAAAGAGATGCCGATCAACTCGCTGTGGTAGATGTCACCGACACCTCACGACAAAATATCGAATATTGGGATGCTTCCGGTATGCGTCCGACACTGACCGGTTCGTTCGATTTTTCCGATTTGGAAATTAAAGAAGGCAATCTTTTTGGACAACCGGGGGATTTTCATCAGGAACCACACTATATAGGTGGCGTCTGGCGCCATAGTGTCGCTCACCTTGGCGGTGCAGAAGCGATCATTGACACGTGGCGCGAAATGCTTATTCGCAAAAACCGGCTTGATGATCCTTTCCAGCTAACACGCCTTGCAAAAGCACGTTCCGAAACATTGGCAGCTTCGGCCATGCTTTTTAAAACGGCTTGTCTTGTTGAAGAAGCAACGCGCAAACCGACGAAGGAGAATGTCGACGATGCTGTTTTGGCCTGCCTTCTCGCACATGACCAGATGGAGGATGTCTGTGTCAGGATTCTTAACCTTTGCGAGAAATCGCTTGGTATGGAAGCCTTTATAGAACGTTGCCCGATCGAACGAATGCGCCGTGATCTATCAATGTTCATTCGTCATATTGCTCCGGATGGCCGTCTTTTGCAGGCTGCGGAGTTTTTAATGGCAAGACACGGCGAACCACTCTGGTAAGTCAATTTGTGGCGCGATTTATCAGAGCTTCATATTCCATTGTTATTTTCTAAGGCATTGAAATATTGAAAAAACTCCACCTGCTTTTTTGAAAAACAAAATGCTTAAGAACTGTTCAAGCTCCCGTTCTGACTCGGCCGAGCTTTCTCCCATTAACATGCAACAGGAGAATTTTGAATGCGGCTTCTTTGCTTGACGTAATATCCGGCGGCTGAATTTCAAACTTGGGGGTGTCCCTTTCCTGTCTCCTGATCTAACCACCAATCGGCCAACTGATATCCGGTCTTGAAGAGCTCTATTGCTTGGTCTATTCATTGGTTTTGAAAGACTAAAGGTTACAATGTCAGAGCGTTCAAACGGCACGATTTCATATGAAGAGTTGCTTGGCTTCTATTCGGAAGCCGGCGTTGACACGCCACTTGATGACAAACCTATCGACCGTTTCAAACAATCGGCGGAAATTATAAAGCAGGTAACCGCCGCCGCACGTGAAACAACTGTTCCTCCGGACAAAACAATTGTTCGGCCTGCTCCCCGCCGTGCTCCTCCTCAACGCATTTCTGTTGAAGGACAGGTTGCAACAGCACATGAACTTGCCCGCAACGCCAAAAATCTTGACGAGCTCTTCGAAGCGCTCAAATCTTTCAATGGATGCACATTGAAACTTACAGCAAAAAATACCTGTTTTGCCGATGGCACACCACATTCGAAGCTTATGCTCGTTGGTGAAGCTCCAGGACGGGAAGAAGATTTGCAAGGCATTCCATTCGTTGGCCGTTCCGGCATGTTGCTCAACCGTATTCTCGCGGCAATCGGCTTGAAACGGGAAGAGGTTTATATTGCGAATACTATACCTTGGCGGCCACCTGGTAACCGTACTCCGACACCGATGGAAACCGAGCTTTGCCGCCCGTTTATCGAACGGCAGATAGAATTGTCTGCACCCAAAATTCTTGTCGCTCTTGGTGGCCCCGCTATGCAAGTTCTGACCGGTGTCAAAAACGGTATTATCCGCACCAGAGGACAATGGCTCTCGCATCACTTGGAAAATGGCAAAACTATTCCGGTGATGCCGACATTCCATCCGGCCTATTTATTGCGAACACCGAGCCAGAAGAAACTAGCCTGGGCAGATTTTCTGGAAATCCGCAATGCACTTGACCAGCCGGTTTAAGCATTCCGGATTTGCGCTCAACGGTGTTTATGGGACAGTGCACGATGGCGTGTATGGTTTTTCCCGATGACATGGGACTCTCTGAGGATAATGAAAATGCCCGAGCCGATGACGAGGCATGCACCGAACAACATTGCGATTGTCGGAACTTCATCAAAGACGAAATAACCGCTCAAAAGGCTTAACAACATTGACGTATATTCAAAAGGTGCAACCGTTGACGGTTCTGCATGGCGATAAGCCTGTGTCATGAAAATTTGTGCAATACCACCGAAAAGCCCGGCCAGAATAAGCATGGAAGCTTGATAAAAATTCGGAACGACCCATCCGAACGGTACTGTAATCAACGATATAATGCTTGAGGTTATCATGAAATAGAGGGTGATTGTTGTTGTCTTTTCGGTAAACACCAGTTTCCTGACAAGCAACATCGCAATCGCCGCCATAATTGCCGCTCCAAGGGCGGAAAGCGCACCAATTGAAGCACCGACATCGGCATTTGCCGTACCAAGAATGGTAAGACGTGGCCAGACAATGATCAACACACCGATAAGGCCGACAATAACCGCACTCCAACGATAAAAATAAACTTTTTCATGAAGAAAGATTGCGCATAAAACCACAAGTATAAGTGGTTCTCCATAGCCGATGGCAACTGTTTCAGGAAGTGGTAGAAGGGTCAAAGCATAAAAGCTGAATAGCATTGAAAAAGTACCGAACATTCCCCGAAAAACATGTCCGGTCAGGTTTTTGGTATAAAGAACCGTTTTAAGCTGTTTTAATGACATAACCCAAAGGATGATCGGGACAATGCCGAAAAACGCCCGGAAGAAGCTCAGTTCACCTGCCGGAACACCTTTTGCCGATTTCAAAAAGCTGTACATAACGACAAAACAGACCACCGACAAAATCTTCATCCAGATTCCAAGCATGACATTCCCCGAAGGGGCATCCGGAATAGCCGGTGATTGTTTTTCCACGAGTTTTCTCCTGTCGGTAAAGCATTTATCCGGCAGTCAATAAGACTGAACGAATAAAATTGCCAATTGCTTTGCACGAGACATTTTCTTCATTCATATACAAGCTTACTGCCAAAATAAACGTTTTGAAGGTTGGACCAATGCTATTTCCCATTCACATTGGTGTGCATGAACAGAGATTTCTTTTCGAGCCGGTTGTCGTTTCGACAAAATATGCTTACCTTCATGATAAACTTCTATAAAAAGGCACGATTTATGACCAAATCTGACACTCCAGTATATCGTCTCGAAGATTACAAGCCCACCGATTACGCAATTTCCAACACCGAGCTCGATTTTTCGCTTCATCCTACTGAAACAATCGTAAAATCGAAACTTTCCCTTTCACCACGCAAAAACACCAAAGCGGGAACACCACTGGTTCTTGTCGGGGACGAATTGAAACTGTTGTCAGTGGCAATCAACGGTCAGAAACTCGAGCCTAAAGACTATTCGGCAACACCTGAAAAACTTGAAATTCACAATCCCCCTTCAGGCAAATTTACCCTTCAGGTTACCACGCAAATCAATCCCAAGAAAAATCGCCAGTTAATGGGGCTTTATCTCTCTAACGGGGTCTATTGCACACAGAACGAGCCACAGGGCTTCCGCCGGATCACCTATTTTTATGATCGTCCTGATATTCTTTCGGTTTTCAAAACACGCATCGAGGCTGATGAAAAGAATGAGCCGGTACTTCTTTCCAATGGCAATCTTCTGGAAACCGGCAAACTTGAAGGCGGCCGCCATTATGCAATCTGGGAAGATCCGCATCCCAAACCTTGCTATCTTTTTGCCCTCGTTGGCGGCGCTCTTGACCATTATGACGATAGTTTCACCACTATGTCGGGGCGGAAAGTAAAACTCGGAATTTATGTCGAAAAAGGTAAAAGAGAACGCGCAGCCTATGCGATGGATTCACTCAAACGCGCAATGCGTTGGGATGAAGAAAAGTTCGGGCGCGAATATGACCTTGATATTTTCAATATTGTTGCGGTTTCCGACTTCAATATGGGCGCAATGGAAAACAAAGGGCTGAATATTTTCAATGATAAATATGTCCTTGCCGACCCGAACACCGCAACCGATTTCGATTATGCGGGCATAGAACGCGTTATTGCACACGAATATTTTCACAATTGGACGGGCGATCGCATTACCTGCCGTGACTGGTTCCAACTTTGCTTGAAAGAAGGTTTGACAGTCTATCGTGATCAGGAATTTTCGTCTGACCAGCGCTCGCGCCCGGTTCACAGGATTTCCGATGTTCGCGTATTGAAAATTGCGCAGTTTCCTGAAGATGCAGGGCCTCTCGCCCACCCTGTCCGTCCGCGGCAATATCGCGAAATCAACAATTTTTATACGACAACCGTCTATGAAAAAGGTGCAGAGGTCGTACGCATGGTTCATACCATGCTTGGCGACGAGCTTTTCCGCAAAGGCATGGATCTTTATTTCCAGCGCCATGATGGCGAAGCTTGCACAATTGAAGATTTCATCGCCTGTTTTGCCGATGTTTCAGGACGTGATTTATCGCAATTCATGTTGTGGTACGAACAGGCCGGAACACCGACAGTAACCGTTGATAGCCATTATAAAGACGGTGTTCTGACACTTGATTTGACCCAGACTGTTCCCGACACCCCCGGTCAATCCAATAAAAAACCGATGGTTATTCCGCTTTCTTTCGGGCTTTTGGGCAAAAACGGCAAGGATATGCCTTATCAGGCCGATAACCACATTGAAAACAATGTTATCGTTTTGTCTGAAGCAAAGCAGACCGTTCATATCCGTGATCTGAAAGAAAAGCCGGTCTTATCATTGCTGCGAGGCTTTTCAGCACCAATCAATCTGAAGATGGAAGAAAGCGATGATGACCTTGCTTTCCGTGCACGCTTTGATGCCGACGAGGTCAACCGCTGGGAGTCACTCAACCAGTTAATGGGTAAGGCTCTGGTTAATGCAATTGCCGATCAATCAGCCGAAAAACCGGCTATGCCTGAAAAACTTCAAACACTGATTGAAGCGCTTCTTGACGATGACACATTGGAGCCTGCTTTCCGCTCGCTATGTCTGCAATTGCCTTCGGAAATCGAGCTTGCACGTATGATAGGCCACGATGTCGATCCCGACCGCATTTACAATGTTCGCCAATCTTTCATGAAATCTTTGGCAGATCATCTGAAACAGAAAATGTTGCACGTTTTCGACAAGATGAAGACGGAAGGTCATTATTCGCCAAAAGCCGAACCGGCTGGTAAACGCGCATTGAAAAACACTGTCCTCAATTATCTGGCACTTGCCGAAAACACTCCGATACGTGCTTTCGAGGCCTATAAGAAGGCTGACAATATGACAGACCGGATGGGGGGACTATCGGTTCTTGTTCATCTCTTCAATGAAACAAAAGAGGCTAAAGAGGCACTATCCGATTTTGAAAAGCGTTATGGCAAAGACCCGCTTGTTATGGATAAGTGGTTCTCCGTTCAGGCGACAGTTCATGGTGAAAAAACTCTGGATCACGTCAAAGAGCTTATGAAACATCCACTCTTTTCGCTTGATAACCCGAACCGGACGCGTGCACTGATAGCTTCATTTGCAGCTTCGAACCAGACAGGTTTCAATCGGGTTGACGGTGAGGGTTACAAGTTACTTGCCGATATTATCCTGACTGTGGATAAAGAAAATCCACAACTTGCAGCGCGTCTTGCAACGCTCACGCGGTCATGGAAACAACTGGAACCCGAACGCCAAAGCAAACTCAAGGAACAATTGGAACGTATATTGAAAGAGCCGAACCTTTCAGTCGACGTTTCCGACATCGTAAGCCGTACACTCGGCTAACAATTAAAATTCGGGCGGGGAGAAGATATTTTCTCCCCGCTTTTTCGTGAAAATTTTCTGAAATATTCCTTGCTACTACCCGTTAAAACGGTCTTTTTTGTAAGCACGCTATGACAGCGTTAAAAAATTATTAAAGCTTTTATTCTAAGCTTGATTAATGAAAAAAGGTCCCACGCAAAGAAAATGCTGGACAGGACGAATCAGTTTTGATTCATTGTACCTGTTCGGGTGTTTTGCGTACCGAATCAGTTCGCCAGTTTATCCGTTAATTTTAGAGGGGGCCAGAAATGGCGCATTTGGACGCGTTTAACGCGCCCACAGGGACGTTTGTTGATTCAAAACCTTCGCTGAAAAAGCGTAAGGCCGGGTCAGCGCATGTCGATTTGCTCTCCGGTCCAGCCTATAAAAGGCTGCTCGCCATCGAGCCATGGCTGCGTCGTGCCATCCCCCTGATTATCCTTGTTTTTCTGGTCATACTCGCTGCAACACGTCTCGTGCTTCTCTATGAGTGGCGGCAAAGTATTGATACAAATACACGATCTGCGATGATGCTTGCTACCGGACATCTTGCGAGTTCAATAGATCGCGCAATTTACGGCAAAGCAAATGATGGCAAGGACACTGCCAACTTGTCGAACAATGATCTGGAAAACATCCTTGTCGATTTCCGCACGCAAGGGTTGATTACAAATTCCGCACGTATTGCCATTGTCGATGATCAGGGCGTTGTTATTGCCGCTTCCGGACTGGAAACACACATCAATCACCCGCTCACAGATTACGTTGCTGACAGTCAGGCTTTATTCGTTCTCGGTCGCAGTGCCGGAGTGATGCAAGTCAAGATTGACGGAAAAGCTTCTTTGGCTGCATTCGATCAGGCAGCACAAGGAAAATACGGCGTTTTTGTCGGTGAGGAAACAGACGAAATTTACCTTGAATGGCGGAAATCCGTATCGGTTAATATTACAATATTTGCCGGAACAGTCGGTGTCATATTAGCCATTCTCTATGCCTATTATGCACAGGCCGCCCGTGTACGTGATACCGATCTCATTTCCGAAAAAATCCAGAACCGCATTGATATGGCGATGATGCGCGGGCGTTGCGGCCTATGGGACTGGAACATGGCAAGCGGGCGTGTTTATTGGTCGCGTTCCATGTATGAAATGCTCGGTTTCAAACCGAAAGATGCACTTCTGTCCATCTCAGAAATCACGTCCATTATCAATCCGGCTGATGCCGATCTTTACGAATTGGCACGCGATTTGATGAGTGGAGAGAAAGATCACATTGATATTAATCTTCCTATGCGACATGCCGATGGCCACTATGTCTGGATGCGCATTCGTGCCGAAGTTGCCCAAGAGGAAGAAGCCCACCTCGTCGGCATTTCATTTGACATAAGCGAACAACATCAATTTGCCGAGCAGACGGCACAAGCTGACCTGCGCATTCGCGATGCAATCGAAAACATTTCTGAATCCTTTGTTTTGTGGGATTCGGACGGGCGTCTCGTTATGTCCAACAGCAAATTCCGCGAATATGCTTCACTGCCCGACCATATGCTACAGCCCGGCGTTCAAAGGGCTACAGTCGAAGCTATGGCAAAACCCGCCATCAATGAAATGTCGGTTGAACATGATGACACGGGCAACTTTACCAGCATTCGCCAAATGGCTGACGGAAGTTGGCTTAAAATTAACGAACGCCGTACGCAGGACGGTGGTCTGGTTTCGGTTGGTACCGATATTTCCGAACTCAAACAACAACAAAAAAGTTTGGAAGATAGCGAGCGGCGGCTTTATTCCTTTATTCAGGAATTGAAACTTGCGCGTCAAAGTGCTCAACAACGCGCCACCGAAGTTGAAAAGCTGAACGAAAGTCTGCAATCGGAAAAAGAACGTGCGGAAAGCGCCAATAAGGCAAAGTCAGAATTTTTGGCAAATATGTCGCATGAATTGAGAACGCCGCTCAATGCCATTATCGGTTTTTCGGAAATGATGATACAGGGCACTTTTGGCCCATTGGGTTCGGAACGTTACGCCGAATATATGAATGACATCCACAATTCGGGAACGCATTTGCTGACACTTATCAATGATATTCTCGATATGTCGAAGATCGAAGCCGGACGCTTTACCCTTTCAAGCGAGAATGCCGATCTTGAACCGATTATCAGCGAGACATTGCGTACTTTGACACCGCAGGCACAAGAGAAAAACATCACTGTCACAGCCGATATTACGCCCAAACTTCATGGCGATATTGATCGGCGCGCCATTCATCAGGTATTCCTGAATATCCTTTCAAATGCAGTCAAATTCACGCCGTCCGGTGGACATATCGACGTTAAAGGCTATCAGAAAGACGACAAACTTGTTTTTGTCTTCTCCGACACCGGTGTCGGCATTCCCGAAGCTGCCATTGCAAAACTTTGTCAGCCTTTCGAGCAGGTCGAAAACCAGTTCACCAAAACCCATGCCGGTTCGGGTCTCGGACTTGCCATTTCCCGCTCGCTTGTAGAACTCCACGGCGGCGACCTCAATATCACATCGAAAGAAGGCAAGGGAACAACCGTTACGATTACCTTGCCAGTCACGCAGAAGCATTAACTGTTTGAGTAAATCGAAAGCCTATTTTCAAGATATATTCCGGTCATTTTTGAAATGATTGTTAATTTTTCAAATAAAATAATATTGTTCACTATACATTCCACAATTTTTCTAGATAAAATCCATAATGACTTTTTGTTATTACTCTATTGATTAGTAATATTTGGCCGCTTTTTCTTTTGTTTTCGCATTCTGCCAATTTTAAGTTCGAATAATCGTAAAATAACAAGCCGCTTTCCGTTAAATTCTTGCAATCCTCCGGCCTGCCAGTTTTTCCTGCCGGTGAGTTTACCAACAGTAACGCCTGCTAACTTGGAAAGATACCAGACGGCATTCTGATTGTTCTATTTGTTATGAAACCGGCACACAAACAAAGTGCACCCGTTTAGACCACCACCTCGTCAAATATCTGACCAACGGTGCTTGCCATTTCAGCAATCAGGCTTTCAACGTGGCTCAAATCGGGCTCGCCGACAGTTCTTTGTAAGAGGTCTGCAAGACCGGGCGGCATGTCATCCGGATCAAGCTTTTCATTCAGACACAACCGCATCATCTGGCTCAAATTCGTATATACGCGATAAGCATGATGAAGTTCGCCAACAGAAGAGACCGACAGAAATGCTTGAGGCAATCTTTCCAGAACTTCACCTGTTGTACGGCCTACAACAAATTCGCTCTGGTGTGTAATCAGTGCAAATTGGGCTATAAATTCGAGATCGACCTGACCACCGCGCATCGTTTTGAAATCCCATATATTGATCGACGGTTTTTCCTGTTCGATCAATTCGCGCATTTCGCGCACATCGTGGGAAACCTTTTTCTTATCGCGCTTTAAAGCAATAATAGCGGCCACTTCATCTTCGAGTTGTTGCAAAAACATCTGGTCGCCAGCAACACCGCGAGCACGTGTGAGTGCCAGATGTTCCCATACCCACGCTTCATTTCGCTGGTATTTACCAAAAGCTTCGAACGGTACAGCAACCGGCCCCTTATTTCCCGATGGGCGAAGTCTCAAATCAACCTCGTAAAGAACACCTTCACCGGTCGGTGCTGACAATGCCGAGACCAGACGTTGCGTCAAACGCATATAATATTGGGAAATATAAAGCGGCTTTTCGCCGTCCGACATTTCTGTCTGCTTATCATAATCATAAAGCAAAATAAGATCGAGATCGGAACCGGCGGTAAGCTCACGGCTACCGAGTTTGCCCATTCCCAATATTCCGACACGACCGCCTTTGACAAAACCATGCACACGACCAAATTCCTGTTCGACTGCCGCAAGTGTATTGGCAATCATCAAATCGGCAAGATCGGTGAAAGCACGTGCCGCGCGTTCACCTTCAATCGCACCGTTAAGAAGCCTGATACCAATGAGGAAGCGTTGTTCACTTGCAAAAAGACGCAATTGATCAAGAATATCTTCATAATTGGAAACACCACTCAAGAAAAATTCGAGACGATTTTGCAAATAGGTTTTTGTCGGCAATTCGGCAAAAATTGCAGGATCAAGCATCCCGTCAAAAATATGCGGCTTTCTGGTAATAATGTCGGCAAGACGCGGTGCCGAGCTCATGATGAGAACCAGCATATCAAGCAATGAGGGATTGGACTGTAAAAGGCTGAAAAGCTGGATGCCGGACGGAAGCCCCTGTAAAAAAGCATCAAACCGCGACAAGGCCTCGTCGGCTCTTTTGGTAGCACCAAACGCTTTGAGAAGCGCAGGCGTCAGTTCTGTCAATCTTTCTCTCGCTTCGGCAGATTGGGTGGCATGATAACGTCCGAAATGCCATGTTCTGATAATGCGACAAATATCGCTTGGACGCGAAAAACCCAATTTTGATAATGTCGCAAGTGTTCCCGGATCGTCATCTTCACCGGTAAAAACCAGATTTCCCGCGTCCGAACCCAGTTCTTTCTCCTGTTCGAACAGTGCAGCATAATGCTGTTCGACAGTTTTCAGCGTTTCAAGAAAATCGCGTGTAAAGTCATTGGTGTTCGTATAGCCCATCATGTAAGCAACGCTTGTAAAGCCATCATCATCTTCCGGCAGGATATGCGTCTGTTCATCTTCCAGCATCTGGATCCGATGTTCGACATTGCGTAAGTAAGCGTATTTCTCTGTCAAAACATCGCGCGTATCCGCACTAATCCAACCGAGCGAACAAAGTTCGGCAAGCATATCCACTGTGCGTCTCCCACGAAGTTCAGGAAAACGCCCCCCAGCAATCAATTGTTGGGTTTGAACAAAAAATTCTATTTCACGAATTCCTCCACGCCCGAGTTTGACATTGTGGCCACGGACAGCAATTTCTCCATGGCCTTTATAAGCATGGATTTGCCGTTTGATTGAATGGATATCCGCAATAGCTGCATAATCGAGGTATTTACGCCAAATATAAGGAGATAGCTCATGCAGCACCGCGTCGCCTGCCTTGATATCTCCGGCGACCGGCCGCGCTTTGATCATTGCCGCGCGTTCCCAATTCTGGCCCCTGCTCTCGTAATAATGAAGCGCCGCACTGATTGGAAGTGCGAGCGGCGTAGAACCCGGATCGGGCCGCAACCTCAAATCAATGCGAAAAACATAACCGTCGGCAGTGCGTTCCTGCATGATACGGATAAGGCGGCGCATCATTTTGGAAAAAACATCGATACTCTCATAGGGGTCACCAATATGGGAGGAAGTTTCATCTATAAAGGCAATAAGATCTATATCTGATGAATAGTTGAGTTCACGTGCACCGAGTTTTCCCATCCCGAGAACAACAAGTCCGCAATCTTCTTCGGGATTGTTATAATCGGCAAGACTTATTTTTCCTTGATTGTGGGTATCCCGTAATAAAAACCGCAATGCTGCCCCTAATGTCGTTTCGGCAAGTTTTGTCAACCATTCCGACGTCATTGCAGAAGTGAAAATTCCGCCAAGATCGGCAAGCGCAATCAAAAGATGCATTTCAAGCTTCTTTTGCCGTAATGCCGCCATTAAAAGCGCTTCGGTAATATTCTCGCTGGTGTCAATCTTGCTGATATCAACGAGAATTTCATTCAAACGCTGCAAAATATCTTTATGAACAAGCGGAGCGATAAAGGATGGATTGCGTATGATCGTTTCACGCAAAAAAGGTGAAAGCGTCATGACTGTACCCAAAAATTCCGACTGACCTTTTCCTTTTTCGAGTTCAGCCGCCAGCTCTTCAAGTTGATCTGCACGAGCTTTTTCTGTCATATCGGCCAACCATTGGGGGCCGGTTTCATTGAGCGGGGTTAAATGTTTTAACGTTTGTTCCCAGAAAGCCTGTTGCATCTGTATTCAACTTCCCTGCTTTATTTCCAGCTTTTCAGCGGACTATCCAATATCTATTGAAACGATAGAAAACCATTTGCATCAAACTGGCAATGACTAACGCAGATTTTGATGTGATGATTGACCGTTTTTAGAAATCCGCAAAGCTTCCGCTTCTTCTATTCTTCGGAAACAACGTTTTTATACAGTTTTTTTCATATCTGTTTTTTCTTCCGCCAATTTTGGAAAAGACAAAACCGCTTTCAGTCCGGGATTTGCATCTTCAAGTATCAGCTCTCCACCATGAAGCTTCATGACCGCTTTTGCCAAACTCAGACCGATTCCAAAACCCGGCTTGGTCCGGCTATCTTCCAGTCTCACAAAACGTTTGGTGACCCTTTCTCTATCTTCGGGATTAATACCGGGGCCATTATCACTGACAATAATTTCGATATGATCGTCATTTTCACTCATGGACAGTGATATTGTCGGTGTTCGTTTACTGGTCGCACCATATTTGACGGCATTGTCGATCAGGTTAATCAGAGCCTGAGCCAGAAGTTCCCGATTTAACAACAAATCCACATCGAATATTTTTCCCATCTCGAATTTGACACCGGCATCCTCGACAACCGGACCATAGAGCTCGGCGACATCTTCGACAATCGGCCGAGCGTCGAGTTTCTCCAAATGCTCGACAGCAGTGCTTGCTTCAATGCGGGAGATCATAAGAATAGCGTTGAACGTTCGGATGAGCTGGTCGGATTCAGCTATAATTGCTTCAAGAGTCTGACGATAATCAACATCTTTATCACGCCGCGAAAGCGCCTCGTCCGCGCGGTTCCTCAATCTTGTTAAAGGTGTTTTCAAATCATGGGCGATATTGTCAGACACCTGACGCAAGCCGCTATTGAGCTTTTCTATGCGTTCCAACATAATATTCAGATTGTGGGAAAGTCTGTCAAACTCGTCACCGGCACCAGTAACAGGAAGTCGCCCGCTCAAGTCACCCGACATAAGGCGTTGCGATGCAGCGGTTACCTGATCAATACGTTTCAATGCCCGCCTGCCAACAAAAAACCAGATGAGCAATGCACCGACGGCCATTGCCGCAAAGGCAATCATCAGGGCTTTTCTTATAATGGTGATGAATTTTTCCGGCTCGCTTATATCACGCCCCACCAGTAATTTCATACCGTTCGGCAAATCGATAACGGCTGCAATAGCACGGTGTTCACTCTTATCTCCGTTGTCGCCAAAACGCGAATAAAATACCGAATTCCGGAGCAAGCCGCTCCCGTTCAAAAGTCCCGGTTCAATATTTTGCACGTTACCTGCCAGAAATCTTCCCTGAAGATCAGCCACAAGATAGAGAAACGCACCCGGCTGCCGTGACCTGCGGTCAATTGTGCGCACAAGAAGAGGTAATCCGCCATGTTGATAGGCGTGCTCGATATTTGCGATCTCTTCATTCAAAGTCTTTTGGGTCTGATCGGTCAACATGGAAATGGCAAGCGAGGTCATGTAGATCGAAAGCCCTACAGCAACCAGCCCGAAAAGAATGATATAAAGGGCTGACAAGCGCACTGCTGTTGTGCGCAACAAGCTTTTGATCCTGTTCATGATGGTTTATCGACCGCTTTCAACATGTAGCCGGCACCACGCACCGTTTGAAGGAGTGGTGTATCAAAACCTTTTTCGATCTTCGAACGAAGTCTCGAGATGTGAACGTCAATAACATTTGTTTGGGGATCAAAATGATAATCCCAGACATTTTCAAGCAACATGGTACGCGTGACGACCTGTCCGGCGTGGCGCATCAAATATTCAAGGAGACGGAATTCGCGGGGTTGCAGGATAATATCCTGTCCGGCACGCTTCGCAGTGTGAGCAAGCCGGTCAAGTTCAAGATCGCCTACCCGATAAATCGTTTCCGCTTCTTTGGGATTTTTGCGTCTCTGCAAAACTTCAATACGGGCAAGAAGCTCCGAAAAAGCGTAGGGCTTTGTAAGATAATCATCACCACCAGCGCGCAAACCGGTTACCCGATCATCAACCTGTCCCAATGCCGAAAGAATAAGAACCGGCGTTTCGATGCCTTTGGCACGCAATGCCATAATAACTGAAAGCCCGTCCTTTTTTGGCAACATTCGATCAATGATCATAACATCATAATTGCCATTTTCTGCCAATGCCTCTCCTGTTTCACCATCACCGGCAACATCGGCAGAATGACCGGCCTCATTCAAGGCCTTTTCAAGATAGCGTGCTGCTTCACGATCATCTTCAATAACAAGAACTTTCATAAAGGGCACCTCTCTTTGCTCAAGCAACGTTTTGCTATGGCAAAATTTTGCCATAGCCTTTCTTGTCGGTTAAAGCCTATTTATTGGCAATTGGCAAAGCAACAAAGCGATTTTGGCCATTGCTTTCGACTTGTAACAGAACAGCGGTGCGTCCTGATTTCTTTGCTTCCTTTATAGCATCAACAAATTCGGAAACCTTTTTGACCTGGCGGTTATTGACCGACATAATCACATCGCCAGGGCGTATTCCCTTTTCGGCCGCGTCGGAATCAGGATCTATATTGGTGACCACCAGACCCGGACCATCTTCCGACGGTGTCACTGTCAGACCATAATCATCAAGAGTTTCTGACGAACCGCTCTCGCCGTTAGGAATGGCCTTTCCATCGCTTTTGCTCTCGTCTTTCGGCATAGCGGCAATTTTGACCTTTATATCGGTTTGTTTGCCATCTCTCCAAATGCCAAGCGTTGCTGTTTCACCGGGTGTAATATTGGCAATATGGCGAGCAAGATCACGAGCATCAGCAACTTGTTCCCCGTTCACCGAAATGATGGCATCACCGGCTTTGACACCTGCTTTTGCTGCGGGACCATCAAGCGGATCGGCAACCATTGCACCTTTGGCTTCTTTCAATCCTATCGATTCGGCTATCTCTTTTGTAACAGGCTGGATTTGAACACCAATCCATCCGCGTTCGACCGAACCTTTCTTAATGAGCTGGTCAACAACCTGTTTTGCGGTAGAAGAAGGAATAGCAAAAGCAATACCGACATTGCCGCCGGAAGGGGAAAAAATAGCTGTATTAATGCCAACAACCTGACCATTAAGATTAAAGGTCGGCCCGCCGGAATTACCACGGTTAACGGCTGCATCAATCTGGATAAAGTCATCATAGACGCCGGCGCCAATATCACGCCCGCGTGCCGAGACAATACCGGCTGTCACTGTTCCGCCAAGTCCGAACGGATTACCGACAGCTACAACCCAATCGCCAACACGCACTTTTGAATCGTCGGCAAAATCGACATAAACGAATTTGCGCTTATCATTGACTTTCAATACAGCAAGATCGGTACGTGGATCTGTTCCAACCAATTTGGCATCAAGTTCGGTTCCATCGTCAAGGACAACAGAATAGGTTGTGCCATCGGAAACAACGTGGTTATTGGTGACGATATAACCATCTTCCGAAATAAAGAAGCCGGAGCCTTGCGCTATTGGCCGCGGTTTTCCACGCTGTCCCTGACGATTTTGGGGACGTTGGTGTTCATTAAAATCTTTGAAAAAGCGTTTCAGCGGATGATCGTCAGGAAGCTGGTCTATTCCCGGACCACCGAAAAAGCCGCTAAAAGCCTGTTCTTCATTTTTTTTGTCGCTTTTGACCTGAACGGAGACAACCGCCGGTTTAACCTGTTCGACAACATTGGCAAAGCTTTGTTGTTGCACACCTTCAACAAATACCGGCTTGGCTTGTGCCACATTGAAAGACAAACCGGGACCCGCAAAAATCATTGTTCCTGCCAAAGCCGTTGACACGGTAATTGCTGCCAATGTTTTGCGAATAGGAGAAAACTGCATTCTTATAAAACTCCTTTAAGACTGCGTATAAACTATATATTGGTGAAAAGATAAGATTTGAAACCTTACCAATGCCTGTCCATTTTATTAAAATTCTGTAAGGTTGGGAAAAATTGCAAGTTTTATAAATTAAAAACAAGAGAAGCCGTGATCATTAATCACTTATTCGATCTCAAGATTTCGTCAAGACGTTTCTTTTCGGTTTCGCTTAATGGCATCAATTTATTGTTTTCACGGCGTTTAAAGCGCCAGAAGATCAGGCTCGCTGCAATCACGATGATGAATAAAGGAGCAAGCCATAAAAGGAGTGTTTCAGCATTGAGACGCGGTTTAAGTAAAACGAATTCTCCGTAACGGGCCACCAGATAGTCAATAACCTCACTATCGCTGTCACCAGCCGTCAAACGTTCCCTCACAATCAGCCGCAAATCCCGCGCGAGCGGTGCATTGGAATCGTCAATCGATTCATTCTGGCAGACAAGACAGCGCAAATGGGAGGAAATATCGCGTGCGCGCTGTTCAAGTGCCTGATCTTGCAACACTTCATCGGGCAATACGGCCAACACGGCACTGTTCATAAGACATATGAAACAGAAAGCAGCCAATAGTCGTGAAAAAAACCGCATCAAGCCCTCTTTTCCGGTCGTTTACTCCGTGTTGCAGCGCGTTTCGGGGCTCCCACACGAAGCCTGCGATCTGACAATGAAAAAATTCCGCCTATCATCATAAACACTGCACCAAGCCAGATACAGACCACCTCCGGTTTCCACCAGATATGGACCACCAGACCTGCGTTATTAACATCACCCGGAGCAATATAAAGTTGCGATAATCCGTAATTTTTTATGCCGGATTCTGTTGTTGGCATATTTTGCGAGGGATAAAAGCGCTTGGCTGCTGTAACACCTCCCAAATCCTTACCCTCTTTCGATACCGAGAACTGGAATTGGGTTTCCGAATAGTTGGGGCCATTCAGATTACGTGCACCTTCAAGCAGAACTTTTTTATCCGCTATCATTGCGCTTTGCCCCGCCTCAATCCGCAAAATGTTTTCTTGTCCGAAAGTTGCAACGGCAACAATGCCGAATAATGTAATGCCCAAACCGATATGAGCCAGAGCCGTGCCATAATTCGACCTCGGCAATTTTCCAAGGCGCCTCAACCGAACGAAAAACTCTGTATTTTTTGTACCGCTCTTGAACCAGAGGTCATAAAGGCCGCCAAAGAAAACAAAGGCAGAAAGCCCGATTCCCAACGAGGCAAGGATTGATCGAAAAGATGTCTGGTAAAATACAATCACTGTAGCAATAATTGCCAATACGAAAACACCTAAAAGTCGCTCGGCAACAGCAAGCATATCTCCGCGTTTCCACGCCATGAGGGGGCCAAAGGGTACCATCAATAAAAGTGGTACCATGAGGGGCCCGAAGGTCAAATTGAAAAATGGCGCTCCAACCGAAATTTTTTGCCCTGTCAATGTTTCGAGAAGCAGCGGATAGAGTGTGCCAATCAGAACAGTCGCTGTTGCTGTGGTGAGAAACAGATTGTTAAAAACCAATAGGCCTTCACGCGAAATCGGGCGAAACAAACCTCCGGTTTTGAGTGACGAAGCGCGCAATGCAAATAGAATGAGCGCAGCACCGATAAAGAAAAACAGAATGGCAAGAATGGCGCGCCCGCGTGCCGGATCAACAGCAAAACTGTGAACCGAGGTGAGAATGCCGGAGCGGACAAGGAAAGTCCCCATCAGTGACAATGAAAATGTTAAAATAGCAAGAAACAGCGTCCAGATTTTCAAGGCACCACGCTTTTCAAGAACAATTGCAGAATGGAGAAGTGCTGTACCGGCAAGCCATGGCATCAGCGAAGCGTTTTCAACCGGATCCCAAAACCAGTAGCCGCCCCATCCCATTTCATAATAGGCCCAATAGGAGCCGACCATAATACCGCCGGTTAAAAATATCCACGAAACCAATGTCCATGGCCTCACCCAGCGCGCCCATGCTGCATCGACACGTCCGTCAAGCAATGCCGCAATAGCGAAAGAAAAACACACCGAAAAACCGACATAGCCGAGATAGAGAAGCGGCGGATGAATAGCCAGACCGATATCCTGCAAAATAGGATTAAGGTCATGGCCCTGCAAAGCCGGCGGATTAATTCTTATGAACGGGTTGGAGGTGAAAAGAATAAAAAGCAAAAATGCGGTAGTGATCGAAGCCTGTGTCGATAAAATCAGTGCTTTCAACCGCTCCGGCAAATTACCGCCAAAAAACGCAATAAGGGCAGAAAAAAAGGTGATGATGAAAACCCAAAGCAACATAGAGCCTTCATGGTTTCCCCATACACCTGTTATTTTATAAAGAAGCGGTTTTTCTGAATGCGAATTTTGCACAACATTCAAGACTGAAAAATCGGACACCACATAAGCGTGAATTAATGTTGCAAATGCTATGAGCACCAACAAAAAAACGAGATAGGCAATAGGTGTAGACGCATTTATCAAACGGCGGTCGGAGCGGTAAACCCCGATAGCCGGAATTATGGTTTGAAATAGAGCTACAGCAAGTGCTGCACAGAGTGCAAGAGAACCAATCTCAACGCTCATGTTTCTGATAGGCCTCCCACAATCCTTGGGCTTTCAGCCTGTCAACAATATCTTTTGGCACATAGGTTTCATCATGTTTTGCCAGCACACGATCAGCGACAAAATTGCCATCGGGGGTAAAATGCCCTTCGGCGATAATCCCCTGCCCTTCACGGAAAAGATCAGGTAGAACACCTTCGAATTTCACGTTTTCTTTGTTTGAAAAATCGGTAATTGCAAAACTGATCCGGGTTCCGTTTTCTTTAATGACCGAACCTTTTTCGACAAAACCACCGAGGCGCAATGGCCGGCCGGATGAAATATCCTCAGCCGTTATTTCCGAAGGCATACGAAAAAAACTTGCCGTGCCTCGCATAGCATAAAGGACAAGCGCTGCAGCAACTGCGAGCACAACGAGCCCACCCAATATCATCATCAGACGTTTGGTCTTACGACGCCGCAACCCTTTCTGGATTGTCAAACGTACGGCTGCTTCATTGCTCATAATCTTGTATTCCTGACTTTCACTCTAACGCCAACCCTTGTTCTTTGGCATAAGTTTCAAGCTCTAAGGCTTTATCTTTTGTAAGTTTGGATTGTCCCTCTTTTAACGCATTTCTTGCCTTTTCGGTTTCCTTCAAAACGAGCCAAGAATGAATCAATTGCTTCCACCCTTCAAGATCGTCCGGATTTTGTTCAAGTCTTTGCGCAAGTTTTCCAACCATAGCGTAAATGCCATTGTTTATTTTATCTTGCTCGCCAACAGTATCATTTTCTGCGGGCGCGGTGGTTTTTCCATTTTCTGTCAAATTCTTTGGCGAGGCGGAATCGGCTTTTGCTTTTTCCAATTCCTTGATTGTTTCTTCAACGCGCTTGCGAGCGACATTGTCTTTAACCGGACCGGAAAGATAATTTTTCAATTCTGCAATGGCGTCATCGAATTTACCGTCTTGACGAAGCGATTCTGCAATGAAAAGGCGCGGATAAAAATCGTCGGGCGCCAGTTTCGCTGCTTTTTGAAAACTTTCTTTGGCATCTTCGTTGATTGTTCCACCATTATAACCGGCAAGCGCCATACCATAGCCGACAAGCCGCGGGGCAGATTCCCCGTTTAACCGCAAGGCACTGACATATGTATTGACAGCATCCTGAAAACGTCCCTCCACGAGATAGCCGGTTGCCAGTTCATCTGCCAATTTCCCATTATCGGGATTGCGCGCAAAAAGTGCTTCGGTACGAACAAGCCTCTCTTCGGCAGTCAAATTTGACGGATCTTTTGTCATGAGATCATTGAAAGGGTGGCTTTCAAGACCGGGACTTCCCAAAAATAAATAACAGCCAAGTGTAATCAGCGGGACACAAAAAATTGCCACTGTGATGACAGTTTTTAATCCGCAACTGCGTTTATTGATGAAATCTGCCTGTTTTTTCTGCTTTTCCGCAGCCAATATATTGCGGGCAAGTTCAAGACGGGCTTCTTCTGCACTTTCTTTGTCAATGAGATCTCTTTGCAAATCCGCATCAACTTCAGACAACTGGTTCTTATAGATTTCAATGTCCGAAGAGAGAGAATCGACAACCGACCGCTCCGGCCCTTTTCTTAACGGGCTACTTACGGCATAGAGCACAACCATAGTAACAATGGCTACAAAAATAGATACGAAAACCCAGAATGTCATGATGAGTTCAATATAGAAACGTTCAAGAAAAAACTAGAACCCTTGGTGTTTTCTCTCGCCAAATTGATTGAATATGTCACTTTTAATTGATCAATTGTGTCAAATGAGCGGCGACCATGTGCCGTTTACATTACGACATGCGCTACCATGAACCGTTTGCGGAACACCATTAATGACAAAAGAGTGGCTATATTGGCGACAATTTTGCGATCCGACCTGATAGGGTTGACCGGGAGTGACACTTCCCGACGTTCCTTCCTTCGTCGATGTCCAGCTCACTGTTTTTCCTGCATCGGTATATTCCAGTGCTTTATACTCGGCTTCGAGTGCCTGTTTACGATCGGCCGAAGAAAGCGATTGTATGGATGTTCCCAATAATCCGTTACCCATTGTTTGTAAGATAACACGTGTATTTGCCGGAACAACAGTGCCAGCGGGTGCACGACCATGACTGCAAGCTGATAAAACTCCTAACGAAACCAACAGGACTAGACTGCGTATATTCATGCTGACACCATCAAATTTCGCCCCCCGGAATTTCTCATATCGGGTTAAAGGCGAGATTACAAAACTTTTTTTCGTCACAAAGCGGGATACAATGTGCAGAAAAAGCAATTAAAAAACAACGGGATATTGATACTCACGGAATGTTTTATGGAATTTTGGCAACAAAATAACGTATATTCCGCATTAAAAGAAACAATTATTCTATTTTTCCGTTAAAAATATAAGAGGATTGATCAATGCGGCGGATGTATTTGAACGCCATGGTGTTCGGTTTGGGAAGTCATATAGCTTCCTGGCGTTTGCCGGATGTCGATCCATTGGCAATTACCCGCTTGTCTTACTGGACCGATATTGCAAAACGTGTCGAAAAAGGCCAGTTCGATTCCTTATTTTTAGGAGATATTCTCGCTCTTCAGCACGAACCGAAAAATAGTGTCAGTGGTGCACTTGATACAGTTGTTGTCCTTTCGGCATTGGCCGCAACCACCGAAAAAATAGGTCTTATCGGTACTGCATCAACGACATTCGATCATCCCTATCACATAGCACGGAGATTTGCTTCGCTTGACCATATTTCAAACGGCCGCGTGGGATGGAATATTGTGACATCAACCACATTGTCGGAAGCAAAAAATTTCGGGCGGGATGTCATCGCTCCGTGTCAGGAACGTTATGCACGGGCGGAAGATGTTTTGAATGCGGTTATGGCACTTTGGGAAAGCTGGCAACCGGGAGCCCGTATAGCCGACAAGAAATCCGGCCTTTACCTTGACCCTTCGGCTGTTCATGGTGCCAATTATACCGGTTCGTATACGCGTTCTATCGGCCCGCTCACTGTTCCGCGCTCTCCTCAGGTTAAGCCTTTATTGGCGCAAGGCGGCGCATCCGAAATCGGACGTTCCTTTGCTGCCTGCTACGCCGATCTCGCATTTACCGTTCAATCCAATATCACCGGCGCGCGAAAATATTATCAGGATATCAAAGAACGGGCAAAAAAAAGTGGCCGTCATGATGATGATATATTGGTGTTTCCGGGAATTGTTCCGGTTATCGGAAAGACACATGAAGAAGCGGAAGCAAAATTTAAATATCTGAACAGTTTTGCCGTTCCGAAATCCGGTATTCGCCGTCTCTCTTATATTTTTAATAAAGATTTGTCAGAATTTCCGCTTGATAAAGCTTTACCGGATAGTTTCCTGAAATTGGCCGATGAGGAAAAGACACCAAGCCGTACACGACTAATACTTGCCGACGCACGTTTACGCAAACTTACGCTAAGACAGATGATCGAACGTTTCATGTGTTCACGCGGACATCTTCTCGTTGTAGGGACGCCGGAAGAAGTAGCCGATACAATGCAAGAGTGGTTTGAAAACGGAGCTGCAGACGGTTTTAACGTGCTCTTTCCTGCGTTACCGTTTGATATAGATATTTTTGCCGAAACTGTAATTCCACTTCTGGAAAAGCGGGGCCTCTATAAATATCCGCAGCAGGGGGAACTATTGCGCGATCGCTACAAGTTACCATTCCATGAAACAAAGATCGCCCACGCAATAGCACATGGTCAGTATATAGCTATGAGCAGCACGAGCACACATCACTGAAATTATTCGAAGTGCAATAATTTCCTTATGCGGAAAATTGCTATCTCATGAGGATATTTGTTTTTATCACGTTCTCGCAGTTTTTCGAGATTGGCGGCCCCTTCAAGATTGCTGGGAATCAAGAATTTGCGTAAGGCAGCCTCAAGGTTACACAAAGCCCCCCAAGTCTAGAAACCGACAATTCAACATCTCCGCCATATTCGCCCACGAGTTCGGCAACGATTGAAAGGCCAAGTCCGGTTCCGGGCTTGCTTTCATCCAGTCTTTTTCCACGTTCAAGGGCTTCATTCCGCCGGTTTGTCGGAAGCCCTGGTCCATCGTCTTCGACAGAAAGTGTAAACATCGGGTGTACAGAGCCCGCTTCCCTCATTTTGTCGTTTGCCGTTTCACAGCGTAAAACGACATGTTTTCGAGCCCATTTACACGCGTTTTCCAGTATATTTCCAACCATCTCCTCAATATCTTCTTTTTCTCCGATAAAAATAATATCGGCCTCGTTCATGGAGAGCGTTATTTCTTTGGAAGGATAGAGTTTACCCATAACTCTCACAAGTCGTTCCAATAATGGTCGTAATGGTGTGCGATAGATCACACTATCACGTTGGGCGGCAATGCGTGCGCGCTGCAAATAGCGTTCAATCTGGGCGCGCATAATGCCAGTTTGTTCTTTCAACAGTTTTACGCTGGACGAAGAAAGAGCCGAATTCTTCTCGTTCAACTGATCGATTTCGTTACCCATAACCGACAATGGTGTTTTCAATGAATGGGCAAGATTTCCCACCTGAACACGAAAACGTTCGACAATACGCTGATTATTGTCAATGAGAGCGTTCATTTCTCCGACAAGCGGCATAACTTCAAGTGGCAAGTCGGTATCAAGATGATTGGCTTTACCAGCGCGAATATCTGCCAATGAATGTTGTATGCGTTGCAAAGGACGAAGACTGATATAGATTATCACCAGATTTATCAGAATACTCGCAACGCCGAACAAAGACAGATATAGAAGTAACGTTGTTTTGAATTTATCGAGACCGGCGCGTGTTTCATCAATGTTGCCCATAACCCGAAAGCGCGCAACACGGTTTTTATTATCCAGAATAATGTCGCTTTCCACAACCCGCAAATGCTGGTTATCAGGCCCGTTGGTCCGATAGGAGCGGAAAAATTTCGGGTCGAAAGGTTCGGTTTTTTCACTTGGAGAAGAAATCTTGCGCGCCCCTAAAGATGAAGACGTCAATCTGCCCTTCAAATTTCCCGATAGGGCAACAACTTCCCAATACCACCCGGAGGATGGGTCTGAATACCGGATATCTCCCAATTCCGGATTTCCCTGTAATTTTCCGTCAGACGAGACACTGACTGCCGAAATCAGACTATAGAGATGGGCGGTTAAAATCCGTTCCATATAATCATTGTTGGATTGGCGATAAAATACGAGACTGACAACAGAGATAAATGCCAATGCCGCAATAATCCACAATGTCAGAAATATATTGACGCGCAGCCCCAGCGATTTACTAACAGTTTTGAAAAGAAGCTTAAATCCGGTCTCACCCTTGACTGTTTTCATCGACAAGCCGCCGCTATTTTTCCGGAGACTTCAAGCGGTATCCCATACCGCGGATGGTTTCTATGACATCAACTCCGAGTTTCTTACGGAGCCGTCCGATAAACACCTCTATCGTATTGGAATCTCTATCAAAATCCTGATCATAAAGATGCTCTGTCAAATCGGTTCGTGAAATAATCTCCCCCTGATGATGCATGAGATAGGATAGAAGGGCAAATTCGAGCGAAGTCAATTTAATCTGGTTATCACCGACTGTAACACGCGATGTCTTGGTATCAAGCACCACAGGGCCACAAACAAGTTCACTCGAAGCATGACCTGAAGCGCGTCTGATCAATGCACGCAATCGTGCCAGAACTTCTTCCATGTGAAAAGGTTTTGTTACGTAATCATCGGCACCCGCATCGATACCGGCAACTTTGTCCGACCAGCGGTCACGGGCTGTCAAAATCAACACCGGCATTGAACGTGAATTTTCGCGCCAACGTTCAACGATACTGATACCATCCATTTTCGGCAAACCGATATCAAGAACAACCGCATCATAAGATTCTGTATCGCCGAGAAAATAGCCTTCTTCCCCGTCATAAGCATGATCCACGACATAGCCTGCACTGTTGAGCGCTGCAACGAGCTGACGGTTGAGTTCCCGATCATCCTCTAACACGAGAATTCGCATGGATTATTTTCCGGCTTATTTCTAATTGGCGGGAACAGCAACTTCAACGCGACGCGGCTTTTCACCATCACGGGCAGGTATCAGCACAATGACAACGCATGTATTGCCATTTTGTGTATCAAGTGTAGCGCGCGCCAAAGTTCCGCCCTGCTCGGTTGCAACACGCTTTCCCACTTCTGTGCAATCGGCCGCATGGGCTGTTGTTATGCCGGCAAGAGATGTCATAATTAAAAAAAACAGATATTTTTTCATGATAGTGCACTCATACCCTATTTAACCTGAATATAAAATGAACAAACCCGTTATTTACTGTCCGATCCATCCAACATTCTATAATTCCTTAAAAAACCGCTTTTTGCAAATTACGGTTGTTGTTTCTCTATAATATTAGGAGAAATGCCCATTTTTCAATGTGAGCGCAATGCGTCGGGTTCAATTGAAAAATTGTTCGATTGCGGTCTTAACCTTTCACCGTATTTTAATCCTAAAGAGAGAAAAAACTGTTTCGTTCCTTGGCTCGGATACGATAATATAAAGGCTCGTTTTATCGTTGGTTTAACAACGTATTCAATTACACGGATTGCGTTTCATGTTCGGTTTCAAAAAAAATCATAACAAAAATAAAAGGAAGCGCTTCCGTAGCCCACGTCTCATCGAACTCGACTCATTAATCGATACGGGTTTTTACCGTCTTCGCAGCAAACTTGCGACCTTCTGGGAAAATGCGACAATCATTTCACGTCGCTTTCGTGTGCGCGGCTTTAAAAGATTGCTTGTCGAAATTCTCGACGAAGGATTAACTCTCGGTCTCATCGGTTTTGCCATTTTCACGTTCATCGGCGTTTCTGTTTTCACATTGACAAAAAAGGACTGGCATTCACCGGAGGATTTTGCCGTCAATTTTCTCGACAGGCACGGTAATTACATCGGAAGTCGCGGTTCTTTACATGGTGAACCGGTACCGATTGAAGAAATGCCCGATTTTGTCATCAAAGCCGTTCTTGCAACCGAAGACCGCCGTTTTTTCGAGCATTGGGGAATCGATTTTTACGGCCTTTCACGGGCATTTAGCCAGAATTTACGTGCTCACGGGGTGGTTCAGGGTGGTTCCACGCTTACTCAACAATTAGCCAAGAACCTTTTTCTGAGTAACGAAAGAACGCTCGAGCGCAAGATCAAGGAAGCATATCTGGCTATATGGCTTGAAGCCAATCTTTCCAAGAAGCAGATATTGCAGCTTTATCTTGACCGCGCCTATATGGGCGGTGGCGCTTTCGGCATTGCTGCCGCATCCCGCTTTTATTTCGGAAAAGATATTCGCGACGTTTCTCTTGCAGAAGCTGCAATGCTTGCCGGCCTTTTCAAAGCACCCGGCAAATATGCCCCCCACGTCAATTTGCCAGCCGCGCGCGCACGTGCCAATGTGGTATTGTCCAATCTTGTTGACGACGGTCTGATGACGGAAGGTCAAGTTATCGGGGCCAGACGCCACCCTGCCAGTGTTGTAACAGAACTGGATAATAACGAGCCAAACTATTTTCTCGATTGGGCTTTCGACGAGGTACGCAAACTCGGCAATAAATTGCCTAGTCATAATGTCATTGTGCGCACCACGCTCGATCAAGGCATCCAGAAAGCAACCGAAGAATCAATTGAATATCATCTTCAGCAATATGGCCCACAATATAAGGCTACCCAGGCAGCAGCCGTTATCTTGGACAATGACGGATCGGTGCGGGCAATTGTCGGCGGGCGTGACTATCAACAAAGTCAATTCAACCGTGCGACCCAAGGCGGAAGACAACCGGGTTCGTCTTTCAAACCTTATGTCTATGCTGTAGCCATGGAACGTGGATTAACCCCGAAGACAATCATTTCGGATGCGCCGATCAACTGGGGCGGCTGGTCTCCCAAAAACAATTCCGGACGTTATAGCGGCAATGTCGATCTTGCGACTGCTTTGGCTTTCTCGATCAATACAGTACCTGTTCGTATTACATATCAATATCTTAACCGCGACACCCAGCCGATTCGTGACCTCATTAAAAATATGGGTATTGATGCCAATATTTTTTCCCATAAAACCATGGTACTTGGCACATCCAACATGACCCCAATGGATCAGGCAACCGGTTTTAATGTTTTTGCGAATGGCGGCATGGCAGGTAACCGTCATGGTTTTACACAGGTCATGACGACCGACGGCAAGGTTATATGGGACTGGTCTCGTGATGGTAATAAACCCCACCGTGTCATGAGCGCCCAATCCGCAGCCTATATGAACCAGATGATGGTTGGCGTGACCACACGTGGCTCGGGAAAACGTGCTCAATTGCCAATGACACTTGTCGCAGGCAAGACCGGAACATCGCAAGCTTATCGTGACGCATGGTTTGTCGGTTTTACCGGAAATTATACGGGCGCTGTGTGGATGGGAAACGACGATTTCTCATCAATGAACCGTGCTTTTGGCGGTGTCGTTCCGGCAATGATGTGGGATCGTATTATGCTCTACGCCCATCAGAATATCACAATCAAACCGCTATTCGGTGTTGAAAATTCAATTCTTTCCAATGCAAAACAATCTAAAGACAATAATGCAAACGAAAATATTGCTCCTGATCTTCCGCAAGTGCTATCCCCCGGTTCATCAAAAGTCATTCAATCGCTTATCGACGAGTTTCAAAAGGCTCCGCTTCTAACTCCGGCGAGTTCGGCGCATGTTGTTTCATCTTCAACAAGTCAGATACGCTAAGACAGATAGCTCATAAACAGGACAGACAATTTATGTTTTATCGTATATTTCTCGTCATTTTGAGCCTCGTTATAGCCATTGGCGGAGGAGCGTGGAGTGTCAGCTATATTCTCGACACATTTGACGGCTTCGGACGGTTAAAAATTGGCCAATGGGAAGCCTATCCGCTGGCAGGAACCGAAGAAGCAGACGCTTATGCCCGCGCCAGAGCTGCCAGACGTGGCGACATTTCTTTAGGGCGAACCGAAGGACTGGTTTTCCAGCTTTGGCGGGATAACCGCAATCATCCTCTAAAAGATCAATGCACTTACCGGCTGAAAGGCTTTTTACCCGAAACCAGATTATTCACTCTCTATGCAGCCGATCATGAACTGCGCGCGCAATGGATTGACGACAAGCTTCCTACCGAATTGTCGAGTGACAATGTTATCTGGAATCCGGATGGCACATTAAGCGTTCTTATTTCCCCGAATGCACAGCCAAGAAACTGGCTGGCGACCCGGGGCAGAAGCGAATATGGATTGATATTGACCCTTTATGATACCCCAATTGTTACCTCGACTGCCCTTCAGAAACTGGATATGCCTTCAGTAGAGGTTGTTCCGACGGGAGAGAGCGACTGTGACTAGACTGATCTATGCATTGTTGGTCGGAATTGTCGGCGCCGTTATTGTGCACATTTGTGTGGTATTGATGGTGCCCCATTATAGTGAACTCAATATTTGGAAGCGGCTCGACGCTGCCGATAATAAATATAATTTTGCTCCCCTTTCCAAAGATAATCCGATTGTTGTTGCGAGCGATCCTTTGTTCCGTTTGCGGGCATGTCGTTTTAATCTGGATGACGGCCCCGTCCATATTATGGCTGAAGGAACTGCGCCTTTCTGGTCAATGTCGGTTTATGATCGCAACGGAATGAATTTCTACAGTTTGAACAATCATACCATGCCGAACGGAAAACTTGATCTGGTGATCGGCAATCCCGGACAAATCATGGAATTGAAACAGTCAACACCCGTTGACGCCGAAAATTCTGTTCTTGTTGGTGAAGATCTAAGCGAGGGATTTGTTATCCTGCGCAGTTTAAAAATGAAAATGACCAATGTTGACAACGACTTTATCAATCATGTCCATTGTCAGACACTCGACTATTAGGCGTTTCATGCGTCCACTGTATTAAAAGGCAATGTTAAAGGATTATAATTTTCGAATTCGACCAACCATAAATCGGCATCAAATTCCAATTCTTTTTCGAGTTTCCCGACAGCAACTGTTTCTTCAACGTCAGCCAGAATTTTAATAAAACACCTCTCGTCGCGATCGGAGTCTTCTGTATAAAAGCTTTGCGGCGCCGGTCCATAAAGATCGACGTGGCCATTTGACCGGCGATCAAGAATAAAAATTGTACCGGCTTCATTGGACCCGCGACGTGTAAGATAGGCAAAACCGCCTTCTGCGCGAACCCTTCGCATTAAGGCTGCGGTCCAGAAATCCGATGTCAAACGCATTCATTACTCCGCAAAATTATACAGAATGATTATAATGATAAAGTCCGGCAGAGAGGAAACAATAGAGCTTGCCGACTGTATTCTACCTTGTAATCATTTTTCCAAGCAAAAGCGACAATCCCTTGATAAACAATATCGAATATCGAACAAAAATTTCGAGTGGTAGTGAAGCTTTCGCAGTCGAAAAGCATGTTTCGGAAAGCAATTATTCTCCCCCACTCGAGGTTGTTCCTGCTAGCCTATGAGGCCGATATCCTTCATCTTGTCAATCGCTTCCTGATTGATCTTGCCGGTAACTGTCAGGCTAAACATTTTTTGAAAATTTTTTAACGCCTCAGCAGTGTTGTCGTCTTCGGTACCGGTGACCACAACGTGATCGTCTCCAAAAGCTCTTAAACCCGCCTGAACACGCATAACGTCGGCCGTATTTGCTTTGAAATTATTGGCCGCATTATCGTGTTTTGCTTCGCCCTTCGAGGCGTTCGTTTGCGGTATCGTCTTTTCGGTAACAACATCATTTGCCTTGGGGGTAGATGGCAGAGACGTTTTCGGGTCGGAAAGAGACTGGGTTGTCACGTGATCAACATTATCATTCTTAGATAATGCGCCGCTAATGAGCGAGGCAATATCGTCGTGCTGTTTTTGGCTTTCTCCCTGACCTGTAACCGGTTTTGAATTTTGATGCCATAAGGCGATAGCATTTCGCGTTTTCGGTCCATCCAGCCCGTCAAGCGGACCATCATAAAGTCCCATGGCTGCAAGTTTTTTCTGAATATCCAGCAAATTTTCGGGATTATTATCGGGTAAAGTTTTATCCGCATTCGGGGCAACATTTGACTGTGTTGATGAAGATGTTGCTACCGTATCAGGAGTTGTATTCGACAATTGTACTGCTTTTTGCGGAGCATTCTGAATTGTCGCATTTGTATTCTGATTTACGAGAGGCCGTGTCTGGATAAAAACTGTTCGTTGGCTCGCACTTTGATAAAACAACGCGTTGAAAGTAACAAAACCAAATCCGACTACAAACAGAAAAAAACCGCAGGCCATAAGCGGATTCTTGCGAGCATGACGGAAAATCCACCCCGCAAATAGACGCAGCAAATGACCCAATCCGGCAAGAATAGATAAAACGAGGCTATGCCGTTTTGCGGTTTGGTTTCGTGGTGTTTTTCGTAGTCTTACCATTGTTTCCAAGTTGTGTTTCTGGAGTTAAAATATATGCGTTGTTAGCGACTGCATCGCTGCTAACAATATCGATTTTCGAGGTTTGAATTGAACCGGCGGAATCTTCCTGCATGATAGGCAAAAGTAACTTTACCCTTGTGCCCTTACCTTTCTCGCTTTCGAAAGTGATCTGACCTTTGGCTCGTTTGACAAGATCGAATACCATTGCCAGCCCTAGTCCGACACCTTCGATTTTACAGGCAACAGCATCAGACGCGCGCAAAAATGGCAGTCCCAGACGAGCAATATGTTGCTCATCCATTCCAATACCGTCATCTTCAACTGTAATTTCACAATATTCATTGTCGGGAATGGCGATCGTAACGCCGATATGTCCATCGTCACGGCTATATTTGATGGCATTGGATATCAAATTGAAACATATCTGACGGAACGATAATGCATCAAGACAGCAGGCAACCGGTGTCGTAGCCCCCTTGACCGCTATTTTCCTGTGACCATGGAGCGGTAAAGTCAGTTCCAATGTTTCAGTCAATACACTTCCGACAGAGCATATCTCAGAAACAATATCATCCGTCAATCGGTCGCGGTCCTTCAATGTCTTATTGACAATATCAAGCAGGTGATTACCGGCTTTTTTTATCATTGCGATATATTCATGCTGCTTGGTATTTCCCTTGTCTTGTTGATCAAGATAATCGAGCAAATCGGCAAAACCCAATATCGCATTCAACGGTGTGCGCATTTCATGGGCGGCCTGCGTAAAAGGTGAAACCGCATTCATGCCGAGACTACCGATTTCCTTGCTATTAGCTTCTATAGCAAGTGCAATTGAATTCTCGTGAACCGACAGACAATGAATCAAAACCGAAATAAATCGGGTGCGGTCACGACCATTCATACGAATTGTTATAGGCGAGGCCAGACGGTTTTCCCGGACATCTGCCAAAAATGACAGAAATATAATGCGATCATTGATATGGACATGGTCAGACAAAGCTTCGCTTTGCTTGAGACATCCCAAAAAACAGTCTGGCAAGGCATTTTCCAGCACCGTACCCTGACTATTTACCTTTAGAATAGCATTCAATGTTTCCATTGTTCCGATTTACACCTTGTTGTTTTCAGCACTGTCAGCCCCCTTTCGGGTGTGACATTGCCGATCAAAAACAATTTTTCGCTTGTTTGATGCTAATCTGACGACAACTTTTTAATGAAAAGATAATAAATAGATCATGGTTCAGTGTTGCGTTATCTGTTTGCTATTATGGTTAACAACTTCACAGATAAAGCTGGAAAAATTAGAAATTTGACAGGCAAAATTCTGTTTCTGTAAATATTTCGTCAATCATAAACGGTTAGTCTAGGCTTCATCCTGCTTATTTGTAACTGCGTTATGTCGGGGCGTCATGATACGTTTTCTTATCAAGTCATTCTGTTTTCTTACTCTTTTTCTGGTCGTCATATCTTTCTTGGGAACTTCCGGAAAAAATAACGGATCCCAGCCTGATCAATATATGAACACTGTTGAAGCATTGTTGGCGGTAAAAGATACAGTCAATGACCTCGGTAATTTTTGTGAACGCAATTCAGACACATGCGAGACCGGAAAAACATTTTTTGGTTCTCTCGGCGAGCGCGCACGTGACGGCGCACGCATTGCTTACCAATATCTCGACAGAACATTCGGAAGCGACAAAGGTGAAAACAAACTGCCTCCTGAAAACATCAATACCGGTTCGATAACGCCGGAAAATGACCACGAGGAGCACTCGAATAAAGTCGATAATAAAAAGGTCGACAACAAAAACGGATCAATCAAATCTCTGACACCTTCTGCTGCCGGTCATAAACAACCGGCGGAGCCGGAGGAGAAAAAAATGCCCCCGTCGCAGAAGCCCCAATAAACTGGTAGTTTTTTCAGAAGCAGTTGTTCCCGACGTTTTGATGTTTCAGCGGAAATGATTATGCCGTTAGAAAATTTACTTTTTTTCTAAAACGGAGTAAATGTTCCAGCGTAAATTCAGACATCAAAGACAAAGCAGACAAATAATAATGACCGATTCAATTGACGATATTCTGGAAAGTTTTTCTCTCCTTGATGATTGGGAAGATAGATACCGCTATGTCATTGAACTGGGAAAAGAGCTTCCGCCCTATCCGGAAGAATCACGTGATGAAGCCCATAAAGTTCCCGGCTGTGTGAGTCAGGTCTGGCTCGTTACCGAACACGGTTCGGGACACGATCCCGTTATGACCTTTAAAGGCGATTCAGACGCTCATATTGTGCGCGGTCTGGTCTATATTCTCATTACTTACTATTCGGGAAAACGGGCATCGGAAATTCGTGATGCCGATATTGAAAAAGTCTTGAAAACATTGGGCCTTGACGAGAATTTAACGCCCCAACGTTCAAATGGTTTGCGCTCTATGGTCGAGCGTATTCGTCTTGAAGCCGAAAATACATTAAAGAACCAATGAATTAATCCTGCATGCGGATTTGGAAGTGCTTTCCATTCAATCTCTGATTGATCAAGCAAGCTGATTCTAATCGATTAAAAAAAACGGGCGCATTAACCGAATGCACCCGTTTTGTTTTCCACGCTGAAAACAATATTATTTCGATTTTCTTTTGCCGGGTTTACGTCCTAATCCCATTTGTTTTGCAAGAGAAGAACGGGCTTCCGCATAATTGGGGGCAACCATTGGATAATTAGGATCCAGGTCCCACTTCTCGCGATACTGTTCCGGAGTAAGTTCATAATGTGTCATCAAGTGGCGCTTGAGTGACTTGAACTTTTTACCATCTTCCAAACAGATAATGTAGTCGGGGAAAACCGAACGCTTCGGGTTGACTGCCGGCTTCTGTTTTTCGACTTCCGCTTCGCCAGCTGTTTCGCCACCCGCTTTAACAAATGCAGCGTGAACGTCCGCGATTAAACTCGGCAATTCACCTGGTCTGATTGAGTTATTGCCGACATAAGCAGCTACAACATCAGCAACCAGTGTAACAATGAAATCGCTCTCATTCTCGCTGACGGCTTGATCATCCATCTTCTTATCCTTTTTTTATTTTACTTATGTTATTCCAGCCTGCTTTCTGCAAAGTAGCAAGCAAATGTTGACTTTCATATAGCTAGGTAAGAAACCTTGTCAATTACAATTGGGAAACAATTCTATAAAATAAAGGTTCCATACTGATTTAACATTTATTTTTGCGTTTTTTGTCAGACCACAACAAGTTGTCTTGAACAAATATATTTAAATTAAGGCACTTTGTCCCATTTTTACCATTGTATCGGTAAAAACCGACACATCATTTCAGTATAAATTGTATTTCTTACACATAGATACCATATTACGAACGTGACCCCTAATTCGCTTGACTTTTAGCAGCAATTGTTTCGACTGTCAAAGCTCTTAGCCCACTTAATCTGTAATATGTTTTTGTTCCACAAGGATAAATTATGACGAAGCCTCATCATTTCAAAGTAAACAAGTCTGACGAAGAATGGCGTAAAGAACTAACGCCTACACAATATGAAATTACTCGTAATCACGGTACCGAACGGGCTTTTTCAGGCCCGGAATTCGACACGTCGAAGCCTGGAACATTTTATTGTGTTTGCTGCGGAAAACCTCTCTATCGCTCGGAAACGAAATATGAATCCGGTAGCGGTTGGCCGAGTTTCTTTCGCCCCATTAATGCCGATGCTGTCGTCTTGCAGCAGGATTATTCCCACGGCATGGAACGTACCGAAGTTTTATGTGCAGATTGTGGTTCCCATCTCGGGCATGTTTTTCCTGATGGCCCCGAACCTACAGGATTGCGTTATTGCATGAACGGTTATTCTCTGAAATATCAACAAGACAAAACAGAAAAGTGATCAAACAGAGAACTATATTTCAGGACTGATAATGACCGAATCAATAACTTTCCCACCTAAAACAAAAAAAATTGACCATTCAGAAGAGCATCACGGCATCATACGTCACGACTTCTACAATTGGTTGAGAGCAAAAAACTGGCAAGATGTTTTTAAAACCCCTGCTTTGCTTGATAAGGAAATCCGCACCCATCTGGAAGAGGAAAATGCTTATCAAAAAGCTCGGATGGCCGATACAATAGACTTACAAAAACAGCTCTTTTCGGAAATGAAGGGGCGCATCAAGGAAGATGACAGCTCGGTTCCGGTAAAAGATGGCCCTTATGCTTATGGTGTTTCGTTCACAACCGGAGGTGAACAACCGCATTATTTCAGAACACCGCGTGAAGGCGGAAAAGCGAGCGTCTATGTTGACGGTGATGCATTGGCCAAGGGGAAAGATTATTTCCGGCTCGGAGCTGTGCAACACTCTCCGGACCATAGTAAGTGCGCATGGACGTATGACGACAAGGGGTCTGAATTTTATACAATAAAGTTACGCAACATGACGTCGCTCATGGACACTACAGAAAATATTATCAATACTTCCGGAGATGTTGTGTGGGACGCAAATTCCGAAGGTTTTTTCTATACCAATGTTGATGAAAATCATCGTCCATCAAAACTCTACTACCATAAAATCGGAACCGACCAGAGCGTTGACAAGTTAATATTTGAAGAAAAAGATCCTGGCTTTTTTCTGGGCGTCGGCGGTTCCTCTCTCAACGATGTCATTTATATCGATATTCACGACCATGAAACTTCGGAGGTTTGGCTTATTCCGGCAAAAGAGCCGATGGCTACACCGAAATGTGTCAGAAAACGTCAAAAAGGCGTTGAATATAGCCTGACTGAAGGCGGCGATATTTTTTATATTCTGACCAATATAGATGGTGCCAAAGACTTCAAAATCATGTCGGCTCCTTTTGACAAACCGACCGAAGAAAATTGGGTCGAGGTTGTTCCTCATCAACCATCGAGACTTATTCTTGCCCATGATGCTTACAAGAATTTTCTTGTCTGGCTTGAACGACGCGATGGTCTTCCCAGAATTGAGTTGCTTGATCGTCGTGACGGCTCGATACATGCTATTGCGTTCGAGGAAGAAACATATTCCCTAACGCTTCACGGTGCAGCAGAATATGACAGCGAGACAATCCGTTTTGCTTATTCGTCTATGACCACTCCGTCCGAGCTTTATGATTATGATATGACGACGAGACAGCGCGTCATGTTAAAACGGCAAGAAGTGCCCTCGGGTCACGAACCAAAAAATTATATAACACGCCGTTTAATGGCCAAAGCCGAAGACGGTGCCAAAATTCCCATCTCACTTTTTTATCATAAAGATACGAAACTCGATGGCAGTGCCCCTTGTCTTCTTTATGGCTATGGAGCCTATGGAATTTCTATTCCGGACAGCTTCAATAGCAATGCATTATCTTTGGTCGATCGCGGCTTTGTTTACGCTATTGCACATATCAGGGGTGGAAAAGAAAAAGGCTTCGACTGGTACGAAAAAGGAAAACACCTTTTTAAACGTAATACTTTCACTGACTTCATTGCCTGTGGACGTTTTTTGGTTGCCAATCATTTCACTTCCCACGACAGACTAATTGCAGAAGGCGGGTCGGCCGGTGGCATGTTGATGGGTGCAGTTGCCAATATGGCTCCTGAAGATTATGCCGGAATCGTCGCTATTGTTCCGTTTGTTGACGTATTATCGACAATGCTTGACGCCAACCTTCCACTCACACCTCCCGAATGGCCGGAATGGGGAAATCCCCTTGCATCAAAGGAAGATTACAAGCTGATAGCCTCCTATTCTCCCTATGATAATGTTCGTGCACAAAAATACCCTGCTATTCTTGCAATGGCAGGACTCACGGATCCGCGCGTAACCTATTGGGAACCGGCGAAGTGGGTTGCTAAATTGAGGGAATTTGCAACAGGCGACAACCCGATTTTGCTCAGAACAAATATGGATTCCGGTCATGCCGGTGCGTCAGGACGCTTTTCACGACTTGAAGAAAGTGCTTATATTTACGCTTTCATCCTTAAGGTAGCAGGAAAGATTTAGGCCTTCTGTTATCGTTTTGAAAATTACCGGATTAAAGGCGGCTTACCTGATCTTTCATATTTCTTGAGATCGGGAGCCGCCTTGCCACGGGACAATTTTTCCTGAATTCTTCGCTGCCCCCACAATTTTTCTTGAACAATCCGTCTTTCACACAACTTTTCCTGAATTTTTCATTGTCCCTTGTAACCGATGACTAAAGAGGCAAAAAAGTGCCTGCAACTCCAATCAGAACAGTCATGCTTTAACCGGTTATCCGTACCGATATTTTTTGAGCAAAACGAACAATGCACTTGTCTATTGCTCATAAACGTACCAAATGATTTCATATAGCTCTTTTGAAAGGGTGCTGTTTTGAAAGGCAACATGAAACCTCTCCGCAGTTTTATGGAATAGCAACCGAATGACGAAAACTTCATGCTTATTGCTGTTGCTCATGATCGGCTTTTTCCTGTCACCGGCATATGCTGCCGGTATCAGGAAAGATGTTGATGAATATGCCGGAAGCCGTTGCAATACGCCGGCCAAAGGAAGTGGCATTGTGGCGGGATATTTTAGCGGCGTTACGGATAACCCGATTGTAAGCTCTGACGGTTTCGTTCCTGTCGACCGGTTCAGATGTTTCAAATCGATGGATGAATGCCGTGGCTGGCTTTATACTATGGAGTCACTCTATGGCTCACCACCGCCAAGGGCTACAAAATGTACAAGATTCTGATAAATTGAAATGGCACAAGGAGGCCTTTTCTTCATGAAAAACGGATTGATTGTTTTTGCCGCTATTGGCCTCGGGCTTTTCACAATGTCCCAAAGCGTTTATGCAAGTGGTCGAGACCCTGCAAAAGTCGCAAATATGACCAGTGAATATGCAGGGAAACGTTGTTCAACTCCGCCCAAGGGAAGTGGCATTGTTGCCGGTTTTTTCCGTGGATGGGAACAAACTCCGTTTCAAAACCGCGGCTCCGGTCTTATGCCGGTCGAGCGCTATCGTTGTTTTAAAACGATGAACGAATGCAAATCCTGGCTAAAAACAATGAATTATCTTTATAATGATAAATCCATTGATGCGAGCATGTGCACCAAGTTCTAACAATTGAAGTGAATTTTCTCATGCAATAAAAAAGCCACCATTGCGAAAATGGTGGCTCTTTGAATTGTTTATGAAAAATAGATCAGGCTTTTTCAAAAAGCTCCAACACGTAATCCCAATTAATCAGATGATCGACAAATGCCTCGAGATATTTCGGACGGGCATTACGATAATCAATGTAATAAGAGTGTTCCCAAACGTCGACGCCAAGAATAGGCGTTGCACCATGAACCAGCGGGTTTTCTCCATTTGGTGTCTTCGAAATTTCCAACTTCCCGTTTTTTACAGCAAGCCAAGCCCATCCCGAACCGAATTGGGCCGCACCGGCAGCAAGAAAGTCTGAACGGAATTTGTCATAACCACCCAAATCGCTATCAATCGCTTTTTGCAGTTTTGCCGGTAGTTTCTTGCCACCGCCATCTTTCTTCATCCATTTCCAGAAATGGGTATGATTGTAGTGTTGGGCTGCATTGTTGAAGAGACCCTGATTTTTGCCAAAGCTTGCTTTGACAATTTCTTCAAGGCTTTTACCTTCAAGTCCTGAATCTTTCAGCAATTTATTGCCGTTGGTAACATAGGCTTGATGGTGCTTGTCATGGTGATATTCAAGTGTCTCACGTGACATATAAGGCTGAAGTGCTTCATAAGCATAGGGTAGTTCAGGCAATTCGAAAGCCATTTTCAATACTCCTTAAAATATATTCTCTCCCGGAATAGGTGCGGTTATTTATTTGGTGCGCTCATGCACCAAAAGCAAGGGAAATTGCCGCTTTCACAAGAGTTTGACCGGATAAACCGGATTTCCGTCTCCTTAACCTTCCGAATAAGGAACCAGACAATCAACATACTCCTTTAGGATTTCGAGCGGCAGCCTATAAATTGAATAACGACATTTTTCCCATATATTCGGCGAGCAACGGTCAACCGTGAAAACCGCTTGGTAACCTATGTCAATTGTTTGATATTAAAACATAATTGTTTGTCTGTTCTTAACTTTTATGCGGCAAACATGAACAATCGCAAACAAATTGGATTGATTAATGTCCTCTCCCCTTTCGCGCCGCTTTTTTTTAAAATCAATATCGATCGGTGCAACAATGGCCGGTCTTTCCGCCTGTATGCCATCAGGCTTCAAGGAGATTGAACTCGCACCCGTAAAACCACAACCAACTGTTGACAACAATGCGCTCGTCCCTTTTGCATCAATGTATGCCGAAAGTCGCGATGGTGATTTTGTGCTCCCCGCCATTCCTTACCAACACATTGATCCACAATTTTTGCGTCAGATTGTTGATGATCCGACAGGTGAACAACCCGGAACGATTGTCGTAGATACCAAACGCCGTTATCTTTATCTGGTTCGTCTTAACGGCAAAGCTATCCGTTATGGTGTTAGCGTCGGAAAAGAAGGCTTTGCGTGGTCCGGTCGTGGTATCATTGAATATAAACGCAAATGGCCGACATGGACACCTCCCGCCGATATGATTGCACGCCAACCGCAGTTAAAAAAATATAGCGCTGAAAATGGCGGCATGAAACCGGGACTGAAAAATCCGCTTGGTGCGCGCGCGCTTTATATTTACCAGAATGGAAAAGACACGCTCTACCGGCTTCATGGTTCACCCGACTGGTCCTCTATAGGCAAGCGTGCGTCTTCTGGGTGTGTCCGGTTAATTAATCAGGATATTGTGGACCTCTATGAAAGGGTTCCGGAAAAAGCACCCGTGCTTGTCGTATAGGCTTGAGAAGATACGCGCAAATTGCCAACAGGTTGATTTGCAAGCTTTGCATTCTGTTTTGTTCTTCGGCAATTCCAGTCCGGTCTTATTTCGAAATTTTGTGCACATTATGAGTGTGCACATTACGAGAAGTTGCCACAAACGAGATCAGATATTTTTAGGCCTTTATCATATTTTTTTGATAAATTCGTGACATCAGACATGAATATCACATCAACCCGATTAAATGCGTTTTGCTGAATATGTGTCAATGCGGTCTAAAGGAACTGCGCTTGCTTTTGATTGGCAAAAGACACACACCGATACGCGTTTTTGAAATGAAAATATCATTTCCAAACGCGTACAAGTACTATTCCCAAGCGCCTATCATGCGTGCAATTATTTTGCCGCGCGATTATTCCGGTTTATTTCCGTTTACCGCCGAGGAGATTGCCTAATAAGCCGCGCACATATTGTTCGCCAGCCTTTGCAAGTGAACGCCCAATCGAATTTGCGGCTGTGCGCGTAATCGACTTGACTGCGGTCTCTGCAACCGATTGACTACGACTATTCTTTTTATCCTCTCCGAAAATCGTATCCCAGAAACTTCCCCCTTCCTGCTGATCATTATTTGATTGCTTTTCTTCTGTGTTCTTCTGCAGCATCTCATAAGCTGACTGACGATCAACCGTCTCGTCATATTTTCCACTCACAGGACTTGTTTTTATAAAATTTTGCCGCTCTTCAGCGGTAATCGGGCCAATTTGCGATGAAGGTGGGCGAATGGTTGTTCGCTCAACGATGGATGGGACGCCTTTGTCTTCCAAAGTGGATACCAGCGCTTCACCCGTCCCGAGATCGGAGATCGCTTTCATCGTATCAAAATCGGGATTGGCACGAAAAGTAGATGCTGCGGCTTTGACAGCCGCAATCTCGCGCGGCGTATAGACACGCAAGGCATGCTGAATACGATTTCCAAGTTGCGACAGAACCGATTCCGGCACATCCAAAGGATTTTGCGAAATAAAATAGATGCCGACCCCCTTTGACCGGATCAAGCGGACCACCTGTTCAATACGTTCGATCAGAGCTTTTGGCGCATTATCGAACAGGAGATGAGCTTCATCAAAAAAGAAAACAAGACGTGGTTTTTCAGGATCGCCAACTTCAGGCAGTTGTTCGAATAGTTCCGACATCAACCACAAAAGAAAGGTCGAATAAAGACGTGGATTGGACATAAGTTTATCGGCAGCAAGCACGCTGACAAAACCCCGTCCATCAGTCGTTGTACGCATGATATCTTCAAGCTTCAGGGATGGTTCACCGAAGAAATGTTCGCCGCCCTGCTCCTCGAACACCAATAATTGCCGTTGAATGGAGCCAACAGACGATTTCGAAATATTGCCATAGCGCGTGGAAAGCTCGGCGGCCTTTTCTCCAACGTGGTTGAGCATTGCCTGCAAATCTTTCAGATCAAGCAACAACAGCCCTTCGTCATCGGCTACACGGAATGCAATATTCAACACGCCTTCTTGTGCTTGTGTCAAATCCATGAGGCGGGAGAGCAGCAATGGCCCCATTTCAGACACAGTTGCTCTGATCGGATGCCCGTCAACGCCGAAAAGGTCCCAAAAAATGACCGGCGGGGCTTTCATGTCGATTGATGAAAGTCCGACACTTTGACCGCGCGAACGAACCTTGTCGTTCAAAATACCGGGTTTTGCTATACCCGACAGATCGCCTTTCACATCTGCACAAAAGGCCGGTACACCGGCGGCTGCAAAAGATTCGGCAATGACCTGCAGCGTTACAGTTTTTCCTGTTCCCGTGGCACCTGTTATCAAACCATGACGGTTTGCATATTTGAGCCATATATATTCGGGTTTTAACGCATTATCCTGCTTCTGGTGACTGGCGCCTAAAAAAATTCCGCTCTTGTCGATCATACCCAATTAATCCCTCGGCATGTTTCTCAATTTTTTAAATGTACCAGCATTAGACAAATTCAATAAGCCTTTTATGTGGTGCAACACATATTAAAAAATTTTTTCACCCCATAAAAAGTATTCCTATTTTATATATAATCTATTTCATCTTAATAATTTATATTACATTGATTTTAAAAAATAATTTATCCGAAACATCATAATATAATTTTAACTAAATATAATATAATAATTTTAAAAATTATATAAAATAAATATTAACTAAAATACTATTTATATACAATTATTTTTTATTAATTTTTAAATTTATTTTTCCAATTTTGAGACGTTCGTAAAATTCAATATTCATTTTTTGTCTTTTTTATGGATAGCATTTTTTTGCATGGCGATTATTTTTTGTTAAATGAATTCTCAAGGAAATTGCAATAGGTTTGTCTTGCACCATTTAGGGCTTTGTGATTGTGTTATATTAACCTCTTAACAGATGGTGTGAAATTGATTTAGTAGGATTTTGATTTGCTTATGAGCTCGAAACAGTCCCATCCATCCGACAATGTAACATCCCGTCAGGCAGGCTGGTCTGTCATGCAACGTGCCGACGATCCGGATATCGAACGCGCGCGCTTCCAACTTAAAGAAGATATAGCCAATGGTGCAACCGGCATCTCACTTGTTTTCGAGGGCGCAAATAGTGCTTACGGTTTCGGTTTGCCAGCCAAAGCTGAAACAATACCGACCCTTTTTGATGGTGTAAGTCTTGATGGCTTGCATATCCGTTTGGATAATCACCCTCATGGTCGCGTTATTGCGGACAGCTTTATCGATTATCTCCAGCATCGGCGCATAAATCCGACGCGAACGAAACTTACTTTCAGCACCGATCCGACCGCTGTTCTAGCGACAACAGGCAAGCTCAAAATGTCTATTGAAGCATTGAAAGCTTCTCTACCGCAATCAATGTCGGTATTCTTTTCTTCTGGCATTCCGGGTGTTGTGCTTGAGGCAGACGGGCGTCCCTATCATAATGCGGGTGCTACTCCGGCACAGGAAATCGGCGCTATGTTGTCGGTTGCTCTTGCCCATTTGAAAATGGTTGAAGAAGCACGTCACCATATCATCTATGCTTTGCCGCATATCGGTTTTGCTACAGCACTTGACGAAGATCCGGTTATGGGACTGGCAAAAATGCGGGCCATAAGGTTGCTTTGGCGGCGCCTTCAGGGCGAACGTGGTGTCTCGTCTCCATTTCCAGCGGTCATTCATGTGGAGACCTCCATGCGGATGATGACAAGACAGGATGCTTTTAACAATATTTCTCGTTCCTCTATTGCCGCCTATGCTGCCATTTTAGGGGGTGCTTCTTCATTATCCGTATTGCCATACAGCTTTGTTTTCGGCCTGCCTGATCAAACGGCACGACGCATTGCCCGCAATAGCCAGCTCATCTTTATCAAGGAGCTTGCTAGCCCGCTTGCAAAAAGTACGAGTCGCCGCGATAATGATGCGGATGCTCTTGCTGAAGCTGCCTGGGTCGAATTTACCCGCCTTGAAGATGAAGGCGGCGTCATGCAAAGCCTGATCGATGGCAATCTGGCTAAACGTATTGAAGAAGCGCGCGATCTCAGACTGGCGAGTTATCACAAAAATGAGCGCGCCATTATCGGAACATCCGAATATCGGCAAAGCGATGATGGAGTGACTGGCATTGTTGATACCAAACCTGTGCATTTTGAGGCAGAAGGTATCTCCCACTGTCACCCGTTGGTATCAGGACGTTGGGATCAGGATTTTCTGGAAGTACAAAAAATCGCTCCGGTCGAAATCACAAAGGATTAATATATGATCCGCAGTTTCCGTTCCGCAACTGACCGTCTTGTTGAAGTCCCCTTGAAAGAAGACGGAACGCCTGAAAATGACGTGCTGTGGATTGATCTTTCCGATCCGACTGCGGGAGAAGAAAAAGAGCTCGAAAAGTGGCTTGGCATTCCTATACCGACTCATGATGATATGACGGAGATTGAAGAATCGAGCCGCTTTTATATGGAAAATGGAGCGCAATATATGACCGCTCCATTGATTTATACCGTTGATGGAGACAAGCGCGATATTGCACCGGTCACCTTCATTTTGACGGGTTCGCGGCTCGTTACAGTGCGTTATAGCCACCCGCAAGCTGTCGAACTCTTTATTTTGCGTGTCACAAAAGCAGGTAACGGCGTTATCACCCAGCAATGTACCGGCTTGACCATTTTGACAGCCGTTATGGAAGCCGCAACAGACCGGCTTGCCGATCTTCTTGAAGCGGTTTCGGCCCGCATCGAAAAGGCCTCGCGCAACATCTTCCATCGGGATGAGGGTGCCATGCCGATGTCGACTGTGGATTTTCGCAAGATTCTCAACCAGATCGGCAATCAGGGTACGTTGCTTTCAATGGTGAGAGAAAGCATTGCCGGTGTTAGCCGCCTTCTCGTTTATGTCGAGGCTTATGGAAAAACCGTTACGCCCAAATATATTGAAGCTGATGGCAAAACGGTAACACCGAAAAAGGATATGAAAACGACTGTCAAATCGCTTGAACAGGATACCCAGTCACTTGAACATTATGCAGATTTTCTCTCGGCAAAAATGACATTTCTTCTTGATACTGTCGTCGGAATGATTTCAACAGAACAAAATGCCATTATCAAATTCTTCTCGGTCGCTGCTGTCGGTTTCATGCCGCCGACACTGGTTGCCTCCATCTATGGAATGAATTTCCAATTTATGCCGGAACTCAATGAAAAATGGGGCTATCCCTTTGCTCTTTTTCTCATGATTATTTCTGCCGTTATACCGATTTTATATTTCAGAAAAAAAGGTTGGCTTTAATTTTTAGTTGTTTCCTCGCTCTGGAAATCAACCATCGGATGTATTATATTTAGTTTGTTGAAGTATTTCTTATCCTCAACAGAAGGAGTGGATTCAATGTCTATTGATTCAGCAATGCGCATTTCGGTCGGTGGTATGAACAGACAAGCGGATACACTCAATCAGGTTGCCCAAAATGTCGCCGTTGGAACGACCGTCGGTCGTGAGACATATGATGCCGGCGACGATATGGTTGATATGGATTTGGCCGAACATAATTTTAAAGCCAATTTCCGGGTGTTCCAGGTTGCCGATGAAACCATGGCACAAATCATTAATATGAAACGGTGATTTGACTGGCCTGTGGCGGGTCGCCGAAGTTTTCTATTTCAGAATAGATTATAAACCTTTTTTAAAATCGGGAAAATACTCCGAGCGTCGCTTGGAAGATGAGTAAATTTCAGGCGAAGGGTTGCTTTTCAAACCTATTTTACGGTTTAAAGCTTCAATTTTTCAAAGATAAGCGGCTTTTGAAGATAAATGGCTGGGGTACCTGGATTCGAACCAGGGAATGCCGGTACCAAAAACCGGTGCCTTACCGCTTGGCTATACCCCAAAAAGTATGCACGGCATACTTCCTGCGCGCCTTATAACGAGTTCGAAAAGAATGTGCAATATGTCTGAGAGCACGTGCAACCTTTTTTTTGCTAAAAAACTTGCAAACATTGTTTCAAGACATTGATTGCAATGCACTATCAAGGCGCCTTTGTTAATGAGGTTATTTTTACGAAACCGAATTTTTCCGAAAATGAAAGTTCTAGCTTATTAAACCCGTTCACTATCGATCTTTCCAGTCGGGTTATTGACAGCAATCTAAAAAAACCACGAAGTAGAAAACCGCCCCGGCTCCCGCTTTTTACTCTGGCCCTTTCCATTCTATTCCGGATGTTCTGGCAATAAATTCAAGACTATATTGCTATTTTCGGATTTAAAAAATTTTCTGATAAAATAAATGTCTATTCCAATTTATTTGATTGGCATATTTTCAAATTTACTAGACAAATTATTCTATTCCGTTTTCCATAACGATTTTAGTAATTGAATTTTTTCGAATTTGTGAACTTGATTGCAACTGCGCTAATGATTTGACGAGAGAATGTTCACACTGACGTTTGCAGTCAAGTTTGACCGGATATTCATAAAGCCCGTATGTTCACAGGAAAAGCCGATGTCGATAAGTTTTAACGATGAGTTCTCTCCCCATTACGGGCACGCGGTGTTGCTTCAAAATAATGTCAGGCGACTGACAGCCCATAATCCGTCTCCTTTTACATTTACCGGCACGAATAGTTATATCCTTGGAAATGACGAACTGGCGATTATTGACCCCGGTCCTGACGATGAAGAACAATTGGCAACCTTGCTTCGGGTCATTGATGGTCGCCCTCTCAATTACATTTTCATTACACATAGCCATAGTGATCATAGCGGGATAGCAAAACGACTGAGTGAACTGACAGGCGGCCTGATTGTTGCAGAAGGTGCTTATCGTCCGGCATCCCTTGAAGTCTCAGACCCCGTAATGACCGTTGATGCCAGTTGTGACAAAAACTTCACTCCCGATATCTTTCTTGGAGATGGTGAATCAATCAAGGGAGATGGATGGGAACTTACGTCTATTACCACACCCGGCCACATGGCCAATCATACGGCCTATACATTGGAAAAAACCGGTATAGTTTTTACCGGCGACCACGTTATGGCGTGGTCGACAACACTCGTTGCTCCGCCTGACGGTTCGATGAGGGATTATATGGAATCACTTGATAAGCTCGCCCGACGGGAAGACAAAATTTACTTGCCCGGTCATGGCGGAGCTGTCACCAACCCGAAAGCCTATGTTCGTGCCATTATTTCGCACAGGAAAATGCGTGAACGCGCAATTATAGAACGACTGACCATTGGTGACCGCACGATCGAGCAGATTGTCAGCGCGATTTACCGCAAGCTCGACCAGCGGCTCCTAAAAGCAGCAACGCTTTCGGTACTTGCCCATTTGGAATTTTTAGTCGCGAGGGGGATTGTCAAAGTTGAAGGGAGAATAGCGCTTCAAAGCTGTTATTCTTTGTCCTGATCAACCGGCGTCGAGAGCATTTCTGTGTCCAGAGCATCCATAAATGAAAGAATGAATGCAGCATTTACCCCGAGATCACGCGACAAATATCGGGAGGCGGAACGCATATCCACGAAAGTCGTATCTCCTTCATCGGTCAATCTGATAACGATGTCGGATGCGAACCCCAGATAAAAAGTTTTTGCTTCTGTTTCTACAAAAAGTTGCTCGTCTTCGCCATCGACACCACGTTGAGCCTTGATCGGCCACCCCTCGGCATCAAGAACATTGCGTACCGATTTCAAAATACGATCGGGAGAGCCGTCATAACGGCGGCCGGAAAGTTCCGGCCATTCTTTTAATTGCAATGGAGCCTGACCGGACAAATCAACCGCAACAGGTAAAGCATCAACCGGTCTCGTCCCTGCAATGAAACGTGGTGGCGTGTCGGTATCAGTCGAAATATCGGCAAGCGGCGGCATAACAGACCACATTAACAGAAAAGCCGCAATCGGTGTGAGGGTTATGAACGAATAGACAATGCCTTTTAACGATTTTAGCCCGCCACGATCACCATTTTTCCAAAGGTCAAAAAGACCTTTTAACGCCAAAGCCAAAGCCGTCAGGGCAAACACTCCGGCCAGTGCTGACAGAATGAGGAAAACATTTGTCCGGATAAATGAAAACCGGTGCAGAAGACTTGAAATGACAAGCAGCAAAAGACTTAAGCCACCGAAACGAGGCGACCATGAAGCAGCATATGATGTCAAGCGAACGTATTTTTTTCTCATTGTCCAACAACTGTTTTCTGCAATGCATCCGTTTGTTTCAACACATTGCAATCCTCGAGGCTCGCCTGTCTATTCACCGGTTTTACCGCATCTGACAATCTTACAAATCTGAAGCCCCTTTTCTGAAGCTCCAGAATACCAATTGCGACACCCTGCCCCGATGCGCGTTTGGGTTGGTTCATATGGGCGATAATGACATCCCCATTCTTAGCAGATGAAATACGTGCGGCAACAGTTTTTGCCGATAGTGATGCACCCATATCGGCATTGAGAGAAAAACCGCCTATCTCATAGCCCATGTCATGAACAAGTTTGATTGCGTCTTTTGAATAACGTGCAGATGCATCGCGGTACCAGTTAGGCTTCGGAAAACCGGCTGCTACCAAGCTTTCTTCGCCGCCTTTGACCTCTTCACACACCGCCTTCAGACTGCCAGCCGTCTTCAAGCCATAAATATCGGGCTGGTTATCAATAGCGGGAATATGATTTTTGCCATGATTTTCCAGTTCGAACAGATCAGGATGCGTCTTGATGACTTCGACAGTTTGCTTGTTGCGTTGCAGCCAGCGGGCCGTAACAAATAAAGTGGCTTTAATCTGATGGGAAACAAGAGTGTCAAAAATGCGATGATCAATATCACCCATACATAAATCAAGTGTCAAAGCAACTTGCGGACTCGATGCTTCACCTTTTTCTATATGCAATGATGGTTCGCTTGTACCGGCCAGACTTATAGCCGGTACGCACAGACTTATGATACCGGCAAAAATGCACCGGTGAATATATTGCAACATCCAATACCTACTTCTGGTGTCTGATTGCCGCTTGTGCAGCGGCAAGCCTTGCTATCGGCACACGGAATGGCGAGCAGGAAACATAGTTCAATCCGTTTTCTTCACACAAATCGATTGACGCAGGATCTCCGCCATGTTCGCCACAAATGCCAAGTTTGATATTATGCCGTTGGCTTCTTCCCCGTGTTGCTCCTATCTTGACAAGTTCACCGACGCCATCACGATCGATCGAGACAAACGGGTCCTGTTCCAACAAGCCTTTTTTAATATAGGTTGAAAGGAATGGGCCAGCATCATCACGTGAAATACCGAACGTCGTTTGTGTCAGATCATTGGTACCGAAAGAGAAAAACTCGGCCGATTTGGCAATCTCGGCAGCACAGATTGCGGCTCTTGGCAATTCTATCATGGTTCCAACCAGATATTTTATATTTACGCCATGTTCTTTCATGACCGCTTTGGCTGTTTCATCAATGCGTTCCTTGACGTAATCGAGTTCTGCCTTGAGTGCTACCAATGGCACCATGATTTCGGGTATAACAGTTTCTTTTGTAGCTTTTGCTGCCTCTATTGCAGCTTCAAAAATCGCCCGCGCCTGCATTTCGGCAATCTCGGGATAGGTAATTGCCAGACGGCAGCCGCGTAGCCCGAGCATCGGATTGAATTCGTGAAGTTCGGCGGCTCTCTCTTTGATCACCTCGGCCGGAATTGACATTGCTTTGGCAACTTCGGCAACCTCGACATCCGTTTTCGGCAAAAATTCATGAAGCGGGGGATCCAACAGTCTTATTGTCACAGGAAGACCATGCATGATTTCGAACAATTCGACAAAGTCCGAACGCTGCATAGGCAAAAGTTTTGCCAATGCTTTACGGCGCCCTTCTTCGTCATTGGCTAAAATCATTTCACGCATTGAAATGATGCGGTCTCCGGCAAAAAACATATGTTCGGTACGGCAAAGCCCGATACCTTCTGCCCCGAACGAGCGAGCCATTCGCGCGTCTTGCGGTGTTTCGGCATTTGCGCAAACATGCATACGCCGTTTTTCATCGGCCCAAGACATGAGTTTGGCAAAATCACCCGACATTTTCGGTTGCAACATGGCAACTTTGCCCTTGTAAATTTCGCCATTACCACCGTCGATTGTTATAATATCTCCGCGATGGAAGGTTTCACCACCCGCTTTCAGTGTGCCGGCGCGGTAATCGATATGGATATTTCCTGCACCCGAAACACAAGGTTTTCCCATTCCACGAGCAACAACAGCGGCATGGCTCGTCATACCGCCACGTGTCGTCAAAACACCTTCTGCCACATGCATACCGTTAATATCTTCCGGACTTGTTTCCACCCGGACCAAAACGACCTTATGTCCTTCTTTGGTAGCATTTTCTGCTTCCTCGGATGAAAAAACAATTTCACCGGTGGCAGCCCCCGGAGAAGCCGGGAGACCTGTTCCCAAAACTATCTTTTTAGCTTTGGGGTCAAGTGTCGGATGGAGAAGCTGGTCAAGCGACTTCGGATCAATACGCGAGATCGCTTCGGTACGGTCAATCAGCCCTTCCTCAACCATATCGACAGCCATTTTGAGTGCTGCACGCGCTGTACGTTTGCCGATACGGGTTTGCAACATCCACAATTTACCCTTTTCAATGGTAAATTCCATGTCTTGCATGTCGCGATAATGTTTTTCGAGTTTATGGGCAATATCATTGAAGGCAGCAAACGCTTGCGGCAAAGTCTTTTCGAGCGACGGTTTATCGGAACCGGCAGCAATACGTGCTGCCTCGGTTATATTCTGTGGTGTTCTGATACCGGCGACAACATCTTCCCCTTGTGCATTGACAAGAAATTCTCCGAAAAGTGCATTTTCACCTGTCGACGGGTTGCGGGTAAAAGCAACACCTGTCGCCGAATCATCTCCCATATTGCCGAACACCATTGCCTGAACATTAACGGCCGTGCCCCAGCTTTCAGGAATATCATGAAGTTCACGATAGGTAACAGCTCGTGGTGTCATCCAGCTCAGGAAAACAGCGCTAATTGCGCCCCAGAGCTGTTTTTCGGGGTCTTGGGGAAATGGTTCTCCCATTTCTTTTTCGACACATTCCTTATAGGAAACGATGACATCCTGCCAATCTTTGGCTGTCATCTCGGTATCGACCTCATAACCGTGACGCGCTTTGGCGTCATCAATAATTTCTTCAAATAATGCGCCATCAAGCCCGAGCACAACATTTGAATACATCTGGATAAAACGCCGATAGCTATCATAAGCAAAACGTTCATCACCCGTTTCTCTTGCGATTGCTTTGACCGTTTCATCATTGAGACCGAGGTTCAACACTGTATCCATCATGCCTGGCATGGACGCACGAGCACCCGAACGCACCGAAACCAGTAAAGGCTTGTCTTTGTCACCAAAACGGCGCCCTGTCAGTTTACCGACCTCTGCGAGGCACTTTTGAACAGTTTCAACAAGTTTGTCCGGATAGGTTTTATTGTTATTATAAAAATAGGTGCAGACTTCTGTGGTAATTGTAAAACCGGGAGGAACGGGCAATCCGAGATTGCTCATTTCTGCCAAATTTGCTCCCTTGCCGCCCAAAAGGTTACGTTCCGATGCCGCCCCGTCAGCCTTTCCATTACCAAAGCTGTAAACCCATTTTGTCATTTTGAACAAATATCCTCCGATTGATTTGAATGGTTCATATTCAAATATGAAATTCGTGCTTCCCCACAAAGAAGAAATACAGTTTTCAACTTTCGTCCCTAGCTTAAATGACATTTAGTCTAATACCAACATCAATTTTTTTTACAATTCAACCAAATCGATTGAATAACAAAAGCTTGACCGTAAAGTATTAACTGACGTCACGCATTTTTTCTGCCGTTTGCAAATCAACCGATACGAGCTGCGAAACCCCCTGCTCGCCCATTGTCACGCCGAACAGGCGGTTCATCCGCGCCATCGTAATCGGGTTATGGGTGATGACGACAAAACGTGTTTCAGTCGATTTCGCCATTTCTTCCATCAAATTGCAATAACGTTCGACATTGTGATCGTCGAGCGGTGCATCAACCTCGTCAAGGACACAGATCGGTGCAGGACTGGTCAAAAATACTGCAAATATCAGAGCCATCGCCGTCAATGCTTGTTCGCCGCCGGACAATAATGTCATGGTTTGCGGTTTTTTCCCCGGAGGTCGTGCCAAAATCTCGACACCGGCATCCAGCGGGTCATCCGACTCGATCAGCTGCAGTTCGGCGGTACCACCGCCAAAAAGATGGTGATAGAGACGCTGGAACTGTTCATTCACTCTGGTAAAGGCCGAAAGCAGACGTTCCCGTCCTTCGCGATTGAGATTGACAATCGCAACCCGTAGCTTTTTGATTGCTTCAACCACATCGTCTCGTTCATCGGTAATTGAATCGAATCGCGAACGCAGCTCTTTTTCTTCCTCGTCGGCACGCAGATTGACTGCTCCCAAGCGTTCGCGTTCGATACGCAATCGCTCGAGTTTATGGTCAAGCGTTTCAATGTCGGGCATTTCTCCTTCCAGAGAAAACCCCGCGAGACGCAGTGTTTCATGTGGTGGGCAGTTCAAGGCTTCGCTAATTCTTGCTTCAATATCTTTGCGGCGATCGACCGCCGCATTAAGCCGCTCTTCGGCGCGTGCACGTTCCTCGCGGCTTGTAGACAATTTGGCAAAGGCTTCCGAAGTCTGTTTATCAAGCGTGGTCTGGATTGCCTCCGCCTCGGCCAGGCGATCCATAATCACATGTCCGTCCTGTTCAGTTTTAGCAATTGCATCAAGCAATTTTTGGCGCTTTTCCTCGATTCCTTCCGGCGTCTCGGCCAATTGTTCTGCTTCAACCATTGCCTCTTCGCGACGGGCTTTTAGAGACTTTATCTGGTTTTTTGCGTTTTCGATGCGGTTCAGCCAATTTTTCCGTTCCGAACCAATAACTTCAAGTCTGCGTATACGAGCACTAGCGTTCTGCTTCCAATTTTGAAGTTTAGCCAAGGCTTCCGAAACCATTTTCCGCTCGGAAGAAATTTTTTCAGAAAAAATTTTTAGTTTTTCTTCAATAGAGGTGATATCGGGCAATTTCTCTTGTTCGCTTGAGACAGCTTCAAGTTTTCTGGCGTTCTCGGCTTTCTCCTGTCCAAGATTTAAAGCATTCTCTTCCAGTGCAGAAAGACGCAAACGATGTTCGGAATGTTCGCGTTCAATTCTCGTATAGAGCTGTCGGGCTTCCTCACATTTGTCGCGGGACGAGCGTAATTTTGCCCGTATTTCACGCTCATAAAGCTGTGTATCTCCTGCTTTCTTTGACAATTGAGCGAGTTTTTCTTCTGCTTTGGCCAACGCTCTTTTCGCCTCATCGACGAGATGTGACAAAACTTGAAGTCGATTTTTTTGAGCCAGACGTTGCGCACTTGCTGTAGGCGCATCGGCTCGTGCTCTTAAGCCGTCCCAACGCCAGACGGCTCCATGGCGGCTTACCAGTTTTTGCCCGACTTTTAATTCCGGCTGTAGCCTTTCGCCTTCTTCCTCGTCTACAACACCGATCTGGGCAAGTGCTCGACCCAGTTCCTCCGGAGCTTTTACAAAATAGGCCAATGGTTTGACACCATTCGGAAGAGCCGGATTATCATATTTGCCTTTATAACCGCTCCAGAAAAGCGGGGCGCCCTCGTCGAGTGATCCTTCAAGGTCATCACCCAAGGCCGCCCCGAGCGCAACTTCCAAACCGTCGTCTACAGTAATTTCATCAACCACTGGCGGAAATTCTCCGCTGATCGAGCTATTCAGGAGCTGTTCGAGAGTACGTGCTTCTGTGGTGAGAGCATTTAATTGATCGCGACAATCAGAAACTGCAGGGCGGGCAGCATTTTCTTCTTCCCGCGCTTTTTCAGTGTTGAGTTCGCATGTCTGTAGCAGTTCTTCATTTTCTGCAAGTTGCGCTTCTGCTTCAGTCAATGCAGCCCGCGCCTCACCGATCTTGTCTGAAGAATCAAGCTCTGCCTTCAAAATTCCAATCTGCTGTTTGACCTCGGCAATCGTTTCGCCAAGCCGCTCGCCGCGTTTCGTAAAGTCGGCGATCCGATCAAGAATTCTTGCTTTTTCAGCCCTCGCCTCTGCCAGCATTTTGGTGAGCTCGCCTGCCTCGGCTTCACTATTATTCAACCGGCTTTGTTGCTCTTCATAAAAAACATTAAGCTCTATTTCGGTTTCCTGCTGGTTTTCAGCCTCGAGCTTCAACGTTTCTTCCTCGTCAACCAGCCTTTCCAGACTTTGTTCATTGTCTTTTGCAAGCTGTTCTTCACGAGCAATGTCGGAGTCAAGCTGTTCAAGCCTGCGCATCAGATCCAATTGTCGTTGACGATTACGACTCTTCTCCTCATCAAGTTGTTTCAGTTCAAGACTCAATCTTTGATGAGCGGCAGAGGCTCTGGCTGCTTCCTCTCGCAAGGGAGGAAGTTTATTTTTGCTTTCTTCCTGTGCTTTTTCGGCACGCATATGTGCCTGAGCTTTTTCTGCAACAAGCATCGTCGCACTATTGAGTATCGTCGTTGCTTCGACTTCTTGTGTTTTGTTTTCAGACCAGCGCAAATAGAAGAGCCCCGCTTCGGCCTGCCTGATTTCTGCCGAAAGAGCTTTGAAGCGATTTGCCTGCCGTGACTGGCGCTTCAAACTTTCAATCCGCGATGAAAGATCTCCTACGACATCTTCAAGTCTATCAAGATTGCCCTCTGCCGCTTTCAGGCGTAATTCCGCTTCATGACGGCGCGAATGAAGGCCCGAAATGCCTGCCGCTTCTTCCAATAAAGCACGGCGTGCCTGTGGTTTTGCCTGTATAAGCTCGCCAATACGACCCTGACCGACCATGGAAGGAGAACGCGCTCCCGTTGACTGGTCAGCAAACAATAACTGAACATCTTTCGCCCGCACTTCTTTGCCATTGATCCGGTATATCGAACCTGAATCTCTCTCGATGCGGCGAGAAACCTGTAATTCATCTGCATCATTAAAAGCCGCAGGAGCGCTGCGATCGGAATTATCAAGAAACAGCGTTACTTCAGCAAAATTACGGGGCGGGCGTGTTGCAGAGCCGGAAAAAATCACGTCATCCATGCCGGAAGCGCGCATGTTTTTATAAGAATTCTCTCCCATGACCCAGCGAAGAGATTCAACAAGATTGGATTTTCCACATCCATTAGGGCCAACGACACCCGTTAGCCCACGTTCTATCACGAATTCCTGGGCTTCAACAAAGGATTTAAAACCGACCAGTCGCAGTTTCGTAAACTGCATAAACCTACCTACGAATTAGAAAAAAGGATGCAGCTCATCTTCTGCATCCTTTTTATGACATATTTTTCTTATTTTAGAAAACTATCTATCACAGACGACATCTCGTCCACAGACAATGCGCCTTCATACTTCTTGCCATTGATAAAAAATGTCGGTGTCGAAGTAACGCCGAATTCTTTTCCGCGTTCGAAAGAGCTTTTCACTTCATCCAGAACCGACTGGTTTTTCAAACAGGCTTCCACGCCATTTTCGTCAAGTCCTGCCAAGGCTGCAATCTTTTTCAAAGGAGGCAATGCATCATCGGCGGCAGCCCATTCCATTTGCCGTTCAAAAAGAACCTGTAACATCGGGAAATAACGGTCTTCCGGAACACAGCGGGCGAGCATATAGCCTGCCTGTGCCCTTGCATCATAAGCGAATTCCCTGAATACCAAACGTGCCTTGCCGGTTTTAATGTATTTGTCACGAATAGACGGCAATGTTTCTCTATAGAAATCTCCACAATGGGAACATGTGAGCGATGCATATTCCACAATTGTAACCGGCGCATCTGCTTTACCTTCTACCATTTCTTTGCCTTTGCCCGGTTCCAGCAGTTTTGTCATATCAACTGTTCCGACAGACTTGACCTCGACTGTTTTGGTTTCGGCAGGTTTATTATCCGCGCCAAAAGAAGGCAAAACAGTAAAACAGGTCGTTGCAGCCAACCCGAAAGCGGCGGCAAAACAACGGAGACGTCGACTGTTTTTCGTATTAAGCATAATATTACCTTTTCTTTTTATTTCGTTCAAACTTGAAACTCGCTATTTTGAAGGCAAGCTTTATTATTTTTATAAGTCATAGACCAATAATTGTCTTGAACTAATTATTAAATTTTTTGTCACGAACAGAATGTTTCTGTGCGAAAATAGATAGCCCCAAATCTTTCAAAGAATTGCGCAGAGCATCATTTTCTATCCGGCATGTCAGTTCGTCAATCTGCTTGCGATCATTGTCGTCGACCGGAAGAGGCCCCGAGCGGACAACTTCCTCTTTTTTAATACTATGTTGTTCTATTTTTATACGATTGATTGCAACAAAACCAAAAAATGCATTTATCCGCTGAAGAACCTCATGCGTCTCATGGGTTAAAATCATCGCGGCGTAAGCTTCGCAGCCGACAACGAGCGTTGCCGGTTTAAATGGATCATCGACGCTCGCACGCCGTGCCCATATGATTTTCAAAGGCATTGTGCTATCAGCGATATCCTCGCCGACAAGAAGTGGCCAATTTGTCATAAGTTCAAGACTGAGACCCGTTTTTTTACGTAAAATGGGATCAAGCAATTTTGAACTTGTTTCAGCAAGTGAAGAAAAATGTCGTTTTTTCGGTTTCCACCCCATCATTTGCCCTGATAATATTTAAACCATTGAACGAATCTTGCCATGCCTTCCGTAATCGACATTTTCGGATGGAAATCTAAATCCCTTTCAGCCCGTGAAATATCGGCATAGGTTTTTTCAACATCTGCAGGCGGCATAGGACAAAGTTCGGTAAGCGCTTTTTTTCCTGTTGCATCTTCGATTGCTGCAACAAATTCCAATAGTTGAACCGGCTGGTTATTGCCAAGATTGTAGATATCGGCCACTTTTTCCGGTTCATTTATAATTTTTTCTACCACGGATAGAACGCCGCGCACAATATCGTCAATAAAGGTAAAATCACGCTGCATTTTACCGTAGTTAAAAAGTTTTATCGGACGGCCAGCCAGAATAGCGTCGGTAAAAAGCCAAGGAGCCATATCGGGTCTCCCCCATGGACCATAGACGGTAAAAAATCTTAATCCGGTTGTTTTGAGCTTGTGAACATGGGCATAGGAGCGGGCAAGTAACTCGCCAGCCCTTTTTGTTGCAGCATAAACCGAAACCGGATCATCTACCCTGTCTTCTTCAGAAAAGGGTATCTTTCTGTTAGCACCATATACAGATGACGAGCTTGCATAGACGACCGGTGGACAGGACTCAAACTTCAACGCCTGTTCGAAGATTCTGACTTCACCCTCGACATTCGCACTTACATATGCAGAAGGATTTTCTATGGAGTAACGCACCCCTGCCTGTGCCGCCAAATGAACAATAACATCTACATTTTTTTCATTTCCGATAGCCCGCTCGACTTGTTCTTTATCGGCTATGTCGGCCCGAACAAAACGGAATGAAGAATTTTTGTTTATCTCCTCGAGACGTGCTTTTTTGAGTGCGACAGAATAATAATTGTTCAGGTTATCGACCCCGATAACCTCGAAACCTTGCTTCAAGAGTTCTTTTGTCGTTGCAAAACCGATAAAACCGACTGCACCTGTGACAATTGCTTTCATTTTTTTACCCTATCTTGAAGTTTCAAACCGGAAGGCTGAAGCCCATAAATGATACGACGGATATAATCCGATATCCGGAAAAACAGGGTTCCAATCCGTTTCCATTTCGGTAACTGCATATCACGATAGGTTTTTCTTCCCTCCAAGATTGTCGAATAATCAACATCAAAAAAATATACGATATTCTTGTTCGTCGAGAAAACTTCGAACCCGCTCCAACCGCGTTCAAGCGCAACATCATAAGGAAGACGCATCGGAGTCAATTTATCAAGAAGTTTCTTTGCTCCCTCGCGGGTTACCATATAAGCTGCGGCGCTCCCCAACGGGCCATGTAAATATCGGCCGATAGACACTTCATCGGTAATATCCATCATTTTATGAAAAATCCGATTACGATGATTGGCCAATTTTATGACATCCCACCCGTCGACTTCAGAAAGCTTTCCGATAATTTTGTTAAAGTCCTGATGAAATCCGACATCGTCCTCTACGATGACAGCATAAGGAAACCGGCCATTTGCTATGACAGATAACGCTTGCAAATGACTTAAATAGCATCCGGCTTCTCCGGGAAGAATATTCTTCCCGTGGTAACGTTGGAACCGTTTAACATCAATTTCCGGCATATTCCGAAAATTGATCTTGCTGCCATCAACCGCCGGTATACGATGAAAATCGAGACCCGCTGCTTCGGCCGATTGTGCAACTTTATTGAAGCGTTCTTTCGAACGATCAAGATTGATAATATAAACGGGAATATTCACGGTGCCCTCGACAATCAATTTACGAAAACGGGCTCAAACGGACACGGCGCCATTCTCGACCTTAGCTTTAAAAAGCGGCTTCCAAATTAACCATTAGCGGCTCCGATGTAAACAATTTTGATTGCCTGACATTGGTTCGGAAATATTTTATAGGCATTCATATATTAATCGTAGAACCGATATCAAAAACCGCTTTTTATCAGGAATTATCTATTTCAAGCGATATCCTTGCGGAGAGAGCGCATTTATCAGACAGAGATTGTTTATTGTTTTTTCGTTGTTTTACAAATATTTTCAGACGTTCTAGCAGTTTATCAGTAACCGAAACGCTTAATCTTTCTCAACCCGGACGTCTCAAAACGGAGAACTCGGCATTGGCCCGCTACCTTTTCTTTTGATTTTTCAGATAAATTATGGTTGGAGAAATTCATGACAGATTTTTCCGACAAGCTACTTTTCTGGTATGATCGTTATCATCGAACATTACCATGGCGGATTGCTCCGGCCGATTTTTTGAACGGTGAAAAACCTGATCCTTATCGGGTTTGGCTGTCGGAAGTGATGTTGCAACAAACCACGGTCGAGGCTGTAAAACCGTATTTCAAAAAGTTTGTCACCAAATGGCCTGATATTTTTAGTCTTGCGAAGGCCGATCTCGAAGACGTGCTGAAAGCATGGGCGGGCCTTGGTTACTATTCAAGGGCAAGAAACCTTAAACAATGTGCTGAACGAGTTGCAACCGATTATGACGGCGTATTCCCACATTCACTCGAAAAGTTGAAAAAACTTCCCGGAATTGGCGATTATACAGCAGCAGCTATTCTTTCTATTGCCTATAATCAGCCGGCTGCTGTCGTTGACGGCAATGTCGAACGGATTGTTGCCCGCCTCTTTGCCATTGAAGTGCCATTGCCGCAGGCAAAAGCAATTATAAAAAACAAGACGAAAGATCTGACTCCATCTACACGTTGCGGAGATTTTGCACAGAGCATGATGGATCTCGGTGCATCAATTTGTACCCCACGCGAGCCGAAATGCATGATTTGTCCTGTTGAAAGCCTTTGCAAAGCTAAAAAAATGGCAAGACCCGAGGCATTTCCTGTCAAACCACCAAAGGTAAAGAGACCACAACGCAGCGGTGTTGCTTTTATAGCGTTAAGCAGAAACGATGAAATCTATCTGGAGAAACGGCATAGTTCAGGGCTGCTTGGAGGAATGACACAAATCCCCAATCAGTTCGGCGATCAACAAACTTATTCTGTTGCTGACGCGCCATTTAGCGCCGATTGGATATTGAAAGGAAAAGCGCAACACGTCTTTACCCATTTTTCTCTCACGCTTGCTATCTATTTAGCTGAAAATGTTGAAAAAACACAAGCCGGAAATGGTTGGTGGTGCCGGTTGGATCATCTTAACAATGAAGCCCTGCCAACGGTCATGAAAAAAGCAATTGCCGTTGCCTTTCCGGAAATTTTCAAATCGAAAACAAGAAAAAATCGGACACCACAAAAACACGCACTACAATTTTCAAAATAAATAAAAAATATGCGCAAAAATAAAAAGGCGGCGCAATTCATGCGCACGCCTTTTGTGTAAGACCGGAGACTGGAGGTTATCCGGCCATTCGAAGTTTAAACGCCCTGCTTGGCCATTTGTTCCCGAATAGTCAAACGTAATTCGTCTATCAAAACGAGCTGACCATTTTTTTCAAAATACCAGAACGTCCAACCGTTGCAGCTTGCGCTGTTTTGTACCTTTCGTCCCATCATATGAATTGAACCGGCTTCGCCATCAACCACGACAGTTCCATCGGCACGGACAATGGCTGTATGTTCCCGTTTTTTGTCATAAAGAACGCTGCCCGGTTTCAATAGTCCTGCTTCAAGAAGGCTTACAAAGGCGACACGAGGTTCCGACCGTTTCCCCGAAATCATTGCAAGTTCTGGCTTTTCTAACGGTTCAACCGCAGCAATTCTTTCCAAAGCCGCATCGATATAGGATTGTTCACGCTCGATACCCACAAAATCGCGGCCAAGGCGCTTTGCAACCGCGCCGGTCGTGCCCGAGCCGAAAAACGGATCCAGAATAACGTCGCCCGGTTTTGTCGACGACATGATGATACGGGAAAGCAAAGCTTCCGGTTTCTGTGTAGGATGAATTTTATGGCCGTTTTCGTCCTTCAGGCGTTCAGCACCGGTGCAGATCGGGAAAAGCCAGTCAGAACGCATCTGCACATCATCATTGGCTGCTTTCATCGCTTCATAATTGAAGGTGTATTTTTTTGCATTCTGATCGCGCGATGCCCAGATCAATGTTTCATGCGCATTCTGAAAGCGGCGTCCTTTGAAATTGGGCATCGGGTTGGTCTTACGCCAGATAATATCGTTGAGCATCCAGAAGCCGAGATCTTGCAAGGCTGTACCAACGCGAAAAATATTATGATAGGAGCCGATAACCCAGATTGTGCCATTCGGCTTCAATACTCTGCGGCAAGCAAGAAGCCACGCACGAGTGAAAGCATCATAGGCTGCAAAACTTTCAAATTGGTCCCAATCGTCGTCGACTGCGTCAACCAATGATTGATCGGGACGATGAAGTGTATTTGCAAGCTGTAGATTATAGGGAGGATCGGCAAAAATTACATCAACCGATTGACTGGGCAATTTATTGAGCGCTGCGACGCAGTCACCCTTTAAAATCTGGTTACGCCATACTTCTTCAGGAGAAGACTGAACGAGATCTTTTACAAGACGGACAACACTCATAGGATACTCGGCTACAAATACTCGAAACACATAACTTCCGTGACCAAACGAATCACGGTTTCAACAAGCATAAATTGGCGAAATAGGGTAAATATCGGGTTAAAGGCCGCTGGTTTTAAAAACGGTTATTGTCACAATATAAAATTTAACAAAGAGCTGACCGGAATTCGAGCCACACATCCGGAAAGACAACTGGTAAATTCAAAACTTTTATCAATCGAATTACCAAAACCAGAATTTTTCAAAGCTGATATGCCGGAAAAACAAAATAGAAATCGACGTTAATTTTTCAGCTATTGCCAATGCCCGACCGAAACGTCTAAAAGATCGGAACTTGTTATGACACATTACGGGATAAAAGCTGATGCCGCAGATAGATCTTGTTATTTTTGATTGTGACGGAGTCCTTGTTGATTCGGAATATCTGGCGGCCCAGATTGAATCGCAATTATTGGCAGAAGCAGGTGTTGAAATAACACCGGAGGAAATATCGGAACGTTATGCAGGGCTTATTTTTCTCGATATTCTCAAAGAAATTGAAAAACATTCGGATGTTCCCCTGTCAGTCGGCCTGATCGAACAGGTTCCCGAACTTTTCAAAAAGCGCATGCAAGATGAATTACTCGGCATTGATGGTGCACGAGAGGCTGTCGAGGCTGTTGCAAAACTCTATCCTTATTGTATCTGCTCGAATTCGCGATCTGAAGACATTAAGCGCATGCTTACTATTACCGGTCTCTACGATCTTTTTGAAAACAAGATTTTTTCTGCACCCGAAGTTGGAACGAAAAAAGTAAAGCCGGCTCCCGATGTCTATCTTTATGCGGCAAAAAAAATGCACGCTAAGCCTGAAAATACAATTGTTATCGAAGATTCGGTTCATGGTGTTCGCGGTGCCGTCAAAGCCGGAATGCGTGTTGTAGGCTTTACCGGCGGTTCCCACGCCTATCACGGCCTTGCCGATGTTTTAACCGAAGCCGGAGCCGAAACAGTCATTGCACATCACGTGGATTTGCCGGCCGTTCTCAAAGCCTTGTCCGAGTGGAAAGACATATGAGCTACCGCCTTTGACGGCACAATGGCTAAGCGAGAATAGTTCTTTTACGTTTATCCGAAATCAGCATTTTGAACGTGCCAATATGACGATTTCTGAAAGTGTCTTTTCATTTATCAGGAAATCTTTTGGCGCTAAAAGATAATCCGGTCAAAAAGTTTAATCGCGAAAAAGCTCAAAAAAACACCGGAAGCGTTATATTCTTCCGGTGTTTTATAACTTCGGGCATTTTATAAGTTGCAATGACGTTCCGTTTTGCCGGAACCTCGCCCGCATTTCTTGCAAGCAATTATTTTTTCTGATCTCTGTCATATCCGACAAAAATACGGATATTTTTCGCTGTCGGTTTTGGAAATGAAATTTGATCATCCGAAAAGATGAATTGTGTCGCATCAACCCCGTTACTGATTTCAACAGGATAGTTACGCAATTTCGAATAGATTACAGAATCGCCTTGCATAACTGTGACCCTGATCGGGAGTGACACGGTACCTTTTTTAAACATCGGGCCAGGCACCACCCGCCCCGAGGCTGCAACTGTCATGGATAAAGTTGTGTCCGAGGTGTTGCAGGTTCTGGTCACGTCTCTTATCGCGGCCTGATACATGACTTTATTGGCGTCACCCTCCCCGCCACGTTCATAAACATCATAAAACGCCGTATTGTCGCGCATGAGAACGATAGGGCAATATGCACGCAATTGTGCTTCGGTAATTTTTGGCTCGGGCGGCACATTGTCAACTTTCTTATGGATAAAGCATCCGGTGAGAAGTGACGAAGCAGCAATAATAAGGCCAAAGCCGAATGAAAAACGATAAATCGAATTTTTATCCATGAAGTGGACTTTCCTCAACTAGTAAACCTGGTCTATATCAGCGTTTGAAAAGAGTGATTTGTTGTTGTCTCGCTTTTTATATATTTTGGCAAGTCTGGTAAAATAGAGGACGTTTTCAGTCCCGTAAAGGTTGTAAAATAATGCGAAGGCAAACATTTTACGTTTGTTGATAAGCCGAGGAGTATGTGAATGAAATATATCAGCACGAGAGCCAATGCGCCGGTACTCGGCTTTTCCGATACAGTTATGACCGGTCTCGCGCGTGATGGCGGGCTTTATTTGCCTGAAACTTATCCGCATTTTTCACCGTCTTCATTAAAAGCTTTGCGGGGAAAATCCTATGCAACAATTGCCAAGACTCTTCTTTGGCCATTTGTAGAAGGAGATATCGAGCGCGTCGATTTTGATGCCATGGTTGACGAAGCCTATCAAACATTCCGCCATCCCGCAATTTGCCCTCTTGTGCAGACCAATACAAATGAATTCATACTTGAACTCTTTCATGGCCGCACCTTGGCATTCAAAGATGTTGCCATGCAGTTACTTGGCCGATTGATGGATCATATACTAAACCGGCAGAACAAGCGGGCAACAATTATCGGTGCAACATCAGGTGATACCGGCGGAGCAGCAATTGAAGCCTTTGCCGGACGCGAACGCTGCGATATTTTTATTCTTTTTCCAAAAGGTCATGTATCGCCGGTGCAACAACGTCAGATGACGACCAATAAAAATGCCAATGTCCATGCACTGGCTATTGAAGGAAACTTCGATGATTGTCAGGCATTGGTAAAAGCCATGTTCAACGACCATGCTTTCCGCGATAAAACGGCTCTTTCCGGCGTCAATTCGATCAATTGGGCGCGCATCATGGCGCAAATTGTCTATTACTTTACTTCGGCAATTTCACTTGGTGCTCCTGACAGAGCGATATCTTTTACTGTTCCTACCGGTAATTTCGGTGACATTTTTGCGGCCTTTGTTGCTTCCCGCATGGGGCTTCCCATTGCCCATCTCGTCATTGCAACAAACGACAATGATATTCTGGTGCGTACACTTGCAACAGGGGTTTATAAAATCCACTCGTTGAAACATACCACCTCTCCATCCATGGATATTCAGGTTTCCTCCAATTTCGAACGGTTGTTATTCGAAGCTTCGGGGCGCGATGCCGTATCAATTCGCAATGCTATGGAAAGTTTGAAACAATCCGGCGAATTCCGGATAGATCAAAGTGCACTTGAAAAAATACGCACCCTCTTTTCGGCCGGTCGTTCCACTGAAACAGAAACTGCCCATATGATCGACCAACTTTATAAGGAAAGCCATTATCTTGCTGACCCACATACAGCTATAGCTATCAAAGTTGCGCGTGAACATTTGGAAGAAACCATTCCTATGGTGGTTCTTTCTACCGCTCATCCGGCAAAATTTCCCGATGCAGTGAAAGCTTCGTGCGGCATAACGCCGAAACTTCCCCATTGGCTCGACGGACTGATGGAAAGACCCGAGCACTATGAAACACTCAAGAATGATGAAAAAATAGTGAAAGATTATATTGGCAGCAAGTCACGCGCCTGCCATTAACCCTGTTCATTTTTTCTAAAAGACAGACAACGCATAATGTGGTTTTTTATTGAAGTTTTGAATGAAGGAGTTTCGCACGTATGTGTGTAGAAATCAGCCGACTTGGCAATGGTTTGACAATCGTCACGCATACCATGCCCCAGATCGAGAGTGTTGCACTCGGCATCTGGGTAAAATCCGGCTCTCGTAACGAAACATATGACGAGCATGGCGTTGCCCATATGCTCGAACACATGGCTTTCAAAGGCACTGCAAATCGCTCTGCTTATGAAATTGCTGCCGAGATCGAGGATGTAGGCGGAGAAATCAATGCGGCAACAAGCGTTGAAACCACAGCATATTATGCACGTGTACTAAAAAATGACGTGCCCCTTGCTGTAGATATTCTTGCCGACATTATCACTTCCCCGAAATTCGACGAAGGTGAGCTCGAACGCGAAAAACAGGTCGTTCTGCAAGAAATCGGTGCTGCTAATGACATGCCCGAAGATATTGTGTTCGACCATTTTACGGAAACAGCATTCCGCCATCAAACAATAGGCAGACCGATTCTCGGCACGGCCCAGTCCGTTCGTGCATTGACCTCCGATAATTTGCGGAATTTTATGAACGAGCATTATAGCGCCGACAGAATGATTTTTGTGGCAACAGGCGCCGTTGACCATCAGGCATTTGTCAAAGAAGTTGAAAAACGGCTTGGCAGTTATCGCGCCCATTCACCGGCTCCACTTGCCGATCTTGCCAATTATGTTGGCGGCGATTTCCGCGAGTATCGCAATCTCAAAGATGCGCAGGTGCTTTTGGGATTTGAAGGGCGTGCCTATCATATTCGTGATTATTACGCCTCCCAAATTCTATCCATCATTCTCGGCGGCGGAATGTCTTCACGTTTATTTCAGGAAGTACGCGAAAAACGTGGCCTTTGTTATTCGATTTACGCTTTTCATTGGGGATTTTCGGATATCGGGCTATTCGGCGTTCATGCCGCTTCAAGTGAAGACGGCCTTAGCGACCTTATCCCCGTTATTCTGGACCAGCTTTATAAGGTTAGCGAAAAGATAGACCAGAAAGAACTTGATCGTGCACGCGAACAATATCGTGCCGGTCTTATTATGTCGCAAGAAAGTCCGTCAAGCCGTGCCGAAACGATTGCAAGGCAAATGTTGCTTTATGGTCGTCCTATTCCGGCATCCGAGACATTGGAACGTCTGTCACTTTTGACTGTTGACAGATTGACCGATTTGGCTGAACGCTTATTTATTGATTCAAAACCGACATTGGCAGCAGTGGGAGCAATCGGGCCAATTATGAGTTATGGTGATCTTGTCGCGGCTCTATCCTCGGGAGCCGGACGGCGTCCTTATTAAGGTTCGGCCAGAAAGGCAATGGCATGTTCAAAATGCCCTTCCGGCGACAGCCGCATAGACAACAGGAGAAAATCCGCCTCCCGAATTTGAAGGCGGAACATATCTATCTGCGTTTTCCTATGCTCGATGATTATCAGGAATGGGCGACTCTGAGAACCGAAAGCCGTGCGTTTCTGGAACCTTGGGAACCACTTTGGCCGGCTGATGCCCATACGCTTATCCGTTATAAATCGCATCTCGACCGTTATATTGAAGGTCGCAAAAATGGCCAATTTTTTGTATTTTTCGTGTTTTCAAACGAAACAAACCATCTTATCGGAGGAATAAGCCTCGGAAACATTCGACGTGGGGTCGTACAATCAGGCGAGATCGGTTACTGGTGCGGAGAGAAATATTCGGGCCACGGTTTTATGCATGAAAGTTTGGAACTGATGATTGATTTTTCTTTTCAACAGCTCAAATTACATCGTCTGCAAGCTGCCTCTGTTCCGACAAATACACGTTCCATTGCTTTATTGGAGAAATGTGGTTTCGTCAGAGAAGGTCTGATGCGGGCTTATGTTAAAATTCACGGTGAATGGCAGGATCATTACCTCTATTCTTTGCTGGAAACCGAAAGACCAATAAAGTCAATTTGAAAGTGAGGCGTTGTGAAGATTATAGGCAAGACCGTATCTATTTTTATATTCTGGACACTGGGGATGATCGCCCTGTTGTGCCAGTCGGCATTGTCTGTTGAACCCGTCAAAATATCTTCGCAAGATACCGCACTTGATTTATCCCGCGCTGTCGAAATCCACCACATCAAGGGGAACACTTTTCAAACATCAACGGCGGCCGGACCGGATGGTATTGTTCGGCGTATCGAAATGCAGGGGAATGGAGACCACGCAGAAAGTGACTGGGCGGTTTTTGCCATAGCCAATCCCACCGACGACCAGATTGACCGCCTGATTGTTACACCGCATTATCGGATGGCAGGATCCGGCCTGTTATGGCCCGATCTTGGTTCGGTGCGTATACAATCCATTACCCCGTCTGAAGGTTTTGCTCTTGATAGGCAATCCAGTCCTGATTCGGATATTTTCCGGATTACCATCAATCCGGGGGCAGTTGTCACACTTGTTGCCGAACTCGGTTCATCAAAACTGCCACAGGTCTATTTGTGGGAACCGGAAGCTTATAAGGATACAATTAACTCTTATACGCTCTACCACGGTATATTGCTTGGCATCTCCGGACTTCTCGCCCTCCTCTTGAGTGTTCTTTTTGTGGTACGGGGAACCGGCCTTTTTCCGGCAACAGCAGCAGTCGCCTGGGCAGTGCTTGCCTATATCGGCATCGATTTCAATTTTCTGAACAAATTATTCGTTATCTCGGCACAAACCGAACCGATGTGGCGAGCGGCAACGGAAGTGGCACTGGCTGCGTCTCTCTTTATCTTTCTTTTTACCTACCTCCATTTAAACCGCTGGCATTACCATTTCAGCTATGGTGCAGCGGCCTGGATAATCGCTTTATGCGCACTCGGAGCTTTCGCGGTCTATGACCCGACTAGAGCAGCCGGTATTGCCCGACTTTCTTTCGGACTGACCGCCCTGCTCGGTATTGTTCTCATCGGCTATCTTTCTATCCGCGGCTACGACCGTGCCATTATGTTGATACCGACATGGCTTCTCATTATCTTTTGGCTTTGCGGAGCTTATGTATGTGTAACCGGCAAACTTGATAATGATATTGTTCAACCTGCACTTGCCGGCGGACTGGTTCTCATCGTTCTTCTTATTGCCTTTACGGTTATGCAACATGCGTTTTCAGGTGGCGCGTTCCATCAAGGCATATTTTCCGATCTTGAAAGGCAGGCTCTTGCAGTTATGGGAGCGGGCGACATTGTCTGGGACTGGGATGTGCGACGTGACCGTGTGGTTATCAATCCCGATCTCTCCATTTATCTCGGTTCCACTGCGGGAGAATTGAATGGAACAATCCGTAACTGGGTTGAAGCTTTGCACAGCGACGATCGGGATCGCTTTCGTGCCATACTCGATATGATTCTCGATACCCGCAAGGGTCGGATTGACCAAACATTGCGTTTGCGTTCTGGCGACGGACACTATTATTGGTTTGCATTAAGAGCCAGACCTGTCATCGGTTCTGACGGAGAAATCGTGCGGGTGGTGGGAACACTTGTCAATGTTACCGATCACAAAAAAGCGGAAGAAAGATTATTGCAAGACTCTGTCCATGACAATTTGACGGGCTTGCCCAATCAGCAACTTTTCCTTGATCACCTGCAAACTTTTGTCAATCTCGCTGTTGCAGGTCGGCCGATCAGACCGACTGTATTTGTTATCGATTTTGATGGTTTTCGTAATATAAATTATCAGTTCGGCATGTCGGTCGGTGACACATTTCTGCTGACAATTGCGCGCCGTCTGGGGCGACTGATTACACCCGAAGATACACTTTCACGCCTCTCGACAGATCGTTTTGCAATCGTCCTCACAAGCCAGACTGACCCTGCCAAAATTGCAGCATTCGCTGACCAATTGCAAAGAACAGTTGCCGCTCCTATCATTTTTTCAGAACGCGAAGTCAAGTTATCCGCATCTATCGGCCTCATCACATGGACCGAAGGCAATTCGAATGCCGAAGATATGTTGAGTGATGCAGAACTCGCGATGATTCACGCCAAAAAAGCCGGTGGCAATAAAATAGAACCTTTCCGTCCCAATTTCCGCACTTTGGGGCTTGAGCGTAACAGCATGGGCAATGATATTCGTTATGCGCTTCAACGCAACGAAATCAAAGTGCTTTACCATCCGGTTCTTGACCTCAATGACGGACAAATTGTCGGTTTTGAAGCTCTGATGGAATGGCACCATCCCCGCCATGGCAATTTGTCGGCTGTCGATTTCATTCACACGGCAGAAAGTGAGCAAGTCGTCATGCCACTTGCGAAATTTGCTATGTCAACTGTTGTTGAAGATCTCGCTCATATTCAGGATCGTTTTCCGAAACAATCCTTCTTTATTTCAGTCAATATTCCGAGCGCAGAGATGGTTCATCAGGAACTGATCAATGAATTGAAAGCAATTTTGATGCGCAATCCTGTCAATAAGGGACGCTTGATGATGGAAATGTCGGAATCTATTCTGATAGAAAATCCCGAGCAATCATCCAATCTTCTTGAAAAGATCAAAGCACTCGGCATCGGACTTGCACTCGACAATTTCGGTACCGGCTATTCTTCTCTCGCCTTTCTCTTACGTTACCCCTTCGATATGATAAAACTCGATCGTTCACTTCTAGAAGTCGATAGTTCGAAGAAACGTCTGGTGTTGAAATCCATCATTACAATGGCTCATGATCTCGAGCTGAAAGTGATCGCCGAGGGGGTCGAAAAGGAAAACGAAGCCGTTATGTTGCGTGAAGAAGGCTGCGAATTTGTTCAAAGCAATGTATTTACCGAACCGGTGGGCGTTGAAGAGCTTATCACTCTTGTCACGAAACATCCGAAAGCCGGAATTTAAGGCCTTAATTACTGAAATATATGTTCACGATCATCCGGCCGGTCCACCTCATCAAAGGGATAAAAAGCCGGTCAGGTTAAAAGGATAGAGTGAGGTTATCGGAAGAGTATAATCGGCACAAAAATAATGAAAAGCCTATGGAGTGCCTCTCCGATTTCCTTAAAAATTAAATTGTTTTTTCAAATTTTTTTAGAATCTCGCTAAAATCAGTTTCTTCGCAATAAAAAGATTTTTGCTTCTGCAGCTCGTCTTTTTCAAGCATGTCCTGCCTGTCCGACGAGAAATGTCGGGTCAATACCCATCTTCTTCAGGCTTTTTTCATATTGATGGTCGAAATCCTGAGCGAACAGGAAATCGGCATCAACCGAGCTCGTCAGCCAGCCATTTGCAGCAATTTCCGCTTCGAGTTGACCACCTGCCCAGCCGGCATATCCGAGTGCAATAATTGCGCGTTCCGGCCCTTTGCCCAAACTCATTGCCTTCAAGACATCCGTTGTTGATGTCAGACAGATATCACGGGTCACAGGAATAGTTGTCCGGCATGCATAATCATCGGTATGAAGGACAAACCCGCGCGAACGATCGACAGGTCCGCCATTTCTCACCGGAAAAAGTTTTATCGGTTCCGGCAGATGGATAGCCTGAGCGGCATTAATAATGCCAAGCTGTAAAAGAAGATCAGGAAATTTCAGATCCTTACGCCGATTTAACATAATCCCCATAGCGCCCTCGTCAGAGTGCGCACAAATATAGATAACCGCATGGGCAAAACGTTCATCTCCCATACCCGGCATCGCAATAAGCAGATGGCCATTTAAAAAGCCGTCGCGTTTTTTCATTGTGCTAATTTTATCCATAATTTAAAAGTAATCGTACATTGACGAGTTGCAAGAAAAAAGTGAAGTTTTTTGACAAAACTCTTGTATAAATTGTTAGTTGATGACGAGGACGGAGAATTGCGTTTTCTTTTAAAGCTGGTTTGCTTTTTCGTCTTCACCTCGTTTGTATCTTTACCGACATTTGCACAAACAAATTCACCTGTTCAATTGTTAGCCACTCCTTGGCATGAAATTGATGGCGGGCGTGTGCGTGTTGCGCTGAACAATGGTAAAGAAAGCAAGCATTTTGAAGGAATAATAGAAGTCGATCTCAAACCGGGTTGGAAAACATATTGGCAAAATCCGGGGAGTTCGGGCATGGCGCCAGTATTCAACTTTCAACCATCGAAAAACTACCAGATTTTATTTCCGGTTCCTCAGCTCTTTATAGACGGTAATGATTGGTCTATCGGTTATAAAGGCGGGGTAATGCTCCCATTTTACGTTGAAAAAGAAACGAAGAATGCAGCATTCAAAGGACAGTTCACTTTAGGCTTATGTAAAGAAATCTGTATTCCGGTCAATATTCCATTCGACTTTTCAGATGTGAGTGACAAAACGCCGCTTCCAGCGTCACTTCTTTCTATGGCAGCAAATAAATTACCGAAAAGCAAGCCTCGAAATCTTGAAATTTCTGCGCGCGAAGACGGACAGTCAATGACCATAACTTTGAAACATATTGATGGAGAGACGATAAAAGCAATTTTCCTTGATGGCAAAATGGAAGAAATCGGGCCTGCCGAAATTGTTAAAAAAAGCGCTCATGAAATAATATTTTCAGCGCGTATTATTTCAAAAAATAGTAATGCCCCACGGCCTATCACTTATATCGTTGATGCAGAACCTATAGCATTTACCGGCACATTGGTCGTTGATAAAAAAAATTGAACAGCGTTTAGCGGTTTTCAGCAACACCCTTACGGGCAAGTTCGTCACAACGTTCGTTTTCGGGGTGGCCTGCATGGCCTTTGACCCAATGCCAGCTCACTTTATGACGCGAACGCGCCTCATCCAATTGCTGCCAAAGCTCGGCATTCTTGACCAGTTTTTTTGCAGATGTTTTCCAATTATTCGCCTTCCAGCTATCTATCCAGCTTGAAATGCCATTCCGCACATAGACAGAATCGGTATAAAGGTCGACTTCACAGGCCTCCTTCAGCGCATTGAGTGCTTTTATTGCGGCCGTCAATTCCATACGATTATTCGTGGTATCGGCTTCGCCGCCGTAAAGTTCTTTTGTGACCCCGTTCCAACGCAAAAGCACTCCCCAACCGCCAGGGCCCGGATTGCCGGAACAAGCGCCATCAGTGAATATTTCGACCTGCTTCAAGGGACCATCCGCGATTTAGAGACCGATTTCAGACGGTTTAATGACGTCTCTGAAAAAATTCAATTTCCGCCAATATTCGAGCGGATCCTTTTTTACAACCAGACTATTTGCTGGTGTGTTGAACCAATCATAAAGGCGGGTGAGGAAAAATCTGATCGCCGCCCCACGGGCGAGAACCAGTATATTGTCAATCTCGTTTTGCTGAAGCGGACGAACAGCACAATAAGCTTTGAGCATCGCCTCGCTTTTTGTGACATTATACGAATAATCGCGTTCGAAACACCAGGCATTAAGGGCAATGACAAGATCATAGACAAGCATATCAGTACATGCAAAATAGAAATCTATAATGCCGGACATATGATCGTTCAGAAAGAAAACATTGTCGTTGAAGAGGTCGGCATGAATGACGCCTTGAGGTAGATCATGCGGCCAATTGCTTTCGAGATAGTCGAGTTCCCTGTCAATTTCTTTAACGAGACCGGATGCCAATTCTTCTGCACGTCCACGGCTCAAATTCCATAATGGGCGCCAGGCTTCGATAGAAAGGCTATTTTTTCGTTTAAGCGGAAAATCACGCCCTGCCAGATGCATTTCGGCCATGCCTTTACCGACTTCCCGACAATGCTCGACATTCGGTTTTCTGAGCCAGACACCTTCCAGAAAAGATACAATAGTGGCGGGCCTTCCCACGAGTTCGCCAATCATTTTTCCGTCTTTACGTTTGACAGGCTTCGGGCATGAAATTCCTTTACCCGCAAGATGATTCATCAATTCGAGGTAGAATGGCAGTTCCTCTTTTTTGACACGTTTTTCAAAGAGTGTGAGGATAAAACGTCCAGCTTCTGTATGAAGCATAAAATTCGAATTTTCGACACCTTCTGCAATACCTCTATAGGATTGCAGCGCACCAATCGAATAATCATTTAAAAATTCTGTTAATTCGTCTTCATTGATATCGGTATAAACAGCCATTATCCGCCCCTTGCGAGCAAGTTCATGCTTTTGTCACTTGTCTTTATCGGGAATCCCTTTGCCATTGACAAATTCCATATCTTCCGGCGTCAACACGACTTCCCGCAATTCCCTGTTGACCAAAAAGGTTTCATTTTCAACCGCAGTCTCTGCAATTTCTATAGTGACATCATAACGTTTTCTGAACGCAGCAATGATTTCATCAACAATTATTTCCGGTGCCGATGCGCCGGCAGAAAGACTGACCGTATGGACATTATCCAAATGATCAAAGTCTATTTCGGATGCGCGTTGCACAAGCAAAGAACGTTTGGCACCAAACCGTTCTGCGACTTCGACCAGACGGCGGGAATTTGACGAATTCGGAGCACCGACAATCAAAAACAGGTCACTGCCGGGAGCGGCCGCTCTTACAGCCTCCTGACGATTGGTCGTTGCATAGCAAATCGATTCAGCTGCCGGTGGTTCAATATCGGGGAACCGCCGTTTCAATACAGCGATAATTTCCGCCGTATCTTCCACAGACAAAGTTGTCTGGCTGACAAATCCGAGTTTTTGACCGGGCAATGGCTGATAATTTTCGGCATCTTCGACATTTTCAATCAAAGTTACAGTTCCCGGGTCAACCTGCCCCATAGTCCCGATAACTTCGGGATGACCGGAATGGCCAATCAGAATGACATGACGCCCGTTGCGCTGGTGACGCATAGCCTGTTTATGCACTTTTGAAACCAGCGGACAGGTTGCATCAAGATAAAAAAGATTTTGCAATCGTGCAGTTTCAGGTACCGATTTCGGTACACCGTGGGCTGAAAAAATAACCGGTTGGTTATGATGTTCCGCTGGTATTTCATCAAGCTCTTCAACAAAAATTGCGCCCCGCGCCTGCAGGCCTTCTACAACATAGCGATTATGCACAATTTCATGACGCACATAGACCGGCGCACCATATTTTTTCAAAGCGAGAATGACGATCTGTATTGCTCTGTCGACACCGGCACAAAAGCCGCGCGGTCCGCAGAGGCGAATTGTTAATGGTGGTTTCGATATCATAACCTGTCCTTGAGCAGCGCCCTTAACCTAAGGCTTGAAACGTTCAGGCACTCACATGCGCCATTGTGGCTGCATATACAAGAAGAACGAATAGGAAAAGTGCTATAGCCAAACCTTTTGCCCGATGGCGCTGAGCTTTTTTTTGAATTTCTGTAAGTGCAATCTGGTCAAGATGCTTTTGCTCGTCCATTGTCACGCTCCCAAATAGCTTATGAGGCGAGTAGCCAGCGATTCTACGAGTAATATAGCAAAGAGAGCCGCGAGATAGATTAGCGAAAAGAAAAACAATTTCTTTGCCTTTGCCACTGTTTGCTCACGTTGTTCGGTTTTCCAAAGCTCGTAAGAATAATAGATAAAAATAACACCTAAAATCGTTGACAAAATTCCATAAGTGATGCCTGCAAAACTTAAAAAATAAGGCGCGATACCGCAAAGAGCCATCAGAATTGCGTATACCAATATCTGATTTTTGGTCGACCGTTCACCCTTCACATTAGGCATCATAGGGATATGCGCTTCTCCGTAATCGGTCGTGACAAAAAGCGAAAGTGCCCAGAAATGCGGCGGGGTCCACATAAATATGATGAGGAATAATATAACGCTCTCGATACTGATTGTGCCTGTTGCTGCGGCCCATCCGATCATAGGAGGGAAAGCACCGGCGGCACCGCCAATAACAATGTTTTGCGGTGTCGAACGTTTCAGCCACATTGTATAAATCACAACATAAAAGAATATTGTAAAGGCAAGGAATGCGGCCGAAAACCAGTTAATGAAAATGCCCATTGTGAATACTGACAAGGCAGAAAGCACAAGCCCGAAAACCAGCACTTCTCCGCCAGTTACCTTGCCAGCAGGTATCGGACGTTTTCTGGTGCGCTTCATGATGGCATCAATATCGGCATCATACCACATATTCAAAGCACCGGATGCTCCGCCGCCAACAGCAATACATAAAATCGCAACAAAGCCTAAAACCGGATTGATAGGTTCGGGAGCAACCATCATGCCGACAAGAGCTGTAAAGACCACAAGTGACATCACCCGCGGTTTTAACAGAATTATATAGTCATTCGCATCGGCCGGAGAAGCAATCGGCATATGCGGTTGAGGCGATTCTTGCTTTGATATAGACATATATAAACCGTTCTATTACGCACCTTTTCAGGCTACACTTTGTAAATCAACTTGCATATCATCTGTTTTTTAACAGCCAAAATAAACCCTTTCTATAGAAACTATATTAGCAAAAAAACCAACCGTAAATTTGTTTATTGATATATGGGCATAAATTTCTTCACGCCGTTATTCGCTCGCACTTTTGTGAACCAATCTGATAAATCACGAAAATACGATAAATTTTCGAGAATTTTTATTTGGAACTCGCCATTTCAATGAAATGATCATTGGTTGACAGAGAGGCACTGAACGCGAAAAACCTTAGGAATATAGTTTTAACGAGTGGATTTTAAGAGCATTTGCCTATTTCGGGTCGAACAGTATGTTCAGCCAGAATTGCAGCACCCTGCAATTCTTGAGGAGTGGTGACATCTCATGGGGAAGTGACAATGTTCACTCTTCGCCAAAGCCCCCCCTTGTATCAGAATGCCAGCAATCGTCCGGATAGTAGACCGTACAAAATTGTCGATCTAGTCGACCATACAATATGAATATGATTTCGCTATAATATGATCTCGTTATTTTGTAATAACGGGCACTTTTTCCCAGACATCTTTGTTTGGCGGTGACGGCAATTGCCATTCCAATGTCAAAGCCCCCTCGCCCCACGGATTATCTTGTGCTTTCCGTTTCATAATGAAGGTTTCAGCCAAACCAAAAAGAAAAACAGCAACCGAGAGAGCAGCGAGAAGCGCCCCGAGAGACGATGAAACGCCTAGCGCATTCTGGTTAAAGATAATTCCACCGCTCAGTTGGTTGAGATGTTGAGGCAGGAAAATCGCGTTAACGCCGATAAACAATGACCAGAAGTGCACTTGCATTGTGGATTTGCGGCAAACATAGCCCGTCATTTTTGGTAACCAGTAGTACCAGCCGGCAAAAATGGCAAAGACTGCACTTAAAGACAGAATGTAATGGAAATGGGCGACAAAGGCGGACTGGTTCCATTGGTTCTTGGCATTACCGGTGGCTACAAGTTGCAGCGCTGAAATTTGCCCCATCAGGACGATAAAGACAAAGCCCATTGCCCAGAGCATCGGCGTTTCGAATTCAAACCGGCTTTTTAACAATGTGACCAGCCAGCTCAAGAGGATAAACGCTGTTGGCAAAACGACGAAAGGCAGTGCAACTTTGAAATAATGCCCCATGATCTCGGGTTTTTCGAATTGGAAGAGATCGTTCATCCAGAGAACCAGACTGATCGCACCGATAAATACCATCGCCGCAATCACAGCATTTTCCATCCACAGACGACGTTTGCAGAAAGTCACCAATATTTCACTGACAATTCCGAACGCTGGCAATAAAAGAACATAGATTTGCGGGTGGCTGAAAAACCACACCATCATCGATAGCTGTCCGAAAGTGGCAGAGCCACTGAATATCAATTCGGTCAAAGCAGCAAGCATTGCAGGCACCGAAACCAGCCCCAGAAAAGAGGACACAAGTACAGACCATACAAACACCGGCAAACGTGAAAGTGTAAGGCCGGGGGCACGCATTGTAATAATTGTCGTAATAAAATTGACAAAACTGATTATGAATGAAATCGAGCCGACAAAAACGCTTGTCAACATTAAAAACTTGAAGTGGCTTTCATTGCCGAGTGATAAAAGCGCCATAAAGCCCAAAACAATTGTGAGAGGCAAAAGTAAGAAGGCCAACAAATTTGCGCGGGGAAATGCGACATTATGAGTGCCGATCATTAACGGGATAAACCAGTTGGCAAAACCGCCAACCAGAGCCGGCATAACCATAAAGAACACGAGAATGAGCGCGTGGGCAGTGTTCATGAACGACAACAGGACGGGGTCACCGGACAAAGAAACCGGAAGGAAAGCCAGACTCGTACCGTTCAAAGCCAGACGCAAAACAAACGAAAATATTGCCCCGATAACACCGGCAACAATAGCAAGCACCAGATAGAGGGTGCCAATAGTTTTGCTATCCGGATTTAATATCGAAGAAAAAAAACTTCTTTTTACGTGTTCAGACATCAATTTTGCCAAATAATATCAAGCAATCTGTTGATTGCGGAACCTCTTTTTCATTGCTTTAACAACATTTCAATATCAAAACAATGCGACAAACAGCCCCAAATAGAAACAGCTTTACGACAATTTTGTCAAATTTTCCAGTTTTTGCCATGTTCTCGCCCAAGAATTGAACACTATGTTATTTCAGTTGTGTATGGTTTATGTTCTAGAGCTCTTGGGCACTTTTCACAAAGGCTGAAGCGCGATAACGTCATGATGATTCGAGCAGGAGTTTCCATGTCACTTCGTCAATTCTTCAAACGAGCTTGTGGCGTTGCCGCGTATTCAGTTTCCATAATGGGACTTTGTCTTGCTTTAGCACAGGCACAAAACCAGCAGGCACCAAACCAGCAGGATGTACCTGCTCCGAAAACTTTTGGAGCATGGACAAAAGTCTGTTCTTTGCCGCCGGGGACCCCGAATGTTCAATGTGAAGTTGTACAAAATGTGCGTGCGCAAAACCGGCCGGATATTGCTTTTCGTGTAACGCTTTATAAGCTGCCGAAGAATCAGGGAACACTTATGCGTGTCTTTGTACCGATCCGGGTTGAACTGCGTCTGGGTGTGGGCATCAAGATTGATAATAAAGACATGGGCAAAATGGAATATCGGCGCTGCCTCGGCGACAATTGCGTGGCAGAAGCATTCCTGAAAGATGACGATCTCAAATCGTTTCTTGAAGGGAAAATGGCAACCTATTTCATATTCACGACACCTGAAGAAGGCGTTGGCGGTATGATTGATCTCAATGGTTTGAAAGACGCCTATAATTCATTACCCAAAGAATAATGAAGCCGATATTATTCAACCGGAACTTTTCCCGGTCAACAAAGCTTGAAGCAGCCTTTATAAACGCGTTTGTTGTTTTTATATAAACAATGCAAATGGCAGCTTGATAGACAGGAAAATTATATGAAACCGCTGATCGAACAATTCGACGTTGGAGCCAATGATGTCCAATCAATTGTGAAGGACACGTTGAAAAATGCTGATGACGGAGAACTGTTTCTTGAATATCGGGAAAGTGAATCACTCCTTTTCGATAATGGAAGATTGAAAAATGGTTCGTTCGATCAGGATAAAGGCTTCGGTTTACGCGCTGTCGCGGGTGAAGCAACAGGTTACGCCCATTCCGGAGAGCTTACAAAAGCGGCATTAAAAAGAGCGTCTGATGCGGCAAAAGCTGTCACCAACGGTTACCAAGGAAATTATAGTGCAGCACCACGTGGTACCAATAAAAAGCTTTATGACGAATTAAATCCGCTTTCTAAACCTTCTTTTCAAACTAAAGTTGCCCTCCTCCAAAAGATCGATTCCTATATTCGCAACAAAAATGATGCCGTACGGCAAGTCTCTGTATCGCTTGCCGGCTCTCTGCAACAGGTCGAGATTTTACGTGCGGATGGCGAGCTTGTACGCGATGTTCGCCCGCTTGTGCGCCTTGCCGTATCTGTGGTTGCAGGCAAGGGTGACAGACTTGAAAACGGCTTTTATGGCTGTGGCGGTCGTGAAGCTTTCGACCGCTTTATTACCGAAGACAATTGGCAAATGGCTGCCGATGAAGCGCTCCGTATGGCTCTCATAAACCTTGAAGCCGAACCTGCACCGGCTGGCACATTCGACGTTGTTCTTGCAAGCGGGTGGCCAGGTGTCATGTTGCATGAAGCTGTCGGCCACGGTCTTGAAGGCGATTTTAACCGGAAGAAAACTTCCGCTTTTTCAGGTCTCATGGGGCAACAGGTTGCTGCAAAAGGTGTAACGGTTATTGATGACGGCTCGATTGCAGGGCGCCGTGGGTCGCTTACCGTTGATGACGAAGGAACACCTTCCGCACGCAATGTTCTGATCGAAGACGGAAAGCTTGTCGGCTATATGCAAGACAGGCTTAATGCGCGTTTGATGGGAATGCGCCCCACCGGCAACGGACGGCGTGAATCCTATGCCTGTGCACCAATGCCCAGAATGACCAATACAATGATGTTAGGCGGCCAATACACACCAGAAGAAGTGCTCGGCTCCTTGAAGGACGGTATCTATGCCGTTTCCTTCGGTGGCGGACAGGTTGATATTACTTCCGGAAAATTTGTGTTCGAATGTACCGAAGCCTATCGTGTCAGAAATGGCAAAATTGTTGCCCCGATCAAAGGAGCTACGCTTATCGGAAATGGTCCGGAAGCCATGAAACGCATCACAATGATCGGCAACGACCCGAAGCTTGACAATGGGATCGGTACCTGTGGCAAGAATGGCCAAAGTGTACCTGTCGGTGTCGGACTTCCGCATTTGCGTATCAATGCAATGACGATTGGCGGCACTGCCGTTTGAACGGCTTGATGCAAGCTTGTTTCATAACCTATCGCATTTCTGAAATGCTGAACATTTACCCTGCATTCCGGTCGGCTGACCGGTGCGGGGACATTAAATCATGATGAAATCGGTTAAACCTTTTGAAACCACCGTGATCGTTATGCTTGAAATCCCGAACGAACAAAGTTGTTTCCAAGAACAACCTCTTCCGGCGTCGGACACAAAAGGAAATACTTATTTTCCAAGTCTCCCGAACTGGCTCCTGCTTTTATTAATTATAGTTCTTTTTGCTGTTCAAATTTCAATTCAAAATAATTTCTTTTCATATGCAATGATTGCCCGAAAACATTGGAGATGCCGCCCTACCAATCTAATTGCAAAGACCAGCCTTTTATCCAGTTAAAAAATAAATCGGAGAAATTTGTTTCCGTGACGGAATTATCTTGTTTTTCCTATAGTTTGCGTTGAAAATGGGAAGCAAATTTTGTAGGCAAAGTAATGAAATTGCCCCGTGAGGGTTTTCATGATTGAAAGGAATTTCCATGTACACGGTCGTGTCTGGTCAGCCTCAAAAGCTGTCTCATCATTTTACACTTCCAAAAATTATCAGCGCTTTATTCATTGTGCTTGCCGCGATTTGGCTTTCGGTTAGCTATAGCGTTGAGCAAGGGCTTTTGCTTCTCGTCGGTGCAGCCCTTGGAATAACGCTTTACCATGCGTCATTCGGCTTTACATCGGCCTGGCGCAATTTCATCCTTGATGGTCGTGGGCGCGGTTTGCGCGTGCAGATGCTGATGCTGGCAATTGCCGTCCTGCTCTTTTTCCCGACTTTAAGCCTTGGTGAAGTTTTTGGGCATCCCGTCAATGGCTCGCTCGCCCCTTTGAGCCTTTCGGTTATCATCGGAGCATTTATGTTCGGAATGGGAATGCAACTTGCCGGTGGCTGCGCTTCCGGCGTACTTTTTACTCTCGGTGGCGGCAATGCCCGTATGCTTCTGGTTCTCGCATTTTTTGTTCTTGGCGGCTTTATTTCAACGGCACATGCTTCATTCTGGGCAAATATGCCGGCATTACAACCCGTTTCGCTGGTTAAAACCCTCGGCGCACCATTAGGCATTGTTGTTTCACTCGTACTCTTTGCAATTATTGCCGCACTAACAGTCGTCATCGAAAAACGTCGTCACGGCGCGCTTGAACAGGAAAAGGCGACAACTCATAAAGGCTTACAACGTTTTTTCCGTGGCCCTTGGCCGATGGTTTGGGGCGGCGTTGCTCTGGCACTCCTCAATTATCTGACACTGGTCATTTCCGGTAAACCGTGGAGTATCGCCGGCGCCTTTCCGATCTGGGGTGCGAAGATCAGCTCTGCTCTTGGTATCGATGTCGCAAGCTGGCAGTTCTGGCAAAATCCCGGAAATGCCAAAAACCTGAGCTCGAGCATATTTTCCAATGTCACTTCGGTCATGGATTTTGGCATTATTGCCGGTGCAATGCTCGCCGCTGGTCTCGCTGGCCGTTTTGCATTCAAATTCCGCATGCCCATCGGCTCTGCTTGCGCTGCCGTTATTGGCGGTCTGCTTCTCGGCTATGGTGCCCGCGTTGGCTTCGGCTGCAATATCGGCGCATATTTTTCAGGCATTGCGTCAGGAAGCTTGCATGGCTGGCTCTGGGTTGCTGCGGCATTTTTCGGAAACACTGCCGGTGTTTACTTACGCCCCGTTTTCTACAAAAATCAGCAAGCTGCACCGCAGATCAAATCATGCTAGAGATTATAGCTGTTTTAATTCTTTAAAGGCGCCAGCCCGGTTTGGGCTTGCGCTTTTTAAGTAAAGCAACTGCCTCGACATGGGGTGACCATAAAAACTGGTCTATCGGCACGAGCTTTTCAATTGTGTAGCCGCCCTCAATCAAAATAGACAAATCGCGTGCCATTGTGACCGGATTACAGGAAACCGCAACCACATGCGGGATATTCGTTTTGGCAATTTCCCGCGCCTGTTCTTCGGCACCTGCCCGCGGCGGGTCAAAAACAAGGCCGTCAAAAGCTTCCAATTCACGCGGCAAAAGCGGACGACGGAATAAATCCCGCTTTTCATAGGTTACAGTCTTCAGCCCGACGGATTGACGATAGGCACGATCAAGGCTTTTCAAAGCGTCATCATCATTTTCAACGGCATGAACTTTCATTTTTTCGGCCATGTGGAATGTAAATGTGCCCGCACCGGAAAAAAGATCGAGCGCGTTTTTGGTTTTCTTCAAGCCTTGCATGACAAGGCTCGCCATAAACTCTTCCGCTTCTTTGGTCGCTTGCAAAAAACCGCCCGGAGCCAATTCGACAGCGGCCGAACCGAAATGGAGCTCAGGTCTTTCTTTCTCTATGATGATCTCGCCATCTGCCGTCAAACGTATGAAAGATTGTTTCAAGCCCTCTTCTACAAGCCGCTGACGCAATTTTTCATCATTGATTTTACAGCCCTCCAATGCGACATCAATTCCGTTTTCCGCCAGCGTCACATTAATCCTAATTTCCTTCGCGTAATTTGCCAATAAAGCAGCAATTGATCTGATTGCCGCAAGTGCATCAACAAGCTCCGGACGCGAGACAGGACATTCCTCGATGGCGACAACTTCATGGGATTGGTAGCGGTTAAAACCGACAATTTGTCCTTTCGGCGTGACACGGGCGGTTAATATCATACGGCGGCGTGTATGCGGCTGACATGGAATAACGGGATCCACATCGGTTGTTATTTTTCTCCCCTCCAATGCTTCGACAACCAGAGACCTTTTCCACATTTGGTAGGGTTGATCGGCCCAATGTTGCAAGGCACAACCACCGCAGGCCTCAAAATGTCTGCATTTTGCTTCAACTCTTTCGGGCGAGCGCTTTTTTAAAGCAATGATGGTGCCGTGACCATTTTCAGCGGCGATATTGGCAACTTCTTGAGGAAGCGCAAACGGGACATAGACTGCGCCATGCTTCGTCTTTGCAACACCATCACCGGCGACACCGATATGGTCGATTACGACCTCTTCAATCATTGCTTTTTTCTCCGAAAAGTAAATATTCGCGATTTCCATCACCGCCTTCAATCGGGGAAGGAATCAACCCTTTTGCCCGCCAGTTATCAAGGCCGTCAAGCCAGTTAAATAGCTCGCGAGCCACACTTTCTGCACGGGATGGATCTTTGACAATGCCGCCCCGCCCTAAACCGTCGCGCCCGATTTCAAATTGTGGTTTGACAAGAAGCACTGCCTGCGCGCCACTTTCAGCGAGATGTAATGCCGGTGGCAGAGCCAATTTTAACGATATAAAACTCACATCCGAGACGACGAGTTGAACTTGACGATTTTCCAAGTGGGCTTTCTCAAGGTCACGAGCATTCAGCCCCTCATAAAGGGTGATTGCCGGATGACCGATAAGTGAAGGGTGGAGTTGCCCGTGACCGACATCAATGGCTATGACGTGACTTGCCCCTTTTTCAAGTAAAACTTCGGTAAATCCTCCCGTTGAAGCGCCGATATCAAGCGCGGTTACACCCTCTGTTTTAACCGGAAAATATGAAAGTGCCGCAATAAGTTTCAAAGCGGCACGGGATACATAATGTTGAGCAGGGTCGAAAACGCCAATATCGGCGTTTTCCAAAACAGCTTGCCCTGCTTTTTTCACAACAACGCCATTGATTGTCACAGTGCCCCGGGCAATTGCATCCCGGGCGCGTGAACGTGTTGAAAAGAAATTCTTTTCAACGAGAAGCGTGTCCAATCTTAGCCGTTCCGGCATTTCAGGCCCGAATTTGTGGTGTCACCAATGCTTCGCGCCCGAGAGCGGCAAAGACTGTATTGACAATACCGGTTTTATCAAGACCAACATCGGCAAGAACTTTCGCTTGTGGGCCATGATAGAGATATTTATCCGGCAATGTCATTGTGCGAATTTTTAGCCCTTTATCGAGTAATCCGTCCCTTGCGAGAAATTGTAAGACTTGCGCGCCGAAACCTCCGGCTGCCCCTTCTTCAATGGTAACAAGAACCTCGTGTTCGAGAGCAAGGCGACGGACAAGATCTTCGTCGAGCGGTTTTGCAAAACGGGCATCTGCAACAGTTGTCGAAAGACCTGCGGCTCCCAATTCATCGGCGGCAGCAAGCGCCTCCTGCAAACGGGTACCGAAGCCCAACAATGCCACTTTATTCCCCTCGCGGAGAATGCGTCCCTTACCAATTTCGATCAATTCGCCGCGTTCCGGCAATTTGAGACCTACGCCTTCACCACGTGGATAGCGGAAAGAAATCGGCCCCTGATCATAGGCTGCGGCTGTGCGCACCATATTCATCAATTCCAATTCGTCGGAAGGTGCCATGACAACAAAGCCCGGAAGTGCCGACAAAAACACCGTGTCATAACTTCCGGCATGGGTTGAACCATCGGCACCGACAAAACCGGCACGGTCGATTGCAAATTTCACCGGCAATTGTTGTATGGAAACATCATGAACAATCTGGTCATAAGCACGCTGGAGAAATGTGGAATAGATTGCCACGAAAGGTTTGAGGCCTTCACAAGACATACCAGCTGCAAAAGTGACCGCATGTTGCTCGGCAATGCCAACATCGAACATTCGTTCCGGAAACTTTTTGGCAAATTTGTCGAGCCCCGTTCCGGAAGGCATTGCAGCAGTAACAGCAACAATCTTGTCGTCAAGCGTTGCTTCTTTAATCAAAGAATCGGCAAATACTTTGGTGTAGGAGGGAGCTTTGCTCTGAACCTTTATTTGTTCGCCTGTTACAACATTGAAACGGCTAACGCCGTGATATTTGTCGCTTGCTGCTTCAGCCGGTGCATAGCCCTTGCCTTTGCGTGTAACAACATGAACAAGGACCGGACCGTTCGGATGTTCGCGGACATTTTTCAAAACCGGCAGGAGATGCTCGATATTGTGACCGTCGATCGGTCCGACATAGTAGAAGCCCAACTCTTCAAAAAGCGTTCCGCCGGTTAGAAAACCACGAGCAAATTCTTCCCCGCGACGGGCTTTATCCCAGAAAAATTTGGGAAGCTTTTTACTCAAAGCTTTGGCGCGTTCACGCAGATTACGGTATGAAGGGCTTGAAACCAGCCTTGCAAGATAGGCACTCATAGCGCCGGTTGGCGGAGCAATCGACATATCGTTATCGTTAAGAATAACAATGAGCCGTGCATCGAGCGAACCGGCATTGTTCATCGCTTCATAGGCCATGCCGGCAGACATTGCACCATCACCGATAACGGCAACAACATTACGCCTTTTTTCGTGCTTAAGTTCACTGGCAACAGCCATACCGAGACCTGCAGAAATGGACGTTGAAGAATGCCCAGCCCCGAACGGATCATAAATGCTTTCGCTGCGTTTGGTAAAACCCGATAATCCCCCTTCCTGACGAAGAGTACGGATACGATCACGCCTGCCCGTCAGTATTTTATGGGGGTAAGCCTGATGACCGACATCCCAGATGATGCGGTCTTCGGGTGTATTAAATACATAATGCAAAGCGACAGTAAGTTCTACCACGCCGAGCCCCGCGCCCAAATGTCCCCCTGTTACCGATACGGCATCAATTGTTTCAGCCCGCAATTCATTAGCGACTTCTGTCAAGGCGCTTTCCGGCAAGCGGCGCAGATCCTCCGGCAGATGTATCTTGTCCAACAATGGTGTTGATGGTCGCGACAAATTATTTTCCTTAGTTGTTTTCAACTGTTCCACATTTTCCTGATTGCCAAAGCTTTACAGCTTTTAACGGATATTTGCACCTCAAAACTCAAAAATTTTAATCATTTAACACCTGACGCCTATCAAATTGTGATGATTGTCTCCTCCTATCCGCTCAAAACTGTCGACAAGACATAATTTTCAAGCTTTATGATGCGCTTGATAACAAATAAAGATGCGCCATATGACCAAACCACAGGCAGTTTCTTTTCATTCGTGTTTATAAAATTAGCGTAAGTTAGATGATAGACAATGGTTGAAGAATATTTACAACATTGGATTTCGCAATATGGCCCGTTTGCCTATTTCTTCATCCTTTATTTCGAGTCATTTGGTGCTCCTGTACCAGGAGAAAGCGGCCTCATCGCCGGCTCTCTGCTTGCCGCTGCGGGAAAGCTCGATTTGCTGCCCATGCTGCTTTGTGCTTTTTCAGGAAGTGTACTTGGCGATTGCACCGGTTATGCTATAGGCCATTTCGGCGGCGAAAAACTTTTATTGCGCTACGGCCATTACGTGAAACTCACACCGGAACGGCTCGAAAAGTTTCAAAATATGCTTGATAAACGTGGCTTTTTCTTCGTTGCCACAGCCCGTTTCATTGTAATTCTACGCCAATTGAACGGCCTTATTGCCGGTTCTGGAGGAATGGCTTTTCCAAAATTTCTGGTTGCCAATATTATCGGGGCAGCCGCGTGGACTCTTGTTTGGGGCGGCGGCCCCTATCTCGTAAAATTTTTATTCTGAATTCCGCTTATTGTTCGGCATCAAGCGGTTCCAGCCCTTCCGGCTCACCCTCGCGCGACAAACGAATTTTATCAACTTTGTTTTCGGCTTCTTTTAGAAGCTTGTCACAATGCTTTTTCAAAGCTTCGCCACGCTCATATATACGAATTGTCTCATCAAGTGCGACATCGCCGCGCTCGAGTTTTTCAACAATTTCTTCCAAAGCGCCAAGTGCTTTCTCGAAACTCATTTGAGAAACATCGGCATTATCTTTCTGTTCTGCCATTCGAGCCTCACAAAATATCTGTCTTTTCTATATGGATACCAAAACCTTCAAGGCCAACATAATGGCGCTCGCGCGAGGCATAAAGAATAACCGAGGTAATGCCAAGGCTTTTGAGAATCTGCGCTCCCAGACCGATCTGGCGCCATTCTTCCTCACGTTCGACCGCCTGTTCGTGTGTCTCAAGCCCTTCCATAGCCATTTCGCGATCGCGATTCTCATCGGCAGAACCAACACCCACAGACCCGGCTCTGAGATAGACAAAAACACCGCGCTTTTCCGTTTCGGCCATCCGCCGCAACACAGCTTCAATCTCGTGCTTCTTGCCAAAGACATCGGCGACAACATTTTCCCGTTGCAGACGAACGGGAATATTTTCGCCGTCACGGATATCGCCAAAAACAACAGCAACATGTTGCATCGGCTCCCACGGCAATTGATAGCTATGGGCAACAGCCGGTCCGACAAGTGTATCGACTTTCATCTCGTCAACATGTTCGATGAGCGTTTCTTTACGTTGGCGATAGGCTATAAGGTCGGCTACGGTCACGACATGAAGATTATGTTCTTCAGCAAATTTTCTCACCTCGGGACCGTGTTTGACAGTTCCGTCATCATTCATCAGTTCGCCAATCACGCCAACCGGAGGAAGATTTGCAAGCTTGCACAAATCGACAGCCGCTTCTGTGTGACCGGAACGCATCAACACACCGCCTTCACGGGCAATAAGTGGAAATACGTGTCCGGGACGGCTGAAATCGGACCCACTGGCATTCGGATTTGCGAGATTTCTCACCGTCAATGTCCGGTCTTCGGCAGAAATACCTGTTGTTGTACCATGCAGAAAATCAACCGTTACAGTAAAGGCTGTGTGATGAGCCGAATCATTATTTGAAACCATAGGGGCAAGATTGAGCCGCTTTGCTTCCTCGCCGGTCATTGGTGCACAAATAATTCCGGAAGTATTGCGCACAATAAATGCCATTTTTTCCGGCGTGCAATGAACGGCTGCAACAATGAGGTCACCTTCATTTTCACGGCCATTATCATCTGTTACCGCAACAATTTCACCGCGCTCGAACGCTCTTATAGCGTCCACGACCGATTTCTGGTTGAATGTCATAATAGTCCTTTCAGATCCGGCCCGTCTGGCCGCGATGTCTAAGATAATGGTCGGCAATGGCACAAGCCACCATCGCTTCCCCTACTGGTACAGCCCTTATTCCAACACAAGGATCGTGCCGCCCCTTTGTCACCACATCAACATTATTGCCATCAACATCCACTGAACGACGCGGTGTCAATATTGATGATGTCGGTTTGACTGCAAAACGTGCAATGACCGGTTCTCCGTTGGAAATACCTCCCAGAATACCACCGGCGTGATTGCTTAGAAAAACCGGTCTTCCATTTTCCCCATGCCGCATTTCGTCGGCATTTTCTTCCCCTGTCAAGCGGGCAGCGTTAAATCCTTCACCGATTTCAACGGCCTTGACTGCATTGATCGACATGAGAAAGGATGCAATATCCTGATCAAGTTTCCCGTAAATCGGCGCGCCAAGCCCGGCAGGTACATTGTCTGCAACAATTTCCACTATAGCACCGATTGACGAACCTTTTTTACGAATTTCATCAAGATAAGTTGCGAATTTTTCAGCGGCTATCTTATCGGGAGTAAAAAACGGATTATTATCAACCTCATTCCAATCCCAACGGGAACGGTCAATATCAATCGCGCCAATGGCAATCACTGCTCCACGCACACGAAGATTTGGAACAACTTTTCGGGCTATTGCGCCGGCAGCAACGCGCGCTGCGGTCTCGCGTGCCGAAGAACGCCCGCCACCACGATAATCGCGAATGCCATATTTGACATCATAAGTATAATCGGCGTGTCCGGGACGATATTCGCGGGCAAGATTGCCATAATCTTTCGACCGCTGATCGGTATTCTCGATCATCATGGAAATCGGCGTTCCGGTTGTGATCAATTTTTCTCCGTCGTCACACGGCAGCACACCTGACAATATTTTGACCTCGTCAGCTTCACGGCGCTGGGTCGTGTAGCGGGATTGTCCGGGTTTGCGTTTATCAAGATAAGCTTGAACCTCTGCCACCGAGAATTTTATCCCCGGAGGGCAACCATCAATAACGCAGCCCAGTGCAGGTCCATGGCTTTCGCCCCATGTTGTAACGCGGAAGAGTTTACCGAATGTATTATATGACATAAAACGCCAACCCAACTTTTTACCATTGTTTGTTCTATTGAGCTTTTGGTTCGTGGTCAAACAGTGAAAACCAAGATTGAAGCAATTTTGATCAATAACCGGATTTTTTCCACATTTCCGACCTTTTACATTCAAAGAACCGCATATCGGGACAAAAATGTGCACGTTTTACGGGAAAACCATTATGTGATTTTGAATATTCTATTTTTGATTGACCAATGGCTATGGTTTCGACACAATCACCTGTCATTGATTTGCAATGATTTGGTTTTGCCAAGTCTTGAGTTTGCAACGACTTGAATTTGCAATAACTGGCAATTTTACAATTGACGATTTTGAAAGGGCTAATATGAGAAAACTGGTTTTTGCGGGGATACTAGCAACATATCTTTTCCCAGCCTTAGCTTTTGCCGATGACGTCAAAGGAACGATAACAGCTATCAATCAGGATAATAATACAATCGAACTCGACAATGGAAAAACCTACAGTTTACCGGGTGAATTCGATTATTCTGTTTTGAGTGAAGGCATGAAAGTCATCGTGTTTTATGACACTGAAGGGAATAATCGCTACATTACCGATATCGAGCCACAAGAAAGTTGATGATCATTCTTCGGCGGCAGCTATTTTATTAAATAAAACGCGACAAACCCTGCAATTACACACAGACCCACGCAGTTACAAACAAATCCTAAGGCTGCACACCAATTCCTTTTAACGAATTTGGTGTGCATATGTTTTTTATCGTAAGGTCGGACAGTAATTTAAAGCCATTCCAGCCCGTTTTCATCAAAACGTAAAATACGGTCCTGATCGACCATAAAATTGGCGGCTTCCGCTTCGCTCAACCCGCCGTAAATATGCATGATTGAACGCAGGCACCCGCCATGGGTGACACAGACCGTATTGCCTTCAACCTTTTCAACCCAGTCTTTTACACGTTTGGCGAGCATGGCATAGCTTTCCGCCTTTTCACCGGGGGGCAAAAAATTCCACTTGTCGGCAACACGCGCAGCAATGAGTTCAGGGTGGACTTTGGCAATATCATCCTCGGTTGTTCCCTGCCAGTCGCCGAAATGCATCTCCATTAATTGCGGATCGGTGCGATAGCCGCGAATATCGAGCCCCATTTCACCGCGAATAATTTCCATCGTTTCGCGTGTTCTACGCAAAGGACTTGCAACAAAATCAAAGCCTTTGGCATCGCCCAACAGCTCTTTTAACAAACGGCCATTACGGGCAGCTTGCTGACGCCCATATTCGGTAATATCGCGATCTATCTGGCCTTGTATACGTTTGGTAATATTCCAATCCGTCTGACCGTGACGGGAAAAATAAATAAGCGGACGCTTGGACACTTTATCAATCCTTTACAACAGAAATATCCGGTGCATCGACTGCTTTCATGCCGATAACATGATATCCGGCATCAACGTGATGAACTTCGCCGGTTACCGAACGGGACAAATCCGAAAGAAGATAAAGCGCAGAATCGCCAACTTCATCAATCGTAACCGTCCGACGAAGGGGCGCATTGTATTCATTCCATTTGAGAATATACCGGAAGTCACCGATTCCCGAAGCAGCCAATGTTTTGATCGGGCCAGCCGAAACAGCATTGACACGAATTTTTTTAGGTCCGAGATCAACTGCAAGATATTTGACACTTGCTTCAAGAGCGGCCTTGGCAACGCCCATAACGTTATAGTTCGGCATGACTTTTTCCGAGCCATAATAGGTCAATGTCAAAATCGAACCGCCATCGGGCATCAATTTTTCCGCCCGCTGGGTCACTGCAGTGAGAGAATAAACAGAAATATTCATCGTCATGTTGAAATTGGCTTCCGATGTATCAACATAACGGCCTGTCAGTTCGTCCTTGTCGGAAAAGCCGATTGCATGAACGAGAAAGTCGATTTTTCCCCATTTCTGTTTTACCGCATCGAATGCTGCATCAATTGATGCTGCATCTGTGACATCACAATGGCCACAAACAAATCCCCCGACCTCTTCTGCAAGCGGTACAACACGTTTTTTCAGTGCTTCCCCCTGGTAGGTAAAAGCAAGCTCGGCACCCGCTTTGTGTGCAGCTTTTGCGATACCCCATGCAATTGAATGATTATTTGCAAGCCCGAGAATTAAACCGCGCTTGCCACGCAACAAACCGTTACTGTCACCCATTGGTATTGCCTCATAATTGCTTGATATCAGTTTTCGCTTTTTGCCCTATGACATAGCTCGCACTTTTCTTCAAGTAATAGGTGCAATTTGTTCGTGAAAACCAACAATTATGCAACGCAAACGCAGAAAAACTTTAAAATTCGCTTTGTTTTTCGTTTTTTAAGAACGAAATCCGGTCATTCGTTCATCCAGTTTGGTTGAAGAAAAACCGATCTTGAGAAATGTGAATGTGCTTCTTGTGAAAAACGGCATCAATCGTTCAATTCAAGTGTCCGTTTTTAAAAAGACACAAGCAGGCCAGTTCAGAACACTGGGGAAAAAGCCGCCCTTTAGAGATATCCTGATGTTGATCTTATCATTTCTGTTCATTTGAGCAGAAAAACATAATCCGATTGGTCAACCGGCTCCTGCTCATAAATATGATAATTGAAGCGGGAAGAAAGAGAATTACCGCAAAACGGCATTACCAAACATCGGGATCGGACTATTCATCAATATGGTCCTAAGCAATTGCCATAACATGTAATGACTTCAAAAAAATTGCCGAACTGCAACAATCAGGGATTATCAGGTTTATCGTCTTTAATTTCGATTGCGAAATTGACTTTGACGTCGCCATTTTTTTCAAAATGCAAAACAGCGGGAACGAACTCGCCATCGCGCAATTCATCCTGACAGTTGAAAAACATGAAATGATAATCACCGGGCTTCAATTCAAGATAGCCGTTCGGTTCAATGGTAAGAGGTTCCTTGAGCTTTTGCATCTTGACCTTACCATATTGTTTGATTGTTTCGTGAATAACCACATGATCGGAAATGTCTGAGGTTATTGACAGCAAGCGATCTTCATTAAATCCGCCGTTATGAATGAGAGCAAAACCTTCTGCGCGTTTTTCTCCCGTATCGGACTTTTGCACCCACGGGCTTTCGACCGTAATATCGCCTTTCGTGAAATTTTCGGCCAAAGCTGATGAACAAAAAACCGTCAGCAGAAAAAAAGCGAGACCAAAACCGAACTTCATGACAATCCTCGTTCCCGCTTTTATTCCTATAGCTTACCCAATCAACCCGATTTATGATCTTCAAGATTGCATTTTGATAAATTGTTCAAGTCCGGCATCTCCACCTTCCGGAAGCATAATGCGGACATGAACATAAAGATCATCCCGACCACCTGTTTTGAGAGGTAGTCCTCTTCCTTTCAAGCGCAAAACCTTGTCGGAGCTCGACCAGGCCGGTATCGTCAACATAACGCGGCCGTCAAGCGTATCAACCGGTTTTTTGGCACCCAGAACCGCATCTTTGAGAGAGACCGGCAAATCAAGATGCAGTGCTCTTCCTTCAAGGTGGATGTGGGGATGTGGCTTAATGTGAATTGTCACCAATGCATCTCCGGCCTGACCATAAGGAACAGTTTCACCTTGCCCTTTCAGCCGGATTGTCTGGCCATCCTCGACATAATCGGGAAGTTTGATTTTAAGCTTTTTGCCATTCGGAAAAATGGCTTCGACTTTCTCGGCTCCGACGAGCTGCTCTAAAGTTACATCCAGTCTTGCATGGATATCAGCTCCTTGTCTAGGAGCTTGCGCACGGCTGCGGCTGCCAAAGCCGGAGAAACCGCCACCTCTATTGGCGCCATTTCCTGCGCCGAAAAGATCCCGGAAAATATCGCCAGCATCAAAGCCACCTTTGCCGCCACCAGACCTGAATTCGAAATGGCTGGTGCCATTGCCGAACGGGTTACTACGGCTACCAAAACCTTGTCCGCCGCCAAAGCCTTGACCACCACCTGCAAAGCCTTGAAAAACAGGCTTGCCTTCGGCATCAATCTCGCCACGATCAAATTTTTCTTTTTTGTCTTTATCGCCAAGAATTTCATAGGCCTGATTGACTTCAGCAAATTTATCCTGAGCGGTCTTGTCGCCTTTATGAAGATCAGGGTGATATTGTTTTGCCAGTTTTCTGAATGCAGATTTAATCTCTTGCGGTTTGGCAGTGCGCGCCACACCCAGAACCGTATAGGGATCACGCATATTTATCCTCTTTCCAGCCGAAAAAAGGGCATTCCCCCAAGACGGCTTTATAAAAATCTGTTCCACCTCGAAGGGCAGAAAAATACCTCATTCTCTATATGCCTATGAAAGAGCAAAAATACCAGATCATTTCATGTTTTTTTAAGTGGTTTTTGAACAAAGCAGACGTGGACATTAATGAGCCATATCGAAGGTGGTCATTGTCCAGACATCGGGAGCCATTTCACAGATTTCACCGTGATAGAGATTTTCTCCGTCATAAGCCGAACGGGTCGTCTGGAACTTGCGGCATTTACGCCCCTTATCTTTACTTTCGACAATCGAACTGATCGTTCCCTCGCTTCCCGTTATAGTATTATCCCACTTCACTTCTTTAGGAGAAGTGTTCACGTTTTCAATTGCCTTGATTTCGTCGCGAATAACAAGTTGGTCGGAGAGAATAATCGGGTCGCTCGTCAATGCGGTTTGTGAGGCCACCGAGCCGGTCGTCATCGAATAATCGACGGAATTTTCAGGCGTGGCAGCAGCGCCCATTTTATCAAGTTTGTCACCTGATATGATACAGCCTTGCAATAACCAAGTGATCGTGACAAAAATAACAAAACGACCAAGCCGGCTTATCAAATTAAAAAAAGCTTCCATAGTCCACTTTTTTCCGCGTCGGCCAGGTAGTTTGACAACACGCTATTATACAGAAAACACATAACTCGGGTGCATTATGACAGATGAAACGTTAACAAGTGGTGACTTTGTCGAGGCAAATGAACCTTTTGCACTTTTTAAAATTTGGATGGAAGATGCAACAAAAAGCGAAATTAACGACCCGAATGCTATGGCAGTTGCTACAGTAGACCCGACGGGCCTTCCAGATGTGCGTATGGTCCTTTTGAAAGCTTTTGGTGCAGACGGATTTGTCTTCTATACAAATTATGAAAGCAATAAGGGACGGGAAATCCTTTCTTCTATGAAGGCCGCATTATGTTTTCACTGGAAATCGTTGCGCAGACAAGTCAGAGTGCGCGGACTGGTTGAAAAGGTAAGTGACGAAGAAGCTGATGCCTATTATCAATCACGTGCACGTGGCAGCCGCATCGGTGCTTGGGCATCAAAACAATCACGCCCCCTCGAAAGCCGCTTTGCATTGGAAAAGGCTGTTGCCGAATACACGGCAAAATACGCCATCGGCAATATACCCCGTCCACCTTACTGGTCCGGCTTCAGAATCAAACCGCTTTCAATCGAATTCTGGCACGACAGACCTTTCAGGCTTCATGACCGCGTGGTTTTTTCCCGTCCTTCGCCTGATGCAAAATCGTGGGAAAAACACCGTTTATACCCTTGAGCATTCTCTTTAATCGGCAAAACTTTTCGGCAAGCCGAACGGTTTAAATCCGGCTTTTAAGAAGCTCTGCTTCACTTATCGGCAATGTTTGTTCTTAGAAATAACGTACTGCTGCTCCAAGAACGAGGCCAAGGAAGATTAAACAGCCGACTGTCGAATTAGATTTGAACAGTCTCAGGCACTCGCTATTATTATCGATATCGATTGTGATAATTTGGTAAAACATGTGAATAGCCGCAAGTAAAAGGCCAAGATAGGCCAATGTCGGCACACCGGCCAAAAGAAATGCAGCAAGGCTCAGTAAAATAAATCCGCCATAAAGAACGATAAGTGCGGCTTTGGTTTTTTCACCAAAAAGTCTTGCAGTCGAGCGTACACCGACAATCGCATCATCTTCTTTATCTTGATGGGCATAGATCGTGTCATAGCCTATCGTCCATAAAACCGAGCCGAAATAAAGGCTCAAAGGTGCATAATCAAGACGACCGTAAATCGTGGCCCATCCCATCAGAGCCCCCCAATTGAAGGCAAGACCTAAAAAAAATTGCGGCCAGTATGTCACACGTTTCATAAACGGGTAGATTGCAACAATAACAAGCGATGAAACACCTAAAATAATGCTGAACAGATTGAATTGCACCAGTACGATAAGCCCGACGAGACATTGCAGCCCCATAAAGATTTTCGCCTGTAGACGGCTGACCTGCCCCGATGGCAAAGGCCTTGAACGTGTGCGTTCCACTTTATTGTCGATTTTCTGGTCAACAAGATCATTCCATGTGCACCCTGCGCCCCGCATGGCGACCGCACCGATAAAGAAAAGAAAAAGGTACCATATCGCCAAGGCAACCGGATATGGGTGCGAGTGAGAATCAAAGCCTTTTGCATCCATAGCCAGAATTAACGACCAGAAACACGGCCACATAAGAAGTTTCCAACCGATTGGTCTGTCCCAACGTGACAACTGGGCGTATGGCCATAGAGAACGCGGCAACAAACGATAGACCCAGTGCCCTGACGGCGCATCAAAGACACGTCCTCTCACACCTCGTTGTTGAAGTTTTTCGTCAGTGCTCAAGCTTTCGCAAGCAATATTTTTGTTGTTTACCATTTATAACAGCACACCTTTTACCTTGAAGCTAAAGCATTTCGTTTCTATGACAAGAGTAAGGGTTTTAACATCTTCTTCAGCAGGAGCAAGCAATGAACGTTCTTCTCATCGGTTCAGGCGGACGCGAACATGCATTGGCATATAAAATTTCGTCCTCTCCCCTTCTTGGCAAGCTCTTTTGTGCACCCGGAAATCCCGGAACACTCGAATTGGCCGATAATATCGAACTTGATGTAAAAAACCATAAGGCTGTCGTCGAATTTTGCAAGAAAAATACTGTGGAGCTCGTTATCGTCGGACCGGAAGCTCCGCTCGTTGACGGCCTTGCAGATGCCCTTCGCGATGCCGGACTTCTTGTTGTCGGGCCAAATAAACTCGCCGCACGGCTTGAAGGCTCCAAAGGTTTTACCAAAGACTTGTGCGCCAAATACAATATTCCGACCGGTGACTACCAGCGCTTTGATAATGCTGAAAAAGCCAAAAACTACATTGAAAAGAAAGGCGCGCCGATTGTCATTAAAGCCGATGGTTTGGCTGCCGGTAAAGGTGTCACTGTTGCAACCACAATCGGGGAAGCATTTCGCGCTGTTGATGCCTGCTTTGACGGGACCTTCGGAAAAGCCGGAATTGAAATTGTTGTGGAAGAATTTCTTGATGGTGAAGAGGCGAGTTTCTTTTGCCTTTGTGACGGAAAAACAGCCATTCCTTTTGGCTCTGCACAAGATCATAAACGTGTTGGTGATGGCGATAAGGGAGCCAATACCGGTGGCATGGGAGCCTATTCACCGGCGCCTGTCATGACCGACGATATGACAAAGCGCGTTATGAATGAAATCGTAAAGCCGACCATTCGTGGCATGGCCGATCTTGGTTGCCCATTCAGCGGCGTTCTGTTTGTGGGCTTGATGATTACAAAAAAAGGCCCTGAACTGATCGAATTCAATGTCCGCTTCGGTGACCCTGAATGTCAGGTTTTGCTGATGCGGCTAAAAAGTGATCTTCTGCCCGTCCTCTATTCTGTTGCAAAAGGTAAACTCGAAAATGTCAAACTTGACTGGAGCACTGACAAAGCTTTGACTGTGGTTATGGCAGCGAAAGGTTATCCTGAAGCGCCGACACGAGGAAGCATTATTTCCGGCATAGAAAAAGCGGATAAACTGCCTGACGTCAAAGTTTTTCACGCCGGTACCGCTTTGAAAGACGGAAAAATCATCGCCAATGGCGGCAGGGTTTTGAATGTTACAGCAACCGGCAAAACAGTAAAAGAGGCGCAACAGAAAGCCTATCAGGCAATAAAATTGATCGATTGGCCCGAAGGATTTTATCGCCATGATATCGGCTGGCGTGCCATTGAACGGGAAGAATCTAAAGCAAACTGAAATTTCAGCACTCGGGACGCGATAAATCAAATAGCGCTCCTTGTAGGTAGCGATTTGTTCGGTCGTCTTGATACCACATTCGAAAAATCGAATGCATCGCATCAAAACCGATAGCCAAGTTTTGTGCGCTATAGCTTTGTGGGATAATCATAACCTCTACGGAATTCAAAGCGAAACGGACGTCCGTTTTATAAACAGAGAGAGAAGCGTTTTTTCAAAAAGCATCAAGAAATTCGAGAGTGCGGATTTGTCCGATACCGGTGAGATTTTAAAACGAATTTTTCGGACTTTTGTACTTTTCAGATTTTATAATCGGTTTTCTTAAGAGCGAGCTTTTGCCGATGATCATCAGAACATGCTGTTCTTAAAGCGTCGGTTCCTGTCATTTTAGACTATCTGTCAGTTGGTCTTTGAAATTTTTACAAAAACACGAAAATCTATTTTTCTTCAGCCGCTATTTCGCGTTTAAAAATAGTGCGCAGATCTTCCAATTGCTCGTCATTTATGGGAGCTTTCGGCAATACGTTGAATTTCTTCGGCGATATATAAAGGGCAATAAAAGTGGGATATTCCCGCCAGCCGGAAAATAAACGGAACGGGTATGTCCCGCGGATATAGGAGCTCTTTATTGCTACTGCGTGGTCATCCCATACCCATGTTTGTTCAAGCCCGATCTGCTTGTCATTTTTCACCAATTGTTGGACATGGTGTGGGATAAGAACAAAATAGTTCAATGCCCAGATAGCAATGATAATCGCAGCATAAATGGCTGAAATACGATAAAGCGAATGACCCCAATTCTGATACCAGTCGGCTCCGTCAATCATCACAAGAACAGCCGACATCAAAGCCACAGCGACAATCCACAGCAGGAGGAGCCGGATCAATGTCTGTCTCGATAGCGCATGGTCGCGATAATAGGCTTTGAGTGCCTCGATCGCATCATGCTTATCAAGTATAAAAACAATCTGCCGCGTCATTCAATCCTCCGGACATATCTTGCTGGTAAGCTTAACACCGGTCAATTGTCAAATGGCAAAAAAAATTTTGTTAGGGAAAATTTATTCAGGAAAAATTTCGCGTATTTTTTATTGGAACAGCCAACCGACTATTATGAGCTATAACCGGTTTCTGTGAATAAGCTTGCCGAAAAAGAGCTTTTTGATCAAGCAAGGTTTTTTATAAGGACTTCCGGGCTTCTCGTAAATGGTTCAAGCAAAGCAAAAAGGCGATCGCTCCCCGCTCTTGCTCCAACAATGCCTCTTAACCGCAAGAAGCACCCCCCTTTCCGGAAACAATTTTGCAAAATGGTCTTATCCGAGCATGACCTGATTGTTGATAACCAGTCTTATTCCCAAGGAGTAACCGCGGCATCTCAATAGAAAGTTTTTCCGCTTGTTCTCATGCGGCTTTTTACCGAAAAAATGCTCGAGTGGCGACCGATCCTTGACAGGGATAACCGTTCCATCATCATTAACGAGCAACATTGGAAGATCATAAATATCTGCCCAAAGGCGCCAGTCGAGGAGCACATCATCCAGATCACGCGAAACCAGAAGTGGTACGCAGGCTTCATGATTTCGATGCAAGAGTTCAAGTGAAACCGCTTTTTGCCCTGAAGAGGTTATGACAGCGCGCGCTGCAACGCCTCTGAATTGATGGGCAAGTACCAGACGCGACACACGTGAAGTACTGCTTCCATTTTCGATTTTTAACGCCGCACCACGTTCGTTCAACGAGCAGACAACAGTTTTGCCTTGCACGTCGAAAGAAACATATTGTGGCAGATGGCAGGGGTCCAGCCTGAGTTCAAGTCCTGCTTTTGCGCGATTAGCCCATTGAGTGGCCATAGAATTCGTCCCCAATATCCTCGTCAATTCAATCGGGAACCACCATAGCGGGGTTTGTTAATCGGTTTGTTAAAAGGTTAGGTTAAAAAATTATTGGTTTGTTTTTTGGTTATCGAATTACAAACAGCACTTTAAGTTATTATTCACCAAAACTTATAGCATTTTTCCCGGATTCATAATGTTTTTAGGGTCAAATAGCTGTTTGATCGAGCGCATGAGAGAAAGTGCTACCGGAGATTTGAAGGCAACGAGCTCCTTGCGCTTTAATTGTCCTATGCCATGTTCGGCCGAGAATGAACCATTATAACTCATAACCAATGTATGGATACGATGATTCATTTCCCCCCAAAGGGAAAGATAGGCTTGCTTGTCCGCACCAACCGGCTGCGAGACATTATAATGCAGGTTACCATCGCCCATATGACCAAAGCAGACAATGCGGGCACCGGACGAGATCGCTTCAATAATTTTTGCCGCCTCGCTGATAAAATCGGGAATTGAGGCAATCGGAACCGAAATATCATGTTTGATCGAACCGCCCTCCAATTTCTGGGCCGGTGACATATCTTCGCGAAGCCGCCAAAATTCCTTCTGCTGGCCTACTGATTGGGCAATGGATGCATCTTCTATAATTCCCTGTTGAAGTGCATCTGCCAGAATATCTTCCATCTTATTTCCCGCTTCACCGTCACTATGGGAAGAAGAAAGATCAAGAAGCACATACCATTCACTTTCATGCTCGAGCGGAGCATGAGCGCCTTTGACGTAGCGCAAAGACATTTCCATCCCAACCTTTGCCATAAGTTCAAAACCGGTAAGCATGGAACCGGCTTTTTTCTGGGCAAGAAGCAGAAGCTCTAACGCTTTTTCCGGACTTTTCATGCCCGCATAGGCAACCGCTTTTCCTTGCGGTTTCGGAAAAAGCTTCATAACGGCAGCGGTGATAATACCAAGCGTTCCTTCAGCGCCGATAAACAGGTCTTTCAAATCATAGCCGCTATTATCTTTTTTGACATAGCGCAAATCGTCGAGAATGCGGCCATCCGGCAGAACAACTTCAAGCCCCAGACAAAGTTCGCGCGTATTGCCATAGGCAAGAACACCCGTGCCACCGGCATTGGAGGAAAGATTTCCGCCAATCTGGCAAGAGCCTTCCGAGCCAAGTGATAAAGGAAAAAAGCGGCCCCTCTCGTCAACTTTTTCCTGTAATGTATGGAGAACCACTCCGGCTTCGACCAATGCCAGATTACCTTCGACATCAATCGAGCGGATCCTGTTCAACCGCTCCATAGAAACAATAATCTCGTTAGCACTTTCATCTGGTTGTTGCGCCCCGACAAGACCGGTATTTCCCCCTTGTGGAACTATGGGCGTTCCGGTTGCGCTTGCAAGTTTCATAATTTCCGAAACTTCTTTTGGAGAGGACGGGCGCAATACAAGCGGGGTGCGCCCATGATAAAGACCGCGTTGTTCGACAAGATAGGATGAAATCACATCCTGATCTACCAAAGCGTGATTGACACCGACAATTTCTATAAAACGTTCAATCAGCTTTTTGTCTATCATTTCTATTTCCTTGGTGCTGCCGCGCGTTGAAGCCGGTCATTGATAGCCTCGCCCAAGCCGGTAAAGGGTATCGGCTCGACAGCTATACATTTAACATCTTTTCTATCAAGTTCCTTTAAATAATGGAACAGATTTGCGGCTGCCTCCTCAAGATTGCCTCTTTCGCTCAAATTGAGCGTTGCCACAGCATTTCCGGCATTTATGGTTTGTTGTTTTCCAAAGGCTAAAAGTGCTTCTCCGTTTTTCACGTCCTTGGCATCAAGTCTCACAAATGCATTGGGTGCATAATGGGATTTCAACATGCCCGGCGCTTCAATGGCCGCTCGCTGGTCTACCCTTTCAAGCTTGATCCCTATTCGTTTTTCAATTTTCTCGGGCGCAAGCCCACCCGGACGAAGCAGATAAATATGGTCACCCACTACCTTGATAATGGTGGATTCAACACCGACACGTGTCGGACCACCATCAATGATAAGCGGCACTGTTTCACCAAACATATCAGCAACATCCTGTGCAGTTGTGCTGCTCAAACGGCCGGAAATATTTGCGCTCGGTGCTGCAACCGGCCGACCAAGTTCTTTTACTATTGTTGCGAAGATACCGACAGGATTGCGAACTGCCAAAGTCTTCAAACCTGCACTGGTAAGCGGATCTATCGAAGTTTTATTTTTAAGCGGTAAAACGAATGTTAAAGGCCCCGGCCAGAAAGCGTCCATCAGCTTTTTCGAAATCTCGTCAATCTCGACAATATCGCCCGCCATATCCATACCGCTGACATGCGCAATAAGCGGGTTGAATTGGGGGCGTCCTTTGGTTTTGAATATATTGGCAACCGCTTTTCCATTTGTAGCATCGGCCGCAAGCCCGTAGACAGTCTCGGTCGGCAAAGCCACGAGCTCCCCTTTATCAAGATAGGAAACAGCCATTGAAACAGCGTCTTTTGACGAGGCAAGAATAATCATCATATCAATCCTCTAGAACGCACCCTTGATCGGGGCAAAACTGAAGCGATGCAATCTTTTGACCGGCCCTTCATGTTCTATTGCTGCGCGGTGGAATGCTGTTGCATATCCGGCATGTTTTTCAAAACCGTAAGCAGGATAAACTTCTCCCACTTTTTCCATTAGCCGGTCACGCGTTACTTTCGCGATAATAGACGCTGCCGCAATAGATTGGGAGCGCCCGTCACCTTTTACCAGTGCCTGAGCGGGATAAACAAGTTTCGGGGGAATATCGCGCCCGTCAACCAGTACATAATCTGCTTTGACAGAAAGGCAACATACCGATCGTCTCATGGCTTCGAGTGCTGCTTTTCTGATATCTGTGCGATCAATTTCAATTGCCGACAGGCTGCAAATAGATACTGCCAATGCCGAACGCAAAATCCCGTCATAAAGTGCTTCGCGTTTCTTTGCCGAAAGCTTTTTGGAATCATTTAAGCCGTCGGGTATATTATTCCGGTCAAGAATGACCGCAGCCGTCACCACAGGACCGGCCAGAGGTCCCCGCCCGACCTCGTCCACTCCGGCTATATTCTGATAGCCTTTTGCAATAAGACGTTCCTCGATCGAATAATCGGGGATTGAAGGAATATCGTGAAATAGCGGCAAATCATTGTTTTTGTGAGACATGGACAATCTAATCGCATTACAAGAGTTTTTGCGCAAGTCCGGCAATTCTTAAACGTTCAGAAAAAAATGTTCATCAAATTTTGTCGTCAAAAAGAAATGACAACTGTTTTGCTACTTTCAACGGTGGTCTGAAAAGCCCGCTCTCGAGCTTTTGGTGGCGTTCATGCAACCCCAGTCTTTGTCGTGCCAGACGAAAACGGTCGGCAACGAGTTTGGCAAACGGCCCCTCGCCGGACATACGTGTTTTCCAATCCGCATCATAATCCTTGCCACCGCGCATATCACGCAGAAGCTGCATAACCCGCCTGTAACGGTCGGGATATTCGCGCAATAGCCAATCTTTAAAGAGCGGAGCAACTTCATAAGGTAGTCTGAGCATGACATAACCAGCGTCAATCGCACCGGACTCTTTCGCTCTCGTCAAAACATTTTCTATTTCGTGGTCATTCAATCCGGGGATAACCGGCGCCATCATAACGCTTACGGGCACGCCCCTTTTCGTCAATTCCTTGATTGCCCATAAACGTCGCTCGGGTGTTGCAGCACGTGGTTCCATGAGGCGGGCAAGTCTTCTATCCAATGTTGTGATGGATAAAGCCACACGGACAAGCTTTCGCTGAGTCATTCTTTCAAGAATATCGCAATCCCTTACAATAAGGGCCGATTTTGTTGTGATACAAACCGGATGGTTGCATTTATCCAATACATCGAGAATTTGCCGCATAATCTGCCATTTTTTCTCGATTGACTGATAAGGGTCCGTATTGGTTCCGATAGCAATTGGCCGAACCTTATAACCGGGTTTTGATAATTCCCGTTCCAGAAGTTTTGCCGCATCGGGTTTGGCAAATAATTTTGTTTCAAAATCAATCCCTGCCGAGAGCCCCATATAAGAATGGGTCGGGCGCGCAAAACAATAAATACAACCATGTTCGCATCCGCGATAAGGATTGATTGACCGATCGAAGAAAATATCGGGCGAATCATTGTGGGTAATAATTGTACGGGCTTTTTCGGTTTCTACAGATGTTTGAAGCGGAGAAAGCTGTTCATCCAGATCCCAACCGTCATAAAACCGTTCACCTGACTGTTTCTCGAACCTTCCGGCGGGATTGAGCGCCGCTCCCCTTCCCCTTGTTTTTTGAGCCTCTGTACGAAGCAAGGATTGATCAATCAACAGTCTGCCACCATCGGCCGACATCGCGTTGAAAGCCAAATGGTCGGCCTTTGCCATGACATTTACCAGATGTTGATTGATCACTGCTTTTCCCATTCTTCCGATTTATCATGTTGATCGGAACAAAACAAGAACATAAATTTTCGTGCTTTTGCAAGAATAATGCTTTAATTGAAACACTATGGTTAGCGTAATTATTCACGCGAATGAAGATATTGATCCTCTTGCCGATACACTAGCAATGCTTGTATCGGGGAGCGTGTTCGGTCTTGTTAGCGAGGTCATTCTTTGGTCTGAAAATCACAGCAATGTCTTGCAGACTGTTGCCAATGATACCGGCTGTCGCTATCTCCCCAAAAGCACACTAGGCGGGGCGATTATGGCTGCCAAAAGCAAATGGTTGCTTTTTCTGGCACCAGGTGCACGTTTACTCGACCAATGGCGGGAAATTTTAAGCCGTTATGTCGAGAAGGAGACAAGACCAGCCCAATTTCGAGTAATTGGAACGAAAAAGTTTACAAAATTACGCCAATTTTTGGGGTTAAATCGCCAGCTTGAAGGCGGGCTTCTTATTACCAAAAACCAGATTTCATCGATTTATGATAATCAAAAGCCATTACAAAAATATTTGCGAAAGCTTAATCCTGTCACCTTGCCTATACAGATTTTGGATTCCAGCCAATAATTTCAGACCGCGACTGTAATTTTTTGAAGCAACGTTATTCTCTACGAATTCACCGAAAAAACACAACAGACAACAGAGGCGCGTTTCTATAACGGAACTGGAAATCGATTTTTAAAACTGGAACATATTGTTTCTTAAACAGAAAATATGGTTATTCCTGAAGCTAAGCTGCTCGCCTACAGCCGAAGTTTAAAATTACCGGATCTCCCTTCAAATGCGTAAGACCACCTCACTGCTTTTAATGAGATTTCGATCGGATTGACGTGTCTTATCAACCACATGAAATTTTATCATGCTATTTTGGGGAATCTTGTCCACGGGAGATAAGATAATTCAAATAGTTTGAAACGATTTTGATGAAGCATGACAAATGAATTTTTCATTATTTAAAATTTACAAAGCCCTCAGACTCATCCTGTTTCATGCATTAAACCGGTCGCTCATTGATGACGCTGAACAACTTTCGGGAGAGATGTTCAGCCACCAAACTGTCTAGCTTACGAACTTTTCCATGAGACGATGTCGAAAGCTCCTTTTCACATGGAGTCTTTGCACATCAATCAGGAAATTAACCTGTTACATCAGCAAGGTGGCGCTTGCTTCCACCATTTCATGATATAGAGCAATGCAATAAGTGTTGGCTAACTTACTGTTTTTGCAAATTCAACCATCGCAATTCTGGTTTCTATTTCCCCTTTAATTTTTTTAGTTTTGCAAGAAGAATCATTTTTCTTGAAAGGCTTTGCATCCGAAAAAGAAAGTCACTTTGATAGCCGTAAATAGTGTGCTTCGGATGCTCCCCCGAATACATTATTTCGTCGCCTTGTGGTCAATTCGGAGTTCTTCATCGTTATTTTTTAAGCTATATGCAGGATCCCATTCCGGCTTAAAATCGGCTAAAAATGCATTCAATTCATCAGGAGTTCCAAGAGCATGAACTTTGTTAATTGGAATATCTGAAAAGGACACTTTCATCCCGTTTTCAATAAGAGTGTTATAGAGTGGTGCAATATACCGTTCACCTTGAACAAGATTATCGGCATGAGAAAAATACCGGTTATATGCAGCTATATAATCTTCGCCCGACTTAAACCAATAAAGCCCGATAGTCGCGTAATCAGATATGCGTTTCTTCTCTATAAGTTTTTCTGCCCATCCTTGTTGGTCCGGCAAAAGGAAGCTCCAATGGTCCCCATTTGCACGGAAACATGGTACCCATCCGTCAGAATTTTTTCTAATCGATTGAGGGCTTAGGACATCGGGTTCGACATAGGTATCAATATTGTAAATCAGTAACTCGGAATTTGGTAACCAATGTTCAGAAGATAATATCGCGCTCGTTGCCTGCCCGTCTGTCAACTTATCAATTTCAACAATGCGAATGTCGTTAAGCCCGAGCGCCTCACTTTTTCTCGTCAAGAAACCGGACGCGTTATTTTCTTTAAGGCACACATAGACAACCCTACTGCCGCTATAAAAGTTTTTGAGCGATAATAACGACCAATCGAAGAGTAATCTTCCGTGAGCCTCAATCTCATACTTTGGAACTCCATACCCTGCTTTACGAAAACGACTTCCCAAGCCCGCCATTGTAATAACTATGGTACGTGACAAATTATTTCTCCCTCAGTAGCGCATGAATTTCTTCTTCGCTCAATTTCAAGAATTCATCTGGTCTTATTGCGCGATCATCAATGTAAAAACCGTTTTTGCGCGGCCATGGCTTACCGAATAGAATTTCATCATAAGGAACGCTCCATTTATCAAGCCATTCGAGAAGAATAGGAGCGGTATATTTGTTAATCTCTGCCAAATTTCCTTTGTAGGTCTTCATATTTCTAGAGGTGAAAAGGAGGATTTTGTACCCCTTGGACTGATAATGACGAAGCTTTTCAATGAGTGGCAAATTCGGCGTGACATCAGAATAGGATTGTTCAGGCGTCTTTAATGCACAAAGCGTACCGTCAACGTCAACAATCAATGTGCCGTCAATAAGAGGAGTATCACTGTTCACCTTGAACCTCATCAAGTATTTTTTTTGCCGTTAAAATAAATGCCATGACTTTATTCGGATGATCCAAATGGAGTGGTAACATCGAGAGAAAAAGTGAAGCTTCACACAAACGGATGAGCTTGATATCCAATTTTTGTTTTTTTATTTCTTCTATAAAGATATTTTTCAATTTCTGATTATCAGGACACTTTAAATCAAGACGCAAACGATTTTTATCGTCAAACGATACCTGGAACAGGTCATTATTTATGAAATCATAATTTCCAAGAACACTGTGTGAGATCTTGCAAAGGTCATAGAAAGGATGCGTCCACAATTGTTCCTCTCGTACAGCCCCTTTCGGATCAATAAACTTCAGAAAATGGTGAGTCTGGTCATACAGGATATTGGAAAAACATGGATCCCCATGTCCAAAAGAGAGGTGATCCAAGAATAATTTTTTCTCTACGCTTCTATAAATATCAAGATAGCGGGACTGTAAATGTTTGATCTCGAATCCTGCATCAGATGCAGACAATTGCAAATTGATCTTTTGCCCCAAACTATTATCTAAAAATTGTTTTATTCTTTTTTCGACTTTGTCGACATACAACTCGTGCGTTGTCTGTAACATCTCATCACGATCAATGGCTTTTTGCGGACGATCGGATAGAAAAGCCATTATCCGTTGAATAAAGGGCAAAAAGGTTTCTTCTGTAAATGCATTGTGAATCCATTGAAGCGCTGCATCAGCAAAATAATAACGCATCATCCGGTAAGAACTTTGATCGTTATCTTCTTTAAAATCAAATGTCTCGACAAACCATGGCTTCATCCTTTCGGATGCCAAATGATAAAAACAATATTCAGCCTTCATTTTATTTCGATCGTGAGAAGACTTTGTATAGTACAGTGAATCAATTTTCACACTGTTGAAATGACGGGTTTCTGTCGAGCCCGATGAATATTGTAAAAAATCGCTAATTTTTGCCAGATCTATTGGACGGTTGACTTCCAGTTGGGCTTCATCGTTCCAGAATTTTTCCCATTGAGTAATTGGCGAACATGAAAACATATCCCACATTTCTATGAGATCATGCATGTCATAGAAATAGGCCAAAAGCGGCTGAAAACGCTTGTCAGTAAAATTTTCATAAGCATAAGGCAACCGCAATACAAGTTTTTCAAGTTCGCTACTATCCGGAAAAGCAGCTCTGGTCGAAATGATGAAAGCTGAAATACGCGTTTTCGAGGCAGAAAACAAATCATGCAATGCTTTGCAGTCATCGTTTTGGGTTAAATGAAAAACATTATCCCGCATGGAATTGGGCAAACTGTCGACCAGTGTTTGATATAATTTGCGGCGACGTAGTGTAATATCTCCAAAGCGCCTATGGCCGACGATACTTCTTAAAACTTCGGGCACCCATTCGCGATCGTCGATAATAATCACCAAATCACTCTTCATTGCAGTCATCGCGGTTGCTTTCCAAGCTTCAAAAAATTAAAAACTAAAAAGATGATAGTGCCGCATAATGTAAGACATGCCAATGAGAAAGATTGGAAAAAGCCGAACCCTTGTCCGGCACCATGAACCTGATTGCTAAGGCTTCCAAAAAGTCCGAAAGCGAATGAACTGTCTGACAGCATATCACGATCGGATACTTGTGACATAAAACAGGAATAAGCCAATATCTCAAAGATCCAGATGAGTGCAGACGATAAACAAAATGCGGCGACCCGGCCTTTCAAGCAATCGCGTATCGTTAGCTCGAACTGTTTAAAAACGTAGCTCAATTTCAACAGACGTAATCCCCGATCTGAAGAACTTGTAAGCACCAGATATCGGTTAAGAAAAACAAAAGTATGAGACAAAGAGTATAATCCAAGGAGTGCTAAAATGGAGACTGCCGAAAACACGATAAATACGTTACGCACAGTTTGCGGTATTTCAACGCCGACGGCCCCTAACAGCGAAATAAATAAAATCAACGTCAAAACATCGCCGATTCTTTCTATAAGCCAGATAGCAAGTGCTTTTTGTTGTCCGTCGAATACGATGTAAAAAGCTCCAATTCGAAAAAGCTCCCCTAATTTTAGAGGAATAACGGCTGCCGGAAAAGATGCGATGATATGAGCCAACAACAGTTCAGGTATTTTTCGACGTTGGTCTAAAGTAAGGTTAGCAAGTCGAACCATGCGCAATACATGGCTCAACAAATAAAGAAAAATAATGAGAAGCGGTTTAAAAATGTCCGGCTGGCTGATCGTCTGCCGGATCATTGGACTTAAATACCAAAGCCAGATCAATGCAGCCAATCCCGAAAGACAGACTATAAAAGATAAAATGTACCTCATTGACTGTCTTCATCTTTTTGCGTGGTGAATACAATTTTTCCTGTGTATGATGCATGTTTAACCGTTCTCATGTCGGAGTTTAAAAAACGCGCACGCATAAAAAAATATTTTCCCAACAACTGAAGAACCTTGAAAGCTTGACGAAACAAGCGGACATTGGAAACCTGATCGCTTTCACGCCACGTAATCGGGAAAAATCGTACTTTCTGCCCTTTGTTATAACTGCCAAGTAACATTACATAGTTAAAAGTCAAATCATCCGGAAATTTTTTATAATAGAATTCCTTAAATTTATCCAACCGGTAAACATTGAGACCGGAACCCAAGTCGTAAATCCGATGGAATGCTACCACTGAAAACAGCCAATTATAAACACGATTACCGAATGTGCGAAATGCCGAATAGCCTTCAAGCTTGCTATCCGTCATAAAGCGAGCTCCCAGAAGACAATCATTTTCCAAATGCATTCCCTGCTTCAGAAATGGTAGCAAATCTTTGATATCTGCCTGATCGTCACCATGCAAAACGACAAGATAGTCATAACCATGTTGAATCGCATATTGGAACGCCACTTTGTGAGACCCGCCAAGTCCGTAATTATCGGCATTTTCCCATACAATGAATCGACAATGATCCAGTTGGTCGCGCCCTGAGAAAATAGCTTTGTCCTGTGTATCATCAGGCGACCGGTTATCAACGACCATCACCGTATCCACCCATTTTTGAACTTCATCATCGAATTGCGAAAGCACCCGTCCTATTTGAGGAGCACAACGATAAGCGGGAATGAACACGAGAATGCGTGGCTTATTTTCCAATTATCAGACCTTTCTTTTCCATAAAACGGGTGAGATAAAACATAAAAAGAAAATTCGTTATGAGATTAAAAGGCGTGATAATGACTTTTGCTAGCGCCTGCCACTCGATGTGAAGAAACCTCGACAACTCAATAAAATAAGCGTTATTTACGAACTGCGATATTAAATACGAATAAAACAGAATTGATACAAATTGCCCCCCCCAATACATAGCCAAAAAAAAGCTATTTCCTTTGTATTTTTTTGTAAAAACCATTCTTAGAGCAACAAACCAGACAAAAGTCACGGCGACAAAAGACGATATGAAATTTGCCGTGCCAACATTAAGGCTGAATAAAAAGACCATCGCCAACATAAGACAAAAGTCAATAAGCCACCCGCATCCGGAGATAAAGGCAAATCTCAAAAATGACCGATTGAAAGAATTAAGTCTATGCAACAATAGATTCTCTCTTTTCTTTAAGCGACTTCAACCAATCTTTTTCCATAAGAGCTAATGGAATAGCAAAAAAGACCCAAACCGGAACCATAACAATATATGCCCAATTAACTGTTGGAGACAGAAAAATAGAACCACACGCTAATAGTATAATTGAGCAGTTAAGGATAAACACAGCTCTCAACCGATAAAAAAGAACCGGATACACAAACAACAGTAGGAAGGCAGACGACCAGTTCCAATAATTGATATCCGGATTAAGCATGTGCGCCATTTTAATTACGAACTGCTCCATAGGCCTTAACGTCGGCTTATCTAAAACAAGATTAAAACTATCCGCAGTCCCCTTATAAAACCATACATTTTCCAGATCACGTTCACTGTAATTATCAGTTACATGCCAAACTTTATTGTTCAAGATAGCAATCGCACGATCTTTGAATCTCATAAAAGAAGGCATAGGTTGTTCAAAGAACGAACGAATAAGTCCTTTTTTAAGTTTCTTTGCTTCTTTTCGTTGATCGGATTCGTCAATCATTGAATTATTAGCTGGTCCCCAAAAATAGGACTCACTCGTTGGACTATCGCAATAAGCTTTAGTACTACCTGCAAGGTCAATGGCTTCAACCAGCAAAACAGAAGATTTAGTCGGTTTGCGTTCCGCCGCACTGCCAGAACAAGGTACATATGGTCTGACCATATCCACAAGAGATACCATCTCCAACCTACGATTGCTATACGAAACATTTACATGAAAAAGCGATGGAACGACGTGGTTAACCAGTACAATGCCAACAAAAACGAAAAACGCTCCAAGAAAATAAAACTGTTTTGTATTAGATATAATAAACTTCCTATAAAAAAACAAAACAACAAAATAGAAAATCGGAATGATTATATATTCTTTTCTCAGTAAAACTACGATCGTAATGAGAAAAATAGAAATTATTATATTTAGTTTATTTTTCACATCAACAAAAATAGATTTAAAAAAGAAATATATAGATAATATCGTTATAATTTGTGGAACAAAATATCTTTGAGAAACAAATGTCATAGCGTAATATATTGGACATAATAAGATTACAAAAATTATTAAGGAATAAAATATGTCCCGAATTATTTTGTGTTTAATCGCATGTGCTAAAATTATAAACGTCAAAGCAGTCCAAATAACTACAGGGAGCTGAATTAATTTCAAACAAAACATAAACGCTATGTAATTATATATCATGTAAATAGAAGAAAAATGTGTAGAAAATCTCCCAGAGGGTATATCAAAAAAAACGATGTCACCTGAAAATATACCTGGAAATAAAATTAAATATTCTAAAGAAACTAGAACAAATATCAATATATCAAAAACATTTATATTACGATATTCTTTTAATAAAATTAATATCAATCCATAAATAAATAACGATGATATTATCGAAGAAAAAAGAAGCATTATCTGGTTTGAAAATATATAATTTGAAGTGTTTTTATAAAAATCAACACCAACCCTCTTATTATTGAATAACGATATTTGCCGTGCTTCACCCGTTGAAGCATCTGCCAGAACTACATCTGTAGGCAGCACCGAATGAACATAGAATGGTTCAAAATTCGGAATCTCTGAAGCCTCTATTCTTGCAACTCTGCTCGATACTGAAACATCCTCACCGTCCGAGACAACACCCAATGTTTCATCAGCAGTGATAGTTTTACAGGCACTATCAAAACAAATTTGATCATCCGGGTGTAAAAAAAACATTTGGAACAATTTTGTCTTATCAAGTTGATATGACAACAAAGGGCGGAGCTGATCGTTTTGCCTTTTAACTATCATAGCTCCACTAAACTGATCATATGTTCCATCGCCAAATCTCAGTTCGTTCGATTTGCTGTGGTTAAAAAATGAACCTAGGTAAACTGCCGGAGACTGTGACGAAAACGAAAACGCATATATGTCATGAGGAGCACGTGTTTTTCCCAAACCACACAAAAAAATGACAATCGGCACCAATAAAAAATAGAGTACTAAAAACTTTTTGTTCGTAATGATGTTGGACATTTTTTCAATCATTGCCAAGTCCCACGGTATAGTTCACCAAATACGAACTTTGCGTTACCTCATTTGAGGTTTATTTCCAACCAAAAAATTCCCGGTTAGAACAAAGTTTCCTGTCTAAAGAAATATAAAAATAACTTCTTTATCATATTTTTAAACGTATAGTTTTAAATATATTTTTTTGCGGCTGCATATGTAAATAGAAGAATTGCAAAAATTCTTCTATTTACTTCACATAAAAAATAGGAATTCAGATTTTCAATTCCACCAACGCAAAAGATTGACTGGATTTAAGGAATTATTTTAACGTTCTGTCAAGCGTGGCATGAGCATAACCAGATTATGCGGGCGCTGGCGGCTATCAAGCTCGCCTTTCAATATATTATCCCATGCATCCTTGCAGGCTCCTGTTGAACCGGGCAGGCAGAAGACGAATGTTCCATTGATAAGTCCTGCAGTTGCGCGTGATTGTATCGTCACCATGCCGATTGTCTCATAGGAAACTTTATGAAACATAGCTGAAAATCCGTCCATCCGCTTGTCAAACAACGGTTCTATTGCTTCCGGTGTAACATCGCGTCCGGTAAAACCGGTGCCGCCCGTTGTGATAATAATTTCAACATCGGGATCGGCTGCCCAATCAACAATTTTCTTGCGAATTTCAGGAATTTCATCGCGAACAATAGCGCGTTTAGCCAAATTATGACCTGCCGTTTTGATACGTTCTTCCAGAACATCTCCTGACCGGTCATCGCTAGAATTACGTGTATCCGATACTGACAAAACCGCAATATTGAGCGATTCCATCTTGGCTTTTTCATCAATATGACTCATGATTTTCATTCCTGATTATTCGTCTATTTTACCCGTTGTCTCGACTGCTTTTACAAACCAGTCCGGTTTTTGTGATTTTATCTTGCTTGCCGCATCTTCCGCTTTCTTGATATTTTCGTAAATGCCAAAACACGTTGCACCTGATCCTGACATGCGTGAGAGAAGTGCGCCATTCTGGTCAAGTATTTCCAGCACATCATCAAGTGCTGGTGCAAGCGAGCGTGCACATTCATAAAGATCGTTATGTGTTTTTTTGAGCTCATTCACAAGTAAATGAAGATTGGACAAGTTTGCAACATCAATATCAAGTGCTGCGCTTTTCCTGTTACCCAAAAGTTTAAATATTTCCGGTGTCGAGATGGATTGCCCGTGATTGACAAGCACCATCGGAATTTTACAACAATCAACCGGCTGAAGTTTTTCGCCGATACCTAAAACACGAAGCGACCTACGGTTTAAAAAGGCCGATAGGCACATCGGCACATCGGCACCCAATGTCAAACCGAGTTCAAAAAGCTCTTGATCGGACGCTTCAATTTGCCATTGCTGTTTTAAGAGAGCAAAGACACCGGCAGCATCGCCGGAACCACCGCCGATACCGGACGCCACAGGTAGATTTTTTTCAAGGATGAGCTGACAAGGTTCGGACTTTGAAGGAAATTTTTTAACAAAAAGGTCACGCGCTCTTGAAACCAGATTGTCCGCATCTGCGGAAAGCGCGACAGATCGAGGTCCAACAATGAAAAAGCTATTTGTTTTGGCAGGCTTATAAGAGAGAACATCACCTTCAAAGCTGAAACAGACCAGACTATCAAGAAGGTGATAACCATCGCTGCGCTCCCCCACTATGTGGAGCGCCAGATTGATTTTAATCGGTGTTACAATTGTTGCGGATTTTGCAACCTTGGAAGGCACGTTTAATCCCGTTCAACGTAATATTCACCCGTTTCGGGATCTTTCACCAATGTACCATTAGCACCTGTGCGGCGTTCATCTTCGGCATGTTTTACACGCAAAGCGACGCGTTGCGATTCGCGCTTGAAAGCACGATAGGCATAAAGTGCGGCTGCACAAATCAGACCATAAATAACTAATCTCAACATTTTCACCTTTAGCTCCCATTTCATTATTTGATAATTAATGAGCGCAAATCAAGTCTTGAAACGACTATTGTTATATCTTCCTTTAAGAATTTGTCGTTTTAAAGTCCATAGCGCTGCCACAAAGCCCTCTCTTCTGCCGACTGGATAAGCCCGTCGACAGCCGAAGAGACCAACCCCGCCGAAATTGCCGGAGTTTTGCGTCCTAACAAGCTTCTTGAAGCTGAAACAAGACGCATTTTGGCATCGTGACCATAGCGTTGTTTGATAAGAGAACGCAAATCGGAAAGTTCATCAACAAGGCCGAGCTCCTTACCCTTTTTGCCCGTCCAGAACATGCCGGTAAACAGATTGGGGTCATCGACGAGTTTGGAACCCCGACTTTCTTTTACGAGATTGATGAAGGTTTCATGAATTTCAAGTTGCAGAGCTTTCAAGTGATCAATGTCGGACTTTTTTTCGGGCTGGAACGGGTCAAGCGAAACTTTGTTTTTGCCAGCTGTATAAACACGGCGTTCAACACCGATTTTTTTGAGCAATTCCGGAAAACCGAATGATGCGGAAACCACACCGATCGAGCCAACAACCGAAGACGGATCTGCAAAAATTTCGTCGCCGGCACAAGCAATCATATAGCCACCCGAAGCAGCAACATCTTCGACAAAGACGAGAACGCGTTTATGTTTTTCTTCCGCAAGGTCACGAATGCGACGGTAAATCAGGCGCGATTGAACAGGAGAACCGCCTGGAGAATTAATGGCAATAGCCACAGCCGGAGCTTCTTTGTCGGAAAATGCTTTTTCCAGAGCGTTTGCACACGAACTCAGTGATAAAGTTTGACGCAAAGGGGAAGACGCTTCCATAATCATCCCTTGCAACCGCACAACCGGAATCTCGACAGCATTGGAACGGAACCGGCGTGGAATAAAACGTTTAAAAAAGCCTGACAAAGTTTAAACTCCTGACAAAAATCTGCTTTAATGGCTCAAAAAATGCACCATTGTCATTTAAGATGTAAATGGCAAAAAGCAATATTTTGTTAAAATCCCGCTCAAATACTCTGCCAAATACTCATTTTACCATTATTGATTGCATCGACGAGCGGCGAAAAAGCATGAAGATCATCCTCATGAATGTAAAGTGCGGGCATCAGAGAAAGCGGTGCTTTGCTTGCTCTCTTGGCGTGAACGAGAATGCGAATTGCCGCGCTGTTTTTTCGCGAATGAACCGGAAATACCAGAACATCGCCGAAACGTCCTTCAAACGCCTTCAGAATTTCCGCCAAAGATTGTGGCCGCGCAATTAACCCCAAATAACCCGAAGGTCTTATGATTGCCGCAGCAGTGCGAATCCAGTCTTCAAACATATGATCAGCCATAACATGCGCTTCGGCTTTCAAATTGTCGGGTGTTTTACGATCAAAAGGTGAATTGAAAGGCGGATTCATGATGGCAAAATCGAAAGCATTGTCAGAAAGCCCCGCCTCTTGTCTTTGCTTGCCCCTTAAAGTTACATCGGCCAAGACAATATTGATCCGTGGTGCAATTGCTGCGTTTTCTGGAAGTGCAATACTTTTTCTGGCAAAATCGACCATTTCCGCAGCGCGTTCAACGAGAGTGACCTCGACATTTTTACACCGGGAGGCAACAGCAAAGCCTGCCGCACCGGCACCAGCGCCGAGATCAACAATTTTTCCCTTGAAATCGGTTGGCACAAGACCGCCCAGCAACATTGCATCCATGCCTGAACGATGCCCGCCACTTTTGGGCTGAACCAGATAAAATCCGCCACGATGGAAGACATCAATTGTTTCGTTCAAGGCGGACATATCCGATTTATTGTCTTTGTGATAGTTCATGGGCCAAGCCTGCATCTACCATAATTTGCTTTGCTTCTTCAGCATATTCTTCGCCAACCAGAAATCGCCGCCTGATAGCTCCGAGAGACCCTTCTGCAACGCTGGTATTCTGGTCGGTTACAAAATAAACGATCCCCTCCGATTTCATAAGGCTTTCGACAAATGAAATAAGAACAATGTCGTTTGTGGCAAACAATTCAATCATGAAACTATCTTGCATATTTTCTCTATGAAGGGCAGTCGGACGAAGAAGAAAATGGTATTTTTTCCTGAATTTTTTTTTGAAACGCTCTATCTTAAATAATATCGTGCTTGAGTTGAAAGAATTGCTTCATTAAGGTGCAGACAAAAAATCAGGAAATTTCCAGGAGAATGGGCATTGGTCGCTGAGAACAAAACAGGTCAAAAAGCCGAATATCAGGCATCTATTAAGCCGCTTATTGATATTACAAAAGATGATATGCAAAAAGTAAATGAACTTATCATTGCTATGGCCGGTTCCGATGTGGAAATGATTCCTGAAGTTTCGAACCATCTCATTTCTTCCGGTGGCAAAAGATTGAGACCGATGTTGACCCTCGCTTCTGCACGCTTGTTCGGTTATCAGGGATCAGGGCATATCAAGTTGGCAACAGCGGTTGAATTTATGCACACAGCAACTCTTCTTCATGACGATGTTGTCGATGACAGCGATATGCGTCGGGGAAAATCGACCGCCAGAATGATCTGGGGCAATGAGGCAAGTGTCCTCGTTGGTGACTTTTTGCTTGGACAAGCATTCAAAATGATGGTTGAAGTCAATTCGATGGATGCTTTGTCGGTGCTCGCCAATGCTGCGGCAATTATTGCCGAAGGTGAAGTTATGCAGCTTGCTGCTGCAAAGCATTTGACCACAACAGAAGACGAATACTTGAAAGTTATCAATGCCAAAACGGCCGCGCTTTTTTCTGCAGCAGCAGAAGTCGGCCCTATCATTGCGGGATATGGAGAAAAAGAACGTCAGGCTTTGAGACATTACGGAACCTCGCTCGGACTTGCTTTTCAGCTTGTTGATGACGCACTTGATTATGGTGGCAATTCCAAAAATTTGGGTAAAAATACCGGAGATGATTTCCGCGAAGGCAAAATTACCATGCCGGTTATTCTTTCCTATAGTCGTGGGGACGATGAAGAAAAAAACTTCTGGAAACAATCTCTCGAAGAGGGAAAAAATGACGATGATGCGCTAGCCCATGCGCTGAAACTCATGAAGCAACATCATAGTCTTGAAGATACAATCAAAGCAGCGCGCCATCATGGCAATGAGGCATTGAAGGCTCTTGACGGGCTTAAACCCGGCAAGGAAAAAGCAGCATTGTGCGAAGTGATCGAGTTTTGTATTTCCCGGGTGAATTAAATTCCCGTCAAACAGCGTTCTTATAAATTCTTATAAAAATGACAGGGAATTGATGGAATTTTTAAACAAATTGGCTGGATATATCCTATAAAGGTTGCCAACCTGTTTTATGTTGGAAAAAGGATCTTTTCTATGCAAGCCGCGAAAATGACTCGCCTGATTGCACTTTTGACCGCCGGCACAATTTTGATGACAGCCTCCGCTTTTGCAAAAAAAGAAGAGCCTGTCAAAGCGGGATCATTTGCCGGAGCTTATTTGGCAGGTCGCATCGCAGCGAGCGACAATAATGTCGATCTTGCTATTTCCTATTTCAAACAGGCACTCGGTTTTGAACCGGATAACGTCTCCATGCAGCAGGATATGCTTTTAACCCTTTTGTCTGCAGGAGAGTTCAAGGACGCTGTCAAACAGGCAAAACGGCTCAAAGGCAATGCCGATGTGGAACGCTATGTCAGGCTTACGCTTGCAAGTGATGCCTTTATCAGAAAAAATTACATTGGCGCGAAAAGCGAGCTCGAATTTTCCGATCCCTCTGACATGGATAAACTTTCGTCCGGATTGATGGGAGCATGGGCAACATTCGGACGAGGAAATACAAAAGGCGCCATTCAAGAAGTCAAAAATCTTCTCGGGCCGGTTTGGTATGATTTGTTCTTGAGTTATCATATGGCGCTGATGAATGATCTTGCCGGCCATAAAGATGAGGCAGAGCGTTATTACAAGCAGGCGTTAAACGACCGCCAGGGGGGTGCTGCCGCACCTGACACCTATGAGCGCATCATTATTTCTTATGCATCATTTCAATTGCGCAACGATAAACGCGACGAAGCACTCACCACCTTACGCGACGGCGAGAAAATGCTTACCGGACGCGATGCATTGAAAAACATCCGCCAACGGATCGAAGACGGAAGTTCTCTTGATATGGTGGTCAAAACGCCGCAAGAAGGTGCGAGCGAAGTGCTTTATGATCTCGGCACAGCCATTAACCGTGGTGGTGCCGAGGCGTTTGCACGTATTTTTCTTCAATTGTCTGAAGCACTCCGTCCCCACAATGACGCAACGCTTTTCCAGCTTGCCGATATTTCCTCCAAATTGGAAGAAAACAACCGCGCGATCGACATTTATCAGGAGATACCGGTTAAATCACCTTATTATCGGGATGCGGAGTTGAGACTTGCGCTTATTCTGGCTGACACGGGAAAGAGCGAGGAAGCCATTCGTCACCTTTCGGCACTTGAAAAAGATTTTCCGGAAGACCAACGCATTTCAATGGCAATGACCGGCGTCTATATGCAAGACAAAGCTTATGACAAAGCCGCTGCCGTGATGGATCGTGCACTTGCACGCATTCCCCATCTTGAACAAGAAAACTGGTTGATGCTCTATCAACGCGGCATGGCGGAAGAGCGTTTGAAAGAATGGGACAAAGCCGAACCGGACTTTCGAAAAGCGCTGGAACTCTATCCTAACCAGCCGCAGGTTTTGAACTATCTTGGCTATTCATTAATCGATCGCAATGAAAAGCTTGATGAAGCTTTGAATATGGTCAAGAAAGCAGCCGAACTGCGGGCACAAGATGGTTATATCGTCGACTCTCTCGGATGGGCCTATTATAAACTCGGTCGCTATGACGAGGCCGTCAAAACATTGGAAAACGCGGTCAAATTACGCCCCGAAGACGCAACCATCAATGATCACCTTGGTGACGCTTATTGGATGGTCGGACGCAAACTTGAAGCCACATTCCAGTGGAATCATGCAATTGCCGGAAAGCCCGAACCGGAAGAATTGACAAAAATTCAGGAAAAGCTGAAATCCGGTCTAAAAACACCTGCATTGGAAAAATCTGCAGAAAAAACCGATAGCAAACAAAATTAACCGAGCAAAGCTGTCGCTATATAACTGTTTTGATTTGTCTCGTCTCTTGACCATAGGGGCGTGAAAGAATAGACATTTTTTCATGCCGGAATTTCCCTTTCCGGATATGTTTTTATCAATCTCAAAAGGGTAATATCGTGAGCCTGCCCGAATATCTTGATCCGAAACGCTCCTTTCAGGGTCTTATCCTGACGTTGCAGAATTATTGGGCGCAATATGGTTGCGCTGTTTTGCAGCCATATGACATGGAAGTGGGAGCTGGTACTTTTCATCCGGCGACAACCTTGCGGTCACTGGGACCTCGTCCATGGAAAGCCGCCTATGTACAACCTTCGCGCCGTCCGACCGATGGTCGCTATGGTGAAAATCCGAACCGTTTACAACATTATTATCAATTCCAGGTTTTGCTCAAACCTTCACCGGATGATTTACAGGATCTTTATCTCGGGTCGTTGCGGGCTATCGGACTTGATACAAATCTTCATGATGTACGGTTTGTTGAAGATGACTGGGAAAGCCCGACCTTGGGGGCATGGGGGCTTGGCTGGGAATGCTGGTGCGATGGTATGGAAGTATCGCAATTTACGTACTTTCAGCAAATTTGCGGCATTGAATGTTCACCCGTTTCGGGAGAGCTCACCTATGGTCTGGAACGGCTTGCCATGTATATCCAAGGCGTTGACAATGTTTATGATTTGAATTTCAACGGACGTGAAGGCGAAGATAAAATAAGCTATGGAGATATATTCCTGCAAGCCGAGCAGGAATATTCGCGTTTCAATTTCGAATTTGCCGATACCGAACTTTTGCACCGCCATTTCATTGATGCAGAACGAGAATGCGCGGCTATTCTGGAAGCAGGAAAGCCTCAAGAAAAAGGCGGGCTTCACCTTTGTGTCATGCCTGCTTATGACCAATGTATCAAAGCCAGTCACGTCTTCAATCTTTTACAAGCGCGCGGTGTCATATCGGTTACCGAAAGACAAAGCTATATTTTGCGGGTGCGTGATCTCGCACGCCGTTGTGGCGAAGCTTTTCTGTTAACCGACGCCGGTGGCGCAAATTACAAAGGAGAAGCCTGATGCCCGACCTTCTTCTGGAACTTTTTAGTGAAGAAATCCCCGCCCGTATGCAGCGGAAAGCCGCAGGCGACCTGAAAAAACTCGTTACTAACGGACTTGTCGACAATGGTCTTGTCTACGAAGCAGCGCGCGAATATTGGACACCGCGGCGCTTGACACTTGATATAAGAGGTTTGAGTGCCCGCTCGAAGGATGTTCATGAAGAACGCAAAGGCCCGAGCGTGAAAGCTCCCGAGCAAGCCATAAACGGCTTTTTACGCTCGGCCGGACTGAGCGATATAAGCGAAGCAGAAGTTAAAACCGACCCCAAGAAAGGGGATTTCTATATCGCCCGAATTACCAAAAAAGGGCGCAGTGCCGAAGAAATTATTGCCGATATCATGCCCGATATCATTCGCAGTTTTCCTTGGCCGAAATCCATGCGCTGGGGCAAGCAATCGACAAGACAGGATGCCTTGCGCTGGGTCCGTCCCTTGAAAAACATTCTGTGCGTTTTCGGTCCTGAAAATGATGCAACAGAAGTCGTTCCTTTCGAGGTAGCAGGACTTAAGAGCAACAACATAACCTATGGCCACCGCTTCTTGAGCGATGGCAAGCCGATCGAAGTTCGTCGTTTTGAAGATTATGTGACGAAGCTCGAAAACGAGAAAGTCATTCTGGATGGCGATCGCCGCAAAGAAATCATCCTTGCCGATGCACGCAATCTGTGTTTTGCCAAGGGGCTTGATCTGGTTGAGGATGAGGGACTGGCCGAAGAAGTTTCAAACCTTGTTGAATGGCCGGTCGTCCTTATGGGCGAATTCGAGGAAAGCTTTTTGCAAATTCCTGCCGAAATCATCCGGCTCACCATCCGCATCAATCAAAAATGCTTTGTCACCCGCAAACAGGGGGAAGAGCAAAAACTGTCCAACCACTTCATATTGGTATCCAATATTGTTGCTCCGGATGGTGGCAACGAAATAGCACGTGGCAATGCCAAAGTCGTGCGGGCGCGTTTGTCGGATGCCTTGTATTTCTGGCATACCGACCAGCACAATCTGCCTGATCTTTCCGAGCTTTCTCTGTCTGCTGAAAAACTTGGCCTTGATTTGAAGAAGCCGCTCGACCAACGTATGGCGCGCCTTGACCATTTGAACGTAACCTTTCACGCAAAACTCGGAACACAAGGGGCAAGGGTAGAGCGCATTACTGCTCTTTCTTCAATCATTGCCCCGCTGGTTGGTGCCGATGTCGAACTTGCCAAACGCGCTGCACTCCTTGCGAAAGCCGATTTGCAAACCGAAGCCGTTGGCGAATTTCCCGAACTCCAGGGCGTTATGGGGCATAAATATGCTCTTCTTCAAGGCGAAGACGAAAGCGTCGCTGCAGCTATCGAAGAACATTATAAGCCACAAGGACCAACAGACAGCGTTCCGCGTGCACCCGTTTCGATTGCCGTTGCACTTGCCGACAAGATTGATACGCTGGTAGGATTCTGGCTTATCGACGAAAAGCCGACCGGTTCGAAAGATCCTTTTGCCCTCCGGCGGGCATGTCTCGGTGTCATCCGCCTGCTCCTTGCACGTGATTGGACAATCCATCTTATGCCGATTTTCAAACAGGCAATCGGTCTTATTTCACGCCACACGATAGAACGCGCACTAAGCCTCTATGAAGATGGTTTGCGTCATGAAAATGCAAAAGAAACCGACGCTGCAGAAGATGTCGATAATGCACTTTCAATGGAGGAAAAGAAGCTCGAGAAGGAAGTGGCTGCAAAAACCGAACCGGTACTTGCCGATCTTCTGTCTTTCTTCCATGAGCGCCTCAAAGTTTATCTCAAAGACGAAGGTGCGCGCCACGATGCTATCGATGCGGTCATGCAAAATGATGACGATGATCTCTTGCAGGTTGCCCGTCGTGTCGAGGCTTTGATTTCCTTCATTAATACCGATGACGGGAATAATCTGATTGCCGGTTTCAAACGTGCCTTCAATATTCTGGAAGCCGAAATCAAGAAAAAAACCCGGATTGCCGACAATGTCGATCCCGAGCTCTTCATTGAAGAAGAAGAAAAATCACTTTTCAAGGCTATCGTTGATGCCGAAAACAAGGTGAAATCCCACATTTCTTCCAATGATTTTTCGGGAGCTTTGCTCGTGCTTGCGGGACTGCGTCAACCTGTTGATGCATTTTTTGAAAAAGTACTCGTCAATGACAATAATGATGCAGTGAGAGCAAACCGCTTGTCACTCTTGCAGCGCATCACAACCGTGACCGGAAGAGTGGCAGATTTTTCCAAACTTGCCGGTTGAATTTACAAGGGACTCCGCCTGATAAAGGTCCAATTTGAATTGTTTTCAAAAATGGATCTGTCGGGCGGTCTCGTTTTTTATTGCCCTTAAACGGCCATAAAGAATATTATAAAATTCAAGTGTTGCCGGCGATTGGGTGTTGTTTTACCGGCAGCGGAGAATGAAATGATTATCCGTAAGCGGCCGGGTTTTTTGCGGCTTTTTTTCGTATTGCATGGCTCTATTCTTCCGGCCATTGCACCACAACTTGTCGCAATTCTAATTCTTTCAACAGCTTTGGTATTAGCCCACCATTTTTATCCCCGTGTCATACCGACCTATAATAACGGGACAGCGTTCATGATGCTTGGCATTGCGCTGTCAACCTTTCTGGGCTTCCGCAATAACGCCTGTTATGACCGGTGGTGGGAAGGGCGAAAGGTTTGGGGAAAAATTATTTCCGGCTCCCGCGATCTCATTCGCCAAACCGCCATTTTGACCGAACATGAAACCGAACGGAAAACACTGCTAGAACTCACTTCTGCATTTTCCCACAGTCTTGTTGACCATTTAAAGGGTACGTCTTCTCTCCCCTCATTAATTTCAAACTATCCGGAAAAATTCATAAGAGCCTATCAGGAAAGTCATAATAAGCCTTCATTCATTTTGAACGAGATTTCGAAGTGCCTTGCAACTTTGCATAGCCAAAAAGCTCTGAGCGATATCCAATATCAGATGTTTGATAAAAGCTTGACCGAGCTTAATGAAAACCAGACCTCATGCGAGAGATTGAATAATACGCGCGTACCCTTCGCATACACGCTTCTTCTCCATCGCACGGCTTATATATATTGTTTTCTCATTCCGTTCGGTTTTACCGATATACTCGGTTGGTGGACACCTGTTGCAAGCCTCCTTGTTGCTTATACGCTATTTGGCCTTGACGCCCTGAGCGACGAATTGGAAAGACCGTTCAGCAATATCGATAATGTCCTTCCAATTTATGCCATGGCAACAATTATCGAGCGTGACGTTTGCGCAGCTTTAGGGCTTCCTCTTCCAAAACCTGTTGAACCGATCGATTTCATATTGAGATAGGAACACTATTCGAAGTCGGAACGCTATTGATTGGTGAAAAGCTCGTCCGGTCAAAAGTAATGGACGGGCTACAGGGACTTGAATTGCGCCCGATACCCCCACGTAAAATGATGTTAAACGACACAAGAAACGGGTGTATAAAAATACCGCTTCGAAACGTTCCGATTGTTTCAATCAAAAGAGGTTTCAAAGCGGTTTTGCAAAAATTAAACCGGTTTTTCGACAAACCGGATACTTTTCTCGGAATAAATCTAGACAGACTTCTTATCGGCTTTTTTTGCGGCCTTGAATGTGGCCATAGCCCTGCCATTTTCTTCAATTTTGATCTTGCTTTTATTCTTTGAAGATTTGCGCTTCTCTCCCTCGTCCACAAGTTCAAGCGTGTCTTTGCGGAAAATTGCCGTCTTCAAATGTTCATCCTTGAACCAAACGCAAGAAATTTTGCTATTATTGACTTTATCGACAGTCATTTTAGGACCGCCGGATTTTAACCGAACAATATTGCCAGCTTTAAACATTTTATATCCCTCTAAACGCTCCAATTTTCACAACCAACGTCATAAAAGCTTCGCGCTTTTAAAAAGTATTTTACTATATATAAGCTCTAACCAGAAGATATTTTAGCTTTGCTTTCTACAGTTTGTCCATGAGGCAAAGAAAAATATTTAATTGTTCGTAGCCACCATGCAATTTTCCGGAAGTCTTGGAAAAAATAGAGATATAACAATCCGGCGAGATGTCATTCTACCAACTATCAAACACAATTGCGGAATTCCTTACCCCCCGACTTGAAAATGATAGGATCACGTCAAATAGAGTTCCTTGTCCCCATTTTGCGTGTCCGTTCTACCATTTGTCCTTTCCGTTTAATTCTCCAAGCAGGCTTAGCTTGAAGTTTCCAAACCGGAGCTTTCACATGCAATTCGAAAGAGATTTAACGGGTAGTCAAGTGCCGAAAAATGAGTTGCATAGGCCGTACGAGGCCCGAAACAAAGAGTTCAATAACTTTCCAGCTTCCCGTTCCGGCTCTATGGCACAAATTATCTTGCCATTCCCGTTTCCGTATTCCGCGGCTACTGGCTGCATTAACTTCACGCCTCAGCGACGGCACAAAACTTCGTGCTTTATCGGCTTCATTAAACGTCACACTTTATCGCTGGCATTTAACTTTGCGCTTTATCGAGAGCATTAAACTTGACGCCTTACCATCAGCATTAAACTTTGGACTTTATCGCCAGCATTAGGCTTGGCGCTTTACGATCAACGCTTAACTTTGCGCTTTATTGTCAGCATCAAGCACCCGTTCCAGTGTGCGTGTCGAAAACGCGAAAGGGCTCAACAAGAAAATGGATTAACGCGGAAAATGCGCTTTGCACGACTGCCATCTTAAAACGAATAATGTTCGAACTATTTTTTCAAGCCTGAAAAACTTTGTTATTGAAAGGCATAAAAAAAACCACGCTTAAAGCGTGGTTTTCCATGATCTTTCGCCCTGTTATTCAAGACGGAATTTTAATTAAGGTGGGCTTTGACATCAGCAAGCGAGTCCTTAATAAGACTTGCCGATTTTTTATCGTCAATTTCCTTGACCAGCATTTCTTTTGCCGCAGCGACAGCAATATCAACGACTGACGCCTTAACTGCATCGATTGCTTCCGATTCCGCATGGGCTATTTTTTGTTCTGCCATTTTGTTACGGCGGGCAACATAATCAGCCATTTTCTGGTGAGCATCTTTTGCAAGCAGTTCTGCTTCACGTTTTGCAGCCGCTATAATCTCTTTTGCTTCTTTTTCAGCCTGTTCGCGTTTGGCCTGATAAACAGCCAGAAGTTCCTGAGCTTCTTCACGCGTACGACGTGCCTCGTCAAGTTCGCTGCGAATGAGTTCGGCACGTTTGTCCAGAAAACTATTAAGAAGTGCCGGCACTTTGTAATAGACAAGAACGGCAATAAAAAGCAGTAATCCTATCAGCGCCCAGAATGTATCTGTCATCATGACTTTTTACTCCAAACCGCTTACTGCCTTGACTGCTGCCGTTGCATCCGAAGCACTGACCTTTTTCCCGATCAGTTCTTCAACAATCTCTGCTGCTGTCGTCTCGGCAATCTTGTTAACATTACCCATAGCGTTGTTTCGGATTTTTTTAATTCTCTCTTCGGATTCGGCCAGCTTTTTATCAAGCTCGGCTTCCGACTTTTTGCGTTCTTCATCAACCTTGTTGCGAATTTCATCGGCGGAGCTTTGTGCAATTGCAATAGCACGAGAGCGCGCTTCAGAAAGCTCACGTTCATAGGAAGCAATGGCGCTTTCGCGCTCCATGTTCATACGTTCCGCTTTATCATGGTCGGAAGCAATTCTATCCCGTCGGATTTCAATTGTACCACCGATACGCGGAACAATGACCCTGGATATGAATATATAAAACAGGCCAAAACAAATAATGAGCCAGAATATATGCGATTCGTAGTATGAAAAATCAAAAGGCGGAAAAACACGCCCTGCATGTTGTGCAGCTTCGCCCGCATGTTCTACTGGCGTTTCGACAGTTTGCGCAAGTGCGCTAGATAGAAACATCCCGTTTTACCCTCTCACAAGCTCCAATGCTTTTGAAAAACAAATGGTAACAGCCTTGCGGCAGCTTAAGGTTTTTCTTTTTGCTTTTGGCCCTAGCGGAAGAGCGTGTGGCAGGCTTTACGCCTGCCTCGCCAAATGCAATAGCCAAAGGCATTTACTTATCAGACAGCGAAGAGAAGCAGAATAGCAACGAGCAACGAGAAAATGCCCAGAGCTTCTGTAACAGCAAAGCCGAAAACCAAACGTGCAAACTGACCATCGGCAGCAGACGGATTGCGAAGAGCACCCGAAAGATAGCTACCAAAAATGTTACCTAGGCCGAGAGCTGTACCTGCCATACCAAAGCAGGCGAGACCAGCGCCTATATATTTTGCTGCGAGTGCTAATTCCATATCATTCTCCTTTGAAGCAAAATCGCATTTAAAAGCGGTGGAAGCCCACCAGTTTCATCAATGTCCGGGATGCACCGCATCAGCAAGGTACATACAGGTTAGAATAGTAAAAACATAGGCTTGAAGAAACGCCACAAGAACCTCAAGAGCAGTGACTGCAACAGTCATTATAAGAGGCAGGATCGAGCCACCGATGCCGGCCGCCCCCAAGCCTATCATAGAGACAACAAAACCGGCAAACACTTTCAGTGTAATGTGTCCTGCCAACATGTTGGCAAAAAGACGAACGGAAAGGCTGATTGGACGAGAGAGAAACGAAATAACTTCGATTATTGTCACCAGTGGTAAAATCACAACCGGCACACCCGAAGGAACGAACAATCTTAAAAATCCGAACCCGTTCTTGATAAAACCGTAAATAACCACGGTGAAAATGACCAGCATTGCAAGAGCAAATGTAATGGCGATCTGCGATGTAACGGTATAAAAATAAGGGAAAAGACCTAAAAAGTTGGCCACAAGCACAAATATGAATATCGAAAACACAAGCGGGAAAAACCGCATTCCTTGTGCCCCCGCCGAACCGCGCAACATATTGGCAACAAATTCATAGGTAATTTCCGAGATTGATTGCATTCGGGTCGGGACAATTCCACGACTTGAAGAAGATGCAAACAGGAACATTGAGGAAAAAACCACTGTTATTGCCATAAAGAGCGAAACATTGGTGAATGATAAATCCATATTTCCGAAAGAAATATTGATCAGCTTAGACATCTGAAACTGATGAATAGGATCTGGACCGCTCGCTGACACCTTAACCTCTTTTACTCGGGCTTATTAGGCCCATCATCTTGGCGCGATGCGCCGTTTTTGCCAATTTGACTGGGAGCCACAGCCCCCACCGACCGTAATATATTCAATACTCCGGCAGAAAATCCAAGGAAAAGAAAAATAATCAATCCCCACGGCGATGTTCCTGCCAATTGATCAACTCCTAACCCTAGTATAACACCAACCACAACACCAGCCAAAAATTCACTGGATAATCTGATTGCTTGTGCCATCCCCTTTGGCGGTTCAGATTCCCCTTCTTCCTGATCCGGTTTTTTGGCCGCGCTATAACGCGCCAATTTTTCTTGCAGATTTCGCCTGCGTATTTCCAGATCCGAAGGTTCAGGACTGCCCCCCTGCTCCGGTATTCGAGCACCTCTCTCAGGCTTATCAGGTTTATCACCTTTCGCCATATTTGGCCCCTTAATCCCAAATGCAAAGTAAAGGTCTGACCTCTAGAGTTTGGGCGCAACATATTGTTACTAGAGGCATTCGTCAAGCGGCCATTCCCCAAGATCAAAAGGAATTTTCTTTAAACGGGAAAGTAAAGGCTTCCATTAACTTCATTTTGTTCGCAACAAAATCGGAAGCATATTCACAACTCATTGTTTTTTAATGTTTTTTTATGATGAAAGAATAAGTTTAATATCAAATCCAGCCGCCATAGCGGGTGCGATAAAAAATATGCAAGCCGATTTTGTCCACTTTTATCATTGTGCGTGCCCAGCGGGGGCGAACATAGACAGCATGATAGTGGGTAGCCGAACCGACTTCGGGAAACCATATCTGGCCAGCCGAAACAGCACGTGCAACTTGCTGGGCAACAGTCCATTGCGCCATTTCGGTTACTCTGTGTTTGCGACCGTCACAAGCAAACGAAAACTGGCAATGATTGATCCAGTTGGTATTCTGGTAAACCACACCGCAAATCGTATTCGGATAGGCCGGATTTCTCACTCTGTTCAAAACAACCTGAGCCACAGCCGCTTGTCCCTTTATTGATTCCCCGCGGGACTCGAAATAAACAGCTTCTGCCAGACATTTCTGCTCTTTTGCCGAAAAAGCCTCGGGAGGCAAAGGTGTGGCGGCCCAAGCATGATCATTACGCCCGATCGGCGGAATAAAGCGACCGTTACGGTCGATCTGGGAATGTTTTTCCGTTAGCACGCTATCGAATGCGCTGGTATCAACCTTTGCATTGGCAGGCGCATAGGCAAGAGCCATCACGTCAGGATTATCGTTGGTAACGAGGTTTTTGAGAATCTTCGGGACGGGAAGTTTTGCGACCGGTTTTTTCTGAGGAATGACAAGAGCTATTTTTTCCCCGGATTTTTGATCGGCGTTATCTTTCTTCTCTAAATCGTTTTGTGACGCGCCATTTGCAGGGGCTGTTCTTTGAGCCATCTCGAATGAGCCAACCTGTTGGAAACTTTCTGAAAACGGCGTAATTCTCCCGCTGTTCAAGAGCCATTCCGGTTCGTCACTATAGGATATATTGTAATTTTCCTCGTCTCTATGTTCCAGAGCCTTGCTCTTTTCCCGTTTGACATCAGGATTGGAAACATCACTGTCGGAAGCGAGGTCAATTTTTTTCTGGCTCAACGAATCTGGCCGGACATTTCCGGATAGTTCGATGCCGGAAGCCTTCATCGGCTCAACAAGCGAAGAGGCATTGATCGATTTATTTCTCGAATCATGAGCCAAAACCGATTTTTGAGATAAAAAACCTCCATCCATATCAAGCTTGTGAATGGACGATGCTGTTAAAACCGAGAGGCTTGCTCCAAGAAAAAGCGGCAAAACACGGGATTTCCGTTTTTCTTGCTTCAGAATGACAGGCGCTTCATAGAAACGCCCCTCTGGCATGTAATAAGAGGATGCGGTGCGAAGCACATCACTCCGCTTTCCTTTGTTACCATGACGGCGCAAAGACGGTATGAAAGATACTTCAAACACCACATCACTCCAACGCAAATACGCTTACGCAAAACAAAAAGAAAAACTTGTTTTCTGTGGGTGTGAAGATAGCCTGATCAACCTTTATTTATGGTTAACAAAAACCACCTTATTCGTTGATTTTATTGATTAATTTTTCATTAATTTGGAAAAATGGTTAACGCCGAAATTGTGCGTTTATCGGCGTTTTCGAAAGTCACAAAGCCGATCTGTTAATATTTCTGAATAATGTGCAAATGAAATTTTTTTAAAAAACGACTCAGCGTTTTTTAGCCCTTCCGGCAAACGGATTGTCAGAGGTGGTCATTGTCAGCCTTATCGGAACGCCAGGCATGTCAAAAGAATCACGCAAACCGTTTACAAGATAGCGCAGATAGGATTGGGGCATAGCCTCGGGTCGCGAACACGAAATAACAAACACAGGTGGGCGGGTCTTGATCTGTGTAATATATTTCACCTTTAAACGCCGTCCGGAAACAGCCGGTGCCGGATGATAGGCTGTTATTTCCGCAAGCCACCTGTTGAGCTTACCGGTTGATATACGGCGATTCCAGATACGATGAACCAGTTCGACGTTTTCCATGAGGCGGGCTATTCCCTCACCTCTTTCGCCGGATACAGGAACAGCCCTCAAACCCCGCACTTGCGGTAAAAGCCGCGCACATTCCTCGTGCAATCTCGCCAGCGTCTCCTGCCTGTTTTCAATCAAATCCCATTTATTAAAAGCAATGACCGGCGCACGACCTTCGCGAATTACAAGATCGGCTATTTGCAAATCCTGTTTTTCGAACGGAATTGTCGCATCAAGGACAATAATAACAACTTCGGCAAAACGGATGGCGCGCAATGTTTCGGCTACCGAGAGCTTTTCGAGTTTCCCCTCGACTTTCGACTTTCTTCGCAACCCGGCAGTATCATAAAGTTTGATCTCGCGATCTTTCCAGCGCCAATCGACCGAAATCGAATCACGTGTAATTCCTGCTTCGGGGCCGGTCAACAAACGGTCTTGACCAAGCATTGTATTGATGAGTGTGGATTTTCCGGCATTCGGTCGGCCGACAATTGCAATACGCAAAGGTTTTGTCGAATCATAAGCCGGTTCATCTGCTTCAGGGTCGTCAATATCTTCGCCAATTGTCGTTTTTTCCTGACGAAGCTTTTCGTCTTCAACATGAGAAAAGGCTTTTTCTTTCCCCACAGCTTCGACTATAGCGTCGCGCAAATCCTGAAGGCCGAGCCCATGTTCGGCAGAAATCGGACATGGCTCGCCAAGGCCGAGAGACCATGCTTCATAAAATCCTGCTGTTGCCTGTTTCGACTCCGATTTATTGGCAACCAATACAATGGGCTTGCCCGACTTGCGAACGAGTGAGGCAAAATTCAAATCATTTGCCGTCATGCCACTTTTTGCATCAAGCACAAAAAGAATAAGATCGGCTTCATCAATTGCCGCTTTTGTCTGGGCGCGCATACGCCCTTCCAGCGTATCGCTTTTGGCTTCTTCGAGGCCTGCGGTATCAATGACATCAAATCGTAAATCCATCAGACGAGCGGCATGACGCCGCCGATCTCTCGTCACACCTGGCGTGTCATCAACGAGGGCCAATTTTTGTCCGACGAGACGATTAAACAGTGTCGATTTACCAACATTGGGACGACCGACAATTGCAATGGTCAAACCCATTTTCTATTCCTTGGCTACAGCACCGGAGCTTTGCATAAGTTCTAGCATAAGACGAGAACGTTCTGTGGCTTTGAAGCCGCCCATGCCTTCATCGACAATCTTCTGGAAATAATAACGGGCATCGTCCATTTTTCCGGCTTTATAAGCTGCAAGTCCGAGAGCTTCACGAGCCATAATGCGTGTTGAATCAACATCGGTTGCAAGATCTTTCACGCGTTTTTCGACATCTTCGAACGAACCATTGTCGACAAGAATATAGGCTGCCCGAATTTTGGCAACTTTTTGTAAAATTTCGGGAGCGTTTTTATTTCCGGCAACCTTGTCAAATTCGGCTACTGCTTTGGCAGCATCGCCCTGTTTCATAAATATTGCCCCTTTTCTTAAAACTGCCAAAAAAGGATAATCGCCAAAACCGGTTTTTTCGACATCATCGAGTTTTTTTAGGGCTTCATCAAAATTGCGCTCATCAGAAAGGTCGAAGCTTATAAGCAATGTATCCCCGATACGTCCGGCTTTCGACGATTGCCAATGGTCATAAATTTGATAAATGCCGGTCCCGAGCACAAGAATAACGGCTGCCAGTATAAGATAAGGGCCATAATTCCCCCACAAGGCCTTTGCCTTTTCCTGACGGATCTCTTCATTCACCTCACGAATAAAACTTTCATTCGACATTATCTTTTCCTGTCAAAAACGGGGTTCTACGGCTTTTAAGCATAATTTAACAAAGATGGTAGCCCTTATCATGAAAAAAGGTCACAATAAGATCATCCCCTTCGTTTTTTACAACTTTTTATCTTCTTCTTCATCGGCAAGAAGAGCTTCGGCACGTTTGCGTTCAGCAATTTGTTCTCTCACGGCGTCAAGAATTTGCTTTTTCCGATAAGCCGCAAGACGATTTCTCCGTGTCCTGCTTTTATAGAAACGTGCAAGCGTCGTTTCGACCATTTCAATGTCAATCACACATTCGCGCCATGTCAATGAGGCTTCGGCGCGCACCGAGCGATCCGGAAATACAAATTCTTGGCCTATCTTTGCTTCGCCAGCGATAAAACGACAATTTTGGACAATGAGTTTTAACGCCTCTACCAGCCATTCCGGTGGCGCTTCCCGCCCTTTGCGTATCGCATTTACCATTGCCTCGCAAAAAAGCAGTGACGAAGCATAAAGCCTGATGCCCGACTGATCATAGCGGGCAGAAAGTGAAACGACTTCACGTGACGATAATCGCCCGCGCAATGTCCAACGGGCATTCGAGCGCGCCACGTCAATTGCACCGATTAACCCGATCAGTGCCGAATGGGTGCGGCTGCAGCTCTTCATTGCTTTGATAGAATCCGAAACATCATTTCTTTCAAGCGCATCGGCAGCGAGCGTAAAATTCAAAGCCACTTCTTTAAAAAAACGTTCCACTGCCAAATGCAGGGTTTTCAACGGGTCGGGCGTAAACAGGATTTGGCTGAAAATGAGACCGATCGACGTTCCAACAGCGACATCTATCGCGCGGGTCCAGCCGGCTACATCTGCTCCTAACGCAAAAACCATAACCGCCGAAATGCCTGCTTGAATAATAATGGCCGGAACAATGGAATAAGCCGAGGCAATCGTCATCCCGGCAAATCCCACAATAGCAATACGCACTTCGGTCGGCATGGGAGGAAGAAGCAATGTCAATTCTCCGACCGCCACACCCGTCAAGACGCCTGCCAATACATAGATCGCCTGACGACCATGACTCGGTATTCCGGGGGCAAGACAGATCAGTGCTGTCATGGCCGCATAGATCGGGTGTTCATGGTCAAGAAAGTGAACCGAGATAAACCATGCAAGGCCGGCAGCCAAGCCCGCACATAGAGCATCCTTCCAGCTCGACCGAACCTGATTGAGTGCTTGTCTCAGCTTGAGTTTGAAACCGATTGTCATCATGTAAGCGGCCACACCCACATCAACATCGGAACTGAAACCACCGCTATGAGAAGACTTAAAGGCGCACCAAGCCGTGGATAATCGCTGAAATGATAACCACCCGGCCCCATAACGAGCATATTGCACTGATGTCCAATGGGGGTCAGAAAATCACATCCTGCTCCGATTGCAACAGCCATTAAAAAGGCTTCCGGTTTAAAATTGAGAGAATCGGCAAAACTTGACGCAATCGGCGCCATAACCATGACTGTTGCCGCATTATTGAGAAATGGCGTAACGAGCATTGCGGCAACGAGAATAACTGCCAATGCGCCGGAAGGCGGCAGCGATGACGCAAACATACTGAGCCAATGACCGATTATTTTCGTGCAACCGGTTTTTTCCAATGTCTCGCTCACCGGAATCAGTGCGGCAAGCATGACCAAAATCTGACCATCAAGTGCCTGATAAGCCTCTCTTGCAGGTATGACCCGAAAAACGATCATGGCAACGGCTGCCGCAAAAAAAGCAAGTGCTACAGGAACAATTTGCAGTGCTGTGGCCGCAATTGCAATAAACAGGATGGTAAGCGGTACCAGACCATGTCGCAAACTGCCGAACATGATGTTGCGCTTGGCAAGCGGAAGGCATTTCAATTCCTGTAACAGATCGGGAATAATATCATCACGTCCCTGCAAAACAATCACATCACCAAGCCTGAAAACAATATCTCCCAGTCTTTGTCTTACACGTTCCTGAGGGCGACTCAAGGCTAACAAATTGACATCATAACGATCAAAGAGATTAAGTCTTTTTGCATTGATCCCTATAAGGGGTGAATTGTCGGTGACAACTGCTTCGACAACATCTATCTGCTGCAATTTGTCACCCGTCTGGACATCACGGCCTTTGGCAATATCAAGTTTTGCAGCATTGATAACCGAGTCGAGACCGCTATGCGTGCCTTCAAGAACAACTGTGTCTCCCTCGGCCAGCAAAAAATCCGGCAATGGAGAGATAAGATTCTTGTTTCTGATGATTTGTAAAACCATGGCATCTCCTGCCGCCGGTTTGACGAGATCGGAAATTTGTTTACCGATCACTGTCGAGCCGCTAACGACACGAGCTTCAGAGATATAATCACGGCTAGCGAGGCCATTGTCAGGCGAAGCAGATTTACGCGCGCGAGCCGGCACCAACCAAGAGAAAAAAACGAGATAAAGGACACCGACTGCGGCAACAGTTGCCCCAACCGGAGTAAAGTCGAACATGGTAAAACTTTTTCCGACGAGATGCTCCCGCATGGCAGAAACGACAACATTGGGCGAGGTGCCGATCTGCGTCATCAAGCCCCCGAGCAACGCACCAAACGACATAGGCATAAGAAAAACGGAGGGCGAGACATTGGAGCGGCGGGCGAACTGGAATGCAATCGGCAGCATAATAGCCAGAGCACCGATATTTTTGACAAAAGCTGAAAGGACCGTGACCACAATAACCAGAAAACAAAGTTGCAGCCGAACAGATTTAACATCCGGCCATACGCGCTGGATAATAAGTTCCATTATTCCGGAACGGGCTACCCCTGCACTGACAAGCAAAGCACTTGCAACAATAATCACTATGTCGTCGCTAAATCCCTTGAAAGCCTCTTTCGGACTAACAATACCGACCGCACAGGCAAGCAGTAACGTCAAGACTGCTACAACATCGTAACGAAAGCGATCCCATATGAAGACTGCCATCATGAGACCAATGATGGAAAAAGCCATAATCTGATCTGCTGTCATAATAAGATGCCACCCACCTCTTTTATTCATCTGCTCGGCCGACCTGTTCCCGAAAGTGGCCTATGGCTTTTTTGAAATCTAGCTCTTCACATGTCCGGCGACAAGATCCCCTGCATTGTGTTTCAAGCGTAACAATCCCCATAATGGCAGGAGGCTTATAAAAGCAACGATATAAAATGCTATTTTGAACGGTAGGAGGGACATTTCAAGTTCGGCACCGGTTATCTGAGAGGCGGCTCGCAAACATATCGCGCCCAATGCAATTCCAAGACCGATATTCAATTGAAAAACTGTTGAAAACAATGTGTTGGCACCGTTCATTTCGTCGTCCGGAACGTCGGCAAATGCAATTGTATTCAAAGCTGTGAACTGGATAGAACGAAATACGCCACTCAACGCCAGCACGACCACCATCAATGAAACCGGCATTTCGCGTGAAAAGGTTCCGCAAAGGGCAATAAATAACGCATTGAAAAGACAATTGACAATGAGTGTGCGCTTGAAACCGAAATAACGCATAAGCGGAGTTGTAAATGGTTTGATTGCAAGAGTACCGGCAAAAATCGGCATTAATAGAAACCCCGCCTCGGTCGATGTGAACCCCATCGCCAATTGGGCCATCAATGGCAGGATGAAGATGACGGCATTGGATGTCATCCTGAAACCTGTTCCGCCATATATCGACACGGCAAATGTTTGATAGGACAGAGCTTTTAGCGAAACAAGCGGTGCCTTGGCATGTTCAAGATGAAAAATACTCCATGAAAGCAGTGTCACACCAATAACAAAACAAGTCATAACAAGTGGTGTGAGACCATGGCTATCACCGACTTTTTCTGCTGCAAAAAGAAGGATAGCAAGTCCTATGCCGGTAAGCAGGAACCCCATAAGATCGAAAGATCGCGGTGCTTCACTTTTTTCATCAGGAAAGATTTTCAAACTGAAAAGAAGGATAATAAAACCCAATGGAATATTCAGATAAAAAATCAGGCTCCAGTGAAAATATTCGGCGATAAAACCACCGAGCGGCGGCCCCAAAATCGGCGCAACCAATCCCGGCCAGGTAAGAAGAGCTATTGCTTCGACGAGTTTGTTCTTCGGGGTTTGACGCAAAACAACGAGACGACCGACCGGAACCATGAGTGCACCACCCATGCCTTGCAAGATGCGGGCACAGATAAAAAAGGTTAAATTGGACGATAGTCCGCATAATAAAGAGGCAAGCGTAAAAATGAGAACAGCTAATGAAAACATGGCACGCGAACCGAACCTGTCTGTCAGCCAACCGCTTGCAGGAATAAAGACGCCAAGTGTGAGCATATAGGCACTCATGCCGGTGTTTATATTTACAGGATCTGTTGCAAATGTTTTGCCCATTGCCGGCAATGCCGTTGCAATAACTGTTGCATCGAGATTTTCCATGAAAAACGCAGCCGCAACAAGAACAGCGACCCAACGGGCTTGGTGTGTCATTCCGGTTTCATGAACTTGTTCTTCGGATATACGCATATATCACACTTTCATTGCGTGCATTTTTCGAAACTAATGAATATCAAATCATTTTTTTACCGTTACGTGCCATAAACTTTATGTGAGTGAAGATATTTTTGTTTAAATAAAGTAGAACGATAAAAACAACCGTGCTATGCATCATGAAATACTTTTTCCCAAATCATTTTGTGTTAGATCATGGCGCGATCCAAAAAGGCTGTTGATACCTTATCCTTTAGCGAGCTTTTCCAGCCAAAGCTTGTAACAGTCTTTCGCGAAGGCTATCATTTTGCCGATTTCCGCGCCGATGTCATTGCCGGTCTTACCGTTGCTATCGTTGCTTTGCCGCTTTCAATTGCTATCGCCATTGCCTCCGGTGCTTCACCTGTACAAGGATTATATACATCCATCGTAGGTGGTTTTTTTATAGCTCTTCTTGGCGGAAGCCGTTTTCAGATCGGTGGCCCCGCCGGTGCCTTTATCATTGTCGTTTCGACAACCGTCGCCGAGCACGGGATGGACGGGTTATTGCTTGCGACGGTGATATCGGGAATTATGCTGATGGCTGTCGGTTATCTGAGGCTTGGCACTTATATAAAATTCATCCCCTATCCTGTTACTGTGGGTTTTACCGCCGGTATCGCTGTCATTATTTTTTCAAGCCAACTGATCAACATGTTAGGGCTTAATCTCACCGAAAAAGAGCCTGGGCCAATTTTGGAAAAGCTCCCTTTCATCTGGCGCAATATCGAAACGTGCAGCTTCCTTTCCATCGTTTTCTGCGCAGGAACAATCATCTTTATTACAGTTTTAAAAAAACTTTTGCCGAATTTGCCCAGCATGGTCCTTTCAATCATTATTGGCGGCGCCATAACAGCTTTTTTCAATCTTGATATTGTCACCATAGGCTCGAAATTCGGTACTATGCCCTCCGTTTTACCTTCTCCGCGTCTGCCGGATTTCACTTTTGAAAAAATCAAGGCCGTTTTCCCCGATGCTATAACATTTACATTACTCGGAGCAATTGAATCGCTTTTATCGGCTGTTGTTGCCGATGGCATGACGGGGCGCCGCCACCGGTCGAATTGCGAGCTTGTCGCACAAGGCGTGGGAAATATAGCCTCTGCCCTATTCGCCGGTATTTGTGTAACGGGAGCTATTGCGCGTACGGCTACCAATATTCGCGCAGGCGCAAGAAGCCCCATTTCCGGTATTTGTCATTCAATCTTTTTGCTTTTGTTTCTTGTCGCATTGGCGCCGCTTGCCAATTTTATTCCGCTGGCATGTCTTGCGGGAATACTTGCCATTATTTCCTGGAATATGATTGATAAACGCGCGATTTCACTTCTTCTCAAAGCATCTGCGGGCGATGCTGTCGTCCTACTCGTATCGCTGTCATTAACAATTTTCCGCAATGTAACCGAAGCTATTATTATCGGTTTTGCTTTGGGTGCTCTATTATTTATCCACCGTATGTCGAAAGCTGCAAGCGTCACGGCTGATCGCCCGCTGGTTGCGGAAGATAGAGCAGATGCTGCCAATACCGCAAATGACCAATTTGACAATGACTTACAAAAAGACAGCCGAACCGTTATCTACCATATTTCCGGAGCCTTCTTTTTTGGTGCGGCTGCGTCTATCGGCTCGGTTCTTGACCGGATTGGCGACAATTACCGGACCATGATTCTCGATTTCGCTCAGGTACCGTTTCTTGATGCAACAGGTGCAAATACGATTGAAAGTCTTGCCGAAAAAGCAAAAAAACAAGGCATCACCCTCGTCATTTGCGGCGCCTCCGAACAGGTTCTGAAAGACCTTATTTCACATGGCATCAGACCACCTGCTGTCCATCTGGAAAAAAACCTCGGAAAAGCTGTTCATAAATATATGAAACGCGAAACAGTTACCGCTTGAGCGTGATTTTCAAACCTGCATTTCAAATTGATCGAATGCTTTATCAAAAGAAAATGGGCTTTGTCGGCTTTGGTGTTTTGGATTACGATGTTTTAATGCCGCGAGAATTTTACCCTGAGCGTATTGTTTAATCGGACGTTTTTGCCGAAAAACGCGATTGCATCAATTAAATTCAAGAATTTTGGTAACCGGCAAAGCGCAAATATACGCCGCTTTAATGGTAATAATTACAATTCTTAAAGAGCACGTTCATTTCTATCTCGAAGAAGCTCGATGACACGACAATGGCAGACCGCCTGACAAACTCGATCAAATATTGTCTGCATAGATGAAATGACGATATTTCGCCTCTTTTGCCTGCTAATTTCAAATTTTTTACTTCAAAATCAGGAGAGAATAACCGTTGTCATGTCCTCACAGAAATACCGCCAGTAAAGGTTTTATAATGTAAAATTCCGGATATTTTCGAATATCACATAGTGACGCCATGAAATTCTACCTTCAAATCGTCCTATCAATATCTCTGTCATCAGCGCTCTAACCACCATTTCCTGAAAGCGGTTCCGACTTATATAAGCAGATCGTGTTTATAGCCTATGGTGTTCGCCCGTCTGAAAGACAAGCGGCCTTTGAAAAGTTGAAACTGATATTATCAACCAGGATTTTATATGGAATGCCCGAAAATCGCTATCTACCGAAGCCGGTGACAGGTGAATTGACTGTTAGAATAAAAAAAGAACAAGACTCTGCGACTTCGTTATATTATGCATTGTTTATTCAGAATAAAGTCGCAATTCATTTTCATTATGGAAAACAGAACAACGTGTGTTGCATTTTAACCTTTTCAATCGAGGGGAAACGGGATGAGTGAACAAATCATTGACAAGGGAACCCGAAAGTCGCCTTGGACAAAAATTATCATAAGCATCATTGTTCTTGCTATTATAGCGGGTAGTTTTGTTTTCTATCTCGCTCGTTCAGCACAAAAACACGTTGAAAATTTTCTCAAAGAAAATGGCGTCAGCTTCAGTTCGCTTGATGTAAGTTGGCGGCGTCATTTTACTATTCATGATGCCAAGATCAATTTTTCCAAAGATAAAAGTCTGCAGGCCGAAACAATCAAGGGTGAAGTCAATTTCTCCGGCAAAACCAGTAAAAAACTCGAACTTGAAAAAATCAGCTATGCGTTAGGTCAAAGCGAACTGTCTATTCCGGTTATGACTTTGGAAAACTTCGCGCTCAATGATGCAAAAACATCTGACAATCAATATTTTTTCGATATTCGAAATATTACTGCGAAAAAAATTGTTGCTCCGACTGTGATCTGGACCGATGGACAAAAAACTGCAGGAACAACCTTTTCTTATAACAACGTTATTTTTGATGACATTGCGAAGGGTCTCATCAAAAAGGTGACAGCCGATAGTGTGTCAGGTGAATATCCATTGCGCAAAAAAAGTGCCTCACCGGCGGATACAGAATTTACCAAGATGGAATGCGGTAAGAGTGAACTAAACAACCTCGATCTTGGTTTTCTCGTTAGCTATTTTAACGAATCCACATCTGGCTCCAACGCGGAAAATCCGTTCAAAGATGTTGCAAATGGCTGGTCAATTCATGACATTGTAATCAACCTACCCCTCGAAGGCGAAAACAACTATCTGTCTACTACCCAGACAATGTGGGGAACAAAACTGTCGTTGCGCCATCTACCTTTTTCATTGAACAGTTTAATTGAAGAAAGCGCAAATTATGCTTCCCCTGATAATGCCGGAAAAACAAAAGAGCACGAAACTCTGCTCAAAGAGCTCGCCATACTTTCATCGGTCGGATTTGCGGACCTACATGTCGATGGAGTTTCTCGAAAAGTTGCCGACCTGACTACGAAGCAGAAAAATTTTTCCGTTACTTACCAGAATGGACATGTGGATATTAGTCTGGATGGTTATGAAGCCACCGGAAAATATTTAGGTTCTTTAATAATAGATAATTTTTCAATTACGAACCTGCGTTCGAAGCAGTTGAATGACTTTATTGATGTTTTGAATCGTGAGATTAGCTCGGGTAAAGCTGATTATGAGAGTCTTTATAACTTATATTCGAACCCCGACTTGATGATAGTCATGCCACAATTTAAAAATATTCATACATCCGGTGTTAAATTTTCCGACTCCACAACCGAAAACAGTGAAGGTTATCACTTTACGTTAGGGGCAGCTGACGTCAATACCGATTTCGGCGAGGGAATTATACCGACATCTTTGAAAATAGTAATAAAAGATTTTGAGGTCGCTGCTGAACGTGATCGTTCAAATATAATGAATTCTATTTTATCCCCGTATTCCGATCCACAAAAAGAACCCGATGTCTTAAAAGAAATCGGCTATAAAACGATCAAATACAATGGGACTTTTGATGCCAACTGGGATCGTGACAGCCAAAAAATTAATTTTAACAACACTTTTGATTATAAGGACATGGCAACTGCGTCCTTCAACGGCACACTTTCAAATGTCAGACCGGAATTATTTTCAGACAATTTAGCGATGATAATAGCATCTGCTATGGTTATACACATAAATGATCTGCACCTGACGGCAAACGCTGATAGCTTTCTTGAGCGTTATGCAAAATTTTATGATGCGAATACAGGCGAAAAATTTGCTGACAAACGCAAGGAAGCGGCGATCAAAGCCCGATTGGCTATTGCAATTTTCCTCGGTGCGGAAAATTCACAAAAATTTGGCGAAGCAGTGCAAAAGTTTTTAGAAAGCGGTGGAACTATCAATATTGATGCTGTAGCTAAATCAAAAGATGGTCTCGGCTTGGACGACTTGCTGGCGTTAAGGCTAGCTCCTACAACTTTTGTCGATAAAATAGACTTGAGTGCAGATACAACACATTAAGACTGGAAGAATGTAATGGCCAATTTCAGTGGCTGGTTAATAGCAACACTTAAACGCTGGTTAATTTATATCATTGGAGGAGTGGTCATTCTGGCCATTATAGGTGTCGGAGCCTTTTATATGGCCGCTCCTTATCTGAACAGTTTTGTCAAAGACGAGATGACAAAGCATGGTGTCAAAGCCGAACAATCAGAGGTGACCGTCGCTGGTAATGTCAACCTGAAGAATGTCACCTTACCCGTACCCGATGGTGTCTCTCTCAAAATAGGTGCTGTTTCCGGTCGCCCTCCTGTTGGCTTTGTCCCCGGTTCATTTACAATTTATGATATTGATTTGAAACGGGACAATATCCATGTCGTTGTACCTGAAATGACATTGAATGGTATCACCCTCAAAGAAAAGGATACATCTATTGCATCCAACGTTTTACAAGCTTTGTTGCGCGTTGGTATATCGTCGGTCAATGCGCCGGATATAGAGGTATCCCTGTCCAATCCACAGGGTGAAACAGAAAAACTTGATATCAAGGGTTTCTGGCTTTCAAGTTTGAAGGCTGGCAATATCGGCTCTATCGGCATTGCAGGCATGAGTACAAATGTCGGCTTGCCAAATTCCAATACGAGTGAATTGAATAACCTCCGGCTTATTGGCAAGAGCAATGCCCTGCAAGCGAGTGATATTGATCTCGCTTACACCTATGGAATATTGGCCGGTAAAGTCAAACCTGACAAAATTGGCCGGACTATCTTCGGTCCTGTTGAACTGGGCGATATTGCAATCGATGTCTTCGAGGGCACCAACCGTAATGCCCATTTTTCGCTCAACAAGTTTAAAACCGAGGGGTTAAAAATGCGCCCGATGGAAGCAGTGCCTGAAGATCTCGCACGTAGCTATCTGGAGGCCAAAAAAAGCGGTGATGAAAAGGGTGAAAAAGCAGCAAGGAACGAATTGCTGATAACACTTGTCTCGGCAATTACGGCTATTGATGCCGAAGTTGAAAAAGCCGATATCGATTTACCAACAGTCAAAGCAAGCCTGAATTCGTTCCAACTCCAACCAAGAGAATGGAAACAGGCTGTCCCTGAAAGTTTGTTGGTAAAACTGGATGGTTTTTCATTGAACACCAGCGAAATGCCGCAGAAAAGTTTCGAATTGTTTAGAAATATGGGATTCAACACACTGGATCTTTCGGGCAAGCTTGATTTCTCTTATAATTCCGGTCGTCAAACTCTTTCCCTTAATGATCTGTCATTTAACGCTGATGGCATTGGTTCCGGCGAAATGTCCGCTACGATTATCAACGCCGGTTCGGAACTTTTTTCGGGCGACAAACAAGCGATGCTTGATGCCGCAAACAAAATTGGCATCACCAAAGCGGATATGCGTTATTCCGATTTCGGCTTCATCGACAAATTGTTTACCTATCTTGCCCGAAACTTGAACGACAATAAACACGATCTCAAGAAAGAACTTTATGACGACTTTTATGTGGTTATGACGAAGAGTCCGGAAATGCTTTTGAAAGATCATGAAGAAGCACAAAAGATTTCATCTGCTTTCGGTGCTTTTGCAAAAAAACCGGGAACACTTAAAATATCAATAAAAGCCAAAGACGATAAAGGACTCACAGCAACCGATCTTGAAACAGCATTACAAAATGATCTTTCAGGTGCTCTCAATAAAGTTGATCTGGTCGTAAAAAATGAAAATTAAATAGTGAAATACATTTTATATATAGGGAATTATTTAATAGCTAATTCCCTATATATTTTCGCTTATTTAAGAATATAATTAATCAATATTTTTTAAATATAAAAATATATTTAAATTTCTCTTTTGAATTGGTGTGTTTTATAAAATTTTATTGATCTATTAAAGCTTCCCAATTTGAACACTATAAAGAATAGTGTCGACTTGTATATTATCGATCGTTTGGATATAAAAGTATCGGGTGTCCGCTAAATTGTTTACGGGCAGGTTTCAAGCTGGTCGGGCCGCCAGCACAGAAGGATCTGCCATGAAAAATATATCCCATCGCTTGCCTAACCGTGCATCTGTCTTTGCCGAAAAGATATTTTCAATCTGTCGCAACATAGTTCATATTGATGCGATGGCGGGCGTTGCTCTTATTATTGCAACAATGGTCGCTCTCTTGCTTGCCAATTCAACTTATGGAACCGCTTACCAAAATTTCTGGCAGCAAAAAATTTCAATAGAAGCCTTCGGATATTGCTTTTCCAAAGACCTGCACTTTCTGGTCAATGACGGCTTGATGACATTCTTTTTCCTTGTCGCAGGCATGGAGATAAGACGGGAAATACACGATGGGGCATTATCAAAATTAAGTCAGGCTTTGTTACCATTGGTTGCAGCTATCGGCGGCGTTTTCATGCCGGCAATTATTTATTTTTCTATCAATCCTATGCCGCCAACCAGTCATGGCTGGGCTGTCCCCACTGCAACCGACATAGCCTTTGCAATCGGGATTCTGGCGCTCTTAGGAAAATCCGTTCCAAACAACTTGAGAATCGTTTTGCTTGCGCTCGCCACGATAGATGACATTATCGCTATTTTGATTATAGCGATTTTTTACTCTAACGGCTTTGATCTGACAGGCCTGCCCATTGCATGTCTTGCAATTATCATCCTCATTTTTTTGCAATGGATTGGGATTAACTCGGCACTGGTTTATGTTCTTCCTGCCGCTCTCCTCTGGCTCGGACTTATGATATGTGGAATACACCCTTCCCTTTCGGGCGTTATTTTGGGATTATTGACACCAGCACTTGTCCCCCGCTCACTGATTGCGCCTATCAACCGACTGTCTTACGCTTTGGAAATATTGAAAAATGAAAAGCCTGAAGACAGCGCTTCAAAGCACTATTTTGCTCTTCTTGAAATACGAAAGAGTGAAGCTGCAATTGACGCTCCCGTATCCCGACTTGTTGCCGCCTTTAGTCCTTGGGTATTATTTGTCATTATGCCGCTCTTTGCACTTGCCAATGCAGGTATCAATATTTCCAATGTCGAATTCGAAGATCATTCCTCCCTCATCATCATGATTGGAACAGGACTAGGCCTTGCTATCGGTAAGCCACTCGGCATTTTCCTCATAAGTTTGCTTGCCGTCCGTTTCGGCCTTTGCACTCTCCCTTCGGGAGTAAATTGGCGCGCAATGATACTCGTCGGATTATTGGGTGGTATCGGTTTTACTATGGCGATTTTTACAGCAACTTTAGCCTTCAATGTTCCTCAACAATTGGAAGCAGCAAAATTTGCGATTCTTTGCGGATCTCTGGTGTCGGCTATCTTCGGACTGGGCTACGGTTTATGGTTAAAATTTCGTGCACAACATAAAACAAGTAAAACCCGATAAAGAACATTTCCCGCATTGAAACCTTCGTTATGAGAACAATTTCTGCATAAAAATTCGTTATGCTGCTCTTTCAATTTTTTAATCTCGAAAAATTGCCTGATTATCGGTGTAAACGGATTGGTCTCTCGAAAATATCGCTTATTCAATGTCTCGCAATGTCGTTACAAAGTGAAACACAATATGGAATCGTCTGACCGATAAAGCCAAAATTAACTGACTTGAATTGGCTCTTTGGCGGAATTGTTGATTTCAGCGCGTCGTGACTTGCTGTTTTTCTTTTACTTCCCACGCTTCAAGTCTATATTCGTCGAATAGAACAAATAGTGAACATAATGGTCAAAACACTCAAACAGAAATTGGCAATTCTGGCAAATGCTGCCAAATATGATGCTTCCTGTGCATCAAGCGGTTCTACGCGTCAATCACCCACAAAAAGTGGTTTGGGGTCAACAGCAAATATGGGAATTTGCCATTCCTTCACGCCTGACGGGCGCTGCGTTTCCTTGTTAAAAATTCTGCTCACCAATTTTTGTATTTTTGACTGTGCCTATTGTGTCAACCGGTCTTCAAGCAATGTCGAGCGAGCGCGTTTTACCACTGACGAGGTGGTGTTTTTGACGCTCGAATTCTACCGCAGAAATTACATTGAAGGCTTGTTTCTTTCGTCCGGCATTATCCGTTCTCCGGACCAAACAATGGAGGAATTGGTTAAAGTTGCCCGCGATCTGCGAACCATTCACCATTTTGGCGGCTATATCCATTTAAAAACCATTCCGGATGCTTCGGACGCGCTTATCAAGGAGGCGGGACGTTATGCAGATCGACTGTCGATCAATGTCGAACTGCCAACAGAAAAAAGCATTAACCGCTTTGCTCCGCAAAAAAAGATCCTGACAATCAAGCAAGCTATGGCGAATGTCAGGATTGATATAGAAGCCTCCAAAGACGCGACATTACAGACGAAAAAAACGCAACGTTTCGCACCAGCCGGTCAATCTACCCAAATGATCATCGGTGCCGACGATGCCAATGATGCGACAATCCTAAAATCAAGCGCCGAGCTTTATTCGGGATACCAGCTAAAGCGAGTCTATTATTCAGCATTCAGTCCGATTCCGGATGCTTCAAACCTGCTTCCCGTCAAGCGCCCGCCGCTTTTAAGGGAACACCGGCTTTATCAAGCCGATTGGCTTTACCGCTTTTACGGATTTGCAATGGAAGAGCTGACCACGAAAACAAATGGTGGCATGCTTGAACTTGAATTTGACCCGAAACTCGCCTGGGCATTACAAAACCGGCATCTCTTTCCGGTTGACATCAATAAAGCCGACAAGGAAATGTTGTTGCGTGTTCCCGGCCTTGGTGTGCGCAATGTTAAACGGATATTGGCAGCGCGCCGGTTCAAGCGGCTCGATTTTTCAGATTTGAAAACCTTTCATATCAGCCTTGAAAAAATAAAACCGTTTGTCACTGCCGAACGTTGGACACCTAAAAACCTTCTTGACAGTTCGCACCTTGCCGAGCGTTTTCGTGCGCGACCGACACAACTTGATCTTTTTTCATCATGAAAACGATTATTTTGAAAAAACAGGGGGATTTTGACGAGTGGCGAACAAAGGCACGTTTGCTATTACAGGAAGAAATGCGTCCGGAAGATGTTTTTTGGCATTACCATTTAGCCCCGACATTATTTGACGGCGAGCCCGCCTCTCCGCCTTCAGAAAAATATCTGCCTGCACAACGAGGCCAAGAATTTCGGGTGCCAAAGCAGTTCATCAATCTTGCGAAAAATGTCATCTGCCACGAAAGCGAAGATTCGGCAGCTCTCTTATATCGCCTTCTTTATCGCTTGCAGCAGGACAAAACGGTTCTTGAAAAAATTTACGACATTGACACCGCCACAGCTCTGTCAAGGCAAAAGGCTGTTTGCCATGACATCCACCATATGCATGCATTTTTACGTTTCAAGGAAATTGACAGTCTTGGCGACGACACGTTCAGGCGTTGTTTTACCGCCTGGTATGAACCTCAGCATTTCATTATTGCGGAAGCGATACCGTTTTTCTGCCGTCGTTTTAGCGACATGGATTGGCAAATTCTAACGCCGAAAGGCAGTGCGTTCTATTTTAATAAAAGACTGTTTTTTGGCGAACCGATATTTAAAAAGCCGCAAAATAAAGATGAAACCGAAGAGCTCTGGAAAACCTATTTTGCCAGTATTTTCAATCCGGCAAGACTGAAACTCAAAACCATGCAAAGCCATATGCCGAAAAAATACTGGAGCAATCTTCCGGAAGCGGAAATCATCAATAGTCTCGTTGATAATGCGGAAACGCGCATTGAAACAATGGAAAGACAACCGGTTTTGAAGCCCCCTCTCTTTCATTCCCGTTTAGCGGAAAGAAATGCCGGGAACGTCATGAGAACGAGTTTGAAGTCGCAAGCAACGCTTGGAACTCTCAATGATCTCGATAACGCTATCAAATCATGCAAACGTTGCCCTTTGCATTGTTCAGCAACGCAGGCTGTCTGTGGCGAAGGGCCTGAAAATGCTTCTCTTATGATTATCGGAGAACAACCGGGCGACCGTGAAGATCTCGTTGGTCGGCCATTTATCGGTCCGGCAGGACAAATCTTTGAAAAAACGATCGAGAAAATTGGCATTGAACGCGATAAGGTTTACATCACCAACGCCGTCAAGCATTTCAAATATGAACTCAAAGGTCGCAAGCGCCTCCATAAAAGAGCAGACCGGAGCGAGGTCGAGCATTGTCGCTGGTGGCTCATGAAAGAAATCGACATCGTCAAACCGAAGCTTATCGTTGCCATGGGGAAAACCGCCCTGTTTTCACTCACAGATTTGAACGAGCCGTTAAGCGGTTTGGTGGGTAAAATAATCGAGACAGAAGAAAAAATACCGGTTCTTGTCACTTTTCACCCGTCATATCTTCTCCGCATCGAATCGGAAGAATTGAAGAAACAGGAAGCTGCGAGATTCGAACATAGCTTGCAACTTGCGAAGGTAAAAAATCAACTTTTGACAGGCCAGAAAAACACCATCTAGCCCGTCTTGAAGCCACTTCACAACAACCGTGATCCCGACTTGATAACCCCCTATTGGACGGGAATTAATGAATATTAACCTGTTGTTTTTGCTATATTTTAAAATATCACTTTTCCGTGATCGGAACATTTTAAAGTGATTTGAGATTGATTGCCGTGATGAAGATATAAGCGTTAGAGAGTTTGGAAAATATATCCAGATTGATCCAATTGCAATTAAAGCCGTTAGCCGCAGCTAAGGGCTCATAAAAACGGTGAATGAAATGAAAAAATTGATGTTTATTGCGCTTGCAAGTTTATGTGGTGTAAGCAGCGCCTATGCCAGTGGTTATGCTTTTGACGATGGGTCGCCAGTCAACACCTATGTTATCGGTTCTACTGCCCAATCCGGCATGAACAAAGGTTATACCGGCAATTCACGTGCTTATACACGGGCAAATGGATTTGGCGATGGTTCGGTCGAAGATAGCTATGTCATCGGTCATGCACAAAAATCCGGTGAAGCAACGCATGGCGGATCTATTAACGAAGCCCATTTCGGCGATGGATCACCGGTAAATCATCACTAAAAGCATTGCGAAGTTATGTTTAGCGAAAACCGGCTTTTAAGCCGGTTTTTTCGTGTTCTCCCAGCAAGTTTTCCTATTTCTGTATTCTAAAGCCTCTGTTATCTCTATAGAGTTCCTCACAAACTACTTTATCAGCCGTTTCCATTTAAAAACTGTGCTTTTCGGAATGGCAACAAATATTTTTCTACTTACCAGTTGCTAATATTAAATTTTCGTTTATGTTCCTGATTGGATTTTTCGTTAACCGATTAACTAACAATTGTATCAACAACTCCGAAACAAAAATAGAAAATTATGAGTATTTTTAACAGAATATAAAAATTTTTACTTATAATTAGATTATTTTTTTGAATTTAGACTTGGCCGATCGGATTGCTGCGCTATATGGGGATGAAAATCCACTCTTTCCCTTGGATTCGCCAAGGGATTTCATCCAAAACGAAATATTAGATCGGATATAAAAACCGGTTTATATTTTTGCATTCAATAAACTACAGATCAAAAATCGAAAATGACAATCTTGACTACCCCATCAGCGCTTTCAAAAATCGAACTTATCGCCGTTATTGCCGCAGTTACGAACGGTCAGCCCAAAGTTATTACTGTAGGACAGGAACAAAAACTTCCATCCGGACCGTTGGAATTCGAGCAACAAAGCTTGGAAGCTTCTTTACGTGACTGGATCAATACAAAAACAGGTCACCCCGTTGGATTTCTCGAACAACTTTACACATTCTCCAATCGTTTGCCTGTCTCTACCGACAACGGTACGCGAACAATATCCGTCAGCTATCTGGGCTTGGTGCGTGAACAAGATGATTTTTCCCAAAACGCCGAATGGCATGACTGGTATGAGCATTTTCCATGGGATGATTGCCGAAGTGGAAAACATCCATGTGTCGACGAAATTATCGAGGCGCTCAATGTTTGGGCCAAAAAAGACAAAGTCCATTGTGACTTCAAGAAACGCAGAATTTCTTTTCTTTTCGGATGTAACGGTTTTTCGTGGAACGAGGATTTTATCCTCCAAAGATATGAAATTTTATATGAAGCGGGGCTCATTGCCGAAGCTGGCGGCACTCTTTATGCGGGAACGCCAATGTTTGCAGATGACCGTCGAATTTTAGCGACCGCTATTGGACGGCTCAGAAGGAAAATAAAATATAGAGCTGTTGTCTTTGAACTGTTACCGGCAAAGTTCACATTATTACAGCTACAAAAAACAGTAGAAGCGATTATAGGACGACGCCTTCATAAACCGAACTTCCGCCGTTTGACCGAACAACAGGGAATAATCGAAGAAATAGGCGAACGTGAAACACAAACAGGTGGTAGGCCAGCCAAACTCTATCGTTATCGTCAGGAAATTATTGAATCCTGTGTGATCAGCCTTTCGCGGTTTCCGATTGCCCGCTCCGGGTATTAAACACAGCTTTATCCCGACCGGTAATCATCCCGTTTTAATTATGATCAAGCGGCAGTGGATATCCTTTATATGTGACCGGCGGTCTTTAAGGTTTCACTGTCATATTATCGTGGATGGTCCTTGCGTTTAACGAAAGCCTATCAACTCATGAATTGTTGAAACACATCTGACGTTTCATGAGCGAAAACTCAGCGAGGATGATGGTTCATTTTTTTGCCCATTTGTCGGGTGAATATTCTACCATTCCGGAGAAGCATCAGCCATTTCGGCAAAGCTTAAATTGAACGGTGGCTTGCGTTTTTTACTTTCACCAGCATGAAAAAAAAGAGGAGCCTCCCCCCTCTCCTCTTTCGTTTTAACAGTCCATTTAAAAATCCCAGTCCGAATCTTCCGTGGCAACGGCTTTACCGATCACATAGGACGAACCGGAGCCGGAAAAGAAATCATGGTTTTCATCTGCATTCGGTGAAAGAGCTGAAAGAATAGCCGGATTGACCTTGCAAATATCGGGAGGAAACAAAGGCTCGAAGCCCAAATTCATCAATGCTTTATTCGCGTTATAATGCAAAAACACCTTCACTTCTTCGCTTAACCCCACTCCGTCATAGAGCTGTTCGGTATATTTTGTTTCAATATCGTAAAGATCCATCAAAAGCGTATAGGTAAAATCCTTGATTTCATTCTGTCCGCTTTGAGAAAGCTTGTTGAAGCTGATTTGGAACTTATAACCGATATAGTAACCATGCACTGCCTCATCACGAATGATAAGCCTGATAAGATCGGCGGTATTGGTGAGTTTTGCCCGACTTGACCAATACATCGGCAAATAGAACCCTGAATAGAACAAAAAACTTTCCAGAAAAACCGAGGCAATTTTTCGTTTCAAAGCATCACTACCATTATAATAATCAAGAACGAGTGCCGCTTTTTTTTGAAGAAAAGCATTCTCTTCAGACCAACGATAGGCTTCGTCGACATCTTTTGTAAGACACAATGTCGAAAATATCGATGAATAGGAACGGGCATGAACTGCTTCCATAAAAGCAATATTGGTAAGCACCGCTTCCTCGTGCGGTGTGATTGCATCCGGCAAAAGCGAAATGGCACCGACAAAATTCTGCATCGTGTCAAGAAGAGTAAGTCCGGTAAAGACGCGAATGGTCAATTGCTGTTCTGCCGGTGTCAAACTCGCCCATGACGAGACATCATTGGAAAGTGGTACTTTTTCAGGAAGCCAGAAATTTCCTGTCAATCTGTTCCAGACTTCAAGGTCTTTTTCGTCTTCAATCTTATTCCAGTTGATCGCCGGAATGGTTGTTAAATGGTTTGTTAGCATCTGAAATTATCCTTAAAGGCTACAGGAAACACAGGTTTCGACTTCGGTTCCGCTCAATGCCTTTTGGCGTAACCGCACATAATAGATGGTTTTGAGTTTTTTCTTCCACGCGTAAATTTGCGCTTTGTTGATATCGCGCGTCGTGGCGGTATCCGGAAAGAACAGCGTTAATGACAAGCCCTGATCGACATGTTGACCGGCTGCGGCATAGGTATCAATGATCTTTTCCGGACCTATTTCATAAGCGTCCTGATAATATTCAAGATTATCATTGGTCATATAAGGCGCCGGATAATAGACCCGACCGATCTTGCCTTCTTTGCGTATTTCTATTTTTGCAACAATCGGGTGAATGGATGCTGTGGCATTATTGATGTAGGAAATCGAGCCGGTGGGCGGAACCGCCTGTAAATAACGGTTGTAAAGCCCCCATTTTTTGACTGATTGCTCAAGTTCCTGCCAGTCTTTCACAGTGGGAATCGTGAAATGCCGGTCAGCAAAAAGCTGTTTGATGCGTTGTGTTTCCGGCTCGAACTTTCGAGTGAGATATTTTTTAAACGCACGCCCATCGGCATAGGCTGATTGTTCAAAGCCTTGAAATATTTTGCCCTTTTCTTTGGCAATAAGGTTCGAGCTTCTCAACGCATGGAAAGCAACTGTATAAAAATAGAGATTGGTAAAATCGAGTGCTTCGGGAGAGCCGTAATAAATGTGCTCTTTGGCAAGAAAGCCATGCAAATTCATTTGACCAAGACCGATCGCATGCGCCTCGCGATTGCCCTTTTCAATGGATGGCACACAGACAATATCGCTCATTTCGGAAACTGCTGTTAAAGCCCGAACTGCCGTTTCAACTGTTTTGCCGAAATCGTCCGACTGGAAGGCCTTAGCGATATTGAGCGAACCCAGATTGCACGAAATGTCATTACCGATATGACGATAGCTCAAATCGGTATTCAATGTGCTCGGCTCATTGACCTGAAGGATTTCGGAGCAAAGATTGCTCATATTGATGCGTCCGGCAATGGGGTTGGCGCGATTGACCGCATCTTCGAACACGATATAGGGATAACCCGATTCAAACTGGATTTCGGCCAGAGTTTGGAAAAAATCACGGGCATTGATTTTTTTCTTGGTTATGCGCGGGTCATCAACAAATTTGCGATAATATTCGCTCATAGATATGTCGGATAAGGCTTTACCCGTGACCCTTTCCACATCATAGGGTGAAAAAAGGTACATATCCTCGTTATTGCGTGCAAGCTCGAAAGTAATATCGGGGATGACCACTCCGAGGGAGAGTGTTTTGATACGGATTTTTTCATCGGCATTTTCCCGCTTGGTATCAAGAAAACGCATAATATCGGGGTGATGGGCACTTAAATAAACCGCCCCTGCACCCTGCCTTGCGCCCAATTGATTGGCGTAAGAAAATGCGTCTTCAAGAAGTTTCATAACCGGCACAATTCCGGACGACTGATTTTGTATTTGCTTGATCGGTGCGCCTTGTTCCCTGATATTGGTGAGGCACAAAGCAACCCCGCCACCGCGCTTGGACAATTGCAAAGAAGAATTGATTGCGCGACCGATCGATTCCATATTGTCTTCAACCCGCAGAAGAAAACAGGAAACAAGTTCTCCACGTTGTTTTTTACCGGCATTGAGAAATGTTGGCGTTGCCGGTTGAAAGCGGCCCGTCATCATTTCATCGATCAGCCTTTCGCAGAGTTTTTTGTCGCCTTTAGCAAGTGTCAGCGCCACCATAACGACACGATCTTCGTAACGTTCGAGATATCTTTTCCCGTCGAAAGTCTTGAGCGTATAACTCGTATAATATTTGAAGGCGCCAAGAAACGTCGGAAAACGGAATTTGAACGCATAAGCACGTTTGAAAGCTTTTTTGATAAAAGCAAAGTCATAACGGTCGAGAACGGTTTTCTCGTAATATCCTTCACGCACGAGATAATCGATCTTCTCTTCAAGATCATGAAAAAATACCGTATTCTGATTGACGTGCTGCAAAAAATATTGCCGCACGGCTTCACGATCTTTATCGAACTGGATGAGGCCGTTATCGTCAAAAAGATTGAGCATTGCATTCAATGAGTGATAATTTTGGGAATGATAAGTTTTTTCACTATCTAAAGTGTCTGTTTTTTCTGCTCTATCTGTTTCCATAATTTTCCTAATCCTTGTCTGACAAGGTTCACGTCTTCTGTTGTCCCCCTGAGCTCGAAATTATAAAGCCTTGGCACACGACACTTTTGAGAAATGACTTTTCCGGCCAGTGCATAAGCCCAGCCGAAATTACGATTGCCACCGGCAATAACGCCTTTAAGAAATTGCCGGTTTTCTTGATCATTGAGAAAATTGATAACGGTTTTAGGCACTGCCCCGTCGCCCTTGGCACCGGCGTAAGTCGGTACCACCAGAACATAAGGTTCAACCACTTTCGGAATTGCCGTTTTTTTGAAAAGTCTTAAAGACGGTTCACCGATTTGTTGCACAAAATAATCGGTATTGCCGGTCGCACTCGAATAATAAACAAGGAGTGCCATATCATTCGAGCCCGTTTATTTTATCAGGCTGGAAACCGGCCCAGTGATTGTTTCCCGCAACAACCACCGGCAACATTTTATATCCCAAACTTTCGATATAGGATAAAGCCTCCGCATCTTTGGAAATATCCACAATATCGTAGGAAATATGTTTATTATCCAATGCCTTATATGTTGCTTTGCATTGTACGCAAGATGGTCGGCTGTAAATTGTAATTGTCATGATTTTTTCCTGATTTTTGGTTGCAAAATCCCGCCTGCTTTCTTCCTTGAGAAAGCAGCATAAAAGACGTTTTTTAAAAGTTGCGTCGATAAGGCGAACTTCAGCCGGTCAGGAAAAATGATTAAGAATCTTGGACATAAAACTTCCTTCCCGAAGCAATGTAGGGGATATGGCAAAGCCCACATCCGCACAAAACACGTCCGGAAAGGCCATAACCAGAACACCCCGTCTGTTGACATTCAATTCAAGGCAGGTCTCCTGGCTCATGGCTTGAAGCGCCAAAACCACCTTCCCGGGTAATCCCAGTGGCATAAGGTTTTGACTTACCATTTACAGTTGCGGGGGCAGCTTCGGCTTTTTAATCAATTACCGAATTCCCTCTTAGCTCTTTCACCCGATTTCGAATCCGCAATTTCGAATCCCAAATTTCGAATCCCAAATTTCGAATCAAAGAGAACCTTGAACACAATATCTAGTATCACTCACAAGATTTTCGTCAATATGTTTTAAAAAACAATTCAGATTATGTACAATTTTTGCGCGTTTTGCGAAAAAGAGATCACGCAAATTTCCCTTTTACAATGTCACTTTTTGTTGACGGTTCAATTATATAAATTGAATTTAGATTTTTATGAAATTACACTAGAGCCACTCGCCGTTATAGCGGAGAGTTAATCGGGGGGAGGTAGATACTCGGAGTATAAAATGACTACCTCAACAGCCACTAAGGCTGAACCTGGTGTGCAAAGCGGAACGACTTTATATAGACGCATAAGCGTGGCAATGTTTTTTGCCGGCTTTGCAACTTTTTCTCTTCTTTATTGCGTTCAGCCACTACTACCATCTTTCGCAAACCATTATCACATAACGCCAGCGAACAGTTCGTTGGCGCTTTCTATATCAACCGGCTTTCTGGCCTTTTCCATTCTCCTTTCAAGTGCCTTTTCCGAAGCGCTTGGCCGCCGCGGTTTGATGACCGCTTCAATGATCGGTGCATCAATACTGAACATCGTCGCGGCGCTTGCAACAAGCTGGCATTGGCTCCTTGTCGCACGTGCACTGGAAGGCATTCTCTTAGGCGGTGTGCCAGCCGTTGCTATGGCTTATCTTGCCGAAGAAATCGCTCCACGAGGGTTCGGAAAAATTATGGGGCTTTATGTCGGGGGTACGGCATTCGGCGGCATGATGGGCCGGGTTGGCATGGGCAGCCTCATAGAATGGTTCAATTGGCAATGGGCGTTGGCAATTATCGGCATTATTGATCTCGTTGCAGCCATCGCTTTCTATTTTCTATTGCCACCATCAAAGAACTTTGTTGCCGTTCACGGCATCAATATCCATCATCATATCAGAGCCTGGATAGGCCATATCGGTTCGGTAAGATTGCTTTATATTTATCTCTTCATCGCTCTTGTGTTCGGAGATTTTGTTGCGATTTTGAACTATACAGGCTTTCGCATGAGCGGAGCGCCGTTCTTCCTTAGCCCGACAGAGATCGGCTTCATCTTCTTGAGCTATATTTCAGGTATTATTGTTTCACCAATTGCCGGAAATTTGACCAACAAATATCACCGCAGCTCTCTCTTGTTCATTTCTGTTGCGATTCTGGCTTTAGGGCTGATTTTGACGCTGACCAACAGTCTGTTCTGGTTTGTTGTCGGCATTATCTGTGTAACCATAGGTTTTTTCGCCGCCCATGCGGTGGCAAGCAGTTGGGTTGGCCGTATTGCTGTTGGAGCAAAAGGACATGCGACAGCACTTTACCTTCTGTTCTACTACATGGGATCAAGCTTCGTTGGTGCATTTGGCGGCTGGTTCTGGTTCCATGGCGGTTGGGACATGGTCATTGCTTTCACCGGTACGCTGGTCATCATCGCGTTCGGATTCTGCTATTTGTTACGGCGTCGTGAACTGGCCTGAATTTTTCATTGTTGTGGAGAAGATCAAATAAATGCAGAGAGCGTAAGTTTTACGTTCAGGAAAATAACAAGGCGCGCAAAATGCCATTCAGGTCTTTGCGCGTCTTTTTCAGTTTAAAACCACTCTCTGAAAAAAGAGCAATCACATCTTCTTCCTGACCTTTGCCAATTTCAACCGCAATCATTCCATGCGGTTTCAAAAATGGTCGGCCTTCTTTTGCGAGTTTCCGATAAAACTGAAGTCCGTCTTCCCCACCCGACAATGCCTTCAAGGGGTCGTATTTTTTGACCTCGGTTGCAAGTGAAGGAATTTGATTTTCCGGAATATAAGGCGGGTTCGATATAATCATATCGAACTTTCCCGAGAGATAGGAAAACCAGTCACTGTTTAAAGGCGTAAAACGGTCTGCTACACCTGTATTCTTCGCATTCAATGAAGCTGTTTCCAAGGCATTGTCGCTGATGTCGACAGCCGTTGCCTTAAGCCCGTCAACATTTGCCAGAAGAGCAATGGCAATAGCACCTGTTCCGGTTCCCATATCGACAATTCCGGCTTCCCCGTATTGCCCGATTATGGCTTGAATTTCCGGTAGCGCCAGATCGACAAGCGCTTCCGTATCGTCTCTTGGTTCGAGCGTATCAGCAGAAAGCTGAAACTCTATCCCGTAAAATTCCCGTTTTCCGATAATGCGGTAGACCGGCTTACCGTTCAGCCGGTCATAAATTGCCTTATCAAGCCGTTGCAAGGCTTCATCGCTCACTTGAAGATCGGGATTGAGAATTTCATCACTGCGGGTCGTCGATGTGACAAACTCGACCAGAAGACGTGCATCAAGATCGGCATTATCCAGTTTTCTGTTGCGAAAGAGTTTTCTTGTGTTCTTCAAAACATCGGAAAGACTTGCCATAATCAGCCGTTATTGCCCAGTTCCGCAAGCAAGGTCGCTTGATGATCGGCAATCAATGCATCAATCAGCTCGTCAAGTTCGCCTTCCATGACTCTGTCAAGCTTATAGAGCGTAAGATTTATCCGGTGGTCTGTCACGCGACCTTGCGGAAAATTATAGGTTCTTATGCGCTCGGACCGGTCACCGGAGCCAACCTGACTTTTACGGGAAGCCGAGCGTTCGGTATCTGCTTTTTGCCGTTCCATATCATAAAGTCGCGCACGCAAAATCTGCATGGCGCGTGCACGGTTCTGGTGTTGGGATTTTTCAGCTTGAACGACCATAATACCGGTCGGCAGGTGGGTGATACGCACAGCAGAATCGGTTGTATTGACGTGCTGGCCACCGGCGCCTGACGCCCGCATGGTATCAATCCTTATATCTTCCGGCTTGATTTCAACATCGATTTCTTCTGCTTCAGGTAAAACCGCAACGGTTGCTGCCGACGTATGAATGCGCCCGCCGGCTTCTGTTTCCGGAACACGTTGCACACGGTGCACACCGGACTCGAATTTCAGTCGTGAAAACACGCCCTTGCCTGTGACAGAAGCGATAATTTCCTTATATCCGCCAACGTCACCTTCGCTTGCCGAAACCACTTCAACTTTCCAGCCATGCAAACTCGCATAACGTTCATACATGCGGAAAAGATCGCCCGCAAAAAGGGCTGCTTCCGACCCACCGGTGCCTGCACGTATTTCCAGAATGGCGCTTTTTTCGTCGGCTGCATCTTTGGGTAAAAGTTCGATTTGAACATCATGTTCCAGTTTGGCAATTCTGGCTTTGATTTCGGGTAATTCTTCTTCTGCGAGGCTACGCATTTCGGAATCGATCGAATGATCTTTCAGCATTGCCTCGAGATCGTCCTCTTCGTGGTGAGCCTTATTGAGTTCACGTATCAGACCAACAATATGTTGCAATTCCGAATATTCCGACGCCAATTTGACGTAGGTCTCGGCATTGGGATTATTTGCCATTTCGCTTTCGATCATCTCGAAATGCTTTTCGAGCTGATTCATACGCTCTTGCGGTAATGCAACCATATTTTTAAAAGCCTATATGTTGATATGGACCAATTTTTCCGGTCACCGATCAGAACCGGACAAATGTGTGATAATGCAGCCCAAGCCGCTTGCCAATCTAAAAAGCACTTATGTTAAATGGATAAGAAAATTACAAGCACCTTTTTTGCGTTACCCATGTCTGATGCTAGAACCGAAACCCGCGCGGGTCGCTATTGGTGCTTGCGTTTTTTGCCATAAAGTTCGAACCGATGGTGGATAATGTCATAGCCCAATGAATGGGCGATTTCTTCCTGTAATTTTTCAATGAGGTCGGAGCGGAATTCGATGACATCACCCGTGTCGATATCAATCAGGTGGTCGTGATGTTCGCGGTTTTTCTGTTCGAAGCGTGACGGACCACCTTCAAACTCATGCCGTTCAATTGCACCAACTTCCTCAAGAGCCTTCATTGTACGATAGACTGTCGACAATGAAATTGTCGGGTCCTTTTCACTTGCACGCTTAAAAAGCTCGAAAGCATTGGGGTGATCGAGATTATTGTTGAGAAGATCAAGAATAATACGCCGTTGCCTTGTTATTCTAAGGCCACTTTTACGTAATTCTTTTTCATAATCGGGTTTATCTTCCATCATATCTTTAGAACCGATAATTCAATCTTGTACAAGGAAAAAGTAGAATTTTATATTCAAGATTATACCCCACACCTCAGTTTCAAGAAAGTAGATTACTTGTTAAAACTCTACATCAATAAAAACCTTGAGCCTTGCTCATATCGTTTTTGCTCAAAAACTTCCATGGCAAAACAAAATGACCGCGCGAAATCACATTGTTTATTTCGACACCGGACATCTTTTGAATGACGCCATGCTGATTATCAACAATTGTGATTTTCACAAATTGTCATAAGACACAAACACCAGATCAATCAGGCGTGTCAAACAAAAGATCCGTGACAATGCTTGTATTTTTTGCCCGACCCGCACGGACAAAGTTCATTGCGCCCCACCTTGCCCCAAGTGGTCGGATCTTTCGGATCACGTTTCGATGGTGCAACAACGGTATCATTTTCAGTACCCACCGAAATCAAGCCTTCCGCATCGTCCTGACCGTTAAATTCCGGATGATCGGCATGCATTTCGGGAAGCGGAGCCGGTTCTGCCGGTTGTTCAACGATTTCGAAACGCATGAGTTTGGAAACAACGTCACGCCGCAAATTGGCAAGCATTGCCTGAAAGAGTTCGAAAGATTCAGTTTTATATTCGTTGAGCGGATCGCGCTGGCCATAACCGCGGAATCCGACGACTGAACGCAAATGGTCAAGATTGACCAAATGTTCGCGCCATAATGTGTCAATGCTCTCAAGCAACATGGCTTTGCGGAAATAGGCCATAACTTCGGGTCCGAAGCGTTCTGCACGTTCCTTTGCACGCTCTTCCATGGCGTTCTTGACGCGTTCCATTATCTGCTCTTCGGCAATACCTTCTTCCTTTGCCCAATCTTCGACAGGTAAATCAAGATTGAACAATTCACGCAATTTGTCACGGAGTCCGATAGCATCCCATTGTTCCGAATAGGTACCGTGCGGCACGTATTTCTCGACAAGATCCTCTATGACCTCATCGCGCATTTCGGCGATCATATCGGTAAGGTCTTTGGAATCCATAACCTCCATACGTTGTTCAAAAATAACCTTACGCTGGTCATTCATGACATCGTCATATTTCAGGAGATTTTTACGAATTTCGTAGTTGCGCGCCTCAACCTTTTTCTGCGCTTTTTCGAGTGCCTTGTTAATCCACGGATGGGTGATGGCCTCGCCTTCTTTCAGGCCGAGTTTCTGCAACATTCCATCCATGCGGTTGGAACCGAAAATGCGCATAAGATCATCTTGCAACGACAGATAGAATTTCGACCGTCCGGGGTCACCCTGACGGCCGGAACGACCGCGCAACTGGTTATCAATACGTCGGCTTTCATGGCGTTCTGTCGCAAGAACGTAAAGGCCACCGGCAGCGAGCGCCTTTTCTTTCAATTTCGCAACATCTTCTTTGATTGCTGCAATCTTGGCATCGCGTTCTGGACCTTCAGGAACATCTTTCAATTCCTGCTCAACGCGCATATCGACATTGCCACCAAGCTGGATATCGGTACCACGGCCGGCCATATTGGTTGCAATCGTAATCGCCCCCGGCACACCCGCCTGGGCAACAATATAAGCTTCCTGTTCGTGATAACGGGCATTCAATACATTAAAACCGGTAATACCATCTTTCCGCAGGCGATCAGCCAGATGTTCGGATTTTTCGATTGATGTAGTGCCAACCAGAATAGGCTGCCCACGTTCATGGGAGGCACGGATATCGCGAACAATTGCCTGATATTTTTCTTCGACAGTGCGATAGACCTCGTCATTCTCGTCGATACGTTTGACCGGCAGGTTGGTCGGAATTTCGATAACCTCAAGGCCATAAATATTGCCGAATTCTTCCGCTTCGGTTGCCGCAGTACCGGTCATACCGGCCAATTTGTCATACATGCGGAAATAGTTCTGGAAAGTGATTGAAGCGAGAGTCTGGTTTTCCGGCTGGATAGCGACATGTTCCTTGGCTTCCAAAGCCTGATGAAGCCCTTCCGAATAGCGCCGCCCCGGCATCATACGGCCGGTAAATTCGTCAATAATCATGACTTCACCATTACGCACAATATAATCTTTGTCGCGCGTAAACAATTTATGGGCTTTCAACGCATTGTTGATGTGATGCACAATCTTGACATTTTCGATGTCATAAAGGCCATGACCCTTTAACAGCCCTGCCTCTGCAAGCATTTTTTCAACTTTTTCTGTTCCGACTTCGGTAAAAGTTGCCGTCTTCTGCTTTTCGTCGATTTCGTAATCTTCGGGCTTCAGCGGCGGAATAAAAGTATCAATCTGTTTATAGAAATCGGTACGATCTTCAAGCGGTCCGGAAATGATAAGCGGCGTTCTTGCTTCATCAATCAGAATAGAATCAACTTCGTCGACAATCGCATAATGATGGCCGCGCTGAACCATCTGGCTACGATCAAATGTCATATTGTCACGCAGATAATCGAAGCCGAGTTCATTGTTGGTGCCATAGGTGATATCGCAGGCATAAGCAGCCCGACGCTGGTCGTTATCAAGATCATGAACAATAACGCCGGTTGTAAGGCCAAGAAAGCCGTAGAGCTTACCCATCGTCTCGGCATCGCGTTTTGCCAGATAGTCGTTAACTGTGACGACATGCACCCCTTTGCCTTCCAGAGCATTGAGATAGACCGGCAATGTCGCCATCAGGGTTTTACCTTCACCGGTACGCATTTCCGCAATACCGCGATTATTCAAAACAATACCGCCAATAAGCTGGACATCAAAGGGGCGCAATCCGAAAACCCGTTTAGAGGCTTCTCTTGCTGTTGCAAAGGCTTCCGGCAAGAGAGAATCAAGTGTTTCACCCTCTTGTAATCTTTTACGGAATTCATCGGTTTTCTGCCGTAATTCACTGTCGCTCAATGCCTGCATTTGCTCTTCAAGAGCATTGATCTCGGCAACTTTTGGCCGAAGAGACTTGATGCGACGTTCGAATGTCGAACCGAATATTTTGCGCGCAATGCCGCCTAAACTGACCATTTCTGGTCCTTTCTGATGTTAGTTGTTGGCGTTTATCAACGCCCGTTGAGTGACGTACACCCTTTAATCTTCAATGGCCGTCCATGCAACCGGAACCGGCTGACAAGTGCCGATGAAGTCTAGCAAAATTTAAACCTAATGTTCACGACAGAGATAGGTGTCGAGACATTTCCTGTCAACAGTAAGAGCACAGTTTGTCTGCCAATCAGACATAATAGAACAAAAGTAAAGGGGCTTTTTAACTTCGGTTGCAGTTCAAGCGCGAATAATGACGTAAAGAACAAATTTTCAACAGAAAAGATGTGAATTGCTGTGCCAAATTGCTAACATTTTTCCCAATTGTGAAAACTAAATGATATGACAGATCCCAGTTTAACCCTTTATTCCAGTCCAGAACGTAGTTGCGTTCTTAAGGAGACAGTTAATGAAATTCATTCCCGCCACATTTTTGCTGTCGTCGGCTCTGCTATTGAGCACCAGCTTAACATCAATAGCACAAAATGCTCCTCAATCCACGGCCGACAAGCCGGCTGCCACAGACACTGCACCCCAACCCAAGGTACCTGATCCGGCAAGTGCACAACAAGCTGCCCCTGAAAAACCGGTCGATCCATCACATGTTATGGCTATTGTCGACGGAAAAAATATTACCGCTGGCGAACTTGATGCGATGGCTAACGATATTGATCCCGGACTTGCCCGCCTGAAAGACCAACAACGCCGGATCACAGTGTTGAAAATTTACATTGATATGAAAACACTGTCCGATGCAGCCGTTAAAGACGGTTTGGACAAGACACCTGAATACGAGAAACGTATGGATGTCATGCGAGACAATGTTCTCCAGCAACTTTATTTCAAGAGCTCGATTGTTGACAAAATAACCGATGACGATATCAAAGCGCGTTATGAAAAAGAAATTGCCAGCCTGCCGAAAGAAGAAGAGGTTCATGCCCGCCATATTCTGGTAAAGTCCAAAAAAGAAGCTGAAGACATTATCAAGAGCTTGGAAAAGGGCGGTAAATTCGACGAAATTGCCAAGTCAAAATCCACCGACGGTTCGGCTGCTACAGGTGGCGATCTTGGCTACTTCACACGCGGACAGATGGTCAAGCCTTTTGAGGATGCCGCCTTTAATTTGAAAGTTGGCGAATATACAAAAACACCGGTTGAAAGCCCGTTCGGTTGGCACGTCATCAAGGTGGAAGATCGCCGCACCAAACAGCCACCGGCATTGGCAGATGTCAAAGATGCTATTCGCAATATGATTGCGCGTGAGCGTTATTCCAAGTTGATCGCCGATCTGCGTACCAAAATGGATGTCAAATATCCTGACGAAGACGTTGCCAAGCTCATGACAAGTACAAAAGGCGGGAGCGCCGGTTTGCCTGAAGACCAGTCTCAGGAAGAAGAAGACCAATAAGTTTCACTTTGAAGACAATAATGCCGGACAAATGCCTTTTCAAACAGCTTGTCCGGCATTATTATTTTTAATCTCTTCATTGTCATTCGGGACATTTCTATGACCGTTAAAATTTCGCCGCTCGCTCCAAAAACTTTTGCTAAATTGCCTCCGATAAAAGGTGTGCGTCTTCAAACGACTGAAGCCAACATCAAATATAAAGGGCGCACCGATCTCCTTTTTATCATATTCGACGAAGCAGCCCATGTCGCCGGTGTGTTTACCCGTTCGAAATGTCCTTCGGCACCTGTCGATCATTGCAGAAAAATTCTTTCTCATGGGGTGGCGCGCGGCGTTGTCATAAATTCCGGCAATGCCAATGCCTTTACCGGCAAAAAAGGTATTGCAACAACAGAGGCCACGGCGAAAGCGGCAGCCGATTGTCTTGGATCAAAACCGCAGGAAATCTATCTTGCCTCCACCGGAGTTATCGGTGAACCGATGGATGCTTCGCGTTTTACCGGTCTATTACCCGAAATGGCAAAAAATGCCAAAGAAGACAAATGGCTTGATGCCGTTAAAGCAATCATGACAACGGATACGTTCCCGAAGCTTGCAACGCGGACAATCGATTTTGACGGGCATCCCGTCATTATCAATGGCATTGCCAAAGGTGCCGGCATGATCGCTCCGAATATGGGAACTATGCTGTCCTTTATCGTAACCGATGCGCCTGTGGATTCTGCCATATTACAGGAAATATTATCAGATAAAGTTCGCGACACATTCAATGCCATTACGGTTGATAGCGATACATCGACATCGGACACACTTCTGTTATTTGCAACAGGTACCGCGAATAAAGAAATCAAATCTCTCACGCAAAAAAATGACCCGCGTTATCAAGTGCTTGCCAAGGGAATTTACGAAATTTTGCACGAACTTTCTTTGCAAGTTGTCACCGATGGTGAAGGTGCGCACCACCTGATCGAGGTCAGAGTTGAAGGCGCAACAACGAATGAAGCAGCCAAAACCATTGCCCGCTCCATTGCCAATTCACCATTGGTAAAAACAGCGGTCGCAGGCGAAGACGCCAATTGGGGACGTGTCGTCATGGCTGTCGGTAAAGCCGGCGTCGAGGCTGATCGTGACCGATTGGCAATATGGTTCGGCCCCCATCGCTTGGCCGTTGATGGAGAACGTGATCCCCATTATAGTGAAGAAGAAGCCTCGAACTATATGAAAGGCACTCACATAGTCATTAAAGCCGATATCGGTTTGGGAAATGGCTGTGCAACAATATGGTCGTGTGATTTGACGAAAGAATATGTCGAGATTAATGGTGACTACAGAAGCTGATAATAGAGAACGCCGGAGTACTACTCTGGCCGAGATACGCAGACTTGAAGCACTCTCTGCCCGAGCCTGGCCAACAGAAAAAGAATTTTATGATGGTGTCTGGGCCTGCCGTTCGACAGAAAATATTCCCTCGGCTCGCATCAATTCGGTAACCCCGCTTGATCCTGATGATAATAAAAATCTGGAAACAAGGGTTAAACATCTATGCTTTGATAATGGCGTCTATAAAAGGCCGTTGCGATTGACGCCGCTTGCGCCACTCGAACTTTTCGACGAACTAAAACAAAATGGCTGGGCAAACTTTAAAGATGTGGCCGTGATGGTCCTCGAGCCAATCCCGCATATTTCAGGGTCGGATGTCAAACTCAAAGACATCAATATCGAAGACTATAGCAAATTGACGGTCAGTAACCACACACATGAAAACCGGTATGCGGAAATTTTTCTCAAGCTTCTGAAACGTATCAAGGGCAAACCCACATTTTACCAGCTTGAACGCGATGACCAGGTGATCGGCAATATCATTACTGTAAATGATTTCGGTCAAGTCGGTCTTATCGATTTTGCAATTGTGCCGAATTTGCGTGGCCGCGGGCTCGGTGGTTTGGCACTGCAAAGTCTGATCAGTACAATCAGGCATAAAACTGCTGACGTACCCATTGAAAGACTTTGGCTACAGGTCGAGACTTTGAATAGTGCCGCCTGGCGCCTTTACACCGGTGCCGGTTTCAAAACAATCTACCACTATCAATATTGGAGACCAGGCGTTTGACAAATTTGAAAACGCTCCTCATCGTGGTTGCCTGCGCCTTGATCGATGAAGATAATCGGGTTTTGCTGGCCGAACGGCCGAAGGGTAAGTCACTCGCCGGACTATGGGAATTTCCCGGAGGTAAATTGGAACCCGGAGAAACGCCTGAACAGGCACTTATCCGCGAACTTGACGAAGAATTGGCAATTAAAGTGAAAGCGGATTGCCTTTCACCCTTCACTTTTGCAAGCTATTCTTACGAAAAATTCCATTTACTGATGCCGCTTTATATTTGTCGGCGCTATCAAGGAATAGCAAGGGGAGCAGAAGGTCAAAATCTTAAATGGGTTCGGGCTGAAGATCTCGATCATTATGAAATGCCTCCTGCCGACAAGCCGCTTATACCGCTTTTAAAAGATTTGTTGCTTTAACCGGTTATTAACTTTGTTTAAGCCAGATTGTACCGGATTGAACCGCTGTTAAGTGGTTATTAACAGGTGATTTATAGCATGTGTTCCGGTTACTCTGGAGAAATATCATGCATCACCAAGAGTTTTCAAAAATAGATCATAATGACCTTACTCAATCAGCAGGGACGGGTGTTTTGCGTATCGTATTACTTTTCGGTTCTGTCGCTGTCGCACTTGGTCTCATCCTTGTACCACTGCTTGCAGATCGTAAGGATGCGGAACTGACCCAATCAATTTTCCAAAATAAAGTTGACTATTCTACAATGACAGGTTCAGTCAACCAATCGCCTATTCCTCAAATAGACGACGTAAAAAATCCTAATTAAAAGTCTATAAGTAGGATAAAATAGCCTAAAAAGTTATTTTATTAAAATATTTTTCTTTGAGATAATAGCCTTTGCCCCCTATATCGTCACTAAAGGGATAGTCCCTGTACTGTTGTGTTTTATACCGGATCAAGGGGCAGTTTTTACATGCTTATCGGATTTATTGCCAATCTCGTCATATTCATTCTGTTACTCGTTGGACTTGCCAGAACTGCAAGAACAGGATGGAGTCTTTCGCGTCGGGTTTTGATCGGACTTGTTATTGGCGTAATCTTCGGAATCATATTGCAGTCCATTTACGGTCTCGACAATGCGCAATTAAAAAAATCCATCGAATGGTTCAATATCGTTGGCAACGGTTACGTGCTCCTTCTGCAAATGATCGTCATGCCACTGGTTTTTGCATCTATCCTTTCTGCGGTGGCCCGTCTTCATTCGGCTTCGTCACTTGGCAAAATCAGTACAATCACCATAGGTATACTTCTGTTTACCACTTTGATTGCGGCTTTTGTCGGCGTCATGATGGTCAATCTCTTTGGCCTTTCGGCTGAAGGCCTTGTTCAGGGAAGTGCCGAAAGTGCCAGATTGAGTGCTATCCAGACCAATTACATGTCCAAAGTTGCCGATATGAGTGTTCCGCAACTCGTCCTTTCTTTCATACCCAAAAACCCGTTTGCCGATCTCACAGGTGCCAATCCTACGTCCATTATCAGCGTCGTTATTTTTGCAGCGTTTCTTGGTGCGGCAGCTATTCGCCTGATGAAAGACAGTCCCGAAAAAGGAAAAGGTGTCATTTCGGCAATCGACACGCTGCAGGCCTGGGTTATGAAACTGGTTCGCGTTGTCATTTTGCTTACCCCCTATGGCGTTTTCGCTCTTATGACAAAGGTTGCAGCGACCTCCAATGCCGAGGATATTTTGAAATTATTGGCATTTATCGTTGCTTCCTATCTGGGGCTTGCGATTATGTTTTGCGTTCACGGACTGCTGCTCGGACTTTCGGGTATCAATCCACTGCGTTTCTTTTCTAAAGTTATGCCGGTACTGACATTTGCCTTTACCAGTAGGTCAAGTGCAGCCAGTATCCCGCTGAATATTGAAGCTTTGACCGAGCGCATAGGCGTTCCCCAATCGATAGCCGGTTTTGCAGCATCTTTCGGTGCCACAATAGGTCAAAATGGTTGTGCCGGCCTCTATCCGGCAATGCTTGCCACCATGGTAGCACCAACTGTTGGCATCAATCCGCTTGATCCTGTCTGGATCGCGACACTCGTCGGTATTGTCACATTAAGCTCGATCGGCGTTGCAGGTGTTGGTGGTGGTGCAACATTTGCAGCCCTTATTGTTTTGCCGACAATGGGCTTGCCGGTTACACTTGTTGCATTGCTCATCTCTATCGAGCCATTGATTGACATGGGACGCACGGCTTTGAATGTAAATGGTGCAATGACAGCAGCAACAATCACCAGCCAGATTTTACACGAAACCGATAAATCTGTTTTTGAATCCGACAATGATAAGGAACTGAGCAATACTTGAAGAAGCAAACTGCCCGTCATAAAAACGGTTGCGCCCGAATTCCTCTTTGATTACCTGCAAAAAGCCGGAAAAACCTTAATCCAGTTTTCAAAGATAACTGGAAGTTTATCGAATGCGCTATCAATGAGCCGACTTATCCCCCAGAACATCAACAAGAGATATTGTTGCTGTTCCCGGACGAGCCGGTTTTTGCTGGCTTTTATCCGGAGCCCATCCTGAAAGCCAGATAAATGAAAAACTTGCGCGGATACGGCCATCATTATCGCTAAAACGATCCGCATAAATTTCGGCAACACGCTGAAAAAATCTTCTGCTTACAGGGCGATGGGAACGACCGATCAGAGCATTCTGCATCCCCATAGCACGCAAGTCATCAATAAGATGAAAAACCGTATCATAACGCACAGTCAAATTTTCCACGTCGCTCACCGGCATTGCAAAACCGGCTCTTTGAAGCAACGCTCCGGCATCCCGAATATCAACGAACGGGTAAATCCTCGGACTGGCTCCGCCATAAAGTTCATTTTCAGCTTCAAGCATAGATTCCCGTAATTCGCCTAATGTCCCCGCTCCTGCCATAACCCCTAAAAAAAGACCATCCGGTTTCAAACTGTTGCGAATCTGGGTAAGTACTCCGGGAACATCATTCGTTATGCTGAGTGACAAAAGCGAAATAGCAAGATCATAAGCTCCGGCCGGCAAATCTATAATTTCCCGATCACGCCGCAAAAAAGTGTGTTTGCCATTCGTATAGCGGCCATCACTTTCAACACTATCGACACTAGAAACTTTTCCCGAATTGATAAGTGCTTCGGCTCCTGCTCCGGTATGGCCGAAAAGGTCTACAGCACGGCTGAATTTCCGGTCTACCGTCTGCAACCTTTCCTGTAATTCCTCGGTGATACGTCTGAGTAGAAAATCGCCTTTGTTACCGTAACGTGTAAAAGCGCGGCTTCGAAACTGTTCAATTCTATTCTGGTCAAAAATAAGAAAATCTGTCATTATCTGCTATAGTGTATTTTAACCGTCATCAATTATTCGCGGAAGATTGACGGATCAGTCCGTAATCACTGATCAGAATAAACCCAAACAGGTTGTTTTAACAATATCCCGGGAATTTTCATTGCGAATGCAGTCGTTTGTCTAAAAAGGTCAAAAAGATTGTTAAAGGCACATTATCTCGAACGGAAAACTTTGGTAAAATTCGGGGAACAAGTCATGAACTTGCTGTTTCCTCCGACATGTCCGGGATGTGGTGCTTTTGTCGAAAAAAGCGGTACTATATGCGCAGAATGTTGGCAGAAATTACATTTCATAACCAAGCCTTATTGCCCTGTTATGGGAACGCCGTTCACTTACGACCCCGGAGAAGGTTTTTTAAGCGGGGAAGCTTTGCAATCCCCTCCCCCGTTTCAACGTGCGCGCTCGGCCGTTGCCCATTTCGGACTTGCTCGCAACCTTGTTGCGCGACTTAAATATGGCGACCGGACAGATCTTGCCCCGTCCATGGCCGAATGGATGATCATTGCGGGCAAGGAACTTCTTGGTGACGCTGATGTCATTGTGCCTATTCCTTTGCATTACCGCCGTTTTTTAAAACGTACATATAATCAGGCTACAGAGCTTTCCCGCCATATTGCGAAAAGGAGCGGAAAACCGTTGCAACCTTTCCTTCTCAAACGAAGAAAGAACACCCGCCAGCAAGTGGGACTTCTCAGGAAAGCCCGTCAACGGAATATGATCGGTGCATTCCTTGTTCCGGAAAAGGAAAAAGCGAAAATCAGAGACAAACACGTTCTGCTTGTGGATGATGTCTTTACAACCGGTTCGACTGTCCGCTCGGCGACAAAGGCACTTCTGCGAGGGGGAGCCAAAAGCGTTGATGTCCTTACTTTTTCACGGGTATTGCCGGAATTATATGAAGATCCGACCTCTTGAGGAAAAATCGAAAGGCACTTATATAGCGACAATGGAGAAGAAAATGCCGCATGTAACGATTTACACCCGTCCCCACTGTCCTTATTGCGAGAGTGCTATGGAATTGCTGCAATCAAAGAACGTCGCCTATGAAGAAATTGATGGTTCGGGCGAAAGGCGCGCAGAAATGGTAAAACGTGCACATGGTCGCAATACTTTCCCGCAAATTTTTATTGGTGAAAGACATATTGGCGGTTGCGATGACCTTTATGAGCTTGAAAGAAGCGGCAAGCTCGACAAACTTCTTTCCGGCGAAAAATAATGATCCGTTTTTCGCTTCATTGTGACAAGGCTCACGAATTCGACGGTTGGTTCCGGAATAACGATGATTTTTTAAATCAGAAAAAAACCGGCCTCATTCACTGTCCTGTTTGCGACTCAAATGTCATAGATAAAACATTGATGGCTCCTGCGGTTTCTACTTCCAGAAAACATGAACAGGTCGGAATGGGGCTCAATCAGGAGCAAAAAAGAATAATTGAAGAAATGCGCAAACTTACCCGTCAGGTGCGCAAAAATGCCGAATATGTCGGTGATCATTTTGCCGAGGAAGCAAGGCGCATTCATTTCAAGGAAGTTAAAGAACGCCCCATTTATGGCGAGGCAAGTTCGGAAGAGGTCTCTTCACTCGTCGATGACGGCATTCCGGTTATGCCGCTAGCCCCTTTACCGGAAGATGAAAACTGATCCTCCGGCAAATATCCGGTTATCTCCGAATTTTATGCTTATTTCAGACGGCGGGCCAGCAACATATAATTGACATCCGTATCTTTCGACCGGTTCCAGCTATCCTTGAAGGGATTATAGGTAATGCCCAATTTGTCGATCACTGTGAGGCCGGCAGTATTCAGCTTTTCTGTAATTTCGTCGGGCGTCAGAAATTTATTATAATCGTGTGTTCCTTTCGGTAACCACCGTAAAATATATTCAGCGCCGATAATGGCCAGTCCCCACGATTTCAGTGTCCGGTTCAGTGTTGCAACAAACATAAGGCCTTGGGGCTTCACCATTCTTGCACTTTCCGACATGAAAAGGTCGACATCGGAAACATGTTCGACAACTTCCATATTGAGGACAACGTCGAATTGTTCTCCGGCTTTTGCCAAATCTTCGGCTGTTGTTGCACGGTAATCTATAGTCAAGCCTGATTGAGTCGCGTGGAGTTTTGCGACTTCAATATTGGTGGTTGAAGCATCGGCCCCCACGACATCGGCACCCAGACGTGCCATCGGTTCACAAAGAAGTCCGCCACCACAACCAATATCAAGAAAACGTATTCCTTTTAAAGGTTCGGCATCCTTGGGATCTCGGTCGAAAGCCTCACAAACCTTTTCCTTGATATAGGAAAGGCGTGCCGGATTGAATTTATGGAGAGGGCGGAATTTTCCTTGCGGATTCCACCATTCTGCAGCAATGCGCGAAAAATGATCTACTTCTGCCTGATCTATCGTGGTACGTTGGGCTTCTGCCATAGGGGGCTCTCCTATAAGATTACATTTATGAGTTCTGTCTTAAATGGGGCAAAGTCAAGAGACAAACAAGTAAATATGTCAGTCTTGCGAAAATTCTCAATATTGGCTATGTCAGCATAGCCGAAAGGCCTACAAGGCTCGGCGTTAGAACAGTTTAAAAAATTAGAGGCAAGAGTTGTTTAAATGGCGCGCATAGTCATGAAATTCGGTGGAACTTCAGTCGCCAATATCGAGCGCATCAAAAATGTTGCGCGCCACGTCAAACGTGAAGTTGATGCTGGCAATGAAGTTGCTGTCGTTGTCTCGGCAATGGCTGGTAAAACAAACGAGCTCGTCGGCTGGACACGTGAAGCCTCCCCGATGCATGACGCCCGCGAATATGACGTTGTTGTTGCCTCGGGTGAACAGGTAACCGCCGGACTTCTGGCTATTACCCTGCAATCCATGGGAATCAATGCGCGCTCATGGCTCGGTTGGCAAATTCCAATCGAGACAGATAATGCTCACGGTGCTGCACGCATTACAAAAATCGACGGTTCGCAATTAATCCAGCGTTTTAAAGAAGGACAAGTTGCGGTCATTGCGGGTTTTCAAGGCATCGGACCGGATAAACGCATTACCACACTTGGCCGCGGCGGTTCGGATACCAGTGCGGTTGCAGTCGCTGCAGCAGTCAAAGCGGATAGATGCGATATCTATACCGATGTTGACGGGGTCTATACGACAGACCCGCGAATTGACCCCAAAGCACGTCGTCTGCCAAAAGTAGCATTCGAGGAAATGCTGGAAATGGCCTCTCTTGGTGCCAAAGTTTTGCAGGTGCGCTCGGTCGAACTTGCAATGGTGCATAAAGTACGCACATTTGTGCGTTCAAGTTTCGAGGATCCCGATGCTCCGGGCATGGGGGACCCTATCAATCCACCCGGAACACTCATTTGCGACGAGGATGAAATCGTGGAACAACAGGTTGTCACAGGCATTGCTTTTGCCAAAGAAGAGGCACAAATTTCTTTACGCCGTTTGGCAGATCGACCGGGCATTTCGGCAGCAATATTCGGACCATTGGCCGAGGAACATGTTAATGTCGATATGATTGTACAGAATATTTCGGAAGACGGTTCCAAGACCGATATGACATTTACTGTACCGGCAACCGACATTGACAAAGCTGTTGCAACCCTCGAAGCCAACAAAAAAGAAATCGGCTTTGATGTTATCCAGTCGGAAACAGATCTCGCAAAAGTTTCAATTATCGGCATAGGTATGCGCAGCCATGCTGGTGTTGCTGCAACAGCGTTCAAAGCATTGGCTGAAAAAGGTATCAATATCCGGGCGATCACGACATCTGAAATCAAGATTTCAATTTTGATCGACAATGCCTATACCGAATTGGCTGTACGAACCTTACATACGGTTTATGGCTTGGATAAAGGCTAAGGGATAAACCCACCGGTTTGTCTTGGGAAAAATAGAGCGGGTTGACCTTTTAATATCATGAGCATGAGACTTAACTATCATAACGGGAGATATGATAAATTATGCGGGAGACCCATGTAGGCCCCAAAGTTATTCTGAAGCGGCTACGCGAGTTTATGGCACGCGCCATGGACTCACAAGAACGACTTGACCTTATTGTTCGTGAAATCGCTCGCAATATGGACGCCGAGGTTTGCTCCTTCTATGTTTTACGTTCCGACAATATGTTGGAACTTTATGCGACAGAAGGCCTTAATCCCGGCGCTGTCCACCTTTCGGAATTACGTTTGGGGCAAGGTCTGGTGGGAACCATTGCAGCCACTGCCCGTCCGCTCAATCTGACAGACGCGAGAAAACATCCGGCATTTGCCTATCTTCCCGAAACAGGTGAAGAAATCTATTCGTCATTTCTCGGTGTTCCAATCTTACGCGCCGGTCGCACATTAGGTGTTCTCGTTGTCCAGAACCGCAATAAACGCGGTTATAGTGACGAGGAAGTCGAAGCCCTTGAGACGGTTGCCATGGTTCTTGCAGAAATGGTTGCTGCAGGTGATCTTCCGAGGCTTACCCGTCCCAATGTCGATGTGGACATGCGCCGCCCGTTCACACTTGTCGGCCAATCACTTAACGAAGGCATCGGCCTTGGCCATATTGTTCTTCACGAACCGCGTCTGGTTGTGACCAACCTCTTCAATGAAAATAGCAATGCGGAAATCGAGAAGCTCACAAAAGCAATCAACTCGTTGCGTCTATCAATCGATGACATGCTTTCAAGAAGTGATGTTGCCAGTGAAGGCGAACACCGCGAAATTCTTGAAACCTATCGTATGTTTGCCAATGACCGCGGCTGGATAAGGCGGCTTGAAGAAGCAATCAAAAACGGTTTGACTGCGGAAGCAGCAGTTGAAAAAGTTCAAAGTGATACGCGCGCACGTATGGTTCACCTGACAGACCCCTATTTGCGTGAACGGTTGTCAGATTTTGACGATCTCGCCAACCGCCTGCTTTATCAGTTGATGGGGCGCACGCGCGAAACAATCAATGCTGATTTACCGACAGATTCAATTATTGTCGCCCGCTCCATGGGGGCGGCAGAATTATTGGATTATCCGCGTGAACGTATTCGCGGCCTTGTTTTGGAAGATGGGGCCTCGACAAGCCATGTGGCGATTGTTGCCCGTGCCATGTCGATACCAGTTGTTGGACAGGTGAAAGGGGTCGTGTCTCTATCGGAAAATGGCGACACTGTCATAATTGACGGTGATGACGGCAAAGTTTACTTGCGCCCTGTACCGGATGTTGAAAGTGCTTTCGTCGAAAAAGCGCGGTTTCGTGCACGCAAACAAAAAATCTATCGTGATTTGCGCGATGTACCGGCCAATACAAAAGATGGCCGCCATATTACCTTGCTCATTAATGCCGGTCTCCTCGTCGATCTACCACAACTTGATGAATCGGGAGCGGAAGGCATTGGCCTTTTCCGCACTGAATTACAGTTCATGATTGCCTCGACATTTCCTCGCGCCCACGAACAGGAAAAACTCTATCGCAATGTCTATAAGGAAATTGGCGACAAGCCGGTTACTTTCCGGACGCTGGATATCGGTGGAGACAAGGTATTGCCCTATTTCCGCAGCAAAGGCAAAGAAGAAAACCCTGCCCTCGGCTGGCGCGCTATCCGCCTGACGCTTGACAAACCGGCATTGATGAGAACGCAATTGCGCGCTTTACTGAAAGCTTCCGGCGGACGGGAATTGCGCATCATGCTTCCTATGGTCACCGAAGTTTCTGAGATTTACCGCACGCGTCAATTAATTGATCGGGAGGTTGCTTATCTTACGCGTTTTGGTCATGCAATGCCAACGCGGTTGAAATTGGGAGCTATGGTGGAAGTACCGGCACTCCTGTTCCAGCTTGATGAACTCATGCGTGTTGTCGACTTTGTGTCCGTCGGCTCCAATGATCTTTTTCAATTCATGATGGCAATCGATCGGGGAAATTCTGAAATAGCCCATCGTTTTGACCAACTTTCTGCTCCGTTCTTACGCGCTTTACGCAAAATTATCGAAGCAGGCGAGCGAAACAGCACACCAGTGACTTTGTGCGGTGAAATGGCAGGAAAGCCATTGTTAGCGCTGGCGTTACTTGGGCTCGGTTTTACACGCATCTCAATGACACCAGCGGCGATTGGCCCCATTAAAGCTATGCTGCTTGGATTGGATATCGGCGATTTGCAACAAGAACTTTTAGCGGAATTGCAAAAGAACCAAACAGATACGCTGCGTCATTGGCTAATGCATTATGCCGAGGATAATAACGTCTCCTTGTGATATGCGATCTTTTGATGACTGCACAACTCGGCTGCCCATTTCATATTCAATTCAACTAAAAGTTTTTGAGACAAGTCTGTTACTGCAGACCTGTCTCTTTTGTTATAAAAGCGTGTAGCGAACAGCGGAAAGTCGCATTCACTGTGAAACAGTCCGCAGAACTGTTTAATCGTCAAGATCGGCACCGGTACGGTCTTTGGTAAAGGCCATGGACAATAAGGAGATCATACCACAACCGATAAGGAAGATGACAATCGGTATATAGCTTCCGCCATAAAGTGCCAACAAAGCTGTCGCGATCAACGGCATCGGCCCTCCCACAATGGCTGCACCCAGCTGATAACCGAGTGACATTCCTGTATAGCGTATATCCGCTGGAAAAGCCTCCGCAAGCACCGTGCCGATCATGGCACCATAGGTTGGCCAGATAATCGCCAAGCCAACAAATATCGCCCAGAAGATACAGCCCAGCGACCCCTGGTTGAGCAACCAAAAATATGGATAAGCCCATAGAATAAGCGCCACCGTACCTCCGACAAACACGTTCTTGCGTCCTACCCGATCTGATAAAGCCCCGAATACGAGCATCATCGGAAAGGCAAAAACAGACGATACAAGCACGATACTCAAAACTGTTGTGCGCTCATAACCCAACCCCACCAAATAGGAGATCGTAAATGTTGCATAAAGAAAGAAAGTCGACGTTTCGACAACTTTGGCCCCTATTGCAACCAGGACTTCCCGTTTATGGGTTTTGAATGTATCAAACAATGGAATGCGATTGGTCTTGTTGGCCGCTAAAACCCGCTTGAATGACGGTGTTTCATCAATCGAATTTCGGATCCACATGCCTATCACGACCAGAACAATTGAGAGGATGAATGGTATGCGCCAACCGTAATCCAAAAAAGTCTGTTCGGAAAAGACATAGCTTAGAAGCGAGGTAATTGCATTTCCCAAAGCCAAACCAAGCATAGCGCCTGTTTGTGGTACAGCACCAAAAAAACCACGTCTTTTCGGCGGTGAATATTCGACGGCAAGTAAAACGCCGCCACCCCATTCGCCGCCGAGAGCAACACCTTGTAACAAACGCAGTATGGTGAGCAGTATCGGAGCCAGAACACCGATGCTTTCATAAGTTGGCAATAGCCCCATGGCAACGGTTGATGATCCCATCAGTGAAAGGGTGATCGCAAGGGTTTTCTTGCGCCCTATCTTGTCGCCAATATGTGAAAAGAAGACGCCGCCAATAGGTCTAATCAAAAAAGCCAGCGCGAAGGATGTGAGCGCGAGCAGCTGACTGACAACCGGGTCTTCACTGGGGAAAAACATATGTCCGAAAACTGTGGCAGACATCGTCCCGTAGAGAAAATAATCATACCACTCAATGGTAGAACCGACTGCACTGCCGAAAAGTGCCTTGCGCCGATCTTTATCGGAAATGAGTGTGTCTTTTGCTATTTTGGTTCGCGCCGTTTGTTCAGCGTTGTTCATATTTCCTCCCTTCCCCATAAGGGGATTGTTGCAGATTTAGTTTATAAAACACGAAGGGGGCTCCCCGTCTTCCCCTGTCAGATCGAACTGTTCAACATCTCCTCGTAATCCCGCGCTGATGCCTCTCTCTGGTTGGTTTGATGGCTGTGATCTTTCAACGCGACGTTAATAATCGCCGGAAAAATATTAGACTCCACCCCCAATTGTGAAAGCTTGGTTGGCAACCCCAGGGCCTGTGTCACATCTATAATTGCTGCTTCCACATGGGGGGCAGATGGTAGTTCTGTCGCTCTCGCCAATGTCGATAATCCCGTCGGCTTCTATTTCCTTAAAACAGCGCTGTGCACTCCTGACTGCAGCTTCGGTCGGATTATCGGGCGTATCATCATAAACCGCTGCAAATTTTGCTTGCAGATATGTCCCAAGCTCTTCCTCTCCCCCTAATTGGCGCACCCCTTTATCGGTAATAAGAAGAGGACGTTTTATAGATGCCAGTTCTACTTCTCCTTTAAGTCTTACGAGTGAACCGTATGCGAACTGAATTGTCGTGACATAGTTAAGCCCCTCCATGCAGGACACCTTTGACATTCAGGAAAGTAAATTGCGAGATCGGAGATATTGCCTTAATTGTGTCCATACCGCTATGAATACATGTTATGAGCGCTCAAAAGGTGCGTAAATCCGCTTTTTTGCGATATAGGTATAAGTTTTATGGATACCAAAGCCGACAATACCGTGCATTAACGCAGCCGCTCCCGATCCGTCAACTTATGTTGATGACAAAGATTGCCGACTGCGGTTCACTGAAGCAGGTGGCAGCCGGGATCCGTATGAGCCAATCCTGTGCCACAAAGGCTCTTCCGGAAATTAAAGATATTTTAGAACAACAATTGGTTAACCATATTAATCGTGGAATGCATACACCAAGGTTGAGGAATACGTTGTTCGTTATGAAAGGGCCATTCTAACCCAGATTGGAAACCTGCAAGATGAACTCGAAACCCTTTCGAAAAAGCATTGGAGCCGTATAAGAATCGGTACAATTATTTGCGGGGCCGTTCCTATCGTTACCCGGTCTGTGGAAGCCTTTCTCGCAAAGCATCGAAATACGTCTTTCGAGATGATCAAGGACACAAGAGTTGAACAGTTTCGCCTTTCAGACAACGGTTATATGATTCTTTTCATCGGTTGCATCTGTTTCAAGCATGCCGCAACTCTATAATTGACTTGTCTTTTATGAAGAAACCATCGCCGTTATAGCGCAGCTTTTTCTTCCTTTTTTAAGCGTAGAGACCTTATCGTTGCAGGTTTTGTCGCATTCGCGATGAATTGCCGACCCATCGCAAATACCGATGTGCATGTCACTGGAACAAGAATATAGGCTCGGAGGTATCTCCTTTCTCCAAACACTGGTTGAAATACGTTCCGCCTTTTACAACAATGGTTTTGATAAAATCCCATCCAAAATTACGTTACCTTGCTATCCAAAGACGTCTCCAATTTTTTTATTGATAGCGGCATGTGAAAAGCTATGCCATTTCGGCTGAAATCGAAAAGTGAACCTTATGAGATTGTTATCGAACTAAATATAAAGCTCCCACCCGCCGCATCTTAATTTATGTATGATATGATCAGATCAGTGTCCTAAAAATGTATTGTCTATGGCGAACGGACGGAATGTCTATTGATGATCTTCCAAACTTTGGGTCAGGACGTAATGTTTTCGGGACTATAAGGCGATGACGAATAATGTTCGGACATCTCTGGAGGGCTGTAGTTACAATACATCGCCCTCCTCTATAAGGATGCTATCGAAACGCAATACTGTTTTTGTCTGATAGTTGCATTCAATACGAAAATCACCATGACACACAATAAACATATGTTTGCAATCTGTGGCAAATTCCGTGGTTCGCGTGATGTCTATCCGCATCATCCGATGCTTCCATGACGATCTACGCGTCATGATATTCAGGTCTGTTGTTTTGCCCCTGTCGGTAAAGCACCAACTACTGCCTCGCCCACAAACATAAAAGGCTTGCTTGAACCACTAAGAACGATTGAGGCCTCTTCGGTAATATTGAGTGTGACTTCATCACCATCCAATAAAGCAATTGACCGGTAAATATCGGAAAAAGAGGAGGAGGATCCCGATTGTCTCATGGTTGCGCTGCTCAAACGCCTTTTTAACCCGCCTTGTTCACCTTGTGTGCGAAGTATTTTCCGCGTTATATCGCCACCGCGTTTTCCAAGGTGTGGCTTGATATTGATCGTTTTTCAACCATTCTATCAGGGAACTTCAATCCCAATTCCACCGACTTTTCTCTTTTGTATTGATTACAACTCAGGCGGACGCTTGTTTTTTAACGCCCAACGTCCATCCTTATCCAGATATTGAATGCCATAGTAACAGATGGCCAGCAATACAATCCATATGATACCGACGACGAGTGCAGGTGCTGTATCTTCAAAAAATCCAAGAAGCACAATGATAAAAATCATGAAAAGAATAGCAATGATTGGACCAACCGGCCAGAACGGAATTTGATAACGCAAGTTTTTCTGTTCGGCTTTTGACATTTTAAGTCGCATACAAACTTGTGAAAGCAAAATCATGAGCCAGACAAAGACTGTCGCAAATGTTGCCATAGCGGCGATCAGGAAAAACAGCTTGTCATGGACGAAATAATTGAGCACCACGCCAATAACCAATACACAGAACATTGCCAAAACCGACAACACCGGAATTCCGTTTTTTGAAACAAAATTGAGTTTTTTGGGGGCATGACCATCTTCGGCAAGGCCATGTAACATACGGCCTGCGCCATATAAGTCACTGTTGATGGCAGAAATGGCAGCAGTTATCACAACAATATTGAGGATATTGGCCGCATATTTGATACCAAGACTTTCAAAAATCGTCACAAACGGGCTGCCTTCAAGGCCAATCTTGTTCCAGGGATAAAGCGACATCAAAATAGCAAGCGTTGCTACATAGAAAAACAGGATACGGAATGGAATAGCATTGATTGCCTTGGGAATGTTCCGGTCGGCATCTTTCACTTCAACAGCCATAAGGCCGATAATTTCAATTCCGCCAAAAGCGAACACAACCACACTGAAAGAAGCAATAAAACCTTCCCAGCCATTCGGCATAAAGCCGCCATTGCTCCAAAGATTATGGATACCGGTTGCTTCATGTGTTGCTGTACCGAAGCCGAATAACATAATTCCGAAGCCTGCAATGATCATGGCAATAATGGCTCCGATCTTGACGACTGAGAGCCAAAATTCCATTTCACCATAAATTTTCACGGCTGTGAGGTTCAAACCCGTTATGACAAGGGTGATACCGAGCGTCCACAACCAGGGCGAAACTTCGGGAAACCAGAACCCCATATAAGTTGCAAAGGCGGTAATGTCGGCAAGACAAACCAGCACCATTTCAAAAACATAGGTCCAGCCAGTGAGAAAACCGGAAAACGGGTTCATATAATTGGAGGCATAGCGGCCGAATGAACCGGGAAGTGGATTGTGAAGAACCATTTCACCCAGCGCCCGCATGACCATGAATGCCATAACACCAGAAATGCAATAAGCCAGAAGGACACTGGGTCCTGCCACTTTAATGGCTCCGGCCGAACCGTAAAATAATCCCGTTCCGATAGCAGAACCAAGAGCTATAAAAAACACATGCCGTTTGCTCAGACCTTTTTTCAGTGAACTGTTCTGCATTTCCCGTCTCTCCATGGCGATATACTGAATGTGTTAGGCAAAAGATGATGAATATTCAAGAAAGAAAGAAAACGATTATGCGATTGTAACAAGATAATGAAAATATCGGTCCGAATAATATTGCCTGTACGCCAACCTGTTAGGCAGGTGCGGCATTTTCTGGAACTTTCGTTTAATCTAAAAAAGCCCGTTTTTTAACCATTATAAAATTCGCTAACCATCTGTCTCTTCTCGAAAATCGACAAAAGCTCGTCAATCAATGAAGTTTTTTAAGAGAAAAATCGGTTAAAATGACCGAATTTCGCTTGTTTTATTTGAAAAATATCCGGATTTACGGCCATCTCGGGGGGCTCAAGCCTTTCCATTTTTTCAATCTAAAGTTTTCTTGCCATTCAGGATACTGTCAGTTTTAGCGCTTAGATAGCAGATCAAACAAGGATTCTGCGAATGCGCAAAACTCGAAAACTGACAATTGCCGTTCTTGGCTGTGCAACATTGTTTTGCAGTGGCTATTATTTGAGCGGGAACGGCTATCTGAACCGTTATGGCGAGCAACGGATGATGCTTGACGTCACCCCTCCTCACTTTGGAAGTGCCGAACAACAGCGTGATGAAAAAATTTTTTTAAAAACCCGTAGCTACAAAGACAGTGCACGTTGGAAACAGGCAATAAATGACGCTAACGCAACCCAAGCGGAGCTTATTCAGGGCTTTAGCTGTGCGGCGGGACATCAATTGGACCCGAAAACTATGCCGAATTTTGTCAAGCTTTTCACAAAAATCGATGATGACGCAGAAAGACTGACACGACACTCCAAAAAAGAATTTAGAATTCCTCGTCCTTATATCGCTTATGGGGGCGCTTCTTGCGCGAGACCTTCAGGTTACGATTATCCGTCCGGTCACGCCATGGAAGGGTGGACAATTGCACGCTTGCTGGTTGAATTTTTCCCTGAGCGGCGTGCGGCCATTTTTACCCATGCGCGCAGCCTTGCTGAAAGCCGCGTCATTTGCGGTGTCCATAGTGTCAGTGCTGTGGAAGTTGACGAACATTATTCGGAAAGACTTTTCGAACGCTTGAAAAAACTTACGTCCTTCCAAAATGATTTGTCCATTGCAAGAAGTGAAATGGACAAATTGAAAGAATGGTCTGACAAACAAGGAAAATGCGAAAAATTTCCGTCCCAATATGTCAAACCATTTTCTGTCAGAGCGTCTTTTTCCTATTCCTATCCCGCTAATGTTGTGAGGTGACACATGTTTCGCTCTATTTTGAAATATCGCCCCGCAATGAGCAGTGTAACTCTGTCAATTATCGTTGCACTTTACATGCTTGTAATTTTTAACCGGACCTTTTGGCAACATGTTTTACAGGCCTTCAATTATGATTTTGCACCGATTATGGCGATTGCTGTCGGTGTTGCCTGTTTGTTTATTGTACTCACGGTAACATTTTCGGTTAAATATCTTATCAAGCCGGTTTTTATAATTTTCATTATGGTAGGAAGTATCGCAAGCTGGTTTACCGATGAATTCGGAACAATTATCGACCGCGATATGATTGCCAATGCCGTAGAGACCACTTCGGCAGAAGCGTCCAACCTGCTTACGCCTGCATTCTTCCTCCATCTTGTATTAACCGGCATTATTCCTTGCTTGCTTATTTTGTGGATAAAAATCAAACATTTTCCATTGATAAAGAAGGTATTTGTTAATCTCTCGATTATTGTCCCTTGTTTGTTGATTGCCGTTTTTTGTACGTTGATTACATCACGTCAGTTGATTTCAACATTACGCGAACACAATGAAATAGTCCGTATCGTCAACCCCATTCTTCCTATCGGCCATGCTGTAAAATATGTGACCCGCAGGGAACATGCGAAAACACGTGTTTTCAAACAAGTAGGGCTTGATGCCAAAGTAGTGCCATTCGAAGCGCAAACCGATCGCCCGCGGGTTACCATTGTGGTCGCTGGAGAAACAGCACGGGCAGAGAATTTTTCGCTGCAAGGTTATGATAAAGATACCAATCCGGAATTAAAAAAACGGGACATAATCTATTTCCCGAACACCACTTCATGTGGTACCGCGACAGCACAATCGCTTCCATGCATGTTTTCACCCTTTCCTCGCAAGGAATTTTCGATAGCTCGCGCTCTATCGACCAATAGTCTTCCGGATATTTTGAAAAGTGCCGGAATTAACGTCGAATGGTGGGAAAATAACACCGGTAGCAAAGGTGTCGCAGATCGCGTCGACAACGTATCTTTCTATGGGCTTAAAGATCCTGAATTCTGCATTGAAGGCGAATGTCAGGACGGCATAATGCTCGAAAAACTCGGGCAATGGCTCGACAATATTGACCATGACAGCGTGTTGTTTATCCACCAATTAGGTAGCCACGGTCCTGCCTATTTCGAACGTTATCCGGAAAAATTCAGACATTTTCGGCCAGACTGCAGAAAGACTGTCTTCAGCGAGTGCAAGCCGGAAGAAATCCGCAATGCTTATGACAATACTATTCTCTATACCGATTATTTTTTGAGCCAGATTATCGACGCGTTAAACCAGCGCACGGGCAAATTTGACTCAGCTATGATCTATATGTCCGACCATGGCGAATCTCTGGGCGAAAACGGTTTATATTTACACGGTATGCCCTATTCGATTGCACCGAAAGAACAGACACATATTCCATTTATTTTGTGGATGTCCTCACCCTTTGCAAAGACAATGAACCTTGATTTGGGATGTATACGCAAAGATGCTCAATCAAAACAAATGTCACATGACAATCTTTTCCCTTCCGTCTTGACCATGATGAATGTTAAAACAACATTAAAGGATGACCGGCTTGATCTCTTCAGATCATGCCAATCCAGTCAGATAGCCTTGGAAAAATAAAACATGCGCGTATTGCTGATTGAAGATGACAAATCGCTCGGACGCGCGGTGCGTGACCACCTCGTTAACCAGAACAACGCGGTCGACTGGGCGGAAAATCTTGAAGATGCCTATGCGGCCGTTTCGACCACACGTTACGATTTTATATTGCTTGATTTACGTTTACCCGATGGAAGCGGACTGGATTTTCTGAAAAATATCCGAACAAAAAATTTAACGTCCCCCGTAGTAATATTGACTGCGCACGACCAGATCAGTGAACGGATAGAAGGTCTGAATAGCGGTGCTGATGATTACATTGTCAAACCGTTCGACCTTTATGAGCTCACCGCCCGGATTGGCGCTGTCGCCCGCAGAACAAATGGTCTTTCAAAATCGGAAATAAAAATTGGCTCTATGACTTTGGACATAGAAAATAAACGGATTTTTATTGACGACAAAGAAGTCGAGTTAAGTTCCCGTGAATGGGCCATTATCGAACATATGGCGAGCCACCCGAATATGCTCGTCACCAAAGCACAGATTGAAGATACAATCTATGCATTCGGTTCGGAAGTCGAAAGCAATACAGTTGAAGTCTATATAAGTCGTTTACGCAAGAAAATCGGTAAAGACCGCATCAAGACACATCATGGTCGCGGGTATAGTCTATGTTGAATTTTAAAAAAAAGGAGAAAAGTCTCACACGCCGTGTTATCGTTTCGGCGACCTGCGCCAATCTGGTTTTCTGGGTTATTGCTTGTCTCATGGCAGCTTTTGTCATGTATGAGGAATATGGGGAATCTTTCGATGGCACACTGCAGGTAACGGCCGAGCGTCTCCTTCCTCTCGCTTTGGAAGATGTGCGCGATAATGACAAGGATTCCGACCTTCTCGTTAGAACAGACAATCACTCGACACCGGCAGAATACACAACTTATCAGGTCCTTGACCGCGATGGGAAAATGGTCATGCGTTCGGAAGATGCACCTGCTAACCCCTATGGTGTACCGTTAAAAACCGGTTTTTTTAAAACAAAAAAATGGCGGGTCTACTCCCTCGTCAGTCAGGATGGTGATTATCTCATTCAGGTTGCCGACCGACTTTCCGAAAGGCGGGAAGCCGCCCGCGAGGCAATGACGGCAATGCTCATTCCTGCTTTACTTCTCATCCCGCTCAGTATGCTTGCAATCGGGTTTATCGTTCGCAACCAACTTCGTCCGATAAAGAAACTGAGTGAAACGATTGCCAAAAAAGATACGGGCAATATGCAGGCCATACGCTCGCAATCCATGCCGGAAGAATTTCAGCCTATTATCGGTTCGGTCAATAGTCTTTTGGAGAAATTGAAATCGGCACTCGAGGCAGAACGATCTTTCACCTCTAATAGTGCGCATGAAATACGAACACCTATTGCGGCGGCTTTGGCACATACACAGGTTCTTATCGAAGAAACCCCCAAACGTTATCATAGAAGAGCACAAGAAGTGGAAAATGCTTTACAACGTTTACGTCGTTTGAGTGAAAAACTGCTTCAGCTTGCTCGTGCAGACACCCAACTCGGAACAAGTGAACAACTTGTCGATCTTATCCCCTTCATTGATGCCGTGGTCGAGGATTTCAACCGTGCCAACTTAACAAAGGGAAGACTTGTCACACACTATAATACCGATGTTCTCGACAAACATCTTAATGGCGATGCTTTCGGCGTTATTGTGCGCAATCTACTGGAAAATGCATTGAATTATAGCTCGGAAGGTTCGTCTGTCGATATAACAATCAATCCGGACAATATTATTATAGCCAATGATTGCCCTGTTGTTCCCCTTTCGAAATTGAAATTGTTGAGCCAACGTTTCTACCGTGGAGACAATCATAAAGAAGGCTCCGGCCTCGGCTTGTCTATTGTTGAAGCTTTGGAGAAAACTATGCCGATCAAAATTACCTATCGGTCTCCGAGGACAGGTAGTTCACAAGGCTTCGAAGTGACAATCGATCTCTGAGAAAAAGATCAGATCATCGCTATCATTCTATTGAAAAAATTCTGCCGATATGGATATAGGCGGCAAGTTTCCGAAGTTTTTTCATAGACGATGAGTATATCATCAATGACTGGCATTTTGCTTCTATCTTTTGCACTTTTGAACGGGGATTTTTTACGTCAAACACTCTCTGTTTTTTAAATTTTGAGGTGTGCTCTTTCGTTATTTCTTAAAATAATTCGCTTACCTTATTCCTTTTAATCTTGTTTAAAACTTTGATATTTTGGTTCATTTTATTGAATATTGAACTCGTAGATTATATACAACTTACGGTTCTTAGGAAAAGCCGAATTTGTGATACGTTATTTCAAGTTTCACAATCCGTGATGAACATTCAATATCTATCCATCCGGGGCGCATTTCCAATACCCACTTTAGTATGAGCGTCTAAGTATCTGGAAATAAAAAATTCAATCAAAACACTGTTCCAGTCAGACTATATAATGAAGGAACTGTTGATGATAAAGTTTCGTAGCCGCAGAAAGAAATATACCCCCTTTTCTTTTAAAACTATCATCATTTGCGGCACTGCGAGCTTTTCATTCTGTACCGGCGCTTTTCCTCTTTATGCAAATTCCGTTTGCAATGTTGGTTCCAACTGGTCAGGCGGCGAGGCAGCTATTAATAATACATGCACTGTTTCAAGTGAAACATTCAATCCGCAAACAAGTGATCATTATGTAGGTGCAGCGCTGGTTTCCGGAGCAGGAAACAAACTCACGATCAAAGGCGATCTTTCCTCGCTCGCACAAGGAAAACGCGGCGTAAGTGAAGAACTGAACCGGCTTGGAGATCTTGATAGCAGTACAAATGGCAAAACCCATCTTTCAATGGGAGCCAAGAATGGAATCACGACGATAACTGATAGTGGTGGACAAGTTTCTACAGTAAATGTTTATCCGGATCAGTCTTTCGAAGTTTCCGACTGGGGAGATGCGAAATATCTGACGCCCGAACAAGTTGATGATAATCAATATATCAGCGCCGGTTTTGGCAAAGCTGAAAGTGGAGGAGAGTTAACCGTCAATCTGGATGATTTTAGAGGAAACGGTTTTTTAAACCCCAAAAAAACCGTTTATCTCGCTCTTAAGAATTCGAATTTGACATGGGCAGATGGGGAAGGCAGTGTTGTAAATTGGGCATCGAAAAATTCATTTGAATCCCGCGCCTTTACTTTGAACAAAGATGCCATTGTCCGTGAAATTTCAGTTCCTGTTTTTCCTCATTCATTTACCGGATATGATGGAACAACCCGTGTAATTACAAATGTCGAGGAGCTAAAAGCCTACAATCGGGAACTTGTCAACGCTTTACAAGATAAGAGGTTTCCCAACCTGAAAACCCAACAAGCTTACGATGATGCATTCGCTGCTGCACAACCGGAATTCACATCGGTACCTATAACAAGTCTCGGATCCACAATCCCTGACACTGATAAAATTTTCGAAGACCAAGGCAATACCCGTGCTATGTATGCGAGTAACGGCGGAAAAATTGTTGTTACTTCAACTGGTCAAATTGATGTCGGCTTTGATCCGGCAAAGATGTCGGGAGCACTCGTTGCAGAAGGGGGGAGTGAAGTTTTAATCGAAAAAGGCGGAATTGTTTCGGCACGGGGAAATTCTGCTGTTATTCTGGGTTCAAACCGCGATCCTGACAACGAGAACAGCACTCATACGACTGGCAACAATTTCGGTGTCATCAATTCCGGATTTCGCGAGTCGGTTGTGCATGACACAAACGTCAACAATAGTCAAAATGACGAAGAATTTTATTCCGGTTCGGCTGTAGAAGCATTTTACGGTGGCACATTTCATAATGCAGGAATAATAAATGTTGCTGTCAGCCGTTCGAATGAACAATCAATCGCATATAGCAACGGAATTTATCTTCATAACTCCGGCATTGCAACGAATGACGGAATTATCAATGTTGGCGTTAACAATGACGGCCTGCCGGGAAAAGTTGCCGGAGTTGCTATAGACTCGCTTTATTCAAGTTTCACCAACAATTCTTCGGGAACTATTTATATCGGCAGGGCTGCTCAATATAGCGATACCGATATTGTGAGTGATACAACGAACGCCAATAATACCCAATTTTACGGCATTATGGCTTCAAGTAATGCAACAGCGACAAATAATGGTTCTATTATTATCGGTAAAAACATGCAAAACGCAGCCGCTATGGCTGCCGATATCCCGATTGAAGCTGAATACTATCACGCTCTCAAACTGGTCAATAATGGTACGATAGAGATAAACGGAGCAGCAGTTCCCTCGACTGGCAGCGCTACGGCACGCAACTACGGGATGAAGGTTGTTAACAACGGTACAATCGTAAAAAACGGTAACGATATTATCAATAATGTCATCAATAATGGAACGATCAAACTTAACGGGATTAATGGTGTTGGTGTTTACGTCCTTTCAACAAAAGTGCAACAAACAGGTATTAATGATGCAACCGCAACATTGACCAGCACAAGTCATGTGGTTGTCTCCAGCTCCGCACAAACTGACAAATTGATACGCAATTACGGCGTATGGGTCGAAGGGCATCCTGATGCGACACACCGTGCAAGAGCTTTTATTGATGGTTCCATCGACCTTACCGGTGATGGTGCTGTAGGGGTTTACGTTCGTGATGGCGGTTATGCAAGCGTAACAGAAAATGCCAATCCGACTTTTGTAAGGGGTAAGCGACAAATCGCGTTTTATGTCTATGGCGCGGGAAGCCAAATTGAAAATAGCGCCAAGAACATGGAAGTGAATGCGGATCAATCCAATCTATTCCGGATGGATGGAGGTGCCGGCTTTTATGGCCATGGCGAGTATTTGACGGCATCCGGAGAAGATAGTGTCATTATTGAAGGTTCCGGTGCGGATAGCAAGGGAAACCAAACAACGATCGAAACCAGAGATGCTCATCTTACCGTTAATAAGAAGGGAGCTGCTGCTGTTTTTATTAATGGTGGTGCCATAGGCCAAATCAGTGCTGAAGGTCAACTTGACCGTAAAATCTATCTTACCGCAGAGGGAGCAATTGGCGGCATCGTGGACGGCCGTTACCATTTGATCGATTCAAGCTATACAAATGAAGAATATAGTTCAACAAAACTCACCAATTATGCAGATATCACAACCAACGCCAAAAACGTGACCGGTTTCATCACGCGCAACAGTGCCCTTCTGGTCAATCGCGGCACCATTGACATGACAAACAGCACTAATGCTACCGGAATCCATGTGATTGAAGGTGGGCGTCTGGAAAACTATAACAATATTAACGTCGCCAATGGGATCGGACTCCATATCGAAGGATTGGTCGGCAGAGACACGCAGGCGAACATTATTAACACCGGCAATATAACTGTTAATGATGGAATTGCCGGTATTTACCTCGAGAAAAACGCTTTTGTGAATGCTTCCGGAAATCAGGGGGAAATCAATGTCTTCGGAAGCGCCCACGGTGTTTTGTTAAATTCGGATGCCAAAGGGATCATATTGGGTGGCGACAAGATTACGGTCGGTGCCGGTACAGGGAACGGGATCGAAAATAATATTAGTTCGACAGAACCTGATTTCGCGGCAGCTATAGCTTTCAAAGGCTCCGTTATCAATGTGGGAGGGAGCGGTTCCGGTATACGCACGGCAGTCGGTCTTGTAACAGGTTATGTTGATGAAAGTGAAACGTTACATGCTTCCACAGTGACCATCAATGTTTCAGCCAATGGTGTTGGCTATGATTTCCGCAATGCACAATTGAATGATGCTATTTTGAATTCCAATGCCATTATAGGGTCTGGTTACACAATCAATGTCACAGGGAACGCAACCGGTATACGCACCAATACAACAGGGATTGTAAAAAACTATGCAACTGTGACGATGGATAATAATGCCACCGGCTCCGGCTGGTTAGCAGGAACCTCTTCATCATCTGAAAATGCCGGAACAATTCAATCCGACACTGAAAATGCGCTGTTGGTCAATTTAACAAACAGGTCGTCAAATTCGCCTGACGGAACCAAATTTACCAATAGCGGGCGTTTACTTGCAAAAGCCGATGATGTAGTGGCCGTCAAAGGCAGTCAGAATGGCGATACACTTGTTTTTACAAATCCTTTGTCCGAGGTGCGGGGGCTTGTCCAGGCTGGCGACGGAAAAGATAATCTCGTATGGTCGGGCGGCATTTGGTCTGGCGGATTTGATATGGGCGGAGGAGATGGCGATCAGGCGACCATTGCTAATATCGCTAATTCCGGCAAGTTCAAACACGCATTGGCCGGCAATGGAAACGACAAAGAACTTACCCTTTCCCGTAGCATTATTAAAGGTGGTTCATTTACTGCCGATGATCTCGCACGGGGTGTCAACTTCGGCGATAATTGGAGGAAAATAAAACTTGCCGATGGCGCAAAACTCACATTAACCGACGATATAAAAAGTAAAGATAATCTTGATTTTATCATTGAAAACAACAGCATATTGGCTATCAACCACAATAATTATCAAGGAAATAACTCTGCCCCCACCATCTTTAGCGAAAGCGCGTTACGAGCTTCCTCAAAGGTCATTCTTAAAAATGGCGGTATAATCGATATGGGAGATACGACCAATGACAATATTACAGACAAGCTGATCGTCAAAGGTGATTATATCGGAAACAATGGTGGAATTCGCCTTAACAGTGATCTCAATGGCGACGGCGCCGCTTCTGACCGGCTTGTCATTGATGGCGGAACTGCCTCTGGGAAGACGAAACTTTATATCGATGATTTAATTTTCGGCAGGTTAAGTAAAAAAACCGCATATGAGGGCATAAAAGTCGTTGACGCAATAAATGGCGCAACAACTGGAGAAGACAGCTTTGTCATCGGTAGCGGCTGGGGGCGTGGATATCAACGTGACGACGGTATCATGGCCGTTGTCGGTTCCGACACTGCTTATGCCTATTTGCTCAAGCGTGGAGCAGCAAAAAAATCCGGTAACCGCGATGTTTATGGGGACGATGAATTCACCTATGACTGGTATCTTCGTTCGCCGGCAGATGCCTCCAATCCGGATGAAGGAAATAATGGCACTGGCACAGGCACAGGTGGCGATGATACAGGTGGTGGAACCTTGCCCGCAAAACCTTATTACGGCCCGTCAGTTCCGCTTTATGAAGCTTATCCTCAAGTGCTCACAAGTCTCAATCGTTTGTCGACGTTGCAGCAACGAGTTGGTAACCGCTTTTGGGCGGATGGAACCGATAATACGGTGAATGAAGTTCATCTTTCCGATCAAGCCTCGAAGCTTATTGAACACAGCGGTTTTTGGGGACGCATGGAGGGAAGCACAGGCAAAGTAACCCCCTCACATTCGCCGACAGATGAACATTATGATCTTGATCTATGGCGCATGCAAAGCGGCATTGATGGTGCACTCGTTGAAAACGCCAACGGAATCCTGATTGGATCTTTGAGCGGTCATTTCGGTCGTGCGGAAGCATCTGTCCGCTCCGATGACGGGCATGGCAAAGTCGAGGCGGACGGATATGGTATAGGGGCTGCAGCGACATGGTATGGCTTCAATGGCAGTTATGTCGATTTACAATCGCAAGCCACCTGGTATGAAACCGATTTCAATTCGAAGAATTTCAGCCGTTCGGATACGAAAAACGAAAACGGTTTTGGCTACGCTCTTTCGGCAGAGGCTGGCCATCGGTTAAAATTGACAGAAACATGGGATATAACACCGCAAGTCCAACTTTCTTATTCGTCGATAGATTTTGACAGTTTTCGCGATGGCTTGGATACAAAAGTATCTCTAAGAGACGGTGACAGTCTGGAAGGTCGTGCGGGCCTCGCTTTCAGTAGAGATAACACGTGGATATCCGATAGCGGAGACCGGCGTCGCACACTCCTATATGGCATAGGCAATCTTTACTATGAATTTCTTGATGGAACGAAAGTGGATGTTTCCGGCACTTCGTTCCGGAATGAAAATGAAGATTTTCAGGCCGGACTTGGATTGGGTGGCAGTTATAATTGGAATAACGATAATTGGTCACTTTATGGCGAAACAAATATACGTAGTGCTTTTAAAAATATCAGCGATAATTACAGCTTCGGCGGCACAGTAGGTTTAAGAATTAAATTCTGAATTTGAAGAAGGATTCTTCTTCATCCATGCGATGGGGAATAATCCTTGAAGTCCGTTCCGGTTGAAAAACCGAAAACCTCAATTACCCTGAATAGCAAACCCGCGTTCATTCTCTTTTTATCCGAACACTGGACTTTTTATCTTCCGACATAACTATTCGTTTATTCGTTCAAACAATGGGGCAATATTCCATGTCTTTATGGGTAGTGGTTAACGACAAAATGCAACATGGCTATCGCTATGAACGCGTGTGTGAAGAGGGAAAAAACTTTTCAGCCGATTTTGAACCGCAGTTAACCCCTAAGCAAATGTTGGAAATGGGGGTTTTCGGCGGAAAATATATGACCGATTGCAGAAACGAATTTCCTTCCAACTGGTTTCAAAGCGCAAAATTATCGCCCGAAGGCAAACGGGCGGACATGAATTATTATGGTGTATTGGCCGGAAAACCGCTTTCCTATTGGCAGGCTAAAGGCTGGATTTATGACAATGACCCGCGCGGCTGGTTCCAGTGGTATTGCCGTTATTATTCGGGCCGCCGTATCGAAGGCGAAGACGGGCGGCAAATTAAACGTTGGAAACAGATGCGCCGCCATGTCGCCCAACTCAGGAAAAACTGTGAGCCCGATGATTTTTTCTGTCGTCCGCGCCAGCGTCAGGCCCTTCTGCAATGGGCCTATTTTTGTGATTAAGGTTTATTTCAATCCTGCTTCATCAAATTGGACACCAAAGCCATAATCATCAAAGTGGCCACCTAAGCCGTGGCCGTCTATGGCGTATAATGATGATTTCTGCCTGAATAAAAAATTCGATCGTTATAGCGCATATTTTCTTTGCCCGCGCATTTTTACCCGCACATTTTAATTCAAGCAGTTTTAACCTTCTATTTTAAATTATATTTTTTAAAATTCTGCCTGCTGTTAACTCTCGCTTCAACCTTCAATTCCGGTAAAACCGCATATTGCCATGAAGATTAATCTCGAGAAATTATGTTTCCTGACAGGTTGAACGGATAGGCCAGTTCTGCTAAACAACAGCTCAATTTTCAAGGCTCTTTCAATCAATGTCAAAACTTCATAAAACCGAATTGTTAAGTCCTGCGGGCACATTGAAATCTATGCGCTACGCTTTTGCCTATGGCGCGGATGCGGTTTATGCAGGCCAGCCCCGCTACAGCTTGCGGGTACGCAATAATGAATTCAATCATGAAGAAAATCTGAAGATAGGCATTGACGAAGCCCATTCTCAGGGCAAAAAATTCTATGTTGTCGTCAACATTGCCCCCCACAACAGCAAGCTTAAAAGTTTTGTGAGCGAATTAAAACCTGTTATCGACATGAATCCCGATGCTCTCATCATGTCCGATCCGGGATTGATTATGATGGTGCGGGAAAATTTTCCAGATGTTGATATTCACCTTTCGGTACAATCGAATGCGGTGAATTGGGCAACAGTCAAGTTCTGGAAAAGCATGGGATTGACGCGTGTCATTCTCTCAAGGGAATTGTCACTGAAGGAAATTGAAGAAATCCGTGAAAATGTTCCCGACATCGAATTGGAAGTCTTTGTTCATGGTGCGTTATGCATGGCCTATTCGGGGCGTTGCCTTCTTTCTGGCTATATCAACCACCGCGACGCCAATCAGGGAACATGTACGAATGCCTGCCGCTGGAAATATGGTGTCGAAGAAGGTGTCGAGAATGAACTGGGCGAGATTGTCAAAGTTGAAGAGACAGTAAGCGGGGAAATTCAGCCCGATCTTGGCGAAGGGCCAACCACCGACAAGGTATTTGTGCTTCATGAAGCAAATCGGCCGGAAGCCGAAATGACCGCGTTTGAAGACGAACATGGTACATATATCATGAATTCGAAAGACCTTCGCGCTGTCCAATATGTCGAAAAACTTATCAACATCGGTGTCAATTCTTTAAAAATTGAGGGTCGCACGAAATCGCATTATTATGTTGCCCGCACTGCACAGGTTTATCGCAAGGCGATTGATGATGCTCTGGCCGGCCGTCCCTTTGACGACAATTTGATGGTGGTTCTGGAATCCCTTGCCCACCGTGGTTATACCGAAGGCTTTTTGCAACGCCATAAACATAAAGAATACCAGAATTATGCAACCGGCTCCTCGCTTCCCGGCCGCCAGCAATTTGTTGGCGAATTTACCGGAAAACGCGTGAACGGGCTTGCGGAAGTCGCTGTTAAAAACCGCTTTGAATTGAATGACAAAGTGGAAATGATGACGCCGGATGGCAATATCAATTTTACAATAAAAACGCTGAAAAATAAAAAGAACGAAGACATTACTGTAGCACCCGGTGATGGACATATTGTCTACATTCCCATCCCTGACGATGTTCAATTGAATTATGCTTTATTGATGCGGTATGTTTGAAGTCTCTGGATCAAACAGCTTTCTTGAATTTATCGTTCAAACTAGAAACTGCACAATAAAGTCATTTTAACAATATGACGTAAGAAAATGCCATTGAGGAAACCTGTTCTTCAATGGCATTTACAATATTCTCGAATATTCGGTTTTATTTTATTCCCACTCGATTGTTCCAGGTGGTTTCGACGTAATATCATAGACGACGCGATTGATACCGCGCACCTCGTTAATGATGCGGTTTGCAGCTTTTGCCAGAAAGTCCATATCGTAACGATAAAAGTCTGCTGTCATTCCGTCGACCGAGGTAACAGCTCTTAACGCGCAAACATATTCATATGTTCGTCCGTCACCCATGACACCCACCGTTTGTACCGGAAGAAGAACAGCAAAAGCTTGCCAGATTTTATCATAAAGGCCGGCTTTGCGGATTTCATCAAGATAAACCGCATCCGCCTCACGCAGAATATTGAGTTTTTCTCTGGTCACACCACCGGGGCAACGAATAGCAAGGCCGGGACCGGGGAAAGGATGACGGCCGATAAACTTTTCCGGCAAACCAAGCTCACGCCCCAAAGCGCGAACTTCATCTTTGAAAAGCTCGCGTAACGGTTCAACCAGTTTCATATTCATGCGTTCCGGCAAACCGCCAACATTGTGATGGCTTTTAATGGTAACCGAGGGACCACCCGAGAATGACACACTCTCGATCACATCCGGATAAAGCGTACCCTGTGCTAAAAATTCCGCACCACCAAGCTTTTTGGCTTCTTTTTCAAAAACCTCGATAAACAGGCGGCCGATAATCTTGCGCTTCTTTTCGGGGTCGCTCACCCCTTCAAGGGCATTGATAAAAAGATCGGATGCGTCAACATGAACAAGCGGAATATTATAGGTCTCGCGAAACATCGAGACGACCTCTTCGGCTTCATTTTTGCGCATCAAACCATGATCAACAAAAATGCATGTCAACTGATTGCCGATGGCTTCATGAATAAGCACCGCCGCAACGGACGAATCAACCCCGCCTGAAAGGCCGCAGATAACGCGCCCCTTCCCTACCTGCCGGCGAATTGCAGAAATTGCCTGTTCGCGATAGGTTTTCATCGACCAATCGCCTTTGATACCGGCTATATTGTGGACGAAATTTTGTAAAAGACGAGCACCATCCAAGGTATGGACAACTTCCGGATGGAATTGCACGGCATAAAAGTGGCGTTTTTCATCAGAAATTGCAGCAAAGGGAGCACCTTTCGAGGTACCGATAACCTTGAAGCCTTCCGGCAAAGCAGTAACCCTGTCGCCATGGCTCATCCAGACCTGATGATGGGTTCCTTTTTCCCATACGCCTTGAAAGAGAGCGCTATCTGCTTCAACGGTGAGATCTGCGCGCCCGAACTCGCGTTCATGCCCTGCTTCAACCTTGCCGCCAAGTTGCGCACACATTGTCTGTTCGCCATAACAGATACCAAGAACAGGAATCCCTGCATCGAATATTTCTTGGGGTGCTCTGGGCGAGCCTATATCAACGGTTGAATGGGGAGAACCGGAAAGAATAACCGCTTTCGGCTTGATACGCTTGAAAGCTTCTGCGGCAGACTGGAAGGGTACGATTTCGGAATAGACACCGGCTTCACGCACACGGCGTGCGATAAGCTGGGTTACTTGCGAACCGAAATCTATAATCAGAATTGTGTCAGGATGTATCGTGCTCATAGAAAGCCTTTAAAGAGTCTTTTGGATAAATGCAATCGGGTGATACATGAGAAAACAGTTTTTAAACGATAAAACACCTAAAAATAATTGGCTGATTATTTACTACCGGCTTTATTTCCATCTTTCCGGAATTTCATTTTTCCCGCTGTCCTAGTACCTTATCAAGCAGCTTCAGCGCATTTGCCAGTTTTTCATCAACGATATGCAAATATTGGCGCCAATCCATTGCATGTTCCAGCTCCTTTTGGCCATCGGAGATACCTCGCAATCCGAACAAAGGAACATTGAATGTCTGGCAGCTTCGCAACACTGCATAAGTTTCCATATCAACCATATCGGTGTCGATTTTTTTATAGCCATCACCGGAAACAACATTGCCGCCGGTCGATAGGCTTGCAGACGGGAAATCGGGTATCAATGTCGGCATGTCCACAGTCGCGGGCAGATCAACAAAAGGCGTTACCCCCTTTTCAACCCCAAGTACTGTCGCATCCATATCGCGCCAGCTCACAGATGATACCTGATAAACTTCTGTTTGTTTAAGCTTTTGTGAGCCACTCGAACCGAGCGAGACAACAAGATCGGGCAAGCGGTTCCCGTTTTTCATAGCACTCAAAATTTTTGTCGTATTGATGGCGGCCTCAATCGGCCCCACGCCGATAATGTGCGGTTTAATGAGCTTTTTGAGGTGCTCGCCATATTCCAGTTCGGTTGCCATCAGAAAAAGAACCGATTTTTCACCCCACATGCTTGACCTCGTCATTATGTTGAACGTTTTTCAAGAACCGATATAAAAAAGCCGTCTGTATCTGTACTTGCGGGAGATAAAACCAGCCCATGTTCAGGGAAAACCGGCTTTGGCGCGTCTTTCCCGAAATGTTGCTGCCACAAATTTTTCATGTCGATTTCTTTGAATTGCGAATTTTCCTCAAGAAAAGCCGCTATCTGTTTGTCATTTTCGGAAGAAAGTAGCGAACATGTAATATAGACGAGATGACCGCCAGTTTTGAGATAAGGTAAAGTTGCATTCAAAACGGTTTTCTGTTCAGCAATACGGCGTTCAAGCTGACCGTCTGTCAAACGCCATTTGGCATCCGGGCGGCGGCGCCATGTTCCCGTACCTGTGCAAGGTGCATCAAGCAGCACAATATCCATTTGCCCTTTTAATGCGTCAAGTTCACTTATATTGACGTGCGGTTGAACATTGCGAACACCGGAGCGGCGAAGACGTTCAAAAATTGGAGCAAGACGGGCTTTTTCTGCGTCATAACAGTGAATTTGACCACGGTTTTCCATATCCGCCGCCATAGCCAATGTTTTTCCACCAGCGCCCGCACAATAATCAAGCACTTGCATACCGGCTTTTGCTCCGGCAAGTCTTGCTACGATTTGAGATCCGAGATCCTGAACCTCGAAATAGCCTTTTTGGAAGGCCGGCTCTGCCTGTACATTGGGGTGCCGTTTCAATTTCTCGATCGGTGGAATGCGTAAAGCGCTGTCAAACCAAGAGACCGGTTTTGCACCTGTTCCGGAAAGCTCACGCATGACCTTTTCGGGTTTTGCCTTCAAGCGGTTCACACGTAAATCAAGTGGTGGACGTTTTGCCAGTGCGACAGCTTCATCAAGCCAATGGGAACCGAAAATATCCTGAAATAGAGGAACACACCATTGCGGCAGGTTTCCCCGAATATAATCGGGCGCTTCTTCACGGTTTTTTGTGAGCCACATTTTGCGGCTATGTTCACTCAATGGTTCCGGCGCAAAACGGTCACCATCGAAACTACGCGCAAGTTCATCAAGCGAAAGCCCGCCATCTTCCAACAATGCACCAAAAGCAGCATCATGCGGATCATCACTATCCATACGCCATTCAAGCAAATAACGTTCCCGCAAGGCGTCATAAACAATATTGCCGATTGCAGCCCTGTCACCCGCGCCAGCAAATCTATGCGAAAGCCCCCAATCTTTAAGTGCTTCCGCAGCCGGACGCCGACGCGATTTGATATCCTGCAATACTTCAATTGCCGCCTGAAGGCGCCCACCCAGTCGCATAGTCTTTTCAATTCCTGCTTGATGTTCCAGCACAGGGAATAAACGAATTTATTAAAAAGGAAAACCGTTCATGAAAAAAAAGATCACGTTGATCGCTTTATTTATCACAGTTTGTAAAAACGAAATCCGGAAGCTTTATGAAATAGAAAAATAGCAAGGCTTGCCGAGTCGAGAGTTAAGCACGCTCAAAAACGTCCAACATTGATAAGATTTTTTAGCAAAACAGGTTGAAAAATTGCGCGATCATAGGGTGCCTTGAATTCAGGCCTTTTCAATAGTGAAAACACCGTTTTCGAAGGCAACGACTTTGACTTCAGTGCCTTCAGGAAGATCAGGCCCTTTGATGCGCCATATCGTATCGTCAACGCGAATGTGCCCTTTTCCATCCCGAACGGGTTCTTCAAGAACAACTCTTTTGCCAATGATCTGGTCGGTTCGTCTGTTTAATAAAGGCTCGTCGGTTTCGCGGTCGCGGCGAAAAAAATTGCGACCAACCAACACCATGATAACGGAAAATATCAGGAAAAAAATGACTTCAACTTCCCAGAATGCAACCCATGGCAAGTTATAAAAAAGCAGAGAAACAAGTGCCGTTAAAAGAGCACCGAGACCGAACCAGACAAAAAATACACCCGGAAAAACGAGTTCGAGAAGGAGCAGGATAAATCCTAACACGACCCAGTTCCATGCTCCCAAGGTCATCAATAAATCAAACATCCTTGTTCCTTCTGAACAACAACTTTTAACGCTCGTTATATGAAGTAATGCTCACAATATGAAGCTTGGCAGCTTGTTTAAAAATTCAACCTCTTACAAGCGCTGAATTTCCTTAGGGATTTACCATATTCCGACTGGTCAAAACCACTTGTTTAAGCCGCATGCGACAACCACGACAGAAACATCGTCTCCGTTCCTGCATAAAACTTTATTTTTTCTCTTGTGAGGAACCGAAAACTTCTTTTGCAATGGCACCGATACCACCAAGAGAGCCGATGAGTGATGAAGCTTCCATTGGCATCAAAACCACCTTCTGGTTGTTTGCTGTCCCGATAGAAGCAAGGGCATCGGTATATTTTTGCGCAACAAAATAATTGATTGCCTGTACATTTCCCTTGGCAATAGCTTCGGACAAAACCAATGTTGCTTTTGCCTCGGCTTCTGCCAAACGCTCACGCGCCTCGGCCTGCCGATAAGCGGCCTCACGCTTTCCTTCTGCTTCCAAAATCTGTGCCTGTTTAAAACCTTCAGCCCGCAAAATATTGGCATTGCGGTCGCCTTCGGCTTCGAGAACCTGCGCGCGTTTATCGCGTTCGGCTTTCATCTGCCGTCCCATAGCATCAACCAGATCACGCGGCGGCTGGATATCTTTTATTTCAATTCGGGTCATCTTCAAGCCCCATGGATGGGCTGCTTCATCGACCACATGCAAAAGCTTTTCATTGATCGTATTACGGTTGGATAAAAGCTCGTCAAGATCCATTGAACCGACAACAGTACGAATATTCGTCATATTGAGGTTTAAGACCGCATAATTCAAATCCGATACCTGATAGGCGGATTGTGCAGCGTTCAGCACTTGAAAAAACGCCACAGCATCAACCGAAACAGTTGCATTATCGCGGGTAATCACTTCCTGCGTAGGAATGTCGAGCACCTGCTCCTTCATATTGACGCGCGCGCCTATCCGGTCAAAAAACGGAACAATCAGATTAAGTCCCGGCATCAAGGTTTTGGTATAGCGGCCGAAACGTTCAACTGTATATTGATAGCCTTGCGGAACCTGCTTGATTCCCGCAAGCAATGTTGCAACAACCAGCACGACCAACAACAATAAGGCGATATTAAAACCGAACACATTCCTCTCCCTTAAAAAGTATCGAGATCAGTATACGTATCGTTACAGTTTTATCGACTCGCGAAAAGCGGCAAAACGCCTGACAGCATAGTTTCCCACGCTTTATTATACCGGAATTATACCGGTATAACTGTTCATGGTCGAAAATTCGTCAAATCCAGCCCTGAAGCTCTCTTTTTACAAGATGGGCAATGACTTTCATTCCATCTTCACTGTCATTCAGGCAGGGAATATGGACAAAATTGACCCCGCCATTTTCTTTGAATGTCTTTTGCGCTTCATGGCCCATTTCGTCGACGGTTTCCAGACAATCAACGACAAAACCCGGATTGAAGACCGCAATAGACTTGACACCTTCTTTCGCCAATTTTTCAACGGTCGCGGCTGTATAAGGCTGCAACCATTCTTCAGGGCCAAAGCGTGATTGGAAGGCCATAATGAGCTTGTTCTCATCCATTCCAAGCCGTTTACGCAAAGCTTCCGTTGTGCGCACACACTCTTCCGGATAAGGGTCACCCCTTTTTGCGTAGGATTGAGGGATTCCGTGATAGGATGCAATGATCTTTTCCGGAACAAATTCGAGTGTCTTCAAATGTGTTTCGACCGAATGGGCAAGCGCGTCAATATAAACCGGATCATCGCTATAAGGCGGAACAGAGCGTATAGCCGGTTGATAACGACGTTTCTCAAGGCTTGCAAATACTGCGTCGAGTACCGTTGCCGTTGTTGTCGCAGAATATTGAGGGTAAAGAGGGAAAAACAGAACTTTTTCGCATCCCTTCTCGATCATAGTGCCAAGCACCTCGTCAATCGAAGGCTTGCCATAGCGCATAGCCCAATAGACTTCGACATTCGGCTCATCAAGGAGTGGCCCGAGCTTTTCAGCCTGGGCACGTGTATAAGTGCGTAAAGGCGACTCGTTCAATTCATAATTCCAGATACGCTTATAAAGTGCACCGGATTTTTTCGGGCGTACGTTGAGAACAATTCCATAAAGAATCGGGTACCATAAAATGCGTGGCCATTCTATTACCCGCCGATCTGACAAAAATTCACGCAAATATTTGCGAACATTTGTTGAATCGGTACCTTCTGGCGTTCCCAGATTAATCAGGAGAACGCCAACCTTACTTTTTTGATCTGCCATAAAATTCCAGTCTGGTCTTTCCGTTTTTTATTAGATTTTTCTGTTTAAAGAAAATTGTGAACCGCTGCTCGAGGTGCACAAGAGCTGCATCGAGTTATTCGATATTGCGCAATTGACGCGTGAAACAGTTCCACGAACAATCGAACGCATTTCGATTTCGACAAGTTGCGGATTGCTAAAGCGATAATTTCCTTCTGAAAGCTTTTCCTTTGTATCGGAAGAACGCGTCTCGAAGATACCGTTCCTGAAGGACGATACGATACCATTTTTATCGACCCATTGGCCGTCAATTCCTGTCGGAATATTCTGCACCGAAGGACGCTGGCCATAATTTTGTGAAAGATTACAGGCTGCAAGGGCAAAGGCCATTGCTGTAAGACAAAGAGTGGACGCAATAGGTTTCATCAGGTTTGCTCCAAAAAACCGACATCAAGCGGTAAGATAACAACTGATAACAGCTGTAACAACATGTTATAGCTCAATCAATATGTCGCTTTTGACGGAAATCAACGGAAAAGCTTTTTTTTTGGAAAAAATTCTCTTTTCTGTTGCATGTAATCATCAGATTGATAGTAGTCTGAAGCTTGCGGGGCAAACGAGGTACACCTATGTTTTGCAACCAAACTCCTATCTATGCGTTTTCGTCCTCACAAAGGAGATGATGAAAGCAATGATGGGTCCTATACTAGTAGCAGCCGAAGACTATGGTAAACGAGCCAACACTTCTTCCATTCTTCGTGCTCTCGGATATCGTGTAATTGAAGCAGAAAATGGATTACGCACACTCGATTTGTTGCGTAAACGTCGTAATATTTCATTTGCATTGGTCGATTTGATGATGAGTGACCTTGGCGGAACCGATCTCATTTCAACAATCCGCGTTACCGGATTTGCCGCCCCACTCGTTGTCATGTCCGATGTTGAAAATGAGGAACTCCTTCAGAAAAGTCTGAAGGCGGGTGCAGTTGATTACCTCGTTTATCCGATTACATCACTAAGATTGAGTGTGACACTGGGCAATCTGTCAATCAACAATACCTATGAGCGTGAAGTCCATTACATTCGTCGCCAGCAGGAAAACCATTTGCGGTTCTCCGACCTTTACGCAAATAGTGAAGCAATGAAAGAGCCTTTCGAACGGGCAAAACAAGCTGCTTTATCGACTAAAAATCTTCTCATCGAAGGAGAAAAAGGAACCGGTAGAGAGACGCTTGCCCGCGTGATCCACCACGAAAGCCCTTATGCAACAGGTAAATTTGTCCGTATCCAATGTGTGCCGATTTCTGATCCCCTGCAGGACGCGAAAAAGTGGGAAACAAAGATTCTTCCGCATATCAATGCAATTGACCATGGAACAATTTGTCTTTGCGAGATAGATCGCCTTGAAATTAATCAGCAGAAACGCTGGGTTGATTTTCTGAAGAAACGCAAGGAAGCTGAAAAAGGTGAAGAGCCCAAGTTCCGTTTGACAACTATTTCAACTTCACGGCTTCAGGGGCTTGTAGAAGACGATCTGTTTTTGAAGGAATTCTATGATCTGTTAAGAGAATGTCACGTAATTATTCCCCCGCTTCGCGAACGGCGTGACGATTTTGCCGATATTGCGCAGCGTGCCATTGAACATATTGTTGTTGAAAGTGGACAACCGCATGTACATGGTGTGGCAGGTTCGGCACTTTCGCTTTTATTGCAGCATGATTGGCCGGGAAATGTCGGTGAACTGGAAAATGTGCTTTTCCGTGCCGTATTGCTGAGCCAAGGGCCACTTTTGACAATTCGTGACTTCCCGCAATTAACCGGAAATCAACTTGCCGATTTCAGAAGCAATGCACCGGTTGAAATAGCGGAAAAAAATGACCGGTATTCCGTTCATCTTATTGACGATAACGGTCAGGTTCGCGCCTATAATGAACTTGAACGGGAAATCATCGAGCGCACAGTGAACCATTATCGTGGACGCATGAGCGAAGCGGCCCGTCGCCTCGGAATCGGTCGTTCAACACTTTACCGCAAGCTTGATGAATATCATGCTGAAAGTCGGAAAGAGACCGAGACATTGCGTCGGGCAAGTTGAAAATAAGACTAAATAAGACTGACCGGCAAAGGTCGGCACAGCATAACCTTAATGCACTATGACGATCTGGTGGTGACAAAGATCTTTGTCACCACTTTTTATTTGGTTTTCAGCGAGGAAAAACCGCAATAGCCGCAATTGCAACCATAATTTACGAAACTGAATAGTTTCATTCTCTTTGCGTGCAGAAGCGAATGAATCGCCCTCCCCTTCGCACTCCAGCTTATATAGAAAATGAAACCACCCTTTATACCAAAAAGGAATTACGTTTTCGATTTCCAACTCGAAAGCGCCCGAATTCGGCACTTTTTCCTCATGCCGTGTTTTAATGCAAAATGTAATCCGCTTTTCACACAGGCGATTATTAAAAATCACAGATTGATGGATGTGACTATCGACGAATATAGATTGACGAATTTTCTATTGTATCGTCGGGAAAACAACCAACAGAACTAAAATCAAATTTAATTTGCAAGTTCCGGTTCTAATATCCGTTAGGGCGCATTTGCAATGATAGTCTCTTTTCCATTGGCTGCTTTGCAGGATATTATTTGCGCGATATTATCAGGACATATCGCGATTATCATTGCTTTTCCAACCCCGTCATGTCTCCCCGTCATGACCTCTCACTGTCTTCACATAGATCAAAAAACAGCCATTTTGCCTTGTTTTAGGTAGCTCCAAACCCAATATTAAAGATGAACCGGCAGAGATGCTGCTCGAGAATGTGTCAATAAAAAGAAAAAATTAACCATAGTAACAAAAAGTTACTGAATTTGTGATAAAAGTTCTCTTCTGTGGCATTTTTGCCATGGTATGGTCGTATTTGCTTAGCAGGATAAAATTGCTAGCTCATAATAAAGCTGCTGTTAACCATTCTGGATTATACTTTGATAACTATAAAGCCTAATTCAGGTGGCCCTGAGGCGAGACGATCAAACAATAGAAGTTTGGTTATTGCGCCAAATGGCGGGATAACAAGACAGGTTTTACGAATGGTGGTTGACGGATTGAGAAAATCATTTTGGACATTTCGTAGTTTGTCATTGGCCTTTGTGGCAATGGGTACAGCTCTGTCCTTCATGTTAGCACCTGTATCGGCGAAAGCCGAGACGAGGTCTTTGAAGCTCTATTACGTCCATACCGGTGAAAAAGCCGAAATTGTTTTCAAACGCGATGGCAAATATGATCAGGCCGGCTTGAAGCGGCTGAACGTGTTCTTGCGTGACTGGCGGCGTAATGAACCAACCAATATGGATCCACGTTTGTTTGATCTCATCTGGTCTGTCTATCGCACCAGCGGATCGCGCGAATATATTAATGTTGTTTCCGCCTATCGCTCTCCCGCTACGAACAATATGTTGCGTTCTCGTTCGCCGGATAGTGGTGTTGCCAAAAACAGCCAACACACTCTTGGCCATGCGATGGACTTCTATCTACCGGATGTCAATCTCGCCAAATTGCGTGCTATCGGATTAAAGCAGCAGGTTGGTGGTGTCGGTTATTATCCGCGTTCAGGTTCGCCTTTCGTCCACATGGATGTGGGCAATGTGCGCCATTGGCCGCGTATGAGCCGCAGCGAATTGATGGCATTATTTCCTGATGGCAAGACAATGTATATACCAAGCGACGGCAAACCGCTTTCCGGATATAATGAGGCTAAAGCCGAGTGGCTCGCCCGTCGTGGAGCGCCGGTTGTCTATGCCAGTGCATCACCTGCCCCTCAAAAACGTGGTTTTTTCAGCAGCCTTTTCGGGCATAAAAACTCGCAAGAACGATCAACCGAACAACCTGTGCGTGTTCAACCAAGTGCTCCGGTCGTAGCCGAAGAGCCAAAGACAACCACAGTGGTTTCATTACCCAAAAAGGACGCACCGCTTCCCGAATCTTCGCCTTTGCGCGGCAAGGGCATGAAACCGACAGACGAAGAAGAGGAAAAGACCAACGAAGCACCGGTTATGGCTTATGCTAATGTACCGGTACCGACCTTCAAACCGGATGAAGATGAAGATAATGAGACACCGGTCAAATTGGCGTCGGTTCCTTTGCCGGAATCAAGACCTTTGCGGCAGGATGAGGCTGATAAAGTTGCCCTTGCTATTGCTAATAATGGGGGTGAGACCGGAAAGTTGGCTGATAAGGTTCCGGGTGACGATTTGACGGCATTGATCGAAGCAAACGAAATCATCGCTGTACCGGATGACGATTATGAAGAAGACGATGATTATGCTGATGCAGATGATGCCCAATCTCCCGACAAGTCAACTGTTGCAGCACTTGAAACAAATAAATCTGCAGAAGCACCGAAAACCGCTCCGAAAGTCGACCGCCCTGATGAAGAAGACGTGAAAAACATTATTTCGGAAAACGAAAATAAAGTACCGGCTTCTTTAACAAATTCGGATATGCTTGCCCCTGATGAGGAATTGCGCAAAGTACCGAATGTGGTCTTTGTTTCCGGTCTGGAGAAAAAGCAGGAAGTTTCGCGGGTTGCAGAACTCAGAGGTCGTGCGATCGACTTCCATGCTGTAGCACGTATCAACGACACATATTGATTTTAGTCGTCGTAAATATTTGATCTTTTATCAAGGCCTTATCCGGTTTGCTCCGGATAAGGCTTTTTTTCATATTTTTTCCCTTGACCTTCCCATAAGGGGAACCATTATCTCTTGATGTGAAAGGTGCGTTTCATGACAACAACTTCACAAACGGAAGAAACCGGTCAATCTCCGGCAAATGATAATTTTCATATCGAGCTTGATATTGAAGGGATGACTTGTGCATCTTGTGTTCGCCACGTTGAAAAAGCGCTCAAAAAAGTTGAAGGCGTGGACAATGCTGTTGTCAATCTGGCAACAGAAAAAGCTGACGTTACGAGCCGCAATAAACTCGGTATCAACGAGCTTGTGCAAGCGGTCGAGAAAGCCGGTTATGAAGTAGGTTACCAGCCGGTTGATCTTGATATTGACGGTATGAGTTGCGCTTCTTGTGTGCGGCGCGTTGAAAAGGCGTTGCTTTCGGTAGACGGGGTAAAGACCGCTGTTGTTAATCTCGCAACAAATCGTGCCCATGTCGAGATGCTTAAAAATGTCGCGACAATTGATGCGCTGGAGAAAGCTGTTGCAAAAGCCGGTTATGGTGCAAAGCCCGTCAATAATCATAAGCAAGTCGACAGACAAGCCATTGAAGCGCATAAACTTGGCCGCTCACTGGTTATAGCTCTTATTCTCACCATTCCGGTTTTCGTTCTCGAAATGGGTGGCCATATCATACCGCCGTTCCATCACTTTGTCATGACGACGATTGGTATGTTCCCCTCCCGCCTCGTCGAATTTATTTTGACAACACTAGTGCTTTTTGGCCCCGGTTGGAGGTTTTTCAAATCCGGCATTCCCAATCTCTTTCGCGCCACTCCGGATATGAACTCGCTTGTTGCTGTCGGCTCCTTTGCTGCATGGTCCTATTCTACCGTTGCAACCTTCGCAGGCGCTTATATGCCGGAGGGAACCAATAATGTTTATTTCGAGGCGGCAGCTGTTATCGTTACTTTAATTCTGCTAGGCCGTTATCTTGAAGCAGGTGCACGTGGACGCACCAGTGAAGCTATCCGTATGCTTGCCGGTTTGAAACCGAAAACAGCACATGTTTTAAGAAACAACGAAGAAACAGATGTTGCGCTTGATGATGTTGCTGTCGGCGACATTATTGTAATGCGGCCGGGAGAAAAATTCCCTGTTGACGGTTCTGTCACAAGCGGCAACTCGAATGTTGATGAATCCATGATGACGGGCGAACCTTTGCCCGTTGCCAAAAAAGAAGGCGACAAGGTTTATGGCGGAACTGTCAACGGTAATGGCTCCTTGACATTTCGTGCTGAAAAGATCGGTGGCGATACACTTATTGCACAAATCCAGAAAATGGTCGAAGATGCACAAAGTGCAAAACTACCCATTCAGGCTTTGGTCGATAAGGTAACCGGCTGGTTTGTCCCCGCTGTTTTTGCAGCCGCAATTGTTACGTTTTTTATCTGGTTTTTCGTCGGCCCTGCCCCGCAATTTCCGCATGCTCTTATTGCCGGTGTATCGGTGCTCATTATCGCCTGCCCTTGTGCAATGGGTCTTGCAACACCGACATCCATTATGGTGGGCACAGGTCGGGCAGCCACTCTCGGTATTTTGTTCCGTCGTGGCGATGCGTTACAAGCATTGCGTGATACCGATGTTGTTGCTTTTGACAAAACCGGCACACTGACGGTTGGTAAACCTGTTTTGAATAAAATAATCACAGCCACGGGATTTGATGAAAAACAAACATTGGCGGATGTTGCAGCAGTGGAACTACGCTCCGAACACCCGATTGGCGAGGCTTTGAATGAAGCTGCGAAAAAGGCCGGAATCCCCCTTTCAACTGTCGAAGAATTCAATTCCAAACCCGGATTTGGTATTTCCGGCAAAGTTAATGGACGGGAAGTCATTATCGGGGCCGACCGTTATATGAAAGAGATAAATGTCGATATCTCCGGTTTTGCCAAAGATGCCGAGATTTTCGGCAATGAAGGTATGACGCCATTTTATGCGGCAATAGACAATAAGGCTGCCGCAATTTTTGCCGTTGAAGATCCCGTCAAACAAAATTCGGCAAAAACAGTTTCCGAACTTCAAAACATGGGCATCGCAACAGCGCTTGTCACAGGCGATAACCGTAACACAGCAAAGACAATCGGCTCAAAACTCGGTATTTCAGAAATCGTCGCTGAAGTGCTTCCGGCAGGAAAAGTGGATGCTGTGAAAAAAATAAGTGGGGGCGAACGGCGTGTCGCCTTTGTTGGTGATGGCATCAATGATGCACCGGCACTTGCCGCTGCCGATACCGGCATTGCCATTGGGACCGGTGCCGATGTTGCTATTGAAAGTGCCGATGTTGTTTTAATGTCGGGCGATCCGACAGGCGTTGTCAATGCGATTGCCATTTCAAAAGCAACAATCCGCAACATCAAGCAAAATTTGTTCTGGGCATTCGGTTATAACGTTTTGCTCATTCCTGTTGCTGCCGGAATTTTTTATCCGGTCTGGGGCGTACAATTGTCGCCAATGCTATCCGCCGCGGCAATGGCAATTTCAAGTGTCTTTGTGCTTTCCAATGCATTGCGTTTGAAACGCTTCAAACCACGTTTGTAGGCTAACGGTGTTTTCGCCAATCTTCTTGCAAAATCAGGTCGCTCTTGACCGTTCATCATATTGGATGAAAAGTTTTCAAGCGGGTTGGATGATAACGAGAACATTTACAAGAAGCACCGGGATAGATGTGAGTTAAGTCTGTCTGTCACATTCTGTTCGTACAGCAAAAATAATCATGCCGGAATGACGGGTGAAGTTGACACTCACAAAAAAATTTTATCACCAAGCAAGTGTGCATTAACTGAAATGATTTCACGATAGACAAACAAATGCGCTAATTCCATTGGAATAAATTTTCAATCCTTTTAAAAATTTATCGCGAAAGACCAAAATCAATCATAATATTTTGAAATATCATTGCAATTTATTGCGCTTGGCGCGAAAGTGGCAAAAGAAAATTGCCCACCCGAAGAGAAAGTAAAAAGAATGGCAAAACACTGCGATGAAGCGACAATAGATCGTGTTTGTGAAGAATTGAAAGCGGCTTTCGGAGACCGGTTCAGCCGCAATCTTTCTGTCCGTCAGGCTCATTCCCATAATGTGACCGCACTTTTTCAACAAACTCCTGATGGCGTTGTCTATGCAACCAATAAAGACGATGTTGTAAAGATCGTAAAGATTTGCGCCAAGCATAAAATGCCGATTATTCCCTTCGGAGCCGGAAGCTCCATTGAAGGGCAGCTCAATGCGCCTAAAGGTGGCATCAGCATCGATTTTTCAAAAATGGATCAGGTCGTTTCTTTTTCACCAGAAGATATGATGATAACTGTTCAGCCCGGTATTACCCGCGAAACTCTGAATAGCTGGTTGCGCGACAGTGGCCTGTTCTTTCCGATCGACCCCGGTGCAGATGCATCCATTGGTGGCATGGCCTCGACACGTGCATCCGGAACCAATGCCGTGCGCTATGGCACGATGAGAGAAGCTGTTTTAAGTGCTGAAGCGGTTATGGCAGACGGAAGAATTATCCGCACGGCAAGCCGCGCGAAAAAATCGGCCGCTGGCTATGACCTGACCCGTCTTCTCGTTGGTTCTGAAGGAACCCTTGGCATTTTTACCGAAATTACACTGCGTCTGCATCCGCTTCCAGAAGTCGTTTCGTGTGGCGCTTGCACTTTCCCGACTGTAACCGATGCCTGCAATGCGGTTATTGAGTCAATTCAATGTGCCATTCCCTTCGCACGTGTCGAACTTCTTGATGAGTTCATGACAAAAGCCTGCAATGCCTATTCGGGATTGAAACTTGATCCCCTTCCCACACTTTGTGTCGAATTTCATGGCGATAAAACCAGCGTTGCTGCACAAGTTTCATTGTTTGGTGAAATAGCGGCAAGCCATGGATCAAAAGATTTCAAACATTCGACCGATCCGGACAAACGCGCCGAACTCTGGAAAGCCCGCCACGAAGCCTTCTGGGCAGCGCAGGCAAGCTTACCCGATTGCGATGTTTTTTCCACTGACGCCTGTGTGCCTATTTCAAGGCTTGCCGATTGCGTGGGTGAAACACAGAAAGATCTTCAGGAGCACCACCTGATCGGTCCAATGGTCGGTCATGTCGGTGATGGAAACTTCCATGTTCTTCTTGGCTATCACAAAGGCAATAAAGAAGAAGAAAAGAAGGTCTATGAATTTTCCGAAAGATTGTCCGAAAGGGCAATTTCAATGGATGGAACGTGCACAGGTGAACATGGTATCGGACAAAGAAAAGCAAAATATTTGCGGCTCGAACTTGGCGATGCTGTCGATTACATGAGGGCTATCAAAAAAGCTCTTGATCCTGACAATATTCTCAACCCCGGAAAATATGGATTTGAAGACTATTGATAATCAATGGTGAAGCGGCTCTTCAACCAATAAATTTGAAACGGTATTTATCAGTCGTGCTTCTTTCCGGTATATTTGATAAAAATTGACCTCTCATTGGCTGCCTGTTTTTATGAAATGGGCAGCTTTTTTATTTCTTAAGGTTATTTTTGTGTTTCAGATTTTATTCCGGTTTATTTATTTTCTTGAAACTTAAAGTCCGCATAACGCAATATCTAAACCGCTTTTAAAACGCGTTCCTGCGTTTACTTGCTCAAGTAATCTCTGTACTCTTATTTTCTTGAATGATAACAAAACGATTTTTTGTCAGGGGAACGTATTTCTAGCCGCAATCGGAAAAAATGAGATATAGAGACCCGTTGATTTCCGTTTGCCTTAACAGGTGTATTTTTCCTGGAATATTGATATTCCACATTTTTCGTTTTTTATAAAATCATTCTAATATAAGAAATTAAAAGAACAAATATATTATAATGAATTGACATAATACATTTATTTTACGAATATTTTTATTGAAAAATAGCTCTCAATCGTGCCAACATTTTAAATTAGCTATCCAATACAGGGAGAGGAGTGTAGAGAATGGCTAGATTAGATCAGAAGACCGTAGATCAAGTGTGTAAAGAATTGGAAACGGCCTTTGGCAATCGTTTCAGCAACAATCTTTCAGTTCGTGATACCCACTCGCACAATGAAACAAAATTGCGGCACGAAGTGCCTGATGGCGTTGTTTATGCATTGTCAAAAGATGATGTTGTCAAGACAGTCAAAATTTGCGCCCGTCATAAAATGCCGATTATCGGTTTTGGTGTGGGAAGCTCGCTTGAAGGGCAATTGAATGCTCCGGTAGGTGGTATCAGTATCGATTTTTCAAAAATGGATCAGGTGGTATCTTTTTCACCGGAAGATATGACAATCACGGTACAACCGGGTATTACGCGAGAAAAATTGAACAGCTGGTTGCGTGATAGCGGTTTGTTTTTTCCGATTGACCCCGGTGCAAATGCATCGATCGGGGGTATGGCGGCCACACGCGCATCAGGTACCAGCGCTGTTCGTTACGGAACAATGAGAGAGGCGGTTTTATGTGCAGAGGCTGTCATGGCCGACGGCCGCCTCATCCGCACGGCAAGTAGAGCCAAAAAATCTGCCGCCGGTTATGATCTGACACGGCTCCTCGTTGGCTCGGAAGGCACACTCGGGCTTTTTACCGAACTCACAATAAGGCTGCATCCGATACCTGAAGTCGTTTCGAGCGGCATTTGCACTTTTGCAACAATTGGAGACGCATGTAATACGGTCATCGAGTCCATACAGTGTGCCATTCCCTTTGCACGTGTCGAATTGATGGATGAATTTATGGTCAAGGCATGTAACGCCTATTCCGGTTTGAGCTTGGAGCCACGCCCGACGCTTTGCGTCGAGTTCCATGGCGATGAGGCAGGCGTTGCAAGCCAGGCCGCCACTTTCAGTGAAATCGCTGCAGCCCATGGTTCGAACAATTTCCAGCAATCGACCGATCCGGAAAAACGTGCCCAACTTTGGAAAGCCCGTCATAGCGCGTTATGGGCTGCCGAAGCGAGCCTACCTGACTGCGACGTGTTTTCTACAGATGCCTGTGTGCCTATTTCACGTCTTGCCGATTGCGTTACCGAAACGCAAAAAGACTTGAAGGAACACAATTTGATCGGGCCAATCATCGGCCATGTCGGTGACGGTAATTTCCATGTTTTTGTCGGTTACCCGAAAGATAACGAACGGGAAGAAAAACGCATCTATGAATTTACCGAAAGGCTGTCGGAACGGGCCATATCAATGGGCGGCACTTGCACAGGTGAACATGGTATAGGACAACGCAAGATAAAGTATTTGCGTATGGAACTTGGAGACGCAGTCGATTTCATGTGGACAATCAAACAGGCTCTCGACCCTGACAATATTCTCAATCCCGGGAAATACGGTTTTCCAGATAATTGAGAAGTACAACCGCGTTGTTATGCTCTTGGTCATGCGCTGCATATAATAAAGTTACATGCGCGTGTTTCTTCAGGGAAGAAAGAAAAAGTTCTATTGGATCCGATTGTGTATTGAGTTCTGCAATATAGCGGCTTTTGAATTCTTCCCATTTGCTAACATCATGGTTGAACCAATGACGTAAATCATTGCTCGGTGCCAATTCCTTTTGCCAATCATCAATATGGGCTTTCTCTTTAGAAAGCCCTCTTGGCCAAAGGCGATCGATTAGAACCCGCCAACCGTCATCTCCCGAATATGGTTCATAAACCCGTTTGATTGCTATCTTCATTCTGTTTCATCCCAGTTGTTTTATAAATCCGGAAGTTCAAACCAGTCCATTTTCACTTACAAATATCGTTTTGCTATAGCGCATTTTATATCGTTTCTCGCTATGAATTTTTCTAAAATAGATCAATCCATGATGAAAACAAACCGATCGGGTTTTGGATGGTCACTGGAACTGCGGTATTTTTCTCTTTTTAAAGAACTTCATATAGATTTGGCTGCTTATTCATAATGATAATTTAATTAATAAAAACAATGCCTTGATATAATTATACGAAAAGTTGAATAATGAATACTAATAAAAAACCGAATTACGTTAGCGCCTATATTGACATAAGAGCATATTTGAATAATTCTTTTTAATAGAACGAAAGGGATTAAGAGGAGGCCTTAAGTTCGTTTCACTTATATACGTGAAAAACGGGAGATTTTGTTACCTGAGCTTAAAATAATTTTGTAAAAAAATATAATGGTTTACTGTCTCTATTTAGAATAGAGATGGTATTTATTTATCTAAAACGTTGATGGTTGCGGTTAAAGCATCCGTTTTTCGTTTTTGAATATTCATTAAAAGCCATAGCGAGTAAGTGCTATCGCGAGTAACAGTTATAGCGAGTAACAGCTATGACGAGTAACAATGTCTACCTGATCTTGAAAAACATTCCTGTCACGGAGGAGGAGCCGTCATGGATAAAGAAACTATTGCCCGAATTGAGGCGAGCCCCGCCTATATAACGTTGAGAAAAAAGCGGAATAGGCTTGGTGGTGTTCTTACTGTTATTGCGCTGATTGTTTATTATGGCTGGATTGCACTCATCGCCTTTGACAAGCAATTTCTGAGTTTACGCATTGGTACCGGCGTTACAACCATTGCCATCCCGATTGGCATCGGCGTGATTGTGGTCATGGTTCTGTTGACCGCGATATACATTCTGATCGCCAATAGCAGTTATGACAATTATATCGAAGAGATTAAAAAGGAGGTGAAGAAATGAGCCTCTTTTATTTTTATAAAAAACCGGTTGTTTCAGCGATCAATGTGGCTGTTTTTTCTCTTCTCGCCGGAATGAGCGCGAAGGCTGATGCGATTGGCGGCGAGCTTCCCAAACAAGCCACCAACTGGTCGGCGATCATTATGTTCTTTGTATTTGTTGCCCTGACCCTCTGGATTACCAAATGGGCTGCAAACAGAACCCGGTCGCGAGCGGATTTCTATACGGCTGGCGGCGGCATAACCGGCTTCCAGAACGGTTTGGCCATTGCCGGTGACTATATGTCTGCCGCTTCCTTTCTCGGAATTTCGGCTATGGTCATGAGCGTCGGTTATGACGGATTGATCTATGCAGTCGGCTTTCTTGTCGGTTGGCCTATTGTCATGTTTCTTGTGGCGGAAAGGTTGCGTAACCTTGGTCGCTTCAATTTTGCCGATGTGGCAGGTTTCCGTTTTGCCACTGTTCCTATACGTATCTTTGCGGCCTGTGGTACACTTACGGTTGTCGCCTTTTATCTCATCGCGCAGATGGTTGGTGCCGGCCAGCTTATCAAACTCCTGTTCGGGCTGGATTATCTTTACGCCGTTGTTCTCGTCGGTGTTTTGATGATGATTTATGTGCTTTTCGGAGGCATGACCGCGACAACATGGGTGCAGATTATCAAGGCCGTATTGCTTCTTATCGGCGTCACCTTCATGGCGTTCATGATCTTGTTGAAATTCAATTTCAGCTTTGAAAATTTCTTTCAGGCGGCCGTCAATGTCAAAGCGACATTGTTTGCCCACAAAAACTCTGTTGATCCGACATCGCCTGAGGCGGTCGCCGCCGGACAATCCATTATGGCTCCCGGTGGTTTTATAAAGGACCCGATTTCGGCTATTTCCTTCGGTATGGCATTGATGTTCGGTACCGCCGGCCTTCCCCATATTCTGATGCGCTTTTTCACTGTTCCGAATGCAAAAGAAGCGAGAAAATCTGTTTTGTGGGCAACAGTCTGGAACGGATATTTCTATATCGTTATCTTTATCATCGGTTTTGGTGCCATTGCACTTGTGCTGTCCGATCCCGAGCTCTCGGCCCCCTTCGCAGGTGGTGCAGGAGCAGCCAATATGGCTGCGGTCATGGTGGGAAAGGCAGTTGGCGGAAACCTGTTCTATGGTTTTATCTCGGCGGTTGCTTTTGCAACTATTCTGGCTGTCGTTGCCGGTCTTACCCTTTCCGGAGCGACGGCAATATCCCATGATATTTTCAATATGGTTTTGAAAAAAGGGGCTGCAACGAGTGAGGTGGAACTACGGATATCCCGTATTGCTACGGTCATCATCGGGATTATCGCTATCCTGCTTGGCATTGTGTTCGAGCAACAGAACGTGGCATTTATGGTAGCGCTTGCTTTTGCTATTGCCGCCTCAGCAAATTTCCCTGTTCTTTTGCTTTCCATTATGTGGAAAAAATGCACAACACGAGGTGCGGTCATCGGAGGTTTTCTTGGTTTGATATCTTCTGTGGGGCTGACAATTGTCTCGCCGGCCGTGTGGGTTTCAACATTCGGTTTCTCGCCAGAGTCAGTACTCTTCCCCTACACCTCGCCAGCGCTCTTTTCCATGATATTGGGCTTTGGCGGCGTTTGGTTATTTTCAATAACCGACAACTCCAGTCGGGCACAGGAAGATCGCGCCGGTTTTCCTGCCCAGCAAATCCGTTCTGAAACCGGCATCGGAGCGTCAGTCGCCTCCGACCATTAAAACGGTTTCTGTTTAACCGGATTGTATAAATAGAATCCGGTTTAGAAGAATATCCTGAACTCAAGAAAAAGGCGGTCTCTGACCGCCTTTTTCATATAACTCCTATTTGAATTTGCAGCGGGTCTTGGCAAAGTGTCAAACTTGAACATGAGCATGATGCCGGTTTTATGTTCCCGTTCTCAATTTCCGTCGCGTTTTCGATAAAGTTTCAGGTTGATGACAATTGCAGAGAGAATAACCAAGGCGGTCACAAAAAAGACCGGACGAATGCCGAACCAGCCGCCAATAAACCCACCGCAAACAGGCCCCAGAACCTGCCCTACATATTGCGACGAAACAGAAAGCCCCAAAACTGTCCCCACAGCATTATCCGGCACAATATGCCGCAAAATAGCAGTGACACAGGGAATTAAACCTCCAAGTGCCAGACCAAGCAGAAACCGCAGTACAACCAACATCCATGCGGATTCAACAAATGCTTGCGGCAAGACGAGAATTACGGATAAAATCATCGCCGAGACCAATATTTTCCAATGACCGACACGATCTGCAAGCCGCCCGACCGAACTTGCCGATAATGCGCTTCCTAAAGCTGTCATTGACATAACAAGACCTGCCCAGAAAGTTACACTCGCTCCTCCTCTCGACAGCGTATTGACGTAAATTGTTATAATCGGCTCGATTGACAGATTGGCAAATGTTAGGAGCGCTCCGGTTAGCAACATTGCACAAACACTGTGATTAAAGAGACTTTGCTTCAGTGCACCCCTGGTTTTGTTATGGCGCCGATCAACGAAAACCTTACGATTTTCACTGATTGCAAAGGTCGTAATGATAAAAGTTATAAAAATCAGAATACCGATAGCGACAAAACATGTTCTTATGCCAATATAATCCGGCAAAATACCGCCAATGAGAGGGCCGATAAAATTGCCCGCCATAACACCTGACGAAATAACGCCCAATGCCCATCCGGTTTTATCTTTCGGCGTTTGTGTGGCCGCAAGAATGGCCGCTCCCGAAGCATAACCTCCGGCGAGCCCCGTCAATAATCGCAATAAAACCAATTGTGAAATGCTTGTCACAAAACCCATCAATCCGATCGAGATTGCCATACCGAAACTTGCACGAACCAACATGAGCTTACGTCCGTAACGGTCGCCCAAACGCCCCCACAAAGGTGCAACAAGAGCTGCGGAAAAAAACGTCGCGGCATAGGCAATGCCTGACCATTCCGAAACAGCCTCAGGATCGCGCACTCCGATTTCTTCAACAAAAAGTGGCAAAAAGGGCAAAAGGACAGTCATTCCGACAATAGTCGTAAAAGCACCAAAAGCCGATATGACCAGATTTCGCCGCCAATAAGGCGACAATTCTTCCGTTTGCTCAACCATTTGATCACCCATAGAATATTTTTATTCCGATATGTTTTGCAACTTTTATGAGATAAGAACAATTGGCAATATCGGGTGAATTTATATCCGGTTTGTCATTCATTTCTATCGTTCATTCACCGTTTATCGGATCCTTGCTTTTCATCCATTATTTTATAAAGAGAGAAAGAGCGAATTATTTCTTCAGATCAATAGAAATTTTTGCTTTCAGATTGAACGACGCATTTTGAAGACTGTTATCTCGAAATGGACATGCCAATTCGATTTTTCATTTATTGACAAGAAGGGTTTTATCAAATTGGTCAAACCTCAAAAAAACAAACAAATGAAAAATCGGAAGACCGCAACACATATTTCTCCTCCAAGAGGATAGCGAGGTTGTTTCGCGTTACTATATGTCTTTTACAACGCCTCGAAGCACTTCAACATTTTTTTAAAAACGCCAATTCAGGAAATGAATAGACGACATTGAGCGATTATATTAGATTACCTTGTTTTCTGACATAAGAGAGCCTTTTCTTTGAATATTCTACATTTCGCAATCGTAATTGTTATCGTGTTTGCGTTAGCGTCTATGCTGGCTGTCTATGCTTATGGACGCTTTGCCAAAAGTGCACGCGGCGAAAATTCGTTTGCGTTGAAGATCGGTAAAGATCGCACAAAGATAGACTTGAAAATTGAAGATTTGGCCAAACGTGAAAACGGATTAGGTGTTGAAAAAGACGGTTTGTCGCTTTTCATCAATAATCTTGATGCTTTTGCCGGTCGCGCTGTCGGAACCGAACTTGCCGGTCGCAGTCTTGATCTCATGTATTATATTTGGGATGATGACCTGACAGGCCGCCTTCTTTTGAAAGAAGTGATGGATGCTGCCGATAGAGGCGTGCGCGTTCGTATGCTGCTTGACGATATTAATGCACAGGGGCGTGATCCTGCCTATGTGGCGCTTGATAAACATCCGAACATAGAAATACGCATGTTCAATCCTGGACGAGCGAGAAACGGTGGTTTGAGACGTGGTCTTGAAATGATGTTACGTGCATTGACAGTCACCCGCAGAATGCACAACAAAGCTTTTATCATCGACGGCCGCATCGCTTTTGTAGGCGGGCGTAATATTGCCGATGCCTATTTCGGTGCAGGCAAGGCCTCCAATTTTCGCGACCTTGATTTGATGCTTGTCGGGCCTTCGGTCAAGAAGGTTGAAACGATTTTCGATTCATTCTGGAACAGTGCCGTGGCATTGCCCATCCATGCCTTGGCCGTGCCCAAAAAAGCCCGCGATATTAATTATTGGAAAAACAAGCTCACGCAATTTCATGACTCGGAAAACGCAAAACCTTATCTCGACTATGTCCGCGCCCATATGAATTTCGAGCATTTTATCAAACCGCAGCATAAGCTTTTTCCGGTTGTTGCAGTTGATGTTGTTTCCGACCCTCCCGAAAAAGCTCTGGGACATAGACCGGAAAACTGGCTGATGACAGTGTTTTCGCCATTAATTGACAGTGCAAAAACCGAGTTGCAGATAACATCGCCCTATTTTGTTCCCGGAAAAGCCGGAACCGAACGGCTTTGCACACTCGTCAGAAATGGTGCCGATGTCCGCATCCTTACCAATTCATTGGCAGCAACCGACGTCGCAGCGGTTCATGGCGGATATGCGCCTTATCGCAAGCCACTTCTGAAAGGCGGCGCAAAACTCTACGAGCTGAAACCCAATGGTGGCCCACATCGTTTGCGCCTGTTCGGTTCCCGTCGCGCAAGCCTTCACACCAAAGCGTTTCTGATCGACGGTAAAACAGCTTTTATCGGTTCTTTCAATTTTGACCCGCGTTCGGCTTCTCTGAACACAGAGATGGGAATATTGTTTGAATGTCCCCCGATCTCCGAAAGGTTGAATAAACTTTTTGCCGAAGAAACAACAAAGGAAATGAGCTATCATCTTCATCTTGATAGCAAAAACCGGATCTACTGGAATTATATTGAAGATGAAAAGCCATGTACCGCAAAGCGTGAACCGGAAAGCCCCATATGGCGGCGCGCTTTTGCAAAATTGATTAGTTGGTTGCCTATCCAGTCCCAATTGTAAGAAAAATAATCTGCGCGAAAAATTCCTGATTTATCAAGCCTGGCTAAAAACCGACAAGTTCGTCTTGCTTGAAATTTGACACTTCGAGGAGTGCAACAAAAAGCATCACGAACGAATATCAGTCTTCCAATGTTTTTCGGAAAATCTTGCGCTTTAATGAGGTGCGCAATCTGGCTATTTATGGGCAAAATATTTTGCCAGTCCTTCCATTATATGGGTAGCGTGTGATCTTGACCTTTCTCCACAAGATCAGTCATCAGTTCTCTTGGCGCTCACCGCGTAAACAACCTTACGGTGACGGGAGTTATGCGCCTCAATATGATCTTTCCACCCTCACCCTTGTCGAGTTCACCCATGCTTCATCAATAAACTGCTTTTGTTCAACAACATTGATAAGCTCGCTACGATAACCTTAAAAATGAAAAGAGAAGCCTGATAGATCACAACTTTATTTTTGTGAGGCAATATACCGGTCTGACTGACAAAATTCTAAAAATTTATAAATAAACGTTAAAAAAAATATGATTACTCTTTTCAATTTAATCCCTGCGTGTTACAAACCAGCGCCAATCCATAAGAAGCAATACGAATATGCCGCGGTACTTTTGTTCCAGCGGCGCGTTCGTTTTTAAAGGAATATTGGACATGGCAAAAATCATCGAAACAGCTACAGGTAGAGAAGCACTGACATTTGACGATGTGCTTTTACAGCCTGCCCATTCTGAAGTTATGCCGGGACAGGTCGATCTTAAAACGACCGTTGCAACCGACATAGTCTTGAACATGCCGCTTTTATCGGCGGCAATGGATACGGTAACCGAGTCGAGATTGGCAATCGCCATGGCACAATCTGGCGGGATGGGCGTTATTCACCGCAATATGACACCGTCAGAGCAGGCTGAAGAGGTCCGTCAGGTCAAGAAGTTTGAATCCGGCATGGTTGTCAATCCCGTCACCATCGGGCCGGAAGCCACGTTGGAAGAAGCCAAAGCGCTTATGGCAGCACACGGCATTTCCGGCATTCCTGTTGTTGAAAATGGCGAGAAAGGCCCCGGCCGCCTTGTCGGTATTCTGACCAATCGTGATGTTCGTTTTGCTTCCGATCCAAAACAGAAAATTTACGAATTGATGACACGGGAAAACCTCGTGACTGTTCGTGAAAATGTTCAACATGACGAAGCAAAAAGACTCCTTCATCAAAACCGCATTGAAAAGCTTCTGGTTGTTGATAATGAAGGGCGTTGCGTTGGTTTGATCACCGTAAAAGATATCGAAAAATCACGCCTTAACCCGAATGCGGCGAAAGATGCTCACGGGCGTTTGCGTGTTGGGGCGGCAAGTACAGTCGGCCACGATGGTATAGAACGCGCAGAGCGGCTTATTGATGCCGGTGTCGATATTCTGGTGATCGATACTGCTCACGGTCATTCACAGCGTGTACTTGATGCCGTTAAAGAAATTAAAAAGATTGCCGGTTCGACAGCTATTATGGCCGGTAATGTCGCAACACCCGAAGCAACGCAAGCACTTATCGATAGCGGAGCTGACGCAGTGAAAGTCGGCATCGGGCCAGGTTCCATTTGCACGACACGTATTGTCGCCGGTGTCGGTGTGCCGCAACTTTCCGCGATTATGGGAGCTGTCGAAGTCGCCGATAAAGCCGGCATTCCGATCATTGCCGATGGCGGTATCAAATATTCGGGCGACCTTGCTAAAGCTTTGGCAGCAGGTGCCCGCGCGGTCATGATTGGTTCACTCCTTGCCGGCACGGAAGAAAGTCCCGGTGAAGTTTATCTTTATAAAGGTCGTTCGTTCAAAGCCTATCGTGGTATGGGATCCGTTGGCGCAATGGCTCGCGGTTCTGCCGACCGTTATTTTCAGGCAGATGTGCATGATGAGTTAAAACTTGTGCCTGAAGGTATTGAAGGTCAGGTTGCTTATAAAGGTCCGGCCGCCTCTGTTCTTCACCAATTGGCAGGCGGCCTGCGCGCATCAATGGGATATCTCGGTGCGCCGAACCTCGAAGAATTCCGCAAAAAAGCGACATTTGTTCGCATTACCAATGCGGGTCTTAACGAAAGCCACACCCATAATGTGTCGATTACTCGTGAAAGCCCGAATTATCCAAGTGCGATTTTGTAATTGACGTTTTTTAAAATGTAATCCCCCTTGTCCGCCCAAAATGCCGACAAGGGGGATTTCAACTTCGGTTCGGCCGAGCAATCTGTCTGACCGTCTCGTCTTATCTCTTCTTGTCTTTTTAAAAATCGGCTTATGGTTTACTGCTACGCGCTTGATCGTTCATGAGACACAGAACGAAATCATGGAAAATTGATTTTGAGCGGTCATCCCTCACAGACTGCAATTTCAAATTCAATCGATAAAACAAAAGTTCTGCTTTCGGCTTGTTCAGCTTGACCGAAACATATTCGAACCTTGAAACGGATAGTCTGCAATTTCGAGGCGTTCGGGACAAAGCCGTTTGACTGTTTTAGCGAGGCCTGAAGGCAGAAATCAGTTGCACCTGACGCCGTTCAAAAAAAGGCGGGTCATTTTGCCGACGGCGCTTGCCCCATCCGGAAAATTCCCGTTTCAATTTAATTTGTGATTACGTTGTTACAGATCAAAGTAGTTATGCTCAAACGGCCTTTCACCCCATGGCGGTGCGACCTTTTCATGATCAAACAACTTTTCCCGTGAGCATCACACGATAAAATTCCTTGCCTGATCCAGAATCGGGATGGCCATCGCCTTAAAAAGATCAGCCAACAACTTGAAGTCCTTGCTCCGGCGCGAACGTCTTCTCCAGAAGAGGCAAATGTGGCGTTTTGGCGTCTCGCCTTCGAAAGCGACAACGCTAATATTATCCAACCGTGCTTCCGTCGAAACAGCAATTTGGGGAATAATCGTTATACCAATACCATTGGCAACAAGTTGCATCAAAGTAGTCAAGGATGAGGCTGTGATATCATGTCGATATTTTTTGGTCTGGCACGCTTCTAGCGTCTGATCGCGCAGACAGTGCCCTTCCTCCAGCAACAACAATTTTCCGGTATCGACATCGCCTTCCCGAACATTTTTATAGACAGATTGCGGGTCGTCCCGTGGCAAAGCATAATAAAAATTATCGTCGAAAATCGGTTCGGAGACAAATTCTCCATCCTCAACCGGTGTTGCCGCCACAATAGCGTCTATATGACCATTGCGCAGCAATTCAACAAGCCTCTCGGTCTTTGCTTCCTGAATTTGAAGTGCCAAAGCGGGATATAAATGACGCACTTTCGGTAAAACCGACGGCAATATATAAGGCGCCACGGTCGGGATGATACCAAGTTTGATCGGATAGCTCAGCGGTGATTCATGCGCCGCAACAATATCCCCCAAGACAGATAGTCTTGCCAGAATATCGTTGATGATAGGAAGAAAATTGCAACCAAGTGGCGTTAATATAATGCGCTTGGATGTCCGTTCAAAAAGCGGCGATCCGGCTAATTTTTCCATTTCAGCGATTTGCACGGAGAGTGCGGGTTGTGAAATGCCCAATTTTTCGGATGCCTCTCCGAAATGACCCGTATTGGCTAAAATTTGAAAATAACGAAGCTGTCTTATGGTAAACATGATAATTTTTTCTTATACAATTTAAAACAAAAAGCAATTGGATTTTATTCTATTCATTGCATAATAATACTGACGTTCTGAAAAAGAACCGGGCAGTGCCTTGCCGGAGGGTTAACTGCCAATTACAGAGATTGAGAGCTTGCTGTCTAATTTTCGTACCGAATTTTTTCGGTTTGGGAATATAGCGAGCGCTCAATCTGTAACTGTGTCAATTTTTATTTGGTCATCTTGTAATGAAGATGATCTTTGGAGGCCGAAACATTTCCCCCTATGTTTCGGCTTCCTGTCTTTTTATGAACTGCTGCTCCGAATACCATGCGTTCACTGTTTCATGTGCTTCCTGCCTAAAGCAAAAGAGAGTTCGTTAGAGGTATTTTCAAGATAATGTTATTCTTGTATTAATTTATCTAACAATAAGTATTGGAAATTTAATTTTCTGTATAAGTATTTTATGAACCGAACCGAATAGCATATTTTTAATTCTTGATTCCGTAAACGCATTAATAATAATGAGATCTACGTTATTTTCATCAGCAATATTATTCAGGATTTCGTCATTAATATTGTCATTAATAGCCAATAATGACAAAGAAATATTCTCTTGTTTTGCTATTTTTTCGATATAATTGATATCACTCTCTATCGCTTCGAAATTGTTTTGTGAAAACGCAATCATAACCGGTTTTTCAAAAATATTATGATAACGTATAAGGTAATCAACGACCAAATTGAGACCGAAATTTTCATCATAAAGCAAAAGAGCTTTTTTGATCGGCCTTACCTCTATTGAAGCCGCCAAAACCGGCCTTCGAGCCGCACGTACAATTGTTTCGAAATTATTACCGACTTTGGCGTATCCGTCATTGTTTGACGTCTGCTGCCCTTGCTTGCCAATGATAATCAATGAAGAAGTTTTGCCGTAAAAGCCGATCGCATCTGCGAGGCTGTCATAGCGCAGTCTGGTATCAACAACAATTTTCTCACGTCTTTCAATGTAGGATTTCGCATTATCAAGTACGGTTTGCCCCAGTTCCTGCATCAATCGGGCGTAGCTCGCCGTCTCGTCCCGAACTTTACCGGCAAAGTCGGATAGAAAACGATTATCAATATCCTTGGCAATCTCGTCCGGAACTAAAACATCATCAGACATTTTATCAAGAACATTCAGCAATCTGATCGGCACATTGAATGTCCGGGAAGCCCAGATTGCGAGCTCGCAAACCGATTTCCAATAAATTGAAGAGTCAACTAGGGCAAGTATCGGCTGTTCCATAAAGTTTCCCGTTTTCTTGTCAATGGAATATAGAATTGATTTTATGAAAATAAATCATGTAGATAGCTACCAAATTACCATTTCTTCAGCTATCTATTATTACAAGAAGTGATATTATTCGTACAATAAAATTAACATTTTATTGTAAAAAAAAATCAAAAATATTTATTTTATTATATTATGTTAATTTTCAATTCGTGTAAAATCATATTTTTTTGAAAAAATATTATTAATCGTTTTATCAATTCCAATTGATAGTTGAACGTACTGTTTATACTTGTAAAAAAACTGTTATCGAGAAAGCGCGATCTTTCGAAGACACGCGTCGTAAAACCCTGCTATCTCCTGTAAATATATGAACCAACCGCGTTTTTACCCTCGTAAAAACCCTCCCCCATCGTCTTTTGCAAATACATGAAATTGAACGTTGTCAACGCATTCATAAATTCCGTCAATGATGATGCGTTCTGTCATAATTTTTCCTAATAGGAATTTAAACAAATTAAAATTAGAATTAATTTAAATTTGCCCTATCTTCTATTAGTGAGACGATTTGAACATTCACAGACTGGAGGCTTTCATGAGCGAGCGGATTACATTAACGACAACAGCAGGTGCAGCTGTACCTGATAATCAGAATTCTATAACGGCTGGTCCTCGCGGCCCGGTATTGATTCAGGATTATCAATTATTGGAAAAATTGGCGCATCAAAATCGGGAACGTATCCCCGAGCGCACTGTCCATGCCAAAGGTGTTGGTGCACATGGTGTATTGAAGATCACCGGCGACATTACCCGCTATACAAAAGCCGCCGTATTCAAACCTGGAACGGAAACACCGATGCTCGGCCGTTTTTCAACTGTTGCCGGAGAGCGCGGCGCAGCAGATGCGGAGCGAGACGTTCGCGGTTTTGCGTTGAAATTCTATACTTCCGAAGGAAACTGGGATCTCGTTGGCAATAATACGCCGGTATTTTTCGTTCGTGATGCCTATAAGTTTCCCGATTTCATTCATACGCAAAAGCGCCATCCGCGTACAAACTTGCGTTCAAATACAGCCCAATGGGATTTCTGGTCACTTTCTCCGGAAAGCCTGCATCAGGTCACTATTCTGATGTCCGACCGCGGATTACCGATTGATACCATGCATATGAACGGTTATGGCTCCCATACCTATTCATTGTGGAACGACAAAGGCGAACGCTTCTGGGTTAAATTCCACTTCAAGACGATGCAGGGGCATAAATTCTATACCAATGCCGAAGCAAAAGAGCTTGTAGGAAAGACGCGTGAAAGTTCACAGGAAGCACTTTACAATGCTATTGAAAGTGGCAACTTCCCGCGCTGGAAAGTTCAGGTTCAGATTATGCCTGAAGCAGATGCAGACAAGACGCCCTATAACCCGTTTGATCTGACAAAAGTCTGGCCTCATAAGGATTATCCGCCAATGGATATCGGTATTATGGAGTTGAATCGCAATCCTGACGATTATTTTGCAGAAATCGAAGAGGCTGCTTTCTCTCCGTCCAATATCGTTCCCGGTATCGGTTATTCGCCCGATAAAATGTTGCAGGCCCGCATCTTCTCTTATGCGGATGCGCACCGTTATCGTTTAGGTACGCATTATGAACAAATTCCGGTAAACAAGCCTGTTTGCCCTGTTCATAACTACCATCGTGACGGGCAAATGAACACTTATGGCGGACATTCAACCAATAATGTCGACGCTTATTACGAACCGAATTCCTTCAATGGACCGGTTGAAGATAAATCGGCACAAGAGCCGCCGTTAAAACTTTCCGGTGACGCTTATCGTTACGATCATCGGGCTGGTAATGATGATTACAGTCAGGTAACGGCATTGTTCAATCTGTTCGATCAGGATCAGAAAAACCGGCTTTTCTCCAACATTGCCGATGCAATGGAAGGCGTTCCCGATTTCATCATCGAGCGTCAACTTGGACACTTTGAAAAAGTCCACCCTGACTATGCAGCAGGTGTACGTGCTGCCATAAAGCGTAAAAAAGAAAGCAAATAATTTCCATGCATTGAAAAAGCGGGCTTTTCAGCCCGCTTTTTTTATAGCTTATCCTGAACTTGTTCAGGCGCCTGTTTTGATAGCGATTTTCATGACCCCGTCGCGCTGATGGGCAAACAGATCATAAGCCTTTTCTATATCATCCAGTTTAAAAGTATGTGTAACGAGCGAACGTAAATCAACGCTGCCATTTTCGACAACATTCATTAAACGACGCATACGTTCTTTACCACCAGGGCAAAGACCACTCACAATATCAATATCTCCTAGACCTGCGCGATAACCTGCCAGCGGTATTTTCAGATCATTGGAATAAACGCCGAGACTGGACAATGTGCCACCGGGGCGAAGAACATTAAGGCAAGACTCGAAAGTCGGCTGTGTCCCCAAAGCTTCAATAGCAACGTCGACACCGCGCCCATCTGTCAGGCGCATGATTTCTTCAACTGCATTGCAAGCTTTGAAATCGACAACATGGGTCGCGCCGAGTTTTTTAGCCATCTCCATGCGTGCCGGTACAGTATCAACACCGATAATTGTTGTTGCACCGCATAATTTTGCACCGGCAACAGCACATAAGCCGATCGGCCCCAATGCCCAGACAACAACAATATCGCCGATTTTAACTCCGCCACGTTCGGCACCGGAAAAACCGGTCGACATAATGTCAGGGCACATCAATACCTGTTCATCTGTAAGATTGTCGGGAATTGCGCAGAGATTTGCTGCCGCATCATTGACGCGTAAAAATTCGGCTTGTGCACCATCAATCGTGTTACCGAATTTCCAACCGCCCATTGCTTCAAAGCCATGTTTCGTATGCGGTCCATCTTGCGAACCGCAGCCGCACATACATGCATTCGAAATACCGCTCGGTGTAATGGCACCGGCAATAACACGTTGTCCCTCACGAAAACCTTTGACTTCCGAACCAAGCTTTTCAATAATTCCGACCGGTTCATGGCCAATCGTCAAACCTTTTTCAACCGGATATTCGCCTTTCAAAATGTGGATATCGGTTCCACAAATCGTCGTTGTTGTAATGCGGATTAATGCGTCCAACGGACCGATATCGGGAACGGGTTTATCTTCCAGAACAATCCGGTTTTTTTCTACAAATACCGCAGCTTTCATTTTTGCCATAATGCACCACCTTTCAGCTTCAATTACAGAACCTTCTAACGTGGAGATTATACTAAATTTTTCAGGCCTTTTAAATTATATTTTTAAAATTTTTATCTATTTTAGATTCTTTATAATAATTATAATTACAAAATTGAAAAATTATTTTAAATATATTATTTATGAATTGATCGCATCGTTTTCATCGTAAAAGTATAATTATTTTTAATTAAATAAAATTCAGAATTATATAAATATAATATATTTTTAAAATCGTATAAATGATTTACTGAAATGAATTAATAACGTTTTTCGCATTATTTTTCTTTTCAATTCGTGCACGAATAGCCTCTACACTGGCTATTGGTGTTGCGGCAAAAAGTTTTTTAGTATATTCATGCTCGGGATGGGAAAAAATTCTGTCTCTTGTGCCATATTCGACAATTTCCCCAAAATACATGACCATGACTGTGTTCGCGATGTAGCGCACGACCGACAAATCATGACTGATAAAAACATATGTAAGGCCGAATTCCTCCTGTAAATCGGCAAGCAAATTGAGCACCTGAGCCTGAACCGACAAATCAAGCGCCGAAACCGGCTCGTCAAGAACAACGATTTTCGGCCGAAGCATTAAAGAACGCGCAATTGCAATACGCTGCCTCTGACCGCCTGAAAACATATGAGGATATCGATAGTAATGTATTTCCGAAAGCCCCACTCTCTCGAGCATTTGTTTTGCTTGCTGCTCCCGTTCTTTGGCCGACAATGTTGTGTTCAGCAATAAAGGTTCGGTGAGCGCATCACCTATTTTTTGTCTGGGATTGAGTGATCCATAAGGATTTTGAAATACAATCTGCACCTTCCGGCGCATCGTTGTTGTTACTTTTTTCTGTGCAATATCAATATTTTCTCCGTCAATGACGAGCTCGCCGCTCGTTTGCGGATCAATAAGGCTCAGAATCCGGGCCAGAGTCGATTTCCCGCATCCGGATTCCCCGACGACAGCCAAGGTTTTTCCACGTTCGACACCAAAAGAAACGTGATTGACGGCATGTAAAATTTTTCTTTTGCCGAACAAACCGCCGGAAATGGGATAATCACGTACGATATCTTTCGCTTCTATTATGAAATCGCTCATAAAGCATCTCCGTGCGCGTGCATAAAATCTGCAACCGTTACAAGTCGATTGCCATGGGCATTTTCCGGAAGAGCTGCAAGAAGAGCTTTGGTATAGGCATTTTTGGGTGTTTCGAACAGAGAAAGCACGTCGGCCTCTTCCATTTTTTCTCCCTTATACTGCACCACAACGCGATCTGCCGTTTCGGCAACAACGCCCATATCATGGGTGATAAGAATAACGCCCATATTCTGGCTTTTTTGGAGATCCAAAATAAGATCAAGAATTTGTTTCTGTATAGTAACATCAAGCGCAGTTGTCGGCTCGTCGGCAATCAGCAATTTCGGGTTACATGCAATTGCCATGGCAATCATAATTCGTTGACATTGACCGCCTGACAATTGATGAGGAAAACTCTTCAATCTGCGTTCGGGCTCGGTTAAACCGACAAGGTGGAACAATTCGATAATTTTCTCGATCCGTTGTTTGCGCCCGAGTTTAAGATGCGCTTTCAATACTTCTTCAAGCTGATAACCGACCGTGAAACAGGGATTGAGGCTTGCTATCGGTTCCTGAAAGATCATTGAAATTTCATTGCCGATGATCCGGCGTCTTTCATGATCGGTAAGCTTCATAAGATCGATATTTTCAAACATCATCTTGTCGGCACTGATCTTGGCACTTTTTGGCAACAGCCCCATGACAGCCAGCATGCTTACCGATTTACCGGAGCCGGATTCACCCACAATTGCAAGTATTTCACCGTTATTTACAGTGATGTCTATGCCTTTGACTGCATAAAAAGGCCCGCTCGCGGTTTCGAAATATACATTGAGATTGCGGATTTCGAGTAACGCCATCTTCAACTCCTTTTCAATTTCGGATCGAGTGCGTCACGTAGGCCATCCCCCATGAGGTTGATTGCCAAAACAAGTATCAATATTGCAAGGCCGGGAAATGTAACAATCCACCATGCACTTGAAATAAATTCACGCGCATCGGCCAGCATTGTTCCCCATTCCGGTGTGGGCGCTTGCGCCCCCATACCAAGGAAACCCAAGGCAGCCACATCAAGAATGGCGTTGGAAAAAGAAAAAGTTCCCTGCACGATTATGGGAGCCATACAATTTGGAAGAATGGTCTTGAACATCAAACGACCGCGGCCAGCTCCTGCAAGTTTTGCGGCAATGACATATTCACGATTTTTTTCCGCAAGGACTGCGGCACGTGCAAGGCGGACAAAATGGGGCTGGAGCGCAACCGCCGTTGCAATAATTGCACCTTGCAAACCATAACCGACGATACTGACGAGCACCAAAGCCAGAAGGAGCGACGGAAATGCAAGGATGATATCCATAATACGCATGATGATGACTTCAATCATGCCCCCTATATAACCGGCAATAACGCCGACAATGATGCCGACAATCATGGCCGCAAGCGAAACAACCACGCCTACAAGCAGCGAATAGCGCGCTCCATGAAGAAGGCGAGATAAAATATCGCGTCCAACCGCATCAGTTCCCAGAATGAAATTCCACGTTCCGCCCGTCTGCCAAGCCGGCGGCCTTTGCATTGCGTCACGAAACTGCTCGTCATATCCATAAGGAGCAATCAACGGCGCAAGGACTGCGAGAAGGACAATAGCGCAAAACACGACAAGACCGATCACAGCGCCACGATTCATACTGAAGGAGAACCAGAATTCGCGCCAAGCCTGACGTCGGATATCGGCCGATATGTTTCTGTCAGCTTTACTATTCATTACGATACACCTTGGCTATGCCTTACTCTCGGATTGATAAATCCATAAAGCAAATCGACGACGAGATTGACCACCATCACAAGCATAGCAATCATGAGTAATCCACCTTGTACGGATTCGTAATCTCTTCTCGAAATTGAATCGATCATCCACTTTCCAATTCCTGGCCAAGAGAAAATTGTCTCGGTAAGAATTGCCCCGCCCATCAGCATTCCTATCTGCAAACCGATCGTTGTTACAATCGGAATAAAGGCATTACGTAATGCATGAATGGCAACAACACGGAAAGTGCTCAAGCCTTTGGCCTTTGCTGTGCGGACATAGTCTTCATTCAAAACTTCGAGCATGGCCGAACGCGTTTGGCGAGCGATCACTGCAAGAGGTACTGTTGCCAAAACCAATGTCGGTAAAATCAGGTGGGAAACAGCAGAGGCAAAAGCCCCCTCCTCTCCCGATAGCCAGCTATCAATCAGCATAAAGCCGGTGGGTTGATCAAAATAATAGAGTAAAGAAATCCGCCCTGAAACCGGTGTCCAACCCAATTTTCCACTAAAGAGCATAATCAGCAAAAGGCCCCACCAGAAAATTGGCATAGAATAGCCTGTAAGAGCCAATCCCATTGAAGTCTGGTCAAACCACGAGCCACGCTTGACGGAAGCGATAACGCCAACAACAATTCCCAGAAATATAGCGATGATAATGGCACAAAATGCCAATTCCAACGTCGCCGGAAAAAGCGTAAAGAATTCTTCGGCTACGCTGCGTTTGGAAACGAAAGAAGTGCCCAGATTGCCATGAAGGACACCCCATAAGTAGTCGAGATATTGTTGCCAATAAGGACGATTGAAACCGAATTCGGTCATCAGTTCGGCATGGCGTTCTTCAGACATGCCACGGTCACCTGCCAACAAAAGCACAGGATCGCCCGGCAAGGTATGTACAAAAATGAAAGAAACAAGTGTAATTCCTATAAAAGTAGGAATGATATAACCTATTTTTTTCAACAAATATCGAAGCATATTGTCTCCGCACCCATACTGCCCGGTCTAATAGCTGCCATTATTCACGCATCAACCAACAGTTAATTTTCTATATCAACATGTTCAAAACGATAGCCCGATACCGGATAGAGTTTGAAGCCGGTTACGTTCTTCCGCATTGGCATAAATACGGTCGAATGATCGAGCGTCAGCCAGGGAGCCTGATCTTTGAATATCAACTGGGCTTGTTCGTAAAGTCTCGTGCGCTCTTGCTGGTCGGTGACAGTCTTACCCTTTTCAATGAGATCATCAAACGGCTTACTGCACCAACCCGCATAATTCGTAGTCCCTCTTGAAATGCATGAAAGCAAAACACCAAGGAAGTTATCCGGATCACCATTATCTCCCGTCCAGCCGAGAATAATGGCACCGTCACGATCCCTTGCTTTACCCGCTTTCACATATTCACCCCATTCCATAGAGACGATTTCGGCATCTACACCAACTTTTTTGAAGTCCGATTGAATGAGTTCTGCAGCGCGTCGTGCGTTAGGCATATAAGGCCGACTTATCGGCATTGCCCAAATCTTCATTTTGAAGTTCTTGACACCGGCAGCTTCCAGCATTTGTTTGGCTTTCTCCGGATCATATGCATCATCCTTGACATTGTCATTGTAACCCCAAATTGTCGGTGGCATGGGATTTTTTGCCACTATTGCCGCACCATCAAAAACAGCATCAACAATGGCCTTTTTATTGACCGACATATTGAGTGCACGCCTTACATCAACATTGTCAAAGGGAGGCATTGTCGTATTATAAGCCATATAGGCTATATTCAATCCCGGTTGCTCGACAACTTTCAAATCCGGATTTGATTTCAATTCACCAATATCGGCCGGAGCCGGATAAGACATGATGTCACATTCGCCGGCCTTCAGCTTTTGTGCGCGAACGGCCGGATCTGTCGTGATTGAAAAAACAAGATTGTCTATCTTCGGCTTTCCCGCATAATAGTCACTATTTGCCTTATAGCGTATCAGCGCGTCTTTTTGATATGCAACAAAAGAAAATGGTCCTGTTCCGACCGGTTGAAGATTGAACTGTTCCCGTTTTCCCTGCTTTTCCAATTGTTGAGCATATTCAAGCGAATTAATCGATAAAAATGCCATGGCGAGATCGGCAAGAAAGGGAGCATCCGGTCGCTCAAGAATGAATTTGACCGTTTGGTCATCGACTTTCACGATACCCTTGATGAGCGTGTTAAGCCCCATACTTTCAAAATATTGATAGCGGATACCGGATGTATAGGTATGCCAAGGATTGTCCGGATTTCTAGCGCGATCAAATGTGAAAATCACATCATCCGCATTCAATGTTCGTGTGGGGGTGAAAAAAGCAGTCTTTTGGAATTTTACATTTTTTCGCAAACGGAAAGTGTATTCTTTCCCGTCATCGGATATTTGCCAGCTTTCGGCAAGGCCCGGGAAAACGCCCGGTTTATCCGGATCAAATTCTACCAAACGATTATAAACAGTCCATGCAGATGCATCAAAAGCTGTTCCGTTTGCATAAAGCGCAGGGTCAAAACCTTCCGGAGATGCTTCCGAACAATAAACCAGATTTTTTGCCGATGCTTCATGGGAAATTGCGAAAAATGCTGTTACTACTCCGATAGATAACACGAACTCTTTCAATAATTTCATGGTTTCCCCGATATCATTTTATTAATACGTTTTTATTCGAGCCTGATTGTTACACATGTTTAAAACACTGGAACAAAAAGACGAACCTTTATTATATCCAAGTTTATATTGACCATATTTGATATGTCTATGGCCAATATAAAGCTTCTATTACTCATCTATATCTACATTGACAAAGCGGTGAGCACCAACCGGATCAATAACATAGTTTTTTACTTTTTTTGACATTGGCATAGCCACCGTCGAGTTGGCGATGACAAACCAGGGAGCTTGCTGTTTGAAAATAGCCTGAGCTTGTTCATAAAGTTCTATGCGTTTTTCATGATCCGCCGATTTTTTTGCTTCCGAAATGATTTTGTCAAACGGTTCGTAACACCAATTTGCATAATTATTGCTGCCAATAGAAGCACACGAAGAGAGAACACTCAGGAAGTTATCCGGATCACCATTATCGCCTGTCCACCCCATTATAACAGCTCCGTCGCGGTCTTTTTCACGCAACCGTTTGACGTATTCGCCCCATTCCAATGTGGCAATCTCGACCTTGACACCAATTTTTCCCAAATCGGCCTGCATCAATTCTGCGGCACGTCGGGCATTCGGCATATAGGGACGGCTGACCGGCATTGCCCAAATCTTCATTTTCAGGTCTTTAACACCTGCTTTGTCCAGCAGTGCTTTGGCCGCTTCAGGATTATAATTATCTTCTTCGATGGATTTGTTATAAGACCACATTGTGGGTGGTATCGGCGTCTTGGCAGGAGTGCCTGCCCCTTCGTAAACAGCTTCCAGAATAATCTTCTTGTTAATCGCCATATTCAAAGCCTGACGCACTTCAACCTTATCAAAAGGCGGTTGAAGAGTATTATAAGCAAGATAAGCTACATTGAGCCCCGGCTGTTCTTTTACAACCAAATCCGGATTTGCCTTCAATCCTGCAACGTCGGCAGGCGCCGGATTAGAAATCACCTGACATTCGCCGGCTTTCAGCTTTTGTGCGCGCACTGACGGGTCTGTTGTGATGGCAAAAACCAAATTATCAAGCGGTTGTTTGCCTTCAAAATAATCAGGATTTGCCTTATAACGGATCACCGCATCCTTTTGATAGGAAACAAAGATAAATGGTCCTGTTCCCACCGGTTTTGCATTGAGCTCGACCATTTTTCCGTCTGCCTGCAGCTTGTCCGCATATTCCTTCGACATGATCGAAATAAAGTTCATTGCCAAATCGGCCAAAAACGGTGCTTCCGGCTGGTTCAGTGTGATTTTGACTGTATGATCATCGACCTTCTTTACATCTTTGAGAAGTTTGCCAAATCCCATGCTATTGAAATATTGCCACGATAGCCCCGGAGCATAGTTGTACCAAGGATTATCTTTCTTCCACTGCCGTTCAATCGAAAAGACGACATCGTCAGCATTGAAATCGCGCGTTGGTGAAAAATAGGAGGTTTTGTGGAAATGTACCCCCTTTCTCAAATGAAATGTATATTCCAGACCATCGGCTGAAATATCCCAGCTCTCGGCCAGTGCCGGTATAACCTCGGTTGTTCCTTTTTTGAAATCAACAAGGCCGTTATAGACTGTATGCGCACTGGCATCGAAAGTCGTTCCAGTCGTATATGCAGCCGGATCAAACCCCTCGGGCGACGCCTCGGAACAGTAGACGAGCGTTTTTGCATTTGCCGACAAAGAAAGTGTGGCAAGGCTTGCCACCGATACGCTTGCCAGCGCAATTGTCCTTAATATTTTCATAATGGTTCCTCTCTCTTTTTGCGTGTTCGTTCTATTATCGAAATTCTATACCGGCATTAAACAGTAACAGGATCAAGTGCCGGTTGTGTAAACCACTTCGGCCCGTCTTTTGTCATATAGATTGCGTCTTCCAGACGGATACCGAGCTTACCCGGGAAGATAAGGGTCGGCTCGTCCGAAAAGCACATACCCGGCTTCAGAATAGTGTTATCATGACGGGAAACATACGGCTCCTCATGAATATCGAGGCCAAGACCATGGCCAATGCGATGAGGTATCCCCGGCAGTTGATAATTCGGCCCCAGATCAAACATTTCCAACGCTTTTCGTCCGGCATTGTCCACATCTGCTGCACGACCACCAATTTTGCAGGCATTGAAAACAATATTTTGCAATTGCTTTTCTATATCCCATTTTTTAGCGAAATCGTCTGTCACGTCGCCAATCATATAGGTTCGTGTAATATCGGAATGATATCCTTCTACCGTTGTGCCTATATCAATCAGCACCGGATCCTGTTTCTGCAATATCTGTTCGCTTTCAACTCCATGAGGTATCGACGTGGCCTTGCCAAATGAAACAATTGCAAAGCTCGAACCGTTTCTGCAAAGCTTGCGATGGGCTTCATCAATAAACTTTATAACCTCATATGAAGATATCCCCGGACGCAAAAAATCACGCACACGTTTTTGCACTTCCAAAGTAACATCCATCGCATATTGGATGAGCGCAATTTCATTTTCTGATTTTTCCATCCGCAAATATGTCGTGAATTGATGAGCACCGGTTAGACGGGAATGACCGATCAACGATGCCAATGCGAGAAAGAAATTCGTGGGAATTGCTTCATCGACAGCCAATATTCCTTTTGGATGCAAAAGCATGGTCAATTTGTCAAACGGGCTTTCGTCTTCCTGCCAGACGACAATATCTCCCGACAAATGCGGTAATTCTTCCAATCTCGAATGCTCGAATGCCGGAACAATATAGGTGAGTTTTTCATGAGAGATCAGTGCACCGCACAGGCGCTCGCTCATACCCCATTCAAGACCGGTAAAATATCGTAGATTGGATGTTGCTCCCAAAAACACCGCATCAACATTTTCAGCAGCCATTTTTTCACGCAAACGGCGGATACGCGTTAGCCGTTCTTCATCGGCAATTGGTTGCGGCCTGAGCAATATGAACTGTCCTTTTTATATGGTCTCTTTATTTATCCCTTTTCTCCAAATGAAATACAGAGATAATTATTACTTCTAACAACAAATAGATAAAATATATATATCTATTTTTCAGTTTAATTAGAAAAAAATCCTATTTAGTTTGAAAAATATCATTAAATTCAATTACATAAATATAAAATCAATATATTTATATGTTTATTAAATTTTATAATAACATATGTTAAATAACGTTTTATTTAACATATTATTTATAAGTATATAAATGTTTACGATAAATAAACTTTACGTCTTTTTAAATATAGATTTTTCATCGGAAGCAACTTTTTCGGTTGCTTCCGATGATGTTGAAAATTGAACTTATCCGTTATTCAGTTCTGTATATAAACAACATGAGTATGGGTATATTCAAGTATGCCATGCTTGCCGTCGGCTCCACCAATGCCTGATTTTTTAGTTCCTGCATGAAAACCTTGCATCGCTTCGAAATTTTCGCGATTGATATAGGTCTCTCCAAAACGGAGTTCGTTTGATGCGCGCATGGCGGTCGAAAGATCTTTTGTATAGATCGACGATGTGAGGCCATAAATCGTGTCATTCGCCATTTCAATAGCGTCATCAATTGTATCAAATGCGACGACAGGAAGAACCGGTCCGAACACTTCGTTCTGGACAATCTCCATTTTCTGTTTGCAATGGGCAAGCAATGTCGGCTGATAGAAGTTACCTTGCTTTATATCAGCAGGTTCACCACCGACAAGACATTCGGCACCTTCTTTGAGTGCTCTGTCGACAAAGCCGGAAACTGAAGACAACGCTGCTTTATTAATCAACGGTCCCATGTCCGCATCGGCCATTTTTTCCGGATTGCCATAGCGTACCGCTTTCATAGCTTTGCTCATTCGCTCGAGGAATTCGGCTTCTATAGCTCTATCGACATAAACCCGTTCCGCACAGTTACAAACCTGTCCCGTATTGATAACACGTGACGCTAGAATAGCACGGACAGCAAGGTCAAGATCGGCATCTTTAGCAACAATTGCCGGCGCTTTACCACCAAGTTCCAGATTGACTTTGGTAATGTTCTTTGCGGCAGCGGACATAATGCGAACGCCGGTATCGACAGAACCGGTAAAGCTTACAAGCCCGACATCGGGATTTTCGCAAATATTCTGGCCGGTGGTCGAGCCACGCCCGAAGACCATATTGAATACGCCTTTCGGTAAATCTGTATTGGCAACGATTTTAGCAAAAATAGAAGCATTGAGCGGCGTTTCGACACTTGGCTTGATGACAATCGTATTGCCGACAAGAAGTGCTGGAGCCATTTTTCTGGCAATCAGGAAGAACGGAAAATTCCACGGCAAAATACCGCCCACAACACCAATAGCCTGTCGCATCAATAAAATGGTTTCACCCGGACGGTCCGAGGGAATAATTTCCCCTTCAATGCGACGCGCCCAACCTGCCATATAATCCATATAGTCGGCGGTAAAATTCGCTTCCACCTTGGCAAGTGCCTGTGTTTTTCCCTGTTCTCTCACCAGAATGTTTGCGACCTCGTCCGCATGCTCGCGCACTTTTTGGGCAATCTGCTTCAAGAATTTTGCGCGTTCTATTGCCGGTAATTTCTCCCATGCCGGTTGCGCTTTTTTAGCTGCTGCAACAGCCCTGTCAACTTCCCCCTTCGGCGTTTCATAAATTTCTCCAATAACTTCGTCAGTTGAAGGATTGGTAACAGGAATCGTGTTGCATCCTTTGCAATCAACGAGCTTCCCGTCGATAAAATTAAGTTCAGGTGTCATCAAAAATCCTCCACATAATAGTTTTTATGCTTAGTCCCATACCGGACTTCGACATGGGGATTGAAGGATAATCTCAATTTGCAAATAAAGCAATTTTCAGAAATAAAAATTTATAAAGATAGGCCTTTAAAAGACAAAATAGATAAAAATATATCATAATAAGTAAAATTATAAATAAAATTGAACATTATTAATTATATAAAACAATTTAATGTTTTTCATTATTCGACAAAATTATAGTTGAAGTAGTGACAATATTTTTAAATCGCACCAATTCGTAATAAATCATGAAAATGAACAAGACCAACCGGTTTTTTGTTTTCAACGACCAGAAGTGCACCAATTTTATGATCGTTGATCAAAGCGGTTGCTGCACCGACCATCATATCGGGGGTGACTGTTTTGGGGTCTTTTGTCATAACATCATTGACCGTAAGTTTTGAAAGGTCCCGATTGATATTGCGAGCAAGGTCACCGTCTGTGACAATGCCTTCCAAATTGCCGTCGCTATCGACAACCGCGACACAACCAAAGTGTTTTTCGATAAGCACTTGCATGGCTTCTTTCATCGGTGTTCCGCTTTTGACAATAGGAATACGATCGCCACGATGCATAATATCACGGATAAATTTCAAATTTGCTCCGAGAGAACCGCCGGGGTGGAAAATTTTAAAATCACTGGCAGTAAAGCCACGCATTGTAAGAAGGGCTACCGCCAAAGCATCTCCCATAGCAAGCTGCATCGTGGTAGACGTTGTGGGAGCAAGGCCATGCGGGCAAGCTTCTTCCACTTTTGGCAGGAGTAATAAAATATCTGCTGCTTGCCCCAAAGCCGAATTTGCGCCGGAAGTGAGTGCAATGAGCGGGATACGGAAGCGGGCAGCATGATTCAATATTCCGCCAAGTTCAACAGTCTCGCCCGACCATGATATTGCAAGGATGACGTCCCCCACTTCGATCATTCCCAGATCGCCATGGTTTGCTTCTGCAGCATGGACAAAAAATGCCGGTGTACCGGTGGAGGCAAGAGTTGCGGCGATTTTTGTTCCGATATGGCCACTCTTCCCGAGTCCGGTAACAATAACCCTACCTTTTGATTGAAGAATGCATTTGACCGCTTCGGCAAAAGGCTTGGAAAGACCATCTTCCAAAGCTTTTTTTATGGCTTCAAGCCCTGCACTCTCGATAGAAATGGTATGTTTTGCAGATTTAACTGCATCATCAGCAGAAAAATGAGGGGTTTTATTTGTCATCATGACCCGATTTGATAAAGCAAATCGGGTCTGACGTCTACTATGTTTTATTTTTTTATATTCGCCAACAATGTCGTTAAGGGGCCAAGAACCTTATCACGCATATCGTCTCGCGAAAGGGCAAATGCTACATTTGCTTCAATAAATCCGGTTTTGGAACCGCAATCATATGTCGTACCTTCAAAGCGGTAGCCATAAAACTTCTGATCTTGCGCAAGTGAACGCATACCATCCGTCAACTGGATTTCGTTGCCTGCACCTTTTTCCTGCCGCGACAGAATATCGAAAATTTCCGGCTGCAAAATATATCGCCCGTTAATATAGAGGTTGGAAGGAGCCGTACCTTTTGCCGGTTTTTCCACCATCTGGGTTATTTCAAAGCCGTGGGCGACCGCTTTACCTTTGCCAACAATACCGTATTTATGCGCTTCTTCCGGATCGCATTCCTGAACAGCGACGATATTGCCGCCGGTTGCTTCATAAAGGCGAACCATTTCCGAAAGACACCCTTTTTCTGCCTGCATGACCATATCCGGCAAGAGAAGAGCAAAGGGTTCGTTTCCGACAAGTTCGCGTGCACACCAGACTGCATGCCCGAGCCCCAAAGGCTGTTGTTGACGGGTAAAGGATGTTGTGCCCGGTTGCGGTTGAAGATCCTTGAGATGAGCCAACTCTTCCTTCTTGCCACGTTCGGCAAGCGTCGTATAAAGCTCGACCTGCGCATCGAAATAATCCTCGATAACCGCTTTGTTGCGACCGGTTACGAAAATCAGATGTTCAATTCCGGCTTCGCGGGCTTCATCAACCACATATTGAATAACAGGCTTGTCAACAACGGTGAGCATTTCCTTCGGAACTGTTTTGGTTGCCGGTAAGAAACGTGTTCCAAGTCCCGCCACGGGGAAGACTGCTTTACGGATTTTTTTCAAACTGCTCTCCCGAATTTATTCCGTTCAATTCAACTTTTTTCATTGTATAATGCGAAAGGTGACAAAATTAGGCTTTTTGTCATCATCTTTTTTCGCAAGCTGCAATCTTAAGTGATGACATTTTACTGTCCAAAGGCTAAATAAATAGTCAATTTCACAACAAGAATGCTATTTTCCGGATTTTATCAACTTCATTAAAAATTACGATAAAATATTCAAAAAATTCGGAAAATCGGTTTAATATGGGGATGAGGCATTTTTAGTCCGATTGTTGCTTTTATCAGGCGGAGCACAGATGAAAATAAAAACAAATAGTTTCCCTCAAATAACCGATAGCCGGATAACCAGACGGTTTGCAGTTTTCGGCGGCGCATGTTTCATCGGTGCATTTTGTTCTTTGCCTGCTTTGGCGAATGGTTCGGATATTGCCTTCAGACGCTGGATTGCCGCCTTCAAAACAACTGCTTTGAACGCAGGCATTACACCTGCAACTTTCAATCTCGCTTTCAAGGGAGTTGATTCTCCGGATCCGGAAGTTTTGAAAAAAGCAGCTTATCAACCCGAGTTTACCGATCCGACATGGAATTATTTTGACAATCGGGTGCAGGACAATGCGATTGCAACCGGTCGTGCCCATGGGAAAAAATGGGCAAAGTGGCTTGGTGCAATTGAAAAACGTTTCGGTGTTGATCGCAATATACTTCTGGCAATATGGTCAATCGAATCCGATTTCGGCGAGGCAATGGATCGTGATACTGCTATGCGCGATGCCATTCGATCGCTTGCTACCCTCGGTTTTGGTGACAAACGCAGAGCAAAATACGCACAAACGCAGCTTATTGCAGCTATGAAAATTCTTCAGTCCGGAGATATTGATCGCGCCCATTTACAAGGTTCATGGGCGGGAGCACTCGGGCACACACAATTCATTCCGACAAGTTACCTGATCTACGCTGTTGATATGGATGGGGATGGAAAGCGCGATATTTGGACGTCGGTTCCCGATGCTCTGGCAACCGCGGCCAATCTTTTGAAGAAAAATGGTTGGCAAGAGGGGCGTCCTTGGGGCTATGAAGTTCTCCTTCCTGAAAATGGTAAATTTCCCCCGGGCTCGTTGCCGCTTTCCGAATGGACAAAAATGGGTGTAAAGCGGGCAAATGGCAAACCATTCCCCTACCCTTCCGATAAAGCAAATTTGAAATTGCCCGATGGCCGGAAGGGACCGGTCTTTCTGGTTACAAAAAATTTCTTTGTCATAAAGCGTTACAATAGTGCCGACCGTTATGCTTTGGCTGTCGGTCTACTTTCTGACCGCATTGCCGGCCGTCCGGGATTGGTCAAAGATTGGAACAGACCGTTTTCGCCACTCAATATTCAGGAACGTCAGGAACTACAAACGAGACTGAATAAAATGGGGTACTATCACGGCAATATCGACGGTAAAAACGGAGAGGTCACCAAAAAAGCGATCGAGACTTTTCAAAGTCGCAATGGCTTGCCCGTTGATGGAAATCCAAGCCGTGAATTATTGACAATTCTTCGTAGCCGTTAATTCCGGAAAATTGTTGATGAAAAGACTTGCACGTTTTGTCCTGTTTCTGTTTCCAGTCATTGTATTGGCATTTGCACCGGCAGTCGCAGATGCAAGAAATATTTTTGATATTATCTTCGGGCGCAAACAGGAAGTGCAACCGGTCTATCCACCGCCACCACCGCCGGTGAAGAAAAAACGCGTTGTCAAAACGCCTGCACAGCAAAAAGCCAATCAGAAAGCACAGAACGCGAAACGCATTCTGGTGATGGGGGATTTTGTCGCCAATGCTGCCGGTGACGGATTAAGCCAGCTTTACGCAGAAAATACCGATATTGTTGTTTTGATTTCAACAAATCTGTCATCCGGTCTCGTTCGCGACAACCACTATAATTGGATAGACAATATTCCGAAGCTCATAGCAAAAGAAAAGCCGGATGTCATTGTCATGGCACTTGGTGCCAATGATGATCAACCTATTAAAATGAATGGCGAAACTATTGATGTCAACGCCAGCGAATGGAAAGACAATTATCGTCAACGGATTACCGCACTTACAAATGTTCTCAAGCAAACCGGAAAACCATTCTTATGGTTGGGAAACCCGTCTTTCAAAGATCAGAACTTGAGCATCGCAATAGCATCTTTCAACAGACTTTATAAGCAACAGGTGGAAGCAGCAGGCGGACATTTTATCGATGTGTGGGAAGGTTTTGTTGATGAACAAGGAAATTTCGCGCTTTCCGGTTACGATGTAAACGGACAGACAGCCCGACTGCGCGCCAATGACGGGATAAATTTTACCACTGCGGGAAAAAAGAAACTCGCTTTCTACCTTGAAAAACCGTTGGATAGCATTTTCAATTTGAATTCGAAGGATGACAAGGAAAATATCAAAGTCGATCCGAACGGACCTGTTATTTCTGTTTTACCACGCGATGTCGACCGGATTGCACCTGTTGGTTTTTATGACATGACGGGACAAAATAATGGTCTTCTCGGTGATCCTGACAACCCGAAACCTTTGAAAGATGAAGATTCCTGGGTTCCTCGAAATGGTAAACACGCAGGGCGTGCTGACAATTTTTCCACGGTTCAATAGACCGTTGTATAATTGTTCATAAAAGCGATCGGCTTCTTTTCACTCATTTTTATAGTCATATATTTCGAAAGGTTGATTATAAGTAACCTTGGTGGCCAAAAAGGTTTTTTCGACTTTCTGGCGATTGTCCGGAAAATTTTTGAATAAAACAGTTCTCTAAACTATTCTGTCCGATTTTTACGCTTGGCGATTATATGAAAATGGGGGAAAGTTAAGGAATACAGTGATCGAAAAATACCGATAGCCCTTCTGTTGCAGCAAATGAGAATAAAGCGGACAAACGGTGATCGTTATTGTGTAATTGGATCTTATTCGACAGCTTCTTCTATTTCATCCAATGTGTCATCCGATAAACCGAAGTTACGTCCGATTTCCTGAATAAGAACATGTGTTACAATATCGCCCAGCGCTTCATCATTTTCAGACCAATAATCAAGAATTGGGCGCCTGAACAGTGTAATCCGGTTCGTTTCATTGCCAGTATTCAAAGAAAACCGCTCGCTAATGCCTTGTCCTTCAAACAAGCCCAAAAGCTCGAACGGAGATTCCAGTCCCATATCATCCATCATCTGGTCATCAGGAAAATCCGTGACACATATAACAAGGTCTTCACAAAGAACCCGAAATTTTGAAGGCAAATTGGCAAAAGAATTTCGGGCAATAGAATCGAGTTCATTCAAACTTGGAGAGAGGCGAGAGGCCCAGTTATGACTATGGTCTGGTCTAGCCATATTAAATTACATGCTCCATTACAGCTATCAAAAGCGTGGTTTATTCAGCTCGCTCTCAAGCGGCTAATTCAAAATCCGGTTTAATTTTTTAAAGCTCGTTAATTCAGGCCCATGGATGTTCCTTTGCATTCTTTTTTTCAAAAGAATCAATTTCGGACACCTTGCGCATAGTCAGTCCAATATCATCAAGTCCGTTCAGCAGGCAGTGCCGACGAAATTCGTCAAGATCGAACTTCAATGTTCCACCATCAGGTCCATGGATTTCCTTTTTCTCAAGGTCGATGGTCATGGTTGCATTAGCACCGCGTTCTGCATCTTCCATCAGTTTTTGTAAATCTTCCGGACTAACAATAATTGGCAAAATACCGTTTTTGAAGCAATTGTTATAAAAAATATCGGCAAATGAAGTTGAAATAACACAACGTATCCCGAAATCGGCCAATGCCCAAGGCGCGTGTTCACGAGACGAACCGCAACCGAAATTATCTCCGGCGACAATGATTTTGGCATGACGATAAGCAGGTTTGTTCAAAACAAAATCAGGATTTTCAGATCCGTCATCACGATAACGCATATCTGCAAAAAGCCCTTTGCCCAGCCCCGTCCGCTTGATCGTTTTCAAATAGTTTTTTGGAATAATCATATCGGTATCGATATTGACAACCGGCATTGGGGCTGCAACACCCGTCAGTGTTGTGAACTTTTCCATTTTTCAAAATCCGAATTTTAGAGTTTTTCCAATAATTCTTACTCCTGCATGAGTAAGCTGTCAAAGCGATGGAAACAAGCTCATCCTCTGAGCTATTTCCCCCGCTTTTTGTATCATATTCAGGTGGCTTCTTTCATTTATAGCCGCAATTTAACGACTAATTTTCAAAAGAAGCATCTTCCGGCGAGATTTTTAACCCAAAAACGCCACAAGATAAAACCTTAAAAACCGAAAGGAGGAAAATTTCCTCCTTTCGGTTAATCAACACCTATAACAAGTAACAAGGCTCTACTATCAAATACCCCGTTTCCTCATCAATGCATCAGGGCTCGGCAAGCGGCCACGGAAAGCCTTATAAAGTTCTTCCGGATCACGACTACCACCGGCTGAATAAATATATTTTTTCAGTTTTTCTGCTGTTTTCGGATCAAAGGCATTGCCGGTTTCTTCAAAAGCCTCGAACGCATCTGAATCGAGAACTTCTGCCCACATATAAGAGTAATATCCCGCCGAATAACCGTCGCCGGTAAATACATGCGTAAAATGGGGCGGACGGTGGCGCATAATGATGGCCTTCGGCATACCCAATTTTTGCAATTCTTTTTTCTCGAATTCGGTCGGGTCATCGACTTTTCCGCCTTCATGGAAGGCCATGTCGACAAGCGCGGAAGCAGTAAATTCGACGGCGTCAAAACCACCATTGAACGTGCGTGCAGCGAGAACCTTGTCGAGCAATTCCTGCGGCATGGGTTCACCGGTTTTGACGTTCCTTGCGTAAGTTTTCAAGGTTTCCGGAACAGTGACCCAATGCTCGAACAATTGCGAAGGAAGTTCGACAAAATCTCTTGCCACAGAAGTTCCCGAAACCGACGGCCATTTAACCTCCGATAACAGACCATGGAGGGCATGTCCGAATTCGTGAAACAGGGTTCGCGCATCATCAAATGACAAAAGTGCCGGTTTTCCCTTGGGCGGTTTGGCGAAGTTACAAATATTATAGATGATCGGTTTACGCCCTTTTCCGAGATGATGTTCGGTTTGTAATTCACTCATCCATGCACCGGAGCGTTTGCTCGGGCGGGCAAAATAATCGCCAATAAAAAGCCCGCGCAAGCTGCCATCAGGATTTTTGACCTCGAAAAGCCGCGCATCCTCATGCCAAAGCGGTACTCCATGCTTTTCTTCAAAAGTGACACCAAAAAGCTTTTTTGCGGTCGCAAAAGCGGCTTCAATCATTTTATTCAGTTCAAAATAGACCTTGACCGAAGCCTCGTCGAACGAGAATAATTTGGTGCGCAGTTTCTCTGCATAATAGCGCCAATCCCAAGCAGCCAACTCGTCATTGCTTCCTGTTTGGGCCGCCAGTTTTTGCAGCTCCTCTGCTTCTTTTTCAGCCTTGGCAACGGCCCGCTTCCAGACAGGCATTAAAAGCTTCATGACATTGTCGGGCGTTTTAGCCATTGTGTTGTCGAGTTTGAATGCAGCAAAGGATTTGAAGCCAAGAAGCTTTGCCTTTTCATCGCGCAATGCCACAATCTCGCTGATGATCTTCCGATTGTCATTTTTATTTCCATTTTCGCCACGCTTTGCCCAGGCTTCAAAGGCAATCTGGCGTAAGTCCCGCCGGTCGGAAAAAGTCAGAAATGGCTCCACAACCGAACGCGCAAGCGTCAGTGCATAGGAGTCCGGTCTTACCCTTTCCTTTGCGGTCTCTTTCATTGTTGCAACAAGATCGTCAGGAAGTCCGGCCAAGTCTTCTTTTTCAAGATAAAGAACCCATTCGGCTTCATCATTCAATACATGTTGGCCGAACTGTGCACCGAGCAAAGCCAATCGTTCGTTTATCTCGGCCAGCCTTTTTTTATCCTTTTCACCAAGAAGCGCGCCGTTGCGAACGAACCCTTTCCATGTGAGTTCGATCACACGCGTGGTTTCAGCATCGAATTTTGCTTTTTTTGCTTCCTCATGAAGGGCATCAATTTTTGCAAAAAGTCGCGGATCCATCATCAATTTTGAAGAATAACGCGACAGCTTCGGTACAAAATCCTGTTCCAATTGCTGGATCAGATCATTGCTATAGGCACCCGAACGGAGAAAGAAAACCGAACATACATGGTCAAGGGACTTACCTGCAAGCTCGAACGACTGCAAAAAACCGTCAATCGTGGCAGGTTCCGGAGAGGCCGCAATTTGTTCAATTTCGGCTTCGGCATCTTTTAATGCTTCTTCAAAAGCTGGCTTGAAATCTTCATCGTGAATTTTTGAAAAATCAGGCAGCCCCTCGAAACCGGTCCACTCCAGCAACGCCGTTTTTGACATATTTTTAGCTCCAATCTTTATGCTGCAAATTGTTTGCAATGATCAATGTGTACCACATGTAATAATTAAAACGATGAATGCCAGCGTCTCTCAAACTCTTTTTACCCTTAAATGCGTATTCATTCTTCTAAATTTCGCGTGACGAGAGATAGAAATGGCGTTTATGGAGCGGCGTTTTCGTTAGACAATTTTCGAACTTACTTTTCTTTGAACTGAAAAAAATTCAAGGCCTGCCGCTAAACAAAAAATTCCTCGTGTTAACAAATTCAATGTCTCAGAAAAATTCCCTATCTTAGAAAATTCATTATCTTCTTCAGGATGTTTTTCCCAAATTATGAAAACGGCTTCCGAACATACCGATTTCAGCCGTGGAACAAAATCTTTCGTTCTGCCCACACTTCAAAACAGGGGACGAAGATCAATTTTTATACATATTGGAAAAACGGATCAGTCCATCCGGATAAGGCCGGAAACCGTGGAGTTTTTTGGTGTAAGCATAGATATAATCAGGATGTCCGAGATAGATGATCGGCATATCATCTTGAAGAATAGCGATAGCATGATGATAAAGATCGGCGCGTTCGGCAGGATCGGAGGTCTTTCTTGCCAAAGAGAGTTTGTCGTCGAGATCGTGATTACAATATCTACCTATATTGTCCCCCGCTTCACAGGTAACAAACCAGGAGATATTTCCATCCGGATCAATCCGGCCGCTCCACCTTTGTGCAGAAACTTCGAATTTTCCGCTCTTATTATCTATGGCAAGTTTGGTTTCTTCTTTAGGACGAAGACTTACATTGAAGCCGGCTTCATTGGCCATCTTCTGGATTGCCTGCATCACCTGCACAATTGTCGGGTCATTACTATGGGAAATCTGGACATCTATTTTCTGATTGGCAAAACCGGCTTGTTCTATTAACTGGCGGGCTTTTTCCAGATTGCGCGGGGAAACCGGAAAACCCGAATTATACCAAACTGTATCCGGTACCCAAGGCTGGTTGCCGACAACCATTGCACCGTCATAAACGTTGTCACGAATAGATGCACGGTCAATAGCAAACGAAAATGCCTGACGCAGCAATTTTTGTTGCCCGAGCGGCGTCATTGCTTTGTCACCATTTGCGATATTGATTGTCAACGCAATATAAGCTTCACTCGCTATCCTGTTCGTTTCTAATCTGGATGCCGCTTTTGCTTTGGCAAAATCGCTTGAAGAAAGCCGGTCAACCATATCGACAATTCCGGCACGCAAATTCGAAAAACGCACGGATGGATCTTCGATCGATAAAAAAGTGAGACGGTCAAGTTTGATTTGTTGGCTGTTCCAGTAGCGATCGAATCTTTCCAAAACAATTCTGTCATGTGGAACGCGCTCGACAAAGCGGAATGGTCCCGCACAAATAGGCTTCAACCCGAAATCTGTTCCCATTTCACGTGCTGCTTTTGGGGATACCATTACGCCTGCCCGATCAGCGAGTTGCGACAACAGTGCAGCATCGGGATATTTTAATTTGATTGTCAATTCGAAGGGGCCTGTTGCGTCGACAGAAGCAACAGCATCAAGTTCGTTTTCCCGAACGGATTGTGAAAAACCGATTGTACGTTTTAAAGAATAGACTGCTGCATCGGCATTAAACAAAGTGCCATCGTGAAAGAAGACATCCTTTCGTAAACTCATTTTCAAAATCTTGCCGTCTTCAGAAAAAGACCAACTTTGAGCAAGTTCAGGAACAAAACCGGCATCCGGGGAAATATCAACAAGTTTATCGCATATGGCGGTATAAACAAGCCGTCCTGAAAAGGTTTTTGATAAGGCCGGATCCAAACTATCAGGATCGTCTTGTAGTGCAATTTTGAGTTCGGAAGCTGATGACGAGAAGACAGATGAAACAAATAAACAGAAGAAAAACAAGCACACCACTATCCCCCTCATTGTTGTGCTCATTGTTGAGCTTGTCAACGAGGCGGGTTTTCCGGATATTTCAGAAAAATCTTTAGAGTGACTCACTTTGATCTCTATCCAAGTTTATGTTTCAAAAATCCTCGAGCTCTGAACCTTGTTCAAAACAAGTCATTAATTTTCATCTATCATGGTGCAATCAATGTAACATAACGCATTTGTTATTGAATGCTATAATTGTAGCGGAAGGCCAAAAACGGAAAATTATTATCAAAACGGAATAAATCAACTCGTTGTTGATTATTATTTGTTATGCGGTATCAGAAATTAAATTTCTTATATTTTGTAAATAAAAACAATTTTTGTTTTTAAATAAAAATAAACGAATATTTTATATATATAACATATTACATTAAATAAAATATAAGAATTTATTTTTATATTATAATTTTAAATGTTTTATATTTTAATTTTATTATTAAAACGTATTTTTTAATAATCATATTATAATTTTATATAAAAATAAGTAGCATATCCCGGCTACAAAAGCGCAATACAACTTGTTCCTTTAATGGGACAGATCATGCCGAAAAAAAAGAAATTATCCATCAAGTTTCCACTGTTTTTTGGAGTTATAAGAATAAAAGTGACTGTTCACCAAACAGTGCTTGACTTTCGTTCAAAACATAACAATTGAAACATCTGCGTAGGGAAACGCTCCCCCCACAAATGATCTGCCGGGATGTCAAACCTGCCCGACAGGTTCAATGCCCATCAAGTACTGTTCTTAAGGAGCTCCATCATGACTGAAAACCAGACTTCAGCATTTGATGTCAAAACGCTGTCTGCTGAGGCGCTTGCCGAGCGCTTGAGCCGTCTGCATTTTGCCGACGCTGTCGATGTCATTAATGATCTCGACATTGTCGAACGGGTGAATGTGTTCAAATTTTTGCCGATAGAATATGCTATCGAGCTGTTCGACAAGCCGGAACTTGACGAGCCGGGACAAATTCTTGAAATGCTGCCCACCGAGCGTTCTGTCACAATTCTTGACGGAATGTCTGCCGACCAGGCTGCGGACGTGTTTCAGGAAATGGAGGAGGCGACCCGTGCCAAACTTTACCCGCTCCTGAAGCCGCTCACCCGTGCCGAGATGAAAAAGCTGTCAAGTTATCCTGATGGCAGCGCCGGCGCGTTAATGACGACAGAATTTATCGCTGTTCCTTCCACCTGGTCGGTTCGTCAAACGCTTGATCATATCCGCGATGTCGAGCGTACACGCGAAACAGTTTACGCAAGTTATGTCATTGATCCGGAAACCAGCGTTCTGATCAAAGCGGTATCACTCAGGAATCTTATTCTGGCAAATCCTGATGACACGATTCTTAATGCGGCCACCAATGGCGAACCGATCAAGATTGGTCCGTTGACCGATCAGGAAGAGGTTGCGCGCCTGTTCCGGCGTCACGATCTGCTCTCGGTTCCGGTTGTGGACGAGACAGACCACGTGATCGGCATTGTAACAGTCGATGACGTGCTTGATGCCATGACCGAAGAAATGAGTGAAGATGCTTATAAATTCGGTGGTATGGAAGCGCTCGACAAGCCCTATATGGATATCGGTTTTTTCGATATGATGAAAAAGCGTGGCGGCTGGCTTGCCGTCTTGTTTTTAGGCGAAATGTTGACCGCCAGCGCCATGCAGCATTTTGAGGTTGAACTTGAAAAAGCGATTGTCCTTACCCTCTTCATTCCGCTTATCATGAGTTCCGGTGGTAATTCCGGTTCTCAGGCAACATCTCTTATCATTCGTGCACTTGCCTTGAGAGAGCTTGAACTCAGGGATTGGTGGAAAGTCGCTTTAAGGGAGATACCGGCTGGCGTGTCTTTGGGAGCCATGCTCGGATTGATTGGTGTTATACGCATTATCGTGTGGCAAAAAACCGGCATCTACGATTATGGCGAGCATTGGGTGCTGGTGGCAATAACGGTGGGGGCTGCCCTTATCGGCATTGTTATGTTCGGCTGTCTCACCGGTTCAATGCTTCCATTTCTCTTGAACCGACTGGGATTTGACCCTGCAAGTGCTTCCGCACCTTTTGTCGCAACACTGGTCGACGTAACCGGTATTGTTATCTATTTTTCTGTCGCTGCACTTATTTTGAGTGGCACACTTTTGTGAGTCCCCTTTTAAGGGTAAAGTCCCAGTTTTTGGCCGTTGTTCTATTTTTCGACATTGAACGACGGCCTTCATTATTCAAAAGCAAAATCCGGATTGAAAAAGCACAAGCCGGATTAAAGCGCACAATCTGATTGTGCCGACATAGACAGCCTCGTCAATGAAGAACCATGACTGGATAGAATAATGCCATTACGCTTCTTCTCTTTTGCAATTATTTTCTTGATTTTTTTAATAATTATTTTCATCGGGAGAAGGCATTTTATGGCGAGATATTGATTAGGCAATCGACTATTCTCATATAATGGAAAGAATGCCTTCGAAGGTTCAAAGTTATGATAATGCGTTTATCTTAGCTAAAAAAGGTTTCCCCCTCTTCCAAAAACCGTAAAAAACTTGTAAGAGGCATGCAACACCATGCGGCAGCTTATTGTTGCCGTATTTTCGAAATTTCAGTGAACGAAAAGAAGATTTACATGCAATTGCGCAATATTGCAATCATTGCCCACGTTGACCACGGTAAAACAACCCTTGTCGACGGGCTACTAAAGCAGTCAGGAAATTTCCGCCAAAACCAACGCACTGGCGAGCGTATGATGGATTCCAACGATATTGAAAAAGAACGTGGAATTACCATTCTTGCCAAAGTTACCTCTGTCGTTTGGAAAGATACGCGTATCAATATTGTTGATACACCCGGACACGCCGATTTCGGCGGTGAAGTGGAACGTATCCTTAATATGGTGGATGGAGCCATTGTTCTCGTGGATGCCGCGGAAGGCCCGATGCCGCAAACAAAATTTGTTGTCGGCAAAGCCTTGAAAGTCGGCCTGCGTCCGATTGTTGCCATTAACAAGATCGATCGTCCCGACGCACGTCCTGAAGAAGTTATCAATGAAGTTTTCGATCTGTTTGCAGCACTTGACGCAACAGATGAACAACTCGATTTCCCGATCCTTTATGGTTCCGGTCGTGATGGCTGGATGGCCGAAAGCCCCGATGGTCCGAAAGATCAGGGGTTAGCTCCTTTGTTCGACATGGTCGTGCGCCATGTACCGGCTCCCACTGTTGCTCCGGGCCCCTTCACGATGATCGGTACCATTCTGGAAGCCGATCCATTTTTGGGTCGTATCATCACCGGCAGAATTCACTCCGGTAAAATCAAACCGAACCAGGCAGTGAAAGTCCTCGACCAGCAGGGTAATCTTGTCGAAAGTGGCAGAATTTCAAAAATTCTTGCTTTCCGCGGGCTTGAGCGTCAACCGATCGAAGAAGGTGACGCCGGCGATATCGTTGCCATTGCCGGTCTGCAAAAAGGTACGGTTGCCGATACTTTCTGTGATCCGTCAGTGACCGAGCCTTTGAAGGCCCAGCCGATTGACCCGCCAACGGTAACAATGAGTTTTCTTGTCAATGACAGCCCGCTTGCCGGCACAGAAGGTGACAAAGTTACAAGCCGTGTTATTCGTGACCGTTTGCTTAAAGAGGCTGAAGGGAACGTTGCTCTGAAAATCGAGGAATCAAAAGATAAGGATTCCTTCTATGTTTCCGGCCGTGGAGAATTGCAGCTTGCTGTTTTGATCGAAAATATGCGCCGCGAAGGTTTCGAGCTTTCGGTTTCGCGTCCACGTGTCGTTATGCATACCGACGAAAATGGCAACAAGCTTGAACCGGTCGAAGAAGTTGTCATTGACGTTGACGAGGAATATTCCGGCATTGTCGTCCAGAAAATGTCGGAACGCAAAGGCGAGATGATCGAGCTTAAGCCGTCAGGTGGAAATCGTGTTCGCATGGTCTTTTATGCGCCGACACGTGGCCTTATCGGCTACCAGTCGGAATTATTGACAGATACGCGCGGTACTGCCGTTATGAACCGCCTGTTCCATGACTATGAACCTTATAAAGGCGATATTGCCGGACGTACCAATGGTGTCATGATTTCCAATGATAATGGTGAATCGGTAGCCTATGCCCTGTTCAATCTTGAAGACCGCGGCCCGATGATCATTGATGCTGGCGTTAAAGTCTATCAAGGAATGATTATCGGCATCCATTCACGTGATAATGATTTGGATGTAAACGTCTTGAAGGGTAAAAAGCTTACCAATGTTCGTGCTGCCGGAAAGGATGAGGCTGTGAAACTCACTCCTCCTATCAAAATGACATTGGAACGTGCGTTGTCGTGGATTCAGGATGACGAACTCGTCGAGGTTACGCCAAAGAACATTCGTCTGCGCAAGCTTTATCTTGATCCGATTGATCGTAAAAGAAACGGAAAGCCGCGTCCGTCGGACAGTGCTGCCTGATTTTTGTCCATTTATGCCGGATACCCTAGAAGGTGTCCGGCTCTTTTTATTCTGGAAAGGATGTCTCTATGAATATTGATTTGATCCCCATCGGCAAAAACCCGCCGGAAGATGTTAATGTTATCATCGAAGTGCCGGTCGGCGGTCAACCAATCAAATATGAAATGGATAAAAAGTCCGGTGCGCTGTTTGTTGATCGTTTTCTCTACACCCCGATGACATATCCGGGCAATTACGGTTTTGTTCCGCACACTTTGTCCGAAGATGGCGACCCGATTGATGTTCTCGTTCTTAACACCCGTCCGCTTGTTCCAGGATGCGTTATCAATTGCCGTCCTATTGGCGCTTTAATTATGGAAGATGACGGCGGCAAAGATGAGAAAATCATTGCTGTTCCGACACCCAAGATGACACAGCGTTATGTCGATGTTCACGACTATGCCGATATGCCGGAAATAACCTTGAAACAGGTTGAACATTTCTTCCAGCATTATAAAGATCTCGAACCCGGCAAATGGGTCAAGATTGGCGGATGGGAAGATGAGGATTTTGCCCGCGAGCTCATCAACAAAGCAATCAAGCGCGCAAAAAAATAATCCTTGGAAATAATTGATAGTCTTCTATCAATCAGCTTTAAAAATATTTCATTAAAACGCCCGTCAAACTTTGGCGGGCGTTGTCTTTTTAGCATCATGGCGGGTGGTTTTAACAGGAACACTTCCGTTGTGCTCTTATAAACTTTGAAGCCTGTCGCGCTTGGTTTTCTGGTACAAGTTTTATTTATTCGGGGTGTGATTGTCATTGACGGCCTAAGGGAGGAATGACATTTCGATGCCTGACTGTTTATGCGTCGTCCCGAAAAGAGAAATTGCTGACAAAAACATGTTATTGACAAGCTATTGATTTGGAAACGCAGATAAATGTCCTATAAGCTTGGAATGATAATCACGCAAATTGCTGAAAAAATCATCTTTTTTGCTTATTAAAGCGAGGCTTGATCAAAATGCCGTTACGCACCAAAAAACTTGTTTTGTTATCTGTCCGCAACCGGTCTTTTTGATTAAAAGGTTGACAATAATTGGTGCAAAACCGGCGCCCAATTCCGATAAAAAGAGTGCAACGGGATTTTTGACGTATGGATGCTGCAGTAAAAGCCCCTCACAAAAGCCATAACATTACCAAAGGTGATGTTGCCGCTGTTGCTATCGGTAATGCTGTCGAATTTTACGATTTTATCGTCTACACAACATTCGCTGTCATGATCGGGAAAACTTTTTTTCCATCTGACAACGAGTTTATCAGCCTGATGTCTTCGGTTTCAACATTCGGCATAGGTTTTATAGCCCGCCCCTTGGGGGCAATCCTCATCGGCACCTATGCCGACAAGGTCGGACGCAAACCCGCAATGATCCTGACAATGTTGTTGATGGCGATCGGCACTGCAGGTCTTATTCTTCTGCCCGGTTATGAGCAAATCGGAGTTGCAGCCCCCATATTGCTGGTGATTGCCAGATTGGCACAAGGGCTCGCCTGGGGCGGCGAAGCAGGGCCTGCAACAACGTTCATTATGGAGGCTGCTCCGGAAGGAAAACGCGCTTTCTATGCGAGTTGGCAGATTGTTGCACAGGGGGGCGCGGCAATAACCGCCGGTTTGGTCGGCTATATCTTAAGCCTTTATCTGACCCATCAACAACAAACCGATTGGGGATGGCGCATTGCTTTTGGTCTGGGCCTTTGCATTTTACCGATTGCAATTTTGATGCGTCGTCATCTTGGTGAAACATTAAAACTTGAAGACAAAGCCGAAAATAACTCGACAAAGGGACTGCTAAAAGAAATATTCGAACATCACAGTGCTTTGATTTTCATCGGGATATTCGTCCTTTCAGGCAGTACCGTTACGCAATATTTTTTAAATTATACAACGACTTATGCCCTGACCGAGCTGCATTATGGCGAGAACTTTGCAATGCTTGCCACTTTTGTTGTCGGATTGGGGGTTGTTATTTTTGCATTGATTGGCGGTTATTGTGCCGACCGGTTCGGACGGCGGATAACAATCGTTGCTCCCCGCATCATATTGCTTGTTATCCTGTGGCCGGGACTTTATCTCGTCAACCAATTCAACAGCATTTGGGTGTTCTTCGGCGTCATCACCATTTTCACAGCCTTGCAGAACATTAGCGGCGCCGGAATTGTTATATTCTTATGTGAATGTTTCCCGAAAAGATTGCGGGCCACCGGATTTTCTATCTCTTATGCTTTGGGAATTTCGCTCTTTGGCGGAACAGCGCAAATCGTTGTTACATGGATATTGGAGCTCACCGGCAATCCCGCCTCGCCTGCCTTCTACCTCATCTTCACCAACATTTTGTGTTTAGGGGCAGTATTTTTAAGCCGGAACAAAAAAGTTCACTAAAGGCAGCGGAAACGATCACCTAAATGAGGGATGCCAACCACACCCCTTACCATCTTCTTTGGCCAGTTTTTAAATCCCGCATATGCCATCCGGATTTAGAAAAAGAGTCCGGCATAGGCGCGCCACATAAAGATACGAATAAAATAGATAATCAGGAATACAACAATCGGCGAAATATCGATTGATCCCAAGTTTGGCAGAATACGACGGATTGGCGCGAGTACCGGTTCGGTTGACCGATAAAGAAAATTGCCGATTGCAGCTATCAGCGGGTTGTGCGGATTAACGATGTTGAACGCATAGAGCCAGGAAAAAACAGCGCCCGCAATGAGAATGAAAATATAGACACTAAAGATCATATCTATCACAGATAGCAAAGCATAAATCATTCTCTATTCCTTCGAAAGTCGATAAACTGCAAAATTGCCATTCAAACGTTTGATGAGCAAGACTTTTTTAACAAGCATGCAAGCTTTTCGTGAAAACCGCCGAGAACACCGGAAATTTTTGAATTTGATGCACATTTCGGTCGTAGCAATCATAAATCCTTTGTTTCAAGCTCTTCTATCCCTATCGGCATTTGTTTCTTTTCCCCGTAAAAAATCAGGTAAAGCCCGACAAGGCTTGCAAGAAGGGAAATGATAATCAGATACCACATATGGAACATGGGAAAAATCGGTTGCATCAAATTGATTGCCCATGGTGTCAAACCACCGAAAACCGCATAGGCAATATTATAAGAAAAAGACAAACCGGAAAACCTTACCGTTGCAGGAAAACTACGAACAATCACATAAGCGACCGAGCCGACATAGCCGGCAAAAAAACCGAGAAAGGCCGAAAGCACAAAGAGCAAAGTCGTTGAATAGCCGGCGCAATGATAAAAAATGTAGGAAACGACTGCAAAAACAATTCCGGAAAACGTAAAAAACTTGCCGCTACCGAAGCGGTCACACAGAAATCCTGCAACCGGCGTTCCAAGAATAAGGAAAAAACTGGTTATCGAATTGGCCGCAAGGGTGATATCACCCGAATAATTATAAGGTGCAGCTTTCATGTAGTTGGGCGTGAGCAAAGTACTGATCATAATTGTTGTCGATAAAGTCCACGTCAAAAGAACTGCTACGACAACGCTTCCCAGATATTTCGTCAAAACCACTTTCAAAGGAATTTCTTTGGATAAAGCTTTTTTCCTTTTCAGTTCTTTGAATATTGGCGTTTCTTCCAGAAAACGCCTGAGCCAGACAGCAATCAGCCCGAAAATTCCGCCAATGACGAAGGCAACTCTCCAGCCCCAAAAATCGGTTACATTTTCAGGCCACGGCAAAACATTGTTATGAACAATATGATTGATTGCAAAAGCGATAAAAGAACCGATCAGAATGCCGAGGGAAAGACCGGAGGTAAGAACACCTGTTGAAAGCCCGACATGACGTTCCGGAACATGCTCGGCTACAAATGTCCATGCACCGGGAACTTCGCCCCCGACTGCCAACCCCTGCATCATCCGGCAGGCCAAAAGAATAAGCGGAGAAAGAATACCGAAATGGTTATAGGTCGGCACAAAAGCCATGCCCAAAGTTGCAAGCGACATCAAAAGGACCGAGAACGTAAAAATACGCTTGCGTCCGAGTTTATCGCCAAGATGTGCCATGACGACTCCCCCGATGGGGCGCATCAGATAACCGGCGGCAAATATGCCATAGGTCCACGTTGTGGCAAGCCAAGGTGACATTTCCGACGGCAGAACCGTATGGGAAATTTCGGCTGTAAAAAACACAAATATAATGAAGTCATAGAACTCGAGTGCTCCCCCCAAAGAGGCAAGCGCCAGCGTGCGTATGTCATCACTATTCAAATTACGTGCAGACTTCATCATTTTCCTGTTTTGCGGGCTTTATAAAAATAAACAACTCCCCCGCCCTTGACCTTACCCTATAGGAACCCCTCATATTATAGTAAATAGTCAATAGGCAAAGGAATATAAAAATGTCTGATCAAAACACAAGCTTATTCAAGGTAGAAGATATGACATGCGGGCATTGTGTAAAAACAATCACCAACGCAATCAAAGAAAAATATCCGTCTGCCGATGTCAATATCGAACTCGACAAACATCTCGTCAAAGTCAAAGGTGTGGCCGACAAGGCAAGTTTGGCCAACATTATGAAGGAAGAGGGCTACACGCCTCAAGCCTTGTAAAAATCATCAGAATTCTCTCTTCAAGCGGTCATGCTTGAAGAGAGCTTGTATCTGCAAGGCTTTCAATAACCTTGCATTCATGTATTTTGTGGCCGACGCACGGCTTTGTAATCCTCTCCAGCTCTTTTTCCAGAATTTTCAATCGTGCAATTTTCATACGTGTTTCTGCAAGTTGCTTGTGCGCTATTGTATCCGCTTCCCCGCATGGATCATCCGGATGTTTGGAAAGCGCTATAAGCTGGCGTATAGCCTCTATCGAAAAACCGAGATTTCTGGCTCTTAAAATAAACAAAAGACGCTTGTAATCGGCCTCGACATAACGGCGCTGATTGCCTTCTGTACGTTCCGGCTCATCAAGCAGGCCAATTTTTCCGTAATAACGGATGGTTTCGATATTGCAGCCGCTATGTTTTGAAAGTTCGCCAATAGAAAAATAAATTTTCTGCATTTTTCCTCTTGAAGCTGTAGTTACTACAGGAATTATATAATTATTCGACAATGAATTCCACCTTCGGAAATGTCCTTTTTGAAATTTCAGTTGGCGGATTTCGAGAGCCAAATTTTAACAACGAAATTCAACGCTCATCAATTTTCGAGTGTCGAGATTTTCGCTGCAAGACGGAAAAGCCGAAACAGGAGATAGACCCATGGCTGAAGTCGAAAAAGAAACTATTCCACATGGTCATGATCATCAAAAGAATAGCGCCAATGAGGCTGGATATGATGACAAACATCATGAAATTATCTCTTTGCCAATAGAAGCCGCACAATGTAGAGCCGCGGCAAAACCGGCGTCCGAAAATGAAAAAGAACATGATCACGAACATCACGTGCATGCCGGACATCATCATGACGACCACCATGAACACGCGCATGATCATTGCTCTGGTGACCATTGTCATGATCATTCGCATGAACACCATAATCATTCCCATGAGCATGATGACGAGGATGAAGAAATTGTCGATGATGACCCGCGGTTAGAGGCGGGAAATGATTCTTTATGGCGCGTTGAAGGCATGGATTGCGCCGCCTGTGCAAGAACAATTACCACCGCTCTGGAACGCATGTCGGGCGTGGAAAATGTCCATGTGTCGCTCACCAGAGAAAGACTGTCTTTAAAAGCCGATAAAAGCCGTGTGAGCCCCGAAGAGATAGAAAAAACAGTCGCTTCACTTGGTTATCGCTTGCATAAAATCGACAATGACCAGCCACGGGAACAACAGGAAGAAAAATACTGGTATCAGACGCAAAAAGGCCAAGCGGCGATCTTGTCCGGTGTTCTCCTTGCTCTTGCATATATCGCATCAGCATTTTTACCACATTTTTCATTCTGTTTTTTTACAATTGCCGCTCTCGCTGCACTTCTTCCGGTTGCAAAACGGGCGTTTGCCGCATTGAAAAATGGCAGTCCCTTTACCATTGAAATGCTGATGACCATTGCGGCAATCGGTGCCATTTTCATTAATGCAACCCAGGAAGCCGCCGTGGTTGTTTTTCTCTTCTGTGTTGGTGAAGTGCTTGAGGGTGTTGCAACGGGTCACGCACGTGCAGGCATCAAATCATTAAGCAAACTTGCTCCTAAAACCGCGTGGAAAGAAGTGGACGGCAAGCTTGAAGAAGTGCCTGCCGAAAGCCTTCGGATTTCAGATATTGTCCTTGCAAGACCGGGCGATCGTTTGCCAGCTGACGGCGTTGTTATAGAAGGAACCTCCGGTGTTGATGAATCGCCAATTACCGGTGAATCGATCCCCGTAACAAAGACGATCAACAGCAAGGTTTTTGCCGGTTCCATCAATAATGAATCAACATTGCGTATTCGTGTGGAAACCAAGCCCTCCGATAATACCATTGCCCGCATCATTTCACTTGTTGAAGAAGCACAGGATGCGAAAGCCCCGACAGAACGGTTTATCGATGCTTTTTCTAAAATCTATATGCCGATTATCGTCGGTATCGCTATCCTCGTCGCCATCATCCCCCCACTCTTTGACGGGCAATGGAGAGAATGGACCTATCGCGGATTGGCGCTTTTGTTGATCGGTTGCCCTTGTGCGCTTGTTATTTCTGTTCCGGCGGCCATTGCATCCGGACTTTCAACAGGCACCCGTCATGGTCTTCTTGTGAAGGGTGGGAACGTCGTCGAGACTTTATCGAAGGTTGATTGCATAACATTCGATAAAACCGGTACTTTGACCAAGGGCACACCCGTTGTCACAGATGTCGTTGCAACCGAATATTCGGAAAACGAGGTATTGCAACTTGCCGTTGCTCTGGAACGGGAATCAAGCCACCCGCTTGCTGTTGCCATTATCACCGAAAGCGGAAAACGGAAAATCGAAGCCGTTTCAGTGAAAGATGTCAAAGCCGTTGCCGGTAAAGGCATTATTGCCGAATGGAAAGGCAAGCCGGTTTTTATCGGAGCACCGAGATTTTCGCACGATTACGGTGTTATCGGCCAAACATTGCAAAAAAGTGCCGACAAATTCGAAAGCGAAGGAAAAACAGTCGTTGTTGTTCATCATGATGGCAAGGCAATAGGCGTTATTGCAATGCGCGACGAGCCAAGGGACGATGCGCTCAAGGCTTTGGAAGAACTCCGCCGGTTAAACATTGAAGCCGTTATGCTGACCGGTGACAATAAACAGACCGGAGAAGCCATTGCAAGAAAACTCGGACTTGCTGTCAAAGCGGAATTGATGCCGGGCATGAAAGTGGAAGCCATCAAGGAACTTGGCAAAAATCATATTGTTGCTATGGTTGGCGATGGTATCAATGACGCACCGGCACTTGCCGCCGCAAATGTCGGCATTGCCATGGGCTCGGGAACCGATGTGGCATTGGAAACAGCCGATGCAGCCATATTGCGTAACCGCGTGAGCGATATACCGACACTTATTTCCCTTGCCCGGGCAACCATGTTGAATATCAAGGAAAATGTCGCCATAGCGCTCGGTTTGAAGTTGATCTTTCTTCTGACGACAATCTTCGGCATTACAGGCCTTTGGCTTGCGGTTATGGCCGATACCGGAGCGACTGTTCTCGTCACACTCAATGCATTAAGGCTTCTATTATTCAAAAAATAAAAATGGCTCTTTCGAGCCATTTTTCCAAATCATAGTGATCGAATGATTATAGAGTTGCCGAATTATTTTTTTAGTGCATTCAAGCGATCAAGAGCCGGGCCGAAACCATCAAGTTGCACGAAGAGATTATCCAGCGGCTGTTCATTATTTCCGGCCGAAGTCGCCTTGACATTGAGTTGTTTACCAGCGCGCAAGGCCTGAGTTGACGTTTTGTCAAAGGCAACAGGAACAATGCAACCGACAGGCATACAGGTACGAACACCTGTTTCGACAACCGCCTTGGTATCATCAACCTGAAGCTTTACGGGTTTGGAAACCAGAATGCCGAAAGGCACAACAATAACACCGGAAACATCGCCGTTATTGTTTGTCGAAACATTCATGCTGATGACCGGCTGGTTCTGGTTGTTAACTTCCTGACGAAGCAGCGCACAAGCTTTTTCGCCATTTTGTATGGCACAATTGACGGTCCATAGCCCATAGGTTTCAGTCAATGACGATGCACCATTCGGCAACGTCGCGGCATTGGGCTTGCCACCCTTATCATTAGCGGCACCAGCTGGTAAAGTAGAACAAAGTAAACCAGCCACAAAAAAGGAACAGAGTAAACGTTTCATATTAAAATTCTTTCTGGAAGTATTTTCCCCGATATTTGAAATTCAGCCAAATGTATAAAGAAAGTTATGCGTTAAAACCAGAAAAATTTCATTCACTTGACAATATCAAGCAATGATATGCCGGAACTCGGCAACAACTTTTTCGTAAACGGCTTGTTTAAACGGCACAACCATCATCGGAAGAGCTTCCAGATCCACCCATTTCCACTGATCGAACTCTGCTGTATTGTTTGCCGGAGGCGGATTGATCGCAATTTCCTTGTCATCACCGATAAAGCGGAATGCAAACCATTTTTGTGTTTGCCCGCGATATTTCCCCTTCAACGCAATGCCGACAAGCTCCTTAGGCAAATCATATGTCAGCCACCCTTCAGTCTCCGCAATCAATTCTATCGAACGGACGCCTGTTTCTTCATAAAGTTCACGTTTTGCCGCTTCAATCGGAAGTTCACCCTTGTCAATTCCCCCTTGGGGCATTTGCCATATTTTGGAAGCACCTTCGAGCTCGCTTAAACGGTTGGTAATTCGTCGTCCGGCCCATACCTGATTGTCTTTGTTAAACAAGGCAATTCCAACGCACTTACGGTAAGGCAAATCTGTTTTGTTTTTTTGTTTATCCATATCGTTTTTTGTCATCTTTTATTACCAAATGTGTTGCAATCCGAAATCATATCAAAATTCTATAACGCTTTGATCAAGCCTGCCACCCTTAAGTTATATTTTAAAAATCGTAACCTTCCGTTTCAGGTCTTTCCTTCGGAGGGCAAGCTTCCAAAGCCCGATTTTGACAAATAAAAAGCGCGTCGAACGCGCTTTTTAGTGTATTCAATTCGGAACGCCTTTTTGCGGATTTGGCGGAAAAGCAGCATTGGCCATTTCACCACGAAGCAATTTATAGGCTTCATTCAGTTGAATATCATCTTTCTGGTCTTTCGGGACAAAGGCTGCAGAACCCGAACCCTTATCATCTTCCTGATTACCCTTGATATGCCCCTTCAATTCGGATTCACCCAAATTGACGTCATAGCCCTTATATTCATCAGGCAATGGCTGGTCGACCTTGATATCCGGCGTTATTCCTTTACCCTGAATTGAAGCGCCCGAAGGTGTGTAATAAAGCGCCGTTGTCAGACGTAAAGCACCATTATCGCCAAGCGGGATAATTGTTTGTACCGAACCTTTTCCGAATGACTGTGTACCAAGAACTGTCGCACGACGATGATCCTGCAAAGCACCAGCGACAATTTCGGAAGCACTGGCCGAGCCACCATTAATCAGAACAATCAACGGCTTGCCATTAGAAATATCGCCCGGCTTTGCGTCAAAACGCATGACTTCTGCCTGATCGCGCCCACGCGTTGAAACAATTTCACCTTTATCAAGGAATGCGTCGGATACACTGACAGCCTGATCCAGCAATCCGCCCGGATTCAAACGCAGATCAAGGACATATCCTTTGAGCTTGTCTGACGGAATTTTCGACTGGATGTCTTTAATGGCTGCCTGAAGGTCATCATAGGTTTGTTCGGTAAACTGGATGAGACGTAAATAACCGACATCACCTTCAACCCGATATTTGACCGCCTTGACCTTGATAATATCGCGGATGACAGTAATTTCGAGCGGTTTATCGACACCATTACGGATAATTGTCAATTTGATCGGTTTGCCGACTTCGCCACGCATTTTGCTGACAGCATCATTCAGAGTTTGCCCGCGCACCTGCTCGCCATCTATTTTGGATATAAGATCACCAGCGAGAACTCCGGCTTTAGAGGCGGGTGTATCCTCCATTGGCGAAACAACCTTGATAAGGTCATTTTCCATTGTCACTTCAATGCCCAAGCCGCCAAACTCGCCCTTGGTGGAAACCCGCATGTCTTTTGCTTCTTCGGCATTCATATAGGACGAATGCGGATCAAGCGAGGTCAACATACCATTGATCGCATTTTCAATGAGCTTTTTGTCATCCGGCACTGTCACATATTGCGCCCGCACACGCTCGAAGACGTCACCAAAAATGGCTAGCTGTTTATAGGTGTCACCGTCATTATTAGCTGCAAAGGATTGCATCATAATCATCGAACTTGCGCCCAGCAATGCACCGGCAGCTAAAACAGTCAATTTACGAATCATTCTGGTTCCTTCCCGACTTACCAGCCATCCACCATGGTGCCGGATTTACAGGTTTACCTAGTTTTCTGAACTCAATGTAAAGCATCGGAGTAGTTTTGCCTATATCCAAAGACGCCGCGCTAGCAATTTGTTGATTACCCATCGTGCCAAGCGGTTCACCTGAAAGCAAAAATTGTCCTTGCACAACATTAACCTTGTTCATGCCCGCAAGCAATATATGATAATTTTGTCCCGTATCAAGAATAACCAATTCTCCATAGGAACGAAAAGGTCCGGCATAAGCAACCACACCATCGGCAGGTGCAGTTATAATAGCACCCGGTTGCGTTTCAACAGTATCCCCCAAGACCGCCCCGTTGTTGTCCCCGAATTTCTGAACAATTTTTCCGGCTGCAGGCAGAACAAGACTTCCCTTTTTCCCTTCGAAATCGAGGTTGCGTGTCAATTCGGTATCTTCAATTTTGAAATTATTGTCCGTTTTGTCCTGACGTGATTGACGCTCGAGCTCGGTTAACAGATCTTCAAGCGATTTGGCTTTTTCGGAAAGCTCGAGAACATTTTTACGCTGTGTTGCCAGTTCATTTTCCGACGTTTTTTGCAATTTTGCTTTTTCTTCAACGAGCAAACTTAAACGTTTTTGTTGCTCTGCCTGTAATTGAACCTGATTTTTCAACTCGTCATGTTGTGCTTTGATAGAGTTTTCAACGGCTGTCATATCCTTGAGACTGGCCGACAAGGACAATGTTTTTTCGCGCATTTCCGGAACAAGCGTTCCCAAGAGTGCAGCACTACGCACAGATTTCAGAGCATCATCCGGTTCAACCAGAATAGCCGGCGGAGGATTTAAGCCCATGCGTTCAAGAGCAGCCAGAACTTCAGAAAATTCTCCTCTGCGACTGTCAAGATCCTGTTTGACTTTCGACTTTTCATCATAAAGTCTTGTTAATTTGTCTTCACTCTCAGCTATTTTTTCGGAAGTTTCACGCTCGCTTTTGGCTGCTTTGACAATCTCGGATGTCAAGGTTCGCTGATCTTTTTTAAGACTATCAACCTGACTGGCCAATTGCGCCATTTTCTGGCGTGACAGCGTCATGGTCGCGCGAATGTCATTCAATGCTTTATTGGCAGCTTCCTTATTCGCATTTTCATCGGCAAAAGACCAATATGGCCAAAACAATATCAAGCATGCAACGACACCTCCCCGACTTAAAGAGGATAAAATATTACCAACACGCATGATAATGCATTTTATCATTCTACCAATTCGAACTGCTCTAAATGAAAAAGTTATAAAAGCATCAGACTAAGATCGTGTTAACAAATCGGTAATTTGACAGTTTTTCGCTAAAGCCCGATTTTACACACGATGATAGGGGTGTCCACTTAAAATAGTTGCGGCACGATAGATCTGTTCGCTAAGCAAAATGCGCGCGATCTGGTGAGGCCATGTCATTGCCCCGAATGATAATAATAAATCGGCCCGCTTTCGTACTTTTTCACAATGCCCGTCGGGACCGCCCAAAGCTATCGTCAGATGTTTGCAGCCGGCATCACGCCAATCTTGCAATTTACGGGCAAACTGAACCGATGTCATTGACTTTCCGCGTTCGTCAAGAACAATAAGACGGCTCCCCTCTTGCAAGGTACCAAGAAGGTTCTCCCCTTCTTCTTCCATCCTTTGATTGGCGTTTTGTGACCGGCTCTCCACAATTTCATGGACATTTTGAAAGCTCAGCCCCAATGACGGAGCCAATTTTGAAAAACGATCAAAATACCGGCTGACAAGTTCCTGCTCGGGCCCTTTTTTCATACGGCCGACGGCAAATATCGAAATCTGCACGTCAATTTTCTCCGACACGCAAATGAATCCGGTCACCTACATCGGACGTGTCCCACATCTTTTCGAGATTATAGAATTCCCGTGTTTCCGGCCGGAAAAGGTGCACAATAATATCGCCGAGATCAATCAGCACCCAATCACACTCGCTCAAACCTTCCACTCTGGTTTGACCTTTATTACAATCTTTCATGGCATAGAGAAGATGGTCAGCCAATGCCGAAACATGACGCTGCGAACCGCCCGAAGCAATCACCATATAATCGGCTAACGGGGAACGACCACGAAGATCAATAGTAACAACATCTTCCGCCTTTGAATCATCAAGGCTCGAAAGAACACGCTGTAAATTATTCTCGACAATCAAACCGGCATTGTCGGCTTGTAAATTTTCTTGGGCGGCTGCGTCTTTGCCAATTCTATTTTTCTTTTGTGTCACAATAGCTTTTTTCAGATTATTCACCTTTCAACCCGATATAAATTCCCGTTTTCAACACCAGTTTCTTGATTGATAAAAGTTACAGACTTATCGCTTTTTTTCAAGGAAAATCGGCATTTTTCCTATTTTCCTTGGCTCTCCGCTTCCTCTTTACTTTGCGGTTTTCTGCCGCAAGCCCGTAGAAGATGCATAAGAGCGTCGGCCATGGATATATCCCCATGCGGGAGGTTTTTTATAGGGCAAAGCACCAACATCATATTCTTTAACACGGAATTTCCGGAATGTTTCCGCCATGGGAGAAGAAAGTGCCGACATTGAAGCAGATGGCCGGTCAATAATAACAATCGGGATCATGGACATAATCTTTTTCCATTCCTGCCATTGATGAAATGTCGCAAGACTATCGGCGCCCATCACCCATACGAATCGACTGTTGCGATGGCGAGCGAGTATATAGGAGAGCGTTGTGATCGACGTATAGGATTTGATTTTCTTTTCAAAGCCGGTAATTTTTATGCGCGGGTCGTCAACAAGTTCGGCACTTAACCGCATTCTCTCATGAAGTGGCAAAAGCCCGCTTCGATCTTTCAGCAGGTTGCCGGGGGTCACCATCCACCATAATTCATCAAGCTTCAATCGACGAAGCGCAATTTTTGCAACCAGTAGATGCCCTTCATGCGGCGGATTGAACGACCCGCCAAAAAGGCCTATCCGGTTGCCGCTTTCGCAATGCGGCATTTTGTTTTCATATCGGAAAAAGTCATTCAAGGACGTATCTGCCCGTTACCGTTGACATGATATTGGAATGTCGTCAATTGTTCGACACCGATCGGACCACGAGCATGCATTTTGCCTGTTGCAATGCCGATTTCACCTCCGAAACCGAATTCGCCGCCATCGGCAAATTGGGTAGACGCATTGTGCATCAGAATAGCTGAATCGAGACTTCTGAAAAACAGGTCAACTGCCTTTTTATCTTCGGCAATAATTGACTCTGTATGGTGGGAAGAATAGCGGTTGATGTGATCGATTGCGCCCTCTACACCATCGACTGTCTTTATCGATACAATGGCATCAAGATATTCGGTCGACCAGTCGGCTTCGGTAGCAAGCTTGGCACCCGGAATTTTATCGACGAGATCTTCACTCGCGCGAATTTCGCAACCCGCCTGTTGAAGTGCAATAATAACCGGAACGATCTTGTCGGCAATCGCTTTGTCAACAAGAATAGTTTCCACCGCACCACATATCCCTGTGCGCCGCAATTTGGCATTGATAATTATCTTTTTTGCCATGTCGAGATTGGCAGATTTATCAATATAGATATGGCACAAACCTTCAAGGTGGGAGAATACCGGAACACGTGCTTCCTTTTGTACACGCGCAACAAGGCTTTTTCCCCCTCTTGGAACAATAACGTCGATATTTCCATCAAGACCGGTGAGCAATTCTCCCACTGCATCACGATCGACTGTGTCGACAAACTGGATAGATTGTTCCGGCAAACCGGCAGATTTCAAGCCTTCAACCATTGCTTCATGAATGGCTTTGGACGACAGGAAACTGTCGGAACCACCGCGAAGAATAACAGCGTTACCCGCTTTCAGACATAAGGCGCCTGCATCGGCAGTCACATTTGGCCTACTTTCATAAATAACACCTATAACGCCAAGCGGTGTGCGAACACGCTGGATTTGTAACCCGTTCGGGCGTTTCCATTCACTCATAATTTCGCCAACGGGGTCAGAAAGACCGGCAATGATATGAACGGCATCGGCTATCGCAGAAATACGTTTTTCATCAAGCAAAAGCCGGTCGACAAGAGCAGCACTCATGCCATTTTTTTTGGCTTTCTCTATATCTTTGGCATTGGCCGCCAATATATCAGCTTGATGGTCGCGAATATTTTTGGCGATCGCTTCAAGTGCTTGCGTCTTCTGCTTTGCGGGGCTAAGCGCCAATGTCCGGGAAGCCGAGCGGGCATCTTTTCCCATTTTCAAAAGATTGTCGTGCAAACCAGCCATGAAATATTTTCCTTTTAAACCACCGCTATTCGGCAGTTAGCCACATCACATCCGATAACTCAATATATATTATGACCGGGAAAGTCCGTTAAGCTTCAGGAACGATATTTATAATATAAGCCCAACAAATATTATTGATAATGAATGATGGCTAACTCCGCAAAACCATGTCATTGCGATGAACCATTGCAGATCTTGGTTCATAACCTAAAACAGCTTCGATTTCGGAGTTTTTCAATCCGATAATACGATCGGCCTCATCGCGATCATAACTGACCAATCCTCTTGCTATTTCGAGGTTGTCCTTGTCGACAATCGCCACCGTATCACCATGGTGGAAATCCCCTTCAATGGCAACAACACCGGCGGCAAGAAGCGACTTGCCTCTTTTCAAAGCATGAACCGCGCCATCGTCAATCGTCAATGTGCCGGACGGGTCAAGCTGGCCGGAAATCCATGTTTTCCATGCACTGACAGGCTTTTCGCTGGCTGCAAAAAAGCTTGCTCTTTCACCTTGATCAATAGCCGCGAGTGGGTGAAGGCGCTTACCCGACGTTATAATCATTGCCGTTCCGGATTGATTGGCAATTTTACCTGCTTCAAGTTTTGTCTTCATTCCGCCCCGCGATAATTCGGAAGCGGCAAGACCCGCCATTTTTTCAATAGCGGGATTAATCGAACGGATATAGGGGATGAATTGCGAATGGTCGTCAAGATGCGGCGGTGCAGAATAAAGACCATCAATGTCGGATAAAAGAATGAGGAGATCTGCTCCCATCATTGTTGCAACGCGTGCTGCCAGCCGATCATTATCGCCATAACGGATTTCACCGGTTGCAACCGTATCGTTCTCGTTAACGACAGGAACTGCGCCAAAATGAAGTAACGTATTGATTGTTGCTCTTGCATTGAGATAATGGCGGCGCTCTTCCGTATCGACGAGTGTCAGGAGAATCTGGCCCGTCATCAAGCCATGTTTTAACAATTGAGCCCCATAGGCTTTGGCAAGTTCGATCTGGCCGATTGCCGCACATGCCTGACTTTGTTCAAGTTTGAGCGAACCCGACGGAAGTTTCAAGAGTGTCCGTCCCAAGGCAATAGCACCGGAAGAAACCAGAAGAATCTCTACGCCTTTTTTCTCCAATGCGGCGACGTCATTAATCAGGCTTTCAAGCCACTCGGCTTTAAGACCGTGCTTGCGATCAACGAGGAGAGCTGACCCGATTTTGACAACAATACGTTTATATTGATCGAGTTTTTTTAATTCCTGCACCATGAATGCCTATTCTCCGGCTTCGTTCACCACCTGCTCTTTGCGACTTTCTTCGATAATTCGGGCAATGGAACGCAAAGTTTCCTCTATTCCTGCATGTGTCACTGCGGACAATAGATGGATTTTTTTCCCTGAAATTTGTTCGAGCTGTTTTTGTTTTATCTGCTTTGTTTCTTCGTCAAGAATATCAACTTGGCTTAAAGCAACAACTTCCGGCTTTTCGGAAAGTCCGTGACCATAAGCTTCCAATTCGTCACGGATAATCTGATAAGCTTTGGAGACATCTTCTTCCTGTGCAGACACAAGATGAAGCAGAACCTGACAGCGCTCGACATGCCCCAAAAACCTGTCGCCAATACCAACGCCCTCATGGGCGCCTTCTATAAGGCCGGGGATATCCGCAAGGACGAATTCCCGCCCGTCGATACGCACCACGCCAAGATGGGGATGCAATGTGGTAAATGGATAATCGGCAATTTTCGGTTTTGCAGCTGTAACAGACGCAAGAAAAGTGGATTTTCCGGCATTGGGGAGACCAACAAGTCCACAATCGGCAATCAATTTCAAACGCAACCATATCGTCCGTTCGACACCTTCAAGTCCGGGATTGGCACGACGGGGAGCGCGATTGGTCGATGTGGTAAAATGTAAATTACCAAAACCGCCATTTCCGCCCTTTGCCAGACAAAATTTTTGCCCGATCTCTGTCAAGTCACAGATAAGCGTTTCGTTATCTTCTTCAAAAATTTGCGTGCCTACCGGTACTTTCAAGATAACATCGGCGCCTTTGGCACCTGTCATATTGCGCCCCATACCATGCATACCGGTTTTTGCCTTGAAATGTTGCTGGTATCGGTAATCGATCAATGTATTGAGACCATCGACCGCAACGGCCCAGACATCGCCACCCCGACCGCCATCACCGCCATCGGGCCCGCCGAATTCGAGAAACTTCTCGTGCCGGAAGGAAACTGCACCTGCTCCGCCATCTCCGGAGCGGATATAGACTTTCGCCTGATCGAGAAATTTCATTTTTTATACTCTTCGTTGATCTTCGCCTCTCTCATAGCGCAAAGTTCCAGACAAGGCTATAGAGAGATGGAAAGCGAAATAGCCTTCCCGATTTTTAGCCTGATGTTTGAAAGCGGCCTTGATGATCACATCGACATTCATCGAAAAAACCTGCTCTGTCGTAAAATCATCCGGCCAGACAATGAAATCGCTTTTTTATTTCAAACATATCTGAAGCGAGAGATCGTCACTATCTCTTCAACAGGTTTGCGAAACCCGTCCGGTCGCAAACATGATTTCAGGCAACACGGCGGAATTGCGACAATCCTTTCGATCTCGCGGGCGATTTTTGTCTAACGCCCGTTTTAGAACATGCTCAATTCTATGATTTTTTGCGCGAACCATAAAATCATATGAAAGACAAGGCTTTGGGGACTGACAAAGTGCCTGCGCAAGCCCCCAATAGCCCGTTCACGCGGTTTTACCTTTGAAATCATAGGCAAGCAAATAAAGTTCGACCGATTCTGCCCGACTTGCCGGCGGCTTGACGTGGTAAATCTTTTTGAAATTCTGCTTCAATATTGTCAGCAATTCATTTTCTGCGCCGCCCTGAAAAGTTTTTGCAAGGAAATGCCCACCCGGTTTCAAGACCGACACAGCAAAATCGGCAGCCACCTCACAAAGGTGGATGGTTCTGATATGATCGGTTTGCTTATGACCGATTGTTGGTGCTGCCATGTCTGAAATTACGAGATCGGGTTTTGCGCCTAATGCATCCATAAGTTTTTGAGGCGCATCATCATCAAGAAAATCCATTTCCAGCATTGTAACACCCGGTAAAGGGTCCATGTGAAGATAATCAATGCCAACGACAGACGGATGATCATTCGTCGAGCCGACAATTTTTGCTGCTACCTGACACCAGCCACCGGGGGCTGCACCTAGATCGATAATCTTTTGTCCTTTTTTTAAGAGATGATAGCGTTCATTGATTTCGATAAGTTTATAGGCTGCACGGGAACGGTAGCCGTCTATTTTTGACTGATGCACATAAGGGTCGTTGAGATGACGCTCAAGCCATCTGCGCGATGACGCCTTGATTGTTCCGGCTTTCTTTTTTACCCTTGTGTGGAGTTCATGTGTACCGGCGCCGCCTCTTCCGCCTGCATGTGTTCCAGTTTTTTTCGTTGTCATAGGCGCTCACTTTCACGATTTTTCCGCAAGTGGAAACGATCATTGATATGACGGCGTTTTCTCCATGCTCCATCACGTGACATCAATTCTGTCAATATTCCTTCACGCAAGCCACGGTCGGCAACGCGTAAACGTTCGGATGGCCATTCTTCTCTGATCACATCAAGAATGGCACAACCGGCGAGCACCAGATCGGCCCTATCGTGCCCGATACAGGGATTGGCAATCCGTTCTGCCAAATTCCATGAAAGTAAACGTTTGGTCATACGTTCAACATCGTCATTATTGAGCCAAATACCGTCGATGAGGCGGCGGTCATATTTTGCCAGTTCCAGATGTATGCCTGCGAGAGTGGTTACTGTACCTGACGTACCCAACAAATGAAAATGCGGACTTTTTGCCAAGGCACCCAATTTGTCACGGCCTTTAAATCCCATGAGCAAATGGCGGACATAATTCTTCATATTTTCGAAATCGTTTCTCGTAACGTTTTCACCGCCAAAACGCTCGGCCAAAGTAATGACGCCAACGGGCAACGATGTCCAGGCAATGATATGTTCTGCCAGACGTGGGGACCGTTTCTTCGAGCGGTCAATCAACACAATTTCGGATGAACCGCCACCAATATCAAAAACCACAATGGCATCAGTATCCGCTTCAACCAAAGTACCGCATCCGGCAACAGCAAGACGTGCTTCGGTTTCCCGATCGATGATTTCAAGATTGATTCCGGTTTCTCGGGCTACCCGCTCAATGAACCGTTGGCCATTTTCGGCCGCGCGACATGCTTCGGTTGCAATGAGCCGACAACGTTTGATCGTTCTTTGATCAAGTTTCGAGCGACAGACTTTGAGCGCTTCTATGGCGCGTTCCATTGCATTCTCGTTGAGACGACCGGTACGTGAAAGCCCCTCCCCCAAACGTACAATCCGTGAAAATGCATCAACAACATGAAAATGGCCGGGTTTCGTAGGGGCAGCTATCAATAAACGGCAATTATTCGTTCCAAGATCAAGTGCTGCGTAAAGCGGTGTCCTTTGCGCAGGTGGACGAGCCGAATTATGGTGTTTTTTCGTCTCTTCCTTGGAAGCACCTGAATGCGCACTCTTCAGAACAGTGTCGTTATCACGAGGTTTGGTAAGTATCGGCGTTTTGCGTGAACGTTTTTTGGTATGTTTGTTTTTTTCCGGTCCACTCTCCGATGTGCCTTCAGGCAAAACGCGCAGCTTTCCTTTCTGGCGCCGTTTTGCGCGCTTTTTCTTAAACGGGGGAACAGCAAAAGACTCTGTTAAAGGCGGTTCGTTACCACCATTTTCGTGCCTTTTCGGGCGTTCGTGCAAACCTTTTGCATCAGTTACGCCAAGCTTTCCCCGCTCCGACCCTTTGGGGTTGTCGATCAACGGAGTCATCATCTTCTTTCCTTAAAAGAGCCATGGGGAAATTTCCTCGCAATGGACACTTCATTATCTTTCGTTGTTTCTAATGTAACAGCGTTGCCCGTTTTTACCAATAGCTGGAACCGTGCTTCTTCATTTTTTTGAGTAACTTACCTGAAAAATCGCCAAATCTTTCGGGAGAGCTCAAAAAAATTCGTCACACGCCGAAGTTCGTTCTGTTTAAATTCCGATCACAAACCGGACTGTGCAGCCAAAAATTATTTTCTCAAGTTTAGGCTTGTATCTTGAAACGAATATGCTAAAAGCCATGCTGTTCTCGCTTGAAGCAGAAATGCTGGGGAATAGTTTAACGGTAGAACTGCGGACTCTGACTCCGTCAGTCCTGGTTCGAATCCAGGTTCCCCAGCCAATATATCTCATTGAAAATATTATATAATTTGTTTTCCGATTTTTTTGAGATGAAAAAGTTAGACACTTTTTTATCGTGGGTTAGACAATTTCTTATGTCGCTCATTTACCTCTTGTTCGAATTGTCGAACCACTTTGCCAAGCTTTTGTGACTGCTCTGACCGATTGATTTAATGGCGAGCCATAAAGTTATTTTTTTAAAAGACTCATGTTTTTTGAAAGATTTCGGGCTATCAGCCGGTTTTTGCGTTTGTATGCGGATTAAGCGGCAAATATTCCTCTTTTTTCCGTATGATCATTCGTCATTATCTATAACTGAAATTTTTACAGAAAATATTGTCCTATCCACTCACTATGACAGAGTTCCCTTATGAAACTTTGCAGAGCTACCGTTCAAGGCTTTTTCACCATGCCCCGGAGCTTGAGACTGCCCGCTAAATTGTTGTTATTTTTCCACAAAACAGGCATTCCTGACTCTCAAACCCGAAATATCAACAAAACGGACGAAACAAGCAGGAAGCACGAGACTGTTACTCGCGCAATATCGGGTGAGTTGTCGCATTTTATAATTGCCCCATTTTACTCGAATGATAAAAAAATGATCTAGTCTTGCAGTCTGTTCAATTTGATCACACATTTAATCAATCTAATGAATACAGGAAACTTATGATGACCCAAGATGATAAAAGCAAACACGTAAAAGTCGTCGACGTCGAAAAAATCGATGAGCAAGATGATGAAAAAAACGGTCCTGTCGATACTGTCGATATTTTTGATGATGTTACAGGTGACGATAATGGTGTGTTTCGTCCTCGTAACAAGAAAGCCGAAGACATTGAAAACCCGTTAAGTGACGAGGATAGAGATGTCGTCGGGGAAAATCTTTTCACCAGCGAGCCTGATGACGGTGAACCGGAATGACCGGTTGACCTTCATTAACAATATAGCGGAAACAAAAGAGATGGAGGTTTATTGCTAACCTCCCGCTCCTGATTTATCGCTGCATCCCTTATGTGAGACGCAATGATTCACTCGCCAATCGTCCGGCATTCCGGCAATTATTTTCTATGCCATTTGTTTTCTATAATGACGATAGCCACGTTTTATTTAAAAATATAAAGATTTAAAAAAATCTGTTCATGACAGTTCAATCCCGACAGGCAATTTCGATCACTTTTTGTCGGTCGTATAAGATATTATTTGGCCGCTGTTTCTTGGAGCGGCATTTGTCTCCACCGGTAAAAGCCACATTGCGCTTTTAATTTTTCAACCGCTTCGGTTTTAATAAACTTCCTGTTTTATTTTATCGTATTCTTTTTTTATAAAATTTTCTTAAAGGTTTTATATGTAATACGTTTAATGATCTTGTAAAGACAGGTTTTCTGATGATAATTTATGAAGAATAGATAGAACTTTACCGACAGCAGAATTTATATTTCCCGAGTTATCAATATAACAATATTTTGCCCCTTTAGGCAAATGGATAGGAATATTTGCTCTTTCGAGGCGTTCCTCAATATCGGTTATTTTTTCTCTTTTGCGATTTATGAGCCGTTCCTTCAAAATCCCGATTGGCGCATTGATTTCAATGACAAAAACTTTTCCAAACAACTCTTTTGCGTGCTCGAGCTCTGCGCGTGAGATATTGGCAATGACAATTTTTCCTTTATGAACCTCGTCTACAATACCGATCGGTAAAGCATAATGGATACCATGGGCAAACCATTGTAACGAAAATGAAGCTTTTTCAGAAAGCTCTAAAAACTTCTCGAGCGAAACGCCTATATTATCTTCATTTCCAATGTTTTGTGATGTTTCATCATGACCGTCAAAGCTGTTTATGCCCGCCTTTCGCGTAATCGTCCGGCGAACAAAAAGAAATTCCGGATTATTTTTGAGAGCCTGATGAACGGCGTTTATAATTGTGTCTTTTCCTGCGCCACTCGGCCCGACAATAGCTACAAACCACCCCGGTTTTTTATTCGATAACACTTTAGATCATGCCAAATAGAGTTGATGAAACCGATTTTGTTTCTTCACAAAACCCGTCGCATTTTATAACCGGATGCGGAAAATTGCTATGTTTATAAAGTGGAATATGTGTATATCGGAATTTTTCAGAAAAGAATATTAAGCCTCGGTTTCAAGAAGAGAAAATAACTTTATGTTCATAATATTTGCTTAAACAGTCCTTTGAGCGAACTTGATATCAATAGACAAGCGCTATGAATAACCTCAATTTGACCGATAGGACAGTTTTCTGAATGACCATGTCTAGTTTCGTTTTAACCGTCATATGCCCTGCAAAAAGAGGAATTATTGCTGCAATTTCAACATTTTTAGCAAAAAATACATGCAATATTGTCAATAGTTCGCAGTTCGACGACCCGATTTCTAAAAAATTTTTCTGTCGTATCGGTTTTGACAGTGAAGGCGGAAAAGCTATTCATGATCTTGAAGACGCATTTCGTCCGATTGCCCAAGAATTTTCTATGAAAGCCAATTTTTTTGATACGCGAGATCACATGAAGGTTCTCGTCATGGTGTCGAAATTCGGTCATTGTCTCAACGATTTACTCTATCGCTGGCGAATAGGTGCTTTGCCAATTGATATCGTCGGGGTCGTCTCCAACCATTTGGACTATCAAAAATTGGTCGTTAATAACGATCTGCCATTTTACCATATCCCTGTCCACAAAGACCGGAAGCAAGAATCCGAAGATAGATTATTCGAAATTATCTCGGAGACAGGAACAGAACTTGTTGTCTTGGCCCGCTATATGCAAATCTTGTCGGATCGGCTTTGTAAAGAAATGCCGGGACAAATTATCAATATTCATCATTCCTTTTTGCCCAGTTTCAAAGGGGCAAATCCTTATAAGCAGGCTTTCCAGCGCGGCGTGAAGATTATCGGAGCAACAGCCCATTACGTAACTGCCGATCTTGATGAAGGACCAATTATAGAGCAGGATATCGTGCGCGTGACACATGCTCAAAATGCTGACGATTATGTTGCTCTGGGGCGGGATGTTGAAGCACAGGTTCTCGCACGTGCTATCCATGCCCATATTCATCATCGTGTTTTTATCAACGATAACCGGACCGTCGTGTTTCCGGCTACACCGGGAAGTTATGCTTCTGAACGAATGGGATAATCAATTTTTTCAATAAAATTGTTTGATTAAACCATTTGCTCATACAATTTAAAAAAATACTTCTTGAGCGTAATTTCCAATTTTCTGTCGATTCTTATATATAATATATTTTCTTAATTATCTGATTAAAAAGATGTTTTATATTTTCATATCCGGTTTTTAAATAAAATTTTTAAGCTTCGGAAGGGAAAGAACATTGTTAATAGCAGATCTGTTCTAACAAAAAATATGAAACAAAACTGTTTAAAAGGTGTATCTGCTTCTTTATATTTCGTTTGACAAATCAAAAAATAACGAGAATTGTTGCATTTTCCGGATAAATAGAATACTATGCCATTAAGGCTTATGAGGAGCTCGAAACATAACAAGGAAAATCATGAAGATTGGGGCTTGTTAAGAGTTTTGGAGAGTAATTATGCAACCGGTTGATGCTACATCTGGCGCCCGTTCGTTGACGACAGTGCGAGTAGCGACGCCTTCTAATGAGACGGCTAGGACCGACTCGGTTGTCGAACAAGTACCTATTGTAGAACCGAGGCCGCATTATCCGATATCTGCAAGCGTCGCAGAAATAATGGCTCACATTACAGAGCTTATAAAAGAGCAACAAACTGCTTCTGAAGAGGCTTTTCATCAGAAAAATCTTGATGAAGCACGCGCTGAAATGGAAAAGCTCTTTGAAGCTGTCCAAGGACGGTCTGATAATAGTGTTGATGGAAAAGCGGATAATAATAATGGCTTGGATCTGCATGAGAAAGTCAACGGAATTGATAATGAAACTTTGAAAGTTTCAGACCATTTTACTGATAAAATTACTTTGTCGGATGGTTCTTCTGATGCTGAAAATGCTGATGGTATCAATGCTCGCAGTTCAGATTCCGTCAATACCGACAATGTAACCAAGAGCAGTCCTAAAACAGCAGCAAAGACAAATTCCGATTTGCCGCCCTTGCCTTCTGACGGTAAGCACACTGATAAAAAAGTTGATGCCGCCAAAGCTGACAAGACACATAATGAAACTTCCTCCATAAAGACCGGGAAGGCTACAACTATGCCGGTGGGGGATACGGATATTGGCTCGCGGGAAAATATTCAACGGGACACAAATGTCTCGACACCCAACGAGAAGGAAGATATTTGATCTTCCTGATTGAAGTGGTGATAAATCAATCGAATACGTGTGGAAATAGCTCTACAGCTATTTCCATTTTTTTATGTAATTGTGTTGAGGAGAACATGAATAAGGGTGAAAGATAACCATTTTACCCCTGCTGACAATGTTTTTATAGGTTTGTCAGTTGCCCCGTCATTGAAGCGCCATTCACAGTCTTCGAGATAGAAATGCAAATGCTCTTCAGAATTGCCATTAAAGCGGCACATATGCCGTTTTACCGGTTACCAACCCACTTTCTTTGATGTGATTGTGTTGATGAGCAAAATTCCGAGTGATCAATAGCCCCGTGAAAGTATACGCAAACAACGAATTCATCCAAAGTGGCAAAGTTTGCCCTATAAAACAGAATGAAATCTGATTGAAGAACGGGTTTTGATTGACCGGACAATCATCGCAAAAACGTTTCAGTCCAGTCATTCGGGATAGAAAAGGCTGAAGGCTATTCCATTGCGTTTCAACGGCCCGAAGAGAAGATTTGTTTCACCTCCTCTACCGTTGTCTTTTGCCTTTAGACACACCAGCAAAAGTAGCTTCTACCAATTTCGATTTTACGGCGCATCAATTGGGGCTTTTATTGTTCAGGCCAACCAACAGCCTTTGGCAGCATATAAAATAACTTATGAAAGAAAAACGCGACTGCATTCGCGTTTAAGCCCGTAAAATGCCAGCCCGAAGCGCTGTTGAGCAGAAAACACAATAAGTGACAGGTTTATTTGGTTTTACTTTTCTATGTGGTTTTTTGTCGAGGCTTATTACATGACATCAATAGCTAATTCTTGCTATCAATGCCGTTCACTTTTTAAAAGCTCGATTCAATTCGCCCGTAAACCAATTGGGTGAAAGAATAAATTTGCCCTCCGACAAAAGAAGCGGTCAATGCGAGGACAACGAAAATGACAACTATTTTTGGAATAAATGTCAATGTCATTTCCTGTATCTGGGTAAGAGCTTGAAAAAGAGCAATGACAATGCCTATTGCCATAGCAGCGCCAACGGCCGGACCGCTTGCTACCAAAACGGTCCAAATCGCAGCAGTTACCATATCGACGGCATCGGCTTCATTCATTCTCAAGCTCCCGCAACAAAACTCAAGCTTGTTTCGGTTGACTATTCATGACTGTAACGCCGGGCCCGATAAGCAAGTCTTTTCCATTATCAAGTTTAGCGATCAAACCATCGCTATAAATTGTAACCGACTGGACGGTACCAGCAGTTACAGCACCTTTTTCGTCTGTAAACGAAAGATATTTGCCAACATAACCTTCCGCACGGGAAATTGGCCCATCAACCATAATGTTCTTGAGCGATTGTGCCATTGTATCAAGTTTGGTATTTGTCTGCGTTTGCTGCTCGACAGCTGAAAAACTTGCCAATTGTGAAACAAATTCGGTCGAATCCATTGGTTTGGTCGGATCCTGATTTTTCATCTGGGCAATAAGCAACTTGATAAAAGTATTATAATCTGCAGTCGACGTCTTACCAGTTGTACTGGTGCTTCCAGTGGTATCCCCGGAAGAAGTTGTACTACCCGTACCGGAAGTTGAAGACGTTGTTGATGTTGTCGAAGCATTTGTATTTGTCGTCGACGTGTTATCTTTGTCCGACGCAGCTTGCGTTTCTGAAGCAAAATTGGATGTTGCTGCGGCGGGCTTTCCGGCAGCCGAATTGGTTGCCGGAGTATATTTCATAAGGCTTGATGTATTGTTGTCTACAGCACTTATGGTCATGAACTTTCTCCTAACATCAGGCGGTTTTTTGTTCCTTTTCAACCGCAGGCTTTTTGCCCATTATGGTTGCTTCTCTATCGAACAATCCGCGAATGACTTTCAAAACGTCAAAAATCTTATCTTGTTCGGTCAAATCAATGCATTTGCGCAGACCTTCCAGAATGATCGGATCATTGTAAGTGCGGAGCATTTTGCCAAGCATTTCAATGAAAATCATTACTGTCTTGTCGGCTGTATCAGGATCAATCAGCATCACCTGTGCAGTGAAATAAAGCTGCTTTAGCGGTGTATTTGTATCTTCAGCTTGCATTACATGAGCTTCAAGAAGAAAGGTCGCATCATTCAAGAGCTCCAAAGTTACCTTACGATCGGGGCGTAACACAGCGCCGTTCAGGTAAAACTTTTCATTTGGCCGTAATGTTATATGCATCGTCTTATCAGTCATTTTCACTTTTCTCCGGATTTGTAGCAAGACCATCTCTGATGGATTCAGAGATTTCCACCAAAGCATCAAAGTCTGCTGTTTCCCCATTCTCCAATCTCTGGATTTCTTTCAAAATAAAGAAACCGATAGAAATCAGAGACGCCTTCAGTTCTGTCGGCAGTGCATTTTCCGCCAGTCCCAAGTCTTCAATTAAAATAATCCATAATTTACGTGTGAATGCTACCGCTTCATATGTCTCGCGCGTGCTTGGCCCGGCCTTCTGGGCAGCCCGCAGCATTTTTATACAACGATCGAACAAAATACTCTCGCGTTCGCGAGCACCCATCTGATCGTCTTCCATTACATCTTCGTACCGCATCTGATACATCAAAATTCCCCAGATATCATATCCGTATTATTTAACCCAAAAGGATTAATTTAAATATAATTGGCCAATGTCATCTTACTGATACGAGCTGTCATAGTATATGAAATTTGTAATACGTTCTGAAGCTGGATCATCTTCGCACTTGCTTCGGCCGGATCAGCACCAATCATGTCATTGCGTGTCTGGTTCAAAATACTGAGCTGTGCATTAATATGATTAGTGGCATTGGTGACGCGACTTTGCGAATTACCAAGATTGGACGCCGACGTAATAATCTCGTTAATAGCACTACCCGTCGATTTGTTATCCGAAGAAGCCCGTGCGCGATCGGCAATTGCCCCCTGAGCGTTCGAGGATAACCCGATATTACCGAATTCCGCCACAAGAATCATATTTTTCATGGCCTGACGGAAGCCCGCATCATTGGCGCTTGCCGAAATATCGGCATTTTCACCGCTGGGCGAAATGCGCCTCGCGACTTCACCGTCTTGGGCACGTGAAAAATTTGTATTCCAACTCGGATCATCAAAAAGTTTGCTGAATGGTCCATCAATGAAAGATTTCATGTCATCGGCAGAAATATTGGCCACCTGTGGGTCATCCACATTAAAGCCGAAATAATCTCTGAACGTATCTTGCACAATTTTGCTGGTTCCCGTATTGCTCCCCGCCTTATAATAGTCGAACGGTGGCTGACTGGTATTGGTGCCGCCGAAGACATATTCACCATTATAGCTCGTATTCATTGCCGAGACGAAGGAGTCGAGGGCTGTTTGTGCAGCAGATTGCATGGTTGCCGGAGTTGCAGCAACATTATCGCCCATCAGCGCTTTATTAAACTGTATAAGGCTGCCACCGGGTTTATCCTTGCTGCTTGCTTCCACTAGACTTTGCAGTGCCGTTTGTGCCGAAGCCATACGCTGCGCTGCCAAATTGTTGCTATCTTTCAAACCTTGCAATGTTGAAATCTGATTTTCATTTTCAACAAAACGACCCGTCTGACGACCAAGTTTCAAGCCGGGATCCCTGATCCGTTGTGTTGCGGCCTCATAGCTTGCTTCATCAAGTTCTGACTGCGCTTGCGAGACAATCGAGCGTTGTGAATTATTCAATACATAAGTAGAAATCGGGTTAATTTTCATTTCACACCTATCTTACCGCACTCATCAAGTCATCCAACATTTTGCCGACTGTCGTTATTATACGCGCAGTTGCTGAATAAGTCTGCTCTAATTGAAGCATAAGAGCCATTTCATCATCAGTATTTACACCGGTTTCATTAGATAAAGCTTCGCCCGCACGGCTGAACATTGTGCTTTTATATTCGTTATCCGAAGTTGCGGACTTGCGTACGCCTTCCATCCATGACAAAGATTGCTTGGTGTAAGACGCGATGCTTTGAGTACTATCAAGCCCTGTATCTTTAGCGAAATTACGGGGCTTATCCAAATTGTCGACCAGTTTCTGAAGATCTTTACCGAGCTTTTCCGGACCACCATCAACCGTATTACTATCAAATTCCGGATTAACGCTAATTCTACCCGCCGTTCCGGTAACGTTAGTTTCGTCACCTCCCTCGAATAGAGCGGGAGGCCCTTTAAAAATATCGGTCAGCGCATTTGCTATTTCATCAAGTTGTTTTTGGTATTGCGGAGCAATTTCATCACGAACTTTCAGCAAACCGCCAAGCTTGCCAGAACCATTAGGAGAATTGAAAGCATCATGCGAAAGAGGAACGCCATCAACAAGGACAGGGTTACCCGCTTTTCCTGCCACTAATGGTGCGCTTGGAGAATATGAAACCTGACGCGGTACCTTGTCATAAAGCGTGCTGTCATCCATCCCGTAGATCGACATTGTCCCGTCGGGATGAGTAACAGTGGTTATACCAATTTCCTGAGACAATTCCTTAAGAATTGCATCACGTTGATCCATATAGGCATAGCCATCGCGCCCCGACCCTTTTTCATTGACAATTTCTTTTTCAACTTGCTGAAATTGCTTTAAAAGATCATTGATGTGATCAACAGAATCCTTGATCTCGCTATCTGTATCGGTACGTAATTTATCAATTGCCTTGGAACCGGCATTCAAACTGTTGGCAAGATCTTTTGCCTTGTCAATGGCAGCATCACCGGCTGTTCTTTGGCTTGGATTATTGGCGTAGAACTGCAAAGCTTTTTTGAAATCATCAAGCAAACGAGACGGAGAATTTTCAAAGTCGTTTGTACCATAGATGTTCGAGAGCTGTGTTGCACCGTCATTTATAGCCGCAGCCGCTGCCGATTGACTCGACTTGAGAAGGTAGTTTCCAAGAAGTTCGGGATTGTCATCCCGAATAAGCTTGGAACTCACCATGCCATTGGCGCCAGATAGGACATGGGTAGTGCGATGAGTATAGTTTGTGTCACGCGCACTACCAATATTCTGGGATACAACACTCATCTGTCCAGACGATGTCTTGAGTGAATTTCTTGCTGTAGAAAGTGCTGTACCTAGTGTCATTTTAGCCTTCTTTTATCTCATGTAATCGGCAGTTGAGCCGGTTTCAAGTAAGGTTAGTCCTATCGTTTCAAATTGACAATAACATCCATTACTTCCGAACCCGTCTGGAACACTTTCGAGTTCGCAGTATAATTGCGCTGTGCTTCGATCATGTCTGTCAATTCATCGCCGATATCGGCGTTTGACTCTTCCAACATACCGCTTCTCAAAACGCCGAATGTACCTTCACCCGGATGTCCGAATGTCTGACCACCAGCTTCGGGTACTGCCTGGAACACTGTTCCGGTAAGAGGAACAAGTGAGTCAGGCGCTGTCACTGTGGAAAGGCCAACGGTGCCGATTGTTCTTATCTGACTGTTACTATAGCTGACCTGTATTTCGCCGTTTGTTCCAAAACTGAAACCTTTATAGGTACCTGGTGCATAACCGTCAGCTTCCGCATCGAATGTGAAGTTGGCACCAATCTGTGTCAGACTTGTTTTCCCATCTTTATCCGGATTATAAAGATTAACCATTGTAGAAAAAGTTGTTACCTTATTAGTACCTGCCTCTTTGTTAACATTAGGAACGTCAAGACCAATTTTTATGTTGAGATCGGGCTTACCGTCGGCGCCAACAAGGGTATTACCATCGGAGTCAACAAGGCCTGCCAGATTTCCTTCTTTATCAAATTTAAGGCCAGTTATCACAGTGTTCGGAATTTTATCATCCGGGTTTGTGTCTGGTTTTAATATTGTTTTCCCGTCTTGATCTTTAGTTGCCAAGGCTATATTTTGATCTCCAACATAGGTTTTTATTTCCCATGTGTTATCATCTGTTTTTGTAAAATAAAAATCAACATCAACAGCTGTACCTTGTTCATCATAAATTGTTTTAGATTTTTTAAAATGATAAGATTTTTCATTTTTAATATCAAAATCTACCTTATCATTACCTGTTCTTTTGATAGCTTTTTTATCAGCCTGTAGGTTGGCGGTAAGGTTGATATTCTCGGTCACTTTACCTTGCATCAATTCACCCGCGCCACCTTTAATTATGACGCGTTTGCCGGTTTCATCCAGCAGATAAAATCCTGCTGCATTTTGTAGATAACCTTGACCGTTTCTCTGGAAAGAACCGGCACGGGTCAGATATTCGGTTCCGGCTTCATCTTGCACACGGAAAAAGCCGTTGCCTTCAAGCATAATGTCGCCCGGCTTTCCCGTTCCGCGCCCTGCACCCTGCATTGAAATATCATGGCGAACAGTTGTCGTGACACCACCGGACTGATAAGCGTTACGCGTTGATGGCATAACCAGATCGGAAAACTGGGTATCCGTCCGCTTGTAACCTGCCGTACTAACGTTAGCGACGTTATCTGCAACGCCTGTAAGTCTGTTTGCCTGTGCGTTCATTCCTGCAACGCCGGTACGCATCATACCGTAAATACCCATTGTTATCTCCTTGAGTTGAGAACCATAGTTGCACCATAGAGGCGCTTCCTTGTGCGAAGCTGGCGTTGTCACAGTTTACAAAGGAAAAATGGTCACCCAAGAAGACAGTTGACAGCATTCAAAACTGTTTTTTCCAAAACATATTTACGGACTTAGCTTTAAAGGCAGAAGTAAAAATAACAAATATATGTCGGTTTGATTGCTTACATATGTGCGTAAAATTGGCTTCGAAACTTTCCCGACCGGATTTTGATCAAGGCAATATAAACGCAAAAATTGAGATAAAAACCTTTCCAAGAGTGAAGATAAATCCGGTATTTTTCAAAAAAAACTGTTTTCAAAAGATAAAAAAAAGCCTGCAAAAAATGCAGGCTTCAAGAGATCGTATGGAGTTACGAAATGATTAATCAATATTCAAGCTATAACCGAGGAACCGTTTTGAATCAATAACATCGGTTCCAAGTTTGGCTTTCAGTTTTTTACGCAATTTGCTGATGTGACTTTCAACGACATTTTCTTCTACTTCAGCATCAAACACGCCATATATCGCATTGAAAATCTGTGTTTTGTTAACACGACGGCCATGATTGGCTACAAGATATTCAAGAATGCGACGTTCGCGACGGGGAAGAACAAAATCGACCCCATTGATTTTCGGGTCACGACCGTCATTGAACACGCTGATCGGCCCAAGAACAACGGCAGCATCCGATTGGCGGATTTCGCCCCCCATGCGACGGCGTATTGCTGCAACACGAGCCAATATTTCACGAACATGAATAGGTTTGCGCAATACATCGTCAATTCCGGCCTGAAACAGTGCCAGTGTCTGTTCAAGCGAATTGGTTTCTGTGACGGCCAATACAGGAGCATCACAATGAGCGCGAATTTTCTTTGGCAGCTCGATGCGGTCTTTGCAATCACCAAGAAGAATCGCTTCGACTGCTGACATTTCCGATTTCGGGGCGGTTTCTACCCAATCATCAAAATCGGCAGATGATAAACCTGTTGCCGAGATCCCTTCCCGTGCGAACAAGGCAGAATAACCATCAGTCACCAGCTTGCGTTCGTCTACAACTATTATCATGTTCCTATTCCTATGAACTTCCTCACTAAGTCCTAAAACTCAAGAACTTATCCTTAATGAGGACTTTTCTTTAAGATATCTTTCGCGGCAGAAATTACAAGTTGTTTTTAACTTTTTCTGCCAAGAATCCGCCATACTTTCCCAAAAATAGACGATTTTTTTAATAAATTCTTATTTCAAACCGTCATTTTTCGTATGAAAATCATTGATTTTCAAACAGTTAGTCACATGCAGGCACGTTAACTATAAAATTTAACCATGCTTATTAAAACGTCACCTACAGTTCTCCACGACAAAACTGGCGCGAAGCTTGCGTCCATTTACCGAACCCGGAAGCGATCATATTGGCGATGACCTGACAGACATATCGTTTTTGTGCCGGATTATTATTCGGGCCGGCATGGTAACGTGCCACTGCCATGGTCCAGCTACCTTCCCGTTCCTTCAGTTCTTTAAGGAAACGCGCGGCATAATCGACGTTGAGATGTGGCTGGAACATTGCTGCCACAGATGGAAAACGCTCTCCGTGATAATAGTGGTTAATTTGCATGCAACCCACGTCGATGAGTTTCGCTCCGCGACGTTTTGCCTCGTAAAAAATCTTCAGCGCCTGCGACTCACTTTGTGCAAATACCGCCTTTCCATCAATATTGAGCGCATAAGGCTGGAGTGAGTCTTTGTTGCCTGTTTCAGTCAATCCAACAGCATACAATATACCAAGCGGAATATCGTAACGTTTGGATGCTTCAATCATTTCTCCTTCGCAGGCATTGCCTGCAGAAGCCTCAAAAACAACTGTCAGACTAGACCACCAGACGGCGAGGATCGCGACGAGTATTTTCGACACGTACATCTTCTTCGTGCAAAGGCGTGTCAGTGAAAGGAAACTCGCTAAATGTTTGCCTTGAAGCATTATGCCCACCTTGACCTTGCTGACCTGCAGACTGCCGCTGACCATTAAAATTCTGTCCACTATTATCCTGAGAGTTGGACTGGCCGGAATTGGCTGATTGCCCTTGTTGGACAGTTTGTGAACTTTTATCAACAATCATGATTGAGAGCTGTCCATTATCACTGACCCCGGACTTTTCCAGAGCTTTATGCAGAGCATGATTATCGGCTGCAAGGAGGCGCGCCGTTTCCTGACGTTCGGCATGAATTTCAATCTGGAGACCATCATTGGTTTTGCGCAACCTTGCTTCGACCATACCAAGATTTTCAGGATTCAACTTTATGCGCAATACACGCATATCCCCGACCTGTTTGTTTTCTGTGACTTCAACGTCGGCAATACGGCCGAGTACATTCTGGTTTTCGGCTCTCGCAGTGTTGGTTGCGATTTTATCTCCGATATTCAATGTTTGACCGGCCTGTATTTTATCTGCCGCGTCGTCGAAATTTAATTGTTGCGAATTATTGGATAACTGGCTTGCAATGTCTTGCGTGCGTTTGGCGTTATTTTGTTTGCGACCCGATACAGTATTATTGGACTTGTCATCAGTGGTTTTGAAGTCGTCGGCATTCTTATCGCCAAGTGATGCGGTTTCATCTTCCAACGTAAAACCGGATTTGCCTACCAAATCATCATCTGCCACCGAAACGGTGTTTTTATCGGACGGTTCGGCATTTTTATTATGTGCACCAGCTACTTTACCAGTTCCCGCAGTTGCAAGGACACCGGTCTCTATTGCGGCATTAGCTTTAACAGTTTCGTTCGTTTCTAAAGCCGGAGCCGAAGCGTCGCGAGTATTTTTCGAAGCAGAATCGCCAACCTTATCGGAAGAATCTGCAATCCCTATATTGGCATCTATCTGATGCTTGCCGTCATTGTTTTTATCACCATTCAAAGAGTCACCGTTTTTGACACTATTATCCGGATTGACGGCAGAATGATTCAATGTCGGTAACGGGCCGAATGCCACTTTGACACTATTTTCGTTGCCATCTTTGTCACCGTCGGCATCGACTGTTTTGTCATCCTTCGACTTGAGCGAATGCGGTTTATTCGGGGAGCCTGTCCCGACTGTCAAAGCCAGATCGTCGTCTGCCCCTTCTGTCGAACCGGATTTGACACCATTTTTTTCGTTTGACGCCTGATTTTTATGCGTATCCAGTTGTTCGAGAATGTCATGAACCGATGAAGCTGACTGGTCATTCAACTCGTCATGACCATCAGAGACGGAGGGCTTGGCATTTTCTTTATTCTTGCCGCCTTCATCAACGACATTATTTCTTTTGTCAGAAGCGCCCGTTTGCGCAGATTGGTCAGAATGCGTTTTATTGTTTAGAGCTTTGTCAACAGCAGCCTTATCATTTGCGGCTTTATCATTTGCAATCTTGTCGTTTGCAATCTTGTCATTTGCAGACTTGTCCGCAAAGGCTTTATCCGAACTTGACTTTGCCGATTGACGGTCGGCTTCTCTTGAAGCAGCGAACTTGTCATTTGCAGACTTGTCATTCGCGATCTTGTCATTTGCAGATTTATCCGCAAAGGCTTTATCCGAATTCGATTTTGCCGATTGGCGGTCTGCTTCTCTTGAAGAACCGGACCTGCGATTGTCTCCAGCCTTATTCAAAACATCACTAAAGCTTTCTTGTGACGGCTGTGGGGTTTGCTGGGACTTTTTATTATCAGTCCTGATTTGATTGAAGCTTGTATTAATGCTCGTAAATTCCCCCGATATTACCATCATTTTTTCTCCAATAATTTGTCTACATCATCTATTTTCTTTTGTGTCTGCTGCATAAATTGATCAATTTCGCTCGAAGTCTTTTGTTCGTCTTTTTGCCCCGAAGCGGTATTTGTTGGTGTCGGTAAAGGCTCATTTGTTTTCGTACCGACCTGATCAACAGGCACGCCCACCGCTTCTTTCAGTGCCGATTGATCGTCATCTTCTTCATCATTATCGGTTTGCTTTGGCAAAACGCTTGTATCAAGGACAACACCTTTTGCTACAGCCTGTGCAGCCATCAGCAATGGCCGGTCTTTTTCCGGCAATTCGTTCACGGAAATTGTTTTCAACATTGCTCCGGCATCTTCTGCTGCTGTCGAACCTACCGAACTTGCTGCATAATAAAGGCGCGCCGACGCGTCCGAGACATTCAGGCTATGGGCGATATCAAGTGCCTTTTCAGCTCCAAAATGGGCTCGTGCCATACGCGCATCTATCAAGGCGGTACGGCTAATCTTCAAATAGATAACCAACTGGATTGTTTTGGGAGCAAAGTTGATAAACTCGCTTAATTGTTGATCATCAAGGCGATTATCCAGCAAAGGTAAAGTTGTCGCGAAATCACGCCAGAATTCATTTGCATAGGGAGATTTCGAGAAACGTGTAACATAATTTCTGGTAAGAAGCCGTAAAAGCTTGATATCGCCGATCATAGAAGCAACTTTGATCTGGCGCCGTATTGCTGCTTCTTCAAACAACGATCCGGGTGCTGCCAATCTTACCCAGTTGAGACGAGCGGATGCTTTTTCCGGACTCGCCTCGGCCATATCGGCAACAGTGCTTAAAGTAATGGAAAGTAACAATGCAGCAGGAACTTCTGAATCATCTTCCGGCAAATTGTCAAAAGCTTTTAGAAATCTATTTTTTTTGTGGTGGGCATAGGCACGCGCACCATCAATATAATTCTTCGGAATAATCCCGTCCGGTGCATTTTTGAGAATGGTTTCCACAACATCGGGGTTTCCACCATTAAACAGATAGGTCAATGCTGCAAAAATATTTTGCGCATTTTCCCAGGTTGATGGATCCTCGTTTAAAAATTTTTGTCCGATATTGGCAAGAACACGCGGTTGCATTTGCAACGCACCGGGTTGTCCGCTGGCAATGTCATCTTGTAGGCTTTCCAAAGAGCGGATAAGTTGAACCGGTCCCAATGAAGATTCGGCAAGTTGGGCTTGTAGCGGAGTCGATGCCAGAAGTGGCAATGCCACACCGGCAAGACATATCATTTTAAAGAAACGATTTGTCATTGTTTCTTCTCCACTTTAGTCGCGCCACCTGCCTTATCCGTATTGGCTTCGTCGCCTTTCCCTTCCGTTTCACCTTGTGGCAAGCGCATGAATATTTCTATGCGACGGTTTTCTGCTGCATAAGGATCAGCCTTGTTTTTCAATTGCCGATCTGCATAGCCCTCGACGCGGAGAATACGTTTTTCATCAAGCCCGCCACGCACCAGCATGTAATAAGCCATTTGGGCGCGCGAACTTGATAATTGCCAATTGTCATAAGTGGCATTTCTATAAGGGCGGGAATCTGTATGGCCTGCAATAATAACATCACCTTTTTTATCTTGCAGAATTTTTGCAACGCCGGCCAAAAGATCGACCACTTTTTTGTCCGGTTTCGCAGAACCGACAGCAAACATTCCGTAATGCGCCTGATCCATCAATTCTATAGCGACGCCATCCTTGACCGAGACAACCCGAACCATCGGTTGCTGTGTACTTTTCGTATCCTTGATCAGTTTGCTCAACTCGTCCGAAATTTCACGAACAACTTGCGGCAATGATTTATCCTTGGCCGCTTCTTGCGGTGTTTCGGCCTTGCTGAAATTGACTTGCGGTTCGGCTACCTGTGCCGACTCTCCGCTTGTTTTCCCTGCCTGCCCATTTTTATTTGTCTCCGTTGATTGCTCACCGTTCTTTTGAGCTTCGGCATTTGCAGCATTTTCAGGCTTGTTCTCATTGGAAGACTGATCTTTTGGTGCTTGCTGGTTTTCCTGAGCAGCCTGTACCGGCTTACCTTCATTTCCGGGAACAGCGGGTTCACTCGCCGCTTGTTGCGGTATTGCTACTCCGGGCTGGCTCGGTTGATTTGGATCACGCCCACCCGAGTTCTGACTTGGACCTCCATCGGTCTCGGCTATTTCATGCGAGGCATTTTTGGTCCAGTAATCCGGTGAAAATGGATCGCGATAAGCTGTTCCTTCGCTTGCTCCTTTTTGTGAGCCGCCTTCGGCATTTCCTCCTGCCCCGTCTCCCTGAGAACCTTCCGCTGCCGATTTTTGAGCTATCTTGTCGAGCTCTTCATAAGGCTCGCTCATCATTTTTTGCTGGTCGGCACTGGATTGGTCTTCACTGCTCTCCTTGGCACCGGGTTCGCCATGGGCTTCATTGCCGGATTTCTGGTCATTGTCGCCCACCGCATCATTGTCCTGAATGCCTTTCGGATTGGTGCGACGGTCAACCAGTTTTATAGGATTGAAATAGCTCGCGACGGCTGCTTTGGTTTCTTCATTCGCAGCATTGATCAGCCACATAACCAGAAAGAATGCCATCATCGATGTCATAAAATCGGCATAGGCAACTTCCCAGGCGCCACCATGGTGTTCGCCCTCGCCCTGTCCACCGCGACGGACTATAATAATTTCATTGTGTTCTTCGGGCTCGTCGGAGTTCATTGTACCAGCCCCTTCAATTCTTTCATGACCGGTTCAAGACGCGTCGCAATAACCTGATCTCCAAGCTCGAGCCGGATATCGGAAGAGTCTGTCGGCTTTAAAACAAATTTCGTCTTATTAAAATCAGGACGCTTTTCCAAAGCCTTCAACAGGTCGCTATTGCCTTCAATGACAAGTGGTTGTTTCGCCGACAAAGCTTCCCGGGCAATGCGTTTGGCAAAATCGGCAAGAGCATCGTCATGCATTTTTTCGCCAATAAAGACAGCCAGAATTTTTGCGACATCTTTACTGATATCCTCGACTATTTTATCAAGGCCGTTCTTTAAATTCTCGTCAAGATTGGCGGCAACTTCCGCTATTGTCTTGTCTTTAAGTTCACTCATAGCCTTTTCATGTTCTTGTATGAGTGCGTCTTTTTCCTGCTTAAATCGGGTTTCAAGCTCGGTCTTGGTTTTCTCTACAGCTTCGTCAATTGCTTGTTGCCTGAGTTCTTCCGCATTGACTTTGGTTTGAGCTACCAGAGATGCTTCGTCAAAATCATCTTCCGGATTGCTTTCAGCCTGATGGAAATCAACCATCGGATCGGCTTGTTCAACCGTTGCTTCCTCGTGAAAATGAACCTCCGCATCCATTGGTAAAACTTCAACTTCGGTGTCGGGAATTTGGCGTGGCGCAAAGTCGCTCAAAAAATGGGAAAGCGTAGTCGCTTTCTTATTTTCCATTTTTGTATCGCTGTTATCCATTACACTCATCGTCTTTCACCAGAGTATCTATCTTTATCAAGCTGCTTGTGCGGGCGTTCCTTTATTATTATCTTCCTGTACCCATTCACGTAAGACATTTGCAAAACGGTCTTCATCCATAGAAATCATCTGATCAAGCCGATTTTGCGGCGGAACACGCATACGACTGCGTAAGTCTTGTAGGCCATCTTCATCCGGTATCATATTACCATCAAACCCTTCATTTTTGCTAGCCTCATTCGGCAAAGCAGGCATATTCTCGGGGCCTGCCAATGCACTTTCGTTATTGCCGGCAAGAGCAAGCTGATTGCCATGCATTTCCCGCATAAGCGGACGTACGCCTAAGAACATGATAAGCAAAACCGCAATGACAAGGGCTGCTCCATTGACCAGACCCGATGTATATTTCGAAATAGACTGCCAGATCGGTGTTGCAACAGGTTGCATATTTTCATCATCATTAGCGACAAAATCGACAGCCGTTACATTGATTATATCACCACGGTCAGGATCGAGCCCCGAAGCTGTTGCCACCATTTGACGAATGCGGTTGACCTGATCATCAACATAGTTGGCCGGTGCGGGAGCTTCTTTGTCGCTCGGTTTCAAGCGTGACCGGTCGATAACAACGGCAACAGCAAGCTTCTTGACGTTGAAACCGTCGCTGACTGTAGAAATTGTTTTCGAGTTGATTTCGTAATTGGTTGTTTCTTCACGGCGGTCCTTTTTATCGGAAGAGTTTTCACCCGAGCCGCCTCCAATTTCTTCTTGCGGAATGTTCTGTTCAACACCGACAGCGCCGTTATTACGATTGTTCTGGGAGTCGCCCTGATCGCGAACACTGCGGACCGAACGAGCAACCTGCGAATCCGGATTATAAATCGTTTCATTCGTCTGGCGGCGGTCGGTATCCAATGCAACCTGAACACTGGTCTGGAAGTGATCCATGCCGAGGTAAGGAGCCAATTGTTTGCGAATATTTTCGTCAATCTGGGCAGCAACCTGACGTTCAAGAGATGCCATCATGACAGGAGCGCCATTCATGGCATCTGTGCCTGAAGCCAACAACTTGCCACTGGTATCGAGCACTGTAACCGAACTTGCTTCCAAGGACGGAATGGCTGCTGCTACCAACTGGCGAATAGATTGTGCCGACTCGGTAGCAAAATTGCCATCAGTGCGGATAACGACCGAAGCAGAAGGTTTCTGATTGGCACGACGGAAAGAGCCTTTATCGGGTAAAACAATGTGGACACGTGCAGCCTTTACGCCTTGAACAGCCTGAATTGTGCGAGCAATTTCGCCTTCCAGAGCACGTTGACGGGTAATTTCCTGCATGAAGGAGGTAAGGCCAAGCGAACCCATATTATCAAAAAGTTCATAGCCGGCATTGTTGGATGTCGGCAGACCTTTTTCAGCCAAAAACATACGTGCTTTTTCAGCCTGTCCAACCGGCACCTGAACGGATGTTCCATCAGAAGAAACGTCGAAAGCAATGCCTGCTTCACCCAAAGCCATGCCCATACGGTTCACATCATCCCGTGTTAGTCCGACATAGAGTGTCTCATAAGTCGGGCGGGTGAGATAAAAGCTTGAAAACAGAATCGTTCCGAATAATGCAACTCCGACCAGACCTAGCGCAATCAGGCGTTTGGCGCCCAATTTGCCAAGAGCCGAGCCAATCGAAGAAAACAGAGCCAGTATTCTATCCATCTATCTTTACCGTATTTATTGGGCAAAACCCGTTGGTTTTCGTTAAAGATATAGCCTTAAAAAGCTGATATATCCCTAACTTTACTTTGCACAATAAAAGCTGAAGCTTGCGCGAGGGTGATCAATCCGGCAAGGCTCAAGCGACAATTTTTCGAAAACGGCTTTATGGTTAATATTATTGTCTCTGTCGGATTGACGTGATACCCACAACGTGTCAACCTTGTTGACCTGTGTAAAACAGCTATCAATAAAACTGTAAACAATGCCGCAACATATTCTGTAATGTTGTCTCATCGGGGGATGGCTAATTGTTGCAAATAAAAAGGATAATCAATGTACCGTTTATTTTTCACAGCAATTTTGTGTTTGCCGCTTGTTGCCTGTGGCGGCTCAAAAAAGACCTGTAGTTCAACAGACGTATTGAATGCTCTTCACGACAAATTGGTCATTGGGATGAACTATGAAATTGGAGTTGACGACTATTATAATGGACAAAAGGCAAAAATTACTTTGACCGATCCGCGTACTATTGGCCCGAGTGGTGACGTTATTCGTTGTTCTGTAGCAATGAAATTGACCCACTATGTCGACCCTAAAACGAATGTACGCTATCCACAACCCGTCGAAAAAACTGTTTCTATGCCTTACAGTTTTAAAAGTGTCGATGCGATGATTACACAGGTCAATGTTGCACAATAATTCAGGCCTGTCATTCTGACTGCATTTTCCGATCTGCCTGTTTTTTGAAGCTTAACAATGAATAGATCGGAAAACAGGCTTGATCTTACATTTCGGAATAAATGTTAAAATTATAATCAATCAGTGCTTATGCCACCGGCAAAAAGCGTGTAAGAAAAAATAGAATACAAGAATTGTAATCAAGAAAAAGGCCGCGTTAGAAACGCGGCCTTTTTATTTAATGGAGCAACTCCGGTTGCATTTGCAACCGGAAGAGCATGATTGCCATTATTGACGGAACAGCGACAAGATGTTCTGGCTGTTCTGGTTGGCAATCGACAAAGCCTGAATGCCCAATTGCTGTTGAACCTGCAAGGAAGCAAGGCGGGCAGATTCTGCATTCATATCGGCATCAACCAGTGAACCGACACCTTTATCAACGGCATCCATCAACTTGCTGACATAGTCGATCTGGCCTGTAACCTGTGCTTTCGCAGCACCAAGTGTTGCACCGGCAGTAACAACAGCAGACGTTGCACCTGTGACTTTGCTCTGAATGACTTTTAAGATTGTTTCCAACCCTTTGGAAGACAGATTGGAAAAGTCATTTTCAACAAAATCCTTAACCGTCATGGCATCAATTTTTTGAAGCAAATTCCTTTCCGCAGTCCCTTTATCATCAGTAGTAGTCGCATCGGAAAGTTTTTTGGCTAATGCGCTAATCTTGTCAGTGTCTGCTGTAGCTGTATCTTTTGCAAAAATATCTTTCAAAACACCGCCGGTCAAATCGAATGTGCCGTTAGTGCCCTTGGTTGCAAAGTTGAGTTCATCGCCGCCAACATCAATCATATCGACATAGACAGCCGTGCCTTCACGACGATAGGAACCGGCAATACGGACTGACTGGCCACCATTACCAAGAATGTTCTTTTCAGCCAAAGAGGCCGAATAAATAGCGGATTCAATATCATTCATATTGGCTTTGATGTCAGCCTGAAGCTTTTTGACATCGCCTGGACCTTTTTCGTAGGCAGTGGTCAAAGCTTTCTGGATGTTATCAAGATATTCTTTCGATTTATCAATGGTTGCGTTAGCAACATCAATCTGGCTTTTACCCAAAGCCATCGCATCGGAAACAGAACTTAATGCATTACGGTCGGACTTCATCATGGATGAAATTGACCAATAAGCGGTGTTGTCGGATGCTTCGTTAATGCGCAAGCCCGTTGAAACACGGCGCTGCGTTATGTCCATATTATCGCCAATAGAACGCAGAGTTTGCAAAGCATTCATAGCGGATTGGTTGGTAAGTAGACTTGTACCCATGATAATTGTCCCTTCGGGTTAGAATTTAGCAGGGACATGCTGGCCATCCAGCGGGTGACAGAGCGGCATCATGCCTATTAGAATTTTCAGGTTTTCTTCACCCCCTAACCTGTCACAACTTATATATACTATATTTATTTTTAGTTGTAAATATATTTTTAACTAAAAAAAATATTTCCATAACGATCAACAGTTTAACCATTACGTTATTGTTTTTATTCATGTTTTTGCAATAAATCTTGTTATATTCTTTTCAAGAATATCCGATTATTCGAAAATAGACGTAATAATAAGGCCAAATATAAAAGGCCGCGTCGGAAACGCGGCCTTTTATTTAACGAAGCAACTCCGGTTGCATTCGCAACCGGAAGAGCGTGATTGCCATTATTGGCGGAACAGCGACAAGATGTTCTGGCTGTTCTGGTTGGCAATCGACAAAGCCTGAATGCCCAATTGCTGTTGAACCTGCAAAGAAGCAAGGCGGGCAGATTCTGCATTCATATCGGCATCAACCAGTGAACCGACACCTTTATCAACGGCATCCATCAACTTGCTGACATAGTCGATCTGGCCTGTAACCTGAGCTTTCGCAGCACCAAGTGTTGCACCAGCGGTAACAACAGCAGACGTTGCACCTGTGACTTTGCTCTGAATGGCTTTGATAATCGTCTCCATACCTGACGCAGAAACATCGCTAAAATCAGCGCTAACAAAATCCTTTACTGTCATTTCGTTTGCGTGGGCAGTTAAGGCTGTTACGGCGGTGTCATAAGCAGATTTTTTCTCACCATAATTGGCATCAGACGGTTTAAGAGCGTCTAATTCCCCTTTCTTGGACTTAATCTCTGCTAATAAATCCGAAATCTTGGAACCCTCCGCTTTGCCGGTGTCATACGAGCCAAAAACATCTTTCAAAACACCGCCGGTCAAATCGAATGTGCCGTTAGTGCCCTTGGTTGCAAAGTTGAGTTCATCGCCGCCAACATCAATCATATCAACATAGACAGCCGTGCCTTCACGACGATAGGAACCGGCAATACGGACTGACTGGCCACCATTACCAAGAATGTTCTTTTCAGCCAAAGAGGCCGAATAAACAGCGGATTCAATATCATTCATATTGGCTTTGATATCAGCCTGAATCTTTTTGACATCGCCCGTACCTTTTTGATAGGCGGTGGTCAAAGATTTCTGGATGTTATCAAGATATTCTTTCGATTTATCAATGGTTGCGTTAGCAACATCAATCTGGCTTTTACCCAAAGCCATCGCATCGGAAACAGAACTTAATGCATTACGGTCAGATTTCATCATGGATGAAATTGACCAATAAGCGGTGTTGTCGGATGCTTCATTAATGCGCAAGCCCGTTGAAACACGGCGCTGCGTTTGATCCATACTATCACCAATAGAACGCAGCGTTTGCAAAGCATTCATAGCGGATTGGTTAGTAAGTAGACTTGTACCCATGATAATTGTCCCTTCGGATCATATAAGTTTTACGGGGACATGCTGGCCATCCAGCGGGTGACAGAGCGGCATCATGCCTATTAGAATTTCAGGTTTTCTTCACCCCCTAACCTGTCACAACTTATATATACTATATATATTGCTGGTTGTAAATAATATTTTCCAATTAAAAACAATACCTCCATCACGATCAACTACTGAACCTTTACGTTATTGTTTTTATTCATGTTTTTACAATAAATCTTGTTATATTCTTTTCAAGAATATCCAGTTATTCGAAAATAGACGTAAAAATAAGGCCAAATACAAAAAGGCCGCGTTTCTAACGCGGCCTTTTTAAATTGATAAAGCAACTCCGGTTGCATTTGCAACCGGAAGAGCATGATTGCCATTATTGACGGAACAGCGACAAGATGTTCTGGCTGTTCTGGTTGGCAATCGACAAAGCCTGAATGCCCAATTGCTGTTGAACCTGCAAAGAAGCAAGGCGGGCAGATTCTGCATTCATATCGGCATCAACCAGTGAACCGACACCTTTATCAACGGCATCCATCAACTTGCTGACATAGTCGATCTGGCCTGTAACCTGTGCTTTCGCAGCACCAAGTGTTGCACCGGCTGTAACAACATTAGACGTTGCATTCGTGACTTTGCCCTGAACTTCTTTAAGGATTAGTTCCATAGTAGAAGAAGGAACATCATCAAATTTAGCAGTAACAAAATCACTAACAGTCATTTTTTTAGCGGCATCTGTAATTGCTTTTTCGGCGTCTTCAACGTCCTTTTTCGCTTTACCGTAATTTGCATCTGATTCCTTCATTCCAGCAAGTGTTGCTTGACTATCGGCAAGATCTTTGCTCAACGCCTTGAAGTCAGGAGCTGTATCGCCTTCTGCAGTACCGCTACCAAAAATGTCCTTCAGTTGACCTTTGGTCAAATCGAATGTGCCGTTAGTGCCCTTGGTTGCAAAGTTGAGTTCATCGCCGCCAACATCAATCATATCAACATAGACAGCAGAACCTTCACGACGATAGGAACCGGCGATACGGACTGACTCGCCATTATTACCAAGAATGTTCTTTTCAGCCAAAGATGCCGAATAAACAGCGGACTCAATATCATTCATATTGGCTTTGATATCAGCCTGAATTTTCTTGATATCGCCCGTACCTTTTTCGTAGGCGGTGGTCAAAGATTTCTGGATGTTATCAAGATATTCTTTCGATTTATCAATGGTTGCGTTAGCAACATCAATCTGGCTTTTACCCAAAGCCATCGCATCGGAAACAGAACTTAATGCATTACGGTCGGACTTCATCATGGATGAAATTGACCAATAAGCGGTGTTGTCGGATGCTTCGTTAATGCGCAAGCCCGTTGAAACACGGCGCTGCGTTATGTCCATATTATCGCCAATAGAACGCAGAGTTTGCAAAGCATTCATAGCGGATTGGTTGGTAAGTAGACTTGTACCCATAATAGTTGTCCCTTCGGGTTAGAATTTAACAGGGACATGCTGGCCATCCAGCGGGTGACAGAGCGGCATCATGCCTATTAGACTTTCAGGTTTTCTTCACCCCCCTAACCTGTCACGTCTTATATATACTATATTTATGCTTGTTTGTAAATAATATTTTATTAATAAAAACAATAGCTCCATCAGGATCGATTGTTTAACCATTACATTATTGTTTTTATTCATGTTTTTACAATAAATCTTGTTATATTCTTTTCAGGAATATCCGATTATCCGACAATAAACCTAAAAACTATAAGGCAAAAATAAAAAAGGCCGCGTCGGAAACGCGGCCTTTTTAAATTGATAGAGCAACTCCGGTTGCATTTGCAACCGGAAAAGCATGATTGCTATTATTGACGGAACAGCGACAAGATGTTCTGGCTGTTCTGGTTTGCAATCGACAAAGCCTGAATGCCCAATTGCTGTTGAACCTGCAAAGAAGCAAGGCGGGCAGATTCTGCATTCATATCGGCATCAACCAGTGAACCGACACCTTTATCAACGGCATCCATCAACTTGCTGACATAGTCGATCTGGCCTGTAACCTGTGCTTTCGCAGCACCAAGAGCTGCACCGGCCGTAACAACATTAGACGTTGCATTCGTGACTTTGCTCTGAACAGTTTTCAGAACCTGTTCCATCGTTGCCGAGGAAACTTTACTGAAATCGGCATCAACAAAATCCTGAACGGTCATATCCTTGGCAGCATTGGTAATGGCGGTTTGAGCCTCTGTTACTTTGCTTCTATCTTGGTCAGTGGCAGTATCACCTTTTGCTGCAAGATCAGCCTGAGCTTGTTGAAGTGCACTGTCCAAACTTGCAAAATCCGGTGCAGTTTCTGCTTTACCAAAAACGTCTTTCAAGACGCCTTTGGTCAAATCGAATGTGCCATCGGCGTTTTTAGTTGCAAAGTTAAGGTCAGCACCACCAACGTCGATCATATCGACATAAACATTCGAGCCTTCACGACGATAGGAACCGGCAATACGGACTGACTCGCCACCATTACCAAGAATGTTCTTTTCAGCCAAAGATGCCGAATAAACAGCGGACTGAATATCATTCATATTGGCTTTGATATCAGCCTGAATCTTTGCAACATCGCCTGAACCTTTTTCATAGGCGGTGGTCAAGGATTTCTGGATGTTATCAAGATAATCTTTCGATTTATCAATGGTTGCGTTAGCAACATCAATCTGGCTTTTACCCAAAGCCATCGCATCGGAAACAGAACTTAATGCGTTACGGTCGGACTTCATCATGGATGAAATTGACCAATAAGCGGTGTTGTCTGATGCTTCGTTAATGCGCAAGCCCGTTGAAACACGGCGCTGCGTTATGTCCATACTATCACCAATGGAACGCAGAGTTTGCAAAGCATTCATAGCGGATTGGTTAGTAAGTAGACTTGTACCCATAATAATAATTGTCCCTTCGGATCATATAAGTTTAACAGGGACATGCTGGCCAACCAGCGGGTGAAAGAACGGCATCATGCCTATTAGCTACAACCGGTTTTCTTTGTGAAGACCTCGCTAACCTTTCACGACTCTTATTTAGTCGGCTTACTAACGTATGTAAAGGTTTTTTAGAAAAAAATTTTTTCAATAATATGTTAAGTAGTTTTTTTGTCTAATTAAATGAGCGTATCAAACTTCCTACCAGCAAATTCCACCCGTCGATCAAAACAAAGAACAGAATTTTGAAAGGCAGGGATATAACGGTCGGCGGCAGCATCATCATGCCCATAGACATTGTCAAAGTTGCAACGACAAGGTCGATCACCAGAAAGGGCAAGACAATAAGAAAACCGATTTCGAAACCGCGCCGCAATTCGGAAATCATAAAGGCAGGCACAAGAACACGGTAATCGACCTGTTCACCGGAGCCAACCTGAAACGAGGGGTCTGCCAGATCGACAAAAAGATCAAGATCCTTTTCCCGCACCTGACTGAGCATAAATTCACGAAATGGCTGGCCAATGCGTTCTGCCGCTTGTTGTTCACTAATTTCGTTATTCATAAGCGGTTGAACGCCGCCGGTCCACGCCTGATTGAAGGTTGGAGCCATAACATAGAATGTCATGAACAATGCGAGCGATATCATGACCAGATTGGAGGGAGCTGTTTGCAAACCGAGGCCGGAACGCAAGAGGGAAAACGCAATGGCAAAGCGGGTGAAGCTTGTTACCATTATGAGCAACCCCGGAGCCACGGAAAGTACCGTTAACAAACCGAAAAGTTGGACAATCCGCCCGCTTATCGAACCACCCGCCTGCGGCAGCAGATTTGACAGCGCCCCGCCGCCTGATGCTTGTGCTGCGGCATTGGTTTCCTGCGCAAAGGCACTGTCAACGCCCAAAAGCAATATAAAAAATGCCAGCAGGAAAAGGCGTTTCATTGCTCGACCACCAGACTAGAAATCAGAACATTGGTCACTTTGCCCTGTGAACGGGTACGCGCCCGATCAACAAGATCTTCCCGCAGATTCATAAGTCCGGAAGCTCCTTTGATTTGCGCAATCGTGCTATTTCGCAAATAAGCCAAAAAATCATTTGAAATTTCAGCAGCAACAGAAGGAGAAAGCACTTCACCCGGTTGTGATACGAGAGAACATTCAATACGGATCCAGGCGTTATTGGGAGCAGCCATATTGGTAAGAATAGGATTTAAAACGGTAACACTGCTATTTGACGCGATCGTGTCGGCATTTTTCTGAGCCTCGGTTTTTACCGGCTCCGGCGGAGGAGCAATTTCCTTACCGATTTGTGTTCCCAAAAACCAGCCGCCACCAGCAGCAACCAAAGTTAAAATAACACCGGCAAGAAGCAGTGCTTTGAAACCGCCAGCCTTTTTTCCTTTTCCGTCACCTTTTTCAGGCTCTCCTGCCATAAAAACCTCTTAAGTTAAAGTTCAAGGCATTTATGCCCTTTTTTCCGTTTTATCAGTATTCTATCAGAGAATAGATGAATAAACCTTAAAGTGGCAAGCTTTCAAGTCCTTATACAGAACTTGAATAAAGGGAGCCTGTTGAAGATGAAGCTCCCTTTATTATCATATCTACCAATTCTATCAGAATGGCGATATCTGGTTCATAATCTGCTGGCCATAAGGCGGCTGCTGGATCTCGCTCATGCGACCACGCCCACCATAGGAAATACGGGCTTCAGCGATTTTATTGTATTCGATCGTGTTGTTACCGGTAATATCACGCGGGCGAACAACGCCTGCAACATTCAGAACACGCAATTCGTAGTTGACGCGAACTTCCTGCGAACCGTTGATAACCAGATTGCCATTCGGCAATACATCTGTAACAACTGCCGCAACCGAAAGTTTGATATCTTCCTTACGCTCAACCTTCGCATCACCCTTCGAGTGGGCAGTTGAATCACCATTCACGCTACCACTGTTTTTACCTATCAGCGGGTAAGTTGCGCCTAACGTATATTTGCCATTGGCATCACGTTTCAGATCACTCTTGTTATTCAAATTGGCGCGGTCATTGATCGAAATCTGGACAGTCAATACGTCCCCCGGTTTCATCGCACGCGGGTCGCGGTAAAAGCTGTTTGACGATGAACGGTAAAGCGAATATTTGCTTTCTTTCGGTTTTGTCGGATAAATATCGGGGTTCATTGAGGGAGCATAGCCGAGATCTGCCCGAACCGGCGAAAAATCCGGCACCGAGTTGAAATCTTTTGTATTGTAAGAACAGCCAGAAAGCGCAACCGTTGCCAGAACGACACTGATAAGCGCGACTCTTGATTTACGGGTGTCTAAAACGTTTTTCATTTGTTTAACTTTCATCATTGGCCTGCTTTTACAGACTTGGGTGCCGGCTTGTTTTCCGGCGGAAGTTTTTGTGCACTCACCAGAACTTTGGTGAGGTTGGCCGATTTTTCCGGTGGCAATTCATTCATAATGGCACTCGAAACACGCGGCGTCAGTTTCAACATAATGGCGGCTGCGGCAAAATCATCGACCAGCGCCAATTGGGCAGCAGCAGCATCAGGGCGCATTTTGGAAATGATGTTGACAAGTGAATCCTGAGCTTTTGCCAAAAATTCGTTACGTTTGTTCAGCCAGTTCTCGTATTCCTGACGTTTTTCTTCCAGAACCTTGATGCGATCATCGATTTGCATGCGTAATTGCTGCAATTGCTGACTCTGTAGTTCGAAGCGGGCATCTGCCGCCTGACTGTCAATATTGCCGCAGAATTTTTCAATTTCATCCTGCGAGGCATTGGCAGAGGGAAGTGTACGCTGCGGCGACGGAGCTGAAGGAATGGTGGATGATTTGTTCGGGCTTGAAGTCGCAGCACCTTTTTGTGCCAAAGCGTTATTCATGAGCCCGCACAGCGGAACCAATCCCAGAATTGCCAGAACTTTACGCCGAGATCCGATCATTGAACCACAAGCTCCGCATGAAGTGCGCCGGACGTTTTAATCGCCTGAAGGATGGCGATGATGCCGGTGGGCTTGACACCGATCTGGTTCAACCCTTTTACCAAATTATCCAGATCGGTACCGCCTAGAATACCTATATTGGACGTTTGTTCATTAGCATCGACGGCTGTTTGTGGAAGGACTACAGTGTCTCCCGTTTCACTGAACGGCTCGGGTTGTGACGCATAAGGCGTTTCGGTAACGCGAACAGTCAAACTGCCATGCGAAATAGCAACACGCGAGACACGGACCTTTTCACCAATGACAACCGTGCCTGTCCGTTCGTCAACAACAACACGGGCAACTTCGTCTGTCGGAATGGGAAGCCCCTCGATTTCGGCAATGAAACGGGCTGCCGAAATACTTGCCGGTTTTTTCAAAACAACCGTTTTGGCATCACGTTCTTTGGCAACACTTTGATGATAGCGTTTATTGGCAAAGACATTGACAAGATCGGCAACACGGATAGCCGTCGAAAAATCCGGATTATGCAATTCCAGAACAATCTCGGCATCGCGGTTGAAATTGCCTTCGACTTTACGCTCGACCAGAGCGCCATTCGGAATACGACCGGAGGTCGGAACCCCTTGCGTTACAGATTCTGCAGCACCTTGTGCAGCAAAACCGGAAATGATCATATTACCTTGTGCGACAGCATAGGTTTCGCCATCTGCACCAAGAAGCGGTGTCATAACCAGCGTACCACCCTGTAAGGACTTTGCGTCACCCAGTGATGAAACACTGACATCAATTCTTGAACCCGGAGTCGCAAAAGGTGGAATATCGGCGGTTACAATAACCGCGGCGATATTATTGGCACGTGAAGCACCAGCCGGCGGGCTAATTCCGAGATTATCCAGCATGGCGCGCAAAGATTGTTCTGTAAAAGGTGAATTACGTAACGAGTCGCCTGTGCCGTTAAGGCCGATAACCAAACCGTAGCCGACAAGCTGGTTTTCACGGACGCCCTGAATTTCAGCAATGTCTTTCAATCTTGCAACAACACCGGGGCGTGAAAGGTCGGAATAGCGCATCTTTGCCGGATCACCGCCCGAACCGAGCCATGAAGCATCGGATGCCGCTTCGGAATTGAAATGGCGTACATTGCGGCCACCTTCATCGGCAAATGCGGGCATAACACCCATCAATAAAGCCGCAACAATTCCTAACGAACGACCAATCCTTAACGAACGACCAATCATTGCCCACCTACCCTGACGCTACCGTCAGACAAGACCGTACCGCTTACAATACGACCGGAATCGACATTGCGAACCTTGATAAAATCACCTGCACTGCCGGGTTCCATCGAAACGCCCGAAGCGGTTATTACCAAATCACCGGCATTGAAAACCAGTTTTGTAGATTGACCACGTTCAATCAGAACCGGATCTCCCAATGAAGATAACGAGATCGGCCGGCCGGCCGGCAATGTACGTTTAGCAACCTTGTTCAAAGCTTGCTTGACATCGGTTACATATAAAGGAGCTGCATCAACCTTGATGTAAAACATCCTTTCGCTAAGACCGACATTGCTTACAGGCTGTCCGGCATAGACTGTCGTGGTCGGAACGAGAAAGCCTATCCTATCCGCATAGGCTTGCGTTATCGACGCTGTCGACAACAATAAACCAGCAATAAGGAGAGAAAGCTTTTTCATTTTAAATTACCTTAAGTTCTTCGAAACAACTGCCGACATTTCATCTGCGGCCTGAATAACTTTCGAATTCATTTCATAAGCACGTTGAGCCGCTATCAATTCGGTAATTTCTTTAACCGGATCAACGTTCGAAGCTTCAAGATAGCCCTGCATAATCGTTCCATAGTTTTCTTCACCCGGGTTACCCGCAATAGGTGCACCCGAAGCTTGTGTCTCACGAAAAAGATTGTCACCAACCGGCTCGAGGCCTGCTTCATTGGTAAAATTGATCATGTTGAGACGACCGGCTTCAACCGGAGCAGCATCGGCATCAGGCTGATAGGTTACGCGACCATCTGCACTCACTGTAATAATGCCGTTTTTGCCAAGTTCGTTCGGAACGGTAATGACCGGCTGGACGAGATTGCCATCAAGGGTAACAACCTGTCCGTTTTCATTTAGATTGAATGCACCCGAACGGGTATAAAACGTGTTGCCATTCGGATCCTGAATTTCAAAATAACCTCGTCCACGGATTGCCAAATCAAGCGAGTTGGTTGTCTGGACGAACGAACCCTGCATATTGTTTTTGCGAACGGCAGCAGTACGAACACCAAGACCGACAATGGCACCTTCCGGAATAGTTGCTTCATTCATCATATTCGGGACGCCAACAGCGCGATCGGTCGTATACATAAGATCGCTGAATTCGGCGCGGGAGCGTTTATAACCAGTGGTGTTGATATTTGCGATGTTGTTTGCAATCACATCAAGATTGGTCTGCTGGGCGTTCATACCGGTGGCCGCAATTGATAAAGATCTCATAACCATTGGACTTTTCCCTTTATTTCTTTCATTTGCTCAAGTGTTACCCGAACCAACCGGTTAAATTTGCATACGACTAACTTCGAGATAGGCCTGAACGATCTTGTCTCTGATGGCAATCGCTGTGTTCAATGAACGTTCGGCATCCATTACCGAATTGACAACTTCACGAACCGACACGTCGCCACCTTCCATTTTTTGCATTGAAAGGCTTTCGGCCTTTTCAAGATTGTTTCCGACGGCGCCGCTAACTTCAGCGAGTACCTGATCGAAACTAGGACTTTTTACACCCTGAGCCTGACCTGTAGCTTGCGTGTCTAATGAAGTTGTCTGGCTGGCATTAGAGCCGTATGATTGCCCCAACCTTTCAAGAGCGGCACGTGTTGTTGCTGATGTTAACGACTGTATCATCATCAAATCCCCGTCATTTTCAGTGCACTTGCAAGCAAATGTGCAGAGCGGCAGATAACTTCGAGATTGGCTTTATAGTTACTTTCATCGCTAATCTTTATAGTCTGGCCTTTGATATTGATCTCATTATTACTCAATTGTTCTTCAAGCTTCGAAAGATTTTCATCTTTATTTATCGATATGGTATTCAACTTATTAACCTCTCAGCAGGTCAATTGTCTGGGATACGAGATCCCGGGCCTGACGAATAACTTGTAGATTTGCTTCATAAGACCGGTTTGCTTCACGCATATCTGCCATTTCAACGATTGCATTCACATTCGGATATTTCACATAACCATTGGCATCGGCGGCCGGATGACCCGGTTCATATTTGACAATGTATGGTGATTTATCCGTGGAAATACGGGCAATTTCTACGCCTTGAGCATCGGCATAAGGATTAAGAGCGGCCTCGAAACTGACTGTCTTGCGTTGATAGGGATTTGCTGCGGCAGTATCTCCTGTCGAATTCGCATTGGCCATATTTTCAGCAATAATACGAAGGCGGGTTGATTGGGCTGCAAGCCCTGTTGTTGCGACCCGGCCGGCTGCAACGAGTGGATCAGACATGATCACGATCCTCCTTTAACAGTAGCCATCATCATGCGATGAAAGGCTTTTACGATAACGGTATTGAGTGACATTTCCTGGCCGATTTCACCACCTTTACGCATTTCTTCTTCCAGATTGACATTATTTCCGGAATGGGTGGTTTCAATCGTATCTTCAGGCCGCATTGCATGGGATTCCATGCCATTATCCGTGACATCCATGTGCTTACTGTTTGTTACAGCCATTGCCATGGTATCATTGTTGAGAATTGCAGCGAAGTCTTTTACGTCACGCGCTTTGTATCCGGGAGTGTTAACGTTAGCAACGTTACTCGCGACAGTCTTTTGGCGCGTTGCCAACCAGTCTGCTTGTTTATTTGCTATATCGAAAAGATTTACCGGACCCATTGTCGTATACTCTATTGAACAGAATAAACAATAGGCCCTTAAACTTGCGCGAGACTTGCGTTTGAAATGTTTTTTAAAAAATATAAATATGTCAAATATTTCAGTGAGTTATCAGAAAAACAAAACCTGTTTTTAAGAATCCGTTGGCGCTAAAGCAATGAATTTTGTCAATCTTCGCCCAAAAACTTCATTCAACACATTTCATATATCGGATCGCTCACTTCATATATCGGATTGCGCCCTCAAGAGCATTTTACATTCCTAAAGGAAACCCGAAAATAAAACAAAACGGGAGAAACAGTGCCATCTTCCCGAAAAGCTCCTTGCTTCGAATGTCTCACGTTCGAATATCCTACCCGCCGATCTCTGGATAATCGTCTTTTGTGATAATTTGTGCTTCTCGAGGCTCCATATTCAACTTATTGATTGACCGGAATTATTCCTTTCGAAGTCTTGAGAGCAACTTTACCGGTTTCGCTATCTTTCATAACACGGACATAATAACTTCCGTCAGGAAGTTTGCTGCCCGGTCTGGCGAACCAATAACCTTGGTCATATTCTATCATTGCCATTCCATTGACAACGTCTTTAACGACATAGGGCTTCGACTTTGGAGCTGTCGGTTTCAAGCTTCCGTCAGTCTTGTCCGGATTCTCGCTTCTTGGAAGCCCCCGCCCGTTTGACATAATCGCTTTCTTTGAATCATAATCACGCGTGGCATAAGGATCAACGCGATCGACAAGTTCGAAATGTGAGCGCCTGTACCAGCCATCATGAGGTTTGAATGTGCTTACCGCTGCCGGCTTATTGTCGGATGCACCTGCCCCGCCCTGCCCGCCAATCTGGAACGCATAAACAACGAATGGCAAACTGCCGCAGCCGATTGCCATAGCAACCCCCATGGCGCGCAACATGGAATCAACAGAACTGAAAATTCCAAAAAACATACCTGTAGATGAACTTGCTGCCGAATTTGCAAATGTGAATGCTTGCAGCCCTGCAAAACCGGCAGATATTGCCGCAACCGCTCTTTTGAAAACACCAATATGCTTTTTGTCTTCAGCAATTCCATTTGTGCTTGCGCCGATCGGGGAAAGCTCGTCGGGATTACGCCAAACCAACCACCATTTGCTTTTATTTTTTTCCCTATTATTCTGGACCACCCGATCGGATTCAATATTTTCAAGATCGGACAACAACTTTGCCAATTCTTGTTCCGTGGCATCGCTGCGTTTTTTGTTGGCCAGATTTTTCATCCTGAAGCCACTGAACTTTTGATAGGTTTCGCTACCAAAGCCCGGAAAGGATGAACCAAAATTTGTAATATCAGTCATGATTGAAATTCTCCTGCGACGCTTTTAGGCCGCCTGATTTTTCAGGGCTTTGGCAAGATCATCATAAGGATCGCGTGGAACCGGCGTATCCGGTGACTGGTTCATAGCATCGTAAATCCTCGGCACCAGAACCACCGCCTGATCAAGAACCGGATCGGATCCGGGACGGTAGGCACCCATGGCACGTAAATCGCGCGTTTCTTCATAGCGTGAAATCATCTCTTTCAAACTTCTGACAAGCTTTTTTTGTTCGGGACTCCAGCTATGCGGTGCCAAACGGGAAATTGAAGCCGGAATATCAATGGCCGGATAGCGACCTTGTGCCGCTATTGCTCTGTCAAGCACAATATGTCCGTCAAGAATACCACGAATAGCATCGGCGATCGGATCATTATGGTCGTCACCATCGACCAGAACCGCATAGACACCGGTAATTGACCCTTTTCCTTCCGGCCCAGGACCGGCGCGTTCCAACAAACGCGGCAAATCACTGAACACACTCGGCGGGAAACCGCGGGAAACCGGCGGTTCACCAGCGGCAATTGCCACCTCGCGGGCGGCGAGCGCATAACGCGTAATGGAATCAACCATCAATAAGACGTTGTCACCTAACGAACAAAAATATTCGGCAATTGTCGTTGCCATTGCTGGCGCTAACCGGCGCATCATCGGACTCTCGTCTCCTGTTGCAACGACTGTGACAACTTTGGAAAGCTTTCCCTTCATCGTATCGTCAAGCATATCGCGAACTTCACGACCACGTTCTCCGGTTAATGCCAAGACCACTGTGTCGAAATCATCGGTTGAGGTCATCATTGCCAATAATGTTGATTTACCAACACCGGAACCGGCAAAAATACCGATACGCTGGCCGAAACAGAGCGGCGTAAATATATCAATAACTTTAACGCCTGTGCGCAATCCTTTACCCACCCGTGCCCTTTTAAGGGCTGGTACAGCCTGCGTTTCAACCGGCATCTTTCTTGCCCCTGTGGTAATAGGCCCCAAATCGTCAATGGCCTCTCCCAATGCATTGACCACCCGACCTTTCCATGATTTGTCGGGAGAAACGAGCAAAGGCCCGTTTGCAAATACAGATGCATTAAGTGCCGGAACAAGAGTTTCATCATAAGGCTTGATCAGCACATGATCTTCATTCACACGAATGATTTCGCCGCGCGCCATGTTATGTCCGCAATCGATCAGGACACTGTCACCAAGCGCAACATCATCGGAAAGCCCGCGTGCTTCGACAGCAACGCGCGAAACATCACTCACCACGCCACCTTTGCTGACCAAAGGCGACTGTTGACGTTTCTCATGTTCGGCAAAAGCAACGAGCAAAGACAAGGCATTCGTACGGGAAATGCCAAAATCGCTATTTTCTTCCGGGCTCTGTTCCATAAAATTTTTCCAAAAAAATGATAATCTTGAGCGGCTAAAATTTCAGTCCCGATTATCTGTTATTGGTTTTTACCACCCAAAGTCTGAATTGCCTGCGAACTTCTTTCTTCCTGCTGACGCATCATCGCTTCAACACGTTCGAAAGCTCTTGAAACTTCGATAAGGCGGGTCATCTCGACAACACCATTGACATTGGAGTTTTCAAGAAACCCCTGTACAACGCCATTTGCCGCATCACCTTGAACCGGAATAGGCGCTTTGTCAGGAATTACGGAAGCATTGGGGCCATAATGCAATTTGCTGTCGGGCTGGAATTGATAAAGGCCGATAGCTGCTACCTGCAAATTATTCTGATAAATTGCACCGTCGGCGGCAATGCGTGGAGAGCCGTTTGCCGGATCAATCTGTATGGGTGCACCACCATTATCCAGAAATGGATATCCCTGCACTGACACAAGTCCACCTTCCTGAGTCATAACCATACGCCCGTCACGGGTATAGACCTGACCATTCGGCGTTTGTAGTGAAAAATAGGAATCGCCATTAACGGCGACATCAAGAGGATTGCCGGTTTGCGTAACCGGCCCACGATTGGTCGAGATATAAGTTTTTCCGGCGCTACTGAAATTAACGTTCTGGTTATTGTCGCGGGCAACAGGGGAAACAAGAGATTCAAACTTCATCTCTTCCGACCGGAAACCTGTTGTGTTTACATTGGCCATATTACGCGCAATGGTTTCCATGCGCCTTTCTAAACTGATTTGCCCCGAAACACCGACATAGATCGGATTTTGCATCAATCTTTGTCCTTTCTTGCCCAGACAGTGTCACGACGTCTGGCTTCCAATGAGGCGGACAAAAGATCAACGCAAAAAGCGCTATGATCAATTGCCGCCGGGTTTAAGCGACTGCATTGCAATCATCGAGGCATTCGAGAAACCGAATGTGCTCCCCGTATTTGTGCTTTGCAGAAGAGTTAATGCAGGACTTACCTGCGGTTGGTTTTTGGCGTCATACATTGCCGAAAACCGGGCAATGAATTTTTCCAGTTTTGTCCCGTCAGCCAGATCGTCAAAGCTCATTTTCTGTTCGAGCAGACGTTTTTGCGCGTCGACATCGGAACCGCGCACGCTGTCGGGAATACCAAGAGCCGTATAGACAACCTCTGCAAGTGCTTTATCCGCAATAATCTGGTAAGCCCACTCATCTTTTGACAAGCTGCCATTTTTAGCCATTCCGCCAATAGTACGCGTAAAATAAAGTGCAAGACGTGTGCCTTCGTTCTGGTCACCTACTTCCACTTCCAACGTTTGCTGCATGTATTTATTGACTGCAGCTTTTGTTGCACTGTCCTGAGAAGTGGCCTTATCCCCATATGTGTTGAAGTTGAAAGCAGCGGCAAATTGTTGATAACGTTTATCCGTAAGACCTGTGGCATAATCCGCGTCGGTTAAAACCTTGCGCATCATGCCTTTGGCATAGATCATATCCTCAAGGCCATAAGCCTTCATCGCATAATTGAAAAGGCGCGTATCACCAAGAAAATCGTCAACTGTTTTTACACTTTTTATGTTCTGAGTGTAATAGTCTGTCTCACGCTTGACATTAGGTTCATTCATAACCCTGTCAAGCGTCTTTGACATATTATCAATTGTACTTCTATAGCTGACATAAGTGCCAATCATAGGATTACCTTTCCTCAGTAATTGTTATGTAGCGGATGAAACTTGCCCGAAACTGAATTCACCGTTACAACAGCTCATGACTGTTTTGTTATCGTCATCATATTTATTATGGATAATAGCATAACAGTCATTATAAATATAATATAATATCAAGAATGTCTGTTTTTTAGCGTTCTGGCAAGAAACTTGCGATAATGTCATGACTGAATTATAGATTTTGATCTGGCAAGTTTCACGCAAGGCCATCATTCTATAGATTAGTTGACTTAAGACATAGGAGCGTTTGCGTTGGGTGTTATTCTCGGATTAGCGATTGCACTTGGCTGTATCCTCGGAAGCTTTATGGCAATGGGGGGGCATGTATCTGTTCTTATGCAGCCTTGGGAATTTGTGATTATTCTAGGTGCTGCATTCGGCACATTTATTATTGCCAACCCTTTTTCTGTTATAAAAGACACGATGAAAGCCACCTTGGAGGCAATGAAAGAAGCTGTTCCCAAACAAAAGGACTATCTTTCATTACTCGGCCTTCTCTATGCCTTGATGCGCGAAATGCGTTCAAAATCACGTTCGGAAGTTGAAGGCCATTTCGATAATCCGAAAGAATCTGCCATTTTTCAACAATATCCGACAATATTGAAAGATGACTCCATCACCAATTTTATTTGTGATTACTGCCGTCTTATACTTGTCGGAAATGCCCGTCCTTTCGAAATCGAGGCTTTGATGGATGAGGAAATCCATACCATTTCACAGGATGCGCTCAAATCCGCTTCGGCTTTACAAACGGTTGCAGATGCTTTGCCTGCTCTTGGTATTGTTGCGGCCGTTCTCGGTGTTGTTAAAGCGATGGGCCATCTGAATGAATCACCGGAGGTGTTGGGGCACTATATCGGTGCAGCTTTGGTCGGTACTTTTGGCGGTATTTTCTTTGCTTATGCCGTGTTTGCTCCGATTGCGTCAAAAATCAAACTTGTTCGTGGCAAGAAAACCCGCATTTATACCGTGATCAAACAGACACTTCTGGCTTACATGAATGGTGCAATGCCGCAAATTGCCCTTGAATATGGGCGCAAAACGATTTCTGCAAAAGACCGTCCGACAATTGACGTGGTCGAGCAGGAAGCTATTTCCGGTCAACCTTCTAGTAAAGAGGCTGCATAACAATGTCGGAAGCAACCCCTGGCAACACGACTGAAAATGCCGGAACAAGTGACCAAAAACCCGCCGCTTCTGCCGCAAGCACTGCTGCCGGCGAAACAGTGGAAGAAAAGAAAAAAGATGTTTTGGCCGAGCATATTTTGCGTGCTGCCGGGCTGTCGAGCGACGATCTTATGTCGTTTCAACATGTATTTGGCGATGCTGCAACAAATTTGAGCGCAAGGTTGGCGCAATATACGTCTGCTACATTCACCATAGAAGTTAAATCGCTCGACACTTTGAAAGCCGACGCATTACCCCAAATTATCTCGGGGGATACGCTGGTTGTCAGGTTCGAAGCTGACCATTGGGGTGGTGACGTATTGTTTGTTCTGGATGCAAATCTTGTGAGCGTTGTAACAGACGCCTTTTTCGGAGCACCCGAACCGGCGATTCTCAATCGCAATGGTCGGCCGTTCAGTGCCGTTGAAACGCGGACAGGACAGACATTGGCCGAAGTTTTATCTCTGGCAATGGATGATGTTTTCGGGAACGGTGACGGAACGCTTTTTAACTATAAAGAAACGACGGATGCGCAACAATTCGACATGGAAGAATTCCAGCAATTAAGGATGTTTTCCTGTGTCCTTTCGTTCAAATCCGGAGAGGTCGAAACAACCCTTACTCTGCTTATGCCGAGAAGTTGTCACCGGCCGATCCAGGAGGCCGTTACCAGAGTTTTGCGGGCACCTTCAACGCGAACCGATCCGTTATGGGCCAAGCGTTTGCGTCAGGAAGTCAGCCGGGCTCATGTCGCGATTGAAGCTTATATCATTGAAGGCACGATGACCTTGAATGATTTGATGCATATCGAAGTAGGACAAGTCCTGCCATTACCGGCAAATGCCGTTAAGCAGGTAAGATTGCGCAGCGGCGACAAACCGCTTTACAAATGCTCTTTGGGCAAAGTGGGATCGAATTTTTCTGTACGGGTCACCGACCCGATTGATGAAGAAGAGGAAATGTATGATGAACTGGTTCATAATTAATATTATAGGTGCCGTCCTTGCGATGACATCTGTCGGTGTATTTGTCATTACATCACGCAAATTGGCCAGTACTATCCGTCTCGGACGTCAATTGGCCGAACAGGTTCATGCTGCAACATCAAGCCTCGATCGCGCTGTCAAGGCGCTCAGAGAAGAACATCAGGATTTTCGGGACGAGAACAAAAAACTCGATGCACGCATCACCGAGTCATCACGGATCCGCCGCGAAGTTGATCGCTCGGTTGCCCATATGGAAACTATCCGCAATCAGTTGCAAGGAGATTTTAACCGTCTTCGTGGTATATTGACTGCCCAGTCGCATGGACCAACAACAAATTCTGCCCCGACAACCCATTCGGTTAATCAGCAAACAATGCAGAATAACGGTCTGCCGGTTTTTGTCCAACGCAGAGTTCATAAATCGGATCTTGGCAACAGAGTACAATTTTAATCTCGAACGGCCTTGGGCCGTAATGAAACGGTGAAATAATGGCAGACGATACGAAACCGACAACGACCCCGCCTCCGATGGGAGCCAAGCCGACTATGCCACCACGTCCGGGAACAGCTGGCACTGCGATGCCGGGCGGTTTCAAACCGACCGCTCCGGCAGGCGGCGCAGCACCATTTGGTGGTGCCAATCCGGGCAATACAGGTCAATTCGGAGCCAATCCACAAAAGCCGGCAGGAGCCGGTTTTGGTGGAGGCGCCGCCTTTGGCGCAAACGCCGCCAAACACAATACCCAGGCACAGCCAAGTGAATCCGCAAGTTCCGCAAGTAATGCCGATCTTATCATGAGTATTCCTGTCGAGGTTCAGGTTGTTCTGGGCGGTACCACAATGCCGGTAGCAACATTGATGGATCTCGGACGTGGAGCGGTTATCACACTTGACAAACAAATCGGCGACCCTGTCGACATTGTCGTAAATGGACGGGTCATCGCGCGCGGTGAAGTCATCGTCATGGAGGATGATTCATCCCGTTTCGGGGTAAGCTTGACGGAAATCATCGGCAAATAACTTTTTAAATATAGTTGAAAGACAGTTATGGCGTCATCGGAACAGGAAAATCCATCAGCAAAAGAGGGACCTGCCGCCCCAACGGTGGCAAGGAAAACTTCGTCCTCGATTATCGACGGCCTGACCGGACAACAGAAAGTTGCTGCCCTTCTCGTTGCTATGGGTAAGCCGGCAGCGGCAAAAATACTCAAGCATTTTTCACCCGATGATCTTCGCCGTTTGAGTGGGCAAGCCCATACGCTTCCCAATATCAGTCTTGCCGATTTCGATGTTCTGGTGCACCAGTTCGAAGATGCCTTTGCCGAAGGTGTATCTTTTTCGCAAGCCGGCGAGCGTTTTGACAATCTCGTTCAGGAAACACTTCCCGAAGACGAAGCCGCGGCTGTGCTTGATCCGAATGCAACTCCCGCTATTCCAGAGGAAAGCCTATGGGAAATCATGGGCAAAATGTCTGCAGAAGAATTGCAGGACCACATCTCGCAGGAACATCCGCAAGTCATCGCCTATATTGTTTCGAAACTTCCTTCCGATCTTTCTGCAAAATTGCTGCTTCTTCAGACCATGGCCGAACGCGGAGATATTATTTACCGCACGCTACATTTACGTGCCGTTCTACCGGTTGTCGACGAACTTCTCGATAAAGCTTTACGACCCGTTCTGATGAAGAAAAACGAAGCTGCCGAACAGTCACATTATGGCGAGGTGGCCAACATTCTCAATCAGCTCGACAAGAGCGAAATCGACGAGATGTTGGCAAGTCTTGATGGCCTTGATCCGGAAGATCTCGAAAAAATCAAATCGAAACTTTTTGTCTTCGAAGATATTCCTCGTCTTTCGTCGCGTGCACGTTTGTTGCTTTTCGATGACATCCCGTCGGATGTTATCATCACTGCTTTGCGAAATGCTGATAGTGCAACGGTCGAGACTATTCTCAGCTCGTTATCACAGCGTAGCCGCCGCATGGTGGAAGCCGAACTGAAATCACCTAACGACATGATAACACAAGCCGACATTACAAATGCCCGTCGCACGATTGCGCAACAGGCAATCAAACTTGCAGGGGAAGGCAAAATCAGTCTGGCAGCCGATGAGTCGGAAAATCAGGCTGGCGGTGATGCAAAATCGGAAAATAATGCCGCTCCTCCGGCTGATGAAGCCAAGGGGGAGGAAAAGCCGAAAGAATGATAATAAATGGCTGAGGACAAACCCGACAAGGAAAGTCAGACCGAAGAACCGACCGAGCACAAAATAAGCAAGGCCGAAGAAAAAGGTAATCTTCCTTTTTCACGGGAATTGCCTACTTTTGCCGGCCTTGTCGGCTATAGCATGATTGCCATCTTTATTGCCTTTCCGGCGATGTCCAAGCTTTCGAATTTCCTCGTACAATGGATCGAGCGTCCCGAAAGCTGGCGTCTCAATGGTGCCGAAGACGTTAAACATTTGCTGCTTTTGGTGGGAGGCCATGTCGGACTTGCTCTCGTCCCGATACTTGTGATCATTCCCGTTATCGGCATTGCAGCTTCGATGGTGCAGAATACACCGCGCATTGTCGGCGAAAGAATTCGACCACAATTTTCCCGCATTTCTCCGGCCGCCGGATTCAGTCGTATTTTTGGTAAATCCGGTTTTGTCGAATTTTTAAAATCGTTGGCAAAGCTGATAGGTGTGAGCCTTATAGTCTATCTGTCATTTTTCAAAGGCAATACGGTCTTTACGGACGCTTTAGGAACCGTTGCCTCGGCTTTGCCGGAATATATACGTTCGGAAGTTGCCCGGCTTTTAATTTCTTTTTCTGTAGCTGTTGTTGCAATTGCCGCGTTTGACTTTGCGTGGTCGCGGTTTAGCTGGCGGCGCCAATTGCGTATGACAAAACAGGAACTGAAAGATGAACAAAAAGAAATCGAAGGTAACCCGATGGTCAAAGCCCGCATGCGTTCACTCGCACGCGATCGTATCCGTCGGCAAATGATGGCGAATGTTCCAAAAGCCACTGTTATCGTTGCCAACCCGACGCATTTTTCCGTTGCGTTACGCTATAAGCCACCGGTCGATTTCGCACCTGTCGTTGTCGCCAAGGGACAAGATATTCTCGCTTTGCGCATCAGGGAGATTGCTGTCGAGCACGACATACCCGTTATTGAAAACATACCGCTTGCCCGTGCCCTTTATAAACAGGTTGAGGTCAATCAGGTTATACCGCAAGAGTTTTATCAAGCCGTAGCGGAATTGATCCGTTACATTAACAGTCAGAAAATACATTAAACAAACTAATGCAGCCCTTATCTTTTAAAGTTGTTGTGAAATAAAATGAATCAAGATGACGTACACGAAATGCGCGAAATGATGATCGCAAAACAAGTCGCGCGAATTATTCCCGAACTAAAACTGGTCGATCCGGCCGATTTTATCGTTTTTATCCATGATGAACATTTTGCCAATATCAGCGACATCATCGACGCTGCAACAGAACTTCATTTCTATCCACATACAGTGCGCTTTGCCAATGGTGGCAATTATCAACTTGATTGGGATACCCCGCCGACGATTACACTGGACATGGAATTTTCAAATGATGGCGTAACCGCATATTTCCACATTATTATGTCGCCCGAAGGCTTCGGCATAGAGCTTGATAATGTCGTCTTCGAAAACCCGCAAGATGATGAAGCCGATACAAGACAGTTGATCGATGCTTTGAACAATGCACGGTTGAGAAAATCTGCAAACAAATAAGTCTGACTTTTTACGCGACTAAAAGATGCTCTTTCATGCTCTTTTCGTCTCGCTCTATCAAAAATGACCTATAGTATCCGATCGAATGAACTCAGGTTCACATTTCCGCCGTCCGCAATCGCCACTTGCGGGCGGGCTTTTGCAGTTCAAATTTTTTGAAATCCATTCACGTTTTAATGTTATTCACTGTCGAATATTGGTGCTGTCTACAAGCGTCTCGGATAAGCCGAGTGCCTTCTTTGCGATTGCTTTTGCTAGCCGGTTGACAGAATAAAAAATATTAAAGAGAGAAAAGAACGTAAAAAAGTCGGAGATTGTTTGTCAAATTGGTGGAAACCAATCAAACTGCCAAAAGAATATTGATGAGATTGAAAACCGATGCATTGCAATCGGATTTCAGTCTTTTTTTCTCGTTAAATAGATTTATGGCCTATTATTAATTGTGAGGATGTTTCACTTTTTATGAAATATCAACTCTCGCTCCACCTATTAATTCCGGAGCGGAGTAAAGAAAACTATAAGCATCGCCAAAACGTGGATATATCGGAAAAATACCGCTAAAATCGGGCATGTTCATATGGGGTTTTGGATCAAAAAAATCTGTCTTTATAATATTCCGTCTCAATATTAATTTTATATATTTTATTTATGTGAATTTCAAATCCAGTTAGTTAAGTCTAGCAAAATAAAAATGTAATTTATATTTTTTATAAAAATATAAATTACACGATGCGCTTATTTATTGATTTTTTATTTTACTTTATTCATATCTCTAACCTGATCGGAAGGTATGTAATTGAACTGTTCGACCATGAGATCCTTGATGACGGGTTCCGGAAAGCGTTGATTGACACCGTCAATAATTTTTTGTTTCACATCCTCGAATTTTACACGTTCTATTTGTTTTGTATCCGAATAGGAACCGAAAAAAGCATTGAAGACTTCGTCATTCACAAATAGCCCCAACGGAACAGTCAATTTATTTTTGACTTTTGAATCAACTGTATAAACAAGTTGCGCGATAATATATCCGTTCACTTTGCCATCGGCCAGTATAGGGACACTCATAACGTCTGTGCGGTCATAGTCGATGGTAGGAGCCGCATCTTCTGTTGCTGCCACGGCTTTAGGTTCTGACCCTATTTTGATAGCCAGCATCAATGAGCCCAAAGCGACAATGCAAACCCATAAGCCGATGGCAACGGTTTTTATCATTTGTACTGCCCGCTATTGACTGTGAAAGGATCGTAAGTCCCGTCTGTTTCCTGTTCGCGCGCCGCTTCCTGCATCATTTGCGAAAGTTCAGTCACAGCTTCGAGGTGAATTTTCAATAATTCACTGTTCCGCTCGAGTTTCTTTTTCAAACCGCCCAGCAATGTCTCTACTTTACTTTCCACCACATTATCGAAATAACGGGCAACATCTGCCATGGACTGGTTCAAATCACGCAAACCGCGGGCTTTACGGGCATTAATGTCGTTATAGTCCGGATTTTGATGCTTTTCGAGTGCATCTGTTTCATAATCGACAACCTCTTCAAGAGAGTTGACAACGGCTGCAAACCTCGCCAAAGCGACATCCCGCGCGGCGGGATCATCAATGTGCACTTTCGCCGGAACCACGGCCGGATTCTGTTCACCCGATTGCTCAGCTAAAGACATGTGAAACTCCTTTGATCGAGCATGTTATCATAAATTGTTATAAAACGTTTAAGTATTTTTAGTCATTTGTTTACGCACGAAGTTAATATCGTGGTTGTGAACAATATTATCGACTGTGGCTTGTGTATTCTGGTCGGAGCGGGCAAGTTGACCAAAAGCAGCTCCCATTTCCTGATTGCCAACTTCCGGAACTTTACCTTGCTTGATCTCTTCATCACGAGCGAGCATTTTCGCAACGCCAATTCCACCGCGGTCAGCCACTTCCTTGGCCATTGATTCAGCCATCATGGATTTCCAATATTCCCCGGCTTGCCCCTTACCAAAAACCGACGGTGTATCTGTCGTAAACATATTCTGGATAAAGGATTGCAACATAAAAGCTTCAAACTTTTTGTATGCCTCGGTATGATCGGCATTTGCCGATTTTTCTTTTATCTTTACCTGATTGACATATTGGCCGGATTGGGAGACCGGGTTTGTGCTATCATTCGTTCTTGCCAACTCGGAAAAACCGCCGTCCGCTATTTGCTGATTTGCAGCACGCACCGCACTTTGCGCGTTACGCAATTTTTCGACCGAAGCTCTATATTCGAGAGGATCAGCCGCTCTTGACACATCAAGTACCAAGTCTGAAGGTGGTTGAATGGCCATTATTTGTCCTCTTATAGCTTATGCCCGATAAATCAGGCACCTCAATTGCCGGGAAAACCGTCCCTTCCTTAAAAATGATCAGGACCGTTTTTCCTCATGATTTACTATATTGAACAAAGCTTATCCCAAACTGGTGTCTTTGACGATTTTTGCCGCAACATATTCTTCAAGCATTTTGGCCATTTCTTTGCGCTCTTCGGCCTCTTCTGCAGCTTTACGTTTCTCGTCGATTACGTCGCACCGGCGCGTCGACTGCAGCAATGTTTTCCTCTGCTGGGCAATGATATTATCAAGAATGGCTTCTTTTCGTGCATTTTTATCAAGGCGTCGGGAAACCATCATCGGATCGAACAAACTGGTGGCAGAACCATTTTCCATGATCGAGAACAAAAATTTGTCTTCATCGGATAACGCCGAACGTTGGTTCTGTGTCCCCTCAAGTTCGGCTTCATCACGTGCTTTCACCAGTTTTTGCGCTTTTAACAGTCTTGCATATCGTTGGCTTGGTGTCGGCATCAGGGCCCCCTGTTCAACCATGAAGCATATTCTGCCCCGAAAAATGTTAATATTTCCGGCAATAGATAATAAATAAGCAAAAGGCCACCGAACATAACAAACGGCATGGAAATAAAATAAACCGGAATTGTCGGTGTCAGTTTATTGATCAGCCCGACGGCGATATTGACCAATATGGAATAGATAATGAACGGCGAGGCAATACGCAATGTTGTCAAAAATGTTTGCGATAATGCATCCTGAAAATCGATTAAAGCCGATTGTGGCTCCGGCGTTAGCGAAGGCGGGATAATTTGATAGGATGTCATTAACCCGCGAATGACAACCATATGAAGATCGGCCGCGAAAAACAACATCAACGCACCGATTGTGATCATATTGGCAACCTGTGTTTCAGGCATGGATTCGATCACACTCGTACCCGGTTGTCCGGAATAGCCGATCGACATGCCAATAATATTGGCCATAAATTGCAAAGCCCACATATAGGCCTGGGCAATAACACCAAATGTAGCGCCTATGAGCGATTCACTGATTATGCCGCTCAGCAAAGTTGCCAAAGTCGGATTTTGAGCAATGTTTGTAAAATTGGAACCTGAAAGCGGTACCATGATCAATGAAAAGGCGATGGCTAGAAACAATCTGAAATTCATCGGAATACGGGCACTCGATATACCCGGCATCAACATGAGACATGCCCCTACACGCGCAAAGATCAGCATGGCGACAATCACCAGCTGATCAATGGGCAAAAGTGCAAAGGACATGTCCTATTCCTTTTAATCGGAGATCGTCCCCAAAGTCTTGACTTCGACACCGCGGGCAATTTCCGCATGCGAAAGGACTGGCAGGGTCGCAAACAACCGTTCAATAATCATGCGAACATAAGGACGCGCTTCCGGCGAAGTAATAAGAACAAATCTTTCGCCCTTTTCCATATGTTTGCGAATAGCATTTGTAGCCTCTGTACCAAATTTTTCAAGTTCTCTCGGGTCGATATCGAATTCGACAATTTCGCCTTTTGAATCCCGTTTCAAGGCCTGATGGAAAACCAGATCCCAATGGCTGCCGAGACGTAAAACATTCAATACACCATTATCCGACAAATCGCCACAAATCTGTTGCGACATACGCATCCGGACATGTTCGACAATCAGTTCGGCACGACGGACATGAGGAGCAATTTCAGCAATCGCTTCAAGTATCTGGTCAAGGTTACAAATCGAAACACGTTCAGCCAACAATAATTTCAAAACCGATTGCAAACCGGAATAAGAAAGATGTGCAGGACAAATTTCTTCAAGGAGTTTCCGATATTCCGGCCCCAGACGTTCAAGAAGAATGCGCATATCCTTATAAGATAATAATTGTGCAAGATTATTCCGTAACACTTCACTCAAATGGGTGAGCAAGACCGAAAGATTATCAACGGCCATATATCCTTCGCGTGCAAGTTCGGAACGGAAAGTTTCAGAGGTTGCGAAAGCACGCATTCCGAAAGCCGGTTCACGGACTTCCTCACCGGGAAGGTTCGGAGCCGGTTTTTCGCCAAGCATAACCAGCACATCGCCAATGCGCATTTCATAGGAAGCAACAACAGTCCCGTGCAACTTGATCTGATAGGATTTCGGCGGTGTTTTATAATCGTCGGTCACTTCAATTTCAGGAATAACAAACCCGAAATCGGTTGCAAATTTCCGACGCATTTTGGAAACCCGATTAGCAAGCTCTGTCTGATGAGGCAAAAGACGGGTTGCCAATTGTTTACCCAAGGTAAGTTCGATTGCCGGTTTTTCAAGAGAAGCTTTGACAGACTGGCTTTCCTCTTTTTCAGCGATTGCATCGGCTTGAGCCTTCAAAGCTTGTTCTTCTTCAGCCTGACGTTGCAGGCGCCTAGGTATCGAAAAGCCGATGCCGGCAAGAAGTGCTGCAATGGTCAAAAATGGAAAAGCAGGCAAACCCGGCATCAAGCCCAAAACAGCAAGCAGGACCGAAGCCACAAACAAGGCCTTCGGATAACCACCCAACTGGCCAAAAACCGCTTTTTCTGTGGACCCGCGTGTTCCTCCCTTGGAAACCAGCAAACCGGCAGCAAGAGAAACGATCAGAGCGGGAATCTGGGTTACAAGACCATCACCAACCGAAAGCTTGGTAAAGACATCGGCAGCCTGTGAAATATCCATGCCATGACGGGTAACGCCAATGACAATGCCGCCGAAAATATTGACTGCCGTAATGATAAGACCGGCAACTGCATCACCACGAACGAATTTGGAAGCACCATCCATAGAACCGAAGAAGGAACTTTCTTCCTCCAGCTCGCGACGGCGAACCTGCGCCTGCTTCTCGTCTATCAAACCGGAAGAAAGATCGGCGTCAATTGCCATCTGTTTACCTGGAATAGCATCCAAGGTGAAACGTGCGCCAACCTCAGCAATACGTGTTGCACCTTTGGTAATAACCAGAAAATTTACGATAATCAGAATTGCGAAAACAACGAGACCGATAACAAAGTCGCCACCCATCACGAATTGTGAAAAACCGTGAATGACGTGGCCGGCAGCCGTGTACCCCTCATCACCGTGGGTAAGAATAACACGTGTTGTTGCAATATTGAGAGACAAACGCAGCATAGTTGCAATCAGCAACACGGTCGGAAAAGCCGAAAAATCGAGAGGGCGTTGAATCCATAACGCCACCATCAAAATCAACACCGAGAAAGCTATCGAAAATGACAGCCCCATATCCAGAACGAATGAAGGAACAGGCAAGAATAAAACTGTCAATATAATGACAATACCGGCAGCGAAACCAATATCACTACCGGAAAACTTACTGCTTTTGCCAATCGCGTTTACGGCACTTTGCTGCACGTTGATCTCCTTAACGCAAAAAAAGCGTGACAATGTGATCACAATTGTCGTGGCTTTTCACTCTTGCCACAAAAATAGAAAACGAAGCTTGCGCGAAGGTGGTGATCAAAAATTCTGTTTTGTTCACGAAATTTTACAAATTGGTAACCAACAAGGCCTAAAAGTGATAGAAAATAGGCAATTGTCCTAGGTAAAGTCAAAGACAGTTCCCCAAAAACTGGCGGAAATGTCGGGAAAAACCGAAAAAATAAAAAAAATTTTGGAACTTTATGCGATTGCCCGAATTGTAACACATTGTTATATTACGTGTTGTAATGTATCGTGATAGACAGAAATAATCGAGGTGAAGTTATGGCTGATATGATGAAAATCGCAGTATTCTATTCCATGATGATTGTTAGCACGAATGTTGCAATCGCTTTTGCAGTAATGGGTTTGAACTGAGATTACCTTTTTTGCGTGCATGAATGATATGTGCGCTATAGTATTTCGCATACGGCCAATTCGGGCCGGTGCATGACGAGTTGCGACGGGAGATGGATTAGATGATCCATTCTTTGCCGCAATAAATCTCGAAGTCGTTGTCTCTCGTGCGACCAATTAAAGTCATATTACATTTTTGACCTATTCGAATGGCTTCGGCCGTTGCTGCCGACACTGCAACCAGCGTAGAAACGCCTAGAACTGCAGCTTTTTGTACCATTTCAACTGACAGGCGGCTGGTTACCACAACAAAACCGGAACTGACATCCTTGCGATTTAAAAACAGATGCCCGCACAGTTTGTCCAGCGCATTGTGCCTGCCAACGTCTTCACGAATTGCAACTATCCCTTTATTTTTTTCATAAAAAGCGGCAGCATGAACTGCTCTAGTTGCATTGTTCAGAATCTGTTTTCCACAAATTTCACGTGCTGCAGTAAAAATTTCATCCCGATCAAAATGGATATCTGTCCGTTTTACCTTGTCTATTTCACGCATAGCCGCGTCAATTGATTCGATGCCGCAAAGACCGCAACCGACAGGACCTGCCATAGAACGGCGGCGTTTGCGAAACGCATCACGCCGGTCAACGCGTAAAGCGATTTGCACATCTATTCCGCGCGATAGCGGGACAATATCGATATTTTCGATCTCGTCGGGATCGTGAATGAATTCTTCTGTGAGACTGAAGCCATAGGCAAAGTCTGTAAGATCATCGGGGGACGCCATCAAAACGGCTTGCGTCGTACCATCGTAAGAAAGAGCAATTGGCACTTCTTCGGCAACAGTCTTCTCGATCTGTTGTCTTTTCCCGTCGCTTGCTGAAACGACCTCCGTATCGACAAGCACTGTATCACTGAATTTTGAATCCGTCTTTTCTTCGACAGGACATGCCTTTTTCAAAATAGTCATTTAACCGTCATTCATTTCGAATAAAATTGCTTTACCGGCCATATAACGCCATTCTGTTCAGCCTTATCGGTCATATTTATCTATTACCAAAACTATGGGTCCGCTTTCAATTTTGATGTTTTATAAGTTGGAGATGCGCTTGCCAAGGTTCCGGCAACAGAATATTTTCATGAACACGTGACAATGAATATATTTAAGAGAGTGAAATTCTGATGGACTTGACCGAAATTGATGAAGGCGTTTTCGTCTGCGGGCAGATTACGGAGGACTTTGTTGACGAACTTGCCAAAGCCGGCTTCAAGACAATCATTTGTAACCGCCCCGATAACGAACAGCAAAACCAGCCAACTTTTGCCTCTATTGAAAAAGTTGCAAAAGCTCACGGTTTGACAAGCTATTACATTCCCGTGACACCCCCGAATATAGAACAGAAAAGCATTGCCTCTATGAGAGACGCTTTAAAGACATGCGAATATCCGGTTCTTGCTTATTGTAAATCCGGACACAGGGCTCAAACACTTTATCACCTCGCAAAGGACTGAGCCCGCTTCTCCCCCTTATCTTTTTTCCGGCTTTTCCGACATTTTGAAAATTGTCAATCCAACGATAACCGGCGATGGAATAATACTGACAATAGCATAATGCCTGCGACAGCATATATTTCAGCGCCTGAAACCGATTGGTCTAACCTCATGAGTAAAACAAAGCATCATGCTTCTTTATTGTAATGTGTGTCGCGATAAAGACTAATCCGATGCGCAACATCGCAAATAGCACCGAAAACAGTCATCACGATACCAGAGGCCAGCAATAAAGTGGAAATATTGACAAGAGAGTCCACCACTTCGACGCGCGTCATTGTTATTGCAAGCGATACAGCACCCGCAATCGTCAATATGGAGGAGATGTCAAAAAATCTTGCCCATTCGCTATCCGATAGTGACTTCCATAAAGAAAAACCTAAAGAAATATTGACAATAATAACCAATAATGCGGCATTCATCAGTTGATAAGGTTGCCATTCAATTAAAGTATTTATATTATCCATTTTTCACTCCCCAATGTCTAACTAATATATGGGGATTAGATCGTGCAATATAAAGACCTGTTAAAAAATCACTGATCACATTTCATGAAAAAATGTATTATTTTTGATATGATGTAATTATGAAAAATAATTCAATATAATATTAAAATTATCTGAAACTACTATCTTTTAAAATAATAGTTTCAGATTTTATTATATTAATTCAAAATCTTCTCGACCCATTTTCCAAATGATTGAACTATAGTTGAAAAGAACTTGGCGGCATCATCATTGGCGGGTTTCCCGTCATCGGTGACCAAATCCTGAATTTTCCCGATATAAGCCTCGGGCTGTTGCATTGTCGGAACGTCATTGAAAACCAAAGCCTGTCGCAATTGATGGTTGGCACCAAATCCGCCCAATGCACCTTGGGAAATGGAAACTACCGCACCGGGCTTACCATTCCAGACGCCTTTACCATAAGGACGGGAAGCGACATCAATTGCATTTTTCAATGCTCCGGGGATAGCCCGATTATATTCCGGCGTTATAAAAATAACCGCATCAACTTTTTTCAACGCGTTTCTGAAATTTTGCCAGGCAGCCGGAGGTGTCTCTGTTTCCAGATCCTCGTTATAAAGTGGCAAATCACCTATTTCGATAAAATCGAGAGACAAATTTTCCGGTGCAAGAGCAATAAATGCCTTGCCCAGCTTCCGGCTATAAGATTCCTTACGTAAACTGCCAATCAATATGGCTACTTTGAATTGTTTGGTCATTTTTTCCTCTATCATTTTATAGATGTTTTGCACTCTTTAATTAAATAGGCTTTTTTCATCATGTTTCAAAACGAAGATCATTCGACACACTGTCATCATTTTATTGACAATAAAATTTATTGTTTTTTAACCATGAATATGAAAAGCGCTTCCCGACCTTAATTTTAATTTCGATAAAGCTTCCTTTTGGGGCACAATAAAAGACACTACCAGAGTCTGTTAAAAGGTGAAGCACAATGCTCAAACATAGTTCGGATGCATTGCAACTGTCGACTTACACAAGAAGGTCGCATTTCGTTAATAGCGTATTCGAATATTTTCTGGTTATTATGGTTACACTGGCAGCAACCGTTGTCATCTCTGCCATTTGTGTTGACGAATTTTCCAATTTGATCGAAATGAACGACAATAGCCCGTTGATAAACTCTGCCATTGATAATCGGTAACACTGCTTTTCAAGCGTTTATGCCAAAACGCTGGCAATAAACATTCACATAAAGCATTACTCTGCGTTTGCAGCTTTATCTATCTTTAACCTGCTTGTTCAGCGCAATGTAAAATCAAAACGATAAGATGCCGAGATACCCATGGTAAACTGGTTCTTGTCCCCGCGTTGGAAAACGAGAGATGAATCACCGGCATCGCCTGTTAACCGCTTATATTCGCCGAATACACTGGTTGTAATTTTGTTTGTGGCTTTCCAGGTAATTGCGCCACCGGCACCAAAGGAACCCCAGCCACTATCTGGATGAAATTCTTTCAAACCCGAACGAAGAGATTCTTCTGCATCAACACCGTAATAGGTTTTGAAATAGTCTTGTGTCGCATAAAACGCGCGTGGCCCGCCGGAAACCTGTACAGAAGGTGTCAAATTTTTATAGGCGTCAACAGCAATGTCGGACGTAACACCATTATGACTCCGTATACCTCTACGGAGTTCTGCTCTCGCCCGCAGCCAATCGAGCGGGTAAATCTCGGCAAAGCCACCGACTTCGCCGCCCCATTTCACCCGGTTCAACCCCTTGAGATCGCCTGACGTGTCACTGTCACGCTCTTGCAAAATTTTTCCCACAACACCGAGACGAATAAGGCTTTTTTCCAACAAAGCAAAAGACATGTTATCGTTGCGCGAAGAGAAACAATCGTCACCACCCCTTTTGCCTATGGAAAAAATCGGGTCAACAGCGATGTCGTAAGTATCATCCCCTTCGAATTTCGGAGCCTTATAAACTGATGCGCCAAGGGTTAACGACCAGTTTCCGCTGTAGAAATGTTTTTTGGCCGGCGCTGTCGAACGATAATTCCTGTCGTCGGCCGCACGTTGTTCGTCCGAAACATTTGTAACTTTTCCCGTCTGGTAATCGTAAAGTTCTTCTGCATCGGCCTGAAAACATGAAATCGTCATCAAGCCGGTCATGCCTGCGAAAACTATTTTCAATATATTATCCGACACCTATACACTCCAGACGCTTTGACAAAGCAGCTGATTAAACACTGCCAAACACCAACTCTTTGCAAACTGGCCAATCATAAATATTCGATCAACATTTTAAGAATGTCTTAAAACTTTATTTTCTCAGAAATGTTGTTGGCCTATCGTTACCGATTGGTAAATGTAAAATTTCTGTCCAATGCCGACAGCGGTGAAGCCGCCGAAAGTGCTGCTTCGGCTTCTTCTTTATCTTTATTCATTTGGGCAATCAATGGTTGTAAACCGTCAAATTTCTGTTCTCCACGCAAATATGAATAAAAGGAAACAGATGCCGTTTCATCATATAAATTGCCATCAAATGAAAACAGAAAACTTTCGAGCAATGGCACACCATCGCCCTCTACTGTCGGTCTTTTCCCGAAACTTGCAACCCCGTCATAGAGTGTTCCGTCACTCCGGCGAAAGCGGATTGCATAAATTCCGAAAGCAAGGCCTGTTTCTTCGGGAAGCGCCATATTGGCAGTCGGAAACCCTAATGTCCGACCGAGCTTTGCTCCATGAATAACTTTCGAGCAAACAGTATAGTGGTAGCCGAGGAGGCCTGCTGCTTCCTCAACTTTACCTTCGGTCAATAATGCACGAATGCGGCTTGAAGAAATGATTTGACCATCCTCGTCACAAAACGGCGGAACTTTAATAACAGAAAAGCCCAGTCTTTTTCCACAATCGGCAAGATAGTCAGGTGTGCCTACGCGCATGCTTCCGAAATGGAAATCGCTTCCGGTAACCACTGCCGAAGCGTGAAAATTCTCGCACAAAATATGTTTGACAAATTCTTCAGCAGTCAAATGAGCAAAATTTTTGTCAAAGTGCTGTTCGACAACACCATCAAACCCCATCAATTCCAGTATTCTGGCTTTTTCTGCTGCCGGTGTAAGCCGATCAACCGGCTTTTCCGGCTTGAAAAAACTTTTGGGGTGCGGTTCGAATGTATAAACAATTGCCGAACGGCCGGTTCGTTTGCCAATATTGAGAGCCTTTTCCAAAACTGCCTGATGGCCCCTATGGACACCATCAAAATTACCAATCGCTACAACCGAATTCTTATAACTTTCCGGTAATGCAGCGAGATTTTTCAACCGCAAAAATTTATTGGTCATTTAAGCGTCCACATAGTGGCAATGGGCTGACTGCCATATTTGTTTAAAAATTCGGTCAGAAATGAACGGTTGATGTCGCCATCTTTGGCATATTCATTTTGATGGATGCCGCCAGAGATATAAAGCGTATCAAGTCCGTATTGTTGTCCGCCTTTCATGTCGGTCAATATGCCGTCACCAATAGCCAGAATACGGTCTTTGGCTATCCCGCCTTTATGTTCAGCGAGTTTTTCCATAGCCAAATCATAAATCGGGCGATGCGGCTTGCCGGCAATCAACGTACGCCCGCCCAATTGTTCATAAGCGCGCGCAAGTGCACCAGCGCACCATAATATCTTGTCGCCGTGATGAACGGTAATGTCGGGATTGGCACATATAAAAGGCAAATTCTTCGATCTTAATCTGAGCAAAAGATCATGATAATCATCAGGCTCTTCATGCTCGTCATCAAAAAGTCCTGTACAGACGATCGATGTCGCCTCGAATTCTTCAACAAGCTCGACATCAATCCCGTCAAATAAGGCAAGGTCACGCTCCGGACCGATATGGAAAACTTTCCTCGGTGCTTCCTTGATGAGATGACGCGTTGCATCACCGGAAGTTACAATATCATCATAAACTTCGGGACCGATTTTCAAGGAAGCCAACTGCTTCGCCACTCCGTCATGTGGCCGCGGCGAATTGGTGAGCAATATGACCGATTTTCCGGATTGTCTGACTTTGATCAAAGCCGAAACAGCTTCGTCGAAAGCGTGAACGCCATTATGAATAACGCCCCACACATCACAAAAAACAGCATCATAACGGTCGATCATTGCCTGTAAATTTTCAGGTTCTTCCATCTTGCTACCATACCCTATTAGAAACTCGTCATCTGTCGGAATTTCAGACCTTCGCCGAAATATTGCCTAGACACCTAACGCAAGACGAGGATGATGTCATCCTCTTTCTCGTGGGCTCACAAATATAGGCTATTCCAACAAATTCAAATATAGTCTAGATTCCTTTCCAGTTACAAAAATGTGTCAGCAACAGATCGGTCAATAATGAGCGCTTCAACTAAAAATCTTGTTCTGATTGAAGAAAAAGATCTTCGTCAAAAAATGGAAGAACTCATCGAAAATGAAGAGGGTGCGGACATAGGTTTGAAAATCAAACCGAAAATTGTTTCACTTTTAAAGGCAACTATTGCTGATGGACAAAAAGAAGCGGAAATTATTCTTCAGCAGAATGGTAAAGGGCGTCAATGCGCCCGCCGGTTAAGTTTGCTCATCGATACCGTCATTACAACACTTTATAATTTTGTTATCGAAAGAATTTATCCCCTCCCCAACCCTTCAAGCGGTGAACGCATTGCTCTTGTAGCAGTTGGTGGTTATGGCCGTGGAACCTTGGCACCGCATTCCGATATCGACCTTCATTTTTTGCTGCCATGGAAACAGACACCATGGGGCGAACAGGTTATGGAATATATTCTCTATATGCTATGGGATGTTGGCCTTAAAGTCGGCCATGCAACAAGAAATATTGACGATTCAATCCGCATGGCAAAAGAGGATATGACAGCGAGAACTGCACTCCTTGAAGCGCGTTTTCTGATTGGTAATCGGGGAATTTTCACCGAATTGATGCGCCGTTTCGAAGACGAAGTTGTCAAGGGCACTTCTCCGGCTTTTATTCGGGCGAAACTACTGGAACGCGACCTTCGTCATAAAAAAGCCGGTGAAACACGTTATCTCGTCGAGCCAAATGTAAAGGAAAGCAAAGGCGGTCAACGTGATTTACAAACTCTGTTGTGGATTGCCAAATACCATTACCGCATCACCTCGACCGACAAGCTTGTAACACTTGGCGTGTTATCCAAAGCCGAACTTCGTGTTTTCAAAAAAGCCGACGATTTTTTATGGGCCGTTCGTTGTCATATGCATTTTCTAACCGGCAAGGCACAGGAGCGTTTGTCTTTTGATATCCAGCGCGATATCGCCCATCGTCTGGGCTATACCGCCCACCCCGGAATGGAAGATGTCGAACGCTTTATGAAACATTATTTTCTTGTTGCCAAACAGGTTGGTGATTTGACGCGAATTGTTTCAGCCGCTTTGGAAGAAGAATATGCAAAACCGGTTCCGGGATTAAATCGGGTGTTTTTGACATTTTCCCGCCGCAAGAAAAAAATTGCCGATTATCCGGGTTTTGTCATTGATACAAAACGTATCAATATCGACGATGATGATGTTTTTAACCGTGATCCGGTCAATCTTATCCGGCTTTTTTATTTATCCGATACTTTGGGACTTGAATGCCATCCCCATGCTGTGCAGGAAGTATCCCGTTCGCTCAAACTTATCACCCAGAAAGTGCGTGAAGATAAGGAAGCAAACCGGCTTTTTATTGCCATACTGACCTCGCCCCGCAACCCCTCACTCATCTTGCGGCGGATGAATGAATCCGGTGTTTTGGGTAAATTCATCCCCGATTTTGGCAAGATTGTCGCGATGATGCAATTCAACATGTATCATCATTATACTGTCGACGAACATTTGTTGCGCTGTATCGCCTGCCTTAGCGAGATCGATCATGGCGAAGTTTATCAGGATCATCCGCTCGCTTCGGCAATTGTGCCAACATTCAAAAAAGAGCGGACAATTCTTTTTGTTGCTTTATTTTTACACGACATAGCCAAAGGAAGGCCGGAAGACCATTCGATTGCAGGCGCAAAAATTGCCCGTAAACTTTGTCCACGTTTCGGGCTGTCGCGGGGTGATACAGAGCTTGTCGCCTGGCTCATCAAAGAACATCTCACTATGAGCATGGTTGCCCAGTCACGAGATCTCAATGACCGTAAAACAATCGAAGACTTTGCCAATATTGTGCAAACAACCGACAGGCTCAAATTACTGCTCGTTTTGACCATATGTGATATCAAAGCAGTTGGTCCCGGTGTCTGGAATGGCTGGAAAGGGCAATTGTTACGCACACTTTATCACGAGACTGAAATTGTCCTGACAGGTGGTTTTTCACAAGTTCCACGGACCGATCGTATCAACGCCTCGAAAGAACGCCTTTATAATGCACTCGAAAATTGGGACGAAGCCGAGAAACAACATTATATCGGCTTACAATATCCCAACTACTGGTTAACGGTTTCGCCGGAAGATCAGGTCCGGCAAGCCAATTTTATCCGCGATGCCGATAAACGCAACGCCCCGCTTGCAACAATGTCGGACCCGCACCGGTTTGCCGGTGTCACCGAACTTACAATTCTTGCGCCCGATCATCCGCGGGTTCTCTCCATTGTTACCGGAGCTTGCGCTGCTGCCGGCGGCAATATTGTCGACGCCCAGATTTTTACCACAACAGATGGGCGCGCTCTCGATATCATTCTGATCACCCGCGAGTTCGAGCTTGATGATGATGAAACAAGGCGGGCAAAACGCGTCGGTAAAATGATAGAGGATGCCTTGAAGGGAACCATCCGCCTACCGGAAGTGATTGCACAACGCGCAAAACCGCGCCGCGCAGCCAAAGCCTTTGATGTCACGCCGAATGTGGAGATCAACAATACTTTGTCGGACAAATTCAGTGTGATAGAAATCGAAGGTCTAGACAGACCGGGACTGCTTTTTGAAATTACAAAAACGCTATCCGATCTTTCGCTTGACATTGCCTCTGCACATATTACGACCTTCGGAGAAAAGGTTATCGACAATTTTTATGTCAATGATCTTTTCCGCCATAAAATTATCAACCCGCAAAAACAGGCTGCTATACGCCGCAAATTGCTCGCTCTTATTGCTGCTGAACAAATGGAAAATATAAAAAGAACATGAGCCTCATCAAACAATTCGCGACCGTTGCATCCGGCACGTTGATGAGTCGCCTGTTCGGTTTCGTCAGAGAAATGCTTATGGCAGCGGCTGTTGGTACGGGGCCAGTGGCTGATGCTTTCAACGCGGCCTTCCGTTTCCCCAATACATTCCGGCGGCTTTTTGCAGAAGGTGCATTCAATTCGGCCTTTGTGCCCCTATTTGCCAAACAGATAGAAGAAGACGGTGTCGACAGCGCACGGCGTTTTTCCGAAGAAGTTTTCGGTGTGCTGTTTTCGATATTATTGATCCTCACCATCATCATGGAGCTATCTATGCCGTTTCTGGTGCGCTATGTCATTGCACCGGGCTTCACCGATGATGCGACAAAATTCAATGCAACCGTACGTTTTGCGGTGATCATGTTTCCCTATCTTGCCTGCATGTCACTCGCGGCAATGATGGGCGGAATGCTCAATTCGCTTCACCGCTATTTTGCAGCGGCAATTGCGCCGGTTTTTCTCAATATTATTCTTATCGGCGTTCTTTTTTACGCATGGGTTTATAAGCTCGACCCCTGGCATGTCGGTATTGATCTTTCATGGGGCGTTATGGCCTCCGGTATTGTGCAACTCGTTATTGTGTGGATTGCTGTTGCCAATGCCGGTATGACAATCGGTTTCCGCCTACCCAAATTCACCGAAAATGTTCGCCGTCTCCTCTGGCTTGCACTACCAGCGGCGATTACCGGCGGCATCACACAAATTAACCTCCTCATCAATACCAATATTGCTTCCACAGAATCAGGCGCTGTCTCGTCACTTGTTTATGCCGACCGGCTTTATCAACTTCCATTAGGTGTTGTCGGCATTGCCGTTGCCACGGTTCTTTTGCCGGAACTTTCCCGCGCACTCAGAAGTGGCAATCTGAAAGAAGCCGATAACTTGCAAAACCGGTCTGTCGAATTCACTCTGCTTTTGACCTTACCTGCTGCCGCCGCTTTTCTGGTTATGGCAGAACCGATTGTGCGCCTATTGTTCGAACGCGGGCATTTTTCTTCCCAATCAACCACGATCGTTGCAGGAATTTTAGGCATCTACGGTCTGGGGCTTCCGGCTTTTGTGTTGATCAAAGCTTTCATTCCGGGGTTCTTTGCCCGTGAAGACACCAAAACGCCAATGATTTTTGCCGGAATTTCGGTGGTCGTCAATATATCGCTTGCATTAACTCTGTTTCCGGTTTTATCGGCACGTGGAATAGCCATAGCCGAAATTTCGGCCGGCTGGGTCAATGCCATTTTGCTGTTCATCACTCTTGTCAGAAGACGCCAATGGGGACGCGATAAAATTCTTTTAAAGCGTATTCCAAGAATATTGCTCGCGACATTGGTCATGGCAATCGCCCTCCATTATGCGGTCGGCTATCTTGACTATCCGCTGTCGGCAAAAGCTCCGTTAGCTTATCGGGCAAGCGGCGTACTTGCTCTGGTATTTGGCGCCATAATAGTCTATTTCGGTTCTGCATTTCTTTTCGGTGCAACAAATATATCGTTCATCAAAAGAGGATTGCTGCGCAAGCGGTAAAGGTTTTCAATTGCTTTCAACAGAAAGCTTTGACACAAACAGTTATAATTTTTTGAAAGATCGGATTGTCTATTATGAGCACATTCAAACAACGTGTTTTTTCTGGAGTTCAAGCTACCGGAAATCTTCATCTGGGAAATTATCTCGGTGCGATCAAGCGTTGGGTTGAATTGCAAAAAGACTATGAATGTATTTATTGCGTGGTTGATATGCATGCACTCACTGTCAACCCCGACCCGCATGATCTCATGCGTTCAACGCGCGAAGTGACAGCAGCATTTCTGGCAGCCGGAATTGACCCGAAACGTCACATTGTGTTCAACCAGTCCCGCGTTCATCAACATGCAGAGCTTGCATGGATTTTCAATTGCGTTGCCCGTATCGGCTGGATGAACCGCATGACCCAGTTTAAAGACAAAGCGGGAAAAGATCGTGAAAATGCATCTCTCGGCCTCTTTGCCTATCCAAGTTTGATGGCTGCCGACATTCTTGTCTATCGCGCCACAAAAGTCCCTGTCGGCGAAGACCAGAAACAGCACATCGAGCTTACCCGCGACATCGCACAAAAATTCAATAATGATTATTCCGAACGCATTGCCGAACTTGGTGTGGGTGTTGAAATGCAGGTCGGTGACGAAACAGTCAACGGCTTTTTCCCGCTCACAGAAGGTTTGATCGGCGGCTCCGCTACACGTGTCATGTCACTTCGTGACGGTACGAAAAAAATGTCGAAATCCGACCCCTCCGATTTGTCGCGTATCAACCTCATCGACACGGCTGACGATATTTCCAAAAAAATCAAAAAGGCAAAAACGGATTCAGAGCCATTGCCTGACACTGTTGAGGGCCTGAAAAACCGGCCGGAAGCCGATAACCTCGTAGGCATTTATGCTGCTCTTTCCGGTAGTGATAAAAAAGCTGTCATAGAAGAATTTGCCGGTAAACAGTTTTCCGAGTTCAAACCGGCACTTGCAGATCTGGCTGTCAGCAAATTATCGCCGGTCACGGAAGAATTGCGCCGCCTCAATAACGAGCCTTCCTATATCGATCAGGTCTTGAGAGAGGGAGCGGAACGTGCGAGCGTTCTTGCCGAAGACACAATGAAGCATGTCCGCGATATTGTGGGTTTCCTTCAAGGATGAGTTTCAAAACAATGATGATGAAGGGGCTTTAAATAAAAGCACCTTCAACTTGAAGTCCGCCGCCAAAAATAGTTTGCACAAAAGGCGAATTGCACTAGATTTGGATATAGTGTCAATTTTCGATTGGAATATTGTGTGACATTTTCTTTAAAAACAGAAAATAGAAAAACAGACAATAACAAGACTACCAAGCCGGAGTTCCAAGATAAGCTTGATGGCGAGCGTTCCCGCTTTATTGCCGAAATCGATTTTTTAAAAGATCTTGTCCAGCAGGCACCTGGCTTTGTCATTGTGTTGCTCAATCGGGATCATCGTTTTTATCTCGTCAATAATGCTTTTATGGAACTTGTCGGTAGCAGAGAATTAATCGGGCGCACCGTCGCTGAAGCCATGCCCGAAATTCCCCGACAAGGCTTCATTGCTCTTCTTGATCAGGTTTGGGAAACCAAAGAGCCGTTTCGTGGTGCAAGTGTTCCGCTTCTCATTGAACGACCGGGCAGCGAAGAACCGGTTTTACATTATGTCGATTTCATTCATCAACCGATCAAGAATAGCGATGGTGAGGTTATCGGTATCTATGTTCAGGGCATTGATATCACAGAACGCATCAATTTCGAAAACCAGTTACATATCCTCGCCGGCGAATCCGCCCACCGCGTTAAAAATATTCTCGCCATGGTCAATGCTGTGGTTTCCCAAACACTCAAAAGCAGCTCCGATCTTAAAAGTGCGAGCGAAAAAGTGGGAGCAAGGCTCAGAGCCATTGCCGAGGCGCAAAGTACCTTGAAAGATGATAGCGGGAAAAAGAGCGACCTTAAGGTACTTGTTGAAAATACCATGGCAATTGCCATGGAAACTTATGGCAATATCAAAATCAATGGCCCCAAGGTCAATGTATCGGAAAAGGCGGCGCTGGCACTTGCTTTAACGCTTCACGAGCTTATGACCAATGCAATCAAATACGGAGCACTTTCGGTTGCCTCCGGTCATGTTTCGGTGAACTGGTCTCTCTCGAAAGACGGAATTATCAACCTGAAATGGAGCGAAAGCAACGGACCGGAAATTTCCTCCCATCATAAAAAGGGCTTCGGTTCAACCCTGATTGAACGGAGTTTGAGCTACAATCCGCATAATGACGTGAAAATTGATTATGCGCCTGAGGGGCTAATATGCCATATTCAGCTTGCTCCCGATGATGCTGCCAGCAGGTGAACCGAAATGTTATCAAAACGATTAAGCCGCCAATACGGCCATAAACGAAAATTTCTGGCAATTATCGACGAAACACCGGAATGCCGCCGCGCTGTCGCCTATGCATCAAGGCGGGCAAAAAACACCGGCGGGCGGTTGATCCTGCTTTATGTGATCGACAGTTCGGAATTCCAGCATTTCCTTGGTGTTGGCGATATCATGCGCGCTGAATCCCATGAGCAGGCGCGCCAGACCTTATCGGCAATTTCTGCAGAGGTAAGGGAAAATCTGGGAATAGAGACGGAAACCAAAATTTGCGAGGGGCAAAAGGCTGCTGAAATCGTCAAGCTTATCGAAAACGATCAGGATATTGCGGTTCTTGTGCTTGCGGCCGGCTCGGGTGCAGAAGGACCGGGGCCTCTTGTGCAGTCCATTGCGGCAAAGGGAAGCGCGTTTCCCATTCCTGTTACAATTATTCCCGATGGTTTGAGTGCGGAAGACATCGATTCCGTTGCCTGACCAGCTTTTCTTCCACGTTAGAAACAAAAATTTTTCGTAAAAAGAAGCTCCTCACTGTAATATCATTTTGAAGGCGCGACTTGCCTCTTGAATTTTTGTTCCTTAAAGCAGCATATAGAAGGTAATTGAATAATGCACCTTGCATGCCTTGACCATGAAAAGGAAATTATATGTTCATCCAGACAGAAACCACGCCTAATCCCGCAACACTAAAATTCCTGCCGGGTCGGGTTGTATTGGAAGAAGGCGTTGCCGAATTCCGCGACAAAGAAGACGCATCCGAACGGTCTCCTCTTGCTTCCAAACTTTTCACCATCCCCGGTGTTACCGGCGTTTTCTTCGGCTATGATTTCATCACAGTCACAAAAGACAACACGGAATGGCAGCATCTGAAACCTGCAATATTGGGAACTATTATGGAACATTTCATGTCCAATAGCCCGATAATGGCAGCGCATGTCAATGATGTGCCTGATGTACCGGTCGGAGAAGAATTTTTCTCGGAAGAAGATAAAGATCTCGTCGACACAATCAAGGAACTTATCGAAACGAGGGTTCGTCCCGCTGTTGCCAATGATGGTGGTGATATCACGTTCCGCGGTTTCGAGCACGGTGTTGTCTATCTGAACATGCGGGGTGCCTGTTCCGGTTGTCCGGCTTCAACAGCAACCCTCAAACACGGGATAGAAAATCTTTTGCGCCATTTCGTTCCGGAAGTTGCAGGTGTAGAGGAATATCCTACCTGACGGATCCAGTTGAAAGCGAATCCTGACAGTAGAAAGTCGAAAATATAACCATCGGATCAACTGTTCTTGTGAATAATTCGTTTTTTAACCTTTCGCACAGTTTTTGAATCTTTCTCACGGGGAGAAAACAAATTTTATCAATGGCTGTTTTCTCCTCATTTGAGCGGCTATTCTGGCTCACAATGTTAAAGCCTGTTTCTTTCTTGACGCAGAGATAAAACATTAAAACGTGAGGTGAACTGTTTTACGTCCCATGTGTTTAACACATTGAATCTTATATATTTGTTTCAAATTTTTTGCTCCACGAAACAAACTCGATCGGGCCGCATTCTATAAACGTTGCCCGATCTCTTTTTAGTCGATTTTTGACAAAATGTGGCTTTTTGCGAGCGGCTTTTCGGCTTGAAGGAAAAAAGTCCTTAGAAGCCAATTCACTAAAAAATTAAAACCACCTTCTTGACATTATAAGGGGCAATTTTTATCTGTTCTCATGAGTTAGCACTCGGACATCGAGAGTGCTAATCGAGGAAATACCTCAACCAAATCGAGTTTAATTAAAGTTAAACATATTAAGGGTTCAAGACATGGCAAAAACCAAATTCCGCCCATTACACGATCGCGTAGTCGTTCGTCGGGTTGAATCAGAAGAAAAAACCGCAGGTGGGATCATCATCCCTGATACAGCCAAAGAAAAGCCACAGGAAGGCGAAGTTCTCGCTGTTGGTCCGGGTGCACGTGATGAAAGCGGCAAGCTCGTTGCTCTTGACGTTAAAGCAGGCGACCGCGTTCTCTTTGGCAAATGGTCAGGAACGGAAGTCAAGCTTGATGGCGAAGACGTTCTGATTATGAAAGAATCCGACATTATGGGTATTCTCGGCTGATAGCCATTTTCCCATAAATTTTAAAAAACAATTCCGGGATAATTCCCAAGGAGATATTAAATGGCTGCAAAAGAAGTCAAATTTGGCCGCGATGCGCGCGAACGTATGTTGCGTGGCGTCGATATTCTCGCCAATGCCGTGAAAGTAACACTTGGTCCTAAGGGCCGTAACGTTGTCATCGACAAGTCTTTCGGTGCTCCACGAATTACCAAAGACGGTGTTTCGGTTGCGAAAGAAATCGAACTTGAAGACAAGTTTGAAAATATGGGCGCACAAATGTTGCGCGAAGTTGCTTCCAAAACCAACGATATTGCCGGTGACGGTACCACAACAGCAACTGTTCTGGGTCAGGCAATCGTTCAGGAAGGCGCAAAAGCTGTTGCTGCCGGCATGAACCCGATGGATTTGAAGCGCGGTATCGACGCTGCTGTTAATGAAGTTGTCGAAAATCTTCTGAAAAAAGCAAAGAAAATCAAAACTTCAGCCGAAGTTGCTCAAGTTGGCACCATTTCAGCCAATGGCGAGACCGAAATCGGTAAAATGATTTCCGAAGCCATGCAGAAAGTCGGCAATGAAGGCGTTATCACAGTCGAAGAAGCAAAGACTGCCGATACAGAACTCGAAGTTGTTGAAGGTATGCAGTTCGACCGCGGTTACCTTTCACCTTACTTTGTAACCAATACAGAAAAGATGGTTGCCGATCTTGATGACCCTTACATCCTGATCCACGAAAAGAAACTTTCAAACTTGCAGGCTCTGCTTCCGGTTCTTGAAGCTGTTGTCCAGTCAAGCAAGCCTTTGCTTATCATTGCCGAGGATGTTGAAGGTGAAGCTTTGGCAACTCTGGTTGTCAACAAATTGCGTGGCGGCTTGAAGATTGCTGCTGTCAAGGCTCCGGGCTTTGGTGACCGTCGTAAAGCAATGTTGGAAGATATCGCCATTCTGACATCCGGTCAGGTTATTTCTGACGATCTCGGCATCAAGCTTGAAAATGTTACACTCGACATGCTTGGTCGTGCAAAGAAAGTTACCGTTTCGAAAGAAAACACAACGATTGTTGACGGTGCTGGCAAGAAGCCTGAAATCAATGCACGTGTTAACCAGATCAAGGCTCAGATCGAAGAAACAACTTCCGATTATGACCGTGAAAAACTTCAGGAACGTCTTGCAAAATTGGCAGGCGGTGTTGCTGTTATCCGCGTTGGCGGTGCAACAGAAGTTGAAGTTAAAGAGAAAAAAGACCGCGTTGACGATGCTTTGAATGCAACCCGCGCCGCTGTTGAAGAAGGCATTGTTGCCGGTGGTGGTACTGCACTCCTGCGCGCAGCAGCCGACATCAAGGTAAAAGGTGCCAATTCCGATCAGGAAGCCGGTATCAATATCGTTCGTCGCGCTTTGCAGGCTCCTGCCCGTCAAATTGCTACCAATGCTGGCGATGAAGCTTCAATCGTTGTTGGTAAAATTCTTGAAAACAAGAGCGAAACATTCGGCTACAACACAGCCAATGGCCAATATGGCGATCTGATTGCTCTGGGCATTGTTGACCCTGTCAAGGTTGTCCGTTCTGCTCTGCAAAACGCTGCTTCCGTTGCCGGATTGTTGATCACAACCGAAGCCATGATTGCAGAATTGCCGAAGAAAGAGGCTCCAATGCCTGCAATGCCGGGCGGCGGCATGGGCGGTATGGACTTCTAAGAAAGTTCAAAACACTCTTATTGAACGGGCCTTCGGGCCCGTTTTTATTTCAAATCATAATAAAACGCGCGAATAACAATTTCGCCAATATTATTTCAGTGGTTAGATTTTCAGCATTCCGATTTTAAAACGTAAAAAACAATTCATCCGATAGGGATATTCGACAAGCTGATTTAGAAATTGTTCGGTTAACCGGAGATGGTTCCCGTTCGTTTATCTTCTCCTCCCCGTTAAAAAAATCCGGTTTTATCTCAATCCTTTGTTTTAACCGCATTTTTGCCACGCGAAGTCAAAATATCAGGGAAAAATCCGCCAGATTTGAACAATCCAATTACGGTCTTTTATGTTTTATTCCAAACTTCGTTTTTCCCTCACCAAAATATGTTTAAAAACACGTTCAAGAAATAGATCTCATCCTGTTAAGGCCTTTTCTCAATGGCTCTCTTGGTCTATCGTCACGTCAACCACAGAGGAGTTTTATCATGGTAAAGACCCGCACAGAAACGGATACATTCGGTCCGATCGAGGTTCCTGCTGACCATTATTGGGGGGCACAAACAGAACGCTCTTTGCACAATTTCAAAATCGGCGGCGAAAGGCAGCCTCTCCCGCTCATTCATGCCTTGGGGCTTATCAAAAAAGCCGCAGCCATGGCTAATATGAAAGCTAAAAAGCTTTCGCCAGAGTTGGGAAAAGCAATTATTGCAGCAGCCGATGAAGTCATTGACGGCAAACTCGACGACAATTTTCCACTCGTCGTCTGGCAGACCGGCTCGGGTACGCAAACCAATATGAATGTCAATGAAGTCATTGCCAACCGTGCTATCGAGATGCTCGGCGGAGAAATGGGTTCCAAAAAACCTGTTCACCCCAATGACCACGTCAATATGAGCCAATCATCAAACGACTCGTTTCCGACCGCCATTCATATCTCGGCAGCTTTAGAGACCATCAATAAACTTTTTCCGGCAATTGACCATCTGACGATTGCATTGAAGGACAAGGAAAAAGAATTTTCCAAAATTATCAAAATCGGTCGCACCCACACACAGGATGCCACCCCGATTACGCTGGGACAGGAATTTTCCGGTTACCGTGCAGCACTTGAACATAACAGAAAACGCATCGAGGCAGCACTGCAAGACGTTCTCAAACTTGCCCAAGGTGGTACGGCAGTCGGTACCGGTTTGAATGCTCCGATCGGTTTCGACAAGGATTTTGTCGAAGCGGTAACCGACATTACAGGTATTGCATTCGAAACGGCCGATAACAAATTCGAAGCTTTGGCAAGCCATGGAGCAATTACCAATTTCCACGGCAGCCTCAACGCTTTGGCGACCGATCTGTTCAAAATTGCCAATGATATCCGCCTTTTGGGCTCCGGTCCCCGCTGCGGACTTGGTGAATTGAGCTTACCGGAAAACGAGCCCGGTTCTTCAATCATGCCAGGCAAAGTCAACCCGACGCAATGCGAAGCGATGACAATGGTTGCCTGTCAGGTGTTTGGCAATGAAACAACGATTACTGTTGCCGCAAGTCAGGGACATTTCGAACTCAATGTCTATAAACCGGTTATCGCATTCAATGTTTTGCAATCCATCAAGATTTTGTCGGAATGCATGGTTTCTTTCGCAGATCATTGCGTAAAAGGCATCAAAGCCAATGAAGCACGCATTCATGACCTTCTCGAAAAATCCTTGATGCTGGTCACTGCACTTGCTCCGGCAATCGGTTATGACAAAGCTGCAAAAATCGCAAAAACTGCCCATAAAAACGGCACAACACTGCGCGAAGAAGCTTTAAAGGCCGGTGTATCCGAGGCTGATTATAATCGTCTGGTCAAACCGGAAAATATGATCCATCCGAAATGAGTTAAACCAAACGAACGTTTATCGTTCCGGTTTGTTTGTTACTTCTTTAATTCAAAAAGCCCTGTAATAATTTACAGGGCTTTTTGTTATATTTCTTTATAAATTTTTGAAAAGCCTGTCAGTGCAAAATGGATATTGCCTGAAAAAGCAATTATCCAATCGATTATCCGAGTGTGACAGCCCTTCCTGAACTCATACCACTCTATTCTCAGGTAATAACACTCGGGGCATCGCGGTTAAGTTTTTTCTTCAAATCAACAAGCTCGTCAGCGGCAACAATCAAGGCTGCAAGAGCTTCCTGTGTGTTGTCATCCTGCTTTAGCGGATCGGCAACATAATGTTCCATATAAACGCGAACCGTTGCGCCCGATGTTCCGGTCCCTGACAGACGGTAGACGATGCGTCCGCCGCCTTCAAAGAAAATCCGGATGCCCTGATGCTCGCTGACCGAGCCATCAATCGGATCGTGGTATGAAAAATCATCTGCCTTGGCAATCGTTAGTCCTGCAACATCGGTTCCGGCAAGTTTTCCAAGACGTGAGCGCAAATCCTCCATAAGAGCTTTTGCCGCAGTCTGATCAACTTCCTCGTAATCATGACGTGTATAATAAGAGCGACCGAATTGTTGCCAATGTTGTTCGACAATTTCACTTACACTTTTACCGGTTGCCGCAAGCAAATTGAGCCAGAACAATATTGCCCACAAACCGTCTTTTTCACGCACGTGATTGGAACCGGTGCCGAAGCTTTCTTCACCGCAAAATGTTACCTTTCCGGCATCAAGCAAATTACCGAAAAATTTCCAGCCTGTCGGTGTTTCATAAATATTGAGACCGAGTTTTTTAGCCACATAATCGGCTGCGGCACTTGTCGGCATAGAGCGTGCAATGCCTGCAATACCATTGTGATAGCCTTTAACGAGCTTTGCATTGGCTGCGAGAATAGCAAGGGAATCGGATGGTGTGACAAAACGTTTCCAGCCGACAATCATATTACGGTCGCCATCGCCATCGGATGCAGCACCAAGATCAGGCCCGTCTTCAGACATCATCAATTCATAAAGATCGTGGGCATGAACAAGATTGGGGTCAGGATGTCGTCCACCGAAATCGGGAAGCGGCGTACCATTCACAACTGTTCCCTTTTTCATGCCCAGACGTTTCTCGAAAATTTCATGGGCATATGGACCGGTCACAGCATTCAATGCATCAAAACGGAATGTCAAACCACCGGCAATTGCTTTGCGGATGAGGTCGAAATCGAACAATTCTTCCATTAAATCTGCATAATCGACTACCGGATCGATGACTTCGACAACCATTGAACCGACTTGCGTTTTCCCCAATTTCGCGATGTCGATATCGCCACAATCTTCTATTTTATAAGAAGTAATTTTTTTTGAAGATTCGAAAATAGCCTTTGTTACTTTTTCCGGAGCAGGACCGCCATTCGAAATATTGTATTTGATACCGAAGTCACCTGACGGGCCACCGGGATTATGACTTGCCGACAGAATGATGCCGCCAAAGGCCTTGTATTTGCGGATAAGATGGGAAGCCGCCGGCGTTGACAAAATACCGTTCAGGCCAACTTTGATATGGCCGACTTTATTGGCAGCAGCCATTTTTAAAATTTTCTGGATAACTTCTTTATTAAAAAAACGCCCGTCGCCTCCGAGAATAAACAATTTCCCGGAAATATCACCAACGCTATTGAAAATAGATTGGATGAAATTTTCGACGTAATTCGTCTTTTGGAAAACTTTTACCTTCTTTCGCAATCCGGACGTTCCGGGATTTTGGTCATCGAAGGCAGTCGTAGAAATTGTCAAAATCGCCATATTCATCACCATATGTTCTTTACTGTGATCAATTTAAAGCGATTAACCAAAAATATCGAGTGTAAAATTATCAATCTTTCGGGGGCGAGCTTGCAAGTTAACGACCGATCTCTTACCTTTCTTATGTGAATTCCGGCTCACACTGCCTGCCTTATCGGACAGGCCGAAGGATATAAAAATACAGGAGCAAATTAATGATCGGACAAAAAGTTCCAAATGTAACATTCCATACGCGTGTACGTGATGAATCTATTGGGGGTTCAAACCCGTTCCGTTGGCAAGATGTCAACACAGATGAATATTTCAAGGGCAAGCGCGTAGTATTGTTCTCCTTGCCGGGCGCATTTACCCCAACATGCTCAACCTATCAGTTGCCGGATTTTGAAAAACTTTATCCGGAATTCAAGAAACTTGGCATTGATGAAGTCTATTGCCTTGCTGTCAATGATGCCTTCGTTATGAATGCTTGGGGCAGACACAACAAATTGCAGCACATCAAGCTTATTCCTGATGGCAATGGCGAATTCACCCGTAAAATGGGTATGCTCGTCAACAAATCCAATCTGGGTTTTGGCATGCGTTCATGGCGTTATGCTGCTGTCGTTAATGATGGCGTTGTTGAAAAATGGTTTGAGGAAAAAGGTTTCTCGGATAATTGCGAAACCGATCCTTATGGTGAATCTTCACCACAGAACATTTTGAAAGTCCTCAAGGGCGAGAAATAATATCAATCAAGGCTCCTGCATATCTTTGCAGGGGCCTTTTTTTATTCAAGAGGTCTATATGGGTATTTCGTTCAATCTTGACGCACAGACATTGACAGCCTTGCAAAATTTCCTGCGTGATAATCATAAAATAAAAAGTGAAGCTGAAGCTGTCGAATTTTTTCTAAAAAAATCGCTTCAGGAATTGGGCTATATGGGTCGAGAACCGGGTATAGGAACCAGTCCGGACCGTTTGAACTCCAGCAATGACGACTAATCTCAAAGCCAATAGTTCCGATCCGGCATCAATAGAAAAACGCCGTATAAGATCACGTTTTTTTGTTTTGCTGATTGCAGCCGTTATCCTTGTGATATTACTTGTCTTTATGACATTTATATTTTTCGATATGACAGGCATCGATGCTCTGGATGCGATCGTTTGATTTACCAAAAACAAGTTTCCGCAATCAATCTCGTTCGAATTTCAGTTTTGAGCGGGAACAATTTTGCGCAATTTTTTGATAACTTCTTGAACTTCAGTCTTCTCGCGGCTTCTTAATGCCGAAACGAGCGATGCCTGCGACTTCAATATAACCCCGTCTTCCAATATCTTGAGCTTGTTTGCCCTGAGCGTCTCTCCGGTAGAGGTTATATCGACAATCATATCAGCCGAACCGGCCGCCGGTGCCCCTTCAGTTGCACCTAAGCTTTCAACAATGCGATAAACCTGTATTCCGTGTTTTTGTGAAAAAAACTGCTGTGTCAAACGCCAGAATTTTGTTGCAATACGAAGTCGCCTCCCATGCCTTTGACGAAATTCGGCTGCAACGTCATCAAGGTCGGCCATTGTCACAACATCATGCCAGACATCAGGAACAGCGACCACGACATCGGCAAAACCGAAACCGAGCGGAACTTCAACTTTTACTTTTGTTTCCGGATGAGCCAGAGTTTCATTTATCAAATCTTGCCCTGTAACCCCGAGATCAACATTCCCGTAGCCGAGTTCGCGGGCAATCTCGGAAGCCGATAGAAAAAGAATATCGATATTCTTGTCATTGGCAACGGCCGCCCGATAGTTCCGGTCATTATCGCCAAGAACAATCTCGTACCCGGCATCTTTCAATGTCTTCAATGTCTTATCTTTAAGACGGCCTTTAGAGGGAAGTGCAAGTGTAATTGTCATGACTATTTCCCTTGCCCCTTTTGAAACCCGATGGGGCTTTCTTCATTCTTCATGAGCCTGTCAAGCCAAACCGAAAAACCGACAGCCGGTATCGGGCGATCGGCACCCAGCATTGTCATCAAACGATTATAACGTCCACCACCAATGACAACATCACCACTTTTCCGGCGAATTTCAAAAACAAAACCGGTATAATAGTCAAGCGGGCGGCCGAATGCTGCGTCATATTCAACAGCTTCAAGCTTGATCCCATTATTTAAAAAAGCGCGATTTCTTGCTTTGAACGGCATCAGAAATTGATCGCTCACCAATTCATATTTTTTCCCGAAATCAAAAAGTGCGTCTTCCGCGTCATTGAGGCTCAAACGAATTGCCAAAAATTCTTCCAAAGCTTCAAGAACCGGTTTTGTGAGTTTTACTGAAGATAAAAGCTGTTTTTCCAACAGCCTTCTTGCAATTTCTGTCGGACTGCGTCCTGCAGACGGGGAAATGCCCGCATCAAGCATTTCTTCCTCTATGTAATTTGTCAATGCCGTCTCATCTTGAGCCTCGACAAGCTTCATAAGATTGTCCGGCAAGCTTTGTTCGCTTTTCGGTTCCGCCAGAATATGCAAAAGATCGCGTAATTGTTTGGCATTACCGAAACTGCGCAACAGCCTTTTTTGCCATGTCGGAACAAGCCCCAATCCCTGAAGCACAGAAGCAAAAACATTTTGATCGCCCAGGAATATGGTATAGTCGATATTTGTCGATATATGCTGTAATAAGGCCGACGCATCATGAAGTGAGCGTGCATCGGCATTTGCCTCATCGACATCTCCCAAATCTTCAATGCCTGCCTGATAAAAGCCGTTTTCGCCCGCGCGGCTTTGCCTGAAAACTTCGCCGATATAAGCATAGCGACGTGGCGTTGTTGCGCCTGTTTTAATATGCTCGATACAGACAGGAATTGTAAATTCGGGCCGCAAGCACAGACTGTCGCCATTTTCATTTTCGGTCATGAAAATGCGACGGCGCAAATCTTCTCCTGCCATATCCAAAAACGGTTCAGCCGGTTGCAAAATCGGAATTGAAACAGTTTGTAGATGATTATTGCCAAAAAATTCTCTGATTGCATTGGCTGTTATTTCACATCCGGTCATGTTCTTCCCGCTCGACACTATCTATTTTGTTCTTGCGCGGCGAGAATTTCTTTAACCGCGTCGACCATTTTGTTTTCGTCTACAGTAATCTGTGCCGGACGGCTTTCACGCCACGTTTTATTATCTTCAATTTCGGCCGACAATCTTGCACCTTCAACAAGGTCCTTGATCTGCACCTGATTTTCTGCCCGCTCTTGCGAACCTTGAATAATAACGCAAGGAGCATGACGGCGATCGGCATATTTCATTTGCGCTTTCATGCCCGAACCGCCAACATAAAGTTCGGAACGAATACCGGCATTACGAAGTTGTGCAACCATATTCTGATAGCGTTCAAGCGAGGTGCGATCTTTATCCATCACCAAAACGACAACTGGCCCTTTTGCTTCATCAAGGTCAAGTTTGCCGAGGTTTTTCAAGGCTGTCATCAATCTCGAAACGCCGATTGAAAAACCGGTGGCCGGAACCGGTTCGCTGCGAAAACGCGATACCAATCCATCATAGCGCCCGCCGCCACCGACCGAACCGAAGACAACTTTTTGCCCGTCTTCATTGACGACATCGAATAGCAATTCGACTTCAAAAACCGGTCCCGTATAATATTCAAGTCCCCGAACAACAGACGGGTCAATTTTTATCCGTTTTTCGTAGCCTGCGGCTGTAAAAAGTGCCAACATATCCTGAAGTTCGTCAACGCCTTCTTTGCCACGATTACTTCCAGCAACCACCTTCGAGAGATTATCAAGAGTGGCTTTGCCATTTTCCGCACCGGCATTAATAAAGGAAAGAACCTTGGCAATTGCCTCGTCTGAAAGCTCGGCACCTTTGGTAAAATCACCACTTTCATCAAGTCGTCCTTTGCCAAGAAGAAGTTTCACGCCTTCGGGGCCGAACTTGTCAAGCTTGTCGATAGCACGAAGAACAGTGAGCCTTTTTTCGGCGTTATTGTCGCCTTGAAGGCCGACCAGCTCCAACACACCGTCAAGAATTTTACGGTTGTTTACACGAACGACATAATCACCACGCTCTATACCGAGCCGTTCCATTGTATCGGCTGCCATCATGCAAATTTCGGCATCGGCTGCAACAGTCGGTGTTCCCACAGTATCGGCGTCAAATTGCATGAATTGACGGAAACGCCCTGGCCCCGGCTTCTCGTTACGGAAGACCCAGCCAACACGATAACTGCGATAGGGCTTTGGCAGACTTTCAAAATTTTCAGCGAAATAACGTGCAAGCGGCGCTGTCAGGTCATATCGCAATGACATCCACTGCTCGTCATCATCCTGAATAGAAAAAACACCGGCATTCGGACGATCCTGATCGGGGAGGAATTTTCCCAATGCATCTGTATATTCGAAAATTGGCGTTTCAACGGCTTCAAATCCGTAAAGCTCGTAGACATTGCGGATAACCGACATCATCTTTTCAGCGGCATGGAGTTCCGCACTCGTGCGATCAACAAAACCACGAGGAACACGCGCTATCGTCTTTACCTGTCTATCTGCCATTTTATTCCTGCCGCTAAACTATTATTGAATTGAAGGATTGCTGGTTTGTAACTCATCCAACACAAAGCGGCAAGCCATGCGTTCTGTGCTTCGAAAAGTTTATTTTGATGCATAAATTCGAAAATCTCTTCCTAAAAATCTTCAATACGGTTGCAATAATTGACATCAGCCGGCCGGATTTTACCATGGCGACAATGCGAAACAACTTGTCCACATGTTGTTTTGGCAATTGTCCTCTTTAATAGACGTTGATTATTTCTTTTATCGAAATTGGTTGCTATCAATTATCTTAGATTAACGGTTTGTCTCGCGGTTGAACGAAAATGTTGAATTACCGGATTTTATTACTTGTTTTTGTATGCATTTTTTCCGTGAGCTGCGCGGATAACAAGAAAAATGACATTAATAGCGATGAAGCTGTTAATTTCTTCCAGAATACGATTTCCCAAAAAGGTGCGGCCATTGCTGTCAGAGTCGTTTATGAAGGCCGGTTTTGCCAAAGCACAACAATACGCTTGCGGCAAATCGTTGGTGACAGGATTGACCAGAAAAATTATACAAATGTTTATACCGGTAGAGATAATTATACAATTTCCGGTTTATCCGATAAAGCAATTTCGCAAACCAAATGGTTTCTTGGCAAATCGGATAAATGGTTCCTCGGTAAAGTAACCTTTGAGACGATTTCGGAAAAGCTCACCAATAAAACAATTGCGACAGCATTTTCTCCAATTGCTCCAGGCGATTATATATTGACGGGCCTTGAATGTAATATTGACGCAAATGCTCGTGTCTCGATGGGCGAAATCGGACACAATACCTTTTTCGCCGATTTATTTTCCCCCGAGAAGTTACCTGTGGCCGGTGCAAATTACATCCATATCGACAAAAACGAACTTGTTGATGCCGGTATTCTCGACATAAGACATCAATCCAGTCACAGTTTTCTGTTCGGCTCCAACACCGGAACGGCAGAAGGGAGCCCGACATCTGCCCGTTTTCAGGATTATTTGAATAGCCATTTTGCAGATCTTGCCAAAAAAATTAAATTTACCAGTTTTGAAGTTGAAAAAAGTCTGGCTTCAGCACCACAGGAAAATACCGAGAAAAAATAAGTCCGTTTTAATAAAGGAATTTGCTGTTTTCAAAAAGTCGGAACTGCATGTCTTAACGACAAAAACAACCTTCGATATGGTCATTGACGATACCAATGGATTGCATGAAAGCATAACAGGTCGTGGGGCCAACAAAGCTCCATCCGCGTTTTTTTAAATCTTTTGAAAGGCGGATCGAAGCCGGCGTTATCGGATTTAATTTAAGCGTTGCATAGTCGACATGTTCGAACCGTTCGGATTCGGGCGGTTGAAAAGACCAGAAATAATCGGCAAGGCTACCCTTTTCTTCGACAAGTTTACGAGCACATCTGGCATTGTTTACAACCGAACGGATTTTTCCGATATGACGAACGATACCGGGATTTTTCAATAGTTCATCTATTTTCTCTTCGTCATAAAAAGCAATTTTGTTAAAATCGAACCCGTCGAATGAATTGCGAAAATTTTCCCGTTTTCTCAATATTGTCAGCCAAGACAAACCGGCCTGAAATCCTTCCAGACAAATTTTTTCGAATAAATGATTGTCGTCATAAACAGGCTTGCCCCATTCATGATCGTGATAGTCTAAATAGAGAGCATCCTCGCCCGCCCATGCACAACGGATTTTCCCGTCAGCACCAAGCATTAGCCCTTCTGCCAGAGCTTTCAAAAGAGATCTCCCTGATTGTCATCGTCAGTCGGATGACGTTTTTGCTTTTTTGGCGGCTGATGAGTTCTGCCGATTGCCGTTGCGTCAATCGTGTCGTCAGAAAATCTGATTTTCAAAAACCCGTTTTCAGGAACTTCACGCGTATTTTTGACGAGTTTTCCTTCCGTATCAAGAACCAGTGCAAAACCGCGCTCAAGTGTTTTTTCATAAGAAACCGAGTTTAACAACCGCGCTGCCATATCAACTTTCTGACGCTGTTTTTCAACAATGAGTACAAAAGCGTTCTGAAGGCGCATGAAATAAAACAAACCTGCTTCCTTGGCCTTATCCATAATGCTTTCGGCAAGTCGCGGGTTTAAACTCCTCGTCACCGACAAGAGCTTTTGTCTTTTGCTTATCGTTAATGCAATAAATGCCTGTTCCATTCGCAAGGCCAAATGGTTTGTCTTTTGACGATTCTGGTTGACAAGATTGATAACCAGATGCGGTGAAAGGCCGCGCGCCAACAGATTGAAAACCTGTCTTTTCTTTTCTGTATTGACCGAGAGAGACCGCTCCAACCTGCTTGCTGCTTCGTCAAAACGGCGGCGCGGCAATGCAAGAAGCTGGTCTACAGAGGGAAGTGCACGCACTGCACTATAAAGCTTTTGCTTGCGGAAATCGAATTGGCGGGAAATTCCTCCCAATAATCTTGCGTAAAGTGAAGCAACGCTTGCCTCGAGTTCCGCTTTGACGGGAACTGCCATTTCAGCAGCACCGGTTGGCGTCGGGGCACGCACATCCGCCGCATAATCCACCAAGGTCCAATCAGTCTCGTGGCCAACAGCAGAGATTACCGGAATGAGTGAAGAGGCAACAGCGCGTACAACAATTTCATCATTAAAGCCCCATAAATCTTCCAAACTGCCACCACCGCGTGCAACAATAATAAGATCGGGCTTCGGAATCGGGCCACCTGTTTTCAAAGCATTAAAGCCTGAAACTGCAGCTGCAACCTCGGCCCCGCACGTCTCGCCCTGAACACGTACCGGCCAAACAATGATATGAAGGGGAAAGCGATCGGAAATGCGATGGATAATATCGCGGATGACGGCGCCCGTCGGCGACGTTACAACACCGATAACCTTGGGCATAAAGGGCAATAATTGTTTGCTGGCAGCATCAAATAGTCCCTCAGTGGCAAGTTTCTTTTTTCTTGCTTCCAGAAGTGCCATCAAGGCCCCTACGCCCGCGGGCTCCAGATTATCAATCACAATCTGGTATTTCGATGAACCAGGATAGGTTGTGAGTTTTCCTGTCGCAATGACTTCCATTCCCTCTTCGGGAAGGAATTTGAGTTTACCCATTACGCCGCGCCAGATAACCGCTTCAAGACGCGCTTTATCGTCTTTTAGTGCAAAATAGGCGTGCCCCGAAGCATGCGGCCCTCTGTAACCGGAAATTTCACCGCGCACACGAACATGACCGAACCGATCCTCGACCGTGCGTTTCAAGGCGCCCGATATTTCGGAAACAGTATATTCGACCGCATTGGTTGCAGCACTATTTTCAGCAAAAAAGTCACTCATATGCGCACATTATATTAATTCTTCCTGTTAATCCACTAGGCACAAATTCGGCTGACTTCAAGCCGTTTAACAAACGCCACCATGCGATTGTCGGGAACCATTATTTGCGTTTTTCGTTTAATCCTAATCAACTTCGGGAGTAAAAAATGGGAAAATTACCTGTAAATCATGAGCGTGCAAGTGACGTTGCAAAGGAAGTGACACCACCTTTGAAAGGTGGAAAACTTGAAGAGCAAGTAGAAAAAGAAAAGTCGCCAAAAAACAAAAAACGTTAAAAAACTTCGGCAAAGCTGCGTCACTGCATTTCTCTGGCAGAAACTGTAATATTTACGGAAAGCACCATTTCGTCTCCCCCCCCTTACTCGCGGCCGAGATTTTTGCTACATTCCACTCTGCTGTTTTTCGCTTTATCCGGTTGCCTTTATTCGGCTGCCTTTATCCGTCTGCTTTGAGTGACGAAAGCGGTTTTTCCGAATAAAATGCAGGTTGAACCACAATGTTTGCATCAAGATTTGCAATGGTCTCGAAAAACTATTTAAAGCGATCGACTCATCCGATATTCAGGAATGATAGATTTAAGAAAGCCGGATTTGGATAATTTGCTCTTTTGACGTTGGCTGTTATAGTCATGAACCTCAAAATAACGCAGATTGAACTTTAAACCGTTGAAACCTATTTAAGGTTTTATTTTGCACCCTTGAAGGATAAAAAATGTCAAAGCCACTCAATTCATTTCTTGGAGATACTCCCGGACGCGTTGTTATAAAATTGCTGGTTTTTTCTATCCTGGTCGGCATAGTTATGACACTTCTTGGCTGGACGCCAATGGATGTTGTTTGGAAAATTGTGCATTTCTTTAACTCGCTTTGGTCAATGGGATTTGATGCATTCGAAAAACTGTTCAACGTGGTGATTGTGGGCGCTGCAATTGTGATCCCGATATTTATCATTATGCGCATCCTGAACCTGATCCGTTAATGGTTTCGGCTCTTGATCCGTTTAACAACTGCCTGCGTTTATATGAGACTAAACCATTGTTTTAATTATATAATTATATATTTTCAGCAAAGACCAAATTCGTATTTTTTCGATATCGACGATATAAAAGCTTAAAACTTTATAGCTTGCCCAAGAAATTCCATAAAAGCTTAATAGTAACTTTAGCGAGTTTATAATTTTCGGTGCATTAATGCGAACGGTGTGGTGGCTAACTATTGTTTTTCATAGTCACGAATTTTAAAAGTCCCGTTGTTTTTATGAACCTGTTGAATTGTTGGGTGATATTTTGCTGACACGTAGAAATTTTTTCGTCTTTTCCGGCGCTGTTATCATGAGTGCAACGGGAGTAATACCCGCTTTTGCCGACGATGAAGATCCGACGAAACTGATCAATGCTTTGCGATCTCAAAACGGACAGGGACCGCTTCAACCCGACAAACAATTGGAAAAAATGGCACAGGATCAAGCCAATTTAATGGCTGATGCCCAGAAAGTCGCCCATACTGTGAGCTTCGGTAATGATTTTGTAACGCGTTTACGTAAATTCGGCATTCACGGTGCGGCAGGCGAAAATCTTTGTGCTGGCCGGTCGACTGTTGCAGCGGCTTACAATGTGTGGATGAATTCCCCCGGTCACAGAAGCAATATGCTTTATCCGAGTTTCCATTATTATGGACTGGCAAAAGCAACGTCTCCAAAACGGCCGAATTACGTTTATTGGGCAATAGAATTCAAACGTTGAATAAAGAAAAGACCTATGGCATCGGGCTTCATAGGGAGAACTTTTTGAATATCATTTCGCATGATATTCGTATTCAACGATCAGTATATCGTTGACGATTGGTTTCATAAATTCAGGGTTTGTATTTTACCCGTTTCCAATGCCCGTGGGTCAAATAATTGACATAAATTCCCCATAGCCCGATTTTTGCGCGTGAGAAAAAACGTTTTATTTCTCGCTTTAACGTCTTGGATGCGACACGCTTACTTTTGTTCTCCCGATCGATTTTTATGCGGTCATCTGAAAGTGTGCTGATCAAGCCTGCCTGACGTACAATTGCCGGATCGAGCTGCCACATTTCGAACTGTTCGAATACATGACATTTCGGATTAAAAAGAAAATGGTCAAAGGGAAAGGTAATTTTTCCCATCATTGCGCAAAGTCTTTTCGCCGCCTGTCGTGAAACAATATATCCGGCCGCCATGATATGACGACTTTTCAACGGCGCAATTCGATAGCCTTCTTTAAGACTTTGGCTTTTTCCGAGCCAGACTTTTTTGTTATGGGTTTCGATTTTTATAATATCGGCCCCAGCCGGAATCCAAAGGTCATTATTTAAAAAATCGCCCGCGTCTCCCGATAATATAACATCATCTTCAAAAATCGCGGCAAAATCATCGTCTCCGGCTGCCACTTTTTCAAGTACTGCCCTATGACTTAAAAAACAGGCGATTTCCCCGCGCGTTAGCGGATCCGGCCAAAGCTGGTGTTGTCTAACATCGGCAATGAATTTTTCATCAAGATGAAGCCCGTCTATTGCAGCCACGCGCGTAAAGCCAAGGTTCAAATTCCCGAATATTTTTTCAAGACGGTCTAAACGGTCTGGTGAACGATCAAGATTGATCACATATAGCTTCATGATGAATTTAACCGGGAACTTGGCGAATATAGTCACGCATATTAAATAGGTTTTATGGACGACGATCAACGCAATTCAGTTCAGCAAGATGAACTTTCTCTTTTACCTGACCGGTTTTACAACTGGTTTCAGAAAAAAGGATGGAGCTTGCGCCCTCATCAGGCTGAACTTCTAAAACGTTCGAAAAGTGGACAATCAACCCTGCTCATTGCCCCCACAGGTGCCGGTAAAACTCTTGCCGGTTTTTTGCCTTCCATGGTTGCACTTTCTCACACAAAACACCATCAGCATCTTCATACGCTTTATATTTCTCCACTCAAAGCATTGGCTCAAGATATTGAACGCAATTTGAAAACGCCTGTTCAGGAAATGGGACTTGATATTGCAATTGAAACAAGAACCGGTGATACCCCCCAACATAAAAGACAGCGACAAAAGTTCATTCCTCCTGATATATTATTAACAACGCCGGAGCAAGTATCACTCCTTCTATCATCGCACGAGGCAGAGAAATTTTTCGGCTTTCTTGATACTGTCATTCTGGATGAGCTCCATTCTCTCGTCACCTCGAAACGGGGACAATTGCTTTCTCTTGCACTTGCCCGTTTAAGGACATTGCGGCCGGATTTGAAAACAATCGGCCTTTCGGCCACCGTTTCCGATCCCGATTCCTTGCGGCGTTGGCTGGTAAGCCAAAAGCAAAAATCTGCTATGGCAGGTCTTGTCACAGTCGACGGTGGTGCCAAACCGGAAATTCGTATTTTACAAACCAAAGAACATATTCCCTGGGCGGGACACTCTGCCCGTTATGCCGTGAAAGACATTCTTGACCTTGTCAAACGCGCACAAACAACTTTGATTTTCGTGAATACGCGTTCGCAAGCCGAAATGTTGTTTCAGGAATTGTGGCGCATGAATGAGGACAGTTTACCGATTGCGCTTCACCATGGTTCGCTTGATGTCGGGCAACGTCGAAAGGTAGAAGATGCAATGGCCTTGAACAAGCTTCGCGCCGTTGTTGCCACTTCGACACTTGATCTCGGCATAGACTGGGGAAATATTGATCTGGTTATCCATGTTGGTGCTCCGAAAGGCGCAAGCCGATTAGCCCAGCGCATCGGTCGCGCCAACCACCGCATGGACGAGCCGAGTAAAGCGGTGCTTGTTCCGGCCAACTGTTTTGAAGTTCTCGAATGTCAGGCAGCGCTTGACGCAAATTATATCGGCGCACAGGATAGCCCACCATTGAGTGAGGGTGCTATCGACGTTCTTGCCCAGCATATTCTCGGTATGGCCTGCGCCGGACCTTTCAATGCCGACGAGCTTTATCGGGAAGTCAAAACGGCAGAACCTTATTCGACACTGAAAAGAAAAACATTTGATGAAACATTGAACTTTGTTGCAACCGGTGGATATGCCCTTAAAGCTTACGAGCAATACGCAAAAATAAGGCGCACAAAAGATGGCCGCTGGCGCGTTTCCAACCCTAGAATAGCCCAGCAATACCGGCTCAATATGGGAACCATTATCGAAGCTGCCGAACTCAATGTCAGGCTTGTTAAATCCGGCTATATGAACGCAATGCGTGGCGGCCGGATGCTGGGACGCATTGAAGAAAGTTTTCTTGAGAGCCTGACAAAAGGAGACACATTCATTTTTGCCGGTCATGTTCTTTGTTTTGAAGGCATCCGCGAAAACGAATGTTATGTGAGCTTGTCGAAAAAACCGGAAGCCCGTGTTCCGAGCTATATGGGAGGGCGTTTTCCGCTTTCGACCTATCTTGCAGAGAGATTGCGCAAGATGCTGGCAAATCCGAAAGAATGGCATGTTTTGCCGGGACAAGTGCAAAAATGGCTTGAACAACAAAAAATCTCGTCCATTTTGCCAGACACCAATCAATTGTTGATCGAAACGTTTAATGAAAAAAACCGGTCTTTCCTTGTTGCCTATCCGTTCGAGGGGCGCCTTGCCCATCAAACACTTGGAATGTTGTTGACGCGGCGTCTCGAACGGGCCGGTTTAAATCCGGTCGGTTTTGTGGCTACAGATTATTCCATAGGCCTTTGGGCACTTGATGATATGGGGGAAGCTATAAAAGCCGGAAGCCTATCGTTGAAAGAACTCTTTTCGGAAGATATGTTGGGCGATGACCTCGAAGCGTGGCTTGACGAAAGCTATCTGCTCAAACGGTCTTTCCGTAATTGCGCCATGATCGCCGGTTTGATTAACCGTCGTCATCCGGGGCAAGAAAAAACCGGAAGGCAGATCACTGTTTCGACCGACCTTATTTTTGACGTTTTAAGGACGCATGAACCAAATCATATTCTGCTTCAGGCAACACGGCAGGATGCGGCACGCGGTCTTTTAGACATCAAGCGGCTGGGTGATATGTTGAAGAGGATCAAAAATCATATCATCCACCGTCCGGTTGACAAGATGTCGCCGCTTGCGCTTCCGGTTATGCTTGAAATAGGAAAAGAAATGATTCCGGGAAGCGCGGAAGACAATATATTAACGGAAGCAGCGGAAGAACTTATTCAGACGGTTCTTGAAGATTGAAGCGAAGACGTATTTGAACATTAGAAGCAAAATTGAAAATTTCACAATGGTCGTCAACGGCGCTGAAATAATTTGCGATTGCAGCGGTGCGGCTTTTTGGGAAGCTCAAAATTTGCTTATTGTTGCCGATCTTCACCTCGAAAAATCCTCATGTTTTGCCCGTCATGGCCAATTATTGCCACCTTATGATAGTGAACGAACACTTCTAAGGCTGAAAAATGTGATTGAAAAATATCAACCGCAAACAATTATGGCTCTGGGTGACAGCTTCCATGACAATCAGGCTTCCACGCAACTTTCTGAAAAAAACCGGCAATTGCTTGAAGACATCATTGCCAACCGAGAGATGATTTGGATTGCCGGAAACCATGATGATGAAAAAAACGAATTTGCCGGTCAATGGACACATGAAATTCAAATCGGCCCGTTGATATTTCGCCATGAACCACGCATCGGCTCGCAGAACGGGGAAATGGCCGGACATCTTCATCCCGCGCTTCGAATTTTCAGACGTGGAATGTCGGTTAGACGCTTTTGTTTTGCAAGCGACGGAAACCGGATGATTTTGCCGGCTTTTGGTGCCTATGCCGGAGGAATGGACCTAACCCACAAGATTTTTTCGAATATTTTTAAAAAATCAGACCTTATAGCATGTCTTTTAGGAAAAAATACTATTTACCCGATTCACCAAAGAGATTTCTTTTCGCGCTAGAATATAAACACTATTGTAGATTGTTGCAAAAAAACTAAATCAGTCTTCTGTTTTTATTTGTCCGGAAGGTTTGAGGAAATGATATATTTTTCTATGATATTTCTTGGCCTTGTGATTTTGTGTATGTTCCTTCACATTTTTAGTTTTATTGTCGTTCTGTGTCGTCGTTTCTGGAAACCGAAAGGCGTATTCGGTAAAGGTGAAGAAGAAAAAGTTACTATTTTACGCCCCGTTTCAAATCTCGAATATGGACTGCGGCGCACATTGGCTTCTACTTTCGAACTCGATCATAAAAATTATGAAATTATTTTTTGCGTTGCAGACAAAAACGACAAAGCCATTCCGTTAATCGAAAGCCTGATTTCCGAATATCCCGATGCCGATGCAAAATTGCTGATCGGTAATGATAAAATTAGCGATAATCCCAAGTTGAATAATCTTGTCAAAGGTTGGCATCAGGCCAAATATCCATGGGTTGTCATGACCGATAGCAATGTATTGATGCCTAAGACCTATATTGCTGATATTTTTTCCCGTTGGAGAAAAAACACCGGCCTCGTTGCCTCTCCTCCCCTTGGAACAGAACCGGAAAATTTCTTTGCCAATCTCGAAGCTGCATTTCTCAATTCCTATCAAGCACGCTGGCAATTAACCTCCGATACAATCGGAAACGGTTTTGCGCAGGGCAAAACATTGTTCTGGTTTCGGGATATTTTAAACCGCGCCGGCGGCATTGAAGCATTGAATTGCGAACTGGCCGAAGATGCCGCGTCAACAAAAATCGTCAGGGAACAGGGGTTGAAAGTCCGTCTCACACCAATGCCATTTGCCCAACCTTTGGGGAAGAAAAGCTGGCGAGCCGTTTGGCAACGCCAGATACGCTGGGCAAAACTGCGTCGGGACTCATTTCCCGCATTTTTTTATCTTGAAATTTTATCAGGTATTGTTTTCCCCGCATTATGTTTGCTTCTCGCCTGTTATCTTGGCGGCCCCGCTTACTCGCTCATTCTTTTTTATTTCTTTATCTGGTACTTTGTCGAATTTTCCATAACATCGATCGTCGGTTGGCCATTTTCTCTTTCGCAGGCTTTGGCCGAAATCGTCCGCGATTTATTATTACCGGTATTATGGCTATCAGCTTTTTCAAGTCGTGGATATGAATGGCAAGGTCATAACGTCAATATCAGAAAATAAGAGCGATGCGGGGATGCCGGAAAGCGTTTAATCTTTGCGGAATATCAGCCGCCCCAGAATGCCAGTGAAAATTGCTACAAAGACGGCAACAAAACCGTAATAGATGCTGTTATCCTGTGCAAAACGGTAAATTGCATAGGCTGTGTGGGCTTTAACAATTTCAAGCTCTGTTGACACTGTTTCCACGAACTCGCCATCGCGGAAAAGATAAGCATGAATTGTATGATGACCGACGGGGATATTGGCAGGCAGCTTGAAATTTGCCGAAAACAGCGAAGCAGAGCCAAAGGTGACAGCTCCGATATTTTCACTATAGAGATGTTGATCGCGTTTGATCTTGATAAGCTCGTTGCGGAATAATTTGAGTTTATCCGCGTCACCTGTTTCTGCTCGCAGCGGTACATAGTCGAGCCCTACCCCCAATCTTTTATAATTGATCGGGCTCGTAATATCCCTGATTTCACGTGTGGTTGCCATTTCATAGGATTGTGGAACCGCGACAAATGTCAGTGCATCCGTATTCACCCATACGCCCAGTTTACGCTTTTTCTCGCGCATCACCATCGGCCGTATCGGACCTTCCATAACAACGATAATATCATAACGACCCTGACGTCTTAGTTGAGGATCGGCATTTTCGAGAACACCTGCAATATAGACGTTGCGACCGGCAAAATTGGTATCAAGTGTAATTTCATTGGTCGTCACAATGATCTGGATATTTTCTTTCGGTGCAGTAGATGGTGTCGCTGTATCCGCATATGCCGTCTCAGATGTCAGAAAGACTGCCAGATAAACCATTATTGCGGTTAAAACTGTTTTCATTTTACCCGCCGATAAAGCTTAGCGAAAAGAGATCGTCAGGACGAACAAAAAGTTCGAACGCAAGACGGGCACAAACCAGCAAAACAAGGATTGCAAGCAGCATTCGCAATTGTTCGGCCTTGAGCTTTCTACCTATCCGCGTTCCATAAGTTGCGCCAATAACGCCGCCAACCATCAACAGAAATGCCAGCACAATATCAACCGAATGGTTGGTTATACTTTGTAGAATTGTTGTGAAGGCTGTAACAAAAGTAATCTGGAAAAGAGATGTGCCGACAACAACATTGGTCGGAACGCGCAACATGTAAATGAGCGCGGGAACCATAATAAAGCCGCCGCCAACACCCATGACTGAAGAAAGTAGGCCTATAACAAGTCCGATGCCTAGAACCGGAATAATGCTGACATAGATTTTCGATGCGCGAAACCGCATTTTCAAAGGCAGGCGCTGTGCCAGACTATGGTGTCCGGGACGGCGGACAATAACGGTTTTCCCCTTTTTTGCATTGATAATTGCCCGCCAACTTTCAATGGCCATAAGGCTTCCAACCCCGCCTAAAAGGATAACATAAAGCAAGGAAATAATGAGATCGAGCTGACCGAGTTTACGTAAATAAGTGAATAATTCGACACCCAGACACGATCCCAATATGCCACCAACGACCAGAAGCATTCCCAGCTTGATATCAAGTGTCCCGCGTTTGAAATGTGTGAGAGCACCGGTAACCGACGAAGCAATAACCTGATTTGCTCCCGTCCCAACAGCGATAGCCGGTGGAACATTGTAAAAAATCAGAAGCGGCGTAATCAGAAAACCGCCACCGACACCGAACATTCCCGAAAGAAAACCGACAACCCCGCCCATGCCGATAAGAATTAGCATATTGAGTGACATTTCTGCTATCGGTAAATAAATACTCACATCTCTCACCTAACGGGAAAACGAACCTTTGTTTTGCCGGTTTCTGCTGTTTGTTTTGTCTCTCAAGGTTGATACCAGAAAAGCCGCAACAAGTGTTAAAATATATATCTTATAATCCGAACACCGATTGCTACTTCCGCCGGCCTATTAAATATATCAAAAATTCGACAATTCATGTCGTAAAACGATTTTTAACGCCAATCAATGGAGCAATGAAATAACCGACGCATTGTCGAGCATAGCGAAATGCCCCTTCAAACCGTAAGCCAATGCCACCATCAATAAAAGCGCACTCACACGTGTGATTGTCTTTTTTGTTTTGTTATCTCCATTTTGTGCGCTCAGTGCTTTATCTTTTTCCTCATGGAGGTTGACTGCTCGCCCACATCCGTTCAATTGCGCACCTTTTTCTGCATCGCAGTTTTGAAGGTCTGTCTTCGACTTGCTATCACCAATTTCGCACTTTTGAAGTCCAACTTCATTTTCAAGCCCGCACTTATCAAGTTCTACGGGAGTTTTATTCAGTTCAGAAGTTTGTTCCGGCGTTTTTTTTTCAGCCAATATGCGAATAACCGGCTTGTCGAAAGATTTCTTTATTTCATGATGATTTTGTCTGCTATCGGATGCGGGTAATTGTTGCGGGCTTGTCTTTGACAGAAACTCGTCGGCTAAATGCTCGCTCTTTTCTTCATGCGCACAACTTGTTGGTGATTTATCATGGGCATCAAGTGTCGCCTGAAGGTTTGTGATTTGCCTCTGGAGTGAAACAAGTTGAACAGAAAACCGCGACGCAGCAACGGCTTCGCGCAATTGGCGCGAAATTTCCTGATTGGTTTTCCGGCTCTCGTCGGCCAAACTTTTTGTTTGCTCGGTTAGTTCCTGTTTCAAGCGCGAGTGCACTTCACCGGCAATGTCGCTCGTCAATGCCTGTCTGTCTTTCTCTGCGCTCTGTTCAAGTTCCTGTTTGTTTGCCTCAAGAATTTGCTCGATTCTGGCAAGATGGAGAACAAGTTGGGACTGTTCGGTCTTTCTTGCCTCATATTCTTTAAGCAAAGCGCGTGCTATATCGTCGAGATAAGCCTTTACATCATCGTTATTTTTCTGCGGAAAAGGCATAACATTTTCCGACTTGACCGGCGCTTTCGTTTTCATTTGTTCATGAACCGACCGCAACCGTGCAGCAATATCTGAAAGTGTGATCTGTTGGCGCTGTATTTCCGGTGTATCTATTTCTTGTGATTGATGTCGCGCAAACTGCTTTTCACCCGCTTCATCTGAAATAAGCGATAAACGATTCATATTCATTGCACGGCCTTTTACTCAAAACACAATATACTGGAGCATTGCGGGCTTTAAGCGCATAATCGGTCAAGCCCTTGTTATTAATAGCCCGAGTTTGGTAAATTTAGCCTTAACTATAAATGCAATGATGGGTTCGGCGATCAACGGCTTGTTTCCCGCTTTGAACGCACCTCCAACGTTTTTTTAACAAGAGGCGCCACGTAATTTTATTTCGTATAAGGAACTTAAAATTTTTCATATTTTACTTGAAAAACGTGTTTTTATAATTTTTCCTTTAATCTTGATAGTTGATGTGGCAAACGAAAACGCGAAGCAAGTTGCAAATTCAACTCGTAATAATGAGATTATGGAACAATGAATGCCTGAACCAATCAAGCAAAATCAATCTGGCACTGAACTATTAGCACCCGCGGTCAAACTTGATGATGTAAGCGTGGTTTTCAACAATTTCACGGCTGTAAAAAAGGCTGATCTTGAAGTACCGGCAGGTCAGTTTTTAGCAATTGTCGGCCCTACCGGTTGCGGAAAATCAACTTTGCTCAATGTTGCAGCAGGTCTCTTGCCACCTGCCCATGGCACATGCGAGATATTCGGTCATCCACTTTCAGGTATCAATCACGAAGCCGGTTATCTTTTCCAACCTGATTCATTAATGCCGTGGAAAACGGCGATAGACAATATTGCAATCGGTCTGGAAATCCGTGGTGTAAAAAGACAGGATGCATTAAACCAATCCAGAGAATGGCTTGCCCGTGTCGGCCTCCAATCATTCGGCAACCGCTATCCGCACCAATTATCGGGCGGACAAAGAAAGCGCATCGGGCTTGCACAGGTTTTAATCCTTAATCCCAAGCTTATTTTAATGGATGAGCCGTTCGGACCACTCGACGCACAAACAAGGGTTCTGATGGGCGATCTCCTTTTGAAACTTTGGTCGAGAGACCGCAAGGCCGTTATGTTTGTGACACATGATCTGGAAGAAGCAATTACCCTTGCCGATCGTGTTATTATTATTTCGGCGGGACCGGCTTCACATGTCAAAGGTGATTATCTCATCAATTTGCCGCGCCCGCGCAATTTGCAGGAAATCCGGCTTACGGCCGAATTTGCCGAAATCCACCGGACATTATGGAACGATCTTAAAGAAGAGGTGCTCAAAGCCTATGAACAAGGAGATAAATCATGAAGCGTCTGAAGATTTTTCTGTTACAGCTTTCGGTTGCTATTATCTTCTTTTGTTTATGGGAAATAGGAACAACTGTTCCGCTTTTTAACGGCAAACCGATTTTGCCGCCGTTTTTCTTTTCTACACCGATTGATATTTTTAAACGCATTAGTCTCGATTTCCAGAGCGGTAAAGTCTGGTATCATTTATGGATTACGCTGCTTGAGACAATTTTGGCTTTCGCGATCGGTGCAGGTGGTGGCATTTTATTGGGCTTCTGGTTTGCGCAAAAGAAAATGTTGGCAGCGGTTTTTGACCCCTATATCAAAGCGGCAAATGCTTTGCCGCGCGTCGTTCTGGCTCCGATTTTCGCGCTCTGGTTCGGGCTTGGCATATGGTCAAAGGTTGCGCTCGGCTTCACACTTGTGTTTTTCGTTGTGTTTTTCAACGTTTACCAAGGGGTAAGAGAAGTCAATCCGACCATTCTTGCAAATGCCCGCATGATCGGCATGAACGAGCGGCAATTATTGCGCCATGTTTATCTCCCCTCTGCCATGACATGGGTGTTCTCTTCGCTTCATACATCTGTCGGATTTGCTATGGTGGGTGCTGTTGTCGGCGAATATCTCGGCGCATCTGCCGGCCTTGGCTATCTCATTTCGCAAGCAGAAGGTGTTTTTGATGTTACCGGTGTTTTTTCCGGTATGTTAATTCTGACCATTTTTGTTATTCTGATCGATATTCTCGTCAGTATGATCGAAAAACGGCTTCTGATCTGGCGGGCAGACCCGCGTGGTAAACAGTCTTGAGAAGAAAGCAATCTTGAGGAGAAAGCTTATGAAATCCAGTTCCCATTTCAGAAAATTCATCTTTCGATTGGGTCTAATGCTTGCCGTTTTGTCCGTCACGCTCACGGGAAACGCTTTTGCCAATGACGAACCGGAAAAGAAAGACATCACTTTAAGCGTTGGCGGTGCACCGCTTTTCTATTATCTGCCCTTGGCTATTGCCTCGCAAAAAGGTTTCTTCAAAGAAGAAGGACTCGATGTCAAAGTGGTGGACTTGAAAGGTGGCTCGCAATCGCTTCAGGCACTTCTGGGAGGATCTGCCGATGTGACGACCGGCGCTTACGATCAGGTCATTCGTATGCATTCCAAAGGTCAGGATGTCCGTGCAGTGTTGGAACTTGACCGTTATCCGGCAATTGTGCTTGCGGTCCGCGCCGATCTGAAAGACAAGGTCAAAAAGCCTGGTGATCTTAAAGGAATGAAAATCGGCGTTACAGCACCCGGTTCTTCAACAAACAATTTTCTCAATTATTTGCTGGATAAAGATGGCGTCAAACCGGACGAAGTTTCAGTGATCGGAACCGGAGCCGGTGCAACAGCGATAGCAGCAATGAAACGCGGCGAAATTGATGCCATTGTCAATCTTGACCCTGTGATCTCGACCTTGATGCACGACAATTCGGTTTTCATTCTTGTCGACACAAGAACCGAAACGGATATGGAAAAAATATTTGGCACACGCACAATGTCGTCCGGCGTTCTTTATACAAAAAAGGAATTTATCGACAATTATCCGAACACTGTCCAACATATCACCAACGCTTTCGTAAAAGCCTTGAAATGGTTACAAACAGCAACACCGGATGATGTCGCCAATGCTGTTCCGCCAGAATATATCGGTAATAATCGCGAAGTTTATCTGGAAGCAGTCAAAAATTCGCTTCCTTCCTATTCACATGACGGCATGATTTCGAGAGGAAGTCAGGAAGCAACATTGAAACTTCTTTCCTATGACAAAACAATCGACGGAAGTAAAATCGATTTGTCGCAAACTTTCGATGATCGTTTTGTCAAAAAAGCACTTGAAAATCATTAATCTTTCAAAGCCGGATATAACTTATTATCCGGCTTGCTGTTGAATTGATTTTTAAATAAAAATATCGGGAAACTGGCGGAGGAGACAAAGTGGCAAATTTTACCGATTGGGTAGGAAAAACAGAAACGATCAAGGATGTGATCGATTATGTGCTGGTGGGCCGCATGGCCGCCACACTTGGCACAAAGCTTCCCGAAAGAACAGGTTCTCTGCCACATTTATGGCATTGGATGTATTTTCAGCCGACGCTTTCCTTTCATTCATTAGGTGAAGACGGGCATCCCTCGCGGGGAGAATTTCTGCCTCCTGCAGAAAACCTCAACCGGATGTGGGCTGGCGGAAGGCTGAAATTTTTCCACCCTCTGATTATCGGAAAGCCTGCAAAACGTATATCGACTATTCGTGAGATTACCGAAAAGCAAGGTAGAAGCGGAAAACTTCTCTTTGTGACTGTCGAACATAAACATATTCAAAACGATGAAACCGCAGTTCTTGAAGAGCAGGATATCGTTTATCGGGAACCGACAAAATTTGTGAATACAAAATCGACACCTTGTCCTCACGGCCAATGGTCAGAAACACATGAAGCCAATAGTGTTACTTTATTCCGTTATTCGGCAGTGACTTTCAATGCCCACCGCATCCATTATGATTATCCCTATGTTACCGATAAAGAAGGCTATCCTGGCTTGCTGGTACAAGGCCAATTACTGGCAACTTTAGTGCTTCACGCTTTCAAAAATGCCAATCCGGATGCGAGACTAACAAGCTTTTCCTTCCGCAGCCAAAGGCCGATTTTTTGTCCGGATAAATTTATAACGGCCGGTCAAAAAACAAACACCGGCAAAGCCGACCTTTGGGTGGGGAATGAAAACGGCATTGCACAATCAAGCAGCGTCGAATTCACGCTTGATCACTAAAATTCTTTTCTAAAATAGCGTACTTCAAAAGATCGGTTATCCGAAGATTGCCGATCTTCCGCTCTCTGTCGGTCACATTCTTAACTTCATACCCGTTTTATTGTGATGACCAATTTCGGTATGATATCCAAGTGTTACAATTTTCTTTGCTTTCTTACCTATTGCTAGAAAGAATTTTGGAATTGTTATCTCGAAATTATCAACTTTCCGCATAACCTTCGGTTACCCGACTTATATCCAATATATGAATAGCATTCATAATAACATGCGGCTTTTCCCGTCTAAACAGCGCAATGAATTATGTTAGGCTCTTTAAGAACAGCCCATGGAATTTCATTGGCGAAGCTTGAATGTCATCTAAGTTCCTTCGGTTTGGAAACTCATTTCAAGCGTCCGATTTGATCGGGAATTTGTCAAATGACAAAGCCCGCTTTGCCAATCGGTTTTTCCGTGAAGTTAAAAGAAGCAAGAACAAGCGTTCGGAAAACCACGTGAAAGTTCGAGAACCGGATTGATCCGGAATTTTCCGGATTTTTCCGGAAGATCGCTTAACCGATTAATCACGCTCGATTTTCGCGCAATCTGTTCTTAAAGAGGAAAATAAAATGAAATATACCCATCTTGGTCGCACCGGTCTTAAAGTCAGCCGTTTGGCATTGGGAGCGATGAATTTTGGCTATCTGACAGATGAAAAAGAAGCATTCAATATTATGGATGCTGCCGTTGATAACGGTATCAATCTGTTTGACACGGCCGATATTTATGGAACGCGTCAATATCCTGAAATTCCGAAAGGCACCGGAATTTCGGAAGAATTTATCGGCAACTGGATCAAAAACAGCGGCAAACGCGACAAAATTGTCCTTGCCACCAAGCTCTATCAACCGATGGATTATGGTGTAAATGATAGACACCTTTCCGCTTACCACATAAGGCGCGCTTGTGAAGCAAGTTTAAAACGGCTTAAAACCGATCATATCGACCTTTATCAAATGCACCATATCGACCGTGGAACGCCTTGGGAAGAGATATGGGAAGCGATGGAGGTTCTCATCACGCAAGGAAAGATTTCCTATGTCGGTTCATCGAATTTCGCCGGCTGGCACATTGCAACGGCGCAAGGCAAAGCGCTCACACGGCATATGCTCGGCCTTGTCAGTGAACAGGACATTTATAATCTCAGAAACCGCGCCATTGAAACCGAAGTCATTCCTGCCTGCCGCTATCACGGTTTGGGATTAATTCTATGGAGCCCGCTTGATGGCGGATTGCTCGCCGGCGCGCTTGACAAATTCGAGAGTGGCCGTCGTGCCGATCTTAAAAATGTTGTTGCTGAACACCACGACCAACTCGTTGCCTATGAAGCTTTATGCAAAGAGTTGAATGAAAAACCGGCAGATGTGGCGCTTGCATGGTGTCTCAATAATCCGGTTGTTAGCGCTCCGATTATCGGCCCCAGAACAAAAGCCCAACTGGAAGCAAATTTGAAAGCTGTTGATATTTCTTTGTCAAAAGAAACACTGGATAAGCTCGACAAAATTTGGCCGGGTCCAAAAGGCGAAGCTCCCGAAGCTTATGCTTGGTGACCACCGTCAAAACCGGATAGAAAAACCGGCACTGCCGACAACCTTTCTTTATCAGGAAAGGCGGCAGTGCCGAATGGTTTGACGGGACGTGTAAGACGGTTCGGCAAACACCTAAGTTCGCCGTCAAATCTTTTTCACTCTGAACATATTAATAAAAAAATTTTTATCTTTTCCAATGATAACGGCCAAGCCCGTTTGCTCCCATCAAATTATTAAAATCCGTTTTGATGATAAGCATCTTGAAAATATCAACAATTATGGCAAGCTCAACACTTGAACATCGAACTTTATCCAGGGATGTCAAGTCCAACAAAAATTGGTTGGATTAAGCCGGTGTTAATTCTATACATTTGATTGTCGACCGAATAACATAACATAACATAAGGGAATGGTAACGATTAGCGGTTCTAGCAAAGGGATAGGCCTATGAAAATATTGGTAGCTGTAAAACGCGTCATAGATTACAACGTCAAACCTCTCGTAAAAAGCGACGGGACAGGCGTCGAACTTGCTAATGTCAAAATGTCGATGAATCCGTTTGACGAAATAGCACTTGAACAAGCTGTTCGTGAAAAAGAAGCCGGTCACGCAAGTGAAGTTGTTGCTGTAAGCGTCGGTCCGCAAGCTGCTCAGGATACATTGAGAACAGCTTTGGCGGTTGGTGCTGATCGCGCCATTCTTGTCCAGACAGATGAAGAAGTCGAACCGCTCACGGTTGCTAAAATATTGAAAGCTGTCGTCGAAAATGAGAAACCGGATATGGTTTTCCTCGGCAAACAGGCAATTGACGATGATTCCAACCAGACAGGACAAATGCTTGCAGCATTGCTCGGCTGGGGACAAGCAACTTTCGCTTCGAAAATCGAATTGAAAGATGGCGAAGCCGTTGTAACACGTGAAGTTGACGGCGGCTTGCAAACCGTAGCCGTCAAACTTCCTGCTGTGATGACCGCCGATCTTCGTCTTAACGAACCACGTTACGCCTCTCTTCCTAACATTATGCGGGCACGTAAAAAGCCGATCGAACAAAAAACTCTGGCGGAACTTGGTGTGACCAACAAACAGAGATTAAAAATACTGAAAGTGGAAGAACCGCAAACCCGCAAGGCCGGTGTAAAAGTCAAAAATGTTGCCGAACTTGTCGAAAAATTGAAACAAGACGCTGGCGTCCTCTGAGCATCAAGGGAAGGATTTATTCATGACCATTCTTTTATTGGCTGAACATAATAATGTTGCCTTGTCAGAACAGACAGCAAAAGCTTTAACCGCAGCCCATGCTATCGGGGGTGATGTCGATATCCTCGTTTGCGGGAAAAATGCACAAACGGTTGCTGAACAAGCTGCAAAACTCGACAATGTCCATAAAGTTCTTCTGGCAGAAGCCGACTATCTCGAGCAACAATTGGCCGAACCGGTCGCTGCAACAATTGTTGCTGAAAGCAAAGACTATGATGTCATCATGGCTGCTGCCACGACCAACGGTAAAAATATTATGCCACGGGTGGCAGCATCTCTCGATGTCATGCAAATTTCCGACATTATCGAGGTTGTTTCGCCAGACACATTCAAACGTCCGATCTATGCCGGCAATGCTATCGAAACCGTCCAGTCAACGGATGGGAAAAAGGTGATTACGGTGCGTACCGCTTCATTCAAGGCAAAGGCAGGAAATAGTACAGCACCGATTGAAAAAATCACGCCGGCAGCAGACCCGTCCCTGTCACGCTATGTCAGTGAAGAGGTGAAGAAGAGTGACCGGCCTGAACTCACTTCGGCAAAAATAATTGTTTCGGGTGGCCGTGGCCTCGGTTCGGAAGAAAATTTCATGTCTATTCTGCTTCCGCTTGCCGACAAACTCGGTGCTGCTGTGGGTGCAAGCCGTGCAGCCGTTGACGCCGGTTATGCCCCTAATGATTGGCAGGTCGGACAGACCGGAAAAGTTGTTGCACCGGAGCTATATATCGCTGTTGCGATTTCCGGTGCCATCCAGCACCTTGCAGGCATGAAAGATTCACGTGTCATCGTTGCAATCAACAAGGATGAAGACGCACCGATGATGCATATTGCCGACTACGCATTGGTCGGTGATCTTTTCGACATTATTCCGGAGCTTGAAAAGGCGCTTTGAAATGAATGAATTACCTCCGCGCGAAAGCATGGAATTTGACGTTGTTATTGTCGGTGCCGGTCCGGCAGGCCTTTCGGCTGCTATAAGACTGAAACAGATCAACCCTGATCTTTCGGTTGTTATTGTAGAAAAAGGTGTCGAAGTCGGTGCCCACATTCTATCCGGTGCTGTTGTCGATCCAATCGGCATTGACACTCTTTTGCCGGATTGGCGCGACGACCAAAACCATCCTTTCACAACGGAGGTAAAAGAAGACCATATTTACTTATTGGACGAGACAAAAGCCAAGCAGCTTTCCAACCGGATTATGCCGAAAATTCTTTCCAATCATGGAAAATACATTGTCTCTTTAGGAAATGTTTGCCGGTGGCTTGCAACCAAAGCGGAAGCGCTTGGCGTGGAAATCTATCCCGGTTTTGCAGCTACGGAAGTTCTTTATAATAAAGACGGTGCTGTTACAGGCATTGCAACAGGCGATATGGGGGTTGAAAAAGACGGCAGTCAAGGCCCCAATTATATGCGGGGTATGGAGCTTCTTGGCAAATATGTTCTGATTGGTGAAGGAGCACGTGGGTCACTTGCAAAAACTCTCATCAACAAGTTCGATCTTGATAAAGGGCGCTCACCCCAGAAATATGGCATAGGACTAAAAGAATTATGGGAAATCGACCCGTCGAAACATCACGCCGGCCTTGTCCAGCATACATTAGGCTGGCCACTTGATGACGAAACGGGTGGCGGTTCTTTCCTCTATCACATGGACAACAACCAGATTGCGGTCGGTTTCGTTGTTCACCTCAATTATAAAAACCCTTACCTTTCTCCGTTTGAAGAATTCCAGCGTTTCAAAACACATCCGGCAATTCGCCCGATATTCGAAGGTGGAAAACGTATTGCCTATGGAGCCCGTGCTCTGACCGAAGGCGGCTGGCAATCTGTCCCGAAATTGACTTTTCCGGGTGGTGCATTAATCGGCTGTTCTGCGGGTTTCATGAATGTTCCCCGCATAAAGGGGTCGCATAATGCGGTTTTATCCGGCGTTTACGCTGCCAACGCAATTGCGAGCGCCATAAAATCCGGTCGCAGTCATGATGAAATTGCTGAAATTGAAAATGGTTGGCGCGACAGTGCAATTGGAAAAGATCTTTATCCGGTACGCAACGTAAAGCCGTTATTATCGAAATATGGCACGAAAAAAGGTGTCCAACTCGGCGGCTTTGACATGTGGTGCCAAGCGCTCTTCCACTTTTCATTTTTTGGCACAATGTCGCATGGTCTACCGGATTATCTTTATCTTGAACCTGCAGAAAAACACAAACCGATTGACTATCCGAAACCTGATGGCATTGTCAGTTTTGACCGCCTCTCGAGTGTTTTTCTTTCCAATACCAATCACGAAGAGAACGAGCCCTGCCATTTGAAAGTAACTTCGCTTGATGTTCAGGAAAAATCGGAATTGAATATCTATGCCGGTCCCTCGACACGCTATTGTCCCGCAGGCGTTTACGAATGGATAGAAAAGGATGGCAGGGAAACCTATGTCATTAATGCGCAAAACTGCATCCATTGCAAGACATGCGACATCAAGGATCCGAACCAGAATATCACATGGACATGTCCGCAAGGCGGCGAAGGTCCCGTTTACCCGAATATGTGATTTTATTTTCCGATAAAGGCCTGAATAATTTAGCGAAATATTTGGCCTTCGGGCTGACAGAACGGGAGAGTGCATCTCATTTGATTATTTTGCCTGAATAACAGCAGGCAAAATAACTCAACTACTGTTTTTTTGATTGATAAAAACCTGAACAGTTATTTCCTTGAAGATCATCATAAACAAAAGCGAAAATCGAACGAATTTATTTGATGTCGGGAGACAAAATTTCACAACCGATTTTAAAAAGAGCGCTTGCTTTACGTTAAAAACCACAGCGAAATTTGTGTAAATTTTACAAAATAAAGTCTTCAGCAATGAAATTGTCGATATATGAAGCGGGACAGTCGTTTTGGGCGGAGTTTCAAACCTAAATTTCCGTGTTGAAGAAATTGCTCTGTTGACGGAAGGATTTTTGCAAAAATCAGAGATTTTTCAGAACTTCTTCACACCAGAGATTGAAAATTTTTTCAGCTTTTGTTCTCAAATCCCCTTGGTATTTTTTTGCGTCATTGCGTAGATCAACCGGATCAATTCCGGCTTGGTGAAGCTCTGAGGCATGACCCACCAACCAATGTTCAAAATAATCGAGATCTGCTTCAAGATGAAATTGTAACGCCAAAATATTTTCATAAGAAAACGCCTGATTGGGGCAAATACCGGTTTCTGCCAAACGCTTCGCCCCATGCGGAATTTCGAACTGGTCACCATGCCAATGAAGAACCGGCGTTGTGCCAATCAATTCAAGCGGACTTTTTTGTCCCTCATCGGTTAATTGCAGGCTTGAAAAGCCGATTTCTTTTTTACCCATGGGTTGTACTTTCGCGCCGAGAGCACTTGCAATCAATTGCGCGCCTAAACACACTCCGATCATCGGTTTTTTGATTTTCAAAGATTTTTCTATGAGCTTTAATTCCTGATTGATAAAGGGATAAAGTTCACCATCATAAACGCCGATAGACCCGCCCAGAATAATGACAATATCCGCTTCGCTCACCGGAAAAGCCGAAATGTCATCGCGCGTTGCATCAAGGTTTTTCAGTTCATATCCACGTTTGCCAAGAACATTCCCGATCAAACCGGCATTTTCAAATGCGAGATGTTGTAAAACAAGTGCTGTTTTCATTTTCTTCTCCGGTAGAACTTGATCGGGCTTTTTTGACCATGAAAAATATTAAATAACGAGTGTCAATTATATGAAAGGGGCAGCTTCTGCCAACTTAAAAATATTTTTTTTGAGAAAAATTTCCGGTCTCTTTTATCCGTTATTTACTCTAAAAGTTTGCTCCACTTCCAAAAACCGGATTCTTGGTATTTCATTCAATTAGTGCACCTGTTTCTAAGTCTGAATTTTAGAAATTACCTCGCTATAAATTTCATTTTTAGAAAATAGCTATATTTTTATTGTCCGGACAGAAAATTACCCTCAACTTTGAAAAGCCCCCCTGTTGTAACCGAAGGTCACAAAAAGCTCCTCTGGCCTTTAAAAAAATGAACTATTTAGCTTTCAAGTTAGAATTTCGAATGCGGCCAAGGCTTTTGTAACCGCATTTTTCTGAAGTTTTCGGGCAAAGATAAGTTTTGTTACTAAAGCAAAACACAAACACAACAGCCCTAACTTTTTCGCGCTCTAAAATTCAGACTATCTTTTAGTTTGGAGTGCAAATATGGCAAAACCAGAAAAAATGACAAATTCTGATGCCAAGGCTTTCGAGTCTCGGCTACTTGCCGATGAAGCAAAATATTGCTCCTTCGGTGATACTGTCCACTACGTAAACCCGCCAAAAGTATTTGCCGGCTGTGAAGGCTCCTATATGTATGATCTCGAAGGTGTTCCTTACCTTGATCTGCAAATGTGGTATTCCGCCTGCAACTTTGGCTACGCAAATCCCCGTCTTGATAATGTTCTGAAAAAGCAGATCGACACTTTACCACAGGTTGCCAGCCAATATTTGCATCCGACAAAAATCGAATTGGCCAAAATCATTGCCGAAGATATGAAGAAGAAATTCGGCCTTGACGGGCGTATCCATTTCAATGTCGGCGGCTCGCAATGTATTGAAGATTCTCTGAAAGTCGTGCGTAATGCCAAGGCCGGAAAGAGCCTGATGTTTGCCTTTGAAGGTGGCTATCACGGCCGCACATTGGGCGCTTCTTCCATCACATCAAGCTATCGCTATCGTCGTCGTTACGGGCATTTTGGCGAACGCGCCATGTTCTTGCCCTTCCCTTATCCTTTCCGTCGTCCTAAAGGAATGACTGTTGAAGAATATGGCGAACATTGTGTCAACGAATTCGCCCGTCTGTTTGAAACAGAATATAATGGCGTATGGGATCCGAAAGCTGACGAAACCGAATACGCTGCCTTCTATATCGAACCTCTTCAGGGAACTGGCGGTTATGTTATTCCGCCAAGAAACTTCTTTAAAGGCATCAAGAAAGTTCTGGACGATCATGGCATTCTTCTTGTCGTCGACGAAATCCAGATGGGATTTTATCGCACAGGCAAATTATGGTCGATTGAACATTTCGGCGTTACCCCTGATGTTCTTGTTTTCGCCAAATCGCTTACCAATGGTCTTAATCCTTTGGGTGGCCTTTGGGCGCGTGAAGAATTGATCAATCCGAAAATATTCCCTCCGGGGTCAACCCATTCAACATTCGCCTCGAATCCGCTCGGAACCGCGCTCGGTGTTGAAGTTTTCCATATGCTTGGTGAAACCGATTATGAAACCATGGTTATGGAAAAGGGCAAACATTTTCTGGAAGGATTGCAAGATCTTCAGAAACGTCATCCGGAAATTGGTGATGTTGACGGTTTGGGCTTGGCCTTGCGTGCCGAGATTTGCACCGAAGACGGCTTCACACCGAACAAAGCGCTTCTTGATCGCATGGTCGACATCGGCCTTTCAGGCGATCTTGACTGGCAGGGCAAAAAAACCGGTCTCGTTCTTGATGTCGGTGGCTATTATAAAAACGTCATCACACTTGCACCGTCACTGCTCATCACAACAGAAGAAATTGACAAAGCAATTTCGCTGCTTGACCAATTGATTACACGTGCAAAGAAAGAACAATAAAATGATGCCGGACCGGTTTTAATTCCGGTCTGGAAAACCCCTTTTGTGAAGGGGAAAAGTTTTCCCCTTCGCAGTGTTTTCTAAAATGTTGCTTCGCAATTTTTGAAATTCCAGGCTTTTTATAAAGCGTGCTGATAGTCAGTTCTGTACGAGGTGAAGACGCACAAGCGAATTTCAATCCGCTTCTTTCAAAACATTTGATGGGTAAACCGGCGAAATATGGACAATCGAAAAGAGATAGACAACTCCATTAAAGCTTGGTCAAACAAGCTTGAACCCGATTATCTTTTAAGCGATTTTTTGCGCCACCCGCCTGTTGATTTCAAAGCCGATATTTCCGAGGTCGGACTTCCGGTTTTTTCAGCTCTCTTTGATCTCACAACAACAATGGATAATGAAGATCAAAAGCGTTTGAAAAAAATCCCGTTCTATAAATTTTGGTCACGGCTGTTGAAATATAAAACATTGTTTGTCGGCACAACTGTCTCGGAATTTTCCCCTCTGCCCACACCTTTCAATGCAACTCAAGCTGCACTTTTTTTGAAAGAAAAAGAAGGCAAAAATTACCCGCTTGTTATTGTTAAAGATTTGCCTGCCCCTTCGCCTCTTATATCCGATGAAGACGCGAGAAAAACTGCCGATTTTCTTGCAAAATTGGAACAGGCGGGCTTTATTTCTGTTGCCGGTCAAGCGCTTGCCTATGTGCCTGTCGATTATTCTTCACAGGATGATTTTCTTTCCCGTTTTTCTAAAAATCGTCGCAAGGATTTTCGCCGGAAACTCCGCGCCATGGAAAATCTGGAAATTGATGTTTTAACCGCCAGCTCGCCTTATCTTCAAAGTGACGAGGTGATCAAACACTTCTACCAGCTATATTTACAGGTTTTTCAACAGAGCGAAATCCATTTCGATCTTTTGAGTGAAGAGTTTTTCTACGATTTGTTACATACGGACGACGAAAGCCTGCGCGTTATTGTCTATAAAAGAAGTGGCAAGCTCATCGGTTACAATATCTGTTTTGCCTATAAAGACATGCTTGTCGATAAATATATTGGCTTCGATTACCCGCTTGCAACCGACAATAATCTTTATTTCATAAGCTGGTTTTTCAATCTTGAATATGCCCGCCTCAACGGTTTCAAATATTATGTTGCCGGTTGGACCGACCCTGAAATCAAAGCCTATCTTGGCGCAAAATTCGTTTACACACGCCATGCTGTCTATATTCGCAATCCTTTATTGCGAGGGATATTGAAGCACTTCCGGCATCATTTTGAAAGTGATGCCCATCTTGAACTTCAAGGAGAGCAAAACTGATGAAAAATCCGGTTGTCCTCGATTTTGATAATAGTGTGGGAACATTCGACAGTTCCATCAATATCGATTTGAGCGGGTGGCAAGACCGTATCCGTTACGCCACGACTTTTGGCAATTTTCGTAAGCTCGAAATGGAACTTGAAAAACAAATGCCGGAAACTTATGGACCGGTATTTCTTGGAAGTGGCGATTATCACCATGTCAGCCAGTTATTGATAAAACATTGTCACAAACATCTAAAACAAGAACCCTTAACGCTCATTGTGATTGATAACCATCCCGACAATATGCGTTATCCTTTCGGTATCCATTGTGGTTCATGGATCAGCCATGCTGCTTCTTTGCCGTTTGTCGACCATGTTCACGTTGTCGGCATTACCTCCGGCGATATTGGTGTCAAACATGCCGTCGAAAACCGCTTGAAACCGCTTATGTCCAACAAATTGACCTATTGGTCGACAAAAGTGGATGTGAGCTGGGCAAATATTCTAGGCTTGAAAAATGCTTTCCAGACATTTGCCAATGTTGATGACATGATGTCGGCTTTCATCAGCAGCATTTATAAAGAAAATCTTCCCGTCTATCTCTCGATCGACAAGGATGCCCTTTCTCCTCAATTTATCCATACCAATTGGGATCAAGGCGAGATGGAGCCGCGGCATTTGACCGACCTTATCACCAATATCGGTTCCCGACTTGAAGCCTGTGATATTACCGGAGAGGTTTCCAATTACACTTATCACAGTTTCTGGAAAAGTCTTTTAAGTAGACTTGACGGGCAAACAAGCGTTTCCGACGAACTCGTTAAAAAGTGGCAAAAAGAACAGCATGAGTTGAATAGCAAACTCATTGAAACGCTTTCCGCTTATCTTTAAAAAGCGTATTTTTTCAAGAAAGCCGTATTTTTCCCGCCCTAAAGACCGAAGCGCATGACAAAACGTGCGCCTCCCAAGCGGCTTGAAAGGACAAAAGCCGAACCATGGTGGAGCTCGGCAATAGCACGCACGAAAGAAAGGCCAACGCCATATCCTTCATGTGAACCGGATTTATCATTATCAAGCCTGAAAAAAGGCGAGAATATTTCTTCTCTGACGTTTTCTGCCACGCCCGGACCGTCATCATCGAATTCGAAAATCAGCGCATCATCCTGTTTATAAACATGGATATAAACCTTTGAACGGGCATATTTGAAGGCATTCAGAATGATATTGCGAAACGCCATTGCAGCCAATTTCGGGTCAATAAAACTATCAACATTGGCGATATTATAACTGACTTCAAATCCCTTCGGCTTCAACAATGACAGATCGTCAATGATGTTTTCTGCCCAACGCTTGATATGGACATTTTCAAGCTTTGTCGGCATGTTTTTGTTGTTCATGCGGAAATAATCGAGCGATATTTTTATCAGTTGTTCAAGTTCGTCTATATCCTTGTCAATTCCGGCATAAAGTTTCTTTTTTTCCGACGGGTCGGAATCTTCCAACATGCTCAAGCCAAAGCGCAAGCGGGCAAGAGGTGTGCGGAATTCATGCGCCATAGCATGCATCATGGTGCGGCTGTGACCAACGAGGAGTTCAAGACGGGTTGCCATATCATTGATAACATGGCCGATCATTTTTAACGGTTCACTGCGAATTTTCGGAACACGTGCTGTCAAATTTCCTTCGCCAAGCGCATTGGCTGTCAGTCTGATGGCTCGCGCTTCGCGCCACAATGTGGAAAAAGCAAAATATAAAATGGCAAAAAACAGCAAAGCGTTGACGATTGTGAGCAATGCCAGAAGAATGAAAATTGCGCTGGCATTGGCATCATTAATGTCGGTCGTAACCAGAGGGCCAAGCTTGAGGTATCCGCCTGATTGCAATTTGGCATAGATATGATCATCTTCGTCGTCATAAGCGAGATCATAAGATTTCAATTGCTCTTTCACATCATCGGAAAAATGGTCGGGCTTGTCGATATAAGCGAGGCGGAAATGAAAATGCGGTTGTAGCTCCTGAAGCACGTCCGCAGGATTCTTCATCGGCTCGCTCGCAATTGCCTGATCAATCATATAGACAGTGCCTTGATGGGCATCGCGTTCTATATCCGCGTCATCAATGATGCCCGTCCAATTGGCAGGCAAAGCGAGGAACAATTGTAAAGTGCCGTAAGCGACACCACCTTGCAAAAAGAACAGAATGAGAAGCACACTGATCGAGCGTAAAATGACCATACGGCGACGGCTCTTTCGTACTCCATTGTGTTCTTCGTTTGTCATAATGTTTTACCAAACATGGAATTGCGATTTTTCGCGTATTTCTGTTTATTTTCCCCGAAACTTATAGCCCGATTATCCGCTTTTTAAATCATTAGCCGCTTTTATGCCAATTTGTTTTCTGCTTCCTGCTATCATTTTTATTCGGGCGAGCTCCCCCGTTCTTGGCAACAGCTTCAGCCTATTTTCTTATTCGCCTTCCCATTGCAGGAAAAGATATCCTTTGGCGCGCACGGTTTTGATAAAACGCGGATTTTCAAGGTCATCACCGAGACGGCGGCGAAGCCTTGAAATGCGTGCATCAATCGACCGATCGAGCCCGTCAAACTCGATACCACGCAAAGCATTCAATATATCGTCGCGGGATAATATTTGACCGGCATGGCTTGCAAGGAGCCACAAAAGATCGAATTCGGCAGTGGTAAAATCAACCGGTTTATTATCAATCAGAACGGCGCGGTTATCTTTGTCTATAACAAGATTGCCGAAAACAAGTTTCGTGCGCGATGAAGGTGATGTTTCGCTTTCCGGATGGCTTTCGTCGACAGTTTCGCTTTCTTTGCGCCTTAGAAGTGCCCTTATATGGGCAAGCAAACGGCGTGGTTCGACCGGCTTTGACATATAGTCGTCGGCACCAAGTTCCAATCCGATAATTTCGTCAATGTCATCTTCGCTTGCCGTCATAATCAATATCGGGCCTTTATAGAAAGGTCGCACATCACGGCAGACATCGAAACCGGATTTTCCAGGCAGCATGACATCAAGAATAACGAGATCAGGCAGCAATTGTTTGATGACCTCTTCGGCTGTATCGCCGCGAGGATGCACCTCTACATCATAGTTCTGTCGCTTCAGATAATTGGCAACAAGTTCGGCAAGCCTTGTATCATCTTCTATTATAAGAATTTTCTTGTTCATGCAGGTCTTTCTTTTCCGGTTACAGAAATGCAACAAAGAACGCATATTCGTCTTTATTGTTTATAGGTAAAAGGTCGCTATGTATCAAGCTGACCAAATTCCAGTTTATGGCTTCTATTGGAGATTAAGACGAATATGACAAGAACGTTCCCGAATGCTTTTCAAGCTTTGAGCGCTCCCGTATTCTCACAAGGGCTCATATTTTCCCGCGTCTTTGTCGATTTCGACGGCACAATTGCCGATAATGACGTTACAGACGTTCTTTTGGAAAGATTTGCATCTCCAAACTGGGAATCAATCGAACAGGATTGGCTTTCGGGCAAAATCGGTGCACGTGAATGCATGATGAGACAGATTGCGCTTATCAAGGCCTCTCCTGCCGAGCTCAAAAAATGTCTTGATGAAATGAAAATCGACCCCGCTTTTCCGGATTTTGTCCGCTTGCTTGACGAGCAAGGTGTCGATATTGCCATTTTGAGCGACGGGCTTGATTATAGTATCCGCACGATTTTGAAACGTTATGGTCTCGAAAACGTCAAGGTCTTCGCAAATCGCCTTCTTTATGCCGGCAACAATAATTGGCAGTTACAATTTCCCTACAAAAATATTGCTTGCCCTGCCGGCAATTGCAAATGCCGCCATTTTGCCAATGCGGGTAACGGATTTACCCTTTATATCGGCGATGGTACGTCGGATTTCTGTGCGGCCGGGAAAGCCGATCTTGTACTCGCCAAAGGAAAACTTGCCGATTATTGTGCGGCAAACAGCATTGACCACATCAAGGTCGATAACTTCGCCGAAATTATGCAAATCTGGCACAAATTGCAACTGCCGGAAAAAGCCCGCGAAAGGGTGGCTTCATGATTACCGATGTCAGCTTTTTCTATAAAGGTGGTCGGGCTGGCGTTCTTCTAATTCATGGTTTGACAGGTACACCGGCCGAAATGCAAATTCTGGGCAAAGGTTTGCATAAGCACGGTTTTACTGTTTACGGGATGCAGCTTGCAGGCCATTGCGGTGATGAAAATGACCTGCTCGCGACAAGCTGGCATGATTGGTATGATAGTGTCATACGTGCGGCAGAACGTCTTTCAGAACATGTTGATACAATGTTTGTCGGCGGACTTTCTATGGGTGCGGTTCTGGCACTCAAATATACCGCAGATCATCCTGAAAATGTAAAAGGTGTCGGCGTCTACGGTCCGACATTCGTTTATGACGGCTGGTCGATCCCGCGCTATATCCAGCGCTCTGTATTTTTGTTGAAATGGTTCAAAGCGCTTGGCATTTTCCAGAAAAGTGTGTTTATCGAACGGCCGCCTTATGGCTTGAAAGACGAGCGGATACGCAAAACCATTTCCGAAAGCATGCTTTCAGGCGATAGTGCCAAAGGTGGACTTGCGGGAAATCCGCTCGGTTCACTTGCCGAGATGCAAGAACTTGCAAAACAAACCGAGACACAATTGCATGATATAAAAGCTCCCTGCCTTATCATGCATTCAAACCATGATGACATTGCCAATATGGAAACAAATTCGGGACTTGTTGCCCGTTCGGTTTCAGGCCCCGTCAAGATGATACCATTGGAGAACAGCTACCATATGATAACAATTGACCGTGACCGTAAAAAAGTCATTCAGGAAAGTGCCGATTTCTTTGGTGCCTTATGCACAAAAGATCAATTGGTACCCCCTCCTGTAAACCCGTTTATTCGCGAGATAGCCTGACAATGAGTTGGCTGATTTTTCTGGTATGGTTTGGAAATATTGTTTGTGACACTGTCGGCCAGCTTGCCTTCAAAGGTGCCGCCACAGAACCGGACGAGGAAAACAAACCGCAGTCGCTTTTCCAATATTGGATAGCACTTTTCCGCCAACCCTTATTATGGCTCGGCATCATATCCTATGTCGCCGAATTTTTGCTATGGATGGCATTTTTAACATTGGTTCCGCTTTCGGAAGGCATATTGCTCGGCTCAATCAATATCATTGTCATTATGGTATTGGGGCGGCTGTTTTTTGATGAAAAACTCACCTCTATGCGGGTTCTCGGCATCAGCTTTGTTGCCATTGGTGTTGCTATTGTGGGAGCTTTTTAATGCGTCGCTTCTATATTCTGGGCTTTTTCTTTTTGATGATGTTCGACACGCTCGGACAGATCAGCTTCAAGCTTTCAGCAACCGCCGCCCTGCCCTTGGAAGCAAGCTTCGGATGGTTATACCGTATTTTTTCCCATCCTTTTGTCTATTTTGCCATTCTCGGCTATGTCGGGGCATTCTTCACATGGATGACGCTTTTAAGACGCGCACCGGTAGGTCCGGCATTTGCGGCGTCGCATCTTGAAGTCGTCACTGTCATGATTGCTTCCGTTCTGATATTCGGCGAAACAATTTCATTGGCACATTTTGCCGGTGCGCTGTTTATTGTTGCGGGCATTGTCTGCCTTGCATTTGCCGAACGTGATGTCATCAAAAAAGAAAACGAGAAATCCTGACAATGACGAGACAAGGCGAAATTCCACCAACCGCCGGTCTCCCTATGGTTTGGCATGATTGGTTGCCAACAAAAAAAGAACTCTGCTCCAATTTAAGCGAATTGTTCGATTTGCCGCCGCTTATTCTGGAATGTTCCGGCACGGCTTCGCTCATTGTTGCCCTTCAAACTCTGGCAAATATGCCCAGGAACGAAGGGCGCAGAGACGTTATCATACCGGCTTATAATTGCCCTCTCGTTGTGCTTGCCATTGCCCATTGCAATTTGACAGTAAAACTCTGCGATACAGCAAAAAACAGTTTCGATTTCGATTTTGATTGCCTCGACAAACTGATCGACGAAAAAACACTGGCTGTTATTCCGACCCATATTGGCGGCCAATTGGCAGACGTAAAAAAATGCGTTCAAATGGCTCATAAAAAAGGTGCTTATGTCATTGAAGACGGGGCACAGGCGCTTGGTTCAGCGGCCGGCAAAACGGGGGATATTGCTTTTTTCAGTCTCGCCGTCGGAAAGGGCCTTACCCTTTATGAAGGCGGCCTTTTGACATCGTCCAATGATGAAATCCGTCTGGCATTAAAGGAAACCCACAAAAAAATAGTAAAATCCCGTTTTTTCTTTGAACTTAAACGCATAAGCGAATTGTTGGGATATTCTATCGCCTATCGTCCAGAGCTTTTATCACTCGCCTATGGCGTGCCGAGGCGCAAGGAACTTGCCGTCGGCAATATAGAGGAAGCGGTCGGTGATGTTTTTGATGACGATATTCCCGTTCATCTTGTGAGCCGTTTCAGAATGAAAAGAGGCGCAAATGCCGCTTCAAGGCTCAAACCTTTTTTAGAGGACATAAAAAAACAGGCGCAACGTCGCATCAACAAGCTTGCGGAAATTCCCTCAATCACGGTTGTTAAAGGCATTGATGATGAAGGGGCCATTTGGCCATTTATTATGGTGCTTTTTAAAAGCAGAGAAGCACGGGACAAAGCACTTGAAACCTTATGGCCTTCACCCTATGGCGTGACACGCCTGTTTGTTCATGCTTTGCCGGATTATTCCTATCTTGAACCTCATTTCAACACGCATTTTTCAACGCCCAATGCCAGAGATTTTGCAGCAAGAATGTTGACCATATCAAATAGTCTGTGGCTTGATGACGAGACGTTTGACAAGATTGTTACAACCATTGCAAGGTCTGTTTGAAAGAAATGGACCGGCTATCACACGGCCTGCAAAACATGGATACCGCTGAAAATAGAACTTTGAACCGGATACCGAAAACTGTTGCCATTTATGTCATGGCAAATTTCAGCCCGTTTCACATTTCTGTTCCGGTCATGGCGTTCGGTGCGGCTATGCCGGACAAAACCTATTACAAGCCAATTCTGTTTTCAGAAAAAACCGGAATTGTTGAAGGTCAGGATACTTTTTCAATAAAAGTCGACCACGATCTAAAAAGCCTTGAGGACGCCGATATAATCGTCATTCCCTATTGGCCGGATCCTGAACAACCGATCTCTTCTGCCCTGAAGACAAGTCTTAACAGTGAAGCGCGAAAAAATAAAACCATTATGGGGCTTTGTCTTGGCACTTATGTTCTGGCCTTTAGCGGGCTTTTGAAGGGGAAAAGAGCTGCAACGCACTGGGCCTATGAAAAACAGTTTGCCGAACAATTTCCTGATACGGAAGTCGATTTTAATGCCCTTTATGTTGAAGATGGTAATATCATCACTTCCGCCGGAACTGCTGCGGGTATTGATTGTTGTCTTCACCTTATTCGCAAAAATTACGGTGGCGCTGTTGCCAATCATGCTGCACGTATGATTGTGACGCCACCGCATCGCGAGGGCGGTCAAGCCCAATATCTTGCCACCCCTGTTCCAATATCGACAAGCGACCAGCGCATAAATTCATTGCTTGAAACAATCAGAAAAAACCTCGCCTCATCCTATTCTCTCGACACTATGGCCAAGAATGTCGGTATGAGCCGGCGCACATTTACCCGCCGCTTTCATCAGGCAACCGGCCGTTCACCAATGGAATGGCTTAACCATGAAAGGCTGCATTTTTCGAGACACGCATTGGAAACAACAAAACTTTCTATTGAGGAAATTGCGCAACTTGCCGGATTTGCCTCTACCCAATCATTCCGCCGCAGCTTTATTGACGCGTTTCAGGTTACACCAACAAAATGGCGCCAAACGTTTTCAATTTAACCGATAGTTTTATTCCAACAAAAAACCTCGCTAAATTTTGGCCCGATATGAATGTCTTTTGACCATCAGGCCAGTTTCTAATGGTTAAAAGCATGCTTACATAAACTTCAAGAAATTGAAGAGGTTTTAACCATGAAATTCACATTCATTCGTAACGCAACGGTTGTTCTTGATTACGCGGGAAAACACATTTTGATTGATCCGATGCTCGCAGAAAAAGATCGCTATCCCGGACTTCCCGGTACAGTTCATAGCGAGCGACGGTTTCCGCGCGTAGAACTGCCTTTTGATGCCAGAGACATTATCAAAAATGTGGATGCCGTTTTTTTAAGTCACACCCATCCCGACCATTGGGACGAGGTTGCAACAGGACTTATAGACAAAGAACAGAAAATATTCGTACAGAATGAAAAAGATAAAGATTTTCTTGGGAGCCAAGGTTTCAAAAATCTCGCCGTTCTGCCGCAAAAACTTGATTATGAAAACGGCATTCATGTAACCAAAACTTTATGCCAGCACGGAAGCAATGAAGCTTTCAAGAACCATGAAGTTGGTGAAGTCCTAGGCCATGCCACCGGCTTTATTTTTGAAGCACCGAATGAACCAACGCTTTATTTTGCAGGCGACACAATATGGATTGACGCTGTCGAAGATAATTTAAAACAATATAAGCCGGAAGTTGTTGTTCTTCATGCAGGTGACGCACAGCTTCAAGGCTTCGGTTCAATTATTATGGGCAAGGAGGATGTCGTTCACACCCATAAAATCGCGCCACAATCAAAGCTCGTTGCTATCCATATGGAAGCCTGCAACCATGCTGTTTTAAGCCGGAAAGAACTTCGTTCTTATGTCGATAAGGCAGGTATTGGCAAATCGGTTATTATCCCGCTTGAAGGTGACAAACTCGAATTCTAAGTCACTTGCTACTTAAAAAAGTAAAAAAGTGCAACCGACTTTGATATTTTCAAATCTAGCTTGTGCGTGCTTTTTCACACAACCAATTAAAAAAGGCCGACAGCTCCGGAACTGTCGGCCTTTTATTTGAACTTTCATTTTGCTGTTTTGAAAAACGATAACCAACAATGACGATCAGGCTTTTATGATTTTGATTGTTGCGGCTTTCGCTCTCTCTCCTACCATTGGTCCGACATAGGGGCTTGGATCATATTTTTTGTGATAAGCCTCATCAATCCTATCAAGAACCGCCGGATCTTTAACAGCTTCGTAATGAACAGATTGTGTCTTTCCGGACACGATAATTTTTCCGCTTTTTTGTTTGATTGCGGCCTGATACCAGCGTGACGATGTGCCGCTATAGGCACGCACATAAAGGCCGCCATCGACGACAACTTCCCAAATCCGCACCGGTGTACCGGTTGTCTTTAAATCCTCGTGATAGGGAGCCATTTCGAGATCATCGGCTGCATCAATTGCAGCAAGCTCGTTCTTTGTCCATTCACTCATTATTCAGCCTCTTGAAAAACATTTTCACCAAAAACGTCAACCATTCAGGAAACTGTCAAGCACTTCACTTGCCCGTTTTCCAACGTCCGGACTGACCTTCGTTTCAAGAATGGTAACAATTTCCTGCAAATCCGTTTTTTCAAGACCAGTATTCGTTCCCATCTGATAATGTGATTTCAATTGCGACTGGGCGCCTTGAAGTGCTGCAAGCATAGCAATTGTCGCGACTTCTCTAGTTTCATAGTCAAGATTGTCACGCACAAAAATATCGCCAAAAAGGTGACTTTTCAAAAACTGGTCAATTGCGGGAGCAAATTCAAAAAGCGGGCCTGTCACCGGTTGCCCAACCAGTTTTGTCTGGATTCCGGTCCCGACCTCCAACATTGTTTTATCTGTGTGGACGGGAGAGGCATTTTTACCCTGTTCATCTTTTTTACCCGCTTCACGTCTTTTATTGACTACATCCATCAAAGCAGAAAGTGCATTCAGACTTCTTGGAAACCCCGCATAGGCATAAGTTTGAACAAGCACTTCCTTGATAGCATTGATCGCAACCTTGTCGTCTAGCGCTTCGGTTAGTGCATTTTTCAATCCATCAATATTTCCTTCAGCCGCAAAAGCGGCAACGGGAACAAGTCTTTTCTGTTCAAGTGTCAACATTGTTTTTTCCTGTAATTTTGCAAAACCGTTTTGTGAAAAATAACTTGGCGTACCGGCGAAAATTAAACTCGCCTCAAAAAAATCGTCGTCAATGAAGATATAACGCCGATTTCAAGCGGATTTACCCGACGCAAAGTCGATAACAAACCGGTAGCGCACATCTTTGGCCATAACCCGTTCATAAGCGCGATCAATTTCGTCGGGTTTGATAAGTTCTATATCGGCCTCGATATGGCGCGCCGCACAATAATCAATCACTTCCTGTGTTTCGGCAATGCCGCCAATCATCGAACCGGCAAGGCTTTTTCGGCCAAAGCCATTGGCCATGCCACTCAACCCGCCTGTCAATTCTCCAAGAGCGCCCACATTGACGAGTGTTGCGTCAAGTTTGAGCATATTCATGAAAGGCTGCATCGGATATGAAACCGGCACTGTCGAGATCATCAAATCGAAATGATTGGTAAGGCGCTCGAAAGCCTTTTTGTCAGTCCACAAAAATGCAGCACTTGCGCCCAAACGTTTGGCATCGGCAATTTTTCCTTCTGTTGTCGTGAAAACAGTGACATCCGCACGCATGGAATGGGCAAGTTTCAAGGCCATATGTCCAAGACCACCAAGGCCAACAATTGCTATTTTTTGATCTTTTTTCAATTTCCAATGGCGCATAGGGGAAAAGGTGGTCACACCGGCACAAAGCAGAGGCGCGTAAGCGGCAAGATGCACTTGGGCTGGAATATGAATAACAAAACGCTCGTTTACAACCATGCGGTCGCTATAGCCGCCAAAGGTATAACCACCGCTTATCTTGTCGGGTGAATCATAGGTAAAGGTGGTCCCGTTCAGACAGTTTTGTTCGCGGTCATCAAGGCAATTTTCACATGTACCGCAAGAATCCACCATGCAACCAACGCCGCCAATATCGCCGACTTTGAATTTCGTAACCTTTGAACCAACCGCAAGAACACGACCGACGATTTCATGACCGGGCACGATAGGATAATGGGCGGCGCTCCAGTCGGAATGAACAGCATGAATATCGGAATGGCAAATGCCGACATAAAGAATGTCGAGAAGAACATCGTCCGGCCTCAAAGCACGTCGTGTGATGGTGATCGGCGAAAAACCGGATGTTGCACTTTTTGCAGCATAGGCGCGGGTTTCGAAAGGCTCTTTGCCAATAACCGTCTTGCCTTCTGAAGGAGCTGCCTTTGCGGCTGCCCTTGTTCCCATCATTGCACCGGCGGCAAGAACAGACGCGCCGCCTTCTTTCAAAAATTCACGCCGCGCCAAAGTTTCGTGTTTTTTATGGCTAGAATTTCCACATGCTTCACACATTTTCAAATCTCCCGAACCGGCATAATGGATTTATCATCCAATCAATCCGGTTTTTGCCGGTTCACTGCGACAAGTCCTTGAAAACCTCCGGTATTTTATCGAACCGCGAATGGCAGGCTTGAATGATGCCCGAATGACGGACTCAATGACAATCGTTCAAAGCTTGCCGGACGAACTGCCGCCAGCTTTCATCTTACTAATTAAAGGCCATGATGCGCATAAAAGAAGAGGAAATTTCTGCATGTCTCTATGAATTCAATTCATAAATAAACATGTTATAATGAAGTTAATTACCAATAACGGATTTTGCTCAAAAAAAATGCTAAGAGAAAACATCCATGATCTCATGTCTTTTTTCGTGGTTGCACGAGAAAAAAGTTTTACCCGTGCGGCAAGCAAACTGGGTGTTTCGCAATCCGCGTTAAGCCATGCCATGCGGGGTCTTGAAGAGCGTTTGGGAATTCGTCTTCTCACGCGGACAACGCGCAATGTTTCAACCACGACTGCAGGCGAGAGGCTGATAGAAGAGCTTTCGCCACTCATCGAAACAATGGATGAAAAGCTTGATCTCATCACCAATGCCGCCGAAGAGCCGAAAGGAAAAATCCGCATCACCACGGTGGATTATCCCGCTTCCTATATTTTGCGACCGAAATTGCAGCCGTTTTTACGGAAATATCCGAAAATCGAAGTGGAGATCAATATCAATTATGGTCTTACCGATATTATCGAAGAACGTTTTGATGCAGGTATCCGTATTGGCGAACATCTCGCCAAAGACATGATTGCCGTTCCGATCGGCGCGCCGATGCGTATGGCAATTGTCGGGGCTCCGAGTTATTTTGAAACACATAAAAAACCGGAAACCTTGCACGATCTGATGGAACAGAATTGTATCAATTTACGGGTTCCGACATCCGGCGGACTTTATCCGTGGGAGCTTGATGACGAAAACGGAGCGGTGAGTATACGCCCGAAAGGTCAGCTCATCTTCAACACCTATCCGCACATTGTGGAAGCTGTCCTTGACGGTTTCGGACTTGCGTATATCCCTGAACGGGAAATCGAGGAATTTATGAGACAGGGAAGGCTCATACGCGTTCTTGAAAAATATTGTTTACCGTTTCCCGGTTATTATCTCTATTATCCCAATCGTCGTCATCATCCGGTTGCTTTCCAATTATTCATTGAAGCCTTGAAGCGGCATGCACCAGAATAATTTTTCCAATCTGAAAATATTTACTATTCTATTTGACGAGGCTCATTTCATTTTTCCGTCAAGTGTTCTTTGTTGAACAGTTTGAACCATCCCGACATATTTTCTGTCACATATTTCTTGTTTTCTGTCAGATATTTCTTGTCGATTTAAAAATAGCTTGATTAGCAGAGCCTAACAGGTCATGTTCTTCGCCAGTCTTATAAACACCTCGTCTCATGGAGAAGAAACCGCTTTTTGCTTCAAACTGCTTTGCCGGTAACAGCAAAGAATTGTTTGTTACCCGAATTTCAATAATGCCGGAACAGTTTAATTTCAGGATCATTGATCAATGACAAGTTCTTCTCCCTTATTGGGTATCAAAGCTCGAAACATTTCTCTCGATTATGAAGGAAAACCGGTTTTTCGGTCGCTGGATTTTGATATTCCTGCCGGTGAATTTGTCGGGCTTTTAGGGCAAAGCGGAATTGGCAAAACCACCCTTCTGAAAATTATTGCCGGACTGCTTGCCCCCGATAGTGGAAAGATTTCAGGTTCCGACGGTGACAGTCTTCATGGTCGTATAACCTATATGGCACAACAGGATTTATTATTTCCCTGGCTCAAGGTGATAGACAATGTCTGCCTTGGGGCAAGACTGCGCCATGAGAAGAAAGACTACAAAAAAGCCGAAGAATTGTTGGACAAAGTTGGTCTTTTGTCGGTCAAAGAGCAGCTTCCCGAAACTTTATCGGGCGGTATGCGCCAAAGGGTGGCTATTGCCCGCACATTATATGAAGACAAGCCCGTTGTATTGATGGACGAACCTTTTTCGGCACTTGATGCGGTTACCCGCGCTACCATACAGGAACTTGCATTCGATCTTCTCAGAAACAAAACTGTATTGCTTGTTACCCATGATCCATCCGAAGCTGCACGATTATGTCGGCGTATACTGGTTCTTAAAGGTCAGCCGGCAATGTTCCTGCCCGCTATCATTGTAGAGGGAACAGCGCCGCGAAATTACGATGATAAAGACCGCATAAAGAGCGAAACCGAATTGATGCATTTTTTAAAGGGGATATAGTTTGCAGAACCGCTTCAATAAAAAACTTGCATTTTTCCTTCACGGCCTTGTGGTTTTCTTTGGCATCCTCGCATTATGGTGGGCTGTTGCCATTATTTTCGATCTCAAAAAATATATATTGCCCTCCCCTCTGGTTGTCGCACAATCGCTTTGGACAGGACGGGAATATCTTCTGGAAAATTCTTTGATTACAATTGTCGAAATTGTCATCGGTTTTATTTTGGGGATTTTGTCCGGTGCTGCTCTGGCGCTTCTTCTAATGTTTTCCAAGACATTGCAAAAATGGTTGATGCCGGTTCTCATTGTAAGCCAGTCAATACCGGTTTTCGCCCTTGCCCCCATTCTGGTTCTATGGTTCGGCTATGGCATCCTTTCGAAAATCATCGCCGCAATACTCGTTATCTTTTTTCCTGTTACAACAGCCTTTTTTGACGGTTTGCGGAGAACGAATGAAGGTTACCTTGATCTTGCAAAAACCATGGGAGCATCTTCCTTGTCGCAACTTGTCCATATCAGGCTTGTGGCAGCGCTGCCCGCACTTGGTTCCGGTGTGCGTGTTGCTGCCGCCATTGCCCCGATTGGTGCGATTATCGGTGAATGGGTGGGGTCATCCGGCGGGCTCGGCTATATCATGTTGAACGCCAATGCCCGCATGCAGACGCCGACATGCTTTGCCGCAATATTTATACTTTCCATTATCGCAATGATTTTATGGTATATTATCGACATCATATTGAAATATGTTATCTACTGGGATAAAAAATCACAACAAAATTGATTTTTCTTTTTATTATATTTCCGGAGGAAACGTGTTTAAGAAAATATTATTTTCGATCCTCGTCATTTTTATCGGCGTTTTCGGTGCCAAAGCAAATGATAAACTTACCGTTGTTCTTGATTGGTATCTTAATCCCGATCATGCACCTTTGATTGTTGCCGAACAGATTGGCAGTTTTGAAAAACGCGGACTTGATGTCGAAATTGTCACCCCCTCCGACCCCAATATCGGACCGCGTCTGGTTGCATCCGACAAAGCCGATATTGCTTTATCCTATCAACAGCAACTCTACATTTTTCAGGATGAAGACTTGCCGCTCACACGCATAGGAACACTCATAGAAACGCCGCTCAATACAGTTTTGGCACTTCCCGATAGCGGGATAAAAACACCGGCCGATCTTAAAGGCAAAAAGGTAGGGTTTTCTGTGAGCAGTATCGAGCCGGTGATTTTGGGAACCATGTTGGAAAATCAGGGGCTGACAATAAAGGATGTCGAGCTTATTAACGTCAATTTCAACCTCGTAAGCGGATTGATGTCGAAACAGGTTGATGCCGTCATTGGTGGCTATCGCAATGTGGAGGGCAATGAAATACGCGAACAGGGCGTAGAACCTGTTATTATGAAGGTTGAGGACTATGGCATTCCCCCTTACGACGAGCTGATTTTCGTTGCCAAAAAAGACCTTCAAAAACACGACGCTTATAAAAAATTCCTTGAAGCCGTTCATGAAGGCCAGCAATATCTGAAAGCTCACCCGGAAGAAACATGGGACAATTTTGCAAAAAAATATAAGGAACTCGATACCGATCTCAATAAAAAGATATGGATGGAAACGGTTCCGTTATTCAGCGAAAATCCGCTCCACCTCGACAAAGAAAAATATATTTCTTACGGCACCTATCTTTATAAAAAAGGCATTGTCAAAAAAGAATATCCGCTTGACAGTTTTGCGACCGAATTGAAATAAAAATCAAATGAAAGATCGGGCATGGTGGGCGTTCATCATTGCCCGATTTTGTGTTTTGCGGAACCTGTGCCAGAGAGCCGCGCAACACCGTAATATCTGTTCAAAACAATATTTTATTATCCGCATATCCGGCTATCATAAAATCGGAATACGGGCGCGAATAGCTTCCACCTTTCCCAAATCAATGTCGAAGACCATGAACTCAGCTTCGCTCGCCAGACGTGCCCGCATACTGCCCGTCGGGTCAACAATAGAACTCTGTCCGATTCCAAGCGGTGCTGTTCCTTTTGGCGGTTGCCAAGCCTGATCGCAAGCAACAAGCCAAGCTTCAGAATCGGCAGCACGGGCGCGAACCAATAAATCCCACTGCTCGGCTTTCCCAGGACCATCCCCCCAGGAAGCCGGAACGATAATCAATTTTGCACCTTTCTTTCCCATTGCCGTAAACTGGTCGGCGAACCTCAAATCATAACAAATGGCAAAACCGATCTTGCCGAACACTGTATCGAGAACAAGGTAATCACTTCCCGCTTCAACAAGGTCTGATTCACGTGAGCCGAACGCGTCATATAAATGAACTTTCTGATAAGTGGCTTCCGTGTTTTTTCCGGTAATGATCAACTTATTGCGTATGCGTCCGTCATTTGCCGGTTCAAACATACCGGCAATAATCATCATATCATATTTCACTGCATAAGAGCGGATCAATGTTGCAAAAGAACCCTCAAGTGGCTCTGCCTCATCCTTCAAAGCCGCTTCAAAGGAAACTTGGGCTGCTTCTGGAAAAACCAGTATGTCGACCTTTTGCTCGGCAGCCTTTTTAATCATCTGAACAATTTGTTCGTTGTTTTTGTCTTTGTTGACGCCGCTTCGGATCTGAGCCAAGCCGATTCTGACTATTTCACCCATTTATTTTCTCCCTATACTTGCCAATATTCTAATTTCCTATATTCTTGAAATCAAATTCAAGTAATGTACGATTATGGAAAAGAAAACTTCGGGCCGTGAACGGGCCTATTCTCATATCCGTAACACAATTCTGACAAATCCATCATCTGTCGGAACATTTCTGAACGAGCGGGAAATTGCTGATAGTTTGGGCATTTCGCGCACGCCGGTCAGAGAAGCTTTCATGATGCTTGCCAGTGAAGAGCTGATTGACCTGAAACCCAATCGGGGAGCATTTGTTTCGCCTTTGAACAGAAAACAAGTCAATGATCTGTTTCAGGCGCGTGGCGTTGTCGAGAGCTGGAGTGCACAATATTGTATCTCCCACAGTATCGACCCGACACCGGACATGATCAAAGAACTGGAACTCCAGAAAACGATGGCACTTGATGATCCTTATCCTGACTTCATTGAACATGACCATGCTTTCCATTGCGCTCTGGTTCGGGCTACCGGCAATGAATTTTTAAATCAGATGTATGAGTTGCTTCGTGCCCGTTTTATTACTTTTGGTCTACGCGTAATGCATAATAATACAATAAGGCGGATAGAGGCATTAAAAGAACACCAATATATTCTGGATGCACTTTTAACCAAAGATATCAAAAAGGCAAAAAAAGCTATACTTGATCATCTTGATATGACACGCCGGCATCTTGATTGATCAAAAGAAATTTTATTCCTCCAGACTATATACGGGCTGCAACAGAAATAAGCTGCTCCAGTCCGTTTTGTGTTTTCATAATTGATGCGGACGTCTCGTCATTGCAAGGCCGATCAATGTCAGGATACATGATAGCCCGATATAAAGACAAATGACAAAACCGCTCGGGTCGAATGAGATAAACCAGGTGAGCAGGATCGGAGCAACTGCACCGCCAACAATACCGGCAAAAGTATAGGCTAGAGAGCTTCCTGTATAACGCAGACGCGCCGAGAATTGTTCTGCTATCAAAGATGCCTGAGGGCCATACATTAATGAGTGGCAAATAAGGGCGCCTGTAACACCAATCAAAAGGCGGGTAAATGTCGGCTCCTGCATCATATAGAAAAACACAAATGTCCATATTGCCGCACCTATCGTGCCGACAGCATAGATAAGACGCCGTTCTACTCTATCCGACAACCAACCGCTAAATGGAATGAAAAACACCTGAATGCCGGAAGCTATTGTTACAGATTCGATCGCATCGGAGCGTGGCATTCCCAAATATTGGGTGGCATAAGCGAGTACAAAAACTGTAAAGCATGAATAGAGAACATCCGGTCCGATGCGTGCAAATAGACCGGCAAAAAGGGCTCTGCTTTCATGTTTGAATATTTCCGAAACCGGCGCATTGGAGCGTTCATCATGTTGTTCAAGCTTTTTGAAAACAGGGGTTTCTTCGAGCGAAAAACGAACCCACAAACCGAATATGACCAATAGAGCCGAAAGCAAGAATGCTGCTCTCCACCCCCAATCAATAAACTGTTCCGTGGTCAAGACTTGCGAAAAGATTGCCAGAACACCATTTGCAAGCAAATTGCCCAACGGGGGGCCTACTTGCGCAGCAGATGCCCAAAATCCCCTTTGTTCGGGTTTGCTGAATTCGCTGGAAAGAAGAACCGCCCCTCCCCATTCGCCACCAACGCCGACGCCTTGTGCAAAACGCAATAAAACAAGAAGAACGGGAGCGAGGTAACCCACTGACGAGAATGTCGGCAAAAGGCCAATGATAAAAGTTGCAATACCAATCAGCAATAGCGTCCAAACCAGAACTTTTTTGCGCCCGACAATATCTCCAAGACGACCAAAAAATATGCCGCCTAAAGGACGGGAAATATATCCCACCGCATAAGTACCAAACGCTTTCAAAGTACCTGCCAGCGAATCGCCATCCGGGAAAAACAAGTGGCCAAAGACCAAAGCCGCACAGGCACCATAAACAGCAAAGTCATACCATTCGAGAGACGTTCCACTTAAACTAGCCGCAAAAGCCTTGATAAGGCTCTTCCGTTCTATAGGTGGTTCAGTCTCTTCTATACTGCTTTCCATTCACCGTCTCTTTGTTATTGTATGGTGTTGGTATACGATTTGTATGCAATATCGCCCTATAATTGTTTAGTCTACTATTTTTTTGGGGAGGACGTGATGAGACCTCTCGTTGTAGAAGTCTAATTCTATATAGCGGCGACAGTAGCCTGAAGACTATCAATGTCCATCGGGTGCTCAACGAGGGATAGACCGGATAGGATAGCGGGGAAGTCCGCTACCATATAGAAGATCTTGCGATACTTGATCACCCTGCAACGAAAACTTTTCTGGCACTTTATCTTTCAGGCTCCCATGCCGTTTCGCAAGGCCATCTTTATCAGCTCCCCATAATAAAACTTCGGATGAAGCGGAAAAGCCTTCTTGATTGGTAAAAATGAACATTTATTGATGGCTGTGTGCGATCATACTAAGCGTGCATTGGAAGCCTATGGCGTCGATTGATAGAAGTGTTACGCTTCGAATGATACCAATGGAGATGTTTAAGGCTTACTCTTGAGCTAGCTATCTTTTCCTGATTAATATTATGGACGCATCTCGAACTATCTCGGCAGCATGAACAGGGTTTCCGAGGGGAAAAGGTACAGATTTTTCCGGAACGGTAAGTACTGTCAGTATTTTATCCAAACACTCTATTCTCACTGACATAACGAGATAAATGTATACTAACTATAAAATATAGTTTCGGACATTCAAAACATTCATCAACCGGAAAAATTATATCTCCTGCTGATGAATATTTTTAATTTTTAAATTGGCGTGATAAAGATCACGTCATATTTCGCCTTTTGCGTTAAACTCTTCCAACGACATACGGATATTTGCAGCAATTGTTTTGATTGGCTCGGGCGGGCACCATTTAGGATGGCTCGTCTTCAATAGATAACGCAATTCCTCGCTGTCTATTCCACATGCAAGATCGGCAAGGTAATAGCCCAACATGGAACTCCGTGTAAGTCCCGAACCATCACCAACTGCTGCAGCGTAAACATGGGGGCTTTTTTGAAAGAAAAATGATGCTCCATTAATGGTCAGCGGTATCATGCCACCATAAACAAATTCAAAATTGACATGTTTCAGCTTTGGAAAACGGTTTTCGAATGCTCTGCGTAACATTTTCCGTGCCCGGAATACACGTTCCGGCGAGAGGGTCAAATGGGTTGGAAATGTCAGGCCATTCCGCACATAAATACGTTTTGTCGGGGTGAAACGAACAGTCGTACCGGCCGCATGTGCCGACGTACATCCCCACGGTTTCACATTTTTGAATTCGGTGAGTTCATCTTCCGTCAATTCACGTGTGAATGCACCGAAACTACCTGCCGGAGTCATTCTTCCTTTTTGCTCGATCCCGAAAGAGTCGATAAAAACACCTGATAAAAGCAGGAGATCACCCGCCTTCACACTTTTCCCGTTCACTAGTTGAATGTTGATTGTCTTGCCTTCATCAATCTTTAAAACAGGGGTTTCTTCGAATATATCGACATTTTCCGGCAAAACAGATGCAAAACCGCGCACCGTTTCGGAAGGATTTATCAGCACTGTTCCGGCTGTATAAACTGCTTTTTGATAATAGCGTGTGCCAAGCCTTGCGGCCAATTCTTCTCCGTCAATAAATTGGCTTTTTCCTCCCACACCCGCTACGATATTTGCCAAAGCATCAAGATTTTTCAAATATTTTGTTTCATGCCCCGCCAAATACTTTCCGGATTCGACCCAATCCACTTGCAGCTTATATTTATTTTTCAGATTGCGCATGCGCTCGATAATCAGCTTGTTCAAGTGAAACCGGTATTTGTGGTCATCCATTGTTACTCCCGGTTCACCGAATGAATGGGGAATATCCATCAAAAACCCGGCATTTCGCCCGCTGTCTCCCATACCGATTTTGAGTGCTTCAAATAACGCTATTTTTGCATTCGGCCGGTTTTCTGCCAATTTGTGTGCGGCATTCACACCGGCAAATCCGCCACCTATAATGACATAATCATAGTCTTTTTTAAGCTTTGATATGTCGGTGAATTTATGATCCTTGAAACGTGAAAGTTCAAACCAACCGAGATCGCCCGCCTTGGCCGGAAATCTTTGTATTTCTTCCATGCCTCTATCTCCTCCACGAAATATTAAGAAATATCAATCCAGATGGTTTTCAATTCGGTATATTGGTCATGTGCCCAAATGGATTTGTCACGACCTCCAAAACCGGACTCCTTGAAACCTCCGAAGGGCGTTGTTGCATCCCCTTCCCCGAAACAGTTGACGGTAACAATTCCGGCTAAAATTGCTTGGGATAAAGACAAAGCATTGCGCAAATTGCTTGTATAAACCGAGGCCGCCAATCCATAGCGGGTATTATTGGCAAGCTTGATCGCCTCGCTGATTGTCGTAAAAGTCGTCACGCTCAAAACGGGGCCAAAAATTTCTTCCTGAAAAAACCGGCTCTTATCTGTCACGTAATCGACGACTGTCGGTTCGACGTAAATTTCCTGATCGGTTTTGCCGCCCGCGACAAGATGCAATCCTTCTTTGTCAATTTCAGAAAGAAAATCCGATACTTTTTTAAAATGCGTCGGGCTCACCAATGTCCCTACGCGGTTTTTCGGATCAAGCGGATCGCCCATTTTCCAGTCTTTCATATGAACCAGAATTTTTTCGAGCAAACGTTCCTTAATATCACGATGAACGATCAAACGTGACGTGGCCGAGCAGTTTTCTCCCATATTCCAGAAAGCACCATTCACCACTTGTTCGGCAACCTTGTCGATATCGTCGACATCATCAAGAACAATTGCGGGATTTTTGCCACCACATTCAAGCACGATCCGTTTGAGGTTGGATTCTGCCGAATAATGCAAAAAGCGCCGTCCTGTTGCGGTTGAACCGGTAAAGCTGACCATATCGACATCCATATGCCGCCCTATCGGTTCACCGGCGTCGCGTCCTGATCCCGGCACAATATTGAGAACACCGGCAGGAATGCCCGCTTCATAGGCAATTTCGGCAAGTCTTAACGTCGAGAGGGTTGTTTCCTGTGCAGGCTTTAAGACGATTGAACAGCCCGCAGCCAAAGCCGGCCCTATTTTCCACGCTGCCATCAAAAGCGGAAAATTCCACGGCAAGACCAGCCCGACAACACCGATAGGTTGGCGAACCACCATAGCTATGCGTTCTGACCCTGTGGGGGCAGTATTATCGTAAATTTTGTCGATCAGCTCGGCATGCCAACGAATTGTATAGATCGTATCGGGAACATCGCCATTCATACATTCGCCAACCGGCTTGCCGCTATCAAGGCTTTCCAGCACCGCCAATTCTTCGCTGTGCTTTTCGAGAAGATCGGCAAATTTCAGAAGGACCAGCTTGCGTTCCAATGGCGTGCGGTTCCTCCACACACCTTCGTCAAACGATCTTCGTGCCGCTTTGACTGCTATGTCGACATCCTCGCTATGACAATTGGCAATCGTTGCCAGTTCTTTGCCTGTTGCCGGATTACGGGTCACAAATCTATCACCTGCAACCGAGTTTACAAAAGCACCGTCAATAAAAGCATTGGTCGGAAATTTTAATTTGTCGGCTAGCTCGTGATAATATTGGGTGGTATTAAGCTCGGTCATTTAACACCTTTTTGTATTGCTGCTACATTTGTTTTGAGAGTTTCAATAATCTGCGAGAGGCGTTCTTTTTCCTTTTCACCAAGCTCTTGCAAAGGTGCACGAACGGGACCAACATTCAGCCCACGCAGCTCGCAACCATATTTGATCGATTGCACAAATTTTCCTTCATCAAGAAAATTCATCAAAGGCAGCATTTCCAGCATGATTTTGCTCCCTTTGGCGAAATCATTCTCAAGAATACAAGTTTCATAAAGCGCAATATGTTCGGCGGGAATAAAGTTCGATCCGGCACAAACCCAGGCTGGTGCACCCCACGCAAAAAATTCGAGAGCCTGGTCATCCCAACCGCATGCGAGCTTTATATTCGGATATTTCGATACAAATAAATGGACGCGATTAATGTCACCGGAGCTTTCCTTTATTGCCACAACATTCTTCGATTGACTGACAATATCGAGATAGGTTTCTCCCATCGACATAGACATACGACCCGGATAATTATAAAGCATAATCGGTAAATTGGCCGCTTTATCAATGGCGAGCGCATGGCGGGCATTTTCTTCTTCTGTGGGGACAGCATAAGGGGGCGTGGTCACCAGAATTGCGTCAGCCCCGATTTCCTTTGCATGTTTTGCGTAAATCACAGAATCTTCTGTACGGATTGCACCTGTACCGATAATGAGAGGTAATCTGCCAGCTATGACCTTTTTGGCATATTCCGCAAGGTCCAACCGTTCCTGTTGGGTTTGTGCGTAATATTCACCGGTTGAACCGGCAACAATAATGCCGTGAACCTTGGCATCGATCAATGACTCCAACACCTCTGCATAAGCTTTCTTGTCAATGGTATAATCTTGCTTGTAGGGCGTGACGACAGGTGTATAAATCCCCTTGAATTGCATATTTTTCCTCCGAAATTTTACGTAATAGTAGAGCGCTGCCTTTGGCGTTTGCCAAAAAACATCAAACAATAGAAATCGTATTTTAATTGACGAGCAGACTTGAGTTTCTGTTCTAAATATCGAAATTGTCAGGTGTCAGTGACTCGGGAATAACAAACATTTCCATTCTCTCGCGCGACAAAGTCCAATGTTGTGACACCAGATCCGCAAAGGCTTCCTGATCTCTTTCTTTTATTGCAGCAATAAATCCGTCATGGTGGGCAACCGCTTTATCCATTCTGGCTTTCATGTCGCCACTATTCTGGTTATAGAAAATACTGCCAATACGACTATGATCTATAAGAAGTCGTCCCAGACTTGCCTGCAAATAAACATTTCCCGACATTTCTCCGATAATTTCATGAAAGCGGTTATTGCTGACTGTCATAACAACAGCATTACCTTCTTCATTGGCCTTCCGGAAATCCTCCTGCACCCTTTCAAGCTCGACAAGTTGTTTCTGTTTATAATTATTGACGGCCAGACGCCCGATTGCCGCGTAAATCATCGGAGCGACAAGAAAAAAATTTCTCATTGTCGAATGATTCATTGAAGAAACACGTGCGCCTTTATTCTCCCGCAAATCGACATAGCCTTCGCCAGCCAAACGTTGCAACACCTCCCTTACGGGCGTTCTCGAAAGACCGTAGGCCTTGCTTAACCGCACTTCATCCAAATACTCATCCGGATCAAGCTCCATAATCAGTATTTGACGCTTAAGGTCTTCGTAGAGAACGCTTTTCCCGTTCCTCATATTGCCTCTCCTGAAATAACAATAAGAGAAGCGATACCAAATACCGTTTCAATTTACGACTTTTTTTTACAAGGTCAATAATAATTGTATATTTTTATTATTTATTATGTATTATAAAAAAATAAGGATGGAGGAGGCGCTTTACAGCTATGCTTGAAGCGTAAAGGATAAATGCGCGCTCTTTGCTGGTTTTACTTAGGTTTTATGAAAGATGCGCTATGCTCTTGCCTGTTTCATATGTTTCAAAAATAGCGTTAACCGATGTTTTGAAGGGCTTCAGTTCGTTCTTTACAATCATTCCGTTTTTTTTGACAAAACCGGTTAAAGCACGTCTGGAGGCAATAAGCCAAAAGTTTGCGGCGTTTTTATCAGTTACCGATTTTATCCGGTTCACAGAGCGATCAGTTCATAGTGTTCATAGAACATCTAAGGATGATCGCGCCAATATCCGGCAGCGGTTCAACCATTACACCGGTTTTGTTATTACTTTTGGATATTTCGGTGCGACGAGAAATGGACAGCACAAGAATATCAGTATTTCAGGTTCAGCCCGTCATTCAAAACAATTGTTTTCAACGTTTGGAGTTAACCGTTCAGCAATTGAATATCAGGTTCAACGACGGTCTTTGACGTTGGTTATGACTATGATTGAAGTATTGATGACCGCGAAAATTTTATTTTGCGTCCGACGTTCAAGCAAGAAGCGATCAGGATAATCCTTCGGCCGCATCACAGGAGATGATGCCGGTCGAATGACTTTCATAGAATAGGATTATAAAGTGGGAGGTATTTTATGAGCACTATAGTGCAATCTGTCGAAGATATAAAATTGAATAATTTTCATCGTCTTTTAAGTGTTCGCTCCGGTGGTGGCTCATTCGTCGACGGTTATGTCCTGTCCATTATCGGGGTTGGAATGTTACAGATAACTTCGGCATTACACCTGACAAATTTCTGGCAAGGCATGGTTGCCGCTTCAGCGTTAATCGGCATTTTTTTCGGTGGTTTTGTCGGCGGGTGGATAACCGGAAAATTCGGTCGGCAAAAACCTTATTTCATCGGTCCGACTTTATTCATCATTTGCTCGCTCGGACAATTCTGGGTTCAATCAGGTTATGCTTTATTCATTTACCGGTTTTTCATCGGAGTAGCTGTCGGCATTGAATATCCCGTGGCGACAGCTTTGCTCGTTGAATTTTTACCCAAAAAAGCCCGCGGCCCGTTACTTGCAACGCTCACAATCATGTGGTTTGCAGGTGCTGCGGTTGCATACCTCGTCGGCGATATGATCTTGCGAGCGGGGGGAGAAGACGCCTGGCGTTATATTCTGGCAAGTACCGCAATTATTGGACTGTTATTATTTCTGATTCGCCTCGGCACCCCTGAATCTCCCCGTTGGCTGATTGCTCAGGGTAAAATTGACGAAGCTGAAAAAGTCATCAAAAATGTCTATGGCGAGGAATATTCACTCGATCATTTACCTGAACAACCGGCCGAACAAAAAGTCTCGTTTCTTGATTTGCTTCATTCAGGTTACGGAAAACGAATGTTCTTTGTTTCCACATTCTGGACATGTTCTGTCATTCCAGTTTTTGCCGTTTATGCCTTTGCTCCCAAAGTTTTGCTCGCTTTGAATTTACGGGGAGAATGGGCATCCTTCGGATCTATCGCAATTACATTTCTATTTGTGGTGGGATGTATTATTGCAACCCAGCTCATCAATGTCATGGGGCGCCGCCCGATGTTGATATATAGCTTTCTGTTATCAGGCATCGCACTGTTTTTATTGGGTATGTTCTATAACAGTTCGGAAATCGTCATCCTCATTCTTTTTGGTGCTTATGCGGTATTCATCGGAGGTGCGCAAGTTCTGCAACTGGTTTACCCGAACGAGATTTTCCCGACAGAAATTCGCGCAACGGCGGTTGGTATCGGCACATCGTTGTCACGTATTGGCGCAGCAATCGGCACATATCTTGTCCCATTATCGCTTGATAAGTTCGGAATTTCAGACACGATGTATGCTGCTGCAGCTGTTACTTTTTTTGGTCTGGTCGTCTCCTATTTTCTTGCGACAGAAACAAAGCACCTCAATTTGAACGACGCCGGCGTCCTTAATTGAGTTTGTTAATTACATTCAGGGAAAGTATGTTGGTAAATAGAACATACTTTCCCTTTTTAAAAAACCTTGAACCACTATTTTATTCAAAAATAACAATCCGATTTTGCCTTAGGCAAGCGCTCCGAAAATTGGCAATTCAAGATAAAAAACAGATGTTGCGCGTCTGGCATTTCATTACACAATTTTGCGTCAAAGCCATTCCGTTGAAACGGCATATGATCTTCTGAAGAATAGAACCCATTGAACAGCTTTGATGCCCCCCCCATTTTCTAGATTAAAGCTGCATCAAGCGATTGCCGTAAAACGTCGGCAATATCCGATTTTTCCGGCTTATATAAAAGCAGATATTCAACATCCGGTAGACTTGGGAGATTATATAAATGCGTATAATCTTTCAGGCTATCATCCATTGAATTTTTGTTGAGACAGCCGATGCCCAAGCCCGCTTTGACCGCCAATTGTAAACTGGCAACATTCGCGGCCGTATGTGTTAATCCGTAAGAAACCGAACTATCCGAGAGAAGTTGAAGGGCTGCCTTTTGTATCAAACAGCCTTTTTTCATACCGATCAGCGGCAAAACCCCACCGGTTGAAAACCTTTTCTTTGCAGCACCTGCCCAATATAACGGATCCCGTTTTATAACGACCCTGTCCGGATAGGCCGGTAACGGCGTTCCGATAAGATGCGTCAGGATTATTATATCGAAACCGCCAAGATTGTTGTCGTGGACAAGCGTATTTGACCCGCTTTTAAATGTAAGGCTCAATTCAATGTTCGGACGATCAGCTGTCAACATCTCCAAAGCCTGTGCAACTTTTTCGGGCGTGAGGTAATCTGTAATAGAAATCGAGATATTTTCGGTTTCGGCAACATTATGCATATCGGCAAGCGCCAAACGGTTAAGTTTCAAAATGGCGAGAGCATGTTTTTGCAACTTCTCGCCATCAATTGTCGGACGTGTTCCTTTTTTCCCTCTTTCCAGCAATTGACACCCACAAACAAGTTCAAGTTTTTGCATTTGTTCAGTCAGTGCCGACTGGGAACGATAAAGACGTTCGGAGGCTTTCAAAAAACTTCCGGTTTCCAAAATTGTTACAAAAGTCGTTAGCAGATCGGGATCAAGATTTTGCATCGGTCGCCTTTCTATAATTCGGAAAAACCGAATTATTTTATAAAAAAATCCTGTTATATTTATAATTAATTCAATGCTACGCATTTCACAACTGAAAAAAGCGGAGCTGAATAATGAGTGAAAAAGCTTTCATAAACGACGGGGTCCATTCAAGCGGGCATAAATGGAAAGTGCTGTTTACATGTGCTTTGGCGAATACATGTTTTACATTTGTAATTGGCGGTGTTCCGGCCACAGCTCTCCTTTTACGGGATGATTATCAGATCTCGACACCGGTTTTAGGCATGCTTATGGGAATTGTCGGCATAGGCATAGCTTTGGGTGAAGTTCCCTGGGGAATGCTGACCGACCGGCTTGGCGACCGCCCTATTCTTATAACCGGTTTGACGACAACCGCATTTGTTCTCGCCGTAACCGCTATTTTAATAAATGCTGTTCCGATTGTTTATGCACCGGTAACATTATTCATCGGACTACTCATTATCGGTCTTTCAGGCGGCAGTCTGAACGGTTCGAGTGGACGAGCTATTATGCAATGGTTCGACAAAGATGAACGTGGATTTGCTATGGGTGTCAGACAGACGGCTGTTCCACTCGGTTACGCCTTGGGAGCGGTGTTTTTCCCATTGATTTCCTATAAATCGAGTTTTGTCTGGTCACTTTATATCTCGGCCTTGTTTTGCATTCTCTTTGCCTTTTTAACTTATCTTTGGGTTGTTGATATTGACCAGAACAAGGGTATCGAGACAACAAAACCGGCCGAGAAAGAAACTGCTACCCATGTTTTCAAACAGTTGGCCATATGGCGTATTGTCATAGCTATTGGCCTTTTGTGCGCACCGCAATTTGCGTTGATGACTTTTACAATGCTTTTCTTACATGACTTTGCCCATATCAATATTGAATATATCAGCGCGATACTGTTCTTTATCCAGATAAGTGCCGGTTTCACACGTATTTCCGGCGGCTATTATACCGACAAGAAAAACAATCGCGTAGGCTTTCTAAAAACGGTAACGATATTAAGTGGGATCGCGTTTTTTATCCTTACGCTGCTTACCTTTTTCTATGGCGAAATTCCATCGACACATCTCACCTGGGCGCTCATCACCGCTGTTCTCGTTGCCGGCGTCTTTATATTATCATGGCAAGGTGTCGGCATGACCGAATTGGCAACAATGGCAGGCCCGAAAAGCGTTGCAACCGCTATGGCAATGGCAAATACCGCAACCTTCTTTATATTATTTGCAACCCCGACAATTATTCCGTGGATACTACACGCAACATCCTGGACAGGTGTTTGGGGCGTTATGACACTTGTCTGTGCAGGAGTGTTTTTTCTGTTCTGAGTAACGCTTCAAGTGAAAATTTTCTAACGAAAAAATGCTCTCTTCATAAATCTTCATTGACCAATGTGGTGTAATATAACCGACGATTTTTCTTTAAATTTTGATGTCAATATTCCTACTATTCTAAAACCGTTTCATATGTTTGAAGTAGGTAACGATTTTCAAATAAAGGAATTTCAAAATTGGTCAAAGAAGAACATATGGGTGGTGTAATATTTTATGGAAAGGAATTTCCTGCCGCACTCCATCTAACCGACGAAAAAATTTCCATTAACATATCGGGACTGCTGATTATCAATGAAAAAGCTCTATTCAAAAGTGGTTGGCCAAAATCGGTGGCTCCGAGCGAAATTGAATTACTGAATTTCAAATCATCCAACGGTTTGTTTTCATTGTATAAACTTCATGAAGAAAATGCGAATTTCGATTTTTCAGGCGCATCCGACACAAGATTTCATATAAGCTTTGCATTTAAAGGAGCAAACTTCGAAAATTTCGACGAAATACGTTCGGATAATTGGAAAATTGATATTGAAGATATTGATAAAATTCACAATTGGCCAAAGTTTGAAGATGATATTGATGTTGATCCTTCCGGTAAGGTGAAAGGCATCACTTCAACCTATTATCCTTCAAAACCTGTCTTAATCAATTGTCCAAGTTGCAATATGAAGTTGGAACTTCAGCAATCTTTATCTCGAAAAAAGTTATCACGCAACGAACTATTGAGAACCTTTAGTTATCCCATTATTTTACATTTTGCGAAGCCCGTCGATTTCAATTTTGCTTTGGATAAAATTTATAGTGTCCGAAAGTTTTTTTCGTTCCTTTTCGGACGCATTCTTGATATCAATAGCATTTCCATGCATATCAATGACAACGGTATACCGGCAACAGTCGACGTATACGGTTTCAGAAAAATACTGCGCTCTAAAAAGCCATCGAATTCCATTGTCCATTTGAATAATATTTTCGAATTATCACCGCTTCTTGATAAATGGCTCGCAATCGAAGAAAATATTAAATTAGCCGTTAATCTCCATTATCAAGGCCTCGAACTTAGGCAATTGAATCTCTCTTTGCAGTTCCAGTTTTTTATACAAGCTATTGAAGCACTGCACCGAAAAACTGTTTCTTCGAAGAAACGAAAAGACATAGATACCGACAAAATATACAGCACATTGCGACAAGCGGATGTCCCTAAGGATATTTGTGACCGTATCAAAGGCATGCTTGCTCACATAAATGAACCAGGACTTAGAACGCGGTTGAAATCTTATTGGGATGTATTTTCCGAAGAACTTAACGATACATTTCCTGCTATCAAGAAAAACGATATTATAAACAAACTGGTTGAGACAAGAAATTATTACGCCCATCGCCCCGATAAGTCAGAAAATGTCTTGACTGGTTACGAGCTTTTACGCGCCGTAAACATTGTTAAAATGATCTCCCATCTCGCAATATTGAAAGAGATAGGTGTCGACACAAAAGGAATTGGTAAAATTATGAAAAAAGAACGATTTATCTATTGATGTTATCCCCTACATCCTTCGACGAGATAAATTTTCTAACGCAGTTTTCTTTTTACGGCGCCTGGAAATATAAATTCAGAAACTTCGCCTTTATGATCAACTGCTCGCCATAGATAATGTCGAACACCTTTGATCTCGACGAAGATTTCATCCAAATGCCACTGCCAATTCGTGTGTTGGTTTTTACGTTTCTTTCGTATTGAACAAGCTATTCATCTGGCAAAAGATGAAAACTGATAACGCACAGTTTCAAGGAAAATCTCTATACCTCAATCATGTAATATATCTTCAACTTGGCGAAAGCGGAGTTGGTATAGAACGTAAAAAATACGGCAAAAACGAATGCTTTTCGGGTTAAGTTTTGAAATATTTGAATGGATCTATCGCACTCATGGCGTAAAAATATCACGCCATGATCAAATGTAAAAATTACTCTGACAATGCCCTTTATTTATAAAGGTCGTTTAGAACTTGGCTCTAAAGCCCACCGTTCCATTAAGTGAGTAGCTGTTACCAAAGTCATTAAAGCTTGAACGTGCAGCAACTTCACCATAGAGCGAGTATTTGTCATCTTTCCAGTCGTGGGAAAGACCAGCTCCTAAACCTCCCCAGAAACGATCCGGTTGGTTGCGGAACTTGACGCCCGTAACTTCCACCTGTGTTCCATCCAGAAACTCATAGTAAAGATTTGCAATACCATAAACTTTTAAACGACGCACATCACCGGCAGCTGATTTCCATGCCTTCTCGCGATCAAAGGCAACACCGAGGCGACCTGTTAAAGCGTCACCATCGTTACGGCTAACTCGCGCCTTGTAAACATCATGGAAACTATCAAAATCAACTGAACTATATGATAATTGTGCCTGTGGTGTTACATTCCAGCCATTGGCAACAGCAATCTTTTTTCCTGCTTCAACGCTCAATGAATAGCCAGTCCCCTTATTGCCATCAATCTCACGACGATCAAGCGTATCGGAATCAATATCCGACTCATACCACATAGCTTGTGCAACACTATCAACATAAAAGCCATTATTGCCGTACCATGTTAATGTTCCACCAAGGCCATAACCATCTGCTTTGATATCACCTTTGCCAAAACGTGATGAGATATCGCCTTTAGCATGGCCATATTGGAAGTACACACCACCAATAAATGTGCCTTGTGTATTTTCAATAGCTTCAAAGTCCAAGCCAAGCTGTGTTTTAACAATGTTTAAATCATAGTTCGCATTGGTTTTGCTTTTATCCGAATTGATATGGCTTGCCGAGCCTTCAACCTTCATCCAAAAACCACGACCTTCCGTCAATCCGGCTGCATCAACACCATTTTCATGTTGTTCAAGCCATGTACGATTACCAACACGCTGTTCCAGTGTACCAAGCTTATTCATTTGTTGAAGAACTTGTGGGTAAACTTCATATAAAGGTACACCTGGTTGATAAACAGGACTTGAAGGATGTGTCGGTTTCCCTGAAATTATCGAAGGGAAATAGGTTGTATCAAGCGTACGCAAGTACCAACTGCCGTCACTTCCAATCCCATGATAGAGCGAGTAAGCATAAGCCCCTCCAACAACAGCATTTTGCCCTTCAAACTGATAATCACTTTTCAGAGCAAAAGCATCCGCGGTAGAAGTGCCCCCAACAGTGATAACCTCGATGCCATTACCGGTTGTCAAAGCACCAAGACCACCACGATTTGTTACTGTGACGGATGTCGTACCAGAAGCATCACCTGTAATCATCAGCTGGTCTGTAAGTGAATGGCTATCACCAAGAACAGTATCAAGCAGTAATGAGCCACCATTACCAACGTAATTGCCGTTAATTTTTAATGTACCGATATTGGCTTTACCATCACCGGGCGAAACAATACCGGCATTTGTCACATTACCGACGTTTCCAAAGCCTTCGAGTATACCAGCTGTATCAACAGACAAATTGCCACCAAGAGAACCATTAACAATAAGTGAACCACCTGCAACATTTGTTTGACCACCAAAACCGCTACTGTCAGCCGTTAATCTTGTATGGCCGGCAATTTGATTGATCGTGCCATTGGTTGCACCACTTGTTGCTTCAGTGATTGCGCTTGAAAAATTATAATCTGTTGAAGTGTGATTAAAATTGATTGTAGAAGTACCACTACCAACTCGAATATTTGTTGCATCGACAACACCGGCTGCAGCAGCAGTCTTACCAGCCGCTGCACCAATATTTAATGTCGCAGTAGAATTGACATTGGTATCGGTTAAAAGAATATCCCCGGAGCTTTTCAATCTTCCGTTATTGGATAGAGTAAAGTTTGTCTCGCCTCCATCAGGAGTTAAGGAGAGACTTTTGACCGTTAATAACGAACCGTCGCCATCGACAACAATATCATGATGCTGCGTAGTGTTTTCGGATCTTGAAGCTCCAACCCCACCAACATTGAACTTACCGTTCACATCCATTGTAGAACCGCTAGCAATTTTCAGTAAGGTATTCGCGGCTGTATAATATGTCGTAATATCATTTAAAATATTAAATTTCCCGCCTCTAGCAAGAGAAATCGTTGTTGTCCGGCCTGCATTTTCCCCTTCACCAGACAGACTAAATATATTTGTGGACAGAATACCACCATCAGAGATATTTATTTCACCTCTTTTGTATAAATTAACTGTCGAAGAACTATTCCAGCGCCCCCCAATGATATTCACTTGGCCATAATGTTCTTCACCGACAGAAGAAACACCTTTGGTATTTAACTCACCATTATTCTCAATATTAAATATTCCTTCTGCGTTGGTGCTTGCATAAAACAGACCATCGACGTTAATTTGAGAACCTTCGCCTGAAATCGTAGTCGTTCCGAACGCTGACACTCCATTATAAAAATTTCCATTCGAAACATTTTGTTTTTGAAGCACATTAATGACGCTGGCACCTTTAACCACGAGACTAGCAGTTCCCGCCCCACCTGCATTCATTACAGATCCGGCGCTTAAGGTTGAACCACCATCTAAAACTACCATGGAACTCGAGTCACTTCCTTGGTCGCCCCCGATATAAAGACTATAATCCAAATTAACTTTCGCATGATCATTTATAATTAATGAGGAGTGAGTATTGTAACTACCTTCCGGATTACCGACATATAGGCTTCCCTGACGTAGATATGCCGGTGCACCTTCATTTATTTTTATATTTAAAACTGTATCCGGTCCAGAAACGCTGTATGTTCCACTTCCTATAAACATACGAGCATAAGTTTTTTCTGTTCCGATCGTTTGTTCAACTTCGTCATCACTCCATACACAATTATAAGGGCTACATTTACCAGTTAAATCCTCAATAATATCCGCGTATGCCGACACAGTAAACGAGCTAACTCCACATAAAAGCATGGCCATTGAGGTCAAGTTTTTCATATTATATCCTTAAAAAAGATAAGTTTTTAACTTTTAATTTTTTTGGCTTCTACAATATCATTTTTTAATAATCAAGTGATTCTATAATAATATTAATATTAAATTTGTATTTCAAACATATTTAATTAACCGGCTAACTTTTTTAATATGATTATTAATGATATTTTTACGCCATGAGTGCAATAGATGCATTAAAATATTTCTAAACTTAACACGAAAATCGTTCGTTTTACTATATTTTTTTACTTTCTATATCAACTCCTCTTTCGCCAAGTTGAAGATATATTCGATGATTGAGATATAGATACTTTCGTTAAAACTGCGCGTTATCAGTTTTCTCTTTTGCCAGATGAATAGCTCGTTCAATAAGAAAGAAACGCAAGAACCAACACCCCAATTGGCAATGTCGTTTGAATAAAGTCTTCGTCAAGATCAACGGTGTTCAACATTATCTATGGCGAGCAGTTGATCATAAAGGCGAAGTTCCTGAATTTATATTTTCAGGCATCGAAATAAGAAGACTGCCTTGGAGTTTATCAAAAAACTATGAAAGAAAACGGGTTAACTGAAGTTATAATACAAATCGGCCTGCATCATCTAAAGCAGCATTCCGGAATATTGGCATAGAAGGTCGTCAAGAAACAGGTCGCCGTCTCAATAATTGATGTAAGAATTCTCATCTAACCTTTCGGTGACGAGAACGAGCATTTTAAAAGTTTGAAAGCCTCATTTATGAAGATTTTATCGATATAAACGGACGAGTTAACAATTATTTTAATCACGAAAGGCATCTCTTCACCAGACAAACATACAAGAAAAAACGAACAACACCTCTTCAGGAATGATATAATTTGTCACTTGCATAAAAACGGCTATCCCTGCTCTTTTGAAACGGGTGAGCGTTAGTCTGACAACAGCCGTAAAAATATCGACCCTCACCAACGAAAACCGCAAACAGAGGAAAAGTGCAGGAAATTTTCAAATAATAACAGAAAATAAATCTCTTAAGAAAAAGACGGAATCTAACCCTTTGAAATCTCGCTGTATTGTGTGGGATAAAAAGGAACATCGTATAATTATAATGTCCTAATGGCGGAGAGAAAGGGATTCGAACCCTTGATACGGTTGCCCGTATACACGCGTTCCAGGCGTGCGCCTTCAACCACTCGGCCACCTCTCCAGCGAGGCTGCAATATAACGGGAAAGACTCCGAGTTCAAGAGGAAACTTCATTTCATACAGGAAAAAGTCGCTCATTCATCATTGTCTGCAGAGATAATGGCAACAAACAGCCGAAGAGTGCCCTAACGAAATGTGCTAATTGCGTGAAACCTTTATGACTTGTCCCCGCAATTACTGAACCGGAACTACCGCATCCGGTGCTGAGGGCAGAGCAACAGCAATTAAGCAATAATACCGTCTTTCAATAATTTTTAAAATCGGACGAACGTGCGTGTCGGGCATTCCCTAAATTTTTTATGAAAGAGGATATTATGGAAACTCCAAATTTGCCAAATGAAAAGCCTGCCAGACGTTCAGTCAAAAGCAGGCTTTTCTTCCCCTTGAAAACTTTTCAATAATGAAAACTCTTTCAATAGATTGTGCGGGATATTTATTCGCTTTCGCGATGATTTCCCGCCTATTTTAATTATGTTTCAGGCTGCCTTTTCGTCAGCAAAAGCTTTTTTTACGCTGTCGCGGCCATTGATCTTTTCCATATAGGAAGACAAGGCCGGCATATCGAGAAGATCAATCCCCACAAATTTGCACCATGTCAAAACGGTGAAAAGATAGGCATCGGCTACAGTGAAATGGTCGCTCGCAACAAACTCGGAATTTTCAAGCTGTTTTTCTGCATAGACAAGCCTCTGGATAAGTTTTGTTTTCGCAGCCTTTTTTTCTTCCTCTGAACCGGGATGGAAAAGCGGTCCAAAACCTTTATGAAGTTCGGTCGCAATATAATTCAGCCATTCCTGTACTTTTGCCCGCTCGAATGTACCCGGTTTTTCAGCCAAATTCTTTTCCGGTTTGAGATCGGCCAGATATTGAACAATAGCAGGACCTTCGGTAATGACCCGACCATCATCAAGTTCAAGTGCCGGAACATAGCCTTTTTGAGTAACCGTCAAATAATCTTTGCCACTCGCCGTTTTCTTTTTGGCCAAGTCAACCTTTTCAAGTGTGATCGGTATTCCGGCTTCCAGCGCTACGATATGTGGAGAGAGTGAACAGGCACCGGGGGCAAAATACAATTTCATAATCTCTATCCCTTCAAAAATATTGCTGTCTTATAGCCCAAAATTGATACAGCTTTTCGAATTTTTCAATAAGCTTTTACCATTTTACAATGTCCAATTCGTTTGCGCATTTCAATTTATATTTAACGCCCCGTTTTTTCATGTCCTTATTTCCGATAGATAAAAGTCGATTTTTACAACGAAATTATCCCCTCAGCATTGCCTTTTATTGATAAAATGGTAAAAGATTAGGCGTTTTTAAAATTGCACAACAAAAAGGCACGAATGATTGACCTTTCTTTCCACACCTCTCAAAGTTGGCAATATCGAGTTTAGAAACCGCGTTTTTCTTGCTCCTATGTCGGGCGTGAGCGATTTGCCTTTCCGCCAAAGAAGTTGGTGTGCCGGTGCCGGCATGGTGGTTTCGGAAATGGTGGCTAGCGCAGAATTATGTTCCGGCGCGGTTGAAAGCCAGATGCGCATAAATGGCAAGGGTCTCCCACAACATGTTGTACAGCTTGCCGGTCGTGAGCCGGAATGGATGGCAAGAGCAACCGAAATTGTTCAGGATAATCATGCCGATATGATTGATATCAATATGGGGTGTCCAGCTAAAAAGGTTATCGGCGGATATTCCGGTGCTGCCCTTATGCGCGACTTGAAACTTGCCATGTCCTTGATCGAAGCGGTTCTCAAAGTAGCTAGAATTCCCGTTTCGCTCAAAATGCGGCTTGGTTGGGATGAAACAACAATCAATGCGCCGGAACTTGCAAAAATGGCCGAAGAAGCCGGTATTTCCATGATTACCGTGCATGGCCGCACAAGAATGCAATTTTACAACGGTCAAGCCGATTGGGATGCTTTGAAAAAGGTTCGCGATGTTATTTCGATTCCGATGGTTGCAAATGGCGATATCGGAAATCTTAAGCAAGCGGAAGAATGCCTTCGTCGTTCTGGCGCCGATGCTGTCATGATCGGGCGGGCAAGCTATGGTGCACCGTGGTTGGCAGGAGAAATCGCAGGCCACCCCTTCTGTCAGAATCTCGACCATTATATTTGCGACCATTATCGCGCGATGCTCGACTATTATGGCGAAAATACCGGTGTGCGTCATGCTCGAAAACATATCGACTGGTATTTGAACAAACACGCCAAGGGCTTCTATAGCAGTGAAGAACGGCAGGAAATTATGACTTCACGCAAGCCGGAACACGTTCTGACACTGCTCAATTCGATATTTTCAAGAGATTTGGATAATCCGGAAAAGGCAGCCTGACGATGCAACAAAAAGCAAAAAATTCTGAACAAAATCTTGCAAGACTGGTGCTTGATGCTGTCCGACATCCGGTTATTCTTGTCGACAAGGATAATAGCATCGCCTATGCCAATGCCGATGCCGAACAATTCTTCAAGGCGAGTTCTTCTGTATTGGCACGAAACAGACTCGAAACATTCTTACCCTTTGGTAGCCCTCTTCTCTCGCTCATCAATCAGGTCAGAGAAAAACCCAAACCAGTCAATGAATATCATGTCGATTTATCGTCCCCAAAACTCGGTTATGACAAGCTCGTGGATATTTTTGTTCAACCACTACCGGAAATTCCGGGAAGTGTCGTTGTGTTGTTTCAGGAAAAATCCATGGCGGAAAAGCTTGACAGGCAGATGACCCATAGAGGGGCTGCCCGTTCGGTGACTGGCCTTGCTTCAATGCTTGCCCATGAAATAAAAAACCCGCTTTCAGGTATTCGTGGTGCTGCGCAACTTCTTGAAAGTGTTGTCAGCGATGATGACCGGCAACTCACACGTCTGATTACTGATGAGACAGATCGTATCGTTGCTCTGGTCGATCGTATGGAAGTGTTCTCCGATGAACGGCCAATCGAACGTTTTCCGGTGAATATCCATACAGTACTTGATCACGTAAAAAGGCTGGCGCAAAGCGGTTTTGCAAAAAAGATCAAATTTATTGAAAAATATGATCCGTCACTGCCTCCGGTCTATGCCAATCGCGACCAGCTTATCCAGATTTTCCTCAATCTTGTTAAAAACGCGACTGAAGCGCTGGGCGGCGTAGAGAATCCTACAATTACGCTTACCTCGTCCTACCGACCGGGCATCAAGCTTTCTGTACAAGGGCGGCATGATAAAGTCACATTGCCTATGGAATTCTGTGTCGAGGATAATGGACCGGGTGTCCCCAAAGACATTCAGGAAAACCTTTTTGACCCGTTTATCACCAGTAAACCGAATGGATCCGGCCTCGGCCTTGCTCTTGTTGCAAAACTTGTGAATGACCACGGCGGGGTCGTTGAATGCGAGTCACAACCGGGAAGGACGATATTCCGTGTTCTCTTGCCCATGTGGCGACCGGAAGAGACAGAACCAAAGTCAAGCGGAGAAAGCCAATGACCAAAGGGATGATACTTGTTGCCGATGACGATGCGGCAATCCGCACTGTTCTCAACCAGGCGCTCTCGCGAGCCGGATATGATGTGCGGGTAGCGCCGAATGCGGCGATGCTATGGCGTTGGATTGCCAATGGCGATGGAGATCTTGTCATTACCGACGTCGTTATGCCTGATGAAAACGCATTCGATCTTATACCCCGCATCAAAAAGGCGCGTCCGGAAATTCCCGTCATTGTCATGAGTGCGCAAAACACTTTTATGACCGCAATCAAAGCTTCGGAGGCTGGTGCCTATGACTATCTGCCAAAACCGTTCGATCTATCGGAGCTTATCAATATTGTCGGACGGGCTATGGTTGAACCCCGCCCCGAAAATGAAAAACAGAAATCCGAAGAAACAAACGACACGATGCCGCTTGTCGGCCGTTCTCCCGCAATGCAGGAAATCTATCGTATTCTTGCCCGCATGATGCAGACTGACCTTACAGTGATGATTACCGGCGAGTCAGGAACAGGAAAAGAGCTTGTTGCACGCGCACTTCATGAATATGGCAGACGACGCAAAGGGCCATTTGTTGCAATCAATATGGCGGCAATTCCCAAGGATCTCATTGAATCGGAATTATTCGGCCATGAAAAAGGTGCCTTTACCGGTGCCAATACGCGTTCAAGCGGGCGTTTTGAACAAGCGAACGGCGGCACATTGTTCCTTGACGAGATTGGCGACATGCCTATGGACGCGCAAACCCGCCTCTTACGTGTCCTGCAACAGGGCGAATATATGACCGTTGGCGGGCGGACACCGATCAAAACCGATGTCAGAATTGTTGCTGCAACCAACAAGGATTTGCACCAGCTCATCAATCAGGGACAATTCCGCGAAGATCTGTTTTATAGACTTAATGTCGTACCGTTGCGCATTCCCGCTTTACGTGAAAGAGCCGACGATATTCCCGATCTTGTGCGTCATTTCTTCAAAATGGCAACTGATGACGGTTTACCGTTGAAACATATCAGCAATGAAGGGCTTGATCTGTTACGCCGCTATTCCTGGCCCGGCAATGTCAGGGAATTGGAAAATCTTGTACGCAGACTTGCAGCTCTTTATCCGCAAGAAGAAATCGCGGTTGATGTTATCGAAACAGAATTAAAAAACGAAACCGGAAATCATGATTCTCATAATCCGGCTTCTGTTAATGACAATGTCACAATTGCCGAAGCTGTCGAAATGAATATGCAGAAATATTTTGCATCATTTGGCGAAGAATTACCGCCCGCAGGGCTTTATCACAGAGTTTTGGAAGAAGTCGAGTACCCGCTTATTCTCGCCTGCCTCACAGCAACAAAGGGTAACCAGATCAAGGCCGCAGAACTATTGGGGCTTAATCGCAACACCTTGCGCAAAAAAGTGCGCGATCTGAAAGTGAACATCTATAAAGGAACTCGGACAAATTAAATTTGGCTCAAAAAAATTCAAATAAGTGATTGACCTTTAGCCAGAACCTTGTAAAGACTTGCGCATCCTTTTTGGAGGGGTGGCCGAGCGGTTTAAGGCACCGGTCTTGAAAACCGGCGTGCAGGCGACTGTACCGTGGGTTCGAATCCCACCCCCTCCGCCATTTCAATCAAAAAAATATATATAAAACAGTAATATCAATTACTTTTGTATTTTTTCATCCCCCATTTCATCCCCCAATAAAACTTGGAAACAACGGTATTATAAGGGACGATAAAGAAAAATAACCAATTGATATTGCTAACAAAACTAAATGGGACAGTCTGAAACAATAACAAAGGGAACTGTCCCTCCGCCATTAAGACACGACGATCTTACGATAGTTTCTTTTATCCCATATGATGCAACAAGATTTCAAAGAGCTCGATTCTATCTTTTTTGAGAAATTTATTTTCTGCTATTATCTGCGCTTTTTATGCGCTCTGGCTCTGAGTGCATTTTGGTGGTAAGGATTGGTCGTTTCATGTGTCATTTCAAAAATACAAGGAATTAGTGGGCAAATTTTGCTATGTACGAATGATCCCGATTTCGTTCAATGGCTTTAACATTACCGACACAGATTTTAAGATTTTATTTTGTGAAGTAAGGAGCTAATTTATCAAAAAGCCGGCGTAAATCAGACACTATATCTAACTTAGGTATAAAGGAGACCATGATTGTAGTTTACAAGTGGATGAAATATCTGCCTATTCCCGTCAACATAACCGCCACCTGTCATTGCACCTGTCGCCCTGCTTTTAAATCTGACAATATTTTAACCCTTCTTCACCCCCACGGACCTCCAATAAAAACTCCCCCTAGAGCAACGAACTTCTATAGGTTATTCGTTGATTGGCGTGTTTCAATCTTAAAACAAGCAACGTTTTTTAACTCTTTTGCCATAAAGAATGAATTTGAAACAGAAAGGAATGTACCACTCACTGGCGCATCTTGGATCTTACTTGGAATAGAGATAGCATCAGATAGATACTTAAAAACTCGAATATTTCTCTTCAATGACACTTGGCATAGCGCCATGAAATGGTGGCATTATCATAACCATTGTGACACCAAGTTCTTGCGAACGCTTGCTTCGTCGCGCGCAAATATAACTATTTTAATCTGTTGTCGTTAAAATGACTGGAATATGACCCACAACTTACCTTAAAATCAGTCGGCTTAAGAGTACACGTCTTGATCTGATAACGCAAATTGGCCAGACAAATTAACTAAAATGCAAAGTCTCTTTGCGCCTCTATCTATTTTAAAATCTACACGACGACACTGACCTTCTATAATGAGATGACCTTTTTATCAAAAATATTCGGGATAATTGGAAAAACTCTATGATATCTTGGACTTTTATGCATAATTATTTTAATTATATATTTCTTATATTGGTTATTGATTAACAGGCTTAAGATATTTTCAATATTAAACCTGTTTCATAGGTTTCTAATTTTTAACGCTTAATTATAATATTGGTTTCTTTGATCGGTTTGCGTATAAAAATGGAAGAGACAATGGGGGCAGCCATAGCTACAATTGCACTAACTACTAAAGCTATAACAAAAGAATTTGTTGTATCAACGATACGCCCTGTCACAAAGGCGCAACAGATCCACCCAAATACCCGCCACAGTTCATTAAACTACCAAGAGAAGCAACTAACCGGCCAGGAACATTAATACTGACAGTTGCCCAAGCAAGTCCGCTTGCCATATTAAGAAAGCACATAGCCGCGGAAATAAAGATAATAGCTAAAACAAGACTTGGCGTGTAAGCAGCCGGCATAATAAAGGTACCAGCCAGGATTAAACCTATTGTCATTAGCCATTTACGGCTAGCAAGCGGTGCAATTCCCTTAGCAAGAAGCATATTGGTAAACCAACCACCACCTGACATACCAATTGTAGCAAAAATATAAGAAATTGAAACGATCCAACCCGTTTCATGAACATTAAGACCGCGTTCATGTTCTAGATAAACTGGTAGCCAGGTAAATACAACCAAAGCATATAAATCACGCCCATAAAGCCGAAAATTAATCCCCAAGTGGTTGCGTACTTAAATAACCGTATCCAGTCGCGAAAACTTGGCTTGGCCATTTCATTAGAAATTTGTTTATCTTCGCCAATACTCAAGTGATCAATCTCATCTTGTGTCAACGAAACTTCACTACGATTACGATAGATCGAATACCAACCAATAGATACAATAATGCCAAGAAAACCTAATATAATAAACATCCACGGCCACCCCGTTAAGAGCATCATAGCTGTTAAGATTGGTGGCGCTAAAGCAGGCCTAATTGTTGATGACACCACAAAAATGCCTGTTGGTGTGCCACATTCCTTCGGATTAAACCGTTCACTAACGACTTTTGCTCCAGCATAGAACTACGGTGCTTCCTCCACTCCTAGAAAAATTCTTGCAATAAAAAATTGATGAAGTGTATGGACCAAACCACCAACAAATTGCGCTAGCAGCCACACAAACATTGATACACCTAAAACTAGGCGTGCCCCAAAACGATCAAGCAGTCCACCTACTGGAAGTTGTGCAATAGCATAAGATAAAGAAAAGGCTGAAAGCAAAAATCCCATTTCAGAAACGTTTAAATTCAAATCTGCACTGATAGTGGAATTTGCTATTGAAAGAGCCCTGCAATCTAAATAAATAACAATGCCTACTGTGATAAGAAAACCAACAGAAGTATACTGAATGGAGTTCAAACGTTTAAGTTTAATATTCTTGACGTTCATAAAACTTCCCTCCCAAAGAAAATGAATTACTTAACAGTTTTTCTTTTTAAATTTAATTTTTATAAAACGTCTTGTAAGCGCGCTTTTTTTTGAGACAGTTGATGGTTCATGAAAGATGTTCACGTTGACATCAAATAATTTTTGCATAACCGCCCCCCTACCCTCCTTTAAAGCCTCCCGGCATTGGAGTGATCATTGTGATTATTTATGGTGTGTCGTATTTCATCAATTTAAAAATTGATGCGTAGGCGATTTTATTTCAGTAAATCGGGTAAAATATCAGCACTAAAATCTTGATAACAAACAGGTCGCAAAAACGATAAATAGCGGATATTTCCACCGATGTAGAACGACCATCTGATGTTGAAGTGAATGGCCCGCCATGGACTATAGCTGATGACACTTCAACACCTGTCCTAAAACTGTTAATTAAAGTTCGACCTGCTGTGATCTCAAGCAATGTTAAAATTTCTTTGACAGTTGCTTTATCATTATCTTGTATATCGACAGTTATGGTTAACTATCATTCAAGTTTGGTTAGAACGTTAAAGAGCTCCTGAGTATTTGCAAAACGTACAATTAAGCTTACCGATCCAGATATTTCATTTTGCATCTTATGATCGTTGATAAAGTCACTAGCCTTAGTTTCAAATAATGCTACCTGACATTGAAAATAATTTGCTGGAAGGCCGTCAGACAGTTTTTCAACACGTGTATTTTGCAATAAAATAGAAATACCATGACGATAAGCTTCAGCAATATGTGGCGTTCACATTGTTTGTGGCTCCTGTTTACGAACAGCATCAACTGCCGTTTTTAGGAAAACCTCAAGACCTTCAATCGCTATAGCCAATATAAGGCCCGGGTTAGTACAAAATTGACCTGCGCCTAGAGTTAAAGAAGTGATAAAACTCGTAGCAATTGCTGAGGCATTTTCCTTCAATGCTACAGGTAGTAATAGGACAGGGTTAATACTACTCATTTCAGCATAAACAGGAATTGGCTGTTTGCGCTTAGCCGCGACGGCCATAATAGCAAGACCACGGCTACGCGACCCCGTAAATACGACAGCACGAATATAAGGATCGGCTATCAAAGCCTGTCCGATGCTCCGCTCAACAGTATGCAAAAGAACTAAAGTACCGGCAGGTAAATCACATTCGACGACAGATTGTTGTATGCAAAGTCCTATAACTTCAGATGTACCAGGATGGGCGGGGATGAGCCTTAACTATAACAGGACAACCCGCCGCAAAAGTAGAAACGGTATCAACGCCAGCAACAGAAAAAGCAAGGAGAAAGTTTGATGCACCAAACACAGCTACTGAACCAATTGCAATATTACAAAATTTGAGATCCGGCTTAGGAACTGGATTACGTGTTGGATCACCTTTATCTTTTGGCTTATCAAGAAAACGACCTGAGCGCACTTCTGTTGCAAACATCTTCAATTGATTGATAGTGCGCATACGCTCACCTTCACGGCCTACTTTGAAAGCCCTGTTTCTTCCATCGTACGTTCAATTAAATCATCACCCGTGGCAGCAATCAAAGCGGCAATTTTTTTCTAAAAATTTTTCTCTTTTTTCAAGACTTGTCGCACGATAGATTGGCAAAGCTTTTCAGCTTAGTTTTGTTGCTTATTGCACATCTTCTAAAGTAGCTCCACCAAAATGCGTAGGCAAAAAATTTCCCGTTGCAGCTTCAACAGTTTGACATGAGCCGTTTGTTCTATAATGGCTATTACCGCCAATCAACAAGTTACCTGTTAGTTGCATTGAATAGTTCTTTTCAATTGGTATTTTTAAAAAGCAAGACAAAATCAAAATGATTTATCAAGCATAATACGATAATCTTCGGCTGTAGCGACGCGAGGATTAGTTGCATGACTATGGTCTTTAAGCGCTCCTTCAATAATAGCAGGAAATAAATCCTTTTTAACACCCAACTCAGATAATTTTGTTGGAAGACGCAATTGCTTTGTTTTCTGAACAACAACCTGCATAACGTCAGCAGATGATTTTGCACCTAAAATTTCTGCTAAGCGTTGATATTTCCCCTCACTGATTGTGGTTTCACTTGTCGCATTAAATTCAAGCACAGCGGGCAAAAAAATAGCATTTAAAGTGCCATGGTGTAAGGTTGGATTCAAACCTCCTAGCGAATGACTGAGGCTATGAATGCACCCCAATCCCTTCTGAAAAGCCATAGCACCCATCGTGGAAGCAATCATCATATTTAAACGTGCATCTTTGTTATCTGGAACATCAGTTGCAAGTTGAATATTCTTCCATGCACGACGCAACCCTTCTAATGCAATACCGTCAGCTGGCGGATTAAAAGAAGGTGCTAGATAAGTTTCAATACAATGCGAGATAGCGTCCATGCCTGTTGCGGCTGTTAGCTTAGCAGGCAAACTTAGAGTAAGGGTAGGGTCACAAATAGCTGCACGAGGCACCAAATACGGAGATAAAAGGCCAACTTTTCTACCATCTTCAAGAATAATAATAGCACCGCGTCCTACTTCACTTCCCGTCCCGGCAGTCGTTGGAATAGCAATCGTCGGATATGTTCTGCTTGTAATATTTGCAACACCACCTTCAATAGCGGCAAATGACTTGAGTGGGCCATCATGCGCAGCTGAAATAGCGACCGCTTTCGCAAGATCAATGGGCGATCCACCTCCTAAGGCAATAATCCCGTCTGCACCGACTTTTTTAAACAGAGCAACAGCTGCACGAACAGCAAACTCGGTTGGATTTCCCGGCGTCTCATCGAAAATAGCAATATCTTTATTATCAAGATGCTGTAAAACAGTATCAATCATACCAAGCTGGCGAACTCCCTTATCTGTCACCAAAATTGGTTTTTTTATACCGGCAAGTGTAAGTTCACTTTGGAGCGTTTCCAATATCCCAAAGCCAAGCTGAACACGCGTTACATAATTGATTAATCCCATCACAGTCTCCTCAGATATTTGTAATTGTTATTTCTGTGATAAATTTTGTGATAATTATCAAAAAATAACGTATATTATTGACGTTAATGAGTGAATTATGTGTAGTAAATCCATTTTTATTGCATATCGATATAATAAAAAGGGATACCTGGCATGGTGGATGATAAGTTTTTTTTAATGCGCCTAACTTTGCGCCAACTTCTTCTACTGTCATCTATTGATGAATGTGGCTCCCTTAAAAAAGCAGCATTGCTTGTTGGCACGAGCCAGCCTCAAGCTACCAAAGCACTACAAGATATTGAATATCTTTTAAATCGACAGTTATTTAACCGCACGAATAGAGGAATGAAAGCAACAACCGCTGGTGAATGCGTCATTCGACATGCACGTACAATCTTATCTCAAGCAAATAATTTACAGGAAGAGCTCCAATATATTGCCCAGGGAAATTGGACAAAATTACGAATTGGCACAATTATGGGGGCAGTCCCAATTGTAACAGACACCGTAAAATTATTTATAAAAAAAAATCCGAATACTTCCGTTGAAATTATTGAAGACACAAGCATTGAATTGCTTCGTCAGTTGGATAGAAGTTCACTTGATTTAATTATAGGTAGAAGTTTAGTTTCTGATACCCCTGATATCTATAATATTTTTACCTTTTACGATGAAACCTTGACTGTTATTGCAAACCCTTGTCATCCTCTTGTAAGAAGCAAAAAACTAACTCTGAATGATTTATCCAAATCAAGATGGATTGTTTATACCAACCAAATGCCAATGCGGATATCTCTTGAACATGAATACAGATTAGAGGGGATTACTTTTCCTCGAACTTTGATTGAAACCAGATCGGCATTTGCAACAATGTCACTCATTCAGTCTGATTCAAACTATATTGCGCTATTAGCCAAAGATGTTGCTGATTTTTTTATTAACTTTGGGCTAGCAAAAGCGCTTAATTTCAAATTAAAATCAAAAAGTGAACCTTATGAAATCATTACACCCAAAAACATTGCATTACCACCGGCGGCGAATGATTTTATAAATACGCTTATAAAACGGGCAACCTAATCTTTTAGGTCAATCAACATATCGTCATAAAACGCTTTACACACATAAAATCAATATAATGATCAATTCTATTTAAATAATACTATATTTCTATCTTTAGTAGTGTTAATTTTCTTTACAACTTATACGTATATCCACTAAAGATCACATCTAACCATTTTTGATAAACAACATATAATCCGGTATCTATTTTTGTTATATCCATATTCAATAAAGGTGGATTTACAATTTTTTTTCCTTAAGGCAACCTCAAATCCTTAAGGGAGGGGCAATAATAATAGGCATTAAATTTCATGGGAATCCAATAATTATATTGCTATTATTGATTAATGTTATCATAGGAGGATATAACTTAATTTAAATAAAAAAATTTTTTATATCAATGCCATCGCAACAAAATAAATTATTATATACATATTATAATAATAATTAAAAATAAAATTATATATAATTTTCAATAAACTTTAATATTTTTACAATCAAATAATCCACATAATAAAGAAGGGAACAATTCGATGAAATTAAAAATTCTATTTCTTGCTGCAACACTTCTATCGACCATTGGCCATAACGCAATGGCTGAGACACTTAAAGTTGCTTCTGCAACCGCTAATCTTCCATTTGAATTTCAAGATGCCAGTGGGAAGACTATTGGATTTGAAGTTGATTTGATCAATATTATTGCAGAGCGCTTAGGGATGAATATTGAAATGTCCTTAATGCCACACAATGCTATTTTTACTGCAGTTCAATCAGGACGCGCAGATTTAGCTATTGGGTCTGTAACAATTACGCAAAAGCGTCTTGAAACTCTTGATTTTGCTCAACCTTTTATCGATTCAAAACAATGCCTAACTGTTAAATCAGACAGCAAAATTAATAACCTTAAAGACATGAGAGGCAAAGCTGTCGGTGTTTTAACCGGTGCAACTGGAGATATTTGGACAACAAACAACATCAAGGAATATGGGTTCTCTGAAATCCGTCGCTTCGATACGACAACAGAACCATTTTTAGATATTCCGTCAGGACGTATAGGTGGCGTTATACATGATTGTCCTGTTGCTTATTATTTTATCAAAGGTAAGCCACAATATAAAGTTGTCGATGACATCGATACAAAAGAACAATATTCAGTTTTTGTAAAAAAAGGCAATCCTATACGCGACCCTATCAATGCAGAAATTACAAAACTGAAACAAGAAGGGAAAATGCAAGAAATCTATAAAAAGTGGTTTGGTGAGGAACCTAATGAAAACTCGAGTACCGTTCAGATTACCGAGATTCCTCAGGCTAAATAACATCGATATATAACCCCAATTTGTCTTTCATCGCAGATGTAACTGCCATCGCAGATATATCTGCGATGAAAAAGTAACCTATTTAATGAGGAATTATATCTATGGATTTTTTTGATATCTTTTTAAATTGGGATATAATGATACAAGCTGGGCCTTTGTTGCTCCAAGGTTTGTTACAGACTGTTCTTCTTGGCTTCACAAGCATTGTTGTAGGGTCGATATTCGGGCTAATTATCGTCCTCGTCAGGCTGTACGGAGCATGGCCTTTAAAACTTATAGCAATTGCCTATATTGACCTTTTTCGTGCATTTCCTCTTCTCGTTTTCCTTACCTTAGTTTACTACGCGCTTCCTTATATCGGAATTACTTTACCGCCATTTTGGGCATCAGTCGTTGCACTTAGTATTATTGGGGCAGCTTATATCGCAGAGGTTTTTCGTGCCGGTATTGAAGCGGTTGCTAAAGGACAATTTGAAGCAGCGCATGCTTTAGGTTTTTCATGGATCCGCATGATGACAGATGTAATATTACCGCAGGCTTTCAAAGTCGTAATACCACCAGCAACTGGAGTAGGTGTCAACTTAATCAAAGATACAGCCCTTGCATCTGTTGTTTCCATGCCAGAGCTTCTTAAACAAGCAACGTCGGCACAATCTTTCTATGCAAATCCCTCTCCCTTGGTCGCTGCGGCACTACTATATCTCGTCGTTTTATTACCGTTGGTTAGGCTTGTTAGCGCTTTAGAAGCACGTCAAACACGCATGAGACACTGAAAATAGATTTATAATTAGCTAAGGTTGCCAAATGAACAATCATAATTCTAAAAAAATAATTATCAAAATATCCGATCTACAGAAATATTACGGACATTTTCATGCACTTAAAGGAATTAATCTCTCTGTGAAAAAAGGTGAAGTTATTGCATTAATTGGTTCTTCAGGTTCGGGAAAATCAACTTTAATTCGATGCATCAACCTTCTTGAGGAATATAACGGTGGTTTAATTGAGGTAGATGGCGTTGAAGTCAAAAAAGGACGAAATTTAGCTAAAGTCCGGGCGGAAGTTGGTATGGTTTTTCAGCAGTTCAATCTTTTTCCTCATATGAGTGTTTTACGAAATGTATCCATTGCACCTATTCGTGTAAGAGGAACAAGCAAAGTTGAAGCAGAAACTTATGCTGAGGAACTTTTGACACGTGTTGGCCTTGTAGACCATATACATAAATACCCACCTCAACTATCCGGCGGCCAACAGCAGCGTGTTGCTATTGCGCGTGCTCTTGCGATGAAGCCTGAAGTATTATTATTTGATGAACCGACATCAGCGCTTGATCCGGAAATGGTCGGTGAAGTTCTTGATGTAATGCAAGATTTGGCAAAAAGTGGTGCCACAATGATTGTCGTAACCCACGAAATGAATTTTGCCCGTAAAGTATCAGACAGAGTAGTCTTTATGGAAAAAGGCTCCATCATAGAACAAGCTGATCCCGATAATTTTTTTGATAATCCTCAAACCGATCGCGCGAAAGAGTTTTTACAATCTCTCGTTCATTAATATACTATGTACGGAGTATTTCCATTATGACATTTGACTTTACAATTTTCAATCAAGGCACATTTGTCGGCCGTATTTGGCGAGCTGATGTCAAAGGACCTGCTATTGTTCATATTCGTAATGGCGTCGTTTATGATATTTCATCCAAACAAACACCAACTATGTCTGACCTGATTGAACGTGATGATCTCCTCAACTTTATAAAACGTGTAGAAGGAGATCGTCTTTGCTCTCTTGAGGAATTATTTCTGAAGTCACAAAAAGATGCAGAAGAGACACAACACCATATTTTAGCCCCTTGCGATCTTCAGGCAATAAAAGCTTGTGGCGTTACATTTGCTCAATCAATGCTCGAACGAGTAATTGAAGAAAAGGCCACTGGTAATCCTGTTGAGGCTGCTAGGATTCGTGAGCTTGTTTCACCGATTATTGGCAATAGTTTACATAACGTCAAAGCAGGTTCACAAGAAGCGCAACAAATCAAGGCTACTTTAATTAAAGAAAATATGTGGTCACAATATCTCGAGGTCGGTATTGGGCCAGATGCCGAGGTTTTTACTAAAGCACAGCCTTTATCGAGTGTAGGTTATGGTTCAAAAGTTGGGTTACATCCCATTTCTCAATGGAATAATCCTGAACCAGAAATGGTACTCGCCATCGATTCAAAAGGAAGGGCCAAAGGTGCTACTTTAGGCAATGATGTTAACCTTCGAGACGTTGAAGGCAGGTCAGCTCTTTTGCTCGGAAAAGCAAAAGACAACAATGCATCGACATCTATTGGTCCATTCATTCGTTTGTTTGATGAAACATATTCTATGGACGATGTGCGTGAAGCTGATGTGTTCTTACATATTGAGGGCACTGATGGATTTACACTTGATGAGCATAGTTCGATGAAAGAGATCAGCCGTGACCCGGTTGATCTAATCAACCAAACAATAGGTAAACACCATCAATATCCCGATGGTCTAATGCTTTTTATGGGAACATTATTTTCGCCCACAAAGGATCGTGATGTCGAAGGTGAAGGTTTTACACACAAATATGGAGATATCGTCACTATTTCTAATGATAAATTGGGAGCTCTGGTTAATTCTGTAGATAGCTCAACTCAATGTCCACCGTGGAAAATGGGAATTTCATTTATGTTTAAGAATTTATCTCAGCGCCATCTTTTGTAAACATTTCTTTTAATGACCTTGGAGCTCATTATAATGATGACAACACTTAAAATACCCGAACCACGTGCCGTTATTAAAAGCCTTGATGAATCTCTTATTCGTGAAGTTGCTAACACTGCCATGGGACAAAAAGATATCATTCCATTCTGGTTTGGTGAATCCGATCAAGTAACGCCCAAATTTATTCGTGATGCTGCAATCACGTCGATTAACAATGGTGAAACTTTCTATTCTCAAAATCTTGGCCGTCCTTATTTGCGTGAAGCAATCTCTCAATATATGAGAAAACTCCATGAAAAATCAGTTCCCATCCAACGCATTGCCGCAATTGATTCAGGCGTATCAGGGCTAATGTTAACTATGCAAATGCTATTGGATCCAGGCGACAAAATGGTTGCAGTAACGCCAATTTGGCCCAACATAACCGAAATTCCCAAAATTCTTGGTGCTCATGTCGAGCGCGTTCCTTTGGCCATTAAAAATAATCGTTGGGCATTAGACACAGAACAACTTTTAAAGGTGCTCACACCTAATACAAAACTGCTAGTGATTAATTCACCTAACAACCCAACTGGTTGGACAATCAATGATAACGAAATTGATATGGTCCTTGCTCACTGTCGTAAATATGGCATCTGGATTTTAGCTGATGACGTCTATGAAAGACTTATTCACGACAAAAATCGTAAATCGGCTCCGTCATTTATAAGCCGCTTTGAAGATGGGGATCGAATAATTTCCGTTAACAGTTTTTCTAAAGCGTGGAATATGACAGGCTGGCGCCTTGGTTGGATAACAGCCCCTGAAGAAATCATTAAAAATTTAAGCAAAGTGATCGAGTATAATGCCTCTTGTATATTTGAACCTGTTCAGCGTGCAGGTGCTACAGCACTGGAAAACGGGGAAGATACTGTAGCTGAATTTCGTCTACATTTGCGCAAAACACGTAAATTATTAGTTGACAACCTTATGCAAATACCAAGAGCTATAGTTCCTGAAGCAGATGGCGCCATGTATGTTTTCTTCCGTTTGGAAGATTATGATGACACAGTTCAACTAGCTAAAGATCTTATCCGGAATGCCGGTATTGGACTTGCCCCAGGTGGAGCTTTTGGGGCTGAAGGAAATGGATGGTTACGTTGGTGTCACGCTGTAGAAACAGACAAATTAAATGCTGGAATTGCAAGATTAAAAAAATATTTAGATAGATAAAATATTGCCTGATGGCATTATCAGATGAATTTTTCGATTTTCTTATGACGTGACTGTTTCACGTCATAAGTAATATAAACTTATTCAAATATTTCGAAACTTCACCTGAAATCATCCACCTGGTGGTCATGTAATACGTGCAGTATCTCCTTGGTTGTCGATGAGTAGAAGATATCTTACATGATAGAGGCATTGATATTCGTCACGAAACAGTTCGCTAAAGGATTGCTCGTTTTTGTAAATTAATAGCGTCTTTCATTCGTAAAAATCGAAAGAAAAAATTTCAAATTGGTAATGGCGTTTAGATGGAGTTTTTGTCAAAATTAGTGGTGTTCAGCACTATCTATGGCGCGCAGTTGATCATCAAGGTGAAGTCTTAGAATGTTATATTTCCAAACGCAGAAATAAAGAAGCTGCCCTTTAATTTATATGAAGCAGAATGGTTTACCCAACGTAATAACAACCGATAAACTTGCTTTATATAAAACTGTATTTAAAGGTATTGGTGTCGAAAATCGCCAACAAATAGCTCACCGACTTAATAAACGATGTGAGAATTAATAAACCGCGTTTTATCGATAATAATGTACAATGCAACGTTTCAAGAGCAGGATAACGTTACAAAAGTTCACGTATATCCACGGACAAATACACAATCATTTTAACCATGAAACACATTTCGTCAGCAGACAAACTTACAGAGAAAAACGAATAACTGCTCTTCATCAATGGTTGAATTTGCCACTTGTATAAAACATGACAACTGTGACAATCAGAAACAAGTTGAAGTTAATCTGGCAGCACCGCCATATTTTTTCCCGGTGATATGATGAAGCGTTACAACAGCGGCAAAAATACCGGAGCCACTTTCTTGTGCTCATAGAAAATATTATCAATAGCCTTGAACGATAACCCACAATAAGTAAATTCTTCCATTTTTGTAACGTCGAAACAATCATGTTTTCTCAATGATTTTAAAGCCAATTTGATAGCGGATCAAATCTGCGTTTTTTCCAAAAAAAGAATTATAAAATGTCACTATCCAGATGGGAAAAAACGAATAACACTGCACGCTATAAATTTCTAAAAGCAGTCAATCCCGCTGTTATTGCCGGTTTGATTATAGTTCTTTTCTCTTTTTAAAAACTAATGAGAACCCGGTATTTTTCGGAACTTGCAATTCTATACTAAAAAGTTCAATATAAATATCGAAAATCAACCCTGCGGGATATCTGCAACCTCACAAAAGCTGATTGATATCAGTGGACACATTGCCGCTATGCAAATGCATTTAAGCAAGTTCAGAAACAATTGAAAGGATCCTGTTTGCTCCCTCCCGATACTTATAAAATAATCGTCAAAGCGGCGGTAGTTTTCCAATTCCCTTATCGGGACGATTTTAAAAAAATTAAAAATTTCTAATCACGAATGCTCAAACAGGGATTTCTGCTATGCACAGCAGCAATAGTTTGCAAATTAAAGATCGAGGTTTTTCTACTATTACAGAAAATACCGGTTGCGTTCATGAAACATTTAAAAATCATGAAGGCTGGTCGTTATCAAAGACCAGAATCGTTATGCCCGATGACACACAATGGACGTCTTCAACTCAACCAGGCTTATATGTTGGAGTTATTCAGGGAAGAATGAAATTCGAATTCAACAAAGGGAGCATTTCATCGTTCAACCGTCAATTCGGTTATTTTCTTAAAGCATCGGAACCTGTAACGACGCACCATTCTATCTCTGCTGATGAGGAAATAAGGGGCACATTCTTGCATATCCCTCAACAAGCTCTGCTGATGTTGGAAAAACAGCATCATGATATTACAAATCGTGAACTTTTGCAGAACAATGATCGACAAAATAACGATCTACAATGCTTTATGCCTGATGAGAGGTTGATACGACTTTGCCATGAAATTCATAATTGTTCTTATAAAAATGGTTTACGCTCGCTTTATTTTGAAGGTAAGAGTTTCGAGTTTCTCGCGCTCGCTTTCGAAAATCTTTTTTTAAAACCGTCCAGTCTGACTGATAATGATAAATTCATTCCTCATCATGAAATAGAACGTTTTATGCATATACGTGATATTCTAATTGCCTCACTCTCCGAACCACCTAGTTTGGCTCAATTATCACGTCAAGTTGGCATTAGCACCTCACGTTTAACGGCCGGTTTCAGAAAAGTTTTTTCAATGTCTATTGTCGAATTTCTCCAACATCAGCGCCTTGAATATGCTCGGCAAATGTTGCGTGAAAACAAAATGTCGATTTCACAAATTGCATATAAAATCGGTTATACACCTGCACATTTCTCGACTTTGTTCCGCCGGCATTATGGTTATCCCCCACGGCATTTATTGCAAAATGACAAATAACTATGTTGCGAATTTTATAAGTCCCGAACGCAATAAATATATTGCCAATATTTTCTATCTTCGATGTTCAAAAATTAACTTCATCTAATTTGCGCTCTATGACTACCCGTTTTTGAGCGGATCAAAAAAGTTTTTTGGCTGAACGCTAAATTTCCCCTCTGGCACTTTTTAAAATTATTTATCATAGATTAAGAAAAATAACTGGATAAAAAATCTCATGTTTTGTTTTTCTTATAAATGCAAATATATTTTATTAGCGGGCATATCGGCTCTTGCGACCACTTCTCAAAGTGTTGCACAAACCGCAACAGAACTTGAGACGATCGTAATCGAGGGAGAAAAAAATAAATATAAAAGTCAAAAAACGCCGGCAAGTATCACACAAATTTCTCGTCAGGATGTTGAAGATGCAGGGCTTCAAAATATTAAAGATATCGCCAACACAACACCCAATGTCGTTTTGAATGATCAAGGGTCCCAGCGTTTTACTGTAAATACCATACGCGGCATCGGTAATACAATTCGAACAAACTATTTCAACAGTTCTCTCGGCATCTACCTTGATGGTGTTCCTTTAACAACAGCCGAATTCAGCCAAAGGTTGGGAAATATTGAAAATATCGAGATTCTTCGCGGACCTCAGGGAACCCTTTTTGGTCATAATACAGCTGCTGGCGTGATTAACCTGACCAGCCGGAAACCGGGTGACAAATCTGAATTTGATGTTGAATCTACAGTTGGTAATCTGGGACAGCGGCAGGGAAGCATATGGTTCGGTGGCCCAATAACCGGAAAAGATTTAACCAGCACCTTATTTTTTGATTATTCCCATCGCAACGGATATACAGATTATCTCGACTCTTCAGGTACTATAGATGGTCTTGAGACATATACCGGCTCAGGATCTATCCATTATAAACCCGATAATCAGCTCACTATCGTTTTAAGTGGATCAATTGAACGCGTTAATCAGGGCAGTTATGCCTATCAACCATTCGATCAATATAAAAAACGTGTCCTTGATATTTCTCCTCCCAATAAAGAAGTGCGTGACAGCCAAAATATGAATGCGAACGTCACTTATGATTTTGGAAAAATGCAAGTCGTAGCAATTACCGGTTTTCAACATTATGATTTATCTGCAGATCAGGATTTGAATTATAACCATATTGTTTCCACGATGGGTGGAGGAGACACGACTTCCGACGAAAAAGGTCACCAAATCAGCCAGGAATTTCGTTTAAAAGGCGAGATCGACCGACTAAGTTGGCTAGTTGGCAGTTTTTTTCTAAATGAAAGCAGTGATTATGATTATCTTTTCAATATGCGTGCGTTCGGTTCCCCTTCCTTAAATGCATCCCATTATAAACGTAGAGAAATTGCCGGTTTTGGTGAAGTTACCTGGAACATTATAGGAGGACTTGACCTGACCACGGGTATACGTGTTTCTGATGAAAAACACGCTCTTTTAACGAATAATTCCTTTGATCAATCCGCAAGCTTTAACATGGCAACCCCGAAATATCGTATTGCCTATCGTTTTGACGATGAAAAGCTCGTTTATATATCGGCGGTCAGGGGAGCAAAATCGGGAGGTTACAATCGTATCGCGGCAGATCGTGCTTTCGATCCGGAATATTTATGGAATTATGAAGCCGGATTGAAAACACAATGGTTTGACAAAAAGCTGACCCTGAATAGCTCGATATATTACATTGATTGGAAAGACCAACAAGTCAGCTCATTGGTTGGTGCCAATATTGTGCAAATTGTTAATGCGGGACGTTCACATAGCAAGGGTATCGAACTTGAAGCGGACTGGCAGCCGATAGAGGGGCTGGATCTATCCGGTTATCTGGGGATAATTAGCGGTGAATATGATACATTTATCGGTTCTACCGGTAAAAATCTCGCCGGTAATAAATTAGTAAATACGCCCTCTACGACAGCCGGTGTTGCAGGACAATATAGATGGGCGCTCCAGTCACTCCCTTTCGATGCTTTTATGCGAGCTGAATACCACTTTATCGGTGACCAATATTTTGACGTGGACAATAAATTGGAACAGGAAGGATACGGGCTGGTTAATCTACGAATTGGTGTCGAAAAAAATGGTTTTTCGTCAACTTTGTTCGTTAAAAACCTCTTTGATAAAGATTATCGCGCCTTCGGGTATCGTGACTTTGAAAATAGTCCATTTGCCAGTAATGTAGCTGTAGCCGGGCAATCACGTATGATTGGTGTAACACTGAAAGCCCGCTTCTAATGACAATTGCGCAACGAACCAATACAGGCCTTACTCTTACTGCAATAGGAATGCTTTATTTGACTCAAGGCATACCTATGGGACTCGCTTTTCTCGCTTTACCAGCAATATTGCGTAACCTGGGCATTTCCGCTGACTCTATCGGTATGATAGGACTTGTTATATTGCCTTGGTCGCTAAAGATCTTTTGGGCACCCTTCATTGACAGATTCAGCAATAAACATATAGGTGGCCGCCGTTATTTTATCATATTGGCTCAACTACTTACAATTATTCTTTATTTTTTTCTTATATTTTTGAGTTTTATAACTTCATCAACCGGCGTTTTATTGTCGATCATATTTTTGATCAACCTCGTATGTGCTACTCAAGACATAGCAACAGATGGCTGGGTAATAGAATTATTGAAAGGTCCCGATCTAGCCTGGGCAAATGGTTTGCAAATCAGTGGATTTGCTTTGGGTATGTTACTTGGCGGTTCTGTTACCTTATTTATTTTCACTTATGGTGGATGGTCTGCGACTATTGCAACGATCATGCTTATTACCCTTTTCAGCATCATTCCAGTGTTTCTTGTGAAGAGTTCAAGCCCTACCCCACCAGTAGAGATAACACGTTACACGCCGAGCCTACGCAAATTATTGCAACGTAAAGATGTTTTTTATATTTTATCTGTTGCCGGTCTGTTTTATTTTTCGAATACCCTAACTTCGACCATGACAGGTCCCTTTTTGATCGATAGGGGCTTCTCGTTAATTGATGTCGGCAATGTAACAGGCATTGCCGCCTCGGCGACTATTGTTGTCGGAGGCATTATCGGGGGGTGGCTAACACGTGTGTTCAACGTGAAAAAAGTGGCTGTCTTTTCAAGTTTGATTGCTGCGATCAGTTTATTTTTTTGGTGGTTTCTCGCTCTTTTACCGCAGATATTCCTAAGTTCCGTTTTAGTGGTCAGCTTTATTAGCGGTTTGGCAAGTGGCATTTCATATGTAGCATTTTTTACGCTGTTCATGCACTGGTCATCATTAAAACAGGCCGGAACCGATTTCACAGCTACGCAATGCATGGAAAGCTGGACAAATAGTATTGCTGCGATTATTGCCGGTCAGATTGCCGCTCACTTGGGCTTTAAAACAACTTTTTTGATTTCACCTGTTCTCGGTCTTATATTTTTATCTTGGATAGCATTTGTTTTATTTAAAAAAATATAACGTCAAAATGTTAGCAATATTGGGATTAGACCGTATTTTTGTTAATAAAATCAACATCAAGAACATCAAATAACATTTTTCTGCTTGCAATAAATTTCACAATCAGAATATCGCACAAAAACAAATTGCTGCGCCCGTTTGGTCAAGCAGTTATGAGCTGTAATGAGAAAAAATGAAGAAAAACAGGATTGCAAGAAATTTATAGGTCTGAAACAGTCTTTCCGCTTTAGATTAGTTACAGCTTGAGCCATATCGAATAAAAGCAGAAAAATTCAAAGCAATTGCATTTCAACTTGAAAAAGAAAACATATAATCCGGCAATAAAGCACACTGCGACCAGAACGGAAAATTTTACGGTAGTCTGTACTTACCTTTTGCTTGATTAGCTTGGATAGAAAATGAAGTTCCGCAATCTCAAAGTAGACTTGGCATCAAACGCATCTGATGTCGTAAAAACCGTTAGGTATCGATTGTTTAAATATAGCTCATGTTTTCCAAAAGAATTACCATTCGTCATTGTTTATACAGTTCGCATTCCAGAGCTGCAGTTAAAAACATCTCCAACGATCATATTGATAAAAATCGTATGCGACCAGCCACGAATATGTCCTTTCCTAAACAATCTTCGTCGCTTGAGGACAAAAAGATTAATGTTCTGAACCTTACTTCAATTCCTTTTTAATCACAAACAGGACACACGTCATAACGGTCAAAAACAAACAAGAGCCGCTTCCATTCCCGGCAAAATAAATGATAGAAAAAAGTATAAACAAGAGATTTGACCTATTAAAACTTATTCGCATCAAGGAAATTTCAAATGACGAAGTTTTTTTCAAAAACGCCCATTCCTCCCTATTACATTGTTGCTTTTTCATCCCGAAGGACAGAAGGAGACAATGGTTACGCAGAAATGGCAAAAGCTATGGAAGAACTGGCACTACAGCAACCGGGTTGTCTTGGTGCTGAAAGTGCTCGTAGCGCTGATGGTTTCGGCATTACCAACTCGTTCTGGAAAGATGAAGCGAGCATGAAGGCTTGGAAAGCAAATGTCGACCATAAACTTGCCCAGAAACTCGGTCGGGAAATATTTTACTCGCATTACGTCATCCGCGTTGCAAAAGTAGAACGTGACTACAGCTTTGAAAAAGCAGACATGCAAATTTGATTTATCCATCAAAGCTTCCGACACCACATCAAGTTTTTGATGACGAAACCTGCCTCATTTTGCGGAAAGGTTTGGAAAATAGACTAATGATAAGACAGGGCTTTGATCAAAGGCTTATAAATTTAAATCAACTGCCCTTATATTCATGCTCTATGCAGCTCTAAACTTGTCTCTCCCAGTTACTGTGAGAGATAATGTTAAAAGATGAATACGCTTATAGAAAAATATGGATGACAGTAAATCTTTACATTCCACAGAAAAACAATATTTTTTACCATTTTATTTTTAAGTGAAATCGATAAAAATATTAATAAAATTATCAATTTAATTTTCTATTTTTATTTATATTAAAAATAATAATATATAAATAACATAAGAACATATGAATTATTTTAGCATATAAGAAAATTTTTACTTGCGAATTTATGTTTTTCGCAAGCCAAATTTTCCTGAAAGATAAATTCTTTCGGGTAACAATAGATATGTTTTTTCAAGCATATCTTTATATTATCATTAGCGAACAGACTGGAGAAAAGCGACTGTTTCCGGACGTTGTGGATTTCTGATGACCTCGTCAGGCGTACCAATTTCGTGGATTTGGCCTTGGTGGAAAAACGCCACGCGGTTCGAAACATCTCTTGCAAAGGAAATTTCATGGGTAACAAGAACCATTGTCATTCCTTCTTCTGCAAGCAGGCGCATAGTATCCAAAACCTCGCCAACAAGTTGCGGGTCAAGAGCGGAGGTTGCCTCATCGAAAAGCATATAATCCGGTGACATGGCAAGTGCACGGGCAATCGCCATACGCTGTTGTTGTCCACCGGACAATTTATTCGGATAGACATCAAGCTTTTGCCCCAAACCGACATGTTCCAACTGTTTGATGGCAATTTCCCTTGCCTGTTCTTTTGACATTTTCAGGACTTTACGAGGAGCCAATGAAACATTCTCTATAACAGTCAAATGCGGGAATGCATTCCATTGCTGAAAAACAATGCCGATTTTCTGTCTTAATTTGTCAAGGTTGGTAGATGGAGAAAATACATCCGTACCGTCGACTTTGATCGCTCCGCTATCAATTTTTTCAAGACCGTTAATACACATCAACAGTGTCGACTTTCCGGATCCCGAACCGCCGATAATGGAAACAACTTCACCTTTGTTAACAGTCATTGAAACGCCTTTGAGAACCTTCAAGGCACCAAAGGATTTATGAACATTATCAATCTCAATCATTTATCACCCATTTATTTTCAAAACGCGAACCAAAGTTGGAAACCACCCAACTAATGACGTAATAAAAAATCCCTGCGAGGAAGAAGATTACGAATGGCTCGTTCAATCTTATATTCAATTGTTGGGATGCGCGGAGCAGCTCGATAATTCCTATCCAGAAAACCAGAGAGGTATCTTTCATGACCGAAAGGGTAAGATTGAGCCAACCGGAAAAGCCTACTCTGACCGCAAGCGGTATGACGATATAAAAGACATCCTGCCACCAGCTCAAACCAAGAGAACGGCTCGCCCTACGCAAATTTCCCGGCACGGCCAAAATGCCTCCCCGCACAACTTCAGTGCAATAAGAAGCCGTGTAAAGGCCGAGCACAAAGCAGGCAACCGTAAAAGCACTCCATTTAATGCCGATAACGGTCTTGAAAGAATTGAACAAGACAAATTGTATTGGTAACGGTACACAACGGGGAATGTCCAGAAACCACGCTAGCGGCATGGATATTTTCGGCATTCCAGCGCGAATGAAACCGAATATAATGCCTAAAACCGTACCGATAGCCATGGCCGCCACAGTCAGTTCTATCGTGACAAGAGCACCATTTGAAAGATAGACAAGATCGCTCCAGGTAAGTTTTGTTGTAAACATCTGTCCCTCTCCATCAATATCTTAGAATTTTCCATGCCGATAATCTGGCGAGGATAAGCAGCATTTTTGACATGATGTAATAAATGACTGCAGCGGCAAAGAAATATTCGAATGTGCGGTAGGAAGAGTCGGCCAAAGTTTTGGTAACAGCCATCAAATCCTTGTCCAATCCGACAACAACACCGAGCGATGTCATCAGAAGGGCCCAAATCAACTGATTGGTCAACGGATAGTAGACAACCCGCAGAAGTTGGGGAACCACGACAAGATGAAAGGACTGAAAGGCCGTCATTCCCAATGAACGGGCAGCGCGTGTCTGTGTTTCGGGAACGGCTTGCAAACCACCACGGAAATTTTCTGCCAAATATCCGGCACTGTTAAACGTTATACCAATCAATAAAGCCCACCAGGACGAGATAAAAATACCGAATGCACCAAAACCGAAATATAGAAAATAAAGCTGTAAAAGCGCCGGGGTATTGCGGGCAATCGATATCCAGGTGATGGCGATTGCATTAAGTGGACGATTGGCAGAGCGCCTTATAACCAACAGAACCAGCCCTATGAGGATCGATAAGACCATACAAATGGCTGTTGTATAAAGGCTAACCCACGCTCCTGCCAGAAGCTGGTTGATATGTTGCCAAACTGTACCCCACTGGAATTTATAATTGAACATGGCTTTTACTTTCGTTTCCATGACCCGTAAGCCAATACGGTGGTTTTACTTCAAATTTTCCTGCGACTGCCGCTTGAACGCAATTGGCAAGACCGGAAAAACGCATAGTGCATTTTGTCAATCCTGCCCCGTAATGGGCATATTTCCCTGAATTTGTAAGAATAGTTTTATGATTATTCTTGATAATTGGCGCACCAATCATGCACCAACATGTATCTGTTATGATTGTGGTACCAAAATCTTTGAGAATTTGGAAAGATTGATGCTTTTGAAGTTCTGATAAACAATGCCTACCCATAGTAATGTAAAGGCCTGTATTGCGAGATCTGGTTTTGTTTTGACAAAGTTTCGTAAGGAGAAGTGCTTCTTCGAGCGAAAAATGGGGATTGCCGAGTGCTACAAGATCAATTTTGTCATATGCCGGTTGATTATCGGCATTTTTATTGCCCGCATTCCCGTTCAGAACATGCCATGCTTCTAATAGCTCTTCCCGCCCGATGCGAAAAGTTTCCAAATCAAGATCAAGCCAATCGTGATTATCCGAAATTTCTGCCGTTATACCTTCAATATGAAACATCGGAGCTGCAGATGTTGTGGCGAATGCCGCAGACATTGCTTTCAAATTATCCCGATTTGGATGAAGTCCGGATAAACCGTTGATCAAAGGGATATGAGAACCCGAAATCAGCCCTATCTGGTAGCCAAGCAAAGGATAGAAAGAGTCATCAATAACGTCCGGCTTTTCAACAATAATTCGGATGGTTGGCATCCTGTTGGCTTTTATATGGCACCCTGTCTTCGGTGCGCGTCCGGTAATTGCAATACAAGCATCCATAAAGTCCGGATTTTTTTGGCTATGAGCCCCGATAATACTATTGGCAAAAACCACTGCATTCGATTCTGCCCAACCGATTTCCTGCCCTTTCAACGGGGCGGAACAAAGCAGATAGGGAGCACAAGTGAAGCTTTCTTCGGCTCCGATTGCCAAATAATTTTCGGCAAGACATTTCGCCGGAACGGCAATCTTTTCTGGAACCGGCTGACGGCTTCTATTTTGAAGATCAATTGAAATAGCATTCAGCGTTGTCGGAACGGCCACTCTGGCATCAAGCATTTTCAGCTTTTCCGAAAAAGCGAGCGCGCCTTTGCCGGTATAAATACAGGCGTCAATATGTGCTTGTTGCACATTGATGAGAGATTTTGCATTTTGAAAAACAGCCATTTTACAAATAACTGTCATGGCAAGTCGGGCAGCTTCGCCATGTTTTCCCGAAAGCAATTCTTCGTCATAAGATGTCAGATCAAGTGACGGAAATTCTGTAAGCGAAAGTTCTTCGGGATGACCATTTTCCTCATCAGCCTCTCCGGCTGCCATCAATCCATCATGGCAAAGCTTGACCCGTTCCATTGCGGCAATGCGTTGGAACTTTGCCTTTTGAACCACCATTACCGGAAGAGAATAGCCGAAGAAAATTTTGGCAACGAGAACGCCAGCCAATAATATACTATCCATTTCAGAGAGAATAAGTGCCGCAGGTGCTTTACCGTTAAGAAGCAGTTCCAGAACAATAGAGCTCCCCGTACATGAACCACGCCCGGATGGCAAAACAAATATCTTGCCCGATATAGATTGGCCTGAAAGCGGATGATGATTATCAATCACTTTCCCTGTCCGAGGATCTATCCCGCCCCAAAAACTTAATGGCGTTTCTGTATAGAGAACCTCACCACAAGCACCCCCATCAATATAGGTTGTTCCCGAAATAAAAGTCGGGTCTGGATATTGGAGTGATCCTTGCATCAGAATGTCCTGGACAGTAATCCCGAGTAAAGATGAGAAGCCCCATCAATTCTCTTCATTCACAAAATTTCATTGATTATTTCCGGACGAGTGTTTGACCACTCGCCCTTTTTCGCGTTTCGATCAGCGATAGACTAACCGTTTATCAATAGACTAACAGTTCAACGATAGACTGGCAGTTCAACGATAGACTGGCAGTTCAACGATAGACGAGCGGTATTGTCAGATCGACAGGTTCACTCTTGAACCACTTTTTATAAAGCTCGGCATAACGACCGGTGCGTACTTGCTGGTGAACAAACAGGTCAAGATAATTGATGAAGCCGTATTCGTCACGTTTTGTCGCAATGGCGTAATAGTCCGGAATATAAGGCGCTACACCGGTTATAACGAGATCGGGATAATTACCTGAATTGATAGCAAGTTGCGCAACGCTTTCGGTCAAGACAGTTGCATCAATATGCCCTTGTGCGACAGCAAGAATTGTATCGTTTTGTGATTGGTAGGAGCTATAGCTGCCACCACCCCATTTTTCAATGTCGGCTTTGAGTTTTCCCTCTTCATAAGTGCTAGCGGTATCACCGAGTTTCTTACCCTTCAAATCCTCATAAGAAGAGATACCTGTATTCTTTCTTGTGAGCACGATCATCCGGTTGACCATATAAGGTATGGAAAAACCGACGACTTTCGCTCTTTCAAGTGTGTCCGATGTCGAAGCGATAACAACATCGGCGCGATCCGACATTAAAGCAGGCACCCGATCAGGAAAAGGCGTTTCCACAATCTCGGTTTTAACGCCGAGGGCTTTGCCCAAATCATTACAATAATCAACATCAAAACCGATCGGTTGATTATTTGCATCACGTGACCCCATGGGAGCAAAATCAAGCGTTACGGCACAACGTAACGTTCCGGCACTGATAATGTCGTCGACTTTATCTGCCAAAGCCTCACATGTGAAACCGGTAGCCAAAGCTAAACCCATAGCGGAAATGCGTGTGATGTTTTTCATGTCTATGCTCCCATTTTGTCATCGCCCACTTAGCGCTCGCTATCAAATTAAGACTTCCAGACGGACCATTTCAGATGATGGTTGTTCCCAATTAATGTTATATAGTTTTGTCTGTTGATCTATAACTGATATATCTCTATAAAATCACAGTTGTTTTTAAAGTGCAACCAAGAATTTTCAACTTGTGTAAAAACGCAATTTTTTGTTTTGTTTCAAAGCAAAAAAATAACAATAACAAATCACCATTTACCATTGAATTTTACAATAGAAACAGACTGTTACGCTGATATTACTCGTGGAGTGAACATTCCGTTTGCAGATTGTTTGTAAAAAAAATGAAATGAATTTTTCCGCTTCGAAAAGACGATTTTTGGGAAAAATATATCAAAGTGGCGTTAGCAGGAAGAGTTTACAAACCACACAGTTTTTAAGGGCGTGGGGACGTATCATCATAGAAGTCAAATAGTATCAAAGCGGAAATTTTTTTGAATTGCGCTCCCGTTTTTGACGACGAAATGGAACAAAGGGCAGTAAATTTTGAAAATGTGTCGTCTCTCTTCAATGACAGGGGAGAAAGTCAGCGACTGCTCCCCTTTTTTATCAATTGATAAGAAACGGAACCGGCGAAAGAAAAGGAAGACGGGATCGGCCTCACTTACATTTGGCTTGGATCAGCGCTTGGCCTATATCGGTGCTCATAAGATTTTTATAAGAGGCGTGATTTAAGCATCAAAATAGTCTGGCAATCAAAATCGTCTGGCAATCACGGGACCATTTTTCGTAAATGTTCCATCAGTTTCATTGCTCTATTGCCAGCTACATCCGGCTTACCGCTGACAATCCCTTCAATCAGTGAAATATGTGCATTGGCAGAGTTTATAATAGCTTCCTGTCCGCGGTAGAGACGGAACCAGAAACGTCTGGAATGGGTTTGCAAAGGTTCGACAACCCGAGCTGCAAATATATTGCCTGCGGCTTTGCCCAATGTTTCATCGAAAAGCTTGTCCGCATCCAGAAAGTTATAAGGGTCATTTTCTTCAGCCGACTTTTTCAAATTCTCTGCCGCCATTTTCATTCGTTCGATGTCAACGGCGCCAGCAAAACGCGCGGCATCCCGTGCAAGCAGAACTTCTATCCCCTGACGTACGTCAAGCACACGACCAAAGTCTTGTGGTTCGAGATTGGCAACCCGCACCCCTGAACGGGGGCGAATTTCAAAAAAACCTTCCCACGCCAGCCGCTGTATAGCTTCCCTGACAGGAGTGCGCCCCATTCCGGTTGCGTCGATCAGTGCACGTTCATTGACCACCATGCCCGGCTCGAGAGCCAATGTAACAATCATGCGTTCCAGACTTCTATAAGCTATGTCCGCCTGACTTTCATTGACTGCCATTACTTTCATATTTTTCATATCTACCTTTAATATATCACTTGACAAGCGTAATTTATATGATATTTTTTTGATATATCAATACCTCATAATATTGGGTAGGTATCAATATATCTGTGATTGTGGCGCCGAGTGCCACTGTCAATTTTGATATCAACAAATAAAATTTGTACGGTCGCTTTATGGGGAGGAACCACGCAAGCGCCAAATAAGGGGAATATTATGGATTCAAGTATATTTTCAGGGGTAATCCCCGCATTAATGACGCCTTGCAAACAGGACCGGACACCGGATTTTTCTGCCCTTGTTGCAAAAGCGAAAGAGCTGATCGCCACAGGGATGTCGGCTGTAGTCTATTGCGGATCAATGGGCGATTGGCCCCTATTGACCGATGAAGAACGTATGGAGGGTGTTGAAAATCTGGTTAAAGCCGGAATTCCGGTTATTGTCGGCACCGGTGCGGTTAACACGAAAACTGCGGTCAGACATGCGCGTCACGCCCAGAAGGTTGGTGCAAAAGGTTTGATGGTTATTCCGCGCGTTCTCTCCCGTGGTAGTGTGTTGGCTGCCCAGAAAAACCATTTCAAAGCTATTTTATCGGCTGCGCCTGACCTTCCCGCCGTGATTTACAATAGTCCTTATTATGGATTTGCTACGCGCGCCGATCTTTTTTTCGCTCTGCGGGCAGAACATAAAAACCTGATCGGCTTCAAAGAATTCGGCGGGCCTGACGATATGCGCTATGCCGCCGAAAACATTACCAGTCGTGATGACAATGTCTCTCTTATGATCGGTGTTGATACAACAGTTGTCCATGGTTATGTCAATTGTGGTGCAACGGGTGCTATCACCGGTATAGGAAATGTCTTGCCGAAAGAAGTCATCCACCTATGTCGTCTGTGTGAAGCCGCAGCGAAGGGGGATGTCGAAGCACGCCAACGTGCTGAAGAACTCGAGCAAGCTTTGGCTATTCTTTCATCATTCGATGCCGGCCCCGATCTCGTACTATTTTTCAAACATATGATGGTTGTGAAAGGCGACAAAGCTTATAAACTCCATTTCAATGAAACCGACGAACTCACAGAAAGCCAGCGTGGATTTGTCGAAAAGCAGCTTAAGCTGTTTGATACATGGTATAAGAAATGGAGTGAATTGCCGGGAGCAGTTCAAAAATACAAAGTCGCATAAATAGTTTTTCTGAATAACATCTGGCCGGATAAGAGGTGAGCGAATTTTTATTCGTGACGCCGGCCGGATTAAAAATTTACATGATTGCATCAGCCCGAAAGACAAAAATCATAATGATCGGGGGAGGATAATAAGCGATGCAGGCGAAAAAGTCGGTTTCAATAATCGGAGGCGGTATTGTCGGCGTCGCTACGGCTGCCATTCTTTCTGAAAACGGATATGATGTTACCGTCATCGACAGAAGCGGGATATGTGAAGAAACAAGTGCAGGAAATGCAGGGGCATTTGCCTTTACCGACGTATTACCGATTGCGTCAAAAGGTATATTAAGGAAACTACCCGGATGGATGATGGATCCCTTGGGACCGTTCACAATCCGTCCGACATACTTGCCAAAACTTATGCCTTGGTTCATTCGTTTCTGGAAGGCAAGCCGGAAAAAAGCCCAATTGGAAACCATCAAAGCGCAAGTTGCCATCATGCGTCTTGCAGAGAAGGAAATGATGGGTTTGCTCACCAGAGCGGAACTTTTGGACAAACTCGGAACCGAAGGTGAACTCGAGGTTTATGAAAGCGAAAAAGAATTTCAGGCAGCACTTCCAAGTTGGAATTGGCGTGAAAGTTTCGGCATAAAAGTACGCCATATTGATTCTGACGAATTGCACGATATGGTTCCCGGCCTTTCAAAGCAATTTGTAAAAGCTTCCTATGTTCCTTCCTGGCGCAATGTGAAGGACCCGAAATTATTCGGTAAAGCCCTTTGGTCCTATGCGAGCGGACAGGGCGCAAAATTTATCAAATTGCCGGTTCTTGATCTGTCACAGGATGAAGGCGGCGTTACACTGACAACTGGCGCTGAAAAAATCCGGAGCGATTTTGTGGTTGTTGCTTGTGGGGCGTGGTCAAACACATTTGCCCGCCTTCTCGGCGATAATATACCACTTGATACCGAACGCGGTTATAATACGACATTACCGGTTGATAGTCTCAAGCTTCAACATCAGGTAACCTTTGGTGGGCACGGTTTTGTTGTTGTTCCGCTCAGTACCGGTATAAGAGTTGGCGGGGCGGTCGAAATGGGCGGGCTTGACCTGCCTCCCAATTTTAAACGCTCGCAAGCCATGCTGAAAAAAGCGAAGGAATTTTTCCCCGATTTGAAGCTGGAAAACGGGGTGGAATGGATGGGGTATCGGCCGTCTATTCCCGATGGTTTACCGGTTATTGATTATGCGAAAAACAGTCGGCGAATATTATATGCTTTCGGTCATGGCCACCTTGGCTTGACTCAATCGGCAGCCACCGCCCGTCTCATACACAATCTCATTGAACATAAAGAGCCTGCTCTTTCAATTTATCCATTTCGTGCCGGGAGGTTTTGACATGGCGAAATATTCGTTTTTCTGTATTGATGGTCATACATGTGGTAATCCTGTTCGTCTGGTTGCCGGTGGCGGTCCGCTTCTGCAAGGCAAAACCATGATGGAAAAGCGCCTGCATTTTTTACGTGAATTCGACTGGATCAGAACCGGTTTGATGTTCGAACCGCGCGGGCATGATATGATGTCCGGCTCTATTCTTTATCCGTCAACACGCGATGATTGTGATATTGGCGTCCTCTATATCGAAACTTCCGGATGTTTGCCTATGTGCGGACATGGCACAATCGGAACCGTTACAATGGCCATCGAATATGGACTTATTACGCCGCGCATTCCGGGAAAACTCAGTCTGGATACTCCGGCTGGAAAAGTCGACATTACATATGAGCAAAATGGCCCTTATGTGGAAAAAGTTCGCCTGACAAATGTGCCGGCTTTCCTCTACAAACAGGATCTAGAGGTCGAATGTCCGGACTTGGGCCTGCTTAAAGTGGATGTCGCTTATGGTGGTAATTTTTATGCCATTGTCGAACCACAAAAAAATTACACCGATATGGCCGACTATAATGCGTTGCAGCTTATCGCATGGAGTCCTGTATTGCGGAAAAGACTGAATGAACTCTATAGCTTCCAGCATCCGCAAAAACCCGAAATCAATGTCTTGAGCCATATTATGTGGACAGGAAAACCGACAAAGCCCGGAGCCAATGGACGCAATGCTGTGTTTTACGGCGATAAAGCCATTGATCGCTCGCCTTGCGGCACCGGAACCTCGGCACGAATGGCACAATTGACAGCCAAGGGAATTCTGAAAGCCGGTGATAATTTTGTCCATGAATCGATCATCGGTTCTATCTTTGAAGGCCGTGTTGAAAAATTGACCGATGTAGAGGGACTTCCGGCCATTATTCCGTCCGTTGCAGGATGGGCGAGGATGACAGGGTTCAACACAATATTTATCGACGATCGCGATCCATATAAGCATGGTTTCGTCGTTAAATAAGCACGCAATAATTGCGAAGAACCATGTTTAAAAAATTAGCTCCAGCGGTTTTATCCGCTGGAGCATTGGAAAATTTATTGGGCCGTTTTTTTCTTGACCTCGTCAAAACCGGTGCGTTTGATTTCGCCCCATGAAGTTTTTCCTGAAAAATATTCTCCGGCGGCTTTTATCCTCCAGAATGTATTGATTTGGCGATAGCCGAAACATTCGATGATTGAAGACAGAAAAAGAATAAATATGTATTTTGCTTTACGCAAAAAACCAAGATGCATTTGTTCAAGCGATATTGAAAACAAGCTGACGAATATTCCATACATAAACGCCATAAAAATGAACGAGAGTAAAAACTCGAACGTCATGGCTTTGAAATAAAAGACAATCGGAAAAAGAATATAGCTGAATAGTTCCAGCAGCGGATTTACAACATCAATAACAAACACCATCGGCATACCGACAAAACCGATGCGTCCATAGCGTCTGTTGAACATAATATCCTGATGACGAAAATAAACTTCCAAAGCGCCTCTTTGCCAACGCGTGCGTTGTTTGGCAAGAACAGAAAGACTTTCCGGCGCTTCCGTCCAACAAACAGCATCGGGCACAAAAGTAATACGATAATCGCGTTTGTTTTCCAGCATATATCGATGTAGCTTGATCACTAAATCAAAATCTTCGCCGACGGATCCCCGCGTATAACCGCCAACAGCCATAACCTCACGCCGGCTAAAGACGCCGAAAGCACCCGATATCAATGTTAAACAATTGACGTAACTCCACGCCACACGAGCCATTAAAAACGCACGCAAATATTCCAGAATTTGAAAATAAACAAGAAAATTGAAGCGTATGGCAACGCGCGTCAACCGGCCGGAACTGATTTTGGAGCCATTGGCTATCATTACGCTCCCACCCACCGCAACTGTACGCGCCGGATCGTCAATAAAAGGCTGGACCATGCGCAAAAGACCATCCGGCTCCAGAATAGTATCGGCATCCACCATGCAAAGAAGCGACATACGCGAAACGCTGATGCCTGCATTTTGCGCGTCTGCCTTGCCACCATTTTCTTTGTCCACTACGACAAGACGACCAAATTTTTTTGAAACATAGATGTTGCGAATGGGATTGAAAGCCAGAATTGTTTCATATTCTCTGTTGCTCTCTTCCAGTTCGAATTCTTTGATCAATTCGTCGAGCATGTTGTCTTTCGAGCCGTCATTGACGATGATGACCTCGAAAGCCGGATAGTCCAGCGAGATGAGGGAATAAACCGACTGGACGATGTTTTTCTCTTCATTATAAGCCGGAACGATGATCGAAATTGGCGGTGCGGTATCAAAATAACGGTGCCAAAGAAGACCATTCTTCGGCACTGAGGCTCGACTGAAATAGGCATAAAGAGCCAAAAACAGCTGAACGAGCATGATGATGACCCACAAACTGAAAAAAACAAATATAATGGAAAACGTTACGGTAAAAAGCCAAAACTTTAGCGAGTCAATCATTCTATTTTCTCGCTCCTCAGAAAAAAAGCAGCCACCCTTTTTGCTCGTGCGCTTCCATTCTGTTTAGTATTTTCCAATATTTTGTGCCCACGATCTCCCGTCTTCAGTAATGCCTTGCCAGCAGCATAAAGCACCGGTAACGCATCATCATCCAGAAGATTTGCAAACACCTTGTTAAATTGTTCGATATCGATTTCCTCATCATCCAACGAAACGGTTTCGCTATAGCGGTCATCGGCCTTATCGTCTTCCGGTATCTTGAAAATTGGTTCTCTGTATTCTTTGGAAGAAGATAAATCGTTGTTGCTCGCAATATTAATTTTTTGTGTCATCGCTAACGATAGAGTTTCAAAACCGGCATTTTCGGCCAAGATATTAATTGCATCGCAGCGCATGAGCGGTGGCATAATTGTTAGACTTGCCACATTGGCCAATTTTTCAACACGACTTTCATTTTCCACATCAGGTTTTAAATATTTACTTACGTTTGTTTTCGAATTCGGCAGGCTTGAAACAACATCATAGAGCCACCAGGGAGCATCATTCTCCATTAAAGCGATAGCCGAAGCGAGACGAACTTTTTGCGAAACATCCTTCAACCCTTCATGCAAAACTTTTTGAGCAGTTTTATCCGGAAACAATGCAAGGGTTTCGATAATTTGCACACGTTTCGAACGTGAAGAAAAACGCATTTTTTTGGCTAAGACTTTAACCAAACCTGTTTGAATAAAATATTCAATCGCCAATTGATGCTTTTCTTTATCCGGAATAGCACGGAAGTAAGGCACAAGACGCATAAGTTGCCGCGTTGAAAATTTTTTCTTCTGTTTTGAAGATATTTCGCCCTGTTCCAGACTATCCAAAAAGGTCTCGAATTTTTCTCTGAGTTTGATCATCCGCTTGCGGTTGTTGACCATCCTGAAATGAAAAACGATCATGACGACCAGCATCAACACTGCCAGACAGGCATAAAAAAGGCCTATAAAAATTGCCCCCATTATCCATTGAATGTTAATGTTGATCATCAAAAGCGCCGCGTCAAATTCAAACCATAAACCAAGCGATTATAAGCATTCGTACGTTGTTCCTTGGCCAGATTAGCACCAATTGTTAAGTCTTCTGTTATATCAAACGCGATATTTCCGAATATCGTCTTTGTCGGGATAAGAACATCACCTGACGATTCCAGAGTACTCGAATATCCTATATTAAAGTGAAACCGGTCGACAGGATTGGTATCTGCTCGCAAAAGATAGCCTCCCGAATGTTGGTTCTTCTGGTCAAAAACATTAATCCATTGGGCAAATATGGTCATACGATCTTTGAAGAAAGTTTGTCTCAAGCCGGGAGTTATAGTTTTGACAACGCCATTGTCATACCATTCGCTTTTGGTATCGAGTGTCGCTCCGAGCATGCCGACTTTTCCCAGTCTGCCGATATTGCTGCTACCACCCGCGCGTAAAATATATCGTGCCAGAAAATCTGCATCCGGTGTCACGACCCCCGCCAAATAACCCCAAACAGCCGGTCGGAATTGGTGGGCAATTGCGAGCTCGAACTGCTGGTCATCCATACTGAAACGATTGGAAAGACCTAAACGGCCGGTCAATATCGTCGTTTCTGACAATTGATAGGAAAGCGCCACGCCACCTTCCCGCCAGTTTTTATAAGGTGCAGTCAATTCGCTATAAGTACTATCGATGTCAAGACGCCACCGTTTACGGATAGGCCTTTGAATACGCTCGAGAGTTTCTTTACTGTCAGGGGCAATTATACGGGCCTGATCGTAATCATTAACTGCTTCCCGATCACGTAAAAGGCCACGTTTGGCGTCCCCCCTACCTAACCATGCCTGAACATTTTTGCTATTTTTCTCCAAAATGCGGTTATAGACTGTGATTGCCCGCTTATATTGATGTTCCGCCATATAAAGCGCCGCGTCGGACAAAGCCACCTCTTCGTTTTCAGGGTAACGAAGCAACAATGCATCAATACGATGTCTGGCCAGAGAATAATTATTTTGCCAAAGCGCTACATTAACTTTGCCAAGCGAGGCTTCGAGAGCATCCGGTGAAATTTCGAGAGCCCGATCAAATATCTTATCGGCTTCAGCAAATTTCTTCTGAAACGATAGAACATTGCCGAGCTTTATTAACAGATCAACATTTTGAGGCGTTAGTGATAAAGCCTGTCGATAAAGAGCTTCCGCATGGGCGAAGTTTTTCCCTGAAGCAACAATCTCTGCCGCTTGTTGAGCGAGATGATTAATCTCTACGAGCTGCGGGTTGTCTTTTTCCATCCCATTGGACGAATTGCCTGTACCGCCATATTTGGCGATTTTGTTTTTTGAAGCGATCGCGCGTTCAATGTCTTTTAACAAGCTCGTCAATTCTTCATTGTCGGGTGACTGCGACAATGCCATTTCGCAAAGGGCTTTTGCCTTATCAAGTTCGCCCGTCCAATAGGCGATACGTGCCAAGCCCAAATTCGCATCGGTGTAATCCGGTGCTATCATTAAAGCCCGACTAAAATTTTCTTTTGCTGCATCCAGATCTCCTAGTGCAAGAAGTGTAATCCCCAATTGAACAAGGATATCCGCATTGTCCGGTTCGAGAGCTAAAGCAGCTTCAAAATGCTGTTTGGCAAGATCAAAATGCTGGGCTTTGCGTTCATTGCTGCCAATTTCGTATAACTGCCCCACAGTTTTCTGCTTGTTGTCCGAAACATCACTCAATGGTTCTCCAGACAGGTATTCGTTTTTAGTTTTATCTTCCGTCTGTGAAAATTTTATGGCCGCGTCTATACGGAATTTGAAGTCGCGCGCAATTGGATTTTCCGGCTCCATTGATATGACATGATCAACCATTTCCTTGGCTGAAAAGAAATCACCTTGCCAATACAATATTGCGGCTTTTCCCAGTTGTGCCAAGCTCAGCGTTGGCGCTAAACGCAAAGCTTTTTCGAAATCTGCTTGAGCTTCCTCCACTTTGCCCATTGTGAGAAATATAAAACCGCGTTTTGCCAAATCATTAGCCACAGTACGATCAGAAACATTTGACCGGATGGCGGGAGAAAGCCCAAAAAAATAATTGCTCGTCCGGTTTTCTCTTATAATGTCGGGTAAATTGTCGGATCCGTCATTTTGCTCAATATTGTCATAATCTTTTTTAGCAAAGTACAGATTTATCGATTTCAAATCATTTATAAATGGAGAGCGGACAACGGAACTCGCTTTGGTCGTATGTTCAAGCTTTTTCTGAAAAACTATTGCATTCAATATTTCTGTTTGGAGTGGCTTCACTTCTTCATTATCCGGCTTTAATGCCAAAATTTCTTCAGTGTAATGCTTTGCCTCTTCAAGATTGTTATGAGCGTAATCTATTTTTACCAAACCGGTTTTGACCTCGATATCATCCGGAACCATTTCGAGCAGTCGACGAAATATCGGCTCGGCTTTGTCAAGCTCGCCGAGCCCCATGAAAGATAACCCCAATTCTCTTAAAATATCCGGATTGTCGGGTGATAAAGCAGAAGCTTTTTCCAGTTTTTCAATGGCTTTTTTATAATGCCCCTGTTGTCGCGCTTGATAGCCCTGTTCAAAAAGAACTTTGACATCATTATTCAATAGAGAGCGGCTTTTAGCTCCGGGTGGTGACGCTTTTTCCAGTGGAATATCAAAATTCAAAGGCTTTCCACCAAGTGCCATGGATTTTGCATCTGCCAGTTTCTGATGGTTGCGAACTGACCAAAAATTATCATTTGCGCGTGCTCCTGACGGCACCTGAGCAAATGCTGACGCGGTAAAAAACACTCCTGAAGACGAAATAATCGTGATCAACAGTCTGAAAAATAGTTTATCATCGCCTCTATGGCATGCCACTTAACCACCATGCCTCTCGTCAGAAACAAAATTACACTTGTTCGCTAACAAGAATTTTTATTTGTATATATTGCGACCCAACAAAATATCAGCCAATCTTAAATAAATCTTTTATCCTATTTTTCCAGAGATTGCTCTTAAAAACTTTTTGACCTGTTGTGATTTCAAATCGAAATTGTCTTAAAAAGACTCTACCACAGGTTAAAATTATCCCGATGTGCCGTTGTAACTTCGGTCTCTCGTCATAGCTTCAATCAAAGAAGGCCGTGAATTGCTAATCCGTTAAAACTGCTAAAGGCTTTGAAATAAGGACGTAAACGCGAGAGAACGCCGCTTAAGTCTTCTGTCTGCTTGAGAAAGCTTATTTTGGCAGCTTCCGGTTGTTCGATATGGTCAAGTTGATAGACTGTTTTCTCTCCTCCATTTGCAGCCCTTGCAAGAACGAGAAAAACAGATCCGTAATTCTGTTTGTTTGTCTCTTTCGCAGGCGTGAAATAAAGTTTTGCCTGCCCGTTAACCGGTCCGTTTTCCAACGCGACAGAAATTTTTGTATTGAATTTTTCCCCCCACATTAACCAGCGCGCAGAAATAGTATTTATTTCCGTTTCCTTGGTGCGGTAAATCATAACCGTAAAACTTCCCAGATCCTTGATACTTTCCAGAGCATTTTTCCCGTCATTGCTATTCTGTATCCAGTACGGAATGATGACATCAATTGGTCCGCCCCAGATTTCATGCATTTTCATAAGAGTTGCTGCCCAGTTAACCCACATTCTGGCTGGGTCTTTTGAATATTTCGGATCGGTATAAGGCTCTATGTCATATTGCAGTCCCGCAAATTTTGCATTTTCCGGAAGCCGTTTCTGGAATGCCGCTAAGGATCGAGTTCTTTGAAATGCAAGATCTTGACCTTTTCCGACAATCATATCCGCATCCCCTTCAACTGCATAAATATCAATCGATCTTTTATGCGCCTCTCCAAGAAACTCGACGAGCTGTTCTTCATCGACTATGACATTATCCTGAATATCGACCTGAACATAAAGCTTGCTGATATGATATTGTTGTGCCCAGTCAAGTAAACCGGCGGGTGAGTGAAGCCAGTTCTGTTTGTGCCAAACCCAGGTAGCGATTGAATTTTCAGTCGTTGCAGTTTTAATCGTTATAGCGGCAATATCGAAATGTGCGGCCTCTTTGGGGCATTCGATTATAATTTTGCTACTGGTTTTTCCTGAAGATGGCAGTTCAAACAAATCGAAATCCGACTGATCATCAGTCTTTGATGTCTTTTCGGAATGAACAGGAAAGGTCTTTGCATCATCCGGTACAGAATTATTTTTGTCTGCAAAACCCAATTTGAAACGACCGTCTGCTCTGCCACTTATTATAAAAGATGAATTGGTTGTTTGCGGAAAGTTTCCGAACGGGGCACTCAGAGCCACACCGGCATGCTCGTTTCCGGAATAACAAGTCAAACTTAGAATTCCATTTTTCTCCTGAAGTCTAACGCGTCCTTCCGGCGAAAATAAAGACCAGTCCATCCGACCTAACAAATTATGATTTTGCTCTTCGGGTGTTTCCTGATGTTTAGTATTTCCACTTTTTACTTTTGTGTCATTAGCGGCCGGCGTTGAAGCGAATGTCAGAACTGTATTTGACGGGAAAAACCGGTTTACTTTATATTCACCCTCCAATTGGATCGAAGCCGGTTCTTGTTCGGATCTATCTATCGTTCCTACCCACGATAAATATAAACCGGATGTGGTATCAATATGCGGGCAAGCACTATCTGTAGCTTCGTCGTCATTGTCTGTCGCGCTATATAAACATAATTTATCGGACATCGCATTACTCACATTAAAGACCGACAAGAGAAGAGCCGATAAAGCCGATATCCATGTAAAATGGAGAAATCTTCCCATAACCTGGTTCCCCGAATTGTTACTGATTTTTATCTTGCAAACTATATAACAATGTCATCCAAGTTGAACAACCTTATAAAAAGTGTCCTTCTGTCAAACCAACAAATTCAGAAAATAACGTTTATATTCAATATTTAAAATATAAAAAACCTTTACATTAAATATATACCATAGTGATTTTATTAAATAACAAACAAAAATAGTAATATATATTATTTACTCAAAAAATAATTAACACTGTAATTCACTCGCGAGTTTTATAAAGTTGCCATGGTTTGGTGAGCGAAAGCAACATCCGATCTCTCGGAAACAATCTCATTTGCTCCACAGCAGCTTGTTTCAAAAAAGGTTCATCTCATCCGACTATAGTTAAAAGCAATAAATTTTTGCTTCTGCCATGGCTTTGACAACCATCGGAGACAGAAATTCGCATAATTTACTTAAAAAAACTGCTATTACATTATCACAACAATACTTGTTTTGCTATCAAGAGAGATAGTTGGGGGTAAGCGGCTCGTCCGGTTGCTCCGGTTATTCTAAAACCGGTTATACTTGACAGCATTGAGAACTCACATGCAATCCCGAATAGACGGTTCCCGTCCGCTTTGATGGCGGGGGCTATCAGTGTCAGCGACAAAATGAAATGCCGTTTTCGGTCAAAAAGCAGCAGTAAGCATGAGGGCGCATTTTCTTTGTTTTGGAGGAAATCCGTTATTGCGGACAAACTTCCAATTTATCCGGCTGTCTATTTTTCAGATCAGACAGTGTATCTGCCAGAGTTTGTTCTAAAGGTCTGAATTGAAGCCCCAGAATTTTCTCATATTTTTCAATGCTGAAATGCGTTCTATCATATTGGCTTGCCATCAAACGGACCGAAGCCAATGATAATAAAATGGGCTTTCCTGTAAGCTTGCCATAAATTTCCTGCAAAACAGCGATGCAGTACAATAGCGGCATTGGTATGGTCTTTGTTGGCGTTTTGACATTGGCATAATGACCGATCATGGATACAAGGTCTTTCATATGGATGTGACGGCCTGCTGCGAGATAACGTTCTCCCGACTTGCCCTTGAAGGTAACCATGATCAGGGCAGCGGCAACATCCCGTGCATCAACAACCGAAAAGGTCCCTGGAACAATGGCTGGCAACTTCTTGTTCATGACATCGAGCGCAAGTTGTCCTGCCGAGGTGGGCCCCAGATCACCAGGGCCCCACATCCACCCCGGTAAAATATAATAACATTTCATCATCGGATATTGAGCAGCAAATTCTCTGACTGTTCTTTCACTGATGATTTTGCTTCGATAGTAATCATCAGAATTTTCTATGTCCCTATCACATGTCTCATCAATCAATGTGCCGGCCTCACCATCAAGAACTGCGATCGACGAGACATGGACAAACTGTTTGACACCCGATTTTGCGGCCGCTTCCAACAAGCATTTTGTACCATTAATGTTGATCTTTTCCAGATCAGCCCAGTGGCTGCCGCCTTTATAATTATCGCGGAAAAATGCAGCGGTATGAAAAACGATTTCGCAGCCATTGAGATGGCTTTCAAAGCTTGCGACATTGGTCATATCGCCGTCAATAATTTCAAGTTCATCATGAGGGGCGAATTGCTTATTTGCCTTTTGTCGCGACCGGACCAGTGCTTTGACATGATAGCCTGCGTCGATCAATTGGCGAACCAGATTATTGCCTAATAGTCCGGTGGCACCGGTTACGAAAACTGTTTTCTTCATCAACAATTCCAGATATCAATTGATATTTATGTTTCATTTGATAACTTGTCAAATGAAATGTCGGATGATATCTCGAATTTATGGTCAAACAGATAAAACCGCGTAAAACAAGATTGGAAAGCCAGCAAGAGACCCGCCAGAACCTGCTGGAGGCTGCGCGCATGTTGTTTACGGAATTGGGCTTTGAGGCAACCTCTATCAGAGGAATCTGCGATAAAGCGGGCTATTCACAAGGAGCCTTTTATTCCAATTTCAATAATAAAGGTGAAGTTCTTATAGAGCTTCTTGAGCAGTATAAATCATTCGAGGCAAATTCACGAAAACAGCTCATTGATGAAGCAGGAGATAATTTTGAAAAGGCCTTGAATGATATGATCCTATGGTTTGAACGAAATGATCAGAATATTTCCCACACAATTCTGTTTCTTGAAATGCAACTTCACGCTTTGCGCCATCCAAAATTTGTAAAAATTTATAATAATCTTATGGACGAACAAAAATTGTTCTATACGAAGCTCGTGCAACACCTGTTTGCTATGAGAAATATAGAACCTCCCTTTGATTGCTCGATTGTTGCCGAAGGGTTAATGGCACTTGGGGCTAATGAAGCAGTTGCCAGACGATTGAACCCGAAACGGAAGAAGCAAAATCCATTTTCGGCCTATCTGAAATTGATTTTTCGGATAGAAGAGGAATAGACAAATTTGAAGCTTTTAGAGCGATATATCGATCATATCGGTCTGGAGGAATATTACTCTTCCTCTTTTTCATAAATATCTATCACTCAGTTTCACCATTAATCGTCTGATAAATTTCCGATCTTATTGGAAATAAGAACGATAACCAACAATTTTTCCGGAATTTCATTGGCTGAACATCGGCTTTATCGCTCTGAAAATTTATATAAGCCAAATTATTATCCAAACGCCTTATCTGCCATTATATGATTTTTCGAATAACTACATAGAGCTTGTAGAAAAACTGTTTCTCGGCCCTGATAAATTTGTTCGCCATTTTTTTCTCCGGAAACCGATACAACGTGAAATCCTCTTTCGCCAAACAGGTAGAAATGAAGTCCTTCATGAAACATGATAAATTAATACTTGTATTTTATTTTCATGTTTTATAGAGTTGCCAAGGTTTGGTAGGGAAAGCAACATCCGATCTCTCGGAAACAATCTGATTTGCCTCACAGCAGCTTGTTTCAAAAGGGGTCATCTCATCCGACTATAGTTAAAAGCAATTAATTTTTGCTCCTGCCATGGATTTGACAACCATTGGAGACGGAAATTTGCGTCATTTACTTAAAAAAACCTGCTATTACACCATCACAACAACACTTGTTCTGCTATCAAGAGAGGATAGTTGGGGGCAAACGGCCAGTCCGGGTGCTCCGGTCATTCTACAACCGGTTATACTTGATAACAGAGAGAACTCTCATGAAATTCTGAGTAAACGTTTCGCTTCGATGGCGGGAGCTGTCAGTGTCATTGACAAAAATGAAATGCCTGTTTCTGGTAATTTGACACTGGCACGTGCTTTGGAACAAACGCCCGGAGTTGTGGTTCAGAATTTTTTCGGAGGAAATGATCAACCCCGCATACAAATTCGCGGATCAGGCCTTCAGCAAAATCCGGTCGAGAGAGGTATCCTTGTTATGCGCGATGGCTTACCACTCAACCGTGCCGATGGCTCATATATAGCCGGTTTAGCCAATCCGAAAGACGCCGAAACCCTTGAAATTTACCGTGGTTATATGGCCAATCGTATCGGCGCCACTGTATTGGGAGGCGCTATTAACAGTGTATCACCTACAGGAACGAGCGAACCGGGGGCCGTTTTATCGGGAAGCGGTGGAAGTTTTGGTCAATATAATTTAGGCGGGCAAGTCGGTTTTTCCGATGAAACGCGTGACGGTTTTTTTTCATTTGAACATAATAACCGGGAAGGCTTTCGGGATTACAATTCCTCTGACAGGACAGGCCTATCCGGTAATATCGGTTTTAGAGTAAATGATATCACAACAACGCGTTTTTTTGCCGGATACACCGATTTGGGTTTCGATGTTTCAGGACCAATTCCAAAATATGAAATAAAAAAACATCCGGAAATGAGCTGGTCGGGTCCTATAGTTACTCCACAAGGGGTTGTAAATCCGGGCCCCAATGTTTGGCGCGATCGGCCAAGAAGGGATGCCAGCCAATATCTCATCGGCAACCGTTCAACAATCGAGCTTGGCTCCCATATTTATGATATTGCTTTGGGCTATACAAATACGCATGATATGTTTCGTTTTCCTATATCTGCCGGTGTCAGACAGAGCAATGGCGGTGATTTTACCGGACTATTCCGTTATGCCTATACCCCTGATAAAAACAATCCTTTGCCGCTCGTAGAACTTGCCGGCAATTACACCAACGGTTCTATGGATCGCGATTATTATTCGAATTTTTCGGGCGAAAAGGGCGACAAATTCGGTGACAATAAATTGAAGTCAACGACAATGTCATTTTTTGCCGGTATGAATATTCCTCTTTTTCAACGCTTTACTATTTCGCCATCACTTTCCTATGCTCATGCAAGTCGTGACAATGACGACGAATGGCGGAAAAATACCCGTCCAACACTAGCATATAATCCTCGTATGCCGGATCGACTTTTGCCGAACGGTGCAGTTCCTGCCGAAAACACAAGCTATAACCGTTCTTATTCGGGTTTCAGTCCGGCTTTGGGCATTACCTATGCTCTCACCCAAAGACAAACTTTATACACCGCATTAAGCCGCAGCTTCGAGCCTCCGACGCATGATGATCTTCTGGCAACAGTTAACGGCACTCCGAACACCAGTGCCGGCCGTCCAAATCCCGCTATGCCCAATTTGAAGTCCAAAATGTTTGCGACACCCGATCTTGATGATCAAACTGCAACCACTCTGGAGGGCGGATGGCGAGGCAATTTTGAAGGCTATTCCTGGGATTTATCGACCTATTATTCGTGGGTTAATGACGAATTGTTGAGCTTACGTGATGTCAGTGGAGCGCCGCTCGGTGCGGTTAACGCCGATAAAACCCGCCATTTTGGCATTGACGCTGCAATCGGCTGGGAAATCAACGCTTCGATAACAGCGCGTATTGCCTATACCTATCAACGCTTTACATTTCATGATGACCCGTTACGTCATAACAATTATCTCGCCGGTGCACCACGCAACATCATTAATACCATGATTCAATATCGCCCGACCAACCCGTGGATATGGCAGGGTAATATCCATTGGGTACCGACAAGAACACCCGTTGATAATATGAACACGCTTTATTCGGATGATTACATTGTTGTTGATCTAAGGAGCGAATATAGCCTTAACAAGAACCTTCGCATCTTCGGTGAAATAACGAATATTTTTAACGAAAAATATGCTTCATCCACCATTATTTCCGATCGTGCAACACCTGATCAGGCTGCATTCCTCCCAGGAGAAGGCAGAGGTTTCTTTGCCGGAATAAAAGCAACATTTTGAAATTTTTAATTTGAGGGATAAACTCTTATTTAAAATTTAAATCTTAATCAAAAATACCTGACTTCCCATTCTGTTATTTTTGGTCCGGTATTTGCCAATCGAGGTGGATGATGCTTACCCAAACACGCCGTCATTTTTTAATTGGTGCTTCACTTCTTCCCGTTGTTTGCGCATTTCCCGCCAATGTGGTTGCAGAAGAAAATAAACCCGTCATTTGGGGGCCACCTGCGGGACCATCTCTCGTTGCCGCTTATGCAGTAAAAACCGGCATGCTTGATCAACTCTTACCCGGTTGCCAATTCAAAGTCTGGAATAATCCCGATCAGATCAGAGCCGGACTCGGTTCCGGCTCAATCAATATGGCCATTTTGCCCAGTTATAGCGGCGCAAATTTATATAATAAAGGCCTTGGTGTAAGATTGGCTAATATCCTGACAGACGGACTTCTTTATATCGTCGCACCGGAAGCATCCAATATCAAAACACTTCAGGATCTTGTCGGCAAAAAACTTGCTGTACCATTCAAAAACGATATGCCCGACTATATTATGCAGGCAATTTTAAAGGCATATGACATCAAGCCGGACGCAATCGACATACAATATACGGGGAGCCTCCCCGAAGCTATGCCGCTTCTCATGATCGGACGGGTTGATGCAGCAGTCATTGTGGAGCCAGCCGCCTCGACCGTGATTTCCATGAGCTCTGTATCCCCTAAAAAAATTGTTCGTGCCCTTGATATTCAAAAGCTTTGGGAAAAAGTTTCGAAAACCGATGCCATTCCGCAAGCCGGTCTTGTTGTAGGCAAAGGTTTCGAAGGCGATGAGGGAAAGAAGAAAATAGAAGCGCTCAATGCATGTTTTTCAACGGCACTCGAAAAAATTAAAGCCGACCCCGAAAAAGCAGCCGACGAAATCAGCGGCCTCCTTGATTTTCCGCCACACCTGATTGCCGCATCCGTCGCTTTCAGTCATCTGGTTGTTCATAGTGCAAGTGAAGTCAAACCGGCACTTGAAACATTTTTCAATGTTCTTATTGAACAAAATTCCGCAATTATGGGCGGAAAACTGCCTGATGACGGATTTTATGCCTGATGCATTTACGTAAGACCATTTCCCATCTTGTGTCGCTTGGAAACTATTTCTGGGGAGGCTTTGCAGGGCTTGCCGGTTGCTTCTGTTTTTTTGCCGTCTGGCAGTTGGCCCATGAACTTTATGGGAGTTATGTGCTCCCCTCCCCGCAACAAACTTTGCAAGCAATGCTCTTGCTTGTCCAAACGGACAAATTTGTCGAGATGGCGAAAGTGACGGCCGAACGTTCATTTGCAGGTTTTATCATTGCCGCCTCAATCGGAATTCTCGGTGGCGTATTGTGCGGTTACTCATTTGCAGCAATCCGCCTGATGCGGCCGATCATTATCATTCTTCTCGGTGTGCCGCCGATAGGCTGGATTGTGCTTGCGCTCATCTGGTTTGAAAACGGTGGCGGCTCGGTTATCATGACAATTGCTGTTGCTTCCTTTCCGCTCATTTTTATCAATAGCGTTCAAGCAATTGCCACGCGTGACCGTTCGCTCGACGATATGGCGCGTGCTTTTAACATCGGTATATTCAAACGATTTCGCACAATCACATTTCCGCAAATGGTGTCCTATATTTTTCCGGCCTTGTCGCTTTCAGCCGGAAGTGCCTGGAAAGTTGCCGTAATGGCCGAACTTTTAAGCTATTCAGGTGGGCTAGGAGGCCTCCTTTTTGAAGCACGCAGCACTTTTGATGTTCCTAAAGTAACGGCCATTATCATGATCATTGTGTGTTTTGCCCTGATAACCGAGTTCGGTATAATTCATCCGATACGGGAATTTTTTGAAAGCTGGCGGCATGCATCCGAGCCGTGGGGCGTTAAAAAATGAGAATTGAAATGCAGGATATCGCGTTTTCTTATCTCGGAAGACGCATTCTTGAAAACGTCAATATCCACGTCAATGACCACGAAACGCTGGTCATTCTTGGTGCGTCCGGTGCAGGAAAAACCACAATATTACAGATTGCCGCAGGCTTGTTGACGCCTAACAAAGGCGAAATCAGAAAAACTTATCGCCAGCAGGCAATTGTTTTTCAGGAACCAAGATTGCTCCCTTGGAAAACAACTTATGAAAATATCGCTTATGGTTTGATGAATTCACACCGACCATCCGGAAAAAAAGATTTCATTTCCGATTGCGCAAAAAAGGTCGGTTTAAAAACAACCGATCTCGAAAAATATCCGGCCGCATTATCGGGTGGCATGCGCCAGCGTGCAGCCGTCGCGCGTGCCCTTGCCGTTAATCCCGATATCATATTTTTCGACGAGCCGTTTTCGGCAGTTGATATCGGCCTCAGGCGTAACCTTCAGGACATTGTTATTGAAGAAGCACAAGGTCAGGGTTTTTCATCATTATTTGTTACCCACGATCTTCACGAAGCGCTGCGCATTGCGCACCGTCTGTTACTGGTTGGTGGCGATCCTGCAACAATTGTCGCTGAAAGACATGTCGAAGGTGAACCGGGAAAGCGAAGCGAACGGGAAATATTCGATATGAGCGAACAATTCGCCAAAGATCGGGATTTTTACGACCTTCTTTATAGAGACAGGGACTAACACAATGGGGGTTATCAAAAAGATAAAAGCAGTCATTGCTCATAATCCCTTTTTTACCGAAGGCGTATTTCTATTCTTTCCGGTATCGGCCGGTTATGCTGTAGTCATGCCGTTTATCTGGGTGATTGCCTATCAACTCGACTATCCCGGTACACGTTATATTTTCCCTCAGCAATGGCATGCCCACGAGATGATTTTCGGCTTCTATTCGGCTGCCCTTGCCGGATTTTTATGTTCCGCCGTTGCCGAATGGACAGAAACAAAGCCGTTAAATGGCATGAGACTTTTCTTTCTGCTTTTATTATGGCTTCCCGGTCGCATTGTCGGTTTTTTGGGTTCGGATTACCTGATGGTCGTCGGCAGTGTGTTCGATTTCGCCTTTCTGGCACTTATGATCTTATATGTCGGTTTGCCAATTCTTTCGAAAAGAAAATGGAAAAGTTTGTCATTCTTGCTATGGCTTATTGTTCTCTTTGTACTCGAAATTGTTTTGAAAATCTCGTGGTGGCGCGAAGAAACGGAATTATCGTCCCGCATATTGTGGACGATTATCGCTGTTTTTGTTGTTCTGTTTTCCTTGGCAATCTCGCGCATCAACACTGTGGTCACCAATCTTTCATTGGATCCGTCTGGTGAAACAAGCCCGTATCGCCCGCATCCGGGCAGACGCAATCTATCTGCATTTTTGACAGTCTTATATGCTCTCTCGATGCTTTTTCTGCCGTCTTCACAAATGCAATATTATCTCGCTTTTGCTGCCAGTGCCGGTTTTATGGACAGAACTGCCGAATGGTTTATCGGTAAAGCCGCATTAAAAGCGGAAGTCTTATGCCTAGCGCTTGCCAATGTCAGTGCGGCAATCGGTTTTTTTCTTATCGGTCTTTCGGGCTTTAACGAAAGCATACCCATTTATGCAGGCTTACATATATTGACCATTGCGACATTGGGGCTTGGCGTGATGGGTGTTTTTACGATTGCCGGTTTACGTCATTCAGGACGAAAATTGATACCGATCCCCTGGCAATCAAAAGCGGCTATCGCATTTATTATACTCGCTGCCGCCATGCGCGTTCTACCGGAAATAACCGATCTCTTCGCTATCGGCAGTTACCATTATGCATGGGCCGCTATTTTCTGGTCTTTGGCTTTCTTCCTCTGGTTATGGGGATATCTGCCGCTCCTTGGACATCCTGTAAATGACTGACCATATCTATTGCCTATTCAACCCGATTGACATCCTTAAACCCCACGCGTTGCGATAAAGCAAAGATGAGAGATTGGATATCTTGGTCGAAACTTTAAGGCCTGTAATGAAGTCTTGCACTGCAGCCAGAATAAAAGACAACGAATTTATCGATCTTCTGGATTACATATGAACATGCATTTTGGAGCACCGTAAACTTTCATTCTTTGGCTTATTTGCGTTATTGGCAATGCCCAAACCATTAATGCCTCAAAGATTTGATGATCTAATATTGCATCAAAACGATAAGAGGCAATCTGTAATCATATGGACGGCTGAAGCAATCGGGCGATATATTGGAATATCAGCAGACTTTGTAACCGATACGCTTGCACATGTTGACGGCTCTCTGGTTTCAAAAGTTGGGAGTGTTATTGCGAAAAAAGGACGGCGTGCTTGACGGTCGTTAACCGAAAATCATTTTCTGTCAAATAACCCCACCCGTTGCGCTCCCCAAATACCCCAACAAGGAATCAAAAGCGACTGTTCACGACTTGATTGGCCAATGGCTCGAAGTGGTAGCTTTCAATCACTCACGGCAGCCCCGAAAACAAAAGGCTATGAAGCAGTATCACACTTAGAAAAGGTGCATGGACTATACGGGAACAAGTCAATTGCTATATGATATATCTGGAATTGATGACCGGTTAACAACGCCTAGAAATTGGGTGTCCAAGGCGTAAATGCATCGCATTTCAATTTTGCAATTTTGAATTCTGCGACAAGAGCCAAAGTCATGATCTTAATTTTCGAAGTTATTTCTCTCATTAATCGATATTTTTTAATTACTTGGAATAACAAATGGATTGTCTGAAACGGGGTCTTTTATAATAATCGAATTAAGGTCAAAAATCGTTTTGATAAGCTCGACAGTTAGGGTATCGGAGGGTTTTCCGCTCGCAACTATTTTGCCGTTTTTCATTGCGATAATGTTGTTAGCATAGCGACTGGCATGATTGAGATCGTGAAGAACAGCAACAATAGTACGCCCTTTTTTATTGAGTTCGCATAAAAGTTCCATGAGATCAATTTGATGGGCAATATCAAGAAATGTTGTTGGCTCGTCTAATAACATGATTGGCGTTTCTTGTGCCAATGCCATTGCCACCCAAACACGTTGGCACTGTCCGCCTGAAAGTTGACTTATGGGTTTTTCGGCAAAATCCAGCATTTTAACGTCTGTTAAAGCTTGCAAAACAGCCATCTCGTCAGTTCTTGACCATTGCTTAAAAAAACCTTGATGAGGAAAACGACCACGCGCGACCAATTCCCCAACACTTATTCCTTCGGGTGGCAAAGTACGTTGGGGCAAAAAGGCTATTATTTTTGCAACCTCGGCCGTCGGGTAAGTTGAAATGGGTTTTTGATCAAGAAAAACGTTTCCTATTTCCGGAGATAATAAACGGCAAAGAGTGCGAAGCAGGGTTGATTTACCACAGCCATTCGGACCAATAATTGCGGAAAAACTACCATCCGGAATAACGACCGATAAATCATTCAATATAAAATGATCAGAATATCTAACACTTAGATTTTTTGCGGATAATCGCGAATAATTCATAATAAATCCAAAGCAAAAATAATTTTATTTTATATTGCATTGCGAAATACATTCTGCAATAAAAAACATTAAAATATGACAATTTTGGTCATATAATTTTCGACATTGAAAAGGAAAGTAGTCATGTCAAAGGATCCTTTTGCCATACTTGATCAGGCAGACCATATGCGCGGTATGGAAAAAGTTGAAATGCGAATCGTCGATATGTGGCAACCATTTGCAAATTTGGTGCGGGTGAAAGGCCGGATAAATCCAACTGACTCCAAGATGTGGCAAAAGCCTAATGTAGCGGTACGCATTGATGTTGAAACGATAGAGGGAAAACGACCGACCTCACGCGTATATACTGTTCGCAAGTATGACCCATCAACCCAAACAGTTGAAATTGATTTTGTTATACATAAAGACGGATTGGCGATGCGTTGGCTTAATGACGCAAAAATTGGCAGTTCTACATTTATGGTGGGACCAAGACCGCATTTTGTTCCCGATGAAAATTGCACTTTTCCAACGCTTTTCTTTGCCGATGAAACCGCAATACCGGCAATTTACTCGATATTACAACAATGGCCCAAAGGCGCAAAAGCAAAACTATATATAGAATGTGGTAACGGCGCTGCGGTTGATGAACTTCCCCAAATAGAAGGTGTCGAACACTTTGTTTATATTCGCAAACAAAATGAAGAAGCAGGAAAAACCGGTTATCTCGTTAAAAGTGCAGAAAGCTTTCGTGAGGCGGATAAATATCAAATATGGGTGGCATGTGAACGCGAGGAAACGCGTAAAATCCGCAAACACTTTATGAGCGTTTGCGCACTTCCAAAAGATAAAATCAACGCAATTGGTTATTGGCGATATGGCACAAGCAGCACACAAATTGATGCCGCGCGCCTGGAATATTATACAAAGATCGTATCACAAGGGAATGGACTTGAAGAATTTGATGAATTCGATTTGCCAATTTGATTGATATTTCCCGAAGGATTTTTAAATGACAAGATCTAATAAAAATGTACTGGTCATTGTTTTTTCTCTCGTTTTAAGTTTGTTGTTATCCATAAGCACTTATGCCGGTGAGCAAGATTGGCCCCGGATTATCAAGCATGAAAAAGGGCAATTGGAATTAAAACATAAACCTTTACGTATTATATCGACTTCACCAAGTTTAACCGGAATATTATTAGCCAATAATACAAACTTATTGGCAAGTGCCGCGTCAACGCCAAGTGCTTTGACCGACAATAAAGGCTTCTTTACCCAATGGGCAAAGATTGCTGACGAGCGAGGCGTCGAGGTATTATATAGTAACTTGAATTTTAATCTGGAAGCAATTATCGGACTGCAACCTGATCTGGTTATTGGCTCTACTATCGGCGGTGACAGCATCGTTGATTATTATGACGAGTTGGTAGCACAAGGCATTCCAACTATGCTTGTCAATTATGGTAATTCGAGTTGGCAAGATCTTGCCGCAAAATTGGCATATGCAACAGGAAACGAACAAGATGCCAAAAAAGCGGTAGAAGATTTTGATGCAAAAATACAGGAAGCCGCTAAAAAAATTCAAGCTGATGGCCAGACTGCTTCTATTATCGGTTATGACATTGGTGCAACTTTTTCCGTTAGCAAAAATAATAGCCCGCAAGCATATATTTTAACCGGCCTTGGCTTTAAAGTGCTGCCTCTACCTGATGAATTGAAAAATAGCACTTCAGCAAGTGTCGATTTTGATTTTATTTCACATGAAAATTTGGCAAGTGCTGTCAGAGGCGAGGTAGTTTTTTTATTACGGGGCGAGGATAAGGACGCATCTGCATTTTTGGACGATCCAATTTTGAGAAATCTAACACCCGTTAAAAACCAACATGTCTATCCGCTTGGCATTTCATCATTTCGTATTGACTATTATTCAGGTCTCGAAATGGTGAATAAAATTTCAAACACCTATCAACACTAATGGCAACGTCTCCCGATACTGGTTATAAAAACACATCTTTTCATTATTTGAAAGCGATCGGCCTTATCAGCTTATTGATCTTGACCATCGGATTTTGTTTTGTTGCACTTTTTATCGGCTCTAAAAATATTTCAGTGCAGCAAACCATAACGGCAATATTCTCTCTAAATATGAATGATAATGACCATCTGGTGATCATGGAATTACGGTTGCCTCGTAGTTTTATCGCAGTTTTAGCCGGTTGTGCGCTTGGATTATCCGGAGTGATAATTCAGGCTTTAACCCGCAATCCGCTTGCAGATCCGGGCATTATCGGCATTAATGCCGGGGCTAGTTTTGCTGTGCTTTTAGGCGCCTCGATTTTCCATATAAACTCGATTCTGAATTATATCTGGTTTGGATTTATCGGTGCTGGATGTGCCGGTATTTGTGTTTTATTTTTAAGTAAGCATAAGGGGCGCTTTAACAATCCTTTACACCTTATTTTAGCAGGTGTTGGCATGACGATCGGTCTATCATCGGCAAGTAGCTTATTATTGATCAATAGTTCACCCATTATTCTTGATAAGTTTCGCCATTGGTCTGCGGGCAGTATTGAAGGTCGCGGTTATGACGCCCTTATAATATTATTGATTTGTGTTGCCATGGGGTTGCTATCATGTTGTTTTCTCGCAAAAAAATTTAATATTATTATGCTAGGCGACGACATTGCACAATCATTAGGATTAAATTTAAAAAAAATTTGGCTTTTGGCTTTTTTGGCAATTATCATTTTGTCCGGTAGTGCTACGGCAACCATTGGGCCAATCAGCTTTGTCGGACTTGTTGCCCCCCATTTAGCCCGCTTTTTATTTGGTCATGATTATCGCTGGCTTTTGCCTGCATCCGCATTGCTTGCAGGCCTGCTCCTGTTAAGCGCCGACATTATTGGCCGAGTAATTATTGCACCGAATGAAGTAGCAGCAGGCATATTAGCCCTTCTTCTTGGTGGGCCATTTTTTGTTTATGCCGTCGTCAAATTTTATAAAGGCCTGTGATGAAGAAAAATTTCATTTTGCGTAGGGGCTCCTGGTCTATTCTTATTTATAAGCGCAATTTCCATGTTTGTCTGATATTAGCTTTTTTTTTGTTTTTCATCAGTATTTTACACATTAAAAGCGGTAGTTATTTTTTAAGTTATTCTCAAATTTGGCAAAGTATTATTAATCTTGGTGAAAATGCGACGGTGGATCGTATTATCTGGCGTTTACGTATACCGCGTATTATCACAGCACTATTTGTCGGCGGTGCCTTAGGTATAGCGGGGGCTGTTTTTCAATCCTTATCGCGTAATCCCCTTGGTTCGCCCGACATTTTGGGCTTTACGACCGGTGCCGCAACCGGAGCAATTTTACAAATCATTTTAATAAATGCAGGCCCTTGGCAAACAATACTGGCAGCGATTACAGGTGGTCTTATAACCTCGTTTATCATTTTTTTACTAGCTTATCGACGACATCAACCCCTTTCTATTACACGTCTTGTTTTAATAGGTATCGGCATTGGTGCAACATTATCGGGCATTAATACTGTTTTGTTAGTGATGGGAAACCTTGATCAAGCCGCAAGCGCCCAGCTTTGGCTTTCAGGTTCCTTAAATATCCGGACTATGCAGCATGCTTTGTCAATTGCATTGGTTTTTTTATTTGTAACGCCAATTATTTTTAGTCAGTCGAAAAGGCTTAGTCTTATGGAGCTCGGTGATGACCTTGCTAAACAATTAGGTATAAACCTTGAACGAACACGCCTTATTTCAATTATCGCAGCAATTATCTTGACAGCAGCTGCAACTGCAGTTGCCGGCCCTATTGCATTTGTTGCTTTGGCAGCCCCCCAATTAGCCAAACGCATAATTCATTCACCTAATCTTGTTTTACTGGCAAGTGCATTGATGGGGGCTATTCTAGTTGCCGGGGCTGATCTTTTAACCTTACGAATTACGCTAAACTTGAATTTACCGATAGGTTTGGTCACCGGACTATTGGGAGCGACTTATCTTATCTGGCTATTAAAATACCAATCACGTTAATCTCTTAATATTCTGCAGTGCGTGATCGATTTCATATTGCAGAACTTTAAAAAATCCAATAATCATAACTTGACATTTTTTATCATATTTTTGGACGGGGCCATGAAACACCAGTTTTACAGAGCATGTACTTTAAGTTGGGCCGTTGTTGTGCTTTTGCCGGCAAGCAGTCTATCGGTTTTTGCTGAAAACACGGACACCGCTGATAAGCATTCAACAATGCTTGAAGCAATCATCATTACCGGTGAAAAAATAGAACGCGATATTCGAAAAACGGCTTCTTCGGTAAGTGTTATTACTGCCAAGGATCTGTGGAAAAATGCATTCAATGCCCAGTCTATTCATGATGTTATAAATGGTACGCCGAACGTTCTTTATACAGACTCTGTTTCCGCCCCCATTATACGTGGACAGGATACCCAAGGTCCCAATACACGTGCCGATGTTTTCTGGAGTGGAACAATACCACGCGCTACAACCAATATTGACGGTCATTATACCAATTATTATGAATTATTTTTTGGTTCTTCCGGACTTTGGGATGTAAGCAGTATTGAAGTTTTTAAAGGCCCTCAAACGACATCACAGGGCGCCAATGCTATTGCCGGTGCTATCGTTATCAATACCAAAGACCCAACCTTTACAAAAGAAGCTGCCTATCAGGCAGAAATAGGCAATTATAACCAAAAGCGCACATCACTTATGGCGTCGGGACCGATTTATAAAAATGAATTGGCCGGGCGTATAGCGCTTGATTATTCAGGTCGTGACACATTTATTGATTATAATAATCCCAATTTTTTAAGTAATGATATTAATTTGGATTTTCTTTACCTTAATGGTCGCGCCAAGTTATTATGGCAGCCGGCAGAAATACCAGGACTTGAAGCAAAATTAACTTATTCACGAACCAATAATAACCAACCAACTCAAGAAATGGCATCTGCCCCTTATGATGATTTGAAATATAATTTCAATATGATGCCGGGATGGAGACAATACACAGATACAGGAATTTTTGACGTAAGTTATGAGTTCGAAAATGGTATGAAATTATATAATACTGTCCAATATTCGCATTTTAACGTATCACGTCGTACCGGTGTCCCCATAAGGGGCGATGCCGACATTACCCAAAATAATATTTCCAATGAAAGCCGCCTTACCTTTGGTAATGAAGATGACGTATTAAGCGGCGTTATGGGTATGTTTGTAAATCAAGTAAAATCTGACGATTTTTTGCTGTTTATAGGCCACACGCAGTTTGACGATAAAAAGCGTAATATTGGCATTTTTGGTGAAACAAGCTATAGATTAACCGATCAATGGACATTAACGAGTGGCTTGCGCTATCAACATGACCAAGTAACGCGAATTGGAAACTCGGTCCTTACACCAAATTCACTTGATTATGATGAAACATTTTCAGAGTTTTTGCCTAAAGTTTCACTGGCCTATGCAATCAATCCTGATTGGACTGTTGGAGCAATGATTAACCGCGGTTATAATCCTGGCGGTGTATCACTCAATTTGAATTCACGCCAATGGATGAAATTCAAAGATGAAAAAGTTTGGAATTATGAATTATTTACCCGCGTTGCTGTATTGGAAAATCGCTTGAATTTAAACAGCAATATTTTCTACATGGATTTTAAAGATAATCAGTATACTATTCCAGTGGTTATTTCGCCGGGTGTTGCACAATCCTATACAATCAATGCTGAAAAAGCCCATTCTTACGGTTTAGAGCTTAGCCTTGATTATGCACTATTGGATAATCTCCAGTTAAGGGCAGGCACGGGACTTTTACGCACCGAAATTGATGAAATCTCTAGTAACCTTGCCTATGAAGGCAATGAATTTGCAAAATCTCCAGGTTATATGCTCAATGCCGGTTTTAGCTGGGATATCACCGAAAAATGGAGTTTTTCAGGCGATGTGCGCCATTTAGACAAATATTATTCCGATGTGGCCAATACACCAAGTTATGTCGTTGATGCATATACTATTTCTGATTTACGTATGCGTTATAATTTCAATGACGCTATCGAGATTTTTGGCTTTGTAAATAATCTTTTTGACGAACGTGTTGCAACCTACAAGGCTGCCGATAGTACTTTGAAAGGTATAGACGCAAGTGTTACCATGCCACGCAATTTCGGTATTGGAATTAGAGGAACGTTTTAAATCGTGATGCTTGACCTGAAGGCTACTCTTTTAATTGTGGTAGCCTTTACCTATAAAAGATCAATAATAACCTGATAGAGCAAAAAATTTCAAAATTACAAAAGCCTTTCAGCATCAAATTAACGCAGGCTACGAATTATTCAGGCGACTATGTTTTTCGAGACAGATTTCCCTAATATTTGAATCTCTCTCAAAATGACATAGTTCCCTAAAGGCCGTATTGGTACTACCGCTCTACATCATTCATTTTGTATTTTTTAGAAAAATATTTAACCTATTGTTTTTTAAGAGTGATTTTTGGTGCCGCATGCCGGAATCGAACCAGCGACCCCATCATTACGAATTGTAGTTTAAGCCTTTTCCGTACATTCTCTCAAGTTGGCTTAAAATAATTATATTTATATAAAACAAAGGGTTACAGTTTCGCCATGTTTCCGAGAGCTTGACTCAATTCGCGTTAATTTGCTTTCTTCTGCTACCATAGTGCTACCACAGAGAGCAAACCATGCCAAAAATCACAAAGAAAATTGTTGATGCTATCAAACCGGACGCCAGCAAGCCCGTAGTGATTTGGGACAGCGAATTGCGAGGCTTTGGCGTTCGAGTGATGCCGTCTGGCGTTGGAAGTTATATCCTATTTTATCGGACAATAGAAGGCCGTCAACGCAAGATGACGCTCGGAAGAGTAGGAACACTTACCACTGAGCAGGCGCGCAACCTTGCGAGAGAAAAGCTTACAGAAGCTATGACCGGCGGTGATCCAGCCGCTCAGCGTCAAGAGATACGCCATTCAATGACAGTTGCGGAACTATGTGATGAATATTTGGAACATGCAAAACAACGCCTAAAGCCTAACTCATATTCTTCTAATGAAAGCAATATCCGCATCCATATCAAACCACTGATAGGAACGAGAGCAGCCGCGAAACTAACCGTTGCCGATGTTGTAAAAATGCAAGATGACATCACCGAAGGGAAAACAGCGAAATACAGATCCGGACGCGGTGGATATTCAACGGGAGGCATTGCATCGGCATCTCGTACCATGACTATTCTCGGAGGCGTGTTAGAATTTGGTCGGTTACGTGGAATAGTGGCAGAAAACGTCACCAGAGGCATCAGGAAGCAACAATCTAAAGCCCGTGATAGATTCCTTTCAGATGAAGAGATAACGCGCCTAGGAGCCGTTATTCGAGAATCAGACCATGAAGGACTGATAGGCCTAACCGCTGTTCAATTCCTTTTGCTCACAGGATTAAGGCGTAACGAAGCTTTATCATTGAAATGGGATTGGATAGACATACATGGCGGTTGTATCCATTTCCCCGATACCAAGACCGGAAAACAAGTTCGTCCAGTTGGTAAGGCAGCTTTCAGTGTTTTGGAATATCTGCCTAATTTGGGACAAAAGGGCTTTGTCTTCCCCTCGATGAAAGGTGATGGCCATTTTATTGGCTTACCGAAAGTCTTAAATAGGCTTTGTAAAGCGGCCGCAATAGAAGATGTATCGCTTCACACCTTGAGACATACATTCGCTTCTGTGGCGGCAGGCATGGGATATAGTGAATTAACTATTGCCGGATTGCTTGGACATTCAGCACAAGGAATAACCGCACGTTATGCTCATGTTGCCGACAAGGCATTGATAGGGGCTGCCGATGCAGTGTCCGGACATATAGTTGAACTTCTAAATGGTGTTGACGAGCCGAAAATTCAGCCGTCCTCCTATGTTGATATTCAGAAGCAGTGAAAACATGATCATAGGGGGTCTCCCCAAAATTGGGGACACCCCCCTTATTACAATCTAACCTCGTAAAACCGGTTAAAGAATGGAGATGGGGCGTGTGCTCAATTTTGAGCAGACGGTATATCGCGCATAACAATCGAGGTTTTCCGGTATAAAATTCTGATCGCTAGTGGGCTGCTCAAAATTGAGCAACCTATCTTACATTTTCTTTGAGCCACTCGCGCAATGTACGGCGGCTTGCTTTATGGCAACTGAATAATATTAGGTGGCATTCATCGAATATTTGTCGAAAATCTCAATGCCAGTACAAACGGCAATGAGATAATTCAAACCGGAAAATTCTCGGTTTGACCTTGTCAACAGATTAGAAAACGCGGTCAAGCCGCAACAAACTAATACGGGAATTTCCCGTATTATAGACACAACTAACAAGGCTTTTTAAACAGTGGAAATCTGATCGTCGGGGAGGTCTCTCCAAATTTGGATACACCCCTTATCGAACACTATAACATATTGAAAAATAAGGGCCGTCCAAAATTGGACTGCCAAGTACGTAGAAAACAGCTAAAAGACTTTAGCTCATTTTTGAGCGAAAGTGTTGGTAATCCAAAATTGGATAACCAAACGAGTACAACACGACTAAAAGACGTCAGCTCAAGCCCCATCAACTTAATGCCCTAGCAAAATTCTAGCATTTGCCAGACGTTATTCCTTAATAACTACCCATTCACGGCCGAGGAGCAGCAGGGGAACCGAGATAAAAAGTAGAGCTAGCAAAATGGTTTCTGCTATTCCCGTCGGAATAACAACATGTATGCCGAAAAGTCCCAAAAAAAAGCTTAGAATGAAAGCAATTGGCCCTAAGAAGAAAAACACCAGCCCTACCCACCCCATGGCTGTCAATCGTTGGCGTAGTATCATGACTTTGCTTCCCTCAATCTAAAAGAGGCCAGCATATTATCGAAAGGATTGTTTGTCACTATGGTTTTAAATATGCCCGTCAGGCACATTTGACGGACTGAAAATTGTGCTGGCCTCATTGCCAGATTGTCCGGCATTTATTTCTTAGCTTCAATTGTCATCCTGACTTTAGCTTTCACTGTTGTTTTACCTGTTGTCTTATCAAAAACAGAACTTTCACGATCTAATATGGTTTGTACTTTTATTATTGCAGACCTATCTATTTTACCCGATGCGACTTTTTGACGAAATTCCTCTGCTTTTTCTTTTCCCATAATCATATCTATTAGTTCAGAATCCACAAATCCCCCGACTGTTAAGTCTGGCAATTTATAATGTTTTTCAAGTGTCGATACGACTTCCTCCAATACTGAAGTATCATTTATTCTAGCTCCATCGGCTAACTTCCTTTGAAGGCGTCTTGGTAAAATCAAACTTTCTTTTTTTAATTCTTCATATCCCTCAAGCCGCGCGATTATTTCCGCGTTTAGCGAACGATTATTTTCCTTGGCAGCTTCCTTTAATTGGTCGCGCATACCATCCGGGAAGCGGATTACATACTTATCTTCTGGTTGGATGACTTCTCTCTTGGGACGTGCCATTTCAATACCTCACAATAAAAATGGCTATTAGCCAAAAAAAATAGTTGACGCAAGGTTTTATATAGTCATATGGTTAATAATGGCTAATAGCCAACATGAATTATGGAGATGATATGAAACAAGTTCAGGATAAATACATCATCAGGTTTCCGGCTGGCATGAGACATCTCGTAAAGGAAAGAGCGGTAAAAAATCGACGCACGATGAATGCGGAGATAATTTATTGTATTGAGCAGCAGCTTGAAGTCGAAAAAGAAAAAGGCGTGACAGAAGCAGCCACTTCCTCACGCCATGTTTAACAAACTCAACTTAGAAATGGAGAATGTTTAAATGGAATATAACACAATTCCACCCGTAAGCGCAACGGGAACACAACAGGAACGCCTGTCAAAAACAATAAAGCCGGACGCCAATTTGTCTGACGCTAATATGGCTACGAATTGGCTGGAACGTACTGGCCTCATGCTCAGGATTGATGGCGGGAGTGAAGCAATCGACTTGGGGATGATGGAGGGGGTAGTGCTATGACCGACACTAATAACGTTCATGCCTTCTCGTATACGGATCAGAACCTTGACGAGCTTTCGATTAGTGACTTGCGCAACATGCACATAGCATTGAAAGCGATAACAGATCATTTGGGGGCTGAATTAGATACCCCACGTTATTGGGCTGATGACAGTAAGCTGAATGACGCAGGAGCACTTCTTGGGGAATTGCTCAATTACATTGATATCTTTTGGTACAATGTCATCAAGAAGATTGAAGCCCGAACACCTATGACGCGAAACGACATTAACATAAGGGCAACAGTCCTTTTGCCTTATTACATTGTTGACGGTGACCTAACCGTTGCCAACATTGAAATGGCTAAAGTGATTGCCAATCTTGAACGCGCAGAGTTTTGCGAACAACACGGCATACAATACAAACCACGGGGAGAAGCAGCATGATTTATCGTCCTCGTTTGCGTCGCAAAGACGTACCTCAATACCTAGCAGAAAAATTCGGGCTTCCAATTACTAAGAGCACCTTAGCAAAGATGGCTGTCAATGGCGGCGGTCCACGTATGGAATATTACGGCCGTTTTCCTCTTTATCGGTTGGAAGACTTGGATACATGGGCAAGTGAACGCTTATCCCTTCCAGTTTATTCAACAGCGGAAAGGCAGGCGCATTAATGACGGGGATTTTTGCCGATTGGCAACCCCGTTACGCCGAAATCGGAATAGCGACTTTTCCGGTATGGATAACACAAAGTGCCAAAAGACCGGCCGTAAAACGCTATTTGAATGTTGGGAAAACAGGTAGCGAACAACTTGCCTTAAAATTTCCCGACATTCAGGCATTTGGGATTGCTTGTAAAAAGAACAGACTAACCGTTTTGGATGTGGATACATCCGATGAACGGATACTGGCTGAAGAATTAGACAAATACGGGAAGACACCTTTCATCGTACGAAGCGGATCAGGACATTTTCAAGCTTGGTATCGCAACAATGGCGAAGGGCGGCGAATCAGACCAAACAACTTGAGGCCAGTTGACATATTGGGAGACGGATACGTGGTCGCACCGCCTTCCAAGGGGATAAAAGGCAATTATCAAATCATTGCAGGGTCACTTGACGATTTGCATGATCTGCCAAAAATGCGGAGCGTCAGGGTGATGCCCGACATCGTTCCGAAAGAAGAAAAACAAAAAGCAACACTAAAAATTGGCGAAGGACAAAGAAATGATCTTTTATGGCGTCATTGTATGATCGCTGCACGAGGTTGCCAATCACCCGATGAATTGATGAGTATCGCTATAAAATATAATCAATCGGAATTTTGTTCACCATTGCCGGATGATGAAGTGAAGAAGGTGGTTAATAGTGCTTTTCGGTATGAATCAGAAGACAAGAACTATTTGGTAACAGGGCATAAAGTCGTCATAGACCACAGTATGATTGATGGCCTTATGATGGAAGAGCCTGACGCATTTATTTTGTATAATATTTTGCGTCGGTTTCATTGGGGGAGAGATTTTTGCATTGCTGACGCCATGGCACCAACTATGCCCAAAGGTGGATGGACACAAAAACGATTATCCGCTGCAAGGAAAGAGCTTCTAAACCGTGGCATAGTGAAAAGGATAAAAAAAGCCAGCAGCTCATCAGGTGCCGCAATCTATAAATTCCAGACTAGTCAAAAATGACTACCTATAAGAAACATACACCCTCTTTCTCCCCTTTAAGACGAATGTTTTATTTGAGAACAATAGATTATGAAGATCGTTTTGGAGATTACAGATAATGGCAAAAATACTAACGCCTCAAAAATTTGATGATCTGACCTTGCATCAAAACAATAAGAGGCAATCTGAAATCATATGGACGGCTGAAGCAATCGGGCGATATATTGGAACATCAGCAGACTTTGTAACCAATACACTTGCACATCTTGACGGCTCTCCAGTTTCAAAAGTCGGGCGGCGTTATTGCGCAAAAAGGAATGAACTGGATTTGTATTTCAGCACAAAACCGGAACAAACCTTATAAAACCCTGTAAAACCAGTAAGATAGATAATTTGCTAATGCTATAAAGGGGCCATGAAAATATGGCCCTTTTCCATTAAGACGCAAGCTATCGAGCAAAAGTCACAGATTACCGCTCCAGAAGATTGGCTGGTTGAATTATTTCAATCGAGCAAGTCAATCTCTGGAATATCGGTTACGCCCGCTAATGCTATGCGGTGCACACCAGTTCGTGCGGCAATTGAAGCCATAGCCGAACCAGTCGGGCAACTTCCCTTACATGTATTTAAGAAAAATGGAGACCAACGCGACCGAGTGATAGATCACCCTGTTGCCAAGGTGTTGGACTTTCCGAATAATTGGACAACGGCTCAAGACTTACGTGAACAAGTACAGCGTGATTGCCTGCTCTATGGCAATGGTTATGCCGAAATCATTCGGGTTAATGGAAATAAGCCGCAAAATCTAATCCGGTTAAACCCCGCTTCTATCAGTATAGAAACTGATGATTTTGGGGAACCGATTTACCTTCAAGGTACGGGCAAAAGCACCGGACGTACTATCAAAAGAGAAAATATCATTCACATCAAAACCGCATCATTAGACGGTTTTAAAGGTGTGAGTCCGGTCAACGACTGTAAGAACGCTATAGGCGTGGCTTTGGCATTAGAAAAACATGCCGGTTATCTGTTCGGCCGTGGAGCGCGCCCTAGCGGTGCTCTGATGTTTCCCAAAGGCATGGGAGAAGACGCTGTCAAACAAACGCGCAAAGCATGGAGAGAGACCCACGAAAGCGAAGGAGAAAACGGAAAAACCGCAATCCTTTATGATGGCGTCGAATTCAAACCATTTACATTCACAAGCGTTGATGCCCAATTTCTCGAAACGTGGCGTCATGCAATTACGGAAATAGCCCGTATTTTCCGCGTCCCCCCGCCAATGCTTTATGAGCTTGGACGGGCAACATGGGGCAATGCTGTTGAATTAAGAGAAAACTTTTTGACGTTCACTCTCTCGCGTTGGCTAAAGGCGTGGCAAGGTGAACTCAAGCTGAAACTCTTCACCGAAGATGAGCGTGAAAACTATTACGTCGAATTCGAGACCAACGATCTTCTGAAGACCGACCTTGCAAGTCGTGCCGCGTCCTATGCAACGCTTATCAGTAGCAGAGTTATGAACCCGAATGAATGTCGCGCCCGCGAAAATCTCGCACCATACGAAGGCGGCGACGAATTCATCAATCCGAACATTGCAACTAAGCCGGATGGTTTTTTGGAAAATACCGAAAAACCTTCAGAGGCTGATGACGAGAAAGAAGATCAATGATGGATTTGACCGAAATCTATAACAATTTGGCCGATCAGGAAAAAGGGCATGAATACGATGTCATGGATCCTGTGACAGGTCAAACAACCGGCATCAAGTTTCGCGTTGCTGGTCCAGATTCACAGATTGCACGTAGAGCGCGCCTAAAGCTTGTCGATGATCTCAGTGAACTCAGTGATGAGGATGGAAACATATCGGCCGAAAATCGCGAAAAGGCCCGCTTATCATCTCTCGCTTCTCTGGTTTTAGACTGGAACCTTTCAGAAGCTGGTCAGGCTGTCCCCTGCAATTCTGAAAATATTATCCGCATTCTCAAGAGTGTTCACTGGCTACAGGTTCAGGTTGATGCCTTTGCTTCTGACCGCACAGCTTATCGAGGTGAAAAATGATCGAGCACTTAGAAACAAAAGCGGCGTTCACTGTATCAGAGATAGGCGAAATCGAAGGGCTGGCATGGCTATTCAATTCTCCTGATAGCTATGGCGATGAGATCACGAAACAAGCTTTCTCAGAGACAAGTTGCCCGCTTCCTATGTTGGACATGCACAATCAAGGGGAAGCTATCGGCGTTTGGGATACTGTTGAAGCAACAGACAACGGCCTGAAAGTTAAAGGGCGTCTTCTGGTCAATGAGATACAGCGCGCCCGCGAAGTACGTGCACTTATTCGAGAAAAGGCTGTCACCGGCCTTTCTATAGGTTTCATCATAAAACATGCGGACCCCCGCAAAGGCGGCGGCCGGATTATCTCGGATTTGTCACTCAAAGAAATATCTATCGTTGCCGTTCCGGCTCATCCGGGGGCGAGGATCACATCAGCAAAAGCACTGGATGCCAGAAAGGAAAATATCTTGGACACTAAAGCAACTGAGACAGAAACGAAGATTGATGCAGGCTTGGAAAAGAAAATCAATGAATTAGCCGGCATCATCAAACAGATTGATATGAGCAAAATTAGCAAGCGCGTAGATGAACTTGAGGCAAAGATGCAGCGCGCAGGCAACGGCAAATATAATGACGTGCCGGATGAAGAAACACTGTTGGAAAAGAAAGCTTTTGGAACATATTTGCGCCATGGCAAAGAAGGCTTAAGCGATCTTGAGAAAAAAGCTTTGACGGTTGGAGACAGCGCACAGGCTGGTTATTTGGCCCCGCCGGAATTTGGTGATGAGATCATCAAGCTGTTGCGTGAAATGTCACCAATTCGCCAATATGCCAACGTCAAAACGATGGCGAGTGCGGAAATGCGTTGGCCGCGTCGGTTGGAAAGCACTAAAGCTAAATGGGTAGAAGAGATAGAAGAACGTTCAGAAACGAGCCTGAAATATGAACAGGTCGCTATCAAGCCGTTCGAGCTGGCTACTTTTGCCGACATTTCCCGTCAATTGATGGAAGATAATGCTTACAATCTGGAAGACGAACTCAAAAGCGATTTAGCCGAAAGCTTTGCTATTACCGAAGCGGAGTCGTTTATATTAGGCTCAGGCGTTAAGCAGCCAATGGGCTTACTTATATCTCCCCAGATCAAGACTACCAATGCAGCCGCTATTGATGGCGATACGCTCATTGACCTCATTTACTCGTTGCCGACGTTCTATTCACAAAAAGGCGTGTTCGTTATGAACCGCAATACCATCGCAACCGTACGCAAGCTCAAGAATGCAAATGGGGATTATATTTGGCAGGAAAGCCTCAAAGAAGGACAGCCTGCAACTTTGTTGGGACGACCGGTTGTTGAAGCTGTCGATATGCCAGACCCTACAGCAGGCAATACACCTATTATTTTTGGTGACTTGTCCGGCTATCGCATTATGGACCGTGTAGGATTTGAAATCTTTTCCGATCCATATACCCAAGCAACGAAAGGCATCGTTCGTTTTCATGCACGTCGTCGTGTCGGTGCCGACGTAACGCATCCCGATCGCATTCGTAAACTCACACTCACATCATCAAAATAACGAGATAAGCCAGTGGTAGATTGCGGGACCGCTCATTCCGTAAAAGAGACGATGAGGCACTGGCTTTTTTCTACCTTTTCCTCATCGTCTCACGAGCAATTTTTAGGAGTCTTTCTCATGCCTTATGCAGCACCAAGAATTTGTAATTGCGGGTATCGTGTCGCTTATGGCGTCCGTTGTCCCTGTGAACGTAAAAGCGATGCAGAACGCAAAGCAAGGCATGACTTGAAACGTCCTAATTCATCAAGGCGTGGCTATTCAAGGACGTGGGAAAGATGGCGCGCAGCTTATCTGAAAGAACATCGGTTTTGCGTCCGGTGTGGAGCACCTGCAACCGTAGTAGATCACATCAAACCGCATAAGGGTGACAAGACTTTGTTTTCCGACCGAAACAACTGGCAAGCCCTATGCACTCATTGTCATTCAAGCGTCAAGCAGCGCGAAGAAAGGAACCACTAACATGTCGATATTTACCACAGCAGGCACAAAACTGTTCATTGGTACAGCCATTAAAAACAAGAACTCAGATTTTGTTCTGTCAGACTTTGCATCTCAAACATGGACCGAAATCAATGGACTAGAGAATATCGGTTCATTGGGTGACACATCAGAAGAAGTGACGTTTGGTGTCATTGGTAACATGCGTGTTCAAAAGTACAAAGGACTACGCAACGCTGGCAACATGGAAATCATTATAGGCGTCGATTATTCGGATGCAGGCCAGAAAGCAATTAGAGCAGCAGAAAGAACAATTTACGATTATGCATTTCGTATCGTCTTCAATGACGCTCCAGTAGATGGAACACCATCAGAGCGGCTATTCATTGCTAAGGTTATGAGCGCAAGTGAAGAGGCTGGCGAAGCAAATAACGTCGTCAAGCTAAAGGCCACGCTTGGCATCAATTCTAACATCGTCGTCGTCGATGCCGCAGATTCCAATGAAGCGTAATAGATGCATGGCAACTTCCAAGGGGGGCAGTGTTCAAACTTTTTGCCTCTCTTGGGCACCGGCGGTCGGGCACAGCCTCGTTATTTTTAAAAAATAGGATTTTTTTTCAAATGTCTATTTTGACGCTCAAACAAGTTAAAGATCAGCTCAATTTTACCGATGACATCGGGGATATTGATGACGATTTGCTGACATTAAAAATGCAAGCCGCACAAAATTATGTCGAGAGCCTTTTAGGCTACAAAATTGAAGAGCGTTACGGCAACAACGGTAACGATCCTATTCCTCCGGCATTGCAGGAAGCTGTCTGCCAAATTGCCGCCTGGTGGTACGAACAGAGGGAAGCCGTCGGGGGCGTCATTTCATCTATTCCTCATGGGTGTGATGACATTATCCGCAGTTTTCGCGATTGGACATTTTGACATGACAGATAATGATCAAGCTTCATGGGATAAATTTCGCGCCCGTATGCAGGCTATACCGAAGGCCGTTCGCCAACAATGCGAGCCTGCTTTAATCAAGTCGGCAAATGAATTAGCCAACAGCATGAAGGACAAGGCACCAAAGCGCACAGGACGTTTAGCCGACAGCATAACAGTAACAAAGCCTAATGAAACAACCCCGCCCTATTCTCAGCCTGGTGGAAGTGCGACTGCTGAGGAATTAGAGGCGATTGTAACCGTGGGGAATAGTGATGTTCGTTATCCTCATTTGGTCGAGTACGGAACAAGCAAAATGCCCGCACAGCCTTTTTTTTGGCCGAGTGCTAGAGAGCTTCAAAAGCGGATTAAGGGCAGACTGAAACGGACAATCAAAAAGGCAGTAGAGGGGACTAAATGATGCTCGAGCTAGCAATTCAAAAGGCTATCTATAAACGTCTTACAACGACGCCGGAGGTTCTCTCTCTTGTGCCTTTTAAGAACATTCTGGATCGCAACCAACAGCCAAAAGTCGATCCGTTGATACTGTTAGGTAGCGATCAGATTGTCGATGATAGCAGCAATATAAAACGGTGTAATTGGCGCATTTATTCGACTGTAGACATCTGGAAAACCGAAACTGGTTTAACCGGTACAAAAGCCATTTCCGGAGCAATTCGACAGGCGATAAGGAACGGAAAACCAGAATTAGACACCGGTTATCACTGTGTTGATTGGTATGTGGCAACTACTCGCTTTTTGCGTGATCCGGATGGTGAACATAGCCATGGCATACTCACCATTGAAAGCCTGATCGTGGAGGAACAACCATGAAAGCGGGCAAGCTAACGCACGTTATTAGAATCGTCAAAATTGACCAGTCTGGAATAGACGATTTTGGCAATCCAATAACCGAGAAAGTACCGCTGGCTACGTTGCGCGCTGAGATAGTGCAACAAAGCACTGAGGAATTCATTCGCGCCTATGGGGCGTCTGACGAGACAATTATGATCTTTAGAACCCGCTTCATTAACGGCGTCAACAACTCGTGTCTTATCGAATTTAACGGGCGCACATTTAACATCAAAGAAACATCGGAAATCGGACGGCGCGAAGGCTTAGAAATCCGGTGTCTGGAGAAATCCTAATGAGAGGTAGAAAACCCAAAAATATGAAGAATGATAACAAGGCCATCGTCTCGCGTCTTCAGCCCCCGCGCTGGCTATCGAAGGATGCAGCGGCCGAATGGAAGCGTGTGATGCCGATACTCAATGAAAGGAAAATCCTAACAGAAGCCGATATTGGAGGGTTAGAGAACTACTGTATTGCAACTGGCTTAGTCAGGGAAATGGAACGCAACATCCAAGATCAAGGAGCGATTATTCTTCGTGACGGCATGCCAAAGCGCAATCCGGCCGTAGGTATTCAAGCTGACGCTATGACCCGCGCTAGATTACTAGCGGCTGAATTGGGATTGACACCAGTATCGCGTTCGAGAGCTTCTGTAGGTGCAACTGATGATGATACCCTCTTGGATTGATAATCCCGAAGAAATCGAGGACAATTTTGGACATGGTCAAAGGGCTGTGGAATGGTTGCGCCGTCTGAAGCACCCAAAAAATCCGGCCGTTGGACATCCGTTCCAATTATTTCCGTGGCAAGAACAGATCATCAAGCGCATCTATGGCCCTAGGGATAAAGACGGCCGGAGAATTGTCCGGCGCGTCGTGCTGTTATTACCGCGTGGAAACCGGAAAACCAGCCTTGCAGCAGGTATAACTCTTTTGCATTTATGCGGACCGGAAAAGCAAGCAGGTGATCTCATCATTTCGGCGGCATCCGCACATGAACAGGCGCGAGAATTATTTGATGAAGTTAGGTTAATCGTCGAATTCGATCATCGTTTATTCAGTCATATGTCAGTACGGGATTACGTCTCAAGAATATCATATCCCAAACATAAAACACGTTATGTTGCTGTCGCTGCTGATGGCAAAGTGCTTCATGGTAAAACCCCGAAAATCGTCATAGCGGATGAATTACACGCATGGGAAGGCAGTGCAGGCCGGAAACAGTGGGAAGCTCTGGATAGCGCACTCGTTAAGATACCTGAAACGCTGATGGTTATTGCAAGCACATCAGGCAGAGGGCAAGAAAACCTTGCATGGCAACAAGTTGAATATGCCATCAAAGTACAAAAAGGAGAGATAGAGGATCCAGCAACACTGCCCGTCATTTTTATGGCGGAAGACGGTGATGATTGGCATGATGAAAAAGTCTGGTATGGTGTCAATCCCGGTCTAAAATACGGTTTCCCTGATCTGAACGGCTTCAGAGATAAAGCGAAAAAGGCGGAATATTCACCTTCTGAACGCGACAGTTTCTTACAATACAATCTCAACAAATGGTTAGATAAATCGACTAGCCCATTCGTCGAAATGTCCATTTATGATGAAGGGTGCGGAGAAGTCGATCTTGAAGACATGGAAGCCAAGCAAGTACCATGTTGGCTAGGTGTAGACCTCTCGAAGAATGAAGACCTGACAGCAGTCGTTGCTTGTTTCGGCAATAGAGATACCGGATATTCTGTTTATCCATGGTTTTTCTGTCCTAAAGACAATCTGAGAGCTAGGGGAGAACTACATGGAGTGGATTATATCGCTTGGGCAGAAGACGGTTTTATCATCCCTACCGAAGGCAATACGGTAGACTTACGAGCGGTAGAAAACCATATCCGCGAACTATGTGCACGGTTTAACGTCAAAGAAGTTGCCTTTGATCCGACATACGGTCGTTCAATGATGGCAAACTTGAACGAGGATGGAATACCCGCCGTTGAATTCCGTCAAGGTTGGGTTTCAATGGCACCAGCGGTCAAGGAACTCGAACGTTCCATCCTAGCCCGTACGTTCAAACATGGCGGGCATCCAGTCCTCCGATGGAATTTTGAAAACATCCAAATAGAAACAGACAAAGCCGGAAATCGCATGATGCACAAAGCGAAATCGGGAAACAAGATTGACGGAGCTGTTGCTACTGCAATGGCTGTCGGCCGTTGTTCAATGGGTGAAGCACATTTCATCACGAGCGAAGAATGGTTTGAACCTGAAATGTATGTGGCATGAGGTGAAAGATGTCAGAAACGAGCCAAAACAATGAACAGCTTCTCTATTCTGTTGTCGTCCGATTGGGAGACATGGAAAAGCAACTGAAGCGCGCGGCGGATAGTGCAACGGGCACTTACCGCTTAATGAAGAAAGAAAGTAAGTCTGCAACCGATAATATGGCAAAGGATGCCGAACGAGCAACTACACGGATTAATAGAGCATTAGCAAGCACATCATCGAAGATTGGTCTGTTAAGCAAAACTTATGCAAGTGCTGAACAGACTTTCTCGCAGAGTTTTAAAGGATTGTTCATTGGGTTAGCCGGTGCTTTCACATTGCGCAATGCGACATCTCTTGCCGACCAATATACGAGCATTGAGAATGCCTTGAAGTCGACTGGATTGACAGGCAAACAACTGACTGACGTATTTGATGGACTTTATGCGGCCGCACAACGCAATTCAACGCCTATTGCCAGTCTTGTTCAGCTTTATTCACGTCTATCATTTAATCAAAAAGAGTTAGGCACTGACACTCAAGGAATAATTCATTTTACCGACACCATTTCTCAATTATTGAGAGCTGGCGGAACCAGCGCACAAGAAGCATCTGGAGCACTATTGCAGCTATCACAAGCTCTAGGTAGTAGCCGCATTCAAGCAGAAGAATTCAATTCTATTGTAGACGGTGCCCCAACAATCCTGAGAGCAGCAGCCAATGGCATCAAAGAGGCGGGCGGATCTGTTTCAAAGTTGCGGCAATTGGTTCTTGATGGCAAGCTTTCCAATCAGGCGTTTTTCAGAGGCATTGAAGTTGGCGCGGGACAGATAACCCAAAACCTTGCAGGAACAAGCACAACAGTTTCGCAAGCAATGACCAATCTTTACAATTCGATGGTCAAAGCTGTAGGTCGTTTTAATAAGTCCGCAGAAGCGACGGACACGTTCGGCAAGGCGTTGCAAGAACTATCAACGACTGTTGACAATGTAGACATGAATAACCTTGTCAAAGAGGTAAACCAAGTCATCATGGTCTTGAAAGAAAGTGTTGAATGGTTCCTCAAGTTTAGCGAAAAGGCGACCGAGTTTTCCAATAATAACAGACCATTTTCTATAGGTGATGCGCTGGACTCTTCTGGCATTACAGATGCCGTAAACAATAATCTTCCATCTTGGTTTTTTAATTTGCAAACCCCTAAAACACGGGCAGCGGCCCAAAAAGCGCAAGCGGGAGGCCAAGAGGGCAAGACCGAATGGAAGCGTCAAGGTGAAGAAAGCGGGAAATCCTTCACAGAAGGGGCGGAAGATGCAATTCAGCAATGGTATAAAAACAAGTATCCGAACGGTGTAAAGGATGCGTTGCGCGAAGAAGGTACGACCGTTCTATCATCACGCGGACAGGGCAAACCGAGCGCGACCAAGCAAGACCCCGTATCAGTTAAGGATTATCCCGTTATCGGTAGCAAAGACGGTAAAGGTTCTAAGAAAAAACTTAATGACTATCAGCAAGAGATTCGTTCTATCCAAGAACAAACAGCTTCGTTAAATGCCGAACGCGATGCACTTGCTCAGTTAAACCCGTTGGTTGATGATAATGGTTATGCCGTTGAAAAAGCTCAAGCTAAACAGAAGTTACTCAATGCCGCGAAACGTGAACATTTAACACTTACTCCAGAACTTACGGCAGAGATAGAAAGAGAATCTGAATCTCTCGCAAAATCGGTGGCGGCAAAAAACCAAGTTATAGCAACGCAGGAAAAGCTCAAAAAAAGCATCGAGGAAACCAAAGACATTGCAAAGGATTTCTCCAGAACACTTACCGATGGACTTATCAACAATAAGAAGTTTGTAGATGCTTTGGGTGATGCATTTTTACGCCTTGGGCAACGTTTCGCAGATTCCGCCATTAGCACAGCGATTGATAATGTGTTCAAATTGCGTACCACCAACACAGCGTCAAATAGCGGTAGCAACCTGTTTTCAAGTCTTTTTGGAGGTCTTTTTGGAGGCAAAGGATTTGCTTCCGGAACTGCTAACACGGGAGGAATGAGAGGCGAACCTATCGGGATAGTTCATGGACAGGAGGCAGTCATTCCGCTGCCTAATGGCGGCAAAGTGCCGGTACAAATATTTACAGGAAGACAAGAAACTCAAACGAAGCCGAGATTATCAGAACCTGCTCAACGGGTAAATCTATCGGTACATGTTGCACCGTCCGACATGTTTGATGTTCACGTTCGTGAAATAGCTCAACAAGTGTCGCAACGAAACATTCGCGAATATCATAAAAACCTACCGAACCTGATCGGCCAAACTATTAACGAAGCTCAAACCAAAAACAGAATGTAGGACAAAAAGATGGCATTCAGAACATTACCTGATAACATACAATATCGATTATTTGACTTCAATTTACAGCGTTATATTTCGCAATCGGAAAGCGGCAGCGGACTTATCAATACGGTTGAATATGCGGATCCTCGATGGACAGTCGATGTAGAAGTTGATTGTTTCGACGATGTCGGACTATCAGAAGATTTGGATTTACCGACAGTTAATGAAATTAGAATGATCTGGGCGAGTGTACGGGGCGGTTTGGAGTCTTTGCTCATCCGGCATCCTGTGTATATCTGTCCTCGATTGAACAAGGATAACCCACAAGTTGCTCAAACTGTCGGTAGACTTGCAAAGATCGAGAAAGGGAACATCGTTACGGTCACAGGGGTAAACGCTGCTCTCAAGCTATCCTCCGGCGATTATATCACCTTCCAGTACAATGATCGTCGAGCACTCGGGCAAGTCATTTCAGCAGAATTCAACCCTACTGGCTACCAAATAGAGATCGAACCGAGACTTCCCAAATATATCTCAATTGGTGCAAACGTTTGTTTTGACCGTATGGAGCTTCGTATGAGAGCACTTAACAATAGCTTTTCTATCAATGATGGATATCCGTTCCGGACGGCTAAATTTCGTTTCTGTGAGAGTTCAATATGATGGATAATCACCGTTTAGAAGCTTTACTTGTAAAAGCACTCAAAAACCGTTTAGAAAACGAGACAATTCTCCATGTTCCTGAAGCAGGAGTATTGCTTTGGAATATCTTTACGAAGCTTTCAGCAACCCGCACCTATCACATGTCGGGACCAAATCCTATAAGTTATACGGAGATACACGCTTTCAGTATCTTAACCGGTTGTCCGTTACAGCCTCACCATGTCAAAATCATTCGCGCGTTGGATGATGCATGGCTTGAGCATTGTTATTCATCAGAAAACAGCAAGGTCAAAGGTAAGCAAGGACGGTCTGGTGAACTGACAACTGAGGCTTTCGATGCAATATTTGGATGAGTGCAAATAACTAGCCCTATCCTGTTTTTGTAAAATAAAACGGATAGGCACACTCTCTAAAAATGCCTGTATTAAGTAGTTATCTTTTACAAGCTAAAGATTGGCAAAAGAGAAGTAGTTCTCATGCCATTTCAAAACTTATTTCTTTACACTCCTATAAAAAGCAAAACTGTCTATCTACCTGTAAACGTTCAGAAAAAGGCCAAGCGACTTTTCCACAGATGTAAACAATCTTTTGCCACCTGATTGTTGGCACTGATTCCCCATTATGTTAAAAACAAGTAATCAGAACACATAAGCCTTTTAGAGGCTAATTAAGTTATCACTTCAAACAATAGAGTTTTAGAAACATGGGCAAGGGAAAGCTGGATGTCCTATGCGATGGTTTGGGAATTAAGCTAATCCCCGTATACCGTAGACGCATGGCCGCGCAATCTCATGCACGTGGCACTATGCACGAAATCAGGAATAAGCATGGTGACGGATTTCTTGTATTTGTTTTGCGATGCATACGAGAGACAAAGAATAACAGTGATGAACTTTGGAGTGAAACAATCGGAGCCGTTGCAGATGTTTTTGAACAACGGCCAGACTGGGTAGAAAGAGGCGGACAAGTACTTGATGCCTTCGACCACATACCGTTAAATGAATTGCGCCAGACAGCCAGACAATGCCGACCTTGGCCTGTGAGGGCAACGCTAAGGGTTATGATATACGAACGCCTTGAAAACCTGTTGGTAGAATTTCCACAATAATCATGTAGGGGACTATGTTAATTGTGACAGCGTGGCGCGCTATAAATCTGCTACCATATTGCTACCACAGAACCATCCATTTATGTTTTTGATTTTTAGGTTTATTTATATCTAATTGTTTTTATTGGTGATTTTTGGTGCCGCATGCCGGAATCGAACCAGCGACCCCATCATTACGAATGACGTGCTCTACCAACTGAGCTAATGCGGCACAGATTCTCGTCTTCAAGACAGAACCGGTATCGGGTGATAGCCAAAAGATCGTCTGAAAGCAAGCGCCCAATTTTATCTTTCGGTAATTTTCGTTATTAACCAGCAACACAATGTCAAAACACAAGCTTTTTTTAAAATCATCAACAATAGAATTGGTTTGCCTATTTTCCACCTGATGCTTATTCTAGGTTTAAATTCTAGATTTAAATGTTTTTGGTTTGAGGAGAAATTTTCTTGGCTAGTGCCGAGCAAGCCATCCGTAATGCATTGCTTAAAATTGATGCCCGCAATGTTGCTCAAAGGCGGCAGATTTATGAATCTGCATGGAACGCCCACGAGCGTGCACTGTTGGCGCAACATGATTTGAGCAACGAGAGCCGTACCAAACGGCGTGATGCATTGATGCAAATTATCCGGAATATAGAACGGGACTATATTGTTCAGGCTCCCGAAGAACAAACGCAATACTATAATGAACTCGCTGCGGAAGGCCCTGAAGAACAGATAAAAATAGAAGTAAACGGGGCGACAAATTTCGATAACCGGAGTTTGCATCGGGCAAGAACAAGACGGCGTTCCAAAATTCTGCTGATTGTTGCTCCGTCGATTCTTGCGATTATTATGGTTTTAGGTTTCACCGCGTGGTCGTTTTTTAACAGTTTTTCAGGCCGTGCCCTAGTTGAGCGTCAAAAGGAAGCGACTGAACACAACCCGAATTCCGCGTTGATGCAACCTTTCCGTCAAGAAACCGAAACCAATGACGGTTGGATTAAATTTTTCCGTCCCGGCGATGCCTCGGCGCTCACAGTCTACGGCCGCACATCGGTCGATATACGTGATGATGCCGGAATACCATATACCCATATTTCGGCAAATAGTGAGCAAGATATCGTCGTTATCGAAATTGGCGCGGGTGTTTTATCCGGCTTACGCGGTAAAAAGGTACTCATTGATATCAACGCAAAAAGTGATGGAACAGAGCCAAGCCAAATGAGTATAACGTGTGATCTCGGCAATAATGCCGATTGTGGAAGGCGGCGTTTTGAAGTTCCGACAAATCGGAACGACCTATTGTTTGACCTCACAATACCTGCAGAAGGATCGGGTTCAGCAAAACTTTATTTGACAAGCGACCTTATGGGTGAAGGTCATGGCATTGATATTTACGGTATGAAAATCAAAGCAACAGATTGAGATTTATGGCACAAGAACCTATAGCAGTTGACGAAACATTGATTGAATCCGTTGTGCGCACATTTTACGCGCGGGTCAGAAAAGATTATATGCTGGGTCCTATTTTTGAAGAACATATTCACGATTGGGAGCCCCATTTACAAAATATGTTCGCCTTCTGGTCATCGGTCATGCTGCACACCAACCGTTATAACGGACGCCCTATGCCCAAGCATGTCGTTTTACCGATTGACGCTAGCCATTTCGACCAATGGCTCAAAATTTTCAAAAATACCGTTGAAGAACTTTGCGTGAGGGAAGATGCCGAATTGTTCATGAAAAAAGCAACCCAGATCGCCCACAGCCTCGAGTTGGGCCTTGCCTTCAACAATAAGGTTCTTTTACAACCCGGCGAACGCTATATCAGAAATAAGGATCACGCATTGTGATTGAAAAAGATCGTCTTACCGAGGTCGAAATCAAACTTGCCGAACAAGAGCGACTTGTTGACGAGCTTTCTACTGTTCTCGCCGAACAATGGAAAACAATCGACCTTATGGATAAAAAATTAAAAGCACTAACCAAACGCTTTCTGGAACTTGAAGAACAAAGCCAGCCGGACATTCCCGTCACCCGACCACCGCATTGGTGAAATTGTTCAACAGTCCTTACCCGAAAAATATTCATGCTGAAAAATCGGGAAACAGCGCGTTTATCACAACCATATTAAATAATCGTCGCAACGTTCTTATTGGCATGAATGTATTTTTCAATATGGTTCAGAATAAGCCGGTCATTTGCGAAAAATTATTATAAGGCTTCCGCCCGCTATTTTTGCGCTGAAATTATCAGAACATATTTGCCAATATCTCGGCGTTCTATATTCCAAACGCCGATGAATTCATGAATTGCACCGATATGGTATGCGCAATCAGCCTTGTGGAACGGGGCAAGAAACACCGGTTCCTTTTAATCCACAATAGCCATTCGGGTTTTTGGCAAGATATTGCTGGTGATAACCTTCGGCAAAATAGAATGGCCCTTCTAACGCAATTTCGGTTGTAATCGGGCCCAATCCCTTCGATTGCAGTGCTTTTTCAAATTGCGCTTTGCTTTTTTTTGCAACTTCCAGATCATGTTCATTGGAAAGATAGAGAGCCGAACGGTAATTATTGCCGATGTCGTTACCCTGCCGCATGCCTTGTGTAGGATCATGCTGTTCCCAGAAAGTTTTCAATATTTGATCGAAAGGCAATATCTTCGGATCATAGACGACGAGTACCGCTTCTGTATGACCGGTTTTACCCGTACAAACTTCTTCATAAGTCGGGTTTGGTGTAAAGCCGCCACTGTAACCGGCAGCCGTCACATAAACGCCCGGCATTTTCCAGAATAGCCGTTCAACGCCCCAGAAACAGCCCATTGCAACAATGATATGATGCATATTTTCAGGATATGGGCCTTTCAGATTGTGACCGTTGACAAAATGTTTTTCAGAAGTTGCGATTGGTTCACTTCTGCCGAGAAGTGCATCTTCTTTTTTCGGCATATAGAGTTTTTCCGAAAGCGACAAAATATCAAACATCTTCTTCACCAAAACCTGTCTTTTCCAAAACGGCCTCACGATCATATCCAACACTATAAAACACCAACGCAAAAGCTCCCGAAATGATCCATGTTGGACAAAGAGTGATCATTCTAGCAGCTATGGATAGATATGGAGGTGAAAGATGCACAATAAAGTTATCAAATTCCTGTGCGCTCAAACTAAAAATAAACATTAGGGCTGACCGAGCCGGCGTGAACACAATTTCGGTCGCACCGACCGAACGGGCTGCGTCGATCACGAGCGCTATAATCGTTATCACCAGAAATAAAAATGACACAAAACGAAACAATCGACGCATTAAACGCACAGAAATAATCCTTAACTGACAATGATTTTCATTCAAACGAACAAAATCTGATTACCATTAAAACCGTAGAGCATGGCTAATCCGGTTCCAATCAAGGGGTCAGTTATAATCAGACAGGCTCCCGTTTGTCGATAAGCTTGTCGGGGTGGGCAAAGTCGATAAATTTTTGTCTGTCAGTAAAGACTATTCGTGATCCGTCAACATTGACACCATGTTTTGCAATGGTTGCAAAAGCCCGTGAAAGATTTTCAGGCGTCATGCCAAGTTTATAGGCAAGAAGTTTTTTCTCGAACGGAATATCGATATAATTGGCCTCGACCTGTGTATCGGCTTCGGCCAAAATCCAGTTTGCCAGTCGTTCGCTGCCATTTCTCAATTTCTGGTTTTTCAATTCCTTGATGGTCGTACGATAGCGACGCGAAAGCTCGCGAACAACCGCATGCATGAAAGCATTATCATTGTCGATTGCCTCCCTGAAGCGGGCTGACGGAATCATCAGAACTTCTGCTTCGGTCAATGTTCGCGCTGATTGTAGACAAACATCATCATTCAAAATTGCTGCAAGAATGAAGAGACTTACCGGCTGGATAATATCAAGAACCGTCACACGCCCATGACTGGTCGCATACATCTCGACCTGACCATCGACCAGTATGTAGAGAAAATCCTGCATGGTGTTTTCACTGACGAGAACCACCCCCGGAGGAAAACGTTGGAAAAAACCCGGGCCAATTAAAGAATCGAATGTTTTGTCACTCGCTTGCGAAAAAATATCGAGATTTTGAATTTTTAACCGATCTTCTGATCTCATATTGGTCCTCTAATTAACATTTTTGTTTTTTGCCTTATCATTTATCAAGTGTAGTCGAGCAGTATTTCAAGACGTCATCATCATTATTTTAAAATAAGCTTTTCTTTTATTTTAAATAAAACTCATTTGATTTTGATCAAGGTGCTCTATTTCACTCATTACTACATACCCCCTCAACAAAAAGGAAGAATTTATCTGGTGGTAAAAATGGAACAAACTGACACCCCGATCAAAGGCTCGTCAGAAGCCTTATGGCTGAGCTCTTTGGCCTTTACCGTGTGTTTTGCGGTATGGACAATTTTTTCGATTATCGGCATTGCGATCCAGAAAAAATTAGGCTTGAGCCAATCCGAACTCGGACTTCTGATAGCTACACCGGTTCTCACCGGTTCACTCGTGCGTATTCCACTTGGCATCTGGACCGAACAGATCGGTGGACGCATTATTTTTGTTTTGTCGATGTTGGCTTCCGCTTTATCGACATTTCTTCTCACTTTTGCCCACACCTACACATGGATGTTGGTGGCGGCTCTCGGTATTGGTATTGCCGGCGGCACATTTTCTGTCGGTGTTGCCTATGTTTCACGCTGGTTCAGCGCCAAAAGACAGGGGCTGGCACTGGGCATTTTCGGTGCAGGCAATGTTGGTGCAGCCGTCACGAAACTTGGCGCTCCATGGGTGATGAGCTGGTGGGGAAGCTGGGAAGGTGTGGCCTATATCTGGGCACTGGTGCTCGTTATTACGGCTGTGATCTTCTGGCTCTTTACGTCCGATGATCCTGTGCTCGTCGAACAACGCCGTTCTGGCACAAAACCGCAAAGTGCTTTGCTTGAACTCGCACCTTTGAAGAAACTGCAAGTGTGGCGTTTTTCCTTCTATTACTTCTTCGTATTCGGTGGATATATCGCTTTGGCAACATGGTTGCCGCATTATTTGCAGGATGTTTATTCAATCGACCTGTGGCTTGCCGGCGTTATCGCAGCACTCTATTCGATACCCGCGTCACTCTTCCGTGCCTATGGCGGTTATCTTTCTGATAAATTCGGAGCGCGCCGTGTCATGTATTGGACACTGACAATGTGTACCATTACATGTTTCATCCTCTCCTACCCTCCGACACAATACACGGTTGAAACGGCCAAAGGTCCATTCACCTTTACATTCGCTATCAGCCTTGTCGGTTTTGCCCTGATTGTTGCCATACTCGGCTTCTTCATGGCTCTCGGGAAAGCGGCTGTTTATAAGCATATTCCCGTTTATTACCCGAAAAGCGTCGGTGCCGTTGGTGGCCTCGTCGGTATGATGGGCGGACTTGGCGGATTTATCCTGCCCATTCTCTTCGGTGAAGTCCTCGACATCACCGGAATCTATTCAACCTGCTTCATGATTTTATTTGTCATTTCACTCGCGGCACTCATCTGGATGCATGTTTCAATCCTTCTGATGGACCACCGCAAATTGGTAGAGCTCGGGCAAAAAACGCCTGAATTTCAGGAGTAATTCGCATGTCCAATCAAATTAATAAAGGTTATGTATTAACCGAATGGAATCCCGAAGATAGCAGTTTCTGGAATAATTACGGGCGCAAAATTGCCAACAAGAATCTCTGGTTGTCAATTCCGGCTCTGCTTCTGGCGTTTGCTGTGTGGCAGGTTTGGTCGGTGGTTGTGGCTGAATTGCCGCGTGCCGGTTTCAAATTCAGCTCGACACAATTGTTCTGGCTTACCGCTTTGCCGGGACTTTCCGGAGCAACACTGCGTATTTTCTATTCCTTCATGGTACCGATATTCGGTGGCCGTCGCTGGACGGCACTGACAACCGCTTCTTTGTTGATACCGGCACTCGGAATCGGTTTTGCTGTTCAGGACGTCAATACCCCTTATTGGATCATGGCGCTTCTCGCACTATTGTGCGGCTTCGGTGGCGGAAACTTTTCTTCTTCCATGTCGAACATCTCGTTTTTCTACCCGAAAGCCGAAAAAGGTAAAGCCAGCGGCCTTAATGCCGGTTTGGGCAATCTCGGTGTGTCGGTTGTGCAATTTGTTGTACCGCTTGTTATTGCCACCAATGCCTTCGGCTGGTTGGGCGGCCACCCGCTCACTGTGACGCAAGCGGACGGTTCCACTTCCGAACTCTGGTTACAAAATGGTGCTTTTGTTTTCGTACCCTTCATTGCTTTATCAGCCATATGCTGCTGGTTCGGAATGAACGACATTGCCGATGCCAAGGCTTCATTTGCCGATCAGGCTATTATTTTCAAACGCAAAGACAACTGGTTGATGTGCGTTCTTTATATGGGAACTTTTGGCTCGTTCATCGGTTTTTCTGCTGCATTCCCACTTTTGATGCGGTTGACTTTTCCGGATGTAAACGTGTTGCACTATGTATTCTTGGGACCACTGATTTCGGCACTCGCACGTGCGGGATTTGGTGGCGTAAGCGACAAAATCGGCGGTGGACGTGTAACCTTCTGGGCATTCATCCTGATGATGCTTGCTCTGGGTGCCGCACTCTATTTTGTTGCTAATCCCGGAAGCTCTATTGCTTTCCCCGGTTTCTTTGCTGCGTTCATGGTGCTCTTCTTTGCAACCGGTGTTGGCAATGCTTCAACCTTCCAGATGATACCGGTTATTATGAGCCGTGTTATCGACAAGACCATGCCGAACGCCACGGAAGAACAAAAACGCCATCAAAGCGACCGTGAATCGGCTGCAATCACCGGCTTTACCGCCGCCATTGCTGCCTATGCTTTCTTTCTTATACCCGTAAGTTTTGCACTATCCAAAGATGCAACGGGTGGCCCACAAGCCGCACTTTGGGGATTTATGATCTTTTACGTTATTTGCCTCGCCATCACATGGTTCTGTTACATCCGTAACGGTGCAATCCTCCATGTCGAAGGTCGTCGGACACAAAAATAACGCTGTAAGTTAAGGAGACCATTGATGAGTCTACTACTCGACCGCCTGAATTTTCTGGCACGAAAAAAACAACCGTTTTCTCATGGACATGGTGTCACAACCGATGAAAACCGCTCATGGGAAGACGCTTATCGCAAACGCTGGCAATATGACAAAATCGTGCGCTCGACGCACGGTGTCAATTGCACCGGCTCGTGCTCGTGGAAAATCTATGTCAAGGGTGGTATTGTCACTTGGGAAACCCAGCAGACCGATTATCCGCGTACCCGCCCCGATCTCCCCAACCACGAACCACGTGGGTGTCCGCGGGGCGCAAGCTATAGCTGGTATATGTATTCGGCAAACCGTGTAAAATATCCGCTTATCCGCGCGCGTCTCATCAAATTGTGGCGCAAGGAACGCGTGGTAAAAACACCGGTCGGTGCATGGGCTGCTATTCAGGAAGATCCTGAAAAACGGTCCGAATACCAGAAGGTTCGCGGGCTTGGCGGCTTTGTTCGCTCTACATGGGACGAAGTCAACGAGATTATCGCTGCTGCCAATTCTTATACAATCAAGAAATATGGTCCCGACCGGATTATCGGCTTTTCGCCGATTCCGGCAATGTCCATGGTCTCCTATGCTTCCGGTTCGCGTTACCTGTCACTTCTGGGCGGCGTATGCATGTCTTTCTATGACTGGTATTGCGATTTGCCGCCTGCTTCGCCCATGACATGGGGTGAACAGACAGATGTGCCTGAATCTGCCGATTGGTATAATGCCGGTTTCCTCATGCTTTGGGGCTCCAACGTGCCGCAAACACGCACACCGGACGCGCATTTTTATTCGGAAGCCCGCTATAAAGGCACAAAATCGGTGGTGGTTTCACCCGATTATTCGGAAGCGAGCAAGTTTGCCGATCTCTGGCTTCATCCCAAGCAAGGAACCGACGCTGCTCTTGCCATGGCACTCGGACACGTTATTTTGCGTGAATTCCATCTGGAGCGTCAGGCCGAATATTTTGAAGATTACTGCCAGCGCTACACAGATATGCCGATGCTCGTCAGACTGGTTAACAAAAATGGCCACTTCATTCCTGACCGCTTGCTGCGTGCTTCGGACTTTGCCGATAAGCTCGGTGAAACCAATAATCCCGAATGGAAAACTGTCGCCGTTGATATGAAAAGCGGTGATTATGTTGCGCCTCTCGGCTCTTCCGGTTTCCGCTGGGGTGAAAAAGGCAAATGGAACCTTGAATCAAAAGATGGCAAGGGCCGTAATGTCACATTGGAAATGAGTTTCATGCTTGAAGGCGAGCATGACACTGTTGCCGATGTCGATTTCCCCTATTTTGCAAGTCGCGAACATAGTTACGATGACGGCACCGATCATAACAGCGTTTTGACACGCAAAGTACCTGCCCGCAAATTGAAATTGCCGGAAGGCGAAGTTGTTGTCGCCACCGTTTTTGACCTGTTCGTTGCCAATTACGGCTTGGAACGCGGTTTCAAAGACAAAAACTGTGCGAGCTCTTATGATGAAAATATTCCTTATACTCCCGCATGGGCAGAAAAGATCACGGGCGTTTCGCGCGACAAAATCATAACAGTTGCACGGGAATTTGCCCGCAATGCCGAAAAGACCAAAGGTCGCTCGATGGTCATTCTCGGTGCCGGTATCAACCACTGGTACCATATGGATATGAACTATCGCGGCATTATCAATATGCTCGTTATGTGCGGTTGTATCGGTAAATCCGGTGGTGGCTGGAGCCACTATGTCGGACAGGAAAAATTGCGTCCGCAAACCGGTTGGGCTCCGCTTGCTTTCGGTCTTGACTGGTCGCGCCCGCCACGCCAGATGAACGGCACGTCGTTTTTCTATGCCCATACCGATCAATGGCGCTATGAAACTGTGAAAGTGAGCGAATTGTTGTCGCCGACTGCCCCCGAAGGGCCGTGGGATGGTGCGTTGATCGACTATAACATCCGTGCCGAGCGCATGGGATGGTTGCCATCGGCACCGCAATTGAAAGCAAATCCGATCAACCTTGCTAGAGAAGCGGAAGCTGCCGGTAAAGACCCGAAAGATTATATCGTCGACGGCTTAAAATCGGGCAGCCTTCAAATGTCGTGTGAAGATCCGGATGATCCGTTAAACTGGCCACGCAATATGTTTGTCTGGCGCTCGAACATTCTCGGTTCATCGGGTAAAGGACACGAATATTTCCTTAAGCACTTCCTTGGCACAGCCAATGGTGTGTTGGGCAAGGATCTGGGAGATCAGGGACGGGTCGAGACCAAAGAAGCCGTCTGGCATGACGAAGCGCCGGAAGGCAAACTTGATCTTCTCGTAACGCTCGATTTCCGTATGTCTACAACCTGTGTCTATTCCGATATCGTGTTGCCGACCGCAACATGGTACGAAAAGAACGATCTGAACACGTCGGACATGCATCCCTTCATCCACCCGCTTTCAAGCGCGGTTGATCCGGCTTGGGAGGCAAGATGCGACTGGGATATTTTCAAAGGCCTTGCCGAGAAATTCTCGGAAGTATCGAAAGAAGTTCTGGGTGTTGAAAAAGATGTCGTTTTGTCTCCGAGCCAGCACGATACTGCGGGCGAGCTTGGTCAGCCATTCGATGTCAAGGATTGGAAAAAGGGCGAAATCGAACCCGTTCCCGGCAAAACAATGCCGGCCATTGCAGTGGTTGAACGCGACTATCCGAACCTCTACAAGCGCTTTACCGCCCTTGGGCCGTTGATGAAAAAGGTCGGCAATGGCGGGAAAGGCATCAATTGGAAAACCGAAGAGGAAGTCGATCTCGTCGGCCGTATCAATGGCGTTGTTGAAGATGAGGGTGCCACAAAAGGCATGCCGAGCATCGCAACCGATATTGATGCAACCGAAGTCATTTTGACCCTTGCACCTGAAACCAATGGTGAAGTTGCCGTCAAGGCATGGGAAGCTTTGGGTGAACATACGGGACGTGACCACACGCATCTGGCACTGCCGAAGGAAGACGAAAAGATCCGTTATCGCGACATTGTTGCCCAGCCGCGTAAAATCATTTCGTCCCCCACATGGTCCGGTCTTGAATCGGAAAAAGTCTGTTATAATGCCGGCTATACCAATGTGCACGAATTGATCCCGTGGCGCACTATCACCGGTCGCCAGCAACTTTATCAGGATCATTTGTGGATGCGTGCCTTTGGTGAAGGTTTCTGCGTTTATCGCCCGCCGATTGACACCAAAACGGTGACAACGGCAATCGAAGCCAAGGCCGGTGATAAACCGCATCTGATTTTGAACTTCATAACCCCGCACCAGAAATGGGGTATCCATTCGACCTATTCCGACAATCTGTTGATGTTGACTTTGAACAGAGGCGGACCGGTTGTCTGGATTTCGGAAAATGATGCTCGAAAGGCCGGTATTGTCGATAATGACTGGGTGGAAGCTTTCAATGCCAATGGCTCGCTTGTTGCCCGTGTCATCGTTTCACAGCGCATGAAAGACGGAACGGTCTTCATGTATCACGCCCAGGAAAAAATCGTGAATGTTCCTGGCTCGCCTTTAACCAAACAACGCGGAGGGATCCATAACTCGGTTACCCGCGTTATTACAAAACCGACCCATATGATCGGCGGCTATGTCCAGCAATCATACGGTTTCAATTATTACGGCACTGTCGGCGCCAATCGCGACGAGTTTGTGGTGGTTCGCAAACTTGACCATGTCGATTGGATGGATGGTGAAGCAAATTCAGCAATGAAGGAGGCCGCAGAATGAAGGTTCGCGCGCAAATAGGTATGGTATTAAACCTCGATAAATGTATCGGTTGCCATACCTGCTCTATCACCTGCAAGAATGTCTGGACGAACCGTGAAGGCGTTGAATATGCCTGGTTCAACAATGTCGAGACCAAACCCGGCATCGGTTTTCCCAAAGATTGGGAAAACCAGAAACGCTGGAATGGCGGCTGGATAAGAAAATCGAATGGCAAGATTCGTCCGCGCATGGGCGCAAAGTGGCGTGTTCTTTCCAAAATTTTTGCCAATCCCGATCTGCCGGAGATTGACGATTATTACGAACCGTTCGATTTCGACTATGAGCATTTGCAAACGGCAAAAGAGTCAAAAACCATGCCGGTTGCCCGTCCGCGTTCAAAGATTACCGGCGAGCGCATGGAAAAAATCAAATGGGGCCCGAACTGGGAAGATGTCCTTGGTGGCGAATTTTCCAAGCGCTCCGAAGATTACAATTTTGCCAATGTCGAAAAAGAAATTTACGGCGAATTTGAAAATACATTCATGATGTATTTGCCCCGTCTTTGCGAACATTGCCTCAATCCTGCCTGCGTTGCCGTTTGCCCTTCAGGTGCGATTTATAAGCGCGAGGATGACGGTATTGTTCTCATCGATCAGGAAAAATGCCGCGGCTGGCGTATGTGTGTTTCCGGCTGCCCCTATAAGAAGATCTATTTCAACTGGTCTTCCGGCAAATCGGAAAAATGCATTTTCTGCTATCCGCGCATTGAAAGCGGTATGCCAACAGTTTGTTCGGAAACTTGTGTCGGGCGTATACGTTATCTTGGTGTGATGCTTTATGATGCCGACAAGATTTCCGATGCTGCCGCTACAGAAGGCGAACAGGATCTTTATGAAGAACAATTGAAAATCTTCCTTGATCCGAATGACCCTGCTGTTATCGAACAGGCACGTAAAGACGGTGTCAGTGACGAGTGGATTGAAGCTGCCCAACATTCGCCTGTCTATCAAATGGCAATGAAATGGAAAGTAGCCTTTCCGCTTCATCCTGAATATCGCACTTTGCCGATGGTCTGGTATATTCCGCCGCTTTCGCCGCTGCAATCGGCAGCCGAAGCTGGTAAACTTGCAATGGACGATTTTATTCCCAATGTCCGCTCGTTGCGCATACCCGTGCGTTACCTTGCCAATTTGTTGACTGCCGGCAAAGAAGCACCGATCGTTTCGGCACTTGAACGTATGCTTGCCATGCGCGCTTATATGCGTGCCAAATCTGTCGATGGTGAATATCGTCCGGAATATGCGGAAAAAGTCGGTCTGACACCTGAAATGATCGAACACATGTATCAGGTCATGGCGATCGCCAATTATGAAGACCGTTTTGTCATTCCGACATCCCATCGTGAAGTAAGTGAAGATGCTTATGATCTGCGTGGGTCTTGCGGCTTTTCATTCGGCAACGGATGTTCGGGCGGCAATTCAAAGGGTGATCTTTTCGGCTCAAAGGGTAAGAAAGTCGTCACAACACCGACAGACTTATTGAAGGAGAGCGCGTAATGAATTCCGATCTCAAAATCATTTCCTTACTTTTAAGCTATCCGGATGAAGAATTGCAGCAATCGGGCAATCTTATCAGAGCAACGCTCGATCAGCTTTCCGATCTTGATGCGTCAGAAATTGTCGGCCTGAAAAGTCTGGTCTCGGCAATTTCCGATCGCGACATTTATGAAGTACAGGAAGACTACGTTTTGCTTTTTGACAGAACGCGGTCTTTATCGCTCCATCTTTTTGAACATGTTTACGGCGAAAACCGCGATCGCGGACAGGCTATGGTCGACCTTAAAGAAATGTATGATCAGGCCGGTTTTGAAATCGACGTTCATGAAATGCCGGATTATCTGCCGATGTTTCTGGAATTTCTGTCGACAAGAAGTGACGAGGAAGCCCGCCATCTTCTCGGCGAAACCTTGCACATCATTTCCGCAATCCGGCAGAGGTTGCAAAAACGCGGGTCGGTTTATGCTGCCGCTTTTGTGGCACTTGAAAGCCTGTCTGGCAAAAAAGCCGACGAAGCATTAACGGCCGAAATCGTCAGCCGTAAAGAAGATGACCCGAATGACCTTGAGGCTCTCGACCGCATCTGGGAAGAGGAAGCCATTACTTTCGGTGGCAATCAGGGTGAAAATGATTGCGGGCCTGACCGGTTACAACGTCGCATCCGCGCCCAGCACCGCGATGCTTCTACGCAAATTTAAGGATAGAGAGACAATGTTGCACTTTTTCCATACACTCATATTCGGGGTCTATCCCTATATTGCTTTGACTGTTCTGGCACTTGGCTCGATTGTCCGTTATGACCGCGAGCCTTATACATGGCGTGCAAGTTCCAGCCAGTTGTTGCGTCGTAAACAATTGATGTGGGGTTCTGTTCTTTTCCATGTCGGTGTGTTGTTTATCTTTTTAGGGCATTTTGTCGGGCTTCTCACACCTATTGCCGTTTGGGATGCTTTGGGCGTCAGCCATAGTTTCAAACAGGTTGTTGCTATGACAGCCGGTGGCATTGCCGGAGCAATGGCCATTATCGGTGCGACAATGCTTGCCCACCGGCGTTTGTTCGACCCGCGTGTCAGGGCAACGTCAAGCACAACAGATACATTGATTATTCTTCTGTTGTGGGCGCAGCTTTTCCTCGGCCTTGCAACCATACCTTTTTCGATGCAGCATCTCGACGGGCATGAAATGGTCAAGCTGATGGACTGGGCACAGGGAATATTCACCTTCAACCTTGCAGCTTCGAGCTATATCACCGACGTGGCTTTTGTATTCAAACTGCACCTTTTCCTCGGTCTCACCATTTTGCTTTTGTTCCCGTTTACGCGTCTCGTTCATATGCTGAGTGCACCGGTGCGTTATATCTGGCGTCCGGGATATCAGGTTGTTCGTAAAAAAGAACGTCTGCCCGTTCACATCCGTAGAGAAGTAACGGAGTAAAACTGCGGATAAAGGAGTAATTGTCTATGGCGACAACGGTAAAAGTCGAGCATTCGGGATTGAAAAAAATAGTGGTTCCCTCCTCCCCCAAGAAGCAGGAAATCGACACAAGAATTCCGCCAAAAGCCAAGGCGCTATTCAAAGAGGTGAGCGTCAACGGCGTTGTCATTCCCGAAGTCGATATTCTGCAAGAAGCACAAAATCATCCGGCTCCAACGCCGGGTGAAGCGCTTCTTGAAGCGGCGCGTTCATTGGTTATCCGTGAACTTTTGTGGCAGGAAGCCAAAGACAAAAATCTTGTTCCCGATAATGAAGACAGTGTCGGGGAAGACAGTATCGGCGAAGATAATACCCGCCAGACAAAGCTTGATGCGGCAATTTCTGCCCTTCTCGAGAGTGAAATAAAAACACCGGAAGCAAGTGAAGACGATTGCAAAGCTTTTTATGATCGTGATCCGTCACGTTTTTCAACCGAAACGATCTGGCAAGTCAGACACATTCTTGTTAGCGCCAACCCGAAAGACAAGAAAGTCTTCGATCAGGCACGCGAGAAAGCTTATGCCATTTTGGAACAGGTGAAAAAAAATCCGCAAAACTTTGCCACAATTGCGAAAGATATTTCTTCCTGCCCTTCAGCGGCAGAAGGTGGTAATCTTGGTCAGATAACACGCGGGTCGACTGTTCCGGAATTTGAAAATGCTTTGAAAAAAGCAAAAAAAACAGGGCTATTGATGCAACCAATCGAGAGCCGTTATGGTTATCATATTGTCGAAATAAACCAGATTATCCCGGGAGAAATTCTTCCGCTGGAATTGGTAAAAGAAAAAATTGCTGCCTGGCTCGAGGCGTCAAGCTGGTCAAAAGCTGTTCAACAATATATAGCAATTTTGGCCGGAAAATCCCATATCACGGGTATTGATTTAAAATCCGGTGAGGGACCTCTTGTCCAGTAAGGAGTTGAGAGAGTGCAAAAAACACCAGAATCAAAGTTGGTTGATCCTTTTGGCAGAAAGATCAGCTATCTGCGACTTTCTGTAACCGATCGTTGTGATTTACGCTGTGTATACTGCATGGCGGAAGAAATGGTGTTTTTGCCCAAAAAAGAGCTTCTGACAATCGAAGAACTCTACCGCGTTGCAAGCCGGATGATTGATCTTGGTGTCACCAAAATCCGTCTTACCGGTGGCGAGCCACTGGTACGGCGCAACATTATGGTCTTGTTTGAAATGCTGGGTAAGCATCTCGGACATGGTCTTGAAGAATTGACATTGACAACCAACGGGACATTGCTTGCCCGTTACGCAGACGCACTTGTTCAAAATGGTGTCAAACGTGTCAACGTCTCTCTCGATACACTTGACCCTGTCCGCTATCACCAACTGACCCGTCGCGGTGATATTGCACATGTGCTTTCCGGCATTGACGCAGCACAAAAAGCCGGATTGAAAGTCAAGTTGAACGCTGTTGCCATGCGTGGCGGCTTTCTCGGTGAAGTTGACGATCTCATCCGTTTTGCCCATGGGCGCGGTATGGATCTCACCGTTATTGAAGAAATGCCGATGGGCTATACCGGTCATGACCGTTATGAAACCTTCCTGTCACTCGGCGCTTTACGTAAAAGTCTTGAACAACGCTGGACATTGGTTCCGGATGCCCATTGTTCAGGTGGCCCTGCCCGTTATGTAACAGTCAAGGAAACGGGTGGCAGACTTGGGTTTATTACCCCGCTTTCTTGTGATTTCTGTGCGTCCTGCAATCGTGTGCGCATCGGTTCAACCGGTAAACTTTATCCTTGCATGGGGCAATCCGGCATGGTCGAATTGCGTGAAGCCATCAGAAGCTCGGAAAGTGATGAAAAACTGACCGAACTTATCCTGAAAGCAATCGACAGCAAGCCGAAGGGGCATGAATTTTCAATCGAAAAAGATGGCATTTGCGGGTTAAGCCGTCACATGTCGGAGCTTGGCGGCTGACCGCAATTCACCTTCAACATAAAAGCTGACAGGGCTGTTTAAACAAAACGGAAAGTTCGAAAACGCCTTTCCAACGGCTTTAAACAGACGAAAACTTGCGCAATTGATCTTTCCATCAAATAAAATAAGCACTGTATCGGGCTACAGTGCTTATCTCGCATTTATCGACATTTTCGGTGATAAATTTGGTAAAGAATGCGCTTTTTGAAAAGCATTCCCGAACTATCCGTTAAGAGACCGTTTTTCTCTTCCCCGACAGAAATTCAACCTCAAAGTTTAACTTCCGAAGGCAAGGGTTTATCGGCAAAAAAGGCGTCGATATTTTCCACCACAAGATCGGACATTCTGTCGCGTGTTTCAACAGTGCCACTGCCGTGGTGGGGATAGAGAACCACATTCTCGAGCTTATAGAATGCCGGATTTATATTCGGCTCGTTAAGATAGACATCAAGACCGGCCGTTTCCAATTCTTTGCTTTGCAAGGCTTTAATCATGGCATCTTCGTCGATAACCGTGCCGCGAGAGATATTGATAAGGGAACCGCGGTTTCCAAGTGCTGCAATAACCTCTTTGGAAATGAGCTTCTCGGTTTCCTTGCCGCCTGTTACTGCAACAACCAGAATATCCGACCACTTGGCAAGTTCGACGAGCGAGGGGAAAAACTGATAATCAATATCCGGTTTTTTATGGCGACCGTAATAGCCGATTGTTAGCCCGCAACTTTCAAATCGTTTGGCAATAGCGTGTCCTATCCGTCCTAGTCCGACGACACCGGCGCGTTTTCCGGCCGTTGTTTCTGTGAGCGGCATCGGGCCTTTCTTGGCCCACTCACCCGAACGCACATAATGATCGCCAAAAACAAGCCTGCGACGGGCGGCTAGCATCAACATCAATGCGACATCGGCAACGTCATCGGTTAATACATCCGGCGTATTGGTTAAATGGATTTTATGCTCTTTCAAATCCTTGAGATTAACCTGATCAAACCCGGCTGTCACACAGGCGACAAGCCCGACCTGAGGCAATTTCGAAATCAGATTTTTGTCAAAAACAATATTGCCTGTGCTGATGACCGCACGACAATTTTGTGCATGTTTATCAATAAAATCGGCCCTATCTTTTGCAAGATCGGCGCGCAACAACTGATAACGCTTGTCGATGTCTTTCATTTGACGCTCTTCAAGCGGACTTAGTACCAATATATCCTGTTTCACATTATTCTCCCTCTGGTTTTCTTAAAATATTTTTCAAGGAAAGATATTAATGAATGAAAAACTGTGATGTCTATCGAAAAATTCAAATACCACCAATGATTTAAAAGTCCTGCCAAGCATTGCTCCGATTTTCCCGTTTTTCCTGTCTCTATGTTTCCAAAGTCGCTTTGACATAGCGGGTAAAACTATTATCATTTGCTCGAAAAACACGTTGTTTCGCGATTTTTAATTTTAAAAGGAAAACCTCGCAATGAATGAAGACCAATCTGTTATCGATCCTCAAAAACTTGACCGGCTCGCAGAAGTGGCTGTCAAGGTCGGTCTCAACCTGCAGAAAGGTCAAGATCTCGTTCTCACAAGCCCGCTTGCTGCACTTCCACTCGTACGCCGGATTGCCCATCACGCTTATAAAGCCGGTGCCGGTGTCGTTACCCCTATTTTCAGTGATGAAGAAATGACGCTTGGCCGTTTCAAAGATGCTCATGACAAGAGTTTCGACAAGGCCGCAAACTGGCTTTATGAAGGTATGGCAAGAGCCTATGCAAACGGGGCAGCACGACTTGCTATTGCCGGAGATAATCCGTCGCTTCTTGCTAACGAAGACCCTGCGAAAGTTTCACGGGTCAATAAGGCTACATCTCTTGCCTATCAACCGGCGCTCGAAAAAATTGCGGGCTTTGATATTAACTGGAATATTGTTTCCTATCCCAATCCGTCATGGGCGGCTGTGGTTTTTCCGGATTTACCAATCATCGAGGCGACAAAAAAACTTGCCGACGCAATATTTGCTGCTTCCCGTGTTGATAAACCAGATGCAATCGGCGCATGGAAAGATCATAATGCCAATTTGAAAAAACATGCAAAATGGCTAAACGACCAGCGCTTTTCCGCTCTCCATTATAGTGGTCCCGGAACAGATTTGACCATCGGCCTTGCTGATGGCCACGAATGGCAAGGTGGCGCTTCGAAAGCAAAAAATGGTGTTATCTGCAACCCGAATATTCCGACTGAAGAAGTTTTCACAACGCCTCACGCCCACCGTGTTGAAGGTTATGTAAGCTCGACAAAGCCCCTATCCTATCAAGGAACATTGATTGACAAAATCAAAGTCCGTTTTGAAAAAGGGCGCATTGTCGAAGCACACGCTTCAAAAGGCGAAAAAGTATTGCAGCAGATATTGGATACCGATGAAGGAGCCCGCCATTTGGGCGAAGTTGCTCTCGTTCCCAATTCGTCGCCGATTTCTGCAAGCGGTCTGTTGTTCTATAATACATTGTTTGATGAAAATGCCGCCTGCCATATTGCCCTTGGGCAGTGCTATTCGAAATGCTTCCTGAAAGGAGCCGCACTTTCTAAAGAGCAAATCGAAAAACAGGGGGGTAATAAAAGCCTTATTCATATCGACTGGATGATCGGGTCCGGAGAAATCGATATTGACGGCATCACTGCTGACGGGAAAAAAGTTCCGGTTTTCAGGAAAGGCGAATGGGCGTAATTACGCCCATTTTTTTGAACAACCCGATTTGAAAATACGGATTTCGTTTTTTGCTAAAAATTCGAAATCCGTTTTAACATGACTAAAAACAACAAAAAGGCCGGGGAAAAACCCGACCTTCCGTTATGCGTTGACTGCCAGTACATCCGTGGTCAATCATCGCGTTGTCAAGCCTTATCTGTGGTTGTTATCTCTGTTTTTCAAGATGATAACATTTATTTGTAATTAGAAATTGACAGAAAAAGGTTACCAATTGGTTAATTGGCCAATTCAATCATCCATATTAAAGGGATATTATTTAATAACCCGATTTTTCATGAACCGCTTTAATGATGGCATATCTACTAAACCATCATCCGATGAAAATTTTAAAAAATTTATGATTTATTGTTCAATAAAAAATGACATTCCGTCATTTACAAAATTCTTTTTTTCGTGAGAAAATTTTTTGTCTTACCTTAAAATCGGCTTTCACAACGATTATTTTGTAGAAAAACAATGTTATATGCCTGAACCGGAGCGGTTGAAACAAATTCCCGCTTAGAACCCAAGAACAATCGGATATGCCTGAACTTCCTGAAGTTGAAACTGTCAAACGTGGTCTCGAACCAAGTTTCACCCATGCAAAAATAATAAAAGTTAAGCAAAACCGGCCGGATTTACGTTTTCCATTTCCGGAAAATTTCCAATCCCGTCTTACGGGGCGTGAAATTATCAGCCTCGGACGGCGGGCAAAATATCTGCTTATCTATCTTGATAATGGGGAAACAATCATAAGCCATTTAGGTATGTCGGGTTCCTGGCGGGTCGAAAATAGAACACTTGGTTCCTATTATCATGAAAAAAACAAGCTTGCCGCACATGACCATTTTGAAATGGATATCAGAACAGAAAACGGCGAGCTTTTACATGCCGTCTATAATGATCCACGCCGTTTCGGCTTTATGCTGTTGACAAAAACGGCTGACCTTGAACACCATAAATTATTGGCTCATCTGGGGCCGGAACCAACCGGAAACAGTCTTTCAGGTGCCTATCTTAACGAGATTCTGCGCAACAAGGAAGCCCCACTTAAAGCCGCACTTCTTGATCAGACAATCATTGCCGGACTTGGAAATATTTATGTCTGCGAGGCCTTATGGCGAAGTCACCTTTCTCCGAAACGGAAATCATTAACACTCGGGAAAAAATCATCAGTAGCGCGACAAAAATCGGAATTGCTTGCACAAAATATCCGTGATGTTATCAACAAGGCGATAGAAGTAGGTGGCTCCTCCTTTCGCGATTACATCCATGCAGATGGTTCTCTCGGTTATTTCCAACACCATTTTTCGGTCTATGGTCGTGAAGGAGAACCGTGTCTCCAATGCGGAAACCCAATAAAACGGATTGTCCAATCCGGTCGTTCGAGTTTTTATTGCCCCCATTGTCAAACATAATGCCGGAAAGTTGTAAATGCAGAAAATATCCGTATCGACTATAAGAGGAGCGACGTGAACACGCCAAAAATAATGTTAACAACTTGCAAAACGGCTTAAGAGGCTTAAAGTTGTTTTCCAATCAACAAACCGCAGGTGCACTCCATGCTTGACAAAGTTTTATCCCGTCTTGATTCAAATCTTGATAATAGTCTCGAACATCTTTTCGAACTTTTACGTATTCCCTCTATTTCCACTGATCCCAAATATAAAGAGGATTGTCGCAAAGCTGCCGATTGGCTGGTCAATGATTTGAAATCAATCGGTTTTGAAGCTTCGCGCCGCGATACCACAGGCAATCCTATGGTTGTCGCCTATCATCCGGGTCCGACAAAAGATGCACCCCATGTTCTGTTTTATGGTCACTATGATGTACAGCCGGTTGACCCCCTAAACCTTTGGGAAGATGATCCCTTTGACCCGAAAATAAAACAATTAAACAGTGAAAAGGTTATTGCTGCGCGCGGCGCCGGTGATGACAAGGGACAGCTTATGACCTTCGTCGAGGCTTGCCGTGCTTTCAAGAAGGAAACCGGTACCCTTCCGATTGCGATCACAATTCTGTTCGAGGGGGAAGAAGAATCCGGCTCTCCTTCACTCCAACCGTTTTTACATGCCCATAAAGACGAGTTGAAAGCCGATTATGCTCTGGTTTGTGATACCAGCATGTGGGATGCCAATACACCGTCCATATCCATTGCATTAAGAGGCATGGTGAGTGACGAAATCATTATCCATGGTGCCGATCGCGATCTTCATTCCGGTCATTTTGGCGGGGCTGCTGCAAATCCTATTCAAATTCTTGCAAAAATTATTGCCGGCCTACACGATGAAAACGGCCATGTAACCCTTAAAGGATTCTATGACGGGGTTGAAGAAACGCCGGAAGCTGTATTGAAATCCTGGAATGCACTCAATCGTGGTCCTAAAGAATTTTTAGGACCTGTCGGCTTATCGATTCCGGCAGGCGAAAAAGGGCGTTCCGTCCTCGAACTCGTTTGGGCAAGACCGACCGCCGAGGTCAATGGAATCAGCGGTGGCTATGAAGGCGAAGGCTTCAAGACAGTGATTGCTGCCAAAGCCAGTGCAAAAATTTCTTTCAGACTTGTTCACAAACAGGATCCGGAAAAAATCAGAAAATCATTCCGTGATTATGTTCGCTCGCAAATTCCGGCTGACTGCTCTGTCGAATTCAAAGATCATGGGGCTTCGCCAGCAATCGAACTGGCCTATGATTCGCCCCTTGTCCAACTCGCCAAGAAAGCTTTAACAGAAGAATGGAACAAACCGACTATTCTTGCAGCCATGGGTGGCTCGATTCCGATTGTCGGCGATTTCCAGTCTTTCCTTGGTATGGAATCGCTGCTTGTCGGTTTTGGGTTGGATGATGATCGCATCCATTCGCCGAATGAAAAATATAATCTTAAATCATTCCATAAAGGGCAGCGATCCTGGGCAAGAATTCTAACTGCCTTGAGTAACAAATAGGATAATAAGAATGGCTAAAATACGTGTTCACAAAGGTGATTTGCCTGACCTGAAACATTATAATGTCAAGGAAGTTGCCATTGACACTGAAACTTTAGGACTGCAACCGCATCGCGACCGGCTCTGTGTCGTCCAGATTTCTCCAGGAGATGGCACGGCCGATGTTATACAGATTGCCAAAGGGCAAAAGACAGCGCCCAATCTTGTAAAAATCCTTAGAGATCCGGATATTACCAAGATATTCCACTTCGGGCGTTTTGACCTTGCTGTATTGGCTTTGACATTCGGCGTCATGCCGAGACCGGTTTTTTGTACAAAAATAGCCTCGAAACTCACCCGGACTTATACAGACCGGCATGGTTTGAAAGATCTGGTCGCCGAACTTCTGGAGATCAATATCTCCAAACAACAGCAGTCCTCCGACTGGGGTGCTGACGAGCTTTCACCGGCACAGGTTGAATATGCCGCAACGGATGTTCTTTATCTGCACCGGTTGAAGGAAATACTTTCGGCAAGGTTGATCAGGGACGGACGCGAGAGTGTGGCGAAATCGTGTTTCGAGTTTCTGCCATCACGGTCGGAACTTGATCTTATCGGCTTTCCAGAAGTCGATATTTTCGCCCATAGTTGATTCGCTATTCATAGTTTTAAATTACAAAACGCCGGTTTTCCGGCGTTTTTTTATAGTTTGTTTACCATACTGAAGAGCTTTTGACTTAAAAGCCCTAAAAAAATGCTCATTCGACTTGCTGTGACATTTTTGTTACAGACTTTGTAACCACACAAACTATATTCAACTCAATCGCAATACATTTCGCGTGGAGTTAACAAATGAAAATAAAATATCTCGTTGCTGCTTCGGCTTTGGCTTTAACCGCTGCTTCCAGCGCACAGGCTGCTGACGTTGTCATGAATCAGGAACCGGCTCCGGTTGTTGCCGCTCCTGCTTTCTCCTGGACCGGCTTCTTTGCTGGTGGTCAGATCGGTGGTTCATGGTCTGACACAGACCAGAAGATCACAGGCCATAGCAATGCAGACGGCTTTGCCGGTCGCAGTAAATCCTTCTCGCCGGATCCGTCAGGTTTCATCGGTGGTCTTTATGCCGGTTACAACTATGATCTTGGCAACAACATCGTAATTGGTGCCGATACCGATTGGGTATGGGGCGATATGGACGAAAGCGACAGCAAGACCTACCAAAAAGATCAACCGGGCAAAGAATTTAAGATCAGCGGCAAGATCAAAGAGAAATGGGCCGGATCAACCCGTGCTCGTATCGGCTACTCGATGGATCGCTGGATGCCTTATTTTGCTGGCGGTGTTGCTTATGCCAAGATCGACTCGGACGCAAAATTCTCGGGTGCTCTTAAGAGCAAGGTCAATGATAGCGATACTTTGACCGGCTATACTCTGGGTGCCGGCGTCGATTATGCCATGACCGACCACATCATCCTTCGTGCTGAATATCGTTACACCGACTTCGGCGACAAGGACTTCGGCAACAAAGACTTCAAATATAATGTAGATTACAAGACCAACGATGTACGCGTTGGCGTTGCCTACAAGTTCTAATTCTTTTTAAAGAATTGAAAAAAGAAGCCCCGCAGAAAACTGTGGGGCTTTTTTATATAACATTCGAATATGCTTTATAAACATGACAAAGCCTGATATGGCATCCGGCAATGTCTTTGACATCTAAGGATATCGGGCATAAGAATTGCTTGTTCAAAAAGCAGTCGAATAACGAATCATTTTCGTGTGGAGCGTTCTTGAGTCTTTGTCAAACGGGATTTGTGGCGCTTTTTCTGCCAAAATGACGGTCATTATTGCTGCATTTTCAAGCACTTTCACAATTTATTGAGGTTTTTCTTTCGGTTTTTGTGAGGTGTGTCTTTCGTGCTACAGCAATTCTTATCCGGATAAACTATATAGGTTCAGACGGCATTATATTGCATTGGAGAATAAAAATGAAAATTAGATATCTTATTGCTGCTTCTGCAGCTGCTCTTGCAGCAGCTTCTTCAGCACAAGCTGCTGACGTTGTAGCAAATCAGGAGCCGGCTCCTGTTGTTGCAGCTCCGGCTTTCTCTTGGACCGGTTTCTACGCTGGTGCTCAGATCGGTGGTTCCTGGTCAGATACAGACCTTCATGGTAAATACAAGGGTCAGGGCGACGTATGGAGCCGTAGACAGGGTTTCTCGCCCGATCCGTCAGGCTTCATCGGTGGCATCTATGCCGGTTATAACTATGACCTCGGCAACAATATTGTCATCGGTGCCGATACCGACTGGGTATGGGGCGACATGGACGAGAGCGACAAGCGTTCTGTAACATACATTGACGGCACAACAGGTTCTCTCAATGGCAAGTTGAAAGAACAGTGGGCTGGTTCTACCCGTGCTCGCGTTGGTTATGCAGTTGATCGCTGGATGCCTTACATTGCTGGTGGTGTTGCTTACGCCAAGGTTGATTCGAACTTCCGCGTAAAAGATGCTGCCGGTAAAACACAGGCTGGTTATTCAGATAGTGATACACTCGTCGGTTGGACAATCGGCGCTGGTTTCGACTATGCTATGACAGACCACATCATCCTTCGTGCTGAATATCGTTACACCGACTTCGGTGACGAAGACTACAGCAAGAACAACGTCAAGTACAATGTTGACTACAAGACCAACGATTTCCGCGTTGGTGTTGCTTACAAGTTCTAATTTAAACGAACTTTATTTTGAAAAGGCTCCGTATTTTACGGGGCCTTTTCTTTTTCTCGATTTTTCAGTTTTCTTTCTGTTTCATCTCATGATAAAGCCATGCATCATGAGTGTATATGACCCTGACCTGATAACGTTACGAATTATTAGCCCGATCTTCGCCCTTGCTTGAATACTGCAATGGTATGGAAGGTCGGGAGTTCAATGATTGCAAAAGAGTAACGCCTACAGGAATTTTTAACATGTCAAATAAAGACCAAGCCATGGATTATTCAAAAACCCTTTATCTGCCTAAAACAGACTTTCCGATGCGTGCCGGCCTTCCCCAAAAAGAGCCGGAAATTGTCAAACGTTGGGAAGAGATGGATCTCTATGGCGCGCTACGCAAACAGGCAGTTGATCGTCCCCTTTATGTTTTGCATGATGGTCCTCCTTATGCCAATGGTGACATTCATATCGGGCATGCGTTGAACAAGATCTTGAAAGATACCATCGTCCGGTCTTTCCAGATGCGTGGCTATAATGCCAATTATGTACCCGGCTGGGATTGCCATGGGCTGCCTATCGAATGGAAGATCGAAGAAAAATATCGGGCAAAGGGCAAGAATAAAGACGATATTCCGATTAACGAATTCCGTCAGGAATGTCGGGAATTTGCCAAACATTGGGTCAAAATCCAGTCGGAAGAATTCAAACGGCTTGGCATTATCGGCGATTTCAAAAATCCCTATACAACCATGGCCTTCCATGCGGAGGCACGTATTGCCGGTGAATTGATGAAATTTGCCATGTCCGACCAGCTTTATCGCGGTTCCAAACCCGTTATGTGGTCGGTCGTTGAAAGAACCGCTTTGGCAGAAGCAGAGGTCGAATATCACGATGTTGAATCTGATACAATCTGGGTAAAATTTCCGGTTCTGAAAGCCAAGGCCGATGATTTGTCAGGGGCTTTCGTCGTCATCTGGACAACCACACCGTGGACAATTCCCGGTAACCGCGCTGTTGCCTATTCTTCGCGTATTCCTTATGGGCTTTATCAGGTTGTGGACGCTGAAAATGATTATGGTCCGAAGCCCGGTGAAAAACTGATCTTTGCTGAAGCGCTGGCTGAAGAAAGTGCAAAAAAAGCAAAATTGACTTTCAGAAAGCTTCGCTCTTTGAACCCTTCGGAGCTTGATACGATGTTGCTTTCGCATCCGCTCAAAGGTTTTGCCAATGATTACGCCTTCAAAGTTCCGCTACTCGATGGCGACCATGTAACAGCCGATTCCGGTACCGGTTTTGTCCATACAGCGCCAAGCCATGGGCGTGAAGACTTTGAGGCATGGATTGCCAATAAAGGAAAAATCGAAGCGCTCGGAATCGATTCATCAATTCCATTTCCTGTTGATGACGCCGGTTATTACACCAAGGATGCTCCCGGCTTCGGCCCCGATCGCGAAGGTGGTGCTTCGCGTGTTATTGATGACAACGGTAAATACGGTGATGCCAATAAATCCGTTATCGCCCTGTTGATTGAAAAAGACATGCTCTTTGCCCGCGGGCGTATCAAGCACTCATACCCGCATAGTTGGCGCTCGAAAAAGCCTGTTATCTTCCGCAACACGCCGCAATGGTTTGTCTATATGGACAAGAAACTCTCTGACGGAACCACATTGCGCGAACGCGCCCTCAAAGCCGTTCAGGATACACGTTTTGTACCGTCGGCAGGACAGAACCGTATTGGTGCTATGATGGAAGATCGTCCTGACTGGGTATTATCCCGTCAACGCGCCTGGGGTGTTCCCATTGCGATTTTCGTTAAAGAAAACGGTGAAATTCTGAAAGATGAGGCTGTCAACAAGCGCATTGTCGATGCTTTCGAAAAAGAAGGTGCTGACGCCTGGTTCAAGGAAGGTGCGAGAGAGCGTTTTCTGGGTGAACATGCAAAAGAAGATTGGCAGCCGGTTCATGACATTCTTGATGTCTGGTTCGATTCGGGCTGCACGCATGTCTTTACACTTGAAGACCGCCCCGATTTGAAATGGCCAGCCGATCTTTATCTTGAAGGTTCCGATCAACACCGCGGATGGTTCCATTCTTCGATGCTGGAAAGCTGCGGAACGCGCGGAAGAGCGCCCTATAATACTGTTTTGACGCACGGATTTACGCTCGACGAACACGGCAAGAAAATGTCGAAATCGTTGGGGAATACCGTAGCTCCTCAAGATGTCATCAATAGTTCGGGTGCCGATATTTTGCGCCTTTGGGTTATGACAACCGATTATTGGGAAGATCAGCGTCTGGGAAGAAATATTATCCAGACCAATGTCGATTCTTATCGGAAGCTCCGCAATGTTATTCGCTGGATGCTTGGTACGCTTGCCTATGACGAGGGCGAAAATATTGCTTATGAAGATATGCCGGACCTTGAAAAGTTCATGCTACATAGGCTTTATGAATTGGACAAGCTTGTCAACGAGGCTTATGACGGTTTCGATTTCAAACGCATTACCCGTGCATTGCTTGATTTTTCAATCGTTGACCTCTCGGCTTTCTATTTCGATATCCGGAAAGATTCGCTTTATTGCGATGCGCCTTCTTCTATAAAACGCAAATCCGCAATCCATGTTGTCCGCGAGATTTTTGAACGCATGGTCACATGGCTTGCACCGATGTTGCCGTTCACAATGGAAGAAGCCTGGCTGGAACGGCATCCGGAAAGCAAATCGGTTCACTTCGAACAGTTCCGCAAGACGCCGGATAGCTGGTGCGATACCGAACTGAGCGAAAGGTGGCGCAAAATCCGTCAGGTACGTAAAGTGGTAACGGGCGCTCTCGAACTTGAAAGAGCCGAAAAACATATCGGCTCCTCTTTGGAAGCAGCACCCGTTGTCTATATTTCCGACCTTGATTTATTGGAAGCGGTTGAAGGCATGGATATGGCAGAAATTGCGATAACCAGCGATATTGTCATTACCAATGCTGAAGCTCCGGAAAATGCTTTCAAGCTAGATGATGTCAAAGGCGTTGCTGTCGAATTTCATAGAGCTGACGGTAAAAAATGTGCGCGTTCATGGCGCTATACACAGGATGTCGGAAGTGATCCCGAATATCCGGATGTGTCAGCACGTGATGCCGCCGCATTACATGAACTCCATGCACTTGGAAAAATCTGATCTCAGTAAAAAAACACTGGCAAAGTTTTCCACTTTGCCAGTGAAGATTGTCTCTTGAGTGAACTTCACTACTTCCTGGTTGCTGGGGATTGCCGTAGAGGCATATGTCATGATATGGAAATGGACTATAGGTGCTAATGAACGGCACAAAATCATGGTTGTTATCCGCCTCAGGGTGGAATGGTGAAAGCAATTTTTGGCGGCACAGCCGGGAAAACGGATTAGCAGTGAAGAAACGCGAAGTAGCATTTATTGTATCGAGTATGGTTACGGCCGGTCTTATGCTGACAGGATGTGGTGTTTCCAGCCCAACTTACGGAACAGACAAATCCACCGGAAAGCAACTGATTGACGATTTTTCGAATATTGCTTCAATCAGATCCAACACCAATAAAAATCAGGTTGACACCAAGCCGCGTCCGGAGCTTGTCCGTCCGGCTCCCGGCACAAAAGGTGTCCTGCCACAACCGCAAACCAACGTCGCCCAGACCGGAACACCGGATTGGCCAGAATCGCCGGAACAGAAGCGGCAGAGATTGCGCGACGAAGCAACGGCGAACCAGAACAATCCAAATTATGTTTCCCCGATTGTTCCCGATAGTGGCAAAGAAACAAAACCTACCGGATCGACGGAATGGCTTGACGGTATTCACCGCAACGAGCAAGTCAATAACGATAAGGAACAACGTGCCGAATATTTACGCCGCAAAAAAGAAAATGAAGGCGGCTCTCCAACCACACGTAAATATTTAAGCGAACCGCCTTTGAGTTATCGTCAACCGGCTGCATCCGCACCCGTTGGAGATAAAGGCGAGGATGAAGCGAAAAAAGAGCGCGAGAGGAAAAAAGCACTCAAAGAAAGCTCTGGCAAAAAGAGCTGGTGGCCTTTCTAAATATAAAGGCTGCCCCTGTTCCTGAAATCTTTATTCTTTTGTCGAGACACTCCGGTCGTTTCCCGATAGGGGAAAGTTCGATTTTATTTATTTGAAGGCCATAAAGACAATTCGTTTACCGGCTGAAGCAAGGACGAAGTTATTCCGTTATTCTTTTCATGGCGTCTTACTCTCCCCCGTCACAAGTCATATTGCCCGTTTCATCGCATGTTAAATTGACTTCTCTCATCACATGTTCAATCGACAATGTGAAAAACTCCAAACTCGGTGACGCAATAGTCGAGCCGATACCGAATTGAAAAGCTTTCGACTCTCGAACTTTACTTTTATCAAATAACCTCAAGCGGCTGTTTTCGTGTCGGTGGCAAAAATATTTCATCGAGAGCTTGCAGAACCTCGTGATCAAGTGTGATCGCCAGCGCTTTGGCGTTTTCACGCAAATGTTTAATTGACGAGGTTTTCGGAATGGCAATCATCAGCGGATTGCGAATAACCCATGCAAGAGCCAGAACCGATGGTGCAACATTGAGCTTTCCCGCAAGGTTCATAAGATCACGGTTTTTCATCATACGGCCCTGCTCGATCGGTGCATAGGCCATGACCGGAATATTATGATTTTCACACCATGGGATAAGATCGAATTCAGGCCCGCGACGTGACAAGTTATAAAGTATCTGGTTGGTCGCAATGTGTCCTTTTTTTGCTATTTCAGCAAGGTTTTGCATGAGTGCGGTGTCGAAATTGCTAACCCCCCATGCACCGATTTTGCCTTGTGTAACAAGTTTTTCCAGAGCTTCCACGGTTTCGCTCAAAGGAACACTGCTTTGCCAATGAAGAAGATAAAGGTCGATTTGTTCAATTTTCAGATTTTTAAGGCTGCGTTCACATGCTTCTATTGTACCTGTTCGCGAAGCATGGCTTGGCAAAACTTTTGAAACAACAAAGGCATCGTCACGTCGCCCGACAAGTGCTTTACCAACCACTCTTTCGGAACCACCATTTCCATACATTTCAGCCGTATCAATGAGCTTCAGTCCGAGATCAAGGCCGGCACGCAGAGAATCAGCTTCAATGTCTTCGGGAGAAATCCCCTCTCCCATACCCCATGTACCCTGTCCTAAAGCCGGTACAATCGAACCATTCGGGAATGTTACTGTTTTCATCATTCTTCTCTTTTTCCAGCAAAAAAATTTTTGAGCAACCGGGAAGCCTGTCTTTCGCCCAAGCCGGAATAAACTTCCGGATGATGATGACATGTCGGCTGGCTATAAAAGTGGACACCATGTTCAACCGCACCACCTTTTTCGTCGCTTGCAGCATAATAAAGTCTTCTGATACGGGCAAAAGATATGGCAGCCGCGCACATTGTACAGGGCTCCAAAGTCACATAAAGGTCGCAATCAACCAATCGCTCGCTTTGAAGTGCCTCGCAAGCCATGCGAATAACCCGCATTTCCGCGTGACCTGTCGGATCAAACTTTTTATGCGTGAGATTGGAAGCCTTGGCGATCACTTGACCGTCCTTGACAATAACGGCGCCAACTGGCACTTCGTCATTGGCATTTGCCGAAATTGCCTCTTCAAGTGCTATTTCCATTGGCGTTTTTGTCATTTTTGCCTTTCAATTATTTTGAAGAGCCGGAACAATTGGATTTTATCCGCCGTTTGTGTCATTTATGACAGTTTATCAAAAACAACTGACGAAAGAGATTCCATATCAGAAAAAAATAAGCTAGAGCGGTAAAAAATTAACAATGCGCCCCGGTGCTTCTAAAGGATAATGTGAGATGACATATGATCGCGGCAATAAGAAACCGCAAAACGACCGGGGGGACACAAGAAATAAATTCGACCCACGCGGGAAAAAAGACACAAAAACCTCGAAGGTTAAAACCGGTGACGAAGGTGATGGCAGTGAACGCATTGCCAAAAGGCTGGCGCGTGCCGGAATAGCCTCGCGGCGGGACGCAGAAACTATGATAGCCGCCGGTCGTATTGCGGTTAATGGCAAGGTTCTCGATAGTCCCGCATTCAATGTCAAACGCACCGATGCAATTACTGTTGACGGCAAGCCTTTGCCCCCCATTGAGCGCACCCGCGTCTGGCTTTACCATAAACGCGCAGGACTGGTGACAACCAACCGCGATCCGGAAGGTCGCCCTACTGTATTTGATAGCCTGCCGGAGGGAATGCCACGCGTACTTTCCGTTGGAAGGCTCGATATCAACACCGAAGGTTTGTTGCTCCTCACCAATGACGGGGGGCTTGCACGGGTTCTTGAATTACCTTCGACCGGATGGGTGCGCAAATATCGTGTCCGTGCACATGGCAAAGTAACACAAGCCGATCTTGATAAATTGAAAGATGGTATTGCCATAGACGGTATTTTTTACGGTGCTGTAGAAGCAACACTTGAACGCGAACAAGGAACGAATGTCTGGCTGACAGTGGCTTTAAGAGAAGGTAAAAACCGCGAGGTCAAGAATATTCTGGGCGCTCTGGGCTTGACTGTCACGCGCCTTATCCGCATTTCGTTCGGCCCCTTTCAACTTGCCGATCTTGAAGAAGGTGCTGTGCGGGAACTCAAAGGCCGGACACTGCGCGACCAGTTGGGTGAACGCCTTATCGAAGAGGCCAATGCCGATTTCGATTTGCCGATTTTGAAGCCTTTTTCCAATTCCCCTGTTGTTGGAGAACAAAAGCCGCGTGAAAAACCGGCCGTTTCGGACGATGGCTGGATTTCTTCAACGCCGGAAGCACCCCGTTTTAACAGACGCTGGAAAAAAGCCGATTTTGCCGAACGTGGCCGTGACCAGCTTTCAACAAGGCCGGACAGTTTCAATAAACGGGGCGGTAAATTCGGCAGTAAATTTGCACCGCTTAAAAAAGCTTTCGAGAAAAAGCCTGAAGCAGAACCCCAACGATTGCGTAGCGCCAATGTCTGGATGGCTCCCGGCGCCCGTCCTCAAACCGCGCATAAAAAATTCTGGCGCATGAGAGACGAAGAGGAAAGAAATGATACCGGCTTTGAAGAGAGAGCCGCTCGCCGTCATCCGCATCGCGCTTCACAAGGGGAAAGCGACACACATTTCAACCACCGTGAGAAACATTTCGACAAATCGGCGCGCCAACCCGATTTCAAACAGAAATTCCGGAAAGACCGCTCGCTAGAAGACTATGATGCGCCACGGGGCGATAGAAAAAATCGGGGTTATAAAAAAACCGGAAATTATGCCGGATCGACAAAAGAGCGGTCAGGCTACGGTCACGACCGTGGTTTTGAAGGTGGAAAGAAAGAGTTTCAGCATCATTCAGGGGGAACTGGCGAAAGACCTTTAAGAAAATATAATACAGAGCGGCAATTTTCCGAAAAGCGGGAATTTGACGCCCCTGAACGGAAGTTCGATCGTCCTCGAAAAAACTATCGCAATTCTTCGGAAAATCGTGAAGGTGGATTTGACTTTCCGCGCCGTCATTACGGGAAGAAAAATGGGGATGGACAGGACCAGAAAAGATCAACACATTTTTCCGGCAACCGTTCCGAAAAACCATTTTCTTCAAGAGACGGCCGCAACGGGAAGAAAGCTTTTACCGGTAAGCCCGAAAAAGCAGGTAAATTTCTAGATCGTAAGGGCGGTGCAAAAGGAAATGGACGTTCTGCTAGAGAACGTTCCGGTGGAGAACGTTCCAGTCGCCCAAATGGAGGATCAAGTGCGGGTCGTCGGCGGTAAGTTTTCCGGACGTCATCTTGCAACGCCCGCCGGACAGGCCATCCGTCCGACAACAGATCGCACGCGTGAAAGCCTGTTCAATATTCTGGGAGCGCGGCAAGAAAATTTCTGGAATGGCAAACGCGTGCTTGATCTCTTTTCAGGAACCGGTGCGCTCGGCATAGAAGCACTTTCGCGCGGTGCCGAAACATGCACTTTTGTCGAACAGTCGGTCGAGGGGCGCGGATTAATCCATGAAAATATAGAAGCCTTCGGATTACAAGGTGTTACCCGACTATTGCGCCGTGATGCAACCCGTTTAGGGCGGATCGGAACAATGCAACCCTTCGACGTTGTTTTTGCTGACCCGCCTTACGGGCATGAACTTGGAGAAAAAGCTTTTAACGCCGCTATCGAAGGGCAATGGGTAAAAAACAATGCGCTCTTTGTGCTTGAAGAGACAAAAGAAGCCACAATTCGCTTACCCGACATATTTAAGCTTGACGACGAGCGCCATTATGGTGGCACAATTATTTATATATATATGTTACAATTGTGATTATACATTCCCGAGAGGATTTGCCTGTGCCTGAATTGATGAGAAAAACGTTTTTGAAAGCGACGTTTGGCGCTCTTTTATCTACGAGCGCGCTTTTTCCTCTTTATGCAGAGGAAACGAGCGAGAAAACCCCGACAGAGTCACAAATGACAACTTCAACCACTCCGGATCTTCCGGAAATCACAAAATCGGGCCCGACACAAAGCTTCACCTTGAAAAATGGCCTTCAAGTTGTCGTGATTGAAAATCATCGTGCACCGGTTGTCACACAAATGATCTGGTACCATGTCGGTTCTGCCGACGAACCGAAAGGGCATACCGGCATTGCCCACTTTCTTGAACATTTGATGTTCAAAGGCACAGCAAATCATAAAGATGGCGAATTTTCTAAATTCATTGCCAAAATCGGCGGCGAAGAAAACGCTTTCACCTATTATGATTACACCGGTTACTATCAGAGCGTTGCTTCCGATTATCTCGAAACAATTATGGAATTCGAAGCAGACCGGATGGAAAATCTGGTTTTGACAGACGAAGTGATAGCACCGGAAAGAAACGTGATCATTGAAGAACGGCGCATGCGTACCGATAATAATCCGGATGCAATGCTTGCCGAGGAAACGCGGGCAACATTATTTATGAACAGCCCCTACCATAATCCGGTGATCGGCTGGAAACAGGAAATGGAAAAGCTGACACGCGATGACGCGATCGCTTTCTATAACAAATATTATACCCCGAACAATGCGACGCTCATTATTTCCGGCGATGTTACAGCCGAGAAAGCGCGTGAACTCGCGACAGAGATCTACGGGAAACTACCTGTCCGTTCGCAAATTGGTCCGCGTATTCGCCCGCAGGAGCCTGAAAAGCAAACCCTGCGCACTGTGACAATGCATGATCCGCGTGTCACCGAGCCAAGTTTCCAAAAAATGTGGGTGGTTCCTTCCTATCACAATGCAAAAGACAAAAAAGAGGCTGAAGCACTCGATTTGCTTGGCGAGATTCTCGGTGGTGCACCGCGTGGACGGCTCTATCAGTCATTGGTTGTAAAAACCGGTTCGGCTGCGTCAGTGGGAGCAAATTATAGCGGCAATGCAGTCGACGACGGGGTATTTTACCTCTATGGAATGCCTCGGGGAGACGCAAGTCTCAGCGATGTTCAAGAACAAATTGCTCATGAACTTGCCGAAATCCGGAAAAATGGTGTGACAAAATCCGAACTTGATCAGGCACGCAACCGCTTTATCAAGAATATGATTTTTTCACTGGACAGCCCTTCCGGTCTCGCGCAAATTTACGGTAGTTCCCTTTCGGTCGGGATGACAATTGAAGATGTAACGCATTGGCCCGATAGACTGAAAGAAGTGACAACAGATGATATAAAAGCGGTCGCCAATCGCTATCTTGATCCCGACAAAAGCGTTACCAGCTATTTGTTACCTCCGGCTGGCGAAGGAACATCCGCGAATGTCAATCAAAAGAAGAAAAACAAATGAGGATTGCTATGAACAAGAAATCGAATATTTTTCATTGTGCTTCAATCCTCGCATTCTCGCTTTTTTTGGGTCTCGGTTTGGGGATAACAACTGCAAGTGCCTTGAATATAGAAAATGTGACATCAAAAAAAGGAATCCACGGCTGGCTCGTTGAAGACAGAACCGTGCCGGTTGTCTCGATCCAGTTTTCTATTGGTGGCGGAACAACACAGGATCCGGAAGGCAAAGAAGGTTTGGCAAATTTGATGACCGGACTTTTTGATGAAGGTGCCGGTGATTTTGACTCCCAATCCTTTCAAGGGCGGCTTGATGATCTCGGTGCAGAAATGGCATTTTCGGTCAATCGTGACCGGATGCGCGGCAGCATGAAAGTGCTCGCCGATAATCGCAAAGAGGCTTTCAACCTGCTTGCACTTGCTGTTCAGAAGCCCCGCTTCGATGATGATGCTATTGATCGTATTCGTGAACAATTGGTGGCTGAACTCAAAGCATCTGAAAAAGACCCGAAAACCATCGCCCAAAATCGCCTTTTAACCTTGATCTACGGCAAGCATCCTTATGCCCGTCGCGGGGAAGGAACACCCGAAACGCTGATGAGTATAAATCACGATGATCTCGTCAAGGCACATCACAACATGTTTGCCCGAGACAATATCCATATCGGTATTGTGGGCCCTGTTTCACCGGATGATGCCGCGACAATCATTGATCAAATATTTGGCGATTTGCCAGAGAAAGCCGTGCTTCAAAAAGTAGAAGAAGCAAAACTCAATCTGGGTGGCATGGCAAATGTCAATTATGATTTGCCACAAACATCCTTGATGCTTGTTTACCCCGGTATCAAACGTAATGATCCGGACTTTTTTGCTGCCTATTTGATGAATTATGTTCTGGGTGGGCCCGGCCTTACCTCGCGCCTGTTCTCGGAAGTACGTGAAAAACGTGGCCTTGCTTATACTGTCGGCTCGTCTTTGATGCTTTATGACCATTCGGCAACTTTGGCTATTTCTACCGGCACCCGTTCGAGCGAAGCTCAAAAAACCCTTGCAACCATTCGTAATGAAGTCAAAAGAATGGCCGATGAAGGTGTGAGCGAACAAGAACTCGAAGATGCAAAAAGTTACGTGATCGGTTCTTATGCTGTCCAAAATATGGGATCATCCTCGGAAATTGCTGCAACACTCGTCGGCTTGCAGGATGAAAAATTACCCATTGATTATATTGATCAAAGACGCGCACTTATCGAGGCTGTAACCCGTGATCAGGTCAAAGCGATCGCAGAGAAGCTGCTTCGTCCGGAACCGGCTTTATTGGTCATTGGACCGTCAAAAGGTTGAACAAGCGGGTTTTGATTCTCTAAAAATCGAAAAGCGTCCGGTTTTGTCTGTTTGTTGACGAGCCGCTCTATCGCCCCTTCTATAATGCCGACTCGACTAAAAGGGTCGGCATTTTAATAAAATGCATTCATACGGCTTTATTTTTTTGCATCAAACGCAAATGTTCGCGTTAAAACATAAGATTATATAAATTTTGCGAAGAGTGCCGGACTAATTTTACTGAAATCAATTGATCTCCGGTTTATAATTTTGAACATAGTCGCCGTTATATTTCTGAAAACTGCTGTTCATTCTGCATAAAGTTTAAAAAATTGTGAGGGGCTTTATTTCAGTGCCTGATCTCCGAGATTTTACCTATATTCAATGAAAAGAATTGAGTTTTATAGCTTAAGTTTTTATAAAATCTCATACAAAATGATCGAGAGGAATCTTCTATGGTTCATAATAGCCAAATTGATAAAGCTTCGGCATTGGTCGAGGCAGCACGCAAAGCCGGCGCCGATAGTGCTGATGCAGTCATCATCGGCTCACGCTCGGTAAGCGTATCGGTACGGCTTGGTAAAGTGGAATCAACCGAAGCATCGGAAAATGATGATTTCTCGTTACGGGTCTTTGTCGGCAAAAGGGTAGCAAGCATTTCGGCCAATCTTTCGGCTGATCCGGCAAGTCTTGCCGAACGCGCCGTCGCCATGGCCAAAGTTTCGCCCGAGAACCCTTTTGAAGGTTTGGCTGATCGCTCTCTTCTTGTTAAAAATCCGAAAGATCTTGATCTTTATGATCCTTTTATACCTGACAGCAAACGCCTGACAGAAGAGGCCTTGGAGATTGAAAACGCGGCATTGTCGGTAAAAGGTGTTACCAATTCGGGTGGTGCAACCTCTGCTTATGGCAGCGGCGGACTGGTTCTTGTCACCAGTGACGGTTTTTGTGGCAGCTATCAGTCAAGTCGCTTTTCCTATTCATGTAGCGCACTTGCCGGTGAAGGCACGGCAATGGAGCGTGACTATGATTATACAACAGCTCTTCACCATGATGCTCTCGATAAGACAACTAAAATAGGGAAAAATGCCGGTGAACGTGCGGTTCGGCGGTTAAATGCGCGAAAGCCAAAAACCGGAACTGTCAATGTTATTTTCGAGCCGCGCATGGCACGTGGTATTGCAAGCCACATTGCCTCAATGGTAAATGGTGCCGCCGTTGCACGCAAAACCAGCCTGTTGCAAAACCGCATGGGCGAACAAATTATGAAGCCGACAATTACGGTCACTGATCAACCGTTGAAAAAACGCGGCAATGCTTCCCGTCCTTTTGATGGCGAGGGGGTCGAGGGGACGCCACTCAATGTCATTGAAAATGGCGTTCTCAAGCACTGGTTTTTATCTTCATCGGTTGCCCGCGAACTTCATCTTGAAACCAATGGTCACGGTGTGCGCTCTGCTTCATCGGTACAACCGGCAAGTACCAATTTTGCGATTGAACCGGGCGATAAAACGCCGGAAGAAATCATGCAAGAAATCAAAACCGGATTTTACGTCACCGAATTGGTTGGCCATGGTGTCGATCTTGTGACAGGTCAATATAGCCGTGGTGCTTCAGGTTTCTGGATCGAGAATGGCGAGCTTGCTTATCCGGTAAGTGAAGTAACGCTGGGCTCCAATCTGATTGATATGTTGGCCCATCTTACACCGGCAAGTGATATTGACCGCCGTTATGGGACGGCTGCCCCGACTTTGTTGATTGAAGGAATGACCCTTGCAGGCAAATAACAAAACCAATTCGGAAGATCTGGAGCTTATCGTCCATGCTGCCCATCAAGCGGGAAAGACGGCTTTAAGCTATTTCGGGAATGACCCGAAAGTCTGGATCAAACCGGGAAATTCACCGGTGAGTGAAGGCGATTTTGCTGCCGATAAAGTTCTCAAAGAACTCTTATTGAAGGCTCGCCCCGATTACGGCTGGATATCGGAAGAAACCAGAGATGAACGCCCGCATAGCGACTATAAACGATATTTTGTGGTTGATCCGATTGACGGAACACGTGGTTTTCTTTCCGGTTCGAAACATTGGTGTGTATCTGTCGCAATCATAGAAGACGGAATTTCGCAAGTTGGCGTTCTCGATTGTCCTGCAACCCGTTCGGTCTATAAAGCTGAAAGGGGTAAAGGAGCAAGCCTTAATGGCAATAAGCTTCCGCTTCTGGAAAGTCATGAGGGAAAACTAGTTGTTTCTGCAACAGGAAAACTTGAAGCCAAGCTTCCGGAAACCTTCAAATCACAGGTCAGTTTTGCCCATTACCTGCCTTCGCTTGCCTATCGTATTGCACTTGCTGCTGAAGGAAAGATCGATATCGTTCTTGTCAAACCTGACAGCCATGATTGGGATATTGCCGCTGCCGATCTTATTTTGCAGGAATGTGGCGGTGCGATAAAGAATATGGACGACAAAGAGCCGCTTTATGGAAAAGCGCCTTTTGAACACGATTTTTTGATTGCAGGCACGAACAGCAAGCTTAATAACGTGATAGATATTGTCCGTAAAATTCGATTGGGATAATCGTTTAACGACTCGAGAATGGGTAGAGAATAATAGGAGGTCTATATGAGCGCGACAGGTGAACCAAAACAATTGTTGCATCTGGTCTTTGGTGGAGAATTGAAGAATCTCGATAGCAATGAATTTCGTGATCTCGATAATCTTGATATCGTTGGAATCTTCCCCGATTACAAATCTGCTGAAGCTGCCTGGCGGGCGAAAGCCCAGTCAAGTGTCGATAATGCCTTGCAACGTTATTATATTGTGCACCTTCATCGCCTGCTCGATCCGGAACATTCTGGTAGCAAATAGATATTTGCCTATTTTGAAACGAACCAATATAGTTTTAACACTTTTTGAAGCATTTTCGCATTCTTCGCAAAGCATTTGATTGCCATGTCTTGATCTTGGCTGGAGATTATGACAATGACATTTCGTGGTCTCGGACTGGCTTTTCAAATGCCTTCGCGGGCTTATATTATTTTCAATAAGAGGATTGCGGCCAGCCTCGTGAAAAGTGATTGGTTCGACAGTTGAATGACTGAAAAGAATAAACAAAAAAAATCGGATTTATTGAACCGCTTGTGGCGTAAAATCCGCTATCCACTGATGAATGCCCGTGTAACCAAAGCGATTGTTGTGTCGCTTATGGCCAATTATTTGCGTCTGGTTTATTGGACCAATCCAAGGCTTAAAGGTTCGGATGACCCGCAAAAGGCCCATGATGCCTATAACCCGTTCATTATTACATTCTGGCACGGGCGTCATATTATGGGGCCGTTTTTGCGCCCGAAAAAAGAACATATCATTGCCATGTTTTCGCGCTCTGCTGATGCCGAGATCAATGCACGGGTCGGTGAAAAACTCGGGCTTGAAACCGTGCGCGGTTCGGGCGGGAGATCCAAGCACCAGAATACCGATAAAGGTGGTGCGAGGGCGCTTCTCACGTTAAAACGCGCCTTGCAAGAGGGAAAAACGGCGGCAATGATTGCTGATATTGCTCATGGAACAGCGCGCGAAGCCGGTAAAGGTATCATATTGCTTGCCAAAATATCCGGCCGTCCCATTGTCCCTTATATTTATTCCTTTTCTCATGTAAAAATTTTGGAAAAAACATGGGACAAAACCGTAATTCCGCTCCCTTTCGGACATTCCATATTTCTCATGGGAGATGCATTCTATGTTCCTGAAGATGCCGATGATGACCTCATGGAGCAAAAACGCATCGAACTTTCCGATATTATGAACCGTCTGACGGACGAGGCAGAAAAACGTCTTAAGGAAGGGAAATAACGGGGGACATCATGAAAGAATTCAAGGCGCGAACAGCATTATATCTTTATCGCGTTGCGGGTGGCTTGATCCGACCTTTTGTTCCCTTCTATCTATCTTTAAGGGCAGCACGCGGCAAGGAAGACCCGCACCGCAAACGCGAGCGTATGGGGCGCACCGATAAAAAGCGTCCCGAAGGGCCGCTGATCTGGCTTCATGCAGCAAGTGTCGGTGAAACATTGGCACTCGTTCCCCTCATTGAGCGCATTTTGCAGCTTCATATCAACGTGCTTTTGACAACCGGCACAGTTACATCTGCAAGTCTCATTGAAAACCGGTTTGGCAGTCGGGTTATCCATCAATTCGCGCCGCTCGACATCAAACCCGCGATAAGAAGATTTCTTGATCACTGGAAACCTGATCTCGCACTCGTTTGTGAATCCGAAATCTGGCCATTGCGCATTAGCGGACTTGCGCGCCGCCATATTCCGCAAGTCATGGTCAATGCACATATGTCCGGCCGTTCATTCCATTCCTGGCAAAAGCGGTCGGCTCTCGCTTCGCATATTTTCAGACAGATAGATGCAGCCATCGGACAAAGCGAAAGTGATGCCGAACAATATCATGCGCTCGGTGTCAAAACAGTTGCTGTTTCGGGAAATCTGAAAGCCGACATTGCACCGGCAGCCGACAAACATCTGTTAATGCAATATCGGGAAAGTCTGCATAACCGGCTGGTTTGGGCGGCCATTTCCACCCATGAAGGCGAAGAGAATATTGCTGCCGAAGTTCATCTTGCTTTAAAAACACGGTTGCCCAATCTTTTGACCATCATTGTGCCCCGTCATCCTGAACGGGCTGACGAGATTATGGAAGAACTTGCTAAAAAGTCCCTCAATGTTGTCCGGCATAGTGAAAAACAAATGCCCACAGATGACACAGATATCGTTCTCGTGGACACAATCGGCGAGATGGGCGTGTTTTTGCAACTTGCAAAAGTATCCTTTATCGGCAAGTCGTTAACGGAAACCGGCGGGCACAATCCGCTTGAACCCGCACTTTTGGGATCCGCCATATTGACAGGCCCGCATGTGGAAAATTTCAAAGATACGTTCGACGTATTTTTTGCCAATAATGCTGCAAGAGTCGTTGAAAATGCGACGCAACTTGCCGTCCAGCTCAACACACTTTTGACCCATGAACCGTTACGCTATGAAATGATCGAGGCCGCCTATGATACGGCCACCAATATGAGCGGAGCGCTCGAGCGCACATTAAAAGTGCTCCGCCCGTTTATTGACCCGTTGATCATGCAGGCAAAACTTCACCATCGGGATACCAATCATGGTTGGTGAAGCACCCAATTTCTGGTGGAACGACCAAAAATTGATGCGTTGGCTTTTGCTGCCGGTTTCGTGGATTTACGGTTTTTTTGCCCGCCGTAGAATGGAACGGGAAAATATTCCGGTGATTGATCTTCCGGTTTTGTGTGTCGGCAATTTTACGCTTGGTGGAACGGGGAAAACTCCGGTTGTGATCAGCCTTGCGGAAGCCGCCAAAAAACTTGGTCTTAATCCGGGCATTGTTTCGCGTGGCTATGGCGGTGAAATACATAGCCCCCATCTCATCGACCCCGAATTTGACAAAGCTCGCGAAGTCGGTGACGAACCATTGCTTCTTGCCCGACATGCACCGGTTGCTGTAGCAATCGACAGATTGGAAGCGGCAAAACTTTTACAAAAACAAGGATGCAATCTCATCCTGATGGACGACGGTTTTCAAAGTCGCCGCCTATTCGTCGACTATGCTTTGATGGTGGTGGATGGCCTGCGAGGCTTGGGGAACAATGCAGTATTTCCGGCGGGGCCACTCCGTGCACCGCTTGTAACCCAACTTGCCTATACCGACGGTGTACTGATGATCGGCAACGGCGACAAGGGTAACAAGGTTATCCATATGGCAGCCCGTGCAGCAAAGCCGTTAAACTTTGCCCGTCTTGTGCCCTCTGCCAGCGATACTGTTTCGGGGAAAAAGTTCCTCGCCTTTGCAGGCATAGGAAATCCGAAAAAATTTTTCCGTTCGATTGGCGAATTGGAAGGCAAAGTTGAACAAACGCGGATTTATGCCGACCATCATTTTTATACAGATTTCGACCTTGATGACATTATCGGCTCGGCAAAGGCAAAACAGCTTTCCCTAGCTACCACCGCAAAGGATTTTGCCCGTTTAAAAACCGATGGACAGGACCAGAAACTTGAAAATCTTGTTGTGTTCGATGTCGAGGTTTCTTTTGATGATCCGGACTTTTGTAAGCAACGGATAAATGAAACACTCGAAGCGTTCAAAAACCGCTCTTATGAGGAATAAAAATACAAAAAGCGCCCCGAACAGGCGCTCTTATTTAAACTTAATGCTTAAACCAGCAATAACGCTTATTTTTTAAGTGTTGTGCCCAAAAGCTTACGCAAACGGGGATCACATTCAAGTTCACGGCGATAGGAAATTTCGCAGCTTGCATAAGCTTCCTGACGTGGTGCACTCCAATATCTCAGCTCGTCCAGCGGAATTTTCTCGCCTGTAATTGCACATAAAACATAAGTTCCGTGTGTTAAAACCTCATAATCGCCACTCAGGTAATGGAGTTGCGCCTCGCGTTCACCACCAGGAAACATCATTATTCTAAACCTTTCAGATTGCTCATTGGCAATCATTATAAAGCGTCGGGTGAAACTATAAAAGCCTTAAATCCTCCGCTCACGAAACTATTGATCTCGATTCAAACATATCATGCATTTGGAAAGAGTTAAGTTTTATCTCCTCAATCCATTATCTTATAGAGGCGATTTTCGCTTCCCTTCAGGATTTTTCTCATTCAAGCTTTTTGCACCTATCGGCACAAACCGGAAGCCGGATGAACTTTGTTATCGTGAGAAAACCCGCCAATCAATTCCAACGAATAGATTCACTCTAACCCGAGGTGCAAATTTGTTTCGTCTAAAATCGAATCTTCAAACTTCTCGATTGCTGAAAGATAGCTGTGCTTAAAGACAATCAACGCCGGCCGAACAATCTTTCAATATCGGTAAGCTTCAACTCGACATAGGTCGGGCGTCCATGATTACAGGTTCCCGAACCCGGGGTTGCTTCCATCTGGCGTAAAAGCGCATTCATTTCTTCCGCACGCAACAGGCGGCCGGAACGCACCGAACCGTGGCAGGCCATGGTTGCTGCAACATAATCAAGCATGGCTTTAAGCCCGTTTGTGGTATCATAATCGGCGGCTTCATCGGCTAAATCGGCAATAAGACCTTTGACATCCACCTCGCCAAGCATGGAAGGTGTTTCACGAACGGCGACTGCACCGGGGCCGAAAGGTTCGATTTTCAAGCCGAATTTTTGTAGTGTCTCTGCATGTGCCAAAAGCCGCGTTGCGTCTTCTTCCGGCAATTCCACAATTTCCGGAATAAGCAAGATTTGGGATGGCAAAGGCTTGGAATAAAGTGCCTTTTTCAAAGCCTCGTAAACCAGCCTCTCATGAGCTGCATGTTGATCGACGATAATGAGGCTGTCTTCAGTCTGGGCAATAATATAGTTTTTATGGATTTGCGCACGTGCAGCACCAAGGGGAAAACGCTGTTCCTCGACAGTTGGAATTTCCATCGCCGGACGGCTATCCGTCGTTGGTTGGTCAAGATCGCCCAACACATTTCCATAATCTTCATTGAAGCCTGATGAAGGCGCATTATAAAGCGGTTGGTTGACCATTTGCGCTGCCGGTGGCACAGGCGCTCGTGAAAAAGAATTATAAGAAAAAGCTCTATTATTATAATAGGTCGGGCGCGGTGGGACAGATGATGAAGGTGGAACACCATCAGGACGGAAACTTTTAAGCATGGCGTCCGCCCCCGTCGTTGCAGGGTGAATGCCTGCATGGCTTAAAGCTTCGCGAATGCCACCAACAATAAGCCCGCGCACTAAACCCTGATCACGAAAACGCACATCCGCCTTTGCCGGATGAACATTGACATCAACATCGGACGAAGGAAGATTGATGAAAAGCACACAAATCGAATAGCGGTCGCGCGCCATTGCATCGGCATAAGCCCCGCGAATGGCGCCCAATATCAATTTATCGCGCACCGGCCGGCCGTTCACATAAGCAAACTGATGAAGGCTGTTACCCCGATTGAAAGACGGAATGCCGGCAAAGCCTTTGAGCTCCACACCCTCTCTTACCGCGTCAAGAGTAATAACGTTGGGGGCAAAATCTTTTCCCATAATCTGGGTAATACGCTGTAATTGTGCTTCTTCGCCTGTACCGGTCGCGGGATAGTCGAGCATCGAGCGATCTGTACCGGAAAGCGAAAAACGGACATTCGGAAATGCAATGGCAATCCGTTTGACAATATCGGTTATCGCATTGGCTTCGGCACGATCTGTCTTCATGAATTTGAGACGTGCGGGTGTGACGTAAAAAAGATCGCGCACTTCGACAATTGTTCCCGTGTTACCGGCTGCGGGACGCGGCCCATCAACATGTCCGGCATTGACAATGATTTCAGCCGCATGTTCCGAAGAAGCTCGACGTGACACCAGTTTCAACTTTGAAACCGACCCGATTGACGGCAAAGCTTCACCACGAAATCCGAGTGAATGGATGTCGTGAACATCATTGTCAAGTTTGGAGGTACAATGGCGCGATATTGCCAGTTCAAGTTCGTCCCCGGCAATACCGCACCCGTTATCGGACACGCGAATGAGGCTTTTCCCCCCTCCGGCCGTCACAATTTCTATTCGTGTTGCACCGGCATCAATAGCATTTTCGACGAGTTCCTTGACCACACTTGCCGGACGTTCGATCACTTCGCCCGCTGCGATCTGGTTAATTACGGTTTCACTGAGATGATGTATTGTCATGAAGCCGTTATAACCAATTTATGAACCGGCGTATAGCAAAAGCACATTTGTGCTCCGGCATTATCCCCCTTGAATAAATAATCCAGACCAAGACCACTTTAAAAAAGCGCGAGCTTTTTAAAAAAGCTCGCGCTCATATTTTGAACAATCGGGATAACGGATTTATCAGAGTGTCGCGTTCAATGCCTGTTCGACATCTTCCAGCAAATCGTCGACATCTTCGAGACCAACCGAAAAACGCAACAATCCGTCACTAATGCCAAGTTCGGCACGTGCTTCGGGGCCGATGCTCTGGTGGGTTGTGGTTGCCGGATGGGTCATGATGGAGCGTGTATCTCCAAGATTATTGGAAATAAGCGGTATTGTCAGATGATCGCAGAAGGAAAAAGCCGCCTTTTTGCCACCCTTCAATTCGAAGGCAATCATTGTCGAACCGCCCGTCATCTGTTTTTTTACAATATCCCTCTGCGGGTGGTCGTCACGTCCGGGATAAACGCATTTTGCAACTGCCTTATGCCCGCTGATAAAATCGGCAAGTTTTGCTGCCGAGCGTGTCATTTCCTCAACACGAAGCGGGAGCGTTTCAAGACTTTTCAACATGAGCCATGCAACATAGGGGCTCATTCCGGGTCCGGTATGACGGAAGAAGTCCTGAAAATTTTCTGTCATCCATTCTTCACTCGATAAAACCATTCCACCGAGGCAACGCCCATGCCCGTCAATATGTTTGGTGGTCGAATAGACAACCACATCAGCACCAAGTTCGAGCGGCTTCTGATAAAGCGGAGTGGCGAATACATTATCGACAATCACAGTTGCGCCAACTTTATGGGCAAGTTCCGAAACCGCTTTAATGTCGACCATTTCCAAAGTCGGATTGGCCGGTGTTTCAAAAAATATCCCGCGTGTATTGGGGCGAATTGCCTTTTCCCAATTTTCAATGTTGCGCCCGTCAATGATTGAAACCTCGACACCATAACGGGGTAAAACTTTTTCAATGATATAACGGCAGGAACCGAACATGGAACGGGCTGCAACAAAATGGTCGCCAGCTTTCACAAAACATAAAATAGCTGTCGAGACAGCAGCCATTCCCGAAGCAAGTGCGCGTGCACTTTCAGCCCCTTCCAACGTACACATACGTTTTTCAAACATATCGTTGGTCGGATTGGCATAACGTGAATAGACAAAGCCCGGATCCTCGCCGTCGAAACGCCTTTCGGCCGCTTCGGCACTCGGATAGGTAAAGCCTTGGGTTAAATAAATCGCTTCACAGACCTCTCCATATGGAGAGCGTTGAGTCCCCGCATGAACCATTTCTGTAGCGGTGCGGTATTTACGATGCGGATTAAGTGTCATAAGTCACCTGCTTTCATCAAAAAAACCTTTGCCGTCATGGTAAAGATTGAAAAACAAGATGCCAAAAGTCCGCTTGATCTTACGGCCTTTTAGCATTTCAAGAGGATTGAATGGAATTGGCACCGAAGACTTTACGTTGTCATCCGAACGCGTTTATATTCCATAACCCCAAGCGTGGCTGCAAGCCGGCCGGCCCAAATCACCACGGTATAAACCTTCCATATGCCCTTCAACCGCTTGCGTCAATCCGTGAACAGGTTAAAGAGAGAATGGAAAACAGGAAAAGGTAGTCATCATGGCACGCTCAAGCGGCATTCTGGCAGATAGCGATATTCAGGGTTTATTTGAAAACAATATTTTGAAATCGGATCGCCCGTTAGACAAAGATCAGATACAACCGGCCAGTCTCGATTTGCGATTGGGCAAAAAAGCCTATCGTGTCCGTGCTTCTTTTCTCCCCGGTCCGGAAAAACAAGTGATTGATAAGCTTGAACAATTCAAGCTTCATGAATTCGATCTCGAAAATGGCGCCGTGCTTGAAACGGGGTGCGTCTATATTGTCCCGCTTATCGAGACACTTCTACTTTCTGACGAATTGAGTGCCTCTGCCAATCCGAAAAGTTCAACCGGACGGCTCGATATTTTTACCCGCATTATAACCGATTACGCACAAGAATTTGATAAGGTCACCAGTGGTTATCATGGGCAACTTTATCTCGAAATAAGCCCGCGTACATTTCCTGTTATTGTCCGCACCGGTTCAAGACTGTCGCAAATCCGTTTCCGTAAAGGCAAGAGCGGGTTGAATGAAAGCGAACTTTTGGCCCTCCACAAAAAAGAAATGCTGGTTTCCGACGAACACCCCAATATTACTGCAAGCGGTGTCGGGCTTTCGATTGATCTTACAGGCAATTCTTCGGGACTTGTCGGCTATCGCGGCAAACATCACACCGGCGTTATCGACGTGGATAAACGTGGCGTGGCCGAAGTGCTCGATTTTTGGGAACCGATTTATGATCGGGGTTCCCATTCGCTCATCCTTGATCCGGACGAGTTTTATATTCTCGTCTCGCGTGAAGCAGTTCACGTCCCCCCACTTTTTGCTGCCGAAATGACACCATTCGACCCGTTGATCGGCGAATTCCGTGTTCACTATGCCGGATTTTTCGACCCCGGTTTCGGCAATAATGAAGCGGGTGGTAAAGGCTCACGTGCCGTTCTCGAAGTGCGCAGCCATGAAGTTCCCTTCATCCTCGAACATGGACAAATTGTCGGCCATCTCGTTTATGAACATATGTTGAGGCACCCGAAATCTCTCTACGGGCGCGATCTCGGCTCGAATTATCAGGCGCAGGGCTTGAAACTGTCAAAACATTTTAAACCACTTTGATGAGAGGGTGCTTGACAAAAAGCATTAAAGATTGCATCCGTGTGTCACGCATTTTGCGGGTATGATGTAATGGTAGCCTGTCAGCTTCCCAAGCTGAACGCGCGGGTTCGATTCCCGCTACCCGCTCCAGCTCTGTGAATGTTTCCCTTAGCCTTTTCAAGTGTTTTCGTTTTACTAGTTATATTTTCAATTTTATAAACTGTTTAAATAAATATAATATTTGGAATGGATTCAAAAAAAGAAAAATTTTATTATATTTTTGAATTATTATAATTCTATTTTTATTTTATATGGTTAAATGATCTAAAAATATTTTTTATATTTTTTAAAATTAAAACAATATTCAAATAAAAAATTGTTATATGAATTATTATTATATTTTTATATTATAAATAAAATCTTTCATCACACTCATATGAACGGATGCTGAATTGACGCTGTTTTGACTTTATGCAAAAGCTTTCCAAAAACAACAATCTGAAAAACCCCGAATTTGTTTCCAATCAATGGGAAGTTCAAATGATAAAGTTCAAAAATGGCCCGTCGAGAATAACCGTTTGTCTGGTTATTCTGTTAAGCTTGCTGGTATTGGCAGCGGGGCTTTATTTCACTCTTCTTGGCGGCTATCTCATTTATCTTGGCAGCCGGACATGGTATTATCTGGCGCTCGGTATCCTGTTGCTTCTGTCGGGTTTGTTCATGATCCGGCTCAACCGTTTCAGTGTATGGATCTTCGCTTTTATCTATGTGATGAGCGCATTATGGTCTTATCATGAAGCGGGACTTGATTACTGGCAGCAATTTTCCAATCTCTTTGCTTTGTCTGTGGCCTTTTTTCTGGTGTTGCTTGCCTATAGACCGATGGCAAAAAAACAGGGGAAAATCGCAGGTTCTGCATCTCTTGTTCTAGCCGGTTTGGTGTTTATCGGCATGGCCGCAACAATTGTGAGTTCGTTTATACCGAAAAATGTCATCCACGCGGCAGAAAAAGCCACGCCTGCACGACCGGTGCAACCGGCTAATGAACAAAAAGACTGGAAAAGCTGGGGCAATGACGATTATGGTAGCCGCTTTGCAGCCCTTGACCAGATAACACCTGCCAATATCAAAAAACTTGATGTGGCCTGGATTGCCCATACCGGAGACATTCCCCAAAGTAACGGTTCGGGGGCAGAAGACCAGAACACCCCGCTACAGATCGGCACCAATCTTTATGTTTGTACAGCCTATGGCAAGGTGCTTTCATTCGATGTTGATAGTGGCGAACAGAACTGGATGTTCGACCCTCATGGAACAGGACCGAACTGGCAACGTTGCCGCGGCTTGGGTTATCATGAAACGCAACCAATTAAAGGTGTGAAAACTGATAAGGCCTGCGAAGCACGGCTGTTTTTGCCAACCGGAGACGCAAGACTCATCGCACTTGATGCGGCAACCGGGAAGCCTTGCGAAGAATTCGGAGATAAAGGCACTGTCGACCTTAAAGTCGGCATGGGAGAAGTCAAACCCGGTTATTACCAGCAAACATCGACACCACTTGTTGCCGGTGATGTTGTCATTGTCGGCGGGCGTGTGGCCGACAATTTCTCGACCGATGAACCGCCGGGGGTTGTCAGAGCCTATGATGTAAAAGATGGCCATCTTGTCTGGGCTTGGGATCCCGGTAATCCCGATATTCACGGACTTCCGCCGGAAGGGCAAACCTATACACGTGGAACACCGAATGTCTGGGCGGCAATGTCATATGACGAAAAACTCGGACTTGTCTATTTACCGACGGGGAATTCAACCCCCGATTTCTGGGCCGGTTATCGCACAGCCGAAGACGATAAATATTCCTCTTCCGTTGTGGCAGTCGATGTGAAGACCGGCGAGGTGCGTTGGCATTACCAATTTGTGCATCATGACATTTGGGATTTTGATACGCCTGCACAACCTGTCCTGCTTGATGCACCCGATAATGACGGCAATATCGTACCGGCACTTGTTCAGGTCACCAAACAGGGAGAAGTCTTCCTGCTTAACCGTGAAACCGGCGAACCGATTGCTGATGTCGAAGAAAAACCGGTGCCGCAGGGGAATGTTGCCGGTGAGCGTTATTCACCAACACAGCGCTTCTCGGTTGGAATGCCGTCATTCGGCAATGCAACTCTAACAGAAGCCGATATGTGGGGTACGACACCATTCGACAAGCTTCTATGCCGGATCGAATTTGCCAAAATGCGCCATCAGGGTGTGTTCACCCCTCCGGGGCTTGATTATTCATTACAAATGCCGGGTTCGCTCGGCGGTATGAATTGGGGATCTGTCTCGATCGATCCGACATTGAACTATGTTTTCGTCAATGATATGCGCCTTGGCCTTGCCAATTATCTTGTCGAGCGCAAAGATATTCCAGAAAGTGCATCCGGCATTGAAATGGGTATTGTCCCCATGGCCGGAACACCGTTCGGTGCTATGCGCATGCGCTTCCTTTCGCCGCTTGGCGTACCCTGTCAGAAACCGCCTTTTGGCACAATGTCGGCAATTGATCTCAAAACCCGCAAAATTGTCTGGCAGGTTCCGGTTGGCACTGTCAGGGATACGGGGCCGCTCAATATCGCACTCGGTGTGCCCGTTCCTATCGGAATGCCGACACTTGGCCCCTCTCTAGCAACACAATCCGGCCTTGTTTTCTTTGCAGGAACGCAGGATTTCTATTTGCGTGCGTTCGATAGCCGAACAGGCAAAGAAATCTGGAAGTCGCGTTTGCCTGTCGGCAGCCAAGGCGGCCCTATGACCTATATTTCGCCGAAAACCGGCAAACAATATATTGTCATTACAGCAGGTGGTGCCCGCCAAAATCCGAAACGGGGTGATTATGTCATTGCTTATGCTTTGAAGGATTAGGCATAAAAAAGCTAAAATTTTTCGGTTCCCGAGTGTTTTGAATATCAGGAGTGTTGGAGCCGTGTAAAACAGACCCCGCCGCATTCATGTGGCGGGTTTTTAAAAACTTATACAATGTTATTTTTTAAAATAAAAAATAATCGTTATTAGATCTATATAAAGTCGTTTCCAGAAAATAATATATACAAAATATTTCGTTTACTGTTCGGTTATTTTATTATTTTCGAAATTTAATAAATTTTATAAAAACAATGCGAAGACGAATATTACCGTTTTATATTTCCTTTAAAAAACAGCATGCTCTAAAATTCACTGGCGAATACAAAACATGCTGAAAGTTTGAAAACCGTAACAGCGGTTAGAAAACAAGTCGGCAAAAACGGCCAGAAAACAAACCGAAAAAAAGCCCGCAATTTAATGCGGGCTTGATGCATGAGGTTGATTGTAAAATGCGCCTTCGATCAGGCTATTGCAGACAGCCTATCAAAACCGTTTGTTCTTATCCTGTTTTTGCAAAAGAGCGCCAATTTCATCGATCTTCTCTTTTGACGGGGTTGGATAACCAACGGTCGTCGAACCTGTTTGTGTATGGTCCACCGAACGGGCTGCCGGCTTCGGGGCATAATTATAATGCGCATCGGCAACCACAACCTGTTTTGGCGCAGGTGTAGGAGCTGTCTGGAAAGGTAGATAGGGCTCTTGAGCCTTTTCAACCGGTTTTGCATGCGAAGCTGCCGGTTTTGCATCTGCTACAACCGTATTGGTTTGATGCGTAGCTACGCTTTTCTGTGACGCAAATGGTTTGGCTTCAACAGGTACAGGTTGAGCCTGAGCAATCATCACAGGTTCGCTCGTTGGAGCTGTCTTGACCGGAAGTGAAGGTGCGGGCTCCGAAACGGCTTTCGGAGTTACCGGCTGAGCTCCCCGACCCGGCGTTGTGAATTGCGGTGCATTGCCGTTCTTTTCTTGAGCAAAGGCAAACGCTACATCATAAGGTGCATCATTGGTTGGCACTTGCAGTTCGCCATTGCGACCGCGCTTTTCATAAAATGCGTTACCACCGGCGACTTGCACATAATGGATATTCTTATACGGGAAGGTTAATCCGGCGGTGTGAAAAAACATCGCGTTTTTACTTTTTTTGGCACGCTCGCCGCGCAAAACAGCGTCAGCGGCTTCACCGGCTCTTGCCATTGCAGCAGGTTCACTCATCGGTTTTGTCAAAACACCGGGAGCAAACTGGTTGGGTTGCCCGACAACGCCGCAAATTGTCTTCGGATAGGCTGTGGAATTCACGCGATTCATAACCACAGTTCCTACAGCAATCATACCGTCGCGGCTTGAGCGGTTTGATTCAAAATACATTGCCCGCATCAGGCAAGTGCGTTCTGTCAACGGAAAAGAGGCTGGTTGATTGGTATTTTTATGACCGAATAAATGGTTTGATGCACATCCAGTAACGACGAGCGGTGCAAGCATAATAGCAGCGGTACTTGCCCAACGGAGTTTTTTCATCTTTCCAATACCATTCCTGTGTTTCGTTTTCTTTTCGACCGCTTAAAAACAAAAGCAAAAAAAGGCCAAATGAAGGCAGATTTTTCGCGTCTCTTTTGTCAATGCGCGTTTTAAAGGGCTAAAAGCTTTAAAAACACTATGACTTTAAACCTTTTAAAAACTATTAACTGCGTTTTGCGCCACTCTTTTTGGGGTTTTAAAACATTATTTTAAAAATGGTCGTTGAATGATAAAAGGAGAGCTGAATAATTATTATAACGCGTTGTTTTATTTATCTATTTTTAAATTTTTTGGCTATCAGGAAAATTTCCGCTCCCGACTTTTCAGTCGTCTCGTTACGGCTCGACAAAACTGCCTGTTCACTTATTATTAACGCTAAATCCACAAAGTGTAGCTGATGAATAAATTTCTTCGAAAAAATCGGGCAGAACAAGGCAAAAAATGACCGAGAAGTCTGTTTTTGTTCATTTTTCTTTCAAATTACGACTGTTATGAACCGGCTTGAAAGCCTAACCAAACATAATAAAATTTCATCGCGCACGATCAAAAGCCTACCTTCTCCGGATAATGCCGAGCTGTATTTGCGATTCAGTTTGCAAAACAAAAAACCGCCTTTCCGCCAGACTGTTTTGATAACTTTTCTGGCTCATGAAAATGAAATCGTTTAGTGAAACCTATGCGGGTTGATTACAAAAAATTGCGATCAATAAATTGAACATATTCCGACAGGTAAATTCCTATTCAGAGAGGTAAATTCTGGGCAATAAACCGACGAATACGAAGAAGCCACGACAGATCGCAGCTATCCGCCCGATATGATCTATTTTCGGATAGCTATTTCAATAGTCAATATTTTTGGCCACAGCTTCCGCTATTTTGCAGTTTTATCGTCTGCTCCAACCTTATAGGTCGTATCATCGCGCGGGCGATCTGTGCTCAAATATGTGCCGGTCATGATATAGTGCAATGTCTCGGCAATATTGGTTGCGTGATCGCCGATACGCTCGATATTTTTGGCGCAAAACAACAAATGTGTGCAAGCGGTAATATTGCGCGGATCTTCCATCATATAAGTGAGGAGCTCGCGAAACAGCGACGTATACATAGCGTCAATCTCTTCATCTCTGTTACGCACGGCATCAATCCGTTCAAGCGATCGACTTGCATAGGCGTCCAACACTTCCTTGAGCTGATTGAGCGTCAATGTCGCGAATGATTGCAGGCCATGGTATAAACTTGCCGGTTGTCGGCTTTCGACAATAGCAGCCGCCCTTTTTGCAATGTTTTTGCCCATGTCGCCAACGCGCTCCAGATCGGCCGCAATGCGCATTGCACCGATAATTTCGCGCAAATCCACTGCCATTGGTTGGCGTTTGGCAATAATTGCCACCGACTTTTCGTCAATTTCGCGTTCGGTTTCATCAAGAAACATATCATCGGAAATGACTTTTTTAGCGAGCTTCAGATCATTATTCACGACAGCATTGACTGCTTCTTCGATCATCTCGCTGGCAAAAGTTCCCATTTTGGCAATTTTTGCTTCAAGGTAGCCCAATTCCTCATCGAATGAACGGACGGTATGATTGATTGGCATAAGCGTGCTCCCTGAATTTAACCGAAACGACCGGTAATATAATCTTGTGTACGTTGCTCTTTTGGCGATGTGAACATCATCTCGGTTTCGCCCACTTCAACGAGATCTCCCAGATGGAACATCGCCGTATATTGCGAAACGCGTGCAGCCTGTTGCATTGAATGGGTAACGATAACAATTGTAAAATTCTCGCGCAAATCATCAATCAATTCTTCAATGCGCGCCGTTGCAATCGGGTCGAGTGCAGAACATGGTTCATCCATCAAGATAACTTCCGGACTGACGGCAATGGCACGTGCAATGCACAAGCGTTGCTGCTGCCCACCTGAAAGACCGGTTCCGGCATCATTCAAACGGTCTTTCACCTCATCGAACAAACCGGCCTTGATAAGGCTTTGTTCAACAATGGTATCAAGTTCCTTGCGTGATTTGGCAAGTCCATGAATACGCGGCCCATAGGCGACATTCTCGTATATGGACTTCGGGAAAGGATTGGGCTTTTGAAAGACCATACCGACACGGGCGCGCAATTCGACAACGTCAATGTCGGGATCATAAATATCCTGCCCATCAAGAGTGATAAGGCCGGTGACTTTTGCCCCGTCAATTGTATCATTCATACGATTGAGACAGCGCAGAAACGTTGACTTCCCGCAACCGGACGGGCCAATCAGTGCCATAACCTGATGTTCGGGAATATCAAGGTTGACACCATGCAAAGCTTCTTTGGCGCCATAAAACACTTTGACATCCTGACCACGCATCTTGATTTTCATTATCGACCTAATCCTATTTCGTCTTGAGCCAGAACAGGCTCGCTAAATCAATATGTTCAACTTTTATTCTACCAGCGCCGCTCAAATTTACGGCGCAGCAATACTGCGGCTATATTCATGATAGCGAGAAACGCCATCAAAATGATGATCGCTCCGAATGTACGTTCATTAAAGGCACGTTCCGGTTCATTTGCCCACATGTAAATTTGGACCGGCAGGGCTGTTGCCGGTTCCATCGGGGTTGCAGGATAATTTGCAACAAAGGCGACCATGCCGATTAATAAAAGTGGCGCTGTTTCCCCCAAAGCCCTTGCAAGACCGAGGATTGTACCGGTAAGAATTCCAGGCAAAGCAAGCGGCAAAACATGACCAAAAACGGTTTGCGTTTTTGATGCTCCAAGTCCCAACGCTGCATCCCGTATTGAAGGTGGAACCGCCCGCAAAGCCGCACGCGTTGCAATAATGATTGTTGGCAGCGTCATGAGCGTTAATACGAGCCCGCCGACGATTGACGAGGCGCGCGGCAGATGCAGGAAATTGATGAAGATGGAAAGCCCGAGCAAGCCGAAAACAATAGACGGCACAGCCGCAAGATTATTAATATTGACCTCTATTATATCATTGAACCTGCTGCGGCGGGCAAATTCTTCAAGATAAATGGCTGTTGCAACTCCAATCGGCAAAGACAATATCAACACAATTGCCATCATATAGGCCGAACCGATAATGGCAACGCCAAGTCCTGACGTTTCAGGACGGCTCGAAGCTCCGAAAGTAAAAAGCCCTTTATTGAAAGCTTTATAAAGTGTGCCATCGGAAGCGAGTTTTTCCATCCACCCGATCTGGCGATTGCTGACCTTACGATTCTGTTCGGGAACAGAAAGGTCGATCTGCCCTTTGAAAGCAGAATCGATATCGGCGGCAGCTAACACATCAATCGTGCGGGTTTGGCCGATATAATCGGGATGTTCGATAAGAAGCTTACGTATTTCAACGCGCACACCACCTGAAATCATGCGGTTGAGTTCACGCATTGCGCCATGGTTATTCTTATCGACGCCGAGCTTGTCTGCGAGAGTATTGCGCACAAGCAGCGGATAATTTGCGGTAATGAGAACTTTGGGATTTGTGAGCCTTTCGCCTTTCGGGTCAATAATGTGTTCATCGAAATAGACGGGCAAGGTCATCGTTGTCTGTTGAAACGCACTCACCCCTTGAGCAATAATCGACCACAAAAGAATAACGAGAAATAAAAGCCCGACCCCGATTGCTGAAAGCCCATAGGCGCGGAAACGCCGTTCCGCCCGATAACGGCGCTTTAACCCGATGTCGCGTCTTGGCGTTTGAACAACGTTACTCATTCATATTGTTCCCTATATTTACGCACAATATAAAGCGCAAAAACATTCATCAAAAGTGTCAGTACAAAGAGTGTCATACCGAGGGCGAATGCAACCAATGTCTGCGGCGAATTGAATTCGAGGTCGCCGGTGAGCTGATTGACGATTTTTACTGTCATCGTCGTCATGGCCTCGAACGGATTAAGTGTCAGATTTGCTGCAACACCGGCTGCAAGAACGACAATCATCGTCTCGCCTATAGCCCGTGACGCGGTCAGCAACACTGCACCCACAATCCCCGGCAATGCTGCCGGAAGGACAACTTTTTTTATGGTTTCCGACTGTGTTGCTCCAAGCCCGTATGAACCATCACGCAAAGCCTGCGGTACTGCCGATATAATATCGTCGGAAAGCGAGGATACAAAAGGTATCAACATAATTCCCATAACCAGACCGGCGGTCAAAATGCTTTGCGACATAATGAAACCTTGTCCGCCAGCAATGGCAATTGAAAGATCACGTAAAAACGGCCCGACAGTAACCAGAGCGAAAAACCCGTAAACAATTGTCGGAATACCGGCGAGAACCTCCAATAGCGGTTTGATAATTGCACGCACACGGCGGGAAGCATATTCCGACATGTATATCGCCGCAAAAAGCCCCACCGGAACCGCAAAAATCATTGAAACCAAGGCGATATAAAGTGTACCTGCGAGAAGCGGCAGCAAACCGAATTGCCCGACAGCACCGGCCGAACCGCTTGCGCTGAAACGCGGGTCCCAAACAGTACCGAAAAAGAAATTCGATAACGGCACAACTTTGAAAAAACTGATCGTTTGGAACAGCATTGAAAAGAAAATGCCGATGGTTGCAAGAATGGCCACAATAGAGGCAATCACGAGACCGGCAAACACCATCTTCTCGACTTTGTTGCGGGCGCGTTTTTTCTCGCCCACGCCAAAAATACCACAAAACAGGCCGACGATTGCAATAACCAATGTAACAATCAAACAATAGAAATGGGACTTCGTTGCCCCTTTATACCATTCTATGGCAACCGGAATAAGGCTGTCTGCTCCCTCACTCGGCAGCATGATGCCTTTTTTCGCCATATCATCGCTTATTGTCTTATAAGTGAGCGGGGATGCCGGATGATTAAGATCAAGATCTGCAATGTCGGTCCGGGCGGATGAAAAAGCGCGGGTAAGACTGTCAACCGTGCTTAATGCCAAACTATGATTTAACGTCTCTCCGCTTTTTATAATTTCAGTCAATCCGGAGGACGCACGTTCTTCGAGATAGACAGCACTTCCCAATTCCCACAATATAAGAACGAGAAAAGCAGGAACGACGGTCAACAAAAATGTCCACCAGCCAAAATAATATGGCCGCGAATGCAATTTTTTACCTTGTTTCTCGATTGAAGCGGCACGCTTTCCCGAAATGACAAACCCGGCTATGCCAAGAGCAAAGATAACCAAGATTAATAGTGATATGGACATTCCATTTTCCGGTTTTATTTCAAAAATAACGCGGGAATTTCCCGCGTTTGCTCACTTCATTTGTCAATTGACATGACAGTTCCACTCTCGAAAGCGGCCCTTTGCGCTTCCCGTTCGCTATCAGGCGCGGGAATGAGGCCATAATCTGCAAGCGGACCATCCGGTCCGATCATCTGGTCAGACAAGAAAAATTCGACATAGTCTTTCATACCCGGAATGACCCCCAAATGGGCTTTCTTGACATAGAAAAACAGCGGACGGGAAACCAGATACTTTCCGCTCGAAATCGTGTCAACATTGGGAGTAACACCATTAACGGTTGCAACTTTCAGCTTGTCTGCATTATTTTCATAAAATGCCAGTCCGAAAACCCCTATCCCTGTTTTATTCGACATGACACGGGCAAGGGTTTCCGAATAATCGCCATCAATATCAATAGCCCTTCCATCCTTGCGAATGCTTATACACGCGGCGGTGACTGCCTTGTCATCCATTGAGAGAGTTTTCATGCTTGCGGCTGCACCACTTTGTTTGCAGCCTTCAGCCATCAATTTCTCTTCGAAGACTTCTCTTGTCCCATGTTTTTCGCCGGGGATATATGCGTTGATTTCCCAATCGGGTAATTTAGGGTCAATCTCGTTCCATTTTTTAAAAGAGTTGGCAACAAGTTTCCCGTCAACAACGATTTTTGACGCCAATGCCTTATAAACATCGACTGGCGTCAAATCGACGTTGGGACCGTGAATATCGCTTGCAAAAACAATCCCGTCATAGCCGATGCGGACTTCTTCTACTTCCGTGACACCGGCATCAAAACAGGCTTTCAATTCGGTATTTTTCATCGGTCGGGAAGCATTGGCAATATCAATAGTATTGTCACTGATACCGCGGCAAAATTCTTTTATTCCGGCGCCCGAACCACCTGATTCTATAACAGGCGTACGATAGTTGGTAAAAATTTCACCGAATGTTTCCGCAACGATTTTGGCATAGGGTAAAACTGTCGATGAGCCGGACACTTGAATATAATCGCGCGCATTAGCGGTGCTGCAAGAACAGGCGGTAACCAGTATGAGACCCGCAACTGTTGAAAGCAATCTGCTCATCCACGCACTCCTGGACAACCGGCAGCTTTTTTTAACAAGACTAACAATGGATTGTTATTTCTCTCATAATGCTTGTTACAGTTTCTGACGAATACCTCATACAGTCTAAAGCCGTTTTTGACTATCTTTATATTGGCTTTTTCAACCTTTTAATTTGTTTTCCACATGATCCCAGAAGATTTTTGCAGCATCGGCACCACCAAAACGTTTCAGTTCGCGGATACCGGTTGGCGAAGTGACGTTGATTTCGGTCATGTAATCGCCGATGACATCTATTCCGACGAGAACAAGGCCGCGTTTTTTCAAAGACGGGCCAATCCGTTCGCAAATTTCTAGGTCGCGGCGGGTTAATTCCGTTTTCTCTGCCCTCCCACCGATATGCATATTGGAACGGGCATCGGTCGAGGCGGCAACGCGATTGATTGCCCCTACAGCCACACCGTCAATCAATATGATGCGCTTGTCTCCGGCACTGACATCCTTCAGATAACGTTGCACAACAAAAGCTTCCGGATAAAGTTTGTTGAACATTTCAAGGAGCGAGCCGAGATTCTTGTCGTCCTTTTTCAACAGGAAAACCCCTGCCCCGCCATTTCCATAAAGTGGTTTGATAATAATATCTCCGAATTCGGAGCGAAAATCATTGACCTCTTCGGCGTCGCGGGTAATGAGCGTCTCCGGCATCAGGTCGGGAAATTCGGTAACAAAGAGTTTTTCAGGACTATTGCGTACCCAATTCGGATCATTCACGACCAAAGTTTTATCCATTATCCGCTCAAGAATATGCGTGGTCGTGATATAATTCATATCGAATGGTGGATCCTGCCTGAGCAAAACAACATCCATTTGTTGAAGCGGTGTGCGCTTTGCCTCACCCAATTCGTAATAATTGTTTTCCTCGTCGCGCACTTTTAACGCTTCGATACGGGCGGTCACTTCACCATTCAACATGGAAAGCCGGTCGGGTGTATAATGGAACAGCTCATGTCCCCGCCTTTGCGCCTCCAATGCCAGAGCAAATGTTGTATCTCCCTTGATATGGATGGTCGAGATATGATCCATCTGGATAGCTATTTTCATAAGAATTGCCTCATATAATCAAAGCGGGCTGGTCAATCGTACCATGAGTCACTAGATAGGAATAAAATATGACAAGGGTTAAGGCATGACGCAAGCACCAGATGAAAAATTAAACAAGGAAGAAATAGAGCGCTATGCACGCCACATTCTTTTGCCGGAAATCGGTGGTGCCGGTCAACAGCAACTTAAAGCTGCAAAAGTGCTGGTTGTCGGTGCGGGCGGGCTTGGAGCGCCGGTTTTAACCTATCTTGCAGCCGCCGGTGTCGGCACTCTCGGCATTATCGACGATGATGTGGTTTCGCTTTCAAACCTGCAACGGCAGGTTATCCACAAAACTTCGGCAATCGGAGAAAAAAAGACTGAAAGTGCTGCCGAAACGCTCGAAGCGATCAACCCGCATGTCAAACTCGACCTTTATCCAATAAGACTAACGGAAGAAAATGCTACCGAAATTATCGGCAAATACGATCTTGTGATTGATGGTTCGGATAATTTTACCACCCGTTATCTTCTCGCCGATAATTGCGAAAATCTGAAAAAACCACTCGTCAGCGGTGCAATCGGGCGTTTTGACGGCTCTCTAACTGTCCTCATGCCCTATCTTGGCGGTGAACACCCCTCCTATCGCGATCTCTTTCCGACCCCGCCACCCAAAGGTGTTGTACCGACATGTGCAGAAGCAGGTGTCATCGGTGCTCTTCCCGGTGTTATCGGTTCGTTAGAAGCCATGGAAGCCATAAAAATCATCACCGGTTGTGGTGAACCGCTTGTCGGAAGGCTGCTCCTTTACGACGGGTTATCTGCCCGTTTCGAAACAATCCGCTATAAAAAAAGAGCCTCGACACAAAAATAAAAGCGTTGCTTGCCCTTTTTATAGGACACTTCTCGAAGCGCCTGTTTTTTGCGCTGTCTTTGTAACTTTGTCTTTCTAGCCCCGTCTTTCTAACAAAGTCGGGCCATATTGAATGTCGGGACAATTATTCAGAAAAGATTATTTCTGTTTATCGGTCGACAAATTTTCGGAAGCAATGTTCTTTTCCAATAATGGACTATCGGAGTCCGATAACGGACCATTGTAATCTTCAAGATTACCCGCATCGAGAAGCGTTTCATTGGTTTTATAGGCATTGCCATCCGGCATGGTGTCGTGACGGCGCTCATGTCTATTTTCTGGTTTGTTTTTATGTTCGGGTGACTTATGCCCATTTTTATGTGCTTTTGTCATAATGTCTTTCTCCTGAAAGTCTCACAGCTAAAAGACATTGAGCAGATCAAAAACTTTTCAAGACTTCAGGTTTTATTTCGTTGAAAGGCTCCGATGCTCTTTCATAACTTCGGCAAAACCCCTCCGACGATTGCCGGTTTTGAACCCTGAGAAATCCTCTCTTATGCGCATTGTTCAACAAAAAAATAGTTTTGATAATTGTTATTTCTTGAAGCTACTCCAGCCAAGTAATGCCCTATCGCCTCGACGTTTCTGCTGATGTTTTATTGCCCCGTTTTTTATTTCACGCAAAGAAAGCACAAGAAAATTTCAAAATTTTTGAAAGCAGAGCTTCGACCAATCAGATAACTTTGCCACTCAAAAAACTGGACGATCTAAAACTGGTTAACCAAAAAACTTGCCCGATCAAAAAACTGGCGACCAGTTTTTATAAGCAGAAATTGCAGTTTTGCTTTACTTCTCTGTATTCAAGCTTGATAAATATCAAGCGTCGGCAATGTCATTCTTATCGACACTTAAATCAAAAGCGGCATTCATCAAAGCTCTGGTATATTCGGTTTTCGGTGATGAAAACACTTCGTCTGCCGGTCCATGTTCAACCATTTGACCATTTCTCATGACAATAAGATCATTGGCCAATGCTTTGACAACTTTCAGATCATGGCTGATGAAGAGATAGGCAAGATTGTGCTTTTGTTGAAGAGTGCGCAACAAATCGACCACTTGCGCCTGAACGCTCATATCAAGAGCCGATGTCGGTTCATCGAGCATGACAAAACGCGGATTGAGAACCATGGCGCGGGCAATTGCAATACGCTGGCGTTGACCACCGGAAAACTCGTGCGGATAGCGATTGCGCGTCTCGGGATCAAGATCGACTTCTTCTAACGCACGGACAACACGTTCATCGCGTTCTTCGTAATTCAGGTTTTTCTCGTGAATGAGCAATCCTTCGGCGATAATTTCACCGACCGACATTCTTGGCGACAGCGAGCCGAACGGATCCTGAAAAACAATCTGGATATGACGGCGCAAAGGTCGCATCTGTTTGAAGGAAAAATGTTCAATATCTTTCCCGTTAAAACGGATATGGCCTTGTGAGGAGATCATACGCGTAAGTGCCAGCCCCAGCGTGGTTTTTCCCGAACCGGATTCGCCGACAACGCCCAATGTCTGTCCTTCACGTATCGTCACGTCAATATCATTGACCGCCTTGATATGATCGACCGTGCGGCGGAAAAAACCTTTTTTAACTGGAAACCAGACTCTTACCTTTTCCCCTTCCATGACAATAGGAGCATTTTTATCGGCTTTCGGCGGGTTTCCTTTCGGCTCTGCGGCAAGCAGTTTTTTGGTATAGTCATGTTGCGGGTGGTTAAAAATATCGGCGGTTTTTCCTGTCTCGACAATTTTGCCACCAGTCATCACACAAACACGGTCGGCAAATTTCCTCACAATACCGAGATTATGGGTAATAAAGAGCATAGACATCGAACGCTCTTGCTTGAGCTTTTCAAGAAGTTCGAGAATTTGCGCCTGCACTGTTACATCAAGTGCTGTTGTCGGCTCGTCGGCGATAAGAAGTTGCGGATTATTGGCAAGTGCCATTGCAATCATAACGCGTTGCCGCTGACCGCCGGATAATTGATGGGGAAATGACGACAAGCGTTTTTCCGGCTCGCGGATTCCCACTTGAGTGAGAAGCTCGATTGTGCGTTGGCGAGCGTCTTTATCCGACATGCCTTCATGAACTTTCATCACCTCGCTTACCTGCCGTTCGACTGTGTGAAGCGGATTGAGCGACGTCATCGGTTCCTGAAAAATCATTGCAATGTCTTTACCGCGAACTTTCTGCAAAGATTTTTCATCAAGCTTCATCAAATCCTTATTGTCAAAAAGGATTTCGCCTGAAGGGTGGCTCGCCATCGGATAGGATAAAAGCTTCAGAATAGAAAGTGCGGTTACAGACTTTCCCGACCCCGACTCGCCGACAAGCGCGAGTGTTTCACCGGAATTGATGTCAAACGAGACGTGATCGACGGCAAGTGTTTCCTTGCCATCCTGACGAAACATCACTGAAAGATCGCGAACACTGAGCAAAGCTGTCATTGGAATGTCTTCCTCGGATCGAAAGCATCACGGGCGGCTTCACCGATAAAAGCCAGAAGCGACAACATGACCGCAATAGCAACAAAGCCGGTAATGCCAATCCACGGAGCATTGAGATTGGTCGCTGCCTGCCGCATGAGTTCTCCAAGCGAGGCCGACCCCGGAGGCAAACCGAAACCGAGATAGTCAAGCGCGGTCAAAGTCGAGATACCGGCTGTCAATAAAAACGGCAAATAGGTAAGTGCTGCAACCATGGCATTGGGCAGAAGATGGCGTATCATAATCGTGATATTCGGCACACCCAGCGCCCTTGCTGCATTGACATATTCAAAATTTCTAGCCCGCAAAAATTCTGCACGCACGACGCCAACCAGCGCCACCCACTGGAACAGCAACATAATTCCCAACAGAACCCAGAAGCCTTGGGCGAGAACTGCCGCCATAATGATAATGAGATAAAGCGCGGGAACCGACGACCAGATTTCGATGAAACGTTGAAAAATGAGATCGACCCAACCGCCGAAATATCCCTGCACTGCACCGGCAGCAATACCGATAATCGAAGAAACCGCCGTCAAGATAACGGTAAACAATATGGAAACACGAAAGCCATAAAGCACACGCGCAAAAACATCACGTGTCTGGTCATCTGTACCAAGCCAGTTCCAATTCCCGATTGTGCATTCAGGATCCTTTGCACCGAGAGCGTAATTTTTGCACCGCTCGTCTTTACTCTGGAGCCAGAATGGCGGAGCCAGCGCAACAGGCTTGTTGCCGACTGTTGTATCATAGGAATAATGCACCGGCGGCCATATCGCCCAGCCATGTTCGTTGATTTCTTTCTTGATATAATCTTCCCGGAAATCAACCGTTGCAAGGACACCGCCAAACTTGGAATCGGGATAATCGAAAAGTACCGGAAAGAGCAGTTCGCCCTTATAGGATGCGATAATCGGCCGGTCATTTGCGATAAAATTGGCACCGAAAGAAAACAGGCAAAGAATAAGGAAAATCCACAACGACCACCAGCCGCGACGGTTTTTCTTGAAGTTTCTCCACCGCCGTTCATTAAGCGGCGACAAAAACGGTCTTTTGTTGCGGAGGGGTTTTGCCGGTTTTGCCACGTCGATTGTCTGTCCGGAAGGTTGCTCGCTCATCAAACGTCCCTCTTCTCGAAATCGATACGCGGATCGACAAGCATATAGGTAAGATCGGAAATAAGGCTCACAACAAGACCGATCAACGAGAAAATATAGAGCGAGCCGAACACAACCGGATAATCACGATTGACAATGGATGTATAGCTTAAAAGCCCCATTCCGTTTAACGAATATAGCATTTCGATAAGCAGTGAACCGGTGAAAAATGAAGCGATGAAAGCTGCCGGAAAACTCGCAATGACAACCAGCATGGCGTTGCGGAAGACATGCCCGTAAAGAACCGCGTGTTCGCTTAAACCTTTTGCCCGTGCCGTGACCACATATTGCTTTCTGATTTCTTCCAGAAAACAGTTTTTGGTCAGCAATGTTGTGGTGGCGAAAGCCGAAATAACCATGGCTGTGAGTGGCAAAGCAAGGTGGTGGAAATAATCCAGAATTTTGCCGCCAAGCGACAATTCATCAAAATTTTCCGATGTCAAATGGCTTAATGGAAACCAATCAAAAAATGACCCTCCGGCAAAAAGCACCATCAACAGAATTCCGAACAGGAAACTCGGTATTGCATAACCGATAATGATAACGGCACTTGTCCATATGTCGAATGTGGAGCCATCCTTGACGGCCTTCCGGATACCGAGAGGAATGGAAATTGCGTAAGAAATCAACAATTGCCATAGCCCTAACGAAATCGAAACCGGCAAAGCACCTTTGATAAGATCGACGACAGAACGACCTTGCGTATAGGAATCCCCGAAATCGAACCGGATATAATTCCACAACATTGTGAAATAACGTTCAAGCGGCGGTTTATCAAAACCGAACTGCTTTTCGAGTTTCGCTATAAATTCCGGATCAAGGCCGCGTGCACCACGATATTTTGCACTCGCGTCGCTACCCTGTAACGTTACCTCTGATGAAAGCCCGAGGTCACCACCACCGCCGGCAACCCGCCCCATGGCATCGCCACCGGTCCCTTGCAATTGTGCAATAATATTCTCGATAGGACCACCGGGAGTAAATTGCACAATGACAAATGTCACCGTTAAAATGCCGATCAATGTCGGTATAATCAGCAGCAAACGCCGCGCTATATAGGCCGCCATATCTCTCTTTCATCCTTTTTCCGGTATGAGTTTTGTTAGGTTCGCAAAATGCGAATCAAACCGGACACATTAATTTAACCGCTATTCTGGAGCATTTATGGTAAACAAATGACAAACGGCTGATTTTTGAGCAATTCCGGTTCTTGGGCGTTCCAGTCCACCGCAGTTCTAGTTTTTGTCTTTCTTGACCCACCATGAGGGTATATCAACGCCACTTGCTTCCGGTTGCGGTTCGGGAATGCCGAATTTGTCCCAATAGGCAATATTAAGATGTTCGGCATACCATTGCGGGATAACGTAATAATTCCACAACAAAACCCGGTCGAGAGCTCGAGTTGCAGCAACGAGTTCCTCACGATCTTTTGCATAGATGACGCGTTCGATGAGTTTATCGACAGCCGGATTTTTAATGCCTGCGACATTATAGCTTCCCGGCCGATCAGCGGCTTTCGAGCCCCAGTATTCCAATTGTTCATTGCCGGGTGAATCGCTTTGTCCGATGACCTTGATGACAAGATCGAAATCGAAATTCGCTTCGCGGTTTTGATATTGTGAAGTATCAACGACGCGCATGGATGCATCGATACCCAAACGTTGAAGATTGGCTATAAAAGGTGCGGTTGCGCGCTCGAATGCCATATCACTCAGCATCACTTCCAATGTGAAAACTTCACCCTTTTTATTGACAAGCCGGTTCTGCTCCAGATGCCAACCGGCTTCATTCAACAAACGCATGGCTTCTGTGAGATAGCGCCTTGATGAATCGGGCTTGTCATAAACGGGGTTGGAAAAGGGTGTGGTAAAGACTTCGGCCGGCACTTCGTCTTTGACCGTTTCAAGAATTTCAAGTTCCTTTCCCTGCGGCAAACCTTTTGCCGCGAGATCAAGCCCGTCGAAATAGCTTGAGATACGATGATAATCATTAAAAAACATCGATTTATTGAGAGACTCGAAGTCAAAAGCGAGGCTAAGTGCCTGACGCACGCGCCGGTCGGCAAATTGTGGACGGCGGGTATTGATAAAGAATCCTTGCATACGTCCCGAGCCGTGAAAGGCAAAACTACGCCTGATAACTTGCCCGTTTTTGACCGCTGGAAAATCATAGCTCTGGTTCCAGCGCTGGATACGGTTTTCCAAATTCCAGTCGACGAGATTACCTTTTTTGAAAGCTTCCCATGCAGCGTTCGGATCAAGAAAATAGCTATAATGCTCTTTATCAAAATTGAACCGCCCACGATTGACCGGAAGATCGGCTGCCCAATAGTTTTTAACCCTTTTCCACGTGATCGATTTTCCGGCTATAAAACTTTCAACCTCGTAAGGCCCTGACCCCAAAGGTATTTCGAGAGTAGGCGCAGTAATATCCCGTTTTTTACCCGTTTCATCGGTTCCTTCCCACCAATGTTGAGGTAAAACCGGCATTTGCCCCATCACATAAGGGAGTTCGCGATTGCCTTTTTCTTCAAATAGAAAAGTAACTTCATTTTCACCGGTTTTTTCGGCTTTTTTGACCGAATGATAATAATTGTTGAAAAATGGCGAATTGCTTTTCAAAACATTGAAGCTCCACACCACATCCTCGGCAGTAATGGGGCGACCGTCATGCCATCGGGCTTTTTTGTTCAAGCGGAATTTTACCCACGAAAAATCGTCGGGATATTGTGCGGCCTCGGCAATAAGGGGATAGTTGACCGACGTTTCTTCGGTCGAAGGTGCCATCAGTGTGTCATATTGTTCCCCACCACCGCGGGAAGAAAAACCCGCTGCAGGTGTACCTGTAACAATATAGGGGTTGAAGCTGTTAAATGTGCCGGTGCGACTATCATTAAAAGTGCCACCTTTGGGCGCATTCACATTGACATAATCATAATGGGTGAAGTTGTCGCCATATTTGGGTTCAACCCCGAGAGACAGGCTCGTGCGCCACTCGGGATCGGCGATAGCTATACTGTTAAGGGCGAAAAAGAGACAAAAAGCCAATCCGAGTTTCATCAAATCCCCAATCGATTTCAAGATAGCCAATAGAAAACAGCTTTTATTGATTGTTATTCTTAAGGGGTTAAATGTGGCAATTCAACCGGCTCATCGGAAAGACTGCGCAAATAAAGAATAAGATCGGCTCTGTCTTTTTCATCTTTCACACCGTTGAAAGCCATAGCCGTTCCGGGAATATATTTACGCGGGGAAGCAAGATAGGCATCAAGTGTTGCAAAGTCCCATGTCTTGCCATTTTCTGCCCGCATGGCGCGCGAATAGGTGTATTCGGAAACGGAAGCAAATGGCCTTCCCACTATTCCATATAAAGGGGGGCCGACACGCGCAGGGCCATTTTTTGCAGGCGTATGACACAATCCACATTGGCCGAATACTTTGCGGCCATTTTCTATATCAGCCTGTTGAAGCCTTGCCGCCAGCGATATTTGTTGTTTCGGTTCTACTTTTTCGGTAACCGGTGCTTCTTCACCGTTGATTGAATAAACAATTTTTGCCGGTTGCTGGTGGTCATAAACAAGGTCACTGCCATAAACGATTGCAAAAATAAAAACAGCCCAGAGAAGACAGGCGGCGATAAGGTCGTTGACAGTGGATACCTTCATAAAAAATTCGGTCGCTTAAATTTTATAGATGTTGAAAATTTAAGTCTTTTGCGTCATCAACGCAACATCTATAAATCGGATAGAATAAACTGGGATAATAATCTTCAGGACAATGATGATGGCTTTTTCTACTCTTATACTTATTCCTGCCCGCATGTCTTCAACACGACTTCCCGGAAAGCCTCTGGCCGATATTGCCGGAAAGCCGATGATTGTTCATGTTGCCGAACGCGCCAATAAGGCAAATCTCGGCAGGGTGGTTGTTGCAACCGACCATGAAGACGTTGCCAATGCTGTCAAGGCGCATGGAATGGAAGCTGTCATGACACGTCCTGACCACCAATCGGGTTCCGACCGTATCTATGAAGCATTAACGCTTCTCGATCCCGATAACCGTTTTGATGTTATCGTCAATGTGCAAGGCGATTTGCCGACAATTGCGCCGCTTGAAATTGCCGCAGCATTGGAACCACTTGAAAACCCTGAAACGGATATTGCCACTTTGGGGGCCGAAATTTCGGTTGAAGAGGAAAAAACCAATCCGAATGTGGTGAAAATTGTTGGTTCGCCGATCGGAAAAACCAGATTACGTGCCCTTTATTTTACCCGTGCCACAGCGCCTTATGGCAATGGCCCGCTTTACCACCATATCGGCCTTTATGCCTATAAACGCAAGGCACTTCAACGTTTTGTCTCGCTACAGCCTTCCTATCTTGAAAAGCGGGAAAGCCTTGAACAATTGCGTGCACTTGAAGCAGGCATGCGTATTGATGCCGAAATTATCGAAACTGTGCCTTTAGGGGTTGATACAATTGAAGATCTCGAACACGCAAGAGAAATGATCAGGGCGGGAAAATGACAAAAACCAATAAAATAGCGTTTCAAGGTGATTACGGCGCCAATTCCGACACAGCATGTCGCAATATGTTTCCCGAAATGGAGCCATTGCCCTGTACAACATTTGAAGATGCTTTGCATGCGGTCGAGAGCGGAGAAGCCGACCTTGGCATGATTCCGATTGAAAATACGCTTGCCGGACGTGTTGCCGATATTCACCATTTGTTGCCGCAAACAAAACTTTTCATCATCGGCGAATATTTTTTACCGATCCATTTTGAATTGATGGTGCTGCCGGGTGTCAAACGTGAAGAGATAAAATCGGTTCATAGCCACATCCATGCACTGGGACAATGCCGCAAAATTATCCGCGACAATCATTGGCAGGCGGTCGTTTCATCCGATACGGCAGGTGCTGCAAAATTCATCAAACAGGCAGGTGACCGCACTCAGGCAGCCCTTGCACCAAAACTTGCCGCCAAACTTTACGGCCTGGATATTATTGAAGAAAATGTCGAAGACTCGGAAAATAATGTAACGCGTTTTGTTATCCTCTCGCGGGAAGAAAAACGCGCACCAAAACCCGAAAACGGCGAAAAGGTCGTGACCAGTTTTCTTTTCCGTGTTCGCAACGTTCCGGCAGCACTTTATAAAGCCATGGGAGGTTTTGCGACCAATGGCGTGAACATGACCAAGCTTGAAAGCTATCAGGTTGGCGGCACATTCAATGCAACACAATTTTTTGCCGATATTGAAGGCCATCCCGATGAGCCAATGGTGCGCCTTGCATTGGAAGAACTGGGCTTCTTCTCGACCAAGGTCAGAATAGTCGGTGTCTATCCGGCAAGTCCTGTCCGCGACACAAAAATCTATGGGTGAGGTTCACCGGCTGAACCGGACGGTGCTCACAAATCAAAGAAATCGGCAGAAATTTGTCGATTGTTATTTGTGCGTTTCGAGCGTGAATTTTCACCTGAACTTTTATCCTGCTTTTAGCAAACAATCATGTTGATAGATTGAAGACAATCGGGTGAGAATTTTCGGCCATAATGATGAGGGTTAGAGAAATAGCCGCTCTCAAGGCTCGAGATTAACAAAAGTCGTGTTTTTATTTTCCTCTCGGTCGGAGCACTAGGCTCCGAACAGATGAGGCAAGCTGTTTCAAACAAAAAACCACAAACGGATAATTTCGAGGCACTTCGTTCATTTATATAGCGGTGCTTTTCAAAATTCACAAAAACCACCGCCACCAAAAGTCATAGCCTAGTCGATAAACTTCTTTTCCAGCCATTCCCTTATCAGAAAATTGGCAATTGCTGCGCGGGGTGGCAAATGCAGGCCTTGTTCATGGCGACCGGCCATCATGAGTGCGACTTCCTGACGGGTAAACCAGCGCCCGTCTTCCATCTCGTCATAGCCGATGGTAATTTTGTCGTCGAGCGCTTCAGCGTGACAACCGAGCATCAAAGAATGCGGAAATGGCCAAGGTTGGGACGCAATATAAACCACCTTGCCGACCGGTATTCCCATTTCCTCGCGTGTTTCCCGACGCACTGCCATTTCCAATGTCTCGCCCTGTTCGACAAAACCGGCAAGACAGGAATAACGCCCCTTTTCAAAGCTCGGTGTGCGGGCAAGAAGACACTTGTCTCCAAAATGCACAAGCATGATAGCAACCGGATCTGTTCGTGGAAAATGCTCGGTCCCGCAAGCCGTGCAGATGCGCTTTGCACCGCCTGCCGCAATCCGGCTGGGCTTGCCACAACGCGAACAAAAGCGGTTATTTTTGTGCCACATGAGCAATGAATAGGCTTGTGCGAGAACGCCCGATTGCGTCTGGCTGAAAAGTGCGCGGCTATATGCTTCCCTCAACCCCACCTGATTGAATGGTGAAGGGGGCTGACCGGCAAATTCTTCAACCGGCAAAGCAATAACCGGATTTTCATCTTCCCAACCAAGCAGGCAGGCTTCTTCCCATTGCGGCTTGAAGAGATCTAATGATTTTTCATCAAGATAGAGATCGGCTATCCCTTTAACATTCCGATAGACGATCGAAAAACCGTTGAGCACAATAAAACGCGCATGATGGTTTCTCTGGTCGGCCACGATTGTATCCGTGCGCTTTTCAAGCTGACGGTTGATAGGGTTTCCGATAAATGCAATTGCAGAAGATGTCATATTCAATCCAGCCTTAATTCAATCTAGCCTCAGTTGCAGCTTACGAATAAGCTTGCGAGCGGCTTCATCGCTATAGGGAACGGGTTCTCCATATCCCCAGACCGTTTTCGGCCAATTTATATCGCCTTCGTTGCGCGCAATAATATGCACATGGAGTTGTCGTACGATATTGCCGATAGCAGCGGTATTGACTTTATCGCATCCGGTGATGGCTTCAAGCGCTACAGCAACCTCGTTCATTTCAGCTATAAGGACCTGTTCATCATCAACGGAAAGATGATGTATTTCTTCCGCTCCGGCAATGCGCGGCACGACGATGAGCCACGGCCAACGGGAATCATTCATGAGCCGGACATCGGACAAGGCAAGCTCGACAATGAAAAAACTGTCTTTTTCCAAACGTGGATCAAGTTTAAATGGCTGTTGCAACGTATTTATCTCCATGTTTTTCGTTTCACGACTTGCTTTTTTGTTTCAAATTAGCGATATCAACGCCGGGAGGTTGGTGGTGGACGAGCCACTCGCCAACCGGGTCAGGTCCGGAAGGAAGCAGCCCTAACGAGCTTCGGCACGGGTCACAGTGCCAGCCTCCCACTCATTATACCAATCACATCTTATTCAGGTCACGTCTTGTTTATTGGAAAATTCAGGCAATAGCATTGTGAAAAATTGCCTGAACTGTCGAAAATTCCCTTCTGAAATCCTATATTCAACACAATTGGTTGACGCAGACGCCGTCAAAGTTCACATTCAGGAAAATTACATTTCGGAAACTGGAAGAACACATGGAAAGCACTGAGGCAGAGACAGGTTATCGCGTTCTCGCCCGAAAATATCGGCCGCAAAATTTTTCCGACCTTATCGGTCAGGAGCCGATGGTGCGCACACTTACAAACGCATTCGATAGTGGACGGATACCGCAGGCATGGATGTTGACAGGCGTTCGTGGCGTTGGAAAAACCACGACAGCCCGCATTCTTGCGCGTGCACTCAATTACAAGACCGACACAATCGATAAACCGACAATCCATATGGACAAGCTTGGCGAGCATTGTAAAGCCATTATGGAAGGCCGGCACGTCGACGTGATCGAAATGGATGCGGCATCCCATACCGGCATTGACGACATAAGAGAAATCATCGAACAGGTGCGCTATCGTCCGGTTGCCGCCCGTTTCAAAGTCTACATTATCGACGAAGTCCACATGCTTTCGACACAGGCCTTCAATGGTCTGTTAAAAACGTTGGAAGAACCACCGCCGCATGTAAAATTTATTTTCGCCACAACAGAAATCCGCAAAGTTCCGGTGACTGTCTTGTCGCGTTGCCAACGCTATAATTTGCGGCGCGTTGATTCGAATGTTCTGGCGGCTCATTTGAGAAAAATCTCCGATCTTGAAAAAATCGAGGCCGAAGACAGTGCTCTTGCTATGATTGCCCGTGCCGGAGAAGGTTCGGTTCGCGATGCGCTTTCAATCCTTGATCAGGCAATTGCCCATGGTGGCGGCAAAGTCGATGCGGCTTCTGTGCGTACCATGTTGGGGCTTGCCGACCGCACGCGCATTATCGACCTTTTCGAAATGATTATGAAAGGCGATGTTGCCGGCGCTTTGAAGGAATTTCGTGATCAATATGACGGTGGTGCCGACCCGCTTGTCATTTTGAACGAGCTTGCCGATTTCAATCATCTGGTGACGAGACTGCGTTTTACGCCCGAAATTGCCGATGATATTTCGCTTGTCGAGGAAGAGCGGGAACGCGGGCTTGATTTTTCCAAAAAACTGTCTGTGCGCGTTCTCTCGAGCACCTGGCAAATGCTTCTTAAAGGCACACAAGAGGTTGATTCGGCTGCAAGTCCGATTGATGCTGCCGAAATGCTTATTATCCGGCTCACACATGCTGCCGACTTGCCAACGCTTGACGAGGCGCTGAAAGCCCTTGGCGAGGGAAAGAGTGCCATCAAACTTCCACAAAATTCCGATGGGGCACAAGGCACGGATAATTCGCATGGTGTGAATGTCGATTCAGGAAAAAACATTTCTGAACAAAAATCCGCACCAAAAAATGCGTCGGCGGATAATTCGACAGGCAGGGACAATGCTTATTCAACGGGAAGTCATGAATCTGCCCGTGCAGAAAGTGATAATAGCGCTTTAAACAATGCGCGGACGGAACAGAAAAATTTTCAAGGCCCTTCCCCGCAAAAAGCACCAACCATGCAATTGGTGAGCACTTCTTCGGCCGCTTTAGAGCCGGACGAACAGGTTTTGCAAACCCTTCAAAAAAATAACGAAACAGCGGAAGAGGACAGCGAACCGGCAGTAAACAAGGTTATTCTTCATTCCTTGCAGGATGTTGTCGATCTTGCCGACAAGCATAACGAGATGCAGTTCAAACTTCTGATCAAGGAATTTGTGCGTCCCGTCTCGTTCCGCCAAGGCCGTATCGAATTCGAACCGGCCGAAGGTATGCCACGCTTTTTTGCCCATGATATGGCAAAAATGCTCAGAGAATGGACAGGCGAACGCTGGACTGTGACTGTCGTCAACGAGGGCGGCGGATTGACTTTGCGTGAAGAGGACGAAAAAGCCCATCAGGCACTTCTATCCGATGCCGAAGCCGACCCCGATATTGCCAAGATTTTGAGATATTTCCCCGGTTCAAAAATTGTCGATGTGCGTGTCAACAAATCCGACGATGGCCTTGATTTGACCAATAATGACGATATGACTGGTGAAGACGACGAAAATGACCAAGGAGAGTAAATCCCATGCGTGACATGATGGGCATGATGAAAAAAGCCAAAGAAATGCAGGCAAAAATGCAGGCCATGCAGGATGAAATGGCAAATATTCAGGAAACGGGAACATCCGGTGGTGGTCTGGTCAGCGTGACTTTGACCGGTCAGGGAACCATTTCTGCAATCAAGATTGATCCTTCATTGGTAAAAGCTGATGAAGTTGAAATTCTCGAAGACCTGATTATGGCTGCCCATAATGAAGCCAAAGCAAAAATTGAAAACACAATGGCTGAAAAAACCAAAGAAATTACTTCCGGCCTACCAATCCCTCCCGGTTTCAAACTGCCATTCTGATCATATGCGCGCCGGTTATCGCCGATTGATGGAGAGATTAAAAGCTTCGTTTTTTTAAAAGCACAATGACTTTTGTTTTCGGTGAAACAATCATAACCGGTAACCAGCCTGTCAAATATAGCCGCAAGACTTCAATTTTTCCGTTACAACCCTGTACTTCATGTCTTGCGGCTTGATCTGTGAATGAGTGCATCTTGCATAAGAATGCTTTTGCTTTTTGTCACAAAGGGGGGAATTAAAGTAGATAATCATGCTGTCAAAACGTAAGCAAGAAATGGCGTGAAGAAGAATTGCTTGAAGCAATCATTTTAATTAAACGTTCCTTGTTTTAAGCCATTCCGTGCTGCTCGACCTATCAAAAAAGAGCCCGATTTACCGGTTTCACCCAACAACTGGTATTTTCCGGAAGTTTGCATATATATTTTTAAAAGAGTTCATCCATGTCAAAACATCTTGCGGGTCCTGAAATAGAAAAGCTCATCCAACTTCTTGCACGTGTTCCCGGTCTTGGGCCACGTTCGGCAAGACGGGCCGCACTTTTCCTGATCAAGAAAAAAGAAGCTTTATTGAAGCCGCTAGGCCTTGCCATGCAGGATGCTGCCGAAAAAATACGCATCTGTTCGGTCTGCGGTAATGTCGATACGTCCGACCCGTGTTCGGTTTGCACCGACCCGAGGCGGGATCAATCCACAATCATTGTTGTCGAAGATGTCTCCGATTTGTGGGCGCTGGAACGGGCGGGCACGATGCAGGTCAAATATCATGTTCTGGGCGGGCATCTTTCGCCTCTTGATGGCATCGGACCGGATGATCTTAATATAGCAAGCCTTGTCAACCGTGTGGCAGAAGGCAATGTCAAGGAAGTGATACTCGCGGTCAATGCAACGATTGAAGGCCAGACAACAGCCCATTATCTCACTGACCAGCTTCACCCCTATCCGGTGAAAATTACCCGTCTGGCACATGGTGTTCCGGTTGGCGGTGAACTTGATTATCTTGATGATGGCACTTTGGCTGCTGCGTTACGAGCAAGGACGAGTCTTTGAAGAATGTTGAAAACGCTCCGTTTTTTTACAGCATTTATCCTTCTCTTTGCCGCTTTGGTGGCAAATGCATCAGCCATTGATCGTGACGCAATCAACGGGCAATTTACCAATTGGCTTAACAAGGACTTTTATAAAGAGGCTCTCAAATCCGGAATTTCGGCCGGAACATTTTCTGAAGCCCTTTCCACAGTCACACCCAATCTCTCATTACCCGATCTTGTGATTCCGGGAGAAAAGCCGAAAGCGCAAAGGCGCCAACATCAGGCAGAATTCAGCGCACCGGCTAATTATTTCTCGGCAAAAACACTTGCCCGCCTTGTTAGTGATGGCAAAACACAATTATCTCAAAACCGTGGGAGTTTAAAAAAAATAGAAAAACAATATGGCGTTCCGGCCTCGATTGCACTTGCCATATGGGGACGGGAAACCAATTATGGTAATGTCAAAATCCCCTATAATGCTTTTGAAGTTCTCGCGACCAAAGCGTTTATGAGCACACGAAAAGATATGTTCAGAACCGAGCTTATCGCTGCTTTGACGATTGTACAGGACCATTACATGGATGCGGCTTCCATGAAAAGTTCATGGGCTGGTGCGTTAGGCCAGCCGCAATTCATGCCAACGTCCTATTTGAAATATGCTGTCGATTTTGATGGCGATGGCCACCGGAATATCTGGACATCAACACCCGATACTCTCGCTTCTATAGCAAACTACTTGAAGCTTAACGGTTACAAGGCGAATGCCGGTTGGGGCTATGAAGTCAAAGTTCCCGAAACTGTCGGCTGTTTTCTGGAAGGGCCAGATCAGGGCAAAATGTTAAGTGAATGGCAAAAGCTCGGCGTGTTACCGCAATCGAATAAAAACGTCCCTGCCCTTGATAAAAGCCGCCCGCTCTATCTCCTGATGCCGGAGGGGCGTCTGGGACCAGCCTTTCTTGTAACCGACAATTTCTATGTGTTGAAATCCTATAATATGAGCGACCTTTATGCGCTTTTTATCGCCACGGTCTCGGACGGAATTGAAGGAAAAGGTAGCTTTATTGAGCCATGGCAGAAAATAGACGAGCTTTACCAGTCAGACGTTTTGAACTTGCAAACCAAATTGCAATCGCAAGGATATGACATCGGCAAAGCCGATGGTTTTGCAGGCTTCAAAACCCGCCGCTCAATTGGCTTATGGCAGCAAAAACACGGACAGAAGCCGACCTGTTTTCCGAGTCGTTCTTTAATTGCGGATATTCGCTAAATGGCATCACATTCCGGTTCCAAAACAGTCATCTATGCGGCACTTGCAGGTAATCTCCTCATTGCACTTACCAAATTTGTTGCCGCATCATTTACCGGTTCTTCGGCAATGTTGTCAGAGGGTGTGCATTCGATTGTCGACACCGGCAATGAATTGTTATTACTCCATGGTTTGAAACGTGCATCCATTCCACCCGATCGGGTGCATCCTTTCGGCCACGGACGGGAGCTCTATTTCTGGAGTTTTATTGTTGCCTTGCTGGTCTTTGCTCTGGGTGCAGGCGTATCCTTTTTTGAAGGTGTTTTGCACGTTCTCAACCCAGCGGAAATTCGCAATGTAACCGTCAACTATATTGTTTTGGGTCTATCGGTATTTTTTGAAGGGACGTCCTGGCTTTTGGCTTTGCGACATTTCCGCCGCACAAAAGGTAAACTCGGCTATCTCGCTGCTGTTCACCGTTCCAAAGACCCAACTGTTTTTTCCATTCTTTTCGAAGATAGTGCAGCACTTTTAGGCATTGCGATAGCTTTAAGCGGTATTACCGCTTCGATTCTTACCGGCAATTTTATTTTTGATGGCATCGCTTCGCTCGGAATTTCCGTCATCCTTGCCGTCACGGCAATTTTTCTTGCACGCGAATGTAAGGGATTGCTGCTTGGCGAGGCTGCCCTTCCCGAAGTGCAAAAAGCAATTTTCAACATTGTATCTGCCGACCCCGATGTGCAGAAAGTCAACGGAATTATCACCCAGCAAATGGGTCCCAATCAGGTGGTTGTGAATGTCAGTCTCGAATTCGAGGACAAGCTGACTGCACCAAAGATAGAAGAATGTGTGCTGCGTATTGAAAAGAATCTGGCGATTGCAAGACCGGAAGTCGTCGGATTTTTCGTAAAGCCGCAAACAGCCGGAATCTGGGCGAGAAGACGGGAAAAAATTGAAGCAAACCATGAAGACAATAATGATAGCGATGAAGAATAGAAAATAGTCGCACAGTCTCTAAAAAGCCGGTCTTTCCGGTTTTAATTCAACAAAATAAAATTTTAAAAAATGACTATGAATTCAATAATATAATAATCCTCATCTCTCCGACATCCTCGACTAGGAGGCCGAACAGGATAGGAGCCTTCATGAAAACAGTGAAAACCGCTGCCGTTCGCCTCTAACAAAACCGGCACTTAACAAAACGCGTACTGCTTGATGCTGGAAGCGCTCCCTGAATATGCTTATAGCACTACGAAAATTCCGGTTCATGTCACCAGAATTTCTGTCATAAATATATTTTGAAACGATAGTCTTTAACCGTCTATCCGGCTTAATCTTTCTGGCGCAATCTTACGATCAGATCGACATGGGAAATCTCCATGCCTTCCGGTGGTTCGGGCAAATTGCCGACAATCGGTTTTCCTTCAGGGCCCGAAGGAATATCCACAATCTCGTTCTCGCCTTCCAGAAAGAAGTGATGGTGATCGGATGTATTGGTGTCGAACCAGGTTTTCGAACCTTCAACGGCAATAATCCGCAAAAGCCCTGCCTCGGTAAACTGATGAAGTGTATTGTAGACTGTTGCCAGAGAAACCGGAATCGAAGCTTTAACCGCTTCCTCATGCAATTCTTCAGCGGCGATATGCCGGTTTCCTTTGGAGAATAATAGATCAGCCAAAGCCATGCGTTGCCTTGTTGGCCGCAATCCTTTTTCGCGTAAGCGTTTTTCCAATTCTACCAGCGAATGATAAATCACTATTTTTTCCGCGTTGTTTGATGTTTCCCACCAATTCCGGTTAAATTGTATATACTGAAAAGCATTTGCAATCAAGTATACTTGAATGTTGTCATCACCTTTAAAAACGCGTTTTTCCCCGCTTCTACCGGATTATTGACATCAATATCGCAAATAAAATTGACCGAGATCACGATTTGTCATCAAAAACTGTCGAAAAGCGGTTTCAACATTGTTGAATATGCTCTAAGAGTATGTCGTAAAAAAGCGCTAAGAGTTATAAAGTGCTGACGGATGGAGTAACAATGGCTGAACAAAAGTCTAGCTACACGTATGAAGAGCTTTTAAGCTGCGCACGCGGTGAAATGTTCGGAAAAGGCAATGCACAATTGCCGGCTCCGCCAATGTTGATGTTCAACCGTATTACCGAAATCAGTGAAAATGGCGGTGAACACGACAAAGGTTTGATTCGTGCCGAATTCGATATCACTCCGGATTTATGGTTTTTTGCCTGTCATTTTATTGGTGATCCGGTTATGCCTGGCTGTTTGGGGCTTGATGCTTTATGGCAACTCACCGGTTTTTTCCTCGGTTGGCTGGGCGAACCCGGCAAGGGACGTGCAATATCAACAGGAGAAGTGAAATTTTCCGGAATGGTTACCCCGAAGACAAAACTTGTCGAATATGGAATTGATTTCAAGCGTGTCATGCGTGGTCGGCTCGTTCTCGGTATTGCCGATGGCTTTGTCAAAGCTGATGGTGAAATAATTTATAAGGCAGCCGATTTGCGTGTAGCCTTATTCAAGGAAGAGTGAGTATTCTTTCAAATAGAAAGGGCGATAGAGGCCAGTTCTATATGAACCCAAGGAGATACTGATGCGTCGAGTAGTTGTAACCGGTATGGGAATTGTCTCATCAATCGGGAATAACCCTGAAGCTGTCCTGAATAGTTTACGCGAAGCGAAATCCGGTATCAGTTTTTCGCAAGAATATGCTGATCTGGGGTTCCGCAGTCAGGTCTACGGCATGCCGCAGATTGACATTGAGGCACTGGTTGACCGGCGTGCCATGCGTTTTCACGGGCGGGGAACCGCCTGGAACCATATCGCTATGGATCAGGCAATTGCCGATGCAGGGCTGTCATCCGACGAAGTTTCCAATCCAAAAACCGGTATTATTATGGGCTCCGGCGGACCTTCAACGCGGACAATCGTAGACTCGGCCGACATAGCCCGCCAAAAAGGTCCCAAACGCGTTGGTCCTTTTGCTGTGCCAAAAGCTATGAGTTCGACTGCTTCGGCAACATTGGCGACTTTTTTCAAGATAAAAGGCGTGAACTATTCGATTTCATCGGCCTGCGCGACATCCAACCATTGCATTGGTAATGCCTATGAGCTTATCCAGTTTGGCAAACAGGATCGCGTTTTTGCCGGTGGTTGCGAGGATCTTGATTGGACATTGTCGGTGCTCTTTGATGCGATGGGGGCGATGTCAAGTAAACGCAATGCAACGCCTGAAAGTGCTTCACGTGCCTATGATGTGGGTCGTGACGGCTTTGTCATTGCCGGAGGCGCCGGCGTTCTGGTGCTTGAAGAGCTGGAAGTTGCCAAAGCACGTGGTGCAAAAATCTATGCCGAGATTGTCGGATATGGCGCAACATCCGATGGTTACGATATGGTCGCTCCCTCCGGTGAAGGAGCCGAGCGCTGCATGCGTATGGCTTTATCAACTGTCAAAAATAAAATTGACTACATCAATCCCCATGCCACATCCACACCTGTTGGCGATCCACCGGAAATAGAAGCGATCCGCAAGATTTTCGGCTCGGGTGATTCGTGCCCGCCGATTTCGGCAACAAAATCGCTAACCGGTCATTCGCTTGGAGCCGCCGGTGTGCAGGAAGCAATTTATTCCCTTCTTATGATGAAAAATAATTTCATCTGCGAAAGTGCTCATATTGATGAGCTTGATCCGGCGTTTGCGGATATGCCGATTGTACGCAAACGTCTTGATAACCAAAAACTGAACACAGTCCTGTCAAATACTTTCGGCTTTGGCGGAACCAATGCAACGCTGGTTTTCCAGCGTTACGAATAAACCGGACACTTTCACTACGAGAGTGCCACAGGCTTACGGAGAATATGATGGAAGGTTTGATGAAGGGCAAGCGCGGCCTCATAATGGGCGTCGCGAACGACCATTCAATCGCCTGGGGAATAGCATGTCAGCTCGCAAAAGCGGGGGCTGAACTGGCTTTTACCTATCAAGGAGATGCATTTGGAAAGCGTGTCCACCCCTTGGCAGAAAAACTCGGATCCAAGCTTTTGCTTGAATGCGATGTTGAAAATATCGATTCGGTCGATGCTGTTTTCAATCGACTGGAAAAAGAATGGGGCACACTCGACTTTGTCGTTCATGCGATCGGGTTTTCCGATAAATCGCAGCTCAAAGGACGCTATGTCGATGTGACAACACGCGAAAACTTCAGCCGCACAATGGTTATTTCGGCATTTTCCTTTACCGAAATTGCCCAGCGCGCAGGAAAACTGATGCCTAACGGTGGCGCATTGCTGACATTGACCTATGGTGCGTCCCAGCATGTTGTGCCCAACTACAATGTTATGGGCGTTGCAAAAGCCGCACTTGAAGCCATGGTTCGCTATTTGGCAGCCGATTTCGGGCCGCAGAATATCCGCGTCAATGCAATTTCTGCGGGGCCTGTTCGCACACTTGCCGGTAATGGTATTGGAGCAGCACGTGCGATTTTCTCCTACCAGAAGCGCAATGCACCTTTGCGTCGCACAGTTGATATTAATGAAATCGGCAAATCGGCACTTTATCTGTTATCCGATTTGGCTTCCGGTGTGACCGGTGACATTCATTATGTCGATTGCGGCTATAATATTATGTCCATGCCGATACTGGAAGAACTCAAAGACAGTGACGAATCACGCGGCGAATAATTTTCGCCGCGTTTGATTTCGTGGCGATTGGTTGCATTCGCTTTTTCCTTGTCGTCACCAAAATCGGCAGTCGGGATAATTCTGACAAATACTCAAACACGTTTACAAAGATTTTTTACCCGTCTCTTTATAGCTTTTTGATAGACGTCATTTGCGCGCTTCAATCACTTTGAAGCCGTTCTGCTCTTCAAGAAGCAGTACTTTCCGGAAACATTTTTGCAAAGTCGTTTCATAGGGCAATTGCCTGTTTGCCACCATGAGAAAACAACCACCGGGTTTTAGCCTTTGCGCTGCCACACTTATGAATTTTTGCCCCAATGAAACATTTGCCGCGCGCCCTTCATGAAATGGCGGATTGGACAAAATTGTATCATAAATCCGATCTATCGGCTCGCTTGTAATATCCTTCCATAAATAATCGACTGGAAGTGAAGCATGAAGGCTGCCTATATGTGTTTTCGCAGCTTCCAGTGAATTATAATCGGCTTCATAAAGATCAAGCTCTGTAAGCTTTTTAGCCTGTTTTATCGCTTCATAGGAAAGATAGCCCCAGCCGGCACCAAAATCGGCCGTTTTGCCGAACACAACTTTCTCCATATGTTTGACCAACATTTGCGAACCTTGGTCGATACGACCATTTGAAAACATTCCTGCTTGTGTTGTGAAGGCATTTTCAAAGCTTTGCGGAAGCTGTTGAAGCGTTTCCAGCTCTTTTTCCTGAAGATCCTCCGGTACAGTCAACCAGAAAACAATGCCATGCGCTTTCGAAAGCTTCCCCAAAACCGGAACAATAGACTTTACCCATTTCATGAAGGATTGGGCTCCGGACAATTTATCGCCACTGACAATAATTGTGCCACCGGCTTTCACCACCCGCAAAAGCGTGAGAAAATGGTTCTGATTGAGTTTTTTGTGCTTGTTAAGTTCCAGAAGACCACCGGAAAATTTCTTTGCATGATCGGACAATTCGGGCAAGCATTTAAAGCCCGCTTCTTGAAGCGTTAAAAAATCTGCCCGCCAAGGCTGGACAATTTCGAGTGATTTTACCCAATCCTTTTCCGGTTTTTCTGTCAAACCGAATGCGCACCACGAACTTTCCAGATGTGGATGGTCGAGAACATTCTGGTAAAAGGGCAGAAAAACCGACATTTTGAACTCACTTTTTTAAGGAGGCTTTTTAACAAGCCCGCATTGTTGTTCCTTTATCGTTATGCTGAGGAAGGCGCAATTTTAAAATTGAAAACGAAGCCGGAACAATGTTCGTCGCCTAAGATTTGCGGCAATAGACATTTGTTTTCTGCCCCGAATCCTTCGAAGAAGTTTCGTATCAAAAAACGTCTTTTATGCAATAATCGCTTTTGAATGAACCGTTTTTTGAAAAAAATAACCGGACTTTCAGGCCGATTGCTTTCATTTCAAACCGGTCATCCAAAGCAAACAAAAACCCGTTCGATTTCCCTTGTTTTCGTTTGCTTTTCTATTGCCAAAAAAAAGCCGCTCGTCATGAGCGGCTTTTTCCATAGAACATTGTTTCAAAGACTATTCTTTGTCTTTATCAGCATTCTTTTTACGACGATGTTTCTTTTCAGGCTTATCGGATTTTTCATCCTTTTCGCCCTTTTCGCCATTGTCTTCGTGGTGCTTTTCGCCCTTTTCATGCTTTCCATGTTTTTCGGCATGGTCGGCATCTTCAGACTTCGGGGCTTCTTCACGCGGAATTTCCTGTCCGGTTTCCTGATCGACAACTTTCATCGACAGGCGAACTTTTCCGCGTTCGTCAAATCCCATGAGCTTGACCCAAACTTTCTGACCTTCCTTAACAACATCTGTCGTCTTGTTGACGCGTTCGGGAGCCAATTGGGAAATGTGAACGAGACCGTCACGAGGACCGAAGAAATTGACGAAAGCGCCAAAATCGGCTGTCTTCACAACAGTACCTTGATAGATCTGGCCAACTTCCGGCTCGTCGACGATGGAATGGATCCAGCGTTTTGCAGCTTCGATTGTTTTGGCATCGGAAGATGCGATCTTGATCGTGCCGTCATCCTCGATATTGATCTTGGCACCGGTCTGCTCGGTAATCTCGCGGATAACCTTGCCACCGGAACCGATAACGTCGCGGATTTTATCGACAGGAATAGTCATCATCTCGATACGTGGAGCATATTCACCCAATTCGGAACGTGCTCCGGTCAAAGCTTTGGCCATTTCACCCAGAATATGGATACGACCTTCTTTGGCCTGTCCGAGTGCCACCTTCATGATGTCTTCGGTGATGCCGTTGATCTTGATATCCATCTGCAAGGCAGTGACACCATTTTCCGTACCGGCAACCTTGAAATCCATATCGCCAAGATGATCTTCATCACCAAGAATATCGGAAAGGATCGCATAACGGTCACCTTCCTTGATGAGGCCCATAGCAATACCGGCAACAGGATGTTGCAGCGGAACACCGGCGTCCATCAATGCAAGGGATGTACCGCAAACGGTTGCCATGGATGACGAGCCGTTGGATTCAGTAATTTCCGAAACGGCGCGGATTGTGTAAGGGAAACTTTCCTGCGAGGGAAGCATCGGATGGATTGCGCGCCATGCGAGCTTTCCATGGCCGATTTCACGGCGTCCCGGAGAACCGATACGGCCGGTTTCACCAACCGAAAATGGCGGGAAGTTGTAATGGAGAAGGAAGGTTTCCTTATACATTCCGGTGAGTGAATCGATATATTGTTCGTCTTCACCGGTTCCCAAAGTTGCAACAACGACGGCCTGTGTTTCGCCACGGGTAAACAATGCCGAACCGTGTGTGCGCGGCAAAATGCCGACTTCGGTATAGATCGGGCGGACTGTTTTCAAATCGCGGCCATCAATACGGCTGCCATTATCAAGAATATTCCAGCGGACGATTTTTGCCTGCAAATGTTTGAAGACAGTGGCGATTTCTTCCGCATTATATTCAGGTTCTTCTTCGCCTTCCGGCATGAATTTTGCGTCAACCTTGGCTTTGACGGCATCAACAGCAGCATAGCGCTCCTGTTTGTCGGTAAGCTGATAGGCCTTGCGCAAATCCTTTTCGGCAAATTTGAGCATCTTCTTTTCCAATGCACTCAAATCTTCCGGAGCAAATTCGCGCGGCTCCTTGGCGGCAACTTCAGCGAGTTTGATAATTGCATCAATAACCGGCTTGAAACCGTTATGACCGAAAACAACAGCGCCGAGCATCACATCTTCGCTGAGTTCCTGCGCTTCCGATTCAACCATCAAAACCGCGTCAGATGTACCAGCAACGACGAGATCAAGCTTTGATTCCGGCATTTCATCAATATTCGGGTTCAACACATATTTGCCGTTAATATAGCCAACACGTGCGCCACCAATCGGCCCCATGAACGGAACACCCGAAAGGGTCAAAGCTGCAGAAGCTGCAACCATCGACAAAATGTCCGGGTTGTTTTCAAGATCATGCTGCAAAACAGTGATGATGACCTGTGTTTCGTTTTTGTAGCCTTCTGCAAAAAGCGGGCGGATCGGGCGGTCGATCAAACGTGAAATCAATGTTTCACCTTCGCTCGGACGACCTTCACGTTTGAAATAGCCTCCCGGTATTTTACCGGCTGCATAAGTCTTTTCCTGATAATTGACAGTGAGCGGGAAAAAATCCTGTCCGGGCTTGGGTTCCTTTTCGGAAACCACAGTGGCGAGAACGATTGTTTCGCCATAGGTTGCCATAACTGCACCATCAGCCTGACGGGCAATTTTTCCTGTTTCAAGAGTTAGCGGGCGACCTGCCCAGTCAATCTCTACTTTGTGAGTGTTAAAAAACATTTCTTGTCCTTGATTAACCGTGAGAGGACAAATTCCTTTCAACGGTCCAGTTCTTTAGTCATGTCATGGGCAAGACAACGAGGCGCATCCGATGTTTTCCCGATGCGGCTGGCAATCCTGCCCCATGACGGTTCCTCGATTTCTGCGACTTTTCCAAGTTGCAGAAATTGAAAGGCGGGAAACCTTATGATTTCCCGCCTTGATTGTTTAGCGACGCAAGCCGAGCTTGGAAATCAACGATTGGTAACGTTTTTCATCGACACCGTTCAGGTAATCGAGAAGACGACGACGTTGGGAAACAAGTTTCAAAAGACCACGGCGGGAATGGTTATCCTTCTTGTGGGATTTGAAATGCTCGGTCAAATTGGCAATACGTTCAGACAAAATAGCAACCTGTACTTCCGGCGAACCTGTATCGCCTTCCTTGGTTGCATATTCTTTGATCAAAGCCTGTTTACGTTCAGCAGTAATCGACATCGTATCATCCTTTCAAAAAAATGGGACATTGAAGACGCCCCGGCCGGGATGTCGTCCAGCTAGGGTCGATGAAACGGCAAATGCAAAAACACCTGCACGTCCGCTTCATATATAGGAATTATGCGTTAATTACCAGCCCCGCTATTCGCTAGATAAAGTTTTCGACTATTTTTCTTGGACTTTTCTTTATCAGCCGGTTTTTTGAGAATAATCATTAAAAACACAAGAATAGGTAATGAAACTGGTTATGAAACGATATTTCTTTCCAATTCTTTTAAAAAATTCCTATCCATAATGACGGATATAGAAAATATAATTCAAATATGTAGATAAAAATCAAACATTTAAATTCACCGGTTTCTACTTTTCTTTTCAACCGCGCCCATCAACGAATATTATAAAAAACAGATATATTATCTGAAATAGATGTGTGGATTTTCACAGTGCAGTCGGGCAACGCTCCATATCAGGCTTGCGGCTTTTACGGCTGTCGCCTAGATTGAAACGAACAATAGCTTTGTTCCGGAACCCGATGCAACAAAAAAGCTCGACACTTGCGCCATTCAAAAGCCATGCTTTTCGAAGCCTGTGGGCGGCAACGCTTGTTTCCAATCTTGGCGGGCTTATCCAGACAGTCGGTGCCGGCTGGATTATGACATTAATCAGCACTTCCCATTCCATGGTGGGGCTTGTTCAGGGTGCTAACACTTTACCGGTTGTGATTTTTTCGCTTCTCGCCGGTGCTCTTGCCGATAATTTCAACCGTCGACAGATCATGATTACCGCGCAGTTGTTGATGATGGCCGTTTCGGTTCTCCTTGCGGTTCTTACCTGTTTCGGTCTTCTGACACCTTGGCTTTTGCTGGCCTTTACATTTCTGATCGGCTGTGGCTCCTCACTTTATAATCCCCCTTGGCAGGCGACCGTTGGCGACATTGTGCCACGCGAAGATATTTCCGCAGCAGTTACTTTAAATAGCGTGGGCTTCAATTTGATGCGCAGCGTCGGGCCTGCAACCGGCGGTGCAATTGTTGCCGCCTTTGGCGGCGCGGCCGCTTTTGTCGTCAATGCCTTCAGCTATATTCCGCTTCTTGGTGCCCTGTTTTTCTGGAAACCGGACTATGTGAATAATGGTTTGCCACGTGAAAGACTCGTTGCAGCAATGTCTGACGGGTTGCGCTATGTTTTGATGTCGCCGCATCTGCTAAACATCATGACGCGGGCGTTCATGTTCGGCCTTGGTGCCATATCCGTTCTGGCCCTTCTTCCCATTATTGCCCACGAAAAACTTGATGGCGGGGCGCTCATTTACGGGACATTGCTCGGTTCTTTCGGAATAGGTGCGATTGCTGCCGGCATTATCAATTCCTGGGTGAGACGGCGCTTTTCCTCGGAAACTATCGTTGCCGGTTCATTTGTCGGTTATGCCTTGTCTTGCCTGTTGCTCGCTTTGAGTGACTCGTCAATCATTGCCCATATTGTTCTTTTTCCGGCCGGTATGTGCTGGGTTTTAGCACTTTCGCTCTTTAATGTTTCGGTGCAATTGTCAACACCACGCTGGGTTGTCTCACGCGCTTTGGCTCTCTATCAGACATCATCTTTTGGCGGTATGGCCGTCGGAAGCTGGTTATGGGGAAGTCTGGCTGACAATTATTCGCCTGTCATTTCCCTCTATATATGCGCTGCATTCCTTATTGTGGGTGCATTGATGGGACTGAAATTTACTATCTTTGAAATACCGAGCATCAATCTGGATCCACTTAACCAATTTCGCGAACCGGAATTGCATCTTGATCTTCAGGCAAGAAGCGGCCCGATTATGGTTCTGATTGATTACGAGATTAAAGACGACGATCTTGCAGAATTTCTTAAAACGATGTCATTGAGGCGGCGTATCCGGTTGCGTGACGGAGCCAGACAATGGACCCTGTTGCGCGATCTCGAACATCCCAACCGCTGGGTTGAAACCTATCATATGCCGACATGGGTTGATTATTTGCGGCACAATCGTCGCCGCACCAAAGCCGATGCCGACGTAACAGAAAAATTACGCCAGCTTAGCCAAATTCCTGAAGGCTTGAGAGTACACCGGATGATTGAACGTCACACTGTGCCGGAAGCTGACCAGATACAAGTCAAGCATTCCGCCCACCATCTCCACTAGGCTGATATCCGGCTGGAGACTAGGCAATTGCGCTTCACAATAAGCGGCTCGAGTGGCATATAACCGAATTATCTGAAGTTATGACAAACTCGAGTGTGCGACTTGCAACGAGCAGGATAATCGCTGTTCACCGCCCCAGACAAAATCGGTTAACTTCGCTTGGAAAAGCCAGCTTATCAATAAAACCTCATTGAATAAAACAAAGGCAAACAGCAATCTTCGGGCTTTTTATTTTATCCTCAAATCAGCCGATTGTGAAAACGCGCTTGGGCTTGAACTGGCCTTTTTCGATCATGCCAATTGCCAATAATTTACCCTTATACGTCGCACAAACCTCATCTTCATCAACGGGGGCATCTCGTCCACGCATTAAAATAGGGTTTCCCATTCGCACACGATAAGCCTGCTCGTCGCTTAACGGATATTGCGGCAAAAATTCGAGTGCCGCACCGGTTTCTATCAGAAGTTCGTCCAGAGCCGAGAAATCACGTGGCGGAAAGATTCCATTCTCGTCGGCCTCGCCTCTTTCCGGCGCGGCTTCCTCCAAATCTTCAAGGCTCACAAAATCATCTTCGACGAAAGGCGAAACTTCGATACGACGCAAATTGGCAATATAGCCATAGCATCCAAGTTCTCTTCCCATATCGCGGGCAAGAGCACGTACATAAGTCCCTTTACCACATTCAACCTCGAAAATCGCATGGCCTTCCGGTGTCATATCAATGAGTTCGAGGCTGTCGATTTCAACTTCACGTGCCGGAATTTCGATTTTTTCACCTTCCCGCGCCAGATCATAAGCACGGTTACCATCAATCTTGATGGCGGAAAATTGCGGAGGTGTTTGAAGAATTGTGCCGATATAATGGGGCAAAATCGCCAATATTTCTTCTTTGCTTGGGCGTTTGTTTGACGTTTTTGTCACCACGCCTTCCATATCATCGGTATTGTGTTCCTCGCCCCAGGAAACGGTAAAGCGATAAACTTTCGTACCATCAACAACATAGGGAACAGTTTTTGTGGCTTCTCCCAAAGCAATTGGCAACATGCCCGAAGCAAGCGGGTCAAGTGTACCGGCGTGACCGGCTTTTTCCGCCTGAAACAGCCATTTGATTTTTGAAACGGCCTCGGTTGACCCCATACCTTCAGGCTTATCGAGAATGACCCAGCCCGATACCGGACGGCCCTTTTTCTTTCGCTGACGCGCCATAAAATTCTATTCCTTTTCCTCGTCATCGTGATGAAGATCGCGGGCCACTTCCGGCGAGTGCAACAAGGCATCGATTTTTGCAAAATTGTCAAAACTCGTATCCACCTTGAAACGGAATTCCGGCATATATCTCAACTGCCGCAACTCGGGCCCCAATTCGCCACGAATAAATCTCGCATGATGATTGAGCGCTTTTACTACCTCTTCCGGATCTGCATCGGCAAGGGGCGCAACAAAACAGGTTGCAACGCGTAAATCCGGCGACATTCTCACCTCGGTTGCACTGAGCACCACACCATCAAGTACCGGATCCAGAATAACTCCCCGCTGGAATATGGAAGCAAGAGCATGGCGAACCTGTTCACCGACACGCAATTGCCTTTGGGATGGACCAGCATGTTTCATAACTATTACCTTTGATTTTTCAGGCACATATTTGTTGATTGATATTCCGAAATCTTTCAAAACGATCAATTCGCAACAGATTAAAGCGGTCAAACACCGCTTGAAAACCGGCGCGACTTTCGTTCATCAGACGGGATTTTCCGTTTGGCCATATCATTCAATAATATGGCCAAACATGTGTTGAATTAGAGCGAGCGTTTAATGGTTTCAACGCGGAACGCTTCGATAATATCTCCAACACGAATATCATCATAATTCTCGAAGGCCATACCGCATTCCTGACCGGCAGGAACTTCGGCAACCTCGTCTTTGAAGCGTTTCAAGGTCTTGAGCTTGCCTTCATGGACAACAACATGATCACGGATAAGGCGTACACCTTCGCCGCGCTCCATCTTGCCTTCGGTAACACGGCAACCTGCGACCTTTCCAACCTTGGAAATGTTGAAGACTTCGATAATCTCGGCATTGCCAAGGAATGTTTCGCGCCGTTCCGGCGTCAACATGCCCGACATTGCTGCCTTCACATCGTCAACAAGGTCATAAATGATATTGTAATAACGAATTTCGATGCCTTGGGCTTCGGCTGCATCACGTGCCTGACTATTGGCACGAACGTTGAAGCCGATAATAGCAGCATTGGATGCTGCGGCCAATGATACATCGCTTTCCGTAATACCACCGGGAGCAGCATGGACAATATGGGCGCGCACTTCGTCATTACCGAGTTTTTCAAGCGCTGACGTGATAGCTTCAACAGACCCCTGAACATCCCCTTTGATGACCAGCGGAAATTCTTTCATGCCGCTTGTCTGCATCCGGTTCATCATCTGTTCAAGCGAACCACGCGAGCCTGCCTGCCGCGCAACCGCCTTCTCGCGGGCAAGACGTTGACGATATTCGGCAATCTCGCGGGCCTGCGCTTCATTGGCGACAACTGCAAAACGGTCACCGGCCTGCGGTGTGCCTTGCATACCGAGAACTTCGACCGGCATTGACGGGGTTGCCGCTTTGATATGGGCACCACGATCATTGATAAGGGCACGAACACGACCCCATTCGTTACCTGCAACGATGATATCGGAAGGATGCAATGTGCCCTTCTGGATAAGTACCGTTGCAACAGCACCGCGACCGCGATCAAGCTGCGCTTCGATAACAACACCTTCGGCAGTACGATCAGGATCGGCTTTCAAGTCGAGAATTTCCGCCTGCAACAGAATTGCTTCAAGAAGCTTGTCGATATTCTTGCCGGTTTTAGCCGAAACCTCGACTTCCAGCGTGTCACCACCCATGCTTTCGACAAACACTTCATGTTGCAACAGCTCGGTTCTGACCTTTTGCGGATCGGCAGCCGGTTTATCAATCTTGTTGATGGCAACGATAATCGGCACACCGGCAGCTTTTGCATGGTGAATGGATTCAATCGTTTGCGGCATGACACTGTCGTCGGCCGCAACAACCAGAACCGCAATGTCGGTCACCTGCGCACCACGAGCACGCATCGCCGTAAAGGCAGCGTGTCCTGGCGTATCAATAAAGGTTATCTTCTGCCCCTTTTGTTCCACCTGATAGGCACCGATATGCTGGGTGATACCACCCGCTTCACCGGCAACAACATTGGCGTGGCGGATGGCATCAAGAAGCGATGTCTTGCCATGGTCAACGTGCCCCATAATGGTAACGACAGGCGGACGCGGTTTCAATTTTGCCGGATCATCCGGAACATTGAAGAGACCTTCTTCAACATCCGATTCTGCAACGCGTTTTACCGTGTGGCCGAATTCTTCGGCAATCAATTGCGCCATATCGGCATCAATCACATCACCGGGTTTCAACATCTGCCCCTGTTTCATCAGATATTTGATAACGTCGACAGAGCGTTCGGTCATACGTTGGGCGAGTTCCTGAATGGTAATGGTTTCAGGAATTGTTACCTCGCGAGAAATCTTTTCACGCGGTTCCTGAATTTGCGAGCGTTTGAATTTTTCCTGACGCCGACGCATAGCCGCCATCGAGCGGCCGCGCGAATTGCCTTCCTCGTCAAGTGCACTATTCAATGTCAGTTTGCTGCGGCGACGTTCATCGCCGCCTTTCACTGCTTTGGGAGCGCGCACTTCGGATTTATTACCACCGCCACGACGTGAACGACGATCATCCTCGTCATCATCGACAATATTGCGTTTTGTGACAGGAGCGGCTGCGCGTTGTTTGGTAACGGGAGCAATGTCAAGTTCAATCGGGCGATTGGCTGCCTGTTTATCGGTCTTTGGACGATAACCTTCTTTGACCTTATGAACTTCGTGCTTTTTAACTTCCGGCTTGTGAGCTTCAGTTTTTTCAGCCTCGTGGGCAGCGCGGGCTTTGGCATCTTCTTCAGCCTGTTTGCGCAACAGTTCTTCACGCTCTTTGGCGCGTTTGGCTTCTTCTGCCTGACGACGTTTCGCTTCTTCTGCGGCGCGTTTATGTTCTTCTTCTTCGCGCTTGTGCTCTTCTTCAGCGTGAAGCCGTGCTTCCTCAAGAGCCCGCATACGTGCTTCCATTTCAGCCGATGAAAGGTTGCTATGCGGGTGATGAGGGGAAATTTTCGGCGGCATTTCAGTACGCGGTTTTGTTGTCTGGGCAACGCGTGGCTTGGTCACAACGTGCTTGACTTCCACCTTTTCGTCCGGACGGGTGATTTTACGCCGTTTCGTTTCGACAACGACCGCCTTTGTACGGCCATGGCTGAAGTTCTGCTTGACTGTGCTGGTTTCAACCCCGGGGCGTTTTAAGGTCAGCGTTTTCTTGGCTGTTTTCTTGTCGTTATTGTTTTCCGTCATTCCGTTTCCTTCACGGCTTCTACCGTCTTCTTTTCCGGCCTAGTGCTTACCATCGCGGTAGGCGACAAGTTTTTGCACCGTTTTTATGAATCCCTGTGCAAGCTTCAAATTCAATAATGCAGCATGTATCACAGGATTATCACCAAAAGCCACACCCATTTCATCACTGTTGAATAAAGTTACAACCGGAATGTCTGGCTTATCCGGTCGTTTGACCGAGTAGATTGCCTGTTCGATCTTGCGTTTACCATCAAAAGCGGCTTCTTTCGAGTGTAAAACAAGACATGCTTCACCTGAACGTATAGCCTGTTCGACCTTGGTCGCACCGGTCACGACTGCACCGGCCTTTCGGGCCAAAGCAAGGCGACCAAGCGCCGCCTTGACCAGCAGTCTGTCCACAAGTTCGACAAGCCCCTGATCTACGATAATATCAGTCTTCAGGCTATGTGTAAAAGCCTTGCGTCTGATTGCGTCTTCAAGAACAGATCGAGAGGCGGAAATCCATGCTCCCCGCCCCGGCAAGTTGGCCTTGATATCGGGCACAAGATGACCGTCCGGTCCGGCAACAAAGCGGATAAGCTCTTGCGCCTCGCCACTTTTTCTTGTCAGGATACATGTACGGTCATTCATCAATCAGCCCATCTTTCCTATTCAGCCGGCGTTTCTGTTTCAGCAGTTTTATCGGCATCTGCCGGTGTTACTGCCTGTTCTTCTTCTGTCTGTTCCTGATCTTGGTGATGAAGATCTTCTTCTGTCATCCAGCCGGCTTTCAGGCGGGCAGCAACAACCATAGCCTCAGCATCGGCGCGGCTGATATCGAATGGTGTCAAAACACCGGCAAAATTCTGCGTTTCGCCATCCTTGCGTTCCCGCCAACCGGCAAGATCATCAACCGCATAACCGGCGAAGTCTTCAATCGTCTTGACGCCATCCTCACCGACGGCAACCATCATCGCGGTTGTCATCCCCGGCAATTCACGCAATTCATCGGAAACACCGAGTTTCTTACGTTTCTTGTCGAGTTCGGCTTCCTGCTTGTCGATATAATCTTTTGCACGCTGTTGGATTTCGGAAGCGGTTTCTTCATCAAAGCCTTCAATCGAACTGATCTCATCGGGATCAACATAGGCAATTTCTTCAATGGAAGCAAAACCTTCGGAAGCGAGAACCTGTGCAACCATCTCGTCAACATCCAGAGCTTCCATGAACAATTTGCTGCGTTTTGCAAATTCTTTCTGCCGGTTTTCGGATTCTTCCTGTTCTGTAAGAATGTCGATATCCCAGCCTGTCAGCTGCGAAGCAAGCCGGACATTTTGACCACGCCGTCCGATTGCAAGGCTAAGCTGGTCATCAGGCACAACGACCTCAATACGTTCTGCATCTTCATCAAGAACCACTTTGGCCACTTCTGCCGGCTGCAAAGCATTGACAATAAATGTTGCCGCATCGGGAGACCACGGAATAATATCGATCTTTTCACCCTGAAGCTCGTTGACAACAGCCTGAACACGGCTACCACGCATACCAACGCATGCGCCAACCGGATCAATCGAGCCATCGCGCGAGACGACAGCGATTTTTGCACGTGAACCGGGATCACGGGCAACCGACTTGATTTCGATAATGCCGTCATAAATTTCCGGAACTTCCATAGTGAAAAGTTTGGCCATAAATTGCGGATGGGTACGTGATAGGAAAATTTGCGGCCCACGTTGTTCGCGCCGGACATCATAGACGTAAGCGCGAATGCGATCGCCATAGCGGAACGACTCGCGCGGAATGAGTTCATCACGACGGACAATTGCCTCACCTCGTCCAAGATCGACAATGACATTGCCATATTCTACGCGCTTGACCGTGCCGGAAACGATCTCGCCAACCTTGTCTTTATATTCTTCATATTGGTGATCGCGCTCGGCCTCGCGCACTTTCTGTACAATAACCTGCTTGGCAGACTGGGCAGCAATGCGCCCGAATTCCATTGGCGGCAGCGGATCCGACAAGAAATCACCAATCTCTGCATCGGGTTTCCGCTTTTTTGCATCTTCCAGAGAAATCTGTGTTGCATAATCGTCAACCGTGTCGACAACTTCCAGCAAACGCTGCAACTTGATTTCGCCGGTTTTGGAATTGATATCGGCACGAATATTGGTTTCCTGACCATAGCGTGACCGGGCAGCTTTCTGGATAGCATCAGCCATCGCAGAAATGACAATTTCACGGTCAATCGACTTTTCGCGGGCTACGGCATCTGCAATTTGCAGAAGTTCAAGCCTATTAGCGCTTATAGCCATCGATTCTCTCCTTTTTTGTGCCGCTTCACGGCATCGACTAAATTATTTCTTTTCCGGCTTGGACTTTTTTCGACTGTCCCCGCCCTTCAAATTCTTTTGTGCCTTGCCCGAATTATCCGCTTTTTCAGAATTGTTATCGGGCCCAAGGTCATCATCCGGAATAAGCTGCTGACGCAACGCCTTGTCTTTTGCCAGTGCATCACGGATCAGATCATCGGTCAAAACCAGATGCGCATCGGCAATATCCGCAAACGGAAGTTGCACAGCCAGAGCTTCGCCATAGGCTGCCTTATCGGTATTGAGAACAAATCCATCGCCATTAACATCGCTAATTGTCCCGCGAAATTTCTTTCGCCCATCGATCATTATTGATGTTTCTATTTTGGCTATATGGCCTTGCCAACGTGAAAAATCGGATTTTCTGACCAACGGACGGTCAATTCCGGGCGAAGAAATTTCAAGATGATATTTCCGTTCGATGATGTCTTCCACATCAAGAATAGGTGAGACAATGCTGCTCACCTCCTCACAATCCTTGATGGTCATGGTACCATCACCCCGCTCGGCCATGATTTGCAAAGTAAGGCCGTTGAGACCTGACAACCGCACTCTGACAATCCGGTAGCCAAGAGGTTTTAGCACTGGTGCAACAATTGCAACCACTCGTGCCTCAACGCCTTTTTCTTCAAAAAGGCGCGGTTCATCCAAATCAACTGCCTGTCCGCTCTCGCTCATACCTACCTATTCCAAATATCAAACAGATCATTCCGGTAATAAAAAAGAGCGGGCTCGGAAAACCCACTCTTCATCAAATGATCAAGAATTTTCTATACTATACACTCGATAATTGTTTTTTTCAAGCACAACATTACTGCATGTCAAAACAATTCCGGAAAAAACTTGTCCGATAACAATCCTCTAAAGTAGCCGCTATTTTCTGACAAATGTGAGATAAGCGGGCGTGCGCCCTTCCCGCAATGCTTTTTCTTCATAGCGCGTTCCCGGCCAAGCCTCAAAAGGCAATTTCCAATCTGTGGGCCCATTGGCTGTCCAATAAAAATCCGGATGATGCGCACAGTAAAAAAGCGTCCAGTTCACATAAGTATCAATATCGGAAGCAAACCGGAACTTGGCCCCGGATTTCAGAACACGCGCAAAACGATCAAGATTTTTCATATTCACAAAGCGGCGCTTCCAATGTTTCTTCTTCGGCCACGGATCAGGATAGAAAAGATCTATTCCCGCAATTGATGATTCCGGCAACCAGTCAAGCAACTGCGTGGCATCATCATCATAAAGTCGGATGTGTTGCAGCCTCTGCTCATGCCCTTCCACGGCTGCAAGCATCTTCGCCATTCCATTGATGAATGGCTCGACGCCGATAAAGCCTGTTTGTGGAAACCTGTCCATTTCATGAACAAGATGTTCTCCACCCCCAAAACCGATTTCAATGCGTATATTGTCGCAATCGTTTTTTGAGTTACCGGAATTATTGAATAAATCGGCAAGTCGTTCCGGCGCAGGCTTATTCAAATCCACTTTAAGAAGGGGAAGTAAAGTTTCTTCGCGCCTGGTCTGGCCCGCACGCAATGTCTTGCCACGACGACGCCCGAAAAAAGCTTCACTTGCCCTTTCTTTATGTTCACTCATTACGCCTTGATCGCGTCTTTCAGCGCTTTGACGAGATTTGTCCGTTCCCACGAGAAAGAACCATCGCGTCCGGGTTTGCGACCAAAATGTCCATAAGCTGATGTTTTTGCGTAAATTGCCTTGTTAAGCTCGAGATGTTTACGAATTCCCGAAGGCGACAAATCCATAAGTTGTCGAATAGCTGCCTCGACAGCACTTTCATCAACTTTACCTGTGCCATGCAAATTGACATAGATCGAAAGAGGTTGAGCGACACCGATTGCATATGACAGCTGGATTGTGCAGCGATCGGCAAGTCCTGCAGCAACAACATTTTTGGCAAGATAGCGCGCTGCATAAGCGGCGGAACGGTCTACTTTTGTGGTATCTTTACCGGAAAATGCACCACCGCCATGAGGAGCGGCGCCACCATAAGTATCGACAATAATTTTACGGCCTGTAAGGCCGGCATCTCCGTCCGGGCCACCAATAACGAATTTTCCGGTCGGATTGATATACCAATTACAATTATCGGCAATTTTTATATCGCTCAATGCCTGGCGGATATAAGGCTCGACAACCGAGCGAACCTTCTTTGAATCCCATGTCGGATCAGTGTGCTGGGTGGAAAGAACAATAGAAACCACCTCGACCGGTTTGTCGTTTTCATAACGCACAGTCACCTGACTTTTAGCATCCGGTCCGAGCTTGCTTGCTTCGCCTTCATCAAGATGGCGTGCAATCGAAAGCGTCTCGAGAATTTTATGGGCATAATAGATTGGTGCAGGCATCAAATCCGGTGTTTCGCGACAGGCATAACCGAACATGATACCCTGATCTCCAGCACCTTCCTCACCTTGGCGATCGGAAGCATTATCGACACCTTGAGCGATATCGGCAGATTGGGAATGTAATAAAACATCGATCTTCACTGTCTTCCAGTGGAAACCTTCCTGTTCATAACCGATGGCACGGATTGCACGACGGGCAGCCGAACGGAAACGTGACGGATTGATAACCGGATTTCCTTTTTTGTCATGAACAAGTTTGCCATTTTTATCTTTTTTCAAAAGTGTATCGGGCACACGAACTTCACCGGCAATAACAACGCGATTGGTCGTAGCCAAAGTTTCACAAGCAACCCGGACGGACCATGGGTCAACACCCGTTTTGGCTGCTTCTTTATAGATCATATCAACAATTTCATCTGAAATGCGGTCACAAACTTTGTCGGGATGACCTTCCGATACCGATTCGCTGGTAAAAAGATAATTCTGATGAGACACGGGAAACCCCTCTAGAAAGACGACGTTTACTTTCTTGCCGGACTCTCCGGAAAGAAAAACGACAGTTGCTCTATTTGCCAAGCTTGTTGAATTGCGTCAATGCCGTTTTGGTCCGGAGCACGAAATAAATGTGATAAACGCACTTAACACACAATATCCTGTCATCTTTCAGTGTCTTATCAAGCTTTTATCCATCACTAAAGGACAACAAAGCAGCAAGCAAAATCAATAATAAAAATTAAAAAATAAAAACGATTCTGCGTGTCCTAAATCATTTTTAAAAATCACTTAAAGCTGATTAAGAGTTTCGTCTTCGGATAAGGCCTTTGCCAAATCGATAATCTTACGACGAACTTTCGGATCTTTTATATTGGTAAACGCACGAAGAAGTTGAATGCCTTCGTTACTTGAACAAAAGTCCATAAAATTATTGTCATCTTCGCGAAACCCTTCTGCCGAACGGGCACCGGGAGCCTCTTCAAAAAAATAGGATACGGGCACGTCCAGAATTTCGGAAATAGCCTGAAGACGGCTTGCACCAACGCGGTTGGTACCTTTTTCATATTTCTGTATTTGCTGGAATGTAATACCCAATTGCTCACCCAGTTTTTCCTGACTGAGCCCAAGCATATTGCGCCGCAATCTTATACGGCTACCCACATAGACGTCTGTTGGGGCGGGTGTTTTTTTGAGTGAGGCCATAATTCAACTTTCTCGCGTCAATGTTGATCCATCTTCATAAATTCAAACCGATTTATATGATTATTGTTCATGGGTTTTAATATCGGTCCCCCGCTGGACCACAATTTTTCCTCATATCATCCCATTGGTTCTAACTTGTCAATCGAACGACCGTTTTTTGCATAACGGAACATTATACTGAATATCAGTATAACAAAAAACGCTATAAAAGCGTGAAAAAAATTTGGACCTTTGTTCCATATCGGAACAATCGCAGCAGGGATTGGAGCATCAATCACACCGACTAAATTCTGGCCCAATGATCTGACGATTCGCCCATAAGGATCAACGACTGCCGATACACCGTTATTAGCTGCACGAATGAGAGGAATTCCCATTTCAACAGCGCGTAAACGTGCCTGATCGAAATGTTGATAAGGACCGGGCGTAACGCCAAACCATGCATCATTGGTAAGATTCAAAATTGCTTGCGGTTTATCGCCTTCATATCCCATACCGTTCGGGAATATGACCTCGTAACAAATCATCGGCAGATAAACAAATCCATCTGGTAGTGTCACAGTTTTCCGTATCGGGCTATTGCTATAGCCGCCTGCCATTACCGCCAAAGCGTGGAGACCTATTCGGTCGAATATTTGTTGGAAAGGCAAATATTCACCGAATGGAACGAGATGCACCTTGTCCGAGGACGCAAGAACATCACCATTACTATCAATAACAGATATAGTATTAAAATATTTATTATTTTCATCATTCGGCCGGCCACTGCTGCGTACCGCCCCGACAATTGCCCATTGATCGGGCCGAAGCAGTGATGCAATGCGCATTTTTGCTTCCGGAACATAATCGAGAATATAGGGCACTGCAGTTTCTGGCCACACAATATAGGCGGGTTCATGGGCACCATCTGTCAACGGTTTTTTGCTCAGTTGCATATGGGCATCAAACATCGCATAGCGCACTTCGTTATCAAGTTTTTCGTCCTGTTTGATGGACGGTTGTACCAACCTTACCCATCGGTCGGCCCTGTCATAACTTTCTATAGGAGGCGCGTTATAGAGGCGGACAATACCAAATCCGGTGTGGGTGCAAAAAAGAACAAGGCCTATGCCAAGTGCAAGCCATTGCCCGCTTTTATCAATCAGAGTGGCTGGCAGCGAATAAAGAAGCACAGCAAGAGTGTTCATTGCATATAAACCCACCACTGCATCGGACTGCATAAAAAGTGGTGTCGGCATTATTGTGTAACCGATTGCGTTCCATGGAAAACCGGTAAACATAATGGAGCGCAAAAGCTCTGCCACCCCCAAAGCAAGTGCCAAAACAAATATACGTGACAGTCCTTCACGCCAAAAGACAATAGCAACGCCGCCAGCAAATCCCCAATAAAGTGCAAGATAAAATGGTAGCCCGAATATTGCTAACGGGATAGCCCAGCCGAAGCTTACGGGGTCAATGAGCATAGCGCTCGAAAGCCACCAAAGACCAAAAACAAAATAACCGAAGGCAAAGCTGAAGGAGGTAAAAAAGGCAAGCTTGAAACGTTGCTTCCGACACGTTTTACAAGCGATATTATCAAGCAATAAGACAAGTATCGGAAAAGTAAAAAAAGCCAAAGGAAACAGATAAAAGGGCGCTAATGCAAAAGCGGTAATTCCACCACACACAAAGCTCAGGAGCTGTCGTTTCGGCCCTTGTAATGTCTTCATATAAGAGGTGGCTGTTGCCAAAATACGCATTCCTGCTCCCCTCGTATCTTTCCATCCCTAAAATTTCGACACAAGATAAACAAACCACTTCGAAGTGCTTATTCGTAAACGTCTATTGAATCTTAGCCACTTCCAGAAAAGAAGATTGAAAACAATAGTTGCTTAATCGGATGGAACAGCCGCACCCTCCTGTTTCGGGTGATTTTGTAACGGTTGAATCCTGATCCGTTTAATGCGTCGTTTATCGGCCTCCAAAATGCGGAACTGGTAACCGGGAACGGCTTCTATAACTTCACCTTTTGCCGGTATCCGGTCTAAAGTCGAAACAATCAAACCGCCAATTGTATCAACATCATCTCCATGTTCACCAATTTTGAACCCTGGTCCCAAAGCTTTTCCGACCTCGTCGAGATCGGCGCTTGCATCCACAAGCCATCTATTTTCTGCTTCTTTGATAATGGACATGTCGACATCGTCGTGTTCATCTTCGATATCGCCCACAACCAGCTCGACAATATCTTCCATAGAAGCGAGCCCGTCCGTTCCTCCATATTCATCAATAATCAACGCCATTTGTGTTCGCGTTGCCTGCATACGCGTCAACAATTGTCCGGCCAACATAGATCCCGGAACAAAAAGAACACTGCGTATCAGTTCAAGATTACCGACAGCCTGTGAAAGATCAATTTTGGAAAAATCGAGAACGCCTTCTTTTTCCCCGCTTTGCGCTTTCCTTGTGATGTAATTCAAGACATCACGGATATGCAACATCCCGCGCGGATCATCGAGGCTTTCCGAATAGACCGGCATACGCGAATGGCCCGATTTTTCAAATTCTATCAATGCCTCGGCCAAAGTTGTCGAAATATCAAGCGCTTCGATTTCGGAACGCGGAATCATAACATCCTCGACGCGCGTTTCCCGAAGACGCAAAATGTTATTGAGCATAAGACGCTCTTCAGGTGAAAAAAGAGCGTTTGTTTCGCCTTCCCCCTCGGAAAGGGCATCTGTCAGATCTTCACGCAAAGTCGAATTGTTACGCGAGCGCAAAAAAGAAAAGAGATTGGCAAATAAAGACTTCTTTTCACCTGATTGCGACCGTGAAGAGTTTTGCCCTGTTGATGACCTACCGGACTCTTCGTCAATTGAACTATCTGTTTTTTCCGTCATGGCTTCTTAAAATTACAATATGCGAAGTAAATTGTGTCAGTTTTCTTGTTATTAATCTAGGACATATATTTCTCTAATATATGTATAGACGCATAATAGCAACACTTGCCTTTATTTAATCATAGATAAGGATCCGAAATACCAAGAGAGGCTAAAATTTTTCTCTCCAAGGTTTCCATTTGCTCTGCTTCGTCGTCATTCTGGTGATCATACCCCATCAAATGAAGGAGACCGTGAACAACAAGATGGCTCAGATGATCATCAAAGCTCTTATCTTCCTCCGCAGCCTCACGTTCAACCGTTTCACGTGCAATGACAATATCACCCAAAATCTCTCCGGGCTCTTGCCCCGGTTGAAGAGCAAAAGCCGGAAATGACAAAACATTGGTGGCCTTGTCGATGTGGCGCCATTTCCCGTTTATCTCGCGGATATCGGCATCATTGGTAAAAACAAGGCTCAGTTCGCTATCAATATTGTCAAAGCCGAGCTCCTGCAATGTCGCTTGCAACACACTGTCAACGAGCCGTCTTAAACTCTCCTTGTTTTGCCAGCCTTCAGCATTGATTGCCATGTCATAATGCACTGTCATTTTTCCAAGTTCTTTGCTTTATTATTATCTTGAGCACGATTCTTCGAGTGCAGACGGGCGTCTTGATCATATGCAGTAACAATAGCTGTTACCAATGGATGGCGCACAACATCTGCCTCGGTAAAATGCACCGTCACAATATCATCAATAGTGCCAAGGATGCGCATCGCTTCGGTAAGACCCGATTTTTGTCCGAAAGGCAAATCGATCTGGCTAGGGTCTCCTGTCACGATCATACGTGACCCTTCTCCAAGACGGGTCAAAAACATTTTCATCTGCATCGATGTTGTATTTTGTGCCTCGTCGAGAATAACGGCAGAGTGGGCAAGTGTACGACCACGCATAAAAGCAAGCGGAGCGATTTCGATAATATCGGCCGCCATGGCACGTTCGATTTTTTCGGCCGGCATCATGTCATAAAGTGCATCATAAAGAGGACGCAGATAAGGATCGACTTTTTCCTTCATATCACCGGGCAAAAAGCCCAATCTTTCGCCAGCTTCAACGGCAGGACGCGACAAGATGATACGCTCCACAAGTCCACGTTCGAGCAACATTGCCGCGTGTGCCACTGCAAGATAGGTTTTTCCGGTACCCGCCGGACCAACGCCGAAAACAAGTTCGGCACGTTGTAACGCCCGCATATAGGCATCCTGCATTGGTGTCCGTGCATAAATTGTTTTTTTGCGCGTTGATATATGGGCTGGTGTCACTTTCGGGGAACCATTTTCAGACTTTTCCCGATCGGCTTGCTCGTTCATAGAAGAAGCAATTGCTATTGCACCATCCACATCCGACAACCCCGGTTGCAAGCCGGTTTTTGCAAGTTCATAAAGTTGGTCGAGAGACCGGCGGGCAATTTCGATATCCTGTTTGTCTCCCCGGATTGATACTTCATTTCCCTGTGCACGGATATCCAGACCCAGTTTTTGTTCGATGCGGGCGAGGTTCTCGTCAAATTGGCCAAAAACGATATTTGCCTGCTGGTTATCCTCGAAAACCAGAACAATATGATCTGTATCGGATGCTCTTTTTTTAACAGAAGCATCGTCGACACCATTTTTATCGGACTCTTTCATTGGCCCGTTTTTACCTGTCTTGACCGTCTTTTTTGTTTCGGTTGAATTCTTCAACCTTGTCTCCTGAAAAAACATATTTGGATAAGAATATATAAAATTATAGTGAAAAGGAAACCTGCTTTATTCACGTTACTTAATCCGCCGATGAATCCGCTATGAAATTCGATCGAACTTGAAAAAATATTCAATTTACTGCACGGCCGAGGAGACTGTTGGATGATGCGTCAGTTATATCAACCGCGATAATTTCGCCAATTTTTGCATTTGTTGAAACAGCAACAGGCAACAACCACGGCGAGCGACCGACCATCTGCCCTTCATGGCGACCAGCTTTTTCAACGAGGACTTCAATCCGCTTACCGATTTTCGATTGCAAAAATTGATGTTGTTGTTCGAGAATAAGGGCTTGCAAGCGCTGGAGGCGTTCGTCTTTTACCTTCTCCTCTATATGGCCTTTCATTGTTGCGCCCGGTGTCCCCGGACGTGGCGAATATTTGAATGAATAGGCAGAACTATATCCTACTTCTTGAACAAGCTTCATCGTTGCTTCGAAATCTTCGTCGGTTTCTCCCGGAAAGCCGACAATAAAATCACCTGAAAATGCAATATCGGGACGCGCTTTACGAATGCGGTCAATAAGATGCAGATAATCATCCGCTTTATGCTGACGATTCATCGCTTTAAGGATCCGGTCAGAGCCGGATTGAACCGGAAGGTGAAGATAAGGCATCAGCATTCCGAGATTTTTGTGAGCAGCAATAAGACTGTCGTCCATATCCCTCGGGTGGCTTGTTGTATAACGGAGGCGTTTAAGCCCATCGATTTTGGCAAGCTGATAAAGAAGGTCTCCGAGACGCAAAACATCTCCGTCTGCCGAAACGCCATGCCAGGCGTTGACATTTTGCCCAAGCAAGGTGATTTCTTTTACCCCCGCGTCGACAAGTTCACGTGCCTCGCTCATGATCTGTTCTAACGGACGGGAAACTTCCGACCCGCGCGTGTAGGGAACCACGCAGAATGTACAAAATTTGTCGCAGCCTTCCTGAACCGTCAAAAATGCTGTAACCCCCCGCTTCTGGACAGCCCGCCGATTATGGTGTGGAAGATGGGCAAATTTATCTTCGACTGCATATTCGGTTTCAACAACCTTTTGTCCTTCATGAACCTTGCGCAACAATTCAGGCAACCGGTGATAGGTTTGCGGCCCCACAACCAAATCGACTGTTGGTGCACGGCGCAAAATTTCGGCCCCCTCGGCTTGGGCAACACAACCTGTGACACCTATTGTTAATGGCCGCGAAGGATCCCTTTCTTCGCGCATAACTCTTAAGCGTCCGAGATCGGAATAAAGTTTTTCAGCCGCTTTTTCACGGATATGACACGTATTGAGCAATATAAGATCAGCATCGTCCGGAGTTTCTGTTGCCACATACCCCTCGCTGTCAAGACTGTCGCCCATGCGTTCACTATCATAGACATTCATCTGACAGCCATAAGTCTTGATAAAGACCTTGCGGCTATTGCCGATTTTTTTGTTTGCTTCGCTCATAGGATATTTTTATCCGGTTTTCTAGTAAATCTCAATCTTTTTGCTGAATGGTTCTACGCATGATCAAGGCATCACTATGACCTTTGTCTGTTTTATAATAACCGGGTCTACGACCGACTTCATAGAAACCGAAACCTTTATAGAGTGCAAGTGCCGAGCTATTGTTTGCATCGACTTCCAGAAAAAGCACTTTCGCCCGCTGTTGATAGAGATAGCGAAAAACTGCATCCAAAAGCTTTTTTCCCAAGCCTTTTTGGCGAAATCGGGGATGGACTGCGATAGTGATAATTTCTGCCTCGTCGATAACCAGCCGACAGAGAACGAACCCCAAAACCTTTCCGGGCTTACCCTCGGGGCTCACAATAAAACCTGAAATTTGCGGATCAGCCAAAAAGGACGCAAAAACTGTTTCATCCCACGCATGATAAAATGACTGTTTGTGTATATCATGCAAAATATCACTATCATCTGATGTAATCGAAGTGACAATATATTCCGGTTTTGAAAAAAGTCCTGACCTCATTCCTTTTTCCTTGGCACGGAAAAACTCGTTTGCGGCTTTGCATCTGCCTCGCGCAAATAAAGCGGTTTCGGTGAACCGTCGGACGCTTTGTTTTGCGACAATTTTGCAAAACTTGTCACATCCGGCGCATCGAGAAAACAAACAGAACTGTCCTTAAAGCCTGCCAAATGCGCAATAGTTTTCGAAAAAGGACCTGCAAGAATTGCCTTTTTATCAAGCGTCGCAACAACGTCTTCACGATCTTGCACTGTAGCCGGAGCAAGGGGTTGCAAATTTTCATCGAAATCTTGCCGATAGACCATGTCGCGACCGGCATCTATCAGAGCAATAATATGGCTTTTTGGAAAATGTCCATGCGCTTCAAAGCCGATTGCTTCAAGTGAACTTACACCAATTGCGGGCTTTTCAAGTGCCAGAGCGAGGCCTCTTGCCGTTGCCACACCAATGCGCACCCCTGTAAAAGACCCCGGACCGATATTGACGGCAATACGGTCGATAGATGACAGCTCTATTTTTGCTATTCCGCACGCCTCAATGATTTGCCCGATCAACTTTTCGGCGTGCCCTTTACCAATTTGTTCGCTTACGCGCGCAACAATCCTGCCGTCTTGCATCAATGCAACGGCGCAATTTAAAGAAGCTGTATCTATGGCAAGCGTAATCATTTGCTGTCTATTAGACCATTGTTCACGGAAACGAAAGAACCGATAACTTTAAATCAATAGGTTTTGAACTTTTCTTGGCTTATAGATCAAAATGATCAAAAATCCATTTTTTCAAAACGGGAACGAAAAATGGCAAAATTTGATAAAAGTTACCGGAAAGGATTTTTACAATTTTCATTTTCGAAGAGTATGTATTTTCGTTCTGGAAAAAATCGGACAAAGATATATGCAATAAATAATTTCAATAGCGGTTTTAACAAAAATTATAGTTTATAAAACGTGACAAATTTTATATAAATTTTAGTATTGATCTTTAATTCGTTATAAAAATAAATTTCAATTTTTTTAATATTTATAATTTTCAGTTTTATATCGTTATTGTTTATATATAAAATTTGCTTTATGTTTAAATTCTAAAATAATATTTTATCATATCCGGTTATTCCAAATAATAAATCTCTCTATTATTTTTATGGGTTATCAGCTATATCTTGCTTTTCGGTTACGCAGTAATTATATATAATTTATTAAAAGCGTTTCATATATATTATAATATATCAGATATATAATAGCTATATCTGATTTCATCGTTTGACAAATTTTTTAGAATTAAAATAATTAAAAAATATAAATTCATGATAATTTTTATAAAATTTCCATAACTTTATGTTATACAATCTATAATGGTAAATTATTTTCAAAATTAATTGATTTATTGCATCCATTTGTTGTTGGATTATTTTTTATAAGGTGTATTCTATAAAGGCATCACCGCACTACCACTGGGACAGCTTGACACTGGTAGAAATTCCAAGCGGAACTTTCAGGCGTTTGGTGCGTTATATAGATACGCGATTTAATTCAAGCGGAGATTATTATGATTAAAACACACAAAACTCGTAACGATATGCCTTCAAACACAAAAACAACTGCCATTGCGTTGTTGAACAAAAACCTCGCAACGCTTATCGATTTGGCACTCGTTACAAAACAGGCCCACTGGAATTTGAAGGGCTCAAACTTTATTGGTGTCCACGAAATGTTGGACGGCTTTAGAGATGCAATTGACGAACATGTCGATATTATTGCCGAACGCGTTGCACAACTGGGTGGAACTGCTTTGGGTACCGTTCAAGCAGTTGCCGGTACGTCCAAGCTGAAAGCTTACCCGACAGACATTTATAAAGTGCATGATCATCTCTTGGCCTTGATCGAACGTTATGGCGATGCTGCCAATGATATGCGTAAAGCAATTGACGAAGCAGATGACGCAGGGGATGCAGATACTGCCGATATCTTTACCGCAGCTTCGCGTGAACTTGATAAGAGCTTGTGGTTCCTTGAATCACATGTTCAGGAAGCTTAATTCAATCCATTCTGCCAAAAGAATGGAAAATCGGGATTTAAAGGAAGCAACCGCTGTTGCTTCCTTTTTGATTTGGGGGCTTGATTGATAACTTTTTATTCAAGGTCTTAACTGATAACGTCCCTTTTCCCGCAATTTGAATCAGAACCGCATATTGAAATTGTTGTGTTTTTACTCAATTAATAGTCATTCATTGCGTGAAAAACTGTCGAATTTGCCGGGCATGATACCCTCTCGTTCTGACAAATGCTCATGAACCTTGATCGATAATACGCCCGTTTATTTTGAAGCGTTTTCGCAAGACCGAAAACCACTCATCTGAATTCTACAATAAAAATTGGCGGTTTAAGCAGTTCGAAAAATCAGTGAATGACTGATATTTTCAATTATCCCGAGCAGTGAAGTAAAAAAACCTTTAGCTAAAAATTTCACAAATCCATATTGCTTTAAAATGATATTTTTCAGCATTGGTAGCATAATAGAGGAAACCGGTGGGAAGTGGCAAAGGTGCTGCTCTTGCCCGTTCGCGAATAATATTGCTCTCTTATCGGCCGCCTGAAACAGCTTGAAATAAATAGAGTCAGTTTGACGGTTATAAATTTTGTCCCCCAAACACCGATGTCCGTTATCTCAGAAGACGATAGTTTTTGCTGTTGTTCCTCACAAGAATAAGCAGGTTCTAGCTATGCCAAACCTGTTTACCGCTGTTTATCTTAAGCTCGACATCATCTTCGCCCTCGAAAGAAATACCTTCTTCATCGATAGCCGCGCGACGGTGAGGTCAAGTCAGGCTCGTGAAGGACTTTAGGTTGTCAGATCACATCTTTAACAGCTATTTCTCTAAACATTTGGGCAAAGATGACTGAACCGGCACATCTTTGAAACGCGCTCATGTTCAACCAGATTATTTCTCTTCCCGGTAGAGGGAGCTAATTTATCGGGGCAGAACCGCACATTTCCGGATAGTCTATGCATGGCGAACTTTTCCGGACACTCCGTAATGGTGGGCTTTTCCGTCCATCATCGTGCATGGCGTTCCGGCATTTTATTCAATGTCAATTAGTCTATTTGCAGTGAATTTTAGCAGTGGCGTTAAGGGGTGCGGCCGAATAGTCGCACCGTCCTAAGGCGACTCTCTATCCGGACTGATAATTGCGGGCAAAAATCCGGCTTATGGCCATGTGTGAAATTGGATTTAGCTGAACTTTCAGCCGTTGACCGCAGTTTACTACAACCACGAAAAAAAGCCCCGCTTGGTAGCGGGGCTTTCAACTGTTTAATTGTTACATAATCGTATTATTGAGCAGGTGCTGCCGGTGTAGCAGGAGCAGCTTCCGTTGAAGGTGCTACCGGACTACCACCCGGAACCTGATCGATAATATCAGGCTGAACAATACGGCCCGAACCGCCCATCATATTGTAGTTCAGGTGAGAAATTGCCCACCATGTACCACCGAGAACGATGAATACGCAGAGCGCACCAAACCACATTGAACCGACCATCCACTTCGCATCCGGACCTTGGTTGAGGTGAAGGAAGAAAACGATCTGGACGAATATCTGAATGAGAGCCATGCCAATGAGGTAAATAACCTTGGTGCTGACTGCCCAGTTATCAAGCATTCCTTGCATAACAGGAATGAATGAAGCGAGGGTCAATATAACAGCCAGAATGAATCCGACCATGTATTTGCCGGTTGTTACACCGTGTGCTTCTTCATGTTCGCTCATTATAGTGCTCCCAAAAGATAGACGGCTGTGAAGACACCAACCCAGATAATGTCAAGGAAGTGCCAGAAGATAGAAAGACAGGACAAGCGAGTCTTGTTATCTTTATCCAAACCGTGACGGCCAAGATGGAAAAACATCAATACCATCCAGATCAAGCCGGTCGTAACGTGAATACCGTGTGTGCCAACCAGCATGAAGAATGACGACCAATAAGCCGACAGAACTTCTTTACCGAATACGCGAACACCGGTCTCGGGATCAACACCTGCATAAGCATTCGGATCGAAGAAGAAAACGGACTTCAATTCGCCGTTCTCCATAACGCCCCCGAGCAGCTTATGGAATTCATTCAATTCCATTCCAATAAATGCGAGGCCGAGAATGAAGGTAATAACGAGCCAGGTTTTTACCCCGCCGAGATTACCATTACGAACCTGCACCATTGCCATGCCGTAGGTGATTGAAGAGAACAGCAGCAAAGCTGTTTCACAAAGCACATAAGGCAGCTCGATGAAGTCTTTGCCTGCAGGGCCGCCGCCGTAAGCGGAGGCGAACACTGCAAATGTGGCGAACAGAGTTGCAAACAGGATCAAGTCGGAAAGGATATAAACCCAGAACCCGAAGACCATTGTCGAACTACCGTCGTGGTGGTTTTCCGCGTGAGCGGTTGTTACTGCTGTAGCGCTCATGCTTTTACTCCTTGTGCTTTAAGAACAGCGCTGAATTCGTCTTCAGTCTTCTGTACTTCCTCAGCCGAGATGTAATAGCCTGCATGGTTTCCATTCAGCGAATGAAGCAGAATGGTCAAAATGAAGCCAACGAACGTAATTACAGCCAGCCACCAGATGTGCCATACGAGAGAGAAGCCAAGTACCAACATCAACATGCCGGAAATGAAGCCTGCAATCGTGTTGGAAGGCATATGGATCTTCTCGAAGCCCGAAGTCTTACGATGCTCACCGCGTTGTTTCATATCCCAATAGGCATCGTCCGCTTGAACGACAGGGACTGTAGCAAAGTTGTAAGCAGGAGGCGGGCAAGAGATTGACCATTCCAAAGTACGGGCATCGCCCCACGGATCGTTCTGTGTGATCGGCAATTTGCCTTTATGCTTGATGCCATACCAGATGGCGATCAATACCTGCAGAACAAAGCACAGGATACCGAGAAGGATGATAAACGCACCAACAGCTGCTGTCATGAACAAAGGCTGCCAGCTTGGTTCGACATAGTGCTGCAAACGACGTGTTGCACCCATCAAACCAACTGCGTAGATCGGGAAGAATGCTACGTAGAAGCCGATGAACCAGCACCAGAACGAAGCAATACCCAATGCGCGGTTCGGCTTGACACCGAAAGCTTTCGGGAACCAGAACGCCAATGCACCGAGGTAAGCGAACACAACACCACCAAGAATTGTGTGGTGGAAGTGGGCAACCAGGAACAAGGAGTTGTGGAACTGCCAGTCCGAAGGAACGATCGAAAGCAGAACACCGGTAAGACCGCCACCAACAAAGGTGAACATCATACCCATGCACCACAACATCGGAGGTTCAAAACGGATGCGTCCTTTATACATGGTGAAGAGCCAGTTGAAGACCTTAACACCGGTCGGGATAGCAATAATCATGGTTGCAGTACCGAAGAAGGTATTAACGGCTTCGCCGCCACCCATTGTGAAGAAGTGGTGTCCCCAGACAATGATCGAGAGGATCAAGATAACAAGGACGGCCCAAACCATCGAGGTATAACCGAAAAGGCGTTTTGACGAGAATGTCGGAACGATTTCGGAAATGATACCGAATGCAGGAACAACCAGAACGTAAACTTCCGGGTGACCGAAAATCCAAACGTAGTTGATCCAGACCATCGGGTTACCACCGGCTGTATTGGTGAAGAAGTTCATATCAAGGTAACGATCACCGGCGAGCAGTGCATAAGCAACTGTTAACGGCGGATAAATGATAAGGATAAGAACGTTCGAAACCAATGCGCACCAGCAGAATACCGGCATCTTCCACATTGTCATTCCGGGAGCGCGACATTTGATGATAGTGGCAACAAAGTTGACAGCACCCATTGTCGTCGCAATACCGGATAGCTGCAGTGACCACAGATAATAGTCAACACCTGTGTCCGGGCTATTCAGCAATTCCGAGAAAGGTGGATACATCAACCAGCCACCGCGGCCAAAGTTACCGATACCAAGTGAAATGTTGATCAGAATCGCACCGGCGCATGTAATCCAGAAGCCAAGGTTGTTGGCAAATGGAAAGGCCACATCGCGAGCACCGAGTTGCAGCGGCAGAACATAGTTCAAAATACCGAACAATAGCGGCGTTGCCATGAAGAAAATCATGATTGTGCCGTGTGCCGAGAAAATCTGGTCAAAGTGATCAGGCGGTAAATAACCCGCAGTCTCTGATCCAAGCGCGAACGCTTGGTGTGTACGCATCATGATAGCATCTGCAAAGCCACGGACAAGCATGACAATTGCGAGGACAATATACATAATGCCGACGCGCTTGTGATCAACAGATGTGATCCAATTGCGCCACAATATTCCCCACCAGCCAAGCAGCGTAATAGCGGCAAGAATAACGACGGCCAATGCAACTACAACAAGGCAGGTGTAAAGGACGATCGGCTCATTCGTTAGCGCGTGAAACGCTCCGGCTACAGGGTCTGTAAGTCTTCCAAACATTTTTCAACCCATATTAAATGAATTTCGGTTTGGAGGGGACGTTACCTTTCGAGAAGGTAGATGCCCCTTCCTCGATAATTTTATTTCTTCTGAACCACACCGGGATCAAATACGGAGCAGAGTTCACCCCACAGAGATTTCGCTGCAGCAAGTTTCATCTGATCTTCGTTACAAGTAGTGTCTTTATCTACGCAGCGGTTCACGATGCGATAGTATAGACCTTTTTCGACTTGCGAGAAATAGCGAACCTCAGCGTCTTTTTGCTTACCGGCAACATCGCCCATTTTCGGCGAATAGGAAAGCTGACGATATCCAGCACGATCAAGCGTTTCCTTGCTTTCACGAGCTTTGGCAATCCAGTTATCAAAATCTGCCTGAGCAACAGAATTCCACTTGAAGTGCATCTCGGAGAAACCGTCGCCACTGTAATTGGCGGAAGAACCCTTGAATACACCTTGACGGTCAGCAATAAGGTGCAACTTCGCATTCATTTGCGGCATTGCATACAATACTGTACCAAGACGCGGAACCCAGAAAGCGTTAACCGAATTTTCCGAAGTCAACTGTATGAGAACCTGACGGTTCTCGGGTGCATAGATCTCGTTGATCGAAGCTACGCCATATTGCGGATAGATAAACAACCATTTCCAATCGAGTGCTACAGCATCGATCTGGAGTGGTTCTTGTGCTCCCGCAACAGCCTTATCAAGCGGCTTTGAGGGTTCCAGCTTATAAGTGAAATAAGCTGTCAAGCTACCCAAAATAATAATAACAAGAATCGGAATCCCCCACATGAAGGTTTCCACTTTTTTGGAGTGCCCCCAATCCGGCAGATATTCTGCTTGGGTGTTGGTAGCACGATATTTAATTGCGAAAGCGACAACAGCGATCATCACGGGAACGACAATACAAGCCATTACGATAACGCATGTAGTAATCAATATTAGCTCGTGGCGCGCCACATAGCCCGCCGGATCGAGAACATCGAATTCACAACCCGACAAGAGCAAAGCGGATGTTAAGACGCCCAGCAGCCCTGTTAGTTTACCAAAGTTCTTCATTCCTACCTGCCTCTTTATATGCATTGCATATTATTGCACGAGGGTATTTCAATTAATTCGTCACGAAAAAGCGGACTTTTCCGCTTCTCCAACTTTCCCCGTCAGGCAGAATATTTGTCCCAAAAAGACATAGAAGCCCGACTTGGACTGACGTTGCCACAAAGACAATTGTGGCATCATCTAGGCAACGTCTTACTCTTTGGGTGGAAATTCGCAAGTATTTTGTCCCCCCCTGCGTCAATATTGCGCGGTTTTTCCGACGATTTTTGATTCACAAATCGTGCTGAACGATATATTCAACAGCGAACCGGTAACCATCACTTCCACAACCTGCAATAACCGCATCGGCTCTTTCCGATACAAAAGAATGGTGGCGATAGGCTTCTCTTTTGTGGATGTTCGACAAATGAACTTCGACAACCAGCCCTTCAAACATTTTCAATGCGTCGAGTATGGCAATTGAAGTATGGCTATAGGCTGCCGGATTAATGATGATTGCGACGCTTTTTCCGATTGCTGCCTGAATAAAGCCAACCAATTCGCCTTCGCAATTGCTCTGTAAAAAATCGACATCAAACCCGTGGGAACGAGCGCATTCCCGCGTCATATTTTCAATGTCTTTCAATGTTTCATGACCGTAAATTGCCGGTTCGCGTTGTCCTAAAAAGTTCAGATTTGGTCCATTGAGTACTGTAATCTTTTTTGCCATGGTCAGTATCCCCTCTATATTCGAACGAGTTTACTTAACGTCGGTGATATTTTCTTAAATTTTGGTAAACTGTCCACCGGATATCTCGAAAAATTCCGCACGGCCTTTCAATGCCGAAAAAAGCTCGCTATCGGTGCCGGTCATAAAAGTTTGGCCACCAAGCTTATCAAGGCTATCAAATAATATTGCCCGCCTTTTCTGGTCAAGATGGGCGGCCATCTCGTCAAGCAGAAGAATCGGTGTCATACCCGAAATTTCTGCTGTCAATCGGGCGTGTGAAAGAACGAGTCCCGTTAATAAGGCTTTTTGTTCACCCGTGGAGCATAGCGCCGCCGGCATATTCTTTTTGGCGTAAAAGACCAGCAGGTCGCTTCTATGCGGCCCTTCAAGCGTTCGGCCGGCAGTGCGATCAAGCTCCCGCTTATCGCGAAGGCGTTGTTTATAGTCTTCTTCGACATCAATTGCCGATTGCCTCGTCAATGAATGTTCAATAGTTCCCTCAAGATCAAGCAGTGGTACCGGAAATGTGTTTTCGGCATCAAAATTATCAATATTTGTGATGAGTCTTACGACATCCATACGCGCTGCCGCAATGGCAACCGCGAGTTCTGCCATTTGCGTTTCCAATGCATTGAACCAGTATTCGTCGCGATTCCCATCGACTAAAAGCCGATTTCTGGCTCTCATTGCTTTTTCAAAATCCGACACGCGGCGAGCGTGCGCGGGATCAATTGCCAGAACCATGCGATCGAGAAAACGCCTTCGGTCACTTGCAGAACCGGTAAATAAACCGTCCATGGATGGAACAAGCCAGCTCACCCTGCAATATTCGGTGAGTCTGTCAGAAGCAACACTTTCCCCGTTAATTCGCACTTTGCGACCGTTCGAGACAGTGTCACTCGCCGTACCGATATTGACATTTCCATAAAGTGCCGAATGCAATTGGGCAAAAATGACAAATCCGTCCGCTCCTTTTTGGACAGGTGTCGCATCATGACCGCTTGGTGCATTTTCCAATCCGGTTGCCTCTTTTTGAAGTCTTTGTTCAGCCTGCAATGAGCCGGTCGAACCCCGATCTTCCGGCGCTATTTGTTCGCCGACACCGGATGGCTGATTGGCACGAATGACACTATCGTAAGGCGCCCGACGCAAACCTCGCCCTGGCGAAAGAAAAGACAAGGCTTCAAGAAGATTGGTTTTACCCGCACCGTTATGTCCGGTGAAGATCACAATCCGGTCGGAAAAATCGGCAGAAAAACTTCGATAATTACGGTAATTGGTCAGCTTAAGCTGCCGGATAAAAACCTTTGCAGCGCTTCTGCCAGAGTCATCTACCATTCGTTCTCTAAACACGCATTGGCATTAAAACGTAAAGGGCATCAGCATCGTCACTATCGCGAATAAGCGTTGGTGCACCTGCATCGGCGAGCATGAATACCGCGTTTTCACCGTTGAGTTGTGCCATAATATCAAGGAGATATTTGGAATTGAAGCCGATTTCCAGCGGTTCACCTTCATAATCGGCAGCAATCTGGTCTTCTGCACTTCCCGAATCCGGATTATTAACCGTGAGTGTCAATTGGCCATTTTCGATTGTCAATTTAACAGCACGCCCGCGATCACTGGAAATGGTCGATACACGGTCGACTGCCGCAGCAAAACTTTGACGGTTGATCGTCAGCTTTTTGTCATTGCCCAAGGGGATAACACGTTGATAATCGGGAAATGTCCCGTCTATCAATTTCGATGTCAGCACGACAGAAGCAATCGTGAAACGTATTTTTGTTTCGGAAACCTCTATCTTTATTTCGCTTTCGGCTTCCTCTCCCAACAATTTCTGCAATTCGCCTACAGCTTTACGAGGAATAATAACACCGGGCATTCCTTCAGAACCCGACGGTGCGTCGGTTTCCGCTTCGGCCAAACGGTGACCATCGGTCGCAACTGTACGTATTTTCAGGCCTTTATCGTCAATGACGTGAAAATAGATACCATTGAGATAATAACGCGTTTCCTCGGTGGAAATAGCAAATTGTGTGCAGTCGATTAACCGTTTTAAAGCCGCAGCCGATAAACTAAAACTATGGCTGAAATCTCCGGCATTAAGTTCCGGAAAGTCCTCTTTAGGCAAGCATTGTAAACGGAAGTTCGAGCGTCCAGAAACGACTTGCATAGCATTGCCGTCGTCGGAAACCGAAAGCATAATCTCGCCACCTTCGGGAAGTTTGCGCACGATTTCGTAAAGGAGGTGGGCAGGAACAGTTGTCGAACCTGCTTGTTCGATATTTGCTGATGTTGTTTCAGTGACCTCAAGATCAAGGTCGGTTGCCTGCAATTCGACACCGGAATTGACTGTATTGATAAGCACATTGGACAGAATAGGAATCGTATTGCGCCGTTCGACGACGCGATGAACACGGCCGAGAGATTTTAACAGATGGCTACGATCGACTGTAATGCGCATATTGGACACTCTCTAAATTGTTCTGCCAATTAAAAAGATTTCTAACTGAATAACACAAGATGTAGTGATTCCTTTTAAGCCAAGGAATCACCCTACAAGAAAAACAGATAAAAATCAGATTGGCAATATTCTTGCATAAAATACAAGATACTACTCTCTGACAGAGTCTATCGAGACTTGTTCTCCCGAAGGCCTGTTCAAGCCGATTGCTCATCAATCAGGCGCTTCAAGAGCTCCAATTCTTTGGCCAATTGCTGATCGGCACCAACCATATCTTCAATCTTGCGCACTGCATGAAGGACAGTTGTGTGATCACGTCCACCAAAGCGACGACCAATTTCCGGAAGCGAGCGTGGTGTCATCATTTTTGCAAGATACATCGCAACCTGACGCGGTTTAACAATTGTCCGCGTACGGCGATTCGACAACAAATCCTGCTTGGAAACATTATAATGACGGGCCACAACACGCTGGATTTCTTCGATACGAATCCGCTTGGGTTCGCCGGAGCGCGTTAGATGGTCCAACAATTCATCAATACGATTGAGCGATAGATCCGGCTCAAAAGATTGACGGAACAGAAGCTGGTTGAATGCCCCTTCAAGATCACGCCCCGAACCGGAAACTGTTCTTGCAATATGAGACAAAACCTCGTCGGGGATTGAAATAGAGGGATCATCATGTTGGGCTGCTTTCAAGCGCTTGCGCAACATCTCGAGCCGCATGTCATAATCAGGCGACTCAATTTCGAGCGAAACACCACCTTGCAAACGCGAACGCACTCTGACATCCAATGATTCGAGCTCGGCTGGCGCCCTATCGGCTGCCACGACAACCTGTTTTGCACTATCAAGCAACATATTGAGCAAATGACAGAATTCATGCTGAATCGATTTGCCCTGTAAAAATTGCATATCGTCAATAATAAGGAGGTCGATATCTCGCAATTGTTCTTTAAATGACAAGGCATTGTTATCGCGGATCGCCGTTGCAAAACGCCACATAAAATATTCGGCCGTCAAATAGATGACACGTACAGGCGTTGGACGCTGCAAAGCAGCAGCCGCAATTGCTTGCAAAAGATGGGTTTTTCCCAAGCCTACAGCTGCATGGATGAAAAGCGGGTTGAAGCGCAAAGCACTTTTATGGCTTTCGGCAATCGAACGGGCTGCAGCAAGAGCTACGCGATTGGACGGACCTTCAACAAAGGTATCGAAGGTATAGCGCGAATCAAGCGGTGAACCAAAAACACTCTGCTGGGCTTCTCCGGAAAACCGTTCTGTGCGGCCATGAGAAGACGAAACAACCATGTTTTCCTGCTGGCTTTGAACATGCGTCTCTTCTTCTTTTCGCGGAGCATGATGTTTAACCACACGATTCATTCCGCGTACAACAACGTCAACCCGCAACAGCGTCGGGCATTCCTGACGCCATAGCTCGGTCAGAATGGTCGAATAATGGTTGGTAATCCATGAACGTAAAAAAGCTGTCGGAACAGAAAGTCGTACTTGGCTGCGGCTGAATTCATCGAGTTGCAGACGACCGAACCAGCTCGTATAAGCCTCATTACCGACATGAACTTTCAGCTGCGCCATAACACGTGCAAAAAGTTCGTCCCCTTCATCTTGTGCAACCAAATGATGGACATCATCATTTACTTTGGTTTCACCAGAAACAATCCCATTCAAATTTGACATCTTACGCAACATTCTCTCTGACAAAGACAAATGAAAACCGAACGGTTACAACACCTTCGCGGTCCAAACATCCTTGCCTTGAATAACCAAAAATAAAACTACTCCGCGAAAAACAGACCGACACGTTTGTTAACCCTCTTAACAAACCAAAAACACATCCATTCAACACGAAAAACTCAACTCACCCCTAGCAACTTTCCCCTTAACAACAAACGCCACCTCAATGCCAAACCACATAAGGCAACCAAGATCGCTCTGTTTCGTAATTCCCTTTCCATCTACTGTACCAAACCTGCTGGTGACAAAAACAAGTTCTGTTCCATCAAGTTTCACGACTTCAACCCCTTAGAAAAAACAAAGAGCATTTTCATTTGATAGCGTTACTACCTTTGTTATTCGCTTATCGTCAACCGATCAGAGAAGACTCAAAGGCAGCAGGCTGGAAAGTTATTAATTGCAGTTAGACCATACAAAAACGCCGTCCATAAATGCAAGGGGTAAAACTCAACCGAAAATTGCATTCCTATTCTATTTTTCCGATATTCGTTAACAGGAACAGCGCGTAATTACTTTGAATCAATAAGCTTTTTCGAAACGGCTATGGCGCTTGCCGGTCGACAAAATTTCTTAAAAAAAAATTAAAAAAAAAAGCTTGACAAAACATGAGCGTTCCAAGGCTTTTTTGTCATTGTGGATAAGGCTGTTAGGCAATTGTTTTTAAAGGTTTTTTTACAAAAAAATAAAATGATATTTCTTTCTAAAATTAATCATTTTTACGGTTAATTATTCTACCATCCTAACGAAAATAAAAACGAAAAAAACCGGCACCCGAAAGGCACCGGTTTTTTAAAATCTACAAACCCGCTCAACCGAGAAAAAACTCTTCGGAAGCGTTCTTCCAAACAATCAGGCAGAAAGTGATTTCAACTTTTTGGCTAAACGTGAAACTTTGCGCGAAGCCGTATTCTTATGCAGAACACCTTTTGTGACAGCACGCATCAATTCCGGTTCAACCGTCTTGAAAGCAACTTCGGCAGCCGCCTTATTGCCGGCAGCAACTGCATCATCAAACTTGCGTACAAATGAACGAACACGTGTACGACGGGATTTACTAACCTCTGTGCGTGCTGCAATCTTACGCACTGCTTTTCTGGACGAAGGTGTATTCGCCATAAGTCTATCTCTCTCTTCTTATTGACCGGCTTTTAAGCCTAGAAACACAAACTGCGGCCGAGAGCCGCTTAATCTTGGCGGGCTTATAGCGTAATTTCGCTGGGTACGTCAATGAGATTCTCTGAAATTGTCGGTTAAAAATAAACGGGCCGTAATTTTACGACCCGTTTATGTGTTTTATAACCCATTTATCGTTTTATGAGTTGCCAATCAGCCTTCTTTGGCAAGGTTGCGCAAAACATATTGCAAAATGCCGCCATTATGGAGGTAATCAAGTTCATCGACAGTATCGACCCGGCAAAGAAGCGGAACTTCCTTCACAGTGCCGTCACTGAATTTGACCTTGGCAACAGTTTTTTGCCGTGGCTTCAGATCGTTGATGCCATCAATAGTGATAACTTCATCGCCTTTCAGCCCCAAGGAGCGCCAGCTCTGTCCATCCTCGAAGACAAACGGTACAATTCCCATACCAACGAGATTGGACCGGTGAATACGCTCGAAAGATTGAGCAATCACCGCACGCACGCCCAAAAGATTGGTTCCTTTGGCCGCCCAGTCACGTGATGACCCGTTACCATATTCGATGCCGGCGAAGACAACGAGTGGCACATGCTCGCTCTTATACTGCATAGCAGCATCATAGATCGATTCTTCTTCCTTGGATGGATAGTGAATGGTGTAGCCACCTTCGCGTCCATTCTCGCCAAGCATAAAGTTACGGATACGGATATTGGCAAAAGTGCCACGCATCATCACTTCATGGTTGCCGCGACGGGTACCATACTGGTTGAAATCGGCAGGTTTTACACCATGTTCGATCAGATATTTACCGGCCGGAGAATCAACCTTGATAGAACCGGCAGGCGAAATATGGTCGGTCGTGATCTTGTCCCCGAAAAGTCCGAGGATACGAGCTCCGTCAATATTCTTGAGCGGTGCAGGTACTTTCGGCATGTTTTCAAAATAGGGAGGATTGCGAACATAGGTCGAGTCTTTGTCCCAAGCATAGGTTTCACCTGCCGGAACCTTGACTTTCTGCCAGTTTTCATCGCCCTTGAAGACATCCGCATATTTTGATTCAAAAATCTTGCGGGTAACATTCTTTTCGATGAATTCCTGAACTTCCTGCGAAGTTGGCCAGATATCCTTCAGATAAACCGGTTTGCCATCTTTGCCGGTTCCAAGAGGTTCTTTTGTGAGATCCTTGGTGATAGTTCCAGCCAAAGCATGGGCAACAACAAGTGGCGGTGAAGCAAGGTAGTTTGCCTGAACATCAGGCGAAACACGTCCCTCGAAGTTACGGTTTCCTGAAAGAACGGCTGCAACGATCAATCCCTTGTCATTGATGGTTTTTGAAATTGCCGGCGGCAGAGGACCCGAGTTACCGATACAGGTTGTGCAACCGAAACCGACCAGATTGAATCCCAAAGCATCAAGATCTTTCTGCAGTCCCGAATTGACCAGATAGGCTTCAACAACCTGCGAGCCCGGAGCCAGTGAAGTTTTAACCCACGGCTTGGATTTCAAGCCTTTGGCAACCGCGTTTCGGGCGAGCAACCCAGCTGCAATCAGAACACTCGGATTGGACGTGTTGGTGCAAGAGGTGATCGCTGCAATAGCGACATCTCCGTGACCAATGTCGAAATCCTCGCCTTCAACCTTATACCGTGTTTTTTCACCGGTTGTTTTCTTATATTCGTTGTGAAGAGCTGTCGCAAAACTTTTACCGACTTCTTCAAGCGGCAAACGCCCTTCCGGACGTTTCGGTCCGGCCATTGAGGGCACAACAGTTCCCATATCAAGTTCGATTGTATCGGTAAATACCGGATCGGCCGTATGGGAATCATGCCACATGCCTTGAGCTTTTGTATAAGCTTCGACAAGAGCAATCCGTTCTTCTTTACGACCTGTCATATTGAGGTAACGGATGGTTTCCTGATCAATCGGGAAAAAGCCGCATGTTGCACCATATTCAGGGCTCATATTGCCAATTGTCGCACGATCGGCCAAAGTCATATGTTCAAGACCCGGACCAAAGAATTCGACAAATTTTCCGACCACGCCTTTCTTACGCAACATCTGTGTTACGGTCAAAACAAGATCGGTCGCTGTAATGCCTTCCTTGAGTTTACCTGTGAGGCGGAAGCCGATAACTTCCGGCAACAACATCGAAACCGGTTGGCCAAGCATGGCAGCTTCAGCTTCAATACCACCAACGCCCCAGCCAAGAACACCAAGACCGTTGACCATTGTGGTATGGGAATCGGTACCAACGCAGGTATCGGGATAGGCTATTGTGTGGCCATTTTCTTCTCTCGTCCAAACACATTGGGCAAGATATTCAAGATTGACCTGATGGCAAATACCTGTCCCCGGAGGAACAACCCGGAAATTCCGGAAGGCTTGTTGCCCCCATTTCAGGAAACGATAACGTTCGCCATTACGTTTATATTCGAGTTCCTTATTGTGCTGGAAAGCAAGCGGATTGCCAAAATCGTCAACAATCACCGAGTGGTCAATGACGAGGTCAACCGGAACCAACGGATTGATTTTTTCCGGATTTTCACCAAGCTTCACCATTGCATCACGCATCGCTGCAAGATCCACAACGGCTGGAACGCCGGTAAAATCCTGCATCAAAACGCGTGAAGGGCGATAGGCTATTTCAGCGCCTGCTTTTCCCTTGTCGTCCAGCCATTTGGCGATATTTAAAATGTCGTCTTTCTTGACCGTGCGACCGTCTTCAAACCGCAGCAGGTTCTCGAGCAGAACCTTCATTGAAAATGGCAAGCGGGAAATGTCGGGAAGACCGTTCTTTTCGGCTTCTGTCAGACTGTAATAAATATAGTCTTTGCCATTTACATGGAGTGTTTTGCGGCACTTAAAACTATCTATTTGAGACACGACTGTTCGTCCTTATATTTGTGCGAGCCTTAGCTCCTGGAACGAACGCCACAAACTGCGGGTCAAGATCGCAGCTACGGTGCGGGTGCAGTCATTTCCGCTGTCCGTTCCTCAACCGCCAGAACAAGCAGATTTGGAGACCGGCCCAAAAATTGTCCCACACCGACCGCTGGTATGGTAATTCTGATATAAGTCCTTTTCTGGAACTGTTCCAGACGTAATCCATTAAAAAAAATGTGTTTACTTGTTCAAAGGCTCCGGCCATCTTAAGAAAGGTTAAGCAAAATCCGGTGGTTACATGGAAATAACAGCAGTTGATCTGAGTGCAAAACGTGGTGAAGAGGTGTTGTTTCAACACTTGCACTTTACAATCCACGATAGAGAATTGCTCACAATTACTGGTCCAAATGGTATCGGTAAGTCTACTTTGCTGCGAATCATTGCCGGCTTCTTGCCCGCCAATGAAGGAGAAGTCGCAGCACAAGACGGTGATCAACGCTTTCCCGTTGCTCTTGTTAGCCATTATCTTGGCAGTCAAAATGCCATGAAAACGCATTTGACCGTTTTGCAAAATCTCGAATTCTGGTCGGATTTTGATTCAGCGCAATTGCTGTCGCCAATGGAAGCACTCGCTGAGGTCGAACTTTCAGGAATCGAACATCTTCCCTTCGGTGTCCTTTCAACCGGACAGAAAAGGCGCGTAGCCATTGCACGATTGTTATTATCCCATCAGCCTTTATGGCTCCTGGACGAACCGACATCAGGGCTCGACAAACACGCAAGTGCGATTTTTGCAAAAATCATGGAAGATCATAGAAACCGTTCGGGCATGATTATTGCCGCAACCCATTTACCGCTTGGCATAGAAGAAAATCGTCATATTCTCCTGGACGATTACCTTCCCGATTTCGAGGACAATTGATGAAAGCCCTTTTCTTGCGCGATTTGCGAATTGCTTTTGGTCCGGGAAGTTCTTTATTGACGGGACTTCTGTTTTTTGCAGCAATTATTATCATAACTCCGTTTGCTGTCGGACCTGATCAGGAGATTTTGTCCCGCATTGGTCCGGGAATGCTGTGGATTGGAGCGCTTCTTTCAATTTTGCTCGGTTTAGACCGCATGTTCCAGACCGACCGTGATGACGGCAGCCTTGATCAACTGATATTGTCCCGACACAGAAAAAGCTTGAGTCTGATCGTTTTTACAAAATGCCTGGCGCATTGGTGTGGAACTATTCTGCCGCTTATTCTTTTTACTCCTGTGCTGGGATTGATGCTCGGTCTTAGTGGAACAGCAATAGGCGGCCTTATGCTCACACTTTTATGCGGTACACCTGCGATTACTCTGATTGGTGCAGTCGGTGCGGCGCTTGCAACCTCTCTACCGCGTGGTGGTGTCTTGATATCGGTTATTGTTTTGCCGCTTGCCGTACCGGTTATGATTTTTGGCGTATCCGCAGCCTATGCAACCACCGCTCCGGGCATTTCGTTTATAAATCCGTTACTGTTTTTGATCGCTCTGTCACTGTTCTTCTCGATTCTCGGCCCCTTGGCTGCGGCTTTGACACTTGCGTCATTATCGGACTAGACATCACATCTTTGTCAGATTGGTGTCATATGTTGGTCTCTATGAAGAAAGATAATTGCGACAAAAGCAAAACCCGATAATAAGGGATATCATGGAATTGATACAAAAAAAGACAAACTGGTTGCAATCATTGGCCAACCCGACCCGTTTCATGGGGCTGAGCGGTAAAGTTCTGCCGTGGCTTAGCCTTGTTGCTGTTATTGTTCTTGCCTGTGGCCTTTTCATGGTCATGCATTCGCCCGACGATTATCAACAAGGCATGACCGTGCGCATCATGTATCTTCATGTGCCTTTTGCCTGGCTTTCCATGTTCTGCTACACATTGATGAGCGTTTCGGCACTTGGAACTCTGGTCTGGCGTCATCCGCTTGCCGATGTATCGCTCAAAAGTGCCGCTCCGATCGGTGCAACTTTTACCGCTCTTGCCCTTATAACCGGCTCTCTCTGGGGGCGGCCAACATGGGGGACATGGTGGGAATGGGATGCGCGACTTACTTCCGTGCTTGTGTTGTTTTTGATTTATCTTGCTATTATTGCGCTTTCACGGGCGTTTGACGATGCAACAAAAGGTGCAAAAGCTGCCGCTATCCTGACTCTTGTCGGCTTCATCAATATACCGATTATCAAATTCTCCGTTGAATGGTGGAACACACTTCATCAACCCGCCTCTATTCTTCGCAAAGGCGGCTCGGCTATTGATAGTGCCATGTTATGGCCGCTCTTTACCATGGCTATCGGTTTCACATTGGCATTTTTTGCTCTTTATCTTGCAACTATGCGTACCGAAATTACCCGTCGACGTGTGGAAACTATGCAAAGAATGGCTGCTCGGCGCCTGCGTCAAAAGGAAAACGTAAAATGACCACTGAAAATGCAATTGGCATTTCCGACCGTATCGACATATTTCTGGGGCATTTCGACCATAGCCAGATTGTCACCATGAGTTATGTCGTCTCGGCCGTTGTCCTGTTATTGCTGGTTTTATACATTGTTCTTAATGGTCGTCATCAAAAAGCGCGGCTTCAAAAACTTGAACAGTCAAATGCCATCCGTGCCAACAAAGTAAAATCGTGAAGATCATGGACGCGCCCAAGAAAAAAATGAGTGTTCCGGTGATGATTGCCCTTTTCGGGCCGTTCATCCTGTTTGTTGTTCTGGTTGTTATTATGTACAGCCATATGGAAACAACCAATCCGGACACGGCCAATCTTGTTCCCAATGCACTTGCCGGCAAGCCTGCACCGGCAACAGTTTTGCCCCTTCTGGGTCAAACAGGCTCCTTCAACCCTGACGATTTCAAGGGGCGCGTTACGCTTGTCAATTTCTGGGGTTCGTGGTGTCCGCCATGCCGTGACGAACATCCCACCCTTATCGAAATTTCAAAAGACAATCGCTTTGATCTTGTCGGCATCAATTACAAAGACAAACAAGAAAACGCGATACGCTTCCTTGATAATTTCGGGAGCCCATTCAAGCTTGTCGGCTTTGACCCGAGCGGTCGCGCAGCAATTGATTGGGGCGTATACGGACCGCCGGAAACTTTTCTTTTAAACCGGCAAGGCATTATTGTTTATAAACATATCGGGCCATTAACACCGCAAATCTATAAAGATGAAACATTGCCACAAATCGAAAAGGCACTGAATAGTAACACGTCTTCGGCCGATCATTCTTCTTCGCAATAACTTCTCTTGGAATGGACAGAGCTTCATTCAAGGCAAAATAGCTTTGTCATCATATCGGCCTTTTGTGTTTTCAATTTGTGTTTTTGTGGACGAACGCGAATGAGAAGACACTCATGATTTCCACCCGAAAACGATGTTTTCAAGAAACCGAAGAAAGCCCGTTTTCGCTTGGCAATGGAATAAACAGAATTCTGATGGAATACAAAAAACCGGCAACACATTGCCGGTTTTGCTCTTTAGGGCTTTAAATCAACATCAGGCCTTTAAATCGCCTTTGGTTCTTTTAAATCAGCGTTCAAGGCGTTCGATAAACCAGCGTGTGAGATTGATCCAGACATCATCTTTTTCGGCCAAATCCTCGACCCCGTGTTCGATATTGGGGTTGTCGTTGACCTCAATAACCACAATGCCTTCATCGGTTTCTTTAATATCAACACCGTAAAGGCCATCACCAATGCAACGGGCCGCCTTCAAACCGATTTCGACAACTGCCGGCGGTGCATCCGGAATAGCATAGGTTTTGAAGCCGCCTTCCAGCGGTTCGCCACCATTCGGATCATGTTTGATAATTTGCCAATGGTGGGGTGCCATTTCATACTGGCAAACAAAAAGCGGCTTGCCACCCAATACACCGACACGCCAATCGAATTTGGTCGGTAAATATTTTTGTGCCAGCAAAAGATCGCTATCCTTGAGCCATTCATGGGCAAGGCGGCGCAATTCTTCCATTGAACCAACGCGTTTCACCCCGCGTGAAAACGAAGAATCCGGAATTTTCAACACCATCGGGAAACCGAGCGTATCTGCTGCTCTGACCAGATCATCATTGCCACCGATCATCACTGTGGGGGGAACCGGTACACCGTTCGCGCGCATCAATTCGTCGAGATAGACTTTATTCGTACAACGGATCATCGACATCGGGTCGTCAATGACCGGCATATTTTCCTGTTCCGCGCGACGGGCAAAACGATAGGTATGATTGGAAATATTGGTGGTTTCACGAATAAAAAGCGCATCGAAATTGGCAAGACGGGCAAGATCTCTTGCCCCGATCGGTTCAACTTCCACACCAAGGCGGGCGGCAATTTTTGCCCAATGCTTCAAATCCTCAACGTTTGTTGGTGGCAACTCTTCTTCCGGATTGCATAACACAGCAAATGTCCAACGTGGCGGCACTTTGTGACGGGCTTCTTTCCAGGCCCGTGTCGTATACGTTTCCATCGCCTGATAGAAAGCATCGCGACTTTCACCTTCAAGTTTTTGCCAATTGGCAAAACCTATTTTGTGAATGCGTGCCCATTCGCCCGGAATAACGTGAACTTCCAATGCCGGAGCGCGATACCAGTCAAACAAAAGGTGGCCGAATTTCTCAAATCGGTCACCTTTAATATCATTTGAACTATCGGTAATGCCAAAAAATACCCTGATAATTTCCGGTGCGCGTGTACCGTCTCCTTTCAGGGCTTTGTTGAGACAATCTTCAAGCTCGGGAATAGATTTTTTATATAACCGTCGTTCAGACAGGTCGATCATGGTTTCCACAGAAGGTAACACACGATGGCCGCGAGCTTCGGCAAGCAGCGAACAATAATAAGCGCGGCTTTGATAGCGGTAGGAACGTGACAGGTTGATAATACGGGGACGCTGACCGGCAAATAATGCCGGATTGGCCAAATAATCACGATGGGTCATGACTTTGTGCGTCGTCGCACCATTATCTACGTCAGACACTCGTCCAGCAAGAATTACACAAATAGTCATCGAAAACTAGCTTTTCTCCAATATGACGGCTGCGCGCAAACCGTCTTTTCCAAAGCGCGCAATATGGTCGAACACTTGATAGTTTAAAGGCAAATTTGCAGAATCAGCAATTGTCTCGCCTTCTTCTTCCTCCACCCATGGGTCATGGATAAGGATATGGCTTCCATCATCTCCATGGACCAGTACCCAATGAGGAATTTTTTCACCAAACATGTGATAGAAACTGATGAGCACAAGAACCAAAGCACCTCGTGCCAAAGCGGCGCGGATGTCATCCAGCGTGAAAGCCGCAATCCGCACCGGAATGTGTGCTGCATCAGCCTGCTCGCGAAAATCGGTCTGGGCAATTTCCATGATTTCGCGTTTTTTGGGATCGCGCACCGAATTGATAAATAGAAATTCGTAACTTGTGACGATGATTTCAGCTTTCAAACCATAATTATGGGCAAGAACAGCAAGGCCGAACGGCTCGCATCCCCCCGGCCCCGAAAGCATGAAAATCGTTGTTGCACCCCGCCACAGTCTGAGTTCGAACACAGGATCAAGGCGCGACTGCGGATCGAAATATTTGAGCGCCATCATCAGACAGGCAGCGCCGCAGGTAAATTCCGAAGTCTGTTGATAATAGGGAACAGATGTTTCAACCGGTGTGTCACCACGCAAGGTTTTTTCATAACGCAAAGCCGGCGTATGATCGGCATAATAATCAAGGTAACGGCCGATCGGGCGGTAATGAAAACGTTCATAAAGCCTGATTGCGCGTTGATTGTCTTCGCGAACTTCAAGACGCATATAAACGCGCCCTTCATCAAAAGCCGCCTGCTCTGCTGCTTCCAATAATCGGGAGCCGACACCTTTTATTTTACCGCCGGGTTTGACAGCGAGTGAATAAAGGCGTGCCAGAGCCGTGCCTTTGCGAAACAAAATCATTGCATAACCGATGATTGTTCCATCAAGTTCGGCAACAATCGTTCTTGCTGTGGGACGATCAATTAATGTACGGAAAGAACGACGCGATATTCTGTCGCTGTCAAAGCAGGCTTCTTCGATAGCTACAAGTGCATCTATATCGTCTGGAGTTGCTTTTCGTTTAATCAAATCGCCCATTCACATACTCTCAATTCCCGAATGCCTTTGCTTTCAAGGCTTAACACCATCCATATAAGTGATTTTTTACGCATGAATAGGCTATATTTCAGCTTTTTCAAGAAAACACTAAAAGCTATCACACGCTTTTTATGAACCGTCCTGCAATAAGGTTTTTTCGACCTAAAAAATCATATTAACCATATTAAAATGCTAACCCATTGAAAATAAACAATTTGCAAATTTAACCATAATATAAATCTTAATAAAGTGTTGCATTCCGGTTATTGACTAGCAAGCAAGTTTGGACTTTAACCTTTTGTTAACGATCTTTATCGTGCAAAGTTAAATTGAGTACAAAAATGGTGTTTGCGTTCAGATTATTCGGAGTGGCGTTTTTAACGCTTGTCGGACTGACATCAGCGGCAAAGGCGGCTGGTGAATTTATGACCGTAAGCGGCCAAACATCGCAGCCCATAGGGCATTACGAATTTTGTGAACGCTTGCCGCAAGAATGCAAAATTCGCAACACCATTCTCCAGCCGGTAAAATTAACTCAAAATGTCTGGGATATGATGCTGGATGTCAATCATAGTGTTAATGCCCGCATTACTCCTGCAACAGACATGGAACTTTACGGCAAGGAAGAGTATTGGACCTATCCGGTAAACGCCGGCGATTGCGAAGACTATGTTCTTGAAAAGCAGAAAGAATTACATGACAAAGGTATGCCGCTTGCCAGTCTGCTTATTACCGTTGTGCGTAAACCTGACGGCGAAGGTCATGCCGTTTTGACTGTACGGACAGATCGCGGCGATTTTGTACTCGACAATTTGCGTGATGAAGTCTTCAACTGGAAAGACACCGAATATACATATCTCAAGCGTCAGTCGACACAATCTCCTGGAAAATGGGTCAGTATCGAACAACGTGACGATATTGTTGTGAGCTCGGTCAACAATACTGGCAATTGAGAAAACAGCTCACTACCATTTTTAATTTCGGCAGTCGAGCTTGCACCTCTTCGGCAATTTGTTTTCAAAACATTTTAAAAATTTTTTTGCGTTGAAAAGGTGCCGGAACAGGCTGCCAATCATGCGCCATATTTGTTCGTGCTCATCGCCGTTATCAAACTTGTTTTGTCCCTTGCAACATGTTTACCGGATAAACCGGAACGAACGAAAAGTTAAAAACTTGTCGCCTATATCAGAATGTGTCATTTTTCGAGGGGAATAAAATTTCAGTGCGATCAATCATCATGATTGATCGGGTGTCCGTAAGGTACTCAACACCATTATTTTTGTCGGTCAAAATTTTGTTCGTGCAAAATTTCCCGAGCTGATGGGAGCGCTTTACTCTTCGAGCAGCGTTCCAGCCCCCCGAAGCACATTAAAATGGCGTCAGCCGACAAAATGCTTCCGGAAAAATGGCTCCAACGGGCTTGCGCTATCAAAACCGGTTAAAGGCAAAAACCGACAATCAGAAGGGTTTTCCTTCTACAAAGAGTTGTTCCAGACGTTTCATATCACCAGCGATATCAAAACCTTTTTTAGCAAGCCAATGATCGTCAAGATAGGTCGACCGATAACGTTCCCCACTGTCACAAATCAATGTTACCAACGAGCCTTGTTGATGATTTTTAATCATATCGGAAATGAGTTCTGCAGCTGCATAAACATTGGTTCCGGTTGACCCGCCGCAACTGCGACCGATAAGGCGGCTTATCACACGCATGGCTGCAAGGCTTGCCTGATCGGGAACCGAAATCATCCGGTCTATCACGTCCGGCATGAATGACGGCTCGACACGGGCGCGCCCGATACCTTCAATGACCGAACGACATGACTCTATTTCCTTTATCGACCGGTCGGCATAGTGGAGGTGAAAAACCGAAGCTTCCGGATCGGCTACACAAAGTCTCGTTGAAAATTTGCGATACCGGATATATCGCCCCAATGTAGCCGACGTTCCGCCAGTGCCGGCACTTGCAACAATCCACTCCGGAACGGGATGCGGTTCTTTGGCCATCTGGCAGAAAATTGAATCGGCAATATTATTGTTGCCACGCCAATCTGTTGCCCGTTCGGCAAAGGTAAACTGGTCTATATAATAGCCCCCCAATTCATCAGCGAGGTTTTGAGCCGTTACATAAACCGATTTCGGATCATCAATAAAATGAACATTGCCGCCATATGCTTCTATGGCTGCAACTTTTTGCGGTGAAGTTGTCCTCGGAATAACGGTCACAAAAGGAACACCGATCAATTTGGCAAAATAGGCTTCCGAGACGGCTGTCGAACCGCTCGAAGCCTCGACAATAGTCGTCTTGGGGCCAATTTTTCCATTGCAAAGTGAATAGAGGAAAAGCGAACGCGCCAAACGGTGTTTCAAACTACCTGTCGGATGGCAGGATTCATCTTTCAAATAGAGCGTTATCCCGCATGAAGCCGGTAAATCATAACGGATGAGATGGGTATCGGCCGAACGGTTTATTTCCGCTTCGATAATTTCAATTGCTTTTTTTAGCCATTCCTGACTGCAAGAATGCGGCGCGTCATAGCTTACGATTGAATCAACTTTATTCACTTTAAATCTTCCTTTTGGAGAGATTTAAATTATAGAATTGAATATTAAATTTGAAGAAAATACAGTTCGTTTTTTCTAATAAATAAAAAAACCTTGGAATAAACATTCCAAGGTTTTGCTGATTATTAGTATTTTATGCTCTTCTAGTTCGGCATTCAAGCTCTTACGCGACGGCGTTCCGAAACCGGTTGGAAAGCAAGTTTCGCATGGAAAGCGCAATAAGGACCTGACTCTCCTGCATCAGCACCGCAGAAATAGAAGTCATCCGACAGCGGGTCGCCAACAGGCCATTTGCATGTATTTTCACTCAATTGCAAAAGGCTCAAATGTCGTGACATTGGCACAACAACATCCGTTGAAGGCTGTTCTTCCACTTCCGAAACCGCATCGGCAACAAAATCCAGTTTCAAAGCTGTGGCACCGATCGTTGAAGGCTGTGGTTTTTTGGCTGAAGCCGCAACAGCAGCGGCAACAGGTGCGACCGGCGTATTGCGGGGAGCACGTGGTGCCTGTGTTCCATTATTGACAACTGTTTCGACCGGCTTCTTTGTGCGCGGCGTTGCTTTTGTTGTTTTGCCACGCCCTGACAATTTCAATCGATGAACCTTACCGATAACGGCATTACGGCTAACTCCGCCAAGCTGGGCAGCAATCTGGCTGGCACTCAACCCGTCACTCCAAAGCTTTTTCAAAAGTTCAACACGTTCATCTGTCCAGTTCATACCGGCACTCCGTTTCTTAATTTCTATCAACGCCCCTTCACTTTCAGGTGGCATGACCATTCACTTTGTCATATCGATTTTTGCCGGAATCCATCAATGCGCTAAAAAGCGCAAAAACAGTCATACTTGTTATGATATTTACCCAGCAGAACCGAAATGTTCCAGTTTTACCAAATTACTACTATACGCGATGACTCCCTGACAAGAGTCTACCTATGCTAATATAGGTGTTTTGCGATGTTTTCCCCAACTTGCGAATCACTTTTTTTCAAAAAGGGAAAATTTGCAAGCGCAAAAATCAATTTTTGCAAGATAAATTTTGATTATGGTGTTTCAAAGGCATCAATTGACTTTTTTCCAGACAGGCAGGATAGTAAAAGTGAATAATTTCGACAGCGTCGTGATGAAACACGGCGCTGTTGATGTTTTATCTTGGATATAAGCACTGTTTTTCAAAAACCTAACGTTTCGTTCAGAAAAACAGCGATATGATCATCTATGCTATCGCCAAAATCGGTTTATCCGATTTTCGGTATTCGGCATAAATTATATAATGGATAGGAGACCAGGCAATGACCCAAAACAACGCGCAACCACTTTATGATACTTTTGCACGTATCGGTTTGCGCTTCATACGAGGAAACGGTGCCTGGCTTTTCTCGGATAACGGCGAACGCTATCTCGATTTTACGTCCGGCATTGCGGTCAATGCTCTTGGTCATAACCACCCCAAGCTTGTCAAAGCCATTGAAGAACAGGCCAACAAGCTCTGGCATGTATCAAATCTTTTTGAATCTCCCGAACAGGAAAAAGTTGCTGAAAGACTTTGTGCAAATAGCTTTGCCGATAAAGTTTTTTTCTGTAATTCGGGGGCGGAAGCGATAGAATGCGCCATCAAAACCGCAAGACGCTATCAATATGTAAGCGGACATCCCGAACGCTATGAAATTATTACCTTTGAAGGTGCTTTTCATGGCCGCACACTTGCAACCCTTGCCGCCGGAGGGCAGGAAAAATATCTTGAAGGTTTTGGCCCGAAAGCTCAAGGTTTTATACAAGTTCCGTTCGACGATGAAAAAGCATTGCGTGCTGCAATCGGTGAAAAGACTGCTGCACTGCTCATCGAGCCTATTCAGGGCGAAAGCGGCTTGCGTCCGGTGCCGAAGGAATTCATGCAATTATTGCGCCGCATCTGTGATGAAAACGGGTTGTTGTTCATTGTAGACGAAGTCCAGACCGGCATGGGGCGGACAGGTAAACTTTTTGCCTATCAGTGGTCGGGCATAGAACCGGATATCATGGCGCTTGCCAAAGGTCTTGGTGGCGGTTTTCCAATCGGCGCCTGTCTTGCAACAAAAGAGGCAGCAAAAGGCATGACACCGGGGACCCATGGTTCGACATTCGGTGGAAATCTTCTTGCAATGGCTGCGGCCAATGCAGTGCTTGATGCCATGTTGGCCGACGGCTTTCTCGACCATGTCAATGCCATGGCCAATCTATTCAAACAAGGATTGGCTTCCATTATTGACCGTTTCCCCGATGTCGTAGAGTCAATTCGTGGAGTAGGACTTTTAACCGGACTTAAATGTGTTGTTAAAAACACTGAAGTTATTGCTGCTATGCGTGACGAAAAACTTTTAGGCGTTGGTGCAGGAAACAATGTTATTCGTCTTTTACCGCCATTGACTGTCACCGAAGACGAAATTCGCGATGGCCTTCACCGAATTGAAAAAGCTATCCAACTCGTTTCTAATGCTCACAAACAAAAATAGGCTTGATATTATGACGAAGAATATTCGCCACTTTACTGATTTGTCCATTCTCTCACCGGAAACTGCCCGCAACATCATCGAGCGCGCCAAAAAGGTCAAGGCACTTCTTAAAAAAGGCCAATCGGAAAAACCTTTTATTGGCAAAACACTTGCCATGATTTTCGAGAAACCGTCAACACGTACACGCGTATCATTCGATGTCGGGATGCATCAATTGGGCGGTGAGACGATCATGCTCACCGGCTCGGAAATGCAACTTGGACATAGCGAAACGATTGCCGATACAGCTCGTGTACTTTCCCGCTTCGTTGACATTATTATGATACGGACAACGGCTCATACCAGAATGCTGGAACTCGCAGAATATGCCGGCGTTCCTGTTATTAATGGCCTGACAGATGATACCCATCCTTGTCAGATTTTGGCTGACATTATGACCTATGAAGAACATCGTGGACCAATTGCGGGCAAAACTTTTGCGTGGATGGGCGACGGGAACAATGTTTTACATTCTTTCATTGAAGCATCCGCACTTTTCAAATTCAATCTGAATATCGCAACCCCTAAAGGCAGCGAACCGCAGCAAAAATATATTGATTGGGCGCGCCAACATGGTGCGAACATTGTTCTCACCAATAATGCCGAAGAGGCCGCCAGAAATGCCGATTGTATTGTTACCGATACATGGGTTTCAATGGGGCAGGAATTCCGCGCCCGCGGACACAGTGTTTTCCAACCTTATCAGGTCAATGAAGCGTTGATGAATTTGGCCAAACCGGATGCCTTGTTTATGCATTGTCTTCCGGCTCACCGTGGTGAAGAAGTGGTAGACGCAGTCATTGACGGGCCCCATTCCGTTGTCTTTGACGAAGCCGAAAACCGCTTGCACGCCCAAAAGGCTGTTCTCGAATGGTGCTTGCAGGCGTTAAAATAATTCCTATCTATAAGGCTACTTGCACAAGGTTCTACTGTTTTATCGGCTTCAGGCATTATGAAGTATTCCTCCGAACAATATGTTCGGAGACTTCATTGTGGCGGAGCATCTTTGCTTTTTAAGTAAAATCAAACAGAACCATTTTGGCAATAATGCTCTGGCAGTCTTTAAGGAAACGCGGTTTTGACAAAAGAAATGAATGTAAACGACCAACCGGCTCAATTCAAAAAGAGCCCTTCCCTTGGCGATTTCAATTTTGCTGGCGATGATGCAGTTGTGCCTTTCGAGGTGGAAGACCTTGATGCACGGGGGCGCGCGGTACAGTTGGGAACTGCCGTCAACAGCATTTTATCGCGCCACCATTATCCCGAGCCGGTAGCGCGGTTATTGGCTGAAGCAATGGTTTTAACCGTTTTACTCGGTACATCATTGAAATTTGATGGAAAATTCATTTTGCAGACCAGCTCCGACGGGCCGGTCAACCTCTTGGTATGCGATTTTAAAACCCCGTCCAGTTTGCGCGCTTATGCAAGATTTGATGACAAGAAACTCGAAGAGGCTGTTGCTTCCGGCCATGATGCCCCCGAAGAACTTCTGGGCAAAGGAACTTTGGCACTCACAATCGATCATCAGGGCGAACATATGCAACGCTATCAGGGTATTGTCGCACTTGACGGTTCAAGTCTCGAAGAAATAGCACGTAACTATTTCAAACAATCCGAGCAGATTCCGACCGAAGTCAAACTTGGCGTTGCAACACTTTTCGACCGCGATGAAAATGGCCATTCAAGAGAAAGCTGGCGCGCTGGCGGTGTGCTTGTTCAACATCTTCCGAAGTCTTCCATCGAAAGCCAAACGACCAAGAAAATTGATAAGAAGACCGATCTTGATCATTGGAGAGAAGTCAAGGCACTTGTTGACACGATTGAAAGCTCCGAGATGACGGATCCGCAGGTGGGAGCGGAAAGGCTTTTGTTCCGCTTGTTCCACGAACACGGTGTCAGGGTTTTCAATGCAAGAACTATCCTTGATCAATGTTCATGCTCGCGTGAAAAAATAGAAAATGTCTTGAATAGCTTCACGGCAGAGGAGATAAATTCCAGCATTGAAAATGGCAGAATTACTGTAAAATGTGAATTCTGCTCGACAGTGTATAATTTCAATCCGGAAGAATTTCGCAAAACCGGACAAGATAATGTTGCCGATCTGAAGGCAAAACAAAATTGAAAATTCAATGCAGCCGATTGGCTAAACCGCCATTCGGCTTCATTACCATTTTAAACTTCATTGAACGTAAGCAACCGGACAATCCCTTGGAGCTGATTTATCGTATTTATCGGAAATCGGGAGCTGATCTATTGCCGGACTTTTCGATAAAAACAATTTTAGAGAAAAATGATACCCTCCAAAGGAAATCAAACCACGCCCATATGGAAACCGGTTTGTTAAATTGCGGAAATCTCTGCTAGCGCGATATTTCGCTTCTCTTGAGAGAAAAATATAACAGATCATAAATAATAGTGAGGAAGTGCTTGAAGCTTTTGAAATGATTGGATAGTGCAATCGATCTTACTTAAAATTGCCGGAATCATTCTGCTATGCTAGCAAAACAGCGAAATGTTCAATCCGGTTTCCGGTTTAAAGCGCAGGTTCTCGAAATTTTTTAAAAGTCTTTCCATGTCGGCAATATTCAATAAAAATGCTAGTCTTGAAAAAATCGGAGCGGTTCTGATATGCGCTTGACCGATGAAGACCGGGCATTGCCGCCGCAAGGAGGGCCCGCCGCGAAAAGGGGCAAGTCGCGGGAAAAACGAAAAAAGCATGGGTTTATGTTCCGTCTGATCAAATGGTGTTTCATTCTTGCTATATGGGGCGCTATAGCTATTGCAGCTTATGTCGGCTATGTCGCACTTAAAATGCCGCAAGCTTCAACATGGAATATCCCCCAAAGGCCACCAAATGTGCGCATTATTGATCGCAACGGATTTCTGATAGCCAATCGCGGAACAACAGGTGGCGAAGCACTTTCATTGAAAGAAATGAGCCCGTGGATACCGAAGGCCGTGGTGGCAATTGAAGACCGCCGTTTTTACGACCACTATGGCGTTGACCCGATCGGAATTGCGCGCGCAATGGTAACCAATATTATCCATAGCCGCAGCAAACAGGGTGGCTCGACACTTACCCAACAATTGGCAAAGAATCTGTTTCTTTCTCCCGACAGGACATTGGAAAGAAAGGTGCAGGAAGCACTGCTGGCACTCTGGCTCGAGCACAAATATACCAAAGATCAAATTCTGGAAATCTATTTGAACCGTGTTTATCTCGGTTCAGGTGCTTATGGTGTTGAAGCGGCCTCGCGTCGATATTTCGGAAAATCTGCTAAAGATATTGATTTGATGGAAGCAGCAACTCTGGCAGGATTATTAAAAGCACCCTCGCGCCTTTCGCCTGCACGTGATCCCAAAGCTGCCAATGACCGTGCCAAACTTGTTCTTGCTGCCATGAAAGAAGAAGGTATGGTGAGTGACGCCCAGGTAGCTATGGCAGAAGCCGAACCGATGGCAAGGGCTCAATCCTATTGGACCGGCTCGGAAAACTATGTGGCCGATCAGGTTGTTCAACAATTACCGTTTCTCATCGGCGAGACAGATAAGGATATTGTGGTTGAAACCACGCTTGATATGACTCTCGAAAGTGCTGCCGAAGAAGCAATCCGCACACAAATTTCCGAAAATGGAGAAAAACGCGACGTGAGCCAAGGTGCGCTTGTATCCATTGATAAAAGCGGGGCAATCCGTGCCATGGTAGGCGGTGTCGACTACGCGCAAAGCCAGTTCAACCGTGCGACCGACGCAAAAAGACAACCCGGTTCAACCTTCAAACCCTTTGTCTATCTTGCTGCACTTGAAGCCGGTCGGACCCCCAATACTATCCGCAACGACGCACCGGTCAGAATTGGCAACTGGACGCCAAAAAATTACGGCGGCAAATATATGGGGGAAGTCACATTGACCACCGCTTTATCCCATTCGCTGAACTCTGTTGCCGCCCAATTGATTATGGAGGTCGGTACCGACAAGGTTATTGAAGTGGCTCACCGTCTCGGTATCCATTCGGCACTTTCCGACAATGCCTCTATCGCACTTGGTACATCGGAAGTGAGCCTGCTTGAATTGACCGGCGCATTTGTGCCTTTTGCCAATGGCGGTTATAAGCCGCAATTACGACTTATCTCGAAAGTAGAAGATACAAACGGTAAAACCATTTATGATTTTGGTGAAATTACAGCCAATCGTGTTGTTGAATCGGATATCGTCGGCATGATGAATGCGATGCTCGAACAGACTGTCGAGAACGGTACGGCACGGAAAGCCGCAATTGACCGTCCGGCTGCAGGAAAAACCGGTACAAGTCAGGATTTTCGCGACGCATGGTTTATCGGCTATACAACAGATTATGTCACAGGCATATGGTTCGGCAATGACGATGGCCATCCGATGAAAACAATCTCCGGCGGTTCACTTCCCGTGCGCGCATGGAAATCCTATATGACAGTTGCCGAAAAATCCCTGCCGGTTTTGCCGCTTCCGGGTAATTATAACCTGCAAAATGCGGTTCCCGGAGGCAACGATATTTTGCCGGAGAGTGAACAACCGTCGACAACACCTTATCCGGCTCCACCGCCGGAACCGGGTAGCAATGATGATTATTGGGCCCCCCGCCCGCCTGCAGATGTGAGTGAGGCACAACCTGCTCCACAAAAAAAACGTTCATTTTTTGACTTTTTACGTGGGCGGTAGTGCGTAATGCGCTAAAAATATCCGATATATCTAGCAATTTACTATCGACTCTATAAAAATGTTCTTGTAACGACTGAGCCTTTAACGAACAAACCTTTGCAATCTTAGATAGGATAAGCACATGCCAAAATTCATGAAGAAGCTGTGTTTGATTATCCCGTTGATTTTATCATTGCTGACTGAGGCAGAGGCTGTAACACTCGTTCCTCCCGGTAATCGTAATACCGTGCAACCGCCGGTTCCCGGTGCTTCGGCAAAACGCACACGCGAACTTTCAACAAGCTATGCTGCAAAATATACGAAAATCTATAATCTTCTGAAAAATGACACAAAACTAAGGGCACGCATTGTCGCAACCGCAAAAGATTATGGCATCAACCCTATTCATATCGCTGGAGCAATTATCGGCGAACACACCTATAATGTTGATGTCTATGACCGCTTGCAAACCTATTATGTGAAAGGCATGTCCTATCTCAGTCAGGGGGTCCAATTTGCCTATAACGGTGAAGACGTAACCGATTTTGTTAAACGCCCGCAATTTTCTTCCTGCAATGGTCTCTCGGATAGCTATAGATTGTGGACATGCCGTGAAAATATCTGGAATAAGGATTTTCGTGGCAAAACGGTTGACGGGAAAAAATATCCCAATAACCGTTTTAGCGCGGTATTTTTCCAACCGTTTTTTGCCGGCCAGACCTTTGGACTGGGACAGGTCAACCCGCTCACTGCTTTAATGATGTCCGATCGTGTCAACCGGATTTCCGGTTTGCCCAAGCTTTCTGCGGAAAATGGCGGGCAAGTCTATAAAACTATTATGGACCCCGATCAGACCATTCCCTATATTGCCGCAACAATCCGCCAGTCCATCGACGCTTACCGCCAGATTGCCGGTTTTGATATTTCGGATAATCCGGGTTTGACGGCAACACTTTATAATACCGGTGGTGCGGAAGCACGTGCGCGCGCATTGGCAGAAGACAACAAGCAAGCTGTTGCACATGGAGAACAGCCTAAATTGCCGCAAGAAAATTATTACGGCTGGTTTGTAAACAGCAAAATCAACGATCTTGAAAAGCTGTTTTAACCCCCCCCATTATTGCTCTTCCTGCTATTTTCGAAATATCTCCATTATTAGATAATCCAGCGATCTGATAATTGTTTTCAGGCTCAGGTTTCGGTGGATATTGTTTCGTATCACCTAACGCAAAAGCTTTCCGATTAATTTCTCTTTCCTGTCAGAAATAGAAAACGACAATTTTTTTGCAAAGCGCGGATAGGTTCATCAGCCAATCAAACCTATCTGTTTTTGAAAACACAGCCTCCGCCTGAACGTCAATTATATCCGCTACCAAGGAAATTATGAGGTACAGGAAATAATTCCTGACGATCAAAAAAACAGGCAGAACAGTTTTATCAAATCAGTTTTTTGCTTGCCGTCGCAAGCGCACATAAAGCGCGCCTTTACCACCGTGATTTCTCGGAGCATCTTCAAAGGAAGATATAATCTGGCGGAAAGGTGCAGTCTCCAGCCAATGGGGAACGGCTTGCCGCAAAACACCTTCGCTCCCCTGCGACAACCCTTTACCGGTTATAACAAGGACATGTCGCAAACCACGGTGGCGCGCTGATTGTAGAAAATTAAGAAGCAACGAATAGGCTTCATCGCGATAGAGCCCGTGGAGGTCGACACGTCCTTCTATATCGACACGCCCGCGCGATATTTTACGATAGGTCGGTTTATCAAAAGGAAAAAGCTTCGGCAGAGCTTCTTTCCGATCACTCTTATCATCGGTTATATTGTTCAGTCTGGTCTGCCGTAAAAGCTCCATTGAGAAAACGGCCGGCATATCCTTGATCTCGACCGTGAAACGCTCCGATTTTGCCAAGGGAATTGCAGTGCTTCTCACTTTATCCCACAAAATACGGTCTTCAAGTTTCAGCCGATAGAACTCATCCCGATTATTATCACGAGCCATGGTCATGCAACCTTCAAGTTATACGCCCGATGTGATCGGCTGAACCCAGCGTTTCTACAGAAAATTACTCACCATCTTCTGTGCCGATAATTTTCCAGTTCGGATCGCGCGATTTGACATTGCGTGCAAACGTCCAGATATCCTTGATTTCAGCTATTGTTTGCGGGTCACCATCGACAAGTTTCTGGCTATCATCGTAAGTTGCCGAGATAATCTCGCTCTCGACCCTGATTGTCAGTTGCGCAATATCTGCCTCACACGACGCATCGATAATTTCTATTTTATCAATGCCGACAAATGTAAATTTGACAGTTTCACCTTTTTTATCACGTTCATCAATGGCAGAAGAAAAACCGGCAAAGACATCATCGGATAAAAGCGATTTCAAGGTGTTTTTATCCGCTTTTGCAAAGGCTGTTACAACCATTTCATATGCGACCCTTGCACCATCCAGAAATGAAATGGGTGAAAATGTTGCGTCTTCTTTGCGGATAGCGCGCAAGCCATTATTCAGGTCGCTGTCTTGAGGTGCGATTTTATCAATATCGGAAAAATCATCGGCTGCTTTGGCTTCCGGTTTCGGCAATGCGACAACCGTATCGGTTTCCTTTTCTTCCGCATTTTCCGGCTGGCGTGAATAAGGGTCGAAAGGTGGCCGTTCAAAGCCCGTACGTTTTCCCAACACACTGCGTAGCTGCAAAAACACCACTACGGCAATAACCAGGGCAATAACCAGTACAATGTCGAAATCCATCTTTGCGGCCAATCTCCAAAATTAAAGGGGCACCACAACCAAAAGTGTGGCAATAATCATTGACATAAACATATAGAACAGCAAAAGCCATCATTCAAATATGGCTTTTTAATCCCTATTTAAAGAAGGAATTGTACTATAGAGCATATTAAACTCATAAAAAAACCGTCGAAAGGATAGCGTTGGTGGGAAATATCTACCGTAAGACACCCAATATTGCCGGTGTGATTTTGCTCATCGCAATTTTTATCGAGATTGCCGGTTTCATCATTGTCGGAAAACAGATCGGCGTTCTCGCAACTTTAGGTCTTATCATTTTATCAATGGTTGCGGGATTTGTTCTTTTGCGCGTTCAGGGAATTACGCTTCTCACAAAAATGCAAAGCGAGCTTGCCGCCGGTCATATGCCTGATCGTGAACTTGCCCATGGTGCATTGCTTATTATAGCCGCTATCCTGTTGATCATCCCGGGTTTTGTAACCGATATTATCGGTTTTTTGCTTTTTATCCCGCAAATACGCGATCTTTTATGGAAATGGCTGTCGAAAAGAATGACCGTCCGCACCAGTTTTTCAGCCGGTTTTACAAAGAACAATTACGAAAACAGCCATTCGCAAACGATTGATCTTGATGCCGAGGATTATCATTCGTCCGACCCGGAACACTCGCCATGGCGAAAAGATGACGACAACAAGCGTTTAAATTGATCATGAAGCGAAAAATGGTGAAAGGCTCGCCCGCTTTGTTGCAACAATGCGCGTGACATGCTAGCCCATATTATCTCCAACCACACAAGGCGCGTTTTGGCGCTAATCATAGAAGGTTTTCATTATGGCCGAAGGCGATGCAAATAAAAATGGCGAAGCTCCCGTATTTACGGTCCTCACCCAATATCTGAAAGACTTTTCGTTTGAAAGCCCGAATGCTCCACAGGCATTACGACCAAGAGACAAAGCTCCAGAAATCAATATCGGAATCAACGTCAATGCCAATCCCATGGAAGATGGCAACTATGATGTTGTCCTTTCGCTTACCGCCAAAGCCGGTGAAGGCAAGGATATGCTCTTCAATGTCGAACTCGTTTATGGTGGTGTCTTCCGTGTTAAAAACATTCCGCAAGAACACATCATGCCGTTGGTTTTCATTGAATGTCCGCGTTTGCTCTTTCCTTTCGCACGCCAGATTGTTGCCGACGCAACACGGAATGGCGGCTTCCCTCCTTTGATGATCGACCCGATCGACTTTGCAGGACTGTTCCAGAAGCGCATTGCCGAAGAACAGGCAAAAGCACAAAAGTCCAATCCTTCGTAAGAATTTAAAGATTCTTCGATTATTCCATTATTCCCGCGAAATTCGCGGGAATTTTTTTGGTCCTTCCCTTTCCCCTCTCCTAATATTTACAAAAGAATGACGTGGTTCGCCAAAGATAAACAAATCAACCAATGCTTCCATCTTTTGTCATTTAATTTTTAAAACAAAATATTTTAAAAGCGAACCGAAGCGCGGTTTCGGCTGATCGGTTGCAAAACGGAACTTCATTGATTTTTCAAAGCATGAAAAATCCATGTCCCTTTGCTTTTATAAAATACACAGGATAACCACCGCCAGCTTATCAAACCGATTACATGGTTCCAATTCCAGTGACCAATAAGATGAGGTGATTATTGGCAAGAAGTACTTGCCCGATTTTTTTCAAAAGCGGAAGAAACCTCCCCATTCTCGTCGCTGAAAAATAAGCTGATAGCCGCTTTTTTAACTACGGATTTTTGCAAAGCTTTTCTTTTGCAAATTCTTAATTCTACGTGCTTTACCGGTTCTGTTGATCAAGCGGCAATAAAGCGGTTTTAAGGCTTTATAAATAAAAAACCGAAGTTCAATTAAAAATGTCGAAAAGCTATCTCTCATAAAAAAACCCGCCTCAAAAGGCGGGTTTTCTGATTTATCTAAAAACCATCGCAGTCACCTGCGATAACAGGACTGAAAGGATTACTCCTGTTCCTGCTTCTTCAATGCGGCACCCAGAATGTCACCGAGCGAAGCACCGGCATCCGATGAACCATATTGTGCAACAGCTTCTTTTTCTTCGGCAATTTCCAAAGCCTTGATTGAAACTGTGATCTTACGGGTCTTTTTGTCGAATGCGGTAACGCGTGCATCAACCTTCTGGCCGACTGTAAAGCGTTCCGGACGTTGTTCGTCACGATCAAGCGACAGATCCGAACGACGGATTGTTGTTTCGAGATCATGGTCAACCAGTTTTACATCAATGCCATTGTCGTGGATTGCAGTCACTTCGCAAGTTACAACAGCACCTTTGCGCAATTCACCGGAAGCAACGGCTTCACCGACCTTGTCGCCGGAAAGCTGCTTGATACCGAGCGAAATACGTTCTTTGTCGACATCAACATCAAGAACAACAGCCTTGACGACATCGCCCTTGTTGTATTCTTCGATAACCTGCTCGCCAGGACGGTTCCAGTCGAGATCGGAGAGGTGAACCATACCGTCAACATCGCCTTCAAGACCAATGAAGAGGCCGAATTCGGTTTTGTTCTTGACTTCACCTTCAACAACAGAACCAACAGGAAATTTATTGGCAAAAGCTGTCCACGGGTTTTCAAATGTCTGCTTGAGACCCAAAGAAATGCGGCGTTTTGCCGGATCCACTTCCAGAACAACAACTTCGACTTCCTGAGAGGTCGAAAGAATCTTTCCGGGGTGAACATTCTTCTTGGTCCAGCTCATTTCGGAAACGTGGATAAGGCCTTCGATACCCGGCTCGATTTCGACAAAAGCACCATAATCGGTAATGTTGGTAACAGTACCCTTGATCTTCTTGCCAACCGGATATTTCTCGCTGATGCCTTCCCACGGGTCGCTTTCAAGCTGTTTCATGCCCAGGGAAATACGATGTGTATCCTGATTGATACGGATGATCTGTACTTTTACAGTCTGGCCGATCGACAGGATTTCAGACGGATGGTTGACACGACGCCATGCCATATCGGTAACGTGCAAGAGGCCATCAATACCGCCGAGATCGACGAATGCACCGTAATCGGTGATGTTCTTGACGACACCTTCAACAACCTGACCTTCTTCAAGGTTCTGTACGATTTCAGAACGCTGTTCGGCGCGGCTTTCTTCAAGAACTGTACGGCGTGATACAACAATATTGCCACGACGACGGTCCATTTTCAAAATTTCAAAAGGCTGCGGGTTGTGCATCAACGGCGTTACATCGCGAATCGGACGAATATCGACCTGACTGCGCGGCAAGAAAGCAACTGCTCCATCAAGATCAACCGTGAAACCACCTTTGACCTGACTGAAGATAACGCCTTCAACGCGTTCACCGGCGTTGAATTTTTCTTCCAGACGAACCCAGCTCTCTTCACGGCGGGCTTTTTCGCGTGAAAGAACAGCTTCACCCATAGCGTTTTCGATACGCTCGACATAAACCTCGACTTCATCGCCGGGTTTGAGCGAACCGTCTTTACCCTTGGCACCGAATTCCTTTAACGGAACACGGCCTTCTACTTTAAGACCGGCATCAATGATTGCCATATCTTTTTCAATTGCAATGATGCGGCCTTTAACAACCGAACCCTCGACGAGATCATTGGTCTGGAGGGATTCAGCCAAAAGGGCTTCGAAATCCGCTTTTGTGGGATTGTATTGTGACATAGAAACTCCTGAAGAAGTGCCTTTTGAAATAATAATGAGATAAGGCACGAGCGCGCCGGGTTAGTGTTAAAACGCTGTTATTTTCCTGCCGCCCGCTCTTTGCGGGGTAGTTTGGCGCATGGCCGGAAATAACATTTCTCTTAAACTCTTCTACCGTTTTGCCAAAATTGGATCAATAATAGCACAAGCGGCAGTAAACGCGCCTTCTATACTCAATTTTGTTGTATCAAGCAAGTGCGCATCTTTTGCAGGTTTCAACGGGCTTTCAGCGCGTTTCATATCGCGCTCGTCACGCCTTTTAAGATCGGCAAGGATAGCATTATAATCGGCTTTTTCGCCCTTCTCTATCATTTCATTATAGCGCCGTTCTGCCCGAACTTCGGGGTCTGCAACGATATAGAGCTTGACGTTGGCATCGGGACAGACGACTGTTCCGATATCCCGCCCATCAAGAACCGCCCCTTTACTTTGTTTTGCAAAAGCTTTTTGCATGTCGACCAATGTCTTTCGCAAACGCCCCATCACCGCCACTTTCGAAGCCGCTTCACCGATTTCATGTTCGGATAAATGCGCCCGATCAAGTGAAACAAAATCGATTAACGAAGCGGTTTTTACCGCAATATCCTCGTCATTGAGTGGCAAATGACGTTTTAGAAGCTCATCGGCAACTGCACGATAGGTCAAACCTGTATCAAGATAGGAAAACCCGTAGTGGGAGGCAAGTTTGCGCGCCAATGTGCCCTTTCCTGAAGCGGCAGGACCATCAATTGCGATAATAAACGGCTTATTCGGGTTCATTCGATATGCGCTCCCAATTTCGCCATCAGCCCCATAAATTCCGGAAAACTTGTTGCAATCATCCGCTTGTCGTCAATTGTTACAGGCTTTTCCGCACCAAGACCAAGTATCAGAAAGCTCATAGCGATCCGGTGATCAAGATGTGTTGTGACTGTTCCGCCACCAATATTTTTCGCCGAAGGGTCGCCAGTCACGATCAGGAAATCTTTTCCCTCTTCACAATCAACGCCATTTTTTTTCAAACCGTTGGCGACGGCTGAAAGCCGGTCCGATTCCTTGACTCTCAGTTCTGCAAGCCCTTGCATAATGGTTTTTCCCTCGGCAAAAGCGGCAGCAACTGCAAGAACCGGATATTCATCAATCATTGAAGGTGCGCGCTCTTTTGGCACTTTTACCCCCTTTAATCGGGAAGAACGCACACGAATATCGGCTACCTCTTCCCCGCCGGTCTGGCGTTTGTTTTCAAAGCTTATGTCGGCGCCCATTTCTAAAAGTGTGGTGATCAATCCGGTGCGGGTGGGATTTAACAATACATTTTCTATTGTTATATCCGAACCTTCGGTAATCAAAGCTGCCACAACCGGAAATGCTGCCGAAGACGGATCGCCGGGAACGGTAATATCCTGCCCGTATAATTCGCCCTGCCCCTCTAAATGGATATAGCGCACACCGTCATTATCTGTCTCGACTTCAAGATCGGCACCAAAGCCCACAAGCATTTTTTCGGTGTGGTCGCGTGTCATAACCGGCTCGATGACGGTGGTAATGCCGGGAGTGTTGAGACCGGCAAGCAAAACAGCCGATTTCACCTGTGCCGATGCCATGGGAACACGATAGGTAATCGGGTTGGGGGTGACTGCGCCCCACAATGTCAACGGCAATCTATCGCCTTCCGAGGCTTCAACCTGAACGCCCATCAACCGCAAGGGATCAAGGATGCGCCCCATAGGCCGTTTTGACAAAGATGCGTCACCTATAAAGCGGGTCTTCATTGCATAGGTACCGACAAGCCCCATTGTCAATCTCGCACCGGTTCCGGCATTGCCGAAATCGAGCGGTTTTTCCGGTTCCAAAAGGCAACCGTTTCCTGTCCCGTGGATAACATAAACATCGTTATCCTTTGTTATTTTTGCTCCCATTGCCCGCATGGCATTGGCAGTGTGAATAACATCCTCACCTTCCAAAAGACCGGAAATACGGGTTTCTCCACTTGCCAGAGCACCGAACATCAAGGAACGGTGCGAAATGGATTTATCGCCCGGTATCCGGATATGTCCGGAAAGATCGGCAGATTTTTTCGAGGTAGCGGGAAGCGGTTCAGACATGGCAAACGTATTTCTTCTTTATATATAGGAAAAGCATGCTTCTAACATAACGAGTTTCGTACGTCATGAAAAAATACATCGCTTCAAGGAAATTGAACATGGTTCTTATTGTTTATCTTTGACAAACGCATATTTTTGCGCTTAAGCACCGTGAACGGATTTTTTGATTAATCTCAACGGCATTTTTATGGGCGCGTAAATGCTCGTGTCCGGTTAAAGTGCTTTCAAACAAAGGCGCGTGTCTATTTCTGTAAGCATGTAGCAAATAGAAATATCACGACCAACCAAAAGAGGCTCGGTCCATGGCAAAACCTGAACTTGGAACCAAACGAATAGACCCGGAAACGGGCAAGAAATTCTATGATCTCAATCGTGACCCGATTATTTCACCTTATACTGGGATCTCCTACCCAAGATCCTATTTCGACGCCACAGCCGATGCTAAGGGCGAGGATGAGGAAGAGGAGACAGAGACGGAGGACCTTGACACGGCGTTAGAAAAGCCAGAGTTCATCTCGCTTGAAGATGCCGATGATGAAACCAAAGGTGGCGAAGATATACCCGATATCGGCGACGATGAGGATGTCGACCTTGGTGACGATGATGACGACGCATTCTTGCCGGACGATGAAGACGACGAGGATGATGACGTTAGCGGCATTATCACCGGTGGCAATAAAGTTCATAAAGACGACGACATTTAATGAAATGCAAAGAGGGAAGTCGCTTTCTTTATAAAGATTGCAATTTCCCTCTTGATCTTTGGCGCTACTCAATTTAAGAAGCCGCCAGACAGTTTGTCTTTATCCCTGAGGGTCACAATGTGACCTACTCATCCTGAATGGGGCTATAGCTCAGCTGGGAGAGCGCTTGCATGGCATGCAAGAGGTCAGCGGTTCGATCCCGCTTAGCTCCACCAATCTTCAAAATTCACCCGCGCCAGAAAAATAAAGACTTCCGTCGGCTCTAATCCCGAAATTTTTCTGTTTAAATTTTTTGCCCGTTAACTTCTTTGCCGGCTAACTTCTTTGAATGAAGACCCGTATCTTCAAAGCTGTTTTTAGCTTTTCATGTCCAACCGGTCTTGTTGATTGCTTTTTCTTTCGCGCCGGTTCCTGTTAAAAAAAATCACCGTTTTTTGTTCCTTGAGAGACAGTCTCGACACTATTGGCAAACAATTCCTGATTTTTTAAAATCTTGCCTATGCCAATCATGACCAAAAACATATTCGACTATTTTTGTGCTTTCAAATTGGCTCAAGAGAGCGGCGATAAACTTGATTGCTTCACATTATCAATTATAAGGCATTTGTTAGACGGCTAATGAATTTCGCAAAGCATTTTATGTCGCCAAGAGACCGATTTTCATTCAACCATTGGCACAATCAATAAGGAGTTCGGCACAGATTTCATGTTGGAAGATATCTATAAAGTTATCCATGAACGGCGCGATGTGCGCGACGAATTTTTACCTCGACCGCTCGAAGAGGCTGTAATCACGCGGCTCCTTGACGCGGCTCATTCAGCGCCTTCGGTAGGCTTCCAACAGCCATGGAATTTCCTTCTCATTCGCGACAAAAAAAGAAAAAACCAAGTCAAAGAAATTTTTGACCGGGCAGCAACCGAGGAAGCAAAAATTTTTACCGACGAAAGGCGAAAACTTTATAACCGCCTGAAATTACAGGGTATCGTCAAAGCACCTCTTAATCTGGTTGTCACATGTAACCGCTCGCGCGATGGCCGCACCGGTCTTGGCCGTTTTCATAATCCGCAAATGTCGGCCTATAGTTGCGTATGTGCTGTCGAAAATTTGTGGCTTGCGGCACGGGCTGAAAACATCGGCGTCGGCTGGGTTTCGATTTATCACGATGACGAGTTGAAGGAATTGCTAAAGATTCCCGCCGAAATAGAAATCATCGCTTATTTGTGTATCGGTTATGTCAGCCACTTTTACGACAGCCCCGAACTCGAACAAAAAGGCTGGCGCAAACGCGTACCGCTCGATAGCCTTGTTTACCATGAAGAGTGGCCAAAGAATGCGCAATAATATTGCGCAATTATATCGAATTTTTTTTGATTCTAATCTAAATGTGATTGAGCATTGAACGAAAAAGCGTTTAAAATCCTTGCGTTTATATGATCTGTGCGGCAAAACCGTTGCTACATTGGAATTATTCAAGGAAAATTCAAAATGCCTCCCTATCGCTCAAGAACTTCTACTCATGGCCGGAATATGGCCGGTGCCCGTGGCCTTTGGCGTGCCACAGGAATGAAAGACGGAGATTTTGGTAAGCCGATTATTGCGATTGCCAATTCATTTACACAATTTGTTCCGGGTCACGTACATCTTAAAGATTTGGGACAACTTGTCGCGCGTGAAGTGGAAAAAGCGGGCGGCGTTGCAAAAGAGTTCAATACAATTGCTGTCGATGACGGTATCGCAATGGGGCATGATGGTATGCTCTATTCTCTTCCCTCCCGCGAGATCATTGCCGATTCGGTTGAATATATGGTCAATGCCCATTGTGCGGATGCTCTGGTCTGTATTTCCAATTGCGATAAAATTACTCCGGGAATGCTGATGGCGGCTTTACGGCTCAATATTCCAACGATTTTTGTGTCCGGCGGCCCGATGGAAGCAGGAAAAATCAAATGGAAAGGTAAAGAGCTTTCAGTTGACCTTATTGATGCCATGGTTGCAGCAGCCGATGACCATAATAGCGATTCTGAAATTGCCAATATGGAACGGGCAGCTTGCCCGACATGCGGTTCATGCTCGGGTATGTTTACCGCAAATTCCATGAACTGCCTGACGGAGGCCCTTGGCCTGTCGCTTCCCGGTAATGGTTCGATGCTCGCAACCCATGCCGACCGCAAACATCTTTTTGAAAAAGCCGGCCACCGCATTGTTGAACTGGCCAAGCGTTATTATGAACAGGATGATGACAGTGTTCTTCCCCGTTCGATTGCGACATTCAAATCTTTTGAAAATGCAATGACACTTGATATTTCAATGGGCGGTTCAACCAATACAGTTCTTCATCTTTTAGCCGCCGCACAAGAAGGCGAAGTTGATTTTACCATGTCGGATATTGACCGGCTTTCACGCCACGTTCCGGTTATTTGTAAAGTCGCACCGGCTGTTGCCAATGTGCATATGGAAGATGTCCACCGTGCCGGTGGGGTGATGGCAATTCTGGGTGAACTTGACCGCGCAGGTCTTATCCACAGCGAAGTTGCAACTGTTCATGAAGCGACATTGAAGGATGCCTTGCGCAAATGGGATGTCAAACAGACAAATAATCCGGAAGTCCATGAATTTTATCGTGCAGCTCCGGGTGGCATTCCGACACAAACACCATTCAGCCAGTCACGGCGCTATGAAACAGTCGACCTTGACCGCGAAAAAGGTGTCATTCGCGATGTCGACCATGCCTATTCCAAGGATGGCGGCCTTGCCGTTCTTTACGGTAACCTTGCCAAGGATGGATGCATTGTCAAAACTGCCGGTGTTGACGACTCGATTTTGAAATTCAAAGGTCCGGCACGGATTTTTGAAAGTCAGGATTCGGCCGTGGTTGCTATTTTGAACGGCAAAATCAAACCGGGAGATATTGTGCTTATCCGTTACGAAGGCCCGCGCGGTGGCCCCGGAATGCAGGAAATGCTTTATCCGACAAGCTATCTGAAATCGAAAGGCTTGGGAAAAGCTTGTGCCCTCATTACCGATGGCCGTTTTTCCGGTGGTTCGTCAGGGCTTTCCATCGGCCATGTTTCACCGGAAGCTGCTGAAGGTGGCACGATCGGTCTTGTCAAAGAAGGTGATACAATCGAAATCGACATACCAAATCGCAAAATCCATCTTGCTGTCGACGATGCTACACTCGCCAAACGTCGCAAGGAAATGGAACAGAAAGGTGACAAAGCCTGGAAGCCGGAAGAGGTTCGTAAACGCAAAGTCTCCAAGGCATTACGCGCTTATGCAGCCATGACAACATCGGCAGCCAAGGGTGCTGTTCGCCAAATCTGATTTTAAAATTTTCTCTCCCGTTATGATTGGTAAATTGTAACGGGAGAGTTTTATGATCATTTTAAAAATACGTCGGCGCTTGAAAAAAGAAGTCGCTCCATAATTATTTCCGAACCGTTAGGGGAACGAATGTCGGTTATTGATGTATTGGCAAAACATGCCGGTTTGACACCTGACAGAATTGCGATTTCGATCGCCGGAAATGAAATCACCTATAAAACACTCTACCAACGCGCCGAAGCTTTCAGGCGAAATCTTTTCAATCTGGAAAAACGCCACCCTGACCGTTTCGGTTTACCGGATGATGGCCGGCTGGTGTTGCTCGCACTTCCAAACCATTTCCGCTTTGGCGAAATTTTTGTCGGCGGCTCGGCAAGCCCGCATTGCGTTGCTGTTCTTTCTGTTGCAACGCCCCCAAACCAGATTGAAGAAATCATGCGTCGGCTTAGTCCCGACATTGTCATTTGCGAGAACAAAAACTGTATTATTGCTGAAATTGCCCGCACCCTTGATTTACCAGCGCTTTATGTCGAAAAAAATGCCGACACTTCATCAACTTATGATCGTTTTCTGGAAGGAATTGTTCCTGATCGGGCAATAGCCGATTTACCGCTCGGGCCGTTTTTCATCGGTTTTACATCCGGCACAACAGGGCTTCCCAAAGCATTTATCAGAAACCGCCAAAGTTGGCGAAACTCGCTCGTCACCGGAAGAGAGTTCTTCGGCCTCGGCAAGTTACATAAAGCGGTTGCCCCGGGGCCGATGGCGCATGGTGTGAGCCTTTACGCTCTTGTCGAAACGCTGGATAGCGGCCAGACATTTGAAAGTGTCAGAAAATTCGATGCCGATGAAGTATTGGAGCTTCTTAAAACTGCCGACCGTTTTGTCGGCGTACCAACCATGCTCAACGAATTAAAACGACGGGCAGACGAGCTTAAGTCGGTTTTTAAAGAAATGAAGCAACTTGTGACCGGAGCTTCAAAATTCGATCGTCAGCATTATGACGATGCCCGTTCACTTTTCCCGAATGCGGAGATTTTACAATATTATGGCGCATCGGAATTAAGTTTTGTTGCTGTCAACAAAATGGCCCCCCGAACGCTTTCGCATGAAACTTCCATGTCGCCGGTGGGAAAACCGTTTCCCGGTGTCAAAGTCACAATTCGCGATGAAAATTTGCTACCGCTTTCTGCCGATAAAATCGGCACGATTTTTGTCGAAAGCGATTTGATTTCGGATGGATATTTATGGGGCGACAATGGCAAGTCATTTGTCCGTAACCAATATGGGGCAACGGTTGGCGACCTCGGCATGATCGACAAAAATGGCGAACTTTATGTAATGGGTCGTGCCGGCGGCATGATTATTTCGGGCGGCAACAATATTTATCTTGCCGAAATAGAAACCGCATTGAAAACTATCCCAGATATCAGTGAAGCAATTGCTTTCGGAATTGCCGATGACATTTATGGAGAACGCCTTGTCAGTGTTGTTTCATTCAAAGATGCCCCGTTAACGGCAGATGAATTGCGCGAGTTTTGCCACCCGTTAATGGAAAAATTCAAAATTCCGAAAAATTTCTATACAATTAACCATTGGCCGATGACATGGAGCGGAAAAATTGCGCGTGTCATCGTGAAAAAAATGGTTGAAGAGGGCAGTCCCGAAGTCACAAGGCTTTAAAAATGGATGAAAGCAGAACACCAATTATTATTGCGGTCGCGAGAACAGCTATAGCGCGCGCATATGGTGCGCTTTCATCTGTTGACGCAGAATATCTTTTAAGCCCGCTCATTCAGGCACTTCTTGAACGCACAAAGATCGAAAAAACCGAAATTGATGATGTTATGATCGGTAATGCTGCGGGCGGCGGAGGTAATCTCGCACGCCTTGCCGCTTTAACTGCCGGTCTGCCAGTCGAAATTTCGGGATTAACGCTTGACCGACAATGCGGCTCAGGCCTTGAAGCCGTGGTTATGGCATGTAGACTTGTTGAGGCGGGAGCGGGTGAAATTTATCTTGCCGGTGGTGCAGAAAGTGTATCAACTGCGCCTTGGCGCATAAAACGCCCAAAAACACCGCGTGAATTGCCGCAATTTTTTTCCCGTGCACGGTTTTCACCGGATACAATCGGTGACCCTGATATGGGAAACATGGCTGAAAATATTGCCCGACATTTTGGTATATCGAGAGAAAGACAAGATCGTTTTGCGCTTCAAAGCCATCAACGTGCCTTGAAAGCTCAGGCAGACCGTCGTTTTGATGATGAAATCATCGCACTTCAAACAGCAAAAGGCCTATTTTCCGCTGACGATTGCCCGAGAGCCGGTTTGAAACTTGAAACTTTGGCGCATTTGCGACCGGTATTTGAAAAAGATGGAACGGTTACGGCCGGAAATTCCTGCCCTTTGAATGACGGGTCAGCACTTGTTCTGGTGACATCTGTCGAAAAAGCCAAACAATTGGGTATTCAATACGGAATTGTGTTCGTTGACAGTGCTGTAAGCGGTGTTCATCCCAATCTTGCCGGTATGGGAGCAGTTCCCTCGACAAAAAAATTGTTACAAAGAATGAAGCTCGACAATTGTTCGGATTTCAAAGTTATTGAATTCAATGAAGCCTTTGCAGCGCAAGTGCTTGCCGCCATTGATAAATTGGATATATCGGAAGAACAAATCAACCGTGATGGTGGCGCAATCGCGCTTGGACATCCCTTCGGCGCGTCGGGCACTGTTCTGACGATACGGCTTTTTTCCCAGATGAAAAATCTGGCTGACGACGCGCTCGGCCTTGCGACAATGGGGATCGGTGGAGGAATGGGAATAAGTGCGGCATTCCGACCATATCACAACGCTTAAAAATCACTTCGCTTGGGCGAAAGCAAAATTATAATATTTTTCACCGAAACCGGCTTTTTTAAATAACGGTCTTCTTTTTTCGGCGATCAGGCAAGCAGTTTAAGACCAATGCGATCAATAACAGAATTGGTTCATGTGAATTGAGAACCACCGAACAGGTATTTGATAGAATTCCCGTTCAACATCACCCCGTCCTTGTTCAACATCATCCCGTTCTTATTAACCAATGTGGAAAAGCGGGCTTTGCCTGCGCTTCAAATGCTTTAAAAAATATAAGTACCCGACGATTGTGGCTTTGATAGTTCAGAACGTTAATTCCCAACCCTTGCCGTTAATTTTCAGCCAATGAAAGCTGTTTCAACCTATAGAGTTCTTCCAAGGCTTGCTTAGGCGAAAGTTCATCCGGATTGATTTCCTTCAAAGCTTCCTCGATTTTTGAAGTTTGACGGCTGTTTTCTGCTTCGCGCGCCAATGCAACGGAAAAAAGTGGGAGGTCATCTATCAATTTTGTGGCTTTACCGGCGACTTCGCCTTTTTCCAATTGGTGGAGAACATCTTTTGCCCGCGACAAAACGGCGGCCGGAAGGCCTGCAAGTTTTGCCACCTGCACACCATAGGAACGATCTGCCGCGCCGTTTCCAACCTCGTGAAGAAAAACAACATCGCCATTCCATTCTTTCACTTTCATCGTCACATTATGAAGGCGATCAAGTTTCTCTGTGAGCGCTGTCATTTCATGGAAATGGGTCGCAAAAATTGCACGGCAATGATTGACTTCATGAAGATATTCGATTGCCGCCCAGGCAATAGAAAGCCCGTCAAATGTCGACGTTCCGCGACCGATTTCATCAAGAATAACCAATGAACGCTCGCCTGCCTGATTGAGAATTGTTGCCGTTTCAACCATTTCAACCATAAAAGTTGATCGGCCATGGGCAAGATCATCGGCTGCACCAACGCGGCTGAAAAGCCTGTCGACAACACCTATATGGGCTGAACCGGCAGGAACGAACGACCCCATTTGCGCCATTATCGCAATCAAGGCATTTTGACGCAAAAACGTTGATTTACCGCCCATATTGGGGCCGGTAAGCAGCCATATCGCACCATATTTCGCACCATTTTTGGGAGAAAGGTCACAATTATTGGCAACAAACGGTTCCTTGGCCTGTTTTCTTAATGCCTGTTCAACCACCGGATGGCGTCCGGCGACAATCTCGAAATCGAGCGACTGGTCAACAATCGGGCGACAATAGCCTTGTTCTTCGGCGAGAGAAGCATTGGAGGCGGAAACATCAAAAACAGCAAGTGCCATAGCAGCTTGCCGGATAAAATCGGCTTGATCTGAAATTTCTTCGACGAGCTTCTCAAACAATTCAAGTTCGATTGTCAAAGCGCGATCGGCTGCATTGGCAATGCGACTTTCAAGATCGGCAAGTTCGGTTGTGGTAAAACGCATGGCATTCGCCATTGTCTGGCGATGGATAAAACGGCTTTTTGCCTCAGCCGTTTCTGTCAATGCCGGTGCCTGAAGCGCGGTGACTTCGATATAATAACCGAGAATATTGTTATGGCGGATTTTAAGCGCTTTAACGCCCGTTTCTTCCGCATAACGGCCTTGCAATTCGGCAATGAAGCGGCGCGATTGATCCCTTAAGGTTCTTAATTCATCAAGCTCTTTGTTATAATTTTCGCGAACAAATCCCCCGTCCCGTTTCAACAATGGCAAATCATCGGCAAGAATGCGATCAAGGTGACTGTGTAAATCAACGGGTAATTTTTCAAGGATTGCAAAAGCATCGCTCAATTCTTGCGGCAGAAGTTTGCCCGCAAACAGATGTCTGACATCACAAATAACGGCAAAGCCGCGCTGGATTGCTGCCATATCGCGCGGACCACCGCGACCAAGAACAAGGCGTGAAAGTGCTCGCGGCATATCCGGCGCGCTCTTCAAAATAGCCTGCAAGCCCTCGGCCAGCCGCATATCATTGAGAAAATAGGCAACCGAATCGAGCCTTTCATTGATTGTTACCGGTGCAATCAACGGCGCCATCAAGCGTTCGCTTAAAAGCCTTGCACCGCCGCCGGTTACTGTCCGGTCGATTGCTTTCATCAAGCTGCCATCACGCTGGCCTGAAAGTGTTCGTGTCAATTCCAGATTGTTGCGGGTTGCCGGATCAATAAACAGAGAAGCATTTTCGTCTTCCCTTAGAGGACGCATGAGAGGCGGACGTTCATTGATTTGTGTTTTTTCAACATAACCGATTGCCGCCGAAATCGCCGAAAGTTCGACACGATCATAGTGTCCGAGCCCCTCCAGTGTTGCCAGTTTGAAATAGTCGCAAATATTGCGTTCGGCCATATTGCTATCAAAGAGGCTTGCTGCTTGCGGTGTGACGATACGGCCGAGAACGTTGAATAAAGGCTTTAGTGCCTCGTCATGGAAAACACTATCGGCAACAATCAGCTCTTGCGGATCGATGCGCATAATATCGGCAAGTAACCGGTCGGCATGGGCGCGGCTTACTTTAAAAATTCCGGTCGAAATATCAATCCATGCAATCGCAAATTCCTGATCTTTTCCTGACTTGATGCGTGAAAGCGCCATAAGGTAATTGGAGCGTGCGGGATCAAGCAGTTTGTCTTCTGTCAAAGTTCCCGGTGTGACAAGGCGGATAACATTGCGCCGCACAACCGATTTGGCACCCCGTTTTCTGGCTTCGGCCGGATCTTCCATCTGCTCGCAGACAGCCACACGATAACCGCAGGCAATGAGTTTTTGCAAATAATCATCTGCGGCATGAACCGGAACGCCACACATTGGCACATCTTCGCCAAGATGCTTGCCACGTTTGGTAAGCGCAATTCCCAATGCTTTCGAAGCTTCAACGGCATCATCAAAAAAAAGCTCGTAAAAATCACCCATACGATAAAACAGCAAATAATCGCTATTTGCCGCTTTTATCTCGATATATTGCTCCATCATCGGCGTGATACGATCATCAGAGCGATTATGCTTTTTTTCCGGCTTTTCTGCCACCATTTCCCGGGTTACTTCTTCTGCCATGCCTTTTTTAACCTTTGCTTTCGGCTTGTCACCAAAGAGCTTTTTTAAACCGCAATGCTTTATCGGAATATTTCAAGCTATAGCATCCAAACTATGTGTCATGCCATTCAATATGTGTTTTAATACCCAACTCTTGTCGATTGAAATGTCATAAGAATTTGTTGCCCGAAACGTCCGGACAATATATGCAAAAGCAATAAAAAAACTTGGACTATTTTTTAAATATAATCCATAATTTCCGTTTATTATCGCATTTATACCGGCTTAAATGGAGCGAACAAACTCGCTACCTCAGAAAATGATAGAAAAATGAGCAAAAAGAATCAAGAAAACAACGACAAATCAACATGTTACAGTTCTCTCGACCAGGAAGCGCTGGATTTTCACAGTCGCGGCCGTCCGGGAAAGCTCGAAATTATTGCAACAAAGCCCATGGCAACCCAACATGATTTGGCTTTGGCTTATTCACCGGGTGTTGCAGTTCCGGTAAAAGCAATCGCAAAAAATCCGGCCCTTGCCTATGATTATACAGCCAAAGGCAATCTCGTTGCTGTTATTTCCAACGGTACAGCCATTTTGGGCCTTGGTCATCTTGGTGCTCTTGCCTCCAAGCCGGTGATGGAAGGTAAAGCCGTATTGTTCAAACGTTTTGCCGATGTCGATTCAATTGACCTCGAAATCGATACGACCGATGTTGATGCTTTCATCAATTCGGTCCGTTATCTCGGCCCTTCTTTCGGCGGCATAAATCTGGAAGATATCAAGGCTCCGGACTGTTTCATCATTGAAAGCCGTTTGAGAGAGTTAATGAATATTCCGGTTTTCCATGACGACCAACATGGGACAGCTATTATTGCTACGGCTGGTCTCATCAATGCGCTCTACCTTACCGGTCGGGACATGAAACATACACGTCTCGTCTGTAATGGTGCCGGTTCTGCAGGAATTGCCTGCATTGAACTCATCAAGGCCATGGGGTTCAAGTCGGAAAATGTCATATTGTGCGACACCAAAGGTGTTGTTTATGAAGGCCGACAAGAAAATATGAACCAATGGAAAGCGGCCCATGCCGTCAAGACCGACAAACGTACACTCGCCGAAGCACTTGATAGGGCAGATGTTTTCTTTGGCGTTTCGGCCAAAGGTGTTCTGACACCCGAAATGGTCAAATCCATGGCTCCAAAACCGATCATTTTTGCTATGGCTAATCCTGATCCTGAAATTACACCGGAAGAAGTTGCCAAAGTGCGTGACGATGCCATTATGGCTACAGGGCGCTCGGATTATCCGAACCAGATCAACAATGTTCTGTGCTTTCCTTATATTTTCCGCGGAGCTTTGGATGTTCGTGCCAGCACGATCAATGAAACAATGAAAATTGCTGCGGCAAAAGCCATAGCCCAACTTGCCCGTGAAGAAGTGCCTGACGATGTTGCTGAAGCCTATCGGGGTACCCGACTGAAATTCGGTCCGAATTATATTATTCCGGTACCGTTTGATTCACGCCTGTTATCTGCCATTCCGACTGCAGTTGCCAAGGCGGCAATGGAAAGCGGCGTTGCCGGTAAGCCGATTGCCGATCTCGAAGCTTATGCACGGGATTTGGCTGCGCGGCGTGACCCGATTGCCGCAACAATGCGCGGTGTTTATAACCGCGTACGGCAAAATCCCAAACGGATTGTCTTTGCCGAAGGTGAAGAAGAACAGGTCATGCGGGCAGCCGTTTCTTACGTCAACCAGAACCTCGGTAGTGCCGTTCTGGTTGGTCATGAAGATATTATCGAGAAAAGAGCGCATATAGCCGGTATCGACCTTAACAGATCCGGAATAAAAATTGCCAATGCCCGCCTGTCCGATCGGAAAGATGCTTATGCCGATTATCTCTATAGCAAAATGCAACGCAAGGGTTGGCTATTGAGAGATTGCCACCGTTATATCAATAATGATCGCAACCATTTTGCCGCATGCATGTTGGCAATGGGCGACGCCGATGCGATGATTACCGGTGTTACCCGAAATTATGAAACCGGACTTGCCGATGTCCGTCGCGTTATCGACATGAAAGCCGGCGAACGGGTTGTCGGCATTTCTATGGCAATTTGCCGCGGTCGCACCGTTTTTATTGCCGACACGGCTATCTCCGAACACCCGAATCCGGAAGAATTAGCCGATATTGCCGAACAAGCGGCAAATTTTGCCCGTGATATGAGCTATAAACCACGCGTTGCACTTCTGGCATATTCCACTTTCGGTCACATGAAGGGCGAAGGCGCCCAACGTATTCAGGAAGCGGTCAAATTGCTTCGCGCACGCAACGTCAATTTCGAAGTTGATGGCGAAATGAGTGCCGATGTCGCGCTCAATCCGAAAATGATGGAGCAATATCCATTCATGGGATTGAGCGAACCGGCCAATGTTCTGGTTATGCCGGGCTACCATTCTGCTTCAATTGCCAGCAAAATGTTGCAGGAACTCGGCGGTGCAACACTGATCGGACCTATTCTCGTCGGTCTCGAAAAATCAGCCCAGATTGTTCCCTTGGGCGCACGTGATTCCGACATAGTGACGATGGCAGCTCTGGCAGCCTATAACACAACAAAATAGATCCATCCGGATTTTAAAGCCCCGTTTTCTCTAACGGGGCTTTAGTTGATTGCTTTATGAATAAATCCTTGAACTTTATAGCTGGCTCATAGATATCACGGGAAACCGTTTTATTAAACAAATGCCCTAATTTGCTGATTTTTTCCCCCCTGTAGCAGCGCAATTTAATTCAATTTTTAACACTATGTCTTATTTTTATCGGCATGTAATATAAAGTGTTTGGCGTTTACCAAAAAAATCGAAAATTGGGCTTAATAAAAAAGATATAGTTTATCGGTAAAAAAACAGGCTAAATTCTGTCGCGTGAGCTTTTTTAAGGCAAGGATCAAATAATATGGCGGAAACTGCATCGTCAATCAAATGGCTTCTTTCTCAGCAAACGGAAGTACGCTACCTTCCTGATACAGCTTTTCCAATCCGCTCGACATTCAAGTCGGAAGACGAGCTACAGCAACTGGCCCATGAAATGGCCGAGGGCAAAAAAATTGTTTTGCCGGAATATACGCCATTCGATTTCAGAGAACGGCTCACCGAAAATTCCAAGCTCATTTTGCACACCTTCCGCTCGACCGATGCCGCAGCTCGCAATAACGAGACCATCACACCGGCTGCCCAATGGCTGCTCGATAACCATTATACGATCGATAAAACCATCCAGCAGGCGCGGCGTGATTTTCCGCGTGCATTCGTCAAGCAGCTTCCCCCTTATAAAGGCGAAAACGAACTGCCAAGAATTTTTGCACTGGCTTGGCTCTATGTTGCCCATACCGACAGCAGTTTTTCGCTTAAAACTTTAACGGCCATGGTCAATGGTTACCAACAGGTTACCGATTTCCAGATTGGCGAATTATGGGCTTTGCCGTCGGCTGTCCGTATGGTTCTTATCGAAAACGCACGCCGACTTTCCATGCGCATTGAAAAAGCCCGCCGGATGCGGCGATTTGCAAATCAGGCCGCTGACCAAATGGCTCTGGCTGAAAATGACAATGCACTTCAAAGCATTTTTTCAACTTACGAAGCGCTTGTTGCCGACCCAACTTTTGCCGCCCATCTTCTCTATCGTTTGCGTGGTGCATCGGTTGATTCAACGATTGCATTAAACTGGCTTGAAGAGCAGTTACATCGTCATGGCAGTGACCCTGAATCGGCAACGGCCGAAGAACATTCGCGCCAATCAACCGGCGGTGTGACCATGGGCAATATTATCCGTGCCCTGAAAGCGATCGATGACGTTGATTGGACATATTGGTTCGAAACGGTCAGCCATGTCGATTTCATGTTGCGTGAAAACAGCGATTTTGGAGAAATCGACTTTCCATCGCGCAACACTTATCGTGTCATCATCGAAAAAATTGCCCGCCGTTCGCCGCTAACCGAACTGGAAGTGACAAAAAAAGCAATCGACATGGTCGAGAATGCAAAGAAAGATGGTGTCACAACTGGAGCATCGGTTGCATGGTACCTCGTGGGGCCAGGACGAGAAGCTTTTGAACAGGCTTGTAATTATGATTGCCCGTTCTCGACCCGTTTCATGCGTTCGTTCCGCGCAATGAAAATTTTCAGCATTGCCATTCCGGTTTCAGTTCTCACCATTCTCATTCTCATTGCAGTTTATGCATTGCTGAGGGAAACCGGCTTGAGCCATGCATTGTCGCTAACTTTCACCGCACTTGCGCTCTTCCCGACAATGGATACCGCTTTTGCGCTCTTCAATACGCTCGTCGCCTGGACTGTCGAACCACGCCGGTTGATAGGATATGAATATAAGGACGGCATTCCTGAGGAAGCCAAAACGCTTGTTGTCGTTCCGACAATGATAACCTCGCGCGATTCTATTGACGAGCAGATAAGAAATCTCGAGGTTCACTATCTCTCTAACCCGCAAGGGGCAATTTATTTTGCTTTGGTGACAGACTGGGCCGACTCGAAAAAGGAAGAAACGGCCGACGACCGTGATCTCCTCGAATATGCACAAAATGGTATTGCCGAACTTAACCGGTATTATCGCGGTGACGGGCAGCCGCTATTTTTCATTTTACATCGTCACCGTTTGTACAATCCTAGCGAAGATTGCTATATGGGTTGGGAGCGTAAACGCGGCAAGCTGCATGAATTGAATCTGCTTTTGCGCGGTGACCGTGATACCAGTTTCTTCCCGACAGACCCACGTCTGCCAATGGATTGCCGCTTTGTCATGACGCTTGATTCCGACACCAAGCTCACCACCGAAGCCGTCACCCGCCTTGTCGGAAAACTCAATCATCCATTGAACCGTCCGGTCATTGACCCGAAAACACATACTGTCAAAAGCGGTTACGGAATTCTTCAGCCACGTGTGACACCCTCGCTCACCACCGGTGATGATGCTTCATTCCTGCAGCGTGTCTTTTCCGTCAATCGCGGAATAGACCCTTATGTTTTTGCCGTCTCCGACACCTATCAGGATCTTTTAGGTGAAGGTACCTATACCGGCAAAGGCCTTTATGACATTGATGCATTCGAAATAGCGCTTGCTGACAAAGTGCGCGAAAATAGCGTTTTGAGCCACGATCTTCTTGAAGGCGGTTATGCTCGCGTCGGCTTTGTGAGTGATGTCGAGGTGGTTGAAGATTATCCGACAGCCTATAATGTCGATGTTGCCCGTCACCATCGCTGGATCCGCGGTGACTGGCAATTGCTGCCCTATCTCTTCACCCGTCACAATATCAACCTCATTACCCGCTGGAAAATGCAGGATAATTTGCGGCGTTCTTTGACACCGCTCATGTGGATTATTGCCTCGCTTTTCGGTTGGTGCATATTGCCGCTTCATACGGCGGTTTTCTGGCAATTATTCCTGCTTTTGGGCATGTTTATTGCCCCCACACTTGGTGTTCTGCGCAACATTATGCCAACGAGTATGGACAATTCGTTGCGTGGCCACTTCCAATCCGTGTTGACAAATATTGCAACCAGCACCGCAGATGTTGCACTGCGCACAACCTTCCTTGCCTATTCGGCATTTTATATGGTTGATGCGATTATCCGTACGCTCTATCGCATGTTTGTTTCACACAAACATCTGCTCGAATGGAAAACATCGGCAGCAACGCGTTCTTCGCCCAACACGCTTTCCTATTATGTCACCACCATGTGGCCAGCGACATTGATTGGCGTGATTTCCATTGCGCTTCCGGCAGCACTTCATAATTCTGCTGTCTTTGTGGCCCTGCCCTTTGGTCTTGCCTGGTTCTTTTCACCGCTTATTGCATGGATTGTAAGCCGTTCGGCTGCCTTTCAGGATTCGCTTGAAATCCGGCCATCCGATAAAAACGAACTTCGGCGCATTGCGCGCCGCACCTGGCATTATTACGAAACATTCGCCAATGCCGATAACCATTTTCTTCCCCCCGACAATTATCAGGAAGATCCGGTACCGGTTCTGGCTCGCAGAACCTCGCCCACCAATATCGGCGTCTATTTGCTCTCGACAGTCGCTGCACGTGATTTCGGTTGGGTCAGTTTTGATGATGCCATCCAGCGTATCGAACGCACACTCGATACAATGGATAAAATGGAAAGATTCCGCGGGCATTTCTTCAACTGGTATGAAACCGATACTTTGCGCCCCCTCGTACCGAGTTATGTCTCGACAGTCGACTCGGGCAATCTTGCAGGTCATCTCGTAACACTGGCGGCGGCCTTGAGAGAATGGTCGGAAGCACCATCGGTATTCTTACAAGGTGATCTTGCAGGCCTCCTTGATGTCAATGACATTTTGCAGGAAACATTAAATCTCATCCCCGATGACCGTCGCATCCTGAGGCCGCTTCGCAGACGAATTGATGAACGTATCGCCAATTTCCGCAGGGCTGTCCGCTCGATTATGGATGAACCGGAAACGGCAACATTCCGCACAGCAAATCTGACAATTGCGGCGAATGACATAGGCCGTCTCACAAGCGAGCTTGATGGTGAAATCGGCAGCGATGAATCCCGTCATGCTGTTTCATGGGCCGAATGTTTGATCGAGACCTGCGAAGCGCACACTCATGACGCGACCGCCGATCATGATACAGAGGCTTTACGCAAGACTTTAAGTGATCTTTCGGCAAGAGCACGCCAGTTTGCCTTTGATATGAAATTCGATTTCCTTGAACGAAAGGAACGTCGTCTCATGTCCATCGGCTATCGTGTTCAGGAAAACGAGCTTGATGAAAGCTGCTACGATCTGCTCGCTTCGGAAGCCCGTCTTTCGAGCCTCTTTGCCATTGCCAAAGGCGATGTCAAGGTTGAACATTGGTTCCGCCTTGGTCGTATGCTGGTACCGGTCGGCTGGAAGGGTGCTCTGCTTTCCTGGTCGGGTTCGATGTTCGAATATTTAATGCCACCGCTTGTCATGCGCGAGCCTTTGGGGTCGCTCCTTGACCAGACAAACCGGCTTGTTGTTCGTAGACAAATCCAATATGCCAATGAACGTGGATTGCCGTGGGGTATTTCGGAAGCAGCGTTTAATGCACGTGACCAACAGATGAACTACCAATATTCGAACTTTGGTGTTCCCAGTCTTGGTCTTCAACGTGGGCTTTCGCGCAATGCTGTTATTGCGCCCTATGCAAGCATTCTGGCTTCCCAATATATGCCGACAGAGGCGGTTGCCAATCTTGCACGTTTGCGCAAACTGGGAGCACTTGGTGAATACGGTTTCCATGACTCAGTCGATTTCACACCGGCGCGTGTGCGCGAAGGCGAAAAGTATGCTGTCGTCAAGAATTATTATGCGCACCACCACGGCATGTCTATCCTCGCAATTGACAATGTCATTTTCGATGGCCGCATGAGAAACCGTTTCCATAGCGATCCGGTGATTGAAGCGGCACAACTTCTCTTGCAGGAAAAAGCACCGCGTGAAATTCCTATGGTTCATGCTAAAACAGCTAACCCGATGCGCAGTGATGCTGGCGGTTTTGAAGACGCACCGGTTCGCGTTATCAAAGCTCCGCTCACCAAACCGCGTTCGACAGTGCTTTTGTCAAATGGGAACTATTCGGTGATGCTGACCGGCAAAGGTTCCGGCTATAGCCGCTGGAACAATATTGCTGTTACCCGTTTCATGCCCGATGCAGCCGAAGACCAGCAAGGCACTTTCATCTTTTTGCGTGACCCTGCTTCCGGCCGTTGGTGGTCGGCAACAGGTGAACCAACGCGTGTTGCCGATGAAGAAGCTTCAACCGTTTTCACCGATGAAAAGGCCGAATATACAAAAACGGTCGATGGTATAAAATCGACTGTGGAATGTATTGTTGCATCCGAAGGTGATGGTGAAGGTCGACGTATCGAACTTATCAACACCACCTCGAAAGACCGCATTCTTGAAATTACGTCCTATGCCGAACTGGTATTGACAACTCCCGAGACAGATGCGGCCCATACGGTTTTCGCACGCATGTTTGTGGAAACCGAAATTGCCGATCAGGGCGGAACAATTTATGCCAAACGGCGCAAACGCGACCCGAAAGATCCGGAAATCCATGTCGCCCATTTTGTCACCGATACATCCGGCGCCATTCGTGATGCGGAAGCCGAGACCGACAGGCGCGTCTTTATCGGCCGCGGGCGGTCTATCCGCCGTCCTGCCGCGTTTGACCGTGGTGCGACACTCACCGGAACGGAGGGGTGTGTGCTTGATCCTGTTGCAGCAATAAGATGTCGTGTGCGGGTTCCGGCACGCAAAAAAGCCGCACTTATCTTCTGGACATTTGCAGCAAATTCAAAAGAAAAGCTTGCTTCACAAGTTGAATATTACCGTCAACCGAATGTTTTCCAGCGCGAATTCTCGCTTGCCTGGACCCGTTCGCAAGTGTCGCTTTACCAGCTTGGTATCAAGCCAAAGGAATCTGTCGTTTACCAGAAATATGCGACTTCCCTTATTTATCCGGATCGTACTTGGCGTTTGCCCTCGGAGGCACTCGCTGAAAACCTTGGCAAACAATCCGATTTGTGGCCGATGTCGATATCCGGTGATTTTCCGATCTTCCTGCTCAGGCTTGATAATGAAGCTGATCTCGAAGTCTTGCGTGGACTTTTGAAAGCGCATGAATATTGGCGGATGCGCGGATTGACTGTTGATATCGTCATTTTGAACGAACGGGCTTTTTCTTATGCGCAAGATACCCAGCGCGCCATTGAATGGATGTGCGAAGGTTATCGCAACCGCACCGCCGAAGCAGACGGACGTCAGCATATTTTCACCGTCCGCCGTGACCAGATGAACGAGCAAAGTTTCAAGACTTTGCTTGCCAGTGCCCGCATTGTTTTGCAAGCGCAGAACGGCTCCTTGTCCGAACAGATGCAACGTATGGAAAATATCGATTCCGACCTTTCCCATCGCAATAAAGATGAGGAGGCGGTGCAATCTGCCAAGACGCATAACAATGGTAAAGCTGCGCAAAGAAAGAGCGGCAAACACGAAGAGGTTGTTATGCCGCTTGAACAAGGCCAATTTACATCAATCGGCATCATCGGCGACCAGCATAAATCCTGTCCTCTTCCTGATGGCAAAGACCTTGCCTATTGGAACGGCTATGGCGGTTTTGACAAGGACAACAGCTATGTCATTCGTCTATCGGGAAGAAATGCAACGCCAAATCCATGGATTAACGTTATTTCCAACGAGCATTTCGGTTTCCACGTTTCGGCTGAAGGGTCGAGTTTTACCTGGTCCGGCAATAGCCGCGATTACCAGTTGACACCATGGGCGAACGATCCTGTTGTCAACCGTCCGGGCGAAGCTCTCTACATTGTTGATCGCCACTCGTTAAAACGTTTTTCGCCGGTTTCGGTTGTCGAATGTGATGATGGTGCGCTCTATGAAGCGCGCCACGGCCTTGGCTATTCGACATTCACGTCGAAACACGGGACGATAAGTCTGGAATTAACCCACACTGTCGATAATAAACGCCCGATAAGGCTATCGCGCCTTGTCATCAAAAACGAAGACAAGAGCCCGAGAAGCCTGAGACTATATGATTATGTCGAATGGGTGTTGGGCACGGTCAGGGCAAAAGCTGCTCCCTTTATTATTCCCGATTATGACAAAAAACGCGGTGCGCTTTTTGTTCGCAATCCTTATCATACGGAAAAGTCCGAAGAAGTAAGCTTCATTGCGGCAAGCAGCACGCCTTCAAGCTATACGGCCGACAGAACAGAGTTCATCGGCTCGATCGGAACTGTTAAACATCCGCAAGCAATCCGCCAGGGCGAGCCGCTCTCCAACACGGTTGAAGCCGGACGTGATCCGTGCTCGGCGCTTGCTTTTGACATTGAATTGAAGGCCGGTGAAAAGAAAGAGATTATCTTCTATCTCGGTAATGCCAAAAATCGGGTTGAAGCAGAAAAGCTCCTTGATAGTGTCCGGAAAGAAACATTTACCTCTGTTCTTGAAAAAGAGAAAAAACAATGGACGGATTTTGTTTCCGGCCTGCAGGTTAAAACAAATGACCGTTCATTCGATCTCATGGTCAATAACTGGCTCCCTTATCAAACCTATGCCTGCCGCATCATGGCAAGAGCCGCATTTTATCAGGCAAGCGGAGCGTTCGGTTTCCGTGACCAGTTGCAGGACACATTGTCACTCTTGCTGCTCAAGCCGGAACTTGCCCGTGAACAGGTCATCAATGCCGCATCACGCCAGTTTCCTGAAGGCGATGTGCAACACTGGTGGCTTCCCGATAGCGGTGCCGGTGTCAGAACATTGATTTCCGATGATGTGGCCTGGCTCGGCTATGGCGCTGCGCTTTATGTCAATACCACAGGCGATCGTGAGTTTCTTGATACAGATATTGCCTTTATTGATGGCGACAAGCTCAAGGACGGCCAACATGACAGCTATTTCCAGCCGGCCATTTCGCCAAAGACCGCAACACTCTACGAGCATTGCGCACTTGCCCTTGATCTTGCAGTCAAACGCACCGGCAAACACGGCCTACCGTTAATGCTGGGCGGCGACTGGAATGACGGAATGAATCTTGTGGGCATTGAAGGGAAAGGTGAAAGCATCTGGCTCGGCTGGTTCCTTGGAACGGCCTTGCAGGCTTTCATTCCGATTGCGGAAGAACGCAAGGATGAAAAACGCGTCAAAAAATGGACGCATCATCTCGAAACACTGACCAAAGCGCTTGAGACCAGCGGATGGGATGGAAAATGGTACCGTCGTGGTTATTTCGATAATGGAGAGCCTTTGGGTTCACATACCAATGACGAATGCCAGATTGATACGATTGCCCAGTCGTGGAGTGTTATTTCCGGCATGGGAACGGAAGAACATCAAAAACAGGCTATGCAATCTATGCTCGAGCACTTGCTTGACGAGAAAGGCGAGCTCATCCGTCTGTTCTGGCCGCCCTTTGACAAGACAGAACTTGAACCGGGTTATATCAAAGGTTATCCGGCCGGTATTCGTGAAAATGGTGGCCAATATACCCATGGTGCAATCTGGAGCATTCTGGCACTTGCCAAACTCGGAGATAAAGACAAGGCCTATCAGGTCTTTTCGATGATCAACCCGATTTCACACGGGAAAAATCCTCATGTCTATCGCGTCGAACCTTATGTGATTTCTGCCGATATATATTCGGTTGAGCCACGGCGTGGTCAGGGCGGCTGGACATGGTATACGGGTTCGGCCGGCTGGTTCTACCGTGCTGCTACAGAATCTATTCTGGGTATCAACCGCAATGGTTCCAAACTTTATCTTAAACCATGTCTGCCAAAAGATTGGCCGGGTTACGAAGCGACCGTCAAATTTGATAATGCAACCTATGTTATCAAGGTTAATCGCGGTAAAAATCCTGCTTTGACAGTTGATGACAAAAAGGTTGAAAAGCCTGAAAATGGCATCGGTCTTAAAAAGACAGGACATCATGAAATTAATCTGACGATCGATAAATAACTTCAAGGAGTTTAAAACTCCTTGAAGTTCCTCGCGAAGGCTTTACTTTCCTTTGTTCGTTTATCAAGGTAACGTTCTATCCATTGGGTAGAGGCAACAAACAGATTGAAAGTGCTATGGCGCAAACTGATATCGCAGAACGTGTATATAATCACACCTGGAAGCTTGATCCGATTATAAGATCACTGCTTGATACCGATTTCTATAAGTTCCTGATGTTGCAAATGATTTGGGGACTTTATTCGGATGTTGATGTTACTTTTTCACTGATCAACCGGACAAAAACGGTGCGACTTGCCGACGAAATTGATGAATCGGAATTGCGGGCGCAGCTTGACCATGCCCGCACTTTGAAATTTACCAAAAAGGAAATGATCTGGCTTGCCGGTAATACATTTTATGGTCGCAAACAGATTTTCACACCCGATTTTCTCCATTGGCTTCAAGGCTTCCAATTGCCTGATTACGAGCTGACGCGTAAAGACGGGCAATATATTTTGAATTTCGAGGGGCCGTGGACCCACACCACAATGTGGGAAATACCTGCACTCTCGATCATCAATGAATTGCGTTCGCGTGCGGCCATGCGCAATCTCGGACGATTTGAACTCGACATTCTCTATGCGCGTGCAAAAGCCAAAATGTGGAGCAAGGTCGAGCGGCTGAAAAAATATCCTGATATTCGTATATCCGACTTCGGTACGCGCCGCCGCCATTCGTTTTTATGGCAACGCTGGTGCGTTGAAGCTTTGAAAGAAGGAATCGGGCGTTCATTTACCGGTACTTCCAATGTGCTTCTGGCTATGAACAATGATTTGGAAGCAATCGGCACCAATGCCCATGAACTGCCGATGGTTGTCGCAGCCCTTGCCAATAATGATGAGGAATTGCGCACAGCGCCTTATCGGGTTATGCAGGATTGGAACCGTTATTATGGCGGCAATCTTCTGGTTGCACTGCCTGACGCTTTCGGTACGGCGGCATTCTTACGCAATGCACCTCAATGGGTGGCAGACTGGACCGGCTTTCGTCCGGATAGCGCACCGCCAATCGAGGGGGGTGAGCGCATTATCAAGTGGTGGAAAGACCACGGCAAAGACCCGCGTGAAAAACTTATCGTTTTTTCCGATGCATTGGATGTCGATACAATTGAAGAAACCTACAAGCATTTTCAGGGGCGCGTTCGCATGAGCTTCGGCTGGGGAACCAATCTGACCAATGATTTTGCCGGTTGTGCTCCCGATGACATCAAGGAACTCGATGCAATTTCTCTTGTTTGCAAGGTTACCCATGCGAATGGCAGACCGGCTGTCAAACTTTCGGATAATCCTGAAAAAGCCATTGGCGAGCCAAGTGAGATTCGCCGTTACTTGCAGTTCTTTGGCAATGAGGAACGTGTGTCGAAACCGGTAAGAGTTTAAAAAACTCTTTTCCGTTCATTTTTCATATTACTTTTATCCCTCCCGTCACTTTTATGCGGCGGGAGGTTTTTTATGCATGTGTGGAAACGACAACAGCGGGGGCCAATGTCGTTCCCGTTTTTTGCTTCACAAAATGGAACGCTTATTTTGTTTTCTAGATCGAGCTTTCAAGGCGCGCGCGAGCTAACAGCTTATAGAAAGCTTTGGCGAAAACTATTGTTCCATGGCTGTTCTATTTCGCCAATAGTTGACTGATTTTTATGCGCCTTTGTGTTTCAACTTTCAGGCTTTTACAATTTTCAAATACCCCTCGCCAATTTTGCATAGAGGTTCGGGGGCTCGCTATTCCCTTGAAGACAATAAAAAACCGGCTCTGAAAAGGCCGGCTTTTGAAAAAGTTTTATAAGAAAAAGGCGGTTTAACCCGAATTTGAAAAGTGCCGTTTATGTGCCGGAAACTTTCATCAACTGTTGTTCATTTCCGGCGTTTCAAGTTTTCCGGCCTGTTTCACACCTATTAAACATCAAGATTAGAGACGTTCAGAGCGTTTTCCTGAATGAATTCACGGCGTGGTTCCACTTCATCGCCCATTAATTTTGCAAAAACTGCGTCGGCATCCTGTGCATCGCCAATTTTGACCTGCAAAAGCGAACGTGCATTGGGATCCAGTGTGGTTTCCCAAAGCTGTTCGGCATTCATTTCGCCCAAGCCTTTATAGCGTTGCATTGTGAGCCCCTTCTTGCCATTGGCAAAAATGGTATCAAGAAGAGCAATCGGACCCGAAATCGTTTCTGTCGTGTCTTTACGCCGCAAAACCGGAAGTTTCCCGTAAATTTCATCAAGATGATGGGACATATTATCAATCCGCTTGGCATCGGTCGATGCAATCAATCCCATATCAAGAACGACAACATCTTTTACACCGCGTAAAACCCGCTCGAAACGCAAGCCGCCATCGTCATTGACATGTCCCGTCCAGCCACGTTCCATGTCTTCGGCAATCAAATCAAGGCGAGCGGCCACATGATCAGCCGTTTCCTGCGCTTTTTCCTTTGTCGACAGAGCTTCCGGATTAAGTGCACCGGCAATTGCCGCCTGTTCGACAACGGTACGGTTATATCTGGTATTTAAACCATGAAGCATATTTCTTATCACACGCGCATCTTCTACCAATTGGTGCAAATCGGCACCGGCGCGCATCTCGCCATTGGCGAGTTCCAACACACTGCCTTCAAGGCCCGCTTCAATCAACGATTCCTCGAAAGCGCTTTCATTCTTGATATATTGGGAAGATTTGCCACGCGTTACTTTGTAAAGCGGTGGCTGGGCAATATAGACATAGCCACGTTCGATCAATTCCGGCATTTGACGGAAAAAGAACGTCAACAATAGCGTACGAATATGGGCACCGTCGACATCGGCATCCGTCATGATAATGATTTTATGGTAACGCAATTTATCAGGATTGAATTCATCCTTGCCGATTGATGTCCCAAGTGCGGTAATCAAAGTACCAATCATATCCGACGATAACATACGGTCAAAACGGGCGCGTTCAACATTCAAAATCTTGCCACGTAAAGGCAAAATAGCCTGATTTTGACGTGCTCTTCCGCTTTTTGCAGAGCCACCGGCTGAATCACCCTCGACGATGAAAATTTCCGATTTTTCCGGATCGCGTTCCTGACAATCTGCGAGTTTACCCGGAAGTGAAGATATATCCAGAGCGCCTTTACGGCGGGTCAATTCACGAGCTTTACGCGCGGCTTCACGGGCTGCGGCTGCTTCAACAACCTTGCCGATCAGAATTTTTGCCTCTGTGGGATGTTCTTCAAGCCAGTTGGAAAGCCCTTCATTGACGAGGTTTTCAACCACCGGCCGCACCTCGGAAGAAACAAGCTTATCCTTGGTTTGTGAAGAAAATTTCGGATCCGGTACTTTTACCGACAAAATTGCCGTTAAACCTTCACGACAATCATCTCCTGTCAGCGTGACTTTTTCTTTTTTGGCAATACCGGATGTTTCTGCATAACCGTTAACCTGACGTGTCAGTGCACCACGAAAACCGGCCAAATGTGTGCCGCCATCACGTTGGGGAATATTGTTGGTAAAGCACAAAACTTTTTCATGGTAGGAATCATTCCACCACATAGCCACTTCGACAGTCATGCCGTCTTTTTCGCCATTAATGTAGATAGGTTCGGGAATAAGCGGCTTTTTGGACTGGTCGATATATTTCACAAATTCGACAAGTCCGCCTTCATAATGCAATGTTTCTTCACGCACATCGGCGTGTCTGCGATCTGTCAAACGGATACGAACACCCGAATTTAAAAAAGCGAGCTCGCGAAGGCGCCGTTCCAACGTATCGAAATCGAATTCGACCATTGTAAATGTTTCGGTACTGGGAAGAAAAGTAACTTCCGTACCGGTTTCATCACCACATTCGCCAACAACTTTCAGCGGAGCATCCGGTTCGCCATGGGTGAAACTCATTTCATGAATTTTACCCTTGCGTTTGATGCGCAATTTCAACCAGACCGACAATGCGTTGACGACCGAAACACCCACACCGTGAAGACCGCCGGAAACTTTATAGGAATTCTGGTCAAATTTACCGCCGGCGTGAAGCTGCGTCATAATGACTTCAGCAGCCGAGACGCCCTCTGTCGGGTGAATTTCTGTCGGAATCCCGCGCCCGTTATCGGTAACAGTGCAAGAGCCATCGGCGTTCAGTGTGACTGTGATAAGAGTTGCATAGCCAGCCAATGCCTCGTCAATAGCGTTATCGACAACTTCATAGACCATATGGTGCAAACCTGAACCGTCATCGGTATCGCCAATATACATACCCGGACGTTTGCGCACGGCATCAAGGCCTTTAAGAACCTTAATGGATTCGGCATCATAATCGCCTTCGTGATGCTGCGTTGTTTGATCACTCATAAGTCAGTCCATTTCTGCTTTAAAAACAAGATGTTAAGCCGCCTTACGAATCAAGGCGGATAAGCCCCTTATTTATACGCCATGAGCCTTGATTTACCAAGTTTTTTCAGCATTTTTCCCGTGGATAGACGGTTCAACCGGCCTCTACAGGAAGAGCTTTATATTGAATTCGGCTTTATTTCGGAAACCCACAAAAACTTATCAAAATCATCTCTACAAGAATTACCCGAATAAATATAACTTCTTTCATATCGGCTCGTGTCAAATTGCTTTTTATCCCGATACAAAACGATCGTTTCACGCTTAGAAATTTTTGGCCACGATTGTTTTGTCTTAAAACATATAAAATCAACGTGATAACACATGCTGTCAGATTTTATCTGTTTTCCCGAAGTCTGAAAAAGCTTGTTTCCAATGGTATTCTTTCAAGTTCAGTATAAACTCCCCTCTCCGGAGCTTCCGGAAAGAAGCCTCTTATTGCTGACAAAAAAACAAGATTGCGATGTCATCACTCTTTCCCCCAATATCGGAAAAAAGCGTTCGCGTTTTTCTGCCCCGAATATTTGTCTTCGGGGCTTTAAAAAATCCAACCTTAAAAACCCAATCACTCCGTTATTTCTTTTCCAATGCGGCCGTGACAATTATTTCTACCCGATAGAGAGGAGAAGCAAGTTGCGCTTCACAGGTTGCTCTTGTCGGAGCCGCGCCTTTTTCCAACCATGCTTCCCAAACCTCGTTCATAATGTCGAAATCCACCATATCGGCAAGCCAGATTGTTGCGGATAATAAACGGGATTTATCGGTTCCTGCCTTTGCTAACAATTGATCGATTGACGCGAGCGCCTCGATTGTTTGTTCTCTGGTGGTTTTTCCGGGGCTCCCGACCTGTCCTGAAAGGAAAACCATACCGTTATAGATGACGGCTTCGCTCATCCTCTTATTCGCATCAATACGTTTTATAGTCATATTTTCTCCTCTCGAATATTTTTCTCACCCCGACGGCGTTCAGACAATGTTTCAAAAGCAAGTGTTGCAGCATAAAGATCTGTAAGAGCGGACCCTACCGCCTTGAACAGAGTGATATCGTCATTGCCTCGTTCCGGCGGTTCTTTTGACAAAGCAAGGTCGCTCAATGTCGCTAGAATATCGCTCTTTTTTATTGTGCCATTGCCGATCGGAATACATAAATCGCCCGCCTCTTCAAGCGCCTCGGCTGTATCGATATAAAGTTTGGCGTGGCGCACCAGATCATCATCAGCTTCACGCATCTGCGGCGTAAAAGCACCTATAAGATCAACATGGGCGCCCTTCTTTACCCAATTTTTGTGAATAACCGGTTCATTTGAAAGTGTGGCTGCCGAGATAATATCCGCCCCGTCGACAGCCTCTTCGGCTGTATCTGCTATGGTTACAGAAAAGCCTGCATCTTCAAGCTGTTTTCCCAATTTTTCAGCGGATTTTTTCGTCCGGTTCCAGATGCTTATTTTCTTGATAGGCCGGACAGCAGAAAATGCATCAGCCAATAATTGCGCAACTTCACCGGCACCGATAATAGCCAATTTCTCCGATTGTGGCGAGGATAGATAACGCGCTGCCAAAGCCGATGTTGCCGCCGTTCGTCTGGCAGTCAATGTATTGCCGTCAAATATTGCCAGCTCTTCGCCTGTATCGCCATCATAAAGGATATAAGTCGACGTGAGACCGGGTAGATTTTTCAAACGGTTGTCAGGAAAAACATTGACAATTTTCACGCCCAGAAATTGTTTTCCAACTTCCGGGTTTGTCCAGGCCGGCATCAACAACATGATCGGCGGGTTGTTTTGTTTTTTTCCCAATTTCAGATGTTGGCGCTCGGGCTTGGCACACCCCATAGCAAAACCTTTATCCAATGCATCAATCAGCTCTTTAAATGGCAAAGCGTCTGCTGTTTCGTTTCTGTTGGCGTTCACCCTATCCATAATATGTTTTAAAACTCCCCGATCGTTTTTTTGGCGCCTCCAACGTTTTAACTATCGGCACTGTTTTATTTATTGGCATTTCGCATGCGAAAGTCTATTTCTTTTGTTCACATTCAAGATCAGCCAACAATTATCCACAAACACCTTATGACCGCAGACAACACAAGCCTTCCAGTTACCGAAGCACTTCCCGAACTTGACAAAGCTCTCGGTACGAATGGCAAAGCTGTTCTCGTTGCCCCGCCGGGTGCTGGCAAAACCACGCTCGTGCCACTTCATCTGTTAAAACAGGATTGGTGCAAAAATAAAAAAATCATCCTGCTTGAGCCAAGGCGCTTGGCGGCACGTGCTGCAGCACGACAAATGGCATCCCGCCTTGGTGAAAAAGTCGGTGAGACTGTCGGCTATCTCATGCGCTTTGATAAAAAAATCTCCAAAAACACGCGCATTGTTGTGGTAACCGAGGGCGTATATTCACGCATGGTTCTGGACGATCCCGAATTATCGTCGGTAGCAGCCGTTTTGTTTGACGAATTTCATGAGCGTAGTCTTGATGCCGATTTCGGTTTGGCATTGACGCTTGATATAATGGAGGGGTTGCGCCCCGATTTGAAAATTCTTGTTATGTCGGCAACGCTTGATGGAGCAAGAATTGCCAAAGTCCTTCAGGGAGCCCCTTTGATTGAATCAAAAGGGCGAAGCTTTCCCGTCGATATTGTCTATCAACCACGAAAGGCAACAGATACTATCGAAGAAGCTATGGCAAAAGCCATCCGCCACTGGCTGTCGTCACAGTCTGAAAGTATTCTCGCCTTTCTCCCCGGACAAAGAGAAATAAAAAAAACCGCACAATTACTTGCCGACAAGGTAGATAAAAATATCATTATCGCGCCTCTTTACGGAGCCATGGACATTAAAGAACAGGATATAGCAATTAAACCCGCTGACGAGGGGCACCGTAAAGTGGTTCTTGCAACCTCCATTGCCGAAACGTCGCTCACCATTGACGGTATCGGCGTTGTTATTGATAGCGGACTTTCACGTGTGCCGGTTTTTGAACCTTCAACAGGTGTTACAAGACTTGAAACAGTGAGAGCTTCGCGCGCTTCGGTCGACCAGCGCGCCGGTCGTGCGGGAAGAACGGCGCGTGGCATTGCTGTGCGCCTTTGGCATGAAGGACAAACCTCCTCGCTTCAGGATTTCCAGACACCCGAAATATTTTCAGCCGATCTTTCCAACCTTGTGCTTGATAGTGCTGCCTTCGGAATTACCGATTTATCAAAGCTTGTTTTTCTTGACCCGCCGCCAAAACCGCAAATCGTTGAAGCACGCGAATTGTTAAAAAAACTTGATGCAATTGATGAAACCGGCCGCATCACACCAATCGGAAAAAAGATGCGTGAAACGGCTTTGCCGGTGCGTCTATCTGCCATGCTTATCAAAACAAAAACCATAGAAGAGACCCGCTTGGCGAGCGAGATTGCCGTGATATTGACAGAACGGGGCCTTGGTGGAAACGACGATGATATCGGGCGCAGAATTGAAAAATTCCGCACCGATCAATCCGAGCGGGCAAAAAAAGCGCGCTTGCTCGTGCAACGCCTTATCAAAGGACAATGGCCCGAGAGCGAGCCTTATAGCAAAGTCGGGTTTGAAAATTCGACCGCGCTTTCTGTCGATCAAGCAGGGCGCCTCCTACTTTTTGCCTGGCCTGACCGTGTTGCAAAAGCAAGGGGCAACAAGGGGCGTTTTTTGCTTGCCAATGGAAGAGGCGTTGCCGTTGATGAAGTTTCGCCCTTTTTCAAAGCGGATTATCTGGTGGTTGCCGATATGATGGGTAAAGCCGAAGAGGCGCGTGTTCTTGCCGCTGCAAAAATCGACGAAGAAACAATACGCAACGTATTGGCGGGTAAAATAGAACGCCACAGAGATCTTTCTTTCGATGTGCAAACGCGTTCTTTCCGTGCACGAGAAATTCAAAAACTCGGAGCAATCAATTTAAGCGAAAAACCGCTTCCCCTCCCCTCGGGTGAAGAAGCCGATCACGCTGTGATCAAGGCTATACGGGGTTACGGACTTGATCTCCTCCCATGGACAAAAGAAACTATTGCATTAAGACACCGTCTTCAATGGTTACATCGTGGTCTGGGCGAACCATGGCCTGATATGTCGGACGAAGAACTTTTAAAAAAGCTCGACGACTGGCTGTTGCCCTTTCTTCACGGAGAAGCGCGGATTGATACAATAAGCGGGAAAATGATTTATAATGGTCTTCTATCGCTTGTACCTTATCAGCTTCAAAACGAAATAGACAAAAAAGCCCCTACCCATTTTACCATACCGACAGGGTCTCACATTCCGATCAATTATGAAGGAGAAGCACCTCTCATTTCTGTTCGTGTTCAGGAATTATTCGGGCTCGGTCAACATCCTTCCATTGCCGATGGACATATACCGCTTGTCCTCGAACTTCTTTCCCCTTCCCAAAGGCCAATCCAGATCACCCGTGATTTGCCGGGCTTCTGGCGCGGTTCATGGGCTGATGTAAGAGCTGAAATGCGCGGGCGTTACCCGAAACACCCATGGCCGGAAGACCCGCTTTCTGCACTCCCGACGCGGCGTGCAAAACCGCGCGGCAGTTGAAATGAAGCCCGATATCGGCTTTAAACATTATGAAAGAACATCTTTTCGTTTAACCGGTTTTCCGAATAAAGAGATAAGCTCACTTCGCAAAGGCAAAATTGGCAAAGGCAAAATTGATGGAAAAGGAATTTTTTCGACGCACATCCACCTATTCGCGCCGCTTGCGTTCGACAACGCTTATTCGCATCCGCTGGCTTGCAATTTTTAGCCAGACGATAACAATTGCTTTTGTTTCCGTCTATCTCGGATTCAAGTTCCCGATTGTCCCCTGCGCAATATTGATCGCCGCATCCATCTGGCTCAATATTTTTCTGACATTCTTTTATTCGATCAATGACCGGCTATCTTCCAATGTTGCTACGGCCATTCTGGGTGTCGATATTTTACAATATGCCGCTTTGCTTTATCTGACAGGCGGTCTGCAAAACCCCTTCTCGGTTTTATTGATTGCTCCGGCGGTCATATCTGCAACATCTCTCCCCGGAAAACACATTATTTTCCTCAATTTTCTGGTTATCATTCTGGCAAGTTTCCTCTCGACTTATTCGGAACCTTTACCCTGGTATTCCGGACGAACTATTGAAACGCCAAGACTTCTCGTTGACGGTATCTGGACGGCAATTGTTTCCTCCCTCCTTTTCACGACATCTTATGGCTATAGGGTCGCAGAGGAAACCCGAAGTCTCGCCGATGCATTAAGCGCGACAGAACTTATTATGCAGCACGAAAAACATCTGTCCGAACTGGATGGCCTTGCTGCGGCGGCGGCCCACGAACTCGGCACCCCGCTTGCAACAATCCAGCTCGTCGTCAAGGAAATGTATAACGGATTAAAAGATGATCCGGACATTGGCGACGATTTGCGTCTTCTGTTAAGCCAGACCGAACGATGCCGGAACATATTGAAACGTCTGACAACACTTTCCAGTGAAGGTGAAGAACATCTTTCACATCTCACTCTTCTCGAACTTCTCGAAGAAGTTTCGGAACCGCTTCGCGAATTCGGCATCGATATTGTCACCGAAAAAGGGGAAACAATTGGCGAAGAGCCGGTTTTTCCAAGAAACCCCGGCATACTTTATGGCCTTGGCAATCTGTTGGAAAATGCCGTCGATTTTGCGCGCAGCAAAGTCATCATCCAATATAAATGGAATGAAAAATATGTAGCCCTCACCATTATTGACGATGGCCATGGTTATGAACCGTCTATTCTTGATCGTATCGGCGAACCCTATACCACAAGCCGTCATACAGATAGTCAGGGCGGAGGATTGGGGCTTGGACTGTTTATTGCCAAAACACTTCTTGAAAGATCGGGAGCAGTCTTGCGTTTCAGAAATAGTCCGAAAAAACAGTTCGGTGCAGAGGTTTATCTGGCGTGGAGCCGAAAGGGCTTAACCAAGTCCTAGATGATTTGACATTTTGTCGCAGTCAAGGCTAATGTTGACAACCAGAAGGTACATTTTCAAAACGACCGGATAAAGGACATTGCATGACTGATACTGCACATGATCAGAACGCAATCGGGGCTGACGCTTCATTGCTTCTGGTTGACGACGACAAGCCGTTTCTTCATCGTTTGGCGCGCGCTATGGAAGCACGCGGTTTCACCGTGACGACGGCCGAATCAGTGCAGGACGGGATTGCCAATGTACGCCATAGTCCACCGGCTTATGCTGTGGTCGATCTGAAATTGGGCGATGGCAATGGTCTTGATGTTATTGAAGAAATTCGAAAAATCCGCCCCGACACCCATATGATTGTATTGACCGGTTACGGCAACATTGCTTCGGCTGTCAATGCTGTGAAACTCGGAGCAATCGACTATCTCTCCAAGCCTGCCGATGCCGATGACATATTCGGAGCCCTTACCCGTCATGCCGGTGAAAAAGCTCCAGTTCCCGAAAATCCCATGTCGGCAGACCGGGTACGCTGGGAACACATTCAACGCGTCTACGAAATGTGTGACCGCAATGTTTCTGAAACGGCACGCCGGCTCAACATGCATCGGCGCACCTTGCAACGCATTCTGGCAAAGCGTGCACCGCGCTGAAATTAAATTATCGCGACGAAAACCGGAATGCCGCTTGGCACTTCTGCGCCGGTACTGCTCTAATGCCAGTGCGACTCTGATAAATATCGATTATTCTGGCACGCAATCTTTTGCCGAAACCTTGTCACCAAGAATGTCCGGAATTGCCCAAGAATGTAGAAAATTACTATGAGGTGAAACGGCTGGCTTTTCGATTTTCCGTGAATTCATCCGGCTTTTTCGTCATCATCGCCCGCAAGATCAAACCCTTCGAGTTCGGCGCGAGTAAGTCTTCGCGCTGCAACTCTCGAAAAGCGCAACATAACAGCTTTGCGTGTTGCCGCAGGCATACGATGTTCCGGTGCCTCCCGCATAATATAGCCGTCAAAACCATCTGCCAGAATAAACCCGCAATCTTCAGGGAAAAGTTCCATCGGGACTTCGTTGTGACTGGCAAAATAAAGGCGATCGCAATGTATACGATAATCCGGCCATTTGTGATCGGCTTTCAGATCACCTATCGACGATTTGATCTCGACAATAATCACCTCGCCTTTCCGTGTGATGCCGACAAGGTCGGCCCGTCTTCCGTCGGCAAGTGGCAACTCGCTTAAAACGGGAATACCCAATCGCAAAAAAAGTCTTTGAACGCCGTGGCGAACCATCAGGGCTTTTTCTGATTGGCGCCCGTCGTCCAATGGATGTTCCTTATGAAGATTGATAATCGGCATAACGAGAAAGTTTACTTGTCCCTTCTTGAATTCCTACCCGCCAGTTCCTGTTTTTCTCTTATCTTTTGATTGATACGAACCCTGAATACCACAATTTGCAAACAAATTTACCGGTAATTCTCTTGTCTGTCTTGGAGCTAGAGACTCATTTTACCGATGCCTGTTTACTCATGCCAAATTATTGGTGATGAACGCCCAATTCATTCAATGTCTTTTCAATCATTGGCAACATTTTTTCGACAATGACAGCTACGCCTTTTTCATTGGGATGTTTGCCATCGTCCAACTGAAGATCCGGATGCCCTGCTACGCCTTCCAGAAAGAAAGGATAGAAGGTGACATGATATTTGTCGGCAAGACGTTGATAGATCGACTCGAATTGCTGCGCTTTTTCCTTGCCATAGTTGGGAGCGCTTTTCATACCGACAAATATGACCGGTATTTTACGCTCTTTCAATCGTGACAACATGAAATCGAGATTTTCTTCCGTAACTTTCGGGTCTATGCCGCGCAACATGTCATTGGCACCAAGCTCCAGAATGACAAGCCCCGTTTGTTCGGGTACCGACCAGTCAAGCCGTTCACGTCCGCCTGTTGTTGTATCGCCGGAAACGCCAGCATTGATAACTGAAACATTATAATTTTTCGCCTGCAAGGCGGCTTCAAGGGCGGCGGTAAAAGATTTATCAACGGGGAGCCTATAGCCCGCCATGAGACTATCGCCAAATCCGACAATCTGGAACGGACGTGGCGGCGTCAAATCATCATCAAGAACTGTTGTTTCACTATCTTCCCGTGCCGGTTCCTGTATTTGGCCGGATTCTTCCGCAAATAGAGGTAAACTCGCAATGCAGCCAAAAGAAAGGCCGATAAATGCGCAAATGAATGATCGCAACATTATTTCTCAATTCCTTTACGAGAAGTATAGTTATATTTTAAATCAGCTTATGGCATAAGAACAGGAGTTATTTGTGGCAAGTTCACTCGTTAAACTGAAAAATATTGATCTTACTTTGGGTGAAGGAAGCTCGCGCGTTCACGTTTTAAAGGAATTGTCACTTACGATAAATCAAGGCGAAACCGTGGGCATAGTCGGCCCCTCCGGCTCCGGCAAATCGACATTGCTTATGGTACTTGCCGGACTTGAAAAAATCGATAGCGGTGAAATAACCATTGCGGATACGCGCATAGACAAAATGAACGAGGATGAAGCCGCGATTTTTCGCGGGCAGAATATCGGCATTGTTTTCCAATCTTTCCAACTTATTCCCAATATGACAGCATGGGAAAATGCGGCTGTTCCGCTTGAACTTGCGGGAAACCAGCAAGCTTTCGATATTGCAAAAAAAGAACTCGAGAGCGTCGGGCTTGGCGGGCGGCTTCATCATTATCCGGCAACATTATCAGGTGGCGAACAACAACGCGTTGCGATTGCCCGCGCACTCGCCCCCAATCCCCGTATACTGGTTGCCGACGAACCGACAGGCAATCTTGATGCCGACACCGGTAAAACAATTGCCGACCTCATATTCAAACGCGCAAAAGAACATGGATTGACGACTGTGCTTGTTACCCACGATCTTGGCCTTGCAGCACGCTGTCAACGTCAAATCCATGTAAAAAACGGTCGCATTGAAAATGAAAGCGTGATGCCGGCATGAAAAGATTTCAGGAACTTTGTCTGGCATGGCGTTTCTGTTTGAGAGAAATGCGTAGCGGCCTTAAAGGATTTTATATTTTCCTTTGCCTGATTGCATTGGGCGTTGCAGCCATTGGCGGGGTAGATGGCGTTTCAAAAAATATCAGCAATGAAATCAAAAATCAGGGGCAGGTTATTCTTGCTGGAGACTTACGTTTCAGCCATACACAGCGCGAGGCAAATGAAAAAGAATTGGCATTTTTCAAGGCTCAGGGAAAAATTTCCGAAAATATTCTTATGCGCTCTATGGCACGACGTGTCGATACAAATGATGGCACATTGGTCGAAATTAAGGCTGTCGACAGCTTCTACCCGCTTTATGGAAAATTGAAAACCGCGCCTCAAGCCACAAATAACGAGCTGTTCGGAAAAGATGTCAAACGCTCTGGTGGCTCTGGTGGCTCTAGTGATTTTGGTGTTGCTATCCAGAAACTTTTGCTTGACCGGCTCCAACTTCACATTGGTGACAAAATTAGGATTGGCGATCGTGACTTTACGATTCGCGCACTCGTCGAGGATGAACCCGACCTCTTGTCGGAAGGCTTTCAGCTTGGGCCCAGGGTTTTTATGTCGATTGATGCTTTACGCGAAATGGGTCTTATCATTCCCGGAAGTTTGCATAATTTTGTCTATCGAATAAAACTCGACAATCCGTCGGACAGCAACTTAGAAAACCTTCGGAATAACCAGGAAAAAGACTATTCGGAAAATGGTTGGGCGATCCGCAGCCGTGTCGATGCTGCTCCTGTTTTACAAAAGAACATTGAGCGTTTTACCAGTTTTCTTACTCTTATCGGGCTTACTGCGCTCGTTGTCGGAGGGGTTGGCATTGCCAATTCTGTCAGTGCCTATATGGACAAAAAACGCAAGGTAATAGCCATATTCAAGGCACTTGGTGCGCGTTCGCGTTTTATTGAAGAAATTTATTTTTCACAAATCATGCTCATCGCACTCATTGGAATTGTGATAGGGCTTGTTTTCGCAGCAATCATTCCCTTTGTGGCAAGTTTTGTCATCAGTCACTATTTGCCATTTTTCGGGCATGCGCATTTTTCACCAACCAGTCTCATCCTTGCGGTCATTTTTGCATTACTGACAGTTTCTGCCTTTGCTATTCTGCCTTTATCGCGGGCCCGCTTTATTTCGGTAACCACGCTTCTTCGTCCCTTCGACGTATCGACAATCAAAAAAACGGATAAATCTGCACAGCTCATTTCAGCAATATTGCTTCTCATAACTGCAATTCTTGCAATTTCGACAGCATCCGACAAAAGACTTGCTTTCATATTTATCATCGCAGTCATTATTGTCTTCCTCGTTTTAAGAGCGGTTTCCTCGACCATTATTTTTGTCGCGCGCAAATGCGCCCATGTCCATTCAACCATTTTGCGTGTTGCTATAGCCAATATTTATCGCCCGCAATCCATTACCCCTTCGGTTGTTCTGGCACTCGGACTCGGTTTGACACTGCTTGTCACGCTTTCCACAATCGACAGCAATTTGAGATCGGAATTATCCGGTTCGGTTCCCGAAAAGGCTCCCGATTTCTTCTTTATGGATATTCTGAAAAGTGATGCGGATGATTTTTCAAGCTTTCTGCATCATCAGGATCCGTCGGGAAGTTTCAAGATCATGCCGACATTGCGCGCCCGTATCACAAAAATAAACGGTGAACCGGTGAAGAACAGGAAAATAAAAGAAGAAAGTGAATGGGTATTGCGTGGTGACCGGAATATTACCTATTCGGCAGCTATGCCGGAAAACACCGTGCTTTCGGAAGGAAAATGGTGGAAAAATGACACAAGTGATGCCATCGAGGTTTCTGTTTCCAAAAGGGAAGCAAACGGGCTGTTTTTGAAACTTGGTGATACCATCACTGTCAATGTGTCGGGGCGGGAAATAACTGCCCGCATCACCAGTTTCCGTGATGTCAATTGGGATTCGTTCAATATGAATTTCGTGATGATTTTTTCGCCACCAGCTTTGCAAGGTGCACCACATGTTTATCTTGCAACTTTCAAAGAGGGGAAAAACCATACTATCGATGAAGCGGGATTGATGCGCGACATTGCAAATCGTTTCCCTTCAATTACGGTCGTACCGGTTCATCAGGTTCTCAATGACGCAAGAAAAATCGTTGATGAAATCGGTATTGCAATCCGTGCTTCTTCCGCAATCGCAATTCTTGCCGCAATTCTTGTCCTTGTCGGCACACTTTCCTCGACCAACAGGTCACGTATTCATGATGCAGTGGTCTTGAAAACCTTGGGTGCAACCCGTAAAATGCTTCTCAAGGCCTATCTTGCCGAATATACAATCCTTGGACTTGCAACAGCAGTTTTTGCATTTGTTGCCGGAACAATAGTCGGCACAATGATTGGCCGCTATAAAATGGAGATAACCAATACCCAATTTTTCTTCAGCTCGGGTGTCATGGTCGTTCTTGCTGCGCTTATTCTCACAATCGGGTTCGGTCTCATTGGAACATGGCACATTTTAAGTGAAAAGCCATCGCGTTTTCTTAAAGAATTGTAATGTGTTGAAAATAATGAAAGACTTGTAATTTATCATATTAATGCCCATAATATCGCTTAGGCATGCTGGGGTTCCGCCAGCGGCGCCCGGGATTGAAATGGGGGAAGACAGTTTTTCCAGCCATTTTCCGACACCGTCCGGAACACAAGCTAAAGGATTATTTATATGGCTGATTTTAGAAACTTTCGCCCGACATCAGTTACCGAGGCCGATGCTTCCATTGACCAGGGACTGCGCAGTTATATGCTCGGCGTCTACAACGCGATGGCAATCGGGCTTGTTATAACAGGTATTGCAGCGTTTGTGATTGCTTCACTTGCGACAACAAGCGACCCAACACCTTATGTGTTACCTAATGGCGTCCATCTCACATCATTCGGTGTTACTTTCTATACCTCACCGTTTGCTTATGTTGTGATGTTTGCTCCGCTTATTGCAGTTTTCTTTCTAAGCTTCAAAATCGGGTCGTTGAGCACAAGTTCGGCGCGCGCATTGTTTTTTGTCTATGCAGCACTCGTCGGTTTGTCGCTTTCGTCAATCATTTTGCGTTATACACCTGCAAGCATTACGCAGACATTCTTTATCACTGCGGCTTCTTTCGGTGCCCTTTCGCTCTATGGTTACACAACAAAACGCGATCTGACAGGCATGGGGTCTTTCCTGTTTATGGGGTTGATTGGCCTTCTACTTGCCATGGTCGTCAATTTGTTCCTTGGCTCGAACGCATTGCAATTTGCAATCTCGATTATCGGTGTTCTTATTTTTGCCGGTCTTACCGCTTATGACACACAGACAATCAAGGTTATGTATTATGAAGGCGATGCCGAAGAAACACGCGGCCGCAAGGTTGTTATGGGTGCTTTGACACTCTATCTCGACTTCATCAATATGTTCGTTTTCTTGTTGCAATTCCTCGGTCAGAATCGCAACTCTTGATAATTCGACTATAAAACGATTTTGAAACCCCGCCTTTTTCGAGACGGGGTTTTCTTTTGGCAAAATGCAAAGTCATTGCTATTTGCCAATCCGACAAAGATTATGATTTTCCGATAGAATAGAAAACGGTGAAAGCACCTGCTTTCCGATGCTCTTCAAAAGAGATAAATCGAATAAAAAAGCTCAAACAATTTTGAAAAGTTTTTTGTCAAACACTTTCAGAACATTGCGAAGTTCTTTGCCGCGTTTCAAAATCAGACCGCTTGCAGCAATGACACTGTAAGCGCCCTGACGGTTCGCCAATTTCGGGTTTTTCTCGACACGATAAAGCGGCACCTCGGCAGTACGGCGAAATATAGAAAAAACGGCTCTATCATCAAGATGGTCAATCGCATAATCGCGCCATTCACCGGCAGCAACCATCTGCCCATAAACACGCAATATCGCATTCAGTTCAATTCGGTTGAAAGCAACGGGTCCTGAATGTTTTCCGGGAGTATTCTGTGAAAAAGCTTCGATTATTATTGCTTCATCGTCGCTCATATCAGCCATAGTTTTGTCTTTCACCGTTTACGGAAGATATTGTCCCATTTTAAATGGTTACACAATTTTTCTCGCAACAATTAAATCTTTTATCATAGTTTAATGAAAAAATAGATGGTAATAGTCTTCAACTTCAAGCGACCCAACTTGTAGTTTCAAAGCTGTCACTTCATATTATGGTAAAAGCTTTCGAGCGGGGCAACTCTGCTTTCAGAAAAAAATGATGGATATCCTTAAAAATAAAAAATTCCATTGGCCAAGCCAATTAAGTCAAAAAGCGCTCCAGACCAGATTATTACAGGCTGTCCGCAACCGCCATGGACACCGTCCGAAAGATGCCGATCGCGACACTTATGATATGGTTGTCGGATCCTATAATATTCATAAATGTGTCGGCGTTGACAATGTGTTTGATCCGGAGCGCATTGTCCATGTCGTTGCCGAACTCAATGCCGATATTATGGCTTTTCAAGAGGCTGACAAACGTTTCGGGGAAAGAATAGGCTTGCTTGATCCGGAACTTTTAAAGTCGGAAACCGGATTGGAACGTGTGCCGATCAATACAATGTCTCCGCGTGGACTTGGCTGGCATGGCAATGCACTTTTCATGCGCAATGGTAAGGTAAAAGATATTGTCCAACTGAAACTGCCCGGTGTTGAACCGCGTGGTGCACTGATTGTCGAACTCGACATGCCTCTCGGGCTTATCCGTATTGTGGCTGCACATTTCGGGCTGTTACATCATTCGAGGATTCAACAGGCAAAACTCATTTTGTCCATTCTTGAAAAACGCGAAACCATGCCGACAATTATGATTGGCGATTTGAATGAATGGCGACTGGGCAGGACATCCTCTCTTAAAAGCCTTGCCCCGTTCTTTGATTTGAGGCTCGGCACATTGCCAAGTTTTCCCTCCCGTTTTCCGATTTTGGCGCTCGACCGTGTTTTTGCCTATCCACAGGAGCTTGTTTCCAACATAGAAATCCATAATTCGCCATTGGCAAGGCTTGCGTCCGACCATTTGCCTATCAAGGCGGAAATCGACCTTGAAGGGGCAACAAAATTGCTCAAAGAGCGGGCAAAACAGACCACGAGATAGATTTTTCCAAGAAACCGGCGGCCGGTTTTAACGGCAATCGAATTTTTCCGCTGTTTTTATCGCGCACCGGTTTTTGTCTTTTTGACCGATTTTTACCCCATGCACATTGCGGGAGAGGCTCCACAAATTGATCGCCTATCAGCAGGCCCTTTGTTTTTATATTTTAAAATTAAGAGGGTGCTTAAGTGCTAAAGATAGGGTGAGCCCAACCAGATAATTTTGTCAATCAGGCGCAACAAAAAAGGACGATTGACGAGATTTTCCAATTTTACCTCGCGGGCATCTTCTCTTTCACGAATGATTTTTTCCGACAAATAACGGGCGAGCGTTTCATCGAATATTTCCATATCGATTTCGAAATTGAGCCTTAAAGAACGCGAATCCAGATTAGACGAGCCGACATAACTCCATTGATTGTCGATAGCCATGAGCTTGGAATGATTAAAAGGCCCGTTCGCACGCCAAATACGACACCCGTCACGCAAAAGCTGGTCGAACTGCGCGCGCATTGCCCGATCAACGAGTTTCAAATTATTGTTTCCGGGAACAACTATATCCACTTCCACGCCGCGACGGGCGGCCGTTACCAATGCGCTGATCAATTCCCGATCCGGTAAAAGATAGGGTGTCATGATATGGATGTGCTTTTCAGCGAGTGAAAATGCCCCGATCAACATATGCTGGTTGGTTTCGATCAAGCGATCAGGACCCGTCGGGACCACGCGAATGCAGACATTTTCATCGGAAACCTTTTGAACGGGCTGGATAGCCCAGATATTTGTATCCAGATTTTCTTTTGTTGCGAAAGCCCAGTCATTGGCTGCAACCGAAAAAATATCGGCAACAGCAGGCCCTTCTACACGAAAATGGGTATCATCCGCCGTCTTTTCACCACTGAATGTCTGGGAAAAACCGGCCCGTATATTCATTCCTCCGGTAAAAGCGATGCTCCCGTCAACAACAAGAATTTTTCTATGGGTGCGCAAATTGGCGTAAGGCAGTCTTAGACCGATAATGATATTTCCGTTGAAGACCGCAACCGGAACTTTTTCCCGCCGTAAATCACGAACAATCGATGGAATTGAATAACGGGCGCCAACAGCATCGATAAGAACGCGCACCTCGACGCCACGACGCACCGCTGCCGACAGGGCTTTAACGAAAAGCTCTCCCATACTATCCCGATCAAAAATATAACATTCGAGGATTAGGGAATGCTTTGCCGCACCGATTGCGTCGAGCATGGCACTATAAGCTTCATCGCCATTATCGAGAACTGTCAGGTGATTCCCGTAAGTCATTCGCCCGGGAGTTACATGATCGCCCAGTCTTTTCATCGGCATGGCAAGCCGTCCGAACCGGTTTAGGATATAACTATCGGAGCAATCGAAATTACCGGAACGCAGGCGGCCTTTTCCCCAAGCGTGACGATGCCGTTTATAAACGACGTTATTATGCATCCGGTTGATACCGAAAATACCGTAAATGACGGCACCTAAAATGGGAGAGAGCATGATAACGCCGACCCATCCGATCGCGGTGCGGACTTCCTGTTTGGTCATAGTTGCATGAATTGCGGCACCAAGCCCCAGAAAAAAAGATAATATGGCGAGGATATGCGGCCAATAATTTTCAATAAACACATGCATATGTTACGTTACTTTCATCGGTCTTGATACAAGGTTGATAACCGCAAAGATGATTAACCGTCTTTATTTCTATGTTATTTCTTTTTTATATTCTATGCTAAAGGTGACGCGAAAATGGTATTGCCGGATTTAAAGAGCAATGCCATAAAAAGCATTCTTCTGAAACAGTCATTTTTGAAAAGGAAATACCGTCGTGAGTTCAAATAATTGGAATCCGCTGGAAGGCGCGCGAGAGCTATCGGCGAAATGGGGCTGGTTTTTGCTTCTTGGAATCATTCTTCTGCTGGTTGGTATTGTCGCAGCATTCACATTACCTTTTGCCACAGAAGCTGTTGCAATTTATATCGGCATTATGATGCTTGTAGGCGGCATTGTACAAGTCATTCACGCTTTCAGCGTTAAAAGCTGGGGACGTTTTTTCTACTGGCTACTGGCTGGATTGCTTTATACATTTGGCGGCATTGTCTGCCTTGTGCAACCGATTTTGGCTGCTGCTGTGTTTACTTTTCTACTCGGCTTTTTGCTTGTTGTTGCCGGTGTCATCCGCGTGATTATCGGCTTTCAGAGCCGGGAATTGAAGGGGCACGGATGGATTATTGCTGCCGGTATTATTACAGCTATTGCCGGTCTTATCATCACCACCGGCTGGCCGGCCAATACGCTATGGGTTTTGGGATTGTTCCTGTCAATCGATCTGATCTTTCAAGGATGGGGATGGATCGGTTTTGCAATCGGTTTACGTTCCATCAAAAATCTTGGCCAATAAAATTTTCATGTCAAAAGGGGAAGGTTACCTTCCCCTTTTGCGCGTTTTTAGGTTTAGCTTAACCGTTCATAACAGACATTTGTTAGTCCATGTTGTACAAAACCAAGCTCGGCGGCTGCACCCTTGGACAAATCCAGAATACGTCCGGCAATGAACGGGCCGCGGTCATTAATACGGACAATAATGGATTTTCCATTGAACTTATTAGTGACACGAATTTTGCTTCCGAGCGGTAATGTTTTGTGCGCGGCTGTCATTCCGAACGGATTCATCTTTTCACCTGAAGCCGTTTTTGAATGGAGTGCATACCACGATGCACCACCACATTGACCACCATGACTGATATGGCCATGATTCAAGCTCGCATGTCCTTGATTGAAAAAACAGACAACAAAAATTGCTGTCAGGAACGGAAGAAGTCTTTTTTTATCGGTTAAAAAACACATATCCTGCTAACTGGTTAGAGTTTCGGGTCATTAAACGAGACACCGATATAACCTGTGGTTGTGTTGTTCACATGGCCGTGAAAAGGCATTTTTGCCATTTTTATCAATTAGTTGACCTAATTTGGGGCAATTTGTTATACAACTATGAGTTTTTAACAAGCGTAGATAAAAGATGAAAGAATTCAACACACCGGGCCCGTTACGGATTGTCTATCTGGTAATCGGTTGCCTGATGATTGTTCTGGGAGTTATCGGAGCTGTTCTTCCGATCATGCCGACGGTGCCATTTTTGCTCGTCGCGTCGTGGTGTTTTGCCCGCTCATCTCCGCGTTTTCATAATTGGCTTCATAACCATAAGGTTTTTGGCCCCCCTATCAAGCAATGGGAAGAACAGGGGGTCATATCACCATTTATCAAATTCCTTGCGGTTGGCGGAATGGCTGTGGGCTTTTGTTCGTTTATGCTCATTGCCCAACCGGTTCTTTGGTTGGCTGTGGCGACTATTATCGTATTGGTGTTGATTTCAATTTATATCTTAACTCGTCCGTCAAGATAAATCGTTCATTGCGGCTGATGACTTGCCCCTTCTCACTCGGAATAACTGTTATACCAACCATGGGGTTCGGCTTCTGCGGATTTTGTCCGCCTGATTTCTATTGTCACATTGTCCCAACGATCCAGAAACTTTTCCATTACGAAAATTTTCATAAATCCGGTTTTTCAATGACTCTTTGTGAAAGTCATCGTTAAAATAAAAAAGCGCGGGAAACCCCGCGCTTCTATTCAAAAAAAATTGGTCAAACCTTATTTGACAATAACCTTGGCACCTATTTCGGCCCGATTATAGAGGTCGATTATATCCTGATTGATGAGTCGAATGCATCCCGACGAAACATTTGTGCCTATGGTCCACCATTCAGGCGTACCATGTAGTCTGAACATACTGTCTTTACCATCCTTATAGAGATAAAGTGCGCGTGCACCGAGCGGGTTTTTCAACCCCGGCCCCATACCGCCAGCAAATTCCTTCAGTTCGGGTTGACGCACCAGCATACGCTGTGGCGGTACCCAAGCCGGCCATTTGGCTTTGCGACCGATTGTAGCATTTCCCGACCAGCGGAATCCGTCACGCCCGACCCCAATGCCATAACGCATCGCTTTCCCGTCCGGCATTATGTAATAAAGAAACTTGGCTCCCGTATCGATGATAATCGTACCGGGTTTCTCGTCCGTCGGATAAGCAACGATCTGGCGACGAAATTCCGGCTTGATCTCGTTTGCCTTGAGCGCGGGTATAACAAACCCGCCATCATTTACTTGTGAATAGGCCGAAAGGGGCGATGTCGATCCCCCCGTAGTCGTACAACCGGCTAGTGTTGCACTTGCCAGCAGGCTTGCGGCAAGCAAAATAGATTTCACGCGCATATTCCCTCTCAACTCAACAGGTTCAAGCAGCAAGCACGAATCAGATTCGTGTCACTCAATTAAATCTCCGATTATTAACAGGATGTTAACCATATACAGTTTGCACTATTTTGATAGACAAAACTTTTTGACATTAATTTTTTTGCCCACTTTTTTGTTTCAATTACCTGAACAAAAAAATCTTTGCCCATATCCGGAAAAATCAAATACTTCTATTTTAAATTCATGTTATACAATATTACCAAATAAATTATATTTTTTATTCAATTATTCTGTTAGCAAAATTATTATAATTCTATTTTTATATCTTATTATAAATTTGTTATTTTAAATAAAAAATGAATAAAACACATTTCGGATTATATGATTCAAATATTTTCCGGTATTGATCGCCTGATTGTGAATTCGAAATAACAATTTTACTGGATCGGAACATTCCTTTTCCGTAACCTTCATGAGAGGCCGTGTATTAGCCGTATCAATTGTGAGAGTCGGAGCCTTATAGATTGACGAAACTCTCAATTGGAAAACGGCAATTGCGCGAAATCTTTTTGAACGTGATAAGGCGAAGATCTGATTGATGTCCGGAAAGCGGCGACGAACAGAATTATATCGGAAAAGAAAAAGGCCGCGCGGGAGGAGATGCGCAGCCTTTGATTCCGAATGCAGCTATGGGAGGAGGAGGTGCTGCATTCAACTTGCTGGATTTGGGAGGAGGAGTAATCCAGCGAGAGGTAAAATATTTCAATGCCACCCGAACAACAATAGACAATATTGCATAGCTGTTATGCATATAGAAAAGTCTGTGTTTTCAAGTGGTTATCTCTAACGAAAGGGAACGATGCCCCAGAAACAGCCACGGAACGTCTTCAAAACCCAAGGAACGAGATAGCGTTTTTTAAACCGTTTTAATTCGCGCTTGATTTTTTCCGGCATTGTTCTTCGCGAATGTTTGGGGCCTTTTATTGTCTTTCTTTCAGACAAAATGGTACTGGAAATGCCGATTTGAACAACAACAGCCGGAAACATTTGTTCAATGTTAAGGGTGCGGAAAATACCGCATTCCGGATTATACATGATTTCATCGACGGGCGCTTTGACCTGTTTATTCTCGTCATAAAGTCGTTTGGCGCAACTTTTGGAAATGATATACCCGCCCGAACAATAATGTTTGGTGATTAGCGGCGCCAACTTATATCCCTCAAGCAATTCTCTATTGAATTTTCCCAATACGCATGTGATTTCAGCCGTATCGAGTTTAACAATATCGCACCCTTCCGGTATCCAATCGAATTTTGTCAAAAACAGATATGCATGAGGAGAGAGCTTTACATCATCCTCGAACACTGCTCCATAAGGGTCATCACCTTCTGCAATCAACCGCCAGCATTCACGATGACTGAGAAAACAGGCAACCTCTGCTTTGGTCAATTGTTTGGGCCAGATAGACGTTTGTGTTAACCGTTCATAGTCTTCTTGCGACAAATTGCGCCCGTCAATAGCCTTAACGCGTGTAAAATCGAGACCTTCTTTGGTAAAGACGCTTTTTATATGTGTTAAGCGCTCCTCTGAACGGTCAAGATTAATCACATATCGTTTCATAGAGTTTAGAGCTCCGGTGACAAGACTCACCTTTGCTTCTATCATTAAATGTCGGCGATACTCAAGCAGCAGGTGCCTTTTTACGTATGGTAAATGATATTACAGAGAATACAATCATGAATAGTATTGTCATGATCAATACAATTGTTGACGCTGCATCCGAACCAATAAACGCACTTGAATACACGCCCAGAAAACTGCTTGCCACGGCAATCAGTATCGCAATCAACAACATATATGAAAACCGTTTGGTTAAAAGATAGGCAATTGCCCCCGGAGCAATCAACAGCGAGATTGCCAGAATAATGCCGACAGCTTTGAGCGCTGCAACGATCGTAAGGGAAATCATTGTGAGCAATGCATAATGAAGAAAGCCGACATTAAGACCAACCGCTCTTGATTGAACCGGATCGAAGCAAAACAGCAAAAAATCGCGCCATTTGGCTCCAAGCACTGCTGCAACCAAAAAGGAGATGATCAATGTTTGCAAAATGTCCAGCCAATTGACACCCAACAAATGGCCGAACAGGATATGGTTCAAATGAAGTTCGCTTTCTATACTGGTTGCCAAGACGAGCCCCAAACCGAACATCGAGGAAAACACCACCCCCATCACTGTGTCTTGCTTGATACGGCTGTTGGCGCCTAAAAAACCCGTGAGAACAGCACAAACCATGCCTGCAAGAAAGGCGCCGAAGGCCATCATCGCCATAGTAACATCGGACCGGTCGATAGCCTTGATTGCGACAAAGGGTAAAAGTCCCAGAACAAACATTGCGGCAGGTGTCATCATATAACCGACAACAACACCGGGGAAAACGGCATGTGAAATGGCATCACCCAATAGCGACCAGCCTTTCAGAATCAAAAAACTGGAGAGCATCGCCATGGGAACGGCAACAATCATAGTGATCAGCATTCCCCTGATCATAAAAGGAAACTGGAAGGGAAATAAAAGTGCGTCCATCATTGTTGAACTTTCCTTGCGCGTAAGCGCGCAGCTATAAAACCGTGTTTGGGTGCGAAAATGAAAGCGAGCGCGAAGAGCGTCGCCTGCAACAATACAATGACGCCACCGGTCTGCGCATGGATAAGATAACTTGCATATACGCCGATGATACTTGTGAGAATACCGATGATAACCGAAAGAACAATCAAACGCTCGAAACGGTCGGTTATCAGATAAGCCGTAGCACCAGGGGTGACCACAAGACTAATGACCAGAAAGGCTCCAACTGTTTGCATGGCAGCAACTGTTGAAGCTGCAAGCAATGCAAAAAACAGGATTTTCAGCCCCTTGGTATTTATACCGATTGAACGGGCATGATTTTCGTCAAAGAAAGTCACCATCATATCTTTCCATTTGATGGAGAGAATAATGAGTGAAATAACGCCGATCATTGCCAATTGAAAAATATCTGCGGGGCTCACCGCCAGAATATTGCCGAGTACGATTGTATCAATGCTCACCGCCATCGGCTTTAACGATTTCATGAACAGCCCGAGCGCGAAAAAGGACGAAAAAATAAGACCTATGATTGTGTCTTCTTTCAATTTCGTTCGTTCGTTGAAGAACAGCATGGCAGCGGCAGCAAGCCCGCCTGAAAAAAACGCACCCAGCGAAAATGGCAAGCCCAACATATAGGCTCCGGCAACACCGGGCACAATCGAATGGGAAAGCGCATCACCAATCAGCGACCAGCCTTTGAGCATCAAAAAAGCCGAAAGAAAAGCACAAACGCAGCCCACCAATGCGGAAACCCACATGGCATTTATCATGAAATCATATGAAAAAGGTTCCAAAAACTGGTCTATCATTGTGGTTACATTTTTTGCTGATAAGGAGAAAGCACAAGCGGATCTTCGTCATCGCTGACAATATCCACTCCGACGGATGTTTGTTGAGGGGTGACCACCTGATGTCGTAATGCGCCGCCAAAGGTTTTTGTGAGATTTTCTTCGGTAAAAATTTCCGACGTCGGGCCATAACCCAAAACCGTGCCCTTTATCAAAACCGTACGGTCACAAAATTCCGGCACCGAGCCGAGATTATGCGTGGAAACCAGCATAACAGCACCGCTTTTTCGCATTTCTTTAAGCAAGGCAATGATTTGATCTTCGGTTTTGACATCAACGCCGGTAAAAGGTTCGTCAAGTAAAATGACCTTTGCTTCCTGCGCTATAGCGCGGGCAAGAAAAACGCGTTTCTTTTGCCCGCCGGACAATTCACCGATCTGGCGTTTGCGAAAGGGGAGCATATTCACCCGCTGCAAAGCGTCTGTTACAGCCGCATAATCGACATCTTTTGGCTGGCGCAAAAAATTCATGTGACCGTAACGGCCCATCATAACGACATCTTCAACCAGCACTGGAAAATTCCAATCGACATCTTCGGCTTGAGGAACATAAGCAACAAGATTTTTCTTCAGCGCATTACGCACCGGCATATCGAAAATAGTGATGTTGCCGCGCGACAAACGGACAAATCCCATGATTGCTTTGAAAAGCGTCGACTTGCCGGAACCGTTGATACCGACCAATGCCGTAATAGAACCTGTCGGCGTTTCAAAACTTGAATCGCGAAGTGCCGTATGGCCATTACGGTAGGTTACCGTAATATGTGATGCCGAAATTCCCACTATGTTCATTTGGGTGTTCATTTGGCTAGTCCTTTGGCAATGGTGGAACTCGTGACTTTCAGAAGATCAATGTAAGTGGGGACAACGCCGTCAGCTTCGGACAGCGAGTCGACATAGAGCACACCACCATATTTCGCACCGGTTTCGCGAGCGACCTGTTTTGCCGGTGCATCCGAAATTGTACTTTCCGAGAAAACGACCGGAATGTTGTATTTCTTCACAGCATCAATGACATGTTTGACCTGTTGGGGCGTGCCTTGCTGGTCTGCATTGATCGGCCACAGATAAAGTTCTTTCAAATTGAAATCGCGGGCAAGATAGCTGAAGGCTCCTTCGCTTGTAACCAACCAGCGCCGTTCTTCCGGCAAACTTGACAGTTCCTGCTTGATCGGATCAATTGTTGCCCTGATCTTGGCTTTGTAAATTTCTGCATTTTGCTTGTAGGTTTCGGCATTCTCCGGATCATATTTGACAAATGCATCGCGGATATTATCAACATAGATCAAAGCGGACGTAGGCGACATCCATGCATGAGGATTGGGTTTGCCATTATATGGCCCCTCATTGATGCTCATTGGTTCAACGCCGGTTGAAACGACAACACCCGGCACATCATGAATATTGTCAAAAAATTTCTCGAACCATAATTCCAGATTCAATCCGTTCCACAAAATAAGATTGGCACCTTGTGCCCGCATCAAGTCTTGCGGTGTCGGTTGATATTCGTGAATTTCCGCACCGGGTTTGGTTATGGACTGAACCTCGGCTGCATCTCCTGCAACATTTTTTGCCATATCGGCGATAACGGTAAATGTTGTCACAGCTTTGAATTTCTGGGCTGCATAACTACTCGCGGTCGAAAAAGCGCTGATAGATATCGCGATAAGCGCAAATATGATTGTTTTGAGACCAACCTGTTGCAAAAAAGCAGGTTTCATTTTCAAAATTCCTCTCGCTGATTTTTCTTATTGCAAATCGTTTGCAATTACTTTACTGCGTATCAGACCATTGTTATAATTGCAACTGCAAATCATTAGCAATTAAACAAAATGATTTGGTTGGCATTTTGGCCAATCATTGCACTTCTAGGGGATAATTTATGACGGGTGAGGTACAACACATTCAATCCGATGCCGGGCAAATGAAAAATGAAGAACAATTGTCGGCTTTACTGGGAAAATATGGGCTTCGCGTAACACATCAAAGATTAATTGTGGCAACACATATCTTCGGGAGAAATAACCGGTTGATCGATGCAAGCAAACTTTATGAAGACATTGCTTTGTCGGGTGAAGATATTTCTCTTGCAACGATATATAATACCCTGCACCACTTCACAAAAGCAGGGCTGGTTAGACCCGTCGCATCTTCGGGACAAAAATCGTTCTTTATCGTCAATTGTCGTAACAGCAGTTTTTTCTATTATCAGAACGGAGAGGTGAGCGCGCTTTACGGACATGAGCCGGTTGTGCAGAAACTCCCGCTTCCACCTGAAGGCTTTGAAATAAGCCATATTGATGTTGCTATTCATCTCGTCAAAAAAACCGGCTTCCCGAATGTTTCAGGAAAACCGGTTACAAAATTAGACGCCGTTTACGCCCGATAATCAATCATCGACTTTTTGGCGGGTTATATTCCCCTGACGATCAATGTAAAGCTTGAGACGTTGGTTGTTTTTGTCGGTAACTTCGGCTTTCCAGCCTTCGTGCTTTTCATCAAGCTCGCGAATTTTAAAACCGCTTTGCTCGAGTTTTGTGGTTAAAGCCGACCAGCTGATACGCGCTTTTTCCGCTGCAAAAGACGAGCTTGAAAAACCGGCTAAACCAATAGTCGCAGTGGCCGCAGCAAGTGCAATCATGCGAATTTTGTTCATTGTCATATCTTAATCCTCCATTCGTATTGTTCACCCGTTGTACCACCAGAAATTGAATAAAACTTTTGGTACCCGTTTATTGCATATGGTTTTTATTCCACGCGATGCAAGGGTAAAGCCTCATCTCAAGCCCATTGCCAATCGTCCTGCTCATTGACAAAAGTTCGCAAAAAAGAATTTTTAACCGATCAAAACTTTTGCATTTGAAACATGCCGCCTGAAACAATTTTCCCGTGACTATAAAATTCCTTGAATAATCTTAACCGCGTTTAAAAAAGAAAATTCTTGCTGCCATCCGGCATACCACCGCCCGAATTCTGACAAGCGGACCTGACAATCAAGTCTTTTTATTATTTATATGCGTGAAAAAGCGTTTTCATGCATGTAACGGCTTTTTTGCGTGATAATGCTTGGCAGGAATTCAAACAAAATTTGTATTTTAATTCGGGCTTTTTCTTTAAAAAAACGGTTTCATCGCTTTGATGAAAAATGAAAGCTCTGCCTCAGAGATTGTACGAAAAAACCCGAAAGAACCGGAATCAGGCTGTCAAATGCCGCAATGCGTAGAACATGAAACAAGCATTCCTCGTGCTTCTTTATATTCTGCACGGATACCCCGTACGGCAATGCTTTTTATATCTGCTATTGCCTTAAACTGCCCTATTTTGTCCCGAACATACGGTCGCCCGCGTCGCCCAAACCGGGAAGAATATAGGAAGCAGGATCAAGCGCGCGATCAACCGATGCGGTAAAAATATCGACATCGGGATGGGCCTTTTGCAACTGTTTAATGCCCTGTTCGACACTTAATATGCACACAAACCGTATTTGTTTGGCACCATGTTTTTTCAATTGTTCGATGGCTTTTACCGCAGAATTTCCTGTTGCAAGCATCGGATCGACCACAATAACCAGACGCTCCGAAATGTCTTCGGGAGCTTTGAAATAATATTCGACCGCTTCAAGTGTGTTATGATCACGGTAAAGGCCGATATGACAAACGCGTGCAGATGGCAAAAGATCGAGCATTCCGAAAAGCAGCCCCTCACCCGCTCGCAAAATCGAGGCAAGAACGAGTTTCTTCCCCTTGAGCATCGGCGCTTCCATTTCTTCCATCGGTGTTTCGATGTGAACGGTTTCAAGCTCCAGATCGCGAGTGACTTCATAGCCGAGCAAGAATGCTGTTTCCCGCACAAGCTGGCGAAATTCGGCAGTTGATGTTTCTTTGCGGCGCATCATTGTCAATTTGTGTTGGACAAGAGGGTGGGAAACAATTGTTAAACCCATGGGCTTTTCTCCTCATTTCAGCATTCTATATGTCGTATAAAACCATTAGAGTGGAATGAAAAGGGCGAAGCGCCCTCAGCGCTACTTTTTCATCAGAGCCCATTCCCTAAACGGATAAGTTAGGCTAGAAAAAAGACGGTATAAATTTGAAAGGTCACAAATATGACTGCTGAGACAGAGCGCGTCGGCGCAAAAGGCGGGATGGAAGAAACATTCGGTTTCAAGAAGGTCGACGAATCGGAAAAACAGTCGATGGTTAACGGGGTTTTCCATTCTGTGGCCAAAAAATATGACATCATGAATGATGTCATGTCGGTTGGCATGCACCGTTTGTGGAAAGATGCGTTTGTTGCATGGCTTCACCCCTCGCATCTTAATGGTTATAAAGTTCTCGATGTGGCTGGTGGTACGGGTGACATTGCTTTCCGTATCGTTGAAGCGTCCGGTCGCCACGCCCATGCAACGGTTCTTGACATTAACAGTTCCATGCTGGAAGTAGGCCGCGAACGGGCCAAGAAAAATGGCCTCCTGCCCTATCTCGATTTTGTCGAGGCAAATGCAGAGAAACTTCCCTTTGAAGACAATACATTCGATGCTTATACGATTGCATTCGGCATTCGCAATGTTCCCCACATTGCCAAAGCCTTGTCGGAAGCCTATCGCGTTTTGAAGCCGGGTGGCCGATTTATGTGTCTGGAGTTTTCGGAAGTTCAAATGCCGATTCTTGATAAGCTCTATGACATCTGGTCATTTGAGGGCATACCGCGCGTTGGCCAAATGATTGCCGGTGACAAAGAGTCTTACCGCTACCTTATTGAATCAATCCGCAAATTTCCCAAGCAGGAAGATTTTGCCGCAATGATACGGGAAGCCGGTTTTTCTCATGTTAGCTACCGTAACCTTACCGGTGGCATCGCCGCCATGCACTCTGGCTGGAAGGTTTGAATGTCGAAACTTGCCGCATCCTTCCGTCTTTTACGTGTCGGTTTTATTCTGGCACGAGAGGGTGTGCTGAGCGCACTTCCAAGCGATGGCTTGCCCGCTTCCATGGCGTTTTTCCATCGTTTCGCTGGCTGGTTTGCCAGAAAAAGAAGTAAAAATACCAATCGCTCGGAAAATATGTCACGGGCAATAAACAAACTCGGGCCTTCCTATATCAAGCTCGGTCAGTTTCTTGCAACACGTCCTGATATTGTCGGCTCGGAAGTTGCAAAAGATCTGTCGCGGCTACAAGATCATGTTGATACCTTTCCTCATGAGCAGGCTGTTGCCCAAATCGAAGGGTCGCTCGGCCGCAAAATAGATGATCTTTTTGTCGAGTTCGGTCCGGCAATTGCAGCCGCCTCGATGGCGCAAGTTCACCCCGCAACGGTGAGAAACCCCGACGGGAGTCTGCGTAAAGTCGCGGTCAAAGTTATCCGACCCGGTGTAAGGCGGAGATTTGCCAAAGATCTTGAAGGATTTTATCTCGCAGCGGAAATGCAGGAACGCTACGTGCCGGCATCCCGCCGACTAAAGCCGGTAAGCGTTGTTGACACATTGGCACAGACCACAAAAATTGAAATGGATTTGCGCCTTGAGGCGGCGGCTCTTTCTGAAATTGCCGAGAACACACAAAATGACAAAGGCTTTCGTGTTCCGACAGTCGATTGGGAGCGTACGGGGCGCGATGTTCTGACCATGGAATGGATTGACGGCATCAAAATGTCGGATATCGAGGGGCTTAAAGCCGCCGGTTTCGATCTCAATGCGCTTGCTGTCACGCTCATGCAATCCTTTCTGAAACACACATTGCGAGACGGTTTTTTTCACGCCGATATGCATCCGGGAAATCTCTTTGTTGATAAAGACGGTTGTATTGTCGCTGTCGATTTGGGCATTACCGGAAGGCTCGGCAAACAGGAAAAACGTTTTCTTGCCGAAATTTTATATGGCTTTATTACCCGTGATTATCGGCGTGTTGCCAATGTGCACTTTGAAGCCGGCTATGTGCCGCCCCACCAAAATATGGAAAGCTTTGCGCAGGCCAACCGCGCCATCGGCGAACCGATCCACGGTCAATCGGCCGAAACAATTTCAATGGCAAAACTGCTGACCCTGCTTTTTGAAGTGACCGAACTTTTCGACATGCAAACACGGCCGGAACTTTTGCTGTTACAAAAAACCATGGTGGTTGTGGAAGGTGTTTCCCGTTCGCTTAATCCGCATTTCAATATGTGGAAAGCAGCCGAACCGGTTGTAAAAGAGTGGATCACAAAAAATTTGGGGCCCATCGGCATGGCAAAAGATTTGACCGAGGGTGCGCAATCGCTCCTTACTTTTGCCCGCAGAACACCGGAACTTGTCCGAAGCGTCGAACGCATCCAGAAGGGTGCCGATAAAATGGCGCAGGAAGGCCTTCATCTTGATGATGATACACTGAAGAGATTTGCCCTGATGCAGGGAAAACAAAACCGTTTTGGCCGATATGCTGTCATTCTAATCGCTGTTTGCATGGTGATCATCACTTACAAACTCGTCGTTTAAAGAAAAGTTGGAAAGACGAGGAACTTTTTCATTTTTATGAAACTTTGGCGGCGTGCCATTTCACGCCGCTCAACACATCATCAAAACACCATAGTCGACATACTATGGTTTTTAATCAATAAACGGTTGTCATCAGGTTTGATTGCGCCTTGAACCATTCAATTGCGCGATATTTTTGTGACGCCTTATGATAACCGTCCGGCCAATATGCCTGTATGAAATTGGAATGCAGGATTCTTTGAAAACTGTTATTTAACGCCCAGCTCGACGCCCTTTTTGGCCCTTGGCGTTCCCATATGGTCTTTGAGCCAGCATTGCTTTTTCCTAGGGATAAATGAAAAAGCTATACAACGCTGATCTGCAATACATCCTATAAAACAGGAAAAATAATCGGTATTTTCGATATAAGTATAATCACCACCCGTAATATCCATATTACTCAAAGCCATAAAATCGGTTATTTTAACGCGATCCCTTTTACTCGAGATAAAGGCTGCAGCGGCGTCTTTATTGCGAATAAGGGCAACAACATCATATTTCAGCATACAGGCATGGAGACGTTTGTGGTAGGTAAGTGCCTGACAACGCCCGTCATTTTCGCACATTTCTAAGCAATTATCGAAACTCACATGTTTTGCAGACCGGTAATCAAACCCGATCGCATCATAATTATTTTGATTAATGAACGTTACGGTAGGCGGATTAACGGGTAGTACGTTAACATTGCCCTGAACACCGGTAGGCGGATTGGACTGAGGCAATGGCTGGTTCAAGGTCTGATTGGACTCGTTGGCGGGTGTCGAGGCGTAACACAAAATTTTAAAAACCGAAGGCGTTGCTTTTTCGGTAATATCCGCAGTTGAAGGAACAGGTGCCCCTTTATCATCGTCGGCATAGGAGACTGTTAAGCCTTGTGCTTCCATGAATATCGCAGCAACGCTTGCTTTCAGTGCGAAGTTGACATTTTGTGCAATAAATCCGTTTTGATCGGCATAGTTTTTCGATAACACAGCAGTGGTTATACCGATAACGTGACCATGCCTGTCAATGACTGGTCCACCTGAATTGCCAGGCTGAATAGGTGTTGATACCTGTAAATAACGCGCATCATTTTCAAGTCCCGAAAGGGCGTTGACATTGCCGGTCGTCATTTTGATCGAATCTGATAAAAGACCATCCAATGGAAAACCGAGTGCAATAATATCTTCGCCTAAGCGGATGGTATCGCGTCTTAAAAACAGTGCCTGCGTTTTGACTCCCGCCGGTGCCTTTATCAAGGCAAGATCATCGTGAGAATCGAAGCGGATATCTTCTGCTTGTCCTGTATTGCTGATCTCCACGCGTTGGCACCCTTTAACAACATGTGCATTGGTCAATATCCAGCCATCATCAGTAACGGCAAACCCGCTTCCGTTAGAAGACGGTGTTTCAGCCCATGTCGCTTCATTCAACGTGATCAATATCAATAAAAATGAAAGCAACCATGGAACAAAACAACGCATATATTTTCCCCATATGGATGAATTCTTCAATTACATCATTATAAGAGACAAGATAAGAGCGAGTTTTATATATCAGATAAGAGACTTCACTCATAAAATTTTGAAAATCATTTTAATATTATAATTAACGACACATAATAAACCCAAAAACAATGACGCATGAAAAACGAATGAGGAATAAAATAAATCCGGTTGATGCACTTGCTATGATTGTTTGAAAGGGATAAACCGGATAAAATTTTGATTGCATTGATTTCATCTTCTGATTGCATAAGAGGTTTTTATGGCGAGTATCACAATTCGCAATTTACCGGATGAAGCGAAGGAAAAACTTCGTCTCAACGCTGCAAAAAACAAACGTTCCATGGAAGAAGAAGCGCGACATTTATTGATGTCCGGCAATAATGATGAAATATTTCCGGAAAAACCCAGCGCCAAAGAAGTGCGATCATTGCAATCAAAAACAATAGTCCTCATTATAACGGGAGGCATTGCGGCTTATAAAGCGCTTGATCTCATTCGCCGACTAAAAGAGCGGGGAGCAAATGTTACTGTTGTGATGACCAAAGCGGCAACAGAATTTGTAACTCCGCTTGCAGCGGGTAGCCTTTCGGGCGGCCATGTTTTTACCGATCTTTTTCAACGCCAGGATGAACATGATATTGGCCATATCAGGCTCGCCCGCTCTGCCGACCTGATTGTTGTTGCCCCTGCGACAGCAGACCGGATTGCAAAAATGGCAAATGGTATTGCTGATGATCTTGCGAGCGCTGTCCTCCTTGCGGCCAATTCACCGGTTCTTATCGCACCGGCGATGAATCCGGCAATGTGGAACCATCCGGCAACACAACGCAATGTCGAGCGTTTACTCGCAGACGGAATCAAAATGATTGGTCCCGATCGTGGAGAGATGGCCGAACGGGGTGAAGCCGGACGGGGGCGTATGAGCGAACCGCTCGAAATTGTTGCGACTGTCGAATCCATTATCGGGTTTTCGGAAAAACCGCTGTCGGGCAAACATATCATTGTTACATCCGGCCCTACCCACGAACCGATAGATCCGGTACGCTATCTTGCCAACCGCTCTTCCGGTAAACAGGGGCACGCAATTGCCACAGCACTCCACCATCTTGGCGCCCGTGTCACACTCGTTTCCGGACCCGTCAGTATTCCCGACCCGTATGGTGTTGAAACAATTCATGTTGAAACGGCAATGGAGATGCTTGATGCGGTCAAACGCGCCTTGCCTGCCGATGCTGCCATATTTGTTGCCGCCGTTGCCGATTGGCGCAGCGCCGAAAGTGCTACGCAAAAAATCAAGAAACAATCAGGCCAATCTGCTCCCACATTAACAATGGTCGAAAATCCGGATATTCTTGCCACAATCGGCCATGCTGCAAACCGGCCGAAACTCGTTGTCGGTTTTGCCGCAGAGACCAATGATCTTATCGAAAATGCGAAAAAGAAGCTTGATAGAAAAGGCGCCGATTTCATTCTGGCCAACGATGTTTCTGTCGATAAAGATGGAAACAGCATTATGGGGGGAGATTATAACAGAATTTCATGTGTGAGCCGTAACGCTGTCGAAGCGTGGCCGAAAATGAACAAAGAAGAAGTTGCTAAAAAACTAGGCGAAAAAATAGCAACATTTTTTTCATGAACGGAGAATCTTTACGGTAATAATTCTATTCCGATAAATTTACATTTCGTAATTTTTATCAAAATTGTCTTTTTATAATATGTTGATAATTGGAAGCGTACTACTAATACGCTATTGGAAACTTACATAATTTAAAAGTTATTAAAAAGGATATTGGAAAGAATGAAAACGAAATTATTTGGATTAAGCGTCATATTGGCGGGGCTTAGTTTATTTCCGAATGCTTATGCGAGCTCCCCTTGCGGAGTGCCGGAACTTACAGAATGTCCCACACCGGTGGATGCAAAACTGCCAGATGTGAAAAACATGTTGAAATGGAACATGGAAGACCGGATGATCGGCTTTCGCAATGATTATCGCGCCTATCCCGGTGATGTCTTCAAACACGCGACCCCTCGTCCATTGATGCGACAAATCCGCGATATGTCGAGCGTTTCCTACACTGTTGATGGCCATTCCTATAATCTTCAGGAATATGTAGCGCGCAACAAGATCGCCGGATTAATGGTGATAAAAAATGGCGTTGTGGTGTTGGAATTTTACGGCCGCGGCAATACCCCCCAAACTTTGTGGACATCCCGATCTGTCGGTAAATCCGTCGTTTCAACCCTTGTCGGCGTAGCTCTCAAAGAAAGAAAGATCAAATCCCTTGATGATAAGGTCGTTCGCTATAATCCCGACGTTAAAGACACTGTGTGGGCAAATGTAACCATAAGAGAATTGTTGCAACATACATCCGGTGTCAAATGGGATGAAAATTATGAAGATGATAATTCCGATTTTGCCAAACTTACCCAATGTGAAGCTTTGGACAATGCCTATTCTTGCGTCCATGACCTTGTGATCAACAAAAAACGCGTGAAATACGCAGCTTCGGGGAAAGTGTGGTCATATTCATCAGGTGGTGCTTGGCTTTTAGGCGACACTTTGGAAAAAGCTGTGAAGATGCCCCTTGCCCAATATTTACAGGAAAAAATCTGGAAACCTTACGGTATGGTCAGTGACGGTGTATGGCACAGCTATCAAAAAGGAAAGCATGATACCGGCGCTCACGGTTTCAATGCGACACTGGAAGATTGGGGAAAATTCGGACAATTTGTACTTTATAACGGTTTCCTTCCCGAAGGCAAAACGATACTGCCTGATCATTGGGTTGTTAATGCGCGCACATGGAACAAAGCAACAAATTCCGTTACGGAAAATCATCCGGAAGGAAGTTACGGGTTTGAATGGTGGAACAATGCCGTGCCTCAATCAGCAGAAAATATTTCGCCAAAACTTGGTCTGAGCAGTTCGGAAACAATGTGGGGCTTGGGAATTTACGGGCAGATGCTCGTCGTCAACCAGCAGGAGAATATGGTGTTTGTCCAGTGGTCGACATGGGAAAAAGCCGAACCATCTTTTTCTGCCGAGCCACTTGAAGCTTCATTGATGTTCAATGCAATTTCGAACAGTCTCAACCAATAAGTGTTCATAGAAAACCCAAGCTTTCATAGAAAACTAAATGTTCATGGAAAACCAAGCGTTCACGGAAAACGGCAAAAGCGGGCAAAGCTGATTTATCCCCCCACACTTGTTTTACACTTTGCCAGAATCGCTATTTTGCATCGGTGAACATAAATTCAAAGGGTTCCTTCTTGTCGACAAGAAGGAACCCTTTGTTTTTCAGACTATTCTTTCACTCACCCAATTACTGTCGGGCATATTGCGCGCTTTAAAAGCTCATGCTCCAACGCTATTGCTACGCACGGAAGATAGGTTAAAAACCCGCCGTCCGAATAAGTATCATCCAACTTATCCGGCCTGGATAAGCCCCGCTTGCGTTGCGACGTCTCTTAACGAAAATTGTGCGCGGGGGCCGGTTTGCTGGATAATGGCACTGGCACAAAGTGCGCCAAGCCGTGCGCTATCTACAAACGACATATCATTGGTATAGCCGTAGAGAAAACCGGCAGCGTAAACATCGCCGGCGCCTGTCTGGTCGACAACCCGTTCAACCGGATAGATACCGGCCGTGAACGTTTCCTGCCGCGATGTTATAATGGAGCCTTTGGCATTGCGTGTGACGCAGGCAAAGCCGCGAACGTCGTTACGAATAGCGGTAATTGCCATATCGAATGACGATGTCTCATAAAGTGAAAGCAGTTCCGATTCGTTCGAAAACACAATATCGACCGTGCCTGTGCGGATGAGTTCGAGAAATTCACCCCGATAACGATCTACACAGAAGGAATCAGAAAGAGTAATTGCCATCTGTTTTCCATTTTCATGGGCTATTTTTGCAGCCAATCGCATAGCCTGTTTTGCACGTGGCGGGTCCCACAGATAACCTTCAAAATAAATCACTTTGGAATTGGCAACTTTCGTTGCTTCGACATCTTCCGGTCCGAATTCGACACAAGCTCCAAGATAAGTATTCATGGAGCGTTCACCGTCGGGTGTATTGAAAATCATGCAACGGGCAGTCGGCGCACGACCTTCCAGAGGCCGCGTATCATAAACTACACCTTGGCCACGCAGATCATGGGCAAAAACCTGCCCCAAATGATCGGCTGCAACTTTACCCATAAAAGCAGCCTTTCCACCGAGATTTGCAAGTGCGGCGGCGGTATTGCTTGCACTGCCGCCCGATGTTTCGACCGCCTGCCCCATACGCGAATAGAGAAGTTCGGCACGTTTTGCATCAATCAAATTCATTGCCCCTTTGATGATACCGTTATTGACCAGAAAATCTTCGTCCGTACGGGCAATCACGTCGACAATTGCATTGCCGATTGCCAAAACATCATAGTGTGCCATCTCGCTCTCTCCGTATTTTATTCTCCCTCGCTCATTACTCGTTCAGAACACAAAAGACCAGAGAGCTAAAGCCCCTCTTGTTTCTTTTTGCCTGCTTTCTATCTATATCCCCATGATTTTTGACGCAGCCTATCGCGCTTTCTCGCGCCTATTTACCCCGCCATACCGTTCAATGCTTTGGAAAGCATTGAGCGCAACATTGCTTTTATTGGCAATTTTATGGTTCTGCTTGCGCGAATTATTCCTTTATTATGTTTGGCCATTCCTGCAACAATATATGCCCGATTTTCCCGACTGGGCGGGCTGGCTCGGATTTGTTGCCGTCATTGTCTTTCGGTGGGGCTCGCTCTGCTTATGGCACTCTTGATTGCCCCGATTACATCACTGATCGGTGGTTATTTTATGGATGATGCGGCCGAAATTATCGAAAAAACAGATTATCCTGACGATCCGCTGGGCGTTGCAATGCCGCTTGGCCGTTCGCTTGTCATCTCGCTGAAATTTCTGGCTTTGAGCATTGTCGGTAATATCATTGCGCTGATTCTCTATTTCTTCCCCGGCGTCAATCTCGTCGCTTTCTATGTGATCAATGGCTATCTTCTTGGCCGCGAATATTTCGAATTTGCCGCCTGCCGACACCGCACAGAGCCTGACTCCCGCCGATTCTATAAACAGAATGCGATTTATGTATTTTGTGGCGGTGTTATCATTGCACTTTTTGTTTCTGTGCCGGTGCTGAACTTGCTGACGCCGCTTTTTGCTGCGGCAATGATGACCTATCTCCACAAAAGCCTGTCTAAAAAAATCAGTCAATAACGAGATAGATTACCGACAATTTCAACATCTTCTCGACTTTATCCGACTTTTGTGACAACAAGAGATTATGAAGCCTCTTATAAAAATATGCGGGTTGAAAACACCTGAAGCAATAAACGCTGCCATCGACAACGGTGCGCATTATATCGGCTTTATCTTTTTTGCCAAAAGCCCGCGTCATCTTTCAATTGAAGAGGCAGAGCAATTGCGCCCGCTCATCAAAAAGCCGGTGAAACTCGTTGCTGTCACGGTCGATGCCGATGATGAAATGCTTTCGAAAATCGTCGCGAATGTCCATCCCGATATTCTCCAGCTTCATGGCCATGAATCACCCGAACGCGTGAAACAGCTTGCAACCACTTATGGTTTGCCGATTATCAAAGCCTTCTCTATTCGTGAACAATCGGATTTTAATGAGGTCGCTGCCTATCGTGGTTTGGTGGATATATTTTTATTTGACGCCAAAGCTCCCGAAGGCTCACAATTACCTGGCGGGAACGGAATTTCTTTCGACTGGTCGCTTTTAAAGACGCTTGACGAAGACTGTCAAACCGTGCTTTCGGGTGGGTTGAACGCGCAAAATGTTAAAGAAGCCATCAGAATAGCTTCCCCTGACATTCTTGATATTTCAAGTGGCGTTGAACGTGCTCCCGGTGTTAAGGACATAAAATTGATTGAAGGTTTTTTTGATTCTGTCAAAAAAGCCGTTGAAAATTAAGGAGACTGACGTGGAAAAGTCGGCTGAAATCAATTCCTTTAAAACAGGCCCAGATGAAGCGGGGATGTTCGGTATATATGGCGGGCGTTTTGTTGCCGAAACCTTGATGCCGCTTATTCTGGAATTGGAGAAAGCATATAACGAAGCCAAGGATGACCCGGCTTTCAATATCGAACTGAAAAATCTTTCCACCAATTATGCAGGTCGTCCATCGAAACTTTATTATGCCGAGCGTTTGACCAAGCATCTTGGCGGTGCGAAAATCTATTTGAAACGGGAAGATCTGAACCACACCGGCAGCCACAAAATCAACAATTGTCTGGGACAAATTCTGCTTGCGCGCCGCATGGGCAAAACCCGTATCATTGCCGAAACAGGCGCCGGACAACACGGTGTTGCAGCAGCTACCGTATGTGCGCGTTTTGGCCTGCCTTGTGTTGTCTATATGGGTTCGACCGATGTCGAACGGCAAAAACCCAATGTTTTCCGCATGGAACTTCTGGGCGCCAAGGTTAACGCTGTTAAAGCGGGTAACGGCACATTGAAAGACGCCATGAATGAAGCTTTGCGCGATTGGGTAAGCAATGTCCGCGACACCTATTATCTGATTGGCACTGCCGCAGGCCCGCACCCCTATCCGGAAATGGTTCGGGATTTCCAGTCAGTCATTGGCAAAGAAGCAAGAGAGCAAATCCTCGAGCGCGAAGGTCGCCTTCCCGATCTGCTGATTGCTGCCGTTGGCGGTGGTTCGAATTCGATTGGCCTCTTCTACCCCTTCCTTGACGATAAAACTGTCAGAATCATCGGCGTTGAAGCAGGTGGGCGTGGCCTTAAAGGGAACGAGCATTGCGCTTCCATGACGGCCGGAAGTCCAGGCGTTCTGCACGGCAATCGTACCTATCTTATCCAGAATGATGACGGCCAGATTCTTGAAGGCCATTCGATTTCGGCAGGTCTTGATTATCCGGGTGTGGGGCCCGAACATTCATGGCTCAAAGATAAGGGGCGTGTTGAATATGTGCCGATTCTTGACACAGAAGCATTGGAAGCCTTCCAGCTTTTGACACGTCTTGAAGGCATTATACCGGCGCTCGAATCTTCGCATGCTGTTGCGCAAGCCATCAAGGAAGCGCCGAAGATGGATAAAGAACAGATTATTATTGTCAATCTTTCCGGTCGTGGTGACAAGGATGTGCACACTGTCGGAACACTTCTTGGCATGAATATGTGAGTTTGAGAGAGCGGCTATGACAACACGTATCAAAGAAACATTTCAAAAAGCCAAGAATAACAATCGTCCTGCTCTTGTGACCTATATGATGGCAGGGGACCCCGATTTTGACACTTCACTTGAAATTATGAAAGCACTTCCAAAAGCCGGTAGCGATATTATCGAGCTTGGAATGCCATTTTCCGACCCGATGGCGGATGGTCCGACCATTCAGGCGGCGGGTATCCGCGCTTTGAAAGCCGGACAGACACTCAATAAAACTTTAAAACTCGTTAGTGAATTCCGCAAAACCGACCAGACCACGCCAATTGTGTTGATGGGATATTATAATCCGATCTATGTTCATGGGGTGGATCAATTTCTGGTTGACGCCAAAAAAGCCGATATTGACGGTTTGATTGTTGTTGATTTGCCGCCGGAAATGGATAACGAACTTTGCTTGCCTGCCGTCAAAGCGGGTATCAATTTCATTCGTCTGGCAACGCCGACAACCGATGATAAACGGCTGCCAAAAGTACTGGAAAACACTTCCGGTTTTGTCTATTATGTCTCGATGACCGGCATTACAGGTCAAGCCCTGCCCGACACCGATATTGTAGCCAAAGCGGTGGAAAATATTAAAAAACACACGTCTTTACCGATTGCTGTCGGTTTCGGTATCAAAACCGGAGAACAGGCAGCAAAAATTGGTCGCGCTGCTGATGGTGTTGTGGTCGGAAGTGCAATTGTCAACGCCATTGCTTCTACTCTTGATGAAAATGGCCACCCGAAAGGTGATGCGGCAAAAGCGGCAAGTGACCTTGTAAAGCAATTGAGTGCAGGTGTATTGGAAGCCAGAAAAGGCTGAATTGAAGCTTTGCCAACAAACAGGATAAGGTGACATAGATGAACTGGATTACCAATTATGTTCGTCCGAAGATCAACTCGATGTTTGGTCGTCGTGAGATGCCAGAAAATTTATGGGTGAAAGACCCTGCCAGCGGTGAAATGGTCTTTCACAAAGATCTCGAAAAAAACCAATATGTCGTTCCGAACTCGGGCTACCATATGCGCATACCTGCAAAAGCCCGTCTGGAAAGCTTTTTCGACGATGGTGCCTATGAACTTTTAGAAAATCCGAAAGTTGTCATCGACCCGCTGAAATTCCGCGATGAAAAGCGCTATATTGACCGTTTGAAAGATTATCGTTCGAAACTCGGTGTTGACGACGATATTATGAATGCACGCGGCACCATTGAAGGCCTCCCTATTATAGCCACTGTGCAGGATTTTGCCTTTATGGGTGGCTCGCTTGGTATGGCGGCAGGTGAGGCCATTATCAAAGCATTTGAAACAGCCATTCAGGAAAAACGGCCTTTGGTGCTCTTTGTAGCCTCTGGCGGAGCCCGTATGCAGGAAGGCACACTTTCTCTCATGCAAATGCCGCGCACGACTGTTGCAGTTGAAATGATGAAAGATGCAAAGCTTCCTTATATTGTTGTTTTGACCAATCCGACGACCGGTGGTGTTACCGCTTCTTATGCCATGCTGGGTGATGTTCATATAGCAGAACCCGGTGCGATGATCGGTTTTGCCGGTCCCCGTGTGATCGAACAAACCATTCGCGAAAAGCTGCCGGAAGGTTTCCAGAGCGCCGAATATCTTCTCAAACATGGTATGGTAGATATGGTGGTCTCACGGCTTGAGTTGAAATCGACCATTGCCAAACTTTTGCGGCTGATGATGAAATTGCCGGCCCCAGAACATCATTCTGGCAAACATCACGGTAGTAAAGCTGCTTGAATTGAAATGACCGAAAATCGGGTAGACACGCTTATCAATAGCCTTCTCAAGCGCTATCCGAAAGGGTTTGACCTTTCGCTCGACCGTATCTCGCGGCTTTTGGAAAATCTCGGCAATCCACATTTGAAATTGCCGCCAATTATCCATATTGCGGGCACCAATGGAAAAGGGTCAGCGGCAGCGGCTTGCCGTGCGCTTCTTGAAAGTGCCGGATATAGCGTTCATGTCCATACATCTCCCCATCTTGTTCATTGGAACGAACGCTACCGCTTGGGTGGAAAAGGTGGCGGCAAATTTGTTGATAATGATACTCTTGCCGATGCAATAGAACGGGTCACAAAAGCCAATCGGAACCAACCGATTACAGTTTTCGAATTGTTGACGGCTGTTGCCTTTCTGCTTTTTTCTGAACATCCGGCAGATGCCGTTATACTTGAAGTGGGGCTGGGTGGGCGTTTCGACGCAACCAACGTCATTAAAAAGCCGGCTGTTTCTCTTATTATGCCGATATCGCTCGATCATGTTGCTTTGCTCGGTAATACAGTCGAAAAGATCGCTTTCGAAAAGGGCGGCATTATCAAAGAAGGTGTCCCGCTTGTTATCGGCAAGCAGGAAAGCGATGGTGCTATCGACGTTTTAACAAGCATTGCACAGAAGCGCCATGCTCCTTTCGTCATTTATGGTCAGGATTTTGAGGCCTATAATGACCATGGGCATATGGTTTTCCAAAATGAAGAGGGCCTTAAAGAACTTCCGCTTCCCTCGCTTCGCGGGGACCATCAAATCAGCAATGCAGCGAGCGCCATTGAAGCTGTCCTCCATGCCGGTTTCAAATTGACCGATCAGGATATTGCCAAAGCCATGCAAAATATTGTCTGGCCCGCGCGAATGCAGCGCATCAAAAGCGGCAAACTGATTGATTCCTTGCCAAAAACGATGACAGTTTTTCTTGATGGCGGGCATAATCCGGCAGGCGCGAAAGTCATTGCACAAGAAATCAGGCATTGGAAAGAAAAAGGAGTGGGACCGGTGACAATGGTTGCCGGTATGATCAATACAAAAGATTCCTTCCACTATTTCAAAGAACTCGAAGGACTTGTCGACAAAGTTTACACTGTACCGGTCTTGTTGAGTGATAGTGGTGTCGCGCCTCAAGAATTGGCTAAAGTTGTCCGATCAGCCGGTTTGAAAGCTGAAACCACGACCTCTCTTGAAGATGCTTTCCAAAAAATTTCCGGTCTCACACCTCAAAGAACCATTCTTGTTGCGGGTTCACTTTATATGGCGGGTGACTTTTTGAAGAAAAATGGGACACCACCGGAATAAAACGACTGTTAATCACTTCAACATTTAATGAGAATAGTTCAAAAGACTTGCGTTCGAGCCAAAACAAGCTAAACCATATAAAGGCAAAGATTGAAGATTTTTGAGGAGTGCACCCTATGACGCTCAGTACCGAACTTTATCAATACCCGAAACTCATTACCGTGTTTGGTGGTTCAGGTTTTGTCGGTCGCCATGTGGTCGAAACATTGACAAAACGTGGCTATCGGGTTCGCATCGCTGTGCGTCGGCCGGAAGTTGCCTATTATATGTTACAAATTGGTGAAGTTGGTCAAACCCAAATGATGAAGACCAATGTGCGTAACCGTGAATCTGTTGCGCGTGCGCTGATTGACGCCGATGCGGCCGTGTTTCTGCCCGGCCTTCTTTATTCGCAAGGCAAAAACAATTATAAAAATGTGCAAGTTGAAGGTGCAAAAAATGTTGCCGAACTTGCAGCAAGTGCCGGTATTCCTCTCATTCATATGTCGGCCTTGAATGCCGATATCAATTCCAATCTGTCCTATCCGAAAACCAAAGCGCTTGGCGAACAGGCCGTTCAAAAAGCCCATAAAGGTGCCATTATCATGCGGCCCTCGGTGATTTTCGGTCAGGAAGATTCCTTCTTTAACAAACTCGCCGATATGTCACGCTTCACATGGATGTTGCCAATGTTCGGCGGTGGCGAGACAAAACTGCAACCGGTTTATGTGGGCGATATTGCCAATTTCGTTGTTGCGGCAATTGAAGGACATATTCCGGCAGGCAAGGTTTATGAACTGGGTGGCAAAGAAGTCATAACCTATCGGCATGCTATTGAAGAAATGCTCAAAGTTATCATGCGGAAAAAAGCTCTGGTTTCCGTGCCCTTCGGAATTGGAAGCCTCATCGGCGGAATTTTCGGGCTCCTTGGAAAAATTCCGATGATTCCGACGGTGACAACATCCGAGCAGATCAAAATGCTCAAAAAAGACTGTATTGTTTCGGAAGAAGCAAAGCTTGAAGGGCGGACATTGGAAGGCGTCGGCATTAAGCCAAGAGCAATGGAAGCTGTTTTGCCTTCCTATTTGTGGCGCTTCCGTCCCCATGGGCAATTTGCCAAGAATACGAAGAATTACAAAAAAGATATAAAAATCTGAAGACAGAATTTTTTGTTCGGAATTCGCAAATAAAACGGGCGCCGGTCAAAACAGCGCCCTTTATTTTGGATTCTCTATTCGTGTAGACTTTGAAAATTGCTTGCAACGATCATCCTGATTTAGTTCATTTCAATAATACGCATTCTGTCATTTCAATAAGCTGTTTCTTATTTCTTGACATTTTGACGCCATTCATTGAACCGTTAAGCTATAAAGCGTGACACTATTCTTGAAAATTCCACATAAATGAAATGTCTTTTTCTTCACGAAGGAAATAACTTTTTCTAAACTTACTGTTGTTTTTATTGTTATAATTGAAAAATTTCTTCGCCAATTTTTTGTATTTTTCTCATCGTCTCTCTCCCTTTGTCGCATCTGTTGCATATCTGCAATGAAAAGAACGATTTTTAATAGAACATTAACTATTTTTAGAGCCGTGCGATTTTGACTGTGCTATATAGGAACACATTGAGGGTTCTGGAGTAAAACCATGAAAAAATTGTGTTCTTTATTTATCGTTTTGATGTTTGCCTTTTCAACTGTTGCTTGTACACAAAACGAGAAAACAGTTGCCAAGTGGGGTGCCGGTGGTGCTGCTCTTGGTGCTTTGGGTGGCGCTGCATTCGGTCACGGTGGCAAAGCTGTTGCCGCTGGTGCTGCTATTGGTGCTGTTGCCGGTGGCCTTATCGGCTATTCACGCACAAAGAATCACGTTCGTTACTGCCATTATCGCGATCGTAACGGCAAAGTATTCGAAGCACGTTGCAGATAATTCAGACTTTGTTTAAATTTGAAAGGCACGTAAAGATTTTACGTGCCTTTCTTTTTTATGTTTTCAGGTTCTTTAAACAGCTTTCTAAACTAGCCGTTTCTGTTGCCTGCGGCTTTCATTCAACAACCGAATCCCATGAACATGCCCGCTCGACAGCCTTTTTCCAGCCGGCATAACGTTTTTCCTGTTTTGCCACATCTTTGGAAGGTTTGAAGACACGTTCTATTGTTGCAACCTTTCGCAATTCATCCAAACTCGACCAATAGCCGACTGCAAGGCCGGCAAGATAAGCCGAGCCGAATGCTGTCACTTCCAATATATGCGGGCGTTCAACCGGTTTTTGCAAAATATCGGATTGAAACTGCATAAGAAAGTTGTTGGCGACAGCTCCGCCATCAACACGCAACGTCTTCAGATCTGTCTTTGCATCTGCCAACATGGCGGTGAGAACATCTTTTGTCTGATAGGCAATCGATTCCAGAGTTGCGCGGGTAATATGGTTGCGGTTGACGCCCCTTGTCAGGCCCAAAATGGCACCACGGGCAAACGGGTCCCAATAAGGTGCGCCAAGACCGGTAAATGCCGGCACCACATAAACGCCATTCGAAGTTCCCACTTTTTCGGCAAAATATTCCGAATCTTCAGAATCAGTAAAAAACTTCAGTTCGTCACGAAGCCACTGGATGGCAGCTCCAGCCACAAAGATCGAGCCTTCCAAAGCATAAGCAGGTTTTCCTTGTGCGTCACAGCAGAGTGTTGTGACCAGACCATGGGTTGATTTGACCGCTTTTTTGCCGGTGTTCATCAACATGAAACAACCGGTTCCGTAAGTGTTTTTGGCCTGCCCCTCTTCAACACAGATATGACCGAACAATGCTGCCTGCTGGTCACCGGCGGCACCAGCAATGGGAATACGTGTACCACCGCGCCCGCCGATATTGGTTTGGCCGTAGATTTCGGAAGATGCTTTGACTTCCGGCAGCATGGAACGGGGAATATTCAATGCTTTGAGCATTGTTTCGTCCCAGTCCAGTTTATGGATATTGAAGAGCATAGTGCGCGAGGCATTGGTATATTCGGTAACGTGAACGCGCCCTTGCGTCATATTCCAGATGAGCCAGGTATCAATCGTGCCGAAGAGCAATTCGCCATTATCGGCTTTCTGCCTTGCACCCTCCACATTTTCCAATATCCAGGCGATTTTTGTTCCGGAGAAATAAGGGTCGATGACAAGACCGGTATTTTGTCTGATGTAATCCTCGAGCCCTTCTTTTTTAAGTCTTGCACAAATATCTGTGGTGCGCCGACACTGCCAGACAATGGCATTATAAACCGGTTTGCCGGTTGCTTTTTCCCAAACAACGGTCGTTTCACGCTGATTGGTAATTCCGATTGCTGCAATTTCATCCGAACTGATGCCGGCTTTTGCGAGAGCCTCTGTCAAGGTTGAACTTTGTGTTGCCCATATCTCGCGTGCATCATGTTCGACCCAGCCGGGATGGGGATATATCTGGGTAAATTCACGTTGAGCGACACTGACAATGTTGGCATCATGATCAAGCACCAAAGTGCGCGAACTGGTCGTACCTTGATCCAACGCGACTATATATTTCTTTTCGGCCATAAAAGCCTCCCTGTCCTATAGAAAAATGACCAATTATTTTGGCAATGATTTTGCCAATTATCGTGATTGTCTGCGGGCAAGAGGCTCGCCGATCAGTTTCGTATAGAAGGCAGCACCCACACATCCTCCGATGACAGGAGCAATAAGCGGAACGAGAAAATACGGAATTTCCCTATTTCCTGTCATGACGCTATTCCCCCAACCGGCGACATAAGCAAAGAGTCTTGGGCCCAAATCACGTGCGGCATTCATTGCAAATCCCGTCAGCGGACCGAAAGCACCCCCGATGACGGCAACCAGAACCCCGACAAGAAACGCAACCAGCGCACCACGCGGTAAACCGTTGCCATCATCACTCAAACCTAAAATCACCGCCACCAGAACAGCCGTGATAAAAAACTCTGTCATAAAGGCTTGCAGGAGTGAGATGTGTGGATTTGGAAAAGTGGTAAAAACACCGGCTGTATCAAGTGTTTTTGCCGAGAAGAGATTATAGTAAAGTCCATAGACAACGGCGGCTGCGGCAAACGCACCCAAGAATTGCGAAATGATGTAAGGCAATATTTTTTGTTTTGGAAAATTTGCAAAGAAAGCCAGTGCAAAAGTGACCGAAGGATTGAGGTGAGCCCCCGAAACACCCCCTGTCAGATAGGCTGCAAGTGCAACAGCCAACCCCCAAATAATGCTGATTTCCCATTGTCCATAAGCGGCGCCGGCCAATTTTAATCCTGCAACGCACCCCATTCCGAGTGCCAGAAATAAAAATGTGCCGGCGAATTCCGCAACGCATTCATCACGTAAAGTATTCACATCAGACATGTTTCCTCCCCTGGTTTGCAGTCTGACCCGCTTTACTTCAGTAGACGGCGAACCTTTTAGACGGTTTTATGTTTTTCAAGGTATTGTCTTAAAGCTTCTTTTTCTTTGTCATTAAAATAGAGGCCAAGTTTCGAGCGACGCCACAAGACATCGTCGACATCCTTTGCCCATTCTTCACGCATCATCCATTGAACCTCGGCCTCATAAAGGCCATGTCCAAAATGTTGCCCCTTGTCTTTTTTGCCATTGTCAAAAATTTCCAGGGCTTCTGTGCCATAATTTCTTGCCAGACGGCGATGGGTTTTTTCATCAAGATCGGGCAAAATACTGGCTACTCTCGCTTCCATGACTGAAAGCGAATCGTGTGGGAAATCGCCACCCGGCAGGCTGACTTCGGCAGTCCATGCAGGTTTGCGCTTACCCAAAGCTTTTTCGATAAAGACGAGAGCGTCTTCCGACAATTTACGGAAAGTGGTGATTTTCCCGCCAAATGCATTCAGCATGATCGGACCATCATTTTCCCGCATTTCTTTCAAAACATAATCGCGCGTTGCTTCCTGTGCTTTTGAAGCGCCATCGTCATAAAGCGGGCGAACACCCGAATAAGCCCAAACGATAGAGTCGCGCAAAACCGGCTTGGTGAAATATTCACTTGCAGCCGAACAGATATAATCAATCTCTTCGTCACTGATATGAACCTTCGCCGGATCGCCTTTATAATCGCAATCGGTTGTTCCGATCAGTGTAAAATCTTCCTGATAAGGAATGGCAAAAACAATCCGGCCATCCTTGTTCTGGAAAATGAAAGCGCGGTCATGTTGATAAAGTTTTGGCACAACAATGTGCGATCCTTTAACCAGACGAACCGGCGGGTGGCCTTTAAAGCCCAAAGCGTCCTGCAAAACGTGATTAATCCATGGACCCGCCATATTTGCGAGATAGTCGGCAGTAACTGTCCACTCTTCACCATTCAATTTGTTTTTAAGGCCGATTTTCCATTTCTTGCCATCGGCTTTAAGCGAGACAACTTCGGTGCGCACCATAATATCCGCACCAAGTCTTGCCGCATGACGGGCATTGGCAACAACCAGACGCGCATCATCAACACGGGCATCGGAATATTCGAAACCTTTGACGAAACCCGGTTTCAGAGATTCACTATATTCTTTGGTAAGATCAAGAACCTTGGTCCGCCAAAGTTCCTGATGACGGCTTCCCAGATGATCATAGATGAATAAGCCCAAACGCAGCATCCATGCAGGACGCAACCCCTTATTATAAGGCAATATAAAGCGCAAAGGACGAACAAGATGAGGTGCCATGTGCCAGATCACCTCACGTTCCATTAATGCTTCTCTAACCAGACGGAAGGCATATTGTTCGAGATAGCGCAAACCACCATGAATAAGCTTGGTAGAGGCACTGGACGTACCCGACGCAAGATCATTCATTTCCGCCAGACCGACGGAATAGCCACGGCCAACAGCATCGCGAGCGACACCACAACCGTTGACGCCACCACCTATAACAAAAAGATCATAGTGTTTTTCTTTTTTCATTTAACCGACTTTCGACAAGGATGGTTTTTGTTCTTTAAAAAGATAGAATATGGAAGAAAACAAATGTCAACTGTAAAGCGAAGAAATCACAACATGCGCCAGATCAGAAGAAATCCATTGTTGATCGGGATCAAAAAACGAAAATTTAATGTCGTAAAAATGCTATTTGACAACTTCCGGTTTAATACGGTTTCGTAATTTCTTCCATAATGGCGAACTCATTCGGGAGATCGATGCTCTCCTATCAAATAAAAAAATTATATTCCTGAAAAAGAATTGAAGAAAGGGCGTTTCCCGTTCTACCCGACGGAAAAACTGCACCAAACCAATGAGGGGCCAAAAACCGTAATGACGGTTTAACCGGTTTTTTAAATCGACCCAAAAATTCCGGAGTAAAAAATTCCGGAGAATCGCATTTTAATCCTGAATATGGATGACCGTCCGCGTTAACAAATCCTCGATCTTAAGTGACACAAGAAACACATATTGATCAGGAACGATTGGAGCCATGCCTCGGCTATTTCTAGCTCTGATCACCTGAAGCGTCGAAAACTTTTGTCTGTTTTCTACCGGCAATGACAAGACAAAGCTTTCCGTTTTTTAAAGTTCTCGTGATTTTACTGAAAAAGACAAAATCTATCATTGTCAGACAGGACTATCCGGTTCGAAAATATTTCAGGAATAACAGTATTCAAGGCGATTTTTTTATATTCGAATTTCGGAAATTCGAAAGAGAATAGCCGGTTTTATACGACTATACTCTTCCGAGATTGCCCGATAAAATGAAGGGGCAAATAAGCTTTGCCCCTCGATCTTTTTATAGAAATTCTTCTCTCGCCCCATAAGATCAAGAAAAACTACTGGCGCAATGTCGCTCCGGTCGATTTCGCAACATTATCGATAATTTTTTTCGCCAGAGCTTCGATATCTTCATCTGTCAAAGTGCGTTCATGCGGCTGGATTGCCACTTCGATCGCAATAGACTTCTTGTCTTCACCAAGGCTCGCACCCTCGAAGACATCGAATATCTCGACAGACTGGATAAGTTTTTTATCGGCTCCACTTGCCGCGCGAATGACTGTGGCAGCGTTAACCGATTTATCCATAACAAAAGCAAAATCGCGCCGTATCATCTGGTATGGCGACAACACCAAAGGCGGGCGTGTTTTGGTTGCCTTCTTGCGTGGTTCGGGAATACGGTCAATATAGACCTCAAAACCGCACAACGGTCCGGCTACATCGAGTTCTTCGAGCGTATCGGGATGAAATTCGCCAAAAGTACCAAGAATAATTTTCGGTCCCAATTTGATAACGCCCGAACGTCCGGGATGATACCACTCTGGCGCACCCGCTTCTATCTGCACCTTTGAAGCATCAAGACCGCAAGCATCAAGCACACAAAGTGCATCGGCCTTGGCATCAAAAACATCAACCGGTTTGGCAGAGCCTGCCCAAAAACGGCCGGAACCATCAAGCTTATAGGTACCGCGGCGGATACCACCGGCGACGCGTCTTTGTGTTTCGGGCGTATTGCCCTCGAATGTTGCCGAGATTTCAAATAGGCCGAGATCGGGAAAACCGCGATCGGCATTGCGCTGGGCAGCCGCAATCAGTCCGGGAAGCAGTGAAGGACGCATATCCGACATATCGGCAGCAATCGGGTTCAATAGCTTTAATTCAGGCTTGCCGCCGCCAAATGCCTTGGCTTGTTTTTCCGAAATGAAAGACCATGTAATTGCTTCCATCAAACCGCGACAAGCCAGAGCACGACGTGCGGAACGTTGTCTGATCTGTATTGTGGTGAGAATTTGCCCGCTTACAGAAGACGGCCGTTCCAAAGGTTCCGGCTTGATATTGTTCAAACCATGGATACGCATAACCTCTTCGACGAGATCGGCCTTGCCATCAATATCGGGACGCCAAGTTGGTACCGTTACCGTGACAACGTCGCCTTTACCTTCCACCATAAAGCCGAGGTGCCGCAATATGGTTGTTGCCGCTTCATGGCTTAATTCCAGACCGGTCAAACGCTTGATTTCTGCAAACGGAAAGCGGATCGCCTTTTGTTCCACACTCTTTGCCCCGATTGTATGGGCTTTTGACGGCTTGCCACCACATAATTTCATGGCCATTTCGGTGGCAAAGGCAAGTCCCGGTTCCATAAATTTTGGATCGACACCGCGTTCAAAACGATAACGTGCATCCGAAACAATGCCGAGAGAGCGCCCCGTTGCTGCAACATTGCGCGGATCCCACAAAGCCGATTCAATGATAACATTTTTCGTGTTTTCGTCGCATCCTGTTGCTTCACCGCCCATTATGCCGCCAATGGATTCGACGCCATTATCATCGGCAATGACGCAATTATCCGGCCCCAAATCATATTCCTTGCCGTTAAGGGCAAGGAGTTTATCACCCTTCTGCCCACGGCGGACAGTGAGTTTTCCTTTTACCTTATCGGCATCGAAAACATGAAGCGGACGGCCGAGATCAACCGTGATGTAATTGGTCATGTCGACAAGCGCATTGATTGGACGCAACCCTATAGCGGTAAGACGGCGTTGCATCCATTTGGGTGACTGCACATTGTTAACATTACGAATTTCACGCCATGAAAAGCCGAGACACAAAGGTGCTGTATCACCAAAATCAAGTGACACGGTGACCGATGGTTCTCCTTCACCGGAAATAGAGGGAACTTGAAGCGGCTTCAATTTGCCAATGCCGCTTGCTGCAAGATCACGGGCAATGCCATAGACGCCTGTACAATCCGGCCGGTTGGGTGTGAGGCCGACATCAATCAGCGGATCGTTAAGGCCATAATAGGCTGCAAATGATTTGCCGACAGGTGCATCGGAGCCGAGTTCTATAATGCCGTTATGTTCATTTGAAAGTTCAAGCTCGCGTTCGGAGCACATCATGCCGAAACTTTCGACACCGCGAATTTTTCCGACCGACAATGTGACATCAAGCCCCGGAATATATGCTCCGGGAGGGGCAAAAACCCCGATCAATCCGGCCTTTGCATTGGGAGCGCCACAAACCACCTGAAGTGGCTTATCTTCACCCGTATCGACAGTCAAAATCTGCAAATGATCGGAATCTGGATGTTTTTTGGCTGTCAAAACTTTGGCAATTACAAAAATATCAAAGCTTTTGCGATCATCGACGCTATCAACCTCTAGGCCTATATCGGTAAGCCGGTCACAAATCTCGCCGAGCGATGCGTCTGTCTCCAGATGATCTTTCAACCAGGACAAAGTAAATTTCATTGTTCAAAACCTCTTTTCAAAACGCAAGACGCGGGTGTGAGTTTATGAATTGCTGAGACCGCCAAAAAGCGTCGGCACATCAAGCGGACGGAAACCGTAATGTTGGATCCAGCGTATATCGGCATCAAAAAATGCCCGCAAATCCGGCATGCCATATTTCAACATGGCGATACGGTCGATTCCCATTCCCCACGCAAAACCCTGATATTCATCCGGATCAAAACCGACATTTTTCAACACATTCGGGTGCACCATGCCGCAGCCCAATATTTCGAGCCAGTCATTGCCCTCACCGAATTTTACTTCTGTACCGGAGCGGTCACATTGAATATCGACTTCCATAGAAGGTTCGGTGAATGGAAAGAAAGAAGGGCGAAAACGCATCTTCAACGAAGGCACTTCAAAAAATGCCTTACAGAATTCTTCATGCACCCACATAATATTGGCAATGGTCGACTTTTTATCGACAACCAGTCCTTCTACCTGATGGAACATCGGCGAATGGGTGGCATCCGAATCCATACGATAGGTTTTTCCCGGAATGATAATGCGGATTGGCGGTTTTTGCTTTTCCATCGTACGAACCTGAACAGGCGATGTATGCGTGCGCAAAAGCCGCTTTTCGCCTTTCCCGTCGGGATTGAAAAAGAAGGTATCATGCATTTCGCGGGCAGGATGGCCTTCCGGAAAGTTGAGTGCGGTAAAGTTATAATAATCGGTCTCGATATCCGGCCCTTCGGCAATGGAAAAGCCCATATCGGCATAAATGGCGGTAATCTCGTCAATCACCTGCGAAATAGGGTGAATACGACCACGCGCTTCGGGGGAAAGGCGAACCGGCAATGTAACATCGACTGTTTCGTTTTTGAGACGCGCTTCCGTTGCTGCCCGCTTCAGTGCTGTGCGTTTTTCGCCCAGAAGTTCCAAAACCCGATTTTTCAAACCGTTTATTACCGGTCCGGCTTTCTGGCGCTCTTCAGCGCTCATGCCGCCAAGGCTTTTAAGTTTTTCCGAAACGCTGCCTTTTTTTCCGAGGGCACCGACACGCACTGCTTCCAGTGCCTGCTCGTCTTGTGCAGCGTCGATTGCTGCACAAATTTCTTTTTCCAGACTATCAATGTCGTTCATGTCTTTGCCTGTTCTTTAAAGTGGATGTCTGTTTTTCAAATTGGAAGAAAGAAACTCCGTAGCGCTTAACATACGTTTGCCATCACCACCAAGATAAATAAATCTGGCCAGTTTCAACGGAGTAATAAAAATAGAAAAAAACCGGACAATTTTTTCAAGTTGTTTCAAGGTTTCAGGGGAAACCTGTTTTTTCCACGCCTCGAAAGACGCATAATCGGTTTTGTTTTTTTCAAGTGATTGCGCCGATACTTGAAAAAATAACAACCACGCGTCACGTGCCTGAGCGGTAGGAATTGGCATCACTGCTTCCGGCTCTTCCTCGAAATCGAAAAAACCGAGTTCATTTCCTGCCATAAACATATCACGCGGATGCGGCCTGCCGTGCACAAGTCCGGCGTGATGCACTTTGCCCAAAGCTTCTCCGCATTGAACCAATAATTTCTCGTGCGCCTCACCATCGTTCTTTTTTAAAAAATCAAGGCGTTTTTGTACCGTTTGGCCGACATCGGACATCATCAAAGCCGGTCCGTCGACAGCAAGAATTTCAGGAACAGCAATGCCTGCCTTCCTGAACTTTTCAATTTTGCATATTTCCTGCGCATTCATGCCGAGAGCGTCACGCAATGGCGAAGATTTCATAAAAGCTGCCGGTAATAGAAACGATAAGCCGCTATGAAGCCGCTTGCCCCATGGACGTTTTTCGATTCCCTGCCGCTTGATCCAGACCTTTTTACCATCGCGCATGACACCGGCAATGCGCTTACCCTCACAAGAATGAAAAAGCTTCTTGTCAGAATCGCTTAATGGCCCGGCTGTGAAAGAATTTATCTCGCTCATAACACCTCGAAAACAAAAACCCGCAACCGGTTTCAACCAGTGCGGGTTCCGAAAGAATGTTCTGTTTTTTAAAGGAACGCGACCGGCTTACTTGACGGCGCCTTCAAAAGCATTCGGTGTGGTTTTTTTCAAATATTCCAATGCCTTTTTTGCCGAAGCAACAAGCTTGGAGAATGTTGCAGGCTCATGAATAGCAATATCTGAAAGAACCTTGCGGTCGATCTCGATTCCTGCCTTGGCAAGACCGTCAATAAAGCGGCCATAGGTCAAGCCTTCAAGACGGACAGCAGCATTGATACGCTGGATCCACAATGCACGGAAGCTGCGCTTGCGATTCTTGCGATCGCGATAGGCATATTGCCGTGAACGGTCGACAGCAGCTTTGGCTGTACGGATCGTATTTTTACGACGTCCGTAAAAACCTTCAGCAAGTTTGATAACTTTTTTGTGTTTGGCGTGTGCAGTTACGCCGCGTTTTACGCGTGCCATGTCATAATCTCCTTAAGAGCTAACTTTTAAAGGCCGTTCGGCAAATAGTTTTTGATGATTTTCTTGGCGTCGGGTTCACCAAGAACCATGGTGCCACGTGCGTCACGCAAAAACTTGTTGGAACGTTTGATCATGCCATGCTGCTTGCCTGCGGCAGCTGCCTTGATTTTGCCTGTAGCGGTAATTTTGAACCGCTTTTTGGCAGCCGATTTGGTCTTCATTTTGGGCATTTTGCTTCTCCATTGTTGTGATTGATGTTCGCACTGACCAAAGTACGAACAAGCATAAAAGTCGTCACGGCATGCCCTGCCGGACGGCTTGAACTGGGTTCTCATAAAACAGAGCCTCACAAATAGCAAGCAGACTTTTATGTAAAATACTTTTTTTCATGGCGCAAAAGCCAGTCTTTACGCCATAAACCGCCACCATAACCGGTAAGCGAACCATCCGCGCCGATCACCCGATGACAAGGGATGATAATGGCAATCTGGTTTTGCCCGTTTGCCCGCGCCACCGCCCGCATGGCTGTGGGTCTATCCAACGCGCGCGCCAATTCACTGTAAGAGCGTGTTTCCCCCGCCGGTATTTTACGCAAAGCCTCCCAGACAAGCGGCGCAAAGCCACGTGAAACTTTGGCAAGGGGTGTTTCAAAATGGCAGCTTTTTCCTTGATAATAATCGCCCAACTCGGCTTCTACCTTGTCGATCACTGCGGTTCTTTCAAAACTGATGGAAGAGCGGGTGACTGCCTGCAATTTCTTGAGCTCGGTCAACAGACCCTTGCGGTCGAAAAACTCCAGAAGATGCAAGACATGCCGGTCACTGACGGCAAGCATTTCACCTATCGGCGTTTCAATCCATGCTGCTTTTAAAAGAGTCCGGTTTTGTATGGCTTTTGGTGGATGACCGATGAGCTTTAGAATTGCCTCCCGAAAACCGCTGCCTGAATCGTAACCGGCAGAAAGTTGCGCTTCGATTACCGGTTGGCCACGGGAAAGCAGTTCTGCACCACGACTTGCTCTTTTCAAGCGCGCAAATTCCAGAAACGTCATGCCTATCTGACGCTTGAAAATGCGCCGCACGGTGGAAGGGTCAATTCCCATCCGTACAATATCGTCTTCCGACCATATGTGATCGGGATTTTCATCAAGTCTTGCCATTAAATTACGAAAAAGCGGATCAACGTGGCCACCTGTTTCCAGCGGATGGCATTTCTGGCAAGGCCGATAGCCCTGTTCGAGACATGCTGCCGCGCTATCACAGAAAAATACGTTTTCCCGCTTGGGCTTTCGCGCCGGACATGACAGCCGGCAAAAAATACCTGTCGTTGTCACGCATACAAAGACATGCCCGTCATAGGAGCGATCACGGTTGATCAGTGCTTCATAAAGCTGGTCTGTATTATTGGTTAGAAGTGTCATGGCCATTTATATAAGCCCAAAAAAAGCAATTGTGCGCCGAAAAACGGGCGCGCATTTTATGGAATTTAAAAACCCGAACCAGTCAAACCCATCTTTTATTTCACTGGCATTTCCAACAATCCCGATCAACTATAGAGATAACATATATTTTCGTCTTTAATTTCATCGGCGAACGGGATTGCCACGTTTCCGAATTAATTTTTTGGCCGTTAAAGAGGAACCGTAGCGCCATTGCCTTTCACTTCAACAAGTGGTGCAGGAATAGAACTTGTTTTAATGGCTGCCTTGCAAATATCGGCAATAATACAATGCACACAATCCGGTTTACGGGCTTTACAGATGTAACGACCATGTAAAATCAGCCAATGATGGGCATGGCGCATATATTTTTCGGGTATTATTTTGACAAGTTTCTTTTCTACCTCTTCGGGCGTTTTTCCCGGTGCCAGTTCTGTCCGGTTACAAAACCGGAAAATATGGGTGTCGACGGCCATGGTCGACTGGTTGAACGCAACATTAAGCACAACATTTGCAGTTTTGCGCCCGACGCCCGGGAGTGCCATCAGGGCTTCTCTGGTATCAGGCACTTTACCGGCATATTTTTCGTTCAATATTTTTGAAAGCGCATAGACATTTTTGGCTTTTGCCCTCCAGAGGCCAATCGTGCGAATATAATGGGCAATGCCTTCTTCTCCGAGAGCTGCCATTTTTGCGGGCGTATCGGCGACAGCAAAAAGCGGCTTTGTTGCCTTGTTCACGCTTGCGTCTGTTGCTTGTGCCGACAAAACCACTGCCACAAGCAAAGTGAACGGACTTTCATAAACAAGATCGCTTCTGGGATTTGGTCGCTGAACCGAAAACCTGCGAAAAATTTCTTCAATTTCCTCGGCTTTATAGGCAGTTCCCGCTATTTTCCTAACCTTTGACCTTTCAGCCTTCTCACCCGTCATTCGCTTTTAAAAACCCGTCTTGAACTTCAATCTCGAAATTTCCATATAACAGCTAAAGACAGAAAATGCCAAAACGGGTTTTCTGTTCAATAGTCGCTTCGAAGAGGACTACCTTATGACACGCATGACACCTTTTTCCAACCCGTTGCTGTTAGGCTTCGAAACAATGGAAAAAACGCTCGACCGTTTGAATAAATCGGGCGATGGCTATCCTCCTTATAACATTGTGCGTTTGTCCGGCGAGGAACCAAATGAACGACTGCGAATTACATTGGCAGTTGCCGGTTTCACTCCGGAAGACCTTGATGTTACGGTAGAGGATAATCAGCTTATTATCCGCGGTCGGCAAACTGACGATGAGGAGTTCGAATATCTCCACAGAGGTATTGCCTCTCGCCAATTCCAGCGAGCTTTTGTGCTGGCAGATGGAATAAAGGTAGGAGCTGCGGAGCTCAAAAACGGCTTGCTTTCAATAGATCTTGAAAGACCGGCTCCCGAGAAGCGCGTCAAACGCATTACGATCAGTGCCATAGACGACGAGTAATGCGACAGGAGAAGAAAATGAAAAACGAAAAATCTTTGTCCATGCAGGAATTTGCTTTGCTCGGTGAGGGCGAAATTGCCTATCTGCGCAAAATTCGTACCGATGAATTAAGTAAGAAATTTCCGAATATGCCACCAATGACACCAGGCATCTCTCTATGGGCCTTATTCGGAGCCGGTGGCGAACCGATTATTCTTTCCGATGTTCGTGCCAAGGCTCTGGAAGGCGCAAATGATCAGGAATTAAGGACAGTAACCTTACAATAATCTACAAAAGGGATCTACAAAGAGGATCTACCAAAGGACGCTTGCTTGAATTAAACTTGTTTTTCAAGTCAACTCCTTCGTCATAACAATCGGGTATTATCGACCATCAACATTTTTCCTTCAGAAATTCGTGAGGGACAGGCTGCGTCGATAATACCCGAAGATCTGTGATCAAAACCCGCCCGTTTTCAAATTCCCGACTCTTAAAATTCTGAAAAGAAAACCGGTTATTTTATAAAAATAGATTTAAGCTTATCATCGTACCGGTTTTTCATCTTATTGACTATCATTCACATGATTGGGTGACAGGATAAGCTCAATCTGATAAAAATAATTTTCTGATTATAGAATAACTATTTTTATAGACAATTTTTATATAAATTTTCTCTATTTTTATAGAATAAAAAATTGATTTGTTAATTTCATCATAAAAATCATTTTTTATTTTATTATTATTGAGAATTTTATTGTTAATAACGAATTTTTACAGATTTTTCAACTTTCATATATTTTTATTTAAATTACGTTTTTTTAAACAATTGTTCGTTAATCTCGTATTAAATCAGAACAATCAGCATTCCTGAGAATTTTATTGAATTGAATGAAACAAGTTCTATAATTTGTCTTGTGAATGTCAGCGCAACGGGGATAATTTTGCGAAAACAGGCAGTCATAGTTTTTGTTATTTTTTCATTTTTCGGGGGACTTGCACTATTTGCGTGTCGTTGCCTGACCAATTATTTTCTATATTCCCGTTTTTTCAATGATCGTTTCATTTTAGCGATAATGGAAAATTTTAACAGTTTTGTAGCATTCGGTCTGTTCCTTGCCGAAAATCTTTTGTTTGCCGCAATTTTTTCAATTTTTCCGACAGTCTATCTCTACCAGTTGAAAAAACTGCCGCTCGTTTTTGTTATTACCTATGCCGGCGTCATCTATCTCGTTGCAGCAACCGGTATAGCTTTCTATCTTAATCTCGCCCGCGTTACGCTGCCTCTTGGCTCTATTCTGGTTTATGTTTTGCTCACACCGTTCCTTTATGTCGTTGTCCCTATCTGTTTTGTCTATCTCGTCTATTGTATTTATTGGCTTGCACAGACCGAAACGAAAACCTAAAGTCATCTCACAATTCGATGACTTGTGAGCATTATGACAAATCATAATAAAACACCCCTTTATAGCTACCCCATGCGGGGCTTCGGTATTATTACAATTTTTCTGTTGCTTGGGCCTGCCGTCCAGACAATTGCCGGAGTTTATCTTCTTCATCATTGGGTTGGCGGCACAAATCTGCTCGTAGAAATTTTTGATGTTTTTAATAATGACGTGCGTTCGAGATTTTTATCCGGCTATTCCTATTACATGCCTTCGGTGTTTTTAAGTGGTGTATTTTGTTCTCTTCCCCCCTCACGTGGACTAGGGCTTTCACTTTCAGCATCCATTTGGCGCACAATTCTTGTCAGTTTATGCGTGGAAATATTCTATATTGTTATGTCCCAGTTCGTTGTTTCCCAGCCCGGTATGGAACCTATAACAAGTGAAGATATTCTTCGCAGACTCTCTTATGGTTTCATCCAGTGGATATTTGTTGGCTGGGTTTGCTGGATTCTTGCAACCGGTTTCAGACTTGATAAACCGGTCGAGCAATAATATTGTCGGCTTTTACCGCTTTATCTAAAAAACGGTATGATCCTTATTCAATGGAGCAGACAAATTCAATGGAGCAGACAAGGCTCAATTCAGGAAAAGACCTGAAAAGACGGTAGAGTTTCATAAACGTTAAAACCGCCGCACTGTTTTTTATAACCAAGTGATTTCAATTCTGAAATAACGTTATATTATTCCTGCTTTGCCGGAACAGAGAAAAGGATATTATCTTGCTACGCGAAAAAACCGACAAAAAATTCAGGCCGGTCGGTTTTCTGCAGGCCCGTTTTCTCCAAGCTATACTTGTCGTTCTTGCAGCTCTCGTCATTTTGCCCACGGCATGGTCATTTTTTTTCCTGCTTCTTGGCGGATGGTTCAAGACATTCGGTTTTTCTCTGACTATAGCCTTTTTCAGGCCTTATCAAATCTACTTGCCAAGTTTTATTACCGCCTGTCTGATTGCGTTCATCCTGGGATTGAGAAGCGCAAGCTGGGGAAGTATTTCACTTAAATTTTCATTAATTACCTCGGTTCTGATGGCACTTTTTTTTGATGGTACCATTCGCATTATAAAGCTGTCTTTTCCTCGGTTACTTTCGTCTGTCGGCATTTCCAATGAATCGTTTCCCTATTGGATGGCTGCCTGGTTTTTTGCCGGAGGGTTGTTCTGGATAATATTGAACATAAGTGGTCTTACCAGACGCTACAAAGAGGAAGAACGTGCGCGGCTTGTTGATGCCATGAAGCTCACCATTGTCTATGCAATTTATGGACCCGTGCTTTATATCATCATCACATTATGGGTCATGGTGGGGGACGATTTGAGTTATCTCGGAGCACGCGGGATGATATCCGGAAAAATAAACACTGCAGGACTTATGTTTGTAAGCCTTACCATTTTTTGTGGTGTCCGGAAATTACGTCTCTACGGTACGCTCACCTGGCGTTGGCTCTTTGCTGTAACAATCGCGATTTCATTAAGTTTCTGGATTGTCGACAGTATATTTGTCTCCAAATCCGATTGGCAGCAAACCGGCCTTTATATTTTGGCCGTTTATCTTTTGACAGCTATCAGCCTCACTGTGATTGGTGGAGGATTGTTATGTTTATCGGGTGTTCCTTTTAACGGCAAAAGCCTTAAAACTACAATTCGGCCAAACCCGCGTTATCATCTTGGAAGCAGAGTTTATTTCACTTTATTTGTTTTTTTCATCTTTTTTATTTCTGCTCCACCTCTTTGGCAATCAGGAACAATTTTATGGCGGGCATTGCTTTTTTCTTTTCCGCCTGCCTCTTTTTTTACTGCAAATCTTTCCTTTTCCTATCTCGATGCCGGTATTGTTTTTGCCGGATGCGTCGCTATCATCGCATTTATCCAACGTGAAATCGATTTCAATTCGATATTTTTGGCCGCACTTATTTGCGCCTGTTGTAGTCTATTTTTACCGGTGAGCTATCTTGGCGTGAATTTCGGCATTTTCTTCGACTTTTTCGGTTGGTCAATGCTGCTTCTCGCCCCTTGCTCGGTGTGCAGCTATTATATTCTGAGCCTTTGTAAACAGGTTGTCCGGTCGTCAAATTTTCCTCGTAAATTGCCGTAATCAGGATGCACCCAGAAACAATTGCCGAAGTATTTCAACATTCAATCCTGTTGATTTTTCTAATTTATCGATTGGCAAAGTCATGTTTATTCCGTCTCCACGATAGAGATATTTCCCGAAATTGACCGTTTAAGGCACAAATTTTCAGGCAAAACTATGTATATTTTTAAATTTGACCGCATTTTTGTCTATCAAAGCCCAATCCACACGACTCATGTGCCCGACACATTGCAGAACACCGGTACCAGTGGTACAAATTAACCGAAAATTAATATTTCCGGGTGGAGTGGTATTTATGAAACCTGTTGTGGCTGCGGTTTTTATGTGTCTTACTTTGTGCTCTCTCGCCTTTGGTCAGGAGGAGCAAAATAACGACAAGGCAACCGATGCTCCGTCCGGATCAACAACCGTTGAAAATAATCAGGCGTCCGGAAATCTTTCGCCAACAAAAAACACAATGAGCGAACCGTCGGCCAAGCCGATGGTCTTTACACTTCGAAAAGTCGATGACGGTCAGTGCCCGACATGCAGATGGATTAGTGCAGAAGGCAATATTGTTTCCGATACGCCATCCCAATTCACCCATTTTCTCGAAGAAAACAAGCTTGATGACCCGCTCTCGACAAAAAACGGATTGTTGGTTTCATTTCACTCGGATGGAGGAGATATTCTTGCTGCAATTGCCTTGGGACGGGAAATCAGAAAACACAATTTCGATACAACTGTTGCCGAGACAATTGATAAACCGGTCAATATTATAAAGGGCGAAAACCAGAATTCCGAAAAATCTCCCGATCAAAATTCCGAAAAGGAGGGCGATGAAAACAATAATTCGGGTTTAGCGGCTAACACCATTAAAAGCATCCCCGAACGAATCGAAGGAATATGTCGGGAAGCCTGTCTATGGGCTTTTCTGGGAGGACACGCGCGTAATGTCGGAAATGGAAAACTGGAATTGCGAACCTACCGCCCGCCACTCGACGGAGCTGGGACAAGTTCCGGTCAAGAGGTCAGTGTACGTCAACAACAACTGGCCGATATTGCTTATATAGCGGACTATTCACAAGAGATGGGGTTTGATCCCCTCATTGCCTTTTTAAACTGGGATAATGCCAATTCCCATGTTTTTTCTGCCGAGGAAATCCGGATTTATAACATCGATTTTTCTCCCGATGTTATCGGAAAATGGCAACTCGCTCCGACAGAAGATGCGCTCGTTGCAATAGCAATCAGCAATGATAAAAAAACATCAGCGCGGCTTTATTGTGATAGCCATAAGACAACATTTCTGGAAATAAGCGGGCCAACGCGGTTTACTGCTGAAAACTTCCAGAATTACCAGCAGGCTGTCTCGACTTTTAAAATTTGGGGAATGCCTGTTGCTATTGGCCAGATGCAGATGAACCTTTCGGAAGGGCGTGTTGTCTATACGATCGAGCTCCCTAAAACGTCATTGCAAGACTGGCATGTCGACGTACCTTATCTAAAAGGCGAAAATGTTCCTGAAACTCTGGATGGAATTGCCAATGTCGAGTTTTCCGATATGCCGGGGCTTAAACAAGCTGCACGATTTGTTATGGCCAACTGTCCTTCTTCATCGCGCTAATCAGACTTTCATTTTTCCAGTTTGAAAAAGACTTCCAGAATAGCAAACGGTACAAAAATACCGAGCAGAAAGAATACAATACAAACAGGTAGAGAATTCAGAATTTCACCGAGCCAGCTTGTCTCGCTAACCGTGCCTTGCGAAAGCATAAACATTTCTGCCAAGGTTGTCAGATGTCCGACACCGGTTTTTACATAAACAATAAAATCCGACAAACCATATAGCCCTGCAATAATAAAGAGCGGAACACAAACGAAGAGTGCGGTCAGGCAAATAACGTTTTCTTTTTTGTCACGGCGGCCATTTTCCTGATCCGGATCATCATAAATGACCGGATGACCAAAATTATCATTATCATAGATATCAAGTTTGACCATTTCTATTCACCTCGCGACGTCTATAATGTCTTTTTAAACGACCAAACTTGCGCGAAGGTGGAGACATGAAAAAGCGGCCGGTAGTTTTACCGGCCGCTTGGAAATCAATAGGCGAATTTTAGCCCTATAAATATGTGATCATTAACAACTCTTTTCTTTGTCGATGATCAAATTTTACCGTCTGCCAGTTCAATAGCAACCAAACTGGAGCTTCTCTTTAACAGTACTTTTTAGTGCTTTTTATAATGAGAAACGGCTTTTTTGTGATGGGCATTAACTTTCTTATGATGGACTACCGCCTTTTTATGATGGTAGACAACATGTTGTTGTGTATAGGCTGGCGCCAAAGACATCTTGGACACACCAAGAGCAAGGTTCAAGCCTTCATGGGCATCAACGCTCAATGGTTGAAGTGTAAGTCCGTTTGCCGGACCAAATCCGAGAAGCTGACTGCCAGCGCCGGCTGCAAGACTGATGCTGGAACCAACACCACCATAATTACCGGCAAGAGAACCGTTTGAATGAGCATTGGGAGAGGTTGCAAGAACCCACCATGTCATTTTTGTACGTCCCGTTACACCCAGATCAAGACCATAATTTTCGATACGACCGACGTAATGATCATTGATCGAATGTCCGCTTATCGGAATAAACTCGCAATTGAGTTCTTTTGAAGAACTTACAAATTGCCCGATTCCGCCCTTGCTATCGCAAGTGAGGGTGCCTGAAACCAAACCGGTTGCACCGGCTTGTGTTTGTAGAGACAATAATGCTGTGGCCGCAAAGGCCAGAGATGTTAAAAATGTTCTTTGATATTTCATCTTTCACGTTCCTTCCTAAAACGCTTAACTCGCTCGCAACCAAAAAGTTCCAGAACGAAGTTCCGATGCAAATATAGGGTATTAAGCGCAGAAACTGAAATAGTTTAATAAATTATTACATATCTGTGAAGTCGCAGCTATTTTGATCATAAAAACGCATTTTTGGATAAAAAAGCCCGGTCTTTCGACCGGGCGTCAATTTAGTGCTTTAATAAAGTTTTATCACTGAAATTCAGCGATGTCATATATACCGCTTACGGATGTGGTTCTGCCGGAGGTTCCGGAGCATCTGGACCTTTCGGACCTTCAGGCCCGTCTTTCGGTCCCGGATGTGGCAACGCATAGCGTTCCAACTTGCTCAATTGATCAGCGTCCAATACTTTGCGTAGTTCTTCGGCTGCTGTCTTGAATTTTTTGGCTTTTTCCGCGCGATCAATGGCTCTATCGGCAATTGGTTCACCAAAAATGGGTTTCACAGCATCGGGAGCAGGTTTTGCATCGGGAGCTGGCGGCGGCGGCGGAGTAACATCAACCAAATCAACAAGACTGGACGTATATTTACGCCAGGCATCCAACTGGTTCGTACGAATTCCTAAAGCTGTTTCCATTGCCGAAAGTTTCTCGGCCATGTGCATTCCTGCATGTGGCCCTTTGAAATGTTCCGGCCCTCTCGGCCCCTTTGGCCCTTCGGCTTCCGGCCCCTTGTGATGAGGAGGCTTTGGCTGATGTTCGCCATGGGCTGGCGGCGGTGTTGGAGCAGCCAGGGCAGAAGAAATAAAAGCCGGTGCAAGCATTGACGAAGCAAACACTGACGCAAGCAGTATTTTTTTCACTTTAATACTCCCTTTACAAAAGAATAAAAAACATGTCCTTGTGACATGTTTGTTCAAGTAACTAACTGAACTTATAATAAGGCAAAATTTCGATAAAAAAAGAGCCTTTAATCTGAACTTCAATTAAATCTTAGTAATGTTCCTGCGAAAACCACTTTTTTAAAACAAATAACATGCGTTTCACTGTTTGATTCTGGCGATATCCTCTTTGGGGATTTTATGGTCGACCACCTGTTTGCGGTGGAAAATAAAAAGTCCCGCAAAAATAATGATCGCCGCCCCGATAATAATGTAGCGATCGGGATAATTATTGAAAAACACAATCCCGAAAATAATTCCCCAAAGCAGAAGTGTATATTGCAACGGAGCAAGAACCGAAGCAGGGGAAAGTTTTAATGAACGGGCGATTAAAAGATGGCCACAGCAAGACACGATGCCCAAAAGCGCCATAGCACCCCACTGCAACATTGTCGGTTCGACCCAATGATTGATTGTCAAAACCAGTCCGACAAGAAGTGCACCGATTGTTTGCCAGGTAACAAGGACAGTATCGGTAACGTCTTTTAAAACACGGCTCAAAACGATAACCATTGAAAAGCCGAAACTGCCGAGAAGTGCAAAGATCGATGGCCATGAAAGCATAGCTGATGAAGGACGAAGCGCAATGATAACGCCGATAAAGCCCACAAAGATTGCAAGCCAGCGACGCCAACCAATACGTTCATTCAGGAAAAAGTGCGAAACGGCAGCGACATAGATTGGCCCTGCCATATAAAATGTCACGACATCTGCAAGAGGCAAATAAGCGACAGCCGCATAAAACAGCCCCGTATCCATTGTAGCGAAAATCACCCGCAGCAAAATAAGAAACGGTTTTTTGGGCTTGAACAAATTTTGTGTCGTCACAGTGGTAAGCATCGGCCCCAGAACGAGAAATGCACCAATCGAACGCAACATCAAAACCTGACCAACAGAAAAAGTCGCAACCAGCCATTTACCCATGGCGTCATTTGCTGCAAACATGAAGTCACCCAGCAGCATTAACAACATGCCGATGAGGACAATGTGATCAGACATTTTTACCGCTTTAAACCAGTTCATAAAACAGTCTCACGAAGCCAAATTATATAAAGAATCGCAGTTCAGAAACGAGGATTGACAGATAAGTCAAATTTTGTCCATTGCAATCTCTTCCACTATAAAAAGTAGTGAACCGCTAACCGTATAAAACGGCCGCGCCTGTTAAAAAACCACCCCTTTTAAAAAACCTTGTTAAGGGGGTTAAGCCGCTTGCCTTGCACCGATTGGATTATGTTTCATCATAACGCCCAAGGATGGCAAAGACGTAAAACACTTTTGCGCTTTATATAGTGATACAAACGTCAATTGTTACTATTTGTCTCCGTTCGCAATAAAAATGACGGTGGCGTTTTTTTAGAATTTCACCCGTGCCTATAACAAAATCATAGTAAATATGAAGAGACCGCTTTATAACTATTTTATGACTGTCCGGAAATAAGGGCTGACACGTCGTTTTAAAATCGAAAATTATGGCGCAGATTCCAGCTTTAAAAATTGGGAGAAAAAATTGGCCGACAAAAAACTCGAAGAAACCCATCTTATCAGTGATGTCAAACTTCCCAATGATGAAAAAAGCCTTAAATCTATCATCAACGAGGCGAATGGCCGAATTACAGTTTGGGAAGGTGGGGTATTTATCCCTCTTGCCTTTCTGGTATTGGGAATTGCGCTCGTTGGCACTGCCTATCAGAACTTTCAAATAGGAAAAATGATGACAACAGTCATTCTTGGTGCCTTGGCGCTTTTGTTATTTGTCATTCTGATCCGCACGATGATGCGTCGCCGTATCCCTTATATGGTATTGGCGCCGGAAGGATTGGAAACCACAGTATTCAAAACGCCTGTGCCATGGCGCGGAATAACAGATTTCCAGATCAATTCTTCAAAAAGCAATTCGATGAATATCGCTGTCGGTATGGAATTTGTTATCGACGACAAATTTTTACCTGAAGAAAATGCAAAATGCCGTGGCGGCTCCTATTACGACAAGGCAAAAAAGAAATTGATGATTTCCGGTTTCAATTTCCGTCTTGAAACCAATCGGGATAAATTGATCAACGAGCTTGATATATATCGCAATGCAGCTCTCGCCCGTCATAAACTTGAAATGAAAAAATATAAATGATTCCGGGAAAGTTTTTCTCCCGTCAAGCATATAGAAAAGGCGCATGATCCTGTTTGTTCATGCGCCCGATTTTATATTAATAAACCAAATTCTGTTTTACAAATAACAGCACTTCTTATCTAGCGGCGTCCGCAACGGCGCAATTGCTGGTCATAACGGCGTGCCATCTGGTCTGTTCTTTCGGCGGCTGACAAAATAGCACTGCTTGCTCTTCCGCCGGTACGGGCATAAGCGCTATGGCCCATATAATAATTAAGATAAAGAGCATAGGCATTATTCGGATTGATGCCATTCAGCCTTACGCTTTGACTATGATACCAGCCAATAAAATCCGCTGCATCGGCGAAATTGGTACGCTTTGCTCCACGATTGCCTGTCGCACGGATATAATGTTCCCAAGTCCCGTCAAGAGCCTGCGAATAACCATAGGCGGAAGAACGACGTTTCCATGGAATAAATCCGAACAATTTTTTTCTGGGAGGACGTGCGTTATGCTTATAGCCCGATTCGGTATTCATCGTTGCCATGATAATCGGCATCGGAATGCCATAACGGCTTTCAGCTTTTTTGGCCGATTTCTCCCAGTTATTGAAGAAACCATCCTTTTGGTCAAAGACGGCGCAAACATTATTTGTATGTGTGGGGGCCTTTGATGCACAACCGGCCAGCACCGCTACAAGCGCCACGAGAAACACTATGCGCTTCATGATCAATACCTCTTTTTAATTGGTAAAGATATAATGCTCCTCTTAACAGATTATTAAGATGTTCATTAACCATGATTTCAAGTTTTCTCCCGTTTACGTGTTAACGAACGGCGATTGCAACCTTTTGTTTAGACTTGAAAAAGAGAATTGTACCCAATTTTATTCATTCTGAGGTCATTTCTCATGTACTGCTTAAGTCGCAAATTTCGTTCCAATTGGTTGGGAGCCACGGCACTCGCAGGAAGTTTGGGAATTAGCATTTTTTCCCTGATGGCTATTCAACCGGTTATGGCACAATCGATTTATCTTTCCGGTGGCGGCGGCGGTGGTGGGTCGCTAACAGGAAATGGCGGTTATGGTGCAGGTGCTCTTATTAGCGCGGAAAAGCCTGACATTCGCGGTCATGGTGGTCAAGGTTCCGGCGAGAATGGTGGCGCTGGTGGTGCTGGTGGTGCAGACGACGCAAGCAGCAGTGATAAGATAGCCGGAAAAAACACGTTAACTGACGATCAGAAAAATGCGCTCAATGGCTTCAACGTTGGCGATATAGCGTCAGGTAAACAATTCATAAACAATCAAGGCGGCCAAGGAGCTAATGTCGAGGCCAATATTGAGAAGGATATCAGTATAGAAAACATTATTCTTGAGGCCGGCGATGGAGGAAATCCTGCGTTATCACCAGAAGACCCGTCAGGAACTGTAGGAGCTGGTGGATCAGGAGGGTACGTGCACCTAAGGGGTTCCGACAAAAAAATCACGGTTACGAAAAGTATGAGTATTACAAGTGGAAAAGCAGGCAGCAACGATCCGAACAAAAATAACGCCGGCGGTATTGAATTCTTGGCGGGATCTGTAATTGTCGGCGGTGAGGATGTCTCTATCAATCTCACGCGCCAAGACGGAGATTTCAAGTTTGAAACCAGTCAACTAGACGCGAGCAACGGTAATCTCACACTTAATCTTGACAACACCCAATCTTGGCCCTCAAAAAGTGACACGGGTGTGACATTCGGTAATCTAACCATTGGTATGGGCCGCAAAGTAACAATCACCGGAAATGGCGGATATTCTATTTCGTCACTAACAATCGGAGATAAGATAACCGATCCCGATAGCAAAAATATCAGCAGTAGCGATTTTATAGATCCTGCAAAATTTTCGATTGCAAACGATCTGACTTTAGATCCAAATTCGAAATTAATTTTCTATCTCCCTGAAAACGTTCAAAATGGCGATTCCTTATTGAGGATGACGGGTAATGGCAAAGTTGCAATCAATAATGCCGCAGTCGAGCTGAGACTTGCCGGCACCGATTTACGTCGGTTGAGCCCGGGTGATCAGATCAGATTGATTGAAGGCGATGTTGTTGGAAATTCTAAAAACACAGAAGCGAGTGTCTCGAACGGCGCTAAAAATTGGAACTTTGATATTGCCACAGAGAGAGAAAATCTGGTTGCTTCTCTCAAAGGAAACAAGGCGCCCGAAAATAACGGCGAGGAAACCGATAAAGGCGACGCTTCCGGAAACAACCAGAACAATACCGGTGACAACAATTCAGGAAACAATGCCGGCAATGGAACTGGCAGCAATAATAATGGGGATAACAATAAGTCCGACCTTATCGGAAAAGATGACGGAAAAGGCAACATCTATACCGACAACCATGGTGCGGTAACCATTAACCGCGCCAAAGCCAATGCTTATTTCCAAAGTAATGCTGCCGCACTCAATGCACTTAATTATGGTGCTGACCAGATTGCATCAATTGACGACTATGTTTTGCCGATGGATGTCAAAAAATTTGGCGAAACTGTTGAAGGGGTAGCTTTTTTACAAGGTAGCGGTTTCAGACAAAAAGTAGAAACCGGAAGCCATATCAAGAATGACGGTTATCATTTGATGGGCGGCGCCGGTATCCGTTACCATGAAGATCAAGGCAATCTTCTTGCGACTGTCTTTATCGAGCATGGAGACGGCGACTATGACACCTATCATCAAAGCATCCATGGAAAAGGTGACTTCAGCTACACGGGTGCCGGTCTTTACGCGAAACAGACGTGGGACAATGGCTGGTTTATCGACGGGTCGGGACGCGGTGGACGTGTCAAACGGGATTTCAAGAGTGGCGACATCGTGAATGGCCGCTTCGATGATAAAAGCTCGAACTATTACGGCTTCCATATTGGCGGCGGTAAAGAACTCGAAATTTCGCCTGACAACAAACTTACTTTGAACGGCCGTTTGTTGTGGACCCGAATTGAAGATTTTACCACTGTAACAAAAGCTGACGAACATTTAGGTTTCGACAGTGCGAATTCGGTGCGCACACATTTGGGAGCACGTGTCGACCATAAAATAACGCAAGAAGCAAAGCTCTATGCAGGTGCCGCCTGGGAACAGGAGCTTGATGGCGAGATCGAAGGCAAACTCGACAGCTATCGCGTTGACAAGCCCGACTTCAGCGGTGCAAGTGCCGTCTTTGAAGTTGGCGGCAAATATGAGCAAAATCAGGGAATGCAAGGCTGGGTTGCCAATGCCGGTGTTAAAGGCGTTGCCGGTAAACGTGATGAAATTTCCGGTAAAGTCGGCATTGGTTACCGCTGGTAACACTTTCATCCGGCATTCATGAATAAAATAAAAGGTTGCGGCTCAGATTTCGCTGTCTATGCCCGCAACCTTTTCATGCGACCTTTTAACATTGCCGCTATAAGTATCATTGTCGATATGTCAGTGCCGAACGGTGCGAAATATCTCTCTATATTGATCTTTTGAACTCTGGCAGTTCTGCTGATGAAGTTCTGGCAACTTCATTGGCTCTCTTGCAGTGAAAGCTATTTTTGAATATCGAGCCCCAATTGCTGAGCAGGCTCTGCTGATGGCCTATTGGTCTTTTCCGGTTCTTTCAAATCGAGTTGTTCAATACGGTCTCCACGGTTTTTGATTTTTCCGGTTGTCGTAAGGATATCCTCGACATCTTTGGACGTGCTTTGAAAATGACTATGCAATTTCTTTACCCGATCATCAAGCCGCACCACTTCTTCCATCAAGCGACCGACTTCGGTTTGTATCAAATGCGCTTGTTCGCGCATACGGGCATCTTTCATAATGGCTTGCACCACCTGAATCGATAACATCAGAAGAGATGGTGAAACAATGATAACGCGCGCACGATTGGCTTTTTGTACAATTCCTTCGAAATCTTCGTGGATTGTCGCGAAGATTGATTCGGAAGGGACAAACATGAAGGCTGTATCCTGCGTTTCTCCGGGAATGATATATTTTCCAGAAATCGCTTTTATATGCGTATCCATATCGGTCTGGAACTGGCGTTCGGCAGCCTGTTTTTCCTGAGGTGTCGGTGCCTCGCGCATATTATTCCAGGCTTCCAGCGGAAATTTTGCATCAATAACCAATGACGGGGCATGATTTGGCATAAAAACCAGACAATCCGGCCGTGTGCCATTGGAAAGAGTTGCTTGAAAAGCATAAGCATTGGGTGGCAAAGCATCGGAAATAATGGCTTCCATTCTTCCCTGCCCGAATGCACCGCGGGTTTGTTTGTTACTCAAAATCGCCTGTAACTGGACAACTTGACCGGCAAGCGACTGGATGTTGTTTTGCGCCGTGTCGATAACGGCCAATCTTTCCTGTAATCTGGCAAGATTTTCGTGCGTCGATTTTGTCTGCGCATTGATTGTCTGTCCGAGATTATTGCTCATGCCGGTCAATTGTTCACGAATCGACTGGTTGAGTTCGGCCTGCCGACGGCCGAAAATCTCGGCCATTGTTTGCATACGCCCTTGCATTTCAGCTTGTGTTTTCAAAAGCTCGTTCATGTGGATTTCGGCGTCTCTTGCCCGTTCTGCAACCTGGGTTGCAAGAATCGAACGACGCCTGTTACCGCCAATAATCGTAACAACCAGAATAACGAGAATGGCAACAAGGATCACGAGCAGGCAATCCATCAGATTAAAAGCGAAACCTGCAATTGTGATTAAAGAATGTGAAGACGAATCAAACATTTTTCAAGATTAGCGGTTTTCCGGTCACAAAGCGATCAAAAGGCTGCGAAAATCAACATTATCACATTGACGTATGAAATGTGATTGATTACCTCTTCTTTATGTCAATAAAACCATTAGTTATTCTTCCCGATCCTATTCTGCGCAAGGTTTCAAAACCGATCGAGCGCGTTGATCAACCGTTGCAAAAACTGGCCGATGATATGCTGGAGACAATGTATGAAGCCCCCGGCATCGGACTGGCAGCAATCCAGATCGGAGAACCGTTACGCCTGTTGGTGATTGATGTTGCCGGTAAAGACGAGCCCAAAGAACCTCGGGTCTTTATCAATCCACAAATTTTGTGGCGGTCGGATGAACCGAATGTTTATGAGGAAGGGTGCCTTTCCATTCCCGATTATTACGCAGAAGTGGAACGGCCAAAACGTGTACGCGTAAGCTATCTTGATCGCGAGGGTAAAGAGAGTGAAATCGAGGCGGACGGATTGCTTGCAACCTGTCTGCAACATGAAATTGACCACCTCAACGGCGTTCTGTTTATCGACCATATATCCAGACTGAAACGTGATATGGTCATTCGCAAATTTAAAAAACTGGCCAAAGAAAAAGCACAAAGCGGAGCACGATTATAATGCCGTTGCGGCTTGCCTTTATGGGAACGCCGGAGTTTTCGGTTCCCGTCCTTGAAGCACTTCATCAGGCAGGCCACGAGATTGTGGCTGTCTATAGCCAGCCACCACGACCGGCAGGCCGACGCGGATTGGAGCTTACCCCCACGCCGGTTGCCTCTGCAGCCGAAAAATTGGGAATTCCGGTTTTTACTCCGAAAAGCTTGAAAGACCGGCAAGAGCAGGAACGTTTTTCATCATTCAATCTGGATGCGGCAATTGTTGTGGCTTACGGGCTTTTACTGCCAAAAGCTATTCTTGATGCTCCGCGTTTTGGCTGTTTTAATGGACACGCTTCACTGTTGCCGCGTTGGCGTGGTGCGGCTCCCATCCAGCGGGCAATTATGGCCGGTGATAAAACAACCGGTATGATGATTATGAAAATGGATGAAGGGCTTGATACCGGCCCTATCGCACTTTCGAAATCAATCGACATTGCCCCCGATATGACCGCAGGCGAACTTTACGACGAGTTGGAAAAAATTGCCGCCCCTCTTATGGTAGAAGCCATGGAGAAGCTGGAACAGGGTAATTTGACGCTGACTCCGCAAAAACCGGAGGGGGAAACTTATGCCAAAAAAATCACCAAGGACGAAACCCGTATTGATTGGTCGAAACCGGCAAAAGAGCTGCAAAAACATATATGCGGGCTTTCCCCTTTTCCGGGAAGCTGGTGCGAGATGGAAATTTCGGGTAAACGGGAACGCGTCAAGTTGTTAAAAGCAAAACTTGTTGAAGGTCGCTCCCTTGGTGCAGGTCATGTCGACCCTGAAACTTTGACAATCCATTGTGGCGAAGGTCGTTTACAAATTACACGGCTTCAAAAAGCCGGTGGCAAGGCCATGGATGTTGAAACTTTCTTGCATGGTTTTCATGTAACCAAAGTCTATTGATATGGCGCGTTTCAAATTAACAATTGAATATGACGGGACAAATTATTGCGGTTGGCAAAGACAGGATGGTTTAAGAACCGTTCAAGCTGCCATCGAAGAAGCCGTTTTTGCTTTTTCAGGTGAAAAAGTGACAATTTTCGGTGCAGGTCGTACCGATGCCGGCGTCCATGCGACAGGTCAGGTTGCTCATGTCGACCTTGAAAAAAATATTCGAGCCGACCGTTTACGGGATGCCATCAATGCGCATTTGACCCTTAACAAAGAAAATGTCGCCATCTTGCAATCGGAAGAAGCAGATGCCGATTTCGATGCGCGTTTTTCTGCACGAAAACGCCACTATCACTTCATTATTTTGAACAGACGGGCACCAGCGGTTCTCAAAGCAAATCGTGTCTGGTGGGTACCCAAAAAACTTGATGCCGAAAAAATGGACGAAGCGGCAAAACGGCTTTTGGGACTTCATGACTTCACCACTTTCCGCTCCAGCGAATGCCAAGCCAAAAGCCCGGTAAAAACCCTTGACCAGCTTGATGTGGAACGCATTGGCGAAGAGATTCATATTTATGCAAGCGCCCGTTCTTTTCTTCATAACCAGATACGTTCTTTTGCCGGAAGCTTGATGGAAGTCGGTATTGGTCGCTGGAGCGCAGATGATCTTGAAGATGCATTGAATGCCAAAGATCGCGCCCGTTGCGGTATGGTTGCTCCGCCTTCCGGACTTTATCTGACAAAAGTAGATTATTAAGAACGGTCGAAGGTGAAGTACGAAAACCCGTTCGAAACATAAAGAAGCACTTACAAAAATCGATTGAGGCGGCTTGTTTTTCGTCGCCTCTTAAATTGCAAGCTCGAGCAAAGCTATAAAACTTTCATAAATATATTTCTTGCCTTTCGAGCCACAGTGAAACGTCCATAAAAACGCATCCGAACAGCGACATTTGACGCAACCAAATTTCAACAATTGCAATTTTTGATAAGGGCAAAAACCACGTTTCCAATCCATTCCGATCAAAAAATCAATCCGACCATCCAAATCCGTTTTTTTAAGCGCGCCGTTTTAAGATTCAACTATGACAGGTTGAAGAATCCGGAAAATTGGACAACAGACGGGAAAGGTCATTAACCTCTTCATCCGTTTAGAATTTTTAATCTTTTTTCCTATGTCATTTGATAATTTGAAAAAACCGCCTTAACTTTTTCAACAAAAGAACGGAAAAGCCATTTTTTTTTTGAAGATGAAGTTTTATAGTCATTTTATTGGGTAGTATTTTTGTGCCTGGCACATTGCACTCAGAGGGATTTTATTTTGAACAAAGCTTCCAACCGGTTTCAATAATTGGTTTTTTGACTGTGTTTATGAAAGCGGTTGTTTTATTGATAAGGGAATTATTGTGGCTCAAAAATCAAAAAAATCAGAAGAAACAAAACATGACAAAGATGAAGTCGGTATCAAACTTACGGTTGCCGGGAAAAAACGCATTTTTGATGTGAACGAACCGAAACTTCCCGAATGGATCCAGAAAAACGCTTTGACATCGGGAAACTATCCTTACGACAAAAAAATGCCCCGTAAGGAATATGAAGAAACCCTGCAAGCGTTACAGATTGAACTGGTCAAGCTCCAATCCTGGCTGCTCGAAACCGGTGAAAGAGTTGTCGCTTTGTTCGAAGGGCGCGATGCCGCCGGTAAAGGTGGTACAATTTTTACACTTCGCCAATATATGAACCCTCGTACTGCGCGCAATGTCGCTTTGCCGAAGCCTGACGAAACAGAAAGCGGTCAATGGTACTTCCAGCGTTATGTGCGTCATTTTCCGACCCATGGTGAATTCGTCACATTCGACCGTTCGTGGTATAACCGCGCCGGCGTTGAATCGGTGATGAAATTTGCGAGCCCCGCCCAAGTTGAAACATTTCTTGCAGAAGCACCGACTTTTGAAAAACTGATTGTTTCGGATGGCATAAGATTTTTCAAAATCTGGCTCGATATCGGGCAGGAAATGCAATTGAAGCGTTTCCATGAACGCCGCCATAGCCCGCTCAAACACTGGAAATTTTCCAAAATGGATGAAGCCGGAATTACGCTTTGGGATGATTATGGCAAGGCTGCCGACCGCATGATCGAACGTACTCATTCGGCCATGGCGCCTTGGACTATTGTTAAATCCAACGATAAAAGGCGGGCACGGCTTGCGGTGATCCGCCGTGTGCTTCTGTCTATTCCCTATGCCGACCGCAATATTTCGGCAATCGGTCCGGAAGACGAAAAAATTATTGGCACGGGACCGGAATTTTTGCGGCAAGCCAGCGAAAATCTTATCTGAATGAATAAACCGGACAGGCATGAATAGAACACATGCCTGTCCTTTTTATTGCCTGCTTCATACCATTTGTGTTAAGCGGATAAATGTTATGCTTTTTCGTAAAATATCGTTTACCGCGTGGATTTTCTTTTCGCTCTTCACCCTTTGTCCGGCAACGGGAAAGGCAGACGAAGCAGCCTTGCTACCGCATTTTTTCGACGCACAGGAACGATTGAACCACCCTAATCTCGGCACTCTTTCAAGACTTCGATTCCTGACTACTGTCGATTTTCCGCCCTTCAATTTTGTTGATCGAACCGGAAGGCTTTCAGGATATAATATCGATCTCTTACGAGCTATCTGCACGGAACTGAAGCTGCAACAGGTTTGCGAGGTAGAAGCTCTACCGTGGGATGAACTTGTTTCACATATGAACAATCATCAGGGTGAAGCGATTATTGCCGGTATGAATGAAACACCGGAGACTGCCAAAAGCCTGATTTTTACGCAGAGTTACCTGAGGTTTCCGGCACGCTTTGTAAGTTCGGGAAATATTGCGCTCACCGAACCTGTCGAAAAAGACTTGAAGAAATACAAAATAGGCATTGTACATAAAAGTGCTCATGAAGCCCTTTTTGCCGCCTATTTCCCTGACGTCAAATGGCAGCCATTCGACAACGATGAAAGCTTGCGGGCGGCGTTAAAAGCCAAAACCATTGATCTTGCTTTCGGCGACGGAATGGGATTTTCGCAATGGTTGAACGATCGCCAATCGGAAAATTGTTGTCGCTTCGTAGGAGATGCCTATATTGCTCCACAATTCTTACAAAGTGGCCTTAGAATTGCCGTCCAGAAAGATAATCCGCAACTGGTTGACGCGCTGAATTACGCATTGAAATCACTGGAACGCAAAGGCAAACTCACGGAACTCTATCTACGTTATTTTCCGATCGGTTTCTATTAATGGCTCTTCAAAAGGATTTTGAAAAGTCCTCGAATAATGGTGCCGTGTAACAGCACCATTATCAAGCTTTCAGCACTACTATAAGCGGATGATGACTTTACCGAAATTTTTACCCTGAAGAAGACCGATAAAAGCTTCCGGCGCATTTTCCAAACCTTCAGTAATATCTTCACGATATTTAAGGTGGCCCTTTTTCAACCATTCTTGTGCCTGAACAATGAATTCGGGTCTTTGATGTTCGAATTCCCGTTCGATAAAACCGCGAACAAGCAAACTTTTTATAAGGATCGTTCTCATCAATTGCGGTACGCGATCAACTTCGTGGCCGGTATTCTTGACGCCGTTATATTGGGCAATCAAACCACAAACAGGTACACGGGCAAAAGGATTTAAAAGGGGCAACACTGCGTCCCACACTTTGCCCCCGACATTTTCATAATAAACGTCAATACCTTCCGGACAGGCCTTGGCGAGGCGTTCGGCAAAATCGGTGCTTTTGTGGTCAAGCATGACATCAAATCCCAGCACATCACGACCAAAGGAACATTTATCCGGCCCGCCGGCAATGCCGACTGCCTTGGCTCCTGCGATTTTTGCGAGTTGCCCAACCATGGACCCTACAGTGCCGGTTGCTGCCGCGACAACTACTGTCTCGCCCTTTTTCGGTTTACCGATATTGCGCATTCCGGCATAGGCAGTAAAACCCGGCATCCCAAGAATACCCAAAGCGGTTGATAATGGCGCGTCAAAATTGTCGAGTTTTTTCAGGTTTTCACCTTTTTCAATGCTGTAACTTTGCCAGCCACTTGCTGATAAAACCTTATCGCCTTTCTTGAAATCTTTGTGGTTCGAGCTGACAACTTCCCCCACAGTGCCACCGATCATAACATCACCAATCGCAACCGGCTTATCATAGGAAGGCTCATCCGACATACGCTGACGCATATAAGGATCCAGCGAAAGATAAAGAATCTTTATCAACACTTCGCCACTCTTCGGCTCCGGAAGCTTCACTGTTTCGAATGCAAAATTTTCTTTGACAGGCACTCCATGCGGGCGGGACGCGAGTACAACTTGTGTTGAACGGATTTCTTCCATTACTGTTTTTCCTTTCATATTTTCCAATCAAAAGATGAACTGAAGAAAGCCGGCTGTCAACAAACGTCAAGTAGCGATATCCTCAAGCGTTACCGCACTATTTCGGACGATTTGGCGTTTTCAGTGTAATGGGAGGAAGATTGATCTGATAATGGATAGAGATGATGCGGATAAAGGTGCAAACCGCAATTGCCGTCCAGATTGCAATAACCGGAGAGATAAGCCGCGCCGAGCCCAAAAGAACGATGGCGGAACCGACAATAGAAGCGCTTGCATAAATTTCTTTACTGAAGATGATCGGCGTGCGACCGGTCAGAATGTCGCGTACGCATCCACCACCAACAGCGCTTGCACAGCCGAGAATGATTGCTATCTGGATGTTACCTGTCAGCTGATAGGCTTTATCCGAACCGAAGGCCGCAAAAAAACCAAGCCCCAAAGCATCAAGCCAAAGGGTCGGTTTTTCCATCCTGATAATCAATCCCTGGCAAAAAATGCCGAGCAAGACTGCACCTATAATTGCAATAAAATATTCGATATTGGTGAGGCCTACCGGTGGTGTTGCCCCCAAACAAAGGTCACGCATGATACCGCCACCGCAGGCGGTGGCCATTGCAACCACGAATACGCCAAAAAAGTCAAAACCGCGCCGTATACCGGCACTGGTACCGCTTAATGCAAACACAAAAGTCCCGATAACGTCAATCGAATGAAGAAGCATATGTCTACCTTCTCAAATTCCGCAACTATTGGCAGCTTTTTTAAACCTTGTCATTCTAGTGCAAGCACTTCGAAAGTGGCAACCAAACACCGGCGAGCACTCATAAACCTTGTGGTCATTTAATCTTTTTAAAGTCAAATTGAATGGTCGGGCTCTAAAAATTATCCCTGTTTTCCCGGAGCCTGATTGGTTTTTATTGGCGTTCTTCAAACGTCACAACCGGACTTTCTCAACCCGCCTTACAAAACGGTGTAACTTGTTGATGAGATAGTCAAATTTTCAAATGGAACGAGATTGCCTATAAGGCCATAGAAAAAACCGGAATGTTTTTAAAAATAAACGTGTTCACCGGTAAAAATAATTTCCGGTGCGGATAGCGGGAGAGATGAAACTGAGCCCTGACAAAAAAGCTGTTTTTAATGCGTTATACGGTGTCAAACCGTCGAGAACCGTCATGAATTGTCAAGGCACAAGTGATCAATAACGAAATTTAACAGAACTTCAGCTTTCTTCGCCAAACTTGTCATTTACAAGTTTTTCCAAAGCATCGAGCACTTCTTCTGCCTGCTGACCATGCGTTGTCACGTCTATGGTGCTCCCTTGGGAAGCGGCCAACATCATCAGTCCCATAATCGAATTGCCACCAACGGTCTGGCCATCTTTTTCCACTTCGACAACAGCGTCAAAACCGTCGACAGTTTGTACAAACTTTGCCGATGCACGGGCATGGAGACCGCGTTTGTTAGAAATAACCAATTGTCGTTTAAAGGAGCTGTCCATTTTTCCCGCAAAGAACCTGTTATCTATTCATCTGACAACAACATACTGGGAACGTTGATATATTTGCGTCCGGCATCCTGTGCGGCTTTTAAAGCGTCAACCAGTTCTATATCGTTCGATTGTCGCACCGAGGTGAGTTTGATAAGCATTGGCAAATTGACACCGGCGATCACCTCGATTTTGCCTTCCTGCATGATTGAAATGGCGAGATTGGAAGGTGTGCCGCCGAACATATCGGTAAGGATAATAACGCCCTGTCCATCATCGACCGAACTGACGGCTGCAACAATATCGTTACGACGTTGATCCATATCATCTTCAGGGCCAATACACACGGTGGCAAATTTCTCCTGAGGACCTACAACATGCTCTACCGCATGCAAAAACTCTTCAGCCAATCTGCCGTGCGTTACAAGCACGAGTCCGATCATTCACAATGCTCCTGTCACCAGCGTCCCAACCGTCTTGTTCTATGGCACTCAACAGTGGGTTTTATATTCTGGCAGGGGTTTTCTTCTGTGCCAAGATAAATTTTCGTACAATATAAAAAAATATTGTTTTTCAACATGATTTGACATTCAAATCCGGTCTTTGCCAAGGTTCTTTAAAAGCAAATGCTTCAATCGCCTGACAAATTGTCAGGCTGTCAACAGTATTCAAATCAGGAAGAACATAAAGTGGCACTTCAATACCACAATAAGTTATTTTTTCATCCTCGGGAAAACGTTTTGCCTCTTTCGACAAACTCACAACAAAGTTGATTGCAATTTCAGGCTCGAACGCCATGTGATATAAGCCTGCTCCCCTGATCTCGATACCACCGCGGAGTGTCTCCGGTGCCCGCCCATAGAGTTTTTTCTGTTTTAGAAATAATTCCGTATAGTCATCACTGACGAGGCAAGCATAATTTCCGGCCCATGACGCACGTTCGATAAGTGCCAGAGTCAATGCCGATTTACCGGAAGCCGATTCACCTTTAAGCAAAACACCTTTATTACCGAGAATAAAACAGTTTGCGTGAAGTGTGAGGGAGTGTTCAACGCTTTCAGACACAGATTCTTCCTTGTTTTAAAAGCAAATTGCTATTTTTCGAGCGGTAAAACAATGATGAAACGGGCACCCAGTTTTTTATCCGGGTCCTTGTCGGAATAGATGTTCTCTGCTGTCAAAGTACCATTATGGGCTTCAATAATCTGGCGGCTGATCGAAAGCCCGAGGCCAGAATTTTTCCCGAAGGATTCAGCACCCGGACGATCGGTATAAAAACGTTCGAAAATCCGGTCTATCTTTTCGGCACGAATTCCGGGGCCATTATCTTCTACCGTCAATACGAGTTTTGACCCTTCCGCATGCATAGCAAGTTTTATCTTCCCGTTTTCATGCGGAATAAACGAGCGGGCATTTTCAATCAAATTGGAAACGACTTGGCCAAGCCGCAGATCATGACCGGCAACAATATATTTTTTGCCACCGCTACGCGGCTTTATATCGAGTTCGATTGTTGCCGAAACCTTGTTGCGACGAACCTCTCGCGAGGCTCTGACAATATTTTCAAGCATGGCAACCATATCAACCTTGTCGGATGTCTCGCGTGCCAGTTCTGCGTCAAGGCGCGATGCATCGGAAATATCGGTAATGAGACGATCAAGGCGGCGCACATCCTGCTGGATAATATCAAAAAGCCGTTCCCGCGCCTCATGCGTTTTGGCAAGCGGCAAGGTTTCAACAGCACTTCTGAGCGAAGTTAGCGGATTTTTCAATTCGTGGCTGACATCGGCTGCGAATTGTTCGATTGCCTCGATACGGGTGTAGAGCGCATCGGTCATATCGCGAATTGATGTTGACAAATGCCCGACTTCATCTTGCCTATCCGAAAAATCCGGAATTTCAACGCGTTTGTTGGTGCCATGACGGACACGATCAGCCGCTGCCGACAATTTGCGCAAAGGATTGGCGATCGTATAGGCAAGAAACAGCGACAGAACGAGAAGCACAGCCGCAACCACCGCAAAAACCTTAAAAATTGCGAGCCGTTCCGCCGTGACAATATTGTCAATATCGGATCCGGCTGTCGACAATAACAAAACGCCGACCACAGAATGATAACGCTGCACCGGAACAGCAACAGAAACAACCAGCTCGCCTTGCGAATTACGCCTTTGGGCTGTTGCCAAAATTCCGTTCATGGCTTTGACAACTTCCGGATAGACCGCCCCGTTTCCACCGAGCTGGTCTTTGTCAACAGCTATGTCATTTCCATAAATCGTGTTGGTAAGCCAGTTTCTGAACCGTTCGATAAGACCGGGCTTATCTTCGGCAATAGGAGGAAGGTTATAACTTAAAACCTGACCACTCGAATAGAGAACCATGGAATCGAGAAGCAGGTTCGCATCCCGATCATAAATGCGGGCACGCGTTGTCTCCGGCGAAATGACATTGCGCAATAGCGGCGCGACACGTTCCGGATTAATCGGAAAATCCCAATTATCTGTCGATTCCGCTTTCGGAGTGATACTTTGTCCGGCTTGCAACTCCATAAGTTTTTCCGGATCAATCAGGATCGAATTGGTGTCAACCGTTGCCGAAGCGGCAATTGCTCCGGCAATAATCTTTCCCTGTGTGCGCAATGATTCGATCTTGGCATCGATCAAGCCATCCCGAAACTGGTTGAGATACATAATACCGGCAACAAGCACACAAAGAGCAGCAAGGTTGAGAATAACGATACGGCGTGTCAGACTCGAGAAAAGAAGCTGCTCGAACAGATAATGGCCGCGCCTGCGCAAACGCCCGAAACGGGTCGTCTTGCGGGAATGCGGCCCTTTTTCTGTTTTTCCCTCTGTGCCCGCTGTTGCTTCCTCGGAAACCATCCGGTCGCCCGCACCTTTCAGAGCAAAACCATATGCGAGAGCACATGGCTTTGCCGACTGTTAAAAAACTGGACTATCCCGCCATTCTCCAAATAACCGGTTTTGATGAGCGGGATAATCGTTACATCTTGCACTATCGGCTTTATACCTCGCGAAACCGATAGCCAACTCCGTAAAGAGTTTCAATCATTTCAAAATCGTTATCAACCTGCTTGAACTTTTTACGCAGCCTTTTGATATGGCTGTCAATGGTGCGATCATCAACATAGACCTGATCATCATAAGCAGCATCCATCAACGAATCACGACTTTTGACAACGCCGGGGCGTTGGGCAAGCGCTTGCAAAATAAGAAACTCGGTCACTGTCAGAATAACCGGTTCGCCTTTCCATGTGCACGTGTGGCGCTCCTGATCCATAACAAGATCGCCGCGTTCAATAGAGGTTGCGGCCTGCGCATTGGCTTTGACAGGCTCACCGCGCGCTGCTGCACGCCTTAGAACCGCCTTGACACGCTCGACAAGAAGACGTTGGGAAAACGGCTTGGTAATAAAATCATCCGCACCCATTTTCAAACCGAAAAGCTCGTCGATCTCGTCATCCTTCGAGGTGAGAAAGATCACCGGCAAATCCGATTTCTGGCGCAAGCGCCGCAACAATTCCATGCCATCCATACGGGGCATCTTGATATCGAAGATAGCAAGATTGGGTGGACGCGCCATCAAGCCTTCAAGGGCCGAAGCGCCATCCGTATAGGTCTCGACACGGTAGCCTTCCGATTCCAGGGCTATCGACACTGATGTCAGAATGTTGCGATCGTCATCGACAAGTGCAATTGTCTGTGTCGTGGTTGCAATATCTTTCATAGTTTTCCGACTCTTTCTTGCGGTTTTTATTTTTTGAACGTTTCTTTAAAACCTTCGAAACATCCACATTGCTTATTAAACATACATTTTCTTTATATGGGTGTTGAAAACGCTTTTGCAAAACAAATGTGGTACAAATTGTGGCAAAGCTCACTAAAGTCTTTGATTTACCGAGGAAAAACACCCTTTCCATTTTTAATTTTGTAAACGCCAAACAGTGCTTGAAGTTTCATTAACTCAATTTTTAAAAAAATTAAATTTTTTTAAATCGATTAAATATTTGATATTTAATGCGTTTTCTGATTTTTGGAGGGCACACTCACAATCGTGTGGGGCATTTTTGCTTCGAAAGGCAATAGCGGAGGTACTATGAAAGAGACTGGTATATTCAATCCAAAGGCTTCACTCAAAAGCTTCGGTTTTAAAGATCTGGGCAATGTTTATTATAATTTGAAACCGCCTTTTCTTTATGAAGAAGCAATTCGTCGCAATGAAGCGAAATTGACAGCCGAGGGAGCGCTTGTTGCCTATACAGGCCAATTTACGGGCCGTTCAGCAAAAGACAAGTTTATCGTTCGCACAAAAGAGACCGAACCCAATATCTGGTGGGACAACAACAAGCCGATGAGTCAGGAACATTTCGACCAGTTGTTTGCCGATTTTGTCGAACATGCAAAAGGGCGCGACCTGTTTGTCGAAGATCTTATCGGTGGTGCAGATCATGAAAACTCCATCAGAGCGCGCGTTGCCTCAGAATATGCATGGCATGCCGTTTTCATCCGCAACCTCCTCATCCGTCCGGATGACAAAGCTCTGGAATCCTATGTTCCACAGATGACGATTATCAATCTGCCGTCTTTCCGTGCCGATCCGAAGCGCCATGGAACACGCTCCGAGACAGTGATTGCTTGCGATCTTACCCGTCTTATCGTTCTGATTGGCGGTACATCCTATGCCGGTGAAATGAAAAAATCGGTCTTCACCGCATTGAATTATATTTTGCCTGAAAAAGGCGTTATGCCGATGCACTCTTCAGCCAATGAGGGGCCAAAAGGTGATACTGCTGTTTTCTTCGGGCTTTCTGGAACCGGCAAGACAACACTTTCGGCCGATGCAAGCCGCACATTGATCGGCGATGACGAACATGGCTGGGGCAAAGATGGCGTCTTCAATTTTGAAGGCGGTTGCTATGCCAAGGTCATCCGGCTTTCTGCCGAAGCGGAACCGGTTATCTATTCCACAACCCAGCGTTTCGGTACCATTCTTGAAAACGTCGTTCTCGACAAAGATCGTGAACCCGATTTCAATGACGGTTCTCTGACTGAAAACACCCGTGCCGCCTATCCGATCTATTTCGTTGATAACGCAAGTAAAACCGGTAAGGGTGGACAGCCGAAAAACATCATCATGCTGACTGCCGATGCTTTTGGCGTTATTCCGCCGATTGCCAAACTCACACCGGCACAAGCCATGTACCACTTCCTGTCCGGCTATACAGCCAAGGTTGCTGGGACCGAAAAAGGTGTAACCGAACCGGAAGCAACTTTCTCGACCTGCTTTGGCGCACCGTTCATGCCGCGTCATCCTTCCGTTTATGGTAATTTGTTACGCAAGAAAATTGCCGAACACCATGTTGATTGCTGGCTCATCAATACCGGTTGGACTGGCGGTCCTTACGGAGTTGGTAGCCGTATGCCGATCAAGGCAACCCGTGCATTGCTGAACGCTGCATTGGACGGTTCGCTCAAAAATGTCGAATTCCGCAAAGACGAGAATTTCGGCTTTATGGTACCGAAGGCAGTTGCCGGAGTGGATTCGAAAATTCTTGATCCCCGTTCGACCTGGAAAGACAAAGCTGCCTATGACGAACAGGTCAAGAAGCTTGCCGGCATGTTCGTCAAAAACTTCGAGAAATTCATTCCCCATGTTGATGATGAAGTGAAAAACGCAGCCCCTAAGGCCTGAGTTCAAAAAATAAATTAAATGAAAGCCCGGTTCTTGTAACCGGGCTTTTTTATTGGCGCATCCACGTTATAATTGCAAAAATGGATAGCGAAAAAGGCGAACTTTTTATCAATTCAAAAATCCGTATACGCGAAAGCGATATAGCGGAAAATTTTATTCGTGCCTCCGGACCGGGAGGGCAGAACGTCAACAAAGTTGCCACGGCTGTACAATTGCGCTTTTTCGCTTATCGGGCAGGCCTTCCCCACGATATATTTACCCGCCTCATAAAATTGGCCGGACAAAAAGCGACGAAAGACGGAGAAATTCTTATTGAAGCATCGCGTTTTCGTTTGCAGGAAAAAAACCGGCAAGATGCGCGTGAAAGACTCGTTTCACTCGTCAAAAAAGCGGCTGAACCACCGCCACCGAAGCGACGGAAAACCAAGCCGACCAAAGGGTCGATCGAACGAAGATTGAAAGCCAAAAACATTCGTTCTGAAGTGAAAAAGGCTCGTTCAAAAGTAACTCCGGATTGAAATTTAAATTCCTGCTCTATGTCTTTTCAATGAAAGCCGGAACACGAGTTTCCGCTCTAACGATGTGCCACTCCCCCTTCAAAAGGGCAAGACGCGCATTTTCTTGAAAGGAGAATGCAATGGGACTTTTTAATTTCGTAAAATCGGTTGGTGAAAAACTTGGACTCGGGGAACAAGCCCCTGACGCACAAAGCATTAAAACAGCTTTGGATGGCCTTAATCTTGGGACAGAAAACGTTAAAGTCGCGGTCGAGAACGGCAAAGCAATTCTGACCGGTGCTGTCAAAGATCAGGCTACACTTGAAAAAGCCATTCTTGCCGTTGGCAACCTTCACAGCATTGAATCGGTCAATACCGATAATCTCAAGGTTGAGAATGGCCAAAAATCGGCAAGCAACCAAACGGCACAAGCGGGCACTTCGCAGACATCTTCAAACCCTGCCGCCACACAATCGGCAGAACCACATTTTTACGAAGTAAAAAAGGGTGACACTTTGTGGAAGATTGCCGAAGAAGTTTATGGCAAAGGTCATGGCGACAAAAACAAGATTATTTTCGAGGCAAATAAGCCCATGTTGAAATCGCCTGAAAAAATCTTCCCCGGTCAAAAGCTTCGCATTCCTGACCTTAATCAGGCTTGATTATTTTATTACACTACATACCCCCGCGCATCCCGAAAAGTGTGAAACGGTTTTCGAATAAGATGCGCGGGAACTCAAAAAACCGATCCCGAAAAGTGTGAAACGGTTTTCGGACAAGATGCGTGGGCACTCAAAAACCGATCCCGAAAAGTGTGAAGCGGTTTTCGGATAAGATGCGTGGGTATTTTTCTCATCCCCGACAAGTGCGTAAATCTCGTCGCATAGGATAGCGGAAGGCTGTAGCGGAAAAGCGTGAAGCAATTTTCGAAAAAGCTATATGGAAATCGTACGCGTCTCAAAAATTGACCAATGCAGGCTTTTAAAAACAGAAACCAATTCCTCTTGAAGATAGGGCAAGGCGAATGTTGCCCGGCATCTTGAAGAGCCGTTACAGTCTGTTTATTTTCAAAGGATGGATTTTTACGGCTTTGATTATTTTCCGAACTATTTCAATCGCACCGATCAGGAAGAACTGGTTGATGAGGTGAGAGACATTGTCCGGCAAGCGCCATTATTTGTTCCCAGAATGCCGAAAACCGGAAAGCCGATGAGTGTCCGGCAAACCAATTGCGGAAAACTGGGTTGGGTCACCGATAAAGATCGCGGCTATCGTTATCAGGAAACGCATCCTCAAACGCAAAAACCCTGGCCGGATATTCCCCGACAACTCCTAGAGTTATGGCAAAAATTATCTGGATTTTCCGCTCCGCCGGAAGCCTGCCTTATCAACTTTTATGCGCCGGATGCACGCATGGGAATGCATCAGGACAAGGATGAGGGAGAACTTGCCGCTCCGGTCATTTCAGTATCCTTGGGCGACACGTGTCTCTTTCGTGTCGGAACGCCTGTTAAAGGCGGAAAAACCCATTCCTTACGGTTAAATAGCGGCGATGTCATCATATTCGGCGGCGATATGCGTCTTGCATTTCATGGTGTTGACCGGATTTATCCTGAAACTTCTACACTTTTGAAAGTTCCCGGCCGTATCAATCTGACTTTGCGACGTATTACGCCTGTCGGGTGAATTGGAAATATCACTAGCAAAGCTTTCTTCCTGAAAGCTGTCACTTGCCTATCATGGAATAGCGTTTCACGTGAAAACTTCTCTTGGTGACGGATTTAAATTGGCAATTGCTTTTAAAAACCTGAATAAAAATCTTTATCAACAAAAATGCGTGACAGATTTCCGCCACGCATTTTATTTGTTCGTGAAAACTTTAATTCGAAAAGCAGTCTTTTAATGATGTTGATGTTCTTCATGATTGGCAGGCATTGAATCGGGTGCTTGTGCACCGATACCCGAAACAGTAAAGACCACATCGACTGTGCCGGCTTTTTCAAAAACCATTTTAGCCTTGAATTCGTCACCCTTGTTCAAAGTTTTGTCGAGATCCATAAACATGACGTGGAAACTGCCCGGTTTGAATTCAACTGTTCCACCGGCCGGAATGACCACGCCATCTGCCTGATGACGCATTTTCATGACACCGTCAGCCATTTCCATTGAATGGATTTGTGCTTTATCGGATAATTCCGATGAGAGAGACACCAGCCTGTCAGCTTCTTTACCATGATTGACAATGGTAAAGAAACCACCGGCAACTTTTGCCCCGTTCGGGGTCGCACGTGCCCAGACATTGGTAATTTCGATATCACCAATTTTATAATCGTTGGCAAAAGCACTACCGAGTGAAAAGGTTAGAAACAAACAGGCAAAAGCTGCCATAACAGCAAAGCTTGTCTTGATTAAAATCGAGCATTTTTGAAAAGCGTAAGACATATATAACTCCTGATATTTAAAACATAAATTCGTATTGAAGATGTTTATGACCATTTGCCAAAGATCTTTGCTTAATCGGACGAACCGAATTGGAAATAGGCAAATGATAGTAAATCGGCTCAGGAAATTATATGGGGCGGAGAACGTGCATCGTAAACAAATGATGGCCGCTCGCTGGGTAGCAACAAAACCCGAATGACAGCCATCGCCTCGCTTGAACAGTTGGATGTTTCAAGAACAACATTAACCGGTCCGGATATTTGAAGTGCCGCAGACAGGATACACCCACCAATGCAACAAGCAGGGATAGGGAAATGACCTTGGGCTGAACGATCTTTTCCGGCGGCCGTGCAAATAATGCTGCCGTAAGCATCGCGAACAGCATATTCACCAAGCACACCGGCTTTTGCCATGACAAGTGATTGAATTGTCATCACGGCAACGAGCACAAATATAAAAAATTGATGCTTTACCGACTGCATCAGCTGACCCGGTGTTCTCTCGCCATTTTCATGGTTAAGAGATCTAGAATGCAGTAAAAGTGAGCGTTGTCAAAGACCGCGTGATACCGGGTATATCAAGAATATTGTCATTGATGAATTTACCGATATCCTTGCCTTCTTCGATGTAGATTTTTGCCAGAAGCTCGAATTCACCGCTTGTGGAATAGAGTTCCGAAACGATCTCGCGCTCATAAAGTATGTCGGCAACATCGTAAGCTGTACCCGGTGCACACTGCAACTGGATAAATATTGGCTTCATATTCATTCTCCTTTAGCCAAACAAACACATGAAATCGAGAAGAAATCAACATAGTTTCTTCATTCAAGTGATGAAAACATGTTCATCAAGCCGCTCCTGCTCTAAAATGCATTTGCGAGCGCTTCAATTTGCAAAAGGATAATTTATTAAATCATTTCGTCCGGCTCTTATCGAGTTAAATGGAAGAGAAAATAAATATTTTTACCTTTAAAATTTAACACAAATTCCGATATTCAATTTAAATTTTAAATTGAATAGAGAGATCAAGACCAATGAATTAAAAAATTACAACGAAACGTATTTTATCTAAATATTATAATGTTAAGCGATTATGAATTCCTATTCATAATTTCTATTGGATATCAATCTTTAAAATCAATTGCACCTATTCCCGCAATCGTTTATTCTCTGGCTTTCAATGCCGGATAGGGAATTGCCATGATACCACCCATTCCTGTGCAACTTTATGTCACGGTAGCAGCCGCTACAGAGCTGACCAACCGCCGTGCAAAAAATCTCGATGGTGATTCAAGTTCCGACAATCTTGCAGAAACATTCAATGCCGTAACACCGAGCACCTCTTCACAGGCGGAAAATGGTGCACGTCAAGTTGCCAATCGCTTCAAACCTCTGGATAACCAGAAAAGTACTGAAGAGATCGAGGATGAAGAGGAAAAGCTTCTCTATGTGCTTTCGGAAAAATTCGGTCTCGAAAAACCGCATGGTTTGCCAATTCAGGAAGCCGCAGCCTATTTGAAAGAAATTCTCTATTCTCCCCGAAATAGTTATGATCTTCGGGCTGTTGAAAAAGATCTCGGATTTGACCTTATCGGTATTTCACTCAAAGATTTTCTTGATGCTATGATTGATAGCGACAGCGATGCGGCCGCACGTGTAAGCACTGCTCTTAAAGCTTTTCTGGATTCGCAAGAAAAAGAGTTCAAGCAAACGCGTTTGAGTGATGACCTCACCGCCAATCCGGAAGACGATCAGGATCCGGGAATATATTCACCATTCAGGAAATAACGTTCGGTAATTGACTGAAATAAATAAATCGAAAAGCCTATTTCGAATTAAAAATTAGGCCACTCTTAGCCGGAATGAATTCTAGCGGTTCAGTTCTCTTTTTTCTTGACTATGTATCTTCAGGCTTTTCTGAAACGGATACGTGCCGAACGCTCGATTGCCGCAACAGTCAAATCCTCAAGCTCGAACTGGTCACGTAAAATTTGCAAAAACATCAATTCTTCCTGCCGGACATCAAGATCGCTTGCCGCAACTTCGACGGCGAGAGCATAAGCAGTATCGCGAAGCTTTGGAGAAAGTGCCTTGCCGGTCACTTCAAGTATTTGTTCAATTCCATCTTCAAGAGCGAGATAAGAACAACATTTTGCAGCCAATTGATCAAGCCGCGTCCGGTCGAACCCTCTAAAAACCGGAAAACGCGCAACAATTTCGCTAATCAATTCCAGTTCATCGTCGCTCACCGCCGCATCAGCGGCAGAGGTTGTGACCATGATATATATCAACGCTTCTTGTGCTGTCAGTTTTTCCATCAGCCCCTCCCTTTTTACTCTCTTCGTTTACGTTTTTTCCGGTTTTTTTCTTACAATGATTGACGAAAAGCTGTTTGAGCCATAGAGCTTTCTTAAACGATTCAAATTCAGGATAAAACCCCCATGGCAACAGACAATTTCGTGGCAGAAAATCTTAATCAGGATGTCATTGATGCAGCAGCCGAATCCAGAGCATGGCCTTTCGAAGAAGCGCGCAAGATTGTCAAACGTTACGAAAAAAAGGGCTACCCTGATACGGTGATGTTCGAGACCGGTTACGGGCCGTCCGGTTTGCCGCATATCGGTACTTTCGGTGAAGTTGCGCGCACGACAATGGTGCGCCACGCTTTTCATGTGTTGACGGAAAACAAAGTTAAAACCAAACTATTATGTTTTTCCGACGATATGGACGGATTGCGCAAAGTGCCGGAAAATGTCCCCAATCGTGCATTGATGGAAACCTATCTCGGGAAACCCTTAACACGGGTACCCGACCCGTTTACGAAAGATTATCCCTCTTTCGGTGCTGCCAATAATGCGCGGCTTCGCGCTTTTCTTGACCGTTTCGGCTTCAATTACGAATTTGCCAGCGCAACCGATTATTATACTTCGGGACGTTTTGACGAAACGCTCCTTAAAATGCTTGCCAATTACGATAAGATCATGGCGGTCATTGTTCCCACATTGGGTGAAGAGCGGCGCGCGACCTATTCGCCATTCTTGCCGATTTCTCCTGTTTCAGGAAAAGTTTTGCAAGTTGCAATGATTGCCCATGATGCCAAAAAGGGCACGATCACCTATATCGAACCGGAAACCGGTGAAAAAATTGAAACCGAAGTCACCGGTGGCAAGGTCAAATGCCAATGGAAAGCCGATTGGGCGATGCGCTGGACGGCTTTGGGCATCGACTATGAAATGGCTGGCAAAGATCTGATTGATTCTGTGGCTTTGTCTTCAAAAATTTGTCGTATTCTTGGCGGGACACCTCCGGAAGGCTTCAATTACGAGCTATTTCTGGATGACAAAGGGCAAAAGATTTCAAAATCGAAAGGCAATGGCCTGACAATCGACGAGTGGCTCACCTATGCGCCCACGTCAAGCCTTGGCCTTTACATGTATCAGAAACCCAAAACTGCCAAGCGGCTTTATTTCGATGTTATACCGAAGGCTGTTGACGAATATTATAGTTTTCTTTCAGCCTATCCGAAGCAAAGTTGGAAAGACCGGCTCAACAATCCTGTCTGGCATATGCATAATGGCAATCCGCCGAAAGTGGATTTACCGGTACCCTTTGCCATGTTGCTCAATCTGGTCAGTGCATCGAATGCAGAAAATGCCGATGTCCTATGGGGCTTTATTTCGCGTTATGCCAAAGGTGCTACACCTGAAAACCAGCCCGAACTCGACAGCCTTGTCGGTTTTGCCATCCGCTATTTCAATGATTTCGTCAAGCCGACGAAAAAATTCCGTGCACCCGATGCTGTCGAGCGCGAAACTTTGGAAAAAATTGATAAAACGCTTGCACACTTGCCAGAAGATGCTGATGCCCACACAATTCAAAATGCACTTCTCGACATTGGCCGTGTGACAGAACGCTATCAGGACCACAATAAGAAAAGCCCTGACGGGGGGCCCGGTGTTTCTGTTTCATTTTTCCAAATGCTTTATGAAGTTCTGATTGGTCAGGAACGGGGACCGCGTTTCGGCTCTTTCATTGCTCTTTATGGCATTAATGAAACGCGGGACTTGATTGCCGACGCGCTCGCCGGAAAACTCGTCAACGAATAAAAGAGGTCGAAACTCATCTTAAAAAAGGGGCTTTTCGCCCCTTTCATGATGATTTTGAAACAATCCGGTACAATTCTTGAAGACAAACTTCAAGCTTGTCGCCAATTTATTGAAAATTTTTAGATAAAGGACACAAATTCCTCACTCTTTTTTAAAAAAAGAGGTAAAAGAAGCGGAATTTTATTATCGACCGGCCGGTTATCAAAACAAACAGGTCGCGCGGATAACGAAGTAACAGGAGTGAGTTATGAACGAGGCACAAGAGGTCGCGCGGCGCCGCACATTTGCTATTATCGCGCACCCTGATGCCGGTAAGACGACCTTGACCGAGAAATTGTTATTGTTCGGCGGTGCCATCCAGCTTGCAGGTGAAGTCAAGGCCAAGAAAGACCGCATCCAGACCCGTTCCGACTGGATGAAAATCGAACGCGAGCGCGGTATTTCGGTTGTCACCTCGGTTATGACATTCGAATACGAAGATCATATATTCAATCTGCTTGATACACCCGGACACGAAGACTTTGCCGATGATACCTACCGCACACTGACGGCTGTCGATAGCGCTGTCATGGTTCTTGATGGAGCGCGCGGTATCGAGCCCAGAACATTGAAACTGTTCGAAGTCTGCCGCATGCGCGACATTCCGATTGTGACATTCGTCAACAAAATGGATAGGGAAGCACTCGACCCATTGGAGATATTGGACGAGATTGAAGACAAGCTTGCGCTTGATACTGCCCCTGTTACATGGCCAATCGGCTCGGGCAAAAATTTTGCCGGCAGTTTTGACCTTCATAACAATCTTGTTCGCCAGAAAGACGAAGAAAAAACCCCGCGCCCTGTCAGCGGGCCTGAAGAAGCGGCCCTGTTGCTGCCGGAAAATGACCGTGCCGCTTTTGTCGAAGGCGTTGTTCTTGCGCGTGATGCTTGTAAAAAATTTGACCTGAAATCGTTCCGTGAAGGCCAAATGACCCCTGTCTATTTCGGTTCGGCATTGAAAAACTATGGCGTGCGCGATCTTATCGACGCTCTTGTTGCCTATGGTCCAAGTCCGCGTGCGCAGGTTGCAGATACGCGTATTGTCGAGGCGACAGAGCCGAAAATGACCGGTTTTGTTTTCAAAATACAAGCCAATATGGATCCCAACCACCGCGATCGCATCGCGTTTTTGCGTGTTTGTTCGGGAATTCTATCCCGCGGCATGAAAGCAAAACTCGTGCGCACCGGCAAACCGATGACGTTATCAACGCCGCAATTTTTCTTTGCCCGCTCCCGCCAGATTGCCGATGAAGCCTATGCCGGTGATGTTGTGGGAATTCCCAACCACGGAACATTACGCATCGGCGATACGCTGACAGAAGGTGAAGACATTCTTTTCAAAGGCGTTCCGAATTTTGCTCCGGAAATTTTGCGCCGTGTTCGTCTGGGTGACCCGATGAAGGCAAAGAAACTTAAAGAAGCTTTGCAGCAAATGGCCGAAGAAGGCGTTGTCCAGCTCTTTATGCCTGATGATGGTTCGCCATCGATTGTCGGTGTGATCGGTGCTTTGCAAATTGACGTGCTGACCGAACGTCTCAAAGTGGAATATTCTCTTCCTGTCGGTTTTGAACCGGCACGTTTTACTGTATGCCGCTGGATCTCGGCTGATAACAAAGAGGATCTCGAGAAATTTATTGCGACACACCGTGATGCTATTGCATCCGATCTCGACGGCGATCCGGTATTTCTCGCAGAAAACAACTTTTCGCTCAATTATGAAGCGGAACGATCACCAAAAATCAAGTTTGCAACAATCAAAGATTATCAGATACGCAACGCCTGATCTAAATGGTCAAAATTTAAAGAACTGCCGCTTCCGATTTTTCGGGCGCTCGCTTGGCTCGCATTTCTGAATGTGCAAGCTTGCTTCGAGTTGCCCGATAATAATTTCAATAAATTTCTATTTCTTCATAATGGTCAACGAAGAAAATCAACGACAAAAGGGAAAAGCAACCGGACGTCGTTGATTATTTTGATCAAGATTGTTTAAGATTCTTCATCGCTTTGAAAAATTCTTCAAAATTGATATCCAGAAAATCGAGAAGCGTTATCAATCTTGACACAGCAATCCTGTCAGCCCCTTTTTCATATTTTTGTATTTGTTGGGGACTAATACCCGCAATTGATGCCAATTGCATTTGGGTAATGCCATTTTTCTTACGAAAATGACGCAACAAGCTTCCGATTTTCAGATCACTTTGTATTTCATTCTGCTTTAATGTTTGAATGTTATCTGAGGAAACGTTAAAGGCAATTTCCATATCAGTCATCATTAACTCATCCCGCAAAAATTGGGATTATGTAATTTTGATAAGTCCACCGGATTATCACATACATAAGTGCCCAAGTTTGTTTAAATTCGAAATTCTATTAAAAGGAATTTACACGACCGCCCCCCAATTCGATCGTTCGGTATAATTCAGGTTCACCGGGCAAAGCTCATAATGCACCTGAAGTCTCTATCCTCATGGCAGAATAACTCCAGCCATAGAAGTAAGAGATATACTAAAAACGAGAAATAATACAATAATGAAAGAAAATAAACCTATAATTCATAAAATTTCTTATCGATCCGGATTTTTTGCCCTCGCCTTTCTATCTCCAGTTGGTTCACTTTCTTGTTTTTTCTGAAATTGCGAGGGTTTTAACGGTTAAAAGTGAGCCAGATTATGGTTTTATATGGTGGTGTTTATAAAATTTCTCTCAAAAAACAGGATTGAATAATGGTCAATCCTATTTTCCGCTCTCCGCTTTAGGAGCGGGAATGCCACAATTTTTTACCCCAAATCAATTGCATCGGAACGGTTTGTTGTTGACAAGCCGACACGAAAATTGACGAGAAAAATATAAAAACGGGAAACGGATAGCACAAATACAAAAACGGCACCAAATGAATTGGATGCCGTTTTTATTAAAATAAATTCTACAGAATTATTTTACGCCGTCTTTAATCCAATCTGCCAAACGGCTTTTGGGAGCAGCCCCCACCATATTGGAGACGATTTCTCCATTATTGAACAACAATAATGTGGGGATTGAACGGACACCGAACTGCGTTGCAAGTTCGGGATTTTCATCAATATTGATTTTTGCAACTTTGACCTTACCCTGTAACTCGGTAGCAATTTCTTCAAGCGAGGGCGCTATCATTTTACATGGACCGCACCATTCTGCCCAGAAGTCTACAACAACAGGTTCTGCCGACTTTAGCACGTCATTTTCAAAATTGCTTGTATCGACTTTTACAGTGCTCATTGATCTTTCCTTTGTGATTCCAATTTGCCTAAATTTGGCGTGCCAGACCGATTCCGTCAAGAGCAAGCTTTTTCAACCATTATCCTGCCGATAAATTACTTTTTTCTTTATTGAGTATAAAATCAAGTTTTTTGCCGTCGAGTTCAAAAACTTTCGGTCCATCACTATAGATCAGCAATGCCCTGACGGTCTTATTCGGGTGAATGTTCATCAACAGCGTCCGGTAAAGTGCCATTTGCAACATGTAGCTGTCAGGAATTTGTTGTTCACGTTTGGGCGCACGGCCGGTTTTGAAATCTCCCAGAACAATCGTGTCATCGCCATCATTGAGGCGGTCTATTTGTCCGGAAACAACGTATTTTTTACCCCTTATTGTGACGGTTCCCATCAATGTCACTTCGGCACGCGCTTCTTTGGTAAACAAAGGGCGCAGTGCTTCATCATCCATAACCTTGAAGGTCTGTTCAAAAGCATCCTCTCTTTGTTCCTCGCTCCATTCCGGTGCGGCTTTTTCAAGATAGGCACGGGCAAGTTTTTGCCTGTCTTCCTCCTTTATTTGCGGCAAATATTGCAAAAGCCGGTGAATGATCGTCCCCCGTTCGATAGCAAATGAAGAATTTGCCGGTTTTTCTCCCAGAACCGGTGAAATCGTAACATTGTTTTTTGCCGCCGGTGCATTCTCGTCAATATCAAGTGAAGCACCTGAAGGGGTGAGGGGTTTAGGTAAATCGGTTTCCGGCTCCATACGGCTATGGAAATAGGAAGGAAGCGGAAAAGCCGGAACGGCTCTTTCTTCTTCAGCGTTTTTTGTTTCGACACTTTCGCGGCTGTCATCCACGCAATAACGCCATGCCTTGATGTCTGGCGAAGGGCCGGTAATTTCTTCAGAAACCGGCTTCAATGCTTCACCAACAAGTTCACTCCACGTCCCGTCAACAGCATTCTTTCCCCGATAGCCACAAACAATGAGGCGGTCTTCTGCCCGTGTCATGCCAACATAAAGAAGGCGCCTATATTCTTCCTCGGCTTTCAACTTTAACGTATTGATATAATTGTCACCGAATGATGTTTTGAACTCTTTTGCGGGCTGCCACAAAAAGCTCTTCTTGCCATGATCATCAATTTCGATGAATTTCGGTTCATGCTGCGCATTCCAGATACGCGAACCGGAATCGACCAGAAAGACAATGGCGCTTTCAAGCCCTTTTGCCGCATGAACAGTCATAATACGGACTTCTTCACGGTTCTGGTCGAGTTCGCGTTTGATTTCCGGATCGGAAAGCTTGATTGTTTCCAGAAAAGCCTGCAACCCCGGCAAACCGGTTTTCTGGATAGATAAGGTATAATCCATGAACGCATCAAGGACATCACTTGCTTCCGAACCCAATCGGGCGAGAATTTTTGCCCGCCCCTGATCCTCGCTCAATATATGACTATAAAATTCATAGACCGGAGTCTTGTCAGCAAGGTTTCGATATTTTTTGAGTAAAGCGAGAACAGTTGCAAATTCCGGCTTCTCTTCACTATGGGCTTCAAGACTATTAAACAGGCTTCCTTCACGGTTTACAGCAATATGATAAAGATCATCTTCATCAAGTCCAAAGAGCGGACTTTTCAAAACAGATGCAAGAGAAAGGTCGTCCTGCGGTTGCAGGACAAATCGCGCAAGTGCCATTAAATCACGCACGGCAATATGGCTTGCCAGACGCAAGCGGTCGGCACCAGCAACCGGAACATTGCGGTTTTTCAATGCGCGCGCCAAAGCCGGAACAAACTGGTCACGTTTTCTCACCAGCACCATAATATCACTGGCTTTGACTTCTCTTCCCTGACCAGAAAGCATTTCGTGATGATGAAGCCAATGGCTGATTGTCGTTGCTATCTCTTCGGCAAGGCGAACAGCCGGTGCATGAAGCTGGTCGACAGGTTTGCGCCAGTCTTCCGGCTCTTCCACATCTGTTGGCGCGATATTGTCCCAGATCACCACTTCACCGGGGTCATTGCGGCGAACCGGCTCATGCACGGTTTTAATATTTTCGGCTGAAAGACCTTTATAATTTTCAGGCTTTTCAAATACCCGATCAACACTTTTTAAAACATCGGCAGTCGAACGGAAGGAATAATTCAAACGTATGTGGCCGAAAGATTTGCCAACGGCTTCGGCTTTTCTTTCGATAATGCGACCATTCGTTGCAAAATCTTCCGGTACTGCCCCTTGGAAGGAATAAATCGACTGTTTTTCATCACCAACGGCAAAAACAGTGCGGTTGACCTCTCTTTGTCCTTCCCCGACAAAAAACTCCTGTGCAAGAAGCTGGATTATCTGCCACTGGGCAGGGCTTGTATCCTGTGCTTCGTCAACCAGAATATGGTCAATGCCCCTATCCAGTTTATATTGTACCCATTGGCCCGCACCATCACGTTTTAACAGATTAAGCGCCCGCTCGATCAAATCATCAAAATCAAGCAAACCTTCTGCTTTCTTCAAACTTTCATAACGAGCCAAAAGCCGGTAACAAAGCTGAAAGGCAGCCAAATTGAGCGGTACCAGTCGTACACGGCGCAACTTGTCGAGATAGAGAACGAGCTTTTCCTGACGCTTTAACAAATCGTCTGCAAGCCATGGCAAAGTTGCAAGAAGTTTTTTTGATGCCAGATTGCTTATTTTGCGCGGATTTCCACGGGTAAAATAGGCAAGTTCGATGAATTTTATGCTCTCGCTATGATCCGCCTTTTCTACAAGCTTCAATTTTTCAACGAAATTTTGGCTGTAAGAGTGGCCGAGGCTTTTGAATGCTTTAATAGTCTCCTCCGAATGAAGCGCCGTTTTACGGATTTCATTAGTGAGATTTTCTTCAGTATCATCCGGAGATATCTGTAATGCTTTTTCCAGAATATGCTTGCCGTCCGGTCCACTCACACGCGTGAGAAACGGAGTTAAAGCCTGCCGTTTTTCAATTGCTTCGTCTAACAGCGTAAAAAGTCCATTTTCTCCTACTGTTTTTAAAACCAGCATCAAAGCGTCATGAAGGGAACTATTTTTTTGCAAATAAGCTTTTTCAATCAGGTCACGGCGCGCATTTTTTAAAAACTCGTCACGCTTGAGATCGTCCATCATCTCGAAATGGCCGGCAATATTGGCTTCCAAAGGAAATTGATGAAGCAGGCCTTCACAAAAAGCGTGGATCGTCTGGATTTTTAACCCGCCCGGTGTTTCAAGAGCACGGGCAAAAAGTCTGCGCGCTTCGTCAAGCCTTTTTGTATCGGGTTTTTTGCCCTCAAGCGCGATCAACACTTCTGTCAATTTGTCATCATCAAGCTCTGTCCAGCCGGAAAGAGTCTGGAAAATGCGCGTTTGCATGACAGCAGCGGCTGCTTTTGTATAAGTGAGGCATAAAATCCGCGCCGGTTCGGTGCCATTCAATAAAAGTCTGATAACCCGAAACGTCAAAACATGGGTTTTGCCGGAGCCCGCATTGGCAGACACCCACGCACTGCTTTGCGGATTTGAAGCGGCCGTCTGATTTTTAATGGCATCTTCAGGAATTTCGCGTTTGGTCATTCGTCACCTGCCGTGTCAGAACCGGCCGACCATTCAAGAACCCGCGCCAAATGGTCATAATCGCCTTCATAAGTGGTCAAAGGTGGCATTGCTCGCGACAAATAGCCATGGGCGGGATTTTGATAATATTCCACAAGCTCGCCCAATCTTGCCCATGCTTCTTCGGAAAGTTCGGTTGCGGTTTTTTTGGCAGTAAGAGAAATGCGTTCTTCTTTTACTTCGCCGTGGGCATTCAAACGGATATAGGCAAGTTCTGTCGGTTTGATATTTTTAAGCGGAACAAAAGCATTGCGCGACAAAAGAGCTGCTTCCAACGCCAATTGCGGTGCCATGAGTGTCGCAGCCTGCTTCACCGAAGGGGTCGAGCCGGTTTTGAAATCAAGAATTTCGGCAAAATGACCCTCCATCACATCAACGCGGTCGGCACGTCCTGAAAGGGTTGCTCCTTCCGGCACAATATGAACCGGACGGGCCGAAATTTCGACATATCTCTCACGTGGCGAAAGTCCTTTTTCCCAAGCGATAATTGACGGCGCAAGAATTTCAAAACGCGGCCACCAGATAGCTTCAACATCAAGTGGAAGCTGCATCCGGTCAAATTCGGCACGGGCAATTTCAAGAAATTTTTGCAGTGCATCCGGCTTTTCCGGATCAATTTTCAGCAATGAAAAGCCCGCAACAATTGCATGATAAAGTGTACCACGCTCGGCAACCGACGGATCGTGGATAAGGTCATCAAGCGGCTTCAGGCGCAAAACCTTTTTGGCATAAATTGCATAAGGGTCGCGGCGTAATGTTTCGATTTCTGTAACAGAAAAATGTTTCGGACGTTGTTTCAATGGCGGGGTAGGACAAGGGCGCGCAATAAAATCGACATTTTCGCGACGATCAAGTTCACGTGCCCAGTGGACAAAAACTCCGCCATGAGTGCGCATGTCAGCACTCGCTTTGGCGCCCACAACTGTTTCCAGCCTTTGTAACCAGCGCGACGGCACAGAAGGGGCATTATCAACCCTCAATGCCCTGCTCATGATTACCTTATCCATGCCCATAGCCATCTGGAAATCATGGGCAGCCAAACCGATCCGTCGTTCCGGAGGGTCAAGTGTCAATGTCATTTTCATTGGCCGCGACATGAACGGGTCATTGCGAGCTGTCGCCGGCCACGACCCTTCATTCAAGCCTCCGATGACCATTGTATCAACCGTTTGCAAACGTGATTCCAGAGCACCCCAGATAAAAAGACGGGGATGACCACCGGCAGAGGGGCTCACCGAGCGTGCAGCCATCAAAGCTTCAAGAATGGCCGGCCATTCGGAAATATCGAATGTGAGGCCGGATTGGTCGGCAACAAGATCACGCAGCAAAGATATAATGGCTTTTCCGGCTTCTCCTGCATAAAGCGCGTGAAACGAACCCTGTTCGTTTGCGCCAAAATTTTCCAAAACTTCAGTCGTGGCACGGGAAACTTCGTTCACCGACAGCGGCTCGCTTTTTGCCATCAATGCTACCAATGGCTGAACAGCTTTCACCAGTGCAGACGCAAGATTTCTTGCTTCCTCGATCATATCGGTATCAATATCGCTCGTCCCGTTTTCATCTGTTGTGAGAGCAAGAAGACGTTCTTCAACAAACTGCTCACACGTTGCAATATTGATTCTTCCGGTTCCGCCCCTTAACGCAAATAGCTCGAAACGTTCGGCAATTTTTCGTAAAGCTCCGCGTTCATATCCGAGCGATGTCAAAGGGTGTTTCAAGAGCGACAGAAAAGCCACCGGATCGCCAGGTTGAAACAGGCTTTGTAAAATGAGCCGCAACAAAGTTGCCGGTAAAACTTCACTTAAAGGAACACCGCCGGAATCATTGGCTTCAATGCCGAAACGTTTGAGTTCGGCAACAACACGGCGGGCAAGATTTCTGTCCCCCGTCACAAGCGCGGCCGTTTTCTTTTTGTCTTCAATTGCTTGCCTTAGGGCAACTGCAATCGCCAAAGCCTCTTCACGTTCATTGGCAGCCTCAATCAAAGAGACATCGGCGAAAATTTCATCAAAACCATCGCGTTTCAATTGTGACCATGTGTCGGTGGTCACCGCCGGTCGCAATGCTTCGGATAAAATTGCCGCGCGTTTTTTCTTGTTTTCCGAAGGCTCGCCGATCTCGTCAACGACAGTTCTTGCCAATTTCATACGATCGAACAATTTTTTGAAACTATATTGCGGATGACCGAAAATGGAGGGGTCATCATGGGTTTCACCAAGCGCCGCCCACTGGGCATCATCCATGGCAAGGTCGAGGCCTGGCAAAACAACCGCACCATTTTCCAATCCGCTTACCACTTTCAGCAAATCGGCAATGGCAGGAATCGAGCCATTGGAACCCGCCACAATAACGGGATCACGCGGCTTGTTGCGCAAAAGCCTTTCAGTTTCCGCCCGAATAGCCTGATTGCGCCATTCTGCCGGATTTATTTTTTGCCGCTCGGCAAGAATATCAGGCCAGGTTTTTGTTACAATTTCCAGAAAATCAAGTGTCACCTGCCACCATTCGGCAACCATATCAGGTGCAATATCTTCAAGTTTTGCCCAATCGGCGGACTCTGTCTCGACCTCGTCCATCAGACGGGCAAGATCTTCGGCAAGCCAGATCGCATCGGCTGTATTGGCCGGTATGATAATATCTTCGCTACCGAATAATGAGCGCACATGGGCAGGCAAATTCTCGCGCCACGGACGAATGAGGCGCGCCAATAACAAGAGCCGCTCGACATCTCCAATCTTCGGATTGAGCGACAAAGCTGCCGCTCCATTATCAAGGAAAAAAGCGGTGTCTTCATCAACATCGCCCAAGGGGCGAATTGTCGGCAGGAAACTTGAATGTGTCGTACTCATCTCCACAAAATAGGAGCGCAGTGTACGCGCGGCACGACGAGTGGGAACATAGATAAGAGTATCTGCCAAAGCTTTCTGGATATTGCCGCCTTTGCCGAAATCTTTAATCAAGCGCCCTGAAAGAAGTGCATCAACAAAGGTCGGCAAAAACGGCGCACCGCTCGAAATCGAAAACAGCTTCGGCTTGTCTTTCACGCTATTTCCCCCCTTTGGCGCATCAGCTCCTCAACCCTGCCAATCATTGCAATTGTCCCGACAGTATACCAATTGCCATCCAAAGGAAAACCGTAAAGGCGACCACGGGCAATCGCTTCGTCAAAATAGAGGTTGAGCGATTGCGGCTCGATTTTTGCAAATGCAAATATTTTCGGATTTACAATAAGTGCACCACCATAAATAACCGCTTCCGGTGCATTTGCAGGTGCGCGAACAAGTTTTTGACCTTCACCAATCAGGAAATCACCTTTTTCCGGCCCTGCTGCCTGCACGCGTTTGACCGTCATAAGCAGCATATCCATTCTATCGGGGTCAAAGCGGTTTGCCATTGCTTCAAGCGTTGGTGTGCCATGGTCGACCCAGAATGTATCGGCGTTAAGAACAAAAAACGGATTTTCTCCCAAAAGTGGCAAAGCTTTCACCACGCCTCCGGCCGAATCGAGAAGTTCCGCACGCTCATCAGAAATGGTTACATGCGGTTTCTTACGGCTTTCAACATGACTTTCGATGGAATCGGCAAGATAATGGACATTAACCACCGCTTCCTCGACACCGGCTTTTTCAAGGGCGTCAAGAGCACGGTTCAAAAGACTTCGACCGGCAATTTTTACCAGTGGTTTCGGTGTTTTGAAAGTCAATGGCCGCATGCGGGTGCCAAGCCCCGCAGCAAGCACCATAGCATGAGTTATTTTCATTTTTTCACTCTTCAACCAGTTTCGAGGCAATATAGAATTGACGTAATGATGAAAGGGCCGGATGTTCAAGATTGCGTTTCAAATAATCGCGGCAGTGCGGCAAATGTTTCAAATAAGCGGGCTTGCCATCACGCTTGTCTAGACGAACAAAAATGCCGAGAATTTTGGAAACGCGTTGCGCACCGGCAATAGCATAGACGAGTTTGAACTGTTCTTCATCAAAGATACGAGCGCCCTTTTTGCGTTCATCGCAATAAGCCTTGATGATACGCTCCTCAAGCGGGCGGTTAATAGCAACACGTGCATCCTGGGCGAGTGATACAACATCATAGGCTGTCGGGCCAATTTGCCCGTCCTGAAAATCAATGAGGCCTATTTTTTTCAACCCCTGTTCATTCTCCCGCCAGATAATATTGGGGGAATGATAATCACGCATAACAAAACTTCGTTCTGCCTGTTCAAAAATTTCAAAGAACGGCTCCCATTGCCGATAGAATTCTTCCTTTAGGGAATGACTTACCTCTGTTCCGGTAGAGTAAGGGAAATACCAGTCAAGAAGAAGAGAAACTTCAGCCTGCAAAACGCTCCTATCATAAGCCGGTATATCAAGTGTCAGATCATCGAATTTTTGATGGTTAGGCCATTCTTTCTGGTGAAATGAAGAAAGCAATTTTCCCGATTCGATATAGCGGTTTTCAATCGGCTTCCTCTCTTCATCAAGCACGCCGTCCCGTCCAAGATCGTTGGTAATGAGCAAACCGTTTTCCAAATCTTGCGCTAGAATTTTTGGCGCTACAAAACCATTTTCCAAAATTAGCCGGTCAATGCCGACAAACTGGCTGACCGACGTCGCAAGATGGGCAATTTTTCCATAAGACTGGCCACTCTGTTCGGGCATTTCCATTGCCGGTGCATTCATCAAAATTTCATGACCATTCTTGCCATAAATAATCTCGTAGGAACGCGCCGAAGCATCACCGGTAAAATAGCGGCGTTTGAAATTGCCACGGTGATTGGATTTTAAAAATTCTCTTATTTCAAGCGAACGTTTAAGCCGGTCGGCAGCACGGCCTTCCGCTTCAATCGTTATTTTTCGACCATTTCCCTGATGCTCAAGAAAAATGGCAAAATCTGCTTTTCCCAATTCTCCTTCCGCTTTTTCCGGCCATTCGACAAGAACAACTCCAGCCTCTCGCGCCTCTTCAAAGCCAAGCTCGTCAATTTCTTCCGGTTCGTTAATGCGATAAAGATCGGCATGGGTGAGGCTAAATTTTGGCAAATCATAAACTTGAACAAGTGTGAAGGTTGGACTTGGAACATCCATCCCGTCATCATCTGCTAATGTGCGAACAATAGAACGGGAAAGCGATGTTTTTCCTGTTCCAAGGTCCCCTTCAAGCGTAACGAGATTACCCTTTTCAAGGGCTAGCGCAAAATCCTCGCCAAAGCGTTCGGTTGCTTTTTCATCTTCAAGAAATAAACTGAAAATCATTCTGTTTCCTCTGATTGAAGCAACGTTGCAGGCGAAGGGCGTTCAGTCGGAAAGCGGCAAAAAACGGTTGTTCCTTTTGTATTCCCCGTTTCTATTGTGACGCTGCCGCCATGAAGTTCGACAAAGCTTTTGACGATCGAAAGACCAAGCCCTGCTCCGGCACGTGAACCATGATGGGCATGGGATGAAAACCGCTTGAAAACAGTATCAAGAATTTCTTCCGGAATTCCCGCTCCGTCATCGTGAACAGAAAAGACAATGTCATTTCCGTCTTTTTTGGCAGAAAATGTAATGACACTATTGTCGGGAGCAAAATTGGCGGCATTGCTCAATACATTGACAAAAATCTGCCTTAGCCTTGCCTGATCTGCCGGAACCGTCGTGAGGCCGTCTTCAATTTTTTCTTCAATTTGTACAGGACGGGTACCGAGACGCTCTTTCGTGCGTTCGGTTGCAAAAGCCATTGAAGCGGCAATATCGACATCTTTAATGTCAAGTTCCATAATGCCGGCATCAAGTTTGGCAAGGTCCAGAATATCATTAACAATGTCGAGAAGCGCACCCGATTCGGAAGCGATGTGCTTGAGATATTCCTGCTGGCGGGAATTGAGAGTGCCGAAAAGTCCACTCTGTAAAATATCTGAAAAGCCGATAATATTGGTAAGGGGGGTGCGCAATTCATAAGACACATGACGAACAAATTCGCTGCGCAACGCGTCGGCACTGCGCAATGCATCGTTCTTTTCTTGCAATGCACGGGTGATATTGACCGTATCCGTCACATTGACAAAGGTCATCATGGTCTGTGCGTTTGGCAGAGGAACCAAGGCATAATCAAGAATAACGTCGTTCGTTAAATCCATACGTCCCGAAATGGCATCCCGATTTTCACTAAAACCGGTTATAAATGCGCCAAATGTATCCCATGCATTGCTCGTTGTCTTTTTTGCGCATTCGGCCTCAAGTTTTGAAATATGCGTTCCTTCAACGGTCAATTCAGTGGGTAACGACCATAATTTGGCAAGTGCCGGATTGGAAAGGCGCATACGCCCGTCCGGACCAAATAGGGCAACACCTTCGGAAAGATGGTCCAGCGTTTCACCTTGCATTTCAATGAGGCTGTTATAACGCCTTTCAAGATCTATTTTTTCAGTGAGATTTTCAAAAAGCCATGTTACGCCACCTTGCGGATGAGGACTTGCCAAAACCCTGAGCGTGCGACCATCCGGCAAATTCCAGATTTGCTGACTTGGTTCGCCCGAACGATAAGCGGAAAAAAGCTCTTCCTTCCACCCCCTCCAATCCGGCTTTTCAGCAATAATGCCTTCTTCCCGCAAACGATCAAGAAGAAGAGTATGACTGGGTTCGCTTTCCAGAAAAACCGTATCCAAAGGCCAGAGCGTTGCAAAAGCCTGATTGGCAAATTTCAGCTTTTGATCGGGACCGAAAATGGCAACTGCCGTTGAAATCTGGTCAAGTGTTTCGGAATGTCCACGCGCCATGCGCTTCATTTCTTCCGACATTTCTTCCATGGCGCTGATATCATGGGCAAAAGTCGCAACACCATCTTCGGAAGTCACTTGTGTGACTTCAAGGAGCCTGCGATCGCCTTCGACAATGGCATAGGCGGGGCCTTTGAAAAGCGGCTTATTTTCCAAAAGTTTCTGGCGTGTTGCTTCATTAAACAGAGAGGCTTCCTCAGCTTTTTCAGGGTCATAACCGCTCGCCTTCTGAAACGCACGATTGGCATAAATAATTCTATTATCACTATTGACGAGCCAGACAGGTTCATCAAGCGCCTCAAGAAGAACATTGCGCATTGCAAGCATCGTCTTCGTAAAAGCGGCATCTTTTTCAAGCCTGGCAAGCTGTTCCTGTTGGCCGGAAAGATCCTGAAAACGCAAAATTGCAGATGTTCCTGCAATAAGACCGGTTGCTTCAACCAATGTTTTTTGTTTGGTATTCAGATAAAGATCGAAAGATTGCCCGTCATTTCGTAAATGATTGAGAGCTTCATCAAGAACATGGACTTCATTGTCATCAAGCCACTGCCCGAAACGTAATATATCTTTCGGCTTTACTTGCAGCCGATCTAAAGCACCCATATGACCGATTATCTCGGGAAGAGCAGCCGGCGTTTTCCAGATAAGCGCGCATTGACCTGTATGCATGAGAAATCGCTCATAATTGTCGATTTCCTGAAATTTATCGGAATTGCTATCTCCGCTATCAGAAGAACTCTTTGAAAAATGGCGGAAAAATATGGCCAGGCAAATAATCAATGCCGCAACTATAACCCCGCCGATAATTGCGATCTGAAGTGCGAGACTTCCGAAATCGGGAAGCATATCGGGGGCTGCGGCATCACTCTTCAAGGGAATTGCAGAAAAACAGGCAAAAGCAGCCACGCTCGAGAAAATCCCCGACAATAATTTGCTTTTATATCCACCTCTAGCCTGCAAAGTTGATTTCTCGATCATATTTAGCCGAATCAGGCTTAACCATACATGTCTATGCTTTTCAGGTGAAGTATCTTCAAAAAAACAAAGGTCAGGCATTTCTGCCCGACCTTTAAAATCAATAAAGTTTCATTACTCTCAGCAATACTGCTTTTAGTAGCGATAACGATCAGGCTTGAACGGACCTTCGACCGAAACACCAATATAGGCGGCCTGCTCTTCTGACAGCGTTGTCAGTTTGACACCAAGACGATCAAGATGCAGACGGGCAACTTTTTCATCAAGATGTTTCGGCAAAACATAGACCTGATTTTTATAATTCTCGCCACGTGTGAACAATTCGATCTGGGCCAATGTCTGGTTGGTGAAAGACGCCGACATAACAAAAGAAGGATGCCCTGTTGCATTGCCAAGATTAAGCAGACGCCCTTCCGAAAGAAGGATAATACGTTTTCCATCCGGAAATGTAATCATGTCGACTTGCGGCTTGATATTTGTCCATTTCAGGTTTTTCAGTGAAGCAACCTGAATTTCATTATCAAAATGTCCGATATTGCCGATAATGCACATATCCTTGACGGCCCGCATATGTTCAAGGCGGACAATGTCACGGTTTCCAGTTGCAGTGATGATAATGTCGGCGGTCGGAGCGGCATCTTCAAGTGTTACAACTTCATAACCATCCATGGCTGCCTGCAAGGCGCAAATCGGGTCAACTTCGGTAACCTTGACACGTGCACCGGCTCCAGAAAGCGATGCAGCACAGCCTTTACCAACATCACCATAGCCGCAAACGATTGCAACTTTACCGGCCATCATCACATCGGTACCACGGCGGATACCGTCAACCAGCGATTCTTTACAGCCATAACGGTTGTCGAATTTGGATTTTGTTACACTGTCATTGACGTTGATTGCGGGGAACGGCAGGAGCCCTTGTTCCTGTAAATGATAGAGACGATGAACACCTGTTGTTGTCTCTTCCGTCACACCTTTAATGGCATCACGTTGACGGGTAAAGAAACCGGGTGTTTCTTTCATGCGCTTCTTGATTTGGGCAAAAAAGATTGCCTCTTCTTCAGATTCCGGCTTTGAAAGCACATCCTCGCCATCTTCGGCGCGGGCACCGGTCAGGATATAAGCTGTTGCATCACCGCCGTCATCAAGAATCATATTTGAAGGCTTACCATCCGGCCATTGGAAAATGGCATCGGTATAGCTCCAATATTGTTCAAGTGTTTCGCCCTTGACGGCAAAAACAGGTGTACCACCTGCGGCAATTGCGGCGGCAGCATGATCCTGCGTTGAAAAAATATTACATGAAGCCCAGCGCAAATCTGCACCGATCATTTTTAACGTTTCGATAAGGACGGCTGTCTGGATTGTCATGTGCAGCGAACCGGAAATGCGGGCGCCACGCAACGGTTGAGAGGAGCCGAATTCCTCGCGGCAGGCCATCAGGCCCGGCATTTCAGTTTCGGCAATATCGAGTTCTCTGCGACCATAGTCGGCAAGGCCGATATCCTTGATAATATATTCTTTGGCAGCCATTATGCACTCCTTGAAGATTTTTAGCTTCCGGTGATTTAACAGATGTCACACAATGGTGCAACAGGATATAAAGAGATCTTTATACCGGTTGTAATTTTGACAGCAAATTAAAAAACAGACGCCAAAATTACGCCTATGTTTGGTTATATAATGCGCCTTTATCGGTTTTATGATAAACTTTGTTACAATAGGCATGGGATTTTTGACTTGATTTTTTCTCGAACTCTTTGTGGATATATTTCGTGAAACACTTAAATAGCATTTTGCTTGTTTTCAAAAAACTATTCAAATGAGGCTATTGGCATGAAAGGGATTATTCTTGCTGGAGGGAGCGGAACGAGACTCTATCCGGCGACTTTGGGAATTTCAAAGCAACTTTTGCCAATCTATGATAAGCCGATGATCTATTATCCGCTGGGCGTTCTTATGCTGGCAGGAATCCGTGATATTCTTATTATATCGACGCCGCGTGACCTCCCGTTGTTCCATCAATTGCTGGGCGATGGCAGCGCTTACGGAATTAATTTTTCCTATGCCGAACAAGCCCATCCGAATGGCCTTGCCGAAGCTTTTAAAATTGGCAAAAACTTCATTGGCGATAGCCATGTATCACTTGTACTTGGTGATAATATTTTTTTCGGTCACGGTCTTGCGAACCAGCTTGAAAAAGCGAAATCATTTAAAAACGGCGCAACCGTCTTTGCCTATCGTGTCGATGATCCCGAGCGTTATGGCGTTGTAAGTTTTGATAAGCAAACAGGCATGGCAGAATCACTTGTTGAAAAGCCGGAAAAACCACGATCCAATTGGGTTGTTACCGGACTTTATTTTTATGACAATGATGTCGTTTCATTTGCACAAGATTTAAAACCTTCTGCTCGTGGAGAACTCGAGATAACCGATATCAATAGCTTATATCTTGCTGAAAAGCGTTTACAAGTCATCAGACTTGGGCGTGGATATGCATGGCTTGACACGGGCACTCATGATAGCCTTCATGACGCATCGTCTTATGTTAGAGCGATTGAAAAACGACAAGGCATCAAGGTGATGTGTCCAGAAGAAATCGCTTATAACGCCGGTTATCTGACAGCAGATCAGGTTTTACAACGGGCTGATCAGCTAGGCAAAACCGGCTATGCAGAGTATTTAAAACGTCTTGTTACGGAGATCGGTAATGATTGAAGTCAATAAAACGGTTATTCCTGATGTTTTTATAATTCAACCTAAAAAATTCGGAGATAATCGCGGTTTTTTTTCTGAAACTTATAATGCTAAAGATTTTTCGGCTCACGGTATCAAGGATATTTTTGTTCAAGATAATCAGTCTTATTCCGCAAAAGCCGGTACTTTAAGAGGATTGCATTACCAACTTACTCCACACGCGCAAACAAAACTCGTTCGTGTAACACGAGGACGTGTATTTGACGTTGCAGTTGATATAAGACGCGGTTCACCAACTTTTCTCAAATGGACGAGTGTTGAACTTTCACCTGATAAATGGAACGAGTTCTATATTCCAGCGGGGTTTGCACACGGTTTTCTAACGCTTGAGGACAATTGTGAATTTGTCTATAAAGTCACAGACTATTATGCTCCCGAATGCGACCGTTCTATTCGTTTTGACGATCCTGACATAGCGATCAGTTGGCCGATCGACCTTGCCCATGTCGAGCTTTCAGAAAAAGACAAAAATGCACCATTTTTGAAAGATGCCGAGCTCTTCGATTTTGCGGAGATGACAAAGTGAAAATTCTTGTGACTGGCGGTGCAGGTTTTATCGGGTCGGCATTGTGCCGACATCTTGTTAATAAGGGATATGATGTTTTTAATATTGATAAGCTGACCTATGCAGGAAATCTTCAATCTTTAAAAACATTGGTTGGTAAACAAAACTATCATTTCTATCAATTGGATATCTGTGACAGTGATGCTGTTTTTGAAATTTTGGAAAACGAACAAATAGACGCCATTATGCATCTTGCCGCCGAAAGTCATGTAGATCGATCGATTCTCGGTCCATCGACGTTCATTGAGACAAATATTGTAGGCACTTTTCGTTTGTTGGAAGCAGCGCGCCGTTATTTTGAAAAATTGGCCCCTACCAAACAAAAGACATTCCGCTTTCACCATATCTCTACCGATGAAGTGTTTGGAGATCTGCCATTTGACAGCGGTATTTTTACCGAGCAAACACCGTATAACCCGTCTTCTCCCTATTCTGCCTCGAAAGCCTCGTCGGATCATCTGGTGCGCGCTTGGTATCATACCTATGGGTTGCCAACTGTTATTTCCAATTGTTCAAATAATTATGGTCCATACCATTTTCCCGAGAAACTTATTCCGCTTGTTATTCTCTCTGCGCTTGATGAAAAGCCACTGCCTATTTACGGTGAGGGAAAGAATATTCGCGATTGGCTTTATGTCGAGGACCACGCGCGAGCTTTGGAAACAATTGTACGTCATGGCAAAATAGGCGAGAGCTATAATGTTGGCGGACATAATGAACGAACCAATCTTCAGGTTGTCGAATCTATCTGTGGCATTCTTGATGAACTTAAGCCCCGTGCCAATGGAAAATCCTATCGGGAACTCATTACATTCGTTAAAGATCGGGCCGGACATGACAGGCGTTATGCGATTGATCCAACGAAAATCATGACAGAACTTCATTGGAAACCGCAGGAAACTTTTGATACAGGTTTGAAGAAAACAGTCCAGTGGTATCTTGACAATAAATGGTGGTGGCAACCGCTAAAAGAACGCGCAAAAATTGCATGAAAAGGGAACAACTGTGAAAATTCTGGTCACCGGAAAAAATGGTCAAGTTGCGCAATCTATGCTGCATTCGACACAAGAAGACATTGAAATTGTTGCACTTGGTCGACCTGAACTTGATATCACCGATAAAACTTCAATTGCAAAGGCTGTTCAAGTTTATAAGCCTGATATCGTTGTCAACGCCGCTGCCTATACTGCTGTCGATAAGGCCGAAACCGAGATTCAGGAAGCATTTGCTGTCAACAGAGACGGTGCCAAAAATGTTGCTGAAGTCGCGCACGACAATGGTTTGCCAATTATTCATATTTCGACAGACTATGTCTTTAATGGACAGAAAGAAAATGGCTATAAGGAAGATGACGCTCCAGGGCCACTGAACGTTTATGGCCTTTCCAAGCTGGAAGGCGAATGGGCTATAATGGAAGCCAATCCAAACCACATCATTTTGCGCACCGCCTGGGTTTATAGCCGTTTTGGAAATAATTTTGTTAAAACGATGATCCGGTTGGCGCAAACGCATGATGAAATAAACGTTGTGAGTGACCAGTGGGGAACTCCAACAAGTGCCGATTTTATTGCTGACAATATCATTTCTATCAGCAAGCAAGTAACAGGTAAAATTCCACCACAAAATTGGCGTGGTATTTTTCATCTTGTGCCTGACGGAAAAACAAATTGGGCCGATTTTGCACGTAAAATATTCAACTTAACAATAACCGCCAATAAAAAAAATGTCGTTGTTCATTCTATTTCATCCAAAGAGTATAAAACGGCATGCGTCAGGCCGGCCAATTCTCTGCTTAACAACATTAAGACCCAAACATGTTTTTCTCTAAAATTCCAAACTTGGGATATTTATTTCAAAGAACAAATACGCTAAACCATTTCTAAGATAACGTTTTTATTTTTTACGGAAGAATATAAATTATAATGAAAAAAATAGACACCTATTACGGGGAAATGGTTGCCGACCTTCCTGAACACGATTTAATTTATCAAAGTCTGTCTGAATATGGTGAGTGGGGGCTGTTAGAATGTTATTTTGCCTCTACTATTCTTGATCCAGGATATGTAGCGGTGGATATCGGTGCATTTATAGGCACTTTCTCACTTGGTTTATCTAGGTTCGGAGCCAGAAAAATCATTTCCGTGGAACCGAATTCCTTGGTACTTCCATCACTAAAACAAAATTTGGGTAAAAATAGTCATGTTCCTTTTACCGTGGTTGAAGCGGCCTCTGGGAAGCGGGATGATCGTCATTGGACATTATCTGTGGAACATGAAAATATCGGCGGAACACATCTCGTCGAATCGCACGGCGCGAGTGACAAAACGGTAAAAATTATTCCACTTTCGGAAATCCGAAAACAATATGGTGACTATGACTTCTTGAAGATAGATGCTGAAGGTCATGAAACCGATATCATCGAGAGTGATAAAGATTATATAAATGAGAAAGCTAAAATCGTGTTTTTTGAAGAAAATAGCGATAGTTCTCATCAAAATGCAATCGAGTTTTTGTTAGAAAGCGGGTTTTATCTATATCTATGTGCGTTTCCTGCATTCAATAAAAATAATTATAATTCTTCCAAGAAACGTTTATTTAATATAGCCCGCGAATCCAATGTTCTTGCTTCGCGTTTTCCCGTAGCAATGTGTGACGAATTAAAAGCACTTGGATGTTTCATGTGGGAGTTCAAATCAACAAAAGAATTCAATCGTATACGCTCTTATATCCCCAGATGGGGAAGGACAGAATGGGAGGATTTGGATAAAATCGAGTTATTAGCCTTGTTGAGTAAAGCCGTTATTCAATTATACAATTCTAATGCCGATAACAATAATTTAACTCAGGTAAAAGATTAGGCATGTCAAAAACATCTATACATGACACGTTGAAAAAGACTGTTGAAGATATTATATTTAATTCGAAAACTATATCTGAAAAAGAAAATGAATTAGATAACCATTTTCATTCAAAATATAAACTACTTGATAGCGAACAACTTAAGAATATATTTGAAAAATCAATCAACAATTATGATAAATTAGTTATTTCGTTCAGCCACGACAATTATCTTGAAAATTATGGTGGTATTCAAAAATGTATAAAAACAGAAGAAGAAGCTGTTTGTCTTGAAGGAATAGTTTATCTTCACATTTTTCCAAAGATAGCACGAACCTGGTTAGTCAATAACAACTTGGCAGCCAATTTACCTTTAGGAATTAATCTTAACGGTAAAAATATAGGAACCACAATTACAGATAATCTTATATGCGCTTTAAAGACTTTTTCTATAAACGAAGCAGATTGTATTATACATTCGCCATTAGGGCTAAATCTACGTTCAATCATTGACATTGGAAATTCATTACGATGCCAGCCGAAATGGTACTTTTGGCTACATGATTATACGACCTTATGCCCGAATTTTAATCTGTTACGGAACAACGTGATTTTTTGCGGTGCACCTGTTTCTAATTCTAAACAATGCGAAAATTGTAACGCAGGATATGATCGCATTAACCAAGCTCAAGAATTCAAAGCTTTTTTTGAGAAAATCAAACCTGTTGTTATTTCACCTTCAGAGTTTGTTAAACAATTTTGGTTAGAGAAATCAAAATTACCATATCATTCTATCCATGTTATTCCGCATTATACGTTGGGTGAAGGACATAAACGCCGGATTGACGACACCAATCAAAATTTAAAAATCGCTTTTGTGGGCACGCCTGCATATTTCAAAGGTTGGAACGATTTTATCGACCTTATTTCCGCCTTCAACGAAACCCCTTCCCTCTTTTCATTTTATGTTTTCGCTAGCTATGCTCCACGTTCGAAGCAATATAACTTCGTAAAAGTTGTTACAAACGCTGAAGAAACTGCGCAGATGCGTGATCAGCTCATAAAACATGATATCGATATTGCATTCATTGGTTCACTTGTACAGGAAACTTTTTGTTTAACCGCTTATGAAGCAATCGCTGCCGACACATTTGTCGTAACAAATTATTTGTCGGGAAACGCTGCAAAAGTTGTCAGAGAACTGTCCCACGGTTATGTCTATCGTGGTATACCCGATCTCGTAGAATATTTAAAAGATTCCGAAAACTACCGATCAATTATAGAACGCCGTTTAAATAAAAACTACCGTTCGCTTATTTCAAGTAAAATGACATACACAAACACTTAACATTGGATTAGTCATTATGAATTTGATATTTACAAGTTGTACATTCGGCTACCTGGCAAAAGCACGTGTATTAGCGCAATCCTTCAAAAAGTATAATTCAGATTATGAATTTGCTCTAGTTATGATAGATAAAGAGCCTGAAGGTTTTATTTTTAATCTTACGGAAGAGCCATTTGATACTGTCTACTATATTGAAGACATGGGGCTTGAGAACTACGAATCTTGGATGTTCGGTCATGATGTTGTTGAACTTTGTACTGCCGTAAAAGGACCTTTTTTAAAAAAGTTCACAAACATGGGGTACGATAAAATCATCTATCTGGACCCTGATATTGCCGTTTATAACAGCTTATCGCCTATCATAGATTTGTTGGATTCACATTCAATTATTGTCACACCTCACCTGGTAACGCCTGAAGAAGAGGAAAATGCTATTCTTGATAACGAATTCGCTGCGCTCAATTATGGCGTATTCAATTTAGGGTTTCTGGCAATTCGCAATGACGCGAACGGTAAGCGACTTGCTAATTGGTGGAATGACAGACTACTCGAATATTGTCATGATGATCTTCCAAGAGGGTTATTTGTAGATCAAAAGTGGTTCAATTTAGTACCAGCTTTGTTTGATGGAGTTTATATTTTACGTGATCCGGGATATAATGTTGCCAGCTGGAATCTAAGTCACAGAAAAATTTCTATTACCAATAAATGCATTTACGTGAACGGTATTTTTCCATTACGTTTTTATCACTATACAAAACTTGGGCCGGTTGGTCGCACAATGACAAAACGTTACGCAAAAGACAATCACGAAGTCTTCGAGATCTGGAACAAGTATGAACATATGGTAGAAGAAAATACGCCATTAAATCTCCCTAGCAAATGGTGGTACTACGGTATGTATCGGGATGGAACACCAATTGAAAAAGCGGAGCGTGTGCGATATCGTAGTATGCCGAATTTAAAGAACGTTTTTCCTCATCCATTTTCTCAAAAAGACGCTATCCGGAATGAAAGTGGATTCGGCAAAGAGATCGGTCATGTTTTAATCGAAAATAATTCAGTTGCGAGTATATCAAAACATAAAAAACGAAAAACTATCGGCACTTTTATTGAAAAGAATACCCGCTCTCTACGACGTTTTTTTGAAAAAAACACACGTAGTATCAGACGGCTGTTCAAATAAAAGGATCCGATTTCCCATTTATTGTCTTGATAAGTCCCAATGCTCTTCAACGATATAAGGCCCACCGCCAATTGACTCATGGGATGACATCAACACAAAGCGGTTGACCGGAAAATACCCCGTTTCAAAATGTCCATGCGAAGAAAGATAGGGCAATAGATCATCAAGCTTCACCTGTTTGAGGCGTGCAACTGTCACATGGGGAATATATTTTCCTTTATCCGATTTGAGGCCAAGTCTTTTGGCAATACGGTCAATGTCGCTTTGTAAAAGCAACAGTTCCTCACATGGTTCTACGCTTGCATAAATCGAATGCGGCGTTTTTGAACCGAAGACATCAATTCCTTTCAAACGCAGATTGAAAGGCTTTCTTTCAATGTGATCAAGTGCATGAACGAGTTCGTCAGCCATCTCGTTGTTCATATCGCCGAAGAAACGCAATGTGATATGATAATCCTCCACTTCGATGAAACGCGCACCAGGTAAACCGCCTCGCAACAGTGACAAGGACAATGCGGCATCATGCGGCACTTCCAATGCGGCAAAAAGTCGGGGCATCATTATTCCTTATGCGTTGTGAGTGACAATGAAACGAACGCCGGAAGGTGATATCCGGAAAAAACAATATTCCTCGTTTTAATAATCTTTTTCATAGAAAACACCAACACTTGAATCACCTTGTGCGCCAAGTGCGCCTTTGGCTTTCAGGTTTTTGGAAATATCCAGATTAACTGTTCCCTTTGTGTTGCCACCGGAGCCTGCTTCGACACCAAGATAAATATTATCGCGAATATAACGACCGGCTTTAACACCGGTATTCCCCTGTTTATCTGTCACAACATCAAGATCATCAAGACCTGTGGTCGAGCGTAATGAACCGAGAAGCGAGGTATTGGTAACACCGGCAAGTTCGGCAGCAGCAGACGCAAGCTGCGCAATCTGGAAGGGTGACAGTTCGCTGATAGAGCGATTGAAAATCAAACGGGCGAGAACTTCGTCCTGAGGCAAGACAGGAACCGAAGTAAATGAAACACTCAATGCATTGATTGTACCGCTAACGGTTACCGTTACTGTAATATCGCTTCCTTGCGTGGTTGCAACAAAATTGACTTCAGGATTGAGATTGCCGACGAGTGTCACCGTTCCTTCGGTAAAGGTGAGGCGTTGAGAGAGAATTTCAAACCGGCCCCGCAACATCTGGAACCCACCGACAGGATGGATATCATTGACCGGTCCGAACAAACCGATTTCACCACCCAATTCGACATCAAGCCCCATGCCACGAACGAAAATCTGGTTCGGTGCACGGATATGCAATTTCAACTGGACGACGGAAGGTTTTGCGGGAGCCGTTACAGCTTTATTCCTGCCAGTGTCGATTTTCGCCCGCTCAAGCGTTGTTTCGATATCTTTTGTGAGATTTTTGTGTTTCACATCAATCAGAGCAGCGCCGCCGAAACGATCCGGAACGGTAATTTCTGCCTTTTCGATTGTAAGATCACCGCCAATCACCGGATTATTCAACAGACCGCCCGTCACTGTCAAAGTGCCATCAACCGTCGCAACAACCATTTCCCCGTTGCTATAGCGTGTGTGATTGAGACGAACGTTCATATCGGCAGGCATTCCGGCAGAAAAATCTGTCGAGATGGAACCATTGGCAGAAATTGAGCCACCGGCAGATGATGAAGCATTGGCACGGTTGAGCACAATGCGCTCGCCACTCAAACCGGCATCAACGACGATATTGTTCAGACGCAAATTGCTTTGCGGATCAATAAAAGTACCATTTGCAAGAGCAAAATGACCATTCAATTCCGGTTTTGTAAAGGAGCCTCTAACGGTCGCATCAACATTTGCCGAGCCGGAAATTTGGGTCCCACGTTCGGCAAGGAATTGATTGGCAATTGCCATAGGAGCCGAACCTTTGACATGAAGATCAATACCATCACCTTTTACCGGAATGCGGCCATTTGCCGACATATTAAGTCCTTGCGCACCATTTGCGGTAAATTGTTCAAGATTAAGAACATTATTTTCATAATGCGCCTGAGCATTCAAACTGATTGGCGTAAGGCCATTTTTTGCCAACAAATCGGCTCTCAAGCCTTGTCCTGAAAGATTGAATGTTGCCGTCGGTGCTTTCAATTGTCCGCCAATATGGGCGTGACCGGAGATGGTTCCACCAAGATTCTGGTTGGCGACAAAACTGTTTGCGAGAGCAACAGGCAAATTTTTCAAGCTTATGTCAAGATCAAGATTTCCTGCATCCAGCGGAACTTTGCCATTGGCTTCAACATCAAGACCGGAGCCGGAAATCCTTGTATCAACATTGACCGATTTGCCATTGGTTCTGCCCTTTGCATCAAGTGCAAAAGGAGCGATCTTCTTGTCTTTAAGAAGGCCGATCGACAGACCTTCGCCTTTCATATCAAAGGCGACATCAGGTTTATCCGGCGTTCCTTTTATATCGGCTTGACCGGTTAAAGTACCGGTTGCACGAAGATCCGGTTTTACCAGATTGGCAAGTGAAACGGGCAAATGATCCATTTGCAACTCTAAATCGAGTTTTGACCCTCCATCGCCCTTAACCGAAAATTTCCCGCCATTCACATCCAATATCAACGGTGAAATATGATAGCTATCGTCAAACAAAATCACAGAAGCGGGATTTAATAGTTTCGCATGAACTGTATCCTGCGTAACGTTCAACGAATCCAGCGCGATCGTGAGCCGCCGATTATCCCCCTGCCCGTTTTGCCCGTTATCTTCGTTTGCTGCAGGATAGATCAAACGACCAGAAAGATCGGCCTTGATATTATTCTGAACATCGGCAGCAACCTGGAAAGCGGTTTTTCCATCCATATCTTTTGCAGTTGCTTTTATGGTATTGGCGACAAAATTGGCAACGCGAATATCCGAAGCATTGACAAAGCCATTGACACGGAAAGCGCCTTTCGGGTCATCGAGCGTCAAATTCATATCAAGGCTTTGAACATGATTTTCGCCAAAAACCAGTTTGTCGACGTGGGCTTTCAGACGACCGCTCTGTTTTCCTTCATTTTCGCTTAAATTAAAGTCACCTGTCATACTGCCATGACCATCGGTGAGCAAAAGCGCACTCAATGTTGAAATATCGCGTGCATCAATATGGATATTTCCGTCAATCAGCCCGTCCAGATTTTGCTTGAGATTGCCGTTCACATGGGTTTCGCCAACGAGAATGTCGAGATTGTCCAGACTTTTGAACTGGTCATTATCGGAAAAACTTCCGCTTAGCTTGAGTTTCTCGCCCCCGAAGAGGCCGCTACCGTCTACATAACCGCTCAAATAGGTGGCGACAGGAGAAGTGTTATCAAGAACGGCATTGGCAAAAATTGCCGTATCCTGCATTTTCTGTCCCGACAAAGTTGCTTCATTTATCTTTGCTCCAAGACTTAAAGCAACAAGACGGTTATGGCCACGGGCAGCGCCCTGCAATTGAACGGCTCCATGCATACGGGAATTGACGAGATTAAGGTCGGAAAGATCGAGCTGATAGTCCATATCGGCTTCATCACTCGAGAAGCTGCCATTTGCTTCAAGCTTGATATGGTCGTTACCAAGCTGAAATTGGCGTGTTGTAATTCCAGTTTCGTCACGTTTTATTCCGCCCGATAGTCTGACATCGCCCGCCAATAAACGATCCAGCGTCTCATTACCGGTTTTCAAAGCGACAGTTTTTCCGGAAAGGTCAAGGTCGAAAGAACCACCGACAAGGCCGATGATACCATTTGCCTCAATATCAGCTGCCCCCGAAAGCGGTTTTCCGCTCAACATCGCCAAAGGTTCCAATGTATCGGCTTCAATGCCGAGATTTCCTTTGAATTCAAGCTTTTCGATTTGTCCCTTCAGCCACAAAGTGAGCCCGTTAGCGGAAAGATTGACAGTGCGTATAGTAACCGGCTGATGGGCGAGAATATCGGCATCAACTTTCAAATTGACCGATTTTCCCAAGGCATCCGAAATCTTGCTCTTCGGCGTTGCCATTCCGTTGATTGCGCCGGAAATCTGCAAACCGACATGACGATTATTCACATCATCGAGATTTTCCGAGTCGCCACCCATATCGACAGTTATATCGTGGGAAATGAAATTTTCGTTTGCAAAATTATTGACGATAAATTGGCCACTCCACATAGAGCTTTCATTGCGCCCATAATCAATATTAAGAGCAATATTATCGGCACGTGTCTTCCCGCCCGCAACCGGCAAAATAATTGACTGACCGGTTTGCGCTTTAATCGATGCTTTTACCGCCAAACGGCGTAAAAAACCGTCTGACAATGTTTCTGCATTTGCAGCTATATGAACGCCATCACCATTGATCGAAAATTTGTCCAGTCGAAAGCCGCCGCCCTTTTTCAGCAAAGCTGCCAGTTCAAGCTCCGTTCTTGCACCGAAAAATGCCCGATATGCGTCAGGCATCAAAAGGACAATCGGCCCTGACAGGTTAACATTTATCGATTTGCCGCTTTCTGTGCCCTGAAGCTTGAATTTGCCATTCAGTACCGGATCGGCACCGGCTTTCATCGCAAGGCCGAGCTCGAAATTATCAAGCGGTCCTTCGCCTTTGGCAATCAAAACAACAGAAGGGCGATTCTTTATTTTCAAAAGATTGGCTACAATGCCGTTTTCCGGCTCGGAGACTTCAATATCGATTTTTGCCTTATTGGTGCTGTTTGAAATATCGGCCAATACATTGAAATTGCCGGCTTTATCCAGACGTTTCATAACGAGTTGGGCTGCAAGATCACCATCGGCAAGGGTTATACTGCCATTCAACGAAACTTCCGAAGGAAGATTAAATAGCGGCTCTCCGAATGCGACTTTCTTTGCATCAAGCGATTTGATGCTTATTGCAACTGGCAAGTCCGGTATAGAAAAGCCCTTGGACTGGGGACTGGGGGCCGAAGAGTCAGGCAAAGGTTTCCTGAAAATATCAATCTTCTCGGCTGACAATTCGTTAATAGACACTTGTCCACGCAATAGTGCCAAACGATTCCAGTCAAGCTTGGCATTGGTGATTTTGAGCCAGACACCTTGTCGATCGGCAATCGTAATCGAGCCGATTGTGGCGTTAGACGACAAAGCCCCTTCAATGCCGGTAAAACGGATTTGCCGGTTGGGTGAGGAAATCTTGCTTTCAATGAATGACAAAACCCACGACTTTTCAGCCGCAGCCGTATCGTGACCGACGGGTGAAGAAGTGTCGGCAAAACTCGCTGTCAAGCCTGTAAAAATCAGGAACAATGCGGTCATAAAAGCTGAAAGTGACAATTTTTTCATCATCAGAACGCCTGCCCTATGCCGATATAGAAACCTAAATCAGGGTCGCCCACTGCACCATCGAGAGGTGTTGCCACATCAAAACGCAATGGTCCGAGCCCTGTCATATAACGGACACCGATACCGGCACCGACTTTAGTATTTTCGGAAAAATCCGGTGTAGAATCAGCCCCAACAACACCGGCATCGACAAAACCGACGAGACCGATTGTATCGGTCACCATTGTGCGCAGTTCTGCCGACCCTTCGACAAGTGAACGACCACCAATTGTATCACCGGTATCGGTTCTAATACCGATATTGCGATAGCCATAACCGCGTACAGAACCACCGCCACCGGCAAAGAAGAGCATATCGGAAGGAATTTCTCGCGCTTCCGGACCGGTAATCGAACCGATCTTTGCCCGTGTTGCAATAACATAGCGATCTTTCGCATCAAGCGAAAAATAGGAACGGCCTTCCAATGTCATCTTGCCGATAAAGTTGCCATAATGAATTTCATAAATCGGCTCCAGAACCGCTTCGCCATAAAGGCCGTGTTTCGGATTGGACTTGTTGTCACGACTATCATAAAGCAATCCTCCCAAGAAACCGACCGGTGTAAAATCACGATTGCCGAAATAGTCGTCTTCCGATTTGGTTTGGGCAGCATTGAAATAAATCCGTCCGGATAATTCTTCGGTGAATATATGTGTCAAACCGAGCTGTCCGGTTAGCCCCGTGGTTGTATAATTATCAAGAACCTCACGTTGCCCTTTGAGGCTTGCAACAAAATCGGTGTCGGGCGTAATGACACCCGGACGGGTGAAAGTGGTTCCCAAAAGATAACCGAAGTTTTTCGGGTTGTAGGAATCATCCTGACTGCCGCCAATACCGCTAATTTTTGCGTCAAATCTCAAGCGTTCCGCATGACCGAAAAGATCACGATGCATCCAATAGGCTTCAAGACCTGCGCCATCAAGTGTCGAATAGCTTCCGCCAACACCAAACCGATGAAGCGGACGTTCCTGTACCGTGAGATTGAGCGGCAAACTGCCATCAGACTTGATCTTGTCTGCTTCCCTTACATTGCCAGCACGAAATACATCAAGACGCGCGAGCCGCTTGTTGGCTTTGGCTATATCATCAGGGTCATATTCCTGCCCCTCTTTTAATCCGGTCATCCAGGCGACATAGGCTGAATCCATGCGCGGCTTGTCGCTGACGTTTTTAACTGTCAAGGGACCATAATGTGCCTTTTGACCGGGCTGAACCTCGATATTGGAATCGACAGTGCGACTGGCATGATCGGCAACGACATCACGATTTTTTACGCTTGCCTTGGCGTAACCCTGTTGGCGCCAGCCTTCAATAGCAAGCTGTTCCGCCTTGAAGACAGAGCCGGATTTGGCAACATCACCCGACGCATATCCTGAATCGGCCGGAAGCGGAACTTTGTCTTTCTTGTCATCGGTTTTTGGAGCGAGATCATGAACGCTTGCAACACCGAAATGATATTGTGGTCCGGTATCAATTGTAATGAGGATATCCGACTGGTCGGGCAATTCAGTATCGGGACGGATATTGGCTGCCTCCGCACCATTCACCTGAATACTGATTGTACCGCCGTAATAACCTTCGGCATAAAGGGCAGCCAGAATTTTCCTGTAATCACCGCGTGCTTTGGCCAAAAGTCCGGCAGAGCCGGAGGCCGGCTTATCATCATCTTCAACGAGAGATGACGCTGCCTTGACAATTTTTACGCCCCCTTCGGGTGCATTCGGAGCATTGATAACCTTGACCTTATAATGTTTTGGAACACCGATAACATCGGCATTTTTATCGTTCTGGTCTTTTTTACCCCATAAATGGATACCAAAAAGATCGAAAGCATTTGCTTCTTGTGGTTGATAAAAAGTCAGCGCAACGCAGGTCATGAGAGCGACAAGAGCGCTCTCTGCCTTCAACCTCGATTTTGTAACTGACATTACCAAAACACTTAACTCTTAACTATCAAACTCTTCGTTTACCTGCTTATTCACCAAATATAACGCTCCAAAATTCCAATCCCACAATTTACTTCGCGCTTTAAGATAAAACTTCGCACTCAACAAAATTGCTGTTTATTCATGCGTTAGCATAGGCCAACGTTTAATCATATACTGACGAACATGATTTTGCTTCATTTTCGTCAAGGAAGTGTTAACCGGCAATTTGTGCCTTATCGTGGCAACCACCATAAAAATACTTAATGTTCATGAAATGTTCTTGATTTTCACTAAAAATAATGGTTGTCTCATTTTGACACAACTCACATGAGAACAAGACAAATGGTTGCACGTATTACGACTGTTGCCTTTTCCGGCATTGACGCTTTACCTGTTGATGTACAGGTTATGATTGCCAATGGTAAAATGGGAATGTCCATTGTCGGCCTTGCCGATAAGGCGGTTGCAGAAAGCCGTGAACGTGTGCAGGCGGCACTTCATGCCTGTGGATTGTCCATGCCGATCAAACGGATTACGGTTAATCTCGCGCCGGCCGATTTACCAAAAGAAGGGTCCCATTATGATCTGCCGATAGCCGTCGGGCTTATGGTCGGAATGGGGCTTTTACCCCCTGAAATCGGGCAAAAATACGTTGTTATGGGTGAATTGGGGCTGGATGGTTCTATCGCACCGGTGAGCGGTGTCTTGCCCGCAGCCATGACCGCTGTCGCTTCCGATAAGGGGCTGATCTGCCCCGAAAAATGTGGCCCTGAAGCCGCCTGGGCGGGCTCCGACATCGACATTTTGGCGCCTTCAAGTTTGCTTGCTCTGGTCAACCATTTCAAAGGTTCGCAATTTTTGTCGCGTCCGCTTCCGCGCCAATATATTGTTCAGGATAATTTGCCCGATCTTGCCGATATAAAGGGGCAAAGTGCCGCCAAAAGAGCACTTGAGGTCGCTGCGGCGGGACGCCATAACCTATTGTTTGTCGGCCCTCCCGGAGCGGGAAAATCAATGTTGGCCGAGCGTTTACCTTCCATTCTGCCGCCGCTTGATGCCCGCGAACTTCTTGATGTCTCGCTGATCGCTTCAATTGCCGGAGAAACAACAAACGGGTCTGTTTCCATTCATCGACCTTTCCGTGCTCCCCACCATTCGGCATCCATGGCAGCTATGGTCGGCGGCGGCATTAAAGCGCGCCCTGGTGAAGTTTCCCTTGCCCATAATGGTGTATTATTTCTCGACGAGTTTCCGGAATTTTCGCCACAGGTTCTCGATTCACTGCGTCAGCCGCTTGAAAGCGGGGAATGCGTTGTTGCGCGTGCCAACCGGCATGTCAGTTATCCCGCACGCATCCAGCTTGTAGCAGCCATGAATCCATGTCGTTGTGGCATGGCAGGAGAACCTGGGCATGTTTGCGCCAAGGGCCCGAAATGTCAGACCGATTATCAGGCACGTATTTCCGGACCATTGCTTGACCGCATAGATTTGCGAATTGATGTACCGGCTTTATCGGCACTTGATCTCATCAAACCGGCAGAAGCCGAACCAAGCCGCGTTGTCGCCGAACGCGTTAGAAAAGCACGAGATATACAGACGAAAAGATATGCAGAACTCGGAATGCCCCAAATCCGTACCAATGGCGATTGTCCTGCAAATCTGATCGAAAAAGTTGCTGTTCTTGATGGTGCCGCAACAATATTATTACAAACGATAAGCGAAAAAATGCGCCTTTCAGCACGCGCTTACCATCGCGTTCTGAAAGTTGCGCGTACAATTGCCGATCTTGAGGGTGAGACGCATCTTACCAAACGCCATCTTGCCGAAGCGGTTTCCTATCGTTTGGGCAATGAACGCCTGAAAGCTGCCGCTTGAAGATGTTGCCGACATCATGAAAAATGAAGAAAAATGAAGCGCTATGCGCGTTTTTTGAAGCTGTTCAAATCTTAACAACCAAACGCGCATAATTCATAATGACCTCGCATCATTCATAATAACTCGCGAAAATGAAATATGAAGCTTGTTGTCGGAGAGAAACGAACTTCCGAATAGTCTTCAAGCTTTTTTAAAAACCGGTTGATCGAACATAACGCGATTTTACCGGTATCTGCACTTTTGCCACCGGTGAATGATACGGAAATCAGGGTTTCGAGATTGTATTATCGTTCTTTATTTTCAAGTTGCAGCATCCGGCAATCAATGCATTCAAATGCTTTTTAAAACGCGTATATTTTTCAAATTTCCGATTTTAAAAAATATGAAGCTAGCAAATGGATTCATGAACTTTTAGATCGCCTTAAAATAGGAGCGAGCTCGGGCTTTCCGGCCTATTCTTTTACTTGATCAGCCCTCTATTTCTTTGTTCATTTTTGACGGTTTTTTATCTTCCTTAAAAGATTGAAACAACAGTTTTTAAAAGTGCTGGACAGGTGGCGATCAAGTGATGAAATTTTCACAGGTTCCTCATTTTTCAGCTTGTTAGCAAACTGTTCGAGACATGCAAAATAAAAAGCTGAAGAGTTTAAAAGTCGTGTTTCATAAAAAATATTTTAATGGAAATCGCGGGATTTTGGCAAAGCACGGAACTGGCGGGGATGGCGGGCCACAGGTTCACTTTCAATCGCTGCAAAATGTTCGGGAATTTCGCTCAGATTGATAATGTCCATACTTCTATCTTCGATATAAGAGGCTACAAGATGGGTAACACCGGAAGAATCCCGTTGTATTTTACCTGTTATCAATAGGAGTTTACCTCCCATGACCTCGCGGCGAAAGCGCACCATTATTTTTGGCCAGACAACAATATTGGCAATGCCGCTTTCATCTTCCATTGTCAAAAAGACCACCCCCTTGGCACTGCCGGGCTTTTGCCGGACTGTAACAATACCGGCAATTGTTGCAGAAGAGCCTCCTGCAATTTCCATTGCGTCATGACAGGTAAGCACACCCTTTTTCACAAGTTCGTTTCGCAAAAAACTCAACGGATGGGCTTTGAGCGACAAGCGTGTTGTTTCATAATCGGTAATAACATGTTCGCTCAATTTCATCGGCGTAAAGATAAGCGGCTCTTCCTCACCGAGATCGGATTGTTGTGCTGCCGCAAATAATGGCAAATTTCCATGATCGGGCAAACGGCGCACTGCCCATAAAGCCGAGCGCCGCTCTTTATTGATACTTAAGAAACAATCGGCATCGGCAAGAAGCTCGAAGGCGCGTTTTGGTAACATCACCCGACGATGCAATTCTTCAATCGAAGAAAACGGCCCTTCAGCCTGTTGAAGCTCGATTCTTTTTCCCCATTCAATGGCAAAACCGTTGATTTGACGAAACCCCAATCGCAAGGAAAAACCGTTGCCATTTTTTTCCAGACAATGGTCATAATGGCTATGATTGACATCGACCGGCAAAACCTCGACACCATGATTGCGGGCATCCCGAATAATCTGGGCGGGGGCATAAAACCCCATAGGTTGGGAATTAAGAAGAGCAGTCGCAAAAATTTCCGGATGATGACATTTGAGCCAAGCTGAAACATAAACAAGGTGGGCAAAGCTTGCAGCATGGCTTTCAGGAAAACCATATTCGCCGAAACCTTCAATCTGCTTGAAACAATTTTCGGCAAAATCGCGCTTGTAACCTCGCCTGACCATTCCCTCGACCATTTTTGCCTGCATGGTATGAATGGTTCCCACCCGCCGGAATGTTGCCATGGCACGGCGCAAAAGATTGGCTTCATCGGGAGTAAATTTGGCAGCTTCTATGGCAATGCGCATTGCCTGTTCCTGAAAAAGCGGCACGCCCAAAGTTTTTCCCAGAACACGTTGCAATTCGTCAGGCGGGCCGAATTGTGGTGACGGTGAGGGATAAACAACCTTTTCCATATGGTTGCGACGGCGCAAATAGGGGTGCACCATATCGCCCTGTATCGGGCCGGGGCGGACAATAGCCACTTCAATGACCAGATCGTAGAATTGTTTCGGTTTCAATCGCGGCAACATGTTCATTTGTGCCCGGCTTTCAACCTGAAAAACTCCGATTGAGTCGCCTTTCGACAACATTTTATAGACGCTTTCATCTTCCCGCGGCACATCATGCAAGCCATGGCTGATATTTTTATGACGTTTCAAAAGATCAAAAGCTTTGCGGATCAAGGTCAACATACCCAAAGACAAAATATCGACCTTCATCAATTTGACGGTATCTATGTCATCTTTATCCCACTCGATGAAGCTGCGGTCTTTCATGGCAGCAGGGCCGATCGGCACGGTTTCGTCAAGCCTTTGCTCGGTCAAAACAAAACCGCCGACATGCTGCGACAAATGTCTTGGAAAGCCGACCAATTCATGAGCAAGACGCACCGTCAAACCAATCATCCGGTTTGCAGGATCAAGGCCTCTTTGAGCAATCTCCTCATCGCTCACTTTTTTGCCGGATGTCCCCCAGACAGTCGAGGCAATCGCTCCTATAATATCTTCGCTCAACCCCAAAGCTTTGCCGACATCGCGAATAGCACTGCGACTGCGATAACAGATGACCGTTGCAACAATTGCAGCTCTATGGCGACCATAACGGCGATAGATATATTGCATCACTTCTTCGCGCCGCTCATGCTCGAAATCGACATCAATATCGGGTGGCTCGTTACGTTCTTCGGAAATAAACCGTTCAAACAACAGATCAATCTGTTGCGGATTGACATTGGTAATGCCCAAACAGAAACATACCGCCGAATTGGCGGCCGAACCGCGCCCCTGACAAAGAATGCCTTGCGATTTTGCAAAACTGACAATGTCATAAACAGTCAGAAAATAGGGAGCATAGCGAAGTTTCTTGATAAGCTTCAATTCTTTTTCCAGAAGTGGTTTTACACTCTCATAAGCAGTTTTTGGAAACCTTTCAGCCATGCCTTTCCAGGTCAATTCTTCCAGATAGGATTGGGACGTTTTACCAGCAGGAACCGGCTCGTCCGGATAGGAATAGGAAAGGTCATCAAGTGAAAAGGAAATGGGGGCTACAAAATCCTGTTGCGTCTTGATTGCTCCGGAAAAATTCCGATAAAGCCGTTCTATTTCTTTCACCGGTTTCAGATATTTTTCGCTATTGGCTTCACGCGCAAAGCCTGCTTCGTCAATTGTTTTATGAAGGCGGATTGCTGTTAAAATATCTTGTAAAATGCGCCTTTCTTCACTGTGATAGAGAATATCGGCAGCAGCAATGAGGCCGACGTTAAAGTTTTTGGCCATTCTTGCCAGATATTCACTATAACGGGCATCCTTGCCGGTAAAATTCATCGGCAAACCAAGAAAGACTTGCCCCTTTGCCACTTGTTGCAAATTTTTCAACGTGTCTTCCAGTTTTTCGCCATCTGTAACAATGATCTGGAAACCGCGCGCACGAAATAAAAAATCTTCAAACTTTAATTGGCAGGCTCCTTTTTCGCCGGATTTTGCTTTTCCTTCACTCAACATCCGGCACAACATGCCATAAGCTTTTCTGTCTCGTGGATAGACAACAAGATCCGGCGTTCCATCCGAAAACACCAGCCGGCAACCGACAAGATAGCGGAATGAAGGGTCAAGTTTTAAAACTTCCCGTGCCATGGCAAACCCGCGAACCACACCGGCCAATGTGTTTTCATCGGCAATGCCGATGCCGGCATAGTGGAGACGTGCCGCCTCGCCCACCAGTTCTTCGGGATGGGAAGCCCCTTTTAAAAACGAAAAATTGCTTCTTACAGACAATGCAAACATGTTGATGCCTTATTTTGTCCGGTCCTTTCTTGATTTTGTCTAGTCGTTTCTTGGAGGAAAGATTTTTTGCCCGCCGCAAAGACATGTTTTTCAAAAAAACGAGCTGCCATTTGTCGGATAGAACGAGCCGGAATAGATGCCTTGGATTTTGCCTTTAAAACTTCTGAAAGCTGAAAGATTTCAGGCAAATAAGCCATGCAAAAACCATTTTGTTTTCGGATATTCGCCATAACGGAATATCCAGAAACGTTCGCCATTTTCATCTTCCACGCGATAATAATCACGGTCGGGACCCGAATGTTTCCACCATTCGGCACTGATACGTTCAGGCCCTTCGGCAAGGCGGATTTTATGGACAACCCTTCGCCAGCGAAAAGAAGCTGGCGGATCATCCGGCAAAGCAGCAATGACATCAATGGGCTGTGGCGGACAAAAAAGCCTGATAGGCCGTTCTGGCGGATTGGGATGAAGAGAGGAAAATCCTTGTGCCTTCAATTGTGCATCCAAAGCTTTCAAAGCTTCGGTGTGCGGTTTATGGTGCTGCGCTACCCCCCAAAAAGCTGCATATTCGGGAATATGACTTTCTTTTGTACCGGCAACCAGAACATGATCTGCCCCCAGACGGGTTGAAAGCCGATCAACCAGTTGCCCGATTTCTGCCGGTTCGAGATCATCATCGACAAGGCCTGTCTGAAGGGGGCGAAGGGGAGCAGAACGACTTACCGAAAGTGCCAATGTATCATAGCCATATCCCGCATCGAGCGGCGTTTTCAAGCTTTTCAGCCGTTCCTCAAGAAGCGACAGGAATTGTACAGGGTCACTCAAAGGGCGACCGGTCTCGATGCCTATCCGGTCAATATGTCCATCAACCCGATAAAGGATAATGTTTATCATCAAACACCCCAGACCGAGCTTCGTCAGACGCTTAAAAAATTCTTTTGCCAGAACAAAAAATTGTTTTTCAACCATTGTTACATCAATCAATGGCTCTTCCAAACGTAATGACAAATAAAGGGATGGGGGCGGATTTATGAATGAAAGCGGCTCCTGTCTTTTTCCATAAAGCGCATCAAGTCGGGCAGGCAAAACTTCGCCGAAGCGCGCAGCCAGTGCTTTTGGTGAAACCGCCTGAATATCTTTCAGATAATAAAATCCGGCACGGCGAAGTGCCATTTGGACATCCGGCTTTGCTTCAAGTGCCGGTAATTTCAACCGATCCAATGTTAAAACAAAATCTTCTTTTGTGACAAAACGGTTGACACCGAAACGGGCAAAAGCCCGCGCGGCTGCCGGTGTTATTGTCAGTGCCGAGAGTGTCTCAAGCCCCAACCCCTTATAATAAGCAGTCACTTTTTCGAGCATTTTTTGTGGCCCCCCGAAAAGATGATCGCAGCCTGTCACATCAAGTATCAAACCAAAGGGAAGACTATAGGCAACAAGTGGCGTAAACCGTCCGGCATTTCGGGCGAGATATTGAAGATAGTTCTTGTCGGCCTCTTCTGCTTCATTGATTGTTTCTATTCTTTCACAAAGGCTGCGTGCATGAACTAAAGAAAGCCCCGGATAAAGGCCGGCATGTGTCGCCGCCTCATTGACATGAATGAGCCTCAATCCGTGGACAGAACGGCCAACAATTGCAAAAGGTTTTGTGAAATCCGGTGCTTTTTCAGGCGGCAAAACCGTCTTCAGACGGTCTATCGGCAGGCGAGGAAAAGCGAGTGCCAGATAGAGCCGGTCGTTTAAGCCGTATTTCTTGGGGTTTTGTAAAAATCTGGTCATGGATGTTCCATTGCATCAGCCAATGTCCGGTATATCCGGCCCTATTTCGCAAAAGTGTGACATCATAATTGGTTAGCCCCGGTGCTTTTGCACCCGAACTTTCGGAAGGCGCTGCTTTGACTTGCCAACGTGTAGCAGCATTGCTGTTTTTCAAAGCTTCTTTGCCAAGCACCAGAACAACCGGTGAATGTGCTTTTTCTGCTGCCAGATGCAAACGTCGGGTGGCCGTAAAATCAAGCGCCCGACAGGCACCTGAAAGACTTAACAACAAACCGCCGACACGAGACGTTGCCAATGCATCATCAGCCGCTTTCAAAACATCTTCGGCCTTTTGACAACGCACCAGAATAAATCGCGCCGGATCAAGTCCGAAAGCAGAAATCCCGACAGGATAAGGAATGCCATATTCTATTTCTGTGCTTTCTTCTTCCAGCCAGATGAATGGGCAGTTTGCCTTTTCATTGCGCTTGAGAAGACCGAGAGAAAAACCGGTCGCACTATTCATGGCGGCAGGCCCGGAAATAACTTCATGCAAGGCATAAGAGGGAAATGGACCAGCCGCAAAATCCACCTCTTCGTGCCCGAGATAGAAATAGCCTTCGGGAAGAGCATGTTTTTCCTTGCCCTTCCTATTGTCATCCATAGAAAAAGCGACAGGTTTTCCTTCCATGCGGGCAATGAGGCGGCGTAATTGGGCTATATCCGGCATAAAAGACTCACACAATGTTCTTGTTTTGTTCTATTATGGAATCGAATATAAATCAGAGTCAAGAGCGGATTTTCGTAAAAGAAAGCACTGCTTTCAAATTCGTCCCGATAATATTTCCGAAAAAAGAAAACTTGTAAAATTATCACGACTTCCTACTTCTATCATTGCCAAGCAGCGTAGTTTGAGTGCATTTCTGCGGACGGAATTTTAAGATGGACAAAACAACAATCGAAAAAATTTTGAAGCCCGAATCAGAAGAAACGCAAAAAAGTCGTGCTGCGAAAGTAAGGGCGGCTTTCTGGAAAACAGTTCGCAAAGCCGCTGGACACATTCCTTTTATGGAAGATGTCGTTGCCAGTTATTATTGCGCATTTGACCCTCAAACACCGACACGTGTACGCGGCATTCTTCTTGCAGCACTCGCCTATTTTGTAATGCCTTTCGATCTTATCCCCGATATGTTGGCTGTCATCGGTTTCACCGACGATATTGCAGTCCTTACAATTGCGATCTCGGCAGTGCGCGCCCACATCACCGACGCACATTATCAGGCTGCACGAAAAGCTCTGGAAAAGGCCCCGATTGAAACGCCAAAAAAATAGTTTTTCATTAAAAATTGCAATTTCCGGACAAAACTTCACTTTTTGGTAACCATAAACTAGTCAAAATTGCATGTAACACTGAAAGCATGTTGTGAGAATGATATGCTGATTTTTGAAAAATCGCCGGTTTGAAGCCATCCGGCTTTGCCAATAGAAAACAAAAAGTGAGCTGAGTATACGATGTTTGGAAAAATTTTTGTTGCTGCGTCTGTCTTGATTATGGGAGTTGCCGGAACTGCTTCGGCACAGACACCTACACGCATCAACCAATTTGATGCATGGGGTGCCTATTCTTATAAATCAGGAAACAGTACAGTATGTTATGTGCTTTCCGCCCCGATTACTGCAGAACCCAAGTCGGTCAACCATGGCGATAATTATTTCCTCGTCAGCAAACGTGCAGGCAATCCGGTTACTTATGAGCCGCAATTCATGGCAGGCTATGCCCTGAAGGACAAAGTGACCGTTTCTGTCGATGGCAAAAATTTCGAATTCTTTACCAAGGATTCCTCTGCCTGGGCAGCATCGCCAGCGACCGAAAGTCAACTTGTTGCAGCCATGAAAAATGGTTCCAATCTTTCTGTCAAAGCTGTTTCCCAGCGTGGAACAAATACAAGCTATACCTATTCCTTGAAGGGAATTACCGCAGCTCTCAACGCTGCACAGAAATGCAAATAACACGAATTTTTCAATTTTTCCCCGTTTCGACACTGCATCATGATATTGTCATGGTGCGGTGCTCGTTTTATGGCGCATAAGTGTGGTGACGTTGGCTTGCTTTTATGCTAAATCCGCCAAGACAGAACTTTATTCAGAGCTTTGGAAAGTATGAGCGTATCCTACGATCTTAGACCTATTGGCGCGACTTCGCTTTTGCGCCCTGCCAGAATGGATGAAACGAAAGCATCCCTTATTGGCTTGTCGCGTGCTGAAATGGCAAGCGCGTTACAAGAGATAGGTGTACCGGAACGTCAGACACGTATGCGGGTTAGCCAGCTTTGGCATTGGCTTTATGTACGCGGTGTTTCCAACTTCGACGACATGTTCAATATTTCCAAGGACATGCGTGAAAAAATGAAAAAACATTTTTCCATTGCACGTCCGGAAATTGTCGAAGAACAGATTTCTAAAGATGGTACGCGTAAATGGTTGTTGCGCTTTCCCGCCCGTGGCGCCGGAAAACCTGTCGAAGTCGAAATGGTCTATATCCCCGAAGAGGGGCGTGGCACTTTGTGCATGTCCTCGCAAGTGGGATGTACTTTGACATGTTCATTCTGCCATACCGGCACCCAAAAACTGGTTCGTAACCTCACGGCTGAAGAAATTCTTGGCCAATTGCTGATAGCCCGCGACCGGCTCGGCGATTTTCCCGATAAAGACACACCTGATGGTGCCATTGTACCGGCGGAGGGACGCAAAATTACCAATATCGTCATGATGGGAATGGGCGAACCGCTTTATAATTTTGAAGCGGTCAAAAAGGCGCTGCTTATTGCTTCGGACGGGGAAGGGTTGTCGCTTTCAAAACGGCGTATCACTTTGTCGACATCCGGCGTTGTACCGGGAATCTTCAAAACCGGTGAAGAAATCGGCGTGATGCTTGCCATATCGCTTCACGCTGTTCGCGACGAATTGCGCGATATATTGGTTCCTATCAATAAAAAATATCCTTTGGCCGAATTGCTTGACGCATGCCGTGCTTATCCGGGACTATCAAACGCCAAACGGATAACCTTTGAATATGTCATGCTCAAGGATGTGAATGACAGCCTTGACGATGCCAGAGGTTTGATCAAACTTCTGAAAGGCATACCTGCAAAAATCAACCTTATTCCCTTCAATCCCTGGCCGGGAAGCAATTATCAGTGCTCCGATTGGGAACAAATTGAGCGGTTTGCCGATTTAATCAATCAGGCCGGTTATGCTTCACCGATAAGGACGCCGCGTGGACGGGACATTCTTGCTGCTTGCGGGCAACTCAAATCACAGTCGGAACGTTTAAGAAAATCGGAACGGTTAAAACTTGAAGCCATGATGATTGCCGGACATGGTGACTGAAAATGGTGGCTCGAATAGGAAGTGACATGAAAAGTATTACAGCATTTCACATTACATGGATTTTAGTCGGTTGTATCTTTGCCGAAGCCGCATTTATGATTGTGCAAATCGGATTGACGGTATTGTTCCTCGAACCTGATGTAACATTACACGATATGTTATCGCCGAATAATCCTCTTTATGCTGTTCCACCGCATTTCATGATTGTGGGCGTTGTCTTCATTCTGGCAATTATTTATGGCGAATACCGGCATTTCTACAAAATGCATTATTATCTATTGGCTGCCGTTATCGCTGCTATCCTTTATTTCATTTCCCTATGGGCCTCCGGAATGGCGCTTTCTTTCGGTGAAACTGTCATCAACCTCGTTGCTTCTTTGGTTTCCGGCGGTGTTTACTGGTGTATTACACCCCGCCGTTATAACCGTCGCACACTGGCAAACCTCAAAAACGACTAGGTTTCGCAAATACATGATGTGACCGGGTTTGCAAAATATGCATTACCCGGTTTTTTCTGTCTTGATTGTCCTGCTTTTTATCGCCGGTATTTTTTATTTTTCCGATTGGCAAATTTTTTGTAAAGCGCGCCCGATATATTTTTCCAAGCCTGGACTTTTTTAAGTCTGGAAATTACCCGATTTGAGCCTGAAGATGACCCGACACAATGTTTTGTCGCGCGCCTATGTTCCGAGCATACAACCAAACGGATAAAACTTTTTAGCTTTAAAAATTGAAACTATCTTTTCGTGATACCATTTCAAAAAATTTTTAAGCGCCTTTCTTAAGCTCTGTTATTTGGAGCTAACCAAAAAACGTAAGACTTGCCAAAAGACTTTGAAACGGCAAAGAAGCCTTGAAACCGGTTCACGAAAATTGATATCCGCGAGCCAATAGCCGTTGATGACGCTCGGCCAGCCGGTCTTTCATCTTTCCGTCTCTCACCATCTGGCGCAGTTTTTCAATGCGTTTATGCCGTAATTTTGGCGAACCGCGACGCACCATTGGCCATAAAATCCAAGGAAGAGCAAAGATATGGAACATTGCCAAAACAATGATCGTTGCGACTTTCGAGGCCATAAGATAGTGCCCGCGCGAGCGTAGGATATAATAAGGAATAGAGGCACAAATACCAACAATAACCGCCCATAGAGCCGGTATAATAATGGCCAGAAGAAATACGCCGAAATTTCCGAGATTACTAAAAAATGTCAAATTCCATGCATGGATAATCCAGTTCGATAAACCGAGGAGACCGACCAATAACGCGCCATAGATGAAAAAAACAAACATAATGAGGAAAGTAAGCGGAGCTGCGATGCCCGGCTCACGAAAGCGATCATCATTCTGATGGGCCAAAGAGGTCATTATTTTATCCTGCCATTGAAATTGCCCGACAACAAAACACAAATCCGGCGATAAGAGCCTATCAGCCGCTTCTTTGCCGGTCAACTCACGATAATTGGCAAAAGCTTTGCATGCAAAAATTTCCTGACAAAAAGAAAAAAACCCGCATGAAAAGTTCATGCGGGCGCAAGCCGTTATATCAAGCCGGTATATTATGCAGCGTTCGACGCGGCCGGATGCTGTGTCAAAAAAGTATGGATGGCAGCCGCATCACGCGTATTGCGTAATTTTTGTACCATATCATTATCACGCAAAACGCGGGCAATCCTTGAAAGTGCCTTTAAATGATCGGCACCCGCGCTCTCAGGAACCAGAAGCAAGAAAACCAGATCAACCGGTTCATCATCAAGCGCTTCAAAATCGACCGGTGTTTCAAGGCGGGCAAAAACACCGATAATGTGGTCGACATTGGCAAGCTTGCTATGAGGAATGGCAATGCCATTGCCAACGCCGGTCGAACCGAGTTTTTCACGTTGAAGTACCGTATCAAGCACTGTTCGCTCGTCAAGACCGGTCAGAGAGGCTGCTTTTTCCGCCATAATTTGCAAAACCTGTTTTTTGGAATTTGCCTTAAGGGCAGGAATAACCGCTTCCGGTGCTATCAAATCACTAAGATCCATGTGGTTTCCTTTTTTCCATCCCGAATTCTTTCTCAAGCTCGCGAAATCGAGCCGAGAACATCGAGGGTGTGGATAATCCCTTTTCCTCATCATTTGAAAAAACGGGGAAAAGGAATTTCCTTATTCAGGCTTTATTAGTAATGGATGAGGGGTCGATCCAGCCGATATTTCCATCAGCACGCCGGTAGACAATATTGATTTTTCCATCAACCGCATTGCGGAACACCAATACCGGATTATCCATCAGATCAAGTTCGACAACCGCATTGGCGACAGACATGTCTCTTAATGTCATTGATGTTTCTGCAACGATCGTCGGGGCATAATCTTCCGGCAAGCCCTCCTCTTCATCGGGTACCGGTTCCATAATGTGATAGGCATATTCGGCAAAAGCGGTATTGTCATTTTGCTTGTTGCTGCGTGATTTCAAACGACGTTTATAACGACGAAGGCGCGTTTCCAGACGTTCTGCGGCCGCATCGAAAGCGCCTTGAGGATCTTGCGCCTGACCCGTTGTCTGCAACACCGCGCCGGAACTCAAATGCAATACGCATTCAGCTGAAAAACGCGAACCGGATTTGACAACAGTAACATGTCCTGTGACACCGCCGGCAAAATATTTTGAAATCGCATCATTGATACGGTCTTCAATCCGCGTACGGAAAGCTTCACCAATATCCATATGCTTTCCCGAAATGCGCAAGCTCATTATAAACCTCGTTCATAATTCGTGATCTCTGCAGTTTAACGATATCTTCAAGCGGAAGCAACTCAAAGCGTATGTTTTCCTGAAAAGACCGGATTACTGACTTTTTAAAGCCGGCTTCTAGTCATTTATCAACAATAAGTCAATCGACAAAAATCAATCTATAGTTGTATGAATTTGACGTTTCTTTTCTCTACGACGCAATACTGACGAGGAAATATTCATCATTTCTCTATATTTGGCTACGGTGCGACGGGCTATATCAATGTTCTCTTTTTTGAGCAATTGGACAAGTGTATCATCGGAAAGCACATGATCGGCAGTTTCGCTGTCGATCAATTTGCGAATACGTTGACGTACCGCTTCGGCTGCATATTGTTCCCCGCCATCTGTGGATTGCAGAGCTGCTGAAAAAAAGCTGCGCATTTCGAAGATGCCTCGCGGAGTTGCCACATATTTATTGGCGGTTACCCGACTTATCGTCGATTCATGCATGTGAACCGCTTCGGCTACTGTTGCCAGCGTGAGAGGTTTTAAAAAAGAAACACCCCGACGCAAAAATTCTTGCTGGTGGCGGGCAATTTCGGCACTGACTGTGATGAGTGTGCGTTCACGCTGATCGAGCGCTTTGAGCAACCAGTTGGCATTCTGGAAACAATTACTGATGAAACTGCGATCAACATTCTCTTTGCCGATTTTGACAATATAATCGCGATGAATAACAAGTTTTGGCAATACCTCGCGATTGAGTTCAACAGTAAATTCTCCATTCGGATTCTCGGAAATAATCACATCAGGCACAACAGGGATTGGTGTCGATGCGCTATAAGCTGTCCCCGGTTTGGGATCGAGACTGCGAATCTCGTTCAATATATCGACAACTTCGCTTTCTTCGAGACCGGAAAGTCTGGAAAGCGTGACAAAATCACGTTTGGCCAAAAGCGGGAGATTATCGAGTATGACACTGATTGCCGGATCAAGGCGGTTTTGCCGCTCGAGTTGCAATGACAAACATTCGCAAAGTGAGGTGGCAAATATGCCCGGCGGGTCGAGCTGTTGTAAACGCTTCAGAATATTGTGAACCAATTTTTCTGAAACTGACAATTCATCAGCTACTTTATCAACCGAACCGGTAAAATATCCCGCTTCATCAAGTTCGGAAGAAAGATAGCACGCAATATCGTGTTCCTCTTTAGTTTTGAATGCAAAGCCGATTTGCTCGCCAATAAAATCCTGCAAGCCAGGTTTATATGCAACGGTTTCGACAATATTCACATCTTCAATTGGCGAAGATCCAATGAATGATGTCGACCAATCGGATGAATATTCTTTTTCCCCAAAATATTCTTGCGAAGATTTTTGCGAAAAGACAGCTTCGTCGCCTCCATCAAACATATTGGATAATGTTTCCGGATCAGGTGTCTCGTAGAGATTTCGATCACTATCGACATTTTTCTCGAAATTTTCAGGCGTGCCTGAGGAATTGTCGAACACATTATTGGTTTGAGCGTCGCTATTGGTATCGGCTTCGTTATCGGTTTTGCTTGTAATTTCTTGCCCATTTTGACGTTCGAGCAAGGGATTTTTTTCCAAAGCCTCCTCAATAAAATGTTCAAGTTCAGCAGCCGTCATCTGAAGAAGCTTGATCGACTGCATCAACTGGGGAGTCATCACCAGTGATTGTGACTGACGAAGCTCAAAAGAGGGTGACAGTGCCATAAACCTTATTCCTCCCCAATGGACCCCACGCGAAATGGCCAATGAACATCACACAAAACGAACCGGTTTTTGTAACCTCGGTCGTAAAATTTGTTAAAATTCTTCTCCTCATCGAAAATGGTATGATCCTTGCTTGTCAACTAAAAAATGAGAAAAATAACAAGCTTCCATTCTTGTCCGCGATTTGAGATCATACATGTCGTCGCAGAAAACTAAAATTATATGAATTTCCGAACCGCTTCCTGATGATCTTGTCGGCCAAATTTTTGAGGAAAAAACAGCCCGATAAATAGGTTTCCGGAACACTAGTTTTTCTTTTATATGGCAATCTTTAAAAGCTATCCAAACACTTACAAAGCGCGCCATCACAACGGCTAATAAGCGGTTTTATGATAAACTTTGAAATAAGAATTACCGACGGGCCCATTCATATTTGTAGCAGGCGTATTATCGGCATTTCTTTGCCGGTACTTTTTATTTTCGCGAAATAACGTACCACAGACCGACAATAGTTTGATCCCATCGTGAGTGGGTAGGATCAATCTGTCAAAAAGCATGAAATTTTATATCGGGTGGCGGTTGCACGCGATATAAAATTATAGCGAGAATTGGTCGCCAAGATAAAGTCGGCGTACATCCGCATTGGTGACAATATCATCCGGCTGCCCGTGGGTTAGAACCTGACCATCGTGGATAATATAGGCGCGGTCGACAAGCCCCAATGTTTCACGAACATTATGATCGGTTACCAAGACGCCGATGCCACGACTTTTCAAATGGCGTACCAATTGCTGAATATCAGCAATAGCAATCGGATCAATACCGGCGAAAGGTTCGTCAAGCAGCATGAAGTTGGGACGTGAAGCCAGTGCACGGGCAATTTCCAGACGCCGTCTTTCGCCGCCTGAAAGCGCTAAAGACGGACTTTTGCGCAAATGCGCAATCTTGAATTCATCAAGAAGCGCGTCAAGCTCTTCCTCGCGTTTCTTGCGGTCTTTTTCGACCACTTCCAAAACCGCTTTGATATTGTCTTCCACCGAAAGCCCCCGAAAAATGGAAGCCTCTTGCGGCAAATAACCGATGCCCAAACGTGAGCGGCGGTACATTGGCATATCCGTCACATCAAAACCGTCAATCTCGATGCTACCGCTATCAACCTCGACGAGTCCGGTCACCATATAGAAACATGTCGTTTTACCGGCTCCGTTGGGACCGAGAATACCGACGATCTCTCCTGCGCGCACGCCGAAAGACACGCCTTTGACAACCTGACGCCCACGATAGGTTTTCGTTAAATCGCGAGCAGCCAGTGTCCCTTTGAGGCGTTCCTTCAGATTGTTGCCCGAACCTTCTCCATAGGCGATCTGTTCAAAAGCCACTTGCGAATCACTTTGTGACATAAAACGCTCATTTTCCGTTTTGTTCGTTGCGATTCATAATGATCGAAACACGACCATTCTGTCCCGCCGATTTACAGCTTTCAAGGAAAGCTTTTCCAGTATCCATATGGGCGGTCAATTTACAACCGGTCGCCACATTATCACCATCTGCCAAAATGACGCGTTTGCCCGTCAAAACCATCAGCTTCGATTTTCCATCGAAAACACCTTCATCACCGGTTGCAACCTGTGTGGCTGTTTTGATGTAAACTTTTCCCGAAGCTTCCATTTTTTCGACACCTGTCGAACCGAGACCGCCAGCCCCTGCTGCTGCCGGTTTTGCCGAAGCATTTTGGTCGGCATTTGTGTCTTTATCTTTACCTTCTCCGGTTTTATCTTTCTTGCCTTCGTCAGGTGCCTTGGCATAATGCACAATCAGTTTTGACGTTCGCAAAATACGGTCGCCCTGAACGACAGAAACATTGCCGCTGAAAATAGCGACACCTTCTTTATCGCGCATTTCCAGATTATCGGCATTGAGCTCGACAGGCTCTTTTCCACCTGAAAGATTGACACCGAAATTTGTTTGTTGTGCCAATGACGGCGTCTGTCCGAGGCTCATGAAAGCCAATCCCGTTGCCATAACTGCACCAAGGTGAGAAAAGTACTGCTTTAAAGGCTTCATTTTATAATCCTCAAATAAACCGACACCGCTTTTTTAAAGGCACCCATTTTATTCCTTATTGCGCATTTGCATTGTCGATGACAAGACTGACACCACGATTAAAGAATAACACTTGTCCATTATCACGTATTTGTAAACCGTTCGCCTTCAAATGTTGTCCACCGCGAACAATATCGACCGATTGGTCTGTACTCAATTGGCTTGTCGACAAATTCACGTCGGCTGAATCGAGTTTGGCAACCATCCCGTCATTTGTTTTGATTTCGAACGGCTTATCAAATTGCAAGCGTCCGTTAACATTATCATAAAATGCGCCAACTGCATTGACAGCAGCTTCACCACGCTGCCCGAGAGGAAGAGTGGCAATAATCTGCTGCAATTCTATCATGCCCGGATGACGGGGATCTTGGATGGCCTTGTTGGCTTTTAATGAATAAGGCTTATTGTCCGATGTATAGCCTTCAAGCTTGGGGTCTGTCATTGTCAACTGCCCGTTGGTTCCCTGATCATTGTTTAAAATAACCAAGTCACTTGTGCCGGGTGTTGCAAAAAACGTGAACCATGAAAAAACCAGCGCAATGACAATTGCAATGACGGGCAGCAAAAATTTCAATACATGAACACGCACTGAATGACGCCGGGCAGCATCGAAAACAGCATCGGATTTATAACTCGCTGAAAAAATTTCCGAACTGTCGTCCATTATACCCCTAAAAATTTTTACCCGTTTTCGCGATCATAACCGCCTTAAGGAAGTTCCATATACCAGTTCAATATTTAGAGCAATTCTCATCGCTATTCAACATTTGCCGGATTCAATCGTTTTTGCAGATTGACCGGAGGAAAAAGCTGGTAACACAATTTTTTCCATGATTTTTATATGATTACGCATATTTTTTAACTAAAGAGCGTTGACGAAATGCGATAGACAGACAATAAACTATCACGTCAACTATATTTTGTAATGTTGAAGGACAACTGGCAGAATTTTAAAACGGGAAGTTAAAATGCCTGCCAGTCATGGGACTATCGATCGGCGAATCGTCATTTGCCTTGGATATTAAAAAGGGGCGGTCGTCACTGCGCCGATCAAAATTGGAGGCTGTCTTGATTAAGTCGGAACTTGTGCAGATTATCGCTAACCGCAATCCTCATCTTTTCCAACGGGATATTGAGAATATTGTCAGTGCTGTATTTGATGAAATATCCACGGCTCTGGCCGAAGGAAACAGGGTTGAACTACGTGGTTTTGGTGCGTTTTCTGTTAAAAACCGGCCGGCACGTTCCGGTCGCAATCCGCGCACGGGGGAATCTGTTTCGGTTGAAGAAAAATGGGTTCCGTTTTTCAAAACCGGCAAGGAATTAAGGGACCGCTTGAACAACGAGTGACATCATGACCCTAAAGCAGATCGTTAGTCTGATCATATTGATTCCGGTTGGCATTATCCTGATTGCTTTTATCATTGCCAATCGGGCGAGCGTTGCTTTAAGCCTCAACCCATTTGATACAACCGATACCAGCCTTGTCTACCATGCTCCGCTGTTTGTCTGGCTGTTTCTCGCGCTCATAATCGGTATCATTATTGGCGGAATAACAGTCTGGTTTACCCAACATCGCTTTCGTAAAGCCCTGAAAGACACACAAACCGAACTACAAGGGCTTAAAATGGATATGTCGAAAAAACCGGATTTGACGAAAACAGATCTCACCGTTGTTGATCATTCCTGAATATCAAGCCCGCTAGCCAAGCTGAATTTTTTCACTCATCTTTCTTTTCTATTCACGGAATTTTTTTAAAATTTTGGAGAGCACACTTAAACAGAATAACCGCGATTATCAGCCTTTGGCGGTTCAATAAGTTTATGCGCATAGTTTATTGTTTTTTGCGGGCTTCTTTGGGTAGCCGTTATCCGTTGTTTTTGAACATTTGCGCCACCCGAAAATCGCTTCCGCCATTTAAATTTCAACAAAATTTTTGGGATTAGCACATCTCCCACATCTTTCAAAACTGCATAAACAAAAATTTAAAATAATGATCATGCTGAAATTTTATGCTGGTCCTGATAGCGGAGCGCGTTGTCCATGAGCTAAATCCTTCTTTCGAACTGTGCAAGAAAACTATACCTTTTTGAAAAAGATGTTTTATAAACAAAGAACATCCTGAAATTTATGGAAAATGCCAGATTGTGAAAGCACAACACCCAAAAGAAAAAAAACGCGGATTAAAAATATCGCGCAAAGGTGCTCCCTATGGTCCGAAAAAGGCCCTCGAAACAGGAGATAAGCCTGAAAGACGGAAAACTGTGCGCGCCAATCATTCAGGAAAATTGCACAAAGCGCACACACCGGATACCGCAGTGCGATCAGCTAAAGAATTTTCTCGCGACGACAAGGGTGGAAACACAGTAGAAATGAAAAGCCGCTTTTTACCTCGCCCGTCAGGAAAAAGGCCCGAAGAAAAATTGCCGGTCATTCTTGAGACGGCAGCAAGCGAAAATTACGCATTGATTGACAGCGGTAATGGCCTCAAACTCGAACGTTACGGAAATTTGCGCATTATTCGTCCTGAGGGACAAGCTTTATGGCAACCGGCATTAAGCGAAAAAGATTGGCAGGATGTCGATGCGATTTTTACCGGAAATACCGATGAAGAAGGCATGGGGCGCTGGAATTTTCCAAAACAGCCACTTGGCGAGACATGGCCGCTTTCATGGGACGGAATGTCATTTCTCGGCCGCTTTACGTCATTTCGCCATGTCGGGGTTTTTCCCGAGCAGGATGCCCATTGGCGTTTTATGGAAGAGCTGATTAAAAAAGCAAACCGTCCGGTCAGGGTATTGAACCTTTTCGGCTATACCGGTCTTGCTTCGCTTATTGCGGCAAGAGCTGGCGCCGAGGTCACCCATGTCGACGCATCCAAAAAAGCTATTTTATGGGCCAAAGAAAATCAGGAAGTTGCACAGTTAACAGATCGCCCTATTCGCTGGATTTGTGATGATGCGATGAAATTTGTCGAACGCGAAGGGCGTCGCGGCAAACATTACGACATTATTTTACTTGATCCGCCGGCTTACGGACGCGGCCCCCATGGCGAGGTATGGCAACTTTTCGATCATTTGCCCGAAATGGTCAAAGGATGTCGCGCTATTTTATCCGACAATCCGATTGCCGTGATATTGACTGCCTATTCTATACGTGCCTCATTTTTTGCAATCCACGAATTGATGCGTGATGAATTTACCGGCCTTGGCGGGCGCATCGAATCGGGTGAACTTATTTTGCGTGAAGAAAAGGCTAAAAGGGCGCTTTCCACCTCTCTTTTTAGCCGCTGGATTTTTTAATATGACAACACAAAGACAAAACGGTCAGGTTAAAGAAATTACCTCGCTTGCCAATCCGATCATCAAGGATATGAAATCCTTGTCACTTAAAAAAAACCGCGATCGTGAGGGCGTTTTTATGGCCGAAGGGCTGAAGCTTATTATTGATGCTCTCGATCTCGGCTGGACAATACGCACACTTCTGTTTTCCAAAGCCGGGCTAGGCAACCCGTTGATTGAAAAAACGGCAGCCCGCACGAAAGCTTCCGGTGGTCTCATCATCGAAGCAAACCAGAAGGTTATGGAATCTGTCACACGGCGCGACAATCCGCAAATGGTGGTCGGTGTTTTCGAACAACGCTGGCATGACATGTCTAGCTTCAACGCCAAGGGAGAGGATGTCTATGTTGCACTCGATCGCATTCGTGACCCCGGCAATCTCGGGACCATTATTCGCACAGCCGATGCAGTCGGGGCAAAAGGACTTATCCTTGTTGGCGACACAACCGACCCCTATTCCCTTGAAACGGTACGCGCAACCATGGGCTCGATTTTTGCCCTTCCGCTTTTTAAAATGAGTGCTGACGAGTTTTTAAAATGGCGCACCGGATTTCACGGCCAAATCATCGGTACACATTTAAAAGGATCTGTCGATTACCGCACAATCGACTATAAAAAGGGTCCTATCATTCTTTTTATGGGCAACGAACAACAAGGCCTTCCGGATAATCTTGCTGATAGTTGCGACCAACTTGCCCGTATTCCGCAAGCGGGACGTGCTGATTCACTCAATCTTGCTGTGGCAACCGGCGTCATGCTCTATGAAATCCGCCGTCATAACCTGACGCTTGACCCGCGAGAGGCCCGTTCATGAAGGCAAAATCCCTCATCACACTTATAGTGGGGCTTATTATCACTGTCGGTCTTGACCAATTGATCAAATATTGGGTAGTCAATACATTGGAAGTCGGCGAAGAGATCGACCTTTTGCCATTTCTTTCACTTTATCACGCCCGTAACCCCGGAATTGCTTTTTCCATGTTGTCATCGGTCTCCGATTGGGGGCTGATTGCATTGACGTTATGCATTATCTGTTTCGTCATCTGGCTATGGAAAAATGCAGGACCGGAAAAATCATTATCACGATTTGGCTTTCTGCTGGTGATCGGTGGAGCCATTGGCAATCTGATTGACCGCATACGTTTTCACTATGTCATTGATTACATTTCCTTCCATATCGACGGCGTTTTCTCGTTTGCTATTTTCAACCTTGCTGACAGTTTCATAACGGTCGGCGCTGTCCTGATCGTGCTTGATGAATTGCTGCACTGGAAACAGGAAAAGCAAAAAGCAAAATAGGTTTTTCAAATTTTTATAAAATATCCAAAATTCTGTTTTTAACCGTTCATTTTATAAAGCGGACAAAACGCGACAATCTTGAATTTCCATCGATCCGGTTGCAACGCAAAAACACAACAAAAGACCGGAACGACATATCCATTTTTGGCACATCCGCTCTCCGCCGCCTGCCCTTGCCTTTTTTTTGACAGAAACAAAATCGCCATTCTTAGCCGGTTAACTGAGCTCAAGCTCTTATAAACATAGAAAAAAGCAAATATTTACCAATTGTTAATCCTGTTTCAGGCCGACAGTGAATTGCCTTGAAAAAATCACTTTCCCGTCATTGTCATGCAATAAGAAAGTTCTAAATCGACAGCAGGACATGATGTTGGTTGCTTTAAATCAACAGCGCTTCAATGAGGAGCATTGAAATGACAGCTTGTGCAAGGACAGTTCTGGAAACATCGGGTAATGAAAATTGCGATAAGAGCGATTCTCTCTTGCTTGCAACATTCGGTTCTTTGGAAGCCCGCTTGCAGAGAATATCCGACAGCATTGAAAAAACGGTTCCGACAAAAAAAAATGTGGCGGATGACCGTGACGAATGGGCGATGGTTGTCACTGATAAAGCGCATTCGCAAAATCCTGTTGCACGTTGCTATATGACACTTACAAATGTTCTCGGTGCCAATCAAAATCTTGACGGAACAAGTCTCGGTGAAAGTTTCGAAGTCGAAGGCGGCCAGAATGCGCCGGTATTTTTGACAATTGCTCCTTTTGAATGTTTTGACAAATCGAAGGCACATCGTGCCCAAGGACTTTTATGGCAGGCAATTTCGAACTTTTGCCTTCTCCGGAATGTCGATTACGTCATTGGAAGTCTGGCATTCAACAGCCGCTATCCTGCCGCACATGCTTTGGAACTTTCCTATCTCTACCATTTTTGTCGCGCGCAATCAGGCGTTCATTTGCGTGCTGCCCATGGTGTGACCATGGATATTATGCCGGAAGAGGCAATCAAGCCCGATGAAGCATTTTCTTCGCTTCCGCCCATGCTGCGCTATTGCTTGCGTGTTGGAGCCAAAGTTGCCGATAATGCTGTGGTTGATCGTTCAAGCAACGAAACACGCGTATTTTTATTATTTCCGGCCAAAAAAATTGTTGGCTGAATAATAGAGCGTTAGAAGTGCGGTAATCGCTTTTAAAAAACAAGACTTGTGAGAAACGGAAGCTCTCAAATGCTTCCGTTTTTTGACATTTTAGAGCTATTTAATATTCATCCGTTTGTAGCAACTGAAACCGCCTATCTCTCTTGATTTATTGAAAGATTTTAATAAACACACCAGACAACATGAAACCGTTTTGGTGAATGAACGGGACATCGTTTTTCGGCAGTTTACACACGTTCGATCACAGTAAGTTTTACTTAGTGACTATGTTTGGTTGGAGCATGTTTTTTATCATGATGTCCAACATCATCCACCTTCAGCCAATGGGCAGAAATTGCATTATATTCGCCATTTTTCTGCATCAAATGCAACCATTGGTCGACATAAAGTTTCCAACTGATATCGCCTTTCGGAAGCATATAGCCCTTCTCGAAAAACTCTAAAGGTTTATCCGGATTGACGGCACATAATGTCGGATAATACCGTTTTTGATAAAGTGCTTCGGATGCATCGGTAATCATGACATCGGCTTTTTTGTCGACGAGATTTTTAAAAATTGTTGTATTGTCATGGAAAAGTTCGAGCTTGGCATTCGGCATATATTTGCGTACAAATGCTTCATTGGTTCCGCCTGCCGGTTCGATCGCACGAACATTCTTGTGGTTGAGTGCACCTAACGTATTATATTTTTTAGCGTCTTCACAGCGTACAAACGGAATTTTGCCATCCACTCCGAGTGGTTCCGACATATAAACCTGTTGTTGGCGGGCAAGCGAAATGGAAATTCCGCCCATTGCAATATCGCATTTATCATCAAGGAAATCCGCCATCAGCGTTTTCCAGCTTGTTTGCACAAATTCTACCTCGGCACCAAGCGATTTGGCCAAAGAATGCGCCATGGAAATGTCGATGCCTTCATAAGTGCCATCGGTTTTCAAAAAGCTATAAGGTTTATAGTCGCCGGTGGTGCAAACGCGTAATGTTTTAATGTCAAGGACATCATTGAGTTTCGACGCATCGGCATGTGTCAGTGTTAAGAAAGAGCACCCCCAAAAAAGCATCATAAGAGTTTTCTTCATCATCGGTCCCATCCGGCAGTTCATTATTCGTCTGATTGTTTTCTTTCCCACATTATTGTAACCTTATTGCTTGTCGGTTTTATAAAATCAGCCATCAAGCAAATCAATAAAAGCACCAACCGCTTTGGTTTTGAAGCGTTGCGGATTGAGTAACAGTAAAAAATCTCGTTTTACGGATAAAAAATTCAACCTTTCAACAAGTCCTGCGGCAAGCAAAGCCGAAACTGCACGTTTTGAAATGGCAGTCAGAGCATTTGACGCCGCTACTGCCGACAGCACCGCTTCATTTGACGGGAAAGTCTGCATCACATCAAGTTCTGCCAGTTCATAACCATGGTTCGCAAGTGCCTGCTCGAAAATGGCCCGTGTTCCCGAACCCTTTTCACGTAAAATCCACGGAAACGCCGAAATATCCTTAAACGTCACCAAAGTTTTTTCCGTAAGTGGATGGTTTTTCGCGGCAATAATGAACAATTCATCATCAGCTACTTTTTGACGATGAAGGCTTTCATTTTTTATGGTCCCTTCGGCAAAACCGATATCTGTTAGGCCTGATAGAACAGCATTTTCGACCTGTTCGGTGTTACCGATCGACATTTTGACAATAATTGCCGGATATAAATTGCGAAATTTTGCTATGACCGGTGGCAAAAAATAATTGGCGATTGTCTGGCTCGCATAGAGACCGAGCGCTCCCCGTTTGAGACCGCTAAATTCACGCAAAGTTGTTTCGGCAAGTTTGACTTGCGCCAATGTGTGGCGGCAATCCTCAACGAAGACGGAACCGGCATCACTCAACTGGATGCGTCGGCCAATGCGATTGAATAGACGCACCTGATAATGTTCTTCAATCATGTGAATGGCACTGGACACGGCAGAAGGTGTCAACAAAAGAGCTTTCGCCGCTTCGGTCAAATGCTCGCGTTCGGCGACAGCCAGAAATATCCGCATCTGTTCAAATGTAATCATTACCGTGCCAATGTTCGATTAAATTGAACAATTCATAACATATTTGAAAATTGATTACATGATTAAACCGCGCTAGCTGATTTTAAAAAAAGGATATTTCAATATGGCTAGCCGAATTCAGGCAATTTTCTTTCGTTTTGCACCGGGCATTATATTATGCGCGGTTATTTCGGCTGTTGCCATTGTTCTGGAAAAGCTTGAAAAACTCATCTTCGGCGAGGCCTGGCTTGAAAGTCTGGTTCTTGCCATACTGATCGGCGCAATCATCCGGACAGTCAAAGGCATTCCATCCCAATATGCGGAAGGGGTGGGATTTTCGGCAAAAATCCTTCTTGAATGCGCGGTCGTGCTCTTGGGGGCAAGTATCAGTGTGAGCGCGGTCGTTGCTGCCGGTTTCGGATTGCTTGTCGGTATTATCGTCATTGTGGCCTGTGTGATTGCCATAACTTACGCAATTGGCAGACTTTTGGGCCTTGGGCCCCGTCTCGCCTTGCTTGTAGCTTGTGGCAATTCGATTTGTGGAAATTCGGCGATTGCCGCTGTCGCACCTGTCATCAAAGCAGAAGGGTCGGATGTGGCTTCATCAATCGCTTTTACTGCCGCACTCGGCATTGTTGTTATTCTGGTCTTGCCACTTGCAGTCCCCTTAGCAGGTTTAAGCTTTACACAATATGGTGTTCTTGCCGGTATGACTGTTTATGCGGTGCCGCAAGTTTTGGCTGCTGCAGCACCTGTATCACTTATCAGTGTGCAGACAGCGACACTGGTCAAACTCGTCCGTGTATTGATGCTTGGGCCGGTAATATTCGTGATCGGTCTCATTTACGGCCTCGGTGCCAACACCAAACTCAAATTCAGCAAAATGGTGCCGTGGTTCATTATCGGCTTCGTCATTCTTTTGCTTGCCAATTCCTGCAATATCATTCCGCAATTGGCACTCGATGCCATGGCTTTTGTGGCAAAAATCCTGACCGTTATTTCAATGGCTGCTTTAGGACTGGGTGTTGATATAAAGGCTTTGAAAAAATCCGGTCCACGGGTTGTCCTGACAGCTTTCATATCCATCATCATTCTGGCGACCGCAAGCCTGACAATGATCTCGCTCCTTCAATTGTCATAAATGGCCGGTAGTGTCATAAACGACGATATATCCAAAATAAAACAGCCCCGAAGGGCTGTTTCTGACAAAATATATGCAATCTGTTTATTTTGAAATTACAGAATAAACCGCGACAAATCGGCATTGGCGGCAAGATCACCCACTGCTTTTTTGACATAAGCAGCATCAACCTTGAAGGTTGTGCCCGATTTATCAGGTGCTGTGAAGGAAATTTCGTCAAGAACGCGTTCCATCACTGTTTGCAGACGGCGGGCACCGATATTTTCTACAGTAGAGTTCAAATCCACTGCAATATCAGCAAGAGCATCAATGGCATCATCGGTAATTTCGAGCGTCACATTTTCAGTTGCCATCAAAGCAATATATTGCTTGATCAGGCTGACTTCCGTTTCGGTAAGAATGCGGCGGAAATCTTCCCGTGTGAGCGCATTAAGTTCGACCCTGATCGGCAAACGCCCCTGAAGTTCAGGTAAGAGATCAGAAGGTTTCGAAACGTGAAACGCACCGGAAGCGATAAACAGAATATGATCGGTTTTGATTTGACCATATTTGGTGGCAACCGTTGTTCCTTCAATCAAAGGTAACAGATCGCGCTGCACACCTTCACGCGAAACACCGGCCCCGAGGCCGCCTTCACGGGCTGCGATCTTGTCGATCTCGTCGATGAAGACAATACCGTCATTTTCAGTGGAACGAAGCGCTTCCTGAACAATCTGGTCCTGATCGAGAAGCTTGTCGGACTCGTCTTCGATCAATGGTTTGAATGCATTTTTGACCGTGGTTTTCCGTGTCTTGGTGCGTCCGCCCATTTTACCGAAAATATCGGACAAATTCATAATGCCCATTTGCGCGCCCGGCATACCCGGAATATCGAAGGTGGGGGCACTGTTCGGGCTGTTATCGGCAACCTCTATTTCAATTTCGTTATCATCAAGCTCGCCCTCACGCAATTTTTTGCGAAAACTGTCGCGGGTTGCAGGACTTGCGGTTTTACCAACCAGCGCATCCAGAACACGTTCTTCGGCGTTGATATGGGCTTTGGCTTTCACCGCTTCACGTTTTTTCTCACGGACAAGATTGATGGCCACTTCAACCAGATCACGAATAATTTGTTCAACATCACGGCCGACATAGCCGACCTCAGTAAACTTGGTGGCTTCAACCTTGACAAAAGGTGAACCGGCCAGTTTTGCAAGGCGACGGGCAATTTCGGTCTTGCCGACACCGGTCGGCCCGATCATCAGAATATTTTTCGGCATCACTTCTTCGCGCATTTCGCCCTGAAGCTGCTGACGACGCCACCGGTTACGCAATGCTATAGCAACAGCACGCTTGGCATCTTTTTGTCCGATAATAAAGCGATCAAGCTCGGAAACTATTTCGCGGGGGGAAAATACAGAACTCATCTAAAAGTGCTCTCTCTTTCACACTTCCTGTCAGGTTTGAAGCTCTTTCGACAAGAAGCGACATGGAAACATTCAATCATTATTCGGCATCAAGCGTTTCAACAATAAAGTTGCTATTGGTGTAAACGCAAATATCGGAAGCAATCTTCATGGCTTTGCGGGCAATTGTTTCGGCATCCATATCGGTGTCGATCAGTGCACGCGCTGCCGAAAGAGCAAAATTACCGCCCGAACCGATTGCCATAATGCCATCTTCAGGTTCAAGCACATCGCCGAGCCCTGTCAAAGCCAATGTTACATTTTTATCGGCCACCAGCATCATCGCTTCCAATTTACGTAAATAACGATCGGTGCGCCAATCTTTGGCAAGTTCAACACAGGCACGCATCAATTGGTCAGGATATTGCTCGAGCTTGGTTTCAAGCCGTTCAAGCAAGGTAAATGCGTCGGCTGTTGCACCGGCAAAACCGGCAATAACCGATCCATTCTTGCCGATGCGGCGTACTTTTCTTGCATTACCCTTCATGATTGTCTGCCCTAATGTCACCTGTCCATCGCCGGCAATGACAACCTTATTGCCTTTACGAACTGTAATGATGGTCGTGCCATACATTGTATCGGGCTTATGTTCTGTCACAAGTAAACTCCTTTTATCCACACGCTCCATCCTCGTTAAAAGCAATGAAAAGCGGCTATACAGAGTGCATATTTAGGAATTCGAACATTAAAACTCAACCATATTGACGAAGACATTTTAAAAACCTTCCCGATTTTTAAAAAACCATTCATTTTTGAAAAGAACCGCTCGATTATAACTTGTCATCAAAGCGCATTGTTGACTTGATCAAATGCTGCTAATGCTTGGGCGAATTCGAACTCTCAAAGGAAAACAGAAAATGCCATTGCCGACAGTTGCTATTGGTGCATTGGGTGGCACAATTGCCATGGTTGCCGGAAAGTCCGGCGGAGTGGAACCTGAACTTTCGGCCGACCAGCTTGCAAAATCGGTTCCCGGCATTTCCGAACTTGCTACAATACATGCCGAAACATTGGCAAAACTGCCAAGCGGTTCCCTCTCCTTCAAAGTGTTGTTTGAAGCTCTTGATTGGGCAAATAACCAGATTGATAAGGGTGCAAAAGCTGTCATTCTGACCCAAGGTACCGACACGCTTGAAGAATCAGCATTTCTCCTTTCACTTTATTGGCAAAAAACCCAGCCGCTCATTATAACCGGTGCCATGCGTGCGCCAATGGCAGCCAGTGCCGACGGGCCAGCCAATCTTTTATCCTCTTTACTCGTGGCAATAGACGAACAAAGCATCGGTCGCGGCGCTATGGTGGTGATGAATGACGAAATCAATTCCCCCTATTTTGTAAGGAAAAGTCATTCGCTCAAAGTTGAAACTTTCAAATCAGGTTTGGTCGGCCCGCTTGGTGTGGTTGTCGAGGCAAAACCGGTTTTCTTCCACTCTATCGATAAACGACCAAAACCGCTAAGCCGGCCGAAAACGCTTGATAAAAAAGTTGCCCTTGTCGAAGCCTGCCTTTCTTCGGGAGGAGACCATCTTGAACTCGTATTTTCAAGCGGCATTTATCAGGGCGTTGTGATTGCCGGTTTCGGATCAGGCCACGTAAGCTTCGAGGAAGCCGATATTATTAAAAATTATGCGGGCACTCTGCCGGTTATTGTAACAACACGAGCCTATAGCGGGCCAACAAGTGAAAGAACCTATGGTTATAAAGGTTCGGAAATTGATCTTATAAGAAGCGGCGTGCTGATGGGCGGGTGGCTTTCGCCCTTAAAAGCGCGGCTGTTATTATGGGCTCTCCTTTCAGCCGGTCTGGATAAAGAGGAAATTGAAAAAGAATGGGGTCACTGGCAAATGGGTGAGACAGTCAGAACTGTTTAAAGTCACAAAAGCGGTTCACCAATGAAAAAAACGTGAAAGCAATTGGATATTTTGCACGAATGATTTAACATATTTTAGTTCAAAAGTGACGCTGGCAAAGCTTATAAATAACACTGCTTCGTTAAGCCTTGTGCTCATCGTCAGGTTTTGAAAATGACAACAAGTGGAGCTTCTTTCAAGCTTCTTGGAACGGGAACAAAATGACGCGCTCAGCAACGATTACACGCAAAACCAACGAGACAGATATTTCGGTTTCGGTCAATCTTGACGGAACAGGAACATTCGAGATTGATACCGGTGTAGGTTTTTTCAATCATATGTTGGAACAACTTTCCCGCCATTCATTGATTGATATGAAAATCAAGGCTGTGGGTGACACCTATATAGATGACCATCATACGGTTGAAGACTGCGGAATTGCGTTGGGTGAAGCTATCAAACAGGCTTTGGGTGAGCGGCGCGGCATTCGCCGTTATGCTTCGCTTGATCTTGCGATGGATGAAACCTGCACGAGAGCGGCGATTGATGTTTCGGGACGACCGTTTCTCATTTTCAAGGTTGAATTTCCGACACAAAAAATCGGTTCGTTCGATACCGAATTGGTCAGAGAATTTTTTCAGGCGTTTTCCCAACATGCCGGAATTACGCTTCACATTGTCAATCATTATGGTTTGAATAGCCACCATATAGCCGAGACCGCATTCAAATCGGTAGCCCGCGTTTTACGTGCTGCAATCGAGGAAGACCCGCGCCAAAAAAACGCTGTGCCCTCGACCAAGGGCACTTTGAAAGGCTGATAGAATGCAGGTCGCAATTATCGACTACGGCTCGGGCAATTTACGCTCGGCCACAAAAGCTTTCGAGCGCGCAAGCCATGACCATGGCATAAATGCAAATATCATCCTCACCAATCGGGCAGAAGATGTTATGAAAGCCGACCGCGTGGTTTTGCCAGGCGTCGGTGCCTATGCGGATTGTCGGGCGGGACTGGATGCCGTTCAGGGAATGGTTGAAGCTTTGAACGAACGGGTGCTCAAAGGCGGCTATCCCTTTATGGGGATTTGCGTCGGTATGCAGCTCATGGCGTCCCGCGGAATGGAAAAAACAGTCACCAACGGACTTAACTGGATTAAGGGTGATGTCACTTTGATAAAGCCTCAAGACGATGCTTTGAAAGTGCCCCAGATCGGCTGGAACACTCTCGAATTGAAACGGAGCCATCCGCTATTTTCCGGCATCCGCACCGGTGAACAGGGGCTTCATGCCTATTTTGTCCATTCCTATCAACTTGCTTGTCAAAATCCTGATGAATTATTGGCAGTAACCGATTATGGCGGGCCGGTCACAGCAGCAGTTATCCGCGACAATATGTTCGGGACGCAGTTTCATCCGGAAAAAAGCCAGCGTCTCGGCCTTCAACTCATTGCCAATTTTCTGGAATGGAAACCATGATTCTTTACCCTGCAATTGATCTCAAAGACGGTTTTTGCGTCCGCCTGAAACTCGGCGATATGAACAGAGCAACTGTTTATAGTGCCGATCCTGCCGCACAAGCCCACCACTTCCAGTCGGAAGGTTTCAAATGGCTTCACGTTGTTGATCTCAATGGTGCATTTGAAGGTGTTACAGTGAACGGTTCGGCTGTTGATGCCATATTGCGGGCGACAACCAATCCTGTCCAGCTTGGCGGCGGCATCAGAACCCTTGCCCATATTGAAAACTGGCTGAAAAAGGGTCTCGCCCGCGTAATTCTCGGCACTGTTGCTGTCAGAAATCCGCAACTGGTTCGTGAAGCTTGTAAACTTTTTCCGGGAAAAATTGCTGTCGGCATTGATGCCCGCGGCGGCAAAGTTGCTGTTGAGGGATGGGCTGAAGAGTCCGAACTTTCTGCCCTTGAATTGGCAAAGCGTTTTGAAGGTGCAGGGGTTGCCGCCATTATCTATACCGATATTGATCGCGATGGCATCCTCACCGGTATTAACTGGAATTCGACCCTTGATCTTGCCCGCTCTGTTTCAATACCGGTTATTGCTTCCGGCGGTCTTGCCTCGATGGAAGATATCAAACGGCTTTGTTCACCCGATGCTGCCATATTGAACGGTGCAATCTCGGGACGTGCTCTTTATGACGGGCATATTGATGCAAAAGAAGCATTGGCATTGATTGACGAGGCAAATAAAAAAGCCGGAAAGAGTGGACAATCATGACACTCAAAGCGCGTATTATTCCTTGTCTTGATGTCAAAGACGGCCGTGTGGTCAAAGGAGTCAACTTTGTTGATCTCGTTGATGCCGGTGATCCGGTTGAAGTCGCAAAAGCCTATGATAGCGCCGGTGCCGATGAATTGTGTTTTCTCGATATTACAGCAAGTAGCGACAATCGCGACACATTGTTCGATGTTGTAGCGCGCACAGCCGACCAATGTTTCATGCCTGTTACTGTTGGTGGAGGTGTGCGCACTGTCAACGACATTCGCAAACTTCTGCTTGCCGGTGCCGACAAGGTGTCGATAAACACCGCCGCTGTCAAAAACCCCGATTTTGTAGCCGAAGCGGCCGATAAGTTCGGCAATCAATGTATTGTGGTTGCAATTGATGCCAAAGAGGTGACAGGCGACGGTAAAAACCGGCATTGGGAAATCTTTACCCATGGTGGCAGGAACCCGACCGGTATTGATGCAATCGAATTTGCCCGTCTTGTTGTAGAAAAAGGTGCCGGTGAAATTCTGCTCACTTCTATGGACCGTGACGGAACAAAAGAAGGCTATGACATTGCTTTGACCCGCACCCTTGCCGATGCCGTGGATGTCCCTGTGATTGCTTCGGGCGGAGTCGGGACACTCGACCATCTTGTGGCCGGTATTCGTGACGGACATGCAACAGCCGTGCTTGCCGCATCGATTTTCCATTTCGGAACCTATAGCATTGGTGAAGCAAAGCACTATATGGCAAAGGCCGGCATTCCGGTACGCATGGATGAATTTGGAGAAGGTGAATGACTGATTTTAGCTTGCATAGCCTCGAAGATATTATTGCCAAACGGGCAATGGTTGACGATGGCAGTTCCTATACGGCAAGCCTCGTACAAAAGGGAATGGGGCGGGCTGCCAAAAAAATGGGGGAAGAGGCTGTTGAAACTGTTATCGCTGCACTTAACGAAGACGACAAACATTTCATCAGCGAAAGTGCCGATCTCATCTATCATTTGCTGGTTATGTGGCATATTCGCGGAATAAAGCTTGATGACGTGGTTAAAGAATTGGCAAGACGCACCGCTCAATCAGGACTTGAGGAAAAGGCATCCCGCAAGAATGGTTGACGCGCTAAAGCCTACCAGTCAGACCGCAGACCTCGGCGATTTTGTTTTCGGCCGTTATTCGCCCTATAGCATTTTCACGGCCTATGAATGGTCTGTCTTTCGTGCGGATACTCCATTGACCCTGACCTTCGACGAGGTCAAACGATTGCGCTCTATCGGTGATCCGATTGATCTTCACGAGGTGCAACGCATTTATCTTTCTCTATCCCGTCTGCTTTCGACCCATGTCGAAGCAATCCAGATGCTTTTTCAAAAACGCAAACGTTTCTTGCGCACGCAAAACACTGCAAAAACACCGTTCATTATCGGAATTGCGGGTTCGGTTGCTGTTGGTAAATCAACCACCGCCCGCATTTTGCAAGAACTCCTTAAACGCTGGCCCTCGAGCCCCAAGGTGGACCTGATAACAACAGACGGTTTTCTCTATCCCAATGCAGTCCTGAAAGCTGAAAATAGGATGGATAGAAAAGGCTTTCCCGATTCTTATGATGTCGGCAAACTTTTACGTTTCCTTTCTGCTATCAAGGCAGGTATGGGCGATGTTGTAGCACCCCTTTATTCCCATCAGGCCTATGATGTTTTGCCCAATGAGCAAATTGTTGTCGACCGGCCGGATATTCTCATTGTCGAGGGTATCAACGTGCTTCAGGTCAGGGATTTACCGCGTGATGGAAAAGCCGTGCCATTCGTTTCCGACTTTTTCGACTTTTCGATCTATATCGATGCAAAAACCGAAATTATCCGTCATTGGTATATGGAACGGTTCCGCCGTTTCCGGCTCACAGCATTCCAGAATCCCGATTCATATTTCCATCGTTATTCAAAAATGACAGAAAAAGAAGCTATGGATGTCGCGGAAAATCTGTGGAACACAATCAATTTGAAAAATCTTGAAGAAAATATTCTGCCAACAAGACCACGCGCCGATCTCATTTTGCGAAAGGGCAGCGATCATCTGGTGGAATATGTCGCACTTAGAAAATTATAGGTGAAATATGTCACGAATTTTGGCCCCGATAACGCCTTGTCCGATTGAATTTTTGACCGAACGATCGGGGCAAAGCCACCCGATCATTCTGGTCGGTGAAAATGATCAATCTTTTTTTGCTGAAGACCCTGTTGCAGCCACCTGGGCAAAAGCCAACCACTTCATCGGTAAATGCGGTGACATATTGGTCGTTCCTGATAATGACGGAATGGTTTCCAAAGTTTATCTAGGCTTCGGGGACGGAAATGATGTCTTTGCTATCGGAAATCTGTTCAAACAATTGCCGGAAGGTGACTGGCATTTTGAACATTTGCCGGAAAATGCCCTCAACCTCTTTTTGGGGCTGGCTCTGGGAAGCTATAAATTCTCGCGTTATCTTGAAATAACCGGAAACAAGAAAATCAGAATCACCCTTCCTGCCGATATTGATAAAACTGAACTGAAACGTCTTATTGAAACAACATTCCTCGTTCGTGATCTTATCAATACGCCGACCAATGACATGCAGCCCGACACTATCGAGGAGGCGATACGTCAATTGGGAAGAACTTACAGTGCGACTGTTACCAGTATCTGGGGTGATGATCTTCTCAAACAGAATTTCCCGTTGGTCCATGCAGTCGGCCGTGCCGGCTCGGTAGCCCCGCGCGTTATTGATCTTCGTTGGGGAGATGTGAACCACCCTAAAGTGACATTGGTAGGAAAAGGGGTTGCTTTCGATAGCGGCGGTCTTGATATAAAATCCGCAAACGGCATGTTGCTGATGAAAAAGGATATGGGGGGAGCGGCCAATGTTATGGGGCTTGCCAAACTCATCATGGATGCAAAACTCCCGATCCGGTTGCGACTTATCGTTCCTGCTGTCGAAAACTCGATTTCCGGAAATGCTTTTCGACCCGGTGATGTTTTAAAAAGCAGAAAGGGATTGACTGTCGAAATCGGCAATACCGATGCAGAGGGGCGGCTTATTCTGGCTGATGCACTTGCCTATGGTGACGAGGAAAAACCGGACTATCTTTTCGACATGGCGACGCTCACCGGTGCGGCACGTGTCGCATTGGGACCGGATGTCCCGCCGTTTTATTGTAATAATAATGAATTGGGGCAAATAATCTCCCGCATATCGCTGGAAATTCAGGATCCGCTATGGCAATTGCCACTTTGGAAACCCTACCAGAAAAAACTTTCCTCCCGCATTGCCGATCTCAATAATGTAACGACAGACGGATTTGCCGGCTCTATCACGGCTGCCTTGTTTTTACAGAAATTCGTCGATCAGGCGGTAAACTGGGCGCATTTTGATATTTATGGCTGGACACCGGCCGAGAAACCGGCCTTCCCTGTTGGCGGTGAAGCTCAAGGGATTCGCGCTCTTTATACAATTCTGAAAGGTCTTTGATGGATAAACCCGATCCCCGTCTTCATGCCTATCGTCCTGACCTTGCAGACGAAGCTTTGCGTGGGCAAGTAGAAGCGCCCCGATTTGTGCATGGCTCTTTGAAGCGCATTGTCGCGCCTGTTGCTGCTCTTTACAAAGTTCCGGATGCGCTCTCGGAACGGCAAAGCGAATGTCTCTTCGGCGAAGATGTAAAAGTCTTTGAAGAAAAAAATGGTTTTTGCTGGGTTCAAGCCCAACAAGATGGCTATGTCGGCTACATCGAGCAGTCAAAAATCGGTTCTATTGGTAATCAACCCACCCATTGGGTAAACGTGCCGCGCACCTTCCAATATCGTGACGCGGACTTGCGCAGCCCCATGATAAGCCCTTTATCTATGGGAAGCCGCATCAGCGTTGTTGGAGAGGCCGAAACACGCGGCACGCGTTACGCCAAGCTTGATAATGGAAGCTTTGTTGTTTTCAACCATATTACGCCTGTCAGCACGTTGGCAGATGATTATGTGACGATAGCAGAGTCTTTCATTCACACGCCCTATCTTTGGGGCGGAAAAAGTGGTTTGGGAATTGATTGTTCAGGCCTTGTGCAACTTGCACTGATGATGACGGGGCGTACAGTTTTGCGCGATACCGATATGCAGCAGGCGACAATCGGGAAAGATATTGCACCTGAAGGCGGCCTCCAACGCGGTGATCTCGTCTTCTGGAAAGGGCATGTAGCCATTATGGTTGATTCCGGAACACTTATTCATGCCAATGGTGCGTCAATGGATGTGAGAAAAGAAAATCTTGATCACGCTATCGAACGTATTGCAAAGAACCATTCAACTCCAACCGGTTATCGGCGGTTATAGTGTAGGATTTTCCGAAACTTCATCAAAGCCCGAACTTCTGCTGGAATAACCGCTTTTCCCGGAATAACCGCGTCTTGTAAAACGTTTTCATCATCATTCTTATTTTATCTGATAAAATAAGAATGACAGGCTTCAATAACAATCATTAATGCCATTGAAGCCCGAAATATTCTGTGAGCTTTTTCGAATAGAATCAGAATCCTTCGACAACGAGTTTGCCAACCGACCGCTGCGTTTCGATCAAGCGATGCGCTTCACGTAAAGTGGCAGCATTGATTGGTGACATAACTTTTGAGAGTGTAGGCAAAATTTTCTTTTCGTCGATTAAACGCGCTACATGAGAGAGTATTTCTCCTTGGCGCGCTATATCATCTGTTACAAACATAGAACGGGTAAACATTGATTCCCAATGAACCGACACGCTTTTCATCTTTAGCGGGTTAATATCGAATGTTTTCGGTCCATCGATCAGACCAAGTCGTCCTTCGGGTGCTATAATATTGACATATTGCGGCAAGTAACCATCAGAATTTGCAGTCGAGAAAATGAACGAAGGATGAGGAAAACCGATTTTCTCAAGTTGCGGAGCAAAATCTTTTGTGTGGTCAATGACGTGATGAGCACCCATTTTGAGCGCCCATTCCTGCGATTGCGGACGGGACGCGGTTGCAATGATTTCCACATCCGAGAGGTGGCGCGCCAATTGAATGGCTATCGAACCGACGCCACCGGCACCGGCGATCATCAATAGAGCATTTTTCCCCTTGTAAACCGGCTTTAAAATATCAATACGATCAAACAACATTTCGTAAGCGGTGAGCGAGGTAAGCGGCATAGCAGCGGCTGTCTTGAAATCCAGACTCTTGGGCTTTAACGCTACCAGACGGCTATCAATAGCCTGAAATTCACTGTTCGAACCTTGCCGGTTGATAGCACCGGCATAATAAACTTCATCTCCCTCGTGAAAACCGGTAACATTTTTACCGAGTTTTTGCACAATGCCGGAAGCATCAAAGCCTAAAATTCTCGGCCCATCGGAAAAAGCTTTGCCGGTTTGACGTGTTTTCACGTCAATCGGGTTGACCGAAACAGCCTTCACAGCAACCAACAGGTCATAATCACCGATTTCCGGCACATCAACAGTTAAATCCTGCAAGGAGCGATCGTCACTGATTGGCAAATTCTCGAAATATCCGACGGCTTTCATAATGGTTTTCCTTTGGCGAGAAACATTTAAAACATCTATAAAATGGCATGGAGTGGAGGCAATCGCCTCCTAATGCACCAATTTAGAGTATTTTTCAAAGAAAGCCAATTGAACCGGACAAATCTGTGATCGCATTGTTTTGCGTCTGCCAGAGATGGCCAATGCGAAGTGCAACCGGAATTAGAAAGCACCCGAATTATTTGGAAATTTTTTTCTGATTTTTCGATGAATCCTCTACATGGTCAACATCGTCGAAATCGGGGTCCTTGAATTGTAAATCATGGAGATGCTTATAAAGACCACCTTCAATCTGCAACAATTGATGTTGGGTCCCTTGTTCGACAATCTTGCCATTTTTCATAACGACGATTTTATCAGCGCGCGAAATTGTCGAAAGCCTGTGAGCAATAACAATGGTTGTACGGTTGGTTGTCAACCGTGCCAAAGCTTCCTTGATCAGAGATTCGGATTCTGAATCAAGAGCACTGGTTGCTTCATCCAGGATCAGAATTTCACTATTGCGCAACATGGCACGTGCAATGGCAATACGTTGTTTTTGACCACCCGAAAGATTGCCACCATTATCACCGACATCGGTGTCGTAGCCATTCGGCAATTCCATAATAAAGTCATGTGCATTGGCAAGCTTGGCGACCTGTTCGATCTCTTCTTCGGTTGCCCCTTCACGCCCGAGCCCGATATTATAGCGGACAGAGCCTTGAAAGAGGAACGTATCTTGCCCGACATAAGACATCAATTCGCGCAAGGATTTGAAGCTTACGTCACGGATATCTTGCCCATCAATAAGAATACGGCCTTCTTGCGGATCATAAAGACGCATGATCAAATTGATCATTGTCGATTTACCCGAACCGGAAGGCCCGACCAAGGCAGTCATCTTTCCTGCCGGAATATCAAGATTGATATCATGCAGAACCATGTGATCCTTCACATAGGAAAAACCGACATGTTCAAGCTTGACATCACCCTTCGAGCGGTCGAGATCAACAGGATTTTCTTTTTCCATAAGGGTGAGCGGATGATCGAGAATTTCGAACATCATGCGAACGCCGATCATACCTGATTCAATTTTGACACGCACATTGGCAACCCGTTTTGCCGGCTCGTAAGCCAGAAGGAGCGCAACGATGAATGACATCAGTTCGCCTTGAACGCCAACCTTTTGCGTTGCCATATAGCCGGAAAAACAAATAACCACAGCAATAGCAACACCGGCAAGCGTTTCCATAATCGGGTTAGTTGCCGATTCGAGCATCGCAATGCCATTCGAGCGCATTTCCACATCGGTAATAGCCTTGTCCATGCGCCGCTTCATCAACGACTCCAATGAAAAGGCCTTAATGACGCGAATACCGATTGTGGTTTCCTGCATAACCTGAATAATTTCGGCAATAGAGGAAAGTTCTTTTTCCATCAGTCCCCGAACGCGTTTCAGAACCTGACGAACGCCGATAAAAGCAAGGGGGCCGACAGCCAAGGCAACAATGCTCAGAAGAAAGTTCTGATAAAGCATAACCGCAAGAAGACTGATAACCGAAAAAAGATCACGCACAAATGTGGTTACGATCGTATCGATAATGCTGCGAGCAGCATTCGCATTTTGCGTAACTCGCACAAGCAAATCGGAGGAAGAGTTATTCTGATAAAAAGCAACTCCCTGCTGCATCAACCGTGAATAAATACGGCGCTGTTGTTCTGCAACAATACTGTTTCCTGCTTTGCTCAAAAAATAGCTTTGCGCAAAAGTAGAAAATCCTTTGACAATAAAGATAACCGCCACACCGACTGAAACCATCGCAATGATTTTAAAGTCCTTGGCTTCTATGATGTGATTAACCACATCACGCATAATCCACGCGCTTGCACCGGTTGTTGCCGAGATAACCAGCATAGATATGATGGCACAAACATACCAGAATGCATGTTTGCGAAAATTGTCATGTAGCAAACGCATAATGAGTTGTTTATCAAATGATGATATCTGCTTTTTTTTGGCCATAAACAGCTTAACCTTTAAAAATCACTGCTTTTAGTGAAGGATAACTCTGAACCTCACCAACAATCATTATCGTTCACTCCCGTTCCTACCCTCTTCAATAGGGGGATGCAAGAAGCCCGTCCACTTTGTAATACGATTTGAGAGCAATTATACGGCAAAAATGTTTTTATCTCATTGATAATATGGCAGTTAGGAAAATATAATATCCCAAAAGCAAACAGAAGGAAAACGGGCACTCGGATTAGCTGCCAAACGTCCAAGGAAAGGCGAATTTTCGTAAATAATTTTTTCAACTATCGGAAATAATGGAATGGGCTTTTTAAACAAGGGAACACTAAATACTTTTTTCTGGAAAACTTTCAGTTTCTTTGTTGCAAAGGCAAAAAGGCCAATCGGTTATGCGCCTTTTAACAAAAGGCTCCACTCTGCTGCCATCATTTATGACCCTTTACACGACCCGAATTTCCACCTTTCCGATTATCTCGACTATTTGGCGGATAAGTTTAATATTATTCTTTTCCTACCGGAAAATTATCGATCTTCTCCGGAAATAAACATCGAAAAATGCTGGCGGGTTTATTATTTCGGTTCCCATGAACTTCAAAACCGTATCAAATTTTATTTTTCCTGGTTTTTGCTATCTGCCCACCCCATTCGTTTTGTCCTGATTAACGCCAATGTCGGCCGGTTCCTGATGCGTTACCTATGGCAAAAACATATTGCCAGCCTATTGCTTATTGGCGAAAATTATCCTCTTGAAAGAAAGGCTTTAAATAGAGTCATCGCTTATGCCACAAGGGTTATTTATGATCGTTATGAAACATTTATGAAAACCCTTACAAACACTTTGTGGGCCTTTCCTGACAGTGTCGATTACCTTGTTTCTCCGAATAGCAAAAATGCCGAAGAGTTACAAAACTACATTTCCGGGATCATCGACATTGGCAATAAAGCTGAAAAACAACTTATTCAGGAAAAAAAGGATGCACGATTCTTAAGCCATTCCCCTGAATTCGATATTCCTTATTGGACCGGAAAAAATAAACATAGATTCAACCGCCTCCGTTACGCACGCCATTACGTTCGTAACTATAAAAGCGGAGCAAGTGCAGCACGCCCGAGAGCCGGTTTTCACCCCGGCATTTACGCCGAAAATCACGATCTCGGCGAGGAACGCGTTGATCCTTTTGTTCATTACCTAAAATCTGGTAAACCCGATGGAAAATGGAGCTGGAATGTACTGACTGCACCCGACATTGTCCCCTCGCCCGATATTGGATTGAAAATCGCGCTCCATATCCACGCTTATTATCCGCATATGTTAGAGGCGATACTTGAAAAGTTGACGGCGAATAAAATACGTCCCGACCTGTTTATAAGCGTAAAAAACGAAAGCGATAAGTTATCTGTTCAACATCTGGTTGGCGAATATGACGGGAAAACCGTTATCGAAGTGGTTCCCAATCGCGGACGGGATATTGGACCATTGTTCACCGAATTCGGAAAAGAACTTGTTCAGCACTATGAGATTATCGGTCATATACACACAAAACAAAGTCTTCACAAAACCGACCGGAAGATGGTTGCAAGTTGGAATACCTTTCTTATGACCAATCTTTTGGGCGATGGCAAAACGATAAAGATGGCAGATGTTATTTTGCATTATATGCAAACGCATGAAAAAACAGCGCTGATTTTCCCCGATGATAAATATGCGGTCGGTTGGGCAGGTAATTATCAAGCAGGCCTCAAGCTTGCCGAACGCCTGAAAATAGAAACATTGCCGAAATATATAGTATTTCCCACAGGGACGATGTTCTGGGCCAAAGCAGACGTATTAAAGCCGTTTGTCAATCTCGACTTACAGTGGAACGACTATCCTCAAGAGCCCTTGGCGCCTAATGGGACTTTCTTACATGCGATCGAACGCATGTTTACTTTGACGTGCTATCAAAAGGGCTATGACATCGCGACCACCTATTTGCCCCATACATCACGATAAGCTTTTCGAATTTCCACTATAGCTTGAAAAACGGGCAAAAATTCAAAGGAGCTGTTTTGACATTTGTCAAAACAGCTCCGATTGTTTTTAGGGACAAGAAACCCGAACAAATTTTTATTTATCTATTTTTGTTCGGCATTTCTATTTTTGTACGTCATTGCGTAATTTGATGCTTTCTGCCGTTTTTTCAATTTCTGTGTTATAGGCTGCCAATGTACCTTTTTCTCCGGTGGCATGCATAAAAATAGGACGCCCGTCATTTCCAATGGCTGCGTAAATAACGAGATCAACAGGATCACCCTTCAGAAGAGCTGTTGCCTGAAGCTTCAGCCCCGGGTGACCGGCAAATTTTGTCGTTGATGTTTTGCGATCTTCAACATTATTCACTGTACCTTTGATCGATTGGAGATAGTTATCTACGACTTTATCAAGTGGCGCCCCTTTGGTATTTTCGAGCCCTTTGGTCACGATAATATCAGGACGCTCGGCGTCTTCATTGGTATAAGCCGGAATCGTCAACATTGCGGAGCTGTTCATAATAGATCCGACAAACTCGAACGGAGGTTGTGCACCAAAAGTAAAAGGAAGTGCACTTAGCTGATCGGATTCATCATTATAACTGGCAACTGAAACCGACCCAAAAATCGCCATGGCATCATTATTGGAAAACTTTGCTTTCTCCGGTGCTTGAACAGTAATGATATAGGAAGCATTGGGCGCAAATAACATGGACGACCACTTGTCAAAAATACCATTGGCTGCCGTCTGTTTGCCCTGATAAATTTTCAATGCATAGCCATCGCGGGATTTTTTGTCTGACTGCGAAACAATATCATAATGCTGGGCGGCCATAGCAGGCTTGAACTTGCTCTCGTCACTGAAAATCTGTTTCATACTATCACTGGCAGGAGGCATCGTCGCCACGACAATCGCAGCACCCGTTTTATTATCAATAAATCCGCTAAAATCGGTCGTTAAAGTAAAACTATCGGGTACACTAATATAAACTGCTGTGCCGGGAACTTTTTGGTAAACAGCCGCATGAGCGCCCATCGGAGCCAAGCATAAAGCAATAATAAGGGAAATGAGTTTCATCGACCTAAACACTGAACTAACCTCCGGTATCATAAACTCGCAAACCATACCAAACTACTCCAACACTATTATTATAATATCGACAACGCTTCGTAGGTAGGGATTGTTCCAAATAACTTGCCGTCAAGAGTGCTTGCTCACGGTAATGTGATCTGCCAGATTGCTCTTGCGGTACCCGTAACAAAAATAAAATATGACGCCAATAAGGTTCCATAACAGAAAATAATATTGCGTTTTTGAAGGCAGGCTGAAGAACAGGTAGATGCAACCGATGGCACTTAGCGGCCCGACAATAAAGACCAGAGGTGTTTTGAATTTTCTTGGAACGTCGGGTGCCGTTTTGCGTAAAACAATGAGGCATATACCGACAGAAGTAAAGGCAACCAATGTGCCCGCATTGGCGAGAGCTGCTATTTCATCAAGCCGGAAAAGTCCGGCAATAGCAGCAATGATCACTGCCGTGAAAAGCGTTGTCGTAACAGGTGTACCTGTTTTTGCGTTCACGCGGGAAAGAAAAGAAGGAAGAGTTCCATCCCGCCCCATGACAAAGAATATACGGGTTTGACCGTAAAAAAATGCCAATAAAACAGTGGGCAGAGCAACGACTGCCGCTATACCGATGAGACCGGCAATACGATTGGAACCGAGACTACGCAAAATATGGGCAAGCGGTTCCTCGCTATGGGCAAATTCCGTGTAATGCAAGGAGCCGACAGCACCGAGGCCGACCAGAACATAAATAATGATGCAGGCAATCAATGAACCGACAATTCCGATTGAAAGATCGCGCCGTGGCTCTTTGGTTTCTTCGGCAGCCGTAGCAATTGTATCAAAACCATAAAAAGCGAAGAAAATAATAGCCGCGGCTGCCATGACACCGCGCTCCACTCCATCCGGAGACATAACTTTTGAAAATCCGTTCGGCATAAATGGATGCAGATTTTCTAGATCGAAGTGGGGAAGTGTAACAATAATAAATAAAAACAGCGCAGTTATTTTGATAACCACCAGAAAAAGATTCAGTGTTGCGCTTGCCTTGGTGCCGATCATCAACATCGCAGCGATAACAAAGACGATGAAAACTGCAGGAAGATTGACAAGACCATGAACACCCGTTGCAGGATCAATTGCATTATAACCGGCAGCCAGCCAGAACGGCAGATGAATGCCGATGCCGTGCAAAAATCCGGTTGCGTAAGCCGACCAGCCGACTGCAACCGTGCTAACCACCAGAGAATATTCGAGAATGAGACTCCATCCAACGATCCAGGCTATAAGCTCGCCCAATGCCGCATAAGAATATGTGTAGGCGCCTCCCGCGAGCGGGATAAGAGTCGCGAGTTCCGCATAAGCAAAAGCAGCACATGCACAAACTATTCCGGCGATAACAAATGCAAAAAGTACCGCCGGTCCTGCCCTATCGGCTCCGATGCCAATCAGTGTATAAATGCCTGTGCCGACAATTCCGCCCACACCCAAAGCGACAAGATGGGGCCACCCCAATGTAGGGACGAGTTTCCTTTCCCGTTGCATATTTTGTTGAAGAACGGGTTTTCGTCTGAGCCATCCCGACATTATTACATTCCTTACTCTTCCGTCTGATAAGGTTTTCCGAATTAAAAAAAGCCTTAACCGAACGGTACAAATTCAAATTTTCCGTATTTTAAGTCTTACAAGACTAAATACGTGACACGATGCGCCCAGTATTTCATGTATTGTTTTGCGATTGCAACCAGAAGTTAACAAAAAAGCACCGTTTATAACGATGCTTTTTAAAATGATCTTAAGTGTTATTTTGGAGCGACCACCATCATCATCTGTCGCCCTTCCAGTTTTGGTTCAGCCTCGACTTTCGAGATAGATGAAGTATCTATCTTTACCCGTTCGAGAAGCTGCATACCCAACTCCTGGTGGGCCATCTCGCGACCACGGAATCGAAGGGTTATTTTGACCTTGTCACCGCCCTCAAGAAATTTGCTGATCGCCTTCATTTTGACCCCGTAATCATGGGTATCAATATTTGGCCGCATCTTGATTTCTTTAATTTCCACGGTCTTCTGCTTTTTGCGAGCCTCGGATGCTTTTTTCTGATTCTGATATTTCAGCTTACCAAGATCAATTATTTTGCAAACAGGCGGTTCGGCATTTGGAACAATTTCGACAAGATCAAGACCTGCTTCTTCAGCCATAGCCAAAGCATCATGCGTCGGTATTATTCCGTGATTATGCCCCTCATGATCAATAAGCTGTATACGAGGAATGCGAATATCCTGATTGGAACGCGGCCCATCTTTCGGGGTTGGCGTTGTTTTAAACGGTCGGCGAATGGTCGATTCTCCCTATAATAGTTTCAATTATTCAGTTCTGAAATAAATTACCAAATCAAAAACCGGCGTGATGACTTGCGTCATTCAAAATAACTCGTCAGATGCTTGTTCGAGATCGGGATAAACTTATCTCCTTTTTCGTCATATACAAATTAACGTTCAAAAACAACCGAATTAACGTTCAAAAACAACCGAAATGCCTAGCTTTTAATGAATATTGGCTTGAAATTGGCATTAAGGGTTTAAGTCACGATTTTCTATGATTAGAATAAGTATGTTGTGATCAAGTTTAAAGATATGAGCTGAATAAGGAGTTTTTTCATGGAAAATGGTGCTCTCGAATTTTTAACTATAGGCCATCAAAAACTCGCTATACGAGCTCTGAAAGGTGACAAGCATCCCGGTCTCATATGGCTACCGGGTTATCGTTCACATATGATGGGGGGTAAAGCCGTCGCACTGAACGAATTTGCCCGGAAAAACAATTATCCATTTTTGCGTTTCGATTATTCAGGGACCGGCGAATCGGAAGGCGATTTCTATCAAGGCAGTATTTCGTTGTGGCTAGAAGAAAGCCTGACACTTTTTGAAAAATTTTGCCAAGGCCCTCAAATTATCGCCGGATCATCAATGGGTGGCTGGATTGCACTTCGCATGGCACAGGAATTGGCCAAGAAAAACATACCGCTCGCTGGCCTGTTGCTTCTCGCCCCTGCGCCGGATTTCACCCGTGACCTTGTTCGCCCGCAAATGACCAGCGAACAAAGCCGGGAACTGGAGGAACGCGGCTTTTTTGAAGTTCCTTATGAAAACGAGGTGGAGCCTGTTCCTTTTACCAAAATTTTTCTTGATGATGGCGATAAAAATCTCGTCATGGAAGGCCTTATCGATATTCATTGTCCCGTTCATATTATTCAGGGAATGGCCGACAAAGAAGTGCCTTATCAGCATACGCTCGAACTTGTTGAACATCTGCCTTTCGATAATGTTACTCTAACACTGATCAAGGATGGCGAACACCATCTTTCTCGTCCTCAAGATATTGCAACAATCATCAACGGGGTGGAAACTCTTATTGCAAACAGCAATCATTGATCGTTACGCTAATCTCTAGAGAAGGAGAGATAAGAGCCGGTTTTGTATTTTTGCGCAATTTCGTTGCCTTCGGATGAAATCGGAATTAACGCTTTGAAAAAATATGACCGTCAGACGAGGCTATTGTGCGATAAGTAACGGATTAAACCGGATGACGATTTGAAAATTCAACTCTAAAGCTGATTTTATCATGTTTTTTCCGTTTATCTTCGCCATCTCTTCAAAAACGATTTTTATTACTTAAATAACCGACATGTTTTTTGCGTCAAACAGCTCTGACAAATCCCGACCCGCAAAGTTGCAACTCACTCTTCAACTGTCGGATCGTTCTTTGCCACTTACAATTGTGCGAAGTGCACGGGCAAGCCGCTTGACATTACGGATAGAAACAGGTGGCAAAGGTGTACGTGTAACCGTACCACCGACAACAACGGAAACAGAAATAACAAATTTTATCGAGCGCTACAGGGGATGGATAGAAAACCGGATTTCCCGTTTTCCTCCCCCGCAGGATACTCCGATGTTGAAACCCGGTGCCGCAGTTCCTATTCTCGGTCACCCTTATCGCATTATTCATCAGGAAGGACGTGGTAACGTCACGATTATACCGGATGATGATGGTAAGGGAGGAAAAATCATTGTTTATGGCGATAGCCGATATCTTCCAAGACACATTCGCGAAGCCTTAAAAAAACAGGCTGCGCTGATTATTGCCCCCCTTGTTAAAAAACACTGTGCCGTGGTCGGCAGAACGCCTGTTTCAATCCGCTATAAAGATACCAAAAGCCGTTGGGGATCCTGTTCGGCCGACGGCCATCTGTCGTTTTCCTGGCGAATTGTCATGGCCCCGATCGGCGTGATCGATTATCTTGTTGCGCATGAGACCGCCCATCTTGTCGAAATGAACCACAGCTCGAAATTCTGGTCTTTATGTGAAAAACTGTGCCCACGCACAAAAGAATATAGAGCATGGCTGAAACGGAATGGCCAAACTCTTCATGCTATTGACTTCGAATAATATTATTCCGGATAATCGAACTTCGCTTATTGACTTGTTTTAGCAAAATGATCGCCTGATATTCGATTATTTCAAACAATAATGACAGACTTTAAAACAGGCCAGAAACGCTGCTAAAAGCTTGTTATTTTAACAAGAGTCTATCCTGTTTCTTTAAACGCGGAAAAGCAATTAGCGGGCTTCCAGTCCCATCTTCCAGAATTCTGTTTCAAGCCGGGTAGCGGTGTTAAAGATTTTACTCAAGTGCTTGAAATGCGCTTCATCATGACATTGTTCGGCCAGTTTGTTGAAGCTATCGAGAAAGGTTTTCACGCCTTTAACGTAATCATCACTTTGGTAATTTTTGATCCATTGTGAATAGGGATTTCCTTCAAACACCGTGTCTGGTGATTCGACAAGGCGCAGACCGATTTCTGCATAGCCTGCAACGCACGGAATCAAGGCTGTCATCAAATCGAGCCTGTCACCTGAATATCCAACGTCCAGAACAAAACGGGTATAGGCTATGGTTTCAATGGCTTCTTCTGCCCCGCTCATTTCCTGTTCCGAAATTCCCCACGTTTTTGCATAGGCTACATGAAGCGGCATTTCTGCTGCAATATCATTGAGGCCGTCAAGCGCTTCCCGGATATCTTCAATATTCGTCGATTTTGCCGCAAGAAGCGCATAAGCACGGGAAAAATGAACGAGGAACAGATAATCCTGTGTCAAAAACTTTTTGAAACATTTTTCTTCCAATGTTCCGGCAGCCAATTGATTGACAAATGAATGGTGAATATATGCCTGCCACAAACCACCGGCATTTTTTCGCAAATGTCCAAAAGTGCCTTTGTCGAAATCGGGTTTTTCCATCAATCCTCCGCTATATCTGCCTGACAGGCTTGTAAAATCGTCTTTTCCGCTTTAGCCGGATCACTGTCCTTATAGGTCAGGAATGCATCATTGCCTTTAATATGAAGACGGTAATTATCCTGATCGTCAACAGCAATGAAAAGCTTTTCCGCAGTTTTAACATCCTCGCGCATTGCCACCAGTTTTCCGTCAACAGATAGGACGGCATAAGAACCAGCTTTGTCCTTGATAAAAACTGCCTGCAATGCCACGCCCCGTTCACAAATATAGGTTTGGTTGTGCACTGAAGGCTCTTCAGCATTGGCGGCAAAGCTATGAAGAGCAGCAAAAGCAAGCGTTGCAAGGAAAGTCTTCTTCAACATTTTTCAAGGCCTTTAACACAAGACAAAAAATTTTTTGGAACTTTATATTCAACCACCCGTTAAGTGAGCACCAGGACAAAACCTGGTACCCCTAGGTGCCCGATGGAGTTGCCCCCGCTTGTCTAATCGGGCACCCCTTTCTTCTCATTATACGCCTCCTCCCATATAATGAGGACTAACCTACTACGATCGGTGTTCCAACCGGAACCCGATTGTAGAGGTCGATAATATCCTGATTCATCAATCTGATACAACCGGATGACATTGATTGGCCGATGGACCACCATTCCGGTGAACCATGGATTCGATATCCTGTATCGCGACCATTCTGGTAAATATAAAGAGCGCGTGCACCAAGCGGATTGGTGGGGCCGGGTTCCATGCCATTCTTATATTCGACAAGTTCAGGTTTTCTTCCGATCATTTCTGCCGGTGGTGTCCAACGGGGCCATTCGCGTTTGAATTGAACATTGGCTCGCCCCGACCACTGGAAGCCGGCTGCACCAATACCGACGCCATAGCGTAATGCATCACCGTCAGGCTGGATGAAATATAGAAAATGGTCTTTGAGGCTAACAACAATCGTTCCCGGAGGTTCGCCTGTCGGGTTGGGTACGATCTGGCGTAAAAATTGTTTTGGCACTTTGTCGTAAGGAATTGCTGCAAGCGTGTAAGGCCCTTCATGGACGGCCGCATACATTTTATCAGGCGAGGTAAAACCTTTATCAATGCCGATGAGCGGGCGCGGGATCGAACCGGTCGTCATATTGTTGTAGCCGCTTCCCAAAATACCGTCACTCGTGCAACCGCTCAATAACCCGACAAACGTTGTTCCGCTTCCGATTAAAAAACTGCGGCGGGTAAAAGAGAGGCGTGATTTTTTCATAAAGCACCTGAACTCGTGTTCTAACAATTGCAACCAATTTTGGTTCGAAACGAATTCGACTTATCAATCCGTTTCCGATTTTACCATTATTGAATGCATGCGATTTGTTATGAATGATGCCTAATGATGGTTTCCGAATGGTTAATTCCGGCTGTTTAAACTCGCCTCGACCAAGGCACACCAGAAAACCGCGCCGTCGATAATATTTTGATCGTCAAAATTATAATGGGGACTATGAAGGCTGGCACTTTCGCCATTGCCGAGGAAGAAAAATGCTCCCGGACAAGCTTCCAGCATAAATGCAAAATCCTCGCTTACAGTGGTCGGTATTTCGGTCTCGACCACTCTCTCCGGCCCCAAAACATGTTTGGCTACATGAAGAGCAAAATCACTATAATCGGGGTGGTTGACCACGGCAGGAACAAGCCTCTCATAATTCACCGATGCGGTTGCACCGAAACTTTGCGCCTGATCTTCAACGATTTGTTTGATGCGCTCTTCAACAAGATTTTGAACATCTGCGGAAAAGCTGCGCACAGTCAAAGTTATTGCCACGCTATCGGGGATAATATTAAAGGCTTCACCGCCATGAATAGAGCCGGTCGATATAATAGCGGATTGAAGCGGTGGAACATTGCGTGAAACAATCGTCTGCAGGGCCATCACGATAGAAGAGGCAACAATAACAGGATCAATTGCAGATTCCGGTCGGGCTCCATGACCGCCTTTTCCATAAATTACAATTGTCGCTTTATCGACAGAGGCCATCATCGCCTTTTTGGTGAATTGTATTTTTCCTTGTTCAAGTCCCGGCCAGTTATGAAGTCCATAAATGGCATCACAAGGAAATCGTTCGAACAATCCGTCCTTGATCATTGCTTTTGCGCCGGCACCAATTTCTTCGGCCGGTTGAAAAATAAGATGCACTGTTCCATCAAAATTTTTTGTTTCCGCTAAAGCGCGCGCGGCTGCAAGGAGTGTCGTCGTGTGCCCGTCGTGACCGCAAGCATGCATCACACCTTGATTTTTGCTGGCATATTCCAGATCTGTTTCTTCCCTTATCGGGAGAGCATCCATATCGGCTCGAATACCGATGGACTTTTGTCCATTGCCATTCTTCAAGCTCGCAACAATACCATTGCCACCAATGTGGCGGGTTACTTCATATCCATACTGTTCCAGAAGTGTCGCTATTCTGGCTGAGGTGGCCGTTTCTTTTCCGGATAATTCAGGATTATTATGCATGGCATGCCGGAATTCGGTCATTTCCGGCAAATAGGAGAGGATCAAATTTTTGATTGCTTCTGTAGCCATCTTTCCCGTTTCCATTGTTGATCTGGTCAATTATGGATGTTGCAGGAGATGGTTATCAAGAAATATCCGACTATTTTTTCTTCGCAAGCAGCTATTTTTTACCTTTTTTGAATTCGCTCGCGTGTCACTTCGAAAGCCACGGCCAATTGCCTGAGAGCACAAAGTCGCTTCAAAAAGCATGGAAAATCGCCTGTTTCAAAAAACCGGCAGTCAATTTCCTATCGGTGAAACCGACAAGCCTTATAATAATATTCAACTTTCTTTTCGTCGCATTTCGAAAACCGATATAATCACTGACGATTGCCTGCACTGGTGATTGAATGCACTGGTGTTTGCTCATGTTTCCGTTAAAGAAAAGATCAATTTTCAAGCTTTTGCCAGATATTTTTCGACGAGCGCACCCCACAGGGTTGCACCAACAGCAATACCATCATCGTTGAAATTATAATGCGGTGTATGAAGGCCTGCGCTGTCGCCATTGCCCATAATGATATAGGCACCCGGTACTTTTTCCAGCATGTAGGAAAAATCCTCACTCGGGGTCAAAGGTTCGGCATTTTCGACGACATTTTTATCGCCAACAACCTGTTTGGAAACTTCCAAAGCAAAGTCGATCGATCCGGCATCATTGACCGTAACAGGATAACCGCGTTCATAATTGATGATGGCCTTTGCTCCATAGCTTTCGGCTTGCGATTTCACCAATTTACAAATTCTTTCCTGCAAAAGGTCCCGTACTTTTGCCGAAAATGCCCGAATCGTCAGCTCCATCTTGACTTCTTCCGGTATGACATTGGAAACACTACCCCCCTTGAACATACCGACAGTGATAAGTGCGGCCTCAAGCGGCGGGACATTACGGGAAACAATGGTTTGCAAGGCCATAACGATAGATGAAGCTGCAACAATCGGATCAATTGTTGTTTCCGGTCGTGCACCGTGACCACCTTTGCCGCGAACAGTAATATAAGCGGTGTCAACCGATGCCATCATCGGCCCCTTGGTAAAACGCAATGTTCCTGAAGGAAAGCCCGGCCAATTATGCAATCCATAAATCCGGTCGCACGGAAATCTTTCAAACAATCCGTCATCGATCATTTTCTTGCCACCGCCATAGCTTTCCTCGGCAGGCTGGAAGATAACACGGACTGTGCCATCAAAATTTTTCGTTTCGGCAAGATAACGGGCGGCTGTCAGAAGAATTGTTGTATGCCCGTCATGCCCGCAAGCATGCATAACCCCTTCATTTTTGCTGGAATAGTCGAGATTGGTTTCTTCTTCGATCGGCAAAGCATCCATATCGGCACGTATACCGATAATCTTTTTGCCGTGACCTACTTTCAATGTACCAACAATACCGGTTTTACCGACCCCCCGCACAACGTCAAAGCCCCAGCTTTCAAGTAGGCTCGCTACTTTATCGCCGGTTTTATGCTCGTTAAAACCCAATTCGGGGTTTTGGTGAATTTGGTGGCGGATAGCCACCATTTCGTCGATCGTTTTCTCAATATGTTCGCGAATATGTTTCATAGATCAAAGTCCTATATCCTACATTTTTCGGGAATGTAGCTTTTAAAAGTCATTTCAAATATGTTTCAGCCAATGAAACCCAATAACACCCGCCAAGAGGGAGCAATTCATCGTTGAAGTTATAATTGGGGCTATGCAAAGGCGCGCTATCGCCATTTCCGATGACAACATAGGACCCTGGCACTTTTTCCAACATAAAGGCAAAGTCTTCACTTCCCGATGGTTTCGTCATATTGTCATCAACATGGTCGCGCCCGAAAATTTTTGCCGCAACATCAACAGCAAATGCCGTCTCTGTTTCGTGGTTGACCAGCACCGGATAGGAGCGCTGATAATCAACTTCAGCCGTTGCACCAAAGCTTTCAGCCTGCAACTTTGCAAGTTTTTCGATACGCGATTGCAGTAAATCCCTTACGTCCGGATTAAAGCAACGGACAGTGAGCAACATTTCCGCACTATCGGGAATAACATTTGCAGCAATCCCTGCATGAAAGCTACCAACGGTTACAACAGCCGTTTCAAGCGGTGGCACATTTCGCGAGACAATCGTTTGCAGGCTTGAAATGATCGCCGCACTTGCCGCTATCGGATCAATTGCCTTATCCGGAACAGCACCATGGCCACCCTTTCCAATCACTTTGATTTTGACAGTATCGCTTGAAGGCATGAATGGTCCGGTTTTAACCGAAATTTTGCCGGTTGGAGACCCCGGCCAGTTGTGCATACCAAACACGGCATCACACGGGAATTTTTCAAAAAGGCCGTCATCAATCATTGCTTTTGCACCGGCAAAACCTTCTTCTGCCGGCTGAAAAATGAGGTTGAGTGTCCCGTTGAAATTCTTCGTTTCGGCGAAGTAGCGTGCGGCCGTTAACAACATGGTTGTGTGGCCATCATGGCCACACGCATGCATTTTGCCTTCATGACAACTCGAATATTCAAGATTTGTCATTTCTGTAATCGGTAAAGCATCAAAATCGGCACGCAAACCAATGGATTTTTTGCCATCGCCAACTTTCAAGCGCCCGACAACGCCGGTCTTGCCAAGACCTGTTGTAACTTCATAACCCCATTTTTTCAAAAGATCGGCAATAACTTTTGCCGTTCTATGCTCTTCATAAGCGATTTCAGGATGCGCATGCAAATCATGGCGCACTGCTTCCATTTCCGGCACATAGGCTGCCATGGTTTGAAGAATTTTTTTCGCTTCTGGCGAAAGATTTTCCTTACTCATCCGAATTCCCCTATTCCCTATAATCAAATTTCATGGCGCTTTTCGTCAAAAGCCAGATATGCCACCCCACCAAGGACGAGAGAAACACCAAGATACCAGAATGGCGCCATAATATTGCTGTCGGATATTTTAAGAAGGAATGTTACAATCATTTGTGCTGTACCACCAAAAATCGAAACACTGAAAGCATAAATAACCGACGTTGCAGTTGCACGAATTCTTTTCTCGAATGCTTCGATAATGAAAAGAACACACAAGGTAAACACCATAGACATACAAATCACTGCCACAGTGTAAAAAGCCAGGAAAACATGCGTATTTTGTACAAAGCGGAATGCAAGATAGGATGAGATAAAGATGATGGTCAAAAGTGTGATCGCTGCGCCTTTACGCCGTTCCAACCGGTCACAAAAAAAGCCTGCAAAAACAGTCATAACAATAACAATGACACTTGCATAACTAGATATAAGGAACGATTCGGAGTCTCCGATTTCCGTGACCGTCTGCAGGTAAGTCGGCATAAAAAACACCAAGACATACATCATGACGGTTCCCGGAAAAATCACAAAAATACCGGCAATCATCTGTTTCGCATGTTGGCTGATAAGCTCTTTGAACGGGTGTAATGTGTGTGCTTCAACAGGTGGTGCCTTATGTGTTTCGTTGATATGGGCGCGGATATAAAGCCCGACAGGAATAATAAGGAGCGACAAAATAAATGGTACGCGCCAACCCCAACTTTCCATGGCTTCTTTGGGAAGATACTTCACCAATGAGGCGGCAAGAAGTGAACCGCATAAAGTACTCAAACCTTGTCCGAAAAATTGCCAGCTTACGAAAAATCCACGCTTGTTACGTTCGGCCGATTCCATGAGAAGCGTTGTTGCCGCGCCAATTTCTCCACCGGCTGAAAATCCTTGACAGAGACGCCCCATAACAATCAACAGTGGCGCAAAAATACCGATTGCCGAATAAGGCGGTGCAAATGCTATCAAGGCACTGCCAATGGCCATTAATACAATTGTCAGTAGCATTGCGTCTTTACGCCCGTGGCGGTCGGCATAGGCACCGATAATAATACTGCCTAATGGACGCATGACAAAGCCGACCCCAAAAACCGATACCGATATCAGCAATGAAATCAGCTTGTCTTCAGAATTGAAAAAGACATGTCCGATAATTCCGGCAAAAAAACTATAAACCGTAAAATCGAAAATTTCGAGAAAATTGCCGACACCTGCTGCGACAATCAATTTCGTCTTACTACCGACAGGTGTCAGTACAACATTTCCGGCATCATTGTCAGGAGTATTTACCAATTCAGTCATAACGGCTATCCTTTGATAATTTTCCTGCTAATTTAACCCGGGCAACGAAATTCAGGCACGCAATTTCATTGGCAATCTGACAAAAATATTAACAATATATTTTCTTAATTATTATCATATTGGTGAATAATAACTGTCGACCGTTTCAGACAAAGGACAATAGCTATGTTGACACTCAAAGATCCTGTAGTTTTGGCGCAGGCACTTATCCGTTGTCCATCTGTTACGCCGCATGAAAACGGCGTATTAACGCAAGTTCAAACATGGGCAAAAAGCCTCGGTTTTTCAGTTGAACGACCAATTTTTACAGATAAAAACACACCCGATATTGAAAATCTTTATGCACGTGTCGGCAAAAGCGGGCCGCATCTTGCTTTTGCCGGTCATACCGATGTTGTACCGGTTGGTGACGAAAAAGCGTGGAACTTTCCGCCATTTGAAGGCGCAATCAAAGGCGATAAACTTTACGGACGTGGCGCCGTTGATATGAAAGGCGGAATTGCCTGTTTTATTGCAGCCGTTGCCCGTTATTTGGAAAAAAATCCGCTTGAAGGCTCGCTCAGCCTGTTGATAACAAATGACGAAGAAGGCCCCGGCATTAATGGCACGATAAAGCTTTTGAAATGGGCAGCCGACAAGGGCGAAAAATGGGACGCAACAATTGTCGGAGAACCCACAAACCCGAACAATTTAGGCGACATGATCAAAATTGGCCGGCGCGGTTCGCTTTCAGGCATTATCACAGTGCAAGGAAAGCAAGGGCATGTCGGTTACCCTCGCCGTGCTGCCAATCCGATCGATCTCGTTATAAAATTATGCGAAGCGCTTAAAAATCCCGTTCTTGACAAAGGTAGCGAAAATTTCGAGCCCAGCAACCTTGAAATAACGACCATAGATACCGGCAATACAGCCACCAATGTTATCCCGCAACAAAGCGTTATCCGGTTCAATGTCCGCTATAATGATAATTGGACTGCCGAAACTTTGAAGCAGGAAATAAAAAAGCGGCTCGATTCGGTAAAACTTGAAAAAACCGGCTCGCTTGTTCCGACATTCAAAATCGACTGGGTTATAAGCCCCGGTGGGGTTTTTCTGACGAAAAACGAAAAGCTGGTCAGCCGTTTGAGTGCCGCCATTGAAGCTGTGACAGGTCGCACGCCGGAATTATCAACTTCTGGCGGAACATCCGACGCACGGTTTATCAAAGATTATTGCCCTGTTGTAGAATTCGGGCTTGTCGGGCAAACCATGCATATGATCGACGAATGTGTTTCCATTAACGATCTTGAACAACTCACGCAAATATATGAAAAATTTCTGGAACTTTTCTTTGCTGATGACAGCAATGGATGAAAAACGGCCTTGCCCGATATTCAATATGCGGCTTTTATTGGAAATGAAACTCGCGCCAATAATCAAAAAGGCGGAACAAATAATCAAATAACAGACCAAAAGCCCAAAAAGGCGGAATATGTTTCCGCCTTTCTTGTTTTCCAACAAGTCACACATAACATGACGTTTGTGTGGAGCGCTTGTCAGTTTTTACTGTTATCGGTGTTATTGCCGCTAATGCCTTCAAAAAACTCTTTCATACGGGCAAAAAAACCATGTGACTGCGGCGAGTTTTCATCAACAGAAAGCTTTTCGAACTCTTCAAGCAACTCACGCTGTCTTTTGCTCAGTTTTTGCGGCGTTTCGATTGCAACCTGAATATAAAGATCGCCGGTTGTCTGTTGGCGCAAAACCGGCATACCCTTACCCTTCAAGCGAAACTGACGGCCATTTTGTGTGCCTTCCGGCACTTTGACCCGTGTTTTCAACCCGTCAAGTGTTGAAACTTCAAACTCTCCGCCAAGTGCGGCAGTTGTCATTGAAATAGGAACACGACAATAGAGATCGGCACCATCACGCTGGAAGAATTCATGCGGTTTGATGGATAGGAAAATATAAAGATCACCGGCCGGTCCACCATGGCTTCCGGCATCCCCCTCTCCTGCGAGACGGATGCGTGTTCCATCTTCAATGCCGGCGGGAATATTGACTGTCAATGTGCGCTCTTCTTCGATGCGCCCCTGTCCATGACATTTCGGGCAAGGATCCTTGATGGTTTCGCCGCGCCCCTGACATGTCGGGCAAGTTCTTTCAATCGAAAAGAAACCTTGAGCGCTACGAACTCTTCCGGTTCCGCCACAAGTTGCACAGGGCTGCGGTTTTGAACCTTTCTTGGCACCCGTTCCCGAACAAAGATCACAGGTGATGGAACCCGGCACCCTGATTTGTGCGGTTTTGCCGTGATAAGCCTCTTCCAGAGTGACTTCCATATTGTAGCTGAGATCGGCACCCCGTTCGCGCCCATCGGCACGTTTGCGCCGTGCACCACCCATCATCTCGCCAAAGAAATCTTCAAAAATATCGGAAAAACCGCCCGCAGCAAAACCACCGCGTCCAAACGGATTTCCGCCGCCACCGCCACCATTTTCAAAAGCAGCATGGCCGAAACGGTCATAAGCGGCACGCTTTTGAGGATCTTTTAAAACCTCATAGGCTTCGCCAATTTCTTTGAATTTTTGCTCCGCCTCTTTGTCGCCCGGATTTCTGTCGGGGTGGTAACGCATGGCAAGTTTACGAAAAGCAGATTTGAGCGTTTTTTCATCGCATTCTCGTGAAACGCCCAATGTTTCATAATAGTCAATTTTCATCACTTATTCCTGCAGGTCTTCTGCCGTTCATTGATGAGACGACATTTGCCATAGTTTGCTCCGCTCGGGCCGTTGTCGTTGCTAATTCAAAACAAAGTCTATCTTCAAGTCTTGTTACGAGCGGATTGGCTATTCCACAATAAAAGCCCGCCCTTTTGATAAAAGGTCGGGCTTTTTTCAATTTACAAAGACATCAGAACAATTATTTCTTGTTGTTCTTGTCGTTGTCGTCGACTTCTTCAAAATCGGCATCAACAACGTCGTCGTCTTTATGCTCTTCTTTTGCTGCATCATGGGCAGCATCAGCCTCTGCCTGAGCTTTTGAAGCAGCATACATTGCTTCACCAAGTTTCATGCTGACTTCAGACAATTTCTTGGTTTTCTCAGGAAGGCTATCAACATCATCCGATTCAATGGCCTTCTTGACATCTGCAATGGCAGCTTCAATGGCCGACTTGTCTTCAGCCGAGACTTTGTCACCATAATCGGCAAGCGATTTCTCGGTTGTATGAACAAGAGCCTCAGCCTGATTCTTGGCTTCAACGCCTTCACGCCGCTTCTTGTCATCGGCAGCATGGGCTTCAGCGTCCTTGACCATCTTGTCGATATCGGCATCGCTCAAACCGCCAGAAGCCTGAATGCGGATCTGGTGTTCTTTACCGGTGCCTTTATCTTTTGCCGAAACACTGACAATACCGTTCGCGTCAATATCGAATGTAACTTCAATCTGCGGAACACCACGTGGTGCCGGCGGAATGCCTACAAGGTCAAACTGGGCAAGCAACTTGTTGTCGGCTGCCATCTCGCGTTCACCCTGGAAGACACGAATTGTCACAGCGTTCTGATTATCTTCAGCCGTCGAGAAGGTTTGTGACTTCTTGGTCGGAATTGTTGTATTGCGTTCGATCAAGCGTGTGAACACACCACCCAATGTCTCGATACCGAGAGAAAGCGGTGTAACATCAAGCAATAGAACGTCTTTGACATCGCCCTGCAAAACGCCGCCCTGAATGGCAGCACCCATTGCAACAACCTCATCCGGGTTAACGCCCTTATGCGGATCCTTGCCAAAGAAGGTTTTTACAATTTCCTGAATCTTCGGCATACGGGTCATGCCGCCAACGAGAACGACTTCATCAATATCGCCAGCACTCAACCCGGCATCCTTCAAAGCAGCCTTACAAGGATTGATTGTGCGTTGAACCAGATCTTCAACCAATGACTCGAATTTTGCACGGGTCAATTTCATGGTCAGGTGTTTAGGACCGGTTGCATCAGCCGTAATGAACGGCAAATTGATTTCTGTTTGCTGCGAAGATGACAGTTCGATCTTGGCTTTTTCGGACGCTTCTTTCAAACGCTGCAAAGCAAGCTTGTCTTTTCTCAGATCAATGCCGTTTTCTTTTTCAAATTCTTCGGCAAGATAGGTAACCAGACGCATATCAAAGTCTTCACCGCCAAGGAATGTATCACCATTGGTCGATTTAACCTCGAAAACGCCATCACCAATTTCGAGAACCGAAATATCGAATGTACCACCGCCCAAGTCATAAACAGCAATTGTCTTACCGTCTTTCTTGTCAAGACCATAAGCCAAAGCAGCAGCCGTAGGCTCGTTAATGATACGCAAAACATCAAGACCGGCAATCTTGCCGGCATCTTTTGTTGCCTGACGCTGGGCATCATTAAAATAGGCAGGAACTGTAATAACGGCCTGCTCGACTTTCTCGCCCAAATAGGACTCTGCGGTTTCCTTCATTTTCTGCAAGACCATTGCAGAAACCTGAGAAGGTGAATATTTCTTGCCTTCTACTTCAACCCAGGCGTCACCATTTTCCCCTTTGACGATTTTATAAGGAACAAGTTCTTTGTCCTTGGTAACCATCGGGTCGTCAAAACGACGGCCAATCAAACGCTTGACCGCAAAAATAGTGCCTTCAGGATTGGTAACAGCCTGACGTTTCGCCGGCTGGCCTACAAGACGCTCGCCACCCTCTGCAAATGCTACAATAGAAGGTGTTGTGCGGGCACCTTCCGAATTTTCAATAACTTTCGCGTTTTTGCCATCCATGACAGCCACGCAAGAGTTTGTCGTACCTAAGTCAATACCGATTACTTTTGCCATATATCTACTCTCCATTCAGCAAGCTGTCGGGACCTCTACCGAGCATTCCAATCAGACAGCTCCTTATCATATGAAAAGCCCGTAATGGCCACTCAAAAATCGGCAACCATAACGAACCTCGTTGACGCGTATATAAGGGCACCCCTGTAGACGTGCAAGAGATGTTGAAAAGATTCATTTGAGAAAGCGTTTTTTTGCCAATATTTTCGTCTCTTTAACCGTTTCCGGTTCGAGTAACATTCCTCCAACTCCCTGTTTTCATTAGAGCCAAAGATATTTCAGAGCCAACAAAGCTTATGAAGCATAAAAACCGGCTGGCGCCTGCGACGAGGTGTCTAAAAAATCCGGTTTGCAAATAAAATCCGATTATGTTTCTATGCCATTGTCACAAACTAAATGACCCTGAATAGCTTTGTGACTTGAATAAAGCACTGTCTGGAACATTTCTTTATTGTTTATTCAATTCAGGATAGTTTAATCAAGCAGTGTGATGACATGGAGCATCAACGCTTCAAAACAGGAGAAGTTAAAATGAAAAAGATTCTTGCAGTCTCTTTGGCTGGCCTTTTGGCAGCAGGATCGATGATATTGGCAGCTGAAGCCCGCAATGCTTCAGGTGACGGTTCGGTTGAAGATAGCTACGTAGAAGGCCAAAAGGCAAAAGCCCCCGAGGGTAAAGTTCATCATGATCATGGTGGCAAAGCCGGTCGCCACGATGGTGATGGTTCACGTGAAGACAGCTATGTTCCTGGTGAAAAGAAAAATTCGCCATTGGACAAGACTGTTATTCAGGATGATGAAAAAGGCGAATCTGACGACGGTACACCGCGTAAGTAATTCGGTTTTATGAATAAGCGAGGCGGGTTTTACCCGCCTTTTCTTTTAATCTGTTTATATATTTCAATCTGTTTATAGTTCGCGTTAATTCTTCTGACAGAAGAATGCCAATAAACCGGTTAACTGTGGTTTTTAAAAAAAGCTCATCCGAAATCATATCGGAAAAACGCGAATTTGAATTCACGCCTCAGTAAACAATAGACCGTTTTATAGGCGATATAGTCAAACTCACTTGAAGATAACCCGAAGAATACTGTTCAAAACATTAATCATTCGACAGTTGATCGGGCAGGGATGTTCAATCAACTATGATTATCCGGATATGCGAAGCTGAACCGGCAATGACAGACAAATCTATTTGGCAACAATCTTCCATTTTCCGGATGTCGGTAGATTGGAAAATCAGGATTTTCTCTCGATTAACCCAGTTCATAAAACTGGCGTATGATCGACCAGCCTTCGTCAGCACTTTCGACATAAGTAAAGAGCTTTGCATCATCAGGTGAAATTGTCCCCTGTTCGGCAAGATAATTCACATTCAATACATTTTGCCAGAATTCACGTCCGAACATTATAATAGGAACACGTTTCATACGACCGGTCTGGATGAGGGTGAGCGCTTCGAATAATTCGTCGAGCGTACCGAAGCCTCCTGGGAAAATGGCTATAACTTTCGCGCGCATGAGAAAATGCATTTTGCGCATTGCAAAATAATGGAAGTCAAAACAGAGATCGGGTGTTACATAAGGATTTGGTGCCTGTTCATGAGGCAATACGATATTAAGCCCGATACTGGGCGCGCCAACATCGGCTGCACCGCGGTTGCCCGCCTCCATTACACCCGGACCACCACCGGTTATAATGACAAATTCATGATGACCGGTCGACGCAGAATATTGCGAACAAAGTTGCGCAAATTTGCGCGCTTCGTCGTAATAACGGGAAGCATTTTCAAGATTTTTCTTCTGTTCAGGGGTTTTTGCCGCACGTGGTTCTTTACCCGGTTCGGGAATACGCGCACCGCCAAACAATACAACTGTCGATTTGATGCCGTGTTCAACAAAACTGAATTCGGGCTTCATCAATTCGAGACCGATTCGTACAGCACGCAACTCGCGCCGCATCATGAAATCTTCGTCTACATAGGCAAGGCGATAGGCAGGTGAACGCGTTTGGGCAGTATCGGGAACTTCATGAACCTTACGGGCATCCTCTTTCGAGTGCCGAAAAGGTGTCCAACCGTTTTTTTCGCCATTAACCATTCAGGATCTTCCTTTTCATTGACCACAATTGTTTCTTGCATTAGGCCGGATAGAATAAATGCTGATGCTTTCGACTTACTTAACGGAGACCTAATGCCATGACCAATCTGTCCCAACTGGAATCCATCATTGAAAAGGCGTTTGATGAACGCGAAAAAGTAAATATCCTGACAAAGGGAGAAATACGTGACGCAGTTGACCATGTGCTTGATCAGCTCGACAAAGGAGAACTGCGCGTTGCCGAACGCGAAACCAATGGCAACTGGAAAGTTCATCAATGGTTGAAAAAAGCGGTTCTCCTGTCATTTCGCCTCAATGCCATGGGACTTATTTCGGGCGGGCCTGACCAATCTTCATGGTGGGATAAAGTGCCCTCGAAATTTGACGACTGGAATGCCGATAATTTCGAAAAAGCAGGCTTCCGCGCGGTCCCCAATGCCATTGTGCGTCGTTCGGCCTATATTGCGCCGAGTGTTGTTTTGATGCCCTCATTCGTCAATATCGGTGCTTATGTCGGTGAAGGCACAATGGTCGATACATGGGCGACAGTCGGCTCTTGTGCACAAATTGGAAAACATGTCCACCTGTCGGGTGGTGCGGGTATCGGTGGCGTTCTTGAACCTTTACAGGCAGGTCCCACAATTATTGAAGACAATTGCTTTATCGGAGCCCGTTCCGAGGTGGTGGAAGGATGCATCGTCCGCGAAGGGGCAGTCCTTGGCATGGGCGTTTTCATCGGCAAATCAACCAAGATTGTCGACCGTGCAACCGGTGAAATCACTTATGGCGAAGTACCGCCCTATTCGGTCGTTGTGGCGGGAACTATGCCAGGAAAACCGTTTCCGAATGGAGAAGCCGGTCCCAATCTTTACTGTGCAGTCATTGTCAAACGGGTCGATGAAAAAACCCGCTCGAAAACATCGGTTAATGACTTGTTGCGCGACTAGGAAATCCGGTTAAAAAATCGCTCATGTTTATAAAATCCGGATAAATGGAAATGGAATAAAAATTCCAAGTTTATCCGTTTATCCGGTCATCATAAACCGGCGGGGGAGAACCGGATTAGCGGGGAACCTGACTATTCAAGATGATCGAAAATTCCGGAAAAAAGAAAGGCGAAGAAGTTTTAAACTTCTTCGCCTTATCTTTGCGAATAGAGTGCAGCAGAGTATGCGGGGGTGTAACTCTGCTGCGCCGGGCTAAGGCCATTAAAAAGACCAAAGCCCAACCCGTTCCCGGCTCTTGAAGAGCGAGAAAACCTGTAGCTTTTAAACTTTTTAAACGATTATAAACTGGCTTATTATTAACCGGCTTATTAATAAGCGTCAACATTCAAAGACGTTAACAAATGCGAATTAATTTCCAAACAAACACCCTATGATTGAACTTCTGAATTGGGATAAACGAAAAAGTGCATTTTTGGGAATATTAAAAAATTTTCTTGGCCCGGATCAGGCAATTTCTGACCGAATTGAACGATTTTCAATTCATATCGAATCACTTCTGTTTTCCAACGAAAACTGATTGCGAACGTGTGTTTTTTCTTTGGAAAAAGATAATCCTCTGACATTGAACAGCAAAAGAGCTTCATTCAAGCCAATGTCGATATTCTGCACAAAACCGGTTTCGGTTTTTTCGACCGATTTTTAAAAAACGATGGTGGAGAATCGACTCACTGCAAATTCAATTCTTACTTAAGCAGGTCATATTGAATGCAGAGATCTTGATAGACACCAGGGATTATCACTCCAACATCGCCCGACGTTCAGAATGAACACTGTCACAAGTGCTATTCATTCATTTTCAAGGCCTGAATAAACGCCTCTTGGGGGATTTCCACCTTACCGAATTGGCGCATACGCTTCTTGCCTTCTTTTTGTTTTTCAAGAAGTTTACGTTTACGGCTCACGTCACCGCCATAACATTTGGCTGTGACGTCTTTACGCAATGCACGGATATTTTCACGCGCAATAATCTTGCCGCCGATAGCTGCCTGAATTGGAATCTGGAACATGTGTTGAGGAATAAGTTCCTTCAATTTTTCACACATTGAACGACCACGTTTTTCAGCTCCGGAGCGGTGCACAAGAATAGAAAGTGCGTCAACCGGCTCACCATTGACCAGAATACTCATTTTGACGAGATCACCTTCCCGATAATCGGTTACGTGATAATCGAAAGACGCATAGCCTTTGGAAATCGACTTCAAACGATCATAGAAATCGAAAACAACCTCGTTGAGCGGCAGGTCATAGGTAACCATCGCACGTGTACCGACATAGGAAAGATCAACCTGAATCCCGCGACGATCCTGACAGAGTTTTAAAATTGCACCGAGATATTCGTCCGGAGACATAATTGTGGCGCGTATCCACGGCTCTTCAATGGAGGCAATTTTAACAACATCAGGCATATCGGCCGGATTATGCAGCTCTTTCACCGACCCGTCGGTCATATTGATGCGATAGACAACAGAAGGAGCTGTGGCAATAAGGTTGAGATTGAACTCGCGTTCAAGCCGTTCCTCGATAATTTCAAGGTGCAAAAGCCCTAAAAAACCGCAGCGGAAACCAAAGCCCAAAGCAGCGGAAGTTTCCATTTCATAAGAAAAACTGGCATCATTCAAACGAAGCTTGCCCATTGCCGCACGAAGATCGGCAAAATCATCCGCATCAACCGGAAAGAGCCCGCAGAAAACCACCGGTTGCGCAGGCTTGAACCCCGGCAAAGCATGGTCACAAGGACGATGATCTTCCGTAATTGTATCGCCGACGCGGGTATCGGCGACTTCCTTGATAGAAGCTGTAATGAAGCCCAATTCACCCGGCCCCAGGTCTTCAATCGTTGCCATTTTGGGAGTGAAAACACCAACCCGCTCGACCGGATATTTTGCACCGGTGCCCATCATGCGGATTGTCTGGCCTTTTTTCAAAACCCCGTCGATCACGCGCACAAGAACAATCACGCCCAGATAGGAATCATACCAGCTATCGACCAGCATTGCTTTCAGCGGCTTATTGAGATCCCCTTCACGGGGTGCTGGCAATTTGTGGACAATAGCCTCGAGAACCTTGTCGACACCCATACCGGTTTTTGCCGAAATCTCTATTGCATCGCTCGCATCAATGCCGATCACTTCCTCGATTTGTTCTTTAACGCGTTCGGGTTCGGCTGCAGGCAGATCAACCTTGTTGAGAACAACAACAATTTCATGATTATTGTCGATTGCCTGATAGACATTGGCCAGAGTTTGCGCTTCTACACCTTGCGAAGCGTCGACAACAAGAAGTGACCCTTCACAGGCTGCAAGAGAACGCGAGACCTCATAGGCAAAGTCGACATGACCCGGTGTGTCGATCAAATTCAAAATATAGGTTTCACCATTTTTTGCCTTGTAATGGAGCCGCACTGTTTGCGCTTTGATGGTGATGCCGCGTTCGCGCTCGATATCCATCGAATCGAGCACTTGCTCTTTCATTTCCCGCTGGGCAAGGCCACCCGTCATCTGGATGAGCCGGTCAGCCAAAGTTGATTTTCCGTGGTCAATATGGGCCACGATGGAGAAATTCCGAATATGGTCGCGATCTACTGTCATGAAAAGCGATTTAGCAAGGAACGCAAAGAAACGCAAAGCCGAAATGAATGTTGGATAGCAAGTTTTCTGAAATCTTCTTCATTCCACAGATGAGCTTACACTTATTGCCCGATTTTTACCTGAAATTCGGACAGTTTTTTTCGTTTTGAGAAAACATCTTTAAACAACACTTCAAACCCGAAATAGCACGGTTTCCGGTTTTTTATAAAAAAGCATGGCTTTTCAAGCAAGCCGCTTTCATTTTATAGTCCGGATGTGTTTTTAAAAAGGAATTTTATTCGCGCTTTTAATCATTCTTGCGCTATTGCCCGCTTTTTCGGCTTTAATTCGGAAACAAGAATACCAACGATAATGCAAAATGCTCCAAGAATTGCAAGATGTGGCAGGCGCTCTCCGGCAATCCGTCCGACGAGGCCCGCCCATACCGGTTCACCGGTATAGATGATTGTTGCACGCGTTGGTGAAACCGATCGTTGCGCCCAATTCATTGTAAGCTGGATGAGAGCACTCATTGCAGCTAACCCCAATCCTGCCGACACCCAGCCCCAAGAAAAGTCCGGAACAGTTTCTCCGTTAACCGGCATTGCCACAAAGGAAAGGAAGCCAGCAACAAAAAGCTGCACAACAGTGACACGCCGGCTATCAACCCGACCGGCAAACAAGCTGATAAAGACAATTTCCGAGGCAATTGCAAAAGCAGATAAAAGTGTGAGAATTTCGCCCTTTGAAAAATCTATTGCATGAATTCCTTGACCGGAAACCAGAAGTAAACCGATAAACGCAAAGCTTATGCCAATGAAACTCGTCAAACGCGGTTTTTTACGTAAAATTATCCACTGCAAGAGCGGTACAAGTGGAACATAAACGGCCGTAATAAAAGCCGACTGGCTGCTTGCAATGGTTTTCAATCCGGCAGTTTGCAAACTATACCCCAGAAAAATAGGAATGCCGATAACGGTACCGGCAAAAATATCATGCATACTGATATTTTTGAGGCTTCGCCAAAATATGATGCTCGCAAAAATACAGGCAAGAACGAAGCGGAAACCGACAAAGAACAATGGCCCGCAGGAGCGCATTGCCAGATGGATGATAAGAAAAGTTGCTCCCCATAGAAAAGTTATGCCGATCAGAGCAAGTTCTTGTCTCGACAAGAGATAAAATGCGTTTCCCTTTGCTCCCGCCATTCAGCTTGCCCTGTTCAGGTAACCCGAAAGGCTATGGAGAAAACTGTCGAGTTCCGGTGCTTCAATATCAACGAAAGCCGGAATATCTTTATCCTCTTTATGACCAACCAGTATCGTGGTCATACCGAGGTCTTTACAGGTTGAAAGATTGGCAAGATTATCTTCAAACATTGCCGTTTTTTCCGGATCGATCGAAAAATGTCCCAAAAACCGGTCATAAGCCTGCCGATAAGGCTTGGGGAGAAAATCGGTAAATGTGACATCATAAATGCCATCAAAACATCCGGTTAAGCCACGGTGGGTAAGAACACGTTCCGCATGAGCCCGATCACCATTGGTAAATATGAATTTCCGACCCGGTAAACTTGAAATATCGGCGGCAAGTCGAGGATCTTTTTTCAACGGTGAATAGTCGATATTATGAACATCTTTCAGATAATCTTTAACATCGACAAAATATTCTTCGATCATACCACGTAAAGCACCGCCGTAATTCTTGCGGAAATATTGCCGAAAACGTTGAACTTCTTCATCATCGTCAAGTTCGAGCTGTTTTTTGACATAGGCACTGATACGTTTGTCAATCTGCGCCCAAAGCCCACTTTCTCTCGGATAGAGTGTGTCATCAAGATCGAATACCCAAACATTGACGGTTGTGAGCTTAGACAGAATTTTTTCGTTTATCATGGCACTATCAACGTACCCGCACCGCGTTCAGTAAAAAGTTCAAGCAAAACCGAATGGGCGGTTTTACCATTCAGAATAACAACGCCTTCAACACCGCGATTGATCGCCTGAATACACGTTTCGACTTTTGGTATCATACCACCGGATATGGTTCCGTCACGCATAAGCTCTTCACATTGCTTGACTGTCAGTTCTTTGTAAAGTTTTCCGGCTTTATCGAGAACACCGGGCACATCTGTCAAAAATAGCAAGCGCTTGGCTTTGAGGGCTCCGGCAATGGCACCGGCAAAAACATCGGCATTGATATTATAGGTATTGCCATCCCTTCCCGGTGCAACAGGCGCAATGACCGGTATCATTTCGGAACGGGCAAGCAAATCAAGAAGTGTGCGGTCAACTTCAACCGGTTCGCCAACAAATCCCAAGTCCAGAATGCGCTCGATATTGGAATCGGGATCGATAACCGTTTTCCTGGCTTTTTCGGCAAAAACCATATTACCGTCTTTGCCGCAAAGACCGATTGCCCATTCGCCTTCGGCATTGATCATCGCAACAATTTCCTTGTTGATCGAACCGGCGAGCACCATTTCGACAACTTCGACAGTTTTTGAATCTGTTACCCGAAGTCCACCTTCGAACTTCGATTCAATTCCCATTTTAGCCAGCAGTTTTGCAATTTGCGGACCACCACCATGAACGACAATCGGGTTAATGCCTGATTGTTTGAGAAGCGCAATATCACGGGCAAAAGCATGTCCGAGTTCAGGATCTCCCATTGCATGGCCGCCATATTTCACCACAACGGTCTTATTCTCGTATTTCTGCATATAAGGCAAAGCTGCGGAAAGCAGTGCAGCCTGTCTTTCGGCAACTTCGGCAGCATTGGTTGTCGGTTCATCCATTAAAATTGCCCTCCTCGGAAGTACTGCAGGATCGATACTGCCTTTTAATAACAGGAAATCTTATTGCCTAAAACTGTTAATACACAAGATAAAGTTATCGCGATCCGAGATATTTTTCTATTGGTACAATTTAGCACTAGACAAGAATTTTTTACCCGTTAGATTCCGCGACAGAGGAATTTGCAAACTGGGAGGGTTGCATAATGTCGTCTTACAAACAGGTTTATGACAAGTGTTTAAAACATCCCGACGAATTTTGGGGTGAAGCTGCCCGTCTGATTGACTGGTTCAAACCATATGACAAAGTGTTTGATAAAGATGCCGGAGTCTATGGGCGTTGGTTCACAGGGGGTAAAACAAACGCTTGCTATAATGCTGTTGACAGGCACGTCAAAGCGGGACGTGGCGCTCAAGTGGCTATCTATTATGATAGTCCGGTGAGCAATGCCAAAAGAGCAATTACTTATCAGCAACTTTACGAAGAAGTGCAGGCACTCGCAGCCTTTATGCAGGATATCGGCATAAAAAAGGGAGACCGCGTTCTCATTTATATGCCGATGATTCCGCAAGTTTTCACTTCGGTTTTTGCCTGTACACGCATTGGAGCCGTGCACTCGGTTGTATTCGGGGGATTTTCTGCCAAAGAACTTGCGATCCGCATTGACGATTGCAAGCCGAAACTTATCATTGCTGCCTCTTGCGGAATTGAACCGAACCGTATTGTTCCCTATCAGGCAATGGTTAATCAGGCCATAGACATGGCAAAACATGAAGTCGACCATTGCATTGTTCACGAACGGCCGATTACCCAAAAAGCCCCCGAGGGACTTTTTACTTTAAAAGAGGGGCGTGATTTCGATTACGGCAAAGTACTCAAAGAAAATATGGGGCGCAAAGTCCCGTGTGCAGAGCTTTCCGCAACCGACCCGCTTTATATTCTTTATACCTCCGGTACGACCGGAAAACCCAAAGGGGTTATGCGCGACATTGGCGGTTATATTGTAGCACTGGCATGGACAATGGGGGCTGTATTCAACGTCAAGCCAGGCGAGGTTATGTTTACCGCTTCCGATGTCGGCTGGGTGGTAGGGCATTCCTATATCCTTTACTCGCCGCTCATCGTCGGTGCAACAACCGTGCTTTTTGAAGGAAAACCGGTCGGTACACCGGATCCGGGAACATTTTGGCGTATATGTGAAGAATATAATGTACGCTCGTTCTTTTCTGCTCCGACCGCGTTTCGCTCGATCAAACGCGAAGACCCTGACGGGAATTATGCAAAACCTTACAAATTACCCAATTTGCAAGCCATGTTTGTTGCAGGAGAACGGGCGGATCCCGATACTTTGCAATGGGTAACCAACCTTTTTCACGTACCGGTTATCGACAATTGGTGGCAAACCGAAACCGGCTGGCCAATTGCAGCCAATCCGCTGGGATTGGAGCTTTTGCCTATTAAACCCGGCTCCCCGACCCTCCCGATGCCGGGTTATGTCATCGATGTTCTTGATGATGACGGCAACAAGGTAGCACCTGGCACATTCGGCAATCTGGCATTTCGCCTTCCGCTCCCGCCCGGTTGCCTGCCGACTTTGTGGAACGCTGACGAACAGTTCGAAAAAACCTATCTTGAACGTTTTCCCGGCTATTATAATTCTTCGGACGCGGGCTATATTGATGAAGATGGTTATGTATTTGTCATGAGCCGTACCGATGATATCATCAATGTCGCCGGTCACCGGCTTTCTACCGGTGGCATGGAAGAAGCACTGGCAGGTCATCAGGATATTGCCGAATGTGCGGTTATCGGCATTAGAGACAATTTGAAAGGGCAGGTTCCCTGCGGTTTTATTGTCCTCAAACATAATGTCGAACGGGAAGATGCCGTCATTGAAAAGGAATGCATTGCCCGTATCCGCGAGATTATCGGACCGGTTGCAGCATTCAAACTCGTTATGACAGTACACAAATTGCCAAAAACCCGTTCGGGTAAAATTCTGCGCGCTGTCATACGAAAAATTGTTGACGGTGACGAATGGTCAATACCAAGCACGATTGAAGATCCTTCAACGCTTGATGAAATTCAGGAACTAGTGAGAACCCGCCATTTTTGATGATAAAACGTCAATTAAACAGGCTTCATTAAAATGAAAAAAGAGAAGGTAATCCCGACGGTTACCTTCTCTTTTATCTCTTTGAACGACAATATCTCTTTGAACCGCAAACATGCGTTAGATTTTGCCAAAAATTCCGGAACGGATTTGTCTAAAACGTTTTTGGACACGCTCGTCTCGATTGATCAAAACCGATGAGCTTTTTGCCATTTCAATTCCTTTATCGTCATGAATAAAAAATCTGCGACTATAAATGACAGACAAATAGTGACACTTGATCGAACAAATTTTGATTGAACAAATTTTCTGATGTTTCGGTGGACATCATGTTGCGATCAAAACTGTTGCCCATGACTTTTAAATCACCATCGCAGATTGTCATCGCGACGGTTATAATATTTAAATTTTTAATTGCTCAGAGTTTTATGACATGTCGTATCAACGATTATGCGCAATAAAAAAATCGATAAAAGCACGTAGCGCTGCACGCATTTTTTGTTGCGGATAATAGATATAAAATCCGGGAAAAGGCGGCGTCCAATCTTCCATCACTTTGATAAGCTTACCTTCCCTGATTGCGTCCTTTACATAATTTTCGAAAATATAGGCAAGTCCGGCATTTTGCAGCACCGCATCAACCACCAATTGGTGATTGTTGAGGATAAGTTGTTCCGGTGGCGTGACTGTAAATTTTTTCCGCCCCTTTTCGAATTCCCAAACATAAGTCCGCTTTTCGTTAAACCGGTATAAAATTGCTTTATGATTTTTCAGATCGGTCGGATGGCGGGGAGCCGGATGTGTCTCGAAATATTTTGGCGTTGCCACGAGAACGCTTTGCAAATCTCCCCCTATTTTTGCCGCGACCATATCCTTCTCGACTTGTTCATGGATACGGATGCCCGCGTCATAACCCGATTTGACAATATCGACGAAACGATTGTCGATGACGAGATCAAGGATAATATCGGGATAAGCTTCGCTGAACGCTCCCAAATAGGGCGCGATCACAAACTTGGCTGCCGAATAGCCGGTGTTTATGCGCAACAAACCCGATATTTTGTTATGGGTTGCTTTGGCGGCATTAAAACCATCCTCGATCACTCTAAGAGCAGAAGCGGTTTCGTGCATAAGAACCTTGCCTGCTTCGCTCAAGCCAAGACTGCGCGTTGTACGGTTGAAAAGCTGGACACCCAGACTTTCTTCCAGTTTTCCGATGGCATAAGATACTGCAGATGGCGCAATATTCAGTCTTTTTGCCGCTGTCCGGAAACTACCTTCTTCCACCACTGTCTCGAAAATGAGCAAATGGGAGAGTTGTTGCCTGTCCATAAATCCCGTGCCCTTCAATTGTTCTAATTTTTAGATCATATTTAGCGAATTAAATAGTATAAACAAACAATAAATATTCCTCTAAAACTTTGGCAACAGCAAAATACGTTAAAAACCTGAACGCACGAAAAAATTAAGAGGAGTTTCAGCATGAAGAAACGCAAACTCGGTGTATTGAGTGTCTCGGAAATCGGACTTGGATGCATGGGCTTTACACATGCTTATGGCGGTGATGACGAACAATCGGCGATCAAAACATTGCACCGCGCAGTCGAACTGGGTGTAACCCTTTTTGATACGGCCGAAATGTACGGCCCTTTCAATAATGAAATTCTCGTCGGCAAAGCATTAAAACCTTTTCGCGATCGCGTGGTCATTGCCACAAAATTCGGTTTTAAACTCGAGCGTCAACCTGATGGTCACATTGACGCCACCGGCGTTGATGGACGACCGGAACATGTGCGTGAAGTTGCCGAAGCCTCGCTCAAACGTTTGGGCGTCGATGTGATTGACCTACTTTATCAGCATCGGGTTGATCCGAATGTTCCGATTGAAGATACAGTCGGTGCTATGGCCGATCTCGTCAAAGAAGGCAAAGTGCGGGCGCTTGGCCTTTCGGAAGCAAACAGCGAAACAATAAGACGCGCTTACAAGGTTCATCCGATCAGTGCGCTTCAAAGTGAATATTCGCTTTGGACACGTGATCCCGAAAAGGAAATTCTGGCAACATGTCGTGAACTTGGCATTGGCTTTGTCCCATATAGTCCTTTGGGACGCGGTTTCTTTGCCAGCGATTTTACGACCAAAAGTTTGGGTGCCAATGATTTTCGCCGTTTGCTGCCGCGTTTTCAGGAAGGTGCTTTTGAAAAAAATCGGCAAATCATTACCGAAATGGAAAAAATGGCAAAAGAGAAAAATGCCACTGTTGCCCAGCTTGCATTGGCTTGGGTTCTAAGCCGTGGTGATTTTATCGTGCCGATACCGGGGGCAAGAAAAATCCGCCATCTGGAAGACAATGTTGCTGCCACCGAAATTCATCTGACAAAAGATGATTGCAAGCGGCTCGAAAATATTGTCAGCCCCGAAAAAGTTGCCGGAAAACGGTATGATGACAGCCGGTTGAAACTGGTTGATAAATAACCGTTATCCGATTTCGAAAAGCCGGTTGATCGGGCTTTTTAACCCTTCAACGGCACGTAATTGACTAGAAAATCATCGGGGGTGTGAATGACCATTCAAATGATTAGATTCACACTCTCGCTTTATAACTTCCAAGGCCGTTTCATCGGTTCACGATGCTGTATCCAGCTACCCACCCATAAAATGTCAACAAGCAGCGGCACCCGTCTCCGCGTTTTAAAAATCGGAAATGCGAAATGCCGTGGGGAAAGAAATATTAGTTGGGGTACAGAAAAGGAAATACCTTGCGCATAATATGAGCTGACAATGCGAGAGGAGATATGTCTCTCCCTCTATAATCTATCCATTGATCAGCTTATTGCCGCAACTGTCATCCTTATTGATCAAAAACTGCTCGAACGTCCGACTTGTTTATTCTTGCATTAAAATCAACGGGCAATGTCGAAAACGTCATTTGTCCTGTTCAAATGTTCCGTTTTTTCAAAACAATTTTTCTGAAACGACCAAAGCAAACAGGTTCAGTCCTTTCCGCTATTATGAGCCGAACCTTGCCAAAGCGCCATAAATTGACTTCTAGTTTAGCCGATTTGTTCCAATCTATAAGGCAACACATCGCGCTCATTATAATTGACCGACAGCTTATGTTTGAGCGGTGGAGCTGCACGACTTGGACAAGCAGTCCGCGAACAAATCCGGCATGAAATACCTATCGGCTCGTAAGCGGCGTTATTTTCGAGGTTAAGACCATCGGCATAAACAAATTGTGAAGCATTCGATATTTCGCAACCGAAAGCCAGAGCATAATGGGGATGCGGACTGTGATAACCACCGTTCCGTTTTACTACCTGAACAGCCAGACAAAGATAACGCACGCCATCGGGCGTTTCGGCAAGTTGTCGTATAATATTTCCGGGAGTTTCAAAGGCCTGATGGGCATTCCAGACGGGACAAGCCGCACCATAGCGGCCGAATTGCAATTTCACAGCGCTGTGCCGTTTGGTTATATTGCCGGCACGGTCGATGCGGGCGAAGAAAATCGGCACCCCTTTTTCACCGGGGCGTTGCAAGGTCGAAAGCCGGTGGCAAACCTGTTCCAATGACACACTGAAACGGGCAGCGAGCAATTCGATATCATGACGTAACAAATTGGCGGTGCGCAGAAAAGGTTTATAGGGCAAAACCAGTGCACCGGCGAAATAGTTGTAAAGTCCGATGCGGCAAATCTCGTTGGCTTCTTCCGATTTGAATGAGGCTTTTTTGATAATCTCGTCGCAAAGCGAATCCGCTTCAAACTGTGCAAGCTGGACCGCCAGTTGGAACGTGCGTTGCTGTGGCGCGACATAAGGGTTTAACGTCAAAACACGGCTCTTGGGATCAAATTGGCGAACCATGCCATTATCATCTGTGCCCCAGCGTACGAGAACCTGATGGCGTTCTTCAAGTCGCTGGATAATGGCGGAATGATTATCATTTTCACCGATACCGATTTCGGCGGCGAGCCGTTCGGCGCTCCGGTCGAGATCGTCGATATAATTATCGACAAAATGGAAAAAGTCTCGCACCTCTTCATAAGGTAAAACTTCCGTGAGGCCACTTGCCTGTAACCGGCCATCGGTACTTGCCAATTGTTCGGAAGCCAGCCGATAGGCCTGATGACACGTAATAAGTGCACGTGCAAGACCTGGCGCATTTTGCGTAATAAGCCTTAATTCCTGCATTCCTGCCCGATTATTTCTAAATAGCGGATCGCTCAAAGTTTCACTCAAAGCAGACAACAGGCGGTCATCCTCGCCGGAAGAAAGACTGGAAATATCGATATGGAATTTTTCCGCCAAAGATAGGAGAACAGCGGCCGAAACCGGCCGCTGGTTATTTTCGATCTGGTTGAGATAAGACGTAGAAATGCCGATACGCTCGGCAAAATGGGCTTGCGTCAATTGCTGGTCTTCCCGCAATTTGCGTACTCTCCGCCCGATATAAAGTTTCCCGATAGCCATTTTTCACAATTTCGCAATTTACAATTTGCATTTTTATAACTTATGCATTCGCACACGATCAAGCTTTATTATTTTTTTCGCTGTGATAGCTTTGAATTGTGGAGGAAAAAGGCTTCGCCTTTATTGATCGAATACATGTGGGAGGAAAAGAAAAGGCTGCGGAAAGAGAAAACGCGCCTTTTCTTTTTTTTTCGGTATCTATTCCTCGCATAACAGCATCACAAAAAACCATAAAGGGATGCGCTTTAGCGGTTTTTGAAAACCGAGGGAGAAACAATGCTTGCAACATTGCAACAATTGGAAGAACGACGCCAGAGTGCCCGCCTTGGCGGCGGCGAGCGTCGTATAGAAGCTCAACATAAAAAAGGCAAACTCACGGCGCGCGAACGCATAGAGGTTCTTCTCGATGCCGGTTCTTTTGAAGAATATGACATGTTTGTCAATCACCGTTGTACCGACTTCGGCATGGAAAATCAAAAATACGCGGGCGACGGCGTGGTTACCGGCTGGGGAACAATCAACGGCCGACAGTTTTATGTTTTTTCTCAGGATTTTACCGTTCTTGGCGGTTCGCTCTCTGAAACGCATGCGCAAAAAATTTGCAAAATCATGGATATGGCTGCGCGCAATGGTGCGCCGGTTATCGGCCTTAATGATTCCGGTGGTGCACGCATTCAGGAAGGGGTTGCCTCGCTTGCAGGTTATGCCGAAGTTTTCCGTCGCAATGTCGAAGCTTCAGGTGTGATACCACAAATTTCCGTTATCATGGGACCTTGTGCCGGTGGAGCCGTCTATTCACCGGCAATGACCGATTTTATTTTTATGGTCCGTGACTCATCCTATATGTTTGTCACCGGACCCGATGTGGTAAAAACCGTTACCAATGAAATTGTCACTGCCGAAGAATTGGGTGGAGCAACAACCCACACCAAAAAGTCTTCCGTTGCTGACGGGGCTTTTGAAAATGATATTGAAGCATTGGAAAATATCCGGCTGCTTTTCGACTATTTGCCGTTAAACAGCAAAGAAAAGCCGCCTGTGCGGCCTTTTTACGATGATACCGAACGGCTCGATATGAAGCTTGATACGCTCATTCCCGATTCATCCACAAAGCCCTACGACATGAAAGAGCTTATCTTGAGTGTTGCCGATGAGGGCTCGTTTTTCGAGATCAAAGAGAATTTTGCAAAAAATCTCATAACCGGTTTTATCCGTATTGAAGGACGCACGATCGGTGTCGTTGCAAACCAGCCAATGGTGCTTGCAGGGTGTCTTGATATTGACACTGCCCGCAAAGGTGCACGCTTTGTACGCTTCTGTGACGCTTTCAATATTCCGATCCTGACACTTGTCGATGTTCCAGGATTCCTGCCCGGTACTTCGCAGGAATATAACGGCGTTATTATTCACGGCTCGAAATTGCTCTTTGCCTATAGCGAGGCAACCGTTCCGATGGTGACGGTCATTACCCGGAAAGCCTACGGCGGCGCCTATGACGTGATGGCATCAAAACACATTGGCGCGGATGTCAACTATGCGTGGCCAACGGCGGAAATTGCTGTCATGGGAGCAAAAGGGGCCACTGAAATTCTCCACCGGTCACATCTTGATGACAAAGAGGAGATTGCCCGCCTGACGCAAGAATATGAAAAACGTTTTGCCAATCCTTTTATTGCTGCCGAGCGCGGTTTTATTGACGAAGTGATTATGCCTCATTCCACCCGCAAAAGAGTGGCGCGGGCATTTGCTGCCCTTCGCAATAAAAAAGTCGAAAATCGTGATCGCAAACATGACACTATCCCGCTTTGAGGCTTCAAATGATTAAAAAAATCCTGATTGCCAATCGTGGCGAAATCGCTTGTCGCGTCATTCGTACAGCAAAACAAATGGGCATCAAAACGGTTGCTGTCTATTCGGATGCCGATGCCAATGCTCTTCATGTCCGCCAAGCCGATGAGGCTATTCATATTGGCGCCTCGCCTTCATCCCAATCTTATCTCGACATCGAAAAAATCATTGCTGCAGTCAAACAAAGCAATGCCGATGCAGTTCATCCGGGCTATGGCTTTTTGTCGGAAAATCCTGTTTTTGCCGATCGTCTGGAACAGGAAGGGATTATATTGATCGGGCCACCGGCAAATGCCATGCGCGCTATGGGGGACAAGATTACTTCCAAAAAATTGGCAGCGGAAGCCGGTGTTTCGACTGTTCCCGGACATATGGGGCTCATTGATGATGCAGATCATGCTGTAAAAATCGCGCGTGAAATCGGCTATCCGGTCATGATTAAAGCCTCTGCCGGTGGTGGTGGCAAAGGCATGCGCATTGCATGGAGTGATGAAGAAGCAAGAGAAGGATTTCAAGCATCGAAGAATGAAGCCAAATCATCCTTCGGAGACGACCGTATTTTTATCGAAAAATTTGTGAGTGAACCGCGCCATATCGAAATCCAGATCATGGGCGACAAGCATGGCGACATTATCTATCTCAATGAAAGAGAATGTTCCATCCAGCGGCGCAACCAGAAGGTGATTGAAGAAGCTCCCTCTCCTTTTCTTGACGAAAAAACCCGCAAAGCCATGGGAGAACAAGCGGTTGCTCTCGCCCGTGCTGTCAATTATCACTCCGCCGGTACGGTAGAATTTATCGTTGATGGCAAGCGGAATTTCTATTTTTTGGAAATGAACACCCGCTTGCAGGTTGAACATCCGGTCACCGAAATGATTACCGGACTTGACCTTGTCGAACTGATGATCCGTATTGCCGACGGTGAAGCTTTGCCGCTTTCCCAAAATGACGTCAAACGGAATGGCTGGGCGTTGGAATGCCGCCTTTATGCCGAGGATCCCTATCGGAATTTCCTCCCCTCGACCGGAAGACTGACCCGTTATAATCCGCCCGTTGCAACCGATGACAATGATGAAACAAGAATCCGTAATGATGGCGGCGTTTATGAAGGGGGAGAAATCTCGATCTATTATGACCCGATGATTTCGAAACTCGTTACATGGGGAAAAAATCGCCAAATGGCAATTCAAGCCATGCAAGAAGCGCTCGATAGTTTCGAACTTGAAGGCATCGGAAACAATTTGCCTTTTCTTTCGGCTGTTATGCGGCAAAAACGCTTTCAGGAAGGAAAATTAACCACCGCCTATATTGCGGAAGAATTTCCCGATGGCTTTCATGGCGTCTCGCCAACGCCGGATGAAGCGCGTTCCTTTGCAGCTATTGCCGCATTTATCAATTGGAAATTGCAAGAACGGGCGGCCATGATTTCCGGCACGCTCGACAACCACCGGCGTATTGTAAAAAATGAATGGGTCGTGTCGATCTTCGACCAGTCTTTTCCTTTGGTTATTGAGGTTGATAAAGCCGGAGCCAAATTGGAATTTGCCGATGGAGAACAGATTACCCTTGAAAGCCATTGGCTACCTGGCATGACTATTTGCCAATTTTCTGTTTCCGACCTGTCGAACATGGTTGTGAAGGTCGATGTTAAAGGAACATCCATAAGATTGCGCCATGGTGGTATTGACGCAATTGCCCATGTCAGGGAACCCAATATTGCTGCCCTTGCAGCACTCATGCCAAAAAAACTGCCACCTGATACATCCAAAATGTTGCTATGCCCGATGCCCGGCGTCATTACCGCGATTTTTGTCAAAAAAGGGGACGAAGTCGAAATCGGACAACCTCTTGCGATCGTTGAAGCGATGAAAATGGAAAATATGCTGAGGTCGGAAAAGAAAAGCAAAATTGGCGAGATTTCGGTGAAAGTCGGACAAAGTCTCGGTGTTGACGAAACCATCATGGAGTTCGAATAGACATGGCCGGAAAAGGAGACATAAGCGAGTGGAAAAAACTTGCTGAAAAGGAGCTTAAGGCTTCTCCCGACACGCTTGTTTGGCACACAGCCGAGGGCATTGATGTCAAACCGCTTTATACAAAAGAGGATCTCGCTCACGACGATCTTTTAGACACATTACCAGGGCTAGACCCGTTTTTGCGTGGCCCCAGAGCGACAATGTATACCGGAAGGCCGTGGACAATCCGCCAATATGCCGGTTTCTCCACCGCCGAAGAATCGAATATCTTTTATAAGAAAGCCCTTGCGAGCGGGCAAAAAGGCCTTTCGGTCGCTTTTGATCTTGCCACTCATCGCGGATATGACTCCGATCATCCGCGTGTCGTGGGAGATGTTGGAAAAGCCGGTGTTGCGATCGATTCAGTCGAAGATATGAAAATTCTCTTTGACGGTATTCCGCTTGATAAAATGTCTGTTTCGATGACGATGAATGGCGCTGTCATACCCATTCTTGCCAATTTTATTGTGGCGGGTGAAGAACAGGGCGTTGCAAGGCGCGATCTTTCAGGAACAATCCAGAACGATATTCTCAAAGAATTTATGGTACGCAATACCTATATCTACCCGCCCGAAGCATCTATGCGCATCATTGCCGATATTATCGAATATACCGCCAATGAAATGCCGCGCTTCAACTCAATTTCCATTTCCGGTTATCATATGCAGGAAGCGGGCGCCACGCTTGTACAGGAACTGGCTTTCACACTTGCAGACGGGCGGGAATATGTGCGTGCAGCCCTTAAAAAAGGGCTTGATGTTGACCAATTTGCCGGCCGACTTTCATTTTTCTTTGCCATAGGCATGAATTTTTTCATGGAAGCGGCAAAATTACGTGCAGCACGTTTTTTATGGTCGCGCATTATGCACGAATTTTCACCTAAAAAAGCCTCTTCCCTGATGCTGCGCACACATTGTCAGACCTCCGGTGTTTCCCTGCAGGAACAGGACCCGTATAACAATATTGTGCGTACCGCTTATGAAGCATTGGCTGCTGTTTTGGGTGGAACACAATCGCTTCATACCAATTCGTTTGACGAGGCGATTGCATTACCTACCGAATTTTCGGCACGCATTGCCCGCAATACACAATTGATTTTGCAAAATGAAATGGGCCTTACCAAGGTCGTCGACCCGCTCGCCGGTTCCTATTATGTCGAAACGCTCACCAAAGAACTCGTCGACAAAGCATCCGCTCTCATTGACAAGATAGAAGCCATGGGCGGCATGACCAAAGCGGTGATTGACGGCTTACCGAAACGCCTCGTCGAAGAAGCGGCAACCGCCCGTCAGGCGGCTGTTGACAAGGGGGAAGAGATTATCGTCGGGGTTAATAAATTCCGCTCCGATGAGGAAAAGAAAATCGATATCCTTGAAATTGATAATACAAAAGTCCGTGCCCAGCAAATTGCCCGACTGGACAAGATCAAAAAAACCCGCAACAGCCGGAAAGTCACTGACACATTGAAGAATCTGGAAAATATTGCCAGAAACGGAAAGGGTAACCTGCTTGAAGCCGCAGTGGAAGCCGCACGGGCGCGCGCAACGGTTGGTGAAATATCGGATGCAATGCGCAAAGTTTTCGGTGACCATTCGGCAAAACCTGTAGTGGTCAAAAACATCTATGGCAACGCATTTTCGAACGAGCCCGAATATAAAACATTAAAACAGCGCTTGAACGATATCACCGATACAACAGACCACCGCCCGCGCATCATGATTGCCAAACTCGGACAGGATGGTCACGATCGCGGAGCAAAAGTGATTGCTTCGGCATTCGGCGATATGGGATTCGAAATCATTGCCGGACCACTTTTCCAGACACCGGAAGAAGCAGCCGAAATGGCTATTGAAAACAAGGTTCAACTCATCGGTGTTTCTTCGCTCGCGGCCGGTCATAAAACTCTGTTGCCACAACTTGTCAAAGCGTTGCAAAATCGCAATTCCAATATTATCGTGGTTTGTGGCGGCGTTGTCCCCCGGCAGGATTACGAATTTTTGAAAGAAAATGGTGTTGCTGCGGTTTTTGGCCCCGGAACCAATGTGGTCGAAGCAGCCAGCAGAATCCTTGATCTTTTACAAGGAAAATTACGTAATATCTGATGAGACCAGTTTATATTTCTTCGCTCAATAGGGAGTTTTTCCAGTGTACCACTTTGGCCGACTGAATCATGTCGCAATCGCCGTACCGGATATCGAACAGGCTGCCGAACTTTATCGTGCCGTCAACAATGATGTTTCTCCTGTTCAGGACCTGCCTGAACATGGTGTCAGAATTGTTTTCGTCGAACTGCCCAATACAAAACTCGAACTGATGAGCCCGTTGGGAGATAATTCACCAATCGCAAAATTTCTTGAAAAAAATCCGAATGGTGGCCTCCACCACATCTGTTTTGAAGTTGATGATATTTTAAAAATGCGCGACCAGCTTGTTGCCGAAGGCATTCGAATTCTCGGTGACGGGAATCCTAAAACCGGCGCACATGGGAAACCCGTTCTATTCATCCATCCGAAAGACTTTGATGGAACATTGGTAGAGCTTGAAGAGGTTTAAGGCCAAAAACGCTTCCAAAACTTCTCTTTATGAATTCAAAAGCAATTTTTATAGAAGTGATATTTTCTATTTTGCTTTCAATAGAAACCGATCGAATCCGGAAAACCGGACAGAATTTCTCACGCGAGTTCGCTGATAATATGGTTTAAAACCACGCGGCCTTTTCTGGTTGCACGGATGCGGCTATTGCCCACCATTTCTACAAGGCCTTGTTGTTGAAGATCGGCAACTTTGCTCTGGTTCAATCCGCGATTTGCCAGTTTCTCGTAGCGGGCAAGATCAAGCCCCTCGGTAAGCCGCATCCCCATGAGCAACATTTCTTCAGCCTGTTCGCTTTTTGTCAAATGTTCTTCTTCCGCAATGCCGTGGCCTTGTTTTTCAACGAGCTCCAACCAGCGCTCGGGAATTTTTTCGGTAATCGTTACCAATCGCCGATCCGGAAAATCAACATTTGAAACGGGAAGAAACCTGCCATGTGCTCCCGGACCAATGCCGACATATTGCTGGTAGCGCCAGTAAATGAGATTATGTTGTGACTGCGCATTGGCGGCCGCATGATTGGATATTTCATAAGCCGGAAGCCCGTGACTTTCGGTTATCTCCTGTGTGAGATCATAAAGATCGGCACTCAAATCCGCCTCGGGTAGTTTGAGTTTTCCGGCTTTATAGAGCCTGTCAAACCCCGTCCCTTCTTCAATGGTCAATTGATAAAGCGAAAGATGGTCGGCTGCGAGATCAATTGCTTCTTCCAGCTCTTTTTTCCATGATTGCAATGTCTGGTGGGGCCGCGCATAAATAAGGTCAAAGGAAAGCCGCGGGAAAATCTCGCGCGCAAGACCAATGGCAAAACGTGCCTGTTCGACATTATGAATGCGCCCCAAGCGCTTCAATTCTTCATCATTTAAAGATTGAACGCCCAAGGAAAGCCGGTTGACACCTGCCGAACGATAGCCATGAAAACGCCCGGCCTCGACGCTCGAAGGATTGGCCTCCATTGTGATTTCGGCATTGTCCACAATCGGCCAATAGTGATCAATACTTTTCAAGAGTGTTTCGACTGTTTTTGGCGACATCAGCGATGGCGTACCACCGCCGATAAAAACAGTCGTTGCCTTATGAGGCCCCGTCCATTCACGCACTGTTGCCATCTCTCTTGCGAAAGCTTTGGCAAAACGGTCTTCATCCACGCCTTTTAACCGGACATAGGAATTGAAGTCGCAATAAGGACATTTGGCGGCACAAAATGGCCAATGGACGTAAATACCGAAAGGCTCGTCCATCAGTTTTCCAGTAACGCTTCGGCAAATTGTTTGAACGCCCGTGCGCGGTGGGACAAAGCATGTTTGTCGCCCGGCTTCCAACCATGTTTTTCCTCTGCCGTCATTTCACCGAATGTTTTGTCATAGCCTTCCGGCTGGAAGATAGGATCAAAACCGAAACCCTTTTTGCCACGCGGCGGCCAAACCAAAGTACCTTCGATTTCACCGCGAAAATATTCCGCATGACCATCCGGCCAGGCAAGGCAAAGCACCGAGACAAAACGGCCATGCCGTTTATCAGGCGTTGTTGCACCCTTCTTTTCCAATGCATCTTCAACTTTTTTCATCGCTTTGTCGAAATCGCGGTGGCCGTCAGGTTGAATAGCCCAATCGGCAGTATAAACGCCCGGTGCCTTGTCAAGAGCATCTGCCTCGAGCCCTGAATCGTCCGACAATGCCGGTAATCCCGTCGATTTGGCTGCAAAAAAAGCCTTGATATAAGCATTCTCTTCAAATTTCGTGCCGGTTTCTTCCGGTTCTTCCAGTCCCAATTCACCCGCCGATGTGGTTTCAAACCCGAACGGGCCAATAAGATCGGCTATTTCCCTGAGTTTGCCGGAATTGTGCGTCGCAACAACCAGTTTTTTCCCTTCAAGCTTTCTCATCGATAATCACCTTTCAGGAAGCTATCACTTTCTTCTGCAATTCAATCAAATCATGAATGCCGCTTTTAGCCAGAGACATCAATGTCGAAAACTGCTCTTCACTGAACGGATCGCCTTCTGCTGTGCCCTGTATTTCAACAATTCCGCCTTTGCCGGTCATCACAAAATTGGCGTCGGTTTCGGCATTGGAATCTTCTGCATAATCGAGATCGAGCACCGGTGTTCCCTGATAAATACCGCAGGAAATTGCTGCAACATGGTCTTTCAGCACTTTATTGCGCAAGACCATCTGGCGCGTTTCCATAAAGCCCAGACAATCATAAAGGGCAACCCACGCGCCGGTGATTGATGCCGTGCGGGTTCCGCCGTCTGCCTGAATGACATCACAGTCAATAGTAATCTGCATTTCGCCCAACGCCTTCAAATCGACAACCGCACGCAATGAACGGCCGATCAAACGCTGGATTTCCATGGTGCGCCCACCCTGTTTGCCGGAAGCAGCCTCGCGGCGCATTCTTTCACCGGTTGAACGGGGCAACATGCCATATTCGGCTGTAACCCACCCTTTGCCGGAATTGCGCATCCAGTTGGGGACACGTTCTTCAAGGCTTGCGGTACATAATACATGGGTATCACCGAACTTGACCAGACATGACCCTTCGGCATGTTTGTTCACATGACGTTCAAATGAAACGGCGCGCATCTCGTTGCTGGCACGATTGGACGGACGCATAAATTTTCCTTTCCGAGAAGTATTGTTTCAAGCATCTTTAGACCATTTGACCCGTCTTTGGCAAAACTTATATAGAAGGAAAGAAATTCTATCATTGAAGGAATATGATGAAACACGCCGCCATTCCGGATGAATTGAAAAGTCTCGACGAAAGATCCCGCGATATATTCAGGCGTATTGTCGAAACCTATCTGAACGAGGGGGACCCTGTCGGGTCGGCCAATCTGTCCCGACAATTGCCACAAAGTCTCTCGCCGGCAACCATCCGCACAATTATGAGCGATCTTGAACATTTAGGGCTTATCTATTCGCCCCATATTTCTGCCGGTCGTATGCCGACACAATCGGGTTTGAGGTTTTTTGTCGATGCTTTTATCGAAGTAGGCGACCTTCCGGAAGATGAACGCAAAGCCATAGAAACACAGGTTGAAGAAGCAGGACATAGCCAGTCGGTTGAACAATTCCTGACCGGTGCGAGCCAGATCCTATCCGGCCTGTCACGTGGAGCCGGACTGGTTTTGTCGACAAAAAACGAAGGAACACTCAAACATATCGAATTTGTGCGCCTCGATTCGTCACGCGCCATGGCAGTTCTCGTAACCCAAAACGGTGACGTGGAAAATCGTATTGTCAATTTGCCTGAAGGAGTGACATTGTCGCAATTGAGCGAAGCCACCAATTTTTTGAACGCCCATATTCAAGGGCGTACTTTAAGTGAAGCCAAAGCTGAAATCTCGAGGCAGAGAGAAGAAACCAAGGCCGCTCTTGATGAATTGTCGCAACATCTCGTCGATCAGGGGCTTGCTGTTTGGGGTGGCGAAGATCAGGGCCGTAAAACCCAGCTTATTGTGCGCGGGCGGGGCAACCTTCTGGAAGATGTCAAAGCCGCAGAAGATATTGAACGTTTGCGCCATCTTTTCGATGATCTTGAAACACGTGAAAGCATGATGCAGCTTCTTGACCTTGCCGAGGAAGGTTCAGGCGTGCGTATTTTTATCGGTTCCGAAAACAAACTGTTTTCATTATCGGGCTCGTCGCTCATCGTTGCGCCTTATTGCGATTCAAACCAGCATGTTCTTGGCGCTCTCGGCGTTATCGGGCCGACCCGTTTGAATTACGCCCGTATTGTTCCGATGGTTGACTATACTGCCCAACTTGTCTCGCGACTTCTCAAATAGACGTAAATAAAACGCCGGTATATGCCTTAAAACCTCTCCATCTATTGCACTTATCGGCTGGAGATGGGATACTTTCCGGATAGGCCCTGTCATTGTCCGCTCTTTCCGCAAGCCACATCTGTTTTATGGGCTGCATTTGTTTTACGGAAAGTACAAAGGAGAGCATCCCATGAAAGCCGCTTTCATCCATGCCGTTGTACTACTCAATGCGTTTTTATTTTTCACTCTATCCGGATTTGCCGAACCTGTGCATTTTGTTCTGGCGCTCGCCCGCAGTACAACAACACCGGCGGAAGAAACATTTACCTATGCCGTTCCCAAACAACTCGGCTATTTTCAGGAAGAAAATATCAATCCGTCATTGCTCTTTACCGATGGCTCCACAGCAGCTCTTCAGGCAGTTGCATCAGGATCGGCCGATATTGCCTATGCGTCGTCTGCCAATATTGCAGCCGCCGTTGATAAAGGTGTGCCACTCAAGGCATTTGCCGGAATAACGGTCAGATGGCCTTATTTTATCGGTGTCCCGAAAGGCTCCACTATCAAATCCATTGCCGATCTTAAAGGAAAACGGGTCGGAGTTATCAGCCTCGCTTCGGCTTCTTATGCCGATTTACGGGCGAATTTGAAAATTGCCGGCTTGAAAGAAAGTGACGTTACGATTGTCCCCGTTGGTGCAGGTGCGCGCGCGGCAGCCGCGCTTAATGCGAAGGATATCGACGCAGTCGACAGCTATTCGGATAGTTTTACCGTTATGCGTCAGAACGGCGTTGAATTCGATCTTCTGCAACGACCGGAAGAAATGAACCGCCTTTTCAGCGTTACTATGGTCACAAGCCAGAAAATATTCAATGACAAGCCGCATGAACTTTCAGCTTTTGCACGCGCTGCCTATAAAGGCATGATCTATACCAAACTTTATCCCGATAGCGCCTTGAAACTTGCTTTTAAAGAATTCCCCGAATTGGGCGGTTCCGATAATCCGACCGGACAGGATGCCAAAAATACTGCCGAAGCTATGGCCATAGCACTTGCCGATTCGACACCGGCTGACAAACCGGATCCGGCAAGTTGGGGAAAATGGCTTGATATTCCTGATGAACGCTGGCAAGCAGTTTTATCTTTTGCTCATCAAACAGGTTCAACCGAACGCCTGCTTCAGGTAAAGGATGTCTGGAGCAATTCCTTGATGGGGGAAATTTATAATTTCGATATCAAGACAATTGTTAAAAAGGACTAACCCGTTTAAAGCGAAGGCTGTCGTTCTGAAGGATTGAGAAAACGTCTATGCCGTCTATCAAAAAGCCGCTTATCACCATCAAGGGATTGCACAAAAGCTATATAAGCAAAAAAGACGGCACGATTGATGCGTTGAAGAATGTCAATCTGGAAATTGCCGAAGGCGCTTTTATTGCACTTGTCGGGCCATCCGGCTGCGGCAAAACAACGTTACTTAAAATCCTTGCCGGTCTTGTGGACAATTTTGTCGGTGATGTGATGCTTAACGGCGTTGCCGTTACCCGTCCTTCGCCGGAAGTGGGATTTGTTTTTCAGGACCCTACACTGCTTCCGTGGCGTACAATCCTGCAAAACATCCTCTTGCCGGTCGAATTGATGCATCTTGACAAAAGAGAGTACCATGACCGCGCTTTGATGCTCATGGAAACGGTGGGACTTAAAGGATTTGAAAACAAATTGCCGACCGAGCTTTCAGGCGGAATGCGACAACGTGCGGGAATTTGCCGTGCGCTTATTCGTGACCCGAAAGTTCTGCTTATGGATGAGCCATTCGGGGCGCTTGATGCAATGACCCGCGAAGTTTTAAATGGCGAATTGCAAAATATCTGGCTTGAAAGCAAAAAAACTGTCCTTTTTGTTACCCATTCCATTCCCGAAGCGGTATTTCTTGCCGACAAAGTGGTGGTGATGAGCCCGCGTCCCGGCCACATTGAAGAAATTGTCGATGTCAAATTGCCCCGCCCGCGTGAACTTCAGGAGTTGACAGATAAAAGGGTCGGAAAAATTTTAGGTCAAATAAGACAACATTTTGAAAATTTTAGTATGAATTGTTGAACTGCTGTTGCATATCCATCAAATCCTGTGATTGAGAAATCGGCAAAACCGCAGAAAGGCTGGCAATGTTTAAAAATGAAAAAACGCTTCAAGCATTGCTTGTTGTTGTTGTTTTTATTCTTGTTGTCAGCTTCTGGGAAACTTCGGTCCGGCTATGGGAGGTTCCTGCCTATCTTTTGCCGCCGCCCAGTCTCATCTTCTACCAGCTTGTCCGGCTGATAAAGTCGGCTCTTTTCTGGGATAATCTCGGTGTTACCATGGCCGAAGTTTTGCTTGGCTTTATTTGCGGCATGGTGCTTGCGGCAATTCTTGGTGTTGCTATTTCGCAGGTTCGCGTTTTCCAGCTTGCGTTTTTGCCCTATATTATCGCTTTCCAGACGATACCGACCGTTGCCCTTGCACCGATTTTTCTGCAATGGTTCGGCTATGGCATCACATCAAAAATTGTTATGGCCGCGCTTATTTCGTTTTTCCCGATGCTTATCAACGTGATTGCCGGTTTACAATCGGCAGGACGGGAAGAAATCCAGATGCTCAAAGCATTCGGTGCCAACGAAATACAGATTTTGCTGAAAGTAAAATTGCCGGCTTCCCTGCCATTTGTGTTTGCCGGTCTCGGCCTTGGCATTATCTTTGCCCTGATTGGCGCAATTGTTGCCGAATTTGTCGGTGCACAAAAGGGTTTGGGCAAAATGCTTATGCAATTCAACGAGCAGTTCAACATTGCCGGTCAATTTGCCATTCTTGTCATTCTGGCACTTATTGGCGTTATCATGCATTTGATGGTCGGTTTCGCAAAACACAGAATCATTTTCTGGGATGAACAAAGATAATCCGGAATTTCCGCATTCGCCCTGCAACATATCGCTTCAAAAAAACGTTATAATCAACACGAAAAGCGGAGAATCATTTGCTTCTTTTCCTGACATTTTAAGGAAAAACTGCCTTAAAGTTTGAAAATGACGCCTCGAAACACAATTTAAGCGAAGAGAACTTTCTTTTATGCGCAAGTTGAGTTAGATACTCTTAGAAACGCTCTAAAGAGTGTAGAGTTTGATCATTGAAATTTATGGAATAGGCTTAGAGTTATGCGGATAAGGCTTGGAACACGGAAAAGTGCGTTAGCGCGCGTGCAAGCGGAAAGTGTGGCTAAGCTGTTGCGGGAGCTTGATCCTACATTAACAGTCGAAACTGTTTTGCTTGGCTGTGTAGGTGACAAAGATAAGCACACAAGTTTTCAGGATATCGGTAATGTCGGAGTTTTCACCAAAAGCGGTGAAGAGGCTCTGTTGAACCGTGAAGTCGATGTTGTAGTCCATTCTTTGAAAGATCTACCAACTGTTCAGCCGGAAGGACTTGTTCTTGCCTCTGTGCCAAAACGCGAGGACCCGCGTGATGTTCTATGCGGCTTGAAATTTGATGATATTCGCAGCAATCATCACAAAATCGGCACCGGTTCCATTCGTCGTGCCGCCCAGCTCAGATCGTTTTTTCCGGATATCGAAATTGTGCCGGTTCGTGGCAATGTACCGCCGAGATTGCGCCGCGCTGTCGATAAAAACGGGATTGATGCAACAATTCTTGCAGCTGCCGGATTGAAGCGGCTTGGCCTTTTTGAAGACAGCATGGAATGTCTCAATCCGCAAATCTTCCCTTATGCCGTTGCCCAAGGGGCGCTTGGCATAGAATGCCGTCAAGATGACAGAGATATTTTGCGGCTTCTCAAAGCAATTGAATGCAAGAAATCACGTGCGGAAACCGATGCAGAACGGTCATTGATGAAATATCTCAATGCCGGATGCAACTTGCCTGTCGGCGTTTGCTCGACATGGAAAAATACAATGCTTTACATGAAAGCCACTGTAACGGGTGTTGACGGTTTGAAGCAGATTGTCGATTACGCGACAACTTGTACTTATGGCGTTGAGGAAATGGGCAAGGTTCTGGCGGAACGGCTTCTCGATAAGGGAGCTGGCGAACTGCTTCGGGCCTGCACAGTCAATAGTAATAAAAAAAAGGTTGAAAGCCTGCTAAAAGCTTGAGTTGCGTGAAATTTCCATCCGGTTGTCATTTATCGGTTAAAAGCAGGGAAGCAAACCTTTTTAAGCGTTCCTTTTGCGGTTTGCCTCTTGATTTTTCTCGCTAAAATTTCGATATCGAATTTAACAACTATTATCGAAAAGTAGGAATCCTATGTCTGAGGAAAAAAAGAAATCTGCTGAAAGTGATATCAATAACCGCGACATAAAGAATCCGGCTGACAGAGATGCATTGAAACGTGCGGCCGATGATTTTTTGAAACAGCGTAAGGAAGAAGCAAAAGCCGAAGTCGAAGATGATCAGGTTGCTGATGAAGGTGCTGATCCGGTTGCAGCCATGCAAGCCGAAAATGACGAGCTGAAAGATCAGGTTCTGCGCCTTGCTGCCGAGATGGAGAATTTGCGCCGTCGTACGGCTCGTGATGTTGCCGATGCGAGAGCTTATTCTGTTGCCAATTTTGCACGTGATATGCTTCAGGTTTCCGATAATCTCAACCGCGCTTTACAGGCAATTCCCGAAGGTGCACGCGAGAAGGATACAGGGCTCAATGCTTTGGCAGAAGGCGTTGAAATGACAGAACGCGCCATGATGGCTGCTCTGGAGCGCAATGGCGTCAAAAAAATTGAACCTGAAGGGCAGAAATTCGACCCGAACTTTCATCAGGCAATGTTTGAAATTCCGAATACCGAGGTTCCGAACAATACCGTACAACAGGTTGTTCAGGCCGGCTATGTTATTGGTGACCGCGTATTGCGACCGGCAATGGTTGGTGTTTCCAAGGGCGGCCCAAAAGAAGCAACCGCAAAAACCGAACCGCAAAACGAGAAAAAGCCGGAATGAACCGGTTTTTGTTCAATCAAAATCGATAATAGACATAAAGAATTTCTCTTATTGCGTATTTCACTTCTAAAAAGGCGGGCTTCCCCCGCCTTTTTTTATAGGTCATTCCGACTAATTGTGCCGCTTAAAAATCTGGCGACGGTTTCTAAAGCCGATGAGAAGTCAAATATCTAATCCGATAAAATATTGAAGTGAAAGTCGACTTACCTCAAATCTCATCTATTGGTTCGAATCTTCGCAAATTTTGATCGGCGATAGAAAAGCCCGAAACCTTCACAAGGTTTCAAGCTATATGTGTTCGCGATAGCCGAGTTGAAACCCGTTTTACACTTGAGAAAAACCGCTGCAATAATGACAAATGTTACAATAACCGGTGTCATGATAGCCGGTTAGAAGCCTGACATACTCGAACAGCAGTGCGATTTTGTTTTCTACTCGAACTGACGCTTTATGTGTTCAGTTTGCGACAACAAAACAGGAATATGCTTGCGCTGTTATCTTGCCACATGCTGCATTTGCTTCACTTTCACTGCCGAACGAACCAAAGCGCACCCGATAGACTTCTTTGCCGTCAACTTTGGCTGGCTCGACATGTCCGAGAGAAGCGACTTTCGAATCTTTCAAAGACTTTTGTACCGTTTTCAAAAATCCGTCGGCAGAAGCTTTATCCGGTAGTGCTGCTACCTGTACAATGTAGCTTACCTGTATTTCATTTTTCAAAATCTCGGTAACAGTCTTTTTGCCTTCATCGGCATAAGCCATGGTTGTCGGAGCGGTTTCCATTTTGACTGTTTTTTTGACCGGAATGGATATGGTAGACCGTGTTTCGGTAACTGTCTTTGCAGGTTCGACCGCCCGATTACTACGTGAATTAACAGAAGCGGTTACGATCTCAGCGTTTCTTTTATCCGATTGCGCAATTGCCGGTTGAGGCTGACCACGCCAGGCTGATTGAGCCACACTCCATTGGGCAAAAATACGTTTTTTGGTCGAGCGGCTGGCACTATCCATATAAGCATTGGCTAACAAGACAACGACATCATCACGCTGGCGACCCGACGTTCCACCAAGAACAACGATAACCAGTTTTTTGCCGTCCTTGGCAATTGTGGTGGTAATGGTAAAACCCGCAAGACCGGTAAAGCCGGTTTTCAACCCGTCTGCTCCGTCAATCCTGTCAAGAACACGATTGTGGCCTTTATAGACCTGACCGCGGTAAACGAATTCACGTTGGCTGAAGAGATGATAATATTGCGGAAAATGTTCACGCATGGCAATCGACATCAAAGCAATATCACGGGCTGTCGAAACATGCCCCTGTGCAGGAAGCCCGTTCGGATTTTTGAAAGTGGTATTGCGCATACCGAGGCTTCTTGCCTTCAAGGTCATAACACGGGCGAAATTCTCTTCGCTTCCGCCAAGATATTCAGCCACGACAACAGCCGCATCATTGGCTGAAAGAACAATCATGGAATTGACTGCATCACGAACCGAAAGCTTTGAACCTGCAGGCATACCGAGCTTCATCCTCGGTTTGCTGGCTGCATGTCGGGAGACGGGCATTTCGGTATTCCAATTCAGACGGCCGCTCTGTATTGCATCAAAAACGAGATAAAGCGTCATTACTTTGGTGATCGATGCAGGCGGGCGTATTTCATCAGCACGGTTTGCAAACAAGACATTGCCGGTATTCGCATCGACAACAATTGCCGGAAGTTCAACCGCATTGGACTTGGCCTGCACCGGTGCCAGCGCAAAAAATAGAACACTCGCAACTGCAATAAGTACCGCGACCGAAAACCGTAAAACCTTAAAAAAACGCATCAGTCTTCCCTGCCTGAAATGAAGCAATACAAAAATATACGCAAACAACAAAACCGGTTACATCATGCGGCATATGAATGACAACGTTAATAGCTTGCCATGTAACAACGTTAATTTTCAGTAAATAACGTTGAAACGTTCATAACCCTTAAAATCAGTTATACAGGATTCAAGATGATAATCAACCAGAGGGTTCTGTTATTGCGTTACGCGCGTATAACGCAATAACGCTCAAAAATTTATTTTTTATTATTTTAAGAAAATTATACTTATTTATTTTTTATTAATATTCTATTTTTTATGACTCTTATCATGAAATCATTTTTTCGAATGGAAAATTATTAAAATTTCAATTTTCCGATCTATATCATAGTTTCAATTTGCTAAAAATTTCCAAAAATAGAGCCTATAAACCTTATTATATGCTTTCAATCCATGATTTCGGAAAACAAACGCATATAAAAGATATTGAAATTCGATATTCGAAACTTCCTGTAGCTTAAAAAAAATAAACAATTTGCTTTATGTGCATAACGATAATTAAGGTTTTGTTGCTGGTAATCGAGGGAAAATATTTTGAACGATAAAACGAAGAAGCCTTCTTTCCGTTTAATCTTCATAAAAGGAACGGTTTTCTATCAAACGAGATGATCCTCATAATCGGAACAAAATTTTACCTTTGGTGAAGGAAATACCCTTCAACAGTTTATGCTTGAGATGACTGTATCTTAGTCTCTGCAACAAAGGCGATTGTCCCTATGTGTTCCAGATTTCATGATGGGAAAAAGAGGGGGGAGCAATTTCCATATAATTCGTATAAACAATAATTTTGCAATATCATGACGATGGTGTCCGCGGTGGGATTCGAACCCACGACCCCAGGATTCATACCACTTCGACTTTCGCCGCCGGTCAACAAGCTATGACCGTTTGTGGTCTGGACTGTCCCTTCACCATCGGCTTGACCCGTAAGGTGCTGCCCGTCCAGTCTCTACACCTTCCCTTTTTGAGGGCTTGGCTCGGGATTGGCAATGACTTTGAAAAGTCATAAGCGTTCCCCGACTTTGAGCAGATCCGCTTCAAAAGTTTCCTTGAGAAGCGCCCAATTTCAATGTTTCAGGAATCCTGTGCTCTATCCTGCTGAGCTACGCAGACTTCATCGCAGTGGAAGCATTAAACAATATAGCCGCTCCGATCAATCATTTTTCGCCAAGTTTCTGTTTAAGAAATGCCAACACTTTTTCCGGCGGTACGTTTTTGGCAATGAATGACTGGCCCAACCCGCGTGTTAATATAAAGGTCAGACTGCCATGTTCGACTTTCTTGTCCTGAGCGATAATTTTCATCAATGTTGCGGCATCCGGCACGCCGCCCGAAACATCCTGCAAAGCCACAGGAAGACCGACAGAACTCAAATGGGTTTCCACCCGCGTTGCGACATCGGCAGGACAAAGACCGAGATAGTTTGAAAACTGATGCGCGAGAACCATGCCGATGGAGACCCCTTCACCATGGACAAGGCGATTCGAATCATAATTTGTAACCGTTTCCAAGGCATGACCGAAAGTGTGCCCCAAATTCAATAATGCACGTTCTCCCGCCTCATGTTCATCATGGGCGACCACATCGGCTTTTGAACGACAGGAGCGGGCTATCGCCTCGATCCGTTCGTGTCCGCCAAGAAAAATCTTTTGCCAATTTTTTTCAAGCCATGAAAAAAAGTCCGGTTGATTGATCAATCCGTATTTGGCAACTTCGGCATAACCGGCTCTGAATTCCCGTTCGGGGAGAGTGTCGAGAATCTCTGTATCGGCAATGACAAGTTTCGGTTGATAAAATACACCAATCAGATTTTTTCCCTGACGTGTGTCGATACCGGTTTTGCCGCCGACCGACGAATCAACCTGTGCCAGCAGTGACGTCGGTATCTGGATAAAATTCATTCCACGGCGCACAATTCCGGCAGCAAATCCTGCAAGATCACCGACAACACCACCGCCGAACGCAATAACAAAATCGCCGCGCTCCAGACGATTATCAAGAATATCATTTGTTACATTTTGCAGTGTTTCGAAACATTTCGATTTTTCACCGGCTTTGACCACTATCGGAACCACATCAATTCCGGCATCACGCAAACTTTGTGTCAACATTCCCAAATGCAGCGCTGCAACATTTTCGTCTGTTACAACAACAACACGTCTTCCCGGAAAACGACGGGCAATCTCGTGACCTGCCGAGACAACCAGACCGGGGCCTATCAGAATATCGTAACTACGTTTCCCCAGTGTTACCTTAACTGTCTGATTTTCCATTTTTAGCTGCCTTTTATTGCGGTTTTTCAGGTTTTGAAAGATAGCTTTCGACAGAGCGTATAACAGAACGTGCAACCACGTCGCGACGCGTCTTTCGACTGCTTACACGAATATCTGACAAAGCATAGACGGGATAGCGTTCGGCCATCAATTTTTCCATAAAGGCACGCGGATCAGGCCTTTGCAGCAAGGGGCGATTTTGACGGTGCGATACCCGCTCCATCAATACGTCAAGCTCGGCGTGAAGCCAGATAGAAATACCCTTCTCGGCAATGGCTTTACGTGTTTCCCCGTTCATATAAGCACCGCCGCCGGTAGCAAGCACCATCGGCCCCTCTTTCAGCAAACGGAGAATCACCCGCCGTTCGAGATCACGAAAAGCAGGCTCGCCATAACTTTCGAACAATTCCGGTATTGTCATACGTGCTGCTTGCTCGATCTCGTAATCCGCATCATGAAAAGGAAGCTCCAACATGGTCGCAACACGTTTGCCAATTGTGGATTTGCCCGCCCCCATGAGCCCGACAAGAACAAGCGAGCGACCGTCGAGATGAGACAACAGTCGATGCGCGGTTTTTGCCATTGGACCAGTTTTTGAAAATCTGCTTTTCATAATTTCGTTTCGACATTTATCTCGGAATAAGTCAATCCCTGTTAATCTTTATAAGGCATGATAGTGTTTAAAACTTTTTCAATTTTGGATAATTTTGCGCCGGTATGCCCACTCTTACTCGTTTATTCATCGCTTTTGCCATTCTGGTTGCACTCGTTTATGCTGCAATGGTCGGACTTGTTTATATCGTAAAACCGGTAACCACCGATATAACAATCGAAATTCAACCGGAAAATCTGCATTTGCGTGATCGCTCGGCGCTGTCTCAGGTATCAGGGTCTCAAGTTTCAGGCGATCAAAAGCCCGCAAATGATCAGGAAAACACTACTGATCAAAAAAACACAGCCGATCAAGAAAACGTGGGGCAATTATCCAGTGACCACGATAGCAAAGCGGCTAACACAAAGCCGAATGACGGGACGGACCACGGTTCAAATAATGTTAATCTCCGGAAAACTCCACAACCTGCCGGAAATTTGCCTTCCCGTCCGGAAACACCAGACATGTCCACGCCTTCAAATACCAAGAAGGACAATAAATGAACCTCTCTGCAACAATCGACAATTTTCTCGAAATGATGAGCGCCGAACGCGGCGCCTCGAAAAATACACTTGAAGCCTATCGACGCGATCTTTTATGGGCAAATGAAGAACTGGCAGGAGCGGGAACATCTCTGATTGATACTGGCAGGGACCAACTTACAAAAATATTGGCATCTATGCAAAATAACGGTTTTGCTGCCACTTCCCAAGCAAGGCGTTTGTCGACATTGCGTCAGTTTTTCCAGTTTCTCTATGCAGAAGGTTTACGCAATGACGACCCGTCAGGCGACCTTCTATCCCCGCGCAAACACCCGAATTTGCCAAAGATAATCAGTGAAAAACAGGTGGACAATCTGCGTGATCTTGCTGAAAAAAATGCTCAACGTGCCGATTTGACTGAGGCCGAACATAAAAAAGCGATGCGGCTTCATACCATTGTCGAACTGCTTTACGCGACAGGCTTACGTATCAGCGAGCTCGTTACTATGCCGGTCCGCATTGTTCGCGGTGCGCCGGATTTTCTGCTCGTCCGCGGTAAAGGGTCAAAAGAACGAATGGTGCCCTTATCCGGAAAAGCCAAGGAAGCAATCAAAAATTGGCTTGAATTGCGGGATAAATCAACGGATAGCAACAGTCCCTATCTTTTTCCTGCCCACAGCGAACAGGGTTATATTGCGCGGCAGGTTGTTGCGCGTGAACTTAAAATCCTTGCGATAGACGCAGGAATCAATGCCCATAACATTTCACCACATGTTATCCGCCATGCTTTTGCCAGCCATTTGTTACAGCACGGTGCCGATTTGCGCGTTGTCCAACAATTGCTGGGACATTCGGATATATCTACGACACAAATCTATACCCACGTTCTTGAAGAAAAGCTGCAAAGTCTTGTAAATGAGCATCACCCGCTTGCCGAGCGCTCTCATGCAGAGTAAAGAAAATGTTATGTTATTTATAAGACACCGTTAAAGCTTAAAACAAACTACCAAAATGGTATCATAAAAAGTTGGAGCCGATGTATAATTATCTTGATTTCGAAAAGCCGGTTGCTGATCTGGAAGGGCAAATCTTCGAACTGAAGAAAATAGCCCAGGAAAAAGGTAGCGTCGATATGGGGGACGAAATATCCCGTCTTGAAGAACGCTCACAGGCGGCCTTGCGAGATCTTTATAAAAAACTTACACCCTGGCAAAAGGCGCAGGTTGCGCGCCATCCGGATAGACCGCATTTTCTGGACTATTCAAAAGAACTCTTTACCGATGTGACACCTCTGGCCGGTGACCGGAAATATGGCGAAGATGAAGCGATTCAAGCAGGTTTTGCCCGTTTCAACGGTCAGGCAATAGCCTATCTCGGACAAGAAAAAGGTTACGACACCCAATCGAGATTGCGCTACAATTTCGGCTCGGCGCGACCGGAAGGCTACCGCAAGGCTGTGCGCATCATGGAATTGGCCGATCGTTTTTCACTTCCTGTTATCACCCTTGTCGATACCGCCGGTGCCTATCCGGGAGTAAGTGCAGAAGAACGCGGACAAGCTGAAGCCATTGCCCAATCAACAGCCGAAACATTGCGATTAAAAGTGCCTGTCGTTTCTGTAATTATTGGCGAAGGCGGTTCTGGCGGTGCTATTGCAATTGCGGCTGCCAACAAAGTTTATATGCTCGAACACGCAATCTATTCTGTCATCTCTCCCGAGGGAGCGGCCTCCATTTTATGGCGCGATGCCACACGGGCAAAAGATGCCGCAACATCTATGCACATTACCGCACAAGATCTTTATAAATTGAAAATTATTGACGGTATTATTCCTGAACCTCTGGGCGGTGCACACCGCAATAAGAAAGAAGCCATTGACGCAGCCGGTCAGGTAATCGAAGCGGCATTGAAGGGCATGGCAGGAAAAGATGGTGACACTCTGAAAAGAGAACGCTGGGATAAATATCTGGAAATCGGCCGCTCGCTTGCAAAATAATGCCGCTTGCTTGCAAAATAATGTTGATTAGCCTGAAATAATCGAAGCGACTATTTCTATGTCGGCTAAGCCGACATCTATTCTTTATGATCCCGGTTCAGGATTATTATTCTTGTGTTTCACGTGAAAACATCGGGGTGGGAAACTTCCCGATCAGCACTTTATCCATAGAGTGATTTGTTTTCAAAGATATGCGCTTCTAGACCGGCAGGGTGTGACACTATTATTCTGTTCAATTCTGTTTTCCCGATAGAAAAATTGTCATGTAAAATAACAATTTTATCGTTAAATTTTATCTATAAAATATCGATCATTCAAAAATAGAATTTTATTAGACTAGTTTTCTCACACGCTTATTTTATAGTGAAAATGCACTAAGAAAATTTCATAAATTCATTCAATGGTGAATATTCATCATCTTTTGAATTTCCAATTTAAAAATAGATTTATCCAAAATCTCTATAATAATCTTGCGAATTGGTCACTCAATCTCATCGACATTATTGCTGCTTTCCAATGTGGATTGTGAAATGAACAGGAAGGGGCAGTCACGTTATTCTGGTCAAATATCGCGGCCAATAACGGAGCGGGGGTTCTTGCCCAAATCAAGCGCGAATATTATCGTTTACGACTTCTCGCAAGTCCACCCGCAGGTTTTGACCTTGTTATCGTTCCCAATGTCATTATTTTTGTTTTGCGCGATATAAAAGGCAGAATTCGCTCCATTGTGCGCCGCGAGACAGCAATACAACCTTCTGTCGGAGCAAAACCCGGCCTTGCCAGATGAAAAAAAATGGCACTGCCATTGTTTTGCATTCTGCAACGGATATTCCAATCCGGTATCAATACCATGTCATAAAGGTCATCTGTGCGACAAAGTTTTTCCGCGCTATTTCTGTAAGGCAGCTTTACCGGACGGTTATAATTGGCAGACCATGGCTGATCGCACCATCCATCAGATAATTTTACACGGTGGAGCATTAACGGATGATGTGGTAGACTACGAAAACTATTCTTTCGAAAACCGCCAAGGATTGGCATAACAGCAATGGGTGTTGCCCCGTCACCTTCGCGTTTTCGGGCTGAAAAACCGTTTCTGCCCAAAGCGCACAAAAAACGATATTGGCCAATTGCCAAAATTCCTTTTGTTGTTGTACCGCATTTCTTGCGCACAGCGATAAACGAAACAATTTTTGGTGTTTTTAACGGATTTCTGATTAAAGGCACTTGCATGATGTTCAGTTTTTCGTGATTGTGACTGCAATTATTACATAACGCCGATAGCGTTTTTTATAAGGACAGAAAATGACCGATCGCACCCTTTTGATTGTAGATGATGACGAGGATCTGCGCTCTATTCTGGTAGAGCAACTACAAATGCATGAAGAATTCAATGTTCTTCAGGAAAGTACGGCTGCAAAAGGTCTTGAAACCGCAAGAAACGAAAATGTAGATCTTATTATTATGGATATCGGTCTACCCGATCTTGATGGCCGTGAAGCTGTAAAAAAATTGCGTCAGGAAGGATTCCGCGCACCGATCATCATGTTAACGGGTCACGATACCGATTCGGATACTATTCTCGGTCTTGAAGCCGGTGCCAATGACTATGTAACAAAACCGTTCAGGTTTGCTGTTTTGCTGGCTCGTATCCGCGCGCAATTGCGCCAACATGAACAGAGCGAAGATGCGACCTTCCAGGTAGGGCCTTATACATTCAAGCCTGGACAAAAATTGCTTATTGACGAAAAAGGTAGCAAGATCCGCTTGACCGAAAAAGAAGCCGCCATCATAAAATTCCTCTATCGTGCAGGAGACAGTGTTGTAAGCCGTGATACTCTGTTGGAGGAAGTTTGGGGTTATAATTCAGGCGTAACAACCCATACTTTGGAAACTCACGTTTATCGCCTCCGCCAAAAAATCGAGAAAGATCCCGCTAATGCGCAAATCTTGATAACCGATAGCGGTGGCTATAGATTGAATCCGTAAACATCGGTGAATACTGTTAACGAGTTTATTCACCAAAGCTTACGCTCCAAAGAAATCTCATGAAATGGATTGGCCGCAGCAATAAAAGGCCAGTTTATGAAAGTCGGGAGTTTTCGGTGGCAATTAATGATGACATTATTTTATTGAAAAAGTTCGACTTTTTCAACAAAATGACACCGGAACAACTGCGCCTGTTGATATTCGGAGCCGAGCGACAGGAATTTGCTTCAGGAGAAATGATTTTCAAAGAAGGCGAACTTGCCGAAAGTGCCTATGTTGTTCTTTCAGGAACTGTCAATCTTTACCGGCAAAACAACAATTCCGGACAACCGATCGACATCATCAACAGAAATGCGCTCATTAACGAGCTTGCTTTGGTAACCGAGATCAATCGTCCATTTACAGCGATCGCACAATCCAATTCAAAAGTTTTGGAAATCAAACGCACGGTCTTCCTTCGGTTAATAAAAGAGTTTCCTGACATTACCCGTTATATTTATGACTATGTGAACGACCGGATTCACGAGCTTGCCAACAATATCAACCGGATGCCCGAACTGAAATAGGGCCGAAATCGGCTTTTCGAAACAAAAAAGACCGGATGTAACATGTTTGTGAAACGAAAAATCGCGACAAATTCAAAAAAGCAGCGCACCTTTAAAAAATAAGCCTCTGGGTTAAAAGCCGGTCTTCCCGATAAAATAGGGCAAACCCCCTTTAAAAAAATAGAGGAATTTCATTGGGCGTTTCCTATCTCGCACCCGCAAAATCAATAAAATAGGTACGGCCTATCGGTGGGCCAATCAAGCAGGGTTTTACCAATCCGAACTCTCGTGCTCACTTCTGATTTCGACAGCATGAGAAGGTTTACGATTGGTAATCTGGGGCGACAGAGCCGGTATAAATACCCGACGCGACTGGCGACGATGTACCGGCAATCCCTGAAACAGGCGTTTTTGGGCTTCACAGACGATAATTCCGCCAAAATACGGGAAAAAGTTCCTCGCCAATGGCTCATAAATTGCTGAAAAACCGCGAGCCAATGCGCGACCGGACGGGGAAAAATAGAGCGCTTCGCCAATATTGACGACGCTAAAATTGGTTTCGTGTAACAATAATAACAATTGCTGGCGGCTATAAGGTTGGCCACTGCCAAAGGGCGTATGATCATTTCTGGCCCAAAGACCTCGTCTATTGGGTACAACGATGATTATGCGCCCGTTCGGTGCCAATACACGCCACATTTCACTGAGCATTTCGCGGGCATTTTCGGCAAATTCCAGTGAATGGACGAGCATAATCCGGTCAACAGCAGAATCCGGCAAGGGCAAATCTTCTTCAAAGACCAAGGCCGTTGCAACTTTTTCTGCAGAAGGCCACACACAGGCTCCTTGACGCGCCGGCATAAAAGCAAAACACCTCTCTGCCCGTGGTTTAAGCCATTGAAGATAAGGGGTGACATAACCCAGTCCCATCACCCGCTCACCGGAAACATCACGGTCTTTTAATCCAAGTTTATTGGTAATGGTCGAAAAAACCTTTTCGCCAAGTGGTGTTTCGTAAAATGATCTGAACGTCAATATGTCCAAATAGCAACCCTAAAGCGTTATTGTGCCTGACTTGAAGTCAACGCACCTGACTGGGTCTGAGGACTTTGTATCAAAGGCTGTGCCGAAGACGGCTGTACATTCCTGTCCCAACAACCCAGATTTTTCCCTCGTAAATTATGCGCATCAATATCGACCAGCGCACGCTGATCTTCTTTCATCATAAAATAGCGCGTCCTTGTCTTTACGTCGATTTTCTGCCAGCCGGCACATTCTGTTGGCAGTTCAACTTTTTGAGTGGTGATTTTCTCGGTCCACGCCGTGGCTTGTGTTGCACAACCGGCAAACATCAAAAGGCACGGAAGAACCAATGTTTTAACAGACATAAAACTATCCAGCCTGCCCATGAAATTTAATCCAATCATTCGACTTTCACGCATTTTACTCGCGTGACCATACCAAACTTTATTCGAAAAAGAAAATAATCGTCAATTTAAGGTTAAATTCTGACAAAACCATGAAAACTATCAAAACACTGTGAAACACTTTCCCTCAAGCCAAAACCGTGACTACCTTTAAAAGACGCCGTTGCTCGCGATTAATTTGCGTTCGGTTACCGCCAACAAACAATGAAAGGACGTTCTATGAAACATCGCGCTTTAGGAAATACAGGTTTTAATATTGTTCCGCTCGTTTTTGGAGGCAATGTCTTTGGTTGGACTCTGGATGAGAAGCAATCTTTCACGATGCTTGATGCAATTGCCGAAAGCGGATTGAATGCCATTGATACAGCCGACGCCTATTCGACATGGGTTGAAGGCAACAAAGGCGGCGAATCGGAAACCATCATCGGGAAGTGGCTAAAACAAAATCCGTCCAAACGAGATAAATTCTATATTTTCACCAAGGTCGGTTCGGATATGGGCATAGCCGGCCATAAAGGCCTTTCCGCCCGCTGGATAGAGCAGGCTGTGGAAGATTCTTTACGCCGTTTGAATATTGATGTCATTGATCTCTATCAGTCACACTGGTTCGATCCTGATACACCATTCGAAGAAACTCTCGAGGCCTATGGCAAGCTTTTGAAAGCAGGAAAAATTCGCGCTATCGGCTGCTCCAATATAACGGCAGAGCAACTTGAAAATGCAATGCAAACAGCCAGGAAGAATAATCTTCCAAGCTATCAAACATTGCAACCCGAATATAATCTCTATGACCGGAACACATTCGAAGGAAAATTGGCCGATACCGCACAAAAATACGGTCTCGGTGTTATCACCTATTATAGCCTTGCTTCCGGATTTCTCTCAGGCAAATATCGTTCAAAAGCCGATCTTGCAGGGCATAAACGCGGCTCAAGAGTTGAACAATATATCAATCCACGCGGGATGCGTATTCTGAACGCTCTCGATACGATCAGTGAAAAACATAATGTGACACAAGCCGAGATTGCCTTGGCGTGGCTCATTGCACAACCTGCCGTAACGGCGCCAATAGCGAGTGCCACAAAGCTTGACCAACTTTATAGCCTCGTCAAAGCAACAATGATAAATTTGAGTAAAGAGGATATTGACGCTCTTAATGAGGCAAGCAGCTATTAAAGCTCTGCCAAACATCAAACCGGAAAGGACGGGGAAAACAATCCGGTAACTTCCCCGTTCTTTTAATATGGGTAATTTTTCTAAATTCGATAAGTTTTGTAGGAAAATTTTTTATTATAAGTGTTTGTACGGTATATATTCGCGATATCATTCTAACAATTGGTTTTATTCTGATAATAAGCAAGCGGGAACTTGAAAAAATTGTTCGGACTATAACGCATCTGCAGAAAACGACTATCATGGAAACTGAACAAGAGTTAATCTATTCATGCCCATGAACTGTAAAAAAGCTAGCCCGCATGAAAAAAATTTTTCCTATTGCTTTATTTATATTACTTTCTTTCCCTTCTCTTTCTATTGGCCAAACATACAACGAAATTCGAAATTTTTGTAAAATTTCGCAAATGCTCATGCCCATATTTCTACGCTTAGGAAATTTTTCCGGAGAAGCAGTTTGCATTGCTGGAACAGCTTCGACAGGTTCTTCATTTCTATGTAACAGCGAGATGAGCTTGGGAGCCGGCATCTGTGCTGCTGGAACAGGTTCATCATTTCTATGTAACAGCGAGATGAGCTTGGGAGCCGGCATCTGTGCTGCTGGAACAGGTTCATCATTTCTATGTAACAGCGAGATGAGCTTGGGAGCCGGCATCTGTGCTGCTGGAACAGGTTCATCATT